>CAVPPK010000010.1:0-122974 GCA_963707385.1 uncultured bacterium | reverse complement strand
CACGTCCATCTGCCACAACTCCATCGCCGTGCCCCGCTCCCACCGCTTGAACTTGCGATCCCGGCGCCGCCGAGCGTTCGGGTCGATCAGGTCCTGCCGCCGCAGCAGCCGGTAGATCCCCGACCGCGACGGCAGCGGCTCGATCCCCTCCCGGGCCAGCTCGTGCAGCAGCCGCCGCGGACCCCACTCCGGATGGACCCGCCGCAGCTCCAGCACCACCGCCTCGACCGCGGCCGGCATCTGATGCGCGCACCCCTTCGGCCGATGCGACCGATCCGCGAGCGCCGCCAGGCCGCCCCGCTCATAACGGGCCAGCCACGCATGCACCGTCTGACGCGAGACGTTGAAACGCCGCGCCACCTCCACCACGGACTCGCCGTCGTGGATCACGAACGACACTGCCTGATACCTCTGCTCCATGACACTCAGCTCCACCAACATCGGAGGAGTGTCAAGCATCAGCCGAAGCCGCCGTAAGGCATCAGCCGAAACCGCGTAAAGGATCAGGCGAAGCCAATCCGTAAAGGATCAGCCGAAGCTGCACACACACGACGTGGGGCGGGTCGGGCTCGAACCGACGACGACCAGATTATGAGTCCGGGGCTCTAACCAGCTGAGCTACCGCCCCCTGAGGGTCCGCACAGCCTAGCGTCGGGTCGCGCCCGATCCTTCCGCCTACTCGGTGAACTGCAGCGTCAGGTCCCAGTCCGCCGGATCCATGCCCATGGGCGTCCACGCAGCCACCCCCGCGTCCTTCAGGGCCGTGAGGGCCTGCTTCTGCGCGGCGATCGCATCAGGATCCTCGCCCGGCTGGAATGCCGCGGCCGCTCCCTGGGCGGCGACCGTCAGCGACTCGATGTCGTCGACGGCATCGGGCACGCAGTCGGGTGCGGCGGCCGCCATCACGCCGAGGGCGCCGGCCATGTCCCCAAAGGTCGGTGCCGAGTCGTTCATGGTGCCGACGTTGAGGGAGGCGTAGTGCACGTACGTGCGGAAGTTGGCAGCCGCCATGTCCAGATCGGCGCAGGCGACGTCCCCCGCCGGTGCCACCGGGACGACGCTGGCCAGCGGCAGGCGGTGCCGGCGTCGACGCGGAACCCGAGGAATCCGTCGACGTCGTTGACGAGCCGCAGGCTGCGAGCGCGGTCCGCCAGCATCAGGATCGGAATGGATGTCATGAGACGCATGACTGCCTCCTCGCGCGCGGAGGAGGGTCTCCCTGGGGCCCCCGTGACCCCACACGCCTTCTCTCAGGCTACGCCCGCGACGAGGCCGAGTCCCCCGCGGCGACGAGGCTGCGTGGCACCTCCCGTCTGACAGGATCCGGCCATGGGCATGATCCGCATCGCGGTACGCGTGCGACCGGGCGCCTCTCGCACGAAGGTGGGCGGCGCCTACGGCGATCCGCCGCAGCTGGCTGTGGCGGTGAACTCGCCACCTGTCGACGGGGCGGCGAACGAGGCCGTCGTCAAGGCGGTCGCCACCGCACTTGGCCTGAGGCCGGCTCGGGTCAGTGTCGTCAGCGGGCACACGTCCCGCAGCAAGGTTCTCGCGCTGGACGTCGAGGATGATGCCGAGCCGGCGGTCAACGCATGCGTTCGCGCACTGCTCCTGCAGCTGATCTCACAGCCGCGCGGCTGACGGCTGGACCCCTCGCCGTGTGCGAAGGTTCGTCCAGCGCACGAACCCCCCTGGGCGGTCAGCGCCCCACGTCAACGTCAGGAGCACCGATTGGCCACTTCGGTGCGGTGCCTCCTGCCGGAGCACCCGGTGATCGAGGCGGTCATCTACGGGCGATTCACCATCGAGGACGCCGTGGTGGTGCGGGACGAGGCCTGGGCGCTGACAACAGCACACGGCATCCACGACGTGATGCTGGAGATGTCGGAGACAACGGAAGCCCCGAACGCCAGCGAGATCGTGCTGTTCGCGGACGGCTTGACCTCGTTCGGCGATCCCCAGCGCCTGCGCGTTGCGGTCGTGCGCCCGACCGAGGTGATGCCGGCGACATGGACCGGCCTGTTCGTGACGGCGATGGTCAACCGAGGGATGCGTGCGACAGAGGTCCGGACCCGGGGTGACGCCCTCGCGTGGCTGGCCTCCTGACGGCGACCTGACATACGGATGCCCCCGACCCGTGAGGGTCAGGGGCATCTCCTGCTCCCCCATCTGGACTCGAACCAGAAACCCTTCGATTAACAGTCGAATGCTCTGCCAATTGAGCTATGGGGGACCGCGCCGGCCTTCCGACCAGCCCGCGAAGAATAGCAAGGTCCGGGCGACGCGCCCACAGGTGGCTCCCGGGCGGCCGTCAGATGCCGAGGGCGTCGCGCAGCCGGGCCAGCGCGGCATCCGCCGCGGCGCGCAGGACCGGATCGGTGGTGTCGAGGCCGCTGTCGAAGAGGACCGTCCACCGGACGTCGTCGTCGTCGGACCGGCGCGCGACGATCAGCGCACCCGCGCCGTTGCCCAGGTCGACGCGCTCGCTGATGAGGACACTGGCGGTGACCCGATCGTGCACGGCCGCCGGCAGGTCGCGGGCGTCCTCGACGGTCAGGCGCAGCAGCCGGGGCTGGCCGCTGTCCATCGAGACGACCAGCTCGAGCAGGGGGTCGTTCCAGGTCGCCTTGCTGATCCTGTCCCACGGCAGCCGGTCGCCGGTCGCCTGCAGGTAGAGGGCCTTGTCGGTGGCCGCGGCGAACAGCGTCTGCGTGGCGTCCGCCCCGGGGCTGCTCCCCCATGCGACCACTCGCTCCCCCGGTCCGATCCCGAGCATGGCGATGACGGCACCCGGGCAGTCGGCCGGTGAGCTTCGGCATGATCCTCATGAACCCTCCCCTCCGAGGGCGCCCTGCCCACGGGACCGCCGGTACTCCTCGAGCGCCAGGAGGTCGGCGAAGCACTTCTGGTACTCCTCGGCCTGCGTAACGGGGTCGATGCGCTGGAGGCGGCCCCTCAGCTCGTCGATACGACGGGACGCGTCGAGCTCCAGCAGCCGGGAGATCATGCCGAGGGCGTAGCGGGCGTCCTGGCCGGCCTCGGCCGGCAGCGGCTCGACCGCCAGCTCGCGCACCAGCCCTCGGACGGCGTCGTCGACGGACGCCTCCAGGACCGCGTCGATCCAGGCCAGGCCCGACAGCTCCGCCCGGGGCGAGCCGGCGCCCACGATCGCGTAGTGCACCTGCCGGGCGGTCGGGTGGGTGAAGGCGGACTCCTCCACGCTCGTGTACCAGTCGGCGACGACCTCGGGCTGCTGGAGCGCGCACTTGAGCGCCTCGCGCTCGACGACCAGGGCGGGGTCGCGGCGGGAGCCGGATGCGGTGCGGGGCATGGCCGGCCGCGTCGGCGGCTCCGGGGCCGGGGGCTGCTGTTCGGCGAACGCCTCGCGCCGAGGCGGTGCGGGCGCCTTGCTTGCGCGGCCGGCCGACTGCACCGCCTGCGTGACGGTGGCGACGTCGACGCCGAGCCAGCCCGGCCAGGCGGCGCGAGTACTCCGGGCGCAGGGCCGTGTCGCGGATCTTGGCGACGATCGGCGCGGCGTCGCGCAGCGCGGCGATGCGGCCCTCGGCGGTCTCGAGGTCGTAGGCCGGCCAGCGTGGAGCGGATCGCGAACTCGAACAGCGGCACCCGGCGATCGACCAGGGCGACGATGGCGGCGTCGCCGTGCTGGATGCGCAGGTCGCACGGATCCAGGCCGCTCGGCTCGACCGCGACGAACGTCTGGGTGACGAAGCGCTGGTCCTCCTCGAAGGCGCGCAGCGCCGCCTTCTGCCCGGCCGCGTCGCCGTCGAAGGTGAACACCACGCTGCCGCGCATCTGGTCGTCGTCCATGAGCAGCCGGCGCAGGACCTTGATGTGCTCGGTGCCGAAGGAGGTGCCGCAGGTGGCGACGGCGGTGGTGATGCCCGCGAGGTGGCAGGCCATCACGTCGGTGTAGCCCTCGACGATCACGGCCTGCTGGTTCTTCGAGATGTCTCGACGCGCCAGGTCGATGCCGTAGAGCACCTGGCTCTTCTTGTAGATCGGCGTCTCCGGGGTGTTCAGGTACTTGGGGCCGTCGTCGTCGTCGAACAGCTTGCGAGCGCCGAAGCCGATCACCTCGCCGCCGAGGTCGCGGATCGGCCACACCAGCCGGCCGCGGAAGCGGTCGTAGGGCCCGCGGTTGCCCTGGCTGACGAGTCCGCCGGCCAGCAGCTCGGCGTCGGTGAAGCCCTTCTTGCGCAGGTGGTTGGTGAGCGCGTCCCAGCCCTTGGGCGCGAAGCCGACGCCGAAGTGGGCGGCCGCAGCCGCGTCGAAGCCGCGCGCCGTGAGGAACTCGCGGCCGGTCTGGGCCTCGGGCGTCGCGAGCTGCTCGACGTAGAACGCGGCCGCCACCTTGTGGGCCTCGACCAGGCGCGTGCGCTGGCCCTGCTGGCGGTTGATGGCGGCGCCGCCGTCGACGTAGCGCAGCTCGACGCCGGTGCGGTCGGCGAGCTTCTCCACCACCTCGGCGAAGCTCAGGTGGTCGATCTTCTGGACGAAGGAGAGCACGTCGCCGCCCTCACCGCAGCCGAAGCAGTACCACATGCCCCGGCTCGGGGTGACGTGGAAGCTGGGCGACCGCTCGTCGTGGAACGGGCACAGCCCCTTGAGCGAGCCGCCGCCGGCCGACTTCAGGGTGACGTACTCGCGGACGACCTCCTCGATCCGGGCACGCTCGCGCACGAGGGCGATGTCCTCGTCGCGGATCCGGCCGGCCATGGCCCGAGTCTAGGTCGCCATGCGTGCACCCCGTCCGACCCGATTGAATGCCGGTATGAGGACACCTCGATGTGGACCGGCTCCGGGCCGACACGCCCGGCTGCGCTTCTGTCACTCATCTCAACAACGCCGGGTCGGCCCTGCCGCCGGCCATCGTCACCGACACGGTCGTCGACGCACCTGCGGCGCGAGGAGCAGATCGGCGGGTACGAGGCGCACGCCGAGGCGGCCGACCGGATCGAGGCCGTCCGCGACTCGGCCGCCGCCCTCGTCGGGGCCCGGCCGGACCAGATCGCCCTGCTCGAGTCGGCCACCGCCGCCTGGTCGCGGGCCCTCGCCGCCGATCGCGTTCACGCGGCCCCTCAACGCAGGGCGACCGCATCCTGGTGTCGTCGGCCGAGTACGCGTCCAACGTCCTGCCCCTCATGCAGCTGGCGATGACGCACGGGCGCCCGGATCGAGTTCATCCCGGACGGCGAGGACGGCACCGTCGACGTCGTCGGCGTTCCGCGACCTGCTCGACACCGACGTCGCCGTCGTCGCGGTGACGCACTGCCCGTCGCAGAACGGCCTGATCAACGACGTCGCCGCGATCGGCGCCGTCCTGCGGGAGACCGACACCTGGTACCTCGTCGACGCCTGCCAGTCCATCGGCCAGCTGCCGGTCGACGTCGACGGCGATCGGCGCCGACTTCGTCTCGGCCACCGGGCGCAAGTTCCTGCGCGGCCCGCGAGGCACCGGATTCCTGTACGCGTCCGATGCCGCCCTCGACGAGCTGGAGCCGTTCCCGCTCGACCTGCACTCGGCGACGTGGACCAGCGACGGCTACGAGGTCCAGCAGACCGCGCGCCGCTTCGAGTACTGGGAGAAGTCGTACGCGGCGCTGCTCGGGCATGGGCGCCGCCATCGACTACGCCCTCGACTGCGGCATCGAGGCGCTCTCGCGGCGCATCGCCGAGCTCGCGCAGTACGCCCGCGAGCGGACTCGAGACGATCCCCGGAGTCCACGTGCACGACCGCGGGCAGGTCCGCAGCGGCATCGTCACGCTGACGCGCGACGGCATTCCCGCGGCCGAGCTCGCCGCGCACATCAAGGCGGCGGGCGTGAACGTCAGCCTGTCGACGCCCGACTACTCGCGTCGCGACTTCGACGTCGCACGGCCTCGACGGGACTCGTGCGCGTGAGCCCGCACGCGTACAACACCACCGAGGAGATCGACCGGCTGCTGGCGATCGTGGCGGCGGCCTGACCCGCTGTCACTCCTCCTCGACGGGGAGCCCCGCGAGCGTGCAGATCGTCGCGAAGCCCTCCGGGGTCCCCGGCCAGCGCTCGCGCAGGGCGACGGTCCCGACGCGGCGTGCGACGAGCCGGAGGACGAGGACGCTGACGATCGCGTCGTCCGCGTAGCCGAGCACCGGGATGACGTCCGGCACGAGGTCGATCGGCATCGCCAGGTAGCCGAGCAGCAGCCACAGCCAGATCCTCGGCGCGCGAGGCAGGGTGGTGTCGCGCGCGAGGCGGGTCAGCAGCCGGATGAGGTCGGGGAGCAGGCGGATGGCCTGCGTGAGATCCCGCCCGCGCGGCCGCAGCAGCCACAGCGCCGCGACGAGCAGGAGCCAGAGGACGACGACGGCCACGGCGAGCGAGATGAACAGCTGCCGCCACATCCCGCGAGTGTCGCAGGACCACGCCTCGAGGACGACGGTCAGGCGTCAGCGCACGAGGTCGCGGTGCCAGGCGACGATGCTCACGTCGGTCAGGCTCGCGACCTGGTCGATGATCACCCGCAGCCGCTCGGCGTCGTCGGGCGCCGTCGCGTACGCGTCGCGGAGCCAGGGCTCGAGCGACCTGCCGCCGTCGAGGACCAGGGCGTTGACCAGCTCGGCGATCGTCGTCTGCTGCGTGGCGTACTCCAGCTCGGCGCCCGGCCGATGCATGACGTAGAGCACGGCCACCGCCTTCATGACGGACACCTCCGCGCGCACCTCCTCCGGCACGACGAGGTTCGCGCCGTACCGGGTGTGCGGTCCCGGGACCGTAGGCGACCTGGGTCGCCACCTGGGCCGTGGAGCAGAACCGCCCGATCAGGTAGCTGGTGAAGTGCTTCAGCGCGACGAGGTCGGCCATGGAGCCGTCGAACCGGCGCGGCCAGTAGTCCAGCGCCACGAGCCGGTCGAGCGCCTCGGCCAGCGCCGCCGGCTCGCCTTCGTCGGGGAAGCGCTCGTGCGCCACCTCCACGAGCGCGCGCCGCTCCTCGGGCGAGGCGAAGGCCTCGAGTGCGGCCATGCCGCGAGTGGACGGCGTCCTCGAAGTCGTGCACGGAGTAGGCGACGTCGTCGGACCAGTCCATCACCTGCTCCTCGATGCAGGTGCGATCGCCGATGGCGCCCTCGCGCAGCCACTCGAAGACCGGCACGTCGTCGGCGTAGGCGCCGAACTTGCGCAGGCCGGGACGCCTGCGTCCACGGGTACTTGCACGCCGCGTCGAGCGAGGCGCGGCTCAGGTTCAGGCCGACGCTCGCCCCTGTCGGCGGATCCACGACCTTGGCCTCGAGCCGGGTGAGCACCCGCAGGGACTGGGCGTTGCCCTCGAAGCCGCCGATGCGGTCGGCGATGCGGTCGAGCGCCTCCTCGCCGTTGTGGCCGTAGGGCGGATGGCCGAGGTCGTGCGCCAGGCCGGCCACCTCGACGACGTCGGGGTCGCAGCCGAGCGCCGCGCCGAGCTCGCGGGCGATCTGCGCCACCTCGAGCGTGTGGGTCAGCCGGGTGCGGGGGAAGTCGGCCTCCCCCGCGACCATGACCTGCGTCTTGGCCGCGAGCCGGCGCAGGGCGGCGGAGTGGAGCACGCGGGCCCGGTCGCGCGCGAACGCGCTGCGCACCGACTCCTTGACCGGCTCGTCGACCCACCGGGCGGTGTCGTGCTCGTCGTACGCAGAGGACGGGACCGGGCTCACGCTGCCGAGACTAGTGCGGCGTCCGATCGCACGGTCCCGTCGGTGCGGACGACCAGCGACCGGTAGCCGTCGTGCGATCGAACCCACTCCATGCCGGCCTCGCCCATGGCGAAGCCGACGGTCGCGTACGCATCGGCCTCGGCGATGTCCGGGCCGATCACGGTGAAGGAGCCGCATGCCGCGTCGCGCCGTCGGTCGGTCGCCGCAGCCAGATGTGCTCGCCGCGCTCGGCCGTGCCCGACGTCGCGACGGCACCGTCGACGACCGGGATGACGGCGAGCACGCCGAACCTGACGCGTCGGGATCCTGCACGGCGACCTGCCAGGGCCGGTCAGTCGCTCGGCCGCCCGGCGAACGTGGCGTCGCCACCGACGCCCAACGCGAAGCTCGAGAGCCCATGCAGGAGCAGTTCGTCGGCAGCACGGCGCGATCGCGTAGCCCTTCACGTACCCGGCCGTGTCGAGGGCCTCGGTCCGCGGGTTCCGCGCCCGGAAGACGCCGTTCGAGTCCCGGTGCAGCCGTCCGCACTCGCGAAGCACGTGCTCGATGTCGGCGGTCGCCGCGCGGGAGACGTCGTCGCCGGCCACCCATCGGCTGATGTCGCTGTCGGCTCGGTAGTGGCTGAACCTCAGGTCCATCCGCTCGAGCTCCAGACGAGCGGCGTGCAGCGCTTCGTCCACGGCATCCGCTGCCGAGCCTGGCCCGCTCGTGCGCGGGGCACCACGATGCTGCTCACCGTCCCCATGACCGGGAAGACGAGCCGGGTACCGACCGCTGGCCGTCGTCACAGCGCGTCCAGGATCGACTGCAGGGACTGGGCGTAGGCGTCGGACGTGTAGGTCGCGCCCGAGACGTAGTCCAGCTGGGTCCCGCTGGACGAGGTGGCCGTCTGGTCGAGCTGCGGGAATCGCGTAGGAGTTGATCATCTGGGACTTGCCGTCGTTGCTCGGCCAGCTCACGGCATGCACCTCGCACACCTGGCCGCCGGCGACCGTGGCGGACACCTGGACCGGTCCCCACTGCGTCATGACGGAGTCCCCGGTGACCTGCTCGCCGTTCGCGCACGTCGTCGCGGTCTCGGCGGTGCCCGACGTGGCCGTCGAGTCCTCCGCCGGCGTGGTGCCTCCGCCGTGGCAGCGGGTGCCTCAGCCGTGGCCGTCTGCTCCTGCGCGGCACCGGTCGCGGTCGCGTCGGTGCGACCGGCGATGGCCGGATCGGCGACGCCGACGATGATCATCGCCAGTCCGCCGAGCGCGGCCGCGGGTGCGAGGCGTCGTGCCAGTCCAGCCATGTCAGACTCCGAATCGCTCGTGATGGATGTGCCCGGCGGGGACGCCGGCCCTGCGCATGCCCTTCATGACGGCCGACTCCAGCGAGGCGGGGCCGCAGACGAACACGTGGCGTGCGGGCGAGATCGGGGATCCAGGCCCGCAGGGACTCGGGCGCGAACGGGATCGTTCCGGGCGAACCAGCGCCGCGGACCGGACAGCACGTGCAGCGTGCCGTTCCGCGCGGCGACCATGCGCTCGAGCTCCAGGCGATGGGCGACGTCGGCATCGTCGTGGACGCGCACGATCACGACTGGGCGCTGGTGCGGACCGCAGTCCTCGAGCAGCGCTCGGATCGGCGCGATGCCGACTCCGCCGGCCACGAGCACGACCGGCGCCCCCTCGGCTCGCTCGGCGGTGAACACGCCGTACGGGCCCTCGAGGATCAGGCGGGTGCCCGGTCGCAGCTGCAGCATGCGCGTGGAGTCCTCGCCGAGCTCCTTGATCGTGAAGCGCAGGCCCGCGGTCGTCGGGGCCGCGGACACCGAGAACGGGTGCGTCTGCCACCACAGGTCACCCGTGAGGGCCCGCACGTTGAAGAACTGCCCGCCGGCCACCGCCAGCCCCCGCAGCCCAGGGCCGGACACGTGCAGCGAGCCGATGCCGTTGGCCTCGCGGGACACGGCGGTGACGTAGAAGCGTCGGCTGACCGATCGCACCAGGTCACCGAGCCGCGCGTAGGAGATCAGGGCGAACGCGGCCACGAACAGGGCGCTCCACCACCAGAAGGCCAGTGTGTCGGTGGCGAAGTCCGCACCGAGGGTCAGCTGGTGGCCGAAGCCGAGCAGCACGGCGAGGTAGCCGGTCAGGTGGACGAAGTACCAGGTCTCGTAGGGGATGAGTCGCCGCACCCGCCGCCAGGACGACAGGCCGATGACGATCATCAGAACCGTGCCTGCCGTCGCGGCTACCATCCATGCCTCGTTGGCGAGCAGGGACACGAGCCCGGTGACGATGGTGCCGCCCGTGGCCGCACCCCATGCCCAGGTGTCGGTGATCGCGTGCACGACGACCATCACCACGGTGACGATCCCGAACCAGCGATGGACGGCGAGCAGCTGGTCCTGTCCATAGCGTCGCTCGATCGCACGCGGGCGCGATGTCAGGACGAGGCCCCCGAGGGCGGCCAGAGCCGCGATGAGACCCGACAGCTGACCGATCCCCGACAGCGTCTCGATCCCGCCGGCGAGAAGCGCGGTCAGCCCGCCGTGCTGCCACCAGAGGCCGAGGGTCACGACGCGTGACGAATCCGCCGACGGCGAGCAGGTCGGACGTGATCACGCGCGAGACTCGCGGGCGGGGCAGGCGGCGGACCGCGCGATGATCGGTCTCCCCCAGGGCAGGCTGCGCGGTCCTCCGGGCGTCGCTCGTGATGCTCATGCACCCATGCTGGTCGACCGAATCGACCGGAGCGAACCGGACAGGCCCCGGCTAACCGAACCCGTACACACTCCCAATGCGCCGATTACCTCAGGACGTCGGAGCCGGCTCCTCGTCCATGATCGCGGCGACCAGCGTCGCCAGTTCCATCGCATCGGTGGCCCCGATGACCCGGGCCGCGATGCGCCCGTCCCGATCGAGGATGACCGTGCTCGGCAGCGACGACGGCGGCACGCCCGGGATGGTGGCGAGGATGTCGCCCTCGGCGTCCACGATGCTCGGGATAGGGCATGTCGAACTCGTCCGCGAACGCGCGAGCAGCCGCGTCGTCATCGGTCACGTTGAGCCCCACGATCGCGACGTCGTCGGGGTCGACGCCCTTGGACAGCTCGACGAAGGCAGGGGTCTCCTCGCGGCAGGGCGCGCACCACGAGGCCCAGGAGTTGACGATGACGATGCGACCGCGCAGGTCTGCCACGTCGAGCGGCTCGACCGTCGAGGGTGGTACCGGCGATGACTGGGACCTCGGAGCGGTCCTGCGACGAGACGGTGTCCGTGCCGACGAGGGCCGACGCCGGCTGGTCGCGGCCGCAGCCGGCGAGCAGCCCTGGCAGGAGGAGCAGTGCGGCGACGGCGAAGGCGGTCCGTCTGCTCACGTCGCCATGCTAATCCGGCCGTCGGCGGGAGGCTGTCCCTGCACCGTCGGCGCCTTCAGCGGATGACCTGCGGGACCTGCCAGCGGGTCACGGCGTAGTAGCGCAGCAGGGCCAGCGTCTCGCGGCCCACGTACTCCGAGGTCATCGCCGTGCCCGGCCCCGACTCGGTCGGCGACAGGTGGGCGTCGATGCCGTAGGCCGACGCGGTCGCCTGGGCACGCGCCGCGTGGGCGGGATCCGTCACGACCGTGGCCGCGACCAGCCGAGGTCGCGCATGACCCCGGCGACGACCCGCAGCGAGCCGACGGTGTCGACGCCCGTGTCGAAGGCGACGATGTCCCTGGCCGGCACCCCGTGCGACATCAGCTCGAAGCGCTCGAACGCCGCTGAGCGCCGCGGTCCGGTGACCACGATCACCGGGGCGACCCCCTCGCGGTACAGCGTGGCCGCGTGCGCGAGGCGCGCCCGGAGCACCGGTGTCGAGTCGCCCCAGTACCGAGCCGGATCCAGCACCACGATGGCCTGGGTCTGCGACCGGTCGTCCAGCTGCGCGCTGAGCACGATCTGCAGCACCGCGCCGATGGGCAGCAGGAGCAGCAGGGCGCCGAGCAGGGTGACCGACGCGGTGGCCACGCCGCGGGCGGTCCGCGGGACGGCGAGCGGATGGGTGGTGGCGAGCGATCCGGCCCCGCCGCGCGTCCGGGGACGCGTAGGTGGGGGCGCTCACGCACCAATAGTCACACGTGCCCCATCCGTTACCCGGTTACGACACCGCCGACGGTGGTCTCCCCGTCCACCCTGCTCACCGTCGGCGGTCAGCGGGTGTCGCTGCGGCCCACGTGCCGCGAGAGCGACGCCCGGCCCGCCTCGAGCCGCGCGACCGGCACCCGGAACGGGGAGCAGGACACGTAGTCGAGGCCGACCTCGTCGAAGAAGTGGATCGAGTCGGGGTCGCCGCCGTGCTCGCCGCAGACGCCGCAGTGCAGGTTGTGCCGCTTGGCGCGGCCCTTCTTCACCGCGATGCGGACCAGTTCGCCGACGCCCTCGCGGTCGATCGACTCGAACGGCGAGACACCGAACACGCCCTTCTCCAGGTAGGCGGAGAAGAAGGCCGCCTCGACGTCGTCGCGGCTGAAGCCCCACGTGGTCTGCGTGAGGTCGTTCGTGCCGAAGGAGAAGAACTCCGCGGCCTCGGCGATCTGCCCGGCCGTGAGCGCCGCACGCGGCAGCTCGATCATCGTGCCGATCGGGAACCTCAGGGTGCAGCCGTTGGCGTCGGCGACCTCCTTGAGCACGCCCGCCGCCTCGTCGATGACCAGCTCGAGCTCCTGGATCGAGCCGACCAGCGGGATCATGATCTCCGCACGGGGGTCGCCGCCCATCCGCTGGCGGAAGCACGCGGCCTCCGCGATCGCCCGCACCTGCAGAGCGAACAGTCCCGGCAGCACCAGGCCCAGGCGTACGCCGCGCAGTCCGAGCATCGGGTTCTGCTCGTGCAGCCGGTTGACCGCCTGCAGGAGGCGCAGGTCGGCCTCGACGTCCTCGCCGCGGGACTCGGCGAGCGCGACGCGCACGGCGAGCTCGGTGAGGTCCGGCAGGAACTCGTGCAGCGGCGGGTCGATGAGCCGGATGGTCACCGGCAGCCCGTCCATCGCCTCGAGGATCCGGATGAAGTCCTTGCGCTGCAGGGGCAGGAGCGCGTCGAGCGCCTCCTTCCGATCGGCCTCGTCGTCGGCGAGGATCAGCCGCTCGACGTACGTCTTCCGCTCGCCCAGGAACATGTGCTCGGTGCGCAGCAGGCCGATGCCCTCGGCACCCATGTGCCGGGCACGGGTGGCGTCCTGCGGGGTGTCCGCGTTCGCGCGCACCCGGAGCCGCCGGGCCTTGTCCGCGTGCTGCATGAGCCGGTCGACCGCCCGGATGAGCTCGGCCGTCGGCTCGTCGGCGCCGTCGAGTCCGGCCTCGAGCCCCGCCTCGAAGTACGTCACGACCGCACTCGGCATGACCGGCACCTCGCCGAGGAACACCTCGCCGGTGGTGCCGTCGATCGAGACGGTGTCGCCCTCCTTCACCGTCACGCCGCCGTGCGACACCATGAGCCTGCCCTTGGTGTCGACCTCGAGCTGCTCGGCGCCGCACACGGCGGTCTTGCCCATGCCGCGCGCGACGACGGCCGCGTGCGAGGTCTTGCCGCCGCGGCTCGTGAGGATGCCGGCTGCCGCGATCATGCCCTCGAGGTCGTCGGGGTTGGTCTCGCGACGGACGAGGATGACCTTCTCGCCGCTCGCCGCCCACTTGACCGCGGTGGAGGAGTCGAAGACGACCCGGCCGACGGCCGCGCCGGGCGAGGCGTTCATGCCCTTGGCGATCATCGCGTGGTCGTCGCCGGCCGCGAAGCGCGGGAACATCAGCTGGCTCAGCTGGTGGCCGCTGACCCGCATCAGGGCCTCGTCCATGGAGATGACGCCCTCGTCGACGAGCTGCACCGCGATGCGGAAGGCCGCACCCGCCGTGCGCTTGCCCACGCGGGTCTGGAGCATCCACAGCTTGCCGCGCTCGACCGTGAACTCGATGTCGCACAGGTCGCGGTAGTGCAGCTCGAGCTTGTGCATGATGTCCATGAGCTGCGTGTACGAGGCGGGATCGAGGTCCTCCAGCTCCTGCAGCGGCAGGGTGTTGCGGATGCCGGCGACGACGTCCTCGCCCTGCGCGTCGGGGAGGTAGTCGCCGTAGATGCCGCGGTGGCCGGTGCCGGGATCGCGCGTGAACGCGACGCCGGTGCCGGAGCCCGGGCCGGCGTTGCCGAAGGCCATGACCTGGACGTTGACGGCCGTGCCCAGCGTGTGCGGGATGCGCTCCTGCCGGCGGTACAGCCGCGCGCGGTCGGTGTTCCAGGAGTGGAACACCGAGCGGATGGCGAGGTCGAGCTGCTGGTACGGATCCTGCGGGAACTCGTGGCCCGTGCCCTCGCGGATGATCGACTTGTAGACGTCGACGAGGCGCCGCAGCGACTCGACGGGCAGGTCGACGTCCGTCGTCACCCCGGCGCTGGCCTTCATCTGCTCGAGTGCGTGCTCGAAGTCGTCGCCGGGCAGTTCGAGGACCGTCTTGCCGAACATCTGGATCAGGCGGCGGTAGGAGTCCCACGCGAAGTGGTCGTCGTCGGCGTGCCGGGCGAGGCCCGTGACGCTGGCGTCGTTCAGCCCGATGTTGAGGACGGTCTCCATCATGCCCGGCATCGAGAACCGGGCTCCCGACCGCACCGACACGAGCAGGGGGAACTCCGGGTCGCCGAGCTTGCGCCCCATCTCCTCCTCCAGGCGCTGCACGTGGCGCGCGATCTGGGAGCGCAGGCCGTCCGGTCCGTGACCGTGCTCGAGGAAGTAGCGGCAGGCCTCCGTCGTGATGGTGAAGCCGGGCGGGACCGGCAGTCCCATGCGCGTCATCTCTGCCAGGTTGGCGCCCTTGCCACCCAGCAGGTCGCCCTGGGTGCGGTCACCCTGGGCGAAGTCGTAGACGTACGTGTGCAGGGACGGGGCGGAGGTGGAGGTCGAGGTCATGGTGCTACCCGACACCCCCGGGGGTACTCGTGGCAAGGGTCCAACGGCCGGGACCCTCGTCCCGGCTCTGTGACGTCGGACACCCGCCGGGCGGACGGGCGCGACAACGTAGGCTCGCCCCCATGACGACGACCGCCGAGGGCACCGCCGAGGGCTTCGACGCCGACGATCCCCGGCCGGCGCGCTTCGAGGGCGCCCCGGTGCGCTACCGCGGCACCTACATCGAGATGCTCGTCTCCTCGCTCATCGGCCTGGTCGCGTCCCTCGTGCTCTCCATCGAGGCGCTCGCCCTGGCCGAGAACCCGTTCGCCGACCTCAACTGCGACATCAACACCGTCCTGTCCTGCGGCACCGTGGGCGCCTCGTGGCAGGCGAGCCTGCTGGGCTTCCCCAACGCGTACCTCGGCCTCATCGCCGAGCCCGTCGTGATCACGATCGCGGTGGCCGCGCTCGGCGGAGTGCGCTTCCCGCGCTGGTTCATGCTGTCGGCCCAGGTCGTGTACTTCATCGGCTTCGCGTTCGCCTACTGGCTGTTCTACCAGTCCTTCTTCGTCATCGGCGCCCTGTGCCCGTGGTGCCTGACCATCACCGTCACCACCACTCTCGTGTTCGTCAGCATGACGCGTGTCAACCTGCTCGACAACAACTTCCGGCTGTCCGCGGATGCGTACCGCACCGTGGCGAGCTGGCTGCGCGCCGGCGCCGACACCCTCGGCGCGATCCTGCTGTTCGCGATCCTCGTCGCGATGATCCTGCTCAAGTACGGCTCCGCGCTCTTCGGCTGAAGCCCCGGCCTAGCCGCCGCTGACCGACAGCTCGGCCTGCGCGACGATCGCCGCGGCCTCGGCGTCGAGGAAGGGCGAGTCGAGCCAGCCGTCCGGCAGCGTGGGCCGTCGATTGCCCGACGTGCGACCGCGTGGACCCTCCCCCACCTGCGTGTTGAACTCCTGCTCGGAGTCGATCTGCGCCAGGAGCGCGTCGAGCTCGGCCAGCGACGTCACGGTGCCGAGCGACTGCCGGATCGGCTGTCGCACGCTGAAGCCCTTGAGGTACCAGGCCATGTGCTTGCGGATGTCGCGGCAGCCCTTGAGCTCGCCGTAGTCGTCGACGAGCAGCTGCGCGTGCCGCCGCAGCGTGGCCAGCACGCTCGGCAGCGCCGGGTCGTCCGGGATCGGCTCGCCCGCGAAGGCGGCGGCCAGCTGGCCGAACAGCCACGGGCGGCCGAGGCAGCCGCGTCCCACGACGACGCCGTCCGCACCGGTCTGCGCGACCATGCGCATCGCGTCGGCCGCGGTCCAGATGTCGCCGTTCCCGAGGACCGGCGTGCCGAGCGGGGCGAGCGCCTCCTTGAGCCGGGCGATCGCGTCCCAGTCCGCCGTGCCGGCGTACATCTGGGCCGCCGTGCGCCCGTGCAGAGCCACCCACGCGACGCCCTCCTCGGCGGCCGCCCGGCCCGCGTCGAGGTAGGTGAGGTGGTCGTCGTCGATGCCCTTGCGCATCTTGACCGACACCGGGACGCGGCCGTCGGCCGCCGCGATCGCGTCGTGGACGATGCTGCGGAAGAGGTCGCGCTTCCACGGCAGCGCACTGCCGCCGCCCTTGCGGGTGACCTTGGGCACGGGGCACCCGAAGTTCAGGTCGATGTGGTCGGCCCGGTCCTCGTCGACCAGCAGCCGGACGGCGGCCGCGACGGTACCCGGGTCGACCCCGTAGAGCTGCACCGCGCGCGGGATCCTCGTCGGGACCGAAGGTCACGAGGTCGAGCGACTCGGCGCTGCGCTCGACGAGGGCCCGGGACGTGACCATCTCGGACACGTACATGCCGACGCCGCGATCCCCCACCACGGCATGCGCGGACTCGCGGGCGAGCGACCGGAAGGCGCGGTTGGTGATCCCGGCCATCGGCGCGAGCACGACGGGAGGGTCGAAGGGCAGGGGCACGCCGTGATTCTCCCACTCCCGGGATGCGGCAGACTTCATCCCGACACCACGTCGGCAAGAGCCCGAGTCCCGCCCGCCGAAGGAGCACCATGAGCGCCCCGACCGACTTCAACGCCGGCACCGTCCTGACCGGGCGGAAGCGCTGGGCCGCTCTGGCCTTCCTCGCCCTCGGCGTGTCGATGATCATCCTCGACGCCACCATCGTGAACGTCGCGATCCCGACGATGGTGCAGGACCTCGGGCTCACGACGAGCGACGCCGAGTGGGTCAGCGCGGCGTACTCGCTCACCTTCGCGTCGCTGCTCATCCTCTCGGGCCGGATCGCCGACCGCTCCGGACGCAAGCTGCTGTTCATGCTCGGCGTCGTCGTGTTCGTCGCCGCCAGCGTGCTGGTCGCCGCGTCCGACTCCGCCAACACCCTCATCGCGGCCCGCGCCCTCCAGGGCATCGGCGGCGCCATGATCCTGCCGAGCTCGCTCTCGGTCATCAACGCGGTCTTCGTCGGCAAGGACCGCGCCGATCGCCTTCGCCGTCTGGGGCGGCACGATCGGCGGCATGGCGGCCCTCGGGCCGCTGGTCGGCGGCTGGCTGACGACGTACGCGTCCTGGCACTGGGCGTTCCTCATCAACGTCCCGATCGGCATCATCGTGCTGGTCGGCGTCTTCATGACCGTGCCCGAGACCAAGGAGCTGGGCGGCCCGAAGGGCTTCGACATCCTCGGCACGATCCTCATCACCGCGGGCCTGTTCGGCCTCGTGTTCGCCCTGATCGAGGGCCAGCGCTACGGCTGGATCACCCCGACCGCGACGTTCTCCGCAGCGGGCTGGACCTGGCCCTCGACGACGATCTCCATCGTGGCGGTCGCCGCCGTGCTCGCCGTCATCGCGCTCGCCGCGTTCGTCGCCCTCGAGCTGCGTCGGGTGCGCGGCCGGCAAGGTCGTCGTCGTCGACCTGCGGCTGTTCCGCATCCGCACCTTCGGCGCCGGCAACATCGTGGCGCTCGTCGTGAGCCTCGGCGAGTTCGGCCTGCTGTTCGCCCTGCCGCTGTTCCTGCAGGCCACCCGCGGGTACGACGCCCTCGAGACCGGCGTCATCCTGCTGGCCCTGGCGATCGGCTCGTTCGTGGCGTCGGGACTCGGCGCCCCGCTGTCGCAGCGCATGGGACCGGTGCGCGTCCTGCAGCTCGGCATGGCCCTCGAGGCGATCGGCATCATCGGCCTCGGCTTCGTCCTGTCCACCACGGTGACCGGCTGGCAGATGGCCCCCTGGCTGTTCGTCTACGGCATGGGCGTCGGCTTCGCGACGGCTCAGCTCACCGGCGTCATCCTCTCCGAGGTTCCCGTGGCGGAGTCCGGCCAGGCCAGCGCGGTCCAGTCCACCTCCCGTCAGGTCGGCGCGGCCATCGGCACCGCGATCATCGGCGCCACCCTCATCTTCGGCCTCGGCAGCGTGGCGAGCCAGCTCGAGGACCGCGGCGTGCCCGCCGGAGCAGGCGGCGCAGGTGTCCGACGCCGTCGCCTCGTCAGCAGGTCAGGCGATCCCCGGCTCTCGCCGAGGCGCCGGGCGGCGACGTGCTCGTCGAGGGCGCATCGGCGGGCTTCGCCGAGGCCATCAAGCTCGTGGCCTGGGTGGCGGGCGGGTTCGTGGTCGTCGGCCTGCTCATGAGCCTGCTGCTGCCGAAGAACGCCGCGCGCGTGGAGTCCGAGGGCTACGCACCGCCACACTCGCACGAGGACATCCCGAGCAGGGATACGTCCCCGACGACCGAGCCAGCGCATCCGCTGTACCTGAAGCTGGTCAGGAGGTCGGCCCCCCGGCGTTCAGCACCGGGGTAACGTCCGCCTCGCCGCACAGCACGACGAGCAGGTTGCTCACCATGGTCGCCCGTCGATCCTCGTCCAGCTGGACGACCTCGTGCTCGGCCAGCTGGTCAAGAGCCGTCTCGACCATGCTCACGGCGCCCGTGACGATCTTCCGACCGCGCAGCGATGACGGTCTCCGCCTGCTGGCGGCGCAGCATCGCCTGCGCGACTCAGGCGCGTAGGCCAGACGGGTGAGCCGTGCGTCGTCGACCAGCCACGCCGCCGCGCCGCGAGCCGAGTGCCCAGATGTGCCTCGCGGAGGGCAGCCGAGACCTCGTCGGCGGTTCCCGCCGCAAGGTCGATCTCCGGGGCGAGCGCGTCCACATCCTCGCCCTGGTCGTCGTTGTAGGCGGTGGCGATGTGCCGGAGCGCGGTCTCGGCCTGCGTCGTCACGTACGTCTCGTAGTTGTCGACGTTCGAACACCGCCTGGGCGGTGTCCTGCACGCGCCGCACCCACCATCGCCGCGATCTCGAGGGGATTGCCGCGGCGATCGTTGACGCTTCAGGCTTGGCGCCCAGCAGGGTGCGAGCCCGCAACGACGCCTTGAACCGTCCCGCCCGAGCCCTTCGTGCCGAGCCTCGCCGCCACCGCCAGCGCGGTGCGGACCGCGGCCCGAGCCGTCGCGTTGCTGAGAACGGATCGACGCCCAGGTGGTCGGCGCTCGCCGCGACCGTCGGCCGAACAGTCACGAGCACGCGCGACTCGTTCGGCTGCAGGGTGAAGTCCCCGGACCCGGGGCAGGATCGAACAGCCCCATGACGAGCCGCCCGCCGACGCCTCCGCGTAGCCGGGATCACCGTCCGGGTGACGGTTCAGCCAGCCCCCGGGCAGGCCAGCGCAGACCGAAGCCCGGGATGACGGTGACGGGGAGCATCGCTGCGCCCCTCATGACGGTGCACGACGCGCTCGCGTGCTCACGATCGGCCTGCCTGACGTGCGACTGGTTCCGCGCTCGGCTAGCAGCGCCAGTGCGCGAGCCTACGACCGCGATCCTGCAGGCAGCGTCACAAGACTCCGCTCGGACTGACGCCAACTGCAGGATCGGCCGCAGGGCCGGGGGTCAGCAGGCGGGCAGGCGGGCGGCCAGCCAGCCGACGAGCGCGTCGAGGCCGATGCGCTCCTGCGGCCATCGAGTCGCGCTCGCGCACGGTGACGGCGTCGTCGTCGAGCGTCTCGAAGTCGACCGTCACGCAGAACGGCGTGCCGATCTCGTCCTGGCGGCGGTAGCGGCGGCCGATCGCGCCGGCGTCGTCGAACTCGATGTTCCAGTGCTTGCGCAGCGTCGCCGCGAGCTCCTTGGCCTTCGGCGACAGGTTCTCGTTGCGCGACAGCGGCAGCACCGCCACCTTGACGGGAGCCAGGCGCGGGTCGAGCCGCAGCACCGTGCGCTTGTCGACGCCGCCCTTGGCGTTGGGCGCCTCGTCCTCGTCGTACGCGTCCAGCAGGAAGGCGAGGACGGCGCGCGTGAGGCCGGCCGCCGGCTCGATGACGTAGGGGATCCAGCGCTCCTCCTTCTCCTGGTCGTAGTAGGAGAGGTCGGTGCCGGAGTGCTCGCCATGCGACGTCAGGTCGAAGTCGGTGCGGTTGGCGATGCCCTCGAGCTCGGCGAACTCGGTGCCGGCGAACCGGAAGCGGTACTCGATGTCGACGGTGCGCTTGGAGTAGTGGCTGAGCTTCTCCTGCGGGTGCTCGAAGAAGCGCATGTTCTCCGGGTTGAGGCCGAGGTCGACGTACCAGTTCCAGCGCTCCTGCAGCCAGTACTCGTGCCACTCCTCGTCGGTGCCGGGCACGACGAAGAACTCCATCTCCATCTGCTCGAACTCGCGCGTGCGGAAGATGAAGTTGCCGGGCGTGATCTCGTTGCGGAAGCTCTTGCCGGTCTGGCCGATGCCGAACGGCGGCTTCTTGCGCGCCGCGTTCATGACGTTGAGGTAGTTGACGAAGATGCCCTGCGCGGTCTCGGGCCGCAGGTAGTGCACGGCGGACGCGTCCTCGACGGCACCGACGGTGGTGCGCAGCATGCCGTTGAAGTCGCGGGGCTCGGTGAAGTCGCCCTTGGTGCCGCAGTTGGAGCAGGCGATGTCGGCGAGGCCGTTGGCCGGCGGCCGTCCGTGCTTCTCCTCGTAGGCCTCGATCAGCTGGTCGGCGCGCCAGCGCTTGTGGCAGTTCTTGCACTCGGTGAGCGGGTCGGTGAACGTCGCGACGTGGCCCGACGCCTCCCACACCTGCGGCGCGAGGATGACCGACGAGTCCAGGCCGACGACGTCGTCGCGGCCGCGGACGACCGACTGCCACCACTGCCGACGCACGTTCTCCTTGAGCTCGACGCCGAGCGGGCCGTAGTCCCACGCCGAGCGGGAGCCTCCGTAGATCTCGGAGGACGGGAACACGAACCCGCGGCGCTTGCAGAGATTGACGACGGCATCAACGCGATCAGTGGCCATAATCCGCCAATCCTAGGCGGGGGCTGCTGTCGACCTACTCACCCGGCAGATCGGCCAGCAGGCGCCAGGGCGGTCGCCTCGTCGATCGTGTCGAAGTCGTCGAAGTGCCAGGACAGGCTCCGGTGCACCATCGGGCGCATGACGCGCCACGATCTGGTCGTAGCGGTGCTGCAGCGAGGCCATCGACTCGCCGGAGCAGACGGGCACGGCGAGCATCGACCGACGCGACCCCGGACTCCGCCAGAGCGCGGCCGCGGCGCGCGCGACCGTCCCGGTCTCCACGCCGTCGTCGACGACGACGACGTTGCGGCCGGCCAGGGTCGGGTCGGCGTGGATGACGACGCCGTCCGCCGAGCGCTCCACGGGCAGCGCCGCGCACCGGGAGCGTCGAGCGTCTCGCGGATGCCCGAGGGCGACGGGCACGCCGTTGGGGATGCACGGCGAGGAGCAGCGGATCCGGCGTGCCGGCCAGCGCCTCGCCAGACGCCGGGCCGAGGCGGCGGCCGGCATCGGCGAGGTTGGCGAAGTCGCTCATGACGTGACCGGCGGCACGGACGGGGCGGCCGCCTGGCCGAGCCCCACGGCACCGGCGTCGGCGGCCAGGCCGCTGGGGGCGACGGTGAGGCCCGCGGGAGTCCAGTGATGGACCAGCTCGTAGGCGGACGGCTCGTCGATGGCCGCCGACAGCAGCGGGATCGCGTTGACCTTGACGTCGAAGGCCGACAGGGCGCGGCGGTAGGCGCCGACGCCCGACCCACTCCGTGCGGATGGCGATCAGCCCCGACTCGTCGGTCGACTGGCCGATCGAGGCGGCCAGGCAGCCGGGCTGCGCGGAGAGCGCCGCGACGCGCCCGGCCGGCATCGCCGAGGAAGGCGGGGCGCTCGGCATCGCCCACGCGGAAGCGGCTGACGACGAGCAGCGAGGCCGTCTCGGACGGGCGGGCGAGATCGCGACTAGGCTGGGACACCTCACGAACGCTAGCCTCCGCCCGGTCGTTGCACCGGGCGGCAACCCTCGTCGGAGCGTCACATGGCAGCCAGCAAGGGCGACCAGCCCCGCAAGAAGGGCTCGATGCCGCAGGGCGTCCGCGGCCCCGGCGGTCCGCCGCCGCGCCCGGGTGCGGCCAAGTCCGGCGCCGTCCGTCGGACCGTCCGATGATCGGCGCGCCGTCGCCGTCGCCGTCGAGCGGCCGCAAGCGGTTCGAGGAGCTCAGCTTCCCGCTGATCCGCACGCTGCACGGCATGCCGCGCTGGCTCATCGTCGTGGCCCCGGCGATCCTCCTCTTCGGCGGGCTGATCCTCACCGGCCCGCTGGCCTGGCTCGGCGGCATCCTGCTGTTCGTCGTCTGGCTGTTCATCGCCTGGCTGACCGCGCTGTCGTGGCCGGCCCTGACGCCCGGCTCGCGGGTCTTCCGGGTGCTCGTGGTGGCGGCCCTGCTCGGCATCGTCGTCCTCAAGTTCATGGGACGGTTCTGACCGCCGGCTCACTTGGTTTTGACAATCATTTTCATTAAGCCTACCCTCGGGGCATGACGATCCGACGCTGCCCGACTCTGACGCTCCCCCTGTCCGTCGCCGCCGGCGCCCTGCTGCTGAGCGCCTGCGGGGGCGCGTCCACCGCCGGCGACAGCGACCGCCTGCCGGCAGCCGACGGGCACCGCGTCCGTCGTGGCCGCCTTCTACCCGCTCGAGTACGCCGCCCGGCAGGTCGGCGGCGACGCCGTCACCGTCACGTCGCTCACGCCGCCCGGCGTCGAGCCGCACGACCTCGAGCTCACCGCCGCCCAGGTCGCCGAGATCGCGTCCGCCGACCTGGTCCTCTACGTCAAGGGCTTCCAGCCGGCCGTCGACGAGGCCGTCGCGCAGCAGGCCGCCGACCGCGCCATCGACGTGTCGGCGGGCCTGACCCTGCTCGCCGGCGAGGCCCACTCGGACGCGACGGCAGGAGGCGCGCATCCGACGAGGAGGGCGCCACCGACCCGCACGTGTGGCTCGACCCCGCCAACATGGCCGCCATCGGCGACGCTGATCGGCGACCGGCATCGCCGAGCTCTCCCCGGAGTCCGCCGACCGCGATCGAGGCCGACGCGACCGCGTTCGCCCAGGCGATGACCGACCTCGACGCGCGAGTTCGCCGAGGGCCTCGCGCAGTGCGCCTCGCGCGACCTCGTGGTGAGCCACGAGGCCTTCGGCTACCTCGCCGACGCCTACGACCTCACCCAGGTGGGCATCTCGGGCCTGTCGCCCGAGGCCGAGCCGAGCCCGGCCCGCATGCGCGAGGTCGCCGACCTCGTCCGCGCCAACGGGGTCTCGACGATCTACTACGAGACCCTCGTCGACCCCAAGGTCGCCCAGACCATCGCCGACGAGACCGGCGCGCAGACCGCCGTCCTCGATCCGCTCGAGGGCCTCGCCGAGGGATCGACCGGCGACTACGCCGTCCGTCATGGCGGACAACCTCGCGACCCTCGTTGCCGGACAATCCTGCTCATGACCCACGCCCACCCGCACGGCGACGACGCCGCGACCGACGAGGTCGTCGGCGTCTCGCGCCTGTGCGTGGAGTTCGACGGGGAGCACGTGCTCGAGGACGTCGACCTGAGCATCGGCCCCGGCGAGTTCGTCGCCCTCCTCGGCCCGAACGGCAGCGGCAAGACCACGCTCGTGCGCGCGATCCTCGGCCTGCAGGACGTCAGCCACGGCAGCGTGCGGCTGTTCGGCGCAGCCGCTGTCGCGCTTCCGCTCCTGGCAGCGGATCGCCCTCGTCCCGCAGCGGCTCCCCGGCGCGACCAGCATCCCCGTCTCGGTGTGGGAGACCGTGCTGAGCGGCCTGATCTCCCCGCAGGCGGCGGTGGCGGCCCTTCTCCCGCGCCGCAGCGCGCCGCGGCCACGACCGCCCTCACCGACGTCGGCCTGTGGTCGCAAGCGCCACGCCCGCCTCGACACGCTGTCGGGCGGCCAGCAGCGGCGCGTCCTCATCGCGCGAGCCCTGGCCAGCGGTGCCGACCTGCTCGTCATGGACGAGCCGACGGCGGGTGTCGACGCCGCGAACGTCGCCCAGCTGACGGACCTGCTCGGCGCGGCTGCACGAGCAGGGCACGACCGTCATCGTCGTCACCCACGAGCTCACCGGCATCGCGCACCTGATCACCCGGGCCGTCGTGCTCGGCTCCGCTCGACCGGGGATCCGTCGTGTTCGACGGCCCTCCCCCGGTGCCCGGCCAGCTCCTCCACGATCACGTCCACCACCACGAGGTCGACGGCGACACCCCGAGCGTCGTGGGGCTCGAGCCGTGATCGCCATCCTCGAGTTCGACTTCATGCGGCGAGCGCTCATCGCCGCCGCCCTCGTCGGCCTGATCGCCCCGCTCATCGGCGTCTTCCTCGTGCAGCGTCGGCTCGCCCTCCTCGGCGACGGCATGGGCCACGTCGCCCTCACCGGCGTCGGGCTCGCCTTCCTGCTCGGCACGGCCCCGGTCCCGACCGCCATGGCGGCGGCCGTGATCGGCGCCTTCCTCATCGAGTTCATCCGGTACCGCTCGCGCACGGCCGGCGACGTCGCGCTGGCCCTGCTGTTCTACGGCGGCATCGCGGGCGGCGTGCTGTTCGCCTCGCTGGCACCCGGCAAGGCGTCGTCGTCGCTCAACGCCTACCTGTTCGGCTCGCTGTCGACCGTCGCCGAGGGCGACATCTGGGCACTGGTCGTCCTGTGCCTCGGCGTCGTCGCCGTCGATCGCCGTCCTGGGCCGGGAGCTGTTCGCCGTGAGCCTCGATCCCGACATCGCCGCCGTCCAGGGCATCCGCGTCCGGGTGATGAGCACGCTGATGGCGGTCCTCGCCGCGGTGGTCGTCGTCGTGGGCATGCGCGTGGTCGGCCTGCTCCTCGTCAGCGCCATCATGATCGTGCCGGTCGCGGCCGCGCAGCAGGTGACCCGGTCGTTCCGGGCGACGGCCGTGCTGGCCATCGTGCTCGGCCTCGTCGCCAGCCTCGCCGGCCTCGTCGGCTCGTTCTACGTCGAGGTGCCGCCGGGCCCGACCATCGTCCTGTTCGCGCTGCTGAGCTTCGCGATCCTCGCCGTCGTCGCGGTGCCCATCCGGCGCCGACGCCGGGAGGCGACATGACCGAGCAGCGCTGCGACGCCCGGTGCGCCAGACCCGGCAGCGCACGGCGGTCAAGGCCGCCCTCGACGGGCGCGACGAGTTCATGTCGGCGCAGCAGCTGCACGACGTGCTGCGGCAGCAGGGCGACTCGGTCGGCCTCACCACCGTCTACCGGTCGCTGCAGGCGCTGGCGGACGCCGGCGAGGTCGACCTGCTCGTCACCGACGACGGCGAGACCGTCTACCGCCGCTGCAGCCCCGAGCACCACCATCACCTCGTCTGCCGCTCGTGCGGACGCACCGTCGAGATCGCCGGACCGGCGGTCGAGACGTGGGCCGACGCCGATCGCTCGCGAGCACGGCTTCACGCAGATCAGCCACACGCTCGAGCTGTTCGGGCTCTGCGCGCGGTGCAGTTCAGGCTGACGGAGGCGGGTTGGGCACTGCGCCCGCCGTACCGGCGGTCGCGCGAGGCGTACAGCTCGCAGGCGTGCCACAGGTGGCGCCGGTCGAAGTCGGGCCAGAGCGTGTCGAGGAAGACCATCTCCGCGTAGGCCGACTGCCACAGCAGGAAGTTGCTCGTGCGCTGCTCGCCGGACGAGCGGACGAACAGGTCGACGTCGGGCATGTCCGGCTCGTCGAGGTAGCGGTGGAACATCCGCTCGTCGATCCTGTCCGGGTCGAGCCGACCCGCCTTCACGTCGCGCGCCATCGCCGCCGCGGCGTCGGCGATCTCGGCGCGACCGCCGTAGTTGACGCACATGGTGAGCGTCAGCGTGCGATTGGCCTTGGTGAGCTCCTCGGCCTCCTCGAGCTCGCTGATCACGCTGCGCCACAGCCGCGGACGCCGGCCCGCCCAGCGCACCCGGACGCCGAGCTCGTTCATCTCGTCGCGGCGGCGGCGGATGACGTCGCGGTTGAAGCCCATGAGGAACCGGACCTCGTCCGGGGAGCGCTTCCAGTTCTCGGTCGAGAACGCGTACGCGCTCAGCCAGGTGACCCCCAGCTCGATGGCGCCCTCGACGCAGTCGAACAGGCTCGCCTCGCCCGCCTCGTGCCCCGCGGTGCGCGGCAGTCCGCGGTCCTTGGCCCAGCGCCCGTTGCCGTCCATGACGATCGCGACGTGCCGCGGCACGAGGTCGGCCGGCAGCGCCGGCGGCCGGGCGCCGGACGGGTGCGGGGTGGGACGGCGGCGCGGAGCGGGAGCGCGGCGGGACATGGCGCCCATCCTGACACCTCGCGTCAGTCGCTTGAGCGGTCGACCAGCGGCAGGGACCGCAGGCCGCGCTCGAGGTGCCACTGGAGGAACGCGGCGACCAGTCCGCTCGCCTCCCGGCGCTCGCGCGACTCGCTGTCGTCCGCGACCGGCCAGTCGCCGCTGAGCAGGGCGCCGAGCAGGGCGATGGTGGCCGGCGACGGGGCCGCCGACCCGGGTGGCCGGCAGCTGGAGCACACGACGCCGCCGCTGGCGACACGGAGAAGGCGCGGTGCGGTCCGGTGGCGCCGCAGCGGGCGCAGTCGTCGAAGGAGGGCGACCAGCCGGCGATCGCCAGCGACCTGCAGCAGGTAGGCGTCGAGGATCAGGCCCGGGTCGTGCTCGCGGGCGACCAGCGACCGCAGCCCGGAGACGAGCAGGGCGAACTGCGGGCACCAGGGGCTCGCGCTCCTCCGGCGTCAGCCGCTCGGCCGTCTCGAGCATCGCCGTGCCCGCCGTCCAGCGCGGGTAGTCCGAGGACGAGCACGGCCCCGTGCGCCGCGATGGACTCGACCTGCGTGACGGTGTCGAGGGAGCGGCCCTCGTAGAGCTGGACGTCGACGTGGCTGAACGGCTCGAGCCGGGCGCCGATGCGGCTGGACGTCTTGCGCACGCCCGCGGGCGACGCCCCGCACCCGGCCGTGGCCGCGGGTGAACAGGGTGACGATGCGATCGGCCTCGCCCAGCTTCTGGGCGCGCAGCACGATCGCCTCGTCGCGGTAGAGGGGCACGCTACATTCTCACGTATGAGCGAGCCGGATCCCGCCAAGCGACGACGCGACACCGTCCGTGGTGCGATTCGGTGCTCGACGAGACGGCGCCTGCGACGCCTGCCCGACCCCGCCGAGCCCATCCCGCGTGCTCCGCACGCCGAGACGCCCGAGCCCGAGGCACCGCCGGTGCATGGTCGCCCTCGACTCCCGCTTCCTGCGCCGGGCGCTGATCATGGTCGTGCTCGCCATCATCGGGCTGCAGATCGTCAACTACGCGTGGGGCCTGCTCGGCGGCTTCCTGTTCAACCTGCTGCTCGCCTGGCTGATCGCCATCTCGTTCGACCCGATCGTCAGCTACCTCGCCCACCGGGGCATGCGGCGCGGGCTCGCCACCGGGCTCGTCGCCGTCACGACCCTCGCCCTGCTGGGCCTGTTCATCGCGCTCTTCGGCGGCGTCCTCGCCGCCCAGACCGTCGAGCTCGTGCAGGCTCTGCCCGCGCTGGTCCTCGACATCGTCGACTGGGTCAACCGCACGTTCAACGCCGAGATCGACCCGGAGCGACTGCTCGACAACCTGAACCTGACCGCGGAGCAGGCGACGGACATCGCCGGCTCGCTCGCCGGCGGCATCCTCGGCGATCTTCGTCGGGATCGTGGGCGCGGTCTTCGACTTCGTCACGATCCTGGTCTTCTCGTTCTACTTCTCCGCCGACTCGCCCCGCATCAAGCGGTGGATCGCCTCGTGGCTGAAGCCGGCCCGCCAGGTCGTCTTCATCCAGGTGTGGGACATCTCCGTGCAGAAGGCCGGCGGGTTCGTCATCTCGAAGCTGGCGCTCGCGACGCTGTCCGCGGTCTTCCACTCGTTCTTCTTCTACCTGATCGACATCCCGTTCTGGCTGCCGATGGGCATCTTCGCCGGCGTCGTGAGCCAGTTCATCCCGACGATCGGCACGTACATCGGCGTCGCCCTGCCGGCGCTCTTCGCCGTCTTCGACGATCCCGATCGACGTGCTCTGGATCGTCGTCTTCGCCACGGTGTACCAGCAGATCGAGAACTACGTCTTCACCCCGCGGATCTCGACCAAGACCATGGACATCAACTCCGGGGTCGCCCTGGCGTCGGTGTTCGTCGGCGCCGCCCTCTTCGGCCCCATCGGCGCCATCATCGGCATCCCGCTGGCCGCCATCGTCATCGCGATCTTCGAGGCGTACGGCCAGCGCTACGAGGTGCACCCCTACGTGGAGCGCAACGCCGACTGACGCGCCCGCGTCAGAAGCCGAGGCGGCGCAGCTGCTTGGGGTCCTTCTGCCAGTCCTTGGCGACCTTGACGCGGATGTCGAGGTAGACCGGCACGCCCAGCAGCAGCTCGATCTCCTTGCGGGCCCGGGTGCCGACCTGCTTCAGGCGCGATCCGGCCTTGCCGATGACGATCGCCTTCTGCGTCTCGCGCTCGACGAACAGGAACGCCCGCACGTCGGTCAGCGGCCGGTCCGCCGGTCGGTCCTTGCGCGCCTCGATCTCGTCGACGACGACCGCGATCGAGTGCGGCAGCTCGTCCTGGACGCCGTCGAGCGCGGCCTCGCGGATCAGCTCGGCCACCGCGACCTCGATGGTCTGGCCCTCGTCGTCGTCGCCCTCGGGGAACAGCACCGGCCCCTCGGGCATCTGCGAGATCAGCCGCTCGGCGAGCAGGACCACCTGGTCGCCCGTGCGTGCCGAGACCGGGATGACCTCGGACCACTCGAAGCCGATCGTCCTCGGCGAGCTGCGAGACCTCGTGCAGCCGCTCCGCGAGCACCGCGCGGCTCACCGCGTCGGTCTTCGTCACGATCGCGACGATCGGCTTGCGCCGCAGGTGCGAGAGCTCCGTGGCGATGAACCGGTCGCCGGGGCCGACCGCCTGGTCGGCCGGGATGCACAGGCCCACCACGTCGACGCTGGTCCAGGTCTCGCGCACCTGGTCGTTGAGCCGCTCGCCCAGCAGCGTGCGCGGGCGATGCAGGCCGGGGGTGTCGACCATGATCAGCTGGCCGTCGGGTCGGTTGACGATGCCGCGCAGCACGCGGCGCGTCGTCTGGGGGCGATCGGACGTGATCGCGACCTTGCGGCCCACGAGGGCGTTGGTGAGCGTGGACTTGCCGGCGTTGGGGCGGCCGACGAGGCAGGCGAAGCCGCTGCGGAAGGTCATGCGGACACCTCCTGCTCGATGGCCGGTCGCCGGTTCTCGGCGATCCCCAGTAACGCTAGGGCACCGATGACCAGGAGGCAGCCGATCCAGCCCGCGAGGCCGAGCGTCTCGCCGAGGACGAGCACGCCGAGCACGGTCGCGACCGCCGGCTCGAAGAGATTCAGCGTCGCGATGTGCCCGGGCTGGAGCTCGCGCAGGCCGAGGCCGAACAGCAGGTAGCCGCCGGTCGTGGTCACCACGTCCGAGCCACAGGACGACGACCAGGCCATCCACCGAGAGCCACCAGTCGGTCGAGAGCGCGGCCGGGAGCAGCAGCACGGCCCCGATCGCGAAGGACGCCGCGAGCACCGCGCTCGGCGGGATGCCGTCGCGCGCCAGCCGCACGCCCAGCACGGTGTACCCCGCGTAGCAGGCACCGGCGCCAGCCGCGAGGATCATGCCGACGGGGTCACCGGACGACAGGCTCCCCGACACGAGCAGGCCGACACCGACGACGGCGATCACCGTCGACGCCGCCCACACCCACCCCGGCGCGCCCTCGCGCAGCAGCCAGCCGAGCACGCCGGCGAGGAAGGGTGCGATCGCCAGCGAGATGAGCGTGCCCACCGCGACCCCGGTGCGAGCGGTGCCCATGAAGAAGAGGGCCTGGTACCCGGCGACGGCCACGCGCCATCGCCCAGACGACCGGGCGGCGCCACAGCGCGAGCAGCAGTGCGCCCTGCCGACGCCACAGGATGAATCCGACGAGGCCGGCGGCGCCCACGAGCAGCCGCATGGCGGCCACGCCCGCGCCGGGCGCGTCGGGGGCGAGGAGGGCCCGGACGGTGCCGGTCGTGCCGAAGAGGGCGGCGGCGGCGAGGACGGCGAGCGCGGCGACTGCTTTCGGCGTCACGAGGTCACGAGGACGCGCATAGGGGGCGTCACGAGGTCACGAGGACGCGCATAGGGGGCGTCACGTGGCGAGGCGGGCGCGCACGGTGCCGTCGGCGTCGCAGGCCCAGACGGGCAGGCCCGGTCCGCCGAGGTGGCGGAGCACGTCGAGGTCGTGGTCGGTGGGATCGGTGCCGACGACGACGGCGGCCTCGGCGCCGCGCGCACCGGCCGCAACCGCCTGGGCGACCGCGAGCGCCAGCGCGGACAGCTCGAGCATCGGCAGCGCCACGTCCGCGCCCGAGTAGGTGCGTCCGGTCTCGTCGCGCACCGCCGCGCCGGACGCGACGCCAGCGCGACCGCGCGCGCCCCGCGCGAGCGTGACGAGCTTGGCGTCCTCGGCGGCCAGGGCGTCAGGCATCCTGCGGCTCCGTCTCGTGCTCGTCGTCGAGTGGCGTGGTGCGCTGCGCGAGCACCGTACCGATCCGGTTGCGCCGACCCGCACCCTGCTCCGCCGTCAGCCGCCAGCCGTCGAGGTCGACCCAGGACCCGGGGATCGGCACCCGTCCCAGCCGCTTGGCGACGAGGCCCAGCACCGTGTCGACGCCCTCCTCCTCCGACTCGATCTCCGTGCCGATGAGGTCGGCGAAGTCGTCGACGTGCATGCGGGCGAGCACACGGAACGCGCCCGTCGGGCAGCTCGGTGACCTCGGGCGCCGCGGTGTCGTACTCGTCGGCGATCTCACCGACGATCTCCTCGAGGATGTCCTCGATGGTGACCAGCCCGGCGGTGCCGCCGTACTCGTCGACGACGATCGCCATGTGCACCCGCGCCGACTGCATCTCGCGCAGCAGCGCGTCCGCGGGCTTGCTGTCCGGCACGAAGTACGGCACGCGCATGATCGACTCGACGCGCTCGGACTGCTCGGCCTCCCGATGCTCGAACGAGCGGCGGACGATGTCCTTGAGGTAGACGATGCCGACGATGTCGTCGGCGTTCTCCCCGATGACGGGGATGCGGGAGAAGCCCGAGCGCAGCCCGAGCGACAGCGCCTGGCGCAGCGTCTTGCTCCGCTCGATGAAGACCATCTCGGTGCGCGGCACCATCACCTCCTTCGCGAAGGTGTCGCCGAGCTCGAAGACCGAGTGGATCATCTGACGCTCGTCGTCCTCGATGAGGTCGTCGGCCTCGGCGAGGTCGACCATCTCGCGCAGCTCGGCCTGCGAGGCGAACGGGCCCTCGCGATAGCCCTTGCCCGGTGTGACGGCATTGCCGATGAGGATGAGCAGCGTCGCCAGCGGCCCGAGCACGGTCGCGAGGAACGCGGCGGGTCCGGCCGCCGCAACGGCGACACGCTCGGCGTGCTGGCGGCCGAGCGTGCGGGCCGCCACGCCGACGACCACGTACGCGGCGATGACCATGACCACCACCGCGAGAAGGAGCGCGACGAAGGACGACGTCCGACCCGTCACGACGAGGGCGTCGACGCACGACATAGCCGACGAGGACGGTGGCAGTGACGGTCGCCACCGTCGACAGGAACAGCAGCACGTTGACGTGCCGGGGCCGGTCCTGCAGCACGCGGATGCAGGCGGTCGGCGCGCTGGTCACCGTCCTTGCGCGCGTCGTCGATCTGCGAACGGCTGACCCGGCCGATCGCCGTCTCGGCCATGGTCAGCAGGCCGGCGAGGCCCACCAGCACGACGGAGGCGAGCACGAGCCACGTGTCGTTGGTCATGCGCTCCGCCATCCGGCCAGAAGGGCATCCTGCAGGCTGAACATGGCGTCGTACTCCTCCTGCGTGGCGTGGTCGTAGCCGATGAGGTGCAGTGTGCCGTGCGTCGGTCAGGAACTGGAGCTCCTGGTCGAGCGTGCGGCCCGCGGCCTGCGCCTGGGCGACGGCGAAGGCCGGGCACAGGACGATGTCGCCGAGGATGCCGGGCTGCGGCGGCTCGCCCTCAGCAGCGCTGCGCACCTCGTCGATGGGGAAGGACAGGACGTCGGTGGGTCCGGGCTCCTGCATCCAGTCCTCGTGCAGGGTCGTCATGCGATCGAGGTCGACGAGGGTGATGCCCAGCTCGCAGTCGTCATGCAGGCGCAGTTCGCCCGAGGAGGTGCCCGGCGAGGCCCGCGAGCGCGTCGACGTCGCAGTCCACCCCCGACTCGTTCAGCACCGTGACGTGGCGTGGGGTCACGTGGCTCGCTTCGCGTCGTACCTCTCGTACGCATCGACGATGCGCCCGACCAGCTTGTGCCGCACGACGTCGTGCGAGGTGAGCCGGCAGAACGACACGTCGTCGATGCCGTCGAGGATGTCCGTGACCACGCGCAGGCCGCTCGTGGTGCCGCCGGGCAGGTCGACCTGCGTGACGTCGCCGGTGACGACCATCGTCGAGCCGAAGCCGAGTCGGGTCAGGAACATCTTCATCTGCTCGGCGGAGGTGTTCTGCGCCTCGTCGAGGATGATGAACGAGTCGTTCAGCGTGCGACCGCGCATGTAGGCGAGCGGAGCGATCTCGATGGTGCCGCTGGTGATCAGCCGCGGGATCGAGTCGGGGTCGATCATGTCGTGCAGCGCGTCGTACAGCGGCCGCAGGTACGGGTCGATCTTCTCCGACAGGGTGCCGGGCAGGAAGCCCAGCCGCTCCCCCGCCTCGACCGCGGGTCGTGTCAGCACGATGCGGTTGATGCGCTTGGCCTGCAGCGCCTGCACCGCCTTGGCGACGGCGAGGTACGTCTTGCCGGTACCGGCCGGACCGATGCCGAACACGATCGTGTTGTTGTCGATCGCATCGACGTAGCGCTTCTGGTTGAGCGTCTTCGCCCGGATCGTCCGGCCGCGGTTGCTCAGGATGTTCGCCGTGAGGACCTCTGTCGGCCGGGTGCCGGATCGCAGCAGGGTGATGCTGCGTTCGACCGACTCGGCGGTCAGCGCCTGCCCGGTGCGCAGCACGGCGAGCATCTCGGCGACGAGCGTGTCGACGATGGCGACGTCCTCGGGCGTCCCGGACACGGTGATCTCGTTGCCGCGGGCCATGATGTCGGCCTCCGGGAACGCCCTCTCGACCAGGCGCAGGTACGCGTCGTCCGTACCCAGCACGGCCACCATGGGCTGGGAGTGCGGGACGACGATCGTCGTCTGGGCGGTCGGGGTCTCGGGTGCGGGTTCGGTCATGGATTCGCCATTCGTCGGGGACTCAGCCGGGGGGCCAGGTGAGGGTGCGTCCACCCATCACGTGGAAGTGGACGTGGTGCACGGACTGCCCGGCGCTCTCGCCGGTGTTGGTGACGATGCGGTAGCCGGTGGCGTCGACGCCTTCGCGGACCGCGATCTCCCCCGCCACCTGCAGGAGGCGTCCCGCCAGGGCCGGATCCGCCGCGGCGAGCTCCGCGGCGGTCGCGTGGTGGACCGTCGGGATGACGAGGACGTGGACCGGCGCCTGCGGATTGACGTCTCGGAACGCCAGCACGTCGTCGTCGCGGTGGACGACGTCGGCCGGGATCCCACCGGCGACGATGGCGCAGAACAGGCAGTCGCTCATGTCGGCATCCTCCCATCCCGCGCATCGGGCGCAATGGCCCAGCGCGAGGTCGGCGCCAGCAGGGCCGCGACCGCGGCGATCCCGGCCGACGACGTGCGGAGCACGGACGGCCCGAGTCTGCACCTCAGCCGCCCCGGCCTCGCTCAGCGACGAACGCTCGGCGGGCGTCAGACCGCCCTCCGGCCCGACGACGATCACGAGCTCACCCGGCGTGAGGCGCCGCGACGGAGGCGACGGACGTGCGCGCGTCCTCGTGCAGCACGAGGGCAGTGGTCGCGCCGGCGATGCGCGCCAGCACCGCCGCCGTCGAGGCAAGCTGCTCGATGACGGGGAACCGCGCCCGTCGCGCCTGCTTGGCGGCCGTCTGGCCCGCGTCCGCCCAGCGGCGGTGAGCGCGCTCGACACGATCGCCCTTCCACTGCGTCACGCAGTTGGCCGCCGCCCAGGGGACGATCACGTCCACGCCGATCTCGGTGAGCAGCTCGACCGCGAGCTCGCCCCGATCGCCCTTCGGCAGGGCCTGGACGACCACCACGCATGGCTGCGGGGCGGGCTCGTCGTCGACGGCGTGCACCGCCACGTCGAGGGACTGCCGGTCGACGACGGCGGCCACCGTGCCGGTGACGCGGCGACCCAGCCCGTCGACGAGGTCGACTCGCCTCGCCGACGGCGAGACGGCGGACGGACACGGCGTGACGTCCCTCGGCCCGTCGAGACGCACGGTGCCGCCGACCGACGCTGCTGCCAGCGCGGTCGCGGGGACGACGAAGACGGGTGCCGTCACTTCGCGGTGAACGCGTCCTTGAGCCGGGAGAACAGGCCCCCGTGCGCCTCGGCGGAGGAACTGCCCACCTGGACCGTCGCCTCCTCGCGCAGCGCGGCGAGCTGGCGGAGCAGCTGCTCCTGCTCGGCATCGAGCTTGGTCGGCGTCTGCACCCGCAGGTGCACGTGCAGGTCGCCGCGACCGGCGGACCGAAGCCGCGCAGCGCCCTTGCCACGCACGAGGAGGCGTCTCGCCCGACTGCGTCCCGGCGTGGATGTCGATCTCGGTGGGCCCGTCGAGCGTGTCGAGGGTCATGCTCGTGCCCAGCGCGGCCGCGGTCATCGGCACGGTGACGACGCAGTGCAGCTCGTCGCCGCGGCGCTCGAACAGCTCGTGAGCGGCCACGACGATCTCGACGAACAGGTCGCCGGCCGGGCCGCCGTTCGGGCCGACCTCGCCCTCGCCCGACAGCTGGATGCGCGTGCCGGTGTCGACGCCGGGCGGGATCTGCACCGTGAGGGTGCGGCGGGTGCGCACCCGGCCGTCGCCGGAGCACTCGTGGCACGGGTGCGGGATCGTCGTGCCGAAGCCCTGGCACTGCGGGCACGGACGCGACGTCATGACCTGGCCGAGGAAGGACCGCTGCACCTGCTGGATCTCGCCGCGGCCCTTGCACATGACGCAGGTCTCGGTGGCTGCTGCCCGGAGCCGTGCCGGCGGCGTCGCAGGCGTCGCAGCGCACGGCGGTGTCGACGGTCAGCTCGCGGGTGCTGCCGAAGACGGCGTCGGCGAGGGTGACCTGGATGCGGATGAGGGCGTCCTGGCCGCGTCGGGCGCGCGTGCGCGGGCCGCGCTGCGCGCCGCCGCCGAAGAACGCATCCATGATGTCGCCGAAGTCGAAGGCGCCGCCGCCGTAGCCGCCACCGCGTGCCGAGCTGAGCGGATCGCCGCCCAGGTCGTACATCTGGCGCTTCTCGGGGTCGCTGAGCACCTCGTACGCGGCCGTGACCAGCTTGAACCGCTCCTGGTGCTCGGGATCGGGGTTGACGTCGGGATGCAGCTCGCGCGCCAGCCGCCGATAGGCCTTCTTGATCTCCTCCGGGGACGCGTCCCGGGACACGCCCAGCAGGGCGTAGTAGTCGGTGCTCACCGCTCCTCCTACTGCTCGTCCAGGATGCGGCTGACGTAGCGCGCGACCGCGTGCACGGCAGCCATGGTGCCGGGATAGTCCATGTGGGTCGGGCCGACGACGCCGAGCGAGGCCACCGCCTGGTCGCCGCGGGCGTACTGGGCGGTGATGACGGAGGTCGCCTCGAGGCCCTCGACCGGGTTCTCGTGGCCGATCCGCACCGTGATGCCCTGCGGGTTCGCCGCCTCGCCGAGCAGGCGCAGGAGCACGACCTGCTCCTCGAGTGCCTCGAGGACCGGCTGGATCGCGAGCGGGAACGCCTCGCCGTAGCGGGCGAGGTGCGCGGTGCCGCCGAGGACGACGCGCTCGTCGTGCCGCTCGGCCACGCTCTCGAGCACGCCCGCGAGGACGACTCGCACGAACGGGCGATCGGCCTCGGCGAAGGCGTCCTCGAAGCCGGTGACGGCGTCGGCGACCGCGGAGAACGGCTTGCCGGCGAGCGCCACGATCAGCCGCGAGCGCAGGTCGGCGATGACGTCCTCGGACACGGGCATGGGGCACTCGATGACGCGCTGCTCGACACGGCCCGTGTCGACGATGATGACGAGGATGAGCCGGGTGCTGCTGAGCGACACGAGCTCGACGTGGCGGATGCTGCTGCGCTGCAGCGAGGGGTACTGGACGAGCGCGACCTGGCGGGTGATCTGCGCGAGCAGGCGGACGGTGCGCGACATGACGTCGTCGAGGTCGACGGCCTCGTCGAGGAACTGGTGGATGGCCCGGCGCTCGGGCGGGCTCAGCGGCTTGACCCCCGACAGCCGGTCGACGAACAGCCGGTAGCCGAGGTCGGTGGGCACGCGGCCCGCGCTGGTGTGCGGCTGGGCGATGAAGCCCTCGTCCTCGAGCGCGGCCATGTCGTTGCGGATGGTGGCCGGCGAGACGCCGAGGTTGTGCCGCTCCACCAGGGCCTTCGAGCCGACCGGCTCGTGCGTGGACACGTAGTCCTCGACGATGGCCCGAAGGACGGCAAGCCGCCGCTCCTCCAGCATGCACACCTCCCGGCACGTCGGTCGACCGAGCTCTTGGCACTCAGCGGTCGTGAGTGCCAAGTGTACGTCCTACGCCCTGGCGCCGGCTCGCACTCCCCGTACGGCCTCGTCCGGATGCCCAGGCGTCGAGCGGCGTACTGGCCCGCGACCACGACCGCGATGCCCATGACCGACGCCACGCTCGGGCTCCAGAGCGAGACGACCGCGTACGTCAGCGAGCCGGCGACCGCGAGCAGCGCCGTCGGGGTGCCCGGCGAGGAGGATCTCGGGCGTGTGCCCCTGCAGCACCGACACCAGCATCCCGCCGCCCACAGCGGTGATCGCGCCGAGCAGGATCGCCGACACGTACGGGCAGGTCGAACGCCAGCCCGTACTCGGTGCCCGTCACGGCGAACAGGCCGAGGGCCAGGCCGTCGAGGAACGACATCACGGGCGCGGCCCTGGCGACGTGACGTCCGATGACGAGCGACGATCCCGATCGGCGACCAGCACCGTCGCGAGCGACCAGGGGTCGCGCAGGGACGTGGCCGGGAGGTTGCCCAGCAGCATGTCGCGGATGAAGCCGCCGCCCAGGCCCATCAGGAGGGCGAACACGGAGACGCCGACGATGTCCCAGTGCCGGGAGTCGTCGGAGTAGCCCCGCAGCGCACCGACCAGGGCGTTGACGCCCACGGTCAGCAGCGCCAGCCACAGCGGCGCGTTCGACGGCGAGGTTGGGCAGGACTTCCTCGGAGGGCATGGGCCGAATGCTCCCGTCTCGCCCGGCGCGGCCGCAACCGGGCCGGCGGAGTGGCGAACTTGCCTATTCCCTACTTTTCAGATAGGAATAGCCCATGATTGGAATGTTCTTCATCGCCCTCGCCGGATTCGGCGCCCAGCTGGTCGACGGCTCGCTCGGGCATGGGCTACGGCCTGACGTCGTCCACCCTCCTCATCGCGATCGGCCTGGCCCCCGCCGCGGCGTCGGCCTCGGTGCACCTCGCCGAGATCGGGACGTCGGCCGCGAGCGCGTACTCGCACGCGCGGATGGGCAACGTCGACAAGACGGTCCTGCGCCGCATCGCGCTGCCGGGCGCCATCGGCGCCTTCGTCGGCGCCACCGTCCTGTCGGGCCTGTCCACCCAGGCCGCGCGCCCGTGGGCCAGCGGGCTGCTCCTGATCCTCGGCTTCTACGTGCTCTTCCGCTACCTGCGGCACCGTCAGGTCGCGCTGAAGAAGGGCCGACCCGGGCACGCGCTTCCTCATCCCGCTGGGCCTCGTCGGCGGCTTCGTCGACGCGACCGGCGGCGGCGGCTGGGGACCGGTCACGACGCCCGCCCTGCTGGCCAACGGCCGCATGGCACCCAACCGCGTCATCGGCACCATGAACGCGGCCGAGTTCCTCGTCGCCGTCGCCGCGAGCGTCGGCTTCATCATCGGCCTGGGCATCAGCGCCCTGGACTGGCAGATCCTCCTGCCCCTGATGCTCGGCGGCATCATCGCCGCGCCGATCGGCGCGTGGATCGCGCACCGGCTGCCGATGAGAGTCATGGGCGTCGCCGTCGGCGGCATGATCATCTTCACCAACTCGCTGACCCTCATGAAGGCGTTCGGCGTCCCGAGCGAGGTCATGACGCCGGTGCTCGTCGGCATCGCCGTGATCTGGGCGGGTCTGGTGGCCTACGTCACGCGGGTCCACCTGCGCAGCCGCCGCGCGACCGCCGACGCCAGCAGAGACCGGAGCTCGTCGCGGTCGGGCGCGACGGCACCGGCCATCGCGCCTGACGCCGTGCCTCGCTAGGCCACCAGCCGGCGGATGACGGCGTCGGCGAGCAGCCGCCCGGCATCCGTCAGCACGAGCCGACCGGACGTCAGCGCCGCCGCGTCGAGCAGGCCGTCCTGAGCCTCGATCGCGGCGCGCTGCCGCGGCCGCCGCGTCGAGGTCGTCGACGGCGAGCCCCTCGGCGCAGTCGCAGCCCGAGCATCACGCGCTCCATGCTGCCGCTGGTCCGGCGTGAGGACCTCGCGGTCCTCCGTCGGTGACTGCCCGGCGGCCAGCGCGCTCGGCGTAGGTGCGCGGATGCTTGACGTTCCACCAGCGCTCGCCGCCGCGGTGGCTGTGCGCCCCCGGGCCGATCCCCCACCAGTCGTCGTCGTGCCAGTACGCCGAGGTTGTGCCGGCACTCCCCGCCCGGACGTGCCCAGTTGGAGACCTCGTACCAGGACATGCCCGCGCTCGGTGAGGAGCCGGTCGACGATGCCGTAGCGGGCCGCGGCGACGTCGTCGTCCGGCGCGGGCAGCTCGCCCCTGCGCACGCGCCGCGCGAGCGGGGTGCCGTCCTCGACGATCAGCGAGTACGCGGAGACGTGGTCGACGCCGGCATCGATCGCCGCCTCGACCGATCGCCGCAGGTCGTCGTCGGACTCCCCGGGCGTGCCGTAGATGAGGTCGAGGTTCACGTGCTCGAAGCCGGCTCGCGCGGCCTGTCGCGGCGGCCTCGACGCTCGCCCCGGGCGTGTGCGTGCGGTCGAGGATCCGCAGGACCGACGTCGGCCGTGCTCTGCATCCCGAAGGAGATGCGGGTGAAGCCGCCGGCCCGCAGGTCGTCGAGCATGCGCTCGTCGACGCTGTCGGGGTTGGCCTCGGTCGTGACCTCGGCGCCCGGCGTCAGTCCGAACTCCGCGCGCACGACGTCGAGCACGCGACACGAGGGCCGCGGCCCCCAGGAGCGTGGGAGTGCCGCCGCCGACGAACACCGTGTCCAGCGGACGGCGCGCGTCCCCCAGCGCGGCCGCGGCGTAGCGCACCTCCGCGGCGAGCACCTCGTGGAAGGTGTCGCGGCGGACGGAGTCGCCGAGCTCGGTCGCCGTGTAGGTGTTGAAGTCGCAGTAGCCGCAGCGGCTCGCGCAGAACGGCACATGCACGTACAGCCCCAGAGTTGACCCAGATGCTGGGCCAACTCGACGGTTTGTGTCCGCTTCGTCCGATTCCACGTGGATCTGGCCCAGATGCTGGGTCAACTCGTCACTTCTTGGGGGCGTCGGAGGTGGACAGCGCGGCGATGAACGCCTCCTGCGGGACCTCGACGCGGCCGACCATCTTCATGCGCTTCTTGCCCTCCTTCTGCTTCTCGAGGAGCTTGCGCTTGCGGGTGATGTCACCGCCGTAGCACTTGGCGAGCACGTCCTTGCGGATCGCGCGGATGGTCTCGCGGGTGATGACCCGCGAGCCGATCGCCGCCTGGATGGGCACCTCGAACTGCTGGCGCGGGATGAGCTCCTTCAGCTTCGCGGTCATCATCGTCCCGTAGGCCATCGCCTTGTCGCGGTGGACGATCGCGCTGAAGGCGTCGACGGGGTCGCCGTGCAGCAGGATGTCGACCTTGACGAGGTCGGCCTCCTGCTCGCCGGTCAGCTCGTAGTCGAGCGACGCGTAGCCGCGGGTGCGCGACTTCAGCTGGTCGAAGAAGTCGAACACGATCTCGGCGAGCGGCAGCGTGTAGCGCATCTCGACGCGGTCCTCGGAGAGGTAGTCCATGCCGAGCAGCGTGCCGCGGCGCTGCTGGCACAGCTCCATGACGGTGCCGACGAACTCGCTCGGCAGGATGATCGTCGAGCGCACGATCGGCTCGAGGATCTTGTCGACCTTCTGCGTCGGGAACTCGCTCGGGTTGGTGACGACGAGCTCCTCGCCGTCGTCGCTGAACACGCGGTAGATGACGTTGGGCGCCGTGGAGATGAGGTCGAGGTTCGCCTCGCGCTCGAGCCGCTCGCGCACGATCTCCATGTGCAGCAGGCCGAGGAAGCCGCAGCGGAAGCCGAAGCCGAGGGCCAGCGACGTCTCCGGCTCGTAGCCGAGCGCCGCGTCGTTGAGCTTGAGCTTGTCGAGCGCGTCGCGCAGCAGCGGGTAGTCGGAGCCGTCGATCGGGTAGAGCCCGGAGAAGACCATGGGCTTCGGGTCGCGGTAGCCGCCGAGCGCCTCGGTGGCGCCCTTGCGCTCCGACGTGATCGTGTCGCCGACGCGCGACTGCCGCACGTCCTTCACGCCGGTGATGAGGTAGCCGACCTCGCCGACGCCGAGCCCCGTGCTCGGGCACCGGCTCCGGCGAGATGACCCCGACCTCGAGCAGCTCGTGGATGGCGCCGGTCGACATCATCTGGATGCGCTCGCGGGTGGAGATGTGGCCGTCGATGACGCGGATGTAGGTGATGACGCCGCGGTACGTGTCGTAGACCGAGTCGAAGATCATCGCGCGGGCCGGGCCGTCAGGGTCGCCGACCGGCGCGGGGATCTCGCGCCACGATCTTCTCGAGCAGCTCGTGCACGCCCACGCCGGTCTTGGCCGACACGCGCAGCACGTCGTCCGGGGAGCAGCCGATGATGTGCGCGAGCTCGGCGGCGTACTTCTCCGGCTGGGCGGCCGGCAGGTCGATCTTGTTCAGCACCGGGATGATCGTGAGGTCGTTCTCCAGCGCCAGGTAGAGGTTCGCGAGCGTCTGCGCCTCGATCCCCTGCGCCGCGTCGACGAGCAGCACCGCGCCCTCGCAGGCGGCCAGCGACCGGGACACCTCGTAGGTGAAGTCGACGTGGCCGGGGGTGTCGATCATGTTCAGGACGTAGTCGACGCCGTCGTCCGCTCGGAACGGCAGGCGGACGGCCTGCGACTTGATCGTGATGCCGCGCTCGCGCTCGATGTCCATCCGGTCGAGGTACTGGGCCCGCATCGAGCGGTCGTCGACCACCCCGGTCTGCTGCAGCATGCGGTCGGCCAGCGTCGACTTGCCGTGGTCGATGTGGGCGATGATGCAGAAGTTCCGGATGACCGACGGGTCGGTGCTGCCGACCGCCGGGGCAGCTCCCTGACGTCGCTGACCGGGCTGCGGGACGGGCACGGGTGTTCCTCACGGGCGTCGAATGGGGGGCGATTTGGGCCTGAGGCCAGCCTACGGGTAATCTTGGCCCTCGCTTCACCCCGACGTTTCCGCATGCCCGCTCTCACGAAAGTTGTCCCCGTGGCGAACATCAAGTCGCAGATCAAGCGCAACCGCACCAACGAGAAGGCCCGCCAGCGCAACAAGGCGGTCAAGTCCTCGCTGAAGACGTCCGTGCGCAAGTTCAACACCGCGGTGGAGGCAGGCGACAAGGAGCAGGCGACGGTGCTGGCCCGCGAGGCCACCAAGGCGCTCGACAAGGCCGCCAGCAAGGGCGTCATCCACGCCAACCAGGCCGCCAACCGCAAGTCCTCGATCTCGAAGAAGGCCGCGGCCCTCTAGATCGACCCAGACATCGAAGAGCGCCCCCCGTTCGGGGGGCGCTCTTCGCGTTGCGGGCGGTGACCCGCTACTTCGTGAGCCGGAACACCTGGGTCTTCACCAGCGGCTTGTAGACGTTGCCACCCGTCGACGTGATGCGCACGACGCAGGTGCCCTGGTCCTTCAGCGCCGTGATGGTGCCGCCAGCGATCGTGCAGTTGTTCGCCGACACGCTCGGGGTGAGTCCGGACTTCAGGGTCACCGTGAACGGCACCTTGTCGTTCACGCCCAGCTTCGGGGTGGTTCCGCGCTTGACGACGGTTCCGTCGAGCGTGATCGTGGCGACGTCATTCGAGCGCTGCGCCGTGAGGGGCTTGAACACCGTGGGGAAGACGCGCAGGTACGCCGGGTTGGCGCTCTCCTTGCCGGCGCCCAGCACGTAGACCGCGCACGTGGTCGCGCGGGGGTTGCCGGTGTCGGCGCGGCAGTCGACGCTCTCCCCGGTCACGACGCCGGTGCTGGGATTGGGGTTGGTGCCCCAGAACTCCGCATTCACCTTGATGGGCAGGCTCGCCGTCGCACGTGCGGCATCGGTCGCGGGCAGGTAGACCGCAGCGTCCGTCGACTGGTCGCAGACGGTCGGCGCGGAGCGCGGGTCCGTCGGCACCTTGCAGTGCAGGGCGTACAGGCCGACGCCGGCGGGCAGGTTCACCACGTCGACGGTGAGGGTCGACGACTGCACCAGGTTGACCAGCGGCGTGAAGCCCCGCTGACCTGCGATGGTCGCGTTGTACGCGTCGGCGGCCGACGCGGGCGCTGCGACCAGCCCGCCGAGCAGGGCGATGGCGGCTCCCGCCACGGCGATACGGGCAGAACGGATCATGCGTTTCTCCTTGGGATGGGTGCGATTACGGGGCGAAGGTGACGGGGACAGCGACGTCGAACCGACGGTCGCCGGCACGGGTGTGGTCGGCGCGGGTGACGATGGAGCAGGAGACGACGCGGCAGTCGACGTCGCCGACGGTCGGGGAGACGGTGAGGCGCACGTCGAAGCGACCGCCGCGCCCGAACGGCACCGCGAGGCTGCGGCCGTACGGCGGTGGGTTCGACGAGATCCAGGCCGATGCCGGGATTGGTGCCGCTGGTGTTGACGCCACCTCCGCACGGCGAGGGCTGCTCACCCTTCTTCGGCGTCACGCACAGCGCCACATAGATGCCCACCGTGCGGTCGTAGCCCTTGCCGGTCACGCGAACGGTCGCTCCGGACGACGGCAGCCGCCGTACCGGCGTCGCGGTCAGGGTGAGGCCGGACTTCGTGGTCACCGAGGTGGTTCCGCCGGGGGCTGCGGGCGCAGCGGCCGACGATGCCGAGGCGACAGCAGGCGTCAGCATCAGTGCGAGGCCCATGACGGCGCCGGCACGCAGGAGGACACGGGGTGTGCGCACGCGGTGAGACTAGGCACCACAGCGCGCGTCACGCCTGACACCGTGTCGGAGTCATCCCGACGCCGCATCGGCATCCATCTCGGCCGACGTGACGATAATCAGCCCGTGCTTCGACGTACAGCCTCCGCGGTGGCCCTGGCGGTGGCCGGGTCCGTCCTCGTCGCCTCGTGCGCGTCCGGTCCAGCCTCGTCGGACGCCACCCCGTCCGGTCCGCATCGCCGCGGCGACCGCAGCGGCCCCGTCGCCATCGGCCGTGCCCACGTCCGCCGACGGCGTCCTCACCATCACCTCGGCGGACGTGCCGATGCCGGCCGCCGTGGACGCCACCGCCGGCTGCCGGCGCCGCCCGAGCGGATCGTGAGCCTCGCCGCCGGCGTCGGCGAGACCCTGGCCGCGCTGGGGATCGCCGACCGCGTCGTCGCTCGCGACGAGACCAGCGACGTGCCTGCCATCGACGCGGCTCCCGTCGTGACGAAGGCGCACGCCACCAGCGCCGAACTCGTGCTCGCCCAGCAGCCCGACCTCGTCCTGATCGACGCCGCCACGTCGCCGCCGGAGGCCATCGATCAGATCCGCGCCACCGGCGTGCGCGTCGTCGAGGTCCCCGAGGCCTGGAGCGTGGCCGACATCGGCCCGCGGACACGCGCCGTCGCCGAGGCCGTCGGCCTCCCCGCCACGGCCGCCGACGCCGTCGTCGCCGAGGCCACGAGCAGCGCGGCGACTCCCCCGACCGGCAGCGCGCCCCGCGTCGCCTTCCTCTACCTGCGCGGCACCTCCGCCGTGTACCTGATCGGCGGGCAAGGGCTCGGGCGCGGACGATCTCATCGCGTCCGCGGGCGGCATCGACGTCGGAGCGGAGTCCGGCCTGGACGCGTTCGTGCCGCTGACGCCCGAGGCACTGGTCGCCGCTGATCCCGACACCATCCTCGTGATGACCAAGGGCCTCGCAGTCCGTCGGCGGCATCGACGGCCTCGCTCGCGCTGCCCGGCGTCGCGCAGACCACCGCGGGCCGGGAGCGGCGAGTCATCGCGGTGGACGACACCCTCCTGCTCTCCTTCGGCCCGCGCACCGGTCGAGCTCGTCACCCGCCTGTCCGCCGCCCTCGCCGCCAGCGCGCCGCTGACCGGTCGATCCCGGTGGGCGTGGACGGCCCTCGTCCTCGCCGTCGCCGTCGTCGCCATGGCCGCCCTCGCCCTCACCCTCGGTGCGGCGGACACGTCGTCGGAGATCGTCATGAGCATCCGGGCGCCCCGGGTCGCGATGGCCGTGCTCGTGGGCAGCGGGCTGGCCCTCGCCGGCGCCCTGATGCAGGGCGGCCTCGCCAACCCCCTGGCCGATCCTGCGCTGGTGGGCGTGTCCGCCGGCGCGGCGCTGGGCGCCGTGGCCGCCGCGAGCGTCGGGCATCGCCTTCGGCACCCTGCCCGCGGGCATCGCCGCCACCATCGGCGCCGCGCGTCGCCGTCGCTGATCGTCGTGGCTGCCTCCCTCCACGACTCACGGCCCGAGGTCGTCACCCTGCTCCTCGCCGGCGTCGCCGTCGCCGCCTTCGCCGGCGCGCTGCTCGCCGTCATCGTGTCGCTCAGCCCGTCGGCGGCCGTGCGGTCCATCACGTTCTGGTCGAGCGGCAGCCTCGCCCTGTCGACGTGGAGCGGGGTCATCTCGGTCGCCCCGTTCGTCGTCGCGGGAGCGGCTCTGGCGGCCTCGGTCGCGCGGCCCCTCGACGTGCTGTCCCTGGGTGATCGCGGCGCCGCGGCTGCCGGCGTCGACGTGCGCGCCGTGCGCTACCGGGCGCTGGCCGCGGTCGTCCTGCTCGTCGGCGCGGGAGTGGGCGCGGTCGGCGTCATCGCCTTCGTCGGGCTGATGATCCCGCACGCGGTGCGGGCCGTGATCGGGCCGCGGCACGCGCCGGTCCTGCTCGCTCAGCGCGCTGGCCGGCTCCCTGCTCGTCCTCGCCGCCGACACGCTCGCGCGCCTCGTCGCCAACCCGGTCGAGATCCCGATCGGCGCCATCACGGCGGTCATCGGCGCACCGGCGTTCTTCGTCCTGCTCCGGCGCACCCGCGCACGCCAGGGCGGGTGGGCATGACGCCGCCAGCGGCCGAGCTGCGGGCGCGTCCGTGCGCGCGGGCGACCGCTTCCGGCTCCAGTCCACCGACCTGCAGATCCGCGGCGGGGCCGTCACCGCGGTGATCGGGCGGAACGGATCCGGCAAGTCGACCCTGCTGGGCGTCCTCTCCGGCGAGCTGACGCCCCGACACGCGGAACCGCGCTCATCGACGGCCACGACGTGCGCGAGCTCGGCACCGCTCGAGCTCGCGCGACGGCGCGCCCTGCTGACGCAGGAGACGCAGGTCTCGTTCGGCTTCACGGTCGCCGACGTCGTCGGCTGGGGACGCACCGCCGTGGCGAGGCGCGTCGGCAGCGGCGGCGGACGATGCACGCGCCGTCGACGCGGCGATCGCCGCGCAGGGGCTCGACGACCTGCGGGGCCGGCCGGTCACCTCGCTGTCCGGCGGCGAGCGCAAGCGCGTCCACATCGCCCGGGTCATGGCCCAGGACACCGGCCTGCTGCTGCTCGACGAGGCCGACTCCGACCTCGACCTCGTCGGCCGCCGGAGCCTGGACGCCCTCGTCGCCGAGCAGGCGGCGCAGCGGCCGCGCGGCCGTCGTCGTCACCCACGACGTCACCCGCATCAGCCACCTCTGCGACGACGTCGTGCTGATGAGCGCCGGACGCGTCCACGCGCACGGCCCGCGCGACGGAGGTGCTCACCGAGCCACTGCTGACGCCGGCGTTCGGCGTTCCCGTGCGGGTGCTGCGGCGAGGGCGACGAGATGATCATCCGCATCGCCTGAGGTCGCTCAGCCGGCGTCGCGCTCGGCCGACGCCCGCCGTGGTCGACGACGAGGATCTCCAGCGCGAGCAGCTTCTGCTCGGGGTCCAGGCTCGACCCCTCGAGAACGCCGCCCTTCATGGCGCCGTCGGCGTCCGCCAGCGCGACCACCGAGGCCGCGAGCCGGCGCTGGTCACCGCTCCAGCGAGACCACTGCTTGCGCAGGATCTTGACCTTCCACGGCGGCACACCGGCCTCGCGGGCGACGTCGGCCTCCGACGCTCCCGGCGGCATCCCGCCGACGCGCACGAGCGTGCGCAGCCCGGTGGCGAGCGATGACACGGTCGACGGTCCGACCCGACCGGCGTCCGACAGCATCGCCTGCCGCAGCGTGCGCAGCGCCTCGGCGTACCGGCGCTCCCACACCGCGTCGGCGATCGTGAAGCCGGACACGTCGGCGACGCCCGCGAAGTAGTCGCGCACGTCGTCGGCATCGATCGGGTTGGCCTCGACGTCGGACACGAGCTGGGACACGGCACCGGTGAGCAGGCCGAGGTCCTGGCCGATCGACTCGACCATCGCCGCCACGGCCTCCGGAGTCGCCTTGCGCTTGTAGGAGACGAACTCGCGGGTCAGGAAGTCCAGCAGCTCGGCCCGCTTCTTCAGCACCTGGCAGTCGACCTGCTCGGCACCGGCCGACCGCAGGTCGTCGAGCAGGGCCTTGCCCTTGACCCCGCCGGGATGCGTGACGACGAGGTACACGTTGTCCGGAAGGTCCGCGATCACCTCGCGCAGCGCCTTCGCCAGCGCGTCGTCGGCCGCGTCGATCCCCTGGATGACGACGATGCCGCCGTCACCGAACAGGTTGGGCGCGGCCGCCTCCCTGCAGCTGGTGGGCGGCATCGTCCGAGCCCGCCAGGATGACGGTGCGCTGCGCGGACGCGTCGGCCCGTCGCACCGCCGTCGACACCGCGAGCACCGCCCGGTCGACGAGGACCGGCTCGCCACCGATGGCCAGGGTGATGCGGGGGATCGTCATGATGAGCGCATCGTGCCACGCCCCTACGACGACCAGTAGACGTACACCCGGGTGCCCACCGGCACCTGGCCGAACAGCCAGGTCGCCTTGTCCATGTCGCGCATGCCGACGCAGCCGTGCGATCCGCGTGAGTAGCCGACGCTGGCGAAGTCGGGCGAGTAGTGGACCGCCTCGTCGCCGTTGAAGAACATCGCCCGGGGCATCCACGAGCCGTAGAGGCTCGAGACGTGGTTGTAGCTCTTGGAGTTGACCCGGAAGAGGCCCTCCCCCGTCTCCATCCCCGGTCCTCCGAACCGGGCGTCGGCGGTCATCCGCACCTTCCCGTTGACGACGTACCGCAGGAGCCGAGTCGACTTGTCGATGCAGATGGCCCTCGCCACCTCCGTGCACCGGCGGGGCACGGCCCCGACCGGCTCCGCCAGGCGTCTGCAGGATCGCGCCAGGTGCGCTGGTCGATCCGGCCCGTGACGGGAAGCCAGTTCTTGCCCTGGAACGCCGTGACCGCTCGCCTCATCGTGATCCCGAACAGGTCCTTGTCCTGGCTGTTCTCCGACAGCCGGTACCCGAGCCACATGCAGTCGCTCCTGGGCGGTGGCGACGAGCGGTCCGCGGTCGTCGAAGCGCAGGGGCAGGGTGTCGCGGGCGACGGGCTTCGCGGGAGCGGATGCCGGCGTGGTGGGCTCGACGGCCGGCGTGGCCGGCTCGACGGCGGCGTGGTCGGCTCGACGGCAGGCGTCGGTCGGCTCGACGGCAGGCGTGGTCGGCTCGACGGTGGGCACCGGGACGGGCGGCGGGTCGTCCGCAAGCGCGACCGGCGCGGTCCACAGCGTGGCGGCCAGCACCACGACCACGACGGCAGAAGGACCGGCGGCGGCTCATGCGTCAACGATAGGACCGAGTGACCACCCCGAGCCCGTCCTCCGCAGACACCACGGCCACGTCTCCGTCGCGGTCCGTCCGCGCCACCAGTGCGCCGATCGCGGTCCAGGCACTCGATCGTCTCGGGCGCCGGGTGCCCGTAGTCGTTGTCGGCGCCGACGCTGATGAGCGCGATGGGCGCGGGCGCCCACGTCGTCAGCAGCGGCGACTGGTAGCGCGAGCCGTGGTGGGGCACCTTGACGACGTCGAAGTGCGCGTCCTGCAGGTCCACCGCGACCGCGGCCTGGGCCTCCGGCTCGATGTCTCCCGACAGCAGGACCGTCCGTCCGTCGACAGTGAGCACCAGCACGAGGCTGGCGTTGTTCGGCACCGAGCCCGCGGCGATGCGGCGCCGCGGCCAGATCGCCCGCCAGCCCACGGCACCCGCGGTCCGCGCGTCGCCCGCGGTCACCTCCTCGACGCGGATCCCGGTGCCAGCGAGCACGTCGTCGACCGCAGCCGCCTCCTCGACCGGCTCGCGGATGGGCGTGGCGAGCACCGACGCGACGGAGCGACCCCGCAGGACACCGCTGAGTCCGCGCACGTGGTCGGCGTGGAAGTGCGTCAGGATCACGGCGGGCACGGCCACGATGCCGGCGGCATCGAGGCAGCCGTCAACCGCATCCGGGTCGGGCCCGGCGTCGACCACGAGCGCCTCGCCCGGTCCGGCGCGCACGATGAGCGCATCGCCCTGCCCGACGTCGCACATGATGAGGAACCAGTCGGGGGGCGGCCAGCCCCGGCGGTCCGGCGGCATCGCGAGCATCAGCAGCACGGCGGTGAGGACGCACGGCACCGACGATGAGTCGCGTCTGCCGGCTCACCCCCTCCGGTGCCCAGCGCCGCTGCCCTCGGCGCACGAGCACGACGGCCGCCGCCAGCGCCCGCCAGCAGGCCCAGGCCGGTCCAGCCCGAGGGCCACGGCAGGCTGCGCCAGAGGCAGGTCCGCGCACGTCTGGGCCACCGTCGCGATCCACCCGGCGGGCCAGGCCGCCGAGCGCGGCCACGACGTGCGCGAGACCCGGCAGCCACCGGCGACACCGCGGCGGCCAGCAGGCCGAGCACCGTGACCGGTGCCACCGCGGGCATGGCCAGCAGGTTGGCCGGCAGCGCCACCCAGCCGACCGCGCCGCCCATGGCCACCAGGATCGGCAGCGTGGCCAGCTGCGCGGCCCCGGTGAGCGCGAGCGCCTGCCGGACCGCCGGCGGCCATCGCCTGGTCAGCGCGCCCCGACTCGAGCCGGGCCTCGAGGCCGGGAGCCAGCAGGATGAGCCCGGCCGTGGCGAAGGCGGACAGGGCGAACGCCCACGACACCGCCAGCCACGGTGCCACCACGACGAGGACCAGCACGCCCGCCCCGAGGATCGAGGGGCCGGCGCGGCGCCCACCGGCCAGCACGCCGACGACGGCGATCACGCCCATCGCGGCCGCCCGCAGCACGCTCGGCTGCGGTCCGACGAGGATGACGAAGTACCCGAGCGACGCCAGGGCGGCGACCATGCGCAGCGGCAGCGGAAGCCGCAGGACCGTCACGAGGGCGAAGCACCAGTCCGAGGACGATCGCCACGTTGCCCGCCGCTCACCGCGGTCAGGTGGGACAGGCCGCTGTCCCTCATCGCCACGGCCAGGTCGGGCGGCTGCCAGCGAGTCGTCGCCCACCGACAGCCCCGCGACGAGGGAACCGGCGGCGGGCGGCGCGCCGTCGAGCGCCTGACGCAGCCCCGTGCGCATCGCGTGGGCGATCCGATCCACCGGACCCGGTGGGCCCAGGACGGTGATGCCGCCGCCCCGCTCACCGCCGAGCGCGGCGACGGCGCCGAGTCGCTGCGGGATGTCGCGCAGCCGTCCGGTCACCTCGATCACCGTCCCCGGCGGCGGCACGACCGCCGGCCGGCCCCAGCTGCAGGATCATGGGCACGGCGAGCTCGACCGACTCCCCTCGCGCGCTGACCCGATGCGCGTCGAGTCGCACCTCGATCCGGGACGACGACTGCCACACCTGTGCGGACCCGACCACCCGCACGAGCGGCTCGCCGGCCACCTCGCCGCGCACGACGGCCGTCGCACGCGCGTCGATCCAGGACGACAGCGGCGGCGCGCTCTGCGTGACGCACGCGCCAGCGCCGCCGCGATCGACGCCGAGCAGCACGCAGCCGGACGCGAGGAGTACGGACCGTGCCCCGCCTTCCCGCGCGGCGACGACGGCGGCAGCGGCACCGGCGCGATGACCGGTGCCGCGATGACGATGGCCGCGACGACGCCCACGGCCAGCACCCGAGCGCTGGCCTCGTGTCGGGCCGTCATCGACGACGGCAGCGACACGGCCCACGTGGTGAGGGCTGCACCCAGCCAGGCGCCCGCGGCGGGCACCAGGAGGCGGCCGTCGATCACACGCGCACGAGACCGCGCACCTGCGCGAGGACGGCGTCGCCGATCCCCGACACCTCCCCGAGCTCCTCGACGGACCGGAAGGCCCCGTTGGCCGTGCGCCAGTCGATGATGCGGGCGGCGATGACCGGACCGACGCCGGGCAGCCCCTCCAGTGCGCCGGCCGTGGCGGTGTTGAGGTCGATGACCGCCGGGCCGGCGCCGAGCGGATTGCCCGACGGGCGCTGGTCGACGCCCCCGTCGCCGAGCGGTCCGGCCGATCCGGATGACCCGGGCAGCCCGACCACGACCTGCTCTCCGTCGACGAGGATCCGGGCGAGGTTGACCGTGTCGGCCGCCCGGCGCCGCGTGACGCCGCCGGCCTCGGCGACCGCGTCCGCCACGCGTGCGCCGAGCGGCAGTCGGACGAGTCCGGGACGCGCCACCAGTCCCGTGACGTGGACGACCACCTCCGGGACGGCGCTCGCGACCGGCGTGGGCGCGGCGGCGGGCCGGACTGGAGCGGGCGCCGGTGACGCGACGGACGCCGGGTCGAGTGCGGCGACGGCGACGCGGGCGTCGGCTCAGCGAGTGGCGTGCCGACCGCGACGACCGTCGGTGCCGCCGCCACCGCGCGTGGGCGCCCGGACCACGCCCAGTAGCCGGCGACCGCGACGGCCAGCGCCACGATCACCGCCAGCCCGCGCAGCGCCGACCGTGACCACGGCGACACCCGCATCGACCGGCTGCTCGTCGTCCTCGCTGGCGATGGCGTCCCAGCCGCCCGCAGGATCGGGCAGCGCGCTCGGATCGTCAGGCTGCCGGCCGGGCGGGCATCGCCACTGCCGGGCGACCTCGCCGAGGCGTCGTTCGGCCTGGCCCCTCGCCCGTGACCGGGCTCGCTCCTGTCGCCCCCTCATGGGAGAGGACGCTAGGTCGGTCGTGATCGCGCAGCCCAGCATGGCGACTGCCCTGTGCACGGCCGCCACGTCAGCGGCGGGGCTGTGGACAACGTCAGTCGGGGCGAGCGGAACGACGACCAAGCGTCGCGCAGGTTGCGCTGGTGCCGGACGAGCACGAGCATGCCCAGCACGACCGCGAACCACATGTCCGACTCGTCCATCCACCCCAGGCCCCACCCGACCAGGCCGCTGACGATCAGGGTCACCGCGCCGAGGACCGCACCGAGGCCGACGCGATGCCAGACCGCCACGCCGATGCCGAAGGCGATCAGCACCGGGCACCGCCAGCAGCGGCTGCACGCCGAGGATCGCCCCGAGCGTGGTCGCGACGCCCTTGCCGCCACGTCCCTTCAGCAGCGGCGACGTGATGTGCCCGACGACCGCCGCCAGGCCGGCGACCTCGCCCGACGTCTGCCCGACGAAGGTGCCGAACAGCACGGCCGGGACGAAGCCCTTGAGCACGTCGAGCACGCCGACGAGGACGGCCCACTTCGGGCCGAGGGCCCGGCCGACGTTCGTCGCTCCCGGGATTGCCGGAGCCGGTGCTGCGCAGGTCGACGCCGAACACCCGCGCCACGATGGCCGCCGGGTTGATGGCTCCGAGGGCGTAGCCCACCACGGCGGCGAGGAGCCACCACACGGGCGCGGGCAGGTCGCTCACGACGCCGTCGCCGCCGGGCGACTCGTCGACGCCCGGACTGTTCGATGCACGGTGCCACGACGACCGCGACCATGCCCGGACCGACGTGCGCCCCGACGACGCCGCCGACGACGCCTTCGACCACCTCGGCGGCCGGCAGTCGCTCGCGCAGGCGGGCGGCCAGGGCGGCGGCCCGGTCGGGTGAGGCGAGGTGCTGCACCGCGATGTCGACGGCGTGGCCGTCGGCGGCGGCCACGGCCAGGTCCTCGAGGCGAGCGAGAGCCTTGCCGGCCGTGCGCACCTGCTCGAGTCGCGTGACGTGCCCGTCGACGACCTGCAGGAGCGGCTTGACCTGAAGGGCCTGCCCGACCGCGGCCCGCGCGGCGCTCACCCGTCCACCGCGACGCAGGTACTCCAGCGTGTCGACGTAGAAGTAGACCGAGGAGGCGGTCGCCCGCTCGCTCGATGATGTCGCGCCACGCTGGACTGCATCGGCGCCCGGCGCGTGCTGCCCGCGCGCCGCTGACCGCCGCGAACCCCAGGCCCATCGCGATCGACCGCGAGTCGACGACCGTCACCGGCAGGTCGCACTCCTTGGCCGCGAGCAGCGCCGACTCGTACGTGGCGGACATGGCGGCCGACAGGGTGGCGACGACGATCTCGGTCGCGCCGGCCTCCTCCGCCAGCGCGTACGCCTGCAGGAACCGCATCGGCGAGGGCCGCGACGTGGTGACGGGATGCCAGTCGCGCAGGGCGTCGGCGACGCGCTGCGCCTGGGCGTCCTCGGTCTCGTCGAACGACTGGCCCGCGACGATGACCTGCACCGGCACGATGTCGATGCCCAGCTCGGCGGCCCACCCGGCGGGCAGGTAGCACGTCGAGTCGGCGATCACCGCGACGCGCTGGGCTCATGTGCGGAACCCTAGTCCGCGGCGGCCACCGCGCGCCTCAGCGCGGAGTCCGCCGACGGCGGGCACCACCTGCCCCACGACGACGCGCTCCGCGCCCACCCACGACGCGGCCTCGGTCAGCGCCCGGGCTGTGCCGCGCACGGCCTCCTGCGACGTCGACTCGAAGGTGACGCGCCGCGCGTGCAGTCCGTCCTTCTCCCGCTTGGGATCGACGCGCGCGACGAGCCGTCCCTGATGGAGGACCGGCATCGCGAAGTAGCCGTGGACCCGCTTGTGCGCGGGGGTGTAGGCCTCGAGCCGGTGCTCGAGGCCGAAGATCCGCTCGGTGCGCGGACGATGCCAGACGAGCGAGTCGAACGGCGACAGCAGCGTCGTGCGGTGCCGCGCCCGCGGCCGCGAACCGAGCCACTCGAGCGCGGCCGCAGTCCCCCAGGCCGGCTCGCCCCACCCCTGCACCTCGACCGGCACCAGGCCGGCGTCGACCGCGTGGCGGCGGACGTCGGCGGTCTTCAGGCGATGCACGTCGGCGATGTCGGCCGCGGTCCCGACGCCGAGCGTGCGGGCGGAGTCGGCGATGAGCGCGACCATGCACGCCGTCGTCGTCGAGGCTCGGCGGACCGCAGCGCCGCGGGGACGACCCGTCTCGGCGAGGTCGTACTCGCGCCGCCAGCCGATGCGTCGGCTGACGACCACCTCGCCGATGTCGAGCAGCCACTCGATGGCGACCTTCGCCTCCGACCAGTCCCACCACTCGCCGCCGCGCTTGGCGCCGCCGATGTGCGCCGTCGTGAGCGGTCCCTCGGCGCGCAGCCGGCCGTCACGTCGCGCACCGCGGACTCGGGGACCTCGTGCCAGCGGATGCCGCGGTCGCGGTAGAACCGGCGGCGGAACTCGAACAGCGGCCACGACTCCATCGGCAGGATGCAGGCCGCGTGCGACCAGTACTCGAAGCTCAGGCCCGTCTCCCAGTACGCGTCCTCGACGTTCGCTCGCCCGATGGCGCCGAAGCGCGCGTACGGGATCAGCTCGTGCGACCGCGCCAGGACGGAGATGGTGTCGAGCTGGACGGCGCCGAGATGCCGCAGCATCGCGTGGACGAGGTCGACGCGCCGGCCCGATCCCATCCGGGCGACGCGTCGCCGGCGACGCGCCGCCGATGGGCTCGACGAAGCCCTGCGCCCACAGGGCCGCGAGGCGGGCCTCGTCGGCCGTCAGGCTCTCCACGAGTCGCTCACGCAGGGACGACGTTGACGAGCTTGGGTGCCCGCACGATGACGGTGCGGATGTCGCGTCCCTCGAGCGCCTTGACGAGCCCGGGCGAGGCGAGCGCCAGCTCGCGCAGCTCGTCCTCGCGTGATCGTCGGCGGCACCTCGAGGCGGTCGCGGACCTTGCCCGCCACCTGCACGACGCACGTCACCGAGTCCTCGACGAGCAGCGCCGGGTCGACGACCGGCCAGCCCGCCAGCGCGACCGACGGCTCGTGTCCGAGTCGCTCCCACATGTCCTCGGCGGTGTACGGCGCGACGAGCGAGAGCATGATCGCGACCGCCTCCGCCGCCTCGCGCACTGCCGGGTCGGCAGCGCCGCACCCGGAGTCGATCGCCTTGCGGGTGGCGTTGACCAGCTCCATCGTCCTGGCCACGGCGACGTTGAAGCGGAACGTCTCGACGGCGTGCGCGCGCGTCGTGCACCGCGCGGTGCGTCGCCTTGCGCAGCGCGAGGTCGCCGGCCGCCGGGTCGGCGCCCGGCTGCGCTCGTGACGTCGCCGGAGAGCCGCCAGGCCCGGGCCAGGAACTTCTTCGAGCCCGACGGCGACACCTCGGCCCAGTCGACGTCGTCCTCCGGCGGACCGGCGAACACCATCGTCAGCCGGATCGCGTCGACGCCGCTGACGGCCAGCTCGTCGGACAGCCGCACGAGGTTGCCGCGCGACTTGCTCATCGCGGAGCCGTCCATGACGACCATGCCCTGGTTCAGCAGCCGGGTGAACGGCTCGGTGAAGTCGAGCAGCCCCATGTCGTACAGCACCTTGGTGAAGAACCGCGAGTACAGCAGGTGCAGGATCGCGTGGGTCACGCCGCCGACGTACTGGTCGACGGGCAGCCACTCGCGCACGACGGCGGGGTCGAACGGCGCCGCCTCGTTCGTCGGGTCGGCGTAGCGCAGGTAGTACCACGACGAGTCGACGAACGTGTCCATCGTGTCGGTGTCGCGCAGCGCGGGCTCGCCGCAGCGCGGGCACGTGGTGGACACCCAGTCGGTCGCCCCGCCGAGGGGCGACGTGCCCTTGGGCTTGAGGTCGAGGCCCTCCGCGGGCGGCAGCGTCACGGGCAGCTGGTCGTCGGGCACCGGCACCTCGCCGCAGGTCGGGGCAGTGCACGATCGGGATCGGGCGTGCCCCAGTAGCGCTGGCGCGAGATGAGCCAGTCGCGCAGCCGGTAGTTGATGGCCGGCGTCCCGGTGCCGCGCTCCTCCAGGACCGCCGATGATCGCGTCGATCGCCGCGGCCTTGTCGAGCCCGTCCAGCGGGCCCGAGTTCACGTGCGGACCGTCGTCGGCGGTCGCGACGCCGGTCACGGCCGGGTCCTCGCCCCCGTCGACGACGACGCGCACCGGCAGGTCGAAGGCGCGCGCGAAGTCGAGGTCGCGCTGGTCGTGCGCGGGCACGGCCATGATCGCGCCGGTGCCGTAGTCGGCCAGCACGTAGTCGGACGCCCACATCGGGATGCGCTCGCCGTTGACCGGGTTCACGGCGTACCGCTGCAGGAACACGCCGGTCTTCGCCCGGGACGAGTCCAGCCGGTCGATCTCGGAGACCTGCTTGACCTTCTCCAGGTACTCCGTCGAACTCGGCCTCGCGCGGCGGTGCCGGCGGCGAGCTCGGCCGCGAGGTCGGAGTCGGCGGCCACGACGAAGAACGTCGCGCCGTACAGGGTGTCGGGTCGGGTCGTGTAGACGGTGACGGGCTCGTCGCGGCCCTCGATGACGAACTGCGACCTCGGCGCCGACGGAACGGCCGATCCAGTTGCGCTGCATCAGCAGGACCTTCTCCGGCCACGCGCCCTCGAGCTGCTGTCATGTCGTCGAGCAGCCGGTCGGCGTAGTCGGTGATGCGGAAGTACCACTGCGTCAGCTTCTTCTTGGTGACGGGCGTGTCGCAGCGCTCGCACAGACCGGCCGACGACCTGCTCGTTGGCGAGCACGGTCTGGTCGTTGGGGCACCAGTTGACCGCGCTGTCCTTGCGGTAGGCGAGGCCGCGCTCGAACATCTGCAGGAAGAACCACTGGTTCCAGCGGTAGTACTCCGGGTCGCAGGTGTTGAGCACCCGGTCCCAGTCGAACGAGCACGCGTAGCGGCGCATCGACGCCTTCTGCTGCTCGATGTTCTCGTAGGTCCACGCGGACGGGGTCCTCGCCGCGCTTGATCGCGGCGTTCTCGGCCGGCAGCCCGAAGGCGTCCCAGCCGATGGGGTGCATGACGTTGAAGCCGCGCTGCACCCAGTAGCGCGCGACGACGTCGCCGAGCGCGTACGCCTCGGCGTGGCCCATGTGCAGGTCGCCCGACGGGTACGGGAACATGTCGAGGACGTACTTCTTGGGCCGGTCGTCGTCCGGTCGACCCGAGCGGAACGGCGCCAGCTCGTCCCAGACCGGCAGCCACCGCTCCTGGATCGCCGCGAACGTCGTAGGCGTCGCGAACGTCGTCCGATTCGGTCATCGAAGTCAACTGCTCATCTCCCGGGGTGTCGGCCAACCGCCCCAGCCTACCGAGGGGGATTCAGCGCGAGGTCACCACGACGGTGCCGCGACCCTGCCCGCTGCAGCTGCTCGCCGTGTAGAAGTAGTCGATGGTGCCGCCCCGCCCGGCCGTCGGCGGGGGTCTGCCAGAAGATGACGGGTGGCGACGGCTGCCACAGGATCGATCCGTCGACGCGCCCGGTGTTCGGCTGGAACCCCGCGTCACGGAGCCGGGCGCCGGAGACGCCCGTGGACGACGGGAACAGGGCGGACTGCGTCCAGCACCAGGTCGGTGCCGGCCTCGCCCGTGATCGCTGCCGGCCGAGAACGTGCGGCAGCGCGGCAGCGCCGGGTCGTGGGCTGGGCCGTCGGCGTGGGCGTCGGCTCGGGCTCGGCCGCCGCCGTGTAGGTGAAGGCCCGCTTGGCCAGCGCCCGCGGCTCGCCCGGGTTGGTCACGCTGATGTCGACCTTGATGGGCTTCGCCGCCGCGGGCATCGCGAGCGTGATGGTCGACTCGTCGACGACCTTGGCGTCCTTGATCGCCACATTGCCGACGCCGACGACCGCATCGGGCGCGAACCCGGTGCCGGTGATCGTGACCTTGGTGCCGCCGTCGATCGGCCCCTTGGCCGGCTTGACGGACGGTGATGGTGGGCGCCGCCACGTAGGTGAAGCCGTCCTCGAGGAGGGCGACCGGGCAGCCCGGGGTTCCGCACCCCGACGGGCACGTCGCCGAGGCGCCCGGCGGGCGTGACGGCCGTGATCCGGGTGCTGCTCACCACGGTGACCTTGCTGCGCCTCGTCCCTGCCGAAGGTGACGGTGGCCCCGCTCGGCGAAGCCCGAGCCCGTGATCGTGACCTTGGTGCCGCCCGCCTGGGCGCCCCTCGCGGGCCGCACGTCCGTCACCACTCGCGGCGGCTGGTCGACGTACCGGAAGGCGTTCTCGTCCGTGTACGGCACCTCCCCGGGGTTGCGGACGTTGACGCCGACCGGTCCCACCGGGCCGGCCGGCGTCGTCACCCGCAGGGTCGAGTCGTCCAGCACCGTGACGTCGGTTGCGGGTCGCCCGTAGAACGACACGACGATGCCGTCGACGAAGCCGACGCCCTTGATGATGACGGCCTCACCGCCCGCGGTGGAGCCCCTGTCCGGGTTGAGCGCGGTGATCCGCTTGACCACCGGGGCCACGTACGTGAAGGCGTTGTCGAGCAGCACCGGCTCGCTGTCGGGATTGACCACCGCCACATCGACCGGGTAGAGGTTCTCGCTCCCGGGCGTGATCGCGGTGATGGTGGTGGCGTTGACGACGGTGACGTCGGACGCCTCGACATCGTCGATCAGCAGGCTGGCGCCGGCCTCGAAGCCCGTCCCGCTGACCCTCACCTCGGTCCCACCCGTGGACAGCCCCGAGGTGGGCGCGATCGCCTTCACCTCGGGAGGGGCGAGGCGCAGGTGTTCGTCGCCTCGTCGTACTCCTGCCCGGACTCGCAGACGGTCCGGGGGACACAGGATCCCGAGGTCGCGTCGAACCAGGCGGAGTCGTCGCACTTGGTGATGGACGAGCCGGCGCCGGAGGTCGCACCAGGCGAGGGGGTGTCGGACGTGGTCGAGGTCACCACCTTCACCAGCAGTATGACGCCGATCACGATGACCACGACGACCACGGCCATGACGACGTAGCTCACGACGCCGAAGCCGGCGCCTCGTTGAGCCTTCATGCATGCGCCCCTGGGTGGTCGGTGATTGCCCGATTCTAGGTCCCCGCGACCGGTCCGACGCCGCCACCGCGACCCGTCGGGCGGACTAGCGTTGCGCCCCGTGTCCAGACGCGGGTGGCTCCTGTTCGCCTCGCTCGGGCTCATCTGGGGACTGCCCTACCTGCTCATCAAGGTGGCGGTGACCTCGGTCGAGCCGGCCTTCATCGTGTTCGTCCGCGTGCTGCTCGGGGCCCTGGTCCTCCTCCCGATCGTCCTGGCGAAGGGCCAGTTCGGCCTCCTGCGCGGGCACTGGCGCTGGGTGGGCGCCTTCGCCCTGGTCGAGATCACCTTCACGTTCCTGGCGCTCACCTGGGCCGAGCAGCGGATCTCCAGCTCGCTGGCGGCCCTCCTCATCGCCTCGGTCCCTATCGTCGGGGCGATCCTCGCGTGGCGGTTCGGGCTCGACACCCACTGGTCCACCACGCGGGGCATCGGGCTCGCGACCGGGCTTCCTCGGCGTCGCCGTCCTCGTCGGGCTCGACGTCGAGGGCAGCTCCTGGCTCTCGGTCGCCGCCGTCGGCGTCACCGTTCTCGGCTACTCCCTCGGTCCGATCATCGTGGAGAAGCGGCTGCACGACGTTCCGAGCCTGCCGGTCATCGCCGTGGCGCTGGCCATCAACACCGTGATCTACGCGCCGATCGCCTGGCTCACGCGACCCACGGGGCCGGTGCCCGCCAGCGCGTGGACGGCGATGGCGTGCTCGGCGTGCTGTGCACCGCCCTCGCCTTCGTGTTCCTGTTCGCCCTCATCGGCGAGGTCGGTGCGCCTCGGGCGCAGGTCATCACCTACATCAACCCGGCCGTGGCCCTCGTGCTCGGCGTGCTGGTCCTCGGGGAGCCGCTCACCCTCGGCATCGCGATCGGCTTCCCGCTCGTGCTCGTCGGGTCGTGGCTCGCCACCCGCGGGGGCCCGGCCGTCGAGGCCGAGCCGCATCCCTAGCGGCCCTGGGCTCCGTCAGTCCTTCTCGGTCTTGTAGGTCGCGGTCGAGGAGTAGCCGCCTTGGCCGGCGGAGTTGACGGCGGCGACCCGGAACTCGTACGTCGTCTCCTTGGCGAGCTTCGTCACGGTCGCCTTGGTGCTCTTGCTCACTCCATCCGCGAACACCAGCCAGGCGTCTGACCCCTGCTTGCGGTACTCCACCACGTAGTCCGATGACGTCGGCGCCGCCGTGCTCGCTCGGGGCGTCCCACTTCAGGCTCGATGCTGCTCGAGGTGGCCCCGTCCTTGGCCAGCTTGCGGGGAGTGCCCGGTGCCGATGCGGTCATGGCGAACACGCCCGCCTGCGTCCAGCTGCTGTCGCCCTCGGCGTTGGTGGCGCGAACGCGCACGCAGTAGGCGTAGCCGTCGAGGCCGGTGAACGTTGCACTCGTGCTGGTCACCTTCGTGGCATCGGAGTCGCTGAAGCTGCTCGCGCAGGTGGAGGATCCGGTCCGGTCGTCGATCTCCACGTCGTAGCCCGTGATGTCGGTGCCGCCGTCGTCCCCGGGCGCGGTCCAGGTCACCGTGAGCGTGCCACCGGACGGCGACGTCGCGTCCACGCTGCCTGGCGCGCCGGGCTTCGTGACGGCGATGACGCTGACGGGACCGGTCTGCACCCAGTCGCTCGTTCCCTTCGCGTTGATGACCCGCACCCGCAGGCAGTACTTCGTGCCCGGCACGCTGGTGAACGAGGTGGTGTTGCTGAGCACCTTCTGGGTCGCGGAGGCTGCTGAAGCTGGCCGCACAGGTCGAGCCGCCGGTGATGTCGTCGATCTCGACGTCGTAGCCGAGCACCGCGCTGCCGCCGTCGTTCGTCGGCGCGTCCCAGGAGACCGTCACCTTGCCCTTGGCCGGTGACGACGCGGCCAGCGCACGGGCGTTGCCGGGTGCTGTCGCCGCAGGAGTGGACGGCGCGGGCGCGGAAGTCGGAGCGCGACGGCGCGGAGTCGACGGCGCAGGAGTCGACGGCGCAGGAGTCGACGGCGCAGGAGTCGACGGCGCAGGAGTCGACGGCGCAGGAGTCGACGGCGTCGCCGCGACCGTCGAGGTCCCCCCGACGATCATGGGGTCGGCAGCCACGCTCGAGAACACGAGTCCGAGGGCCCCGGTCAGGAACACCACTCCACCGAGGATGGCGCCGGCCACCAGTGCCACGTAGAGGCCGTACTCGACGGCGGTCGCCCCTCGGTCATCACGTCGGATCTGCATGACACGAAGCACACCAGCGCAAACTCACGAACGGCTTACGACGGCCTCACGGCACCGGAACAACCCGTGCTGCTCATCGAGTCCGACCTGGAGCGTCGCATCCGCGCTGCGTTGTGACGCCGCGAGTCGGACTCAGGGTGGCGGGACGAGAACGTGGTGGAGCTGAGGGGATTCGAACCCCTGACCCCCTCCATGCCATGGAGGTGCGCTACCAGCTGCGCTACAGCCCCTTGCGGGAGACAGCACGATACACGATGGCTATCGGTCGTCCGCGAGGGCGGTCACCGGCAGCGACCCCGCGTTGTACTCCTGCAGCCGCCACGTCGGGCCGTGGCCGGACCTGTTCTCCTCCAGCACCGACCATGCGCAGTTCGCCAGCACGCCGAGGGCCGCCCAGTGCTCGATCGGCAGCCCGAGCAGGGCGCCGATCGCGGCTCGTGCGGCGCCTCCGTGGGTCGCCACCACGAGGGTCTCCCCCGCTGTCATGCCGTCGAGGGCGCGCGTGACGGACGCCACCATGCGCTCGGCGACCTCGCCGCGCGTCTCGCCGCCGCCGGGCCGGATCTCAGCGCCGGCGGCCCACTGCTGCAGGTCCTCGCCGTAAGCTCTCCTCGAGCTCCGTGCGCGTCAGCCCCTGCCACTGGCCGGCGTACGTCTCCCGCAGGTCGACATCCTCGACGACCGTCAGCCCGGTGAGCGCGGCGAGCGCGTCTGCCGTGGCCCGCGCCCGACTGAGGTCCGAGCTGTGAATCCGGTTCGGATGCAGCCGGGCCAGCGACCTTCGCCGCACGCGCCGCCTGGGCCATGCCGGTGTCGTCGAGGGGGATGTCCGTCTGGCCCTGGAATCGACGTTCGGCGTTCCAGGCGGTGCGACCGTGCCGCCAGAGGATGATCCGGCGCGAGGTCACGTTCGATCGCTGGCGCGGCGGCCCTGGTGGACGGCCTCGGGCAGGGCGATGGACGGGCAGTCCTTCCACAGCCGCTCGATGGCGTAGTGGATCCGCTCCTCGGCAAGCTGGACGTGCACGACGATGTCACCGAAGTCGAGCAGCACCCAGCGACCCTCGGCCTCCCCCTCGCGACGAAGTGGCTTGGCACCGAGGCCGTGCAGGCGCTCCTCCACCCCGTCGACGACCGCCTTCACCTGGCGCTCGTTGGCCGCCGAGCACAGCACGAACACGTCGGTGATGACCAGCTTCTCGCTGACGTCGATGGCCACGAGGTCCTCGGCGAGCTTGTCGGAGGCGGCCTCGGCTGCGGCGATGGAGAGGGCGACGGCTTCTGGGCTGGCGGTCACGGGTGTCCTTCTGCTGTGGAGATGAGGTAACCCAGCCTCTCACACGCCCCGGACCGCGGCCGGGCGGCGATCAGGGGACGGGCACCGTTGCGTCGGCGCCCAGGACGACCCGGACGTCCACCGTCGCGTCGACCTCGCTTGAGACGACCACTGCCGTCGCGGGCAGCCCCAGCACCGTCGCGACCTCGCGGCCGACGTCTGCCGCGGCGTCCGATGAACCCGGCACCACGATCTGCGTGGTCGCGGCGGGCTGCACCTCGGCGCGGTCCTCGACCACCCCGAACCCGGCGGCCACCAGGCTGAGCCGGGTGGCCGTGGCGGCGCCGACGGTGGCGCCGGCCCGCTGGAGCACCACGCGCGGGATGCCGGCGTGACCCGGCTCGAGCAGGGCGAGGGGGAACAGGTCGCGGGTCACGTCGGTGGCCGCCGCGAGATCGGTCACCGCGACGCGGGCGTCACCGGCCCGCAGGTACGTGACGGGCAGCGTCTCGCGTCGCACGTCCAGGCTGCGGAGTCGGCGGCCCACCTGGGCGAGGACGTAGCTGGCGTCCTCGTTGGTGACCGTCGTGCGGGCCATCGACCCGAGGCCCGTGAGCAACTCCCCCACGGTCCCCTCGTCGTAGGGCAGTCCCTTGAGCACCCGGTCGACGGCGAGCGCGAAGGCTGCCGGGTTCTCGGAGGCCGTCGCGTCGACGCGCGTGCCGGTGGCGTCGATCAGGCCCGCCCAGGCGAGCCGGTCCAGGTCCACGATCACGTCCACCTGGACGCCGAGCAGGGTCTCGACGGGCTGCTCGGGCGTGCGCGATCCGGTCGGGTCGTCGACCTCCTCGAGGCGCATCGGCGGCACCGTGGGCAGGAGCAGGTCGCGCGGGAGCATGAGCTCCGCGACGAAGCCGGTGTCGCCACCGACCCCGATGAGCACCGTGCTCACGGCCGCACGCTCGGCGTCGCGGACGGTGAGGAGCAGGGTCACCTGACGCGAGTCGACCAGGGGAACGGGCGTCGCTGACGCCGTGGACGAGGCGGACGCGGCTGCGGTCGGCGGCGGAGTCGTCGCGACGCGGTCGCGCGACAGCAGGACACCCGCGACGACGGACGCGAGGGCGACGACGGCGACGATGACCGCCGTGATGCGCCACGGGAACCGATGGTCCTGGGCATCCGTCACGGCACGGCCGTCACGATGCCGAGGCGGCGTAGAGGCCGTGCTTGGCGATGAGGTGCGCCACGCCCTCCGGCACCAGGTACGTGATCGGCGCCCCAGCGCGCACCCGCGCGCGGATGTCGGTCGAGGAGATGGCCAGGGCCGGGACCTCCACCAGCGACACCCGTGCGCTCGGCAGCCCGGGGTCGGCGAGCGGGTGCCCAGGCCGGGTGACGCCGACCAGGTGCGCGGCGGCGAGGATCTGGTCGGGGTCGCGCCATCCGAGGATGTCGGCGAGCGCGTCGGCGCCGGTGATGAAGTACCACTCGGCCTCCCCATCGGGAGCGTCGCGGGCGTACTGGTCCTGCAGGTCGCGCAGGGTGTCGACGGTGTACGTCGGCCCGCCCCGGTCGATGTCGACGCGCGTGACGTGGAACCGCGGGTCGGCCGCCGTTGCGACCACCGTCATGAGGTACCGCAGTTCGGCAGCCCGCACGCCCGTCGGGCGCCTTGTGCCACGCCTCCCCCGTCGGGCTGAACACGACGCGGTCGAGCGCGAACCGATGGGCGACCTCGGACGCCGCCACGAGGTGGCCGTTGTGGATCGGGTCGAAGGAGCCGCCCATGACGCCGATCCGCGTCGGCACGTTGGCCGTCATGGTCGCGGCGCCTGCGTCGGCCGCAGGAGCCATCAGGTCACCGCTGCCCAGCAGGTCAGTCGCCGACCTTGATCATCATGGTGAGCACGAGCAGGGCGCCGAGCGCGACCAGGGTGAAGGCTCCGAAGACGAACGGAGAGACATGGCTGGTCTCGGCGGCGGCTTCCTCGTTCGCGAGGACGAGGGCGGTGCTGATGATTCCCATGGGACTTCCTCCGGGCCGGCGGACGGGTGCTGCGCGCCACTGTAGTGCCCAGCGGGTCCGGCCTACCCCCGGATGTGCCCGTCTCCGGTGACCACGTAGGTGGACGTCGTCAGCTCCGCGAGGCCCATCGGACCGCGCGCGTGCAGCTTCTGCGTCGAGATGCCGATCTCGGCGCCGAAGCCGAACTCGCCGCCGTCGGTGAAGCGGGTCGAGGCGTTGACCATGACGGCCGCGGAGTCGACCCCTGCGATGAAGTGCTGCGCCGCCGACTGGCTGTCGGTGACGATCGCCTCCGTGTGGCCGGACGACCACCGCCGGATGTGCGCCAGCGCGTCGTCGATGCTGTCGACGATGCCGGCAGCGATGTCGAGCGAGTAGTACTCCTCGGCCCAGTCCTCGTCGGTCACGGGCGCGAAGCCGATGCCGGTGCCCGTGGCGTGCAGGGCGAAGCGGTCGTCGCCGTGGATGGTGACGCCGGCCTCCTTCAGCGCAGCGAGGGCGCGCGGCAGGAACTCGTCGGCGATCTCCCGATGCACCAGCACGGTCTCGGCGGCGTTGCACACGCTGACGCGCTGGGCCTTGCTGTTGAGCAGGATCGCGACGGCCTTGTCGACGTCGGCGTCCTTGTCGACGTACACGTGGCAGTTGCCCACGCCGGTCTCGATGACCGGCACGGTCGAGTTGTCGACGACGTTTCGGATCAGCGCCGCACCGCCGCGCGGGATGACGACGTCGACGAGGCCGCGCGCGGTCATGAGGTGCGTGACCGAGTCGTGGGTGTCCCCGGGGACCTGCTGGATCGCGTCGGCCGGCAGTCCCGCCGCCGACGAGGGCGCCGCGCATCACGTCGATGAGCGCGGCATTGCTCGACGCCGCCGACGACGAGCCGCGCAGCAGGGCGGCGTTGCCGCTCTTGAGGCACAGGCCCGCCGCGTCGACGGTGACGTTGGGTCGCGCCTCGTAGATCATCCCGACCACGCCGAGCGGCACGCGCACCTGGCGCACCTGCAGCCCGTTGGGCAGGGTGTAGCCGCGGATGACCTCGCCGACGGGGTCGGGCAGCGCAGCGACGTCGCGCAGCGCCTGCGCGATCGCGGCGATCCGGCCCGGCGTGAGCGTCAGCCGGTCGACGAGGGCGTCGGACGTGCCCGCGGCCCGTGCCCGCTCGACGTCCGTCGCGTTGGCAGCGACGATCGTCGCGGCCTGGGCGTCGAGGGCGTCGGCCATGGCCTCGAGCGCGGCGTCCTTCTGGTTGCGGGTCAGCTGGCGCAGCTCGACGGCGGCCTCGCGGGCCCGTCGGGCCGTGGCGAGGACCTGCTCCCGGTCAGCGTCGGTCGACGTCAGCGTCAGCTGCAGGTCGCTGCGATCGGCGTGAGGCGGTCACGTTCCGACCCTACCCACTCCGCCGACCTTGAGGTTCCGCCCACATTTCCCGAAGGGGAATGGGCGGAACCTCAAGGCCGGCGGGGTCAGAACGGGATGACGCGGCCGGCGGCGACCAGGCCGGGCTGCTCGTGGATGAACCGTCCCCGGCGGTGGAAGGTCTCGCGGTCGACGACCTCCACCCCGACGACGCGCCACGGCGGCAGCTGGGCGGAGGCGACGTGCTCGTCCCACAGCAGCACGGCCATGCGCAGCGCGGCGGCCACGTCGGTGGCCTCCTCCCAGTACCGCACCTCGGCCCGGTCGGCGGCGTAGCGGCCCGACAGCAGGAAGGGGTGCTCGTCGCTCAGCCGCTCCAGGGCCCCCTTGATCACCGGCTCGGGCACGGTCTGGCCCGCCACCGTGAGCGTGATGTGCCACATCGAGCGCATGTCCGGGCCGCCATCGGCGGGGTCGTCGGCGGTGTGCAGGCGCAGGGGACCGACAGCGTCCACGTCGGCACCCCTTCACGCGTCGGCCGGCGGTGGGCTCAGGTCGTCAGGACCACCAGGTCGTCACGGTGCACGACCTCGCGCTCGTAAGCAGGCCCGAACTCACGTGCCAGTTCCCGGGTCGAGCGGCCGAGCAGGCCCGGCAGCTCTTGTGCGTCAAAGTTGACCAGACCCCGGGCCACGATGTTGCCGTTTTCGTCCAGAAGGTCGACCGGATCACCCGCGACGAAGGTGCCGACGATCCCGGTGATCCCGGCGGGCAGCAGCGACAGGCGGCGCTGCACGACGGCGGCGACGGCGCCGGCGTCGAGCGTCAGGCGGCCGCGCGGCGTCGTGGCGTGCTCGAGCCACAGCAGCCGCGTCGACGAGCGCTCGCCCGGTCGGATGGAACACCGTGCCGACGTCGGCCGTGGTGAGCGCCGCGGACACCTGCGCCGCCGAGGCGAGCAGGACGGGGATGCCGGCGCTGGTCGCGATCGCCGCCGCCTCGACCTTGGTGATCATGCCGCCGAGGCCCACGCCCGCGCCGCCCGTGCCGCCGATGCGCACGCCCGCGAGGTCGGCCGGCCCGCGCACGTCGGTGATCATCGTCGTGCCCTGCGCGCGACGGCGGCCCGTCGTACAGGCCGTCGACGTCGGACAGCAGGACGAGCGCGTCGGCCTGCACGACGTGCGCCACCAGCGCGGCGAGCCGGTCGTTGTCGCCGAAGCGGATCTCGTCGGTGGCGACGGTGTCGTTCTCGTTGACGATCGGCACGACGCCGAGGTCGAGCAGCCGGAAGAGCGTGCGCTGCGCGTTGCGGTAGTGGCTGCGCCGGATGACGTCGTCGGCGGTCACCAGCACCTGCCCGACGGTGAGGCCGTGCTGGGCGAACGCGCTGCTGTACTGGGCGACGAGGATCCCCTGGCCGACCGACGCGGCTGCCTGCTGCGTCGCGAGGTCGCGCGGACGTCGCTTCAGGCCCAAGCGGAGGGAAGCCGGTGGCGATGGCGCCGCTGGAGACGAGCACCACCTGGTGCCCGGCCGTGCGGCGCGCCGCGATCTGCTCGACGAGGGCGTCGATGCGCTCGACGTCGAGACCGCCACCGGACCTTGGTCAGCGACGACGACCCGACCTTGACGACGATGCGCGGCGCCGACGCGATGCGCGCACGGACCGCAGAGGACGTCATGAGTCGCCTCCGGGGAGGTCCTCGACCCACGCCTCCAGCCGCACGTCGGTGCCGCGCGGCCCGGCATGCGGTGCCACGCCGGCCTGGAGGGTCGGGTGGAAGTCGAAGACGACCGCGTCGTCGCCGCCGATCATGACGGTCGCACCCGGCGCGGCGCCCTTCCTGACCAGCTCGTCCTCGACGCCGAGGCGGGCCAGCCGGTCCGCGAGGTAGCCGACGGCCTCGTCGTTGCTGAAGTCGGTCTGGCGCACCCACCGCTCGGGCCGGTCGCCGCGCACGCGGTAGCCCTCGGGCTCGACGGTGACCGTGAAGCCGGCGTCGTCGACCGCCTTGGGCGTGATGACGGGGCGCACGTTCTCGTCCGGCTCGGCCGCCGCCCGCGCGGCGAGCACCTTCTCGGACATCGCGAACGAGAGCGGGCGCAGGCCCTCGTGGGTGGCGGCCGAGATCTCGAAGACCTGGTAGCCGCGCTCCTCGAGGATCGGGCGGACCATCTCGGCGAGCTCGCGGGCGTCGGGCACGTCGATCTTGTTGAGCGCGACCAGGCGCGGCCGGTCGTCGAGGCCGCCGTACAGCGGCGAGCTCGTTCTCGATGGTGTCGAGGTCGTCGATCGGGTCGCGGCCGGGATCGATCGTGGCGCAGTCGAGCACGTGCACGAGCACGCTGCACCGCTCGACGTGGCGCAGGAACTCCAGGCCCAGGCCCTTGCCCTCGCTCGCCCCGGGGATGAGGCCGGGGACGTCGGCGACGGTGAAGACGACCTCGCCGGCCGTCACCACGCCGAGGTTGGGGACCAGCGTGGTGAACGGGTAGTCGGCGATCTTGGGCCGGGCGGCGGACATGGCGGCGACGACGCTCGACTTGCCGGCGCTCGGGAAGCCGACGAGGGCGACGTCGGCGACGATCTTGAGCTCGAGGACGACGTCGCGCTTCTCCCCGGGCTCGCCCAGCAGGGCGAAGCCGGGGGCCTTCCGGCGCGGGGAGGCCAGGGCGGCGTTGCCCAGGCCGCCGCGGCCGCCGCGGGCGATGACGTAGCGAGGCGCCGGCGCCGACGAGGTCGGCCAGCACCTCACCCCCGGGCGTGCGGACGATGGTGCCGCTGGGCACCCGCAGGACGATGTCGGCGGCCTTCGCGCCGTGCCGGTGGTCGCCCGCGCCGGGCTTGCCGTTGGCGGCCGCTTGTGCGGGCCGCGGTGGAACTCCAGCAGCGTCGTGACGCCGGGGTCGACGACGGCGACGACGTCGCCGCCGCCCCGCCGTTGCCGCCGTCCGGGCCGCCGAGCGGCTTGAACTTCTCGCGCATGACCGAGGCGCACGCCGTTGCCACCGTCGCCCGCCTGCGCATGCAGCGTGACCTCGTCGACGAAGGTGGTCATGGTCGATCATGCCTTCCGATTCTTGTTGAGTGTGCAGTTGTTGGGGGCCGCGAGGGCGCGAGCCCCAACGCCTGCACACTCAACGAAAGAAGGCGGGCCCGAAGGCCCGCCTCTTCGATGATGTGTGAGCCTGCTCGGCTACTCGCCGGCGACGATGTTGACGACCCGGCGCCCACGGTGGGTGCCGAACTCGACCTTGCCCGCCGCGAGGGCGAACAGCGTGTCGTCGCCGCCACGGCCGACGTTGTCGCCCGGGTGGAAGTGGGTGCCGCGCTGGCGGACGATGATCTCGCCGGCGTTGACCGCCTGGCCGCCGAAGCGCTTGACGCCGAGGCGCTGCGCGTTCGAGTCGCGGCCGTTGCGGGTGCTGGATGCGCCCTTCTTGTGTGCCATCAGTTCACTTCCCGGGGGTGATGTCGGTGACCTTGACCGCCGTGAGGTCCTGACGGTGCCCCTGACGACGGCGGTAGCCGGTCTTGTTCTTGTACTTGAGGATGTCGATCTTGGGGCCGCGGCGGTGATCGACGATCTCCGCCGTGACGCTGGCCTTGGCCAGGACGGTGGGATCCGACGTGACGGCAGCGCCGTCGACGAGGAGCAGGACGGGCAGGGCCAGGGACGAGCCCGGCTCACCGACCTGACGGTCCATCACAACGACGTCGCCAACAGCGACCTTCTCCTGCCGGCCGCCGGCGCGAACGATGGCGTACACCACTAACTCCTGTCGTCTGGGACGTGCCCGCGGGTAACGCCCCGTGGCACAAGGGTCAAGGATACGGACGACCCCGCCGAGGGGTCAAACCGCCCCCTCAGGCGGTCGGGTCGTCCGCACCGGCTCGAGCTCGGCCGTCGCCGGCCTCGGCGGCGTCCTCGGCGGCGTCCTCGACGGCCTCCGCCTCAGGGATCGGCCTCCGTCGACGCCTCGATCGGCACCGCCGCGACCTCGATGCGCCTCGGCGATCGTCGGCCGATGTGACCTCGGACACCTCCGTCGGTCTCGTGCGCGGCCAGGGCCCGCGCCGCCACGTCGGCCGGGTCGACCGCGTTGGCCGGCTTGCGGTGCTTCGGCGACTCGCCGCATGGTCGTGGTCGGCGTGCAGGGAGACCCGGATGCCGCGACCGCCGCAGTGCTCGCAGTTCTCCGAGAACGACTCGAGCAGGCCCGGAGCCGATGCGCTTGCGCGTCATCTGGACCAGGCCCAGCGAGGTGACCTCGGCCACCTGGTGCTTGGTGCGGTCGCGGCCGAGGCACTCGACCAGGCGCCGCAGCACGAGGTCGCGGTTGCTCTCCAGCACCATGTCGATGAAGTCGACGACGATGATGCCGCCGATGTCGCGCAGCCGCAGCTGGCGGACGATCTCCTCGGCCGCCTCGAGGTTGTTGCGCGTGACGGTCTGCTCGAGGTTGCCGCCCTGGCCGGTGAACTTGCCGGTGTTGACGTCGACGACGGTCATCGCCTCGGTGCGGTCGATGACCAGCGAGCCGCCGGAGGGCAGGTACACCTTGCGGTCGAGCGCCTTCATCAGCTGCTCGTCGATGCGGTACTCGGTGAACAGGTCGGTCGGGCTGACCCAGTGCTGGAGCCGGTCGGCGAGGTCGGGGGCCACGGCGCCGATGTAGGCGCTCGAGGGTGGCCCAGGCGTTGTCGCCGGAGACGACCAGCGTGTTGAAGTCCTCGTTGAAGATGTCGCGGACGACCTTGATCGCCAGGTCGGGCTCGCTGTACAGCAGCGTCGGCGGCGTGGCCGACTTCGTGGCGGACGTGATGTCCTCCCACTGGGCGGTCAGCCGGGCGACGTCCTGCTCGAGGTCCTCCTCGCGGGCGCCCTCGGCCGCGGTGCGCACGATGACGCCGGCGTCCTCGGGCACGACCCGCTTGAGGATCGACTTCAGCCGGCTGCGCTCGGTGTCGGGCAGCTTGCGGCTGATCCCGGTCATCGAGCCGTCCGGCACGTAGACGAGGAAGCGGCCGGGCAGCGAGATCTGGCTGGTGAGTCGGGCGCCCTTGTGCCCGACCGGGTCCTTGGTGACCTGCACGAGGACGGGGTCGCCGGACTTGAGCGCGTGCTCGATGCGCTTCGGCTGGCCCTCGAGGCCGGCGGCGTCCCAGTTCACCTCGCCGGCGTACAGCACGGCGTTGCGGCCGCGGCCGATGTCGACGAAGGCCGCCTCCATGCTCGGCAGCACGTTCTGCACGCGGCCGAGGTAGACGTTGCCGACCATCGACGACTGCGAGCCGCGCGTGACGTAGTGCTCGACGAGCACGTCGTCCTCGAGCACCGCGATCTGGGTGCGGTCGCCCTTCTGGCGGACGACCATGACGCGGTCGACCGACTCGCGGCGGGCGAGGAACTCGGACTCGGTCAGGATCGGCGCACGACGGCGACCGGCCTCGCGGCCCTCGCGGCGGCGCTGCTTCTTGGCCTCGAGGCGCGTCGAGCCGCGCAGGCTGGTGACGTCGTCGCCGCCGCGGTCGCCGCGGTCGCCGCCCTTGGCCGCGGCTCGCGGACGCGGACGACGGTGTTCGGCGGGTCGTCGGGCGAGCCCTCGAGGTCGCCGTCGCCGCCGCGACGGCGGCGACGGCGGCGGCGCTTGGTGGCGCCGCCCTCCCCGTCCTCGTCGTCACCGGGCTCGGACTGGTCGTCCGCGCCCGTCCTGCGGACTCGTCGGTCGATGCCTCGTCGTCCTCGCCGGTGCGGCGCTTGCGGCCACGGCCGCCACGGCGACGGCGGCGGCGGCGGCCGGCGTCGTCGCCGGCCTCGTCCTCGGCCCGGCTCGCCGTCCTCGGCGGCCGGCGCGGCGTCGGTCGTCACGTCCTCGGCCGGCCACCTCGGCGGGGCGGCCTCGGTCGCCTTGCGGCGGGTGCGCCGGACCGGCTTGGCCGGGGCCTCGGCGGCGTCGACGTCGGGGGCCTGGAAGAGCGGCGCCACGAAGGCCGGCGCGGCCATGCGCGCGCCGTCGTCGGCGGCGGCGCCGTCGGCAGCGGCGGCCGGCTTGGCGGCGGCCTTCTTGGTGCTGCGGGTCCGCTTGGCCGGCTTCGCCGGCGGTCGTCGTCGGCGCGGCTCGCCGGCGGCCGTCGGCCGCGGCCGGCTTGGCGGCGGCCTTCTTGGTCGCCTTCTTGGCGGTCGTCTTCTTGGCGGTCTTCTTCGCTGCCGGCGCGGCCTCCGGCTCGGCCGGCGCCGTCGGTGCGCGGGCGCGGCGGCCGGTCTCGGCGCCGGCGGGCCGGCCGGGCGGCTGGCCGCGCGGCGGCGGACGCGCTTGGCGGTCCCGGTGCCCTGCTCCGTGGTGGTGGTGTCGGTGCTGTTCTCGTCGACCATGTGGCCGTGCTCCTTAGCGGCGCATCGACCGGCTGTCGCCAGGCCGTGCGCACCTCTCGGGCGAGGGGTCGGGGGTCCGGACCCTCGTCAAGCCTTCGTGGGTGCGGGGCGAGGTGCGCGCATGGGGCGCGGGCGGACTCGCTCCGCCGACGGCATTCAGCCTCCGGAGCCTCGCCAGGTCTGGCTGCGGCCTACCCGGCCCGGTCAGGGGCGAAGGGATCGGTCACCGAGACTCCGACCTCGTCGAGCGGCCCCTGTGCCAGCCGGGTCACCCGTGGGGGCTTCGGCGGCACGAGGTCAGCCACGCGACGAAGCGCGGAGAGAACGTCGTCGGGTCGTACGGACGGTGTTCCGTGCCGTACGACCAAGGTGAGTATCGCACAGTCGGCGTCGGCATCGGTCGGCCGCCGCGCACTCGGCTCGGATCACCGGGCCGCGGGCGTCGAACGTGCGGCGCCCGTTCTTCATCATCCGCTCGACGAGGACCTCGTCCGCGGCGAGCAGCCGCGCGACCGCATCCTGCGGCCTGCGCCGGCGTCACGCCCGGCAGCTCGACCTGCCACACGCTCGCCTCCAGCCGGTTCGCGAAGTCCGGGCGTGCGGGCCTCGACCACCTCGACCACGTCGAGGCCGGGCGGCAGGGCCGCGTCGAGGGCGTCGCGCACCGCGTCGGGGTCGCAGGCCTGCGGCGACGCCGATCTCGACGTACTCGGCCTCGCTGGCCACGCCCGTGGGCGCCGAGTTCGCGTAGGAGACCTTGGGGTGCGGGGAGAACCCGGCGCTGTAGGCCATCGGGACCTCGGCCCGGCGCAGCGCGCGCTCGAGCGCCCGCTGGAAGTCGCGGTGGCTGGAGAACCGCAGCCGGCCGCGCTTGGCGTACCGCAGGCGCAGCCGCTGGACGGTGGGCGCGACGTCGCGGTCGGGTGGCTGGCGGGCCACGGGTCAGTCGCCCGCGACCGCGAGCACCGGGTTGCGCTCCGGCAGCGCGGGCATGGGCAGGCTGACGACCCCGGTCGGGCCGACCTGGATCTCGGTGTCCATCTGGTCGCAGACGCCGCAGTCGAAGCACGGCGTCCAGCGGCAGTCGTCGACCTCGACCTCGGCCAGCGCGTCCTGCCAGTCCTCCCACAGCCACTCCGTGTCGAGGCCCGGAGTCGAGGTGGTCCCACGGCAGCACCTCGGTGCGCTGGCGCTCGCGGGTGGTGTACCAGTCGACGTCGACGGGCTGGTCGGCGAGCGCGGCCTCGGCGGCGGCCATCCAGCGGTCGTAGGAGAAGTGCTCGCTCCAGCCGTCGAAGCGCGCGCCGTCGCGCCACGCCTGCAGGATGACCGCGCCCGACGCGGCGGTCGCCGCGCGACAGCAGTCCCTCGACGATGCCCGGCTTGCCGTCGTGGTAGCGCAAGCCGATGGCCTTGCCGTACTGCTTGTCGGCGCGGATCGCGTCGCGCAGCTTGTGCAGGCGCGCGTCGGTGGTCTCGTGGTCGAGCTGCGCGGCCCACTGGAACGGCGTGTGCGGCTTGGGCACGAAGCCGCCGATCGAGACCGTGCAGCGGATGTCCTTGCGTGCCGGCCGCCTCGCGGCCGGCCTTGATGACCTCGCGGGCGAGCTCGGCGATCTGCAGCACGTCCTCGTCGGTCTCGGTGGGCAGGCCGCACATGAAGTAGAGCTTCACCTGCCGCCAGCCGCCGGCGTACGCGGTCGTCGACCGTGCGGATGAGGTCCTCCTCGGTGACCTGCTTGTTGATCACCTTGCGCATGCGCTCGCTGCCGCCCTCGGGGGCGAACGTCAGCCCGCTGCGGCGGCCGTTGCGGGACAGCTCGTTGGCGAGGTCGACGTTGAACGCGTCGACGCGCGTGCTCGGCAGCGACAGCGAGGTCTTGCTGTCCTCGTAGCGGTCGGCGAGGTTGCGGCGATGTCGGCGATCTCGGAGTGGTCGGCGCTCGACAGCGACAGCAGGCCGACCTCCTCGTAGCCCGTCTTCTTCAGCCCGTTCTCGACGATCTCGGCGATGCCGGTGATGCTGCGCTCGCGCACCGGACGCGTGATCATGCCGGCCTGGCAGAACCGGCAGCCGCGCGTGCAGCCGCGGAAGATCTCGACGCTCATGCGCTCGTGCACGGTCTCGGCCAGCGGCACCAGCGGGTTCTTCGGGTACGGCCAGTCGTCGAGGTCCATGAGGGTGTGCTTGCGCACGCGCCACGGGCACGTCCGGGCCGGTTCGGCGCGACCCGCTGGATGCGGCCGTCCTCGAGGTAGTCGACGTCGTAGAAGCGAGGCACGTAGACCGAGCCGGTCAGGGCCAGCTGCGAGCAGCAGCCCCTCGCGGCCGCCCGGGCGGCCCGGCGCGCTTCCAGTCGCGGACGATGTCGGTGATGAGGAGGACCGCCTCCTCGCCGTCGCCGAGCACCGCGGCGTCGACGAAGTCGGCGATCGGCTCGGGGTTGAACGCGGCATGGCCGCCGGCGACGACGACCGGATGGGTCTCGTCGCGGTCGGCGGCCAGCAGCGGGATGCCGGCGAGGTCGATCGCGGTGAGCATGTTGGTGTAGCCGAGCTCGGTGCTGAAGGACAGCCCGAACACGTCGAAGTCGCCGACGGGGCGGTGGGCGTCGACGGTGAACTGCGGCACGCCGTGCTCGCGCATGAGCGCCTCGAGGTCGGGCCACACCGAGTAGGTGCGCTCGGCCAGCACGTCCGTCGCGCTCGTTGAGCACCTCGTAGAGGATCTGCACGCCCTGGTTGGGCGCGCCCACCTCGTAGGCGTCCGGGTACATGAGCGCCCAGCGCACCTCTGCCGGCGTCCCAGTCCTTCGTGACCGCGTTGACCTCGCCGCCGACGTACTGGATCGGCTTCGTCACGAGCGGCAGCAGCTCCTCGAGGCGGTCGAAGACGCTCGCCCTGGTGGCGGCCACGGGATGCTCGCCGGGCTGGCGTGCTGGGGATTGTCACCGCTGCAGGATACCCGCGTTCCGACCCCCCGCCGAACGCCGACCTTGAGGTTCCGCCCGATCCGGGCAGCGACAGCGGGCGGAACCTCAAGCGGCGGCCGGGTCAGGCACGGGGTGTGCGACGGACGTCAGACGCCGGCACGCACCGCGTGCAGGCGGACGTTCTGCAGCAGGCCGATGGCTATCCAGGTGGCCATCATCGACGTGCCTCCGGCCGAGACGAGCGGCAGCGGGATGCCGGTGATCGGCATGATGCCCAGCGACATGCCGATGTTCTCGAACATCTGGAAGGCGAGCCACGCGACGATGCCGGTCGCCACGAGGCGTGCCGAAGAGGTCGTCGGCGCGGTTGGCGATGACGCACCGCACGCCACAGCACGCACGCCCAGCAGCGCGATGAGCACCGCGCTGCCGACGAAGCCGAGCTCCTCGCCCACCACGGTGAAGATGAAGTCGCTCTCGTTGACCGGGACGAACTTGCCCTGCGTCTGCGGTCCCTGGAAGAGCCCGTAGCCGAGCCAGCCGCCGCCGCCGATGGCGATGCGCGCCTGGTTGGCGTTGTAGGCGGCGCTCGAGACGTCCGCGGTCGGGTTGATGAACGACGTCAGCCGCTGGACCTGGTACTCCTTGAGCAGGCCCAGCTGGATCGCCAGCAGGATGCCCGACGACGGCCCCGCCGATGAGGCCGACGACCCAGCGGGTGCGCGCACCCGACACGGCGATGATCGACAGCGCGACCGAGCCGAGGATGAGGACGGTGCCGGTGTCGTTCTGCACGAGCACGATGAGGATCGGGAAGACGCGCCACCAGCAGCGCGAGCAGCACGTCGCGGTCGCGCGGCTCGCTCTCGACGTCGCGCTTCTCCGACAGCAGCACCGCCATCATGAGGATGACGGCGACCTTCGCGAACTCCGACGGCTGGATCGTCATGCCGCCGGGCAGGTCGATCCACGCCCGCGCGCCGGCGATCTGGGTGCCGAGGCCCGGGACGAACGGCAGGAAGAGCAGGAACACCGACAGGCCGTAGATGATCGGCGTGTAGGCGCGCAGCCATCGGTAGTCGAAGCGCGAGGCGAAGAACCCGAGGGCGACGCCGATGGCGATGTTGAGCGACGTGCCGCTTCAGGTAGGACTGCGGGTCGCTGTCGGACGCCATGTCGGCGCGGCTGGCCGACCACACGAGCATCGAGCCGAAGACCGTGGTCGCCAGCGCGGCGATGAGGAGGATCCAGTCGAGGTCGCGCCAGTAGCCGCCCGGGCCGGACGACGACCGCGGGCCGGCGTCCGGCGTGAACAGCGTGGTCATGACGTGCTCTCCTGGGGCTCGGCTCGGCGGCGACGCCGGCGTTGGCGCCCTTGGGCGTCACGGGGGTGCCGTCGGGGCGCACGATCGGGCAGGTCGGCCTTCGGCTCACCGCCGACGAGGACGCTGGTGTTGGGGCGCACGACCCCATTCTTCACGCCGAACAGCGCCTCGTAGATCTTTCGCACGCTCGGTCCCGAGGTCTTCGACCCGGTGCCGCCCTCGGTGACCATCATCACGACGGCGTACCGCGGCTTGTTCGCCGGCGCGTACGAGGCGAACCACGAGGTCGACGCCTTGTCCCCGGTGACCTGCGCCGAGCCCGTCTTGGACGCGACGGGGATCTGGTCGAGCGGGAAGCCCAGGAACGGCGTCTCGCCGGAGCCGTCGGTCGTGACGCCCGGCAGCGAGCGCTTGAGGAACTTGATGGCCGACTTGGGCACGTCGACCCGGCCCTTGAGGATGGGCTCGAACTCCTCGACGACCTCGCCGGAGGCGCTCACGATGCCCTTGGCGACCTGCGGCTGGTAGAGCTTGCCGCCGTTGGCGATCGCCGAGTACGACCATCGCCATCTGCAGCGGGCGTCACGGTCGTGTCGCCCTGCCCGATGGCGGCGTTGAGCGCGTCACCCGCTCGCCACTGGTAGCCGTCGGTGCAGTTCTCCTTGTCGAGGGCGGTGTAGTAGTCGGCCAGCTTCGGGTCGGTCTTGCGGGTCTCGGGATAGCCCTGCTCGGCGTTGCGGCACCAGGTGTCCTTCATCGACTCCCAGTTGTCGTACTTGAAGGCGCGGCTGGAGATGCGGCCGGCGGCCTCGCCCGGCAGGTCGATCCCGGTCTTGGCGCCGAGCCCGAAGGCCGCCGCCGCCTTGGCGATCGGGTCCGAGGCGTCGCGGTCGGCGTCCGGGCCGCCCGCGTCCTGCCACATCGTCCGCGCGATGCCGTAGAAGACGGTGTTGCACGACACCTCGAGGGCGCGCGTCAGCGAGATCGGGCCGTAGCCGGAGGACTCGAAGTTGCGGAACGTCTGCGGTCCGATGGTCAGGCTGCTCGGGCAGGAGTAGATGTCGTACAGGTTGAAGCCCGCGTCCCCGGCGGCGGCCGTGCTGACGACCTTGTAGGTCGAGCCGGGCGCGAACTGCCCCTGATAGCGCGTTCGAGGAGAGCGACTCGCTGTCGATGAGCTCCTTGAACTGCTTCTTGCTCACGCCGCCGATCCAGATGGAGGGGTCGTAGGTCGGGGTAGCTCGCCATCGCCAGCACCTGCCCGGTGCGCACGTCGATGACGACGGCCGCGCCGGACTTGCCTCCGTAGCCCTGCGCCTGCGCACGCCGGACGGCGGCCACGAGCTGCTCCTCGACGACCGCCTGCAGCTTGGCGTCGATGCTCGTCACGACGTAGTTGCCCGCCTGCGGATCCTCCTGCTCGAGGGTGCCGGTCACGTTGCCCGCGGTGTCGACCGCCAGGGTCGTGATGCCCGGCTTGCCGCGCAGAGCCTCGTCGTAGACGCTCTCCAGGCCCGTGCGGCCGACGACGTCCGTGCGCCGCAGCCGGTCGTAGGCCGTCGAGTCGCCCTGCTCGGCGAGCTGCTCCTCGGTGACCGGCCCGAGGTAGCCGAGCATGTGCGCGGCGTTCACGTTGAAGGGCGCCGGGTACTCGCGCACCGCCTCGAGCCGTGCGGAGATGCCGGGGAAGTCCCGACGTCGCTCCATGATGGTGAGCGCCGTCTGGGTGTCGACGTCGTTGGCCACCGGGACCGGCTGGTACGGCGAGCCGTTCCAGCACACCGGCGGCGGCTTCGCCCCGTCGGTGCCGCAGGGCACGAGCCGGTCGCTGATCTTCGGCGGGAGTCGTGTCGAGGATCGCCGCGAGGCGCTTGACGACGGCGGCCCCGTCGTCGTCCTCCTTGGCGAGCTCCTGACGGTCCACCGTCACGACGACCGACGTGCGGTTGGCCACGAGCGGCCGTCCGGCCTGGTCGAGGATGAGGCCGCGCACCGCGGGGTCGACCACCTCGCGCACGGTGTTGTCGGCAGCGGCGGCCCGGTACTCGGCCCCCTCGAGCACCTGCAGGTAGAACGCGCGCGCCAGCAGGGTGCCCAGCAGGGACACGACGAGGACCCCGAGGACGAGCAGGCGCAGGTTGGAGCGCTCGCTCACCGGCATGCTCCCTTCAGCGTCCGCACGCACGTTCCCGCCGGCCCGCCTGAGGCGGTCCGTTGCGATGGTCAGGTATGACGGTACGACGTGCAGGAGGGGCGGCCGGTTCCCGATGCCCCACTATGCGGCTTATGCGGTGAATATTCCCACGGACTCAGGCGACGAGCACCTCGGGAGTCACCCGGCGCACGAGCCAGGCCACGCCCAGGATGACCAGGGGCGCCATCACCACCGCGTACAGCGCCGTCGTCAGCACGATGGCCGGCATCTCGCCCCAGGCGATCCGGTCGCTGCCCAGCAGCGTGTCGAGGGCGGCGGTCCCGACGGCGGCCGCCGCCGCCGACGAGGCCCACGACGCCGATCATGATCGGCACGGTGCGGTCGCGCGGGTCGATGGCGATGCCCGTGACGAAGCCGATGGCGACGTACACGAGCGCGTTGACGCCCAGCAGGGTGTCGCTGGGCGGCGCGAGGTCGATGAGGATCCCGGCGGTGAAGCCGGCGACGGCGCCCTGCGTCGGCCCCATGGCGAACGCGATGGCCACGATCGTCACCACGACGAGGTCGGGGGTCGCGCCGGGAAGGCCGAGGCGCGAGAGCAGGGTGAGCTCGAGGATCACCGCCGCCAGGATGAGCGACCCGATGATGAGGCTCTGTCGCCACAGCATCGCTAGCCGTCCCCGCCGTGCACCGGACTCCTGCGGGCTGCAGGGTGGCCGGGGTCTCCGTCTCGGGGGCAGGCGTCGCCTCGGCGGACGCCTTGGCCTCCTTGCGCGTCGCCGCGGTCTCCTCCTCGGGCGCCGTGGCCTCGCTGTCCGACGCCGCCGAGGGGTGCCGGGCTGGGCGCCGCGGTCGGGAGGCTGTCGCTCCTGGGCAGGACGGAGTCGCGCGGATCCTCGCGCGGCGGCTTGGTGACGACGCCGACGATGCTCAGCTGCGAGACGTCGGCGAACGGCCGGACGGTCGCGACCCGGGTGAGCTGCCCGGCGGCGCCGCTCACGTCGACGACCTCGCCGATGGGCAGCCCGGGCGCGTAGGGCCGTCCGCCCTTCGACCCGAAGGTGACCAGCGCATCGCCGACCCGCACGTCCGCCATCGGGTCCAGCAGCTGGAACTCCAGCGAGTCCTGCCGCCCGGTCCCCGCCACGATGCCGATCTCCTCCGTGGTCGCCACCCGCCCGCCGACCGCGGACGAGGCGTCGACGATGAGCACCACGGTCGAGGTGCCGGCGTGGTCTTGACGACCCGGCCCACGAGGCCGTCACCGTTGATGACCGACATGTCCGCCTCGATGCCGTCGTTGCGTCCGGCGTCGATGGTGATCGTCCACGAGAAGTCCTGGGCGGGACCGACCGCGATCACCTCGGCGGGGACGAACCGGTAGCCGCCGACGCTCGGAGACCCGGAGCAGCGCGTCGAGCGCGTCCGCCCGGGCCTTGTCGCTGGTCAGCGTGTCGAGCTCGCTGCGCAGGCGGCCGTTCTCCGTCTCGAGGGTGTCGATCTTGGCCGCCTGGTCGCGCATGTCCGACCACCAGCTGCCGGCGCCGGTGATCGGCGAGAACACGGTCGTGGCGACCCGCTCGAGTCCCCCGAGCACGTTGGAAGCGACGCTGCGCACGCTGGAGAAGGGGCCCTGGCCGCCGCGCAGGTCGAGGATGACGAAGGTGAGCGACGCGACGACGAGCACCGCAAGCAGGATGCGGGTACGGCGCGACAGCATGGTGACAGTCTCTCGCGGACCGCGTCAGGCGACGAGGCGGACGCCCCGGGCGCGCTGCGCTCTAGCGGCGAGGCTCCGAGATGAGCACCTGCTGCAGTGCCTCGAACTCCTCGACGCACTTGCCCGAGCCGAGCGCCACGCAGTCGAGCGGGTGGTCGGCGATGATGATCGGCATGCCGGTCTCGTGGCGCAGCCGCTCGTCGAGGCCGCGCAGCAGCGCGCCGCCGCCGGTGAGGACGATGCCGCGGTCCATGATGTCGCCGGACAGCTCCGGCGGCGTGCGGTCGAGCGTGGTCTTGACGGCGTCGACGATCGGCGTTGCACCGGCTCGTCGATCGCCCGGCGGATCTCCTCGGCCGACACGACGATCGTCCGCGGCAGGCCGGTGACGAGGTCGCGGCCGCGGATCTCCGCGTGCGGCTCGTCGGGCATCGGGAACGCCGAGCCGATGGCCATCTTGATCTCCTCGGCGGTGCGCTCGCCGAGCATCAGCGAGTACTCCTTCTTCACGTACTGGATGATCGCGTTGTCGAGCTCGTCGCCGCCGACGCGGATGCGACTGCGCAGTCAGACGATGCCGCCGAGCGAGATGACCGCGACCTCGGTCGTGCCGCCGCCGATGTCGACGACCATGTTGCCGGTGGGCTCGTGGACCGGCAGGCCGGCGCCGATCGCGGCGGCCATGGGCTCCTCGATGATGTAGACCTTGCGCGCGCCGGCCGCGTAGCCGGCGTCCTTGACCGCGCGCTGCTCGACGCCGGTGATGCCGCGACGGCACGCACACGACGAGGCGCGGCTTGGCGAGGTGACGCCGCTTGTGCACCTTCTGGATGAAGTAGCGCAGCATGCGCTCGGTGGTGTCGAAGTCGGCGATGACGCCGTCCTTGAGCGGACGGATCGCGACGATGTTGCCGGGGGTGCGGCCGATCATGCGCTTGGCCTCGGACGCCGACGGCGAGGATGCCGCCGGTGTTGTTGTTGATCGCCACCACGGACGGCTCGTTCAGCACGATGCCGCGGCCCCGGACGTACACGAGCGTGTTGGCGGTGCCCAGGTCGACGGCCATGTCACGGCCGACGAAGGAGGACGTTGCAGCCATGGGGGAAGCGGCCTTCCGAGCGGGAGCAGGAGCCCCCATCCTACGGCGTCGGTCACGTTCCGATCACATCGACAACCGTTTTGCCCCGTTTCGTACGATTTAGGGCTATTCGGCGCCGATGCGCGCACCACCGCGCTCGCCTCCGGGGCTCGCTGCGCTCACTCCTCGCCGATGCGCTGCGCGCGCTCGATCTCCTTGCGGCGCAGGTAGCCCTCGAGCCGCTCCGCCGTCGCGTCGTCCGAGGGCAGGTCGAACGCCGCCGTGGTCACGGCGGCCAGGTCGGCGCGGTAGTCGTGGCCGTGGCTCTCGAACAGGCCGGGCTTGACGTTCGTGGCGAACATCGTGTCCACGAAGGCCTGCGCGAAGGTGACGCCCGGCTTCCAGGACATGCCCTCGGGCACGTTGCGACCGCGGGTGCCGTCGGTGGGCAGCCATGCCGGACGGTTCAGCAGCAGCTTGGGCCGGAAGCGGACGACCGGGTCGCCGTCGTGCTCGAGGAACCACACCCGCGGACGCGGCTGCGGCACCGGGACGGGCAGCTGCTCGGGGCGGTCGACCGTGTACGACTCCCCCGCGCACAGCGCGTGGAAGATGTCGGCCTGCTCGCCGCCGGGCGTGCCGACCCACAGGGCGGCCGCGACGCCGTAGTGGTCGAGGTCGAGCGGGCCCGCCGAGACAGCCGCCTCCTGGACCTTGGCGCCGAGGCTCTCGCCGTACAGCAGCAGCCGCGGCCGGTCCGTCCGCACCGACAGCTCCTCGTGGATCGCGTCGAGCAGCAGCCGCTGCGTGTGCGCGGCGATCTGCGACCTTGCCCATCGACAGGAAGGAGGGCAGCAGCCCGTATCCCACGGCGACGGCGGCGCAGTCACCCAGCGACAGCACCTCGAGGATGTCGACCGGGAACGAGTTGGCGTAGCCGGAGCCGGCCGGCGCCTGGATGAGCAGGTGGGCGCGGTCGAAGGCGCCCGTGCGGCGCAGCTCGGCCATCGCCAGGCCGACCCGCTGCTCGGGAGTGCTCGCGGAGTCGTAGCCGACGAACACGCGCACGGGCGAGGCCACCGGCTCCTTGCCCGTCACCTCACGGATGCCGTCGGCGGTGCTGACCGAGCCGACGAAGCGGGCGCCCTCGCGACCGAGGTCCGTGACGGGGACCATGGAGCCCGGGCCGCCGGTGACGGACGGATCGGCCGGCGGGATCGCGAAGCCGGGGTCGAGACCGCGGCTCTGGGCGGCGAGGCCGCTGATGGCCTTGCGGCCCGCGACCGTGCCGGCGAGCGCGACGCCGCCGAGCACTCCAGCCCCCACGAGGACGGGTGCGACCGTGGTGATCGGGCCGGGTCCGCGACCGGTGACCCCGCGCAGGAGCGACAGCCCCAGGCCCGTCTTCAGTCCGGCGCTCACCCCGACGAGGCCGCCGAGGACGAACGGGAACGCGGCGCGCACCTTGTCCGGCCAGTCGACGAGCGTCGGACCGCGCGATGCCCCCGCTACGAGGCCGCCGACGGCGACTCCGGCGGCGATACCGACCGCGGCGGGCTTCATCTAGGCCAGGCCGGGGAAGAACAGGGCGACCTCGCGGGCCGCGGACTCCGGCGAGTCGGACCCGTGGGTCACGTTGTTCTGCATCTCGGTGGCCAGGTCGCCGCGGATGGTGCCCAGCGGCGCGTTGACGGGGTTGGTGGCGCCCATCATGCTGCGCCACTGGACGATCGCGTCGGGGCCCTCGATGACGGCGGCCACGAGCGGGCCGCCCGTGATGAACTCGACCAGGTCGGCGAAGAACGGCTTGTCCTTGTGCTCGCCGTAGTGCGCCTCGGCCACCTCGACGGTCAGCGTGCGCAGCTCCATCGCCACGAGGGTGAAGCCCTTGCGCTCGATGCGGCCGAGGACCTCCCCGACGAGGCCGCGGGCCACGCCGTCCGGCTTGATGAGGACGAGGGTGCGCTCGGACACGGAGTCTCCTTGAGTGGCAGCGGATGCACCGCGCTAGCGATGCTCCGTCATCCTAACGACGGCGCGGAGTGCCGCCTCACCCACTCGGCGATGGCCTCGACCTCGAGATCCCCGCGTGCGACGGCGAGCACGAACTGCTCCGCCTCATCCACCTGGTAGGCCAGATCTCGTCCATTGATGAGGTGGAACGTCCGCAGGGCCGCCCATGCCAGGCGCTTGTTCCCGTCGACCAACGGGTGGTTCCGGGCCAGTGAGTGCATCAGCGCAGCGGACTGCTCCTCGAAGGTGGGGTAGGCGGGTTCGCCGAATGCGCTCGCGCGTGGTCTCGCGGCCGCCGAGTCCAGCAGCCCCACGTCACGGATCTCCACGACCCCGAGCACACCGTGGGCGATCTCGATCAGGTCCTCGAGGGACAGGAAGTCGGTCAGCTCCACTAGCGGGACAGTCGGTCGAGCAGCTCGGCATCGTCGGCGGCGACCTTCGCGATCGCCGCCTTCAGCCGCTCGGGTCGTCCACTCACGTAGACGGCTATGGCCTCGCGCGCCACGTCCTGCATCGAGCGGCCCTCGAGCTCCGCTCGCGCACGGAGGGCGGCGGTTTCGTCATCGGTGAGTCTCAGCGTCATGGCCACACGATGGATGGTACCACCGTGATACCACTAGTCCCCTGAGCTCCCCTGTGCGCGCATCGCATCCACCCGGCTGCCGTTGTGGATCGCCAGCCACCACAGCACGACGAAGACCCCGCCGACGAACGAGCATCGACCAGCCCACGATGACGCTGGTGGCGAGCACCACGGCCTGCAGGATCCAGCCCACGGTGAGGCCCCACGGCCGCCGCAGCGTGCCGATGGCCAGGAACAGCGCGACCATCAGGGCCAGGCCGACGGCCCACACGAGGCCGGTGCTCGACACCGAGCCGTTGGAGGCGGCGAGCGACGTGGCGAGGAACACGACGACCGCCTCGATGCCCAGGACCGCGGAGCACAGCACCTTCATGACGCTCCTCCGGCGGGCGTGGCATCTCGACCCAGCATGCGACGGGCATCCCCGACGAGGACGACCGAGCCCGTGACCAGCACCCCCGAGCCGCCGTACTCCCCCGACTCCTCCGCCAGCGCCGTGGCGCGATCCAGGGCATCGGGCAGTTCGGGCTCCACGAAGACGCGGTCGGTGCCGAAGAGCTCCTCGGCCAGCGCGGCCAGGTCGTCGGCGGGCAGGGCGCGGGGCGAGGACGGCTCCGTGATGACCACGCGGTCGAGGCACGGCTCCAGCGCCGCCAGCACGCCAGCGGCGTCCTTGTCGGCGAGCACTCCGACGACCCCGACGAGGGAGGTGAAGTCGAACGAGTCGGAGATGGCGCGCGCCAGCGCCTGCGCACCGTGCGGATTGTGCGCGGCATCGATGAGGATCGTCGGGCTGCGCCGCACGACCTCGAGCCGGCCCGGCGACGTTGCCGTCGCGAACCCGGCCCGCACGAGGTCGCCGTCGAGCGGGCCCACGCCGCCGAGCAGCGCCTCCACCGCGGCGAGGGCGAGAGCGGCGTTGTGCGCCTGGTGCTCGCCGAACAGCGGCAGGAACACCTCGTCGTACTGGGCATTGAGGCCCTTGAGGTTGAGCACCTGGCCGCCGACCGCCAGCCCGCGGCCGACGATGCCGAACTCGAGGCCCTCGCGCGCGACGACGGCGTCCACCTCGACCGCCCGCTCGCAGGATCGCCTCGGCAGCCACCAGCTCCTGCTCGGCGACGACCGCGATCGCGCCCGGCTTGATGATGCCGGCCTTCTCGCGGGCGATGCCGGCGATCGAGTCGCCGAGGTAGTCGCTGTGGTCGAGTCCGACCGGGGTGATGACCGCCACGACGCCGTCGGCGACGTTGGTCGAGTCCCAGCCGCCGCCCAGGCCGACCTCGACGATCGCGACGTCGACGGGGGCGTCGGCGAACGCCGCGAACGCCAGTGCCGTCATGACCTCGAAGTACGAGAGCGGCACGCCGCCGTCCGCCGCGGAGTTGGCGTCGACGACGGCCACGTAGGGCGCGATCTCGTCCCAGGTGGCGAGCAGCCGCTCGGCCGAGATCGGCTCCCCGTCGAAGCAGATCCGCTCGCGGGCGTCGATCAGGTGCGGCGACGTGAACAGGCCGGTCCGCAGGCCGAAGGAGCGCAGCAGCGACTCGACCATGCGGGCGGTCGAGCTCTTGCCGTTGGTGCCGGTGATGTGGATGACGGGGTAGGACGCCTGAGGGCTGCCGAGGAGGTCGGTGAGGGCGGCGATGCGGGCGAGGGTGGGCTCGATCCGGTTCTCGGGCCAACGCCCCTCGAGTTCCGTCCAGAGGTCGGCCAGTCGCGGGTCCGTCGTCGTCACTCTGGCGAGTCTAGGCATCGGCGGTCCCAAATAGGATGCTGCCTCATGAGTGCGAACCGCCTGCCGGACAAGCCCACCCTCGACGGGATCGAGGCGCGCTGGGCGTCGGCATGGGAGGAGCAGGGCACCTACCGCTTCGACCGCACCAAGTCCCGGGCCGAGGTCTTCTCGATCGACACTCCCCCGCCCACCGTGAGCGGCTCGCTGCACGTCGGGCACGTCTTCTCGTACACCCACACCGACTGCATCGCCCGCTACCAGCGCATGCGCGGCTTCGAGGTCTTCTACCCGATGGGCTGGGACGACAACGGCCTGCCCACCGAGCGACGCGTGCAGAACTACTACGGCGTGCGCTGCGACCCGACCCTGCCCTACGACCCGGCGTTCGAGCCGCCGGCGAGCCCGACGCCAAGCGCCAGGTCCCCATCTCGCGCAAGAACTTCGTCGAGCTGTGCGAGCGCCTGACCGTCGAGGACGAGATGGTCTTCGAGGAGCTCTGGCGCCGCCTGGGCCTGTCCGTCGACTGGTCGCAGACCTACCAGACCATCGACGCGCAACGCCCAGCGCGTCAGCCAGCTGGCGTTCCTGCGCAACCTCGCCCGCGGCGAGGCGTACCAGTCCGAGGCGCCGACCCTGTGGGACGTCACCTTCCGCACCGCCGTCGCCCAGGCCGAGCTCGAGGACCGCGAGCGTCCCGGCGCCTACCACCGCATCGGCTTCGCGACCGACCGCCGACCCGCGACGAGAAGGTCTTCATCGAGACCACCCGGCCCGAGCTGCTCGCCGCCTGCGTCGCCCTCGTCGCGCACCCCGACGACGAGCGCTACCAGCCGCTGTTCGGCACGACCGTCAGCACGCCCGCCTTCGGCGTCGAGGTGCCCGTCGTCGCGCACACGCTGGCCGATCCCGAGAAGGGCTCGGGCATCGCGATGATCTGCACGTTCGGCGACCTCACCGACGTCACCTGGTGGCGCGAGCTGCAGCTGCCGACCCGGCCGATCATCGGCTGGGACGGCCGCATCCTGCCCGACGTGCCCGAGTGGGTCACGACCGACGCGGGCCGCGAGACCTACGCGCGATCGCCGGCGCCACGAGCCACACCGCCAAGGAGCGGATGGTCGAGATGCTCACGACGACGCGGCGACCTCGTCGGCGAGCCGAAGCCGATCACCCACCCGGTGAAGTTCTACGAGAAGGGCGACAAGCCGCTCGAGATCGTCACCACCCGCCAGTGGTACATCAGCAACGGCGGACGCGAGCCCGGCCTGCGCGCCGAGCTGCATCGAGCGCGGCCGCGAGCTGAACTGGCATCCCCCGCACATGCAGGTGCGCTACGAGAACTGGGTCGACGGCCTCAACGGCGACTGGCTGATCTCGCGCCAGCGCTTCTTCGGCGTGCCGCTGCCGCTGTGGTACCCGCTCGACGACGCGGGCAAGCCCGTCTACGACTCCCCCATCGTCCCGGCCGAGGACACGCTGCCGATCGACCCGAGCAGCGACGTGCCGCCCGGCTACGCCGACGACCAGCGCGGCGTGCCCGGCGGCTTCATCGGCGACCCCGACGTCATGGACACCTGGGCCACGTGCTCGCTGACCCCGCAGATCGCCGGTGGCTGGGAGCGCGACCCCGACCTGTGGGCGCGCGTCTTCCCGATGGACCTGCGGCCCGCAGGCGCACGAGATCATCCGCACCTGGCTCTTCTCCTCCGTCGTGCGCGCGCACCTCGAGGACCACTGCCTGCCGTGGGCGCACGCCGGCATCTCCGGCTGGATCCTCGACCCGGACCGCAAGAAGATGAGCAAGTCCAAGGGCAACGTCGTCACGCCGATGGCCCTGCTCGACGAGTACAGCTCCGACGCCGTGCGCTACTGGGCCGCCTCGGGCCGCCCCGGCACCGACACCGCGTTCGACATCGGCCAGATGAAGATCGGCCGACGCCTCGCCATCAAGATCCTCAACGCCAGCAAGTTCGTCCTCGGGCTCGACGCCGCGCGAGGACGACGCGGCCGTCTCCGAGCCGCTCGACCGGGCCCTGCTCGCCCGGCTCGCCGAGACGGTGCGCCGGCCACCGATGCCTTCGAGGACTTCAACTACGCCAAGGCCCTCGAGGTCGCCGAGACGTTCTTCTGGAACTTCACCGACGACTACGTCGAGCTCGTCAAGGACCGCGCCTACGGCGGTCAGGGCGATGCCGCGGCCGCCTCCGCCAAGGCCACGCTCGCCACGGCGCTGAACGTGCAGCTGCGGCTGTTCGCGCCGTTCCTGCCGTTCACGACCGAGGACGTCTGGTCGTGGTGGCAGGAGGGCTCGGTGCACCGCCAGCCGTGGCCGGACGCGGACGCCGTGGCCGCACTCGCCGGCGACGCGGACGCCGGCCCTCGTCGACGACGTCGCGGCCGTGCTGACCGGGGTGCGCAAGGCCAAGTCCGAGATGAAGGCGTCCATGCGCGCCGACGTCGCGACGGCCACCGTCACCGCGCCGCCTGCCCAGGCGGCACGCCTGCGCACGGCCGCGGGTGACATCTGCGCCGTGGGCCGGATCGCGAGCCTGACGATCACCGAGGCCGACGGTCCCATCGACGTGGTGGCCGAGCTCGCCGAGGCTGCCTGACCGACGCGGCCGGCATTAGCCTGCTGCCATGGCCGAGGTCGCTGCTGTGGGTGTCGCTGGTGCTCCTGCTCGTCGTCGTCGTGGTCGCGGCCTACTCGACCTACCGCCGGCGTCAGCGCAAGGCCCAGGCCACGTCGCGCGCAGCCCTCAACCGGCTGCTCGCCGAGGCCGACGAGATCGCGCAGGCCGCCCAGCGCGAGCGAGAAGCCGATGAGCCGCCCGCGCGACCTGAGCCAGCGATCAGGCGTCGAGGTTGCCGAGCTCCTTGAGCAGGCCCAGCTGGGTCGACGTGCGCGGCTGCTCGGCCACCGGTGCCGGGGCCGCCGGCGCGACCGGCTCCTCGTCCCTCGAGGTCCTCGAATCGTCTGCAGCTCGGGCGCGTACACGCGGATGAGGTCGATGCCGCTCACGTCGACGCGGTCGACCTCCTCGAGGTCCGGAGACAGGACCTGCAGCTCGGGGGCGACGTCGCGCAGGTTGTAGTCACCGGACGCCGCGGCCGCGAACCAGTCCGGCGTCTGGGTGGCCGCGAGCGGGAACCGCCAGCCCGGCGCTGCATCGGCAAGTTCCGAGCAGGTCGAGCGGCTGCTCGAGGGCGAACAGGGCGTAGGCCGCCGCGGCGAGGGACTCCTGCGCACGCGTCATGTCGGCCTTCCGGTTCGCGTCGTCTTCAGGGTAGGCCTCGCGTCAGCGACGGAACAGGCCCCTGCGCTTGCCTTCCTTGGCTTCCTTGCCGGGCTTCTCCGCCTTGCCGCCATTGGATCCCGACGTCCGGCGCCGGGGCGGCGACTGCTGCCATGGCCGGCTCGGCCGGCGCGGTCGAGGTCCACGGTCGCGATGTCGCGGCCGGGGAGGCAGGCCCGCGCGAGATCGTTGTACGCGGGTCCGATCAGCGGATGGTCGAGCAGGGCGTACATGCGGTTGAGGTTGGTGGCGGTCAGCACGTCCTTCGTCGCCAGCGGGACGACGCCGACGACGGGCACCCCGAGACCGGCCGCGAGGACCTGGTCGCGCTCCATGCCGACGTTCGCGACGGACTGGTTCACGATGATGCCGATCTTCTCCCGCGGGATCCCGAGCCCGGACTCGTCGAGCGGCGCGGTGATCTCCCGCAGGGCACGCGCCATGCCCTGCACGGCCGTCGACGCGAGGGTGGTGACGAAGAGGATCTCGTCCGCCTCGCCCAGGGCGACCTCGCCGATGAGCGGCTCGAGGTACTGCACGCTCGTGTCCATGATCACGACGTCGAACATGCGCTGCAGGCTGCGAACGATGGTCTTGTAGAAGTCGGGGCCCACGGTGTCTGCCGTGCGCGGGCGGATCGGCGCCAGCAGGGTGTCGATGTTCAGGCCATCGGCATGGACGAGGTTGCGTCGGATGCGCTCCTCGTCCCACACCGGCTGCACCCGGATGTTCAGCGCGGTCGGCATGAACTTGCCGATCAGGGAGGCCACCTGGCCGTCGCGGGTGTCGAGGTCGATGAGGCACACCGAGCAGCGGGTGGCCCGCGTCAGCCGACGCTCGGGCGATCGAGCCGGCGAGCAGGATCGACGCGGTGGACTTGCCTGAACCGCCCTTGCTCGACGTGACCGTGATGGTGATCTGGCCCGGGAGCTTGGGCCGCTGCAGGAGCTCCAGCGACGCCGACGCCGGGTACTCGCCGCCGCCCGGCCACGACCGACTGCTGGCGCGCCGCCGATCGGGCGGCAGCGATGGGACGGCCGTCCGCCGCGCCGCGCGCGATGCCGATGGGCGGAGGCACCGGCACTGTCGTCGCCGGCGGCGGCACGAATAGCCGGGGGCTCGGCGGCGAGCGTGGTCTCGGCCTCGTCGACGACCTCGTCGCCCGAATCGTCGACGTCGACGTCGCCCTCGACCGTCACGATCTCGTCGGCGTCGGTGCTCGCGCGTCCGTCGACCGGCGCGATCTCGTCGGCGTCGGTGTCGCCCTCGACCGACTCGGTCTCGTCGGCGTCGGTCTGCCCTTCGGCGTCGACGACGTCAGGCACCATCACCCAGGCCGCCGACGCGATCGCGTCGTCCGGCACCTCGGCCTGTTCAGGCTCCTCGGCCTCGTCCCGGCCGCCCTCGCCACCCTCCAGGAGGTAGTCGACGGCCGCGGGGTACGCCGGGGGGAAGTCGCACGATCGACGACAGCACCACCCGCATCGTGTCGAGCACCGAACGGCCGCCTTCGCTCATCGGCAGCCAGTAGTAGCGCAGGGTGGAGGCGTCGACGCCCTGCGCGGCCGCGGACTCGTCGATCAGGGACGAGAGGCGGTCCGTGCGCGTCGTGTCGGTGGCGGCGATGAACACATGCGCGCCGGCGTTGGCCATGGCGACGACGGCGCGGGCAGTCTGCGCCAGCTCGTCGTCGCTGGGGGCGTCGGCCAGGGAGTCCGAGAACACCAGGATCCGGGAGTGCTGGTCGAGGCGCCCGGAGGACAACGCCGCCCACATCGCACCCACGTCAGGCTGCCGCTCCTGGACGATCCAGACGACGCCCGGCGTTGGCGAGCAGGTCATGGAGGGGGGCGTCGACAACGGGAATGAGCCCGGGGCCAGACGTCGACGACGGATCAGCCACCTGGCTCCTCCTCGCCGGTCCGCAGTCCGTCATCCGCACTGACCAGTGTGGTCAGCGTGACCCCTGGTGAACTCTACCGTCGGATCAAGCTCTTGCCCCTCATGTTGGCCCCAACCCGCAACAGCCGACGGCGAACAGGGCTTCACCCGCCGGATCGGTCCCATACTCCCGGTGGAGGACGACTGACGCGACGAGCGACCGGGACGGTGACCATGAGCCCAGGCATCGAGCAGCGGTCGCCGACTGCACCCGGCCGATGACGACCCGTCGTCAGCCGCTACCTGCCGCTCTTCGACGACGACCGCCGACCTGGCCGCGGCTGTGGGTCGCCGCCCGGATCGCACGACGACCCCGAGGCGCGCTCGGCTCTCGTGATCACGTACAGCCCGCTCGTGCGCTACGTGGTGTCGCGGATGAACGTCACCCTGCCGCCGAGCCTGGAGCGCGGCGACCTGGTCGGCTTCGGGACGATCGGCCTCATCGAGGCGATCGGCCGCTTCGACCTCGAGCGCGGGCTGACGTTCCCCACCTACGCCGTCACCCGGATCCGCGGCGCCATCCTCGACGAGCTCCGCGCCCAGGACTGGGTGCCGCGCGCGGTGCGCGGGCGCATGCACGCCATCGACCGGGCCACCGAGCGGTTCGAGCAGCAGAACGGGGGCGAGCCGGACCTCGACGACATCGCCGAGGCCACCGGTCTGGACCGCGCGGAGGTCCGCTCGACGCTCATGGCCTACCAGAGCGGCTACCTCGCCAGCCTGGACGAGCGCATGGGCGGGGAGGCGGGCGGCGAGGAGGAGCCGCGCGGCCGGCAGTTCGTCGACGAGACGGCCGAGCTGCCCGAGGAGGTCTACGACCACGAGGAGAGCCAGCGACTCGTGCGCGAGTCGATCCGGAGCCTCAAGCAGCGGGATCGCGCCGTCATCGCCCTGTACTACTACGAGGAGCTCACGTTCGCCGAGATCGGCCGGGTCCTCGGGCGTCAGCGAGTCGCGGGCCTGCCAGATGCACGGACGCGCCATCAAGGAGCTGGCCGGGCATCGTGATGTCGCGGCGAGGCGTCCACGGTCAGTCTTCGTGCTGTCCGGCCACCGCTAGCGATAGCCGACCGCCACGGGTCCGCCGAGGATGAAGGCGCGCTGCGCCTCGGGATTGCCCTCGAGCCGGGCGACCAGGATGACCGTCCGCGCATGGCCGGCCGGCTGGCCGGGTCGCCGGGGAGCCGGCCGCGGTCGTCCCTGACGACCCGGTCGGCTCCCCAGCGAACGCACCCGGGTGCGCCTCCGGCGGCGTGTCATGGGTGAGGCGCGGATCCCGACGTCGAACATGCGCATGGCCGCGTCCTCGACCTCGTCGATCGGAGTCGCCGAAGAAGGTGCTGCTCAGGTCGTCCTCGGAGACGGAGTCGATCTGCGCGATGAGCTGGTCCTGGTCACGCACCGCGAAGACCGAGTCTGCCTGCGGCGTCCTCGCGCGCCTTCGCGCTCCTCCGGCGTCACCGACGCGGTCCCGCCACTGGACAGGGACGAAGTCCGGCACGCTCAGCCTCGACGGGCTCGGGCACGACCACCCGGTCCAGCGCCGCGAGGACGCTGCGCGCGTCGGTCACCCAGGTTCAGCGAGGCGATGGGGAGGTCGCCGGGGATCCAGTCATGCCGGTGCCACTGCACGGTCCAGACCACCGGCCACACCTGCTCGAGGGCCTCGAGCGCGACCCGATGCAGGGGGCTGCCGATCTCGACCAGCGGGTGCGCGGAGTACTTGATGGCCCCGGGGCGGCCATGCGGCGCGTCGCAGTAGATCTCGACGCGGCTGAACGACGCCTCGCCGGTCCGGGTCGCCGCCCACCGGGCACGACCGCCGTGACGACGCCCGTGCCCGTGCGGACCAGGTACTGACGGCCCTGGCCGTCGGTCTCCACCCAGGTCTGCATGGCGTCTCCCTCCTTCGGCCCCTCCCCCGGGGCCTTGCGTTACTTGGGGTATCGGAGCGCAGCGATCCCCGCCTGAACCCTACGCCGGCACGAATCTGGCGGCTGCCGCGTTCACCCGGCCTGGCTCACAGCCCCAGGGTGGCCAGGTAGGCCGACCCGAGCGCCTCACCCCAGAAGCAGCCCGACCAGGGCGCCGAGCAGCAGGAAGGGCCCGAAGGCCATGTGGCTGCCCCGTCGGGCGCGGCCGGAGAGCATGAGGACCAGGCCCGACCACACCGCCCAGCACGAACGCCGCCAGCAGGCCGACGAGCGCGCGAGGACACGCCGACCCAGGCCAGCGTCGCGGCGAGCACGGGGGCCAGCTTGACGTCGCCGAACCCCATCGCGCGACCCCCGGTGAACAGCCAGATCCCGCCGATGACCACCAGCCACGCGCCGACGCCGATGGCCACCTCGGCGAGCGGCCACCGCGCGGAGACGACGCCGGCGAGCACGAGGCCGGCGACGCCGATCGGGTACAGGGGCAGGACGATCGCGTCCGGCAGGCGGTGATGGTCGATGTCGATGAACCACAGGGCGAGGCCGGCGCTGCCGAGCACCAGCAGCCACGGCAGCAGCGGATCGATGCCGTCAGGCCCCCAGGCCCACCAGACCAGGCCCAGCCACAACACGGCGTTGAGCCCTTCGACGATCGGGTAGCGGCCGGAGATCGGCTCCGCGCAGGTGCGGCACCGGCCGCGCAGCAGCAGCCAGGACAGCACCGGGATGTTGTCGCGCGCGCTGATCGGCGATGCCGCAGCCAGGGCAGGAGGATCCGGGACGCACGACGGACAGGTCACGTGGCACGCGATAGATGACGACGTTCAGGAACGACCCGACGATCAGGCCGAGCCCTCCCACGAAGACGAGGCACAGACCAGCGACGATGGGGTCGACGGTCACGACTCCTCGGTCGACTCGCCGCCGGGTGCGGTCTCGTCTCCCAGCTCGGCGAGAGTCGAGCGCGCCTCTGCGAGGCGCGCGCGGATGGCCGCGGCCTGCGTGATCGCCTCCCGCTCCGCGACGGCGGCCTCGGCCATCGCCACCTCCAGCTCGGCGACCTCGGTGCGCGCCATCTCGCGCCGAAGCTGGACCACGTGATCGGGCACCACGACGCGGGGCCGGCGGCTCCGGCTCCGGCTCGGGCTCCGGCTCGGGCGCCGGCTCGGGCTCCGGCTCGGGCTCGGGCTCCGGCTCGGGCTCCGGCTCGGGCTCCGGCTCCGGCTCGGGCTCCAGCTCGGGTTCGACATCCGGCTCGGGCTCGGGCTCCGGCTCAGCGCGACCGCCACGGCGACGGCCGTCGCGACCTCGGCCTCGGGCTCGTCGGCTCGCGGCTCGGGTTCGGGCTCCGGCTCCGGCTCGGGCTCCGGCTCCGGCTCCGGCTCCGGCTCCGGCTCGGCGACCGGCGTGGCACGGCCCGCCACCACGGTGGTGACCGTCCCGAACGCCTCCGGCACCGACAGCCGGGCGCGCGTGACCTCGGGATCCACGTCATCGGCGGGCTCGAGCACGCCTGCCTCGACCAGCATCCCCGCGAGGTGCACCGCCTCGGCCCGGGTCAGCCCGATGCGCTCGGCGAGGCCGTCCAGGCAGTGTCGGCCGTCGGCCGCTCCGGCCAGCGCTCCGAGCTCCGGCAGTCGCAGCGACCCGGGCAGCGCCGCGGCAGTCCGACGCAGGACGAGGGTGTCGGGACCGCGGCCGCCGTCGAGCGCCGCCCACGTCGACGTCATCCGCTCGTACCGCCGGGCGATCACGTCGAACAGCGGATCGATCGGCAGCGGCAGCGTGCACAGCGCGTCGGTGACGTCGCCCTTGCGCACCTTCGTCTTGAGCTTGCGGCAGGCCAGCACCGCGCCGAGCGAGGCCAGCAGGTACTCCTGGTGCACGGAGGCCAGGACCTCCGCCGACAGCAGGCCGGCCCGCGCCGCGTGGACTCCCGAGCCGGGACCGTCCGCACCGTCGACCCCGGCGACGCCGACGATCCCCTCGAGTGCGGCGGCCGTGATGGCCCCGGAAGCCACGAGTCGCGCGCCGACGCGAGGCTCGTAGCCCTCGAGGCGGACGGAGTAGAGGCCGCCCTCGTACAGGAAGAGCGAGGCGGTACGACCGTGCGCCTTGTCGGTCAGCTCGAGTGCCCCGGTGAGCCTGCTTCTTCGCCATCGACGTGAGCTCGTCGACGACGCTCTCGTTGGCGACGGGACTGGGCACGGCCCGGTCGGGCGCGTCCGCGCCCTTCTTGTGTCGTCCGAAGCTGATCGGCATGTCGCAGACTCCTTGCCTCAGCGCAGCAGGTGGTCCGGGACGCCCACCTCGTGGATCGGGCATCGCGGCGCACCCGCGTGGTCGACGGTTCCCAACATGAAGCCCGGCCTTGCCCGGTGCAGCCGGGCCTCGGCTCCTCGCGATAGATGCGGCCGATCCCAGAGTAGCTGTCGTTCCGCGTGATGGCCGTCGCTCGTTCTGCCGCCGCGGAGCGGTTCGTGATGCGCACGACGTGCTCGGGGATGATCTCCAGGGTCGCCTCGGTCGAGGTCAAGCGCCACTTGTAGCTGCTCACGTCGAAGTCCCCGGTCACGGTGCGCTCGGTGCGGTCGGGCATGAGCACCGTCACGGCGCACCGGGTGCCGATGTACTCCGTCACGTCGATGCGCTCACCCGTGGACAGCGTGAAGGTGAACGTCAGCGAGCCGGCGAAGCGGCGGTAACCCAGGCGAGGGTCGTAGCACTTGCCGACATGCTCGCGGACCAGGGCCTCGGCCTCCTCGAAGGACGTCGCATTGCCCTCGATGAGCAGCCTCGGCAGGCCCTGGTTCGTCCTGATCATGTCGGACAGTTCCCAGCCGTAGGACCGGATGATGCGCCGTCCGTCGGGATCGTCCGCGTTGTCGACCTCGGCGCCGGTGATGCGCGCGACGAAGTGGTCGGTGATCCACGTCCACAGGAGCACGCCGGGCGAGTCGGTGAAGGTCCACGGGATCGGCTCGGCGAGGCCTGTGCTCACATCAGGTCCGACTGCTCGACATGGTCCATCACCCGGTTGACGGCCGCGGCCGCCGTCTTCGGGAGCACGTCGAGTTCACGGGCGACCTCGGGCCGGCTGAGGTCCTCCCAGAACGACAGGTACACAGCGGCCAAGGCTAGGGGATTCTGGGCCCGCTTCGGCGGACGACGCGGGGTCGTTCACCGCGGACATGATCGCGCGGGTCAGCTGGGCATTGCGGTCGTGCCGGGTGGCGCGCTCCTCGACGTCCTCGTCGGACGCCACCTGGACCGAGTCCAGCACGCCGTCGTCCGGGGCGCCCGAGGTGAGCGACTGGTAGTTGCGCAGGTTCGACAGGGTCGCGATGGCCTGCTCCCGCTTGCGCAGGTCGGTGACCGTGGTGCGCAGGGCCTCGGCGCGCTCCAGCCTCCGTCGCCGACCGATGCTCGCCGGCGGCGACGCCGTCGACCGCCCGGTGGAGCGCGATGCGGTCGCTCACGACGTTGCGCCCGAAGGCGGTGCGGGTGAGGTCCTGCGGCCAGGTGCGGAGCTTGCCGATGAGGAAGGCCAGGAGGTTGAGGGTGCCGTTGCGGCCTTCGCGGTCCGCGTCGTAGCGGTCGAGGTGGTCGCTGATGAACAGGTACATCATCGACCGGACGTCGTCGGCGTCGACGAGCTCGAGGTCGGCGACGACCTTCGAGCGGATGGCATGGGATCGCGGGTAGAGCCAGTCGAGTGCCGCGGAGATCAGCTCCGGCACCAGCGGCTGCGGCACCTGGTCCAGGTCGCGGAACGGCACCTTCTGCTCGACGCGGACGTTCACCGCCTCCACCTCGTGGGCTGCGCACCATTCGCGGATCCGCTCGCGGGCCTCGTAGCCCTGCCCCTCCGCCACCCACACGCGATGCTGCCCGTCGCTCCACTGGCGCGTGTAGGCCGTCATGCCGAGGTCGCCGACGAGATCGCGTGCGTCGAAGTCGCCCACGGTGTCCCAGTGCACCCGGTCACAGGTCATGGCCGGTGCGTGCGCCGAGGATCTCGCGCTCGTCGAGCCCCCGGACCACGAGGTTGGGGACCTTGCGTCCCAGCCGGTTGCTGGCGGTGACGATGATGTCTCGTCGGACGGTGGCGCCATCGACTAGCCGATCGCGACGAGCCGCTCGACCGTGCTCGGCATCGACGCTGCACCGCGACGCCACCGCGAGCGCCGCCGCGCGGGCCTCGAAGGAGGCGGGCGCCGGCAGGGTGCTGAAGGCGGGGTCGTAGGCGGCCAGCTCGTCGACGATGCGCTGGACGAACAGCACGGCCGTCGCGCGAGCGAGCGTCGGCGACCTTGATCTCGTCGACCGTGCCCAGGGTGACGGCGAGGGTGATGAGGATGCGGGAGTCGTCGCTGCCGAGGCCGGCCAGCCGGACGGTGACCCTGGGGTCGGCGTCGAGGTACGCCGCGACGGACTTGGCCGCTGCGACCGCGGAGGCGCGGGTCGGGGCGAGGGTCAGGCCGATCTCGAGCTCGCGTCGCAGGCCCGGCGTACTCGTCGATGCGTTCGATATCCACTTTGATCCCCCCACCCATTCCTGCTCTTTGTCCGTTGCGTCCTGATTCCTTTCCATGCATGGCCCGCTGCTCACGCGTCTGACTAGGCCCTTGGGCCCGAATTGAGGGGATATCTCCGGCTAATCCTCTCCCCACCCTCGCCGCGGTCGGTGTCCACGACGCGCAGGAGCCGCCGCACCCGAGGGGTGCGGCGGCTCCTGCCTAGCCGGTGCGCTCAGCCGAGCGCGGGGTCGATCAGGACGGTGCGGTGAACAGGACGGTGGTGCTCGATCGCGGGAGGCGTGACGTCGCCGGCGACTCCGCCGGCCGTCGTGCAGTCGGTGCCGAGTGAACCGACGGCCGTCGGGGTTCAGGCCGCCGTCGCCGGAGCTGTAGTACCAGCCCTTGTCGGACTCGACGTTGCAGCCGAAGACCTCGAAGCGAGGTCGGTCGTCGGGCACGACCTGGATGTAGTTGCCGGGCGAGGTGACGACGTCATTGTCCGAAGCAGCTGCTCGCCCGCGGCGTCCGCGGTCGGGTAGGCGCCCACTGTCGGTGTAGACGGTCTCCATGACCTTCGCCACGCTGTTGATGTCCGACTTGACCGAGGCATCGCGGGCGCTGGCGCGCTGGTTCAGGAAGACGGGGATGGCGATGGCGGCGAGGATGCCGATGATCGCGACGACGACGAGGAGCTCGATGAGGGTGAATCCCGCGTCGCGGTCTTCTCGTGGCTTCATGATGCGAGTGAGCATGTCTGGTCTCCTGCTCCGAGGACCCCTCATCTGCGGGGTGCCGCACCACTGCGGTGCCGACAATCGATGGTTTCGGCCCGCCCGCTCCTGGAATGAACCGGTCGAGGGGATATTTCTCGCCGTAGCCGCCTCATGGCGGCTGCCTCAGTTGATCAGTTCGAAGATCTTGAAGATCGGCAGGTACATCGCGATGATCATGCCGCCGACGACCCCGCCGAGGATGACGATCATGAACGGCTCGATGAGCGACATGAGCTGCTCGGTCGTCGCCTCGACCTCCTGGTCGTAGAAGTCGGCGATCTTGCGCAGCATCGCGTCGAGCGCACCGGTGTCCTCGCCGACCGCGATCATCTGCACGACCATCTCCGGGAAGACCGGATGGTCCGCGAGCGGTCGGGCGATCCCGGTGCCCTGGCGGACGGACTCCTTGACGTCGCGGATCGCGCGCGTGATGACGATGTTGCCGGCCGTCTCCCCCACGATGTCGAGCGTCGACAGGATGGGGACGCCCGCGTGCACGAGGGTCGAGAAGTTGCGGGTGAATCGTGCCAGCGCGACCTTCTGCATCAGCGGGCCGAACACGGGGATCCTGAACTTCAGCGGATCGACGACCTCGCGCACCTTGGGCGAGTACTTGTTCTTGCGGTACCAGACCGTTCCGCCGATGACGATGCCGAGGAACGGGATGAAGAACATCGGGTTCTTGATGATCTCCGACAGCGTGACGAGCATCTGCGTAGGCAGCGGCAGGTCGCCGCCGAACGCCTCGAACAGCCCGGAGAACACCGGCACGACGAAGATCAGCATGCCCGTGACGATCAGCACCGCGATCACGCCCACGGCGATGGGGTACGTCAGGGCCGACTTGATCTTGCCGCGGAGCCGCACGTCCGCCTCGAGCGAGTCGGCGATCTGGATCATCGTGGTGTCGAGGAAGCCGCCGACCTCGCCGGCGCGCACCATGCTCACCATGATGGGCGGGAACTCCCGGTGCTTGCCCAGCGCCTCGGAGAGGGAGTCGCCCTTCTCCACCTCGTCGCGCACGTCGACGAGCAGTTCGCCCAGGCGCCTGCTCTCCGTCTGCTCGGACAGGATCGACAGGCAGCGCAGGATCGGCAGGCCGGACGAGAGCATCGTGGCGAACTGGCGGGAGAAGATGGCAAGGTCCTTGGACTTCACCTTGCCCTTGCCGATCCGGATCTCCATGTTGAGGCCGGTTCCCAGGGCCTCGACGGCGATCGGCGTCAGCCCCTGCTGTCGTGTGCGCGAGAGCGCCTCGGACTCGCTGGCCGCCTTCATCTTCGACTCGACCAGCCGCCCGGACTTGGCCCGGGCCTTGACGAGGTACTCAGTCTGTGGCATCCGCGGCCTTGCCGAGGAGCTGGTTGAGCTCGGACAGGTCGGAGGCCTTCTCGCGGGCGACCTGGTAGGTGATGCGACCCTTCTCGACCAGTGACGCGAGGTCCTGGTTCAGGGTGTGCATGCCGAACCGGGATCCGGTCTGCAGAGCCGAGGGGATCGACTGCAGCTTGCCCTCCCGGACGAGGTTGCGGATCGCGGGCGTCGCGACCATCACCTCGGTGGCGGCCACCCGGCCCTTGCCGTCGGAGGTCCGGCACAGCGCCTGGCACACGACCGCCTGCACGGAGTTCGCCAGCTGCGTGCGGATCTGCTGCTGCTGCGACGGCGGGAAGACGTCGATGATGCGGTCGATCGTGGTCGCTGCGGAGCTCGTGTGGAGGGTGCCGAACACCAGGTGGCCCGTCTCGGCCGCGGTGAGGGCGATCGAGATCGTCTCGAGGTCGCGCATCTCGCCGACCAGGATGATGTCGGGATCCTGGCGCAGCGCATGCTTGAGGGCGGCCTCGAACGACAGGGTGTCCTGGCCGACCTCGCGCTGGTTGACGACCGACAGCCGGTGCTGGTGCACGAACTCGATGGGGTCCTCGATCGTGATGATGTGGCCCTTGCGCGTGCGGTTCGCCTTGTCGATGATCGCGGCGAGCGTCGTCGACTTGCCCGAGCCGGTCGGGCCCGTGACCAGCACCAGCCCACGCGGGAGATCGGCGAAGTCACCGAGGATCGACGGCATGTTGAGGGCGTCGAGCGGCAGGATCTCCCACGGGATCGCGCGGAGGACGGCCGAGATCGCGCCCCGCTGCTGCATGAGGTTCACGCGGAAGCGCGCGGCACCCGGCATCTCGTAGGCGAGGTCGAGCTCCTTGGTCTCCTCGAAGCGCTGCTTCTGCCGGTCCGTGAGGATGGAGTAGATCGACTCCTGGAGCTGTTGCGCCGTCAGCGCGCGGTAGCCGGGCACGGCCTCCAGCTCGCCGTGGACGCGGATCATGGGCGGTGAGTTCACCGACAGGTGCAGGTCGGAGCCACCCTTCTCGAGCAGGTAGAGGAGCACCTCGTCGATGGCGACCTCGGGCTCCGCCTGTCCCCCGCCCGAGCGTTCGACCGACGACGATCCCGACGTCGCCCGCGATCGGCGGTGCCGTGGGTGCGTAGTCGCCGTCGACCGAGGTGCGGCCCGACGACGGAGCGGACACGGGGATGGACGAGGGCGTGCCCATCGGGATCGTGACCGGGGGCGCGACCGGGATGGACGGCGGCTCCGGCGACGGCTCCGGCGCGGTCACGGATCGGCCGGCTCCGGCACGGTCACGGACGGTGGCATCACGGGCAGCGACGGCGGCATCACCGGCAGCGACGGCGGCATCACGGGCAGTGCTGGTGGCGGCATCACCGGCAGCAGCGGGCTGGCCCAGGGGTCCGACTCGTCGTCGTCCGGCCGCTCGTCGCGGTCCGGCCCCTCGTCGCTCGTCCGGCCGCTCGTCGCGGTCCGGCCGCTCGTCGCCGTCCGGCCGCTCGTCGCGGTCCTTCGGGATGTCCTGGAAATCCGACAGCGGCAGCGTGAAACCCTCAGGCGATGACACGGAGCACCTCCCCGATCGTGGTGAGTCCATGGGCGACCTTGAGCCAGCCGTCCTGTCGAAGCGTGCGCATGCCCTGGTCGACCGCCTCGCGACGGACGTCCTCCGATGATGCGTTTCGGACCGCCAGCTTGCCGATGGACTCGGTCATCGGCATCACCTCGTGCATGGCCAGCCGTCCCCGGTATCCCGTGCCGGCGCAGCTGGAGCACCCGACCGGCTCGAAGAACGTCGGCTGCACGCCCGGCGGATGCTCGAACTGCACCGCCGCGAGCTCGGCGGGCGTCTTGTCGACCTGCCGCTTGCACTTCGTGCACAGCCGCCGCGCGAGGCGCTGGCCGGTGGCGCACTCCAGCGCGGACGCCACGAGGAACGGCTCGATGTTCATCTCGGTGAGCCGCGTGATCACGCTGGGGGCATCGTTGGTGTGCAGGGTGGTGAGGACGAGATGGCCGGTGAGCGCGGACTCGATCGCGATCTGCGCCGTCTCGTGATCGCGGATCTCGCCGATCAGGATGATGTCGGGATCCGCGCGCAGGATCGACCGCAGGGACGCCGCGAAGGTCAGGCCGGCCTTGGCGTTGGTCTGCACCTGGTTGATGCCCGGGATGCGGTACTCGACGGGATCCTCGACCGTCACGATGTTCACCTCGGGACGCGACACGGCGTTGAGGGTCGCGTACAGGGACGTCGACTTGCCCGAGCCCGTCGGTCCGCTCACGATCAGCATCCCGTACGGCCGCTCGTAGGCGTCGCGCCACTTCTTCAGGTTCTCCGGGGAGAAGCCGAGTTCGGGCAGGGCCATCGTGGCGGCGGTGTTGTCGAGGATCCGCATGACGATCTTCTCGCCCCACACCGTCGGCAGGCAGCTGACCCGGAGGTCGATCTTGCGGCCGCGCGACACGACCGACAGGCGGCCGTCCTGCGGGATGCGCCGCTCGGCGATGTCCATGTCGCTCATGATCTTCAGGCGCGAGATCACCGCCGACTGGATCTCCTTGGGAGCCGGTGCCATCTCCTTCAGCACGCCGTCGATGCGGAACCGGATGCGGATGTTGTTCTCGCTCGGCTCGACGTGGATGTCCGACGCGGAGTCGGAGATCGCCTGGTTCAGCAGCAGGTTGACGTAGCGGACCAGCGGCGCATCCGACGTCGACGCGACCGGCGCCAGGATGTCGATGGCCTGCTCGTCCTCGAGCATGTCCTTGACCAGCTCGCCCAGCTCGGCCTCGGCCCGGTAGAGGAGGTTGAGCCGGCTCTGGACCTCGGCCTTCATGGCGCAGGCGAAGCGCACCGGATGGCGGGTGATGGCCTGCAGGTCGTCGCGGACCTGCCAGTTCATGGCCGTCTGGGAGTCGCCCACGACGATGAGGACGTCCTTGTCGAACCCGATGGGGACCACCTGGTACTTGCGCGCCTGGTCGCCCGACAGCAGGACCGCGGCGCGCGGATCGACTTGCACGTCCATGATCTCCACGAACTCGAGGCCGGCGGCCTGGACGGTGCATCGCACGACGTCCTTCTTGGACACGGCGCCCTGCTGGACGAGGACGTTGAGCACGGGCTCGCCCATCGTGCTCGCCGTGGCCTGGGCGGCGGCGAGCTGGTCACCGGTGATCAGGCCCTCGCCGACGAGGACGTCGGCCACGGAAGATGTCATCGCACCGCACCTCCCTCCGCCGGCGCCGGTGCCGACCCCACCTTGTGAGGATAGGCCGCGTTCGAGCAGCGAATCGACCAGGTCGAGGTCCGACGCGTACCGACGGATCAGCTCCTCGGTCAGCGGTCGGTGCGCTCGGCGCAGCCGTGCGACGTCCTCGGGCGTCGGGCCGCCCGGCTGCCGGGACCGCAGGTGCGCCACCTCGAGCGCGCGTCGGCAGCGGATGCGCTCCTCACGCAGCCGCTCCATCCGCAGGGCCGCGAGGTCGGCGACGGCATCGTCCACGACTGCCTCCCGCCTACGTCTCGCGGTAGCCGGCACGGCGGAGGGCCACGTGCAGGTCGGCCGCCCGACCGACGACCTTCTCCGCCTCCTCCACCGTGATGTCACCGGACATGACCAGCCGTACCGCGTCCTGCTCGAAGGTGCGCATGCCGTAGTACTGGCCGTCGGCCACGATGTCCTGCGAGCGACGACGTCTTCTCGGCGTCGGCGATCGCCTCGCGGACGCGGGTCGTCACGACGGCGATCTCCATCACCATGGTGCGGCCGTCGTCGCGAGCCGACTTCACGAGGTGCTGGCACAGCACGCCCTGGAGGGACTCGGCGATCGACGCGCGGGCCTGCCGCTGCTCCTCGGGCGGGAAGATGTCGATGACGCGGTTGACGGCATCGACGACGGTCTTGCGCGTGGAGGCTGGCCAGCACGAGGTGGCCGGTCTCCGCGGCCTGCAGTGCGGTCTGCATCGTCACGGCGTCGCGGATCTCGCCGATGAGGATGACATCGGGGTCCTGGCGCATCGCCGGACCGCAGGGCCCGGCCGAACTCCTTGGTGTCGGTGTTGAGCTCACGCTGGCTGACGGTGGACGACCTGTTGCTGTGCAGGAACTCGATCGGGTCCTCGATGGTGAGGATGTGGCAGCGCCGCTCGGCATTGATCGCGTCGATCATGGCCGCGAGCGTCGTCGTCTTGCCCGACCCCGTCGGCCCGCACACCAGGACCAGCCCGCTGGGTCGGAGCGCGAGCTCGTGGCAGATCCTGCGGCAGCCCGAGCTCCTCGAAGGAGGGGATGACCTCCTTGACGTGGCGCAGCACCATGGCGGCCGCCCCCCGAGAGCGGTAGGCGTTGACGCGGAACCGTCCGACACCGGGCTCGGTCAGCGCGCAGTCGCACTCATGGTCGGCGAGGAAGTTCGCCCGGTCCTCGGCGGACGGCAACGTGGCCAGGACGATGCGCTCGGTGTCCTCCGACGTGAGCTCGGGCAGCTCGAGCGGCCACAGGTCGCCGGACACCCGGATGAGGGGCGGAGCGCCGGCCCGGATGTGCACGTCGGAGGCGCCGTTCGCGACGGCCGTGTGCAGGATGTCGCGAAGCGGCGGCAGGCTCCGGCTGCGGCGTCTCGACATGCTCCGCGGGCGCGGTCGGCAGGTCCATGCCCTCAGTTTCGGCCCATCACGTGTGTTTTCGACCCCGCGACCGGTCGACTTGACCTTTTCGGGCCGATAATCCGGTGAGGGCGGCGTGGGCCGACCGCACGCGCATGGGGAGGCGGCTGCATGGCGGGCAAGTCGACCCCGAAGCTCGTCGGCCTGGACATCGGCGCGAGTGGCGCTCCGCGCGGTCGAGCTGAAGCGCGATCGCAGGACCGGCGTCTACACGATCCTCAGGGCCGCCTCCGTCGACCTGCCGCCCGGCGCCGTGCGCAACGGCGTGATCGTCGAGTCCGCCGTGGTGACCAAGGCGCTCAGGAAGCTGTGGCGCAAGGGTCGCTTCACGACGCGCAAGGTCGTCCTCGGACTGGCGGACAGCGGGGTGCTGACGCGCCAGCTGGAACTGCCCTGGATGCCCCCGGACGACTTCCGCACCGCACTGCGCTACCAGGTGGGCGACGCCCTGCCGGTGGATCTTGCGACGGTCGAGCTCGACTACCACCTGCTCGGCGAGAGCCAGCGCACGGACGACCACGGCGGCGACGTCGAGCTCAACCGCATCCTCATCGTCGCGGCCAACACGGAGGTCGTCACTGCGGAGGCCATGGTCGCGCGCAAGGCGCGGCTCGAGCCGGTGGCTGCCGACTCGACCGCCTTCGCCCTCATCCGCACCGCCTGCGGTGGGACGCTCCCGTCGGGCGACCAGGTCCACGCCATCGCCGACATCGGCGCCGACCAGCTGACCGTCGTCGTTCACCAGTCCGGCCAGCCGCGGTTCATCCGGACCATCGCGAACCTCGGCGGCGACACCGCCACGCAGTGCGGTGGCCGAGCGGCTGGGCATCGGCCTCGACGACGCGGAGGGCCTGAAGCGGGAGACGGGTCTCAACGGCCCGGCGCCCGTCGTCGTGCCGATCGCCGAGTCGTCCGTCTTCGGCGATCACGCCGACGCCAGTCCCGCATCGCAGGACCCTCGGGTGACCTCGACGGTCGAGGCCCTGAATCCCTGGGCCACGACGGTGATCGGGGAGATCCGCAACTCGCTCGACTACTTCCAGGCGTCCGATCCGGCGGCACCCATCCAGACGCTGACGATCACCGGGCGCACGATCGAGCTCGACGGCCTCCTTGAGCGCATCGCCACCCAGATACCGCTCAGCGTCCGGGTGATGGACCCGCTCGCGGGCCTCCAGGCGACGAAGGCGGTCAGCCGGCGTCTCGAGTCCGACACCCGCTTCGCGGTCGCCGTCGGCCTGGCCATGGCAGGTGGGGAGTGAGCAGCGCCGCGCCGACCCCCGTCAAGGGCAGGAAGGGCTCGAAGCCGAAGAAGTCGTTCTGGCAGATGGAGCTCGGCCGGAAGAAGGGCGCCGACCTCGCCGACGAGGAGGTCGAGCATCCGCCCTTCGTCGCCTCCCTCCCCCGCGTCAACCTGCTCCCGACGGCAGTGCGGGAGTCGCTGGCCATGCGCAAGGTGCGACGGGTGCTCCTCGCCGTCGTGCTCCTGCTCGCCGTCGTCGCGGGCGGCGTCTGGTACCTGCAGGGCTCGCGCATCTCCGACGCCGAGCAGCGGCTCGCCGACGCGCGCGCCGAGAGCGGCCAGCTGCAGGATCAGATGGCGGCCCTCGCACCCATCACGGTGCTGGCGACCGCGCTGGAGAACCAGAAGGCCCTCGTCGACGCGACCCTGGCGGGCCAGCCACAGTCCGCCGTCGTCATCGATCGCCTCGAGGCGTCAGGGCGTGCCGCCTCGGACACCGGCGGCATCGGCTTCTCGAACGTGGGAGTCACCTACCAGGGGGTCCCGGCCGCCGGCGGCCCGCTCAACCCCTGCCCGAACCCCGATCCGTTCGGCACGGAGGCGACCATCGGCTGCCTCACCTTCAACGCCACGGCCAGCAACCGGCAGGAGGTCTCCAGGCTCCTCGAGGTGCTCGAGGCCGACACGCTCTTCGTCGGTCCGTACGTGACGAGCACGGCACTGACCCTCGACGACGTGGGCGGCACGTCCGGCGTCACCTTCTCGGGGACCGCTGGCGTGTCCCTCGAGGGCCTCGAGACCGCCCTGACGCCCGAGCAGGTCGAGGCGATCGTCAATCCGGCGCCGGCTGAGGCCACCGAGACCGCGGAGGAGGCCCCATGAAGGGCAACCGCGTCCGGACCGTGACCATCCTCAGCCTCGTGGCCATCGTCGGCCTCGCCGCCCTGGCGTGGTTCCTGCTGCTCGGCCCGCGCCTGGCGGAGGCCGACGAGATCAGCACCCAGGTCGAGCAGGCGGAGCTGGGCAACCTGCAGCTGCGCAACCGGGTCAACCAGGCCCGGGCGCAGGTGGAGCAGGCGCCCGCGGCCGCCGCCGAGGCGCAGACCCTGTTCGCCACGATGCCCCGTGCGGCCGAGCTGCCGACGGTGCTTCGGCAGATCACCGAGGCGGCGCAGCAGGCCGGCATCGACCCATCGGCCATCCAGGTCATCAGCACCGCCGTGCCGACCGCCACCGGCGTGGCCGCGCAGGGGGCGTCGGGTGTCAGCCTCGCGGAGATGGACATCGGCATCACGGTCTCCGGGAATCGGCAGAGCCTCCTCGACTTCCTCGACAACCTGCAGGCCCTCGACCGTGCGTTCCTCATCACGGCGACCCAGGTCTCCGGCGCGGCCCTCAACGATCCCGCGGCCGGCGAGTCCTTGACGATGCGGGGCACGATGTTCGTCCTGCAGTCCGAGCTTCCCGACCTCGTGGCCCAGGTGGAGGCGCTGATCGCCGAGGCCGACGCGGCGGCTGCCGCCGGCGAAGGCTAGGCCGGGACGAGGGAGTCGAGCAGGCGACGGCCGTCCGTCTCACCGAGGCCCGCGGCGATGGCGCCGCGGATGACGGTGATCGCCCGGGAGAAGTCGCCTGGCAGGCCCGGCAGCTCGTTGACGGCGTGGACGGCGAGGTCCCACCGGATCGTGACGGTCAGCAGCGACGTGGTCCCCCGAGGCGACAGCCGAGTCGACGAGGTAGGCATCGAGTCCGGCGAAGTCGCCCTGGTAGGCGGCCTGGATCGCCTCGGTCGTCTCGCCGCGCACGCGGTGCGTCTGCGCCTCCAGCATGGCCCTCGCGGCCTCGTCGCGCCGACGCCTGACGAACTCCTGCGGCCGCAGCCCGAGCAGCCTGGCGTCCACGTAGGCCGCGACCTCGTCGTCGCCGACCGCGGGCACCGCCGCCAGGTAGCGTGATGTCGGGCCATCGTCGGGCCATCTCGCGGGCCAGCTCGTCGTCGAAGGCGGCGACCATGCGATCCCGCGCCTGCGTCACGCAAGCGGCAAAGGGTCGCCGGCTGGTCCGCATCCCCTACCGGTGAGCGCAGGCCCGTGACGATCGCGTCGGCCACGCGGAAGAACTGGCGCTGGGGTGCGCTGGCCGCCGCGATGATCCGCTCCCACATCACGGCCTGCAGCATGCTGACGTCGGCGCCCCAGGCGTCGGCGAGCGCGCCCACGGAGTCACCCTCAGCCAGCTCGGCGGCGGGCGGCGCCCTCGAGCACCTGGGCGTTCGCGAGGCACCGGCCGTAGAACTCCTCAGCCGTGCCCGAGGTGACGCCCAGCATCGATGCTCCGCCCATGTGGTGAGGTGTGCGCCGATGATAACCCCGGCCGGAGCCGCTCAAGAGGCGTTGGCGTCGGCCCCGAGCGGACGCACCTCGTACATCTGCTGGATCTTCCACGGCTCCTGCTCGAACAGCTCCGACGTGTTCGGCGGCCGGATGCCGTGCGCGAGCCGCTCGTCGTAGCGCAGGTGGAAGAACTTGTAGCCGGTGTTGCCGCCCGTGGCGATCTCGCAGCGGAAGCGCTGCCCGAGCGAGCCGACGAACGTCAGGTTGCCCATGCTCGACGGCCTGCTCTGCGTCGCCAGGCAGCCGTTGGTGACGATGGCGACGAAGTTGAGGATCACGTCGCGCATGTTGTTGACGTCCCAGCCGCCGCCACCGACGTTCTCCTCCGGCATGAACGTGTACAGGAACCGCTCGGGGATGACGGCGAGCGCGTTCGCGTCGTCCTTGGGGATGGACGGGTCCGGGACGCCGTACGTCGAGGCCTTGACCTCGGCGACGGTGGGCGTCGCGCTCGACAGCGGGGTCGTGTGGTTGAGGACGTTGGCGTCCATCAGCTTGCCGGTGATCACGATGTCCTGGTCGGCGACGAGGCTCATCTTGCCCACGTATGCGCCCTGCGTGTAGATGGACCCCTTCAGGCACTGGCCGGTCGTCCACGGGTCCGAGGGGCTGCCGTTCTTCCACATGCTCTCCAGCGGGAAGCCCCGGTGGGTGGCGGACCCGCTGAACAGCGGGCCGGTGACCGGGTACTCGGGCAGCGTGTAGGTCTTCATGTCGCTGTACGCCGAAGGCGGGCTGGGGATCACGAACGGGTAGCGGTTGGTGCCCGACTTGATGCTGCACGATGCCGCGGTCGCGGTGGTGGTGGCGTCCTGGGCGTAGATGACACCGTTGAACCCGGCCGCCACCATGTCCTCGTAGTCCAGCAGGTGCGTCGGCTGGGTGGCGGCCGCGATCGGCGACGGGTCGGCGTAGTAGGTCGGCTTCCCGCCCTCGAGGCAGAAGCTGTTGAGCGACCCCGTCGGCGTGTCGGGGCTGGTGACCGCCATCTTCCCGTCCGGGAAGAACCGGATGCGGGTGGGGCCGGTGAACAGGCAGCCCGCCGCGACCGCGTCGGCCTTGATGCCGTCGGGGGCGATCGGGATCTCGAGCTCGCTCTCGAAGGTCGGGTTCCACGCCACGCTCGTGTACGGCGCCGGGATCTCGTAGAGCGTGAAGTTGTTCTTCGCGCCGGTGTTGTTCCCGATCAGCGGGATGTCGGCCGGCTGCGCCCATCGCTGGCTCGAGGGGCACTCGTTGGCGAGCGTGCCGGTGGTGCACGACGAGGTGGGGACCTCGGTGAACACCGACTCGCTGAGGTCGAAGTACCAGACGTCGTTGGTGTGCGCCCGGCCGATCCAGCGCTGCGCGTAGTCGATCGGCTCGAAGATGCACAGCCCCGAGTTGCGGTGGATGCCCGACTTGTAGACGCCGGCCGTGTTCGTCAGGTTGATCGGCCCGGCCTGGTCCCACTGGCGGTTGCACAGATCGTTGGCCTGGGTCGCCGTCAGTGGCGACCCGGTGTAGACGCCGGGGCGGTTGGGGGCCTCGGTCTCGAGGTTGCTGACGTACGCGTAGTCGAGCGTCGTGCGCTTCGCGATGAGCCCGACCACGGTGCGGGTGGCGTCGCCCGACCGGCCGGTCGACGTGACGCGGATCTGGCCGGCGCGGTCGGAGTCGGTGTCGTCCACGGTGTAGGTGAACTCGCCCTGCGCCTCCCCGCCGGGCACGGGCACCCAGTTGTCGAACGCGTCGGACACGACGCTCGAGGGGTCGCCGTTGAGGACGAGCCGGGCCCGGTAGTCGTCGAGCCCCGCCTCCGCCGCGGCGAGCGCCTGGAACGTGCGCTCGGTGAAGTCGGAGGGCCGGATGCGGTTCACCACCGCCTGGCTCACCACCAGGGCCAGGCCGAGCAGGGCCATGCTCCACATGAGGACGAGGAGCATCGCGGCGCCCTCGTCGCCTGTGCGCACCGCTGGTCGGGCTCGGGATCCTGATCATCGGGGGTTCACCAGCATCACCGTCTGCGCGAGCGGCTGCTGTCCGTCGGTGTCGGTCAGGGTGATCGTGACCTTGTCGACCTCCTTGGCCCACGCGGTGAACGCGGGCACGTCGGTCGGTGCTGGGGGCGTCAGCTGGGTCTCGGCCGTCCCGTCGACGCCCCAGTACGTGAAGGACAGGCTGGGCGTGTGGCCGAGCCGGTTCCGCACCAGCGTGCGCGTGGTCGGCGTGCCGGTCTGGTCGAACGTCGGCACTCCTGTGACGAGGCTCGGCTCCCACACCTGGCTGATCACGTCGCCGTTGGGCGCCAGGGAGAAGCGCGCCAGGCGCATCGTCGGATCACCGGTCGGCACGTCCGCCGACGGGTAGACGAAGGTCAGCTCACGCGACACCCCGTCGGCGGCGACGATGGCCGACGTGATCGCCGTGGGCGGTGTGCCCGCCTCGTACGGGTTGTCGGTGTACCGCAGCAGGCGGGACATCCACAGCATCGCGTTCTGCTGCTCCGCCTGCACCTCGGTCAGGCTGGTCGCGTTCCGCACCGCGCTGTAGCCCTGGATGCTCACTGCCGACACCATGACCATCAGCACGGAGAACACGCCCATGGCCACCAGCAGTTCGACCAGGCTCAGGCCCCGATCGTCCGAGCGATCGGGCACGTGGACGTGCTGCCGCCGGCTCATCATGATCCGCACGTGATCGCGCTGTACGAGGCCACGGGCGTGGGCTCGGGCGACGGCGACGCGCTCGCTGACGTCACGACGGACGGCTCGGGTGACGGTGATGGCGAGGCGCTGGCCGACGGCTCGGGCGCGGGGGCCTGCCAGACCAGCGAGCATCTCGACTGCGCCGCCGTCAGCGTGATGCCGTCCTTGTCGGCAAGCCCGGAGCCTGCCGGCCGGAAGCTCCAGGTGCCCACCGGCAGGGTCACCCGCTGGATCGACTCGCTGTTGGTGCTGCCCACTGCGTAGTCGACGCTGGGCGGGCACCCCACCGTGCCGCCGCCGACGAGGCGGATGGCGGTGCCGGGCGGGGCGACCAGGTCGACGCGGACGCCGGGAAGCGGTGCCGGCGTCGTGGCCCCGCCGGTCACGGTGGCCTGGTACTCCGACGATGCCGTCTCGGGGCACGGGCCCAGCCACAGCCGATAGGTGCCCGGGTAGAGCCCGTTGATCGCCACCGGGTAGGTCGGCAGCGAGGTCGGCACCGAGCCCAGGGGGTCCGGCGTCATCTGGAACGGGACCTGCCGCGGGATCGGGTAGTCGGCGTAGGCGGTGCCGACGGTCAGCCCGCCCGACTGCGCGAGCGCGAACTCCGCCGGGCTGTTCAGTCCCGCCACCACGTCGACCCCGCTGTCGTCGGCTCCCGTCTCAGGTGGCACGTAGCCGGGCTTGCTCGCCGCGACTGTCCAGGTGCCCGGCACGAGGTTGGGGGCGAAGATGCAGCCGAACGGGTCGGTCACCGCCTCGAAGGCGTAGACCAGGGACGAGTGCGTGCCTCGTACGACGGCGCCGGGCACCGGCGTCGCTCCATCGCTGTCCCGCACCAGGACGGTCATGGACCCGACGTTCGAGAGCGGGACGTCGTCCTTCGGCTGGATGAGCGCGTCGATGGTCTGGGGCGCGCTGAGCCGACCGCCGATGACCTCGACGTGGGCCCGCATGCGGGACTCCTGCAGGTTCGGGTTGTTGCCCACGACGCACGAGCTCACCGACTGGTCGGTCACCGGCACCCAGTACGTCTCGGTGCTCACCGTGAACCTGCCGTCGTCGCTGGTCTCCGTGACGACGCCCTGGGTGAGGCTGTTGGCCCCCGTCGCCCGCAGGTCCTCGACCTTCGATCGGGCGATGGTGGCCGCCGACACCCGGTCGGCGCTGTCCCGGATCGTGCGCAGCCCGGCCACGAGGATGGCGATGGTGGCGGTCGACACGATGACGAACACGAGCATCGCGACGATGACCTCGACGATCGTGAAGCCCGCCTCGCGGTCGGCGGACGCCGGGGCAGGGCGCCGGGACACGCTCAGCCTTCGCATGGCGCACCCCGCAGCACGATCGACCCACCGGACCGCCGTCGCGGCCCGGCTCTCCCTTGGAGTTTCGGACCGATCGGCCCCTGACTGAGCCCCGCGGCGTCAGGCGTTCTGCGGCTTCTTGGGCTTCCCCGGCGTCGGATCGGGCTTCTGGTCTGGTTTCTTGGGCTTGTTGGGCTTCTTGTCGTTCTTGTCGCCCTTGCCCGGCTTGTCCTTCGGCCTGCTTCGGCGGCGTCGAGCCTTGCCGATGACCTTCTCCCCCGACGACGGGATGACCCGCCGCACGCCGAGCAGGTTCGCCGCGTCGACGCCCGTGAACGGGGCGACGTGCGCGACGCTGCCGCAGGAGTTGGTGTGCACCATCATCGGCGGCCCGCCCTTCTCCATCGGGCCGAGGTACATCACCACGTGCCGGTACGGGCACACCTCGCCGGCCGGGCAGGTGTCGTAGAGGGCGAGGTCGCCCGGGCGGATGTCCTTCGGGTCGATGACCGCGTAGTGCGGGTCGAGGGAGGCGCCGTCCCACGGCACCATGTTGCGGGTCGAGGGGGCCCAGCCGTCGCCCGCGGTGCGCAGCCCGGCGCCCTCGGCGTAGGCGCGGGAGACGAAGGACGAGCAGTCGAAGCGCCATGCCTCGAGCCGGCCGATGCCCTCGCAGGCGTACGGGGCGCCCACCCGGACGAGCGCCCACTTGATGGCGAACGCCGCCTGCGGGCTCGCGGCCGTGCGCACGGCGATCGCGCACAGCTGCTTGATCTTGATGCCCTCGGGCACGGTGCCCTCGAGCACCTCCTTCGGACACCCGTTGTTGCCGACGACCGTCTGCGGAGCCGCGACCGAGATGAGCCGCTTCAGCTCCTTCTGGTCCTTCTTCAGCTCCTTCTTCGTCTTGCGCATCGTCTTGGCCACCGTGTCGACCCGGTCGCGGTCCTCGTCGGCCTGGATCATCACCGCGGCCGCCGCCGACTCCGCCACGACCGCCGCGGACTCGGCGAAGTCGAAGTCGACCGACTCGGTGCCGGTGGCAGTGCGCAGGTAGACGACGGAGTCGATCGTGCGCAGCACGTCGTCGGGCTTGCTGCCCAGGACGCCCAGGATCACGTCGACGTCCGTCGTGCCCGTGATGTACATGTCCTTGACGGCGACGTCGAACTGGTCGGAGGCGTCGGTCAGGTGGAAGTCGGCCATGTTGCGCGCCCGCAGCGCCAGCGCGAGATCGCTGTTGGACGCGGACAGCACCTGGCGCGCAGCGGCGAGGTCCTCGCCGAGGGAGCGCACCTTCAGCTTTCCGCGCTCGACCTGCTTCCACAGCCGGGTGTAGTTGTCGACGAAGCCGGGGTCGACGGGCGGCGCGGCGTCGGTGTACGGGCGTGGCCCGGTGTCGGCGCCGGGCGCGGCGTCCGAGGCCGGCTTCTCGCCGGGCAGGTTGCCGCCACCGTCCTGCTGCGCGGGACCCGACGGGTTGTCATCCGCGGCAACCGGGCCGAGCGCCCCGCCGGACGCCCCCAACAGGGCAGCCGTCAGCGCGGCAGCGAGGGCCAACGGCACGAGCCGGCTCCCCCGCGGCCGACCGGCCGAGGTCCCTGATGACATATGGATCATTATGACCACATCGGATGAGCCGGGTCGCCACGACATCCGGCGCTACCATCCGAATGTGACCCGCTTCCCCGGCGAACGCTCGTCGGTCGCTGCCATGGTGCTCGGCGGTAGGTGCATGGCTGCACCCGGTGTCCGCATTCCGTCAGCGCAGCGAGCCGGAGCGTCAGATCCAGTTCCGGGCCGGCGTGGTGGGCCTCGTCTGCATCGTCATCCGGGGCGCTCGCCATCGGCGCCGGCCTGTGGGCCGTGGTGCTCGGCGGCCACGACTCCGCCCCCGCCGACCCGGCCTTCGGCCCTGCGACCCTCCAGGGCGCCGTCGTGCTCGTCGTGATCAGCGTGTTCGCGCCCCAGGCCCTCTTCCGCACGCGCAACGCGGCCCTCACCCGCGAGGTGCTCAGCAACCCGTCCGCCCCCATCCGTCCGTGGCGCTCGACGACGATCACCTTCGACGCCGTGCTCGTCGGCGCGATGCTCGCCGGCCTCTACTTCTCGCCCGGCCCTGACCGTCGCGTTCTTCGGACTGGCCTTCGTCGCGCGCATCGTCTTCCAGGGCCGACGCGAGCTCCGAGTCGGACCCCAACGCGCGCTTCCACAGCCTGACCACCGCCTGGGCGTCGGCCGTCACGGGTGCCGCCGCCTTCTTCATCGTCAAGCCGCTGGCCGCGTCCGTCTCCACCCAGGGCTCGATCCTGCCCCTGCTGTTCGCCGCGCTCGTCGCCATGTACGTCGGGCTGGCCTTCAACTCCGTCGAGCGCTGGGTCTCCGGTGACCGAGCCCGCTGGGCGTTCGCCCGCGATGCCGTCGACACGCGGCGCATCATCGTCGCCCTGGTCAGCGCCGTCATCGCGTGGCTCGTCTCCGTCGTCGGGGTCTGGGTCGGCGAGAGCTACGGCACGCAGGCCCAGGTGGCCGGCTCGCTCGCCGGCCTCGCGATCTTCCTCGCCGCGTGGCTGATCCTCTGGTACGCGTCCATCCGCCTGTGGCGGCGCGATGCGCTGCGCACGCTCGCCCTGTGGTCGACGCACCAGGCCGAGGTCGTCGCGCGACTCGCCGACGGCTCCCTGCGCCCCGACCTCGCGGCCCGCGCGGCCCTGCCCATCACCACCCGCATGGCCGTGTCGGTGTTCGGCGCGACGCGCGCGATGGCGATCGTCGACGACGGGCGCGACCACGTGACCAGCCACCTCGTCGCCGTCGACATCCACGACAACGCGTCCAGCCCCGACCCGAAGTCGCTGGCGACGCTCCCCCACCTGCGCATGCCGCTCTACGCCGTGCCCGGGCACCCCAACACCAGCAGCGTCACCGTCGCGGGCTGGCTGTGGCCGGGCTGGTTCATGACGCGGTCGGCCACGATGGTGCATCGCTTCACCGAGCTCGCGACCGCCGCCCTGCTCACCCCGGTCGTCGCGTCCGACGACGACAGGGTCACGGCGGCCTTCGACTCCATGTTCGGCCCCGTGAACCGCTGGCCGACGCTGACCGCCTTCGAGGAGGCCGTCGCCCGCATGCGCTCGCGCGCCGACGCCAGCCCGCAGACCGACTCGCTGCTCATCGGCGTCTACGCGATCGACGAGTTCGGCGCGCTGGCCGGCGGACGCTTCGAGCAGGCGGCCGTGGCCCAGGTGGTCAGGCTCGCGCTCGGGCACCAGGAGTTCGCCGGCCACGACCTGTTCGTCGCCTACGAGGAGCCGGGCCTGCTGTGGGTCGCCCTCGGCGGCGGGCCCATCATCCGCAACGGCATCGCGCTGCTCCGCGGGCTGCAGCAGCACATCAACGACCATGGCGCGGTGCCGAGCGCGCGCCTCGACGTCGACGTGCATGTCAGCGTCTCCTTCGGCTACGCCGCCCACCAGGTCGACGACTTCACCTTCGAGGGGCTGCTGTCGACGGCGCGCGGGCGCCTCATCGTCGACCAGGGCTCGCGCGACCCGTTCAACGTCGACAACCTGCTGTCCTACGACATCCGGCCCGAGGACATCATCGGCGAGCCCGAGACGCCGGTCACCGCCGTCGACGTGCTCAACCTGCTGAGGGCCGACCACACCTCGGCCACCGGCGGTCCGTTCGTCACCACCTTCCTGCCCGTCACGGACCTCGACACCGGCACGACCGAGGCCCTGATCGTGTCGACGGGCTGGCAGCGCACGTTCGGGAACCTCGACCTCGCCAAGCCGGACGCCTTCCGCACCCTCGTCAACCGCCAGGCCGAGCTGGCCGCGGAGGCGTCGCGAGTCGTGCTGGAGCGGCTGAGGGCGGTCTTCGCCGAGGCCGACGCGCTCGGGCATGACGACCTGCCCGTGCTCGTCTACCTTCCCGTCGATCCTGCTCAACCCCGACGCCGGCGAGCTGGCGCTGCCCAACCTCGTCACGCCCTTCCTCGACCGACGCGAGTGCGCGCGCACCGTGGTCCTGGTCGACGCGGTGCCGATCGGTGGCGGGCAGGCCCTGCGGCTGCTGTCGGACCGCGGCGTGAACATCGCGGTGACGGCCGCCGCCGCGGCGGGCGCCGATCCCGACGCGACCTGTTCGGCTGGCAGCGGTGGGCGGTCTTCTTCCCCGCCCACATCGTCCAGGGACCGGGCGGCGTCGACGGCCTGACCATCCAGCAGACGGCCAGCGCCATCGCCACCCACGACACCCGCCTGATCGCCGATGGTCGACGATCGGGCCGACACCCGCCAGCTCGCCCTGCACAACATCCGCTGGGGCGTCGACCCGGTCCACTCGGTGGACTCCGTGCGGGAGTCCGTGGGCGCGCGCTCCGGCCGTCGTCGCTAGCGCGGCCCGAACTCACCCGGCGTGATAGCCACTCATAGCCGTATCCCCGGCTCATGAGGAGAGGCCGCGGAACTGCTCAGGGATGCAGTTCCGCGGCCTCTTCGCCTGCTGGCAATGGCGTTTCAGCCATTCCCGGCCGGTTCGTGTGGGTTAGCCCCTCAGCAACCCACGGATGATCGCTCACCCTTCGGCACCAGCACTTCAAGGCTAGGGCGAGGCATGAGCCTCCCGTAGCCGTGGCAGGGTATATACCCGGCTACACCTTTCACGCCCGTTAGCGGGCCGAATGTGCCCTAGGCTCAGGCGCGGGGGGCACTGAGGGCATACCGGACGAAAGGAGCGTCGGCTCCGATGGAACTCGATCGCACCACCGCCCTGAGCTACTTCCTGCGGTTCCTCGCCGGCAACCCCGACGGCGACGCCGCGGCCCGCGCCCTCGTCCTGGGTGCCATGGCCCCGTTCGGCGTCATCGCCGCCACCGTCTACGCGCACGACAGCGAGTCGACCCTCGAGCTCGTCGGCGTCTACGGCGCCGACGAGGAGATGAGCAGCGGCTACCGCGTCGTGCCGCTGACGATGCCGATGCCCCTGTGCGAGGCCTTCGTGACGCTGAACCCGGTCGTGGTGGCCGAGGACGAGCTCACGACGCGCTACCCGATCTTCAGCGCGGAGCCCGGCCTCGTCGACGGCTCGGCCTACAGCAACGACCTCAAGGGCACGTTCATCCACGCGCCCATCCTCAACTCCGGCGTCGCCATCGGGTCGCTGTCGATCCTGCAGGCCGACCGCCGCGAGTGGCAGGGCGCCGACTGGCAGTACCTCGACGGCGCGGTCGCCGGCCTGTCGATGTGGCTGAACAACCAGCGCGAGATCCTCGTCGACCGCTGGCGTCGCGCGGCCCCGTCGCCGCAGCGCGAGGTGCGGATCAGCGAGCGGCAGCGCGAGATCCTCGAGCTCGTCGGCCTCGACCGCACCAACGGCGAGATCGCCAAGAGCCTGGGCTACTCGGTGCCCACCATCAAGAAGGACCTGCAGCACCTGATGAAGCTGCTGGGCACCCACGATCGACGGTCCACCGCCGGTCGCGCCCGTGAGATCGGCCTGCTGCCGGAGCGCCGCGCCCGCGACTGATCCCGCGAGTGGCCGATGTGCGCGCGAGTGGCCGATCGTGCGCTCGAGTCCGATGGCGTCACGCAGTTCCTGCTGCGGTTCCGGCGCACACATGAGCACAGCGAGGATGAGCGTGACGATCATGACGGTCGGCAGCGTCCAGACGATGATCGGCTGGGCGAGGCTCCCGACCAGGAGCGTCACGATCAGCGCCAGTGGCGCCATCCGTCCGCGCACCGCGCTTCCCCACGCCACCACCACGGCCGCCGCCGTCGCCGTCACGCCCGCCACCAGCGCGAGCACCCCGTTGCGGACGAGCAGGTCCAGCCACGAGTTGTGCGCGTGGTAGGCCCACGTCGGCAGTCGGCCGACCGCGATCGCCTGTGCGATGCCGCTCTCGCCGATGCCCGCCCAGGGCGACTGCTGCCACAGGCCCGCGTAGACGGGCCAGACGGACGCGCGCCCCGTCAGGTGGGTGTTCGGGCCGACGACGACGACGGCGAGCGCGACGAGACCAAGGAATGGCAGGGCGACGAGCACCCAGCGCGGCAGGGGTCCCACGCGACGCAGCCCCCACCCTGCCAGCACCAGGCACGCGCCCGCCGCCGCCGAGAGATAGGCCGTGTTGCTGCCGGCCAGCAGGACCATCGCCACCCCGGACAGCACGAAGACGAGCCTGCGGGGACCGATCCGCGTCAGCCCCCACACCAGGACGATCGCACCGGCCTGCCCAGACCGACCCGGGTGGTCGAAGGGACCGGCCCATCTGCCGTCGATCCCCACCAGGTCGGCGAGCGGAATCCAGTACATGGCGCGTTCGGCAGCCAGCAGGTCAGACAGTCCCAGGTTGGAGTACCAGCTCCCTCGCATGCCCGTCGCCTCGAGCACCAGCGCCACTGCGCAGACCACCACCACCGCCCCGACCAGGAGGTCCATCACCCACACTGCCTGCGGCCGTGTCGGGGGCCGGAGGATCGCGAGGCCGAGGAGAACGCCCACGAGCATCAGGGCCGGCTGGGTGACCGTGGAGCGGGTGACCAGCAGGGTCGTGCAGAGCGCCCACGCCGCGAAGCCCGAGCCCAGGAAGACGAGCTGCCCGCGCGACAGGGTCACGGACGACCGGCAGGTCAGCCACAGGGCGATGACGAGGACGAGCGCAACGATCGCGACGACGTCGACGACGTAGGTTTCGCCGATCGAGGCGGCGCGAGCGAGGTAGTCGGCAAGGAGCAGGCCGGCCACGCCCAGCACCGCCGCCCCGAGATAGCCGCGGGGGTCCTTCCACACGGCCACGCGACTAGGCCATCACACGTGCAGCTAGGCGGACTTCTCGCGGCGCTCGCGGCGCGGGGCCTCACGCGGGACGAGCGTCGGGTTCACGCTGTCGCGGACGACCTCGCCCGAGATGACGACCTTGGCGATGTCGGTGCGGCTCGGCACGTCGTACATGACGTTGAGCAGCACCTCCTCGAGGATCGCGCGGAGCCCGCGGGCGCCGGTGCCACGCTTGAGCGCCTGCTCGGCGACCTCGTCGAGCGCCTCCTGGTCGAACTCGAGCTCGACGCCGTCGAGCTCGAACAGCCGCTGGTACTGGCGCACGAGCGCGTTCTTCGGCTCGGTGAGCACGGCGACCAGGGCGGCGCGGTCGAGCTTGGCGACGGACGTGAAGACGGGCAGCCGGCCGATGAACTCCGGGATCATGCCGAACTTCAGCAGGTCCTCGGGCATCACGTGGCTGAAGATGTCGTCGGGGTCGCGCTCCTCGGTGACGCGCTCGCCGTCGACCATGTCGAAGGTGAAGCCGAGGCGCTTCTGGCCGAGGCGCTGCTCGACGATCGTGTCGAGGCCGGCGAACGCGCCGCCCACGATGAACAGCACGTTGGTGGTGTCGATCTGGATGAACTCCTGGTGCGGGTGCTTGCGCCCGCCCTGCGGCGGCACCGACGCGGTGGTGCCCTCGAGGATCTTCAGCAGCGCCTGCTGCACGCCCTCGCCGGACACGTCGCGGGTGATCGACGGGTTCTCGCTCTTGCGCGCGACCTTGTCGATCTCGTCGATGTAGATGATCCCGGTCTCGGCGCGCTTGACGTCGTAGTCGGCGGCCTGGATCAGCTTGAGGAGGATGTTCTCGACGTCCTCGCCGACGTAGCCCGCCTCGGTGAGCGCGGTGGCGTCGGCGATGGCGAACGGGACGTTCAGCATGCGGGCCAGCGTCTGCGCGAGCAGCGTCTTGCCGGAGCCGGTGGGGCCGAGCAGCAGGATGTTCGACTTGGCGAGCTCGACGCGCTCGTCCTTGGTGCGCTCGGACCCGGTGGTCTCCGCCTGCACGCGCTTGTAGTGGTTGTAGACGGCGACGGACAGCGACTTCTTGGCGACGTCCTGGCCGATGACGTACTGGTCGAGGAACTCGAAGATCTCGCGCGGCTTGGGCAGGTCGCCCCAGGTGGCCTCACTGGCCTCGCTGAGCTCCTCCTCGATGATCTCGTTGCACAGGTCGATGCACTCGTCGCAGATGTAGACGCCGGGGCCGGCGATCAGCTTCTTGACCTGCTTCTGGGACTTGCCGCAGAAGGAGCACTTGAGCAGGTCGCCGCTCTCGCCGATGCGTGCCACGGGTGCCCCTCTCACGACCGGTGGGCAGGCGCCCATGCCGGGCCCGGCCCCCGAGGGGAACGGGCTAGTAGGACCGTACCTTGGGCGCCCCCCAAATGCAGCGCCACGGCACGCCGGGATGGGTCAGCCGGTGTTCAGTGCCCGGTCAGGTCCGGACCGGGCCTCAGCGCGGCGAGCCGGCCGCCTGCCACGCCTCGCGGACGTGCGCCGGCACGCGACCCCGCTCCGTGACGGCCATGCCCACCGACCGGGCCCACGCTCGGATCGCCGCGCTGTCGGGTGCCGGCTTGGAGTTCGGACGGCGCCTCACCCCGGATTCGTCCGAGGACGGACGACCGCGCCGGGCCCCCGCCACCACGTCGCCGCCCACCTGACGCCCCGCGCGCAGATACGGTTTCAGCAGCGACCGCAGCTCCGCGAACGAGGCGTCCGTCAGGTCGATCTCGTAGTCGGTCCCGTCGAACCGGAGCGCATGGGTGCGGGCACCGGTCTCGCCAGTGAGGTCGTCGATGATGAGCGTCTTCTTGGCCACGAGGTGATCATGCCCGAGCCATCACACCGGGCACGGGTTGTTCAGGTACATCGTGCGCAGCCCGTCGAGGTCGCCCGCGTTGAACGCCGTCGCCCCGCCGTACGGGTTCATGACGGCGGTCGGGTCGTTGACGTGGTCCATGCCCAGGGCGTGCATCGTCTCGTGCACGACGAGCCAGCCGCGGCCGACCGCGTAGGAGCCATCCGGCTGCGTGACGACATCGAACCCCGGCCACTGGTCGGTGGGCCACCAGTGGCTCGCGGAGAAGGTGACGAAGCCCTGCGCGCCGCGGCGCCCGCCCAACCCGGCCGCCTCACCGGCCCCGGCGTACCGGGTCGCCAGGTCGGCCCAGTCGAACCGGAGCCGCGCCTGCGCCGGGTCGGTCGTCTCGGCGAACACGAGACCCGTCTCCGCCGCGAGCCGAGCCAGTCCCGCCTCGATGTCCGCCCGCATGCCCGCAGCGGCTGCCGGCTCGGCCGAGCGGTCGTAGTGCCACTGGACCGTCGAGCACGGCACGTACGTGGCTCCCCTGTCGAAGAACGCCCAACCGGCCGGCTGCGCGAATCCCGGGGGTGGAGACCATGGCCTCGGAGCCATCGCGCACGACCACCGTGGTGCGGGCGATCACCCGCGCGCCCGAGCGCACGACGATCGCGTGGGTGCCGACGGTGGCGTACCGGTGCGAGAGCGTCACGACGCAGGATTCCGGTCGCTTCACGGCCCGCTCCACCGAGCACCCGGAGCGCTGGATCGAGCGGGCCTCCCCGTCGCCCCACGTCACGGAGACGGCCGCACGACGCGACGCGCCGCGAGCGACCACAGTCGAGGTGGTGTCCTGGTCGAGGCGAGGTGACGGCAGACCGGCGACCGACGCGACCGGCACGGGGACGCGCGCGGACGGCTCAGCGGCGTGCACGGCTCCCGGCGCGAGGACCGCAACTGCGAGGGCGGCCAGGATGCCGGCTCCCGACCGGCGCCACCACCCCGTTCTCACGCCTCCACTGTAGGTCGCGACCCCGACACCGCGCGCTGCGAGACGCGCCGTTTCGTGCGCAGCCCCCGGGGTACAGCACAGACTCCACTCCCACCAGTCAAGGAGGCTCCCATGCCTGCCACGATCCGCGAGGTCATGACGCCCATGCCCGTGACGCTCCAGCCCGACGGCAGCCTCATCGATGCCGCCCGCATCATGCGGGACGAGGACATCGGTGACGTGCTCATCGTCGACGGTGACCGGCTCGTCGGCCTGGTCACCGACCGCGACATCGTCGTGCGCTGCGTTGCCGAGGGCGCCGACCCGAAGAAGGCCAAGGTTCGCGAGGCCTGCTCCACCGATGTCATCAGCCTGTCGCCGGAGGCATCCGTCGACGAGGCCGTCCGCCTGATGCGCAACAACGCCGTCCGGCGCGTTCCGGTCGTCGAGGGCGGTCGTCCCGTCGGCATCGTCACCATCGGTGACCTCGCCATCGAGGAGGACCCGAGCTCGGCTCTGGCCGACATCAGCGCCGCCCCCGGCAACGTGTGACACGACAGCGGCCGGACGGGATCCCGTCCGGCCGCTGTGGTCCGCGCACATCGCAGCGCGGGAGTGAGATGCCTGCTTAGGCGGGCACCGTCACCGTGCAGGTCTCGCCGCCGTTCGTCGCCGTGAAGAACAGCGGGCCGGAGGTGCTCGAGCACGTAGGTGCGGAACTTCACCTCGGCGGTGTGCCGGGTGTCGTCGTCGACGAAGCGTTGTCGTCGGACGCGCGCGTGGGCCGTCGTGGTCGACGCGATGCCGTTGGCCCGCCGTGCCCTGCGTCGAGCGTGAACGATCCACGTCCTGGCCGACGGCGTTGTTCTTGACCCAGAAGTCGGTGCGCAGGCCGCCCTTGCGGTCGCTTGACCTTGACGACGCTGAACGAGTCGCCGCCGGTGCAGGACTGGCGCAGCTTCACGTCGCCGTCCTTGGCCGAAGCGGCGGGGGCGAGGGCGACGAGGCCGCGTGAGGGCGATGCCGGAGGCGGCGGTGAGGGCGAGGATCTTGCGCATGGGGGGCTCCTAGGGGTTCGGGGTCGGGGGACCGGTGGTTGAACGTGTGATCACTGTGGCCCAGCCCAGGCAAGATGCGAACCCGCTGCGGGTTAAGGCAGGGTAAGGACCGGACGCACCCGATCGGGCACGCCCATCGACCCTGGGGGTTCACATGCACGGCACACGACGCATCGCCGCCCTGCTCGCCACGCTCGCGCTGACCGGCACCGCGGGCCTGACGGCCTGCTCGAGCAGCGACGACGCGACGACCACGCCCGCAAGCGCGGCCGCAAGCCCCGAGGCCAGCCTCGTGGGGGGCACCGCGGTCTGCGACGAGGCGAGTCTGCGCGCCGCCATCGAGGCCAGTTACGCCGAGTCGAGCCCCGACACGAAGGTGCTGCGCGCCGGCGACTTCCAGTGCTCCGAGGGCTGGGCCGTCGTGTTCCCCGACATCGGCTCGAACGAGGAGGACGCGGTCACCGTCACCGAGGTGCTGCAGGCGGAGGGCCAGTTCTGGCTCGTCAAGGACCGCATGGACGTGTGCGGCACGCCCAATGCTGACGGTTCGACGGCCCGGCCGGACGACTCGCAGGTGCCCGCCGACCTCTACCAGGCGGCCTGCAACACCAACTGACCCCTCCTGCGTGTGGGAACATCACCCCATGGACGCGCCCGTGCTCGAGCAGGCGGTGACGGCTCTTCGCCAGCAAGGCGCCCTTTTCGCGTTCCTGCATGGCAGTCGCGCTGCCGGAACGGCCACGGACGCGTCAGACACCGACATCGCGGCCTACTTCTCGGAGCCGGCCCCGGCGTCCTTCGACGTCGACGTTCCACCAGGCGTGGATCTCCTGGTCCTCAATGACGCACCGCTGGAGATCGCTGGTCGGATAGCCCTCGACGGTCAGTTGATCCTCGACGATGACGAGGTCGCTCGCGTGCGCTGGCTCGCCCGGACTCGCAAGATCTACTCAGACGAGAAGTACCGGATCGACCGTTCGCATGCGGAGTTCCTGGAGGCGGTGCGTGGATATCGGACCCACGCTCCCGGATCAGGCGGGCTGACCGAACAGCTCG
>CAVPPK010000009.1:225000-577706 GCA_963707385.1 uncultured bacterium | reverse complement strand
CCGCCGCGTCGTCGGCCTAGAAGATCGAGAGTGGATGGTGTGGGTCGAGGAGCTCCTGGAGCTCGATGACGTTCCCGTCGGGGTCGCGGCCGTACGTCGATCGCTGGGCTCCCGGCCCGGATGTTGCCGCGGGCGGGGGTGCGCAGTGGAAGGCCATGCCGGCCGCTGACAGCCGTTGGTACTCGGCGTCGATGTCGACGACGTCGAGGCAGAAGTGCGTGTAGCCGTGGTCGTTCACCGGCCGGTTCGGTGCCTGGGGGGCGCCCTCCGGCGTCAGGTACTGGAACAGCTCCAGGTAGGCGTTGCCGATCCTGAGTTTCGCCGCGCGCGCCGACGATCCCTCGAGGCCGACGATGGCGTCGACCTCGTCGGACCCTGCGGCCCAACCGCTCACCTTGACGAGTTCCATGCCGATGACGTCGCGGTAGAACGCGATGAGCCGGTCGATGTCGCCGGTGCTGATTGCGACGTGGTGGATGCCTCGGATCATGAGCCTCGCCTCGTTCGGTGTCTGTGCTCGGAGGCAGTCTAGGTAGCCGGGCGTCGCGCCGTCGCGCGGCGGATACGCATTCGCAACCACCGGGCAACGTCGGAGTGCCACCATGGGGCGATGGCCAGAATGCATCCGGGCAGGGGGCCGAACGAGCCACACGTCGTCCTGCTCTTCGGGGCGACCGGGGACCTGGCGCGGCGGAAGCTGCTGCCCGGCCTGTTCCACCTCTCAAGATCGGGACTGATCCCCGGCATGCGCGTCGTCGGGGTCTCCCTCGACGACATCACTCTCGAGGAGTTCCGTGAGCGCGCGTACGCGTCCCTCGACGAGTTCTACTCCCGCGGCCTCGATGCACAGGCATGGGAGAGCTTCGCGGAGCAACTGGACTATGTGCCGACGGGAGCCGGTGCCGGCGCCATCGCGGACGCCGTCGCGCGGGCGGAGGCCCAGCTCGACGGCGACGTGCGCCGTCTGTACTACCTCGCAGTTCCCCCGCGGGCGGGGGAGGAGGCCGTCCGCATGCTGAATGAGGCCGGCGTGATCGAGCGGTCCCGCGTGGTGATGGAGAAGCCCTTCGGCGTCGACCTCGAGAGCGCCGTCAGCCTGAACGGCATGCTGCACGAGGTCTTCGACGAGGAGCAGATCTTCCGCATCGACCACTTCCTGGGCAAGGAGCCCGCCCTGAACATCCTGGCCTTCCGGTTCGCCAACGGCCTGTTCGAGCCCATCTGGAACCGGAACTTCATCGACCACATCCAGATCGACGTCCCGGAGAAGCTCGGTCTCGAGACGCGGGGCGAGTTCTACGAGCAGACCGGCGCGTACCGCGACATGGTCGTCACGCACCTGTTCCAGATCCTTGCCTTCATAGCGATGGAGCCGCCGACCGAGCTCAACCCGGCGGCGATCACCATCGAGAAGAACAAGGTGTTCCGCAGCATGCTCCCCATCGAGCCGGCGGACGTCGTCCGAGGGCAGTACACGGGCTACCTCGACATTCCCGGCGTCTCACCGGACTCCGAGACGGAGACCTTCATCGCGCTGCGCTGCCACATCGACAACTGGCGGTGGGCAGGCGTGCCCTTCTTCCTGCGCACCGGGAAGCAGCTCGCCGAGGGCCAGCGCATCGTGTCCATCGCGTTCAACGAGCCGCCCAAGAGCATGTTTCCTGCGGACTCGGGCGTCGGTGCGCACGGCCCCGACCACCTCACCTTCGACCTCGCCGACTCGGCCAAGATGTCCCTGTCGTTCTACGGCAAGCGCCCTGGCCCGGGCATGCGACTGGACAAGCTGAGCCTTCAGTTCGCGATGCACGACACCGGACTCGGGGGCGACGTGTTCGAGGCCTACGAGCGACTGATCTTGGACGCGATGAAGGGCGACCACACCCTCTTCACGACGGCGGACGGCATCGAGCGGCTCTGGGAGGTCTCCGCGCCCCTCATCAGCGATCCGCCGCCGGTCCGCCCGTACGCACCCGGGTCGTGGGGCCCCAACGCCATCCACCAGCTGGTGGCCCCGCACTCCTGGCGGCTGCCGTTCGAGCGCGCGTGGCGCGATCCCAACGGGCTCGGCGCCTAGGCACCCTCGTCTGCAGCACAGTCTGCGCGGTGCTCAGAGCGCATCACGTGTCGGCGACGGCAACACTGGGGGAGTGCCGCCGGTGCGGCGGCCGTCCGGAAGGGGCACGACGATGATGCACGACCAGCATGCGATGGCGGAGATGGCCGGGGGCGTCGGCGAGTTCCAGGCAGATGCGATCCACACCGCCTCGGGGCACGGCGTCGACGCGAGCGCCGTGGTTGCGGCAGAGCTCGCAGCGGAGGGGCACTGGGTACCCGCGGACGGGCACACCTCTCCCGAGGTTGTCCCTGCTGGCCTGGCGGCGCTGGAGGCCGAGACCGAGGAGTAGCCGACTACCCGATCGCCGCGGGGAACTCGCGGGCGAGGGCGGCCTGGATCTCCCCGTGCCGCTCGAGGAACGAACGTTCGTCGAGCCGCTTGCGCCGCATCCAGCCAGTGACCTCGTCGTTGCACTTGCTCGCATTGCACGAGGCACAGGCGGGCGCGATGTTGTCGAGCGTGTAGCGGCCGCCGCGGGAGATGGGCAGCACGCAGTCGCGCTGAAGTGCTCCCGAGGTCGCCCCGCAGTACGCGCAGCCGCCCCAGGCCTCTTGCAGTGCGAGCCACTGGCTCGTCCGTGAGGTCGTGCTCGACTGAGGCCATGCGCCGTTTGCGCCGGCGGGCGGCGACCGCCTTGCGGCTCCGATTGAGCGCCATGCGCGCAGCGTGGCAGACGCGGCCGACGCCCTCGCCGTAACTGCGTTGCGACCCGCCGTTCGGGCGTCGACGGTCCCGCGACATCGGTCGTCAGGCCATTCCTCGACAGGCGAGATGTCCGATCAGGCCGTATGTTGTTCGTCACATGCCCGGGCGGTTCCCGCACCGGCGACCGAAGATCCGCTCTCGGGCGGTCGACGAAAGGAATCACATGTTCGGAAAGCGCGTTCTGCGCATCGCGGCGGTCGGCGCCGCCGTGGCGCTGCCCCTGTCCGTGGCCGTCACGAGCCCGGCCTCGGCGGCGGAGAAGCCCGCCATGGTGTCGGTGCTCCATGCCATCCCCGGCTCCGTGCTGGAGAAGCTCGGCGTGGCCGGCGGCCTCGTCGACGTGTGCGCCAACGGCTCGGTCGAGCTGATCCACGACCTCGCCCCCGGCGCGCTGAAGACCCTCGAGGTCGCGCCCGGGACGTACACGCTCACCGTCCACGCCGGTGCGGCCGGGTGCGCGAGCACGCCGCTTCTCAGCGCGGCGGCCACCGTCGTCGGTGGGAAGGACTACACCGTCACCGCCAACCTGTCTGCGCCCCCCGTGGTCGGGCCGGTGCTGAACGTCTTCGTGAACAACAAGGCGCCGATCACCAAGTACGTGTCCAAGGCCTCGCTCACCACGGGTCGGGTGACGGTTCGCCACATCGCCGTTGCTCCCGCCGTGGACGTCTTCGTGAACGGCAACGTCGCGATCCCCGGGCTGACCAACCCGAACCAGGCTCAGGCCAAGCTCAAGCGCGGCACGTACCAGGTTGCTGCTGGCCTGGCCGGGGCCGGCACCGCGGGCATCGCCCTCGGCCCGGTTCCGCTGCCGGTCAAGGCTGGCTTCAACGTCGTCGTGTACGCGTGGGGCATCCCGCAGTCCGCGGGCGGCGCCGGCGTCCAGGTCGCAGTGCAGTACGTCAAGCTGACGCCTGCCAAGCGTCGCTAGTCCGAACGCTCGACCGAGCGGCCGCGTCACCCTCACGGGTGGCGCGGCCGTTTCGCTTTGGCGCGGTCAGCCGCGCATGGGTGCACGCCAGGCGGGTCGGAGCGCCGGTGTCCCGGCAAGGCCCAGCGCACCCTCGAGCGCGTGGCCCACGGCAAGCAGCAGCGGCTCGCTGTGGGCCTGGCCCACGATCGAGAACCCGACGGGCAGGCCGTCGACGGTGCCCATCGGCACCGTGAGGATCGGCCAGCCGAGGATGGCGGGCGGCGTGCAGTTCGCGCCGCCTCCGACGAGCTGGTCTCCGTGGACGAGGTCGGACTTCCAGGCCGGCTGGTAGGCGGGGGAGACGAGCACGTCGACTCCGGCCGCGAACGCCGGGCCGAGGCAGGCGTCGCGCGCGAAGGCGACGTTGCGGGCGCGGGCGCCGCGGTACGCATCGGTGTCGCGACCACCGCTGGCGAGGGCGGCCTCCAAGTACTCCTGCCCGAAGTGCGCGAGCTCTTGGTCCGCGTGCTCCCGGTTGAAGGCCACCGCCTGCGTCAGACTGCGTACTCCCGCCCCGGACCGCGCCGCGAGGTAGGCGTCGAGGTCGTCGGCCATCTCGTGCACGAGCACTGTCACCTGGTCCTCATGCACCCGGAAGTCGTTCGGTGGCAGGTCGACCCGCTGCACGTGTGCCACCAGCGCGGTCAGCGCATCGACTGCGACGGCGAAGAGCTGCATCGGTCGCGCTATGCCCCGAGAGCCACTGCTCGGCCACGCCCGATGCGCACGGCAGCGGCGGCCTCCGGCGTGCAGGCGACCCGGCAGTCGTCGCGGCCCGAGAGGACCTCGTAGACGACGGCGGCGTCGGCGACCGATCGTGTCAGCGGCCCGGGAACGTCCTGGCTGGCGCTGATCGGTACCACTCGATGAGCGGACACGGACCCGACCGTGGGCTTGAGCCCGACCACGCCGTTCAGGGCGGCGGGGCAGGTGATGGACCCGTTGGTCTCGGTGCCGATGGCCACCGGCGCCAGTCCCGCCGCCACGGCCGCGCCCGAGCCGGACGACGATCCTCCCGCACTGCGGTCGAGGGCCCACGGGTTGCCCGTCAGTCCGCCGACGCCCGACCAGCCGCTGACCGAGTGCGGCGACCGGAAGTTCGCCCACTCCGACAGGTTCGTGGAGCCCAGGATCACGGCGCCGGCTTCCCGCAGGCGCGTGACGAGCGGTGCATCGGCGGTGACCGTGCGCGCCGACGAGGGCCTGGGAGCCGGCCGTGCCCGGCAGGCCGACCGCCTCGATGTTGTCCTTCACCAGCACCGGCACGCCGTGCAGCGGACCGCGCAGCCGGCCCGACGCCCTCTCCCGATCGCGTTCCTCGGCCACCGATGCGGCATCCTCGGCGGTCGCCAGCACCGCCCGGAGCCCCGTCGCGCTCGACGGCGCGTCCACGGACTCGATGCGCGACCTCAGCGCCTCGGTGAGGGCGACGCTGGTCAGCCTGCCCTCCGCCATGCCCGACGTGACCTCGTCCAGGGAGGCATAGGCGAGGGTGGCGGTCGGGGGATGCGGATCGCGTCATGGGCACACCCTCTCGCATCGACCCCGGCCCGGGCTGCGTTCGGCCGGGCGACGAGGAGCACCGCGGTGACATGCTGGGCGCGTGCATGCGCCCGTCCCCTCCCGCCTGGTCGGCTGGGCGTGGTTGTCCATCGGCGCAGCAGTCACGACCATTGCCCTCAAGTCAGCGGCGTACCTGGCGACCGGGTCGGTGGGCCTGCTCTCGGACGCGCTCGAGTCGGTCGTCAACCTCGTCGCCGCTGTCCTGGCGCTGGTGGCCCTGACGATCGCCGCGCGCCCCGCCGACGACTCGCATCACTTCGGCCACGGGAAGGTCGAGTACTTCTCGGCCGGTGCCGAGGGCCTGATGATCCTCGTGGCCGCCGTGCTCATCATCGTGTCGGCCGTGCAGCGACTCATCACCCCGCAGCCGCTGGAGGACCTCGGGATCGGCCTGGCGATCACCGTCGTCGCCACCGTCATCAACGGCGTCGTGGGGGGGCTGGTCCTGCGCGCGGGCCGCCGACACCGGTCGTCGACCCTCGTGGCGGACGGCAAGCACCTGCTGACCGACGTGTGGACATCGGTGGGGGTCATCGTGGGCGTGGGCATGGTCGCGATCACCGGGTGGCTGCCCCTGGACGCCCTGGTCGCGATCGCGGTCGCGCTGAACATCCTGTGGACCGGATGGGGCCTGGTGCGGCACGCGATGGACGGCCTCATGGACCACGCGCTGCCGTCGGCCGACGTCGCGAAGGTGACGAGCGCCCTGCGCACCGTGCGGCACTCCCACACGCCGGGCGACGTCGAGTTCCACGCGATCCAGACGCGAGAGGCGGGGCGAGAGCGCTTCGTGTCCATGCACGTGCTGGTTCCGGGCACCTGGACGGTCGCCGAAGGGCACGACCTGCTGGAGCAGGTCGAGCAGGCCGTCGTCAGCGAGCTGCCCGGGGCTCAGGTGCACACGCACCTCGAGCCCCGCGAGGACCCGCGCTCCTACGACGACGCGCGCGGCGGGTTCTCCGTCGACCCGTGATCTCGACGGCGCCGCAGCAGGAGACGGTGGCCGCCTCGCCCCTGTCACTCCTCCGGATCGGTGACGTCGGCGACCGTCGCACCGAGCGCGATGACGGCCGCGTCGGCGTCCACGATTGCGGCGACGCCGTGGGCGCCCGCGCCGAGGGAGATCTCGCGACCGCGGATCCGCTCGTCGGCCACGACCGGCCAGGCGTGGCTCGAGCCGAACGGCGTGATGGTGCCGCGTTCGAAGCCGGTGGCCGCCAGGGCAGTCGCGGCGTCGGGCATCGACAGTCGGCTCACGCCGAGCAGCGTGCGCAGCTTGGGCCACGAGATGGTGCGGTCACCCGGCACCAGGACGAACAGGTAGTCGTCGTCGCCCCGCCGCACCACGAGGGTCTTGATGACGTCCTGCTCCGTCACACCGCGAGCCACCGCTGCCTCCGCGAGGCTGCCCACTCGCCCGTGCCGCACCACCCGGTGGTCGAGCCCGACCGCCGTCATGGCGGCGAGGGCGCGCTGCCTCGCCAGTCGTCGCTGGGCTGTCGCTCATCGGCCCAGTGTGCCGCATCCGGCGCCGCCCCCATCTGGCCCGCGCGGGTCGTTGATGGAAGTATCAACCACATGCGCATAGCCAATGACATCACCGAACTCGTCGGCAACACCCCGCTCGTCCGCATCAGGAAGGTAACCGACGGCGCGGGCGCCGAGGTCGCCGCGAAGCTGGAGTTCTTCAACCCCGCCAACTCGGTCAAGGATCGCATCGGCGTCGCGATGATCGACGCCGCGCAGGAGGCCGGCCTCATCGGACCCGACACCATCGTCGTCGAGCCGACCAGCGGCAACACCGGCATCGCCCTCGCCATGGTGTGCGCGGCCCGCGGCATCAAGATCGTCCTGACGATGCCCGAGACCATGTCGCTGGAGCGACGCGCGCTGCTGCGTGGCTACGGCGCCGAGCTCATCCTCACGCCCGGACCCGAGGGCATGGGCGGCGCGATCGCCAAGGCCACCGAGCTCGCAGCCAGTGACCCGAAGTACTTCATGCCGCAGCAGTTCATGAACGCCGCCAACCCGGCCGTCCACCGCGTGACCACGGCGGAGGAGATCTGGGCCGACACCGACGGCCAGGTCGACATCTTCATCGCCGGGGTGGGCACGGGCGGCACCATCACCGGTGTCGGCCAGGTGCTCAAGGAGCGCAAGCCGGACGTGCAGGTCATCGCGGTCGAGCCGGCCGCCTCCCCGGTGCTGTCGGGCGGACAGAAGGGCCCGCACCCCATCCAGGGGATCGGCGCCGGCTTCGTGCCCGCGATCCTCGACACCGACGTCTACGACGAGGTCATCGGCGTGCAGGCGGAGGACGCCCTCGCCATGGCCCGCCGCGCGGCCACCGAGGAGGGCCTGCTGGTCGGGATCTCGTCCGGTGCCGCGCTGTGGGCGGCCCGCGAGGTCGCGCAGCGTCCCGAGAACGCCGGCAAGCTGATCGTCGTCATCATCCCCTCGTTCGGCGAGCGCTACCTCTCCACGGCGCTGTTCGCCGGCCTCTCCGAGTGACGAAGGCACCGGCATGAGCACGGGTGGCCGGCTCGCGCATCTCGGGCGACGGGCGCGCGCAGGCCGTCCGGAGATGCGCAGCGACATCGACTCGGTCGTCGAGCGCGACCCGGCGGCCACGCACGCCGCTCGAGGTCGCACTGATGTACCCGGGCGTCCACGCCGTGTGGGCGCACCGCGTGAGCCACGCGATGTGGCGGCGAGGCGCCTACCTGCCGGCGCGCGCGCTGTCCACAGGTGACGCGCTTCTGGACGAACATCGAGATCCACCCTGGCGCCACCCTGGGTCCCCGCCTGTTCATCGACCACGGCGCGGGCGTCGTCATCGGCGAGACCGCCGAGGTCGGCGCCGACGTCACGATCTACCACGGGGTCACGCTCGGCGGCACGAGCCTCGACCACGGCAAGCGACACCCGACGGTCGGCGACCGCGTCACCCTGGGGGCGGGCGCGAAGGTGCTGGGCAACCTCGTCGTCGGCGCCGACTCGCGCATCGGCGCCAACGCCGTCCTGGTGCGCTCCGTGGACGACCACTCCGTCGTGGTGGGCGTGCCCGGGCAGGTCATCGCCCACGGCACGGCGCCCGAGGCGGACACCCGGCCCAAGCAGGACAGCCCCACCGCGCCGGACCCCATGGGTCTGGCCGTGTCGACCCTGATGATCCGCGTGCAGCAGCTCGAGGCGCACGTGCTCGGCGTGGAGCACCATCACCACGGCCCGCACCGCAGGGCGAGCGGGGAGTGGGAGCTCGAGGTCGACGCGGTCGACTTCGTCATCTAGCCCGATAGGGCCTGGGTCAGAAGCGGCCGATGAACGGCGCGGCGATGACCTTGACGATCATGGCGGCCGGGTAGACCAGCGCGTAGCCGAGGTTCACGCGCGGATCGTCCTTCGTGGTCTCGTTCGCGTACGCGAGCACGGCGGGCTGGGTCTGGGTGCCGGCCAGGATGCCGCCCATGCGCGGTCCGTAGGTGCCGGCCAGGAAGCGACCGCCGAGGATGACGGTGGCGGCCGTGACCACCGTGACGATGGCGCCGACGGCCAGCAGGCGGGGGCCGGTCGGACTGCCGAGTGCGTCGGCCAGGGCGGAGCCGGCGTTGGAGCCGGCGTAGGCGAGGAAGAGCATCATCCCGAGCTGGGACAGCGTGTTGGCGACCGAGTGCGGGAGGGTCCACAGGATGCGCCCGGTGCGCCCGGCCCGGCCGACGATGAGGCCGACGAGCAGCGGACCGCCGGCCAGGCCGAGGGCGAAGTGCCCGCCGCCCGGCAGCGGGAACTCGAGCTCGCCGAGGAGCACGCCGAGCGCGAGGCCGAGGGACAGGCTCGTGATCGAGTAGGCCGCAGCGCCGCGCTCGGAGTCGCCGAGGAACTCGGTCACGTCCTGCATGCGCGAGCGCGGCGCCACGATGCGCACGCGGTCGCCGACCTGCAGGACGAGGTCGTCGGTGGCGAGCAGGTCCACGTCGCCACGACGCACCCGGGTGGCGACTGCGCCGAAACGCCGCCGCAGGTGCAGGCTGTCGAGCGACTGGCCGGCCACCTTGGAGTTCGAGACGGCGACGCGGCGGTAGTCGACCTCCGAGCGGTCGAGGGTGAGGGCCACCGTCGAGGGGTGGCCCACGGCCGTCACGAACCGGTCCACGGTCTCCTGGTCGCCGATGACCGTGATGATGTCGCCCGGCACGGGGACGGCGTCGTCGGTCGCGATGTCGACGTCGCCCGGATGGCCGGGCGCGTCGCCGCGCATGATGCGTGAGAAGACGAGGCGGTGGTCGTACTGCTCGCTGAGGGTGCCGAGGTCCGGCAGCCCCGGGGTCTCGACCCGGACGGTCATGCCGTCGAGCTTGGGCGGGGGCGCGTCCTCGACGACGGGTGCCAGCGCCTTGCGCGGCGGCGACATGCGCATCCCGACCATCGCGGCCAGCAGCATGCCCAGGACGCCGAACAGGTAGGTCACGGAGTAGCCGACCGTGGGCAGGTCCGAGGCCCAGGCCTCGGTGGCGGCGGCCAGGGCGGGGGTGTTCGTCAGGGCGCCGGCGTAGATGCCGGACAGGATCGGTCCCTCGAGGCCCATGGCGTTCGCGGCCAGGACGGTGACCAGCCCGCCCAGCAGCAGGGCGCCGATGACGACGCCGAGGGTGCGGCCGCCGGTGCGCATGGCGGCGAAGAACGACGGCCCGGCACCGACGCCGATCACGTAGGCGAACACGGCCAGCCCGAACACGCCGAGGATCTGGGGGAGCTTGAGGCGGTCGTCGTAGGCGGAGAACGCCAGCGCGGTGAACAGGACCGCGGCCGGTCCGAGCGAGAAGCTCTTGATCTTGATCGAGCCGAGGGCGCCGCCCACCGCCATGATCACGGTCAGCAGCAGCAGGGGCTGCTCGGCGGCGATATCGGCGTAGTTCTGCAGGATCTCGCTGACGTCCACGGCGCCAGTATCTCCGTCACGGGCCATGTAAACGCTTACTGAGCGCGGGTGACGCGGGTCACGTCGTCCGACGGAATGATTGAACGCTCAATTACCTTGTGACGGGATAACGACGTCAGAGGAGTCCCCGATGACCATCCTGCTCGACAGCCCCGTCGAGCCTGACGCCCGGCACTCGACGACGCAGCCGTCGACCTCGTCTTCCGCGACGCGCACACCGCCTACGGGTTCACCGACGCAGCCGGTGACGCCGGCCGAGCTCGAGCGGCTGCACGACCTCCTCCGCTTCCCGCCCACGGCCATGAACACGCAGCCGCTGCGGGTCGTGCTCGTCTCGACGCCGCGAGGCCAAGGAGCGGCTGCTGCCGTACCTGGCCGAGCGCAATCGCGCGAAGTCGGCATCCGCACCGCTGGTCGCGATCCTCGCTGCCGACACGGACTTCCACGAGCACCTCCCGCGGCTCCTGCCGCATGCGCCGGACGCGCGGGACCTCTTCGCCGACGACGAGCGACGGGAGCAGTCGGCCCGGTTCAACGCCACCCTGCAGGCCGGCTACTTCATCCTCGCCGTGCGGGCCGATCGGCCTCGACGCCGGCCCGATGGGCGGGTTCGACGCGGCGGGGGTCGACCGCGAGCTGCTCGGCGATGGGCCGCTGAAGTCGCTGCCTCGTCGTGAACATCGGCCATGCGGCGGCCGACGGCACCTTCCCGCGCAGCCCGCGGCTCGAGCGCGACGAGGTGTTCCTGACGCTCTGATCGTCCGCGCCTCGACCGCCCGACGGGCGCGGCATCCTCGGTACCGTCGCAGGCCATGACGACGAGCGGGCGCGGGGACGCGAGGGCACCCGTGTCGGCATGGGTCGATCTCGACGGACCGGTGCACTACGTCGACCACGGGGGTGCGCCGGACGGCCCGCTCCTCGTGTGCGTGCACGGCCTCGGTGGGTCGCTGGTCAACTGGGCGGCGCTGGCGCCGCTGCTGACGGCCACCTGCCGGGTGGTCGCTCTCGACCTGGCCGGCTTCGGCCACACGCGCGCGGGGTCGCGGTCGACCGGAGTGCAGGCCAACCGGCGACTGCTTCAGCGCTTCCTCGAGGAGGTCTCGGGGACTCCGGTCATCCTCGTCGGCAACTCCATGGGCGGACTGATCTCGATCCTGCAGGCCGCCGAGTCGCCCGAGCAGCGTCGCCGGCCTGGTACTGCGTCGACCCCGCCCTCCCGGTCGGGCCGACGGCGCGTCCCGACCCGCGCGTCGCCGGCGACCTTCGCCCTGTTCGCGGTGCCCGCTGTCGGTCGGACGCTGCTGTCGCTTCGACGCAGTCGCACGACGGCGGACGAGGCGGCCCTCGACCTGCTGCGACTGTGCTGCGCGGACGCCATCCCGCGTTCCCGCGCCACGTGGTCGAGCAGCACGTCGACCTGGCGCGCCAGCGTCGCGACTATCCCGACGCCGACGCCGAGCTGATCGCTGCGGCCCAGTCGCTCCTGTGGGTGCTGGCCGACAGCGGGCGGTACCGCGCGGCCCAGCAGTCGATTCGCGTGCCCGTCCTGCTCCTCCACGGCGACCGCGATCGACTCGTCCCGATCGCGGCGGCGCGTGCCGCGGCACGGGCGAATCCCGCTGGCAGTTCGAGGTGGCGGAGGGGGTCGGGCACGTTCCCCAGCTGGAGGTCCCCGACTGGACGGCGGACCGCATCCTCGACTGGATGGCCGGCCACCCGGAGATGGCGGCGCAGGCAGCGCTCGCTCGAGGCGTGCGGGAGCCCGGCCGATGACCGACCCGAGCGAGGGCATCGACTGGCTGTCGACCGCTGGACGCGAGCTTCCTCCAGCTCGAGAACGATGCCCAGCAGATGCATGTCGGCTCGCTCCTCGTGCTGGACGGACCGGGGCCGGGCTACCAGGAGTTCTGCGAGCACGTGGCCTCGCGGCTGCCCGCCGTCCCGCGCTACCGCCAGCGGGTCCGGCGCCTGCCGCTCGACGTGGCCCGGCCGTACTGGGCGGACGACCCGCACTTCTCCCTTCGCTACCACGTGCGGCACACCGCCATCCCGGCCCCGGGCGGCGAGGACCAGCTGCTCGCCCTGGCCGGACGGGTGATGTCGCAGCGGCTCGACCTCGACCGTCCGCTGTGGGAGATGTGGCTGGTCGAGGGGCTGCCCGACGGGCGGTGGGCGGTCATCAGCAAGGTCCACCACGCCATGATCGACGGGGTCTCCGGTCACGACATCCTCGAGAGGCTGCTGGACCGCGACGCGGACGCGGCGCCGTGGCCGGTGCGACCGTGGGCGCCGCGCCCGGCTCCCACGCCGGCCGACGTGGTGAACGAGGGCGCGTCCTGGACGCTGTCGCTGCCGCGCCGGCTCGGCACGGCGGCGTGGCACTCGTTCTCGGATCCCGGCGCCATCGTCCGCGACGGCGTCGTGCGCGCGCGGGGGCTGAACCAGGTCGGACGGCGCGCGGTGCGCCCGACGAGCGTGTTCAACGGTCCGCTCGGGCCGCACCGGCTCTGGGCCTGGGCGCGGGCCGACCTCGCGGAGGCCAAGGAGGTCAAGGACGCCGTCGGCGGCACCCTCAACGATGTCGTGCTTGCGGCCATCGCCGGCGGCTTCCGTCGCTACCTCGCGGCGCGGGGCGAGTCCGTCGCGGACGACCTCGTGCGGTCGCTGGTCCCGGTGTCCATTCGCCGGCCCGAGGCGCACGGGCGCCTGGGCAACCAGGTGAGCGCGATGTTCGCGGACCTGCCCGATCGGCGAGGCCGATCCGCTCCGTCGGCTGGCCGCCGTGTCGGCGCAGATGAGGCTCCTGAAGGCGGGCGGAATGTCCGTCGGGGTCGAGTCGATGGTCGCCGCGGCTGACTTCGTCCCGCCCACCCTGGTGTCCCTCGGCGCGCGGGTCGCGGCGGCCGTCGGCCAGCGGGTCGTGAACACCGTGACCACCAACATCCCTGGGCCCCAGTACCCCCTCTACCTCGGGGGTCGCCGACTCGTGGAGATGTTCCCGTACATCCCGATCGGCCAGTCCATCCGGATCAGCATCGGCATCGTGTCGTACGACGGGCGCCTGTCGATCGCCGCCACCGCCGACGCCGACGCGGTGCCCGACATCGCCGACCTGTGCACCGCGATAGAGGCGTCGATGGCCGAGCTGGTCGCTGCGGTGCGCTGAACCTAGGGGGCGAGCCGCTCCAGCATCGTGGTCATCTGGTCGATCTGCGCGGACTGAACAGCGTCGATGCTGACGGCGAAGGCGGCCAGCTCCGGGTTGGCGCTGTCGTCGATCATGTGGATCATGTGGAGGGCGCCGTCGTGGTGCTGGATCATCCCTTCGAGCCACAACGTGTCGAACTCAGTGCCGGACGCGCTTTGGAGCGCGCGCAGGTCACTGTCGCTCAGCATTCCGCCCATGCCCATGCCCATGGAGCCCATCGGGTGCCCGAGGTCGGCGTCCATGTCAGCGTCGGCGAGCCACGCCTCCATCTGGACGATCTCGGCTGCCTGGCCGTCGCGGATCTCCTGTGCGAGCGCGCGCAGCTCCTCGTCCGCTGAGGCTGCCAGCGCGAGGACGGACATGTCGACGGCCTGCTGATGGTGCGGGATCATCATCTGCAGGAACATGACGTCCGAGCCGGACAGGTTCCCGGCCCCGGGGCCGGCAGCGTCTCCGTGCATCCCCACGCCGACCATTGCCGGGTCCGCCGCCGGCGGTCACCCGTGCGCCGAGGAGGAACGCGACGGCGACCAGGAGCACGACGATGACGCCCGAGAGGACCGCTGTCTTCCTGTCGATGGTCATCTGTCGGTGCGAGTTCTCCTTCATGCGATGGTGCCGTTAGGCGTCATCACGACCTTGAGGCTCTCCGGCGACATGCTCATGTGCATCGCGGCGTCCACGTCCGCGAGCGGCGTACTCGTGGCTGACCATGTCCTCGAGCGGGTAGCGGTCGGCGTAGCGCTCCATCAGTCGCAGGGCCGGGCCGTAGCCGGTGGACGGGTGGTTGGTGATCCCGATCAGCCGGATGTTCTTGCTGCAGACGTGCCGGTGCACGTTGATCGTCGACGTCGCCGGTGTCGGCGAACACGCCCATCTCCAGCATCATCCCGCCGCGCTTGAGCATCTCGATGCCCTCGACGAACGACGCGGGCCGGTTGGCCATGTGCAGGACGACGTCGGCGCCGCGGCCGCCGCGTCAGCTCGTGGACGAGGTCGATGCGCTCCTCGGACGTCGTGGTCGACGCGTTGATCGTGACGTCGGCGCCCATGCGCTTCGCGAACATGCCAGGCGCGACTCGCTCAGGTCGGTCGCGATGATCTGCCCGGCGCCCATCATGTCGGCCTTCGCGATGTGCAGGAGGCCGAGCGGACCGGAGCCGATGACGACCACGGTGTCGCCCGAGTTGAAGCCCTCGTGCGACATGGACGAGAACTCCTTGAGCTTGTCGAGCGAGGCCGCGCACGCCATCAGCTCGGCGAGCACGGCGACCCGCGGGCGACATGCCCGCTCGGGCACCTTGTAGACGAACGTGTCCGGGCGGATGTACATCTGCTCGGACCACCCGCCCATCAGGTGCGGCCAGTCGGCCGATGAGTACGAGTTGCCGTAGCAGTCGCTGTTCTCGCACCAGACGTAGCCCATGACGTGCGTGCACTCGTAGCAGTGCCCGCAGACGATGTCGGGGCACATCGTGATCCGGTCGCCGACCTTCAGCGGCTTGCCGTAGAACTCCAGCCCAGCGGCCGCGGCGGGGGTGATCTCGGACACGACGCCGACGTTCTCGTGGCCCTGGATGATCGGGAACGGGGTGTCCGTCTCGGCAGGGGTGCCCGGCGTACTGCTTGGTCTCGCCCAGGTAGGTGTGCTTGTCCGTGCCGCAGATGCCGGACATCTCCATCTGCATGAGCAGGGCGCCGTCCGGCAGCTGCGGGCCGCGGGAACTCCTGCAGCTCGTACCGTCCCGGGCGCCACCAGCACTGCGGCGGTCACGGTCGCTCATGGCCGTCCTCGTCGCTCGTGCTCGCCACTGCCGAATATCGCGCCCTTCGGCGGGCCGCCGGGGGACGAATGACCCTAGTTGCGGCGAATTGCGCCCCCGTAGTGTCGGCAGGACCGAGCGGTGGAGGTATGCAGTGGTGGAGTGGGCCTGCCTGGACGGCAACGAGGCGGTGGCCCTGGTGGCCCACCGCCTCAGTGATGTATGCGCCATCTACCCGATCACGCCCTCCTCGGCCATGGGCGAGTTCGCCGACGCGTGGAGCGCGGCCGGGCGGACGAACCTGTGGGGCTCCGTGCCGCAGGTGGTCGAGATGCAGTCGGAGGGCGGCGCGGCCGGTGCCCTGCACGGTGCCCTGCAGAAGGGAACCCTCGGCACGACGTTCACGGCCTCGCAGGGGCTGCTCCTCATGCTGCCGAACATGTACAAGATCGCCGGCGAGCTGACTCCGGCGGTGATCCACGTGGCCGCACGCGCCCTCGCCACCCACGCCCTGTCGATCTTCGGCGACCACTCCGACGTGATGTCGGCCCGCGGCACGGGCTGGGCGCTGCTGTGCGCCTCGAGCGTCCAGGAGGCCCACGACTTCGCGCTCGTGGCGCACGCGGCGACGCTGCGCTCGCGCGTTCCCTTCCTGCACTTCTTCGACGGCTTCCGCACGTCGCACGAGGTCGACAAGATCGCGCCTGCTCGACGACGCCGACCTGCGGGCGCTCGTGCGCTTCTCCGACGTCCTCGACCACCGGGCGCGGGGCCTCACGCCGGAGCGTCCGGTGCTGCGGGGCAGCGCGCAGAACCCCGACGTCTTCTTCCAGGCGCGCGAGGCGGCCAACCCGTTCCATGACGCCGTGCCGGCGGTCGTGCAGGAGGTGTTCGACGAGCTGGCCGAGCGCACCGGCCGCCGCTACTCGCTCGTGGACTACCACGGTGCACCGGACGCCGAGCGCGTCGTCGTGCTCATGGGCTCGGGCGCGGGTGCCGCCGCGGAGGTCGTGGACGAGCTGGTCCGACGGGGCGAGAAGGTGGGCCTCGTGACGGTGCGCCTGTACCGGCCGTTCCCCGTCGAGGCGTTCCTCGACGCCCTGCCGGCCACCGTCGCCAGCATCGCCGTGCTCGACCGCGTCAAGGAGCCGGGCGCACCCGCGGAGCCGCTGCACCTCGACGCGGTCCTCGCCCTCCAGGAGGGCGGCCGGACGCGCCACCGTCATCGGCGGCCGGTACGGCCTCGGCTCGAAGGAGTTCACCCCGCAGGACGTCGCGGCCGTCTTCACCGAGCTCTCCGCCGCCGCGCCGAAGCGCCGCTTCACCGTCGGCATCGTCGACGACGTCACCCGCCTCTCGCTGCCGCGCGATCCCGACTTCACGATCGCGTCGGGCGCGAGCAGCGCCGTCTTCTACGGCCTCGGCAGCGACGGCACCGTCGGCGCGAACAAGCAGAGCATCAAGATCATCGGCGACCACACCGACCTCTGGGCCCAGGGCTACTTCGTCTACGACTCCAAGAAGTCCGGCTCCATCACCGTGTCGCACCTGCGGTTCGGCCCCGACCCGATCCGCTCCACGTACCTCATCGAGAACGCCGACTTCGTGGCCTGCCACCAGTTCGGCCTGCTCGAGCGCATCAACGTCCTCGGCACCGCGCGCCCGGGTGCGACCGCTCCTGCTCAACGCGCCGTACCCGGCGGACGAGGTGTGGGACCACCTCCCGCGCGAGGTCCAGCAGCAGGTGATCGACAAGGACCTGACCGTGTGGTCGGTCGACGCCAGCCGTATCGCGCGCGAGGTCGGCCTCGGCGGACGCATCAACACCGTCATGCAGCCGTGCTTCTTCGCGCTGTCGAACGTGCATCGATCGCGAGACCGCCGTGCGCCTGGTCAAGGAGAGCATCGAGAAGGCGTACGCGCGTCGCGGCCGCACCGTCGTCGAGCGCAACCACGCGGCCGTCGACCGGGCACTGCTCGAGATGCACCGCGTGGAGCCGCAGCGCGTCGGCGGACTCCCGCCTGCGCATGCTGCCCGCCGTCGCCGCGGGCGCACCGGACTTCGTGCGCGACGTCACCGCGCGGATGCTGGCGGGCGAGGGCGACCTGCTGCCGGTCAGCGCCCTGCCGGTCGACGGCACCTTCCCGACCGGGACGGCCCGGTGGGAGAAGCGCAGCCTCGCCGACGCGATCCCGGTGTGGGACGCCGACCTGTGCATCGACTGCGGCAAGTGCGCGATCGTCTGCCCGCACGCCGCGATCCGGATGAAGGCCTACCCCGGCGGAGGACCTCGACGGTGCGCCCGACGGACTTCCTGAGCAAGGCCTACGGCGGACGCGAGCTGCCGGCCGGCACCCGGCTGACCATCCAGGTGGCGCCCGACGACTGCACCGGCTGCGGCATCTGCGTCGACGTGTGCCCGGCGCGCAGCAAGTCCGAGGCGAAGCACAAGGCCATCGACCTGCTGCCGGCCATCGAGCATCGCGACGTCGAGCGGGTCCGCTACGACTTCTTCCTCGGCATCCCCGAGATCGACCGGAGCGCGGTGCGGCATGACACCGTCAAGGGCTCGCAGCTGCTGCAGCCGCTGTTCGAGTTCTCCGGCGCGTGCTCCGGCTGCGGCGAGACGCCGTACCTGAAGCTGCTCAGCCAGCAGTTCGGCGATCGCATGGTGGTCGCCAACGCGACCGGCTGCTCGTCCATCTACGGCGGCAACCTGCCGACCACCCCGTGGGCCAGCGACGCCGCTCGGGCCGCGGGCCGGCCTGGAGCAACTCGCTGTTCGAGGACAACGCGGAGTTCGGGCTGGGCATGCGGCTCGGCGCCGACGCGCAGCGCGACGAGGCCCGACGGCTGCTGGCCGAGATGGCGGACGAGGTCGGCAGCGACCTGGCCCGCGCGATCCTCGAGGACGAGCCCGGACCCGAGGACGAGGAGGGCATCGCCCGGCAGCGCGAGCTGGTCGTGCAGCTGCGCGACGAGGCTCGCCGGCCGCACCGACGAGCGCGCGCCGAGCCCTCGACAGCCTCGCGGACGCGCTCGTGCCCGGTCTCCGTGTGGATCATCGGCGGCGACGGCTGGGCGTACGACATCGGCTTCGGCGGCCTCGACCACGTCCTGTCCAGCGGCCGCAACGTCAACATCCTGGTGCTCGACACCGAGGTGTACTCCAACACCGGCGGCCAGGCGTCGAAGTCGACGCCGCGCGCGGCGACGGCCAAGTTCGCCAGCAACGGCAAGACCACCCGCAAGAAGGACCTCGGCCTGCTCGCCCAGGCCTACGGCGACGTGTACGTGGCCCAGATCGCGCTGGGGGCCAACGAGACGCAGACGGTGCGCGCGATGCGCGAGGCCGTGGCGCACGACGGACCGAGCCTGGTCATCGCGTACTCGACGTGCATCGCGCACGGCATCGAGATGTCGACCTCGATGACGCACCAGAAGCAGGCGGTGGCCTCGGGCTACTGGCCGCTCTACCGCTACCACCCGAGTCCCGAGCAGGGCACCCACCCGTTCAGCCTCGACTCGAAGAAGCCGACGGTGCCGCTGCACGAGTTCCACGAGAACGAGACGCGCTTCGCCGTGCTGACGCGCAGCGATCCCGCAGCGGGCCGAGCACCTGCAGGCGCTCGCGCAGGCCGACGTCGACGAGAGATGGCACTACTACGAGCAGCTCGCCGGCGTGGAGCGCAACATCCCCGTCGACGAGCACGAGGCGGTCGGCGACGCACGATCCCGAGGAGGAGCTGGCAGAGAGGGGCGAGTCATGACCGCGCTGCGGACCACCTACCTGGGACTGGAGCTGGCGACGCCGCTGGTCGCGTCGCCCTCGCCGGCGACGGGCAAGCTCGACTCGCTGCTCCGGCTCGAGGACGCGGGCGTCGGCGCGGTCGTGCTGCCCAGCCTGTTCGAGGAGGAGGTCGAGTCCGAGGCCATCACCTTCCACGAGCGACGCGAGACCGGCGCCGGCGTCTCCGGCGAGGCGATGGACTACTTCCCGGACGTCGACCTCGACCACCTCGGGCTCGAGCGGCACGTGCTCCTCGTCGAGGAGGCCGTCGAGCGCCTCGAGATCCCGGTCATCGCCAGCGTCAACGGGCGCTCGGCCGGCGGGTGGGTGCGGTACGCGCAGGACCTCGTCAGCGCCGGTGCCCAGGCGATCGAGCTGAACATGTACGACGTGGCGGTCGACCCCGACCTGACCTCCGCCGACGTCGAGCGCGGGTACCTCGAGCTCGTCGCGGCCGTGTGCGACGCGGTCGACGTGCCCGTCGCGGTCAAGCTGTCGCCGTACTTCTCGTCGTTCGCCAACTTCGCCGCGCAGGTCGTGGCGGCGGGGGCCGACGGTCTCGTCCTGTTCAACCGCTTCTACCAGCCGGACCTCGACCTCGAGACGCTCGACGTCACGCCGCGGCTCGAGCTGTCGCGTCCGGGCGAGCTGCGGCTGCCACTGCGATGGATCGCGATCCTGCGCCCCCGGCTGCCCGCCACCTCGCTCGCCCTCACGTCCGGCGTCGCCTCGGGTGCCGACGTGGCGAAGGGGCTGCTGGCCGGTGCCGACGTCGTCATGACAGCGTCGGAGATGCTCCGTCAGGGACCCGAGCGGGCGGCCGGGATCCTCGACGGAGCTGACCGACGTGGATGAGCGCGGGGGAGTACGAGTCGGTCGACCAGCTGCGCGGCAGCGTCGCGCAGCACGCCGTGCGCGACCCCGGCGCCTACGAGCGGGCGCAGTACCAGCGCGTGCTGGCGTCGTGGCGCCGGTGACCACCGGTCGGTGACAGAATCGGCCCATGCCGATGATCGATCAGTACGTGCCCGATGCCGGTCGCTACGACGGCCGCATGCCCTACCGACGCTGCGGCCGCAGCGGACTGCTGCTGCCCGCCGTGTCGCTCGGCTTCTGGCACAACTTCGGCGATGACAAGCCGCTGGAGACGCAGCGGGCGATCATGCACAAGGCCTTCGACCTCGGCATCACGCACTTCGACCTGGCCAACAACTACGGCCCGCCCTTCGGCACGTCGGAGATCAACGCCGGCCGGATCCTGAAGGAGGACTTCGCCGGCCTTCGCGACGAGCTGGTCATCTCCAGCAAGGCGGGCTGGGACATGTGGCCCGGGCCGTACGGCGACCTCGGCTCGCGCAAGTACCTGCTGGCCAGCCTCGACCAGAGCCTCGCGCGCCTCGGACTCGACTACGTCGACATCTTCTACCACCACCGGCCGGACCCGGACACTCCGCTCGAGGAGTCCATGGGTGCCCTCGCGACCGCGGTGCAGCAGGGCAAGGCCCTGTACGCGGGCATCTCCTCCTACTCGCCGCGTCGCACGCTCGAGGCCGCCCGCATCCTGCGCGAGATGGGCGTTCCGCTGCTGATCCACCAGCCGTCCTACTCGATGCTCAACCGCTGGATCGAGGACGGCCTGCTCGACGCACTGCAGGAGGCCGGCGTGGGTGCGATCACGTTCAGCCCGCTGGCGCAGGGGCTCCTGACGAACCGCTACCTCGACGGCGTCCCCGCCGGGCTCGCGTGCGGCCGAGGACAAGTCGCTCTTCCCGAGCATGCTGTCCGACGAGAACCTCGACCGCATCCGCGGCCTCGCGGCGATCGCCGAGCGCCGCGGCCAGTCGCTGGCGCAGATGGCCGTCGCCTGGACCCTGCGTGACCCGCGCGTCACGACGACGCTGCTGGGAGCGAGCAGTGCTGCCCAGCTGGAGGAGACGGCCGCCGCGGTCAGCAACCTGGCGTTCACCGACGACGAGCTCGACGCGATCGACGAGTTCGCCGTCGACAGCGACGTCAATCTCTGGGCCGCTCAGTCGGAGATCCCGTGAAGCGCGGCATGGCACTCGCGGCCGCTGCGGTGCTCGGCCTGCGGTCGTCGCTGGCCGGCTGCGGGTCCGACGACGCGTCGTCCACTGGCGTCGTCGGCAGCCGTGCCGTCGCCCACGCCCACCCCGGCGCCCATCGTGTGGGCCGACGGCGTCTGCGCCGCGCGCGACAACCTGAAGGCCGCCGTGTCCGCGCTGGGGCGCAACCTCTCGTACGACGTGACGTCCGACAGGTCGGCCCTTGAGCAGATCGACCGCCAGCTGCGCGTGCAGGCCCTGTCCGTAGGCAGCGCGCTGCAGGTGCTGGGCACCGAGCTGCAGGCTGTCCCTGTCGACTTCCAGGAGGCGAACGACTTCGTCGTCGCGGCGACCAAGGCGAAGGACGACACGACGCGAGGCCATCACCGCGACGCAGCAGTCCCTCGACGCCATGGTCAACGCGGAGAACGTGGTCGCCGGGGTCGCGGAGGCGGGCAAGGCCCTGGTCGCCGGCAAGGCGGCCTTCGAGGCGGGCACGGCCCTCGTGGGCGTCATCACGGACGGCGTCTCGGGTGCGAACGAGGAGTTGCAGGCGGCATTCGACGCGGCCCCGGCCTGCCAGGACCCGTCCGCGTCCCCTTGACCCTCACGTGACGTGAGGGCCTAGCGTCGTCGTCATGGAAGCGGACACCAGCTACACGGTGAGCGATCTCGCGCGCATGAGCGGGATCACCGTCCGCGCCCTGCACCACTACGACGAGATCGGCCTGCTCGTCCCGTCCGACCGAACGACCGCCGGCTACCGCACCTACTCTCGCGGCGACGTCGAGCGGCTCGGCCACGTGCTCGCCTACCGGGCGTGCGGGGTGCCCTTGGCGGACATCCGCGCCCTGCTGGACGACGGGGACGTGGATCGAGTGGAGCATCTGGGCCGGCAGCTGGACCTGCTGCGCACCCGCGCGGCGGACCTGGACCGGCAAGTGCAGGCACTGACGCGAGCATGGGAGGCGGCAACGATGGGCATCAACCTCGACCCGGACGAGATCCTCGAGGTCTTCGGCGAGCACGATCCGACCGAGTACGCAGCCGAGGCCGAGGAGAGGTGGGGGGACACGGACGCCTACCGCGAGTCGCATCGGCGGACGTCGCGCTACACGAAGGACGACTGGCACGCGTCTGGGCGCGGAGTCGGCGGCGATCGAGGCAGGAGCTGGCCGCGTGCCTGCGCGAGGGACTGCCCTCGGATGGCGAGCGTGCCCGGGCGGCGGCCGAGCGTCATCGCCTGCACATCGACACGTGGTTCTACCCCTGCTCGCACGACATGCAGGTGGGCCTGGCCGACATGTACGTCGCGGATCCCCGCTTCCGGGCGCGCTACGACGACATCGAAGGCGGGCTGGCGGAGTACGTGCACGACGCCATCGTGGCCAACGCGCTCGACCACATCGCCTAGGGTCGATCCGTGCAGGCAGTGGCGATCGGCTCGGACGGGGTCGCTCGGTGTCCGTGGGCGGACTCGACGGACGACTACCGCCGGTACCACGACACCGAATGGGGAGTCCCTGTCCACGGTGACGTCGCCGTTGCTCGAGCGCATCACCCTCGAGGCCTTCCAGTCGGGCCTGTCGTGGCTCACGATCCTGCGCAAGCGCGCCGGCTTCCGCGTCTGCCTTCGCCGGCTTCGACCCGGAGGTCATCGCCGCGTACGACGAAGCCCGACGTGCAGCGGCTGATGGCGGACGCCGGCATCGTCCGCAACCGTCGCAAGATCGAGGCGACCATCACCAACGCGCGCGCCCTCCTGACGCTTCAGGACTCCGGGGGCAGCCTCGACGAGCTGGTGTGGTCCTTCGCGCCTCCCGCGTCGCGCCCGCCCCACGTCACTGGCCGAGGTGCCCGCCGTCACCGCCGAGTCGACAGCGCTGAGCAGGGCCCTGAAGGCCCAGGGCTTCGTGTTCGTGGGACCGACGACGATGTACGCCGCGATGCAGGCGTGCGGACTGGTCGACGACCACCTCGCCGACTGCCACGTCCCACTTACTCGATGAGTGGAGGCTCGTGGCCGGCTTTCGCGCGCGGGACCCGGCCACGCGCCTCCACTCAGCGGGTGCGGAGGCGCTCGGCGTAGGCCTCCGCGATCCGGCGGCACATCAGGTCCGGGTGCCGCAGGTCGTCCGACGGTGAGAGTGATCACCAGCCAGCCGGCCCGCTGCAGGGCATTGCGCCGCCAAGCGTCACGGCGCCGCTGGCCCTCGTCGAGGTGGCCCATGCCGTCGTACTCGACCGCGAGCAGCGCCTCCGGCCAGGCGATGTCGACCCGGGCCACCCACGCGTCATCGTGGAACACGTCCAGGTTGCAGACGGGCCGGGGGAGGCCGAAACGCACGAGGTGCACGCGGACGATCGACTCGCGAGGCGACTCCGATCTGCGGATCGAGCAGGGGCAGCGCCGCTCGCGCGATGACGATGCCCCGACGCCGTGGCGCCCATCCGACGAGAGCAGCGAGATCACCTTCGTCCGCCAGTCTCGCGGCGCAGGATGTCATCGCCCAGGCGACCGCATGCGACCAGTGGCAGTCGGGCTGCGCAGTCGAGCCACGTCCGCGCAGGGGTGGTTATCCGGACCCCGTCGAGCACCGTCACGTGCTCGGCCGGCAGGAGCACGCGCCTGCCGTGGGTGTCGCGACGTTCCGGGCGCCCGCCACCCGCCGGCCGGCTCACTGTGACGGTGCCCGATTCCTCCGTCAGCCACGGCGGCAGCGGCGATCGCCAATGGCGTGCAGCGGACAGGTCGGTGAGCACGGCGTCCGGGCCTGCGCCCAGGACGGCTGCCGCGCGGTAGGCGTCGGGCGGCAGATCGCGCAGCAGTCGCACGCCCGCGGACGGAGCGGCCAGGCGCACACTGCGGGTCTGGCGCCGGGTCAGTCCTGCAGCCGCCGGAGCGGGTGACGAGGAAAGGCGCGTCCGGGCGCGGAGGGGAGTGCGGAGTCGTGCATGGCCGGAGCCCACCGCTGGCGCTCGGTCGCGCGCCACCCTCCCGTCGCGCCCGGTGGACGGGCGCCGCCCCGCGAGGCGAGCCTGTGGAAGCCGGCGCTCGAGCCCCGGTGAGTGGAGGCTCGTGGCCGGTTCTGCGCGTCGGCACCCGGCCACGCGCCTCCAGTCAGCTGGGAAGGGGCTGGTGGCACCGCCGGGTAGGGGTGCTCCGGATCGCGGCCGGTGAGGTACTTCGTGACGCTGTAGATGGCGCCCGCGACCGGCACGGCGATGAGCGCACCGACGATGCCGAGCGCGATGCCGCCGGCGGCGATGGCGAAGACGATGGCCAGCGGATGCAGGCTGACGGCCTTGCCCATCACGAGCGGCTGCAGGACGTCGCCGTCGAACGAGCCCACCAGCACGGTGAGCCCGATCGACGAGCAGCGCGACGACGGGACCGCGCTCGGCCAGCGCGACCACCGCGGCGAAGAACGTCGCGATCGGGGCGCCGATCACGGGGATGAAGGCGCCGAGGAACACGACGGCGGCGAGCGCCGGCGCCAGCGGCACCTGCAGGATCGTCAGGCCGATGAACACGAGCAGGGCGTCGGCGAAGGCGACGATGACGATGCCGCGCGTGTACCCGGAGATGGCGTCCCAGGCGAGGTGCCCGGACACGTCGACCGGGCTCTGCATGCGCGTGGGCATCCAGCCGACGAGCCAGTCCCAGATCTGGTTCGGCGTGAGCAGGAAGAAGACGACGCCGTAGAAGAACACCGAGCCCGCGATGACCAGTGTGCCGACCGACCCGAGGGCGCCCATGACGTCGCCCGCCAGAGTGCCGGCGATGGACTTGGCCCAGCTCTCGCCCTGGGTGAGGAGGTTGGTGATGTTCGCGTCGGTGAGGTGCAGCGGACCGGTCCTGAGCCACTGCTCGATCTCGGAGATGCCGCCCTGCACGGAGGCCACCAGCTTGGGACCCTCGCCGATGCTCGAGCGGATGACGACTGCCCAGGATCACGACGACGGCAGCGCCGATGATGAGCAGCGCGAGCACCATCGACAGCACTTTGGGCAGGAAGCGGTGGAACAGGTTCATGAGCGGCTGGCACCAGGCGGTCATCAGCAGTCGCGAAGAACAGCGCGAACACCACCGGGAAGATGACGTTCATGACGTAGCCGACGACGACGACTCCGGCGAGGACGACGAGCACGCGCCACGTCAGGCCAGCCGTGACCTTGAGCGTGCCGGGGATCCCGTCGGCGCTGGACTGTTCGGGTGCCTCTGTGCCGCTCATGCGGCGAGACTACTCAGGCGTCGAGGTTGTGCGCGGCGCGCTCGCCGATGTCGGGCACGGTGATCTCGTCGTCGGACGCGCGCGCCACGACGTAGGTCGCGTCCTCGAGGAACTTGACGCTGAAGTAGCCGCCCGGGGCGGCGTAGGTGCCCGCGTCGCCCGCGCCGAGCACGGCGTCGTCGATCTGGATGCGACCCGTGACGACGTAGGTCACGCAGCCCTTGCTGTAGCCATGCGCCGGCACGACGTCGCCGGCACGGCCGTGCACGACAGTGAGCATGGCGCCGTCGGTGCGCAGGCGGGTGACCTCGGATCCGAGGACGTTCTTCTCCCAGGTGAGGGAGTCGTGCGGGACGGGGGTGAAGGCGGACATGCGGGTCTCCTCTGTGCTGGTCAGTCGATGCGGACGGCGCCGTGCGGGGTGGAGAACCAGATGGCCACGATGCCCGGCTCCTCGTCCTCGACCCAGTCGACCGTGATCCCGTCGAGGGGAACCTCGTGGTCGGTGCCGAGCCACTCGCTGATGGCGTCGGGGTCACCGGACATCTCGATGCGCTCGATCCCGACAGCGGCGCCGCCCGTGGACGGGTGGTCCTCGGCGGGGCTGGACCACTGGATGAAGAAGGGCAGCTGCGGATCGGTCATGACCTCGAGCACGCCGATCTGCCGCCAGCACAGGTCCTTGCCGTCGGGCCGGATGCGGTGGCCGTCGCGTGCCTCGCGACCGAGCCGATGCCTCCACGGGTGCGAGGTCGTCGACCGCGACGACCCAGCTCATCCAGCCGCCGCCGTCGCTGGCGCGCTGCGCGACCGCGCGGCCGAACGGGGCCTTCTCCGCCGCGGGATGGTCGAGCGCCGACACGACCTCGACGTAGCAGCCGTTGGCCAGGGGCAGGATGAAGTTGCGGGTGCCGAACGAGGGATGCCGGCCGCCGTCGACGAAGGTCGCGCCGAGGTCACCGCCGATGCGCTGGACGACGTCGGCGAGCTCGGAGGTGGTGCAGGCGTACGAGATGTGATCCAGCCGCATGATCGCATCCTGCCCAATGCCGATTCGGGACCTGCAGGTGCCCCCCTTATCGGCGCATGGTGTGGCAGGCTCGCCCCATGTCGGAGCCCGAGGTCCCAGTCACGTCGTCCGTCACGGCCAAGCTGGACAAGAAGAAGTCGATCATCCTCGGCGTCATCGGCCTCGCGGTCATCGTCCTGATCTTCTGGAAGGTGATCCCGCAGATCGGCAGCTACGAGGACGCCCTCATCGCGCTGCAGGACATGGGCGTCGGGGCGATGATCGTCATCGGCGTCTCCGTCGTCATCTACCTGATCGCCTACGGCTTCCCGTTCATGGCGGCCACCCCGGGCCTGCGGTTCTGGCGTTCGGAGCAGCTCAACCAGGCCGCCTTCGCGATCAGCAACGGCGTGCCCGGCCGGCGGCGCCTTCGGCCTGGCCGTGCAGTACGCCATGCTCGCGACCTACAAGATCCCGGGCACGGTGGCCACGGCGGCGATCACCGCAGTCGGGCTGTGGAGCATCTTCGTCAGCCTCGGCCTGCCCGATCCTCGGCGTGCATCGCGCTGTCCATGTCCGGCGGCGACCTGCGAGTACGCCTGGGCGGCGGTGCTCGGCCTCGTGATCCTGGTGGTCGCCATCGTCGTCTTCGTCCTCGTCATGCGGTCCGAGCCGCTGGCCATCAAGGTGGGCCACCTCGGCAACCGGCTGGTCAAGCCGCTGCGGCCGCGCATCAAGGCGCTCGGCGACATGGACCTCGTCGCGCCCATCACCAAGTTCCGCGCCGACATGTACGGGCTGCTCAAGCGGCGCTGGCTCGTCATCACCCTCGCGCAGCTGGGCGTGATCATGACGCAGTTCCTCATCTTCTACGTCTCCCTGCGGGGCGTCGAGGGCTGGGGCGAGGCGGGCACGTCGGTGCTGGCGGCGTTCGGGGCCTTCGCCACCGCGCAGATCATGCTCATGGTCCCGATCACGCCGGGCGGCCTCGGCACCGTCGACGCCGTGATCATCGCCCTGCTGCAGAGCGTCGGCACCAGCGCGGGCGACGCGACGGCGGCCGACCTGGTCTGGCGCGCGGCGTCGTACGTGCCGCAGATCATCATCGGCATCATCGCGCTGATCACGTGGTTCAAGAAGGCCAACGAGACCTTCGCGACGGTCGCGCCGGCCCGACGGCCGGAGCACCGGCCTGACGACTCGCCGGCGTGTCGGTGCACCGGCCGGCGCGCGTGCCGTCCCTAGGGTTGTGCCGACCTGGTCGTCGCGGGAGGGGAAGCCCTCGACGACCAGGTCTCTTCATGTCCGGGCGCCGCTACCTATCCTGAGCACGTGGATTCGCGATCGTCGTCGATGGCGAACCGGCCCGTCGCACGAGACTGGCGCCGGTTCGTCGCGCTGGGGGACAGCTTCACCGAGGGCCTGATGGACGAGGTCGGCCCCGACGGCCGACATCGTGGGCTGGGCGGACCGGGTGGCCCAGTCCCTGGCCGATGCGTGCCCGAGCGGACGGTGCTGACGGCATCGAGTACGCGAACCTCGCGGTGCGCGGCCGGCTCGTCCGGCAGGTGATCGCCGAGCAGGTGCCGGCCGCGCTCGCCCTCGGACCCGGACCTGGCGAGCATCGCCGTCGGGGTCAACGACTCCCTGCGCCGGCGCTTCGACCTGGATCCGCTCGCGACCGCACTCGAGAACGGAGTGCGCGCGCTGCGCGACGACGGGCTGCGACGTGCTGCTGTTCGCGTTCGGCGACCCGGCCCGCCGGTCGCGGGCGATGGCCCCGGTGCGGGAGCGCATCCGCGCGCTACAACTCCGCGGTGCGCGCCATCGCGGAGCACTACGACTGCTACCTCGTGAGCTTCTGGGAGGTCGCGGCCTACGACGACGACCGGCTGTGGGACGAGGACCGGCTGCACCTGTCGCCCGGCGGGCCATCGGCTCGCGGCCCACACGGCCCTGGAGGCGCTGGGGGTCGGCGATCCGTCGTGGCGGACGCCGGCCGTGCCGGGGCCGCGTCCGCCGCCGCACGGCGCAGGCGGCGTCGCACCTGCGGCTGGACGACCGGGCACCTCGCGCCCTGGGTCGTGCGGCGCATGCGCGGCGAGTCGTCGGGGGACGCGGTGCCGCCCAAGCACCCGACCTGGGTCACGCTGCCCGGCCGGCTTGCCGCCCTCGAAAACACGAAATAGACTGCAGGTATCAACGGACAACGGAGGAACGCATGCCACGCAGCACCACCCGACCGGACCGCCCGGGCGAGCGCCAGGGCCGTCCGCAGCTGACGCGCGAGGGCTACGTCCGGCTCGAGGAGCGCGCCACCGACATCCGCGAGCGGCGGCTGCCCGACATGCGACCGCTGCTGGTCGAGACCGAGCGCGACGAGCGCGTCGTGGCCGACTTCGAGCGGCTGCTCGAGGAGGCGAACGGCATCGACACGCTGCTCGCGCAGGCCGACGTGATCGGCATCGACCCGGTGGCCGTCGACGGCCGGGTCGACCTGGGCATGCGCGTCGAGGTCGTCCTCGAGGACGGCACGACGGCATGGGTCCGGCCCGGTGCACCCGGACGAGGCCTTCCTCGACGACGAGCGGATCTCGGCGACGTCGCCGCTGGCCATCGCGCTCATCGGCGCGCGCACCGGGCACACCGTCTGGGTCGACGCGCCCACGGGCGCCTGGCCGTGCGAGGTGCTGTCCATCGACCTCGACGGCGTGGCCTCGGAGGCGTAGGCCATGGCGCACGAGGCGGCGGCCGGAGCGCCCACCACGTCGTGGACCTTCCTCTCGAACCACGGTCACGTGCTCGTGGCGATCAAGGAGTCGCCGGACGCGCGTCTGCGCGAGCTCGCCGCCCGGGTCGGGATCAGCGAGCGGGCCGTCCAGCTGATCGTGCGCGACCTCGAGCGGGCCGGCTACGTGGTCAAGGAGCGCTCCGGTCGGCGCAACCACTACATCGTCACCCGCGGCCAGCACCTGCGGCACCCGGCCGAGCGCGAGTCGTCGGTCGACGACCTGCTGTCCATCTTCGGCTGACGACCATCCACAGGCGGCGTCGCGCGCTGGTCGCCCGTCCACCGGCCAGGTGAGCGGGTTCCGGCAGCGCTGACCACTCGGGCAGCGTGCCGCCATGACACCGACACCCGCGCCCGTCCTCGACCACCTCGTCCTGCGCAGCCCCGACGCGCTCGTCGCCGCCGTGCCGTACCTGCTGGGGTTCCATCCCCGCGAGAGCGCGGTGGTCGTGTGGCTCCAGGACGGTCGCATCGCGCTGACCCAGCGGCTCGACCTGCCGATCAGCGCGGACGACCACAGCGCCTGGCTGGCGGCGCATGTGGCACCACCCGTTGGCCGACACCGCCGACGAGCTGATCCTCGTCGCTGGCGTCGGCGCACCCGGCCGATCCCGCGCTCGCTGGCGACCTCGTCGTCGACCGCGCCGCCGAGGCGGGGATCGAGGTGCGCGACGCTGCTGCGCATCGACGACGGACGGTGGTGGAGCCTGCTGTGCGACGACGAGCAGTGCTGCCCGACGGAGGGCCGCCTGGTCGAGCCGCAGACCGCCGTCCGCGGTGGCCGCGGAGTTCACCATCGCCGGCCGGGCGCCCGCTGGCTGCCCGCGAGACCCTCGAGCGACTCGCTCGGCCCCGACGAGGTCAAGCAGGCCCTCGTGGCCGTCGGCCCTCGCCGCCCTGCCCGACGTGCCGCCGGGACCTGCTCGCGAGCAGTGGCGCGACGAGCGCATCGCCGAGCGCCCTGCGGCTGCTCGCGGACGGGCGCGTGGCAACGGACCTGAGACGGGCGGAGCGCATCGCGGACCCGTGCGCGGACTCGGCGACGTCCGCGTGCGCGACACCGTGCTGTGGGAGATGTCGCACTGGGACCCCGACGGCGCTGCAGTCGCGCCCTCGATCGACTGTCAGCGTCGTCGCTGCGCAGCGCGCCCCCCGGGACACGTGGCCCCGGTGGCGTCGTGCGCCGCCGATCGCCGCGTGGCTGCTGGGCGACGGGGCCCGCGCGCACATCGCGGTCGATCGCGCGCGGCACGACGACTGCCGAGTACTCGCTGGCAGCACTCCTGGCGGCGTCACTCGCAGGCGCGGGCCTGCCGCCGTCCGCGTGGCGGGAGAGCATGGCCGGACTCACGCGCGACCGACTGCCGGCACGGTGCGGACCTGACGCGATCGGCGGCGTCCTGACCCGACTTGTCGGTACCCGGAGGGGCCGCTATATTTCCCGCAGGTCAAGAGTTCCAGCGATCAGCTCCGGCTAGCTGGACGGCAACCCTCCACCGCGGTGGGGTGCTCCGGATGAAGACCTGGCCCGCCTGGCGGGCAAGCGCGGGTCTTGCACAAGGCAAGACCCCGGAGTGTGCGAGGTCTGACATGTGCTGTTGTTGTCGAATGCAGAGCCGCTGAGCCACGTCGCCGTGAGGGCGACGTCATAGCGGAACCCCGGTCCCGGACGTCTGTCCGAGGGCACAGCCGTACCCGTGCGCCCCTCACGCGCACCCCCGTCCGTACCCCAGCCCCGCCTGACGGCGGATCCCCAAGGAGCCCCACATGAGCAACGCATGGTCCTTCGAGACCAAGCAGATCCACGCCGGCCAGTCGCCGGACGGCACCACCAACGCCCGCGCCCTGCCGATCTACCAGACCACGTCGTACATCTTCCACGACACGACGCACGCCGCGAACCTGTTCGGGCTCAAGGAGCTCGGCAACATCTACACGCGGATCATGAACCCGACGCAGGCCGTCGTCGAGGACCGCATCGCCGCGCTCGAGGGCGGCGTGGCCGGCCTGCTGGTCGCCAGCGGCCAGGCGGCCGAGACGCTCGCCATCCTCAACATCGCCGAGGCCGGCGACCACATCGTGCTCGAGCCCGAGCCTCTACGGCGGCACCTACAACCTGTTCCACTACACGCTGCCCAAGCTCGGGCATCACGATCACGTTCGTCGAGAACCCGGACGATCCCGAGTCGTGGCGCGCGGCCGTGCAGCCGAACACGAAGCTCGTTCTTCGGCGAGACGATCGCCAACCCGAAGAACGACATCCTCGACATCGAGGCCGTCGCGGCGGTCGCGCACGAGGTCGGCGTCCCGCTCATCGTCGACAACACGGTCGCGACGCCGTACCTGATCCGCCCGTTCGAGTGGGGCGCCGACATCGTCGTGCACTCGGCCACGAAGTACATCGGCGGGCACGGCACGTCGATCGCCGGCGTCATCGTCGACGCGGGCACCTTCGACTACGCGCAGTACCCCGAGCGCTTCCCGAACTACAACCAGCCCGACCCGAGCTACCACGGCCTCGTGTACGCCCGTGACCTCGGCGTCGGCTCGGCGTTCGGCGCGAACCTGTCGTTCATCCTCAAGGCGCGCGTCCAGCTGCTGCGCGACCTCGGGTGCCGCGGTCTCGCCGTTCAACGCGTTCCTCATCGCCCAGGGCCTCGAGACGCTGTCCCTGCGCATCGAGCGGCACGTCGCAGAACGCCAAGGTCGTGGCGGAGTGGCTCGAGGGCCGCGACGAGGTCGAGTCCGTCAACTACGCGGGCCTGCCCGTCGAGCCCGTGGTACGAGCGCGGCCAGAAGTACGCGCCGCTGGGCACCGGCGCGGTGCTCCCTTCGAGATCAAGGGCGGCGTCGAGGCCGGCCGGGCCTTCGTCGACGCGCTCGAGCTGCACAGCCACGTGGCGAACATCGGCGACGTGCGCAGCCTCGTGATCCACCCGGCGTCGACGACGCACTCGCAGCTCACCCCCGAGGAGCAGGCGGCGGCCGGCGTCACGCCCGGCCTCGTGCGCCTCGCCGTCGGGCATCGAGAACATCGACGACATCCTCGCCGACCTCGACGCGGGCTTCCGGGCTGCGAAGGAGGCCTGACCTTGCCCGAGTACGGCCCGCTCTCCTACGAGGGTCTGCCTCCCGCCAGCGGTGCCTGGCGGGAGGGGGACCCCGTGGGCGAGCGCCGGTTCGCCGAGGTCGGCGACCTCACGCACCGAGTCCGGCGGGCGTCATCCCGCAGGTGCGCGTCGCCTACGAGACCTGGGGAACGCTGAACGAGGACCGCTCGAACGCGGTCTACATCTGCCACGCGCTCACCGGCGACTCCCACGTCGCCGGCAGCGCCGGGCCCGGCCACCGCACCGCCGGCTGGTGGGACGGCCTCGTCGGTCCCGGGCTGCGCGATCGACACCGACGAGTGGTTCGTCGTCTGCGCCAACGTGCTCGGCGGCTGCCAGGGCACGACCGGGCCCGTCGTCCCTCGCCCCCGACGGCCGGCCGTGGGGCAGCAGGTTCCCGGTCGTCACCGTCCGCGACATGGTCGAGGTCGAGTTCCGCGCTGACCGACCTGCTCGGCATCGACACCTGGGCGCTGATGCTCGGCGCCTCGATGGGCGGCATGCGCGTGCTGGAGTGGATGGTGCGCCACCCCGACCGCGTCCGCGGCGGCCTGGTGCTCGGATCGACGGCCGCGGTCAGCGCGGACCAGATCGGCACCCACGCGGTCCAGATCGACGCGATCCGCGCCGATCCCGCGTTCCGCGGCGGCGACTACTACGACGCCGCCGACGGCGAGGGCCCGCACGTCGGGCATGGGCATCGCCCGCCGCATCGCGCACCTGACCTACCGCTGCGAGACCGAGCTCGGCCTGCGCTTCGGCCGCGACCCGCAGGAGGGCGAGGACCCGCTACGACGGCGGCCGGTTCGCCGTGCGAGTCGTACCTCGACCACCACGCCGACAAGCTGGCCCGCCGCTTCGACGCCAACACCTACGTCGCCCTCACCCGGGCGATGAGCCTGTTCGACGTCGGGCGCGGCCGCGGCGGCATCGGCGGCGGCGCTGGGGGCGATCGAGGCGCCGCTCACGGTCGTGGGCATCGACTCCGACCGGCTCTTCCCGGTGCGCCTCCAGCAGGAGATCGTCGACCTGACCCCGGGCGCCGATCGGCTCCACCTGCTGCTCTCGCCGTACGGGCACGACGGCTTCCTCGTCGAGGACGAGCAGGTGGGCGTCTTCGTCGCGCACGCGCTGCATCGGGTCCGGCGCAGCGACCTGCGCTGACGTGTCCACAGGCGCTGACCGCAGCTCCGTGCCGCGTGCGGCACCGTCCGGCGTAGCGTCGCTGCGTGCGCCACCTGACCTGCCGTCCTGCTGCTCACCGCCCCTCGCCGCGACGCGTCGCTCGTCGCCGTCACGCCGCGCAGCGGCGCCGGCCGGCGTGACCGGCACCGACGACCGACGTCCACGGGGACGACGAGCGCGACGCCTACGTCGGCACCGGCGGGCTGATCCTGCCCGGCGACGCGTCGACCAGGAGACCCGGCGCGAGGTGGCGTCCTGCCCGGGCTGCCGAGTGGCGGCTGTCGACGCCGTGCGAGATCCCGGGTACCGGCACCGCCTTCGACGGGCAGCCCACCTGCCTCAGCGTGGTGCGCGGGTGTCCCGGGCGGACGCCTCCTGCGCTCGTGGTTCCAGCAGCGACGGCCGGCCGTGGCGCGAGATCGGGCTGGTGTGCCTGCCGCCCGGCGGTCCGGTGACCGTGGCGGAGGTGGGCCGAGCGGCGCGCGCGAGGCTTCGAGCGGGGAATACCGGCGCTTCGCCCCGGGTTCCAGCCCTCGCAAGGGGTCCTCACCCAGATGCCTGTGGTGTTCGACTCCGGCCAGCCGGCCGGCGCGCGCACCTGGTCGCTGGACCTGCTGGGCCGCGAGGTCACCCTCGACGGCCACGCCGGTCTGGTCGTGGCAGTTCGGCGACGGTGCCAGTCGGCGTGACACGTCGATCCGGGCGGACGCTACCCGCACCTGGGGGTGGCGCACGTCTACCGCCGGGCGGGGGACTATCCGGGTGGCCTGCACGGCGACCTGGTCGGCGAACGTTCGTCGTGGACGGCCTCGGACCGTTCCCGGTGCCCGAGCCCGTCCGGCAGACGCAGGTCCGCCGGATCTCGGTGGGGGAGGGACGTGCCCTGCTCGCACCGGCACATTCCGCACGCGCACGACCCCGGGGGTGAAACAGTCCCGGGGCATGGCACAATGACGGTGAATCTCGGCCCGTTTCCAAGCCCAAGGCTTGACACGGGCCCTTGTCGTGGGTCAACCCGAGGAAGGCACTCCCATCTCGATGGCAACGAAGCCCGCAGCGAAGAAGTCCCCGCCGGCCACCAAGGCGGCTGCCCCCGCGAAGAAGGCCCCGGCCACGAAGGCCGCCCCCGCCGCCACGGCAGCGAAGAAGGCGGCGCCCGCGAAGAAGGCGCCCGCCGCGCCCGGTCGCGCGAAGAAGGCCCCGGCGACCAAGGCCGCCGCCGCGCCGTCGCGCGAAGAAGGCTCGCTGCCGCGCCCGCCGCGGCGAAGAAGGCCGCCGCCGCGCCCGCCGCCGCGAAGAAGGCGGCGCCCGCGAAGAAGGCCGCCGCCGCGACTGCCGCAGCGAAGAAGGCCGCGCCCGCGCCAAGAAGGCGACCGCGAAGGGCGTCAAGGATCCCGACGCCATCATCGAGGTGCTCGAGACCGAGGACGGCCTGGTCGAGGTCGCCGACCTCGACGTGGTCGTCGACGTCGACGTGGCCGCCCTCGCGGATGCGGCGGTGCTCGAGGCCGATCTCGAGGAGGACCTCAAGGAGGACCTCAAGGAGGTCGAGGAGGTCACCGAGACCGACGAGGAGAAGGCCGCCGCCGTCGAGGAGGAGGGCAAGGGCTTCGTCATCTCGGACGTGGACGAGGACGACGCCCCGCAGCAGACCGTGATGGTCGCCGGCGCCACCGCCGACCCCGTCAAGGACTACCTCAAGCAGATCGGCAAGGTCTCGCTGCTGAACGCCGAGCAGGAGGTCGAGCTCGCCAAGCGCATCGAGGCCGGCCTGTTCGCCGAGGAGATGCTCAACGAGGGCAAGAAGCTCGACAAGAAGACCCGGCTCGACCTGGAGTGGATCGCCACCGACGGCCGCCGCGCCAAGAACCACCTGCTCGAGGCCAACCTCCGCCTCGTCGTCTCGCTGGCCAAGCGCTACACCGGTCGCGGCATGCTCTTCCTCGACCTCATCCAGGAGGGCAACCTCGGCCTGATCCGTGCGGTCGAGAAGTTCGACTACACCAAGGGCTACAAGTTCTCGACGTACGCGACGTGGTGGATCCGCCAGGCCATCACCCGCGCGATGGCCGACCAGGCGCGCACCATCCGCATCCCGGTCCACATGGTCGAGGTCATCAACAAGCTGGCCCGCGTGCAGCGGCAGATGCTGCAGGACCTCGGCCGCGAGCCCACGCCGGAGGAGCTGGCCCGCGAGCTCGACATGACGCCCGAGAAGGTCGTCGAGGTCCAGAAGTACGGCCGCGAGCCCATCTCCCTGCACACGCCGCTCGGCGAGGAGGGCGACAGCGAGTTCGGCGACCTCATCGAGGACTCCGAGGCCATCGTCCCGTCCGACGCCGTGTCGTTCACGCTCCTGCAGGAGCAGCTCGAGTCGGTGCTCGACACCCTGTCCGACCGCGAGGCCGGCGTCGTGCGCATGCGCTTCGGCCTCACCGACGGCCAGCCGAAGACCCTCGACGAGATCGGCAAGGTCTACGGCGTCACGCGCGAGCGGATCCGGCAGATCGAGAGCAAGACGATGTCGAAGCTGCGGCACCCGTCCCGCTCCCAGGTCCTGCGCGACTACCTCGACTGACCATGGCGGCGGACCTGTCGATCGAGCTCCTCCGCCCCGAGGCGTGGCCCGCGGCGATGGAGCTGAGCGCACGGGCCTTCTTCGACGAGCCGTTCGTCGCACGAGATGTACGGGTCCGATCCGCTCGCTCGCTTCGCGGGAATCCACGCGCTGTACGCGTCGAGCGACTCCGTCAGCCGCCCGACTTCGTCGTGGGCGCGTTCGCCGGCACGGCGCTCGTCGGGCTGCGCGAAGTGCTCGCCGTCCGGGAGCTGCCACGTGTGCGAGCACGGCGGCGTGGGCGAGCGGCCGTCGGGCGCCGTCGAGGGCGCTCGACTGGGAGTTCGAGGGCAACGTGCGTGCGTGCGCACGCCGACCAGGGCGAGCACGCCTGGGTCAGCCGCGTCGCCGTCGAGCCCGCCCTCCGCGGGCTCGGGCATCGGCCGGCAGGTGATGGCCGCCGCCGTCGCACGAGCTTCGGAGCGGCGGGCGCTCCAGCCGTCCTGCTCGAGTGCCAGGGCCATCGCGTCGCGTTCTACGAGGCGGCCGGCTTCGCGGCCGTCACGACGTTCCCTGACCCGGCTGGACCCGACGCGCACCTCATGAGGTCCGTCGCGATGACCGCGCCACGTCCCGCGCTCGTGGAGGTGCGCGCCGCCGGCGATGGCGGAGCCACGGACACCACCGTCCTCGAGATCACGATGGCCAACAGCGCCCGCCGGAACGCGCTCGGCCAGCAGATGCTCGACGAGCTGGCCGCCGCGCTGTCCGCGGCTCAGGAGGCGGGCGCCCGCGCGGCGATCATCCGTGCCGAGCCCGGCGTCGCCACCTGGTCGGCCGGCTACGACATCGAGGCGCTGCCCGTCGACGGCTCGGATCCGCTCACCTGGACGAACCCGCTGGAGGCGTTCCTCCACGAGGTGCGCTCAGCGCCGTTCCCGGTGATCGCCGCCGTCGAGGGCGGCGTCTGGGGCGGGGCCTGCGAGCTCGCCATGACATGCGACCTCGTGGTCGCCGCACGTTCCGCGACGTTCGCCGTGACCCCGGTCCGACTGGGCGTGCCGTACAACACCGCGGGTGTCAACCACTTCCTGGCGGCCCTGCCGCTCAACGTCGTCAAGGAGATGTTCTTCACCGGCGACCCGATCACTGCGGAGGCCGCGGCGGCGTACGGGGTGGTCAACCGGCTCGTGGATGACTCGAACGCGCTCACCGAGGCCGCCACGGCTCTCGGCCCGCCGCATCGCCGTGCGGGCACCGCTGGCGGTGCGGGCCATCAAGGGGGAGCTGACGGCCCTGACCGACGCCCGCTCGCTCACGAGCGACGACTTCGAGCGACTGACGGAGCTGCGTCGAGCGGCCTGGACGAGCGAGGACTACCAGGAGGGCGTGCGCGCGTTCCGGGAGAAGCGAACGCCGAGGTTCAGCGGCAGCTAGGAAGCGGACGAGGGCGTGGCGCGACAGGCGATGGGTCTCGTCGACGACCTCGACGGCCTGCGGACGAAGGGCGTCCTCGTGCCGGCTCCAGTGGTGGCCGCAGAAGAGCAGGTCGGTTCCGCCGGGGAGGACGACGCGGACGTACGCCTGCGCGTTGCAGCGATCGCAGCGATCGGTCACGCTCAGTGCTGGCGCGGTCAGTGTCGTGGCCATGAGCCAAGTACCTCCCAAGTCGATTGACGGGTGCCCGTCAATGTGGATAACAGTCTTGCATGCCTCGGTTGTTCCCGTTGCGCCACGCCGAGCGGGTTCGCCCAGAGCGAAGCACTGTTACCTGTTCGTCACAAACGCACAACCGGAAGAACCGGACACGCGGCTCGCCGCACCGGGCGGTGTCGGCGCGGCTCGGTAGGTTGGGCAGATGGCCCCGAAGACGCGACCGGCAGCAACGGCGGATACACCGCCAAGGACCTCGCGGTCCTCGAGGGGCTCGAGGCGGTCCGCAAGCGTCCGGGCATGTACATCGGCTCCAACGACGGCCGCGGCCTCATGCACTGCCTGTGGGAGATCGTCGACAACGCCGTCGACGAGGCCCTCGCCGGCCACTGCAAGCAGATCACGGTGACGCTGCACCCGGACGGCTCGGTCGAGGTCGAGGACGACGGCCGCGGCATCCCCGTCGACGTCGAGCCGAAGACGAAGCTCACCGGCGTCGAGGTCGTCATGACCAAGCTGCACGCGGGCGGCAAGTTCGGCGGCGGCTCCTACAACGCGAGCGGCGGCCTCCACGGCGTCGGCGCCTCCGTCGTGAACGCGCTGTCGTCGCGGCTCGACGTCGAGGTCGACCGCGGCGGCAAGATCCACATGATGGCGTTCCGCCGCGGAGTGCCGGGCGTGTTCGACGGCGACGACGAGACCGCCGCGTTCACCAAGAAGGGCGGGCTCCAGGTCGTCGGCAAGTGCGCCCGCACGAAGACCGGCACCCGGGTGCGCTGGTGGGCCGATCGTCAGGTGTTCACGAAGGACGCCGACTACGACCGCGACGCACTGCGCGACCGTGCCATGCAGACGACCTTCCTCGTGCCCGGGCCTGATCATCTCGCTGCACGACAACCGCGATCCCGGCGACCTGTGGGAGGAGACCTTCCAGCACAAGGGCGGCATCGGCGAGTACGTCGAGTACCTGTCGCCGGGGGAGGGAGTCACCTCGGTGATCCGGCTCAGCGGCCAGGGGCACTTCCACGAGACCGTGCCCGTGCTCGACGACAAGGGCCACATGACGCCGCAGGACGTCGAGCGCGTGCTCGGCCGTCGACATCGCGCTGCGCTGGGACACCGGCTACGACACGCACGCTCCGCTCCTTCGTCAACGTCATCGCCACCCCCAAGGGCGGCACGCACGTCGCGGGCTTCGAGCGGGCCATCGTCAAGGTGGTGAACGACCAGCTCCGGGCGGCCAAGGTGCTGCGGGCCAACGAGGACAACATCGCCAAGGACGACGTCCTCGAGGGACTCACGGCGGTGGTGGCGGTGCGGCTGGCCGAGCCGCAGTTCGAGGGCCAGACCAAGGAGGTCCTCGGCACGCCCGCGGCGTCCCGCATCGTGGGCAACGTCCTCACCAAGGAGCTCACGGCCTGGCTGACCTCGCCGCCCCGCGGCGAGAAGGCCGCCGCGAAGGCCCTGCTCGACAAGACGGCGAACGCCATGCGCGCCCGCGTGGCGGCCCGCGCGCATCGCGACACGCAGCGCCGCAAGACCGCGCTCGAGTCGTCCGCGCTGCCGGCCAAGCTCGTCGACTGCCGCAGCGACGACGTCGAGCGCACCGAGCTGTTCATCGTCGAGGGCGACAGCGCCCTCGGCACGGCCAAGACGGCCCGCAACGCCGACCATCAGGCGCTGCTGCCGATCCGCGGCAAGATCCTCAACGTCCAGAAGTCGTCGCTGGCCGACATGCTCAAGAACACCGAGTGCGCGTCGATCATCCAGGTGATCGGCGCGGGATCGGGACGCACCTTCGACATCGACCAGGCGCGCTACGGCAAGGTCATCCTGATGTCCGACGCCGACGTCGACGGCGCCCACATCCGCTGCCTGCTGCTCACCCTGATCCACCGCTACCTCAAGCCCCTGCTCGACGAGGGTCGCGTCTTCGCGGCGGTCCCGCCGCTGCACCGCGTCGAGATCATCAATCCCGGCAGCAAGGCGAACGAGGTGATCTACACCTACTCGGACGCCGAGATGCACGCCGTGCTCAAGGACGCCGACAAGCGCGGGCGCCGGGTCAAGGAGCCGGTCCAGCGCTACAAGGGCCTCGGCGAGATGGACGCCTCGCAGCTGCGCGAGACCACCATGGACCCGGCCCATCGCACGCTGCGTCGCATCACGATGACCGACGTGGAGGCGGCCGACCAGGTGTTCGACCTGCTCATGGGCAGCGACGTCGCGCCACGCAAGGACTTCATCGTCGAGGGTGCGGCATCCCTCGACCGGGAGCGCATCGACGCCTGACGCGGAGCGGGAGGGGCTGGCTAGGGTGCGAGCATGTCCCTCGCCCGCACCGCGCCGCTGCAGCCCTTCCCCGCGGACTCGTTCGCCGACGTCATCGCGGCGAACGAGGAGTACGCGCGCGCCTACACCGCCTCGGACCTCTCCGGCTGGGCGGCCAAGGGCTCGCCGTCATCACCTGCATGGACTCGCGCATCGATCCGCTGAACGTGCTGGGCATGAAGCCCGGCGACGTGAAGATCCTGCGCAACGCGGGCGCCCGCGTCACCGACGACGTCCTGCGCACCCTGGTGCTGGCGACCTACCTGCTCGGCGTCGCGCGCGTGCTCGTCATGCCGCACACCGACTGCAAGATGGCCAGCGGCGAGGAGGCCGACGTCCACCAGTCGATCCTGGAGAAGTCCGGCATCGACACCCGCAGCGTCGAGATCCGCACGGTGACCGACCAGCGTCGGCGCGCTGATCACCGACGTCGTGCGGGTGCGGTCGTTCCCGCTGCTGCCGCCGGACCTCGTCGTCGCCGGGCGCGATCCTCGACGTCCGCACCGGCCGCCTGCAGCCGATGGACGTGTAGGCAGCGCTAGTCGACCGCGTTGACGTCCTCGCCGCGCGCGTGCGCGAGCAGGGTCTCGCGCAGGGACCGCGACCGGGGCCGCGTCCGGGACCTCGACCTCGACCCAGCCGTCGGCGGTGAGCCGGGTCGGGTACACGCGCAGGCGGACCTCCGGGGTGCCCTGCTTCTCGCCGTCGTGGAGGCTGAACCGCCACAGGTGCGCCGGGCAGGTGACGCAGCCGTCCTTGATGATGCCGTCGGACAGGGACGTGCCGTTGTGCGGGCAGACGTCGGTGATGGCGTGCGGCTCCCCGTCGAGCTTCGTCAGCAGGATCGGCTGGCCGGAGAGCACGATCCGGTGCGGCGCGCGACTCCTGCAGGTCGTCGAGGTGGACGACGCGGTGGACCTCCACGCTCAGCCGCTGCGGGCGCAGGACGGACACGGGCACGCCGCCGATCGCCCACTCGTCGGCGCTGACCTCGTAGATGGCGACGCGGATCCGCTGGGGATCCCCGCCGAGCGCCTCGGCCGTCGCGGCGGTCAGGCGCTTCATGAGGTCGTGCTTCTGCTCGACGGTGCGACCCTCGAGGATCGTGACCTGGACGAAGGGCATGGCTTCTCCTCTGGCTCGGGTGGGCTAGCGGCAGGCGAGCTCGACGGTGCCGAGCCGGTCGAACCTCGCGACGACGGTGTCGCCGGGGGCGACGGCGACGGCCTCGGTCAGCGCCCCGGCCATGACGATCTGGCCCGGCGCGCAGGCCCTGACCGCGGGCCGCCATGCGGCGGATCATCCACGCGACGCTCGCGGCCGGGTGCCCGAGCACGGCGGCGCCCGCGGCGGTGCCGAGCAGGACGCCGTTCTTCTCGAAGGCGCACCCGACGAGGCGCAGGTCGATGCCGCGCGGATCGACGCCCTGGCCGCCGAACACGAAGCCCGCGCACGAGGAGTTGTCGGCGATGACGTCGCTGCCGGTGAACTTGTAGCCCGCGAAGCGCGAGTCGAGCACGTCGATGGCGGGGAACACGAGCGCCGTCGCGGCCAGCACGTGCGCAGCCAGCACGTGCGGTCCGGCGAGGTCCTCGGCGAGCAGGAACGCGACCTCGGGCTCGCAGCGCGGCTGGATGTAGTCGCTGCAGGTGAGCTGCTCGCCGGTGTCGAGCTGCATGTCGTCGGTCAGCCAGCCGTACAGCGGCTCCGAGACGTTCATCTGCCGCTGCTTGGCGACGCTGGTGAGGCCGAGCTTCGCGCCCACGATGGTGGCGCCGGCATCGACGCGCGCCTGCACGACGGCGTCCTGCACCTCGTAGGCGGTGGCCGGGTCGAGGTCGGGGTAGTCGTTGGTCAGCGGGTGCACGGCGGTGCGGGTGCGGGCCGCCTCGATGAGCGTCGCGCGCGATCTCCTCCTTGGGCAGGCTCATGCCTGTGGCCTCCTGGGCGGCGTGCTTGGCGGCGAGCTCGAGGGCGACGTCGATGATCATGTCCTCCTGGCCGCCGACGACCTGGCGTCGGCCGAGCTCGAGGAGGATCTCGGCCTGGGAGACGTTGTAGCGGGTCGGCGGCGCGTTCGGCGTGCAGGAGGAACGAGCCGTAGACGCCGGCGTAGCCGAGGATGAGGCCGGCGCGGTCGATGACCTGCTGGCGGGGCATGAGGGGCCGGACGACCTCCTCGGCGAGGTCCATGAGCTTGAGGGCGTCGACGCCGGTGCTGATGCCGTACTTGTCGGACACGGCGGCGAGGATCTCGGTGGGGCAGTTGCCGGCGCCGGCGCCCAGGCCGGCGCTGGTGCCGTCGAGGTTCTTCGCGCCCTCCTGGAACGCGGCGATCGAGTTCGACACGGCCATGGCGAGGTTGTTGTGGGCGTGGACGCCGAGCGGGACGTCGAGGGCCTGGACGAGGGCGTTGACGCGGACCTTGACGTCCTCGGTGGTCATCGCGCCGGCGGAGTCGGCGATGTAGATGGTGTCGGCGCCGTAGGACTGCATGAGCAGCGCCTGCTCGACCAGGCCCTCGGGGGTGTTCATGTGGGCCATCATGAGGAAGCCGATGGCCTCCATGCCCAGGCCCTTGGCGACCTTGATGTGCTGCTCGGTGATGTCGGCCTCGGTGCAGTGCACCGCGATGCGGGCGACCTGCACGCCCATCTCGCTGACCTCGCGCAGGTCGTCGGCCAGGCCGATGCCGGGCAGCAGCAGGCACGCGATCTTCGCGTTCGTGGTGACCTCGCAGGCCTTCGCGATCAGCTCCTTCTCCGGCACCGCGGAGAAGCCGTAGTTGAAGGAGGAGCCGCCGAGGCCGTCGCCGTGGGCGATCTCGATGACCTGCACGCCGGCGGCGTCGAGGCCCTTGACGATCGCGATGACGTCCTCGTCGTGGTACTGGTGGCTGATGGCGTGCGACCCGTCGCGCAGCGTCGAGTCGATCAGCCGGTAGTCCGTCGGCGTCGTGGCGGTCATGCCGGCACTCCTGCCTTGTGGTGCGGCGATGGCCTCGCCGACGCGCTGCGCCGCGGCCGTCATGATGTCCAGGTTGCCCGCGTAGGGGGGCAGGTAGTCGCCGGCGCCCTCGACCTCGAGCAGCACGACCGCGCGGTGGGGGACGGTGCCGCCGGGGGTGTGGAACGGGCCCTCCTCGATCACCGGCGGGTTCTTCAGCCGGTAGCCGGGCACGTACGCCTGCACGTCCTTCTCCATCTCGTAGACCGAGGCCAGCACCGCGTCGTGGTCGGTGCCCTCCGGCAGGCCCGCGAACACCGTGTTGCGCATCATGATCGGCGGCTCGGCCGGGTTCAGGATGATGATCGCCTTGGACAGCTCCGCGCCGCCGATCTCGCCGCAGCGCCGTGCGACGTGGTCTTGGTGAACTCGTCGATGTTCTGCCGCGTGCCCGGGCCCGGCCGACTTGGACGACGACCGTCGACACCATCTCCGCGTAGGGCAGCGGCGTCGACCGCGCGGCGCACCGCGTAGACCATCGGGCGTGGTCGCCTGGCCGCCGCAGGTGACCATGTTGATGTTCGGCGCGTCGAGGTGCTCGGTCAGGTTCACCGCCGCGATCACCTTCGGCCCGCGCGCCGCCGGCGTCAGGTCGACCGCGACGATCCCGGCCTCGGCGTACTGCTTGTAGTGCCGCACGTGCACGTACGCGCTGGTCGCGTCGAACACCATGTCGATGTCGTCGGCGTGGTCCAGGATCCACTGCGGACCCTCATGCGGGCCCTCGACGCCGAGCGCCTTCGCCCGCGCCAGGCCGTCCGACGCCGGGTCGATGCCCACCAGCGCCACCAGCTCCAGCGGCGTCGTCCCGAAGCCGGACGCGTCGGTGCCCTTCAGCAGCTTCATCATCAGGTCCGTGCCGATGTTGCCGGACCCGAGGATCGCGCAGCGCATCAGTTCTCCCCAGCGTGTCGCCGTGAGCCATTCGGATCGTGATCGGGCCGAGCCGGTCGAAGTCGGCGCGGAAGACGTCGCCCGGCGCGACCGGCACCATCGCGTGCAGCGCGCCGGTCATGATCACGCTGCCCGCCGGCAGCGTGACGCCCATCGGGGCGAGCGTGTTCGGCCGAGCCACGCCACCGCCGCCAGCGGGTCGCCGAGCGCCGCCGCGCCGGCGCCGGTCGCGACGACCTCGCCGTTCTTGCGTGAACACCATGCCCAGCAGCCGCGGGTCGAACGCCGTCGACCGGGACCACCAGCGAGCTCAGCGCGATCGCGCCGTTGCTCGCCAGGTCCGCCACCGTGTCGGCCAGCTTGATCCGCCAGTCGGCGATCCGCGAGTCCACGATCTCCAGCGCCGCCACGAGCCCCGCCGTCGCCGCCAGCGCGTCGCGCCGGCGTGCAGTGCGGGCCGGACAGGTCCGTCGCCGAGGATGACCCCGATCTCCGCCTCCACCCGCGGCGCGATGAACCGGTCCACCGGCAGCACCGCGCCGTCGCGGAACACCCCCGACGCGAACACCGGCCCGAAGTCCGGCGAGTCCACCCCGAGCAGCTGCTGCATCGGCAGGCTCGTCAGCCCCAGCTTGTAGCCGACGATCGACCTCGCCGTCGGCCAGCAGCCGCGTCACCAGGTGCTGCTGGATCGCGTAGCCGTCCGCCATCGCCCAGGTCGGGCAGCGCATCCGTGAACGGCTCGATCGGCGCGCGCGTGCGCCGTGCCTCGTACAGCTGCTCGGCGAACTGCCGGGCCTGCTCGTCGGTGACGATCGCGGTCATGTGCCGCTCCTTCCGGTGGTCGAGTCGCGGAAGCCGAGGCGGCGACTGATGGCGAGCCCGGCCTCGACGGTCGGGCGGGCGAAGCGCTTGAGCGAGTCGTTCGTGATGCGCTGCAGCGGGCCCGGCGACCGAGACGGCGGCGACGACCTCGCCGAGGCCGTTGCGGATCGGCGCCGCGACCGACGCGACGCCCATCTCGGCCTCGTTGACGTTCTCCGCCCAGCCGCGGTGCCGGACGCGGTCGAGCTCGGCGCGCAGCGCGTCGATGTCGTGGATCGTGTGCGGCGTCTTGCGCTGCAGCACCCATCCGTCGAGCAGGGCCTCGAGGCGCGTGCGGCGGCAGGTAGGCGAGCAGCAGCTTGCCGGTGCTCGTGCAGTGCGCATCGTTGCGATGGCCCGACCCGGCCGAAGAGGCGCAGGGTCTGCGGGCTCTCGCGGCGCTCGACGTAGACGACCTCGCCGCCGTCGAGCACCGCCACCTGGACCGTCTCGCGGGTCGCGTTGCGCAGCTGGTCGACGACGGGGGAGCACGCCTCGTGCAGGTCGGTGTGCATCGAGACGGAGGCGCCGAGCTCGTACATCGCCAGCCCGAGCCGGTAGGCGCCGGTGTCGGGGTCCTGCTCGAGCAGCCGCTCCTCGGCCAGGGTGTTGAGCAGCCGGTGCGCCGTGCTCTTGCCGATGCCGAGGCGGCGGGACAGCTCGGTGACGCCGATCTCGCGGCTGCCGCGGGAGAACTCCTTGAGCAGGCGCGCGGCGTTGCGGACGCTGGAGAGGGTGGAGTGCTGGCGGCGTGCCGCAGGCTCGTCGTCCGTCGCATCGATGCTCGCGGATCGTCGGTCACGCCGGCACCTCCGCGAAGGTCGCCCAGCAGCGCGCGCGCGCACGGCGACGGGGTCGACGTCGTGCAGGTCCATCGATCGCCAGCACCGCGCGGCGTCGGGGCGATCGCGCGCGCGAGCAGGAGCTGCGCGGCGTCGCAGGCCGGCCACGGCCGCTCCGCGCATCTCGGCGACCAGGTCCTCGCGGCCGCGTCGCGAGCGCCGCGATGCTGTCGAAGTCGCGATGCGCCGCGGCGTGCGCGTGGGCCAGCCCGGTGCCGGCGTGCAGCGCGTGGTGGGCGCTGAGCCCGCCGCCCGGCGGGACGGACAGGTGGTACGCCACCGTGCGGACGCCGAGCACGTCGCGGATCCGCTCGGGCTGCGGCCCGGCGGTCTCGTCGATCAGGCCGAGGGCCGGCACGATGACGGGGTCGAAGAAGCGCAGGCGCCACGTGAGCGGCCCGAGTGCGTCGGTGAGCTCGACCTCCTGTCCCTGCGGGGCGGGCAGGGCCTCGGTCGTGGCGATCACGTGGAGGTTGCGAGCGCCCACGGCGAGCACGGTGACGTCGGCGGCCGCCAGGAGGGGCAGGCGGGCCTGCTCGGCCGGGGGGAGCGCCGCGGCCGCGTCGAGGTACGCCTGGTGGACGGCGCGCACGTAGTCGGCCATCGCCTGGCGCATCGGCACTCGGGCGCGTGGAGTCTGGCTCATCGCGACGGAACCTAGCACCGTGCGTCCCGCCATATGGGACGGCGTACTTCCATGCGGGACACAAAGCGCCTAGCGTCCGGGCCAACGGGTGGCCTGGATCACACAGCGGGATCACACAAGGGAGCGCATTCATGGGGATTCTCCGGCTCGGGCACGTCGACGTCACCGTCACGGACCTCGACCTGGCGACCGCGTACTACACCGAGGTCATCGGCCTGCTGGAGACCGAGCGCGACGACGGACTCGGTCTACCTCAAGTGCTGGGACGAGCCGAACCACCACTCGCTGCGGCTGACGCTACGGCCCGCGCGTCGGCTTCGACCAGATGTCCTTCAAGGTCGAGCACGAGTACGACCTCGACGACCTCGAGAACAAGGTCCAGCAGTGGGGCTACCCGGTGCGCCGGGTGTCCAAGGGCGAGTCGGTCGGCCAGGGCGAGTCGATCCGGTTCGAGACGCCGTCCGGTCAGCAGATGGAGCTGGTCCACGACATCGAGATGGTCGGCCGGGCCACCGCCTCGGTCAACCCCGCGCCCGTTCGTCGAGGGCCTCAAGGGCATCGCGCCGCCGCGCCTCGACCACGTGCTCGTCACCGCCGAGGAGGTCGGCGACTCGGCGAAGTTCTACATGGACGTCCTCGGCTTCCGGATGACCGAGCAGCTGCTCGACGGCGACGGGCCACCAGACCGCGGTGTGGATGGAGACGCTCGCACAGCCCGCACGACCTCGCGATCGTCACCGGCCCGAACGGCGGGCTGCACCACTTCGCGTGCTGGCTCGACGACTGGGACCACGTCCGCCGGTCGGCCGACATCCTCGCCTACAACGGCATCCAGATCGACGTGGGCCCGACCCGCCACGGCATCACGCGCGGCAACACCATCTACTTCTTCGACCCGCTGGGCACCCGCAACGAGGTGTTCACCGGCGGCTACCGGCCCGACCCGGACTTCCCGACCATCACCTGGACCGAGGACAACATCGGCCGGGCCGTCTTCTACTACGAGGGCGAGCTGAACCAGCGGTTCATGTCGGTGCACACATGAGCATCCTGCGCCTGTCGCACGTCGAGATCCGCGTGCCCGACCTCGAGCTCGCCACCGCGTACTACACCGAGGTCGTCGGCATGTACGAGACCGCGCGCGAGCCCGACCGCGTCTTCCTCAAGTGCTGGGACGAGCACCAGCACCACTCGCTCGATCCTCCGCTTCGCCCCCACCTACGGCCTGAACCACATGGGCTGGAAGGTGGAGCACGCGTCGGACCTCGACGCGTACACGCGAGGCGCTCGAGGCCGCCGGCGTCGCGGTCACGCGCTACGCGCGACGGCGAGGTCGGGCCCGGGCACGGGCGAGGCGATCCGCTTCACGATGCCCAGCGGCCACGAGATGGAGCTCGTCCACGGCATGGAGCAGGTCGGCAACCTGCTGCCGCAACACCAACCCGCCGCCGCGGCCGCATGGGCCTGGTCGGCATCGCGCCGCCGCGCATCGACCACGTCTTCCTCACCTGCGAGGACGTCGAGCCTGAACACCCGCTTCCTCATCGACGTGCTCGGCTTCCACCTCACCGAGCAGATCGTCGGCGAGGACGGCTTCCAGGTCGCGACGTGGCTCGAGGTGTCCCACGCCAGCCACGACATCGCGCTGGTCACCGGCCAGGACCGCGGCCTGCACCACTTCGCGTTGTGGGTCGACGACTGGAACGCCATCCGCGACACGGCCGACACGCTCGCCTACCACGGCGTGCGCATCGAGACGAACCCGACGCGGCACGGGGCGACCCGCGGCCACTGCCTGTACTTCTTCGACCCGGCCGGCAACCGCAACGAGGTCTTCACCGGCGGCTACATGGTCGATCCGGACGAGCCCGCGGTCACGTGGACCGAGTCCGAGATGGGCCGCGCGATCTTCTACTACGACGGGGTCGTCAACCAGCGATTCCTCACGGTCCACAGCTAAGGGGTGACGGTGACGACGTCAGACGTTCGCGAGCCGGCGATCGAGAGCGTGGCCCTGCCGCGCACCGAGCGCACGGATGCGCCCGCCTACCTGCAGAAGTACCTCGATCGCGAGGGCCGGGGCGGCAAGCCGCACGAGGTCGACGACCGCGGCGCCGCCGAGGGCGACGACGGCGCGAGCGTGCCGATGTACCTGCGCCGCTTCCGCGACCGCAAGAGCGGCGCCACCGCGCTCGAGGCGCCGGTGCCGGAGTGGGAGGGCCGGGACCTCGGCGTCACCCAGGCCAAGGCCCTGATCACCAAGTCCAAGGAGATCGTGCCGGAGGACGAGCCCGCCATGGGCCCGCGCACGGTCACGCAGGTCCACATCATCCGGCACGGCGAGACCCAGGGGTACTCCACCGAGAGCGGGCTGACGCCGCTGGGCAGCTGGCAGGCCCACCGCCGCGGCTTCGACATCAGCAAGGGCATCCGGGAGGGGGAGCGCGTCCGCATCGTCTGCGCCGACACCAACCGGGCCCGCCAGACGGCCGAGCAGATCCGCAAGGGCCTGCTCGACGGCATGACGATGTGGAACCGCACCGCGGAGATCTCCGAGGTCGACGGCATGGAGGAGTTCCGCAACTTCCAGGTCTGGACCCCCGAGGGCCTGCGCGACGTGACCGGTGCCTTCCGGCTGTACCAGAAGGAGATGGAGAAGTACGAGCGCGTGGCGCTCGGCGACCGGCCGCTGTGGCTGGTCGAGGTCGACCGCTTCTGGCGCACCCAGCAGGGCGGCGGCGACCCGATCACGTACTGGACGCAGATCCCGATGCTGAACTTCGAGCCCCCGTCGGCCACGGTCCGCCGGTTCTGGGCCGGCATCCAGCGGATCAAGGCCGAGACCCCCGGCGACCGCATCATCGTCGCCACGCACTCCGGCCCGATCCGCGTCTTCGCCATGGCCGCGCACGGCTACGACCCCGGCGAGCCCTACAACACCGAGGAGGTCATCGTGAAGCTGCTCGAGGGCGACGCGGGGGCCTTCCTCGCCTACCGCAACCGCGTGTCCGAGGTCCAGGTGCCCCGGCTCGAGGACCTGCCCGACTGGTGGGAGGGCCTGTCCGGCCGCGCCCTGCCGACATCCCTTCGTGAGGAGCACGCATGACCAACGTGATGTGGTTCGAGAGCTACTGGGAGGGCATGAAGCCCGAGGTCGGCGGCAAGGCGGCCAGCCTCGGCGAGATGACCGGCGCCGGCCTGCCCGTGCCGCCCGGCTTCGCGCTCACGACCGAGGCCTTCCGCACCTGCCGTGACGCGGCCGAGCCTGGACGCCAGCCTGGCCCGGCTGCTGTACGGGCTCGACGTCAACGACATGGCCATGGTCAGCGAGCGCTGCGGCGCCATCCGCGACGTGCATCCGGACGATGCCGATGGACCCCGAGGTCGAGAAGTCGCTGCGCATCGCGCTACTCCGAGCTGAGCCGCCGATGCGGCGTCGAGGACGTGCCCGTGGCGGTGCGGTCGTCCGCCACCAGCGAGGACTCGCCCGGACGCCTCCTTCGCCGGGCGAGCACGACACCTACCTGTGGGTGCGCGGCGCGGACGACGTCGTCGACGCCGTCCGCCGCTGCTGGGCGAGCCTGTTCACCGACCGGGCGACCTGCTACCGCGTCGAGATGGGCTACGACCACCGCTCGGTCGAGATGAGCGTCGTCGTCCAGAAGATGGTGCGCCCCATCGCCGCCGGCGTGGCCTTCACCCTCGAACCCCGACGAACGGCGACCGCTCGGCGGTCGCGATCGACGCGGCCTGGGGCTTCGGCGAGGGCGTCGTGTCCGGGCGAGGTCACTCCGGACAACTACCTCGTCGACAAGGTGCTGTACGAGATCAGCCGGCGCGCGGTCTCGGACAAGGAGCACGAGTACCGGCTGACCGACCACGACACGGTCGAGAAGGTCGAGGTCGACCCCGAGCGCGCCGACCGCGCCGTGCCTGACGGACGCCGCAGATCAAGGCCATCGCCCGGCTCGCCCGGACGCGCCGAGCAGCACTACGGGTCGCCCGCAGGACATCGAGTGGGCGGTCGACTCGGACCTGCCGGAGGGCGAGAACGTCATCCTGCTGCAGGCCCGGCCCGAGACGGTCTGGAGCAAGAAGGACGGCCGCCGCCAGGCCGCGGCGGCCACAGCCGGCGACTTCATGACGCAGCATCGTCTCGACGCTCATGTCGCCGCTGAACGCAAGAAGACTGACGACACCGCAACGTCCACGGGCCGCACCACGGATGCGGCCCACCGCCGACAGGACCACCGAGAGGGAGAGCGCATGGCCGATCGTTTCCCCAGCCCGTTCGAGATCGAGACGCCCGCGGGCGCCGAGGGCTGGCAGGAGCTGTACACCTACTCGTCGCTCTTCAGCGAGGCGCGTCGCGAGTACGAGGACTCGCATGTTCTGGTTCCAGGACGGCGTGCACTGGCCGCAGGCCCTCCGGCCCGTGGGACGCGACGCTCTTCGAGTTCGCGATCGCGTCGCTCTCGCAGTACAACACCCGGCACCTGCAGGTGCCGCCGGCGAACGGCATCGACTTCCGCATCCTCAACGGGTACGCGTACCTCACGCCCGGTGCCGGCCCCCGAGGCCGACATCGAGGCGCGCGTCGCGCAACTTCATGGACCGCGCCGGCTTCTACTTCATGAACTGGGACGACCTCTACGACAAGTGGATGATCAAGATCCGCGACCTGGTCAAGGAGCTCGAGGCGCATCAACTTCGACGCCGCTTCCCGAGCTCGAGGACGCCGACCGAGGTCGTCAAGTCCGGCGCCGGGCCTCGGCTCGGGCTGGCGAGATCCAGGCCGACTACCACCGCCTGCTCGACCTCGCGCTGAAGCTGTGGCAGTACCACTTCGAGTTCCTCAACCTCGGCTACGCGGCCTACCTCGACTTCTTCGGGTTCTGCAAGCAGTCGTGGCCGAGCATCCCCGACCTCGCCATCGCGAAGATGGTGGCCGGCGTCGAGGTCGACCTGTTCCGTCCGGACGAGGAGCTCAAGCGGCTGGCCCGCATGGCGGTCGACACCGGGCATCGCCGAGGCCTTCGCCGCCGGGCGACGTCGACGCGACCTGCCAGATCCTCAAGGCGCAGCGCCGCGGGCGAGGCGTGGATCGCCTCCTTCCAGGAGTCGGCCGAGCCGTGGTTCAACTTCTCGACCGGCTCGGGCTTCTACCACTCGGACAAGATCTGGATCGAGAACGTCGAGATCCCGTTCGACTTCATCAGCAACTACATCGAGCAAGCTGCAGAACGGCGACGACCTGGCGCGGCCCGATGGAGGCCATCCGGGCCGAGCGCGACCGCATCGTCAACGAGTACGCCGAGCTGCTGCCGACCGACGAGGACCGCGAGGCGTTCCAGGGCAAGCTCGGCCTGGCCCGCGTCGTGTTCCCGTACGTGGAGAACCACAACTTCTACGTCGAGCACTGGAGCCACTCGGTGATCTGGCGCAAGATGCGCCAGCTCGGCGAGCTCCTCGTCAAGGAGGGCTTCTGGTCCGAGGCGAACGACATCTTCTTCCTCAAGCGCACCGAGGTCGAGGACGCGCTCTGGGACTACTACGCCTCGTGGGCGACCCCGGCGCCCGCCGCCGGCCCGGGCTACTGGCCGCCAGGAGATCGAGCGCCGCGAGGCATCCATGCGGCCCTGTCGGCGTGGAAGCCGACGCCGGCGCTCGGCGTCCCGCCGGAGGTCATCACCGAGCCGTTCACCGTCATGCTCTGGGGCATCACCTCGGAGCAGCGTCACGGCGTGGCTCGGCGGCGGCGCCGGCGAGGACGGCGCGCTCAACGGCATCGCCGCCTCGCCCGGGCGTGGTCGAGGGCCCGGCGCGCGTCATCTTCTCCGCCGACCAGATCGGCGAGGTGCAGCAGGGCGAGATCCTGGTCGCCCCGCTCACCGCGCCGCAGCTGGGCGCCGATCTTCGGCAAGATCGAGGCGACCGTCACCGACACCGGCGGGATGATGAGCCACGCCGCCATCGTCTGCCGCGAGTACGGCCTGCCCGCCGTCACCGGCACCGGCTTCGCCACGTCGACGATCACGACCGGGCATGCGGATCCGCGTCGACGGCTCGAACGGCACCGTCACCATCCTCGAGCAGTCAGACCCGACGGTTCCGTCGGGCGGGAAGTCCCTTGCCCGCCCGACGGAACCGCGGGACCGTAGGCCAGTCATCACGACGTCAGGTCGAAAGGAACGCGAATGCTGACAGTGGAACAGAACGAGGAGCTGACCCAGGTCGGACCCGGCACGCCCATGGGCGAGCTGCTGCGCCGCTACTGGTACCCGATCGCGTTCGAGCAGGACTTCGACCACGTGTCCACGAAGACGGTCCGGCTGCTCAGCGAGAACTGGACGCTCTTCAAGACCCCCAAGAGCGGCAAGTACGGCATCGTCGCCGAGACGTGCCCGCACCGCCGCGCGTCGCTGACCTACGGCGTCGTGCACGAGGACGGCATCCGCTGCGGCTACCACGGCTGGAAGTGGGACTTCGACGGCAACTGCCTCGAGCAGCCCGCCGAGGCCGACAACCAGAACTTCCGCGACCGGGTGAAGCAGAAGGCCGGCAAGGCCGCAGGTCGATGGGCGGCATGGTCTGGGTCTACGTCGGTCCCGACCCGGCCCCCGAGCTGCCGCGCTTCGACGTCTTCGTGCATGGACGGCATCCGCGACTGTCGGCTACTCGACGCTGCCCTGCAACTGGCTGCAGATCATGGAGAACTCCGTCGACCCGCACCACGTCGAGTGGCTGCACGGCTACTACTTCGAGTTCCTCGGCCAGACCGAGGGCTTCGACGCGCCCAAGGCCTTCCAGAAGAAGCACATGAAGACCGGCTTCGAGGAGATGGAGTGGGGCATCCTCAAGCGCCGCGTCCTCGAGGGCGGCACCGAGGAGAACGACGACTGGAAGATCGGCCACCCGCTGGTGTTCCCGTACTACATGCGCGTCGGCGGCGCGGGCATCGACCAGATGCAGATCCGGGTGCCCGATCGACGACACCACGACCTGGAAGCTCTTCTACTCCACTGCACCACCCCGAGGCGCGGCGCGTGGGAGCCGCAGGATCGTCCGGTCGTCTACGAGTACCAGTGGCAGGACGAGAACGGCCGGTTCATCACCGACTACATCGAGGGCCAGGACATCATGGCCTGGGTGTCGCAGGGGCCGATCACCGATCGCACCCAGGAGCACCTCGGTCGCTCGGACGCCGGCGTCGCGATGCTGCGCAAGATGTTCAAGGAGAACATGAAGAAGGTGGCCAGGACGGCGAGGACCCGATCGGCACGGTCCGCGAGAAGCACGACGTCATCAAGCTGCCCTGCGAGAAGGACAAGTTCGGCGCCGAGCGGGAGTTCGCGGCGGCCTTCATCACGATGGGCTCCATGCGCTACAGCCCGCATCAAGCAGCAGCTGCTCGACCTGCACGAGGATGCCTGGGCCAACAAGGCGAAGGCTGCGGCGGGTGCCTGACCTGGAGATCCTGCCTCCCGACCCGCACCGGCTGCCGCCGCGCGGCGCGTGGTTCTCGGGCGACGCCGAGCGGCACCTGCTCGACCGGCCGCGCTTCTGCCCGATGTGCGGGGACGGGCTGGACGCCGACGGCGGCATCAGCACGGAGTACTGGGCGGGCGACGCCCGGTACTTCATGACCTGGTGCGGCGGCTGCGGCTGGTTCGGCGAGGTCGTCCGGTTCGACATGGTCACGATCACCGAAGTCGAGCATTGACCGACGGTGACCAGGGTGGACGACGTGGTGGCACTCATCGAGGACGCCAGGGAATCCGGCCACCTGCTCGACGCCTCCGCCGTGCCGATCAGTGACGACGTCGCGTACGCCATCCAGTCGACGGGTCACGGCGACCCGGCTGGCCGCCGGAGAGCAGATCGTCGGCTGGAAGCTCGGGTACACCTCGGCAGCGATGCGGAACGCCATGAGGATCGACCGCGCCAATCACGGGCCGCTGACCGATCGCATGGTGGCGCAGTCGCCTGCTGTGGTGGGCGACGGCCTCCTGCAGCCGCGAGTCGAGCCCGAGATCGCCCTGATCGTGGGGGAGGACGGGCGGGTCGACAGCCGGCACCTGGCCTTGGAGGTCGTGGACTCGGTGTGGCGGGACTACCGCTTCACGTGGGCACACAACACCGCAGACGGATCGTCGGCCTGCGCTGCCGTCGTGAACCGCGCGGCCGACCTGCCTGCCCTCACCGCAGGTGCCCGCGTCCGCCTGGCGACATCCGCCGGCGACGAGGTGGACGCGCTGGTCACCGGCGATCCGATGGTCGACCCCCCGGTCGGCCAGGACGTCGTCGACGACCTGGCTGCCGAGCTCGGCCTGCCGAGGCTCCCGATCGGCTCGGTGGTCCTGACCGGCGGGCTGACGGCGCCGCTCCCACTGCCGCCCGGCGGCTGGGCCGATGCCCGGCTCGAGCTCGAGGACGGGCGGATCGTCGAGGTCCACGTGGACAGGAGTGATCCATGACCGCACTCATCTTCGACTTCGGCGGTCCCGTCCTCCTCACCCCGTTCGAGCTGCGCCATGTGGGCGAGCGCGACCTCGGCCTCGCACCGGGCACGTTCGCCTGGACCGGTCCGTTCGCTCCCGAGCAGGACGCGGACTGGCGGGCCTTCCAGGCCGGGGACATGAACGAACGCGAGTACTGGGCGCTGCGCGCCGCGGAGTTCGCCGTCGCTCACGGGAGAGCCTGCGACCATGCCCGACCTGTGCCGCCACCTCTACTCGGGGACCGAGGACGAGCTGGTCCGGCCGGAGGCGCGTCGGCTGATCGACGATGCGAAGGCGGCGGGCATCCCCGTGGGCGCGCTGACCAACGACCTCACGTCCTTCCACGACGAGGTGTGGCTGGCCCGCATGGGCGTCATCCGCGACTTCGACGTGCTCGTCGACGGGCGGACGGAGGGCGTCTACAAGCCCGACCCGGCGGCCTACCGGATCATCCTCGAGCGGATGGGCGTGCCCGCCGAGGGCACCGTCTTCGTCGACGACCAGCCGGTCAACCTCCGCGGTGCGGAAGTGGTGGGCCTCACACCTGTGCACTTGGACCCCACGGACCCGGCCCCAGGGTTTAGGTTGGCGAGGTCATTACTAGGACTTCCACGGAGTAGCCATATGTCCCGATCCCTGAGGATCGCTGTCATCGGATCGGGGCCCTCGGGCATCTACGCGGCGGACGCGCTGGTCAGCCAGGCGGACGTGCCCGTCGAGGTCGACATCATCGACCGGCTGCCGGTGCCCTTCGGGCTGGTGCGGTACGGCGTGGCGCCCGACCACCTGAGCATCCGGTCGGTGCGGGACACCCTCGACAAGACCCTCGACAAGCCCGGCGTCCGCTTCCTGGGCAACGTCACCGATCGGCAGCCCGCCGACGGCGGTGACCTCTCGGTCGCCGACCTCCACGCCCTGTACGACGCGGTCATCTTCACCTACGGCGCCTCGCGCGACCGGCGCCTGGGGGTGCGCGGGCGAGGACCTCGACGGCAGCGTCGCGGCCACCGACTTCGTCGCCTGGTACTGCGGTCATCCCGATGCCGATCGCGAGCTGTTCGAGCGGCTCATCCCGACCAGCACCGCGGCCGTCGTGGTGGGCGTCGGCAACGTGGCGGTCGACGTGGCTCGAGTGCTCGGCAAGTCCGTCCCCGAGCTCGACCACACCGACATGCCGCAGCACGTCTTCGACACCCTCGCCCTGTCCGGCATCACGGACGTCTACGTGCTCGGCCGCCGCGGACCGGCGCAGGCGGCCTGGACGACGAAGGAGCTGAAGGAGCTCGGCGAGCTGGCCGAGGCGGACGTCATCGTGCGCCCGGAGGACGCCGTGCTCGACGAGGCCAGCGCCGCCCTCGCCGCCTCCGACCGGGCCGTCGGCCGCAACGTCGACGTCATCCGCGAGTGGTCGCAGCGCGTCCCGGCGGGCAAGCCGCGCCGCGTGCACCTGCGGTTCCTGTCGCGCCCGGTGGAGCTGAAGGGCGACGACCGCGTGCGCACCGTCGTCGTCGAGCGCACGCGGCTGACCGCCGAGGGCGGCGCCGAGGGCACCGGGGAGTTCGAGGAGGTCGCCGCCGACCTCGTCGTGCGGTCGGTCGGCTACCGCGGCACCGCACTCGACGAGGTGCCGTTCGACGCGGGGCGCAACGTCATCCCGCACGTCGACGGCCGGGTCGAGCGCGACGGCGCGCCGGTGCCGGGGGAGTACGTGGCCGGCTGGATCAAGCGGGGTCCCACCGGCATCATCGGCACGAACAAGAAGGACGCGGTCGCCACGGTGGCCTCGCTCCTCGACGACGCCGCGAACGGCCGGCTCCCGGAGCCCGCGGCCCCGACGGCGGAGGCGGTCGACGCCCTGCTGGCGGATCGCGGCGTCGACGTGGTCAGCACCGAGGGCTGGCGTGCCATCGACGCAGCCGAGCGCGCCCTGGGTGCCACCCGGGGCCGGGATCGCACCACGATCCACGATCGCGAGGCACTGCTGGCAGCCGCGTCCGACGCGTAGGCTCGGGCGACAGGGCTTCCTCTTCGGCAGGCCGGCACCGCTGGGTGCCCGGTCTCCTACTGCCAGGGGCTGACGGGGACGACCTCGCGGGCCACCCAGGCTGCGCCCGCGACGGGCTCGCCGCCGCAGGACTCGGCCCGGGCCCGGTCGAGGGGCACGCGCTGCACCTCGACCCGCCAGGCGCGGCCGTCGCGGTGCCGCACCTCGGTCTGCGCGACGTCGACCTCGACGACGCCGCCGGAGGCCGGCACGGCGCGACCGTCCACCACCCGCAGCACGTCGAGGTCGTCGACTCCGTCGACGTCCGTCGAGCACGCCGGACGGCACCCGCCGCGCTCTGGCACGGCGCGAGGAAGCCGCTGCGCCCGCGGAGGTGGTCGATCGAGACGCGGCCCGCGTCGTGCCGTCGCAGCAGGTCCGCGGCCTCTGCGGTGTCGAGTCGGCCGTGCACGGCCCCGCTGGGCAGGCTCAGGGTCACCGGCGCGAACCGGTGACCGCCGACGTGGCTGCACTCCCAGATCCGTGGCGCGCTGCTCGGGAGTGGCCGCGTCCAGCAGGCTCGTCAGGAGCGCCCGCCCGTTGACGGCGCAGCACCGGTCGCGCTTGGCCGTGGGTGCACACCAGCAGCAGGGGCTCGCGGGTGACCGATCCGAGTGCGGGCAGCGAGCCGGCGGCGATGGCCGCCATGTCCCAGGCCGCGAGCGGCGTGAGGTCGGACAGCAGCCCGTGGCGCAGCAGCATGCCGCCGGCGACCGATCGGGCGACCCAGACGTTGAGCTCGCTGCTGGCCGGCCCGCTCGGGCCGGTCGGGATGACGGGCCAGCAGCACCGACACCCCCGCGGACTTCGCCGCCAGCAGGTTCTCGCGGACGGCTGGCGGGCAGCCGGCTGTCGGCGACGGCGTCGCGGCCCCACGGACCGGGGCTCTCGACGACGATCCAGGCGCGGGCGTACGGGAGCCGTGCCGGAGAGCGGCTCGGCGGCGGCCCGGCGACTCGACCGAGCAGACCGTCACAGCGCGCCGCCGATGCCGCCGATGGGGGCGGCGGCCGGCGTGCCCGTGCCGTCGCGGCGCGGATCGACGTCCGGGCAGCGCCACGGGCACGCCCGAGGCGGTGGCCGCGCGGGCCGGGCCGTTGCCGACCCAGGCGACCAGCAGCGTGTCCTCGCCCGAGCGGAACCTGTGGCAGCGCACGCCGCCGGTGCCGCGGCCCTTGCCCGGGTACTCGGCCAGCGGGGTCACCTTGACCGTGCCCGACTCCGTGCCGGGCAGCGCGGCGGCCGTGCCGGCCACCGTCACGACGAGCGCGCGCGTCGGTCGGGCGGACGGCGGTGAAGAAGACCACCTCGGCGCCGGGGGCGAGCTTGATGCCGGCCATGCCGCCGGCCGAGCGGCCCTGCGGGCGCACCGCCGAGGCCGGGATGCGCAGCAGCTGGCCGTCGGTCGTGACGAAGACCAGCTCGGCGCCCTCGGCATCGGCCTCGGTCAGGCGGGTCGCGCCCACCACGCGGTCGCCGTCGTCGAGGCGGATGACCTCCCACGCGTCCTTGTTCTGCAGGACGTCGGGCACGACCCGCTTGACGGTGCCCGCGGCCGTGGCCAGCGCGATGCCGCCCGAGTCGTCCAGCGTGGTCAGGCACAGCGGCTGCTCGCCGGCGGGCAGGTCGACGAAGGCGCCCGAGCGGCGCGCCCGCCGGTGAGGGCCGGCACGCCGGACACCGCCGGCATCGCCGGCAGGTCGATCGCCCTGCAGCCGGATGACGCGCCCGGCGCTCGTCACGAGCCCGAAGTCGCCCCGCGACGTCGCCGGGATGGCGCTGACGATGACGTCGTGCGTCGACCGCTGGTCATGGGCGGCCTCGGCCGCCGCGCTGGTGTCGGAGGTGCGGGCCAGCAGGCCGGTGCTCGACAGCAGCACGACGCACGGCTCGTCGTGCACCTCGAGCGGCACGGCGGCCGTGACGGGCGCGGCGGATGCCTCCATGAGCAGGGTGCGCCGCGGCGTGGCGTGCGCCTGGGCGACGGACGACGAGCTCGTCCGACACTGCCGCGCGCAGCACCGTCTCGTCCTCGAGCAGCTCGGTCAGGGTCGCGATCTCGCGACGCAGGTCGTCGCCCTCCTTCTCGAGCTCGATGCGCGAGAAGCGGGTGAGGCGACGCAGCGGCATGTCGAGGATGTAGGTGGCCTGGACGTCGCTGAGGTCGAACACCGTCATGAGCCGGTCCTTGGCGGCCGACGCGTCGTCCGACTCGCGGATCAGCTGGATGACCTCGTCGATGTCGATGATCGCGACGAGCAGGCCCTCGACCAGGTGGAGCCGGGCCTCGGCCTTCGTGCGCCGGAAGGCGCTGCGACGGCGCACGACGATGAGTCGGTGGTCGAGCCAGACCCGCAGCATCTGGAGCAGGCCCATGGTCTGCGGCTGGCCGTCGACGAGTGCGACCGCGTTGACGTTGACGGTGTCCTCCATCGGCGTCAGCTTGAACAGGTGCTCGAGCACGGCCTCGGGGTGGAACCCGTTCTTCACCTCGATCACGAGCTGGAGGCCGCTGTCGCCGTCGGTCAGGTCGACCACGTCGGAGATGCCCTGCAGCTTCTTGGACTGCACGGCGTCCTTGATGCGGTCGATGACGCGCTCGGGTCCCGACGTTGAAGGGCAGCTCGGTCACGACGATGCCGCGGCGACGCGGGGTGATCTGCTCGACGCGCGTGCGCGCTCGCACGCGGAAGCTGCCGCGACCGGTCTCGTAGGCGTCGCGGACGCCGTCGAGGCCGATGATGACGCCGCCGCCGGGGAAGTCGGGCCCGGGGACCAGCGTCATGATCTCGCCGAGCGTGGCGTCGGGGTGGTGGAGCAGGTGGCGGGCCGCGTTGAGGACCTCGCCGAGGTTGTGCGGGACGAGGTTGGTCGCCATGCCCACGGCGATGCCGGAGGCGCCGTTGACGAGCAGGTGGGGGATCGCGGCCGGGAGCACCACCGGCTCGGTCTCGCGTCCGTCGTAGTTCGGACCGAAGTCGACGACGTCCTCGTCGAGACCGGCGGTCATGTCCATCGCGGGGCTGGCCAGGCGCGCCTCGGTGTAGCGCATGGCGGCCGGGCCGTCGTCGAGCGAGCCGAAGTTGCCGTGGCCGTCGACCATCGGCAGCCGCAGGGTGAAGGGCTGCGCCATGCGGACGAGCGCGTCGTAGATCGCCGAGTCGCCGTGCGGGTGCAGCCGGCCCATGACCTCGCCGACGACGCGGGCGCTCTTGACGTGGCCGCGGTCGGGGCGCAGGCCCATCTGCGCCATCTGGAACAGGATCCGCCGCTGCACCGGCTTCAGCCCGTCGCGGGCGTCGGGCAGCGCTCGGGCGTAGATGACCGAGTAGGCGTACTCGAGGAAGGACCCGCGCATCTCCTCGGACACGTCGACGTCGACGATCCGGCCGTGCCCGGGTGCTTCCGTCCTGCGGGTGGTGCGGCGTGCCATGGGGTCCTCTCGGGCTGGCCTCGGCGAGGCCGGGTGATGAGGTGATTCTGTCAGCGTGCGAGCGGGCTGGCGCCGACACGCCCTACGGCCGCGCCGGCGAGGCGCTGCCCCTCCTCGATGGCCGCGGCGAGAGGTGCCCCGGCCAGCCACAGGGGCAGGAATCCCGCGGTGAAGGCGTCGCCGGCACCTGTCGTGTCGACGACGTCATGCCGCAGGGCGGGGACGGCGACGGTGCCGGCGGCGTCGCGGGCGAGGACGCCGCGGGAGCCCAGCTTGACCACGACGGTGGTCACGCGGTCGGCGAGCACCTCGAGGGCGTCGTGCGGGTCCTCCTGCCCGGCCAGCACCGCTGCCTCGTCCTCGTTCGCCAGGACCAGGTCGAACCGGGGGAGCAGGTCGAGGAAGAAGGGCAGGTTGGCCCGCAGCGGTGCGGCCGATGCGGGGTCCAGGCTGCGCGTGGCGCCGACCGCCTCGGCGCGGTCGAGGGCCGTCGAGCGCGACGTCGCGCGTGGCCCGGTTGAGGAGCGTGTAGCCGGACAGGTGGACGTGGGTGCCGGCGGCGATGAGCTCCGTGGCGGTCTGCGGCGCCGAGGTCGGCGTTGGCGCCGGAGTCGGGGAACATCGTGCGCTCGCGGCGGCGATCGACGATGACGACGCAGGTGCCGGTCGCGCGGCGGGCTCTCCTGCAGGTGCACGTCGACACCGAGGCCGGCCAGCTGGCCGCGGATGTCCCGCCCGAACGGATCGTCGCCGACGCACCCGACGATCGTCACCGCATGGCCGGCGGTGGCCATCCAGGCGGCGGTGTTGGCGGCCACCCCGCCCGGCTGGAACGTGACGCGGGCCGGGGTGTCGCTCGCGTAGGCGATGTCGGCAGTCGATGACCGCGGTGACGTCCATCATGACGTCACCGATCACGATGCAGCGAGCGGCCATGGGGACGGCGCTACTCAGCGTCGGCGGTGGCCGCGTGCGCGACCGCGATGCGCGCCGCGAGCTCCGCGTTGCGCACGATGATCTGCTCGTTCACGACCAGGCTGGCGCCGTGCGTGGCCCGGTGGAAGTGGTCGAGGAGGAACGGGGTGACGTCCTTGCCGGTGACGTTGCGGGCGGCCGCCATGCGCAGGCCCTCCTCCAGCACCCGGTCGTGGACGTCGGGGTCGAGCTGCTCGGACTCGGGCAGCGGGTGCGCCACGACGAGCGCGGACGGCACGTGCAGCGCCGCGCGCGCGTGCATGACCCCGGCGACGTCCTCGGGACTGTGGGCCGCCCAGTCGGTGGCGAACCCCGAGTCGGACAGGTAGAAGCCGGGGAACTGCAGCGTGCCGTACCCCAGCACGCCGACGTTCAGCGTCTCGAGTCGCTCGAGGGTGGCGCCCACGTCGAGGATCGACTTCACGCCCGAGCACACGACGGTCATGGGCGTGACCGACAAGGTGGTGAGGTCGGCGGACTCGTCCCAGCTGTCCCGGGCCTGGCGGTGGACGCCGCCGAGTCCTCCGGTGGCGAACACGCGGATGCCGGTCGAGCCAGGCGAGGTGGCTGGTGGCCGCCACCGTGGTGGCGCCGGAGCCGCCGCGGCTGACGAGGGTGGCGACGTCGCGCACGCTCACCTTGACGACGTCGTCGCGGTTGGCCACCTGGTCGAGCGCGTCGTCGTCGAGGCCGATCCGCACCCGTCCGTCGAGGATGGCGATCGTGGCCGGGACCGCGCCGCGCGACCGGACGATGTCCTCGACCTCGGTCGCGACCCGCAGGTTCTCCGGCCGGGGCAGTCCGTGGCTGATGATGGTGGACTCGAGGGCGACGACGGCGGTGCCGGCGGCGAGCGCCTCGGCGACCTCGTCGGTGATCTGGACGAGGCTCGGATCGAGGGGCTGCCGGGGGCCGATGCGCGGCGGTGCGGTGGTCGTCACGGCCCCGACCCTACCCGCGGCCGGCCCCGCGTCGCAGCCGCCGGGGTCGCCTCCGGGAGGGCCCGCGGACCACAATGGGGTCCGTGTCGGATCCGGGCTACCCGCAGGCCTGGGAGGCCGATGTCCTGCTGCGGGACGGCCATCCGATCCACCTGCGGCCCATCACCCCGGACGACGGAGACGCCCTGCGCGCCTTCCACGCGGGGCTGTCCGCCCGCACGGTCTACTTCCGCTTCTTCTCGGCCAAGCCGGAGCTGACGGACGCCGACGTCGAGTACTTCACCCACGTCGACCACGAGTCGCGCGTCGCGCTCCTGGCGCTGGATCGCGACGACATCATCGGGGTCGGACGCTTCGACGCGCTGGGCGACGGGCGGGCGGAGGTGGCCTTCCTGATCCGTGACGACATGCAGGGCCTGGGCCTCGGGTCGGTGCTGCTCGAGCACCTGGCTGCGGCAGCGCCGCGAGCGGGGCGTCACGCGCTTCGTCGCGGAGGTGCTGCCGGCCAACAGCCGGATGCTGTCCACCTTCCGGGCGGCCGGCTACGTCCTGACCCAGCAGCGGGAGGACGACGTCATCGCGGTGGGCTTCGACATCGAGCCGACTGCCGCCAGCCTCGCCGTCATGTCGGCACGGGAGCACCGTGCCGAGGCGCGGTCCATGGCCCGCATGCTGCGTCCGCAGTCGGTGGCCGTGGTGGGGGCGTCGCGCACCGGCACCGGCCTGGGCTCCCTCATCCTGCGCACTGTCGTCGAGGGCGGCTACCGCGGCCAGCTGGTGGCCGTGCACCGCGAGGCGCAGGTCCTCGAGGGCGTCCCGTGCGTCCGTTCGCTCTCCGACATCGACGGGCCCGTCGATCTCGTCGTGGTCGTCATCCCGGCGGCGGAGGTTCCCGACCTGCTCGCCGACGCGGCCGCCGCCGAGGTCCACGGCCTCGTCGTCGTCTCGGGGGGCTTCGGCCCGGGCGCAGGCGACGGTCGCCGGCACCGGCATGCGCCTGGTCGGCCCGAACGCCCTCGGGGTCATCAACACCGACCCCGAGGTCCTCCTCAACGCCTCCCTGGTGCCGGCGATGCCGGCCCGCGGCCGCGTGGGCTTCTTCTGCCAGTCCGGCGCCCTGGGCAGCTCGATCCTGGAGCGGTTCGCGCAGCGGGGGCTCGGGGATCTCGAGCTTCGTGTCCGCCGGCAACCGAGCGGACGTCTCCGGCAACGACCTCCTGCAGTACTGGGAGGAGGACCCGGCCACGGACCTCGTCCTCCTCCACCTCGAGACGATCGGCAACGCCCGCAAGTTCGCCCGGATCGTCCACCGGCTGGCCCGGAGCAAGCCGGTCATCATGGTCCGCAGCGGCGGAGCGGAACTGGCCCATCCGCTGGGGCACGCGGTCGCCAGGACCGAGCTCTCCCAGCGGGCGGTCGACCAGATCCTCGCCGACTGCGGGCTGACGGTGGTCGACAGCATCGACCGGATGATCGACGCCGCCCGGGTGTCGATCAGCTCCGTGCTTCCGTCCAGCGACGCGGTCGCCGTCATCGGGAACAGTGACGCGCTCGCCGTGCTCGCCGTCAATGCGCTCGTCCGGCACGGGCTGGCGCCGCGCGGAGCGCCCGAGACCTTCGCCCGGCAGGAGTCGGCCGAGGCCTATCGGCGGGCGCTGCACGCGGCCGTGCACGACCCGGACGTGGGCGCCGTGCTCGTGGTCTACGTGCCCCCCGTGGAGGCGTCCGCCGACGAAGCGATCCGCGCCGTCCTGCGCGGCTGCGACGAGTGCGGCGCCGACCATCCGCCCGTGGTGGCCGTCATGGCACGCCAGCCGGCTGGCGGGCGAGCCCGGTGACGTCCCGGTGTTCGTCGACATCGAGAGCGCCGTGCAGGCCATCGCCGATGCCCGCTCAGTGGCCCGCTGGCGAGACGCGGACGCCCGTCCGCGCGGCGCGCGAGCCGGAGGAGGACGAGTGGCCGGAGCCGGACGTGCCGACCGGCACCGACCCACTCGACGGTGCGGCGGCGGTGCGGCTGGTCGCGCAGGTGTGTCGCCACGCGCCTCGTGCTCGACCTCGACTCGTCCGGTGTCGTGGGCTGCGCCGTGCGGCTCGTCGACGACCCGCTCTTCGGCATGGTCCTGTCCGTCGGCGTCGACGACCCGGTCGCCGACGCGCTCGACGACCGGGCCCACCGGCTGGCCCCGGTGTCCACGACGGGTGCCCGCGACATGCTCATGTCGCTGGGTGCGGTGTCCGTGCTCATCCGCGGGGATGAGCGACCCGGAGCGGCACGCTCGAGGTGCTGGCCGAGGCCATCAGCGACATCAGCCACCTGCACCTGCGCGCACCGGGCATCACCGGCGCGGTCCTGCGGCACGTCATCGTGCGTCATGGCGCGGATGACGAGCTGACGCTCGGTGAGATCTCGGTGACGGTGTCCGAGGACGCCGCGAGTGCGGAGCCGGCCGCGCGGAGGCTGTGAGGCAGGACGTCGCGTCCCAGGTGCCGTTGATGGGCGGGCACCGGACGTGGCCGCCGGGTGGGTGGAACAATGCGGGACATGACCGAGTCCGCCCTCGCGCAGCAGCTGCGCTCAGACATCCAGCGCTCCGGGTACTACCCGGACCTCGTCGCGGACGCCCTCGAGACCGCCCTCGGCGGTGAGACGGTCGCGTCGTACGTCGTGCACCACGAGGCGACGTTCGACCGCGACGAGCTTCGTCGCCACGTCACGGTGCTCGCCCTCACTCCGACCCGGCTGATCGTCGGCCACACCGACGAGCACCCGGCCGACGACGTCACGCCCGTCGCATCCGCGTCGGCGTCGACGGAGGCCGTGCGCATCGAGCGGGTCGACTCGGTCGTCGTCACCCGCGTCGTCAGCGAGCCGGCGAAGCACAAGGCCGGCGGCCCGGCGGCCGAGGTCGTGCTGACCATCGGCTGGGGCGCGGTCAGCCGCATCGACCTCGAGCCGGCCGCCTGCGGCGACCCGCAGTGCGACGCCGACCACGGCTACACGGGCACGGCGAGCAACGACGACCTCTCCGTGCGGGTCTCCGAGGCGGCCGACGGTGCCGAGGTCGTGCGCCAGGTGCTCGCGTTCTCGGCTGCGCTGTCGCAGGCGACCGCCGCACGCACGCGCTGACCACGTGAGGCCCGACGCGACCCTGGCGGACGTCAGCCCGTCCGCCGCCGCCGCGATCGGGGTGCCCGGCTTCACCGACATCCTCGGCCTCGGCGCGTGCCGGCACGTCGTGGTGTGCCTCATCGACGGGCTGGGCTGGACGTCCCTGCAGGAGCACGCGGGCGACGCGCCACGCCTCGCCACCCTGGACGGCGGCGCCATTCGCGCCGTGTTCCCGACCACCACGCCCGTCGGGCTCGGCTCGTTCGGCACCGGGCTCCTCCCCGGCGCGCACGGGCTCGTGGGCGCCGCCTTCGAGTTCCCCGAGACGGGGGAGCTGCTCAGCCCGCTGCAGTGGGGCGCGCACCCGCCGCCGGTCGCCGTCCAGCCCGAGCCCACGGTCTTCGAGAAGGTCGCCCGCAGCGGCGCGACCATGACCACCGTGTCGCCGGGCGCGTACCGCGACTCCGGGCTGACCCGCGCGGTGCTGCGGGGGGCGGACTACGCGCCCGCCGACGACGCCGACCAGCGGATCGAGGCCGTGAGGGGGCTGCTCGCCGGTGCCGGCCCGTCCTTCACCTACGTCTACTGGCCCGAGCTCGATCGCGTGGGCCACGAGTTCGGCGTCGCGAGCCGCGAGTGGCGGCTAGCGCTTCAGCGTGCCGACGCGCTCGTGGCTCGGCTCGTGGACGCCCTCGTCCCCGGCAGCACACTGGTCGTCACCGCCGACCACGGGATGGTCGACTGCCCGGCGCCGCTGCGCATCGACATCGAGTCCGACCCGCGCCTGACGGCCGGGGTGCGTCGCGTGGCCGGAGAGCCCCGTGCCCGGCACCTCTACGTCGAGCCGGGCGCGGCGGTCGACGTCCAGGCCGCGTGGCAGCACGTGCTGGGCGATCGTGCGCTGGTCCTGCGGCGAGCGGAGCTGGTCGACGGCGGCTACTTCGGCGACGTCGACCCGGAGCTCGAGGCCCGCATCGGCGACGTCATGGCAGTGCCGCGCGGCAACGTGATGCTGGCGAGCCGCGTCGATGCGCATCGTGTCGCAGCTCATCGGCCAGCACGGCGGCCTGACGGACGACGAGGTGCTGATCCCCGCACTCGTCCGACGCGTGACCTGACGTCTGGCACGATGTCCGCGTGGCGGAGCTGATCTTCTATGCAGGGACGATGGACTGCGGCAAGTCCACCCTGGCCCTCCAGACCGACCACAACCACTCCTCGCGCGGTCGCGCCGGCGTGGTGTTCACGCGCCTCGACCGCGCGGGCGACTCGGTGCTCTCCAGCCGCCTCGGCCTCGAGGTGCCGGCCGTCGAGGTGGACGAGGCCATGGACCTGCGCGCGTACGTCGTCGAGCGGCTGTCGAGCGGTGCCCGCATCGACTACCTCATCTGCGACGAGGCCCAGTTCTACAGCGAGGACCAGGTCGACCAGCTCGCGGCCGATCGTCGACGAGCTCGGCATCGACGTCTACGCGTTCGGGATCATGACGGACTTCCGGACCCGGCTGTTCCCCGGCTCCGCGCGACTGGTCGAGCTCTCCGATCGGGTCCAGGTGCTGCAGGTCGAGGCGCTGTGCTGGTGCGGTGCACGGGCCATCCACAACGCGCGCACCGTCAACGGCGAGATGGTGGTCGAGGGCAGCCAGGTGATGGTGGGCGACACGACGTCAGAGGTGACCGATCACGTCGCCTACGAGGTGCTGTGCCGCACGCACTACCGGTCGCGGACGACGGCCGCTCGATCGCAGCGCCAGCACATGTCGGCGCAGCCACTGCCCTTCGGGCCGTGACTAGTCGTCGGACTTGGTAGCCCCGAACAGGATCTCGTCCCAGCTGGGCACGCTCGCGCGGCCCTTGCGCGGTGCCTTCGGCTTGCGGGCCGGGGCCTTGCGCGCGGCGCGGGGCAGCTCGGGCTGCTCGATGGTGACGGTCTCGTTGGCGTGCGTGGGCGCCGCCGGCTCCTCGAAGAGCGGCGATGCTCGACCGACGTCTGGTCGGCGGCCTCGTCGGCCTCGTCATCGGCGTCGGGCACGGCGACGAGGTGGGGACGCACCTCCGCCGAGTCCTCGCGCACGACGGGGATGTCGGCGACGAGGTCGAGGGCCTCGGCGATGTCGACCTCGGGATCCGGGACGGCGACCGGCCGGGCACCCATGAGCAGGCGGGCCTCGTCGTCGAGGGGATGGATGTTGCGGCCGCCGTGGTCGTACGACCACTGAGCCGTGTGCGCGCCGCCGCGGTCGGAGTACGTCGCCGTCACGATCCACTTGCCGTCCTCGCGACGCCAGGCGTCCCAGTCGAGGGTCGTCGCGGTCCGCCGCGCTGCCCGCGTCGTCGAGCGCCGCATGGGCCGACTCGAGCAGGGTCGCACCGCCGCCGGAACGGCGGATCTCGACGGACTGCGCCTGCTCGGCGATGAAGGCGCGCTCGGCCAGGAGGGGCTCGGCGTACCGCAGGACCTTGTCCAGCGGCCAGCCGGTCTCGGCAGCGACGACCTCAGCCGACTCGCCGCCGCGCACGCGCGCCTGGATCTCCCGAGGGCTGAACGTCTGCAGGGCCATCTCCAAGTGCCGTGGTCGGGTGCGCTCGTTCTCAGGAGGAACTTAGCGCCTTCGGCATCGGATCGGACCACTCCGTCCTCATTTGGGGCGGCGGTGCCGGTCAGCGCCTGCGGGTCGTCGACGACGGCGCCGGGGCCGGGTCCGGGCAGGGGATCGGTGTTCCACGCGACGGTCGGGGCCGGCTGCGGACGGTCGACGGACGCCCGCAGGAGCGTGCGCTGGCCGAGCGCGGCCACGAGAAGGCGCCATCCCGGCGCTGAGGATCGGCAGGACGAAGGCCCAGGTCGTGCCGTGGGCGTCGATGACGATGCCGCCGAGGGTCGTGCCGGCCGAGAAGCCGAGGGCCAGCCCCGAGTTCGTCCAGGTGAGGCCCTCGGTCAGCAGGTGCCCGGGCACCAGTCGCTCCGTGAGCGAGAAGTTGGCGATGAGGGCCGGGCGCGACCGCGGCGCCCGCGAGGAAGGTGGTCAGCGCCAGCAGGGGCACGCTGCCGACGAACGGGGCGGGCACGAGCACCAGGGCGAGGAGCGCCGACAGCACCATCACCTGGCGGGCGAGCGGCAGCCCCCAGTGCCGCGAGCCGAAGACGATGCCGCCGAGCATCGAGGCGAACGCCCACAGTCCGAGGATGATGCCGGACGCGCCCGAGACCCCGGCCTCCTGGGTGAACGCGACGACGGAGACCTCGTAGCTGCCGAACACGCCGCCGATCCCCATCGCGCCGATCACGACGAGCAGCAGGCCTGGCTGCCGCAGGGCGCCTCCGCGTCCCTCGTGCCCGCGGGACGCTGTGTCGGTCGCCCGACGGCGTCGGCTCGGACCCGCGCTGGAGCGACAGCGCGATGGCGCCCGTCAGCCCGATGACGGCGCTGACGATCAGCGGGAGCGGGAGCCCGAGCTGGAAGGCGAGGAAGGCCGTGATGAGCGGGCCGATCGAGAAGATGAGCTCGTCGATGATGCTCTCGAGCGCGAAGGCGCTGCGCAGCCGGTCCGCGTCGGGCGCGGCCGCGGCCCAGCGCGCGCGCACCATCGAGCCGATGGCGGGCTGCGCGGCACCGGCCACCGCGACCACGAGGGCCTGGACCACCACGGGCAGGCCGTACTCGACGGCCGCCACGAAGCCGACGAGGGCGATTGCGTTGACGGCGCCGAGCCACGGGCAGCAGCCGGTGCTGCCCGACCCGGTCGATCCACCGGCTGCTGACGATCGCGCCGGCCGCCGCTGCCACCTGGAACGCGGCCGACAGGACGCCCGGCCAGGGCGTAGGAGCCGGTCGTCGTGCTGATCAGCAGGACGATGCCCAGGCCGATCATCGCGATCGGCAGGCGCGCGACGAATCCCGTGAGCGGAGAACTGCCAGGCCCCCGGGAGCGCGAGCGCCCGGCGGTAGGTGGTCAGCACATACGGGACGCTATCGGGCCTGTCGAGCACGAGAGGATGGGCCCATGAGCCGTGCCGAGACCCGATCGCTCGATGACCTGCTGACGACTCACGACCTGCTCCCGCTGGCGTGGCACGCCGGCCCACCGGGCCGGTGCCTTCCTGCGCGACGAGCGGCCGGACGACCTGGTCATCGACACCAAGAGCACGCCGTCCGACGTCGTGTCGGCCATGGACCGCGACGCCGAGGCCATGATCATCGACGACCTGCTCGGGGCCCGGCCCTCGCGACGGGTTCCTCGGCGAGGAGGGCGGCGAGCGCTCCGGCACCTCCGGCGTCCGGTGGGTCGTCGACCCGCTGGACGGCACCGTCAACTACCTGCACCGGATCCCGATGTGGGGCGTCTCCATCGCGGCCGAGGTCGACGGTCGCGGCGAGGTCGGCGTCGTGCACGTGCCGGAGTTCGCCGAGAGCTACCTCGCCGTGCGGGACCAGGGCGCCTGGCTGGTGCGCGACGGCGTGGGGGAGCGGCTGGCGGGCAGCGACTGCGGGACGCTCTCGGCCGCCATCGTCGCCACGGGCTTCGGCTACGCCGCCGCCCGCAGGCAGCGGCAGGCCGAGGTCGTGACCGGCCTCATCACGCAGGTGTCGGACATCCGCCGCATGGGAGCAGCGGTCGTCGACTTCTGCTGGCTCGCGCGCGGCCGCGTCGACGCCTACTTCGAGGCCGGCCTCAACCCGTGGGACATGGCCGCGGGCGGGCTGATCGCGGCGGAGGCGGGCGTGCTCGTGTCGGGCCTGCACGACGACGACGCATCCGAGTTCTTCGTTGCCGCCGCGCCGGCGATCGCCGCCGACCTGCGCGCAGCGCTGGCCGCGCTGCGCGCCGACGAGGTCTGACTGCTCAGTCGAGGCGCCGCAGCTCGGCGTTGTACCAGTGCGCGTTGTGCACGTACTTCGCCACCGCGTCGGCGAAGGCCCCGTCGCGCGATCACGTCCGGGGTGATCGTCGCCGGCACGCCGAGCGCGCGGGCATGCGGCGGCACCACCTTGTCGTTGCCCACGACGGCACCCGCGCCGACGAGCGCGCACGGGCCCACGACGGCCCGATGGAGCACCACCGACCCCGAGCCGACCAGCGAGTCGTCGGCGATCGTGCAGCCCTCGAGGTGCGCGTTGTGGCCGATCACGCACCGGTCGCCGATCACCGTGTCGTGCGAGGACGTGCAGTGCACCACGGTGCCGTCCTGCACCGACGTCTGGCTGCCCACGATGACGGCCCCGTGGTCGCCGCGGAGGACCGCGGTCGGCCAGATGCTCGACTCCGGCGCCGACGCGCACGTCGCCGATGATGACCGCCTCAGGGTGGACGAAGGCCGTCGGATGGATCTGGCGGGCTCCGGTCGCCGATCGCATAGCTGGGCATGGCACCTCTCCTCGAATCACCGCTGCGTGTCGTGGTCGCGACACGCAGGGCCTACCCTGCCACGCGGCGCTCAGGTGGATGAGGCACAATCTGCGCGCAAGCCGCATCGGGAATGCGCGGGGCCCGGTTCTGGTTACGTGCGGAGCGGGTAGCGTGCCCGTCTGCAGAGTGCACGACGCGAGCGCACGACGAAGGGCGAGAGATCACATGGCGACCGACTACGACGCACCTCGCAAGACTGACGAGGAGCTCGCGGAGGACAGCCTCGAGGAGCTGAAGGCCCGACGGGCCGACAAGGCCTCGTCCGCCGTGGACGTCGACGAGGCGGAACTGGCGGAGAGCCTCGAGCTGCCGGGCGCCGACCTGTCCGACGAGTCCCTCACCGTGCGGGTGCTGCCGCGCCAGTCCGACGAGTTCACCTGCACCTCGTGCTTCCTGGTGCAGCACCGCAGCCAGCTCGACCACGAGGGCAAGAACGGCCCGATCTGCAAGGAATGCTCGTAGGCGAGGAGTGAGCGCGAGCCCCGGAGCCGACGGCCGGTCGTAGGCGAGGGCTAGCGAGCATCTTCTTCTCGCCGATCCGGTCGATGGCGCGGTAGATCGCGACCTCGGCGACGGCGGTGGTCGTGGTGATGACCGCGGTCCACAGGATCGCCCGCAGGATGGGTGTGCGCGGGTCGCGGGCGAGCGGCGCCGGCATGCCGGTGGCCCGCTCGTAGACCGAGTTGACGATCTTGCGCACGACCATCGTCCCGACGATGGCGGCCACCGGGGCGATCAGGTGGATCATCGGGTTGACCTCGACGTCCTCGATCGCGCGTCGGCAGGTGACAGGTCGACGGTGCTCCATGTGTCCTCCGGGTGATCGATGTGCGGTCGTGCGTCAGCGGCCCATCGTTGCAGCCAGGGCGTCGACGACGCGAGCGGGGTGCCGCGACGTGAACAGCCAGGCCGGGTGCGGATCCTCCGCGTCGTCGAGCTGGACGAGGACCCCGTCGGCACCCGACCAGGGTCGCAGCGACACGAACAGGCGCCCGTCCGAGCCCGGGTCCGCGCAGCTCGCGGATGCGGGCGCCCGTGACGGCCTCGACCCCGCCGATGCTCGTGACCGGCAGGGTGGCCCCGCCGACCGACAGCGCCCCGTTCGCGACCTCGATCGTGGGCGCCGTCACCACGAGCAGGGCGGTGGCGAGGGCGAGGCCGCCCGCGCCGATCAGCCAGCCCACGGTCGCCCCGAGCGCGGCGCCGTACGCGACGGCGACCATCCCGACGAACGAGAACGCCAGCAGCCATGCCCACCAGCGCGGGCAGGAGCCGTTCTCGTGAACTCGCCGGGGTTCGCCACGCCGACAGCCTGCCATGCCGCGCGAGTAGGGTCGCGGGCGTGACCAGCCCACGTGACTCCGGCGCCGGCGCCAACCGGCCGCGCGGAGCGCTGCCCACCTCCCCGCCGCCGGACGCCGTGCTCCCGCTGCGGTCGGCGAACGCGCCCGGCCGTCGGGACCCCGATCCCGTCGCACTACCGCTGGTGCTTCGGCTGCGGGTCCGAGCACCCGACGGGCCTGCACATGCGGATCACCGCGGGCGAGGGCCTCCGGGTGTCCGGGGTGTTCACCGCCTCCGAGCACCACCAGGGCGCCCCCGGCCTGGCCCACGGCGGTCTGCTCACCACCGCGGTCGACGAGATCCTCGGCTCCCTCAACTGGCTGCTTGCCGGTCCGGCCGTGACCGCGCGTCTCGAGTGCGACTTCCGCCGTCCGGTGCCGGTCGGCTCCGTCCTGCACATCGAGGCGGAGGTGGTCGGCGTCAAGGGCCGCAAGGTCTTCACCCGCGCGATCGGCCGGCTTGAACACCCCGGACGGTCCCGTGGCCGTGTCGGCGGCGGCCCTGTTCATCCAGGTGCCGCTGCAGCACTTCGTCGACAACGGCACGGCCGAGCAGGTGCAGCAGGCGATCGAGGACCGCGCCAAGGGCGGGCCGGCCTGGCGCCCCGAGGGTGAGCAGCACACGGTGGAGCTGAACCCGTGACCGCTCAGGTCGAGGTCCTCGTCACCCGGCTCGACCCCGACCTCCCCATGCCGGCGTACGAGCATCCGGGCGACGCCGGGACTGGACCTGCGCGCCCGGATCGACGTGTCGCTCGCCCCGGGGGAGCGTGCGCTCGTGCCGACCGGCATCGCCATCGCGCTGCCCGGCGGGCCACGTCGCGCTGGTGTGCCCCCGCAGCGGGCTCGCCCTGCGGCACGGCGTGGGCCTGGTCAACGCCCCCGGGGTCATCGACGCCGGCTACCGGGGCGAGATCGCGCGTCATCCTCGTCAACCACGACCTCGAGGCCACCGTGGAGCTGCACCGCGGCGACCGCATCGCCCAGCTGCTCGTGCAGCGGGTCGAGACCGCCCGGCTCGTCGAGGTGTCCGACCTCCCCGGCTCCCACCGCGGCATGGGCGGGATTCGGCTCGACCGGCGGGACGGGTACGGTAACGACTCGATAACGCCGCAGGGGCGTCGAAAGGTGGGGGACGTGGACCTTCGTGCCAACGGACCGTGGGACGAGACCGAGGTGGACCTTGCCGACGGCGTCCAGCGTCTGGACCTCGGCGCGCTCCGGGTGACGCCCGCCACCGGCATCGACGTCCAGGTCCAGGTCGACGAGGCCTCGGGCGCCGTCTCCCAGCTCTCGTTCGCCCGGCCCGACGGCATGGTGCAGGTGCAGCCCTACGCGGCGCCCCGCAGCGGCGGCCTGTGGGCCGACGTGCGGGCGCAGATCAAGTCGTCCATCAACCAGTCCGGCGGACTCGTCGAGGAGGCCGAGGGGCCGTTCGGCCCGGAGCTGCGGGCCCAGGTCACCGCGTCCGACGGCACCGGCGGCCTGCAGCCGGCCCGGTTCACCGGCATCGAGGGCCCGCGCTGGTTCCTGCGGGCGGTGTTCCTCGGCGCGGCCGCGCGTGAGGGCGCTGCTGCCACGGCGCTGGAGGACATGGTGCGCTCCCTGGTCGTCGTGCGCGGGGGAGAGGCCATGCCCGTGGGCGCGCCGATCCCGCTCGCGCTGCCGCAGACCGCGACGCCGGACGCGGATGGCGACGCGGACGTCGCTGCCGTCGCCGTTCGAGCGTGGGCCGGAGATCACCGAGATCCGCTAGCGGGGTTAGCCTGTGACCATGACGAGCACCCAGTCGGCGACCACCGAGCGCGGCTTCTGGCACCGCTGGAACCGCAGCCAGGCGCAGGTCGAGGCCGAGGAGCTGCAGGCCCAGCTGCGCGGCGCCGACGATGCGGCCCTGACCGCCATCGACTGCTGCACCCCGGGTCAGACGGTCACGGTGCGCGGCATGGTGCGCAGCGTCACGATCCGCCCGCTGGGCAAGACGCCCGCCCTCGAGATCGATGCTGTACGACGGCTCCGGCAGCGTCACCGTCATCTGGCTCGGCCGTCGGCGCATCCCGGGGATCGACGCGGGCCGCACGATCGTCGTCCGTGGTCGACTCACCTGCAACACCGACAACCCCACCATCTACAACCCGCGGTACGAGCTGAAGCCGACCGTGGGATGACGGCTTCCCCTCCGGAGGAGCCGACGCCCGAGTTCGAGACCGCAGCAGAGGTCCGGCAGGAGGCGCTCCTCCTCGAGCGCGCCATCGGCGGCTGGCGCGGGATGATCGACTCCGGCGTGCCGACGCTGGTCTTCGTCATCGCCTACGTCGTCACGAGCCAGGACCTCGCGCGCTCCGTGATCGCAGCGGTGGTGGCCGGGCTGATCATCGTCGTGTGGCGCGTGATCCGGCACGAGCCGCTGCAGCAGGTCCTCGCCGGCTTCGTCGGCGTGCTCATCTCCGCCGCCGTCGCGAAGTACACGGGCAGGGCCGAGAACTACTTCCTGCCGGGCTTCCTGCAGAACCTCGGCTACGGGCTCGCGTTCCTCATCTCCATCCTCGTGCGCTGGCCGCTGCTCGGCGTGGCCATGGGCTACCTGACCGGCGAGGGCACGAGCTGGCGCCGCGACCCGCAGCTGCGGCGCGTGTACGCCGCCGCGTCCTGGATCTGGGTGGGCCTGTTCTTCGCGCGGCTGGCCGTGCAGGTGCCGCTGTACCTCGCCGGTGCGATCGGCGCACTGGGCGTCGTCAAGATCGTCATGGGGGTGCCGCTCTACATCGCGGCCGCGTACTTCACCTACCGACTGCTGGCGCCCGTCTACCGCGCGAAGCGCGGGCACGACGACGTCGCGAAGAAGCAGGACCAGGCCGACCAGCAGGACGAGGCCGAGACTCAGGCGTGACCCAGCAGGCGCTGGAGCTCGCCCTCCTGATCGGGTGAGGCGACGAACAGCAGCTCGTCACCCGTGTCGAGCGGGTCGTCCGCCGACGGAGCGAACACCCGCGGGCCGCGCACGATCGCGACGAGCGCGGTGTCGATCGGCCAGGTCTGGCTGCCGACGCGCTGGCCGACGACGGGGGAGTCCGACGACAGCGTGATCTCGACGAGGTTGGCGTCGCCCTGGCGGAAGGTGAACAGCCGCACGAGGTCGCCGACGCTCACGGCCTCCTCGACGAGCGCGGACATCATGCGCGGCGTGGAGACGGCCACGTCGACGCCCCACGACTCGTCGAACATCCACTCGTTCTTGGGGTGGTTGACGCGGGCGACCACGCGGGGGACGCCGTACTCGGTCTTGGCCAGCAGCGACACGACGAGGTTGACCTTGTCGTCGCCCGTCGCGGCCACCACGACCTGGCAGTGCGACAGCATCGCCTCGTCGAGGGCGGAGATCTCGCAGGCGTCGGCGATGAGGACGTCGGCACCCTCGACGACGCCCGGGCGGCGCGATGTCGGCGTCCTTGTCGATCAGCAGCACCTGGTGGCCGTTGGCGACGAGCTCACGCGCGATGGCGCGGCCCACCTTGCCGGCACCGGCGATGGCTACCCGCATCAGCTCTCCTCCGGACCGTGCTCGAAGACCCGCTCGACGTGCTCGCGCGTCTCGTCCGAGAACAGGGCGTGCACGAGGTCGCCCTCCTGCAGGACGGTCTCGGCGTCGGGCAGCATGGCCTGGCCGTAGCGGGTGATGAACGCCACGCGGGCGCCCGAGGCGTCCTCGAGCTTCGACAGCGCGCCGGCCGAGCCACTTGGCACCGAGGTGCACCTCGGCGAGGACCACCGCGCCGCTGGGATCGCGGTACTCGTCCTGGGCCCCGAGCGGGAGGATCCGGCGGAGGATCTGCCCGGTGGTCCACGCGACGGTCGCGACGGTGGGGATGCCGAGGCGCTGGTAGACCTCGGCGCGGCGGGGGTCGTAGATGCGGGCGACGACCTGCTCGACGCCGTAGGTCTCGCGGGCCACCCGCGCGGCGAGGATGTTGCTGTTGTCGCCGCTGCTGACCGCCGCGAACGCCTGGGCGCGGGCGATGCCGGCGTTCTCGAGGGTCTGCCGGTCGAAGCCGACGCCGGTGACGGTCTGGCCCGAGAACTCCGGCCCGAGCGAGCGGAAGGCCTTGGGATCCTGGTCGACGACGGCGACGGAGTGGCCGAGCTCGTCGAGGCGGTGGGCGAGGAGCGTCCCGACGCGACCGCAGCCGAGGATCACGATGTGCACGGCTGAACGCTACACGGCTCGTACGGCGGCCATGACCGACCGGTCGCAGGGGTAGGCTCCTGCATCGTGCCGGCATCGGATGTCCTGAAGCGGGTCTTCGTCGGCCGCGCGATCCGCAGCGACCGCCTCGGCGAGACCATGCTCCCCAAGCGCATCGCCCTTCCCGTGTTCGCCAGCGACGCGCTGTCGTCCAACGCGTACGCCACGCAGGAGATCCTGCTCGTCCTGTCGCTGGGCGGCTTCGCGCTCTACAGCTACGGGCCGTGGGTCGCGCTCATGGTGGCCGTCATCTACTTCACCGTCGTGGCGTCCTACCGCCAGAACGTCCACGCCTACCCGAGCGGTGGCGGCGACTACGAGGTCGTCTCGAAGAACCTCGGGCCCAACTGGGGCGTCTTCGTCGCGAGCGCGCTGCTGATCGACTACGTGCTCACCGTGGCCGTGTCGATCGCGTCCGCCGTCGCCAACCTCGGCTCGATCTTCCCGTTCGTCGAGCTGCACAACGTCTGGTTCGCGGTGGGCTTCATCGTCGTCATCACGCTGCTGAACCTGCGCGGCGTGAAGGAGTCCGGGGCGTTCTTCGCCATCCCCGTCTACTTCTTCATCTTCTCGATCTTCGCCATGATCGGCTGGGCCGTCTACGAGATGTTCGTCCTGGGCGAGACGCTGCTGGCCGAGAGCGCCGGCTGGGAGATCGTCGCCGAGAACTCGTTCACGGGCGCGGCCCTGATCTTCCTGGTCGCCCGCGCCTTCTCCTCCGGCACGACGGCGCTGACCGGCATCGAGGCCGTGGCCAACGGCGTGCCGGCGTTCCGCGAGCCGAAGTCCAAGAACGCCGCCACGACCCTCCTGCTGCTCGGCCTGATCTCCATGTCGCATGTTCGCCGGCATCACCTGGCTCGCGCTCAAGACCGAGGTCAAGGTCGCCGAGTTCTCGAAGGACCTGATCGGGCTGCCCGAGGGCGAGTCGCAGAAGACGGTCATCGTGCAGATCGCCGACGCGGTCTTCCACCACTCGTCGATCCCGGTGCTGGTGATCGCCACTCGCGACGGCGACGATCCTCGCGCTGGCCGCCAACACCGCCTTCAACGGCTTCCCGGTCATGGGCTCGGTCCTGGCCCGCGACGGCTACCTGCCCCGCCAGCTCCACACCCGCGGCGACCGCCTCGCGTTCAGCAACGGCATCCTCACCCTCGCCGGGCTCGCCATCGTGCTCGTCATCGTCTACCAGGCCGACGTGTCAGCGGCCTGATCCAGCTCTACATCATCGGCGTCTTCGTCTCGTTCACGATGAGCCAGCTCGGCATGGTGCGGCACTGGAACCGGCACCTGCGCGACGAGGAGGACCCGGCGGAGCGGCGCCGGATGATCCGGTCGCGCCTCATCAACGTGCTTCGGCCTGGTCATGACGGGCTCGGTCCTGGTCATCGTCCTGGCCACGAAGTTCACCAAGGGCGCCTGGATCGTCGTCGTCGCGATGCCGCTCATCTACCTGCTGATGAAGGCGATCCACAGGCACTACGAGCGGGTGCGCTTGGAGATCATGGCCGACCGGCGACGTGCAGGTGACCCTGCCGGCGCGCGTCCACGTGCTCGTCCTCGTCAGCAAGATCCACAAGCCGACCCTGCGGGCCCTCGCCTACGCGCGGGCATCGCGCCCGACCGTCCTCGAGGCGATCACCGTCGACGTCGACCACGAGGACACCGTGCGGCTGCAGGAGGAGTGGGAGCGCGAGGGCATCCCCGTGACCCTGAAGATCCTCGCCTCGCCCTACCGCGAGATCACGCGCCCGATCCTCGACTACGTGCGCGAGCTGCGACGGGACAACCCGCAGGACCTCGTGACCGTCTTCATCCCCGAGTACGTCGTCGGCCACTGGTGGGAGCAGCTGCTCCACAACCAGTCCGCCCTGCGCCTGAAGAGCCGCCTGCTCTTCACCCCTGGAGTGATGGTGACGAGCGTGCCCTGGCAGCTGAAGTCGAGCGAGCTGGTCGACCAGGATGAGCTGACGCCGTGCTGGCGGAGACAGCCCCGCTGTCCGTCGGCGACGAGCGCATCGTCGAGATCGGCCCCATCGCCCACGGCGGCCACTTCATCGCCCACAGCGACGGTCGCACGCTGTTCGTGCGCCACGCGATCACGGGGGAGAGGGTGCGCGTCCGCGTCACCGACGTGAACCGCAAGATGGTCCGCGCCGACGCCATCGAGGTCATCGACGCCGCCCCCGACCGCGTTCCGGCCCCCTGCCCGTGGGCGCACGCCGACGGCTGCGGCGGCTGCGACTTCCAGCACATCGCCGTCCCGGCCCAGCGACGGCTCAAGCAGGAGGTCCTCACCGACGCCCTGCGCCGCTTCGGCCGCCTCGACGACGACGGCGCTCGCGCGTCTCGACCTCACGGTCCACGAGCTGCCCGGCCATCCCGACGGCCTCCACTGGCGCACCCGCATGACGTGGGCCACGGATCCCGAGGGCCACGTCGGCCTGCGTCGCTACCGCCGCCACGACGTCATCCCCGTCGACCGCTGCCTCATCGCAGCCGAGGGCGTGGACATCCCCGGCGACGCCCCCACCGGCAAGGTCACCCACGAGGTGCGCGACCGCACCTGGCGCATGGAGCGCGGCGACTTCTGGCAGGTGCACGACGCCCTGCCCGAGGCGCTCGTCGACACCGTGCTCGAGTTCGGCCAGCCCCAGCCCGGCCAGTCCTGGTGGGACCTCTACGCCGGAGCCGGCCTGTTCGCCGCCTTCCTCGGCGAGGCCGTGGGCGAGGACGGTGCCGTCGACTCGATCGAGGAGGCCGAGGCAGCCGTCAAGGCCGCCCGACGCGCCCTCCACGACCTGCCCCAGATCGACCTCTACGAGGGCGACGTCCGCACCTGGCTGGCCACCGCCGCCGGCCGCCCCGACGGCGTCGTCCTCGACCCGCCGCGTGCGGGTGCGGGGGAGTCGGTGCTCTCGGCCGTCTGCGAGCGCGCCCCCGACCGCCTCGTCTACGTGGCCTGCGACCCCGTCGCCCTCGGCCGCGACGTGGCCATCCTCGCCGGGCTCGGCTACCGCCTCACGGACCTCAGGGCGTTCGACGCCTTCCCCATGACCCACCACCTGGAGTCCGTGGCGGCGTTCAGCCGCATCGACGCGTGAGCGACGACCGTGAGGGAACGTGAGGTCGGCTGCCCGAATTGTGAGGTTGCCGCCGCAGTCTGAGGTCATCGGGTTCCGTGGGGGGATCCGCTTCGACGACCTCGGAGCGATGAATGTCCCTCATCCGCCCCACGTCACCCCGCGACGGATGCCGAGCACGACGACGAGCGTGGCGCCGTCGCGGTCCTCGTCGCCCTCTTCATGCTCATCTTCATCGTCCTGCTGGCCTTCGTCGTCGACGTCGGCTCGGTCTACGTGACGAGGAGCCAGCTGCAGAACGCTGCGGACGCGGCCGCCCTCGCCGCCGTCCGGGACATCCCCACGGGCGGCGTCAACTGCAGTGCGACGCCCAACGCGGCTGCGTGTGCCACGGCTCGCACCTACGCCGCCAGCAACGGCGTTCCCAACGCGCTCATGTCGGTCGTGAGCCCCTACAACGGCGACCCGGACGCGATCGAGGTCACGACGTCGCAGCAGGTCAGGTTCGTCTTCGGCCCGGTGATCGGGCAGAACGGCCGGATCGTCACGGCCAGGGCGGTTGCCACCAAGGAGATCGCCAATGGCGGCGGCTACGCGATCTACGCCGGCAACCGGGTGAACTTCAACGGCGGCGGCAGTCGACACGGCGACGATCACCGGATCGGTGTTCGGCGGCGGCAGTGGCGGCGGCACGTGCAACAGCGCCTGCCCCCTCGACGTCCCGAACGGCGTCCGGCAAGGTCGTGGTCATCAATGGGGATGCCTACTCGCCGGTGACGCCGGGCATGAAGAACAACGCGGACATCACGGTCGACGGCGTCGTCAAGCATGTCAGCCAGGTGGACAGCACGACCAGCACCGACCCGATCGTCTACGCCACCGGCATCGGCCTGATCGACATCATCAACGGCTACCTAGCGTCGGGTCCCACGGTGGCCGCGCCCGTCTCGGGCGGCACGTGCGCCATCAACCTCAGCAACGCGACGACCTACCCTGCCGCGACCAAGGTCATCACCTGCGCCGGGAAGGCCGTCCTGACCGGCACGGCGAACGCCAACCTGAAGCTGATCACCGCGACCGGGGGCATCGAGATCGACACGAACGTCGGCAGCCCCGGGAACGTCGTCATCCTCTCCACGAGCAAGTCGGGCGGCAGCGCGGTCATGCCCACGAAGGGGGCAGTCGTCTACGGCACCATCTACGCGCCCCTCGGTGAGGTGCGCACGAACGGCCAGTCCTTCACCGTGAACCAGGGCCGCGTGATCGCCCTCGACTTCCTCCAGAACGGCAACGGCGGTGGATTCAGCGCCAGCCTGGTGGACGATCCGTACGCCCAGCCCTCCTACCAGCTGATCGAGTAGCGCGTGAGGGGATACGCGGTGGTTACAGACCGGTCAAACACGCATCCGATTTGTCCATTCCTGAGCGGTTCGGGCGTAGACTCGAAGCGCCGGGCCAGGTCCGGGCGATAGTCGTGCGCCGAATCCGGTGCACGGGAGGGCGGTAGCGATGTGGACCCGAAAGCGGGGAACTGACCGTCGCGCGCGCGACCGCGGCGTCACCACCGTCGAGTACGGCCTCATCATCGCGGGCGTGGGCATTGCCGTCCATCGCCGGCATCTTCGCCCTCCGCAGCGCCTTCACCACGACCTTCAACGACACCTCGAGGGCAACGGAGTCAGTCCTGCGCGCCAGCGACCCAACTGCACGGCCTACAACGCCTGCCTGCGGCGAACATCCCAGCCGCACCGTCCGCGCGCCACTGTGGCCCGCTGGCGCTCCGACATTGGTGTCGCGTCGTCTTCGGTTGACGCGTGAGCGCGAACACGTGCCACACGCGCTGACGTGATCAGTGCTCGACCACGGTGGGACGCCCTCGACGCTACGCGGTGACGCGGTCCCCGTCCGGTGCGTCGTGCGGCCGAGCCCATCGACGGCCCTCTCCTGTCGCTCACCGGGTTCGACGAACGGTACCCAGTACTCGTCGCACGGTGACCGCCACGAACAGCGTCGGCACCAGTCCGGCGATCCGACACGCGCTCACGGCGACACGACTGAGCCGGCGGCACGCACCGTCACCGCGGCTGGCGCTCCCGACATTCGGCGGTCGCACGGCTTCAGCGGGTGACGCTCAGGTGACGGCGTGACGTGGTCGTGCTCCGACCACGGTGGCGGACCGCTCGTCGAGCTACGCGGTGACGCGAGTCCCCGTCGACGTCGTCGTGCGCATGGCACGGCCCATTCGGCCCGTGCCTGTGTCGCACCGGGTTGCACGCACCGCACACGTACCGAGGGCTCCGGCGGCGCACCGCGTCTCGACCAGCCACGGTGACAGCGGTCGCGCACCGGCACGGCACACACGCACTGCTCGGCGACGGGGCAACGTCGTCACCGAAGCAGTTCCCGGACGCTCCGACGGTCGGCGGCGGTGACGTCTGCGGTGACGCTGACGTGTGACTCGTCGCCGCACCTCAACGATGGGCGCGGACGCCCTCGGAGCTCCGGCGTCGACGCGGTCCCCGTCCGGTGCGTCGTGGGTGCCGAACCCATCGACGGCCCTCTGCCTGCGTCTACCGGGTTGACGACACCGGGCACCAATCACTCGTACGGTGACCGGCGACAACGCGGCGGCACGGTCGTCACCAACGCGCTCACGGACCACTCGGCCTGGCACCAGGAGTGCCGCGGTGACTTCGACGACCGGCACTTCGAACCGGCAATAGGGCTTCAGAGCCTCTTGGGTCGCCGTGACCACTGCGGAGCGTCGCCCGTGACGTACCAGTCAGGTACTGTGCACAACGTGGACGTCTACTACGTCCCCGTCCGACGGCGTCAGTGGTCGGCGCGACGCGGTATCGTCAGTGGGCGTCGCCGGTGACCAACAACGATACTCTATTGCGTCTAGGTGCAAGCCCACGAGCGCTTCGTCGATTTCCAGCGCTTGATGGCTAGCGCTGGTCCCGTGCAGGCAGGGTCGATCAGGGCTCAGTTGGCGCGCAGCGTGGTCGAAGGACAACGAGGTGCCGTCGCCATAGTGGTCGCGATCTTCGTCGTGCTGCGCATGATCTTGTTGGCGTTCGTCGTGGACCGTGGACGCGTTTACGTGACGCAGAGCCAACTCCAGAACGGAGTCGACGCCGCGTCGCTCGCGGGGGCGCAGGCGTTCTGCGGAGGAAGTGGTGACCCCACGACGATCGCCGTGAACACGGGGCGTCGAATGGGGTCACCGTGGATCCCGACTCGCGTCGTTGTCCAGCGCGGCACGATGTCATACATCAACGTTCCTGCGAGCACCACGGTCGACCTCTTCTTCGGACCGTTCGTTAACACCGAGACCGTCGCCGTCGCGTCACAGGCCACAGCAGCGCGGTCATGCATCGTCAACTACCGATTCGTGGCCGATACCGATGTCGTCTTCACTGGCAACTCGACGGACCTCCGGCAGGTGGGCATCTACGCGGGTGAATGCTTCTACTCGACGGTACCACGAATCAATTCGGAGTGGTCGCTGTCGGCACGGTCCAGGCCGATCCGCTGAACGTCTGTCACCCACGGGATCCCATCGATCCGGAGGCGGCACGGTGGACACGCCTATTTACGGTCTTACCGGTGCAGACGCCACTTCCGTGGACGAAGCTGCGGACCTGTGCTTCCTTCCGGGTTGCGACCCACTCCTGGCCCAGGGGCTGTGACCGTGAACCAGGTTTACGATGGCGCGCCAATCGGAACGCCTACCCAGGTACGACGCTTGGCCGGCGACTGCGACTCGAACAGCAGTCCTCCACCGCCCGGACCCAACTACACGCTCTACTGCAACTCGGACTTCAAGAAGATGGACGACGTCTACTCTGGGGTTGTGGTCGGCGAATGGGGATATCGATCTAGAGGCCGGGACCTACTCGAACATCCTCATCGCCTCGATTGGCGGACGAGTGACGCTCAAGACTGGGGCCGAACATCCAGCAAGGTGTGGTCATCTATGCACCCGGCGGCGTGACCGATGCGACAGGCAACTCGGCGAACCAGCTGGGTGCCTACATCTTCTCTGGCGAGATCAAGTTCGCTGGCAGCGGTGTGAATGTTCCCGGCGGCATCGAGGCTTACGGTCCTGGCAAGATCTCACTGGTGCAGTAGGACGGGCCGGCTCGCCCAGCCCTGTCTCCATCCGATATCTTGACGTCAAGATACTTTCGTGCGTGAGCCCCTCACGCCACTTCGCGGAGGAGATCGCCGGTGACCAGCATCGACAGCTTCGGAGCCCGCGGAACCCTGGACGTGGGTTCCGCCTCGTACGAGATCTTCCGCATCGCTGCGGTCGAGGGCTCGGCGAAGCTCCCGTTCACCCACAAGGTGCTGCTGGAGAACCTGCTCCGCACCGAGGACGGCGCCAACGTCACGCACGACACGATCGCCTCGCTCGGCGCCTGGGACCCGTCGGCTGAGCCGTCGCAGGAGATCCAGTTCACGCCGGCCCGCGTGGTCATGCAGGACTTCACCGGCGTGCCGGTGGTCGTCGACCTCGCCACCATGCGCGAGGCCGTGAAGGAGCTCGGGGGAGACCCGGCCAAGATCGAGCCGCTCGCCCCGGCCGAGCTCGTCATCGACCACTCCGTCATCGCCGACTTCTTCGGCACCCCCGAGGCGCAGAACCTCAACGTCGAGCTCGAGTACGAGCGCAACCGCGAGCGCTACCAGTTCCTGCGCTGGGGCCAGAGCGCGTTCGACGAGTTCAAGGTCGTGCCCCCGGGCCTGGGCATCGTCCACCAGGTCAACATCGAGGCCCTCGCCCGCGTCGTCATGGCCCGCGGCGGCCAGGCGTACCCCGACACCGTCGTCGGCACCGACTCGCACACCACCATGGTCAACGGCCTGGGCGTGCTCGGCTGGGGCGTCGGCGGCATCGAGGCCGAGGCGGCCATGCTCGGCCAGCCCGTGTCGATGCTCATCCCGCGCGTCGTCGGCTTCAAGCTGACCGGCGAGCTGCCCGCCGGGCGCGACCGCCACCGACCTCGTCCTCACGATCACCGAGATGCTGCGCAAGCACGGTGTCGTCGGCAAGTTCGTCGAGTTCTACGGCGAGGGCGTCAGCGCCGTGCCGCTCGCGAACCGCGCCACGATCGGCAACATGTCGCCGGAGTACGGCTCGACGGCCGCGATCTTCCCGATCGACGAGGCGACGATCGACTACCTGCGGCTCACCGGCCGCTCCGAGGAGCAGATCGCGCTCGTCGAGGCGTACGCCAAGGAGCAGGGCCTCTGGCACGACGCGGCGCACGAGCCCGTGTACTCCGAGTACATCGAGCTCGACGTCTCCACCGTGGTGCCGTCGCTGGCCGGCCCGAAGCGCCCGCAGGACCGCGTGCTGCTGTCGGAGTCGAAGGCCTCGTTCGAGGAGTCGCTGGTCGGCTACACGAAGGAGCCCGCTGCGGTCGTCGAGACGACGATCGACGGGACCCCGGTGGAGATCGGCCACGGAGCGGTGGCCATCGCGGCGATCACGTCCTGCACCAACACGTCCAACCCCTACGTGATGATCGGCGCCGGCCTGCTGGCCAAGAAGGCCGTCGAGAAGGGCCTCTCGCGCAAGCCGTGGGTCAAGACCACGCTCGGCCCGGGCTCCAAGGTCGTCACCGACTACTACGACAAGTCCGGCCTGACGCCCTACCTCGACAAGCTCGGCTTCAACGTCGTCGGCTACGGCTGCACCGTCTGCATCGGCAACTCCGGCCCGATCATCCCCGAGGTCAGCGCGGCCGTGAACGACGCCGACCTGGCCGTCGGTGTCGGTCCTGTCGGGCAACCGCAACTTCGAGGGCCGCATCAACCCCGACGTGAAGATGAACTACCTCGCGTCGCCGCCGCTGGTCGTCGCGTACGCGCTGGCCGGCACGATGGACATCGACCTCGCCACCGAGCCGCTCGGCTACGACGACGCGGGCAACGGCGTGTTCCTCGCCGACGTGTGGCCGTCCGCGCAGGAGATCCAGGACGTCATCGACTCGTCGATCTCCGCGGAGATGTTCGCCGCTCGCAACGGTGACGTGTTCACCGGCGACCACCGCTGGCAGGGGCTGAAGACCCCCAGCGGCGACACCTTCGCCTGGGCGAACGACAGCACCTACGTCCGCAAGCCTCCCTACTTCGACGGCATGAGCCCGACGCCGTCCGAGGTCATGGACATCACCGGCGCGCGCGTGCTGCTCAAGCTCGGCGACTCCGTCACGACCGACCACATCTCGCCGGCGGGCTCGATCAAGGCCGACAGCCCGGCGGGCGCGTACCTCATCGAGCACGGCGTCGCGAAGCAGGACTTCAACTCCTACGGCTCGCGTCGCGGCAACCACGAGGTCATGATCCGCGGCACGTTCGCCAACATCCGCCTGCGCAACCTGATGCTCAAGGACGTCGAGGGCGGCTTCACCGTCGACTTCACGACGCCCGACGACCTCATCGTGCCGGTGTATGACGCGGCGATGGCCTACGCCAAGCACCACACGCCGCTGGTGATCCTCGCCGGCAAGGAGTACGGCTCCGGCTCGAGCCGCGACTGGGCCGCCAAGGGCACGGCGCTCCTGGGCGTCCGGGCCGTCATCGCCGAGTCGTACGAGCGCATCCACCGCTCGAACCTGATCGGCATGGGCGTGCTGCCGCTGCAGTTCCAGCCCGGCATGACCGCCGACACCCTGGGCCTGCAGGGCGACGAGGTGTTCACGATCCACGGCGTCACCGCGCTCAACGACGGTGTCACCCCGGAATGGGTGGACGTCGAGGCTGTTGCCGCTGACGGACGAACCGTCGAGTTCACCGCGGTGGTGCGCATCGACACCCCCGGTGAGGCGGACTACTACCGCCACGGCGGCATCCTGCAGTACGTGCTCCGCTCGCTGCTCTAGTCGGCATGGCGGCGCGCGGTTCGGCGGGCTGGCCGCGTGATCTTCCCCCGGCGGGCACGGCGGAGTTCGACGGGAAGGTCGTGGGCTGGCTGCTGGACCGCGGTCCGGCCGACCTTCGGCTCTCGCCGATCCGTCACCACCCGATTGCGCTGGCCCGGCTCGTCTCGCGACTCGTCGATGCCGAGCTGGACGGGGTGCGCGGTGCGTACGCCAGCGCCCGGGTCGAGCTGGGGGAGCATCTCACCGCGGACGAGCTGACATCGGTGCAGTCTGCGCTGGAGAGCGAGGGCGCGCGACTGCTGCAGATCCAGCGTGAAGTCGCCCTTGTGGAGGACGTGCTGCGACGGGCCGGGAGTGTCAGAGGGTCGATCTAGTGTCGGGGTATGAACACGTTCCGGGAGACCACCCCCGCCACCCCCGCCGGGTGCGCGGCATGGGACGAGTTCTGCTGGGACGAGATCGCGTCGACGGCCCCCGGCTGGGATGACGTCGTCGACGGCTGGACGACGGCTCGGGCTGGGACGGCTCGACGAGGCCGGCCGACGCTCGCCCGGCGCCCTCGACCTACAAGGCGTTGAGCGACAGGATCGACGACGCTTTGGACGAGTTGATCAGGCTCGATCTGCGCAGAGCGCAGCTGGCCGCCCAGGAGATGGAACTCCTCGTCCGCATCGCCGGCGTTGCCGAGCAGCGTCGCGAGGTCGTGGTCCTCGACGACGCCTCGGACGCCGAGCGACTGCTGACGCTCGCCGACGAGGCCCGCGAGGAGATCTCCACGGCGCTACGGCGCCCGGCGCAGACGGTGCACAACCAGCTGATCGCCGCGCGACTGCTGTTCGGCCCGCTGCGCCGCACGCTCGACGCCCTCGCTGCCGGCCGCATCACCGAGGTGCACGCGCGGGAGATCGCCGAGCAGGCCGAGGTACTGCATCGCAGCCTCTCGACCGACGACACGGCGTTCGCCGCGGCGTGCACGGCGCTCGAGGATCTCGTCCTCGTACGCGCGGAGACATGCACGCGGGCGCAGCTGCGCCGGTTCGCCAAGGCTGCCGTTGCCGCCATCGACGTGAAGGGCGAGCAGGATCGTCGCCGCGACGCACGCAGCGTCATCGACGTGAGGGTGCAGCCCGACGACTACGGGATCTCGGTGCTCACGGCCTGCCTCGAGACCACCGACGCGGAGCGGATCCGGGCGGCGCTCGAGGTGCACGCGGCGTCGGATGAGCTGGTCACCCCGTGCGACGCCACCCTCGGCCAGCGGCGCGCCGCGGCCCTCCTGGACCTCGTGTGCGGCAGCGGGCGCAGGCGCGCGAGCAGGCGCACGAGCAGCGCGCACGCAGGAACGGCCGCGTGCACGGACCCGCGGCGGCGCGGCTGGCGCGGCTCAGGCCAGCGCGCGCCCTGTCGTTGGTGCCGAGATCAGCATCGTGATGACCCTCGAGGAGTTCACGAGGGGCGCTGGCGTCGTGGGGGAGCTGCTGCAGGACCCGCAGGTGCCACTCACCATCCGCCGCCTCATCACGGACCCGCAGACCGGCCGGTCCCTCGACCTGGGCCGAAGCCGCTACGAGGTCTCCGAGCCCCTGCGCCGCTGGATCGTCGCTCGCGACCGCACCTGCCGGTTCCCCGGCTGCTCCCGCCGCGCCTCCGCCTGCCAGATCGACCACGTCGTGGCGTGGACCGACGAGGGCGGCACCGATGCCGCGAACCTGCATGCCCTGTGCACCGGCACCACCAGTTGAAGACGCACGGTGGCTGGCAGGTGAGCCGCGAGGACACGACCGGGCTCACCGTCTGGACCTCTCCGACCGGGCGGACCTACTGGGTGGATCCCGAACCGGTGGTCCCACCGGAACCACCGTCAGCGCCACCACCGTCGCCGACACCGGGTCAGTCGACACCCATCGGCCGCGTCACCGCCCCGCCGCCTCGTGGATGCGCACGCCCGTTCCCCTTCCTGACAGACTGGCCAGGTGCGGTGCCGTGGGCGTCCACACATGGCGCCGTGACGGCGCCGAGGGGGTAGGCCGGGTGCTTACGGATCGCGAGAGCCGTCGGGCGTTCCGGCTGGCGGTCGTCCGGCGTGAGGCGCCGCGCGGACTGATCGTGGCCGGGATCGGTCTTCGGCCTGATCACCGTGCTCAACTCCCAGGTCGGCCCGACGATGCCCGTCGCGGTGCTCGCTCGTCAACGTCACGGCCGCGCTCCTCCTGATCGCCGCGGGGCTTCGCGGTCCGCCGCCCGCTCATGCCGCGCGGGCGCCGGACCGTGGATCCTGGCCCTCGGGGCGCTGGTGCTCGATGCTCATCGGCCTCGTCGAGGTGTGGATGAGCTCCCGATGCCGTCGCCTTCCTGTACCTGGTGATGATCATCGTCATCTACCCGATCCTGACGCTGGCGTGGGCTCCCGCCGTGTCGGTCGCCGTCCCGATGCTGGTCGGCTGCGTCGTCGTCGCGATCGGGCGGTTCGCGCCGGCCGCGCCGGACTGGATCATCGCGTCGGTCGCCGCCGTGACCATCGGGATGGCCCTCCTGTGGCTGCGGATGCGCACCGTGGACGAGCTGGCCGACACGTCCGCCATGGTCGGGCAGCTGGCCACGCGCGACCGGCTGACGAGCGCCCTCAACCGCCATGGCGTCGAGGAACGCATCCCCGACCTGCTCGGCCTCGCCGCGCGGCACCACGAGCAGGTGTTCGCCGTGTTCGCCGACGTCGACGGCCTCAAGGCGGTGAACGACAGCCACGGGCACGCGGTCGGCGACGCCGTCCTCGTCGCGACGGCGGATGCGATCCGCGCGACCGTGCGTGCCACGGACCTGGTCGGCCGCTGGGGCGGGGACGAGTTCATCGTCCTCGGGATGGGGCATATCGACCAGGCCGACGCGCTGAGCGAGCGGATCGCGGCAGCAACGTCCTGCAACGACGGGGTCGATCCAGCCCTGTGGGCAGGCGGGATCAGCGTGGGTGTGGCCATCGCCTCACTGCCGGACGTCGACGTCGAGGCCCTCATCCGGAAGGCGGACGACGACATGTACGCCCGGCGCCGCATCCGCCGAGCCGGGGGAGCCTCCATCGCCTAGACTCGGGCGGTGCCCCTGCTCGACGGAATCCGCGACCCGCGCGACGTTCGCGCCCTCGCACCGGAGCAGTTGCCGGCCCTCGCTGCGGAGATCCGCAGCTTCCTCGTCGAGAAGGTGTCGGCCACCGGCGGACACCTCGGCCCGAACCTCGGCGTGGTCGAGCTCACCATCGCGCTGCACCGGGTGTTCCAGTCCCCGGACGACATGATCATCTGGGACACCGGTCACCAGGCCTACGTCCACAAGATCCTCACCGGCCGCGCGCCCGGCTTCGACCAGCTGCGGCAGCGCGACGGCCTGTCCGGCTATCCGAGCCGCACCGAGAGCGTGCACGACCTGGTCGAGAACTCGCACGCCTCCACGGCCCTGTCGTACGCCGACGGCCTGGCGAAGGCCTGGGAGCAGCGCGGCCTGCTCGGACAGCACCACGTCGTCGCGGTGATCGGCGACGGCGCCCTCACCGGCGGCATGGCCTGGGAGGCGCTGAACAACATCGCCGACTCCGACCGCCCGCTTGTCATCGTCGTCAACGACAACGCCCGCTCGTACTCGCCGACAATCGGCGGGCTGGCGCACCACCTGTCGACCCTGCGCACGACCCACGGGTACGAGCGCTTCATGAACTGGGGCAAGAAGGTGCTGCACCGGACGCCGGTCGTCGGCGAGCCGATCTACGGCGCCCTGCACGGCATGAAGAAGGGCGTCAAGGACGTCGTCGCTCCCCAGGGTCTCTTCGAGGACCTGGGCCTGAAGTACATCGGGCCGGTCGACGGGCACGACGAGGCGGAGATGGAGTTCGCCCTCAACCGGGCCAAGGCCTTCAAGGGCCCGGTCATCGTGCACGCCATCACGCACAAGGGCCACGGCTACGCGCCGGCCGAGAAGGACGAGGCCGACCGCTTCCACGGCGTGGGCATCATCGATCCCGACACCGGCAAGCCGGTCACGCGCGGGCGGCCCGTCGTGGACGGGGGCGTTCGCCGACGAACTGGTGCGCATCGGCGAGGAGCGGCCCGACGTCGTCGCCATCACGGCCGCGATGCTGGGCCCGACCGGACTCGACCGCTTCGCCGAGCGCTTCCCCGATCGCACCTACGACGTGGGCATCGCCGAGCAGCACGCCACCACGAGCGCCGCCGGCATGGCGTACGGCGGCCTGCACCCGGTGGTGGCCCTCTACGCGACCTTCCTGAACCGCGCCTTCGACCAGGTGCTCATGGACTGCGCCCTGCACCGAGCCGGCGTCACCTTCGTGCTCGATCGCGCCGGCGTCACGGGCGACGACGGCGCGAGCCACAACGGCATGTGGGACATGTCGATGCTGCAGGTCGTCCCCGGCCTGCGCATAGCCGCGCCGCGGGACGAGGCCACCTTGCGCACGGCCCTGCGCGAGGCGGTGGCCGTGTCCGACGCGCCGACGGTCGTGCGCTTCCCGAAGGGCGCTCTCGGGCCGGCGATCCGTGCGGTCCGTGTCGAGGACGGCTACGACGTCCTCGCCGAGTCCGGTGCACCCGACGTCGTCATCGTGTCGGTCGGTGCGTTCGCTTCGCTGTGCATCGACGTGGCGGAGCGGCTCAAGGCTCAGGGCATCGGCGTCGTCGTGGTGGACCCGCGCTGGGTCAAGCCCGTGCCGTCCGGCCTCGCGGCCCTCGCTGCGACATCGAGGCTCGTGGTCGTCGTCGAGGACGGCGTGCGCGTTGGCGGCGTCGGTGCCGCCGTCAGCCAGTCGCTCTCGGACGCCGGAGTCGACGTGCCGTTCCGCAACTTCGGCGTGCCCGACCGCTTCCTCGACCACGGGAAGCGCTCCGAGGTGCTGGTGGAGTGCGGCCTCACCGCCCAGGACATCTCGCGCAGCATCGTCGAGACGATGGCCGGGCGCTCGGAGGCCACCGAGGCATCCGAGGCCGTGGAGGCAGACCTCCCCTCATGAGCGTGGCACCCCCGAAGGGGTGCCACCTTGGCCAACCTGCTCGGGTTCGGCCTACTCAGGGACCGACGCGACACCGCGCGCCAGGAAGCGACCGCCTGCGGCGCGCTCGGAGGCGCCGATCCGGTCCAGGTACGGAGTGATGCCGCCGAGCCAGAACGGCCACCCCATTCCGAGGATCATGCACAGGTCGATGTCCTGGGCCTCCGCCACGACGCCCTCGTCGAGCATGCGGCGGATCTCGTCGGCGAGGGCGTCCAGTGCCCGGGTGCGGACCTCATCCTCGGTGAGCACGGTGTCGCCCTGCGGGAAGAACGCCGCGACCTCGGGGTCGATGACCTGCGCGCCGTCGGCGTCCTTGATCCAGAACGTCGGCCTGCCCGCCTCGATCATCGCCCGCATGTTCGCCGAGACGTAGAAGCGGTCCGGGAAGGCGTCGTGCAGCGTCTCCGCGGTGTGGAAGGCGACCGCAGGCCCGACGAGATCCATCAGGGTGAAGGGGCGCATCGGCAGGCCGAGCGGATCGGTCGCGCGATCGGCCACCTCGAACGGGGTGCCCTCGTCGACGGCGCGGATGATCTCGCCCATGAAGCGCGTGACGAGCCGGTTGACGACGAACGCCGGCGCATCCTTGACGAGGACGCACGACTTCTTCAGCGACTTGCCCACGGCGAACGCGGTCGCGAGCGTCGCGTCGTCGGTGTGCTCGGCCCGGGCGATCTCGAGCAGCGGCATGAGCGCGACCGGGTTGAAGAAGTGGAAGCCGACGACCCGCTCCGGGTGCGCGAGGTCGGCAGCCATCTCGGTCACCGACAGCGACGAGGTGTTGGTGGCGAGGATGCAGGTGTCGGACACGACGGCCTCGACCTCGGCGAACACCTGCTTCTTGACCGGCGAGGTTCTCGAAGACCGCCTCGATGACGAAGTCGGCGTCGGCGAACGCGGCCTTGTCGGTGCTGCCGGTGACGAGGGCGGTCAGCCGGTTCGCCTTGTCCTGCGTCAGCCGGCCCTTGGCCACCTGGCCGGCGACGTCGTCCCGGACGAACTGCAGGCCCTTCTCGACGCGCTCGGCGTCGAGGTCGGTCATGACGACCGGCACCTGCAGGCGCTTGGCGAACAGCAGGGCCAGCTGGCTGGCCATGAGGCCGGCACCGACGACGCCGACCTTGGTCACCTTGCGGGCGAGCGACTTGTCGGGCACGCCGACGGGCCGCTTGGCGCGCTTCTGCACGAGGTCGAAGGCGTAGAGCGATGCCCGCAGCTCGTCGCCCATGACGAGGTCGGCCAGCGCGTCGTCCTCGGCGCGAAGCCCTCCGTAGCGCGTGCAGGTGCGCGCGGCGCGCACGAGGTCCAGCGCCTTGTAGGGGGCCGGGGTGGCGCCGTGGATCTTGTCGTCGAGCATGGCCTGTGGCGAAGTCGACGATGCCGTCCCAGCTCTCGCGGTCGACGGGGGCCGCTCGACGGCGACCTCGCCGGTGACGACGCCCGCCGCCCACCGGATGGACTGCTCGAGGAAGTCGGCGGGCTCGAACAGCGCGTCGACGACGCCGAGGCGCAGCGCGTCCTTGGGCTTCATCTGCTTGTTCGTCTGCAGGGGGTTGGCGACGATCACCTCGAGGGCGTTCGCCGGCCCGATGAGGTTCGGGCAGCAGCCAGGCGCCGCCCCAGCCGGGGATGAGGCCGAGGAAGACCTCGGGCAGCGACATGGCGGCCGCGCCCGTCGACATCGTCCGGTAGTTGCAGTGCAGGGCGAGCTCGGTGCCGCCGCCCATCGCCGCACCGTTGACGAAGGCGAAGGTCGGCACGTCCATCTCGCCGAGGCGCCGGAACACGTCGTGGCCCCGCTTGCCGAACTGCCGGATCACCTCGCGGTCCTTGACCAGGCCGATGGCGGAGAGGTCGGCGCCCACGGCGAAGATGAACGGCTTGCCGGTGACGGCGATCGCCGCGAGGTCGGGCATCGCGGCGACCTGGTCGAGGGCCGCATCGAGCGAGGCCAGCCCGCCCGGACCGAAGGTGCTCGGCCGGGTGTGGTCGCGGTCGTTGTCGATGGTGATCAGCGCCATCGTCCCCGCGCCGCGCGGGCATGTCGAGCAGCCGCACGCGGGCGTGCGTGACGACCTCTTCGGGGGTGGCGTTCTCGCTCATGCCTTGCTCCCTGCGTAGTTGACGTTCTCCCAGATCACGGTGCCGCCCATGCCCAGCCCGATGCACATCGTGGTGATGCCGTAGCGGGCCTGCGGGTTGCGCTCGAAGTCGCGCGCGAGGTAGGTCATGAGCCGGATGCCGCTGGACGCCAGCGGGTGGCCGACGGCGATGGCGCCGCCCATCGGGTTGACGCGCGGGTCGTCGTCGGCGATGCCGAAGTGGTCGAGGAAGGCGAGCACCTGCACGGCGAAGGCCTCGTTGACCTCGAACAGGTCGATGTCCTCGATGGACAGGCCGCGCGCGAGCCAGGGCCTTCTCGGTGCTCGGCACCGGGCCGACGCCCATGACCTCGGGCGCGACGCCGGCGAACGCGAAGCCGACCATGCGCATCTTCTTCTGCAGGCCGAGCTCGTCGGCCACGGACTCCGCGGCCAGCAGGGCGGCGGTGGCGCCGTCGTTGAGGCCGGAGCTGTTGCCGGCGGTGACGCGGCCGTGCGGGCGGAACGGCGTCTTCAGGCCGGCCAGGCCCTCGAGCGTGGTGCCGGGCCGCGGGGCCTCGTCGGCGGTGAGCAGGCCCCAGCCCTGCTCGGCGGAGCGCATGGCGACCGGCACGAGGTCGGGCTGGATCCAGCCCTCCGCGTAGGCATGGGCGGTCTTCTGCTGGGAGCCGAGGGCGAACGCGTCGGCCCGCTCCTTGGTCAGGTGCGGGAAGCGGTCGTGCAGGTTCTCGGCGGTCGCGCCCATGCTGAGCGCGTCGAGGTCGACGATGCGATCGGCGAGGAAGCGCGGGTTCGGGTCCATGCCCTCGCCCATCGGGTGGCGCGACATGTTCTCGACGCCGCCGGCGAGGGCGACGTCGTAGGCGCCGGCCATGATCGCCGAGCTCAGGGTCGTGACCGCGGTCATCGCGCCCGCGCACATGCGGTCGACGGAGTAGCCGGGCACCGTGTTCGGGAGGCCGGCGAGCAGCGAGGCCGTCCGGCCGATGGTCATGCCCTGGTCGCCCATCTGCGTGGTCGCGGCGACGGCGACGTCGTCGATGCGCGCGGGCGGCAGGTCGGGGTTGCGGCGGAGCAGCTCACGGAAGACCTTGACGACGAGGTCGTCGGCCCGGGTCTCGGCGAAGGCGTTGCCGGCCCTCCCGAACGGGGTGCGGACCCCGTCGACGAACACGACTTCTTGCGCGGAACGGCCCACGATGGCTCCCAGGGTCTGGAGACGAAAGCGCCCGGCCGGGCGGCTCCCGCCATATTACCGACCAGTAACTACGCTGGCTACTCGCCAGTAACCACCAGGTCCGGCAGGTCCTCGGGAGTCGCCTCCAGGGCGGCGCACAGGGCGCCCGCCGTCGCGTCGACCTGCCACTGCCGGGCGCCGGCCTCACGCAGGCGCGGCGCGCACGGCGTCGGCGTCCGCCGGCTCCGGCGGCGACCAGCACAGCCGGCGCACGGTGTCGGGGGAGATCAGGTTCTCGACGGGCAGGCCGAGGTGCTCGGCGATGTCGGCCAGGGCGCTGCGCGCGGCGGACAGCCGGGCGAAGGCGGCCGGGTCGCGGTCGGCCCACGACCGCGGCGGGGGCGGCCCGGTCGGCGGGGACCGAGGCCGCGGGGAGGTCTGGTCGACCGGGAGCTGCTGGGCCTCGGCGATCGCCGCCCACCACCGGTTCAGGTAGCGCTGCGCACCGCGGCCGTTGAACTCCTTGCAGCCGGGCGAGGTCGTCCATCGACGTGAGCGGTCGCCTGCGCGGCCGCCGCGATCGAGGAGTCGGGGAGGATGCGCCCGACCGCGATGTCGCGTCGCTGGGCGATCTCGTCACGCGTGTGCCACAGCGCGCGCACGACCGCGAGGGCGCGCGGCTTGCGGATGCGGTGGATGCCCGAGGTGCGGCGCCACTCGTCCTCGCCGCGCTCGCGGGGCGCGAACGAGAGCAGCGCGGTGAACTCCTGCGCCGCGATCTCGCGTCTTGCCCGCCTCGTCGAGCGCCTGCGGCCATCGCCTCGCGGAGCTCGGGCAGCAGCTCGACGTCGAGGGCGGCGTAGCGCAGCTGGGCGGCCGTGAGCGGGCGCACCGACCAGTCCGCCGCGCCGTGGCCCTTCTCGAGCACCTCGCCGAGCTCGCTCTGCACCAGCGCTCCGAGGCTGACCCGCTCGCGGCCGAGCAGCCGGCCGGCCAGCTCGGTGTCGAACAGGGCGTCCGGATCGCAGCCCGAGCTCGGCCAGGCACGGCAGGTCCTGGGTCGCCGCGTGCAGGATCCACTCGACGCCCTGCGTCGCCTGCTGGATGGGGGAGAGGTCGGGCACGGCGATGGGATCGATCAGGGCGGTGCCGGCCCCCTCCCGGCGCACCTGCACCAGGTACGCACGCTGGCTGTAGCGGTAGCCGGACGCCCGCTCGGCGTCGAGGGCCAGCGGTCCGGTGCCGGCGGCCAGCCGGTCGGCGTACGCCTGGAGGGTGACGGCATCGACGATGACGGCGGGCACGCCCTCGCGCGGCTCGAACGGCGGCCGTGGCGGCGTGGACTCCTCCGCCGGCTCGACGACCGCCTCCCGGTCGCTCAACTGCGGCCGCGCCGCCGCAGCGTGCCGACGTGGGAGACGCCGTGCGGAACGGGTGGCAGGCCGGCGGCCTGGGCCATCAGGTCGACCCACGCCGAGACGTGCTGAGCCATGCTGTCGAGCACCTCGCCGGTGTCGGGCGCCTCGACCGGCGTCCACGACGCGCGGATCTCGACGTACCCGTCGGTGGGGCGCTCGGCCATGGTGCCGAAGGACCGCCCGGAGGTGCGCGTCACGGTGCCGCCGAGCTGGGTCACCCGGCAGGCGCGTCCGGTCAGGGACTCCGTCACCCAGCTCCAGCCGACGTCGTGCAGCATCGGCTCCTCGACGAGGTCGTCCTCGAGGGCGGCCCGGACGAACACGACCGCCCGGAAGGACCCCTCCCACTCCTCGACGCCGTCGGGGTCGTGCAGGAGGACGAACCGGCCGGACGCGGCGTCCGACTCCGGGTCGGACATCTCGGCGGTCAGGGCGACGGCCGCCGGTGCCAGCCGCTGTGGGGCCGGGGCCTCGTCGATCTCGAACTCGGGCCGCACGTCAGCCGCCTTCAGCTGCTCGAGAGCGAGTGCGAAGGCGTCGGTGCCGGCGGCAATCGACCTCACGGCCTCAGGCTAGGCGCGGCACGGGCCCGTGGCGGTTACGCCGCGCCGCACCTAGGGTGTGCGCCATGGCCGCCCTCCTCGCGCTCTCGTCGAGCCTGATGTGGGGAGCGGCGGACTTCCTCGGGGGATTCACCTCCCGGCGGCATCCCCGCCCTGGCCGTCTACGGGCTCTCCCAGGCGGTCGGCTTCGTCGTGCTGGTCCTGGCCGCCACCGTCACGTCGTCCTGGGGCGCCGACCCGCGCTTCTGGCCCTGGGCGATCGCCTCGAGCCTGCTCGGCATGGTCGGCATGCTCTCCTTCTACGCGGCGCTGTCGATCGGTCCCATGGGCATCGTGTCGCCCCTGGTCGCGCTGTCGGTGCTGGTCCCGGTGTCGTTCGGCCTCCTGCGCGGGGAGATCCCGGCGGGTCTGCAGATCGTGGGCATCCTCGCCGCGGTGGTGGGCATCCTGCTGGCCAGCGGGCCGGAGCTGTCCGGGGCGGAGTCGGCCAAGCCGCTGATCCTCGCCGGCGTGGCCGCCCTCGGCTTCGGCGGCATGTACCTGACGATGGCCGAGGGCAGCGCCTACTCGCCGCTCATGACGATGACCGGCATGCGGGTGACCACCGTCCTGCTGTTCGTCGTGATCCTGGCGAAGGCGCGCAGCCTCGGGGGAGCGACGCGACGCGACGCCCTGCCGCTGGTGGCGATCGGCGTCTTCGACGCCGGCGCCAACGTGGCCTACGGGGTGGCGACGACGCTCGGCCTGCTGGCGACGACCGCCGTGCTGGGCTCGCTCTACCCCGTGGTGACGGCCGTGCTGGCCGCGATCGTCCTGCACGAGCGGCTCCGCGCCGTGCAGTACGCCGGCGTGGCCGTGGCGATGGTCGGCGTCGTGATGATCAGCGCCGGCGGCTAGGACGTGCCGTCGCTCCCGGGGCCGGCTCGAGGGTCATCGAGATCGAGTTGATGCAGTAGCGCAGGTCCGTGGGCGTGCCGTAGCCCTCGCCCTCGAAGACGTGCCCGAGGTGCCCGCCGCAGGCGGCGCAGCGCACCTCGGTGCGCACCGAGCCGAGGGACCGGTCCTCGAGGTACACGACGCTGTCCTTCGCGAGCGGCGCGTAGAAGCTCGGCCAGCCGCAGTGGGAGTCGAACTTGGCGTCGCTGCGGAACAGCTCGGCGCTGCACGCCCGGCAGCGGTAGACGCCCTCGGTCGTCGTGTCGGTGTACTCGCCGACGAACGGCGCCTCGGTGCCGGCCTCGCGCAGCACGTGGTACTCCTTCGGGGACAGGCTGCCCTGCCACTCCGCCTCGTCCTTGACGACCGGCGTAGGGCGAGCCGTCGGGTCGCGTGCTGCCGTCACGGGCAGGGGTGCTGGCGCTCATGGCAGCACCCTAACCCGGCTCGCGGACAGTAGGGTCGGGCGCGTGAGCGACATGCTGGACACCCGTGCATCCTGGCTGGCCGACGACGACCTCGCGTCCGCGCGCGAGCGACTCCCGATCGTCTACATCGACGCGGTGCCCGTCCGCACCGACGAGCGCGGCCAGGTGACCCTGGTGGGGCTGCTGCTGCGGGCGATGCCCGACGGCACGATCTCGCGAGCCGTGGTGTCGGGCCGGGTGCTGTACGGCGAGCGGGTGCGCGACGCCCTGCTCCGGCACCTGGAGAAGGACCTCGGCGGCATGGCGCTGCCGCGAGTGTCTCCCTCGCCGCAGCCGTTCACCGTCGTGGAGTACTTCCCGGATCCGGAGGTGACGGGGTTCCACGACCCGCGCCAGCACGCCGTGGCCCTGGCCTTCGTCGTCCCGATGGGCGGCGACTGCGTGCCCTCCCAGGACGCCCTCGACCTCGTCTGGGTCACGCCCGAGGAGGCGGTGTCGGCCTCGTTCCAGGAGGAGATGTCCGGGGGACAGGGCCGCCTCGTGCGCATGGCGCTGGCGCACTGCGGCCTGCTGACCTGAGGCGTCAGTCCCCGGGCGGGGAGGGAAGTCGACGGGGCGCTTCTCGAGCTTCGCCATGATCGCCGCGGTCAGGTCGGGGCGCCGGAACGCCGCGCGCATCTCCACGAGCGAGGACTCCACGCCCGCCGTGAGGTCCTGGCGTGTCGGCCTCGAGCAGCTGCCGCTTCATGACCGCCATGGCCGACGGGGAGCAGTTCGCCGCGACGTCAGCGGCCCACGCCATGGCCGCCGCCAGGGCATCGTCCTCGACGCGCACGAGACCCATGTCCGCCGCCTCCGCAGCGGTGAGGGTGCGCCCGGTGAGGAGCAGGTCGGTCGCGTGGGCCAGGCCCACCAGGCGTGTCAGCAGCCAGGCCGCGCCGTACTCGGCGATCAGACCCAGGCGGCTGAACGAGGTGCTCAGCGTGGCCGTCGGGCGCAGCGAACCGGACGTCGGCGGCGATGGCCAGCACGAAGCCGATTCCCGCGCACGGACCGTTGATGGCCGTGGCGACGGGAGTGCCGATGAGGAGGGCGACGCTGGGCACGGTCCGGGCGTCCTGGCCGTCGAGGTAGCCGTCGAGCGCCTCGCGGCCCTCGGCGAGCACGGCGAGGTCCGCGCCCGAGCAGAAGCCGCGGCCGGCGCCGGTGACGACGATGGCGCGCACCTGCGGGTCGGCATCGGCGCGCAGCAGCAGTCGGGCGTACTCGTCGCCCATCCCGGGCAGGATCGCGTTGAGGCGATCGGGCCGGTTGAGGGTGATGACCGCGACCCGGTCGATCACCTCGTAGCGGATGAGTTCGTCGTCTGGCCATCTCCAGAGCGGCCGGGCGGCGGGCTCGTCGTACGGGTCGATGCCCAGCAGCGTCTCGTCCTCGGGGGTCAGGTCGTCGGGCTTGCCGTCGAACTGGTCGCGAAACGGGTCGGCGCGCTGCCCGTCGGTCTCCTCGTCGAGGTACGCGTTGTCCTCGGGGTCGTCGAGGTCGACGACGTGCATGGCGGCCTGCTCGGCCGGGACCCATGGTGCGGGGGTGAGGCCGCCCGAGTGCATCGGGTCGTCGCTGGAGTCCTCGGCGTCCTCCATGGCGAGGACGTCCTCGAGGTCCTCGAGCGGGTAGGGGAGGTCGTCGAGGGCGCCCTCCCCGCCCCCGCCGTTCAGGGCGTTGTGCGTGGCCTCGGCCTCCATGATCATCGTCAGCCGCTCGGCCTGGTCCGCCGCGTCACCCGGTGCGTCCGTTCCGTGAGCCGTGGCCCGGGCCACCTCCGCCGGTGATGCTGAACCGGCAACCTTCTCGCTCATCGCTCGCACCTCCCCGGTGTCCTTGCATCCACAGTAATCCTCGGAGCTGGATCACGCCCCCAGTTGGACAGGACGTAAGTACTTGACTTTCCCGTGTGTCAGGCTGTGCTCCATGACTGCCGTTTCCGACCATGTCACGGACGAACGACTCCTCCTCGAGCTCGAGCCGGTGGCCGAGCGGGAGCTCGAACGGCACCTGTCGATGGCGAAGGACTGGTACCCGCACGAGTACGTGCCGTGGAGCCAGGGCGAGGACTTCGCCGGCCCGCTCGACGGTCGCGACTGGTCGCCGGAGGAGCTGCGCTTCAGCGACGCCGCGCGCACGAGCCTCATCATCAACCTGCTGACCGAGGACAACCTGCCCGAGCTATCACACGGAGATCGCCACGAACGTCGGCACCACGGGAGCGTGGTCCGAGTGGCTCGGCCGGTGGACGGCGGAGGAGGCCCGGCACGGCACGGCCATCCGCGACTACCTGCTGGTCACCCGGTCGGTCGACCCGATCGCGCTCGAGGACGCCCGCATGTCGCACATGCAGGCGGGCTTCACCGCGATCAACCCCGGCTTCCTCGCGGGCCTGACCTACGTCTCGTTCCAGGAGCTCGCCACGCGCGTGTCCCATCGCAACACCGGTGCGGCCACGGGCGACCCGGTCGCCGAGCAGCTGATGGCGCGCATCGCCCTCGACGAGAACCTGCACATGCTCTTCTACCGCAACATCATCGAGGCGGCCTTCGACATCGCCCCCGACCAGACGATGGTCGCCGTGCTCGGCTCGGTGCGCGACTTCGCCATGCCCGGCCACAGCATCGAGGGCTTCGGGCGCATGGCCGTGCAGATCGCCGTCGAGGGGATCTACGACCTCCGGCAGCATCGCGAGGAGGTCGTCATGCCCGTGCTGCGCAAGTGGCAGGTGTTCGAGCGCGAGGACTTCGGCGCGGTGGGGGAGCAGGCCCGCGAGGAGCTCGCCACGCTCATGGGCGACATGGACACGCAGGCCGCGCGATTCGAGGACAAGCGCGACGCGCTCAAGGCCCGTCTCGCCGCGCGCGGCTAGCGCCGGCTGCGCCTCGATCCAGGCGGCGATGACGTCGCCGAGCACCGACAGCGGCAGGGCACCCGAGCCGAGCACGGCGTCGTGGAAGGCCCTGAGGTCGAAGTCGTCGCCGAGCGCGGCCTGCGCGCTGACGCGCGCAGCCGCTCGATCTCGAGCCGGCCCGTCATGTACGACAGCGCCTGCCCCGGGTAGGCGATGTACCGATCGACCTCCGACTCGACGTCGATCGGGCGCGACCGGGGTGTTCTCGCAGCATGTAGTCGACGCGCCTGCTGGCGCGACCAGCCGAAGGCATGCAGGCCGGTGTCGACGACGAGCCGGGAGGCCCGCCACACGTCGGCCGACAGCATGCCCATGCGCTGCAGCGGCGACGAGTACAGGCCCATCTCGTCGGCGAGCCGCTCCGAGTACAGCCCCCAGCCCTCCGCGTAGGCCGTGAAGAGGGTCAGTCGTCGGAGACGTCGGCAGGTCGGGCAGCTCGAGCGCCAGCGACAGCTGGAAGTGATGCCCGGGCACGGCCTCGTGGAAGGCGACCGACTCGAGGTCGAAGGACGTGCGCTCGGTCGGCTTGTTGACGTTCGTGTAGTAGGTGCCCGGCCGGGACCCGTCGAGCGACGGGGGCATGTAGTACGCCGTGCCGGAGGAGTCCGCCTCGAGCTCGGGGATCGCCTCGAGGCTGCACACCGCCGCGGGCACCCGTCCGAACCAGTCGCCCGCGACACGGCCTCGGCGCGACGCACGGCGGTCTCGCTGGCCTCGAGGATCTCCTGCGACGTGCGCCAGCGCAGGGACGGGATCGGACTGCAGGCGGGCGAAGATCGCCTGGACGTCGCCCAGCCCGAAGATCTCGCTGCCCAGGACGGTGAACTCCTCGTGGATGCGTGCGACGACCGCCAGGCCGGTCTGATGCAGGTCCTCGGGCGTGCGGTCCGTCGTGGTGTGCACCCGCACGAGCCGCTCGGTAGCGGGCTCGACCGTCCGGCGAGGTGCGACGAGCCCGGCCGCCGCGTCGGGGCGGGCCGTGGGACGTGCGTCGGCGACGAGCGCGGCCCGGTACGCCTCGAACGCGGGTATGACGTCCCGTTCCAGCACGGACCCGAGGCGGGCTCGCCAGTCGTCGGCCCCGTCCCAGCCGGCCGGCGGCGTGATGGCGAGCGACGCGGCTGACGACGCGACGAAGCGGTCGATCTGATCGACGGCCATGTCGACCAGCTGCGCCACCGGTGTGAGCCCGGCTTCGCGACCGCGATGCGAGCCGCTGCTCGGCCTGCGCGAGGTAGCGGGGCACCTGCGACAGTCGCTGCAGGTACCTCTCGGCCTGCACCGCGTCGGTGAGGACCACCATGCGCAGGTACATCAGCAGGATGGACGACGGGCGTGACCGGGAAGGCGGCGACGGTGTAGTCGAGGGCCGCGACCGCCTCGACGTCGTCGGCGTAGTCGATCAGCGCGACGAGACACGTCGAGGGTGATCGCGTGATCCTGCCCGGACAGCGCGGCGACGTCGACTCGCCCGGCCGCAGCGCGGATCTCCGCGCGAACCGCCCGCATCTCCCGCTCGTGCTCGACCGAGAGGTCGGCGAGGCGGTCGTCGAGGTGGCGGAAGCCCAGCAGCGTCGCCTCCAGCGGCTCCGCCTCGAGGACGAGGTCGAGCACGCGGTCGGCGAGGTCCGAGACGACGGTCATGGTCGAACGCTAGGCCATAGCCTCGTGACCATGCGCCCAGACGATGACGACGTGGTGCCGATCCTCGACGCGCTGCGCTGGCAGCACGAGTACGTGCGGGCGACCGGATCGACGACCGCGGCACTCATCCTGGAGGCGGTGGCCCGGGACATCGCGACCGGTGGGGTGCTCGGGGACCTGGTGCCCGCGGCGCAGCGGTTCGGGGACCTGCCCGGGGCTGCGCATCATGGCGGCGGTGCACCGCCTCGCGCTCGACCGCGAGGCGCCGGCCGTCGCGCGATGGCTGCCCACCCTCGGGCGGCACGCCGCCCGCCTCGACGGCCGACGAGGAGGCCTTCCGGCGCGACGTCGTCGCGGCGCTGGCTCGCAACCCGCGCGCGCTCGCTCGACAGCCTCGGCGCGGACGCCGCAGACCAACGAGACGGGCCGCGCCGCGCTGCTGCGGTGCGTGCTGAGCCGGCAGGATCCCGACCGCCCCGTCCGGCTGCGCGAGATCGGTGCGTCCGCGGGACTCAACCTGCGCGCCGACCACCTGCCGGGGCAGCCGGCTCTCGAGAGCGGGAGCGATGCCGGTCGATCCTGGACCGGATCGGCTGCGACCTGAACCCGGTCGACGTCGCCACCCCCGAGGGCCGCGCCCTGCTGGGCTCCTACGTGTGGGTGGACGACGTGGAGCGGTTCCGCCGGCTCGCTCACGCGATGGCCGTGGCCGGCACGCGTGCCCGCGACGGTGGTGCCGATGGACGCCGCCGACTTCGTCGCGGACCTGGAGCGTGATGGACGGGACCACCACCGTCCTGTGGCACAGCGCGATGTGGGTGTACCTGTCCGCGGCAACGCAGCGGCGGATCCTCGCCGGGATCGACCGCGCAGGCGGCGGCGCGGGGCCGGCGCCGAACGCTCGTGCACGCGTCGTGGGAGTGGGCGCGAGGTGAACGAGGGCGTGGACGAGTTCGCGCTCGTGACCCGCACGTGGGACGGCAGCGAGCGCGGACGGGCGTCCGGTCGTGCTGGCGCCGGGGATGAGCCACGGTCACCCCGCGCGGCTCGTCACGGCGGCGGAGTGATCCCCACAAGCGCTCCGATCTCGAGGGCCGCCTTCGCTATGGCGTCGCGCTGCGTCCGCGGTCCGCTTCAGGGGCCGCACTCGACGCGCGTCGACTTGGACAGCTTGACGCCCTGGCGCGTCGGTCAGCAGCCCGTGGTGGACGATGCGGGCAGTCGCGAACGCCACCGCGTCCAGGTAGGGCGCAAGGAAGCAGCTGCACCTGCGTGGATGCGCGCAGGTCCTCGCCACGCACGACGTGGGTCACGCCCAGGTCGCGATCCTCGATCACCGAGGCGAGGTGGTAGGCGGGGAGGTCGTCGCGTCGCCAGAGCACCACGTCGCCGATGTCCGGGCTGACGTCGGCGGGTACGCGGGCCCGGAGGGACGTCTCGCCGGCCGTGAGCTCATGGCCGGCGTCACGACAGCCCCCGGGGCAGCCGCCGGTGGGCGGGCCGGTGAGCTGGCTGCGCGAGCAGCGACACGCGTACAGCTCAAGGCCGCGGTCCGCGGCCGTCGTCAGCTCCGACCGGTAGTACTCGGTGCGCTGCCGCAGGGAGTGACGCGCCTCGAAGTCCGCCTGGTCGCGTCGGGCCGAGCTGCCAGGCGATGCCGAGCCACTCGAGCGTCACGAAGATGTCGCGCACGTACTCCGGCCGGTACCTGGCGGCGTCCATGTCGTCGACGCGGAGCGCGACGACGCCGTCCTCGGCCCGTGCCAGCCACGAGACCAGCTGGGCATTGACCGCGTTGCCGAGCGTGCAGGTAGCCGCTGGGCGTTGGCGCGAACCGGGTGATCATGCGTCCGCGACCGGGCGCCGTGCGCCCTTCACCGCCTGCGCGTACGTGTCGACGTATGTGAGGCCGCCCGTGGTGATCAGAGCCTCGCGCACGACGTCCATGACATGGGCCGGTGCCATCGTGCGGGTGTCGATGTCCAGCCGGGGGAGATGCGCACGACTGCGCGCCGGCGCAGTCCGCCTCCAGACGGGTACGTCGTGGTGATGGCATGCACGGGGGCATCGGGATTCGCCTCGAGTATCGGGATCAGCACCCGCCGGTGCAGGCGGTGCATCGTCCGGCCGTCGGGGGATCGGGTGCCCTCGGGGTACAGGCCGACCTTGTTGCCGTCCGCGAGGGTGCGCGTGGCCATGTCCATCGCCCAGGCCGTGGAGTCGTTGTCGCCCCGGCGCAGCGGGATCTGGCCCATCAGCCGGAAGAAGATGCCGCCCCTCTTCTCGTACACCTCCACCTTGGTGAAGGCCGTGACCCGCCACCAGTGCGCCATCACCGCGACCACCGGGTCCATGGCGGACACGTGGTTGCCCACGAGGATGGCCGCGCCCGGCGCCACGTGCTCGGAGCCCTGCGACGTCGACCGCCCACCGCACGCGCAGGACGCGCAGTGGCGGCGATGGTCGCCCAGTAGGTGCGAGCCCGGCCCGGGCGCCCGATCCGGACGCCGGGGTAGAGGGCCGGCCGAGGGCGAGTGCATCCTCGTAGGGGATCGAGGTCATGTGCCCATCCTGACGGGTCGCGGCCCCGTGACGCGACAATGGCTCCATGGAGACCGCGATCCCCCTCGCCTTCACGGCCTCGTGGGCCAGCGGGATCAACCCGTACCTGCTCGTCCTGCTCATGGGCCTCATCGGCCGCTTCACCGACTGGGCGGTGCCGGCCGGCCTCGAGCGCACGGACGTGCTGGTCGTCTTCGCCGTGCTGGCGGTGATCGACACCGTCGCCGACAAGGTCATGCTGGTCGACTCGGCCTGGGACGCGATCAACACCGCGATCCGCCCGATCGCCGGAGCGGTCGTCGCCGTCCTCATCGCCTCGCCGAGCGTGGACCTGCCCACGGCGGTCATCGCGGCCGCCGGCGGCACCGTCGCCCTCATCACCCACCTGGCCAAGGCGACGACGCGACTCGCGGTCAACACCTCGCCGGAGCCGGCGAGCAACGTGGCCGTGAGCGTCGTCGAGGACGTCGCCGTGGCCGGGACCGTCGCCGTGGCGGTGGTCAACCCCTGGGTGGCCGCTGCCATCGCGCTCGCGCTGCTCATCGCCGCCGTGACGGTGGCGCTGCGTGCTCCTGAGGTCGCTCGCCGGGCCTACGGCCGATCGGCGCTGCGGACGCGACTGACACACGTCAATACCGCCTCATTCCGGGCGTCGGGCGACTATGTTCTGACCATTCCGATGGGAGGAGCGCACATGTCGGCAGTCCAGATGGAGCAGGTGTCGGTCGAGTCGGTCTTCGCGGAGGACTATGCGCGGACGTTCGACGACTTCGTCCGCCACATGAAGCGCCAGGGGATCCCGGTCTCCGATCGGGTGATGGAGGCGGCCCACGAGCGCGCCACCCAGCGGGCGACGCGACGCGGCCCGTGCCCGGGGCTATCCGCGCCGTCAACTTCGCGCCGTTCGCGAAGTCAGGCCTGGCGCTCGCCCGGGCCCGATTCGGCTACTGACGCGAGCTTGCGCTGGACGCGCTCGGGGCTCGGCCACTTCACGGCCGTCGACCAGCCCGACGCGCTCGAGGCCGCGGATGACGATGGCGGACGTGTCCAGCTGACGGGGCAGCACCCCGTGCCGTGCGCTCGAGGGGTCGGCGTGGTGGTAGTTGTGCCACGACTCGCCGCCTGACACCGGTGCGAGCCACGCAACGTTCGCGCTGCGGTCGCGGGTGGCGAAGGGCCGGCTGCCCCAGACATGGCAGACCGAGTTGATCGACCACGTCATGTGGTGCACCAGGGCCACGCGGACGAGGGTCACCCAGAAGAACGCGCGCGCCGCGCCGCGCCCATCCGTCGACGGCGTAGCCGATCGCCGTGGGGACCACCATGCTGATGACGGCGATCAGGGGCCACAGCCGCGAGATCCGGTCGATGGCCCGGTCGGCGATGAGGTCCGGGGCGTACTTGGCGGTGTCGGTGCCGCTGTAGGTGAAGAGCCAGCCGACGTGGGCGTGGATGAAGCCCTTGGTGAGGCCGCGCGTGCCGGGTCCGTACTCCCAGGGCGAGTGCGGGTCGCCGTCGACGTCCGAGAACTGGTGGTGCTTGCGGTGGTCGGCGACCCAGTCGACGACCCGGCCCTCGACGGCCAGGCTGCCGGCCAGGGCGAGCACCGCCCGCATCGTGCGGCCGGCCGTGAACGCCGAGTGCGTGAAGAGTCGGTGGTAGCCGATCGTGATGCCATGGACGCCGACCATGTAGATCACGGCGAGCATGGCGAGGTCGAGCCACGTGACCCAGCCGTTGATCAGGGCGATCGGGACTCCCACGACCACGGCCGCCAGCGGAACGGCGACGAAGGTGCCGAGGACCGCCTTGTCGAGCGGGCCGGGGGGCTGGGTGGGGGGAGCCGGGGGAGCCTCCGTCGACGTCGACGGTCGACGTGGGGGGGAGTGAGGTCATGAGCGCTCCGCCAGCAGGGCGGCAGTCCCGGCGGCCGCGAGTCGGCACCGCCGGTCGGGCGCGGTGAGTGACCTTTCCAGTGTCGCATGCTCTGGGCCCGGCAACGGCCACCTCGCGGGGCCACTCTGGTCGTGTGCCCCGAGTCATGACTGATGACTGCGGCCCCCCGGACCATTGCCGCGAAGCGGAACGCGGTGCCACACTCCCCGGAGAGGAGGAGGCATGCCGAGCATGTTCCACGAGGGCGCACGGGCGCTACAGGACCGCTTCGACACGCGGCGCCTTGCGGACCGGATCGAGGAGCTGTTGGTGCACGACCGCGTCACGCCGGACGACGCGGCGTTCATTCGCGAGCGGGACATGTTCTTCCTCGCGACGGCGGACGACGAGCGGTCGACCGAACTGCTCCTACAAGGGCGGCGACCCCGGGTTCGTCAGAGTCGTCGACGAGCACACGCTGGCGTTCCCGAGCTACAACGGCAACGGGATGTACGTGTCCACCGGCAACCTCAGCCTGAACCCCAGCGTCGGGCTGCTCTTCATCGACTTCGAGCGGGGCGACCGCATGCGCGTCAACGGAGAGGCGCATGTCGCCGAGGACGAGCCTCTGCTCGCCAGCTACCCCGAGGCGCAGTTCATCGTGCGGGTGGCTGTTCGCGAGGTCTTCCCGAACTGCCCCCGCTACATCCACCGGATGAGCCGCGTCGAGTCCTCGCCCTTCGTACCGCGCGAGGGCTGCGTGACGCCGGTCCCCGCGTGGAAGCGATCGGACTGGGCCCGTGACGTGCTGGCGGCGGACGATCCCGCGAACGATGCGGACTCGCCCGTGGTGTGACGGGCGCGCGCAGCGGATCAGGCGGATGCGTTCTGCAGGTGACCGCGTGCCCACGCAGCGATCTCCTCGGGGTCGCGTGGGCGCGACCAGAGGAAGCCCTGTCCGAGCGGCACTCCGAGCCCGCGAAGCACCTCGAGCTGTGCGGCCGACTCGACGCCCTCGGCGATGACCTCGAGATGCAGCGCGTGTGCCATGCCGACGATCGCAGCCACGACCGCCTCTGCCTTCGGGTCCTCGGCGTCGAGGGCGGCCACGAAGGACCGGTCCACCTTCACGGAGGACACGGGCAGGCTCGTGAGGTAGGCCAACGACGAGTAGCCGGTGCCGAAGTCGTCGACGGCCAGGGCCACCCCCAGCGCGCGCAGCCCCCGGATGCTCGCCAGCTGAGGCCCCCTCTCGTCGACGAGGGCGGACTCGATGATCTCCAGTCGCAGGGCTGACGCAGGCAGCCCGCTCGACGACAGCACAGCGGCCAGGGCGTCGACGAACTGCGGGCTGCGGAGCTGTCGGGCCGAGACGTTCACGGCCATCCAGAGCTCCCCACCACCCGGCACCTCGTCGCGCCAGCGCTGGATCTGGCGAACGGCCTCCTCAAGCACCCAGATGCCCAGCGGCAGGATCAGACCCGTCTCCTCGGCGACCGCGAGGAACTCCGCAGGTCCGACCACCCCTCGCTCGGGGTGGTTCCACCGGACGAGCGCCTCGAAGCCGACGGGCGCGCCGTCGGCGATGCCCACGACCGGCTGGTAGTGCAGGCGCAGCTCACCGTTGTCGAGCGCACGGCGCAGTCCGAGCTCGGCGTCCAGTCGGGCCGACGCCTGCAGGTGCATGTCCTCGTCGAACACCACGGCACGATTTCGGCCGCCCTCCTTCGCGCGGTAGAGGGCGGCATCGGCATCCCGCAGCATCGTGTCGGCATCGGTGTCGTCGGCGGAGACCGCGATGCCGATGCTGGCCGAGACCTTGACGTCCCGACCCTCGAACACGTACGGCTCGCGGAGGGCTCTCGCCGCTCGCCGGGCCAGGGGCTCGACCTCCTCCATCGGGACGTTCTCGCACACGATCACGAACTCGTCCCCACCGAAGCGCGCGAGGGTGTCGCCCGGGCGAAGGACGGCGTTGAGCCGCTTGCCCACCTCGATCAGCAGCCCGTCGCCCGCGGCGTGACCGAGGCTGTCGTTGACCACCTTGAACATGTCGAGGTCGAGGAACAGCACGGCGACCCGCCCCGTCAGCCGGGTGGAGCGCGCGAGGGCCTGGTCGATGCGGTCGACGAGGAGCAGTCGGTTGGGCAGCCCCGTCAGGGGATCGTGCAGAGCCTGATGCTCCTTCTCCCGCGACATCTCCGCCGCCTTCTGGACGGCGAGGAGCGGCAGCAGGAGCAGGGGAAGGTAGACCCACGAGCTGGAGACGGCCACGACCGCGATCAGGGGCGACAGCGCCAGGACGGCCGCGACGGCGACCGTGTAGAACCAGAACTCGTCGCTGAAGGACTCCCACCAGGTCTGGCCGACGGCCCCCGCGAGTCCGGCGACGAGGGCGAGGTTCACCACGTGGTAGACGGCCCAGGACCCCACGATCCAGCCGACAGCGCCGAGCGAGAGGGACGTCTGGGGATCGGTGGGGGTGGGCGTCACTCCGGCCGCCACCATCACCAGCCACCCAGCCGCGAGGCTGAGGACGTACTGGCCGACGTTGAAGAGCTGCTTCCACCACGGCTTCCGCTGGAGGAGCTCGCCGATGACCACGGACACGGCCATGAGGATGACCGCCGGCGCGAGCCCCCACACGTACATCGTGGCGAACACGAAGGCGAGCGAGATCGAGACCGGGATTGCCGACGAGGCGGCTCATCACGACGGGGCGCAGCTCGCTGAGGACGATGACGATCGCGATCATCACCAGCGCTGGACCCATCGCCTCGACGGACGCGAAGTTCAACTGGCGAATGGCCCAGATGACGATGGCCCAGCCGGCAAGGACGCTGCCGATCCAGGTGATGGAGAAGCGCGAGGGGCGCACGAACGACGGGCGTTCCTTCGGTTTATCCATATCACCCCCGTCGCAATGCCTGGAGGGTACCCGCCTGGTGCCGCGGATGCCGCTCGACGGGCGAGACGAAAGCCCCTCAGTGTCGTGAGGGGCTGCTACGTGTTGCGGCCGAGGAAGGTCCGCAGGCTGAGCAGGACTTCGGGGCGGAAGGTGTGCATGAAGCCGTGCCCGGCTCCCTCGACGATGTGAAGCTGAGCGGCCGGGTTGACGGCGGCGTGGTAGCGCGCATGGGCGACCGGCACGCCGTCGTCGTCCTCTCCGTGCATGATCAGCATGGGGACCGGCACCCGGCTGTCGATCCCCTCGGCCAGGAGCGCCCGCAGCTGGAGCAGGTCATTCCGCACGGCCGCGACAGCTGGCGGCGCCGCCAGGTGGTCTTCCAGGTACGTGCGGATGTTGTCCCGCACGGCAGGGTCACGGGCATAGCGCACCATCTCGGCAGGCCGCAGGAAGCTCGGGAGCGCCTCGTGGGCGAACGTCTCGTCCGAGAGCATCCTTGTGAAGGCGAGCCGCTCGGCTTCTTGCTCTTCCTCGGACACGTCCGTGTCGAGGTTGATGCGCTCCTCGTCGATCTCGTGCGCTGGCAGTGCTCGAGCGACGGCGCACCAGAGTGCGACCGCACGGATGCGTGGCGCGTGATCCCGGGCTGCCAGTAGGGCAATCGGTCCGCTGGCCGACATGCCGACGACGACGCAATCCTCAACTCCGATCGCGTCGAGCACGTCGACGTACATGGCCGCCTGGTCGTGGAACGTCACGGCCGTCGACAGAGGTGTCGCGCCGTAGCCGGGACGAGACAATGAGATCACCTGATGGTCGGGCAACTCCCGGGCGAGCCAGGTGTTGTTCCGGTAGCTCCCGTTATAGCCGCAACCGTGCGCCACCAGCACCGTAGGGCCGTCGCCCGATCTCCATATTTCCAGGGGTCCCCCCGGCAGCTCGAGCACTTGCTGGCTCACGGCCACACCTTCCGAAGCCAGGTCGGCTCCCGAGGTGGGTCGTCTCCCCGCTCCTCGAGCAGGGTACGCCGTCACAGGAGGTGTCGGAGCCTTCCGCGGTAGACAGGCGGTGGACGACGCTCCCGGAAAAGCAGAATCCCCCCACCGTCGTGAGGGGATTCGCCTGCAGATGTCTCAACCTACGTGTCCGAGGGGGGACTTGAACCCCCATTCCCCGTAAAGGGAACTAGCACCTCAAGCTAGCGCGTCTGCCAATTCCGCCACCCGGACGAGTGATCGCTGGCAAAGCATACACATGCCCGGGCGTGCGTGAAACGGCTCCGAGTCCCCCGCGCGGGGCCGTTCACGGCAGGATGACGACATGACCGATGCGCCGCGCACCACGGATCTCGAGCCCCTCCCGGACGCCGAGGCGGAGGTGGTCCAGCTCACGCAGGAGCTCATCCGGATCGACTCGAGCAACTGGGGCGACTCGCCGGAGACGGTGGGCGAGGCCGAGGTCGCCGACTACTGCGCGGCACGTCTGCGCGAGGTCGGCCTCGACCCGGAGATCATCGTCACGACGAGCGACTCGCGCCGGGCCGTCCACGTGCGGATCCCGGGCACCGATCCGACGGCGGGCGCGCTGCTCCTGCACGGTCACATCGACGTGGTGCCGGCGATGGCCGAGGACTGGTCGCATCCGCCGTTCGCAGCCGAGCTGGCGGACGGGTTCATCTGGGGACGCGGCGCCGTCGACATGAAGGACATGGACGCGATGATCCTGGCGGTCATCCGGTCGTGGGCACGCGCCGGCGTGCGTCCGCGCCGGGACGTCGTCGTCCTCTTCCTCCCCGACGAGGAGGCGGGCAGCGTGCACGGCTCGCACTGGCTCGCCGCCAACCGGCCCGACCTCTTCGTGGGCGTCACCGAGGCGGTCGGCGAGGTGGGCGGGTTCTCCGTCACCATCCGCGACGACCTGCGGCTCTACCCGATCCAGACCGCGGAGAAGGGGATCCGCTGGCTCCGCCTGCGGGCGAAGGACCGGGCCGGGCACGGCTCGATGATCCACACCGACAACGCCGTGACGGCGCTGTGCGAGGCGGTGGCCAAGGTCGGCCGGCACACCTGGCCGATGCGTCGGACCAAGACGGTCGACCGCTTCCTCGAGGAGCTGTCCGACGCCTACGGCGTGGACCTCACCACCGGCGAGCTCGACCAGGTGCTCAGCCGGCTCGGCACCCTGGGGTTCCTCGTCGGTGCGACCCTGCAGAACACCGCCAACCCGACGATGCTGCAGGCGGGCTACAAGCACAACGTGATCCCGGGCGAGGCGACCGCCAGCATCGACGGACGGGTGCTGCCCGGGTACGAGGACGAGCTCGAGGAGACGATCCGGCAGATCGTCGGCGACGCCATCGCCGTGGAGTCGGTCATCGAGGACGTCGCGATCGAGGCGCCGTTCGACACCCCGACCGTCGAGCTCATGGCCTCGGTGCTGCGCATCGAGGATCCCGGCGCGCGGGCCGTGCCGTACATGATCTCCGGGGGCACCGACGCGAAGGCCTTCACGGGCATCGGCATCGACTGCTACGGCTTCAGCCCGCTGCAGATGCCGCCCGACCTCGACTACTGGCGGCTGTTCCACGGGGTCGACGAGCGGGTGCCGGTCGACGGCCTGAAGTTCGGGGTGCGGGTGCTGGACCGGTTCCTCCGCGCCTGCTAGCGAGGAGTGAGCGAAGCGACGTCCGCTACGCCGTGCGCATCACGCGGTAGACGCGGCGGCGCAGGCGCACGATGCGCCGGCCGTCGGGGTACAGGCGCAGCTGGTCCATCTCCCAGTGCTCGGTCTCGGCGGCTCCCGTCAGGAGCACGCGAGCGGTCTCGCGACTCGTGCCCCGGGGGAAGGCGAACTCCCGGTACTCCCAGGTGGCGGTCCGCCGCTGCATGGTCGCGTCCCCGCTACCGTCGCTGGGCCCAGCCGGACTCGGGATAGCCCATGGCCGGCGTGGAGACGTCGTCGAGGGCCGTGAGGATCTCGTCCGGCAGCTCCAGCTCCTCGGACGCCAGCGCGGCGATCAGCTGGTTGTTGGTGCGGGCTCCGAGGATCGGCGCCACCACTCCGGGCCGGTCGCGCAGCCACGCGAGGGCCACCTCGGTGGGGGACGCGCCCAGCCCCTCGGCCGCCGTGGCCAGCGCGTCGACGATGCGGCGGCCGCGCTCGTCGAGGTAGACCTGCACCCACGCGGCCGTGTCGACGTTCGCGCCCCGGGAGTCGATCGGCATGCTGTGGCGGTACTTGCCGGTGAGCACGCCGCGGCCGAGCGGCGACCACGGGCAGGATGCCCATCCCGGCCGACTGCGCGGCGGGCACGATCTCGCGCTCGATGCCGCGCTCGAGCAGCGAGTACTCCATCTGCGCGGTCACGAGCGGCGCCCGCCCCGGCACGGCCTGCTGCCACGTGGCGGCCCGGGCCATCTGCCAGCCGGCGTAGTTCGAGATCCCGGCGTAGCGCACCTTGCCGGCGGCGACCGCGTCGTCGACGGCGGCGAGGGTCTCGTCCATCGGGGTCCAGGGATCCCAGGCGTGCACCTGCCACAGGTCGACCGTCTCGGTGCGCAGCCGTCGCAGCGAGGCCTCGAGCGCGCGCATGCAGGTGGACGCGGGAGGCGTTGACGCGGCGGTCCGTGCCGCCGACGGCGCCCGCCTTGGTGGCGAGCACGACCTCGTCGCGGACCTCGAACTCCTCGACCAGCTCGCCGAGGAGGGCCTCGGCGTCGCCGTCCGCGTAGACGTCGGCCGTGTCGATCAGCGTGCCGCCGGCATCGAGGAAGGCCGCCAGCTGGTCGCGGGCCTCGTACTCGTCGGTTCCGCGGGTCCAGGTGCCGGTGCCGAGCCCGAGCCGGCCCACCCACAGGCCCGATCTGCCGAGCGGCCGCAGCTCCATGGCGGCACGGTACCCCGAACGAGTTGAGTCGCGCCCTAGGCTCGCCTCGACACCACTTGGAGGCAGGGCATGAAGCTTGGACTCAACCTCGGCTACTGGGGAGCGGGCAACGACGCGGAGAACCTCGCGCTGGCCCGGGAGGCCGACCGGCTCGGCTACTCCGTCGTGTGGGCCGCGGAGGCCTACGGCTCCGACGCCGCCACGGTGCTCACCTGGATCGCCGCGCAGACCGAGCAGATCGACGTCGGCTCCGCCGTCTTCCAGATCCCCGCCCGCACGCCCGCGAAGACGGCCATGACCGCGGCCACCCTCGACACGCTCTCCGGCGGCCGGTTCCGGCTCGGGCTCGGCGTCTCGGGCCCGCAGGTCTCCGAGGGCTGGCACGGGGTGCGCTTCGACAAGCCGCTGGCCCGCACCCGCGAGTACGTCGACATCGTGCGCAAGGCGCTGGCGCGCGAGAAGGTGGCGTTCGAGGGCGAGTTCTTCACGCTGCCGCTGCCCGGACGGCCCGGGCAAGGCGCTGACGCTCACCGTGCACCCGCGTCCGCGACAACCTGCCCGATCTACCTCGCCGCGATCGGCCCGAAGAACCTCGAGCTGACCGGCGAGATCGCCGACGGCTGGCTGGCGATCTTCTTCTCGCCGGAGAACGCCGAGGAGATCATGGCCCCGCTGCGCGCCGGCCGGGCGAAGGCGGGCAGGACCATGGACGGCTTCGACGTCGTGCCCACCGTGCCCGTCGTCGTCGGCGACGACCTCGTCGCCTGCGCCGACCCGCTCCGCTTCTACTCCGCGCTGTACGTCGGCGGCATGGGCAGCCGGGAGAAGAACTTCTACAACCAGCTCGCCACGCGGATGGGCTACGAGCAGGCCGCGATCGAGATCCAGGACAAGTACATGGCGCGCGACTACGACGGGGCCATGGCGGCCGTGCCGTTCGAGTTCATCGACCGGACGTCGCTGATCGGGCCGCCGGAGCGCATGCGCGACCGGCTCGGGGCCTTCGCCGACGCCGGCGTCACCACGCTGACGATCGCCACGTACGCCGGTGACCTCGACGAGCGCATCGCCACCCTGCGCACCATGGTCGACGTGCTCGAGCAGGCGGGCCTGGCCGACGTAGTGTCCTGGTTCGAAGCCATCGTCCTGGGCATCGTCCAGGGCCTCACCGAGTTCCTGCCGATCTCGTCGAGCGCGCACCTGCTGATCCTGTCCCAGCTGTTCGGCTGGGAGGACCCGGGCGCCGCCTTCACCGCGGTGACGCAGATCGGCACCGAGACGGCGGTGATCATCTACTTCCGTCGCGAGATCGTCGGCCATCATCAAGGCGTGGAGCCGCAGCATCGTCGATGCCGACGCGCGGCACGACCCCGACGCGCGGATGGGCTGGCTCGTCATCATCGGCACCATCCCGATCGCGGTGCTCGGACTGCTGTTCCAGGACCAGATCGAGACCGTGGCCCGCAACCTCTGGCTGACCGCGACGATGCTCATCGTGTTCGGCCTCATCCTCGGCGTTGCGGACGCCCTGGGTGCCCGGGTCAAGACGGAGCGGGAGCTGACGGTCCGCGACGGCATCCTGTTCGGCCTCGCGCAGTCGCTCGCGCTGATCCCCGGCGTCTCGCGCTCGGGGGCGTCGATCTCCGCCGGACTGGCGATGGGCTACACGCGGGCGGCGGCCGCGCGGTACGCGTTCCTGCTGGCCGTGCCGGCGGTGCTCGCGTCCGGGCTGTACGAGGCGACGAAGATCGGCGACGAGGCGAACGTCTCGTGGGGACCGACCATCCTCGCGACGCTGATCGCCTTCGGCGTCGGCTTCGCCGTCATCGCCTGGCTGATGCGCTGGCTCACGACGAAGTCCTACCTGCCGTTCGTCATCTACCGCCTGGTGCTCGGCAGCGCTGCTCATGCTGCTCCTGGCCACCGGGGTCCTCACCGCCTGACGCGCGGGCGAGCGAGTCAGAGCCAGCCGGACCGCTTGAACGCCCGGAACAGCAGGATGCAGGTGACCGGCCATCACGCCGAGGACGGCGGGGTAGCCCCACGGCTGGTCGAGCTCGGGCATGTTCTCGAAGTTCATGCCGTAGATCGCCGCGATGGCCGTCGGCACCGCGGCGATCGCCACCCAGGCGGAGATCTTGCGCATGTCCTTGTTCTGCTGGAGATCCTGCAGCGACGGTCGAGGCCATGAGCAGCGTCAGCAGCAGGTTGTCGACCGTGTCGACGCGCGTCGCGCCACGCGCAGGATGTGGTCGCCGATGTCGCGGAAGTAGTGGCGGCAGACCGGCCGGGATGTCGTCGACGTCGTGGTTGACGAACATGTGCGCAGGCACGACGAGCGGGCGCCACCGCCCGCCGCATCTCCTGGTTCTCGCGCTTGAGGTTGTAGATCACCCGTGGCGACATCGCGGCGGTCGGGCGCGTCGCCGAACACCTGCGATCTCGAGGTTCTCGATGTCGTCGATGACCTCGTCCATGACGGCCACGTAGCCGTCGACTGCCGAGTCGAGCACCGCGTAGAGGACGCCGAACGGCCCGTAGGCCCGGAGGTTCGGGCTAGTCGCGACCCTGGCCGCGCACGCCGCGCAGGTCGCCGTCGATCCGTGCCGGACGGTCACGGCGAACCAGGGACCGACGAAGACGGCGACCTGGCCGGTGTCGCACGTCGGAGGTGCCCGGCACGTAGTCGAGCAGTCTTGAGCAGGCCGAAGCACGTGGCCCTCGTCCTCGAGCTCGAACTTCGCGCCGCTGGGCGGGTTGGCGGCGTCCTCGACCTGCAGCTGGTCGAGCTCGAACACGTCGGCGACGCGCGTCGAGCTCCGCGCGAGTCGGCTCGAACAGTCCGATCCAGACGAAGCTGCCGGGCGTCTCCTCGCACGGCACCGCAGGTCGTCGAGCGTGTCGAGGAGCTCCTGCCCGTCCGGCAGGTCGATGCCCGGTACGCCGTCCGTGTCCTCGATCGCCGACGTGCCCGTCGCCGTGGTACCAGCCCGAGCCCCTTGATCACGCGCTCATTGTGCTGTACCGGACGGCACGATCTACGCTGGCGCGCATGGCCACTGTCCTGCTCATCCGCCACGGGCGCACCAAGGCGAACGCCGACGGCGTGCTCGCGGGCTGGACGCCGGGCGTCGTCCTCGACGAGACAGGGGATCGAGCAGGCGCGGGAGCTGGCCGCGCGGCTGGCCGTCGTTCCGCTGACCGCCGTGGTGACGTCCCCGCTCGAGCGGACCCGGGAGACCGCCGACCTCATGCTCGGGGAGCGGGACGGCCAGGTGCCCGTCCACGTCGACGAGCGGGTGGGCGAGTGCCGCTACGGCGACTGGACGGGCGGGAGCCTGAAGACCCTCGCCAAGGAGCCGATGTGGAAGGTGGTGCAGGCCCACCCCAGCGCCGCCGTCTTCCCCGGCGCCGAGGGCGAGTCGATGGCGCACATGCAGCACCGGGCGGTGGCCGCCGTGCGTGAGTGGAACGAGCGCCTGGGCGCGGACGCCATCTACGCGGTCGTGAGCCACGGTGACGTGATCAAGGCGATCCTCGCCGACGCCCTCGGCATGCACCTCGACCAGTTCCAGCGGCTGCGCGTGGACCCGTGCTCCGTCAGCATCGTCGACTACACGCCCCTGCGTCCCTTCGTGGCGCGCACCAACGACGTCGGCGGCAGCCTCGCCGGGCTCGTGCCGCCGCCCCGCAAGAGACGACGGCCGGGGCGCGACCCCGGCGGTCGAGCGACGCCGTCGTCGGCGGGGGTGCGGGCGCATGAGCCGTCAGGTCCTCGACTACCGCGTGCCCGACCGCTTCGTCGTCGGCACCGTCGGCATGCCGGGCGAGCGGACCTTCTTCCTGCAGGTGCGCAAGGGCAACGCGATCACGAGCGTGGCCCTCGAGAAGGCCCAGGTGGCCGCCCTCGCCGAGCGCGTCGACCAGCTGCTGGACGAGGCGCGCGACGCGGTCCGAGCCGGGCGAGATCCCCGAGTCCGCGTCGCCCGCGCTGGCCGACGCCGCCTCCCTCGACGCCCCCATCGTCGAGGAGTTCCGGGTCGGCGCCATGGCGCTCGGCTGGGACGAGGCGAACAGCCTCGTCGTGATCGAGGCGCACGCCGTCGCCGAGGACGACGTGGAGGTCCCCGACATCGGCGACGACGACGCGGAGGGTCCGGACACGCTGCGCGTCTGGGTCACGGCCGCGTACGCACGGGCCTTCGCCGAGCGCGCCCGCACCGTGGTGTCGGCCGGCCGTCCGCCCTGCCCCTTCTGCAGCCAGCCGCTGGACCCGGCCGGGCACATCTGCCCACGGGCCAACGGGTACCGCCGCCGCGCATGACCTCGGACGACGTGGCTCGGCGACCCGTCGCTGCGCGCAGCGTGCTCGGGTCGGGCGAGCTCGAGATCGAGGGCCGGCTGCGCGACGCGTCCAACACGACGCTGCGCTGCCTCGTCGGCGCGCGCCGGACGGCCGGACGCGCGCGCTGCGTCTACAAGCCCGTTGCGGGGGAGCGCCCGCTGTGGGACTTCCCCGACCGCACGCTGACGCGCCGCGAGCTGGCGGCCTTCGAGGTCTCCGAGGCGCTCGGCTGGGAGCTCGTTCCGCCCACCGTGTGGCGGGAGGACGGGCCCGGCGGCGCCGGGCATGTGCCAGCTGTGGATCGACGAGGACGGCTGCCGAGCCACGAGGTCGCCGTCGTGCGACCCGGGTCGCGTGCCCGAGGGCTGGCGCGAGGTGCTCGACGCGGAGGACGGCGACGGCCGCCCCGTCGTGCTCGCGCACTCGAGCGCACGACGCCCTGGTGCGACTGGCCGTCTTCGACGCGATCGTCAACAACGCCGACCGCAAGGGCGGCCACATCCTCACCGACGGGTCCGGACGCGTCTGGGGCATCGACCACGGCGTCACGTTCTCCGTCGAGGACAAGCTGCGGACCGTCCTGTGGGGATGGGCGGGCGAGGTGATCCCCGACGACGTCCTGGCGGACGTGGGCCGCCTGCACGACACCCTCGGCGACGGCTTCGACCCGGTCGACCGATGGCTGGACGACGAGGAGCGCGAGGCGCTGCGGCATCGCGTGCGCACGCTTCCTGCGACGAGCCCAGGTTCCCGCAGCCGTCGGGGCGCTGGCCGGCCATCCCGTGGCCGGTCTTCTGACGGTGGGTCTGTCGTCGATCCAGCGGTTCGCCGCGCGTGGTTAGGCTGACGCCGTGAAGTCCTGGCCCGAGCCCACCGTCCCGTCGCTTGCCCGGCACCGGACTGCCCCTGCGCTGTTCGACACCGCGACCGCAGTCGGTGCGGCCGACCGAGCCCGGACCCGACGGCGCGCATGTACGTCTGCGGCATCACGCCGTACGACGCGACCCACATGGGGCACGCGTTCACCTACGTCACGTTCGACGTCATCAACCGGGCGTGGCGCGACGCCGGCCACGACGTCCACTACGTGCAGAACGTCACCGACATCGACGACCCGCTGCTCGAGCGGGCCGTCCAGACCGGCCAGGACTGGCGAGCGATCGCCGAGCGCGAGACCGCCCTGTTCCGCGAGGACATGGAGGCCCTGAACGTCCTGCCGCCGCGCGACTACATCGGCGCCGTCGAGTCGATCCCGTCAGTGGCCGGGATACGTCGAGGACCTGCAGGCGCAGGGCGCGGTCTACGCCGTGGACTCCGACCTGTACTTCCGGGTGGCGCAGCGACCCCGCGTTCGGCTCGGTGGCCAACCTCGACCGGGAGCAGATGCTGGCGATCTTCGCCGAGCGCGGCGGCGACCCCGAACGTCCCGGCAAGGACGACCCGCTCGACTGCCTCGTGTGGCAGTCGGCGCGGCCGGACGAGCCCGCGTGGGACACGCCGCTGGGCCACGGCCGCCCGGGCTGGCACATCGAGTGCGCCGCGATCGCGCTGGACCACCTCGGCATGACGATCGACGTCCAGGGTGGCGGCACCGACCTCGCCTTCCCGCACCACGAGATGAGCGCGTCCGAGGCGCAGGTGCTGCGCCAGGAGCATCCGTTCGCGCGCCACTACGTGCACTCGGCCATGGTCGGCTGGCAGGGCCACAAGATGTCCAAGTCGCGCGGCAACCTCGTCTTCGTGTCGGCACTGCGGCATGCGGGCACCGACCCCGCGGCCATCCGGCTCGCGCTGCTGGCCCACCACTACCGGACCGACTGGTCCTGGACCGAGCAGGGCCTCGAGGGGGCCGAGCGGCGGCTGGACCTGTGGCGCGCGGCAGTCGGCTGCCGCGGCCGGACCCGACGCTGCGCCCGTCCTCGCGAAGGTGCGAGCGGCCCTGGCCGACGACCTGCGGACGCCGGCCGCCCTCGACGCGATCGACGACTGGGCGATGGCGGTGCTGGCCGGGCAGGATCGACGACCCCAGTGCGCCCGGCGCTCGTGCGGGACATCGCCGACGCGCTGCTGGGCGTTCGGCTCTAGCCGCACGAGCGTCGTGCGAGTGGCTACTTCTTCTCGTCGTGGCCGCCGAACTCCTTGCGCATCGCGCTGAGGAGCTGGTCGGCGAACAGGCCGGTGCCCTGCGACTCGAAGCGCTCGTACAGCGCCGCGGTGAGCACCGGAGCGGGAACGCCCTCCTCGATGGCGGCGATCGACGTCCAGCGGCCCTCGCCGGAGTCGGAGACGCGGCCGCCGAACTCGTCGAGGCCGGGGGAGCGGTGGAGCGCGGAGGCGGTCAGGTCGAGCAGCCATGACCCGACGACGCTGCCGCGCCGCCACACCTCGGCGATGGCCGGGATGTCGAGGTCGTACTGGTAGTACTGCGGGTCGCTCATGGGCGCTGTCTCGGCGTCGGCGTCGCGCGACACCGTTCCCGCGTTGGCGTGCTTGAGGATGTTGAGCCCCTCGGCGTAGGCGGCCATGAGCCCGTACTCGATGCCGTTGTGGACCATCTTGACGAAGTGCCCGGCGCCGCTGGGCCCGCAGTGCAGCCAGCCGTGCTCCTCGGGTGCGGGCTCCCCGGTGCGGCCCTCCGTGCGCGGTGCCGCGTCGACGCCGGGAGCGATCGTGTTCCACAGCGGGACGAGTCGCTCGCACTGCCGCGTCGGGCCCGCCGATCATGAGGGAGTAGCCGCGCTCGCGGCCCCACACGCCGCCGGAGGTGCCGACGTCGACGTAGTCGATGCCCTTGGCCGTCGCCGCCTGCGCCGCGACGGATGTCGTCGCGGTAGTACGAGTTGCCGCCGTCGATGATGCAGTCGCCCGGCTCGAGCAGGCCGATCAGCTCGGTGACGACGCACTCGGTGATCTGCCCGGCCGGCACCATGACCCACACCGTGCGCGGACTGGGCAGGGACGCCGACGAACTCGGCGAGGTCGGTCGTTCCGTGGCGCCCTCGGCCACGAGCGCCTCGACGGCGTCGGCGCTCTGGTCGCACACGACGCAGTGGTGCCCGTCGGCCATCGCGCGTCGGACGAGGTTCGCGCCCATGCGCCCGAGCCCGACCATGCCGAGCGTGACGCGGTCTGCTGCGGGGGTTGTCTCGGGCACGTGGCCTCCTCGTGTGACGGTGCACTCACGCTAGTGGAAGGCTGAACCCATGACGACCCAGCAGCCGCAGGACGACCCGACCCGCACCCCGGCCTGGGGGACCCTCGCCAGCCTCGCCGCGGGACTGGCCGGCACCACGATCCGCGACCTCGTCGACGCCGACGGCGAGCGCGACCGGCCGCCTGCTCGCGACGGCGGCCGGCATCCACCTCGACTTCTCCCGGCAGCGGGTGACGCCGCGACGTCGTGGAGGCGCTGCTGGCGCTGGCGGCCGAGCGCGGGGTCGGCCGAGCGCCGCGACGAGATGCTCGCCGGCGTGCACATCAACACCACCGAGGACCGCGCGGTCCTGCACACCGCGCTGCGGCGCCCGGCCGGCGGACACGCTCGTGGTCGACGGGGACGACGTCGTCGGCCAGGTGCACGACGTGCTGGACCGGATGGGTGCCTTCGCCGAGGCCGTGCGCGGCGGCCAGTGGCGCGGCGCGACCGGCGAGCGCATCACGGCGGTCGTGAACGTCGGCATCGGCGGCTCCGACCTCGGTCCCGGCCATGGCCCACATCGCCCTCGAGGCCTTCAGCCAGCGCGACATCGAGTTCCGCTTCGTCTCGAACGTCGATCCCACGGACATGTCCGAGGCGCTTCGCGAGCTCGACCCGGCGTCGCACGCTCGTCATCGTCGCGTCGAAGACCTTCACGACGCTCGAGACCATGACCAACGCCCACGCCGCCCGGGCGTGGCTCGTGGCCGCGCTCGGCGACGACGCGGTCGCCCATCACTTCGTCGCCGTGTCGACCAACGCCGAGAAGGTGGCCGAGTTCGGCATCGACCCCGCCAACATGTTCGGCTTCTGGGACTGGGTCGGCGGGCGCTACTCGATGGACTCCTCCATCGGGCTGAGCACCATGATCGCCGTCGGCGCGGAGGGCTTCCGGCGGCTGCTCGACGGCTTCCATGCGATGGACGTGCACTTCGCCACAGCGGCGCCCGAGCACAACCTCCCGCTGCTGATGGGCCTGCTCGTCGGTGTGGAACCGCAACTTCCTCGGCATCGAGACCACGGCAGTCCTGCCGTACTCGCAGTACCTGTCGCGCTTCCCGGCGTACCTGCAGCAGCTCACCATGGAGAGCAACGGCAAGAGCGTGCGACTCGACGGCACGCCGGTCGACTACCAGACGGGGGCCATCTACTGGGGCGAGCCCGGCACGAACGGGCAGCACTCGTTCTACCAGCTGCTGCACCAGGGCACGAGCACGGTCGCCTGCGACGTGGTCGTGGTCGCCCGCGCCGAGTCGCCCATCGGCGACATGCAGGACATGCTCGTGGCCAACGCGCTCGCGCAGGCGGCCGTCCTCGCCCGCGGACGCACCGCCGACGAGGTCGCCGCCGACGGCACTCCGGCCGACGCTCGTGCCGCACAAGGTGATGCCGGGCAACCGGCCCACGATCGGTCCTCATGGTCGAGCGGCTCGACCCGTTCACCCTGGGCGCGCTGGTCGCGCTGTACGAGCACAGCGTGTTCGTGCAGGGCGCCGTCTGGGGCATCGACTCGTTCGACCAGTGGGGCGTCGAGCTCGGCAAGAAGGTCGCGATGGGCATCCTCGGCGACCTCACCGGCGAGGCCGAGGCCTCGCTCGACCCGGCGACGGACGCATCGATCGCGCTCTACAAGGACCTGCGCTAGGCGTAGTCAGCCGTCGGCGCCGCGGCGGCGCAGGTAGCGCTCGAACTCGCGCGCGATCGCCTCGCCGCTGGCCTCGGGCAGGTCGGCGGCGTCGCGGGCCTCCTCGAGCTGCTTGACGTACTCGGCGACCTCGTCGTCCTCGGCCGCCAGCTCGTCCACGCCGATCTCCCAGGCGCGCGCCTCCTCGACGAGGTCGCCCAGCGGCACGGGGACGTCGAGGATGTCCTCGATCCGGCGCACGAGGGCGAGCGTCGCCTTGGGGCACGGGGGCTGCGCGACGTAGTGCGGGCACCGCCGCCCACAGCGACACCGACGAGATGCCGAACCGCGCGCAGGCGTCCTGCAGCACGCCGACGATCCCGGTCGGCCCCTCGTAGGTCGACGGCTCGAGGCCGAGCTCGGCGCCGAGCGCGGCGTCGGACGTGGTGCCCGTCACCGGGACCGGGCCGGGTGTGCGGGATGTCGGACAGCAGCGCGCCGAGCGTGACGAGCGTCGACACCTCGAGCTCGGCGGCCAGGCCGAGGATCTCGCGCACGAACTGCTGCCACTTCATGTTGGGCTCGATGCCCTGCACGAGGACGATGTCGCGCGGGAACAGCGGCACGCGGGCGATGTAGATCCGGGTCGCCGGCCACGTCAGGCTCCGCACGCCCGTCTCGTCGACGATGATGTGCGGCCGGTTGACCTGGTAGTCGTAGTACTCCTCGGAGTCGAGGTCGGCGAGCGGCTGCGCGTCCCACACCTCGCGCAGGTGGGCGACCGTGCCGGACGCCGAGTCGCCGGCGTCGTTCCAGCCCTCGAAGGCCGCGACCATGACGGGATCGACCAGGACGGGGAACTCATCGAGCTCGATCACCGATCGCCACCCTCCGCCTGCTCGACCACTGCGTCCACCAGCCCGGCCACGAGCGCGGGCCACTGCAAGGGTACGTCGTGGACGGCCCCCGACCACCGGTGAACGAGGCAGTTGTCCCGGCGCAGCGCGTCGGCGACGCCGTCGTCCCTCGCCGCTGCCACGCATCGGCGCCCGGCGCCGGCGCGGCTCGCACACGGCGGCCCAGACCGGCACGCCCGGCGGCCGTGCACCGGTCGAGCGTCGCCGCGGTGGTCGTGGTCGAGCATCCCGTCGAGCACCTTCATGTGCCGCTCCATGCCGAGCCGCGTCCGCACGAGGCCGTCGGCATCGGTCCGGAAGGTCGGGGCGAGCGCGGCCCGGACCTCGTCCGACCACCAGGGGCCGAGGTCGCCCTCGCGGACCAGGCGCCAGAGGTCGTCGGCCGGGATCCCCAGCGCTGGCGGGGTGAGCGCCTCGCGCACCTCGGCCCGCGGCCCGAGCGCGGACGGGGACCACAGCCCGCCGTCGACGAGGACGGCAGCGACGACGCGGTCGCGGGCGGACGCCGCGGCCTCGAGCGCCACCGACGGCGCCCCACGAGTGGCCGACCACCACGGCCCGCGTCCCAGCCGAGGTGGTCCAGCACGGCGATGACGTCGGCGGCGCACGCGGCGACGGAGAAGTCGCGGTCGAGGGGCGTGTCGGTCTCGCCGTGACCGCGCTGGTCCATCGCCGCGACGGGACGGCTGCGCAGGCGGCGCACGACGGGGCCCCAGAACGCGCCGCTGCTGGCTGAGTCCGTGCAGCAGGAGGACCGGCAGGCCCGCCTGGCCACCGCCGTGGGTCGTGACGACGACCTCGACTCCCGGCGCGCTCGCGACGCGCTCCGTCAGCGGGGGTGCCAGCATCCCGCCACCGTAGTGCGCGCTCGGCCGCAGCGGCAGTCCGATAGGTAGGCTTGCGCGATCATGGCATCGAGCGCGTCTCCTCATCCCACGCACGGTCGCGGCTCGCTTCGCGAGGCCCTCACCAAGCGCGTCGTCGTCGCCGACGGCGCGATGGGCACGATGCTGCAGGCCGCGGACCCGTCGCTCGACGACTTCCAGGGGCACGAGGGCTGCAACGAGATCCTCAACGTGACCCGGCCCGACGTGGTCGCGAGCGTCCACGACGCCTACTTCGCGGTCGGCGTCGACTGCGTCGAGACCAACACCTTCGGCGCGAACCTGGCCAACCTCGGCGAGTACGAGCATCGCCGAGCGGATCTACGAGCTCGCCGAGGCCGGCGCGGCGATCGCCCGCGGGGTCGCCGACGACTGGTCGACCGCCCGCCGCACCCGCGCTGGGTGCTCGGCTCGGTGGGCCCGGGCACCAAGCTGCCCACCCTGGGCCACGCCCCGTACGCCGTGCTGCGCGACGCGTACCAGCAGCAGGTGGCCGGGCTGGTCGCCGGCGGCGCCGACGCCATCCTCGTCGAGACCGCCAGGACCTGCTGCAGGCCAAGGCGGCCATCGTCGGCGCCAAGCGCGCCCTGGCCGAGGCCGGCGTCGCGCTGCCGATCTTCGCCCAGGTCACCGTCGAGACCACCGGCACGATGCTGCTCGGCTCCGAGATCGGCGCCGCGCTGACCGCGCTGGAGCCGCTCGGCGTCGACGTGATCGGCCTCAACTGCGCCACCGGGCCCGCCGAGATGAGCGAGCACCTGCGCACCTGGCCCGCACGTCGCGCATCGGCATCTCGTGCATGCCGAACGCCGGCCTGCCGGTGCTCGCCGCCGACGGCGCGCACTACCCGCTCAGCCCGGCCGAGCTCGCCGACGCGCACGACGCCTTCACCCGCGAGTTCGGCCTCGCGCCTCGTCGGCGGCTGCTGCGGCACGACGCCCGAGCACCTGCAGCACGTCGTCGACCGCGTGCGCGGCCGCGAGGTCGACGCCGCGCAAGCCGCGCACCGAGGCCGCGGCGGCGTCGCTCTACCAGGCGGTGCCGTTCCGCCAGGACACCGCGTACCTGGCGATCGGCGAGCGCACCAACGCCAACGGCTCGAAGGCGTTCCGCGAGGCGATGCTCGAGCAGCGCTGGGACGACTGCGTCGAGATCGCCCGCGACCAGATCCGCGACGGCGCGCACCTGCTCGACCTCTGCGTCGACTACGTCGGCCGCGACGGCGTGGCCGACATGAGGGAGCTGGCCGGCCGCCTCGCCACGGCCTCCACGCTGCCGATCGTGCTCGACTCGACCGAGCCCGCCGGTGCTCCAGGCCGGCCTGGAGATGCTCGGCGGCCGGGCGGTCGTCAACTCGGTCAACTACGAGGACGGCGACGGCCCGGACTCCCGGATCCGCCGCATCATGCCGCTGGTCGTGGAGCACGGCGCCGCCGTCGTCGCGCTGACCATCGACGAGGAGGGCCAGGCCCGCACCGCCGAGTGGAAGGTGCGCGTCGCCGACCGGCTCATCGGCGACCTCACCGGGCACTGGGGGATGACGCGTCGGCGACATCCTCGTCGACACCCTCACCTTCCCGATCGCCACCGGCCAGGAGGAGACCCGCCGCGACGGCATCGAGACGATCGAGGCGATCCGGCAGCTCAAGACGCTGTACCCGGACGTGCAGACGACCCTCGGCCTCTCCAACATCTCCTTCGGCCTCAACCCGGCCGCCCGGCAGGTGCTCAACTCGGTGTTCCTGCACGAGACGCGTCGGCGGCCGGCCTCGACTCGGCGATCGTGCACGCGTCGAAGATCCTGCCGATGTCGAAGATCCCCGACGAGCAGCGGCAGGTCGCGCTCGACCTGATCTACGACCGCCGCGCCTCGCGCGAGGGCAGTTACGACCCGCTGCAGCGCTTCCTCGCAGCTGTTCGAGGGCGTCGAGGCCCGGTCGCTCAACGCGGCCAAGGCCGAGGAGCTGGCCGCGCTGCCGCTGGACGAGCGGCTGGAGCGGCGCATCGTCGACGGCGAGCGGAAGGGCCTCGAGGCCGACCTCGACGAGGCGCTGCAGACCCGCCCCGCGCTCGAGATCATCAACGACACCCTGCTCGACGGCATGAAGATCGTCGGCGAGCTGTTCGGCTCCGGCCAGATGCAGCTGCCGTTCGTGCTGCAGTCCGCCGAGGTCATGAAGACCGCCGTCGCCTACCTCGAGCCGCACATGGAGAGCAGCGACGAGGAGGGCAAGGGCACGATCGTGCTCGCCACCGTCAAGGGCGACGTCCACGACATCGGCAAGAACCTCGTCGACATCATCCTGACCAACAACGGCTACAACGTCGTCAACCTCGGCATCAAGCAGCCGATCTCGGCGATCCTCGAGGCCGCCGAGGCCAGCAACGCCGACGTCATCGGCATGTCCGGCCTGCTGGTCAAGTCCACCGTGATCATGCGGGAGAACCTCGAGGAGATGAACGCGCGCGGGGTCGGCCAGCGCTGCCCGGTCATGCTCGGCGGCGCCGCGCTCACCCGCGCCTACGTCGAGCAGGACCTCGCCGAGATCTACGACGGCGAGGTCCGCTACGCCCGCGACGCGTTCGAGGGCCTGCGCCTGATGGACGCGGTCATGGGCGTCAAGCGCGGCGTGCCCGGGCGCCGCGCTGCCCGAGCGGCGCGCCCGACGCGTCACCACGGCGGCCCGTCCGACGATGACCGAGCCGATCGACATGCCGGCGCGCTCCGACGTCGCGATCGACGAGCCGGTGCCCGACGCCGCCGTTCTGGGGCGACCGGGTCGTCAAGGGCGTCCCGCTGGCCGAGTACGCGCCCTACCTCGACGAGCGCGCGCTCTTCCTGGGCCAGTGGGGGCTCAAGCCGACCCGCGGCGACGGGCCCGTCGTACGAGGAGCTCGTCGAGACCGAGGGCCGGCCGCGGCTGCGCGCCTGGCTCGACCGCATCCAGACCGAGGGCATGCTCGAGCCGGCCGTGGTCTACGGCTACTTCCCCTGCGTCTCGGAGGGCGACGACCTGGTCGTGCTGCACCACGAGGGCCCCCGGAGGGGCAGGAGCGCGTCCGGCTTCACCTTCCCGCGCCAGCGCCGCGACCGCCACCTGTGCCTGTCCGACTTCTTCCGGCCCGAGGAGTCCGGCGAGATCGACGTCGTGGCCTTCCACGTCGTCACCATGGGCCACGCGGCGTCGGCGGCGACCGCGAAGCTCTTCGAGGCCGACGCCTACCGCGACTACCTCGAGCTGCACGGCCTGTCGGTGCAGCTGACCGAGGCGCTCGCCGAGTACTGGCACGCGCGGGTCCGCGAGGAGCTCGGCCTCGCGGCGTGCGACAGCGCCGACATGGACGACCTGATCGCCAAGCAGGGCTACCGCGGCTCGCGCTACTCGTTCGGCTACCCGGCCTGCCCCGACCTCGAGGACCGGCGCAGCTGATGGAGCTGCTCGACCCGTGCGCATCGGCGTCGAGCTGTCCGAGGAGTTCCAGCTGCACCCGGAGCAGTCGACGACGCGATCGTCGTCCACCACCCCGAGGCCAAGTACTTCAACGCCACATGAGCCTGCCTGCCGCGGTCCTGTTCGACATGGACGGCACGCTCATCGACAGCGAGCGCCTCGTGGCTGGACGTCCGAGCACGAGGTCATGGCCGAGCTCGGCGGCGAGTGGAGCGATGCCGACCAGGCCGTCTGCCTCGGCGGTCCGCTCGAGCGTGTCGTCGACTACATGATCGAGCGTGCCGGCAGCCAGCGCCCGGCCAGCGAGGTGATGGACCTGCTGCTCGACGCGATGGAGGAGCGGCTGAGGACCACTCCGCTCGAGTGGCGACCGGGAGCGCGGGCGCTGCTCAGCGCGTGCCTGTCGTCGGAGATCCCGACGGCGCTGGTGTCGGCCTCGTGGGCGCGGCTCATCGGTGCCGTGGCCGAGCGCATCGACGATGCGGTCGGGCGGCACGGCCTTCGACGCGGTCGTGGCGGGGGACGACGTGCGAACAGACCAAGCCGCATCCGGATCCCTACCTCCCGCGGCGCGCATGCTGGGCCATGAGCCGACCGACTGCCTGGCCCTCGAGGACTCGATCACCGGCGTGACGTCCGCGGTGGCCGCGGGCTGCCGGGTGGTGGCCATTCCGCACCTGATCACGATCGACATCCCCGGAGTGGTCACCGTCGCCTCGCTCGAGGGCGCGACGGCCGCGTCGCTCTGGGCACTCACGTCGGGCGAACTAGCCTGACCATGTGAGGCTCGAGGGTTCACGGACGCTGGCGTGGCGCCTGCGCAGGCATGCGTTGGACCCGGTCGCGGGGACCACGGTTCCCGACGTGGCCCGTCGGGTGGTGGCCTTCCGCGGCTGGCCGTTCGAGCTGGCAGACATGGCGGTCCGCGTCCGTCAGGTCGCTCCGGAGGCGGGCGGACTCGACCGAGCACTGGAGATGGCGAGGTCATCCGCAGCTACGCGTTCCGTGGCGGCTCCTACGTGTTCACCCACGACGTCGCGGCAGCCGCTGCTGGCGTGCCGCACCATCACGCGTGCGTGGGAGACGAGTCGCTACCAGCGGCAGGCAGGCTTCTCCCTGACGGACTGGCGGCCTCTGCGTGCAGCGGTGCAGGAGGCCGCTGTCGGCGGGTCCTGCGACGCGTGACGAGATCGCCGCGCACCTGCGCGGGATTCCGGCGCTCGCGCCACCTCGCAGGCGGCGGCGATGGGCGTGGGGGCCGACACCCTGTACAAGCCGCTCTTCTGGTGGGGTGACATCTGCTTCGGGCCCACTCGCGGCGGTCAGGCCACGATGCGGCTCCTCCTCGACGACCCGCGCTGGCCGGGCCTTCCCGAGGTCGCCGTGGCGGGTCCCGCGGCCGTGGAGCTGTACCTGGGCAGCTACGGTCCGGCGACGCTCGACAACCTCGGGTACTGGCTGGTCCAGGGACTCGGGGTCCCTCGACGCCGACTCGTGGAGTGGATCGCTGGCCTCGGCGACAGGGTGACCCCGGTGAGCATCGACGGGCTGGATGGCTACGCGCTGACCGCCGACCTGGACCTGTTGAACTCCACCGAGGCATCCGACGCCGTGCGCCTGCTGCCCGGGTACGACCCGTGGGTCCTCGGTCCCGGCACCGCCGACAGCCGGCTGCTCGCGCCGCCACGGCGAGCCCTCGCGACCAACGGCGCCAACCTGGTCATCCATGGCGGCGTGGTGGCCGGAACCTGGCGCCGTCATCGCGACGAGCTGGAGGTGTCCTGGTTCCACGAGGCTGGTACCTCGTCCCGTCCCGGCCCTCGAGCTGGAGGCGCAGCGCATCGCGGACCTCGGTCGGGCGGCACCTGGATCTCGTCCTCACCACCGCATAGGGATCGTGCCACCTCACCCTGGCTGTGTCCTGGGCTCAGCCCGCGCGCCTGGCCTGCAGCGTGTAGCTCAGCGGCAGGCGTTCGGGATGGTCGACCAAGCGCCATTCGGCGTCCGCACCCCGCTCCATCCGCTCGTCACCGAGAGCGTTCCATGGCACGCTGCGGTGCTCCACGAACCCGGTGAGCTCCATCCCCGCGTCGAGCAGGCCGCTGACGATCTCACCGAGGCCGTGGTTCCACGAGTGGCTCACCGTGTGCTCGCAGGACCGCGTCGGTCTCGACATAGCGTGCCGGGCTCGTCGAACACGATCGGCGCGGGCGTCTCGAAGTACGGGTAGCCCACGACGCAGGTCCTCGCCCTGCGGGCCAGTTCGTCGATCGCCCACATCATGGGGTGTCCCTCGCGGAGGAACAGCCGCCCGCCCGGACGCAGGAGTCCGGCGACGACGTCGGCCCATCGGGCGACGGACGGAAGCCAGCACAGCGCACCGATGCCGGTGTAGACGAGATCGAATCCGGCGTTCGGCAGCACGTCCAGCGGCGTCCTCGACCTCGGCACTCCACGAACTCGACCTCGGTGCCCGACTCGAGCGCCAGCCGTCGTGCTTCGGCGAGCGACGCGGGGGAGAAGTCCAGACCGGTCATGCGGGCGCCGAGCCGGGCGAGCGAGACGGTGTCGGTGCCGATGTGGCACTGCAGGTGGATGCCCTCCAGTCCGGCGATGTCGCCGAGCAGCGGACGATCGAATCTCACGACGCTGCTCAGGTGCGAGGGATCCGTCGACGAACGGACGACCAGCCGTAGTCCGCGGACGCAGCGTGGACCGGCGCGCGCTCGTCCCAGTGGCGCCGGTTGGCCTCGCGTCGAGTCGTCGTCGCCGGTCACTCGACCTCCGGCTCTGGTTCGACGCTGACCCTCGAGCTGGAGACCGGCCACGTCGCCGCGGTCGGGCAGGGCAGGGGGAGTGCCGCCCCATGCGGGGCAGAGCGCCCGGTGGCTGCACCAGTCGCAGAGCCTGGACGGCGACGGGATCGAAGGTCTCGGCGTCCGCTGCGCGCGAGATGGCGTCGCGCAGGGCGAGCACCTTGCGCTCGGTGGACCGGAGGTCGTCCTCGTCCGGCTCGTACCGCAGGACCTCGCCGTTGCCGAGGTACATGAGCTGCAGCCGGCGCGGCAGCTCGCTCGGTCATGCGCCACCACGCCAGCGCGTAGAAGCGCATCTGGAACATCGCCTTCGCCTCGTAGCCGGCCCCGGGGCTGCGTCCGGTCTTGTAGTCGACGATGCGGATCTCGCCTGCGGGGGAACGGTCGACCCGGTCGATGAAGCCGCGCACCTCGAACGACTCCTCGAGCTGCGCCGAGACCGCCGACCTCACGGGCATGCGGCTCGAGGCGGGTCGGGTCCTCCATGCCGAAGTAGGTGGTGAGCAGGGGTGCGGCGTCGATCGCCACGGCGCCATCCGGGCCCCGTGCGCATCGTGTCGGCGGACGCCGGGTCCTCGCTGCTCCAGCTCCGCGAAGGCCCTGCTCGACGAGGTCCGACGCGGCGTCGAGGGTGCGGTCCGGTCGACGGCAGGTCGAAGAGGGTCTCCAGCGCCCGATGCACGAGGGTGCCGCGGACCGCGGGAGCCGACGGCTCCTCGGGGAGCCGGTCGATGGAGCGGAAGCGGAACAGCAGCGGGCAGGTGGTGAAGTCCGAGGCTCGCGACGGGGACAGCGAGGCAGGGAACGGGAGACGCATGTCCGCCACGGTAGCGTTCCCGACGTGCCCCAGACCCCGCATCCGCACCGGATCGCCGACAGCCGCCGACGCGGGCCCTTCGTCGCCGGTGACCTCGTCCAGCTCACCGATCCCCGGGGCAAGATGCACACGATCACGCTCGCAGGACGGCGGCGAGTTCCACACCCACCGCGGACGGCTGCCCCACGACGACCTGATCGGCAGCCCCGAGGGCACCGTGGTCACCTCGAGCAACGGCACCGGCTACCTGGCCCTGCGGCCGATCCTCGACGACTTCGTGCTCGCGATGCCCCGCGGCGCCCAGGTGATCTACCCGAAGGACGCGGCCCGGATCGTCGGGCTGGCCAACCTCGGGCCGGGAGCGCGCGTGGCCGAGGCCGGCGTCGGCTCCGGCGCCCTCACCTGCTCCCTCCTGCGCGCGGTGGGCGACGACGGCCACGTCTACAGCTACGAGCGCCGGGCCGACTTCGCCGAGATCGCCACGGGCAACGTGACTCAGCTGGTTCGGCGTCCGGCCGGACTCGTGGTCGCTCGTCGTCGGGCGACCTCGTGGAGTCCCTCGACGCAGACCGACCTCGACGCGATCGTGCTGGACATGCTGGCTCCGTGGGAGTGCATCGACGCGGCCGCGGCCGCCCTGGCGCCCGGGCGGCGTCCTCGTCGGCTACGTCGCCACCACGACCCAGCTCTCGCGCCTCGTCGAGACGCTGCGGGTGTCGGGCGGCTGGACGGAGCCGCGCGCGGAGGAGTCCCTGCTGCGCACCTGGCACCTCGAGGGCCTGGCCGTCCGTCCGGACCATCGCATGAACGGGCACACGGCGTTCCTGGTCACCACGAGACGCCTCGCCGACGGGGCCGTGCTGCCGCCCCGGCGGCGGCGTCCCGCGCCCGGCGCCTACGGCGAGGACTACACCGGCCCGGGCAGTCGAGGAGCGCCAGCGCGAGGCCGCGGAGTCCGGCGGAGGAGCCGGCCTGACCGTGTCACCCGGTGGAACCCGCCCGGCCGGGTTACAGTGACGACGGACCGGCACTGGGAGGCGTCATGAGCGAGAACGACAGCTGGCAGGCACGGGTGCACGGGCTGGAGACGGCCCTGACCGAGGTGCGTGGGGAGCTCGCGGCCCAGAAGGACCACAACGCCCGCCTCATCGCCACCCTGCGCGACGCGCGTGAGCAGATCGTCACGCTCAAGGCCGAGGTCGACCGCCTCGGCGAGCCGCCGAGCGGCTTCGGAACGTTCCTCGCCCGGCATGACGACGGCAGCGCCGACATCGTGTCCTCGGGTCGCAAGCTCCGTGTCGCCGTGAGCCCGAGCATCGACCTCGAGCGGCTTCGCCCCGGCCAGGAGGTCATGCTCAACGAGTCCCTCAACGTCATCGAGGCGATGGCCTTCGAGGAGACCGGCGAGATCGTGGTCTTCAAGGAGTACCTCGAGGACGGCGAGCGGGCGCTGGTCGTCGGGCACACCGACGAGGAGCGCGTCGTGCGGGTGGCGCAGCCGCTCCGCGAGCGGCGTGTCCGGGCCGGCGACTCCCTGCTCTGCGACGTCCGGGCCGGCTACGTCTACGAGGTCATCCCGAAGTCCGAGGTCGAGGAGCTCGTCCTCGAGGAGGTGCCCGACATCCGCTACCAGGACATCGGCGGGCTCGGCGAGCAGATCGACGCCATCCGCGACGCCGTCGAGCTGCCGTTCATGCATCCGGAGCTGTTCGCGGAGCACGACCTGAAGCCGCCGAAGGGGATCCTGCTCTACGGGCCGCCCGGCTGCGGCAAGACGCTGATCGCCAAGGCGGTCGCCAACTCCCTCGCGAAGAAGGTGGCCGAGCGCACCGGGCGCGAGGAGGGCCGGTCCTACTTCCTCAACATCAAGGGCCCCGAGCTGCTGAACAAGTACGTCGGCGAGACCGAGCGGCACATCCGGCTCGTGTTCCAGCGGGCGCGCGAGAAGGCGTCGGAGGGCATGCCCGTCATCGTCTTCTTCGACGAGATGGACTCGCTGTTCCGCACTCGCGGCACGGGCGTGTCCAGCGACGTCGAGAACACGATCGTGCCCCAGCTGCTCAGCGAGATCGACGGCGTCGAGAGCCTCGAGAACGTCATCGTCATCGGTGCCTCGAACCGCGAGGACATGATCGACCCCGCGATCCTGCGGCCCGGGCGGCTGGACGTGAAGATCAAGATCGAGCGGCCCGACGCCGAGGGCGCCCGGGACATCTTCACCAAGTACCTCGTGCCGACCCTGCCCCTGCACCGCGACGACCTCGCCGAGCACGGCGGCGACGCCGACACGACCTGCCGCGCCATGATCCAGCGGGCGATCGAGCGGATGTACGACGAGTCCGAGGACAACCAGTTCCTCGAGGTCACCTACGCCAACGGCGACAAGGAGATCCTCTACTTCAAGGACTTCAACTCCGGCGCCATGATCGAGAACATCGTCGCCCGCGCGAAGAAGATGGCCATCAAGGACTTCCTCGACACGGGGGAGAAGGGCATCCGCGTCCAGCACGTGCTCGTCGGCGTGCATCGACGAGTTCCGCGAGAACGAGGACCTGCCCAACACCACCAACCCCGACGACTGGGCCCGCATCAGCGGCAAGAAGGGCGAGCGCATCGTCTTCATCCGGACGCTCATCCAGGGCAAGAAGGGCTCCGAGCCGGGCCGCAGCATCGAGAACGTGGCGAACACCGGGCAGTACCTGTAGTGACCGTCCATCGGGTGATGGGCATCGAGACCGAGTACGGGATCTCGGTGCCCGGGTCACCCCAACATGAACCCGATGGTCACGAGCTCGCAGATCGTCAACGCCTACGGGCAGTTCGCGCTCCACGGCGCACGCCACAAGGCGCACTGGGACTACGAGGTCGAGAGCCCCCTGCGCGATGCGCGGGGCTTCGACATGTCCCGCGCGGACGCCGACCCCACTCAGCTCACGGATGACGACATGGGGATGGCCAACGTCATCCTGACCAACGGCTCGCGGCTGTACGTCGACCATGCCCACCCCGAGCTGTCGACCCCCGAGGTCACCAATCCGCGCGACGCGGTGCTCTGGGACCGGGCGGGCGTCGAGATCATGCGCGCGGGCATGCGCCTCGCGGCCGCCGTTCCCCAGTCGCAGCCGATCGTCCTGTACAAGAACAACACCGACAACAAGGGCGCGTCCTACGGCTGCCATGAGAACTACCTGATGCAGCGCACCACGCCGTTCGCCGACATCGTGCGGCACCTCACGCCGTTCTTCATCACCCGCCAGGTGTTCACGGGGGCGGGCCGGCTCGGGGTCGGGCAGGACGGCCGGGTGAGCGCCTTCCAGATCAGCCAGCGCGCGGACTTCTTCGAGGTCGAGGTGGGCCTCGAGACGACCCTGAAGCGTCCGATCATCAACACCCGCGACGAGCCGCACGCCGACCCGGAGAGGTACCGGCGCCTCCACGTCATCGTGGGCGACGCCAACCTCAGCGACACCGCGACCTACCTGAAGATCGGCACGACAGCCGTCGTCCTCGCCATGCTCGAGGAGGGCTGCCTGCGGGGCCGCGACTGGACGCCCGCCCGACCGGTGGCGGAGATGCACGCGGTCTCCCACGACGTCGGCCTCACGCACGAGGTCGTCATGACCGACGGCCGGCGCATGACCGCGCTGCAGGTGCAGTGGGAGCTGTACGCCCTCGCCGACGAGTTCTGCCGGCGCGGCGACCACGCCGACCTCGACGCCGCCACCGAGGAGCTGCTCGACGAGTGGCGTCTCGTCCTCGAGGGCCTGGAGAGCGACCCCGACGGCCTCGCGGACCGGATCGACTGGATCGCCAAGCGGGCGCTGATGGAGGGCTTCGTCCGCCGCGACGGCCTGGCGTGGGACTCGCCGCGCCTGCAGCTGATCGACCTGCAGTACTCGGACATCCGGCCGGACAAGGGCCTCGCCGCGCGGCTCGAGGAGCGCGGTCGGCTGCGCCGGATGTTCACCGACGACGAGGTGGCCCGAGCCGTGGACTCGGCACCGGAGGACACCCGGGCCTGCTTCCGCGGCGAGTGCATCCGCCGCTACCCGAACGCCATCGCCGCGGCCTCCTGGGACTCGGTCGTCTTCGACGTGCCCGGGACGGGAGTCGCTGCTGCGGGTGCCCACGCTCGATCCGCTGCGCGGCACGCGCGCCCACGTCGCCGCCCTGCTGGACGCGTCACCCGATGTCGCGACGCTGATCGACAGGCTCACTCCCGACGGATCGCGATAGCCTGACGTCATGCCCCAGCGCGAGAATGCCGAGCAGCGACGAGTCGACCGCACCGTCGAGGCGGACGAGGAGGCCCCGAAGGCCGCCGAGACCGCTCCGTCCGAGCTCGACACCGACGTCGATGCGATCCTCGACGAGATCGACACCGTGCTCGAGGAGAACGCGGAGGACTTCGTCAAGTCCTTCGTCCAGAAGGGCGGGCAGTGAGCGCACCCCTGGGCCTGCCCGGAGCCCTACCGGGCGACCGGTTCGTCCTCGTTCGTCGACTTCCTGGCCGCACTGCACCCTGACCGGCTGCCGACGCTGTCGTCCGAGGCCGGCCATCAGGGACTCGCCCCGCACGGCACGACGATCGTGGCGCTGCGCACCGGCGGCGGTGTCGTGATGGCGGGCGACCGCCGCGCCACCATGGGCAACCTGATCGCCCAGCACGACATCGAGAAGGTGTTCGTCGCCGACGAGTTCTCGGTGATCGGCATCGCCGGCACCGCGGGCCTGGCCGTGGAGCTGGTGCGCATCTTCCAGGTCGAGCTCGAGCACTACGAGAAGATCGAGGGCCTGCCGCTGTCGCTCGACGGCAAGGCGAACCGGCTCGCCTCGATGCTCCGCAGCAACCTCGGCCTCGCCATGCAGGGGCTCGCCGTCGTGCCGCTGTTCGCCGGCTACGACGAGCGGCGCACGACCGGCCGGATCTTCTCCTACGACGTCACGGGCGGCCGCTACGAGGAGCACGACTTCTACGCCGTGGGCTCCGGGTCCACGTTCGCTCGCGGCTCGCTGAAGAAGCTCTACCGTCGCGGCGCCGGCATCGACGACGCGGTGTCGACGGCGCTGGAGGCCCTCTACGACGCGGCCGACGACGACAGCGCCACCGGCGGCCCCGACATGGCCCGCGGCATCTACCCGGTCGTGGCGGTCGTCGACAGCGCGGGTGCCCGCGTCCTCGGCGACGACGATGTCGCGCCGCGCGTGCAGGCGATGCTGGCCGGCCGGCTCACCCATCCCGACGGACCGCAGGGGGAGGTGGCCTCATGAGCGTGCCGTTCTACGTCTCGCCCGAGCAGATCATGCGCGACAAGGCGGACTTCGCGCGCAAGGGCATCGCCCGCGGCCGCAGCGTCATCGTCATGCAGTACGACGGCGGCATCGTGTTCGTCGCCGAGAACCCGTCGCGGGCCCTGCACAAGATCAGCGAGCTCTACGACCGCATCGGCTTCGCCGCCGTCGGCAAGTACAACGAGTTCGAGAGCCTGCGGGTGGCCGGCGTGCGCCTGGCCGACATGCGCGGGTACTCCTACGACCGGAGCGACGTCACCGGGCGCAGCCTCGCCAACGCCTACGCGCAGACGCTGGGCACGATCTTCACCGAGACCAACAAGCCCTTCGAGGTCGAGATCGTGGTGGCCGAGGTGGGGGCCGAGGCCGCCGACGACCAGCTCTACCGGCTCATGTTCGACGGGTCAGTGGCGGACGAGCGCGGCTACGTGGCGATGGGCGGCCTGTCGGACGCCGATGTCGACCGCGCTCGGCGGACGAGCTGGCATCCGGGCATGTCGCTGGGGGAGTGCGTCACCGTCGCGGTGCGCCTGCTCGGCGAGCACGGGGAGGACCAGCCGCGCACCTCGACGCCGCCCAGCTCGAGGTGGCCGTGCTCGACCGGTCGCGGCCGCGCCGCACCTTCCAGCGCCTGTCGAACGGGCAGCTCGCGGAACTGCTGGAGCTGAGCCATGGACCGCAGGATCTTCGGAATCGAGACCGAGTACGGGGTCACCTGCACGTTCAACGGCCAGCGGCGGCTCAGCCCCGACGAGGTCGCCCGCTACCTGTTCCGGCGCGTCGTCGCCTGGGGCCGCAGCAGCAACGTCTTCCTGACGAACGGGTCACGCCTCTACCTCGACGTGGGCAGCCATCCCGAGTACGCGACCGCCGAGTGCGACTCGCTCCCGCAGCTCGTGACGCACGACCGGGCGGGCGAGCGCATCCTCGAGGGCCTCGTCGCCGACGCCGAGCGGCGGCTCCAGGAGGAGGGCATCCACGGCGACATCTACCTGTTCAAGAACAACACCGACTCGGCCGGCAACTCCTACGGCTGCCATGAGAACTACCTCGTCGAGCGCAAGGGCGAGTTCGCCCGGCTGGCCGAGCGCTTCATCCCCTTCCTCATCTCCCGGCAGCTGATCGCCGGCGCCGGCAAGGTCCTGCAGACGCCCCGCGGCGCGGTGTACTGCCTGAGCCAGCGGGCCGACCACATGTGGGAGGGCGTCTCGAGCGCCACCACGCGGTCGCGTCCGATCATCAACACCCGCGACGAGCCGCACGCCGACGCCGACCTCTACCGGCGGCTGCACGTGATCGTCGGCGACAGCAACATGAGCGAGACCACGACCCTGCTCAAGGTCGGCTCGGCCGACCTCGTCCTGCGCATGCTCGAGGCCGGGCGTCGTCATGCGCGACATGTCGCTGGAGAACCCGATCCGCGCCATCCGCGAGATGAGCCACGACATCACCGGCAAGCGACCGGTCAAGCTCACCACCGGTCGCGAGCTCTCGGCGCTGGCGATGCAGTGGGAGTACTTCGAGAAGGCGTCGGACTTCGCCGAGCGCCGTGGCCTCGTCGACGAGCCGACGGGCACCACCCGGCGCGTCCTGGAGCTCTGGGGCCGCTCGCTCAAGGCCATCGAGGCCGACGACCTGTCCCTCATCGACCGCGAGATCGACTGGGCGATCAAGAAGCGGCTCCTCGAGCGGTACATGGCCAAGCACGACCTCACGCTGGAGTCCCCGCGGATCGGGCAGCTCGACCTCGCGTACCACGACATCAACCGCAACCGCGGGCTCTACTACCTCGCCGAGCGCGGCGGCCTCGTCGAGCGGGTCACGAGCGACCTGCGCGTCTTCGAGGCCAAGTCCGTGCCCCCGCAGACCACGCGGGCGAAGCTGCGCGGGGACTTCGTGCGCCGGGCGCAGGAGCGCCGGCGCGACTTCACGGTCGACTGGGTGCACCTCAAGCTGAACGACCAGGCCCAGCGCACGGTGCTGTGCAAGGACCCCTTCGCCAGCACCGACGAGCGGGTCGAACGCCTCATCGCCAGCATGTGAGCGCGGGTGTCCGGTTAGGCTCACGGGGTGAACCGACGACTCCTCCTCGCCGCGGGTGCGGCCACGCTCATGCTCCTCGCCACCGCCTGCGGACAGCAGTCCGACGACCGGGTCGAGACTCACCGACACCGCGTCCAGCGGCTCCCTGCAGAGCGAGGTGGCCGCGGCGACCCCCTTCGTGACGATCGACTGCACCAGCCTGCAGGGGATGCCCGTGGACGCGCCGCCGGACGCGCCACGACGATCGGCGCGGTCATCGGCGATCTTCCAGCCCAACGGCGCCCCGGCCATCACGATCGCCACGGACGCGACACCTGCCACCGAGCTCGGCGTCGCCGACATCACCGTGGGCACCGGCACGGAGGTCGCACCGGGGATGTCCGTCACCGCCAACTACTGCGGTGTCGGGCCTGGGCACCAAGGCGGTCTTCGACTCCTCGTGGACCCGCGGCGAGCCGGCGACCTTCCCGCTCGACGGTGTCATCCCCGGCTGGCAGGAGGGCCTCGCTGGGAATGAAGGTCGGCGGCCAGCGCCTGCTCGTGATCCCCTCGGACCTCGGCTACGGCGACAGCGGCACCCCCGACGGCAGCATCCCGCCCGGCGAGACGCTGGTGTTCGTGGTGCAGCTCGAGTCCGGCTAGCAGCTCGCCGCCACCGCCCGCACCGGACCGGAGCTGCCATGGCGACCAAGCCCGACATCGACTTCATCGAGGGCCCCGCCCCCGACGGCCTCGTGATCACCGACCTCGTCGTGGGTGACGGCGCCGAGGCCGTGGCCGGCGGCCGCGTCGAGGTGCACTACGTGGGCGTCGACTTCGAGACCGGCGAGCAGTTCGACGCCTCCTGGGACCGCGGCGAGTCGATCACCTTCCCGCTCAACGGCCTGATCGCCGGCTGGCAGGAGGGCATCCCCGGGATGAAGGTCGGCGGCCGCCGTCAGCTCGTCATCCCGCCGGCGATGGCGTACGGCGAGGCGGGCACCGGGCACCGGCTCTCCGGCCGCACCCTCGTGTTCGTGATCGACCTGCTGAACGTGGGGTAGCCACCACCGTATGAGCGAGCGAATCGAGCGTACGGAACGGCTGCTCAACCTCGTCATCGCGCTGATGGCGTCCGAGTCCGCGGTGTCGCGGGCCGACATCCACCGCCAGATCCCCGGCTACGCGCAGGCGGCCTCGCCGGCCGCGTTCGAGCGGATGTTCGAGCGCGACAAGGACGAGCTGCGGTCGATGGGCATTCCCGTCGAGACCGTCCTCGACGTCAACGGCGAGGTCCGCGGGTACCGCATCCCGCAGGACCGGTACGCCCTCGCCGAGCTGGACCTCACCGTCGCCGAGCGCGCCGCCGTCGCCGTCGCTGCGCAGGTCTGGGGCCAGGCCTCGGTCGGGCCCGTGGCCGGGCACGGCCCTGCGCAAGCTGGAGAGCGCCGACGACACCGAGTGGGCGCCTGCCGGACTGCGCGGCACCGTTGCAGCTGACCGCCGCCGACGGCGCCCTGCTGCCGCTGATGAGCGCCGTGCGCCAGCACCGGGTCGTCACCTTCCCGTACCGGACGCCCGCCGACGACGCCGCCGGCCGTCCGCACGGTGACGCCCGTGGGGCCTGCGGTCGACCCGCGGCAACTGGTTCCTCGTGGCGCACGACCACGACCGCGGCGCCGAGCGCACCTTCCGGCTGTCCCGCATCGTCGGCACGGTCACCGTGGTGGCGGCCGAGGACGCCGTCCGTCCGCCCGAGGGCTTCGACGTGGGCGCCTACGCCATCGGCCCGGGCGGCGACGAGCACGTCCGTGCCCAGGTCCGGGCGCTGCCCGGGTCGGGCCGCGTCGCTGCGGCAGCTTGCCGTCGTCGGCGGAGGGCACCGATCCCTGGACCGACGACGGAGTTCACCGTGGCCGCCGGGCTCCCTCGACCAGCTCGTCTCGCTGGCCTGCGCCGCCGGCTCCGACGCCACGGTCGTGGGGCCGCCCGAGGCGGTCGCCGCCGTCCGCGCGGCCCTCGACGGCCGTGCGTGGCCGGCCATGCCGCCGCGCGCCGGGCCGGCGCATGAGCGCCCAGGCGCGGCTGACGCGCATCCTCGCCCTCGTGCCGTGGCTGGTCGCCCACGAGGGCGTCACCGTCGGGGAGTGCGCCGCCCACTTCGGCGTCAGCGAGGAGGTCCTCCAGGAGGACCTGTGGCAGCTGGTGGTGTGCGGGCTGCCCGGCTACGGCCCCGACCAGCTCGTCGACATCCAGTTCTGGGACGACGACGACGCCGTGCACGGGGACGGCGTCATCCGGGTGCTCGACCCGCAGACGCTCGACCGGCCGATGCGCCTGACCCACCAGGAGGCGCTGTCCCTGCTGGTCGCCCTGCGCACGCTGGCCCAGCTGCCCGGGCTCGAGGACAGGGACGCGATCATCTCCGCCGCGGTCAAGCTCGAGGCCGCCTCGGCCGGCGCCGACGTCGAGCGGGAGGTGCGCGTCGACGTCGCGATCGGCGGAGGACGTCCGGGCCGCCGTCGATGCCGCGCTCGCCGACCAGCGCGTCCTGGACGATCACCTACGCGTCGGCGACCCGCGACGAGGTCACCCACCGGGTCGATCCAGCCGACCCGGCTGCGCGCCGTCGACGGCATCGCCTACCTGGAGGCCTTCTGCCGGTCCGCCGGTGCGGTGCGCACGTTCCGCCTGGACCGGATGCTCGCGGCCACGGTGGGCGAGCGGTTCGATCCGGCCGCGACGGACCCGGCGACGGGTGCGCTGGTAGGTCCCGCCGCCACTCCGGCCCGCACGGCCACGCTCCGGGTGGAGCCGACCGCCCGGTGGATCGTCGACGTCCACCGGGGCGCCCTGGTGCTGGACGACCCCGCCACCGGGACCGCCACCGTGCGGATCCCGCTCCACTCGGTCGACTGGGGCACCCGGCTGGTGCTCTCGCTACGGGGCGCGGCCGTGGCCGTGGATCCGCCCGAGCTGGTCACGGCTGTGGCGGACGCCGCCGCTGCCGCGCTGGCGTCGTACCCTTGAGCGGTAACCTAGGCAGTCGGCCGCACGGGCCGACGACACACGAGGAGTCGACGCATGCCGAATCTCAAGGGCTGGGAATGGCTCATCATCGTCGCCCTCATCCTCCTGCTGTTCGGCGCCAAGCGACTTCCTGACGCGGCCCGCGGGCTCGGCCGCTCGCTGCGGATCTTCAAGGCCGAGACCAAGGGGCTCGCCGACGACGCCAAGGGCACGCCCCCCACTGCCGAGGTGGAGGCCCCGCCCGTCGCCCCTCCCATCGAGCCGCCGGCCCCCACGCCGCCCGCGGCGAACCCGGTGCCCACCGAGCGGGCCGAGGGCTGACCGGCGCCGGCGCATCCTGAATGGCGATACGCGCGAAGGCTGACCGCATCGAGGAGACACCGGCGGCCATGCCGCTCACGGAGCACCTGCGTGAGCTGAGGTCACGGCTGGTCAAGGCGGGCATCGCCATCGGCATCGGCATGGTGATCGGCTGGATCTACTACGAGCAGCTGTTCGCCTGGCTCAGTGCACCCTTCAGCGGCGCGGTCGAGCAGGCGCGCTCCGAGGGCCGCGAGGTCACCCTCGCGCTCACCGGCGTCGCGGATCCCTTCGTGCTGCAGATGCAGATCGCGGCCATGGCCGGCATCGTCCTGTCGTCGCCGGTGTGGCTGTACCAGCTGTGGCGCTTCATCACGCCCGGCCTGCACCGCAACGAGCGCCGCTGGGCCTTCGCGTTCGTCGCGGTGGCCACGCCGCTCTTCCTCGCCGGGGTCGCGCTGGCCTACGCCGTGCTTCCGCTGGGCCTTCAGGTGCTGCTGGGCTTCACCCCCGACAACGTCGAGAACATCGTGTCGGTCGACCGCTACCTGTCGTTCTTCCTGCGCACCGTGCTGGTGTTCGGGGTCGGCTTCCTGGTGCCGCTCGTCCTCGTGCTGCTCAACTTCGCCGGCGTGCTGCCCGGCCGACGGCTGCTGGGCTGGTGGCGCTGGATCATCCTCGCGGTGATGCTCTTCGCCGCGGTCGCGACCCCCACGGGCGACCCGATCAACCTCCTGCTGCTCGCCGGCCCGATCCTCCTGCTGGTGGCCATCGCCGTGGGCATCTGCCTGCTGAACGACCGTCGCCGGGCACGCCGGCGAGCGGCGGACCCGGCCTTCACCGACTACGACGACCTCGACGACGACGAGGCCTCGCACGGTCGACCTCGAGCCGAGCTCCGATCGACGAGCCCGAGCAGCCCTAGGTGGCCGCGGAGGTCTGGCTGATCGCCAATCCCCAGGCAGGCGGCGGCCGCGGTGCCCGGCATGCCAGCGTCGTGGCGCGCACCCTGCAGGAGGCCGGCGTGGCGTGCCGCCTCGTGCAGCCCACGTCCGCGGACGACTCGACGCGCGGTCGCGCGGAACGCCGTGCGCGTCGGGAGCGCGAGCGGTCATCGCCTGCGGCGGCGACGGCACCGTGCACGCCGTCCTCCAGGCGATGGTGGGATCGACGGTGCCCATGGGCATGGTGGCCGGGGGCTCGGGTGACGACATCGCGGCCGGGCTCGGGTTGCCCACCCACGACGCCGCCGTCATCGCGACGCGAGCTCGTGGCCTCCCTCGCCGAGCGGCCAGGAACGGGACCTCGACGTGGGCATCGTCCGCACGCGACGACCTGGTGGAGCGGTACTTCCTCGGCGTGCTGTCGACCGGGTTCGACTCGTCCGTCAACGAGCGGGCGAACGCGATGCCCCGCCTCGCCGGTCATCGGTACAACGTCGCGATCGCCCGGGAGCTGGCGTCGTTCCGGCCCCTCGACTACGACGTCGTGATCGACGGCGTGCGCGAGCGTGCCCCGGGCATGCTCGTGTCCGTGGGCAACGGATCGCGCTACGGCGGCGGGATGCGGATCTGCCCCGAGGCCCTGCCCGACGACGGCCTGCTGGACGTCACCTGGCTGGGCGCCGTCTCGAAGCCCACCTTCCTGCGGGTCTTCCCGTCCGTGTTCCGGGGCACCCACGTCGCCCACCCGGCCGTCCGCACCTTCCGTGGCCGGTCGATCCGCATCGCCGCGGCGGGCCAGGTCGCCTACGCCGACGGCGAACGCATCGGCCCGCTGCCCGGTCGACATCGAGGTGCGACCCGGCGCCCTGCGCGTGCTGCACTGCTGACCTGACAGGCGACGCCGTAGCCTGAGGTCATGCCCAGCCCTGCCGAGAGGTACGCCGCGGCACGCGAGCGGAGCCGCCGTGAGCGGTCCGAGCTCGGCGCGTTCGCCGGCGACTACGTGTTCGGCCTCGACCCGTTCCAGGTGGCTGCCTGCGAGGCGCTCGAGAGCGGCCGGGGCGTGCTGGTCGCCGCACCCACGGGCTCGGGCAAGACCGTCGTCGGCGAGTTCGCCATCCACCTCGCCCTGGCTCAGGGGCGCAAGTGCTTCTACACGACGCCGATCAAGGCGCTGTCGAACCAGAAGTACAACGACCTCGTCGCCCGTCACGGCGCCGCGAACGTCGGGCTGCTGACCGGCGACAACAGCATCAACGGCGAGGCGCCGGTCGTCGTCATGACCACCGAGGTGCTGCGCAACATGCTCTACGCGGGGTCCTCCACGCTGGCCGACCTCGGCTTCGTCGTGATGGACGAGGTGCACTACCTGGCCGACCGCTTCCGCGGCGCCGTGTGGGAGGAGGTGATCATCCACCTCCCGGAGTCCGTCACCGTCGTGGCGCTCTCCGCGACGGTCAGCAACGCCGAGGAGTTCGGCGCCTGGCTGGAGACGGTGCGGGGCGAGACCTCGATCATCGTCGAGGAGCACCGGCCGGTGCCGCTGTGGCAGCACGTGATGGCCGGGCCGCGGATGTACGACCTGTTCGTCGACGACGACCAGAGCATCGTCAATCCCGAGCTCGTCCGGCTCGCCCGCGAGGAGGAGCGACGGACGCCGCGACCGGGTGAGCAGCGGCGCGCGGCCGCGACCGCGGACGGCCCGCGTGGACCCGAAGACACCCGTGGCGCAGCGAGGTCGTCGAGCGGCTCCAGCGCGAGGGCCTGCTGCCGGCGATCTACTTCCTGTTCAGCCGGGCGGGATGCGACGAGGCCGTGCGCCAGTGCCTCCACTCCGGCCTGCGCCTCACCACCGGCGAGGAGCGCACGGCGATCCGCCAGGCCGCGCTCGAGGCCACCCTGGAGCTCCCCGACGAGGACCTGGCGGCCCTCGGCTTCGACGAGTGGCTCGAGGCCCTCGAGCGCGGACTCGCCGTCGCACCACGCCGGCCTGCTGCCGGTGTTCAAGGAGATCGTCGAGGGCCTGTTCCAGCGCGGGCCTCATCAAGGTGGTCTTCGCGACCGAGACGCTGGCCCTGGGCATCAACATGCCGGCCAAGTCCGTCGTCCTCGAGCGGCTGGTCAAGTGGAACGGCGAGACCCACGTCGACCTGACGCCGGGGGAGTACACCCAGCTCACCGGCCGGGCCGGCCGGCGCGGCATCGACGTCGAGGGCCACGCCATCGTGCTGTGGCAGCCGGGCCTCGACCCGCGGTCGCTCGCCGGGCTCGCCTCCACCCGCACCTACCCGCTCCGGTCCTCCTTCCAGCCCTCGTACAACATGGCGGTGAACCTCGTCTCCCGCCTCGGCCGGCACTCCGCCCGCGAGGTGCTGGAGACCTCGTTCGCCCAGTTCCAGGCCGACCGCGCGGTGGTCGGGCCTGGCCACGGAGCTGCGCCGGGTCGAGGAGGCCCTCGACGGGCTACCGCGACTCGATGCAGTGCCACCTCGGCGACTACGTGGAGTACGCGCAGCTGCGCGAGTCGCTGTCGCGACGGGAGAAGGACATCAGCCGGCGAGCCGCCGCCGAGCGCCGCGACGCCGCGGAGGAGTCGTGGCTCGGGCTGCGCCAGGGCGACGTGTTCATGATCCCCTCAGGCCGGCGTGCCGGGCCGGCCGTCGTCCTCGACCAGCGCCGCCTGCGCAGTCCCCGGGAGGCCGCCCGGCCCATGGTGCTCACCGCCGACGGGCAGGTGCGGCGCATGTCCGTGGCCGACACGAGCCAGCCGGTGGAGGCGTTCACCCGCATCACCGTCCCCAAGGGCTTCGTCGCCCGCGACCACCGCGCGCGCCGGGACCTCCTCGAGTCGCTGCAGACGGCGGTCGACGAGGTGCCGTACGACCAGCGCAAGCGCCGCGCCGCCGCCACCGAGGACGCCGAGATCGCCCGCCTGCGATCCCAGCTGCGGGCGCACCCCTGCCACGGCTGCAACGACCGCGAGGTGCACGCGCGCTGGGCGGAGCGCTACCACCGCACCGACCGGCACGCGCGCGACCTCGAGCGACGCGTCGAGGGCCGCACGAACTCGATCGCCCGCCGTTTCGACAAGGTGTGCGAGGTCCTGACCGAGCTCGGCTACCTCGCCTCGTCGGGCGACGCCACCACGGTCACCGACCCCGGCCGCATGCTCATGCGCCTGTACACCGAGTCCGACCTCCTGGCGGCCCAGTCGCTGCGGGACGGCTCGTGGCGCGAGCTCGACCCCGCCGAGCTCGCGGCAGTGTGCGCCGCGGTCGTGTACGAGTCGCGCGGACACGACGACGACACGCCCCCGGCCCTGCCGACCCGCGTCGTGCGGGAGGCCGTCGAGCGGCTCGGGCACGCTGTGGTCCGAGCTGCACGACCTCGAGACCCGGCACGGGCTCGACATCACCCGGCATCCCGACGCCGGCATCGTCGACGCCACCTACCGGTGGGCGCGCGGCGCCAACCTGCTGCAGGTGCTCACCCACGCCGACATCACCGCCGGCGACTTCGTCCGCTGGATCCGCCAGGTCATCGACCTGCTCGGGCAGGTCGCCCAGGCGGTCGATCCCGTCGGATCCGATGCGCGACACCGCCCACGCCGCGGCGGACCTGGTCAACCGCGGGGTCGTGGCCTACTCGTCGTCGGTCTGACGCCGCAGCGCGGCCTGCAGGTCGTCCACCTGCCGGCCGCACGCCCCACTCCTCGGCCAGCGCAGCGAGCGCGGCGGGCGCGTGCGGCTCGCGCGGCAGCGCGCACCGTCCGCGCGGGCAGCGGCAGGTCCCGGACCACCCTCGCCACGCGCCGTGGTGCGGGCCAGGCTGTCCTCGTGGGCCAGCAGCGCGGCCGCCAGCCGCGGGGTCAGGGGACGCACCGGGCGCCGGCTCGCCGGCGGCCGCCAGGATGCCGTCGCACCGAGCCGAAGGCGGCGACCAGCGACACCGCCGTCTTCGCGCCGATGCCCGGGAACGCCGGGCAGGCCGTCGGACGGGATCACCGCGCAGGACGGCGAGATCGACGTAGCGCTCCGGGGGGACGCCGAACCGCTCCTCCACCCCCGCGGGGTCGAGCAGCGGCCACTTCTCCATCCCGCCGTTCACGGTCAGCAGCACGGACGTGCGCGCGTCGACGAGCTGCAGCAGGTCGCGGTCGCCCGTCACGACGACGGTCGGCTGGTCGAGCTGGGCGGTCACGCTGCCGATGACGTCGTCGGCCTCGTACCCGTCCACCCCCCACCGGGCGATCCCGAGCGCCTCGAGCAGGCCGGCGATCGCGACCGCCTGCGGACCGAGCGACTCCGGCTCGGCCTCGCGCCCGCCGCTCGCCCGTCGGCGACGCGGTGCGCCTTGTAGGACGGCACGAGGTCGACCCGCCACGCCGGGCGCCAGTCGTTGTCCCAGCAGGCGACGACGCCCGCCGGCGCGTGGGCGTCGACCAGCCGGGTGAGGGTCGACAGGAAGCCGCGGACGGCATTGTGCGGACGACCGTCGGGAGCGGTCATCTTCTCCGGCAGCGCGTAGAAGGACCGGTAGTACAGCGAGGCGGAGTCGAGGACCAGGACGGGGCGCGACGCGGGGGCCATGCGGGCAGTCTGGCACCACCCGGCCCGCGCCGGGTGGTGCACATAGACTCCGACGGACGAAGGAGGACGCCATGCACGGCGGTGACCACGGGGCCCGACTGGCCGCGATCCAGGAGCAGGCGACGCGGCGCGGAATCGATGCCGTCCTGGTGACTCCGGGGCCCGACCTGCGCTACCTCGTCGGGTACGACGCCGTGCCGCTCGAGCGCCTGACCTGCCTCGTCGTCCCGGCCGCCGGCGACCCGCTGCTGGTCGCCCCGCGACTCGAGGTGCTGGCGGCGCAGGCGAGCCCGGTCGGTGCGCTCGGCATGGGCATCCGGGCCTGGGGCGAGCTGGACGACCCGTACGCGCTGGTGGCCTCGCTCGTGCCCGGCGCCCGCGCGGTGGCGGTCGACAACCACATGTGGGCCGAGAAGGTGCTGCGCCCTGCGGGCAGCCATGCCGGCCGTCGACCAGGTCCTCGCCGGGCCCGGTCATCTCGCACCTGCGCATGCGCAAGGACCCCGACCGAGGTGGCGGCGCTCGTCGCCGGCCGGTGCGGCGATCGACCGGGTCCACGCGGCGGTGCCGGGGCTCCTGCGGCCGGGGCGCACCGAGCGCGAGGTGGGTGCCGACATCGCCGACGCTGATCCTCGCCGAGGGTCACGTGCGCGTCGACTTCATCATCGTGGGCAGCGGCCCCAACGGCGCGAGCCCGCACCACGAGGTCTCCGACCGCGTGATCGAGCGCGGCGACGTCGTCGTCGTCGACATCGGCGGCACGATGCCGGACGGCTACCGCAGCGACTGCACCCGCACCTACGCGGTCGGGCGAGCCGCCGGCGGACTTCGTGGCCAGGTACGCCGTCCTGCAGGCGGCCCAGCGCGCGGCCGTGCGAGCACGCGCGCGCGGGCGTCACCTGCGAGAGCGTCGACGCCGCGGCCCGCGAGGTCCTCGTCGACGCGGGCCTCGGCGACCTGTTCATCCACCGCACCGGCCACGGCATCGGCCTCGAGACGCACGAGGACCCGTACATCGTCGCGGGCAACACGCTCGTGCTCGACGACGGGCATGGCCTTCAGCATCGAGCCCGGCTTCTACGTCGAGGGCAGCTACGGCGCCCGCATCGAGGACATCGTCGATCGCGACGCCCGACGGCGTCATCGTGGCCAACCAGCAGCCCGCGCGACCTGGTCGTGGCGTGATGGGGCACGCGTGGAAGGGCGCCTCCGTCACCCGGCTGATGCCCACCGAGGAGTCCGTCGAGCTGCATGGCCCTCGTCGAGGACTTCGCCGCCGCCGAGCTCGCGCCGCGGGCCGCGCAGGCCGAGGCGGACGCGGAGTTCCCGCGCGAGGCCCTGCGCGCCCTCGGCGAGCTGGGCGTCCTCGGGCCTGCCCTTCGATGCCGCCTACGGGGGAGGGGAGCAGCCGTACGAGGTGACGCTGCAGGTCCTCGAGGAGCTGGCCCGCGCGTGGATGTCCATCGGCGTGAGCGTGAGCGTGCACTACCTCGCCTGCTTCCCGCTCGCGGCGTTCGGCACGGACGAGCAGCGCGATCGCTGGCTCGCCGACATGGTCGGCGGCGAGCCTGCTCGGCGGCTACTGCCTCTCCGAGCCGCACTCCGGCTCGGACGCCGCGGCGCTCACCACCCGAGCGGTGCTCGACGGCGACGCCTACGTCGTCAACGGCACCAAGGCGTGGATCACCCACGGCGGGCGCGCCGACTTCTACTCGATGATGGTGCGCACGTCCGACGACGGTGCCCGCGGCATCACCTGCCTGCTCGTCGACGGCGCCACGCCCGGGCTCACCGCCGCGGTGCCCGAGCGCAAGATGGGCGACGAACTCCTCGCCCACCGCGCAGCTCATCCTCGAGGACATGCGCGTGCCCGCCGACCGGCTGCTCGGCGTCGAGGGCGGCGGCTTCACCGTCGCGCTCGCCGGCCTCGACGCCGGCCGGCTCGGCATCGCCGCGTGCGCCGTCGGGCTCGCGCAGGCCGCGCTCGACGCCGCCATCGACGTACGCAGGTGAGCGCCGGCAGTTCGGGCGGCCGATCAACGAGTTCCAGGGACTGTCCTTCATGCTCGCCGACATGGCCACCGCGGTCGCGTCCGCGCGCTCCCTCTACGTCGAGGCGGCGCGGCTCAAGGACGCCGGCCTGCCGTTCGCGACGACGGCGGCCATGGCCAAGCTCGACGGCCACCGACGCCGCGATGAAGGTGACCACCGACGCGATCCAGGTGCTCGGCGGCGCCGGCTACACGCAGGACTTCCCGGTCGAGCGCTACTTCCGCGAGGCCAAGGCCCTGCAGATCGTCGAGGGCACCAACCAGGTCCAGCGCATGGTCATCGGCCGCGCGCTCGCGCGACCGCGCTCCGCCACGTGACACCGCCCGCCTGGCGCGCGACGGAGCGCGTCCTGCTCGTCGGCGGGTCGATCTACTCGCCGGTCAGCCCGTTCGCGACGGCGATGCTCATCGACGGCGACGAGGTGGCGTGGCTGGGCGAGGACTCCGCGGCGGCGGCGCACCGGGACAGCGCCGACCGCGTGATCGACCTGCGCGGCGCGCTCGTCACGCCCGGCTTCGTCGATGCGCATGTGCACGCCACCAGCACCGGGCTGACCCTGACCGGCCTCGACCTGTCGCGCACGACGTCGCTCGCGCGAGGCGCTCGGCCTGCTCGAGGCACGGGCGCGCGACCTGCGCGGGGCAGCGATCATCGGGCACGGCTGGGACGAGACACGCTGGCCGGAGGGTCGTCCGCCGAGCCGCGACGAGGTCGACCGCGCGACCTGGGGGAGCGTCGTCTACCTCTCCCGCATCGACGTCCACTCGGCGGTGGTGTCGAGCGCGCTCGTGGCGCAGGTGCCGGGAGTCGCGCGACCTCGCGGGCTGGGACCCCACGGGCGCCCTCAGCCAGCAGGCGCACCACGCCGTGCGGGAGGCGATCCTCGGCACGATCGGTGCGGGCCAGCGGGCGGCCGCCCACCGGGTGATGCGCGAGCGGGCCGCCTCGCTCGGCATCGTCAGCATGCACGAGATGGCGGGACCGACGATCTCCAGCGAGGACGACCTCGCCGAGCTGCTCGCCCTCGCACAGGCGGAGGCCGGCCCGACCGTCGTCGGCTACTGGGGGCAGCTGGCCCGCGAGGGCGGGATCGACCGAGCCCGCGCGCTGGGGGCCGTGGGCGTGGCCGGCGACCTGTTCGTCGACGGCGCGATCGGGTCGCGCACGGCCTGCCTGTGCGAGCCCTACGCGGACGCCCCCGACCGGACCGGCGCCGGCTACCTGACCGCCGACGAGATCGCCGAGCACGTGACGGCGGCCACGCGGGCGGGGATGCAGGCGGGCTTCCACGTCATCGGCGACGCGGCCAGCGAGGCGGTCGTGACCGGCCTGCGCGCCGCGGCCGAGCAGGTGGGCCTGCCCGCGATGCGGGCCGCGCATGCACCGGCTGGAGCATGCCGAGCTCCTCACCGACGACCATGTGCAGCGCACTCGCCGAGCTGGGCGTGACCGCCAGCATGCAGCCCATGTTCGACGGCCTGTGGGGCGGACCCGGCGGCATGTACGAGCAGCGCCTGGGCGCCGCCCGGGCATCGGGCATGAACCGGTTCGCCGACCTCGTGTCCGCCGGCGTGCTCGTGGCCTTCGGCTCGGACGCCCCCGTCACCGAACTCGGGCCGTGGGCGGCCGTGCGCGCCGCGGTGCACCCGACCAACCCGAGCCAGGCGCTGTCCACCCGGGCAGCGTTCGGCGCCCACACGCGCAGCGGCTGGCGCGCGGTCGGCCAGCCGGACGCCGGCACGCTCGCGCCCGGCGCCCCCGCCCACCTGGCGATCTGGGCGGTCGACGACATCGTCGTGCAGGCGCCCGACGACCGGGTCGCCGCGTGGTCGACCGACCCGCGATCGGGCACCCCGGGCCTGCCGGCCCTCGGCCCCGACCTGCCCCTGCCGCGCTGCCTGCGCACCGTCGTGCACGGCCGCACCGTCTTCGACAGCGGCGACCTCGACCAGGGATGACCGTGTCCACCGCGACGCCACTGCTGCGGCTCCCCTTCGCACTGCTCGCCGCCGTGGGCGCAGGACTCCTGCTGTGGCTGGCGTTCCCGCCGGTGGGGTTCGGCCCCAGTGCCGCCGGCGGGGTCGCCCTCCTGACCGCAGCCCTGTGGCGGGCTCGCCTCCGGCGCGGACTCGGCCTCGGCCTGCTCACCGGCGTGGTGTTCTTCGCCCTGCTCCTCGAGTGGATGCGCGTGATCGGCCCGGACGCCTGGCTGCTGCTCACCCTGCTGTGCGCGTCGTGGATCGCCCTGCTGGGCGTGGGCACGGCCCTGGTCACCCGGCTGCCGCTCGCGCCGGTGTGGGTGGGGGCCGTCTGGGTGCTGGACGAGGCGCTGCGGGCGCGCCTGCCGCTCGGCGGCTTCCCCTGGGGCAACCTCGCCTTCGGCGCAGCCCGACAGCACCCTGGGGGACTGGGCGAGCGCCGGTGGCACGCCCTTCGTGACGTTCGCGGTCGCGCTCATCGGCGCCTCGGCCGTCGCCGCGGTGCTGGCCCTGCGCGACGGACGGCGGCCCGCCGCGCTGGCCTGGGCGGCGACTGTCGTCCTCGTCGCACTGCTGCCCGCGGCCCTGCCGGTTCCATCGGGCGGCGACGAGATCGGCGGTCCGGCGACGGCCACGGTGGCCCTGGTGCAGGGGGGCACTCCGCAGACCGGGCATGGGCGCGATGGACGTCCGCCGGGCCGTCCTCGACAACCACGTCCGAGAGACGCTCGCTGCTGGCGGAGGCGATCGACGCGGGCACCGCGCCGCAGCCCGACTTCGTGCTGTGGCCCGAGAACTCCTCGGACATCGACCCGTTCAGCGACCCGACCGTGGCCGAGGCCATCACGGGCGCGGCACGCGCCGTCGGCGCCCCGATCCTCGTCGGTGCCGTGACGTCCGTCCCGGGCAACCCGCAGGGCGTGTGGAACGTCGGCATCGTGTGGGATCCGGAGGCGGGTCCCACGCAGATGTACATCAAGACCCACCCGGTCCCGTTCGGCGAGTACGTGCCGTTCCGCGAGCAGCTCGCCGGGCTCATCGGGCGCTTCGATCGCGTGCCTCGCGACTTCCTGCCGGGCGCCGAGCCGGGCAACCTCGACATCGGCGGGAGTCGCCGTCGGCAACGTCATCTGCTTCGAGATCGCCTACAGCGGCGTCGTGGACGCCGTGGTCGACGGCGGCGCACGGCTGCTCACCGTCCAGACCAACAACGCCACCTACGGCGGCACCTCGCAGCCGGCGCAGCAGCTGGGCATCGAGCGCATGCGCGCGGGCGAGTTCGGGCGCACCGTGCTCGTGGCGGCCACCTCGGGCATCACCGCGGTGATCGGCACCGACCGCGCCGTCGAGCAGCAGCTGGGCGAGGACGAGACCGGCTGGCTGGTCGCCGAGGTGCCCCTGCTACGGGAGCCGCACGCTCGCCTCCCGTGCCGGCCACGTCGTCGAGCTGGTCCTCTGCGGGATGGCCGCGGTCGCCCTCGGCGTCGCCATCGCGGCCGCGGTCAGGTCACGTCGGCGACGTGCCGCGGCCATCACCTAGGCTGACGGGATGTCGACAACGTCCTTCGCCGACCTTGGGCGGATCGTCGTGATCATCCCGACGTTCAACGAGCTCTCCACGCTCCCGGTCATCGTCTCCCGCGTGCGGTCGTCCGTGCCCGAGGCCGACATCCTCGTCGCCGACGACAACTCTCCCGACGGCACCGGGCGCGTGGCGGACGAGCTCGCCGCAGCCGACGACCACATCCACGTCATGCACCGGCTCGGCAAGGAGGGCCTCGGTGCCGCCTACCTCGCCGGCTTCGCCTGGGCGCTCCAGGCGGGCTACGACGTCGTCGTGGAGATGGACGCCGACGGATCCCATCAGCCCGAGCAGCTCCCACGCCTGCTCGACGCCCTGCGCACGGCCGACCTGGTGCTGGGCTCGCGCTGGGTCCCGGGCGGTCGCACCGAGAACTGGCCCAAGAGCCGTCAGCTGATCTCCCGCGGGGGCACGGCCTACACCCGGCTCATGCTGGGCGTGCCCATCCAGGATGCCACCGGTGGGTACCGCGCCTTCCGTGCCGACACCCTCCGCAAGCTCGACCTGCACGAGGTCGCGTCGCAGGGCTACTGCTTCCAGATCGATCTGGCCTGGCGCGCGGTGCAGCGCGGGCTGACCGTGCGCGAGGTGCCCATCACGTTCGTCGAGCGCACCGCCGGCACCAGCAAGATGAGCCGCAAGATCGTCGCCGAGGCCCTGTGGCGGGTGACGCTCTGGGGCGTCGACGACAAGGTGACGCGCGTGCGGCGGCGAGCGCATGAACGCCGGTCGACGGGATCGTCGTCATGACCTTCCGCTCGCGACTGCTGCTGTTCGGCTATCCGCTGCTCGAGGTGGCCACGGCGTACGCCGTGGCGATGTGGCTCGGCTGGGGCTGGATGCTGCTCCTGCTGCTCGTCGGGTTCCCCATCGGGTTCGCCATCATGCGCAACGCGGGGGATGCCGCGATGGTCGACCTCCAGCGCGCTGCCCAGACCGGTCAGGAGCCGGACGCGGGCAAGCACGGGCTGACGTTCCTCGGCGGCCTGCTGATCATGATTCCCGGGCTTCTGGACCGACCTCGCGGGGCTGCTGCTCGTGCTGCCGCCCACCCAGCGGCTGCTCCGGGCACGTTCGCGGACCTGGCTGTCGTCCCGGGTGATGACGGTCCGCATGCCGGGGGTGCACTACCCCGGCGGAGACGTCATCCAGGGCGAGGTCATCAGGACGGACACCGTCAGGGACGACCCGCCCGAAGGACGCGACGAGCCGCCGCGGGAGCTGACCTAGCGCTTAGGCGGACTTCCGCAGGTTCGCGCGCTGCTCGCCGCGCTGGGTGTGCAGCAGGGCGAGTCGCTCCTCGAGAAGAACCTCGAGGTCGGCGATGGTGCGCCGCTCGAGGAGCATGTCCCAGTGACTGCGCTGGTGCTTCGTCGGGCTTCGCCTCGGGGGCGGCCACATCGGGTCGCACGGCGGTGCGGCCGCAGCGGCAGTTCCACTCGAACGGGATCTCCTCGGCCTCCACGGAGAAGGGCACGACTGAGCGATGCCCCTCGGGACACTCGTAGGCCACCACGACCCGCTCTGCGGGCGCGATGTGCGCGTCGGTCTCGTAGCTCAGGGCACCCAGGCGGGTGCCGCGCATCGATTCACTCATGGTCTGTCCCTTCGAACGGCCTTAGTGGATGACACATATGACGTCGGTGTTATTCCCGTGGTTCCGGCAGGTACCCACATCCGGATGCGCCTTTACCAAGCCCGAACATGACGACCGGATTCCGGGCGTCCGGTATCCGAACGTCGATGGCGAGGGAAATGCGTGGCGGGTGGGGGAGACTTCTGCCGTGAAGGTGACCCGCGCCATTGCTCTCGGCTCCGCCGCGATCGCCGCACTCCTGCTCGTCCTGCCCCCGGCCGCGCAGGCCGCACCCGACCGGCCGGGCCCTCGTGCCGGATGGCAGGAGCGCATGGTCGTGCGCCTGAACGCGGTGCGGGCGGACGCCGGGTCGCCACCGGTACGCCTGTGCGCCGCCCTGACGAGGTCGGCGCAGTCCTACGCGGAGCAGATGTCCCGGGACAACAGGTTCAGCCACACCGCCTCGGACGGCAGCACGAGCCTGCAGCGCGTCGCCGAATCGGGATACCGGCCGCGCCTCGTGGGGGAGAACCTGGCCGCCGGCCAGCCGACGGTCGCAGCGGCGATGGCCGACTGGCGTCGCTCCTCACCGCACCACGCCACCATGACCGACCCGCGATTCCGGCACGTCGGCTTCGGATACGCGGCGGGCCGGAGCCCGCGCTACGCCACGTTCTGGGTGCAGCACTTCGGTACGGGAGCCGCCTGCCGGTGAGCCGGCAGGCGGCCACCGGTGTCAGGTGTTGCCGCCGAAACCGCACTGCGCCGGGTGACTGGGGCAGCCCGACGTCTCGAGGATGGTGATCTCGGGGTTGGCTCCCTGCCGCGACAGCTGGAACTTCACCCAGGTGAAGTTGTTCAGCTCTCCGGGCGCGTCGGTCCGCGGGCCCTCCTGCCAGTGGTTGAACGGATCCGCGTCATGCGTCAGGTAGTAGACGCCTTCGGGCACGCCGGTCACGTCCAGCTCCTGCAGCGGCGTCGACTGGTGGTACTGATCGCCCCAGCCGACCGAGATGCCCTGCAGATCACCGTTGCACTCGAAGTAGTTGCGGGGCAGCACCTTCTTGTCGCTGCCCGTGGTCTTGCCGTCTCCGAAGAAGATCACGTCGACAAGGCAGAACGTCACCTTGACGCCTGAGGCCACTGCGTTGTCCGCCGCGTCGCTGGTGAGGCTCTTCACGATCTCGAAGGCGGCGACGCCCGACTGGTGCCAGTGGTTGTGCTCGGGGTGGAACACCGCTCGGCCGGCGTCACTCCTCAGCACGATCGTGCCGTTCGCGTCCATGATCTCCTGGACCGCCTGCGTGCACTGGTCGAAGAACTCGCCGTTGTCGTCGAAGCAGCCACCCGCCACCACGTCCGTGCCGCGGATCTGGAGATTCCCCGGCCCGATGTTCATGTGGGTGGTGCTGAATCGCAGCCACTCGCGCTGCTTGTCGTTCTGGATCTGGAGGTGATGAGGCACCTCCTCGATGATGTCCGGGTACAGCGGAGTCGGGCCACCCTTGATCGGGGGAGCCGCGCCCGCGGGGGACACCAGGCTCAGGGCCGCAACGGCCCCTGCGACGAGAAGGACACTGGTACGAAGAACGTGCATGGACGACCTCCAGGCGGTGCGACGCGTGGAGGACGACTCCTGAGGGGCACGCCGCATACCATCGGATTATCGGCTCGTCACGGGACTTCGGTCACGAGAACGCCCGATCAGTCGGTGCCGGACTCCATCGCCGCGCGATCCAGCGTCTCGGCCTCGTCATCCTCGAGGAGCGTCTCGGCCGGCGCGGCGGCGATCGCCTCGGCGCCACCGGGCTGCAGCTCGCCGACGAGGCGGGCCTGGCCGGCAAGCAGCGTGCCCTGGGCGGCGTAGAGCTCGAGCTTCGCGCGGGAGTCGGCGATGTCGAGGTTGCGCATCGTGAGCTGCCCGATCCGGTCGACCGGACCGAACGCAGCGTCCTCGGTGCGCTCCATGGAGAGCTTGTCCGGGTGGTAGCTGAGGGCCGGTCCGCGCGTGTCGAGGATCGAGTAGTCGTCGCCGCGTCGCAGGCGCAGGGTGACCTCGCCGGTGACGGCGGAGGCGACCCAGCGCTGCAGCGACTCGCGGAGCATGAGCGCCTGCGGGTCCAGCCACCGTCCCTCGTACAGCAGGCGACCGAGGCGGCGGCCCTCGGCGTGGTAGTTCGCGATCGTGTCCTCGTTGTGGATGGCACTGAGGAGTCGCTCGTAGGCGATGAAGAGCAGGGCCATGCCGGGTGCCTCGTAGATGCCCCGGCTCTTGGCCTCGATGATGCGGTTCTCGATCTGGTCGGCCATGCCGAGGCCGTGCCGGCCACCGATCGCGTTGGCCTCGTGCACGAGGTCGACGGCGGAGTCGAAGGCGACGCCGTTGATCGCGACCGGACGACCCTGCGCGAAGCGGATCGTGACGTCCTCGGCGTCGATGACGACCGCCGGGTCCCAGAAGCGCACGCCCATGATCGGCTGGACGATCTCGATCGAGGTGTCGAGGAGCTCGAGGGTCTTCGCCTCGTGGGTGGCGCCCCAGATGTTGGCGTCCGTCGAGTACGCCTTCTCGACGCTGTCCCGATAGGGCAGGTCGTGGGCGGCGAGCCACTCGGACATCTCCTTGCGGCCGCCGAGCTCCTCGACGAAGTCCGCGTCCAGCCAGGGCTTGTAGATCCGCAGGCTCGGGTTGGCGAGCAGCCCGTAGCGGTAGAACCGCTCGATGTCGTTGCCCTTGAAGGTGGACCCGTCGCCCCAGATCGACACGCCGTCGTCGTGCATCGCGCGCACCAGCAGCGTGCCGGTGACGGCGCGGCCCAGGGGAGTGGTGTTGAAGTACTGGCGGCCCCCGGAGCGGATGTGGAAGGCGCCGCAGGCGAGCGCGGCGAGCCCCTCGTCGACGAGGGCGGCCTTGCAGTCCACGAGGCGCGAGAGCTCCGCGCCGTACTGCAGCGCACGACCGGGCACCGAGTCGATGTCGGGCTCGTCGTACTGGCCGATGTCCGCCGTGTAGGTGCAGGGGACAGCGCCCTTGTCGCGCATCCAGGCGACGGCCACGGACGTATCCAGGCCGCCGGAGAAGGCGATGCCGACGCGCTCGCCGACGGGCAGGGAGGTCAGGACCTTCGACATGGCACAAACCTATTGGGGGATTGCCGACCGACATCGACCGCCCTCAGCGGGCCGCCGCGAGTAGCGTGACGAGGCATGAATGCGGACTGGCACCGGGCGCACATCCTCGGCCGCAACGCGCCCATGGACGTCCGGATCGAATGGCACCTTGAACACGCGCGCGAGTGCGCCTGCCGACCGATCCCTGCCAGCGTGGTCGCCGCGATCGACGAGCGCTCCCGTGGCCGCGCCTGACCTCAGGAGGACTCTGGGTCCGGGACGTTGACCATCCAGCGGATGCCGTACCGGTCGAGCAGCACACCCCAGTAGTCGCCCCAGAACATCTTCGAGAACGGGCTGATCTCCGTGGCGCCGTCGCTGAGCGCGTCGAACAGCCGCTGGCCCTCAGCCAGGGAATCCGGCTCGAGGTTGATCGACACGTTGTTGCCGATGACGATGTCGTGGCCCATCGAGCGCAGCATGTCGGTGCCCATGAGGACGGTTCCGCCGAGGATCTCCACCTCGATGTGGATGAGCGCCTCGCGCTCGTCCTCGGGCAGCTCGGGCTGGCCGGGGATGTCGGCCATGCGCATGATCGCGTACGGCTCGTGTCCGAAGACCTCGCCGTAGAAGCGGAACTGCTCCGCCGTCTGTCCCATCGTGTTGACGTAGATGCTGACGCGGTCCATCACTTCACTCCCTTTCAGTCGGTCAGTCGGCATCGTCACTCCGAGAGCCAGGCCACGATGTGGGGTGCAGGTAGCCCCGCCCACGAGGCTGTCAACGTCGGCGCGCCGGCCGGCGGCTCGCCGGGCAGGGCTCGCGCGATCGACAGGTTCAGCGCGCGCGCCTCCGGGGCCGCGCCGCTGCCCACGGCGCGTTCCCCACCACTCGAGCCGGGGCACGGGGGTGCCGTCCGCCAGCTCCATGTCGACGTCGCTGGCGCCGTCGACGATCGCGTCGCGGATGGTCGCCACGTACACGGGGTCCGATGGGCCGTCGTAGATCCACCGGGCGCCGAGCACCGAGTGCTCCAGCTGCCCGACGAGCACGCCACCGTTCAGCGGCGCGGACCGGTACGTGATGGGCACGTGGTACAGGGCGTCACCGCTGGAGAGGATGAAGGTCTCGAGGCCCACCTCGCCGGCGGGGTCGTCGAACCGGTAGACCGAGACCCGATCGATCGGCCCCTGGTCATCGAACCAGCTGCACGTCGGCAGCCAGTCGGCCAGGACCTCGAGCTTGGAGGGCGTGAGCTCGGCGCGGTGGACGATGGCCATGACGGGCAACCTAACCTAGGCGGCGTGACACGAACAGCCACTCGGCTGGACCGATGGGAGACCGCGACACGGCGACGCGTGCCGGGGCCGGTCGCGTTCCTGGTGTTCGGGGAGCTCCGCCTGTTCGAGGCCATCTGGCAGCTCGCCACCGGACGACGCGACGTGCGCGCCGGGCGAGACTGGCATCGGCTACGCCACAGGGGCGCCTGGTGGTCGAGTTGGTCTTCGTCGGCGCCGCGCTGATCGAGCTGGTCGCGGTGGACCTGCTGGTGCCGTGGGAGCCGGCTGGGCGTCGTTCGCCTGGCTGCGCATGGTCGTCCTCCTGGCCTCCGCTGTACGGAGTCCTCTGGATCGCGCTGTGGATGATCAGCGAGCGGACGCGCCCGCACCTGGTCACCGACGACGCGCTCGTGCTGCGCTGGGGGCACCTGCCCATCGCGACCGTGCCGTGGACGTCGATCCGGGAGGTGTCCGTCCGGCGTCGCTACAGCGCCGACGACGCCCGTCTCACGCACGACGTTCCGCTGCAGGGCACGAACCTGGACATCGAGCTGATCGAACCGATGGACGCACGGATCCCGTTCAAGCGACGGCACCGGGAGGTCACCGGCATCAGCCTGGGAGTGGACGACCCGGACCGCGCCGCGACACTGATCCGAGCCCGCCTCTCCGACAGGTAATGTGAATCGCATGCTGCCCGCCGACAGTCACGACCGCATCCGGGTGCAGGGCGCGCGGGTCAACAACCTGAAGGACGTGAGCCTCGACCTGCCCAAGCGTCGGCTCACCGTCTTCACCGGCGTCTCGGGCTCGGGCAAGAGCTCGCTGGTGTTCGACACCATCGCTGCCGAGTCCCAGCGGCTGATCAACGAGACCTACAGCGCGTTCCTCCAGGGCTTCATGCCGAGCCTGGCGCGACCGGACGTCGACGTGCTCGACGGCCTGACCACGGCGATCATCATCGACCAGCAGAGGATGGGCGCCAACGCCCGGTCGACGGTCGGCACGGCCACCGACGCCAATGCGATGCTGAGGATCCTGTTCAGCCGGCTCGGGGTGCCGCACATCGGCTCGTCCAACGCCTTCTCGTTCAACGTCGCGAGCGTGCAGGCCAGCGGCGTGTCCAAGGTCGGCAGCGGTCCCCGCAAGGCGGTGTCCTTCGAGCGCATCGGGGGGATGTGCCCGCGGTGCGAGGGCATGGGAGCGGTGTCCGACATCGACCTGTCCCAGATCGTCGACGAGTCCAAGTCCCTCTCCGAGGGCGCCATCACCGTTCCGGGCTACAGCGCGGACGGCTGGTACGGGCGCATCTTCACCGCGGTGGTGCCCGGCGACGTTCCCGTGGGCTCGTTCACGAAGAAGCAGCGCCAGGAGTTCCTGTACGGGGAGGCGCGCAAGATCAAGGTCGACAACATCAACCTGACCTATGAGGGTCTCGTGCCCCGGATCCAGAAGTCGATCCTGTCCAAGGACGTCGACTCGCTGCAGCCGCACGTGCGGGCCTTCGTCGAGCGGGCCGTGACGTTCCAGGTCTGCCCGGAGTGCGACGGCACCCGGCTCAGCGAGCGGGCACGATCGTCGAGGATCCAGGGGATCAGCATCGCCGACGCCTGCGCCATGCAGATCAACGACCTCGCGGAGTGGCTGCGGACGCTGGAGGAGCCATCCGTGGCCCCGCTGCTGGAGAAGCTGCAGCACACACTGGACTCGTTCGTCGAGATCGGGCTGGGCTACCTCGCCCTGGAACGACCCTCCGGCACCCTGTCCGGGGGAGAGGCGCAGCGCACCAAGATGATCAGCCATCTGGGATCCGCGCTCACCGACGTGACGTACGTCTTCGACGAGCCGTCGGTCGGCCTCCATCCTCACGACATCCAGCGCATGAACCAGCTGCTCAGGCGGCTGCGCGACAAGGGCAACACCGTGCTGGTGGTGGAGCACAAGCCCGAGGTGATCGAGATCGCCGACCATGTCGTGGACCTCGGCCCGGGGGCCGGCACGGCGGGAGGCACGGTCTGCTTCGAGGGCTCCCTCGAGGACCTGCGGGCCAGCGACACCCTCACCGGCAGGCACCTGGACGACAGAGCCGCGCTGAAACCCGAGACGCGCACGCCGACGGGGCGTGCTGGAGGTGCGCGGGGCGAGCACGAACAACCTGCGCGGTATCGACGTCGACATCCCGCTGGGGGTCCTGACCGTGCTCACCGGCGTGGCCGGCTCCGGCAAGAGCTCGCTCGTCGACGGCTCCATCGCCGGCCTCGAGGGCGTCGTCCGGGTCGACCAGGCGGCGATCCGCGGCTCGCGACGCAGCAACCCGGCCACCTACACCGGGCTGCTGGACCCGATCCGCAAGGCGTTCGCCAAGGCCAACGGGGTCAAGCCGGCGCTGTTCAGCTCGAACTCGGAGGGCGCCTGCCCGACCTGCAACGGCAACGGCGTGATCTACACCGACCTGGCGATGATGGCGGGCGTCGCGACCACCTGCGAGGAGTGCGAGGGCCGCCGGTTCGACGCCTCGGTGCTCCAGTACACCCTCGGTGGCAAGGACATCAGCCAGGTGCTCCAGATGCCGGTCGTCGAGGCCGTGGAGTTCTTCGGCGACGGCGAGGCGCGCACGCCGGCGGCCCGGGCGATCCTGGAGCGGATGGCCGAGGTCGGACTCGGCTACATCAGCCTCGGCCAGTCGCTGTCGACGCTGTCCGGTGGCGAGCGCCAGCGGCTGAAGCTGGCGACCCACATGAGCGACAAGGCGGCCACCGTCGTCCTGGACGAGCCGACCACCGGCCTGCACCTGGCCGACGTCGCCCAGCTGCTGGCCCTGCTGGACCGGCTCGTCGACCGCGGCACGTCGGTCATCGTGATCGAGCACCATCAGGCCGTCATGGCGCACGCCGACTGGATCGTCGACCTCGGCCCGGGTGCCGGCCACGACGGCGGGCTCGTCGTCTTCAGCGGGACGCCCGCCGAGCTGGTGGCGAGCCGGTCGACGCTGACCGGCCAGCACCTGGCCGAGTACGTGGGTGCCTGAGCGTCGGCCCGAGCCGTCGTCCTGAGCACGGATACAACGCCGATAATGTGCATTATGACATTCCATCCGAATCGAGTGGAGGCTGGTGGACGCCCCCGCCCCTCTCGACACGGCCACAGCGCCTCCACTGGCCGGTCGGTAGCGTGCGGGACGTGACTCCGGACGACTCAGCCGTCAATGACCGACGCGTGGCCGTCGACGACCTGGGCGCGCTCGTCGCCGTGCCGCGGCCGGCACGTCGCGTCGTCAGCCTGGTGCCGTCGCTCACCGAGGCGCTCGTCGCCAGCCGACGCGACGCCGTCATCGCCGCCACCGACTGGTGCACCGTCCCGGCCGACCTCGACGTCGCCGCGGATCCGCGGCACCAAGAACCCCGACACGGCGGCGATCATCGCCCTCGCCCCCGACCTCGTGGTCGCCAACCAGGAGGAGAACCGCGAGCTCGACGTCCGGCGCCTGCGCGACGCCGGCGTGCCGGTCTGGGTCACCCGGATCCGGTCCGTCGACGAGTCGTTCTCCTCCATCGAACGCCTGTTCGACGAGGCGCTGGGGTGGGAGGTGCCCGCCTGGCTGCCGCAGGCCCGCCGCGTGTGGGCGGCTCCCCCGGCTCCCGAGCGGACCACGGGTGGCGGTGGCCATCTGGCGCGATCCGTGGATGGTGGTGGGCGGCGACACGTTCGCCGACGACATGCTCGCCCGCCTCGGCTGCGTCAACGCCTTCCATGACTCCGACGACCGCTACCCCGCGGTGACAGCCGAGCTGCTCGACGGGATGGGCCTCGACGTCGTGCTCCTGCCGGACGAGCCCTACGTGTTCACGGCGGACGGACGGCCCCGAGGCGTTCAGCCGGACGCCCACCGCGCTGATCAGCGGTCGGCTGCTGACCTGGTACGGACCGTCACTGGTACCGGCCCGCTCGACTCTCGAGGCGAGCATCCGGAGCCGGTGACCGTCCCGCAGCCCGCGCATCCGCCGTCGGGGCAGGCCGTGCGCAGGGTCGGCGTCGCGATGCGGCCGAGGCGCAGCAGATGATCGACCGCCCCGTCGACCACGTCGGGATCCAGTCCCGTCCGGTCCGCGATGGCGCCCCGCGTCGTCGCTCCCGCCTCGACGGCCGCGAGCACGACGCTCAGCGGCCTGCTCACAGCCGTGAGCCGATCTGGAAGATGGCCACGGCCGCGACCCACGCCACCGACAGCTGCATGGCCACCCCGAAGACCGTCCAGCGCATGCCGATCTCGCGCCGCTGCGCGGCCAGCGTGGCCACGCAGGGCGTGTAGGCGAGCAGGAAGACGAGGAAGGCCCAGACGGCGGCGGCGGTGTGGCCGCCCGAGCTCTCCTCGAAGTCCGCCCGCACGAACTCCCCCAGCGTCCCGGGCTCGTCGGAGGTGCCCGGCTCCTCGGCGGAGTACGTCTGCGCCCACGACGAGATCACCGCCTCCTTCGCGACGAACCCGACGATGAGCGCGCTCGTGGTCTCCCAGGTGCCGAACCCGGCGGGGGCGAACACCGGCGCCACCACCTGCGCCGTGCGGGCGTACAGGCTCTCCTGCACCGGCACCTCGCCGAAGGAGTAGCCGGGGGCGGCCGGGACCGCCTGCAGGAACCACACGGCCGATGACGGTCGCCACGATGATGCCGCTCGCGGTGCGCAGGAAGCCGCTCAGCCGCAGCCACGTCACCGCAGCCGTCAGCCGGACGGTGGGCCGCTGGTACGGCGGCAGGTCGATCACGAGCGCCTCGCTGCCCACGCTGCGCCACAGCGTGCTGCGCAGCGCCAGACCCACGAGCACGACGAAGACGATGCTGATGACGTAGAGCGCGAAGACGACCGAGCCGGCGTTGTCGGGGAAGAAGATCGACGCGACGAGCACGTAGACCGTCAGCCGAGCGCTGCAGGAGGTGAACGGCACGAGCAGCGCGGTGAGGATACGGTGGCGCGCGTTGGGCAGGATCCGCGTGGCGCTGATGGCCGGGACGTTGCAGCCGAAGCCGACGATGAGGGGCAGGAAGGCGCGACCCGGCAGCCCGATCGCCCGCATCAGCCGGTCGGCCACCACCGCGGCGCGGGCGAGGTAGCCGCTGTCCTCGAGCAGCGCCAGCAGGGCGAACATGATGGCCATCAGCGGCACGAACGTGAGCAGCATGCCGACGCCCGCGATCAGCCCGTCGACGACCAGGCTGCGCACCCAGGTGTCCTCCAGCCCGACCAGGCCGAGCAGCGCCACCGCGACCGTGGTGACCGGCCCGCTGAAGAACCAGTCCAGCGCCTGCTGGAGCGGCGCCGCCACCGTGGTGGTGAGCTGGAAGACGGACCACATCGCGGCGAGGAAGAGCAGCGGTCCCCACAGCGACGACAGGGCGAGCCGGTCGAAGCGATCCGACCAGCGCACCCGGCGATCGCCCGACGCGACGGACGGCGACGGACACCGCCTCGTCGATCCAGTCGAACCGCTGGTCGGCGAGGTCGAACTCCCCGGTGATCTGCGGACGCGGCAGGGCCGGTGGTGGCGCCGCGGCGAGGGCCGCGTCGAGGGCCTCCAGGAGCCCCGTGCGCCCCTGGTGGTGCCGGGGATCGATGAGGACGACCGGCACGCCGACGAACGCGGTCAGGGCCGCCACCTCGATGCTGACTCCTTGGCGGTGGGCGATGTCCCCCATCGTCAGGGCCACGACCATCCGCTGATCGGTCTCCCGCAGCTGACGCACGAGGTACAGCGACCGCGACAGCCGACCGGCGTCGCCGATCACCACCACGAGGTCGGGCCGCTCCTGCGGCGGCACATCGACGAGGAGGGCGCGCGTCAGTGCCTCGTCGGGCGACAGCGGGTCCAGGCTGTAGGCACCGGGGAGGTCGATCACGTCGAAGCGGCGGATCCCATCGTCCATCAGTCCGCGCCCCACCTCGACGGTGGTGCCCGGCCAGTTGCCCACGTCGCGGCGGGCGCCGGTGAGCCGGTTGAACAGGGTGGACTTGCCGACGTTGGGGGCGCCCGCCAGCGCGACGACCGGAGTGCCGGACGGGGCGGCCAGGCCGCCTCCCCCACTGTGGCAGGACGGGACGGAGCCGCTCACGGCCGGGCTCCCCCGGTCACCGGGATCCGGCCCGCCGTGCGCGAGTCCAGCGCGATGCGCGAGTCGGCGACCGACACGATGCGCGCGCCCCCGACCCCGCGCTGCAGGAGGGTGACGGGCTGGCCCGGACGCAGCCCGAGCTCGGCGAGGCGGATCCGCTGGGCGCGATCGACGTCGGGCACGCCCAGGATCGCCGACTCCCCCACCGCCAGGTCGCGCACCGACCGCGGCTGCGTTCCTTCCACGCGCCCGACCGTACCAGTCATAGTTAGGGTTACCTCACCTGAGCGAGCAGGTCGAGCTCGTCCGCCCGCGTCAGTCCGGCGCGCCGCGAGACGATCGAGTCCGCGCGCCCGCTCGTCCGCCAGGACGTCCGCGAGGGTCGCCTCGAGGGAGCGGCGCTTCAGCCCGAGAGCGAGGGCGCGCGCATCGGACCTGCTGCCGAACCCGGCGTACTCGGGGAGCGGCAGCCACAGCGGCAGCGAGCGAGGCCCGGCCCACGGCTGCGACGTCATGCTCGGCGAGCCACGCCGGCGTCACCGGCACCATGCGTGCCCGTGAACCCGGCCACCCGGGCGCTGGCGTCGATCACGTCCGGCAGGGGCCGCGCCTCCCCCACGACGTTGACCGGTCCGCTGGACCGCGAGCCTGCGCGCAGCGCGAGCAGGAAGGCGGCGAGATCGCGGACGTCGACGACCTGGGCCATCAGCGACGGCTCGTCCGGGACCAGGACGTCGCCCGCGGCGGCGAGGGCGAATCGCGACACCCAGTAGCCGAATCGGTCGCTCGGATCGCCCGGGCCGCCGATCAGGCCCACGCGTGCGAGCAGGGAGCGCTCGGCCCCGATGCCGGCGGTCACGAGCGCCTCGCACCCGGCCTTCGCCGCGCCGTAGTCCTCCATCGAGGCCGGCCCGGACGTCATCGGGCTCGCACGAGCGCCGCGTCCTCGGCCGCCCCCGGCGTCGCCGGCGTCCGCGTACACCGACCCCGACGACACGTACGTCCAGTGCGCGGCTCGCGCGGCGAGCGCCTCGACGGCGGTGCGACACGTGATCGGGCTGCCAGGACACGTCGATGACGGCATCCCACGCGCGGTCGCGCACCGCGTCGTAGGCGTCCGGCTGGGAGCGGTCGGCGACGACGAGCTCCACCCCGTCGGCGACCGGGCCGGAGGCTCCCCGCGCGCCAGGCAGGTGACGGACACCCCCGACGCCACCGCCTGCCGCGCCAGCTCCCTGCCCAGCCACGCGGTCCCGCCGAGGATCAGCAATGAGTCCATGTGCACGCCTCCGCGAACGCCCGTGGGCCCCACCGTACGAGACGGTGGGGCCCACGGGACATGACGACTGGCGACTTAGGCGAGGGCCTTCGTCTTGAGCGAGTCGAACTCCGCCTGCGTGATGGTGCCCGCATCGAGCAGCGCCTTCGCCGAGGCGATCTGGTCGGCCGGCGAGACGCTGCCGACGGCCGACTGGATGTAGGCCTTCTGCGCCTCCTGCGCGGCGACCATCTGCTTCTGGCGACGCTCGCCCATGCTCTTGCCGCGGGCGATCAGGTACACGAGGACCGTGATCGGCGGGAAGATGATCAGGAAGATGATCCAGACGGCCTTGGCGCCGCCGCCCAGCGTGTGATCGCTGAACAGGTCCATGATCACCATGAAGAAGATCATGAAGAAGATGATCATGAAGAAGATGTAGACGAGAGTCCACAGGGTGTCCATGTGTTGCCTTTCCTAGGGTGTGTGAGGACAGGCTAGCGGAACAGCTCCGTCGTGTAACCGCTTGCTCCCAGGCGCGCCGTCACCGACTCGTCGTCGTCGACCACCACGGCGACCTCCTCCGGCCCGCCGATGCCCGCGATGAGGTCCGCCTTCAGCTGCGCCGCCGGCCGGAAGTCGCGGTCCCGTCGCAGCACCAGCCGCGAGCACCGCGATTCCGTGCCGGGCCAGCCACGCCTCGGTGTCCGCCCGGGTGCTCTCCGGGCGGCCGGAGAGCAGGACCACCTCGTGGTCGACCGCCAGCTCGCGCGAGCCGCGCCCGACCTGCCTCGAGGACGTCGTCTCCGCCGACGGCGGCGAAGAACGCGTCCCAGTCCTTCGGCCGCGCCGCCACGTGGTGCTGCCGATGCGTCGGCATCGGCCAGCACCCCGTCGATGTCGAAGACGGCGATCACGTGCGCCGCGAGCTCCTCGGGACGCGGGCACGAGCACACCAGGTTGCGGTCGCCGAACGCGCCGTCGATGCGCCGCACCGGCGGCCAGTACTTGTCCTGGCGCAGGCCCTCGACGGGGAACGCCGCCAGCCGCGCGGGGTAGGGGTGCTCCCACGGGCCGATGACGCAGTCCGCCGTGTGCGGGGCGTTCCTGCAGCGGGCTGTCCTCGACCGGCCACGTGCCGCTCGGCGACCGCGTCGATCTCGGACTTGATCGCGATCATCGCGTCGCAGAAGCGGTCGAGCTCGAACGAGGTTCTCGCTCTCCGTGGGCTCCACCATCAGCGTGCCCGCGACCGGGAAGGACATCGTCGGCGCGTGGAAGCCGTAGTCGATCAGCCGCTTGGCGATGTCGTCGACGGTCACGCCGGTCTGCGCCGTGATCGGCCGCACGTCGAGGATGCACTCGTGCGCGACGAGCCCGTTGGCGCCCGAGTAGAGCACCGGGTAGTGGTCGCGCAGTCGCGCCGCGACGTAGTTGGCGCTGAGGATCGCGGTCTGGGTCGCGCGCAGCAGGCCGTCCGGGCCCATCATGCGGATGTACGCCCACGGGATCGGCAGGATGCCCGCGCTGCCCCAGGGCGCTCCGCTGACCGGCCCCACTCCCCCGTCGGCGTGCCCGCGCCCGACCGGTCCGGCCTCGGGCCGCAGCGGGTGCGAGGGCAGGTACGGGGCGAGGTGCTCGCGCACGGCGACCGGCCCGACGCCGGGACCGCCGCCGCCGTGCGGGATGCAGAACGTCTTGTGCAGGTTGAGGTGCGACACGTCGGCGCCGAACCTGCCGGGCTTGGCCAGGCCCGACGAGCGCGTTGAGGTTGGCCCCGTCGACGTAGACCTGGCCGCCCGCGTCGTGCACCATCGCGCAGATGTCGCCGATCGCCGTCTCGAACACCCCGTGGGTCGACGGGTAGGTGACCATGAGCGCGGCCAGGCTCTCGGCGTGCTGCGCGATCTTCGCGCGCAGGTCGTCGACGTCGACGTTGCCCGTCGTCGTCGCAGGCCACCACGACGACGCGCATCCCGGCCATCACGGCGCTGGCGGCGTTGGTGCCGTGCGCGCTGCTCGGGATGAGGCAGACGTCGCGCGCGGCGTCGCCGTTCGCCCGGTGGTAGGCGCTGATCGCGAGCAGGCCCGCGAACTCGCCCTGCGACCCGGCATTCGGCTGCAGGGACACCGCGTCGTACCCGGTCACCTCGACGAGCCACGCCTCGAGCGTGCGGATCAGCTCGACGTAGCCCTCGGCCTGGTCGAGGGGCGCGAACGGGTGCATGCCCGCGAACTCGACCCAGGTGATGGGCTCCATCTCCGTCGTGGCGTTGAGCTTCATCGTGCAGGAGCCGAGCGGGATCATCGCGCGGTCGAGGGCGATGTCGCGATCACCGAGTCGTCGGATGTACCGGAGCATCGACGTCTCGCTGCGGTGCGTGGTGAACACCGGGTGCGTGAGGAAGGGCGAGGTGCGCCGCGCGTGTCCGGGGATCGCCACGGCGTCGGCCGCCGTCCACCGTGCCGTACGCGGGCGCGAAGGCGCCGATCACGTCGCCCGTCGCCGCCCAGACCTGCTCCACGTCGGCCTCCGACGTGGTCTCGTCGGTCGACGCCGAGACCGTGTCGTCGTCGATGAGTCGCAGGTTGACCCCGCGGTCGAGGGCGGCCTCGACGATCGCGCCGGCCTTGCCCGGCACGCGCCAGCGGACGGTGTCGAAGAGGTCCGTGATCGGGACGTCGACGCCCATCGACACGAGGCCCGGCGGCCAGCACGCGCGCCCGGTCGTGCGTGCGGCGGGCGATCGTCGTCAGTCCGTCGGGACCGTGGTACGCCGCGTACATGGACGAGATGACGGCGAGCAGCACCTGCGCCGTGCAGATGTTGCTGGTGGCCTTCTCCCGACGGATGTGCTGCTCGCGGGTCTGGAGGGCGAGGCGGTACGCCGGCGCCCCGTCCGCGTCGACGCTGACGCCGACGAGTCGTCCGGGCATGCTCCGCTCGAGGCCGGCCCGCACGGACATGAACCCGGCATGCGGCCCGCCGAAGCCGAAGGGCACGCCGAGGCGCTGGGCGGACCCGACGACGACGTCGGCGCCCAGCTCGCCGGGCGGCGTGAGCAGCGTCAGTGCGAGCAGGTCGGTGGTGACGATGGCCAGCGCGCCGCGCTCGTGCGCGGCGGCGATCACGGGGGCGAGGTCGCGGACGCGCCCGGACGTGCCCGGGTAGCTGACGAGCACGCCGGCCAGCTCGCCGGCCGGCAGCTCGCCGTCGAGGTCCGACGACGACGAGCTCGATGCCCAGCGGCTCGGCGCGCGTGCGCAGCACGGCGAGGGTCTGCGGATGCGTGTCCGCGTCGACGACGAACACGGTGGCGCCGGACTTCGACGCGCGCAGGGACAGGGTCATGGCCTCGGCCGCGGCCGTCGGCTCGTCCAGCAGCGACGACCCGGCCACCGGCAGCGCCGTCAGGTCCTCGACCATCGTCTGGAAGTTCAGCAGCGCCTCGAGCCGGCCCTGCGAGATCTCCGGCTGGTACGGCGTGTACGCGGTGTACCAGGCGGGGTTCTCGAGGATGTTGCGCGTGATGACCCCGGGCGTGTGGGTGCCGTAGTAGCCGAGCCCGATCATGCTCGTGACCACGCGGTTGCGCCCGGCGAGGTCGCGCAGCTCGGCCAGGGTCTGCGCCTCGGTGGCGGCCTCGGGCAGGTCCAGCGCGTCGTGCCAGCGGATGACCTCGGGCACCACGTCCGCCGTGAAGGCATCGAGGTCCGAGTAGCCGAGCAGCGCGAGCATGCGCGCCTGCTCGGCAGCGTCGGGACCGATGTGCCGGGAGGAGAACTCCATGCTCATGACGCACCTCAGGGGCCGGGTATGCCGGGGCATACGCAGGTGCAGCGGCCACGGACGTGACCGCCCTCCCCCTCTGTTTTCCACGCATACCGCGCGACCTGAGAGCTTCACCGGGCGAGCCCGGCTTTCACCGTCGGTGGGGATCCGTTCGATCCCGCTTTCCAGAGGTGCCTCTCCCGAGCGGTCCGGGTGCCTGAGAGGTTGTCGGGGAGATTGCTCCTTCGGCGTCCTGGTCGCCCAGGACTCTCCCGCTCGGGATCTGTCAGCGCGCCAATGCTAGCGCGCGCGGACTCAGACCGCAGTACGGCGCGCGCGACGGGCCGCGAGCTCGTCGCGGGCCGCGGGAGCCTCGATGACGCCACCCTCGGGCGCCTCGCCCGGCAGGGTCGCCAGCGTGCCCTCGACCTCGCGCCAGACACTGCCGACCGCGATACCGAACACGCCCTGGCCGCCACGGACCAGGTCCACGACCTCGTCGGCGCTGCGGCACTCGTAGATGCTCGCGCCGTCGCTCATGATGGTCAGGCCGGCGAGATCCTCGCCGCTGCGGGTGGCGAGGTGGTCGACGGCGGCGCGGATGTTCGGCAGCGACACCCCGGTGTCGATGAGGCGCTTGACGATGCGCAGCACGAGGATGTCGCGGAAGCCGTAGAGCCGCTGCGTGCCGGAGCCGGCGGCGCCGCGGACCGAGGGCATCACCAGGCCGGTGCGCGCCCAGTAGTCCAGCTGCCGGTACGTGATGCCGGCGGCGGCGCACGCGACCGGGCCGCGGTATCCGATGTTGGCCGGCAGCGGCCGCAGCGTCGACTCGTCGAAGAGCACACCCTGCGCCTGGACGTCGACTGCACCGGCTCCGTTCGCTGAAGCCTGCGAGGTCATCCCCTCAAGGGTCACGTCCGCCTCCTGCCATCGGGGTCCCGTGGGACTCCCACCGCTGACCGCTCAGCGTAGCCGCCGCACGATCACTGTCCGTACTTCCCTGCGGTGCCGACGTTAGGCAGGCCGGAGCCGCGAGGCAAACGTCGGTCGCGGCGTGTCGTCGGGCAAAGTCTCAACCTCCTGCTGAGGTTTCGACCGCGTCGTGAGGGGCTGTCGGCGGCCGCTGGACGGTCAGCCGAAGTCCTCCGGCGACACCTGGTCGAGGAACTCCCGGAACTTCTCCACCTGGTCCTCGGCCGGGGCCGGCTCGTCGTCGGGGATGTCGATCCCGGCCGCGTCCAGCACCTCGTCCGCGCCCCGGATGGGGGCGTCGACGCGCAGTGCCAGCGCGATGGCGTCCGAGGGTCGGGCGCTCACCTCGGTGCCGTCGCTGAAGGCGAGGACGGCGTAGAACACCCCGTCCTCGAGCGCCGTGATGCGCACCTCCGTCAGCGTCACGCCGAGGGCGGCGAGGATGTCGCGCAGGAGGTCGTGGGTCAGCGGCCGCGGGGGCACGATGCCCTGCTGGGCGTAGGCGATCGCCGTCGCCTCGACCGCACCCACCCAGATCGGCAGGTACCGTCCGCCGTCGCGCTCGCGCAGCAGCACGATCGGATTGTTCGAGGGCATCTCGACCCTCACGCCCACCACCTCGAGATCCAGCACACGAACAGGGTAACCCGCCCGGCGCGGATTGCACCCGGTCCGTCAGGCGCGGCCGCCGCGGATGAGTTCCGCCCTCAGCAGAGTGGCGTGCAGCTGGATGAGCAGCGCGGCCAGCTCCCGCACGACCTCCTGCTCACGGGCGCGGCCGTCGCGGTCGCGCGGCTGCGAGTAGGGCGTGGCCATCTGCTCCACCAGACCGGTCTCGCGATCGGTCACCACCCGGAAGGACCGCAGGTGGCGCGCCTCGAGGCCGAACGCCGACAGGCGCGACACCACGTTCGCGATGGCCAGGGCGTCCTCGTCGTAGTGGCCGGCGGCACTGGCCCAGACGATGCCGATGGCCTCCAGCTGCGCGATGAACGCCTCCGTCAGGTCGCAGGCCTGCGCCAGCTCCTCGCGCGTCATGCGCACGCGCCCGGCGCCGGCCCGGAAGTCGTCGGGCCGCAGCCCGGTGCCCGCCACCGGCAGCTTGGCGGCCGCCTCCGGGTCGGCCATCCCGGACTCGATGTGGTCGCGGATCACCTTGAGGGGCAGGTACTGGTCGCGCTGGAGGGTCAGCACGGCGCGCAGCTGGTCGATGTCGCGCTGCGCGAAGCGCCGGTAGCCGGAGGCGGTGCGCTCGGGGGTCACCAGCCCCTCCGCCTCGAGGAAGCGGATCTTGCTGATGGTGACGTCGGGGAACTCGCGCTTCAGCAGCTGCAGCACCTCGCCGATGCTGATCGTGCCGGACACGACGGGCGGCGACGACTCCCCGACCCGCTCGGTCATGTCGCCGATTCGAGCCCGAGCAGGAAGACGAAGCGGAACTTCCCGATCTGGACCTCGTCGCCCCCGACCAGCTGCTGGTCGTCGACGCGGACGCGGTTGACGTAGGTGCCGTTGAGGCTGCCCACGTCGCGGACGCTCCAGCCCGCCGCACCGTGGCGCAGCTCGGCGTGGTGGCGGCTGACCGTCACGTCGTCCAGGAAGATGCTCGACTCGGGGGCTCGGCCGACGGTGAGCACGCCGGCCGCCTGGTCGAGCACGAACTCCTGCCCCTCCCCCGGTCCGCGATGCACCACGAGCAGCGCGCTGCCCGACTCGAGGTCGAACTGGGTGCCGGAGCCGACCGCGCTCATCGGCCCCGAACCGGTTCCCGGACCGGGCGAGATGATCGACGTGATGGACCCGGTGTGCTCGAGGCTCTCGAACGCCTCCGCCGACAGCGGCACGCCGCACGGCCCCGCAGAACCGGTCGTCGGGTGCGCTCGCGTGCCCGCAGTTGGGACAGTTCATCGGCGGCGGGCCTAGGCCTTCTCCACCAGGGCGCGGTAGTCCGCCGCCGACAGCAGGGCGTCGAGCGCCGCCGGGTCGTCGAGGCGCAGCTCGACCATCCACCCGGCCCCGTAGGCATCGCTGTTCACGGTCTCCGGCGCGCGCGTCGAGCGCCTCGTTGCGGGCGACCACCTCGCCCGCGAGCGGGGCGTAGATGTCGCTCACGCTCTTCGTCGACTCGACCTCGCCGCACGCCGCTCCGGCAGCCAGGGAGTCGCCCACGGTGGGCAGCGACACGTACACGATGTCGCCGAGGGCGTCCTGCGCGAAGTCGGTGATCCCGAACACGACCGTGCCGGACTCGGTGGGGCGTACCCACTCGTGCTCGGCCGTGTACCGGATGTCCTCGGGATACATGCGTCCTCCTAGTCCGTCGTCTCGGGAACTGTAACCGAGATGCTCTGGGCCTGAGACGTCGAAGCGGCAAAATCCGCCCCGCGCGTGCGCACCGAGTCGGCGAGCCCGCCCGGGATGCTGAGGGCCGCGGTCATGGTGGCCGGGTCGCCGATCGCGACGATGCGCACCGGCGCCGTGAGCGGCTCGCCGTTGACCACCACGGATCCGTCGTCGTCGGCGAACCACGTGTCGACGACCACGCGGGTCGAGCCCACCTGGATCGCCTCGGCTCCTGCGTCGCGCAGCTCCTGCACGGCGTCGAGCAGGAGCGGGGCATCGACGACACCCTCGGGGTCCGTGATGACGATCGTCAGGCCCGGGCCGACGACCGGCGTCGTCCCGGTGAGCACCTGCAGCGCCTCGAGCTGCCGCTGCGCCTCCGCGACGGCCTCGACGGTGGACCCGGCCTCGAGGTCGCGCTGCAGGGCAGTGAGCCTGGCCGACTCCGCCTCGAGCCGGTCCTGTCGCGCACCGAGGTCGTCGAGGATCTGGACGAGGTCCTCGGTCCGCGCGGTACGCCACGCCTCGTCCTCGCCCGGCCGCACGATGGCGAGCGTGACGAGGAGACCGAGCACCAGGAAGAGCACCCCGATGAACAGGTGCGGCCGGCTCGGCTGGAACGCCAGCTGTCCCAGCAGGGAGCGCGGTGACGAGGTCGCCGTGGGCTCCGGCGCTGTCGTCCTCGGGGGCGGGGGCGTCGCTCATGCGGTCACGCCCGGAACAGGATCCGCCGGATGGCTGCCGCGTTCGCGAAGATGCGCATGGCGAGCACGACGACCACGCCCGTGGACATCTGCGCTCCCACTCCCAGCTGATCGCCGAGGAACACGAGGAACGCGGCGATGACGACGTTCGAGAGGAAGCTCACGACGAAGATGCGGTCGTCGAAGCGCTTCTCCATGAGTGCGCGGAAGCCGCCGAACACGGCATCGAGGGCCGCGACGATGGCGATGGGCAGGTAGGGCTCGAGCCACAGCGGCACGACCGGGTGCCAGAGCACGCCGATGGCGACGCCCACGAGCAGCCCGATGATCGCGATCACTCTGCCGTGCTCCCCTCGGCCACCCGTGCGAAGCGCGGTGCGCGCAGCTCGCCTGCCGGCAACGCTACGTCACCGCTGGTGACCTGCGAGACCAGGCCGTAGTCGCTGCTGAGGCCGTCGAGCAGCAGCTGGAGCGCCGAGTCCTCGTCACCGCTCGTGGTCGTGCCCACGGCCGTCACGGTGTACGGCCGGGTCAGCGGCTGGTAGTTGACCAGGATCGCCTCCCCCGCCCCGCGGATGGCCGTCGCGCCGGTGAGTCGCTGCTCGTTCACCGCGACGCCGGACGCGCCCATGCTCCACAGGACGTTGACGATGTCCTGGATGTCGCGGTCCAGCACCTGGTTGAGCGAACCCGCCTCCGCGTCCGGCGCATCGTCGATGGTGACCGTGAGCCCAGGGCCGGACAGCGCGGTCGTCGCCGCCTGCGCTGCCAGTGCGGCGGTCTCGCTGCTGGCGTTGCGACGTCTCCCGCCGCGAGCACGTCCGCCTGCAGGCCGTCGACGGCGGCGGACTGCTCGTCGACGGCAGCCTGACGATCGTCGATGGACGTCGACAGTGCGGCAACGCGCTCGGCCAGGGCGTCCCTGGTGCTGCTGCCGGGCCTCGTCGGAGGTCCGCGTGCTGATGACCGCGCCGCCACCATCGTCCCGATCGCGATGAGCAGGACGATCGAGGGCCAGTGGCGCAGCCATCGCCGAGGACCGTCCGCCCGCGGCGCCGACGCCGGCGTAGTCGTCGACCACGACCTGGGCGAGGAAGCTCTCCAGCACGCCCTCGTCGGTCGCGCCGGCCTGGTGCGGTCACGGGCGTGGTCATGAGGCGGTCTCGACGACCTTCTGCCAGCGGTCGAGGAGCTGCTCGGCGGTCTCCGGCGTCGGCCGCCTCCGCGTAGAGCGTCAGGCAGGCCTGGTCGTCCTCGGGCAGCACGAGGCACCAGCTGCCGTCCTCGTGGACCACGCGGATGCCGTCGAGGGTGTCGACCTCGGTTCCCTCAGCGTGCAGGCGGACCGCACGCATCGCCCCGGCACGCCGGTGCCAGGGCACCGTCACCGTGCGCGCGATCACCGATGTCGCGGGGATGCGCCCGTTCAGCTGGCTCAGGCTCAGGTCGGTGTCCGCCATCAGCGAGAGCAGCATCATCAGTGCCGAGATCGCGTCGGGCCCGGGCCCGAGGGCGGGCAGCACGAAGCGACCGCGCCCGTCGCCCGCGAGGATCACGTCGGGCTCCGTGGCGGCCGCCGCGAGGGCAGCGGACCCGTTGCCGATCCGGCGCACGGACGTGCCGTGGTAGGCCGCCACCTCCTCGGCCAGCCGGCTGGTCGTCACGGGGACGGCCACGCAGCCCGAGTGCCGGCTGGCGGCCATCAGGTCGAGCATGATCAGGAGCATCCGGCCGTCGTCGATGACCCGGCCGAGCTCGTCGACGATGCTCAGCCGCTCGCCCGTCGGGCCGAGCCGCGCGCCGATCCTGGCCCCCGAGGAGACGACGAGCCCGCTCAGCCGGCGCAGGGCGGCCTCGCGGTACGGCGCCTGGTCGGCGGCGGCCTCCTCCTCCATCGCCGCGCCCACCGTCAGCGCGTCGAGTCCGAGCCGGCCCATGATCATCGACAGCACGCCGACCGACGGACCACCGCCGGCGTCGAGGACGATCCGCGGATGCGCGCGACGGATGGCATCCATCGTGATCTCCGACTCGACGTCGTTCGCGTAGTCGTCGAGGACGCGATGCGGGGTGCGGATGTCGCCGATGTCGGACGGCAGCGGTCGACGGAACTCCTTGCGCGTGAAGATGCGCTCGATCGCCTCCCGCTGGTGGCTGCTGATCTCGCCGCCGTGCGAGTTGAGGAAGAGCACGTCGATGCTGTCCGGGCGGCCCGGCGTCGTGCGCAGCACGACACCGCCGTCGGAGTACCGGGCGGTGTCGTTGCGCACGAGGGCCGTCGTGACGGCGCGCAGGTCGCGCAGGTTGATGCCGGCCGCCGTGAGGGCGCCGGCCAGCGCGCGGTTGAGCGCGCGCGCGGCGCGGGAGTGGTCCCGGCCGACGCTGACGGTCGCGCCCTTCGGCAGCGTCGTCGCGAACGCGGCGGCGAGGCGGACGATGCGCTCCGGCGTCATGTCGACGTTGACGATGCCGCGGACGCCGCTGTCGCTGAAGACCTGACGCTGTGCGGGCGACTCCCACACCACCGACTCGTCGACGACGGTGCCCTCGTCGATCGTCTTGCCCGGGTAGATCATGACGTCGGTGCCGATCACGGCCCCGTCCATGATCGTGCAGCCGTCGGCGATCACGGAGCCCTCCAGCACGCGCGCACCCCGTCGGATCTCGGTGGCCCGTCCGACGATCGAGCCGCGCAGGTCCGCGTCGTTGCCGACGTAGACGTTGGGGTGCAGCACGCGTGTGGTCGACGACGGCGCGCGACCGGACCAGCGCGTTCGTGCCCACCACCGTGTAGGGCCCGACGATCGCGTCGGCCTCGATCTTCGCGAAGGGCCCGATGTACACCGGTGGCCGCACGTCGGCGTCGGGCGAGAGCTCCGCGCCCGTGGCCACCAGCACCCCGGGCGCCACCTCGAAGGCGTCGACCTCGCTGTGCACGAGGCCGTCGAGCACGTCGCGCTGCGCCCGGCTGTAGCTGGCGAACGTGCCCACGTCCTCCCAGTACCCGTCCATCACCACGCCCTGCACCCGAGCCCCGCGGGCGAGCAGCGTCGGGATGATGTCCTGGGCCCAGTCGCTGGGCTCGTCCGGCGGGATCGACTCCAGCACCGACGGGCTCACGATGTACACCCCGGTGTTGACGGTGTCGTCCGACACCTCGCCCCAGCTCGGCTTCTCGACCATGGCCTGGACCCAGCCGTCCGCGTCGATCGACACGACCCCGTAGTTGCGCGGGTCCGCACGACGTGCCAGGGCGATCGTGATGTCCGCACGCGCCTCGCGGTGTCGCTGCTCGAGCGCCATCAGGTTCATGTCGGTGAGGCAGTCCCCCGAGATGACGAGGATGTCGTCGTCGCTGTCGAGCCAGGCCTGCGCGTAGCGAACGCTGCCGGCGGTGCCGAGCGGGCGCGGCTCGGTGAGGAACCGCAGGCCGACGCCCTCGACGCGGTCAGCGCTGAAGTACTTGAGGACGACGCTCGCCTGGTGCTGGAGGGTCACCACGCACCGGTCGACTCCGTGGTCGCTCAGCAGTCGCACGACCCGCGCGAGCATCGGCTCGCCGACGATGGGGAGCAGCGCCTTGGGGACCGCAGTGGTGAGCGGACGCAGTCGCGTCCCTGCGCCTCCGGCCATCACCACAGCCTGCATTGCATCCCCGTCGTCACGCCGGCGCGCGAAGTGCGAACGCCTGCTGTGCGTAGCGTATGCCCGCCCACCAGTAGAGGTAGGTCCCCCAGAGCGCGAAGGCCCATCCGAAGGCGAGGGCGGCGGCGCCGAAGGTCGGCATGCCGCCCAGCAGCAGCAGCGGGAAGCCCCACAGCAGGCGAACGTCGCGCTCTTGCCGACGTACGTCACCGGCAGCGCCAGTCGGCCGCTGCGCCGGAGCATGGGCAGCAGGGTGAGGAGGAACAGCTCGCGCGCGACCAGGATCCCCACGAGCCACCAGGGGATGAGCTCGCGAAGGGCGAGTCCCAGCAGGGTCGCGGCGATGTACAGGCGATCGGCCAGCGGGTCGAGGATCACGCCGAGCTGGCTGCGCTGGTTGAGCCGGCGCGCGAGGTAGCCGTCGACCCAGTCCGATGCCCCGGCCACCGCGAGGAGGAGGAACGCCCAGCCGTCCGCCTCCGGCACGAGCACCAGCCAGAGGAACACCGGAACGCCGAGCAGACGCGCGAAGCTCAGCAGGTTGGGAATCGTGAGGATCCGGGTCGATGGAGGCGCCTCATCCGACGAGAGCGTCATCTGCCACCTCCGCTCCCGTGGCTGGGGTCCCTGCCGCGGCGTGCCGGCCCCGACCTCGTCGCCGGCGAAGCGCGAGGACCAGCAGGACGACTCCGCCGGCGATGCAGGACAGCTGCGGCGACCAGCAGCCACATGACCCACGTGGTGACCCCGGGCAGCGTGACGTCGACCGTGAGCGCCAGCTGGTCTGCTCGGGATGGCGGAGGGGTGCATCAGGACAAGCGAGAGTGGTCTCTCCTCGGGCACCTGGATCGAGGCGCGTCGGCCCACGTCGTCGGTGATCCACAGGTCCTGCTCGACGCGGCAGCGGCGGGACCGAGGTGCCGGGCACCGCGCGGACAGTCCAGTCGTCGCCCTCCCGGATGGCGACCGAGTAGGGAGTCCCCCTCAGGTACGCGTCGACCGCCGCAGTCCCGGCCGCCCCGATGAACATGGTGTCGGAGGGGTCGCCGGTGTCACCGGAGGTGACGGACAGGCTGGTGCGGCCCAGGCTGCCGAGGTACGGCACGGACGCGCCGAACCGCTCGACGTCGATGAGTGTCGCGATCGTGCCCGGGGCCGGCGTGATCGTGCCGGTGTCGATCCGCAGCGCGCCATCCGAGCCGAAGACTGCCGAGGTCCAGGCGGCTGCACCGCCCGCGGCGAGGCCGCCGAGGAGCAGCAGGACGCCGCCGACGCCGAGCACGACTCTCCCGACCACGGTGACGGCTTCCTCTCAGGCTGCGTGCGTTCGTGCTGGCCACGGTACAAGGGTCGGGCCGGGCTAGCGGCCAAGCACGAGGTACAGCGTCGCACCGACCCCGATCGCGACCACCATGCCCCGCAGCACAGGGCCCGGGAGACGTCGGGCGATGCGGCCGCCGACGTACCCGCCGGGGATGGAGCCCGCCGCGACTGCCAGCGCCGCCGACCACACCACTGCGCCGCTCACGGCGAACACGACTGCGGCCGTGACGTTCGCGCAGGCGGCCAGGATGTTCTTGGCGCCGTTGGCGCGCTGGGGATCCGCGTCGTAGACGAGCCCGAGAGCCGCCATGAGCATGACGCCCTGAGCGGCTCCGAAGTACCCGCCGTACACGCCGATGAGCCCGGTCCACGGCCAGACGTGGTGCGGGTGACCGGCACGGTGCGCCGTGACGGTGCGGGAGAGGACCGGCTGCAGGGCGACGAGGACGGTGGCGAGGCCGACCAGCCACGGCACGACGGACGTGAACACGCGGCTCGGCAGCGCCACGACGAGGGTCGCTCCCAGGGCCGCTCCCACCACGGTGGCGAGGATGGGTCGCCGCAGCCTCGTCATGCGGTCGCGCAGCTCCATCCGGTACGCCCATGCCGACATGAACGAGCCCGGCGAGAGTCCGGCCGTGTTGGTGCCGTTGGCGGCCACTGGCGGGATGCCGGCAGCGAGCAGCGCGGGATACACGATGAGCGTTCCGCTCCCGACGGCTGCGTTGATGAACCCGCCGGCGAACCCCGCCGCCGCGAGCAGGGCGAAGGTCAGCGGCTCCACGGGCGCTGCTAGTCCTGGCTCACGCGGCGAGCGAACCATCGGCCCGCGTCGTGCCGCACCGTGATCGGCATGCCGAACGTCTCGCTGAGCGCGAGCGTCGGTCATGACCTCGGGCAGCGGTCCGGCCGCCATCACCCGGCCGCCCCTGAGCAGCAGCCCGTGGGTGAAGCCGACCGCGATCTCCTCGACGTGATGGGTGACGACGACGAGGGTGGGCGCGTCCTCGTCCAGGGCCAGCCGGCCCAGCCGGTCGACCAGGTCCTCGCGGCCGCCGAGGTCGAGCCCGGCACCGGGCTCGTCGAGCAGGAGCAGCTCGGGATCGCTCATCAGGGCGCGCGCGATCATCGTGCGCTTGCGCTCCCCCTCCGACAGGGTCCCGAAGGTCCGGCCGGCGAGATGGGCGATGCCCCAGTCGGCGAGGAGCCGCCCCGCGCGATCGCGGTCGGCCTCGTCGTACTGCTCGCGCCACCGCCCGGAGACGTCCCATGCTCCGGTCATGACGACGTCCGCCACGGACTCGCCGGGGGGCAGGTCGGCGGCCATGGCGCTGCTGGCCCAGCCGATGCGCGGCTTCAGGTCCGCGAGGTCGACGGCGCCCATCACCTCGTCCAGCAGCTCGACCTCGCCCGTGGTCGGGAACATCCGCGCCGACGCGAGGAGGAGCAGCGTGGTCTTGCCCGCCCCGTTCGGGCCCATGACGATCCAGCGCTCGCCCTCGCCGATGACGAGGTCGACGTCCGACAGCAGCAGCGACGTGCCCCGGCGCACGGAGGCTCCCGAGATCCGCACGACGTCAGCCACGGGCCAACCCTAGGCGGTCGACCGCAGCCCGGGCGCACTAGCGTTGGGCCGTCATGGATGACCAGAAGCGCACCCTGCTGATCACGCTGTCGGGCAACGATCGGCCCGGGGTGACACGGCGGCTGTTCGCGACCCTCGACGAGCATCCCGTCACGGTGCTCGACGTCGAGCAGCTGGTCGTGCGCGGCCGCCTCATCCTGGCCGTCCTCGTCGAGGTCACCGGCGACGACGACGTCATGGCCGGCACGCGCACGTCGGTGCGCCACGCGGCGGCCGACCTCGACATGGACGTCGAGACGGTGCCGGGGGCGGCCGAGGACGACGAGCGTCGACGCAACCGCATCCACATCACGATGCTCGGTGCGCCCGCTGAGCCCGGGCGCCGTGGCCGACGCCGCCGCGCAGATCGCCGACCGCGGCGGCAACATCGACCGCATCCGGCGCATCGCGTCCTATCCGGTGACCGCGATCGAGTTCCAGGGCTCGGGGGTCTCCGTCGAGGACCTGCGACGACCGCTCGCCGCCGTGGCAGCCGCGCACGGCGCCGACATCGCCGTGCAGGAGGCGGGGCTCGACCGACGCGGCCAGTACCTCGTCGTCATGGACGTGGACTCGACCTTCATCCAGGACGAGGTCATCGACCTGCTGGCCGACGAGGCCGGCGTGCATGGCCGAGGTGGCCGCGATCACCGAGCGGGCGATGGCCGGCGAGCTGGACTTCGAGCAGTCGCTGCGGGCGCGGGCCGCGCTGCTGGCCGGACTGCCCGAGTCCGCGCTCGCGCGCGTGCGCGACCGCATCACGCTCACTCCGGGCGCGCGCACCCTGTGCCGCACGCTGGGGCGCCTCGGGTACCGCATCGCCCTGGTGTCCGGCGGCTTCACCGAGGTGATCGCCCCGATCGCCGCCGACCTGGGCGTGACCGACGTGCGGGCGAACACGCTGGAGGTCCGCGACGGCGTCCTCACCGGCAACGTCATCGGCCCGGTCATCGACCGGCTCGGGCAAGCGGGCCGCGCTGGAGGCGTTCGCGCGGCAGTACGCCATCCCCCCGCGCCGCACCATCGCGATCGGCGACGGTGCCAACGACGTCGACATGCTGGCGGCCGCGGGCCTCGGCATCGCGTTCAACGCGCAAGGCGGCGGCACGTGCGGCGGCCGACACCGCCGTCAACGTGCCCTACCTCGACTCCGTGCTCTTCCTGATCGGGATCACCCGCGAGGAGATCGAGTCGGCGGACGCGCTCGAGGGCATCGAGTCGACGGCTCCGCCGATCCTGCGCTGACGCCCCGAAGGCTCAGCCGCGGGCGACGTGGTAGTCGACGACCCGGAACGAGCCGGGCACCGACACGGCCACGGGCCACTCCTGCTCGGTGCGCAGCACGGTGATGGTGCTCGTCTTGAAGCCCTCGAAGGGCGACGCGGCGAGCTCCGCTGGATCGGTGAGATCGGCCACGAGATCGTCGAGCCCCGGGTTGTGGCCGACCAGCACGGCGGAGCGGCAGGACTCGCGCAGCTCCCCCAGCACGGTCGCCAGCCGGCGCGACGGGGCCTCGTAGATCCGGGGCTCGTCGTGGTCCACCCAGCTGCCCGTGGCGGTGCCCATCGCCCCGCTGGCCAGCAACCAGGTGAGCTGGGCTCGCTTGGCCGTCGACACGAGGACGCAGGTCACCTCACGGGATCCCGACGGCACGCGCGGTCGCCAACCAGGCACCGATCCGCGGAGCGTCACGCAGCCCCCGGGCGTTCAGCGGACGGTCGTGGTCCGGGACGCCGGGCGGGTAGTCGCTCTTGGCGTGCCGGATGAGGATGAGGTCGTGCGTCGGCCGCGTCCACGAGCTCACGCTCCCTGGGAGTGGACTCCGCCGTCGACGTGCACGATCTCGCCCGTGGTCGCCGGGAACCAGTCGGACATCAGCGCCACGCAGGCCTGCGCGGCCGGCACCGGGTCGTCGAGGTCCCAGGCCAGCGGTGCCCGGGTCGACCAGACCTCCTCGAACTCGTCGAAGCCGGGGATGCTCTTGGCTGCCATCGTGCGGATCGGCCCGGCCGCGACGAGGTTGACCCGGATCCCGGACGGTCCCAGGTCGCGCGCGAGGTAGCGCGACGTGCTCTCGAACGCCGCCTTGGCCACGCCCATCCAGTCGTACTTCGGCCAGGCGACGGTGGCGTCGAAATCCAGGCCGACGACCGAGCTGCCCGGGACCCATCAGCGGCCGGGCCGCGACGGCCAGCGCCTTCAGCGAGTAGGCGGACACCTGCACCGCCGTGCTGACGTCAGCCCACTCCGTGTTGAGGAAGTTGCCGCCGAGGGCCGCCTCCGGGGCGAAGCCGATCGAGTGCAGCACGCCGTCGAGCCCGTCGACGTGCTCCCGCACTCGGTCGGCCAGTGCCGCGAGGTCGTCCGCACTGGTCACGTCGAGCTCGACGATCGGGGCGGCCTGCGGCAGCCGGCCTGCCGAACGCCGCGTCAGGCCCATCGTCCGCCCGAAGGAGGTGAGGATCGACCTGCGCGCCCTGCTCCTGCGCGAGGCGCGCCACATGGAAGGCGATCGACTGGTCGGTCAGCACCCCCGTCACGAGGATGCGCTTGCCGTCGAGCAGTCCCATGGTGCTGTCCCTTCGTCAGTGCCCCATTCCGAGGCCGCCGTCGACCGGGATGACGGCTCCGGTGATGTACGACGCCGAGGCCAGGAAGGAGACGACATCGGCGATCTCGGCCGGCTGAGCATAGCGACCGAGGGGGATGCCGCTGAGGATCGCGGAACGCTGTGCGTCGTCGAGCTCGGCGGTCATGTCGGTCTCGACGAAGCCGGGGGCGATGACGTTGACGCTGATCCCGCGCGACCCCACCTCGCGGGCCAGCGAGCGGGCGGCGCCGACCAGCCCGGCCTTCGCCGCGGCGTAGTTCACCTGCCCGGCCGAGCCGAGGGCCCAGACCACCGAGCCCACGAAGATGACGCGGCCCGACTTCGCCCGGATCATGCCCTTCATGGCTCGGCGGGCGAGCCGGATGGACCCCGCCAGGTTCGTCTGGAGGACGGTGTCGATGTCATCGTCGGACATGCGCATCAGCAGCGTGTCGCGCGTGATGCCCGCGTTCGCCACCAGCACGGCCACCGGGCCGAAGCGCTCCTCGATCTCCGCGTAGGCCGCCTCGATCGACTCCGGGACGCTGACGTCCATGCGCACGGCGTCGAGCCCCTCCGGAGCCTCGCCCGACCGTGATCCCACGACGACCGTGAAGCCGTCCTCGCGCAGTCGCAGCGCCGTGGCCAGCCCGATGCCGCGGTTGCCTCCGGTCACCAGCGCTACTGCGGACATCGGATCTCCCTCGGGTGGTGTCATGACGGGTCGGGATCGGTGTTCGCGGCCGGCCGAAGCCAGATGCTCAGGGGAATGATGCCCAGTGGCAGCCAGCTCGCGATCGCCGGGGTGACGACGGACGCCACGCCGATCAGCAGGAAGTACAGCCCGAGCACGGGTCCGCGCAGGGCGGCCTTGCGCCGGGCCGCGCTGGACAGCCGAGGCGCGTCAGCGGCCAGCAGCTCGGGATGGCGACGCAGGTGCGAGCCCATGAGCGACACCAGCAGCGAGATCGCCGCCATCGTCCCCCAGTACACGAGGCCGACGCCGGACCGTCCCCACTCCGACTCGCCGTACATCGCACTCACCCAGGGCAGCAGGACGATGGCGGCCAGCCAGGTGGTGTTGATCCAGAAGATCAACGGGTCGTACCGGCTGATGGAGTTGAGGATCCGGTTGTGCGCCAGCCAGAGGACCGCCACCACGTAGAACGTGAACAGGAACGTCCAGATCTGGCTGGCGTGGTCGCCGATGACGGTCCAGACGGTCTCCCCCTCCGCCGGGCCGTCGATGTCGACCAGCGGCAGGACCAGGACGGTGACGGCGACCGCCACGACGGCGTCGCTGAAGTTGATCAGGCGGTCGACGGACCGGCCTGCGGTCGCGCTCAGACGTCCTCGAGACGCGATCCGACCTTGATGGTCACCTGGAAGTGATCGACGTTGCCGTCGCGGATGTAGCCGCGCACCTGGGTGACCTCGAACCAGTCGAGGTGGTCCACCGTCTTCGACGAGCCGTCGAACGGCGTTGCGGATCGCCTCGTCGACGCCCACCTTCGAGGTGCCGACCACCTCGGTCAGCCCGTACGTCCGTTCGGCCACGTCTCCTCCTTCGCACCCCCGGCGGATCCGGATCGGCGCGTGGTGCCCATCTTGGCTTACCGTGGTGTCATGGCGAAGGGCGATCCGGTCGAGGTCTTCACGATCACCGACGCCCAGCGTGCGCTCAGCGTCGAGCAGACCGGCCGCACCCGCCGCTACCTGATCTCCATGGGCATCCGCACCGTCTGCGTCCTCGCGGCCATCGTCGTGCCGGGCTGGCCGCGCTGGTTCCTCATCGCGGGGGCGGTCGTGCTCCCCTACCTCGCCGTCGTGGTCGCCAACGCGGGCCGCGAGAACGACGAGCCGGGCGACAGCGGGATGACGCAGCCGGCGCAGAACGCCCTGCCCGCGCCGGGGACGGCCATCGAGGGCAAGAACGGCGCGACCCACGTCGCCTGACCGGGCCGTACAGTGGACGCCGTGATCTGGCCCCTGCTCAGGACGCGCCGCTGGCTGGGGTTCACTGCGCTCGTCCTCGGGTCGATCGTGGCCTTCGGGCTGCTGAGCAACTGGCAGTGGTCGCGTGCTGACGACCGGCGCGCCGAGCGGGTCGCGCTGCAGGCCGCGCTGTCGTCCGCTCCGGCTCCGCTCGAGTCGATCGACCTGGCCACCGGGCCGCGGCCGGACGACGTGTGGCGCGCCGTCACGGCGCGGGGCACCTACCTCGCGGACGAGCAGGCCGTCGTCCGCAAGCGGCCGCTGGACGCGCGCAACGGCTTCTGGCTGATGACCCCCCTGCAGACCGACGCCGGCCCGGTGGTGTGGGTCAACCGCGGCTGGCTCCCCGCCGGCGTCGACGCCCTGTCCACGCCCGCACTGCCTGCGCCGCCGGCCGGCGAGGTCGTGGTCACGGGGTACCTGCGCGCCTTCGACGCTGCCGATCCCGGCGACAACGAGGGCCTGCCGGCCGGCCAGGTCGCCGCCCCGGCACAGGTGCTCCTTCCGCCCACGGGCACCGCCGTGCCCGCCTACATCCAGCTCAGCGCGTCCGATCCCTCGCAGGACGGCCTCATCGCGCTTCCGCTGCCGGAGGTCGACGAGGCCCGCAACATCTCGTACGCGATCCAGTGGCTCCTGTTCGCGATGGTGGCGATCGGCGGATGGTTCTTCTTCCTCCGGCGTGAGGCGAAGGACGACGCCGAGGCCGCCCTGCAGTCCGCCGCAGCCGGCCGGGCCGGCGAGGTCACGAGCGGGCGCATCGGCCGGGCCGAGGAGTAGGCGATGGACCTGGGGATCAGCGATCACGTGTACGTGGTGTCCGGCGGGAGCACCGGACTCGGCTTCGCCACGGCACGCGTCCTGGTGGACGAGGGCGCTCGGGTGGTCCTGGTGGCCCGGGACGAGCACCGCATGTCGGTCGCCCTGTCCGGCCTGGGCCCGTCCGCCCGGGGACTGGCGGCCGATCTCGCCGATCCGACGACGGCCGACGCGGCCGTGTCGTTGGCGGTGTCGGCCTTCGGGCGGCTCGACGGCGGGCTCATCAGCGTGGGCGGTCCCCCCGCGGGGTCGCCCCTGACCACCACCGACGAGCAGTGGCGGCAGGCGTTCGACGCGGTCTTCCTCGGCTCCCTGCGCCTGGCGCGCGCCCTGTGCGCCGGCATCGACGCGACCGGCCGGGCCGCGACGGGCTCCCTCGCCTGGGTGCTCTCGACCTCGGCCGTCGAGGTCTTCACCGGGCCTGTCCACGAGCAACGGCCTGCGTCCCGGGCTCGCCATGCTCGTCAAGGACCTCGCCGACGAGGTCGGGCCGTCCGGCATCCGCGTCAACGGCCTGCTGCCCGGACGGATCGCCACCGACCGGCTCGCCGCCCTCGACGAGGCGACCGGCGACGCCGACGCCTCCCGTGCCCGGGCCAGCGCCTCGATCCCGCTTCGGCGGTACGGCGATCCGGCGGAGTTCGGCCGGGTCGCGGCCTTCGTGCTGAGCCCGGCCGCGTCCTACCTCACCGGGGGCCTCGTCCGCGTCGACGGAGGCTCGACCCGGCATCCCTGACGGGCCTGCCTAGGCGACCGGCTCGTCCTGGAACTGGGTGCGGTACAGCTCCGAGTAGACGCCGCCGCGGGCGAGGAGCTCGTCGTGGGTGCCGCGCTCGACCACCGTGCCGTGATCGACGACGAGGATCTGGTCGGCCCGCCGCACCGTGCTCAGGCGGTGCGCGATGACGACCGAGGTCCGGCCCTCCAGCGCGTTGTCGAGCGCCCGCTGGACGGCAGCCTCGCTCTCGCTGTCGAGGTGGGCGGTCGCCTCGTCGAGCACGACCACGCGCGGGCCCTTGAGCAGCAGGCGGGCAAGTGCGATGCGCTGCTTCTCGCCTCCTGAGAGCCGGTGGCCGCGGTCGCCGACCACCGTGTCCAGTCCATCGGGCAGCTGGTCGATCAGCCCGCGGATCTGGGCCGCCGAGCAGGCGCCGAGGAGCTCCTCCTCCGTGGCCTCGGGGCGCGCGTAGAGCAGGTTCGCCCGGATGGTGTCGTGGAACATGTGCGCGTCCTGCGTGACGACACCGACCGCTTCGCGCAGCGACTCGAGCGTCGTGTCACGCACGTCGATGCCGCCGATGCTGATCGCCCCACCGGTCACGTCGTAGAGCCGCGTCAGCAGCGCCGTGGTGGTCGTCTTTCCCGCTCCGGACGGCCCGACGAGCGCGGTCATCGATCCCGCCGGCGCGTGGAAGCTGATCCCGGTCAGCACGTCGCTGCTGGACACCATGGTCTCCTCGCGGGCGACGGACTCCAGCGACGCCAGCGACACCTCGCTCGCTCGCGGGTAGCGGAAGACCACGTCGTCGAAGTCGACCGACAGCGGGCCGGCGGGCAGCTGCCGCGCGTCGGGCGCCTCGCTCACCATCGGCTTGAGGTCGAGCACCTCGAACACCCGCTCGAAGCTGACGAGGGCGGTCATGACGTCGACGCGCACGTTGGACAGGGCCGTCAGTGGGCCGTAGAGCTGGGCGAGCAGGCCCGACCAGCGCGAGGAGCGTTCCGATGGTGAGCACGCCCTGGATCACCAGGTTGCCGCCGACCCCGTACGTGATCGCGGTGGCGAGCGACGCGACGAGCGCGAGCGCGGTGAAGAACCATCGGTTGGCCATGGCCATGCGGACACCGATGTCCCGCACGCGGCCCGCGCGCGACGAGAAGGCGGCCGTCTCGTCGGCCGGACGCCCGAACAGCTTCACCAGGAGCGCCCCCGCGACGTTGAAGCGCTCGTTCATCTGGGCGCTCATGTCGGCGTTCAGCCCCATCGCCTCGCGCGTCATCGTCTGCAGCCGTCGGCCCATCCAGCGGGCCGGGAGAAGGAACAGGGGCACGAGCACGAGCGACAGGACGGTGACCTGCCACGAGAGAACGAACATCGCGGTGAGCACGATGACGACGGAGATGAGGTTGCCGAGGACTCCGCCGAGGGTGGACGTGAAGGCCTGCTGGGCCCCGATGACGTCGCTGTTGAGCCGGGAGATGAGCGCCCCGGTCTGCGCCCGCGTGAAGAACGCGACCGACTGGCTCTGCACGTGGTCGTACACCTCGGTGCGCAGGTCGAAGATCAGGCCCTCGCCGATGCGCGAGGAGTAGTAGCGGCTGACCAGGCCCAGGCCGGCATCGAGGATCGCGAGCCCGGCGATGATGAGAGCGGAGACCGTGACGACGGTCGAGTTGCCCTCGTTGATGCCGTCGTCGACCAGCCTGGGGATCATGAGCGGCTGGGCCACGCTCAGCAGCGACACGAAGACCAGCGTGATCAGGTAGATGACGATCAGGGAGCGGTACTTGCCCGCGTAGCCGAGGATGCGCCGGACCAGCGCGCGGTTGACCTTGCGGCGCCCCACCGAGGGGTCGCGCGTCAGCGAGCGGTAGGCCTGCCAGTGCTCCGACATGTCAGGCGCTGCCACCGAGCAGCGTGCGCAGGTCGACCAGTCGCCGCGTCTGCGCCGCGCGCTCGCGCGCGAGCTGGTCGGGCGCCGTGTCCGCCCCGGCGAGGAGGTGCTTCAGCTCCGACACCGCTCCGGGCATGGCCGCGAGGATGGGAGCCAGGAAGGCGGCGAGGTAGTCGTCCCATTCCGCCATCGGGACGCGTCGCGACGGCCAGTCCGATGCGCACGGCCTCGTCAGCCTCGACGTACCGGCCGCGGGCGCAGATCTCGAAGGCGCGCGAGTAGCCCACCCGCGACACCAGGGGCGCCGTGCCGGCGAGGTCAGGCACGAGGCCGAGCGACGTCTCGCGCATGGCCAGCTTGGCGTCGTCGGCCACGATCATGACGTCGCAGGCGAGCGCGAGCTGGAACCCCGCACCGATGGCGTGGCCCTGGACGAGGGCGACCGTCACCTGGGGTACCTGGTGCCACCACGCGAACGCCGACTGCGCCTGCGCGATGAAGGCGTCGATCTGCTCGTCGCTGTAGGTCGCCAGGGTGAGGAGCGACTCCTCCCCCGGTACGCCCTCCGGTGAGATCATCCGGCGGTCGAGCCCCGCCGAGAAGCTCACGCCCTCGCCGCGCAGCACGACTGCACGGACGTCCGGCGTCAGCAGCTCGGGCACGGACGCCAGACGACGCCAGGTCGCCGGGGTCTGGGCATTGCGCGCGTCCGGGTTGCACAGGGTCACGTGGACCGTGTCCCCCGTGCGCTCGATCCGCACATGGTCCTTCTCGCCGTACTCGCTCACGGTCACTCCTTCGTTACGCCAGCTCAACCAGATCGGCGTAGTCGTCATTCCACAGGTCCTCGTCGCCGTCCGGCAGGATCAGCACCCGCTCCGGGTTCAGGGCCATCACCGCGCCCGGATCGTGGCTCACGAGGATGACGGCCCCCTCGTAGCGGGCGAGCGCGCCGAGGACCTCCTCGCGGCTCGCCGGGTCGAGGTTGTTCGTCGGCTCGTCGAGCAGCAGGACGTTGGCGCCCGACACCACCAGGCAGGCCAGGGCCAGCCGGGTCTTCTCCCCGCCGGACAGGACTCCGGTCGGCTTGCTGGCCGGCGTCGCCCTCGAAGAGGAACGAGCCGAGGACCGTGCGCTGGCGGGTGTCGTCGAGGTGCGGCGCGGCGTGCCGCATCGTCTCGAGAACCGTGGCCGTGGGGTCGAGCGTCTCGTGCTCCTGCGCGTAGTAGCCCACGACCGCGCCGTGCCCGGGCGTCACCTCGCCGGTGTCCGGGACGTCCACCCCCGCGAGGATGCGCAGCAGCGTCGTCTTGCCGGCGCCATTCAGCCCCAGGATCACCACGCGGCTGCCACGGTCGATGGCCAGGTCGACGTCGGTGAACACCTCGAGCGAGCCGTAGGAGCGCGACAGCCCGGCCGCCATCAGCGGAACGCGGCCGCACGGCTTCGGCTCCGGGAAGCGCAGCGCGGCGACCTTGTCGCTGCGGCGCACCTCGTCGCTCGAGGCCATGATCTTGTCGGCACGCTTGAGCATCGACTGCGCGGCCTTGGCCTTCGTCGCCTTGGCGCGCATCTTCTCCGCCTGGCTGCGCAGGGCGTCGGCCTGCTGCTCGGCGTTGCGCCGCTCGCGACGTCGTCGCCGCTCGTCCGCCTCGCGGGCCGTCAGGTAGGCCTTCCAGCCCATCGAGTAGAGGTCGATCTCGCGGCGGTTGGCGTCGAGGTGCCACACCTTGTTGACGGTGTCCTGCAGCAGCTCGGTGTCGTGGCTGATGACGATGAAGCCGCCCTCGTAGGTCGACAGGAACTTGCGCAGCCAGCGCACCGAGTCGGCGTCGAGGTGGTTGGTGGGCTCGTCGAGCAGGAGGATGTCGGCGCCGCTGAACAGGATGCGGGCGAGCTCGACGCGGCGGCGCTGCCCACCGGACAGCGTGCCGAGCGGCTGGTCGAGGATGCGCTCCTGCAGTCCGACGCTGGCCGCGATCGCCGCGGCCTGCGACTCGACCGCGTAGCCGCCCAGTGCCTCGAACTCGGCCTCGGCGCGGGCGTAGCGGCCGATCAGCCGATCGCGCTCGGCCTCGTCGGTCGTGCCCATCGCCATGCTCGTCTCCTGCATGCGGCGAACGACGTCATGCAGCCCGCGTGCGGAGAGGATGCGGTCGCGCGCGATCTCCTCGGGGTTGCCGGAGCGCGGGTCCTGCGGCAGGTAGCCCACCGTGCCGCTGACGTTCACCTGCCCGCCTGCGGGCATCGTCTCCTGGGCGAGGATGCGCGTGAGCGTCGTCTTGCCGGCGCCGTTGCGGCCGACCAGGCCGATGCGATCCCCCTTGGCGATGCGGAGGGAGGCGTCCTCGAGCAGCAGCGCCGAGCCGGCCCGGACTTCAAGACCGGAGGTGGAGATCATGGTTGCCTCAGTCTAGGCGCCCCAGCCGAGCGCCCATGACAGCCTCAGACGTTGAAGCCCAGCGCGCGCAGCATCTCGCGGCCGTCGTCGGTGATCTTGTCCGGTCCCCACGGCGGCATCCAGACCCAGTTGATCCGGAAGTCGTCGACGATCTCGGTCAGGGCCGAGCGGGTCTGGTCCTCGATCACGTCCGTGAGCGGGCACGCGGCACTGGTCAGCGTCATGTCGACCGTGGCGATGTTGGCGTCGTCGACGCTGACCCCGTACACCAGGCCGAGGTCGACGACGTTGATCCCCAGCTCGGGGTCGACGACGTCCTTCATCGCCTCCATCACGTCCTCGTCGGTTGCGGTCGTCATGACGTTGCCTCCTCCTGGTCGAGCCCGATGCCTGCCTTGGCCTCTGCGTCCTGCAGGGCCATCCACGGCAGGAGCGCGCACTTGATGCGCGCGGGGTACTTCGCGACCCCGACGAAGGCCACGCCGTCGCCCAGGACGTCCTCGTCGGGCTCCGCCGCGCCCTTGCTGTGCATGAGCTCGACGAACGCGCGGCGCACGACGTCGGCGTCCGCCGGATCGGCGCCCGTGACCATCTCCGACATCACGCTGGCGCTGGCCTGCGAGATCGAGCAGCCCTGGCCCTCGTAGCCCACCATCAGGTGACCCTCGACGTCGAGGGCGACCTGCACCGTCACCTCGTCGCCGCAGGTGGGGTTCACCTGGTGCGACTGGGCGGCCGGCTCGTCGAGCAGCAGGCGACCGCGCGGGTGCTTGTAGTGGTCGAGGATGATCTCCTGGTAGAGCGATTCGAGGTCCACGTCACACTCCGAAGAACTTCTGGGCAGCAACGATGCCCTCGATGGCCATGTCGATGTCGTCACGATCGTTGTACACGTACGTCGACAGCCGCGTCGTCGACGGGACCGCGAAGCGACGGCACGTGGGCCACGCGCAGTGGTGCCCGACGCGCACCGCGACTCCCTTGTCGTCGAGGAACTGGCCGACATCGTGCGGGTGCAGGCCGTCCACCACGAACGACACGGCGCTGCCGCGGTCGACGTTGTCGCGCGGTCCGATGACCCGCACGCCCGGCAGCTGCTCCAGCCGGTCGAGGGCGTAGCCGGTGAGCTCGTGCTCATGGGCCGCGACCGCGTCCATCCCCAGGTCCTGCAGGTAGGCGCACGGCGGCCGCGAGCCCGACGGCCTGGGCGACCATGGGCGTGCCGGCCTCGAACCGCTTGGGCGGTGCGGCGTAGGTGCTGTGCTCCATGAAGACCGTCTCGATCATCGACCCGCCGGTGATGAACACCGGCATCGTCTCGAGGATCTCGGCCCGTCCCCAGAGCAGGCCGAGGCCGGTCGGCCCGAGCATCTTGTGCCCGCTCCAGGCCACGAGGTCAGCCCCGAGGGCGGTGACGTCGACAGGCATGTGCGGGACCGACTGGCACGCGTCGACGATGCCGAGCGCACCGACCGCATGCGCGCGTTCCATGATCTGGCGGACCGGGTTGACGGTGCCCAGGATGTTCGACTGGTGAACGACCGACACGACGCGGGTGGTGTCGTCGATCAGCGAGTCCAGCGCGCCGAGGTCGAGACGTCCGTCGTCGGTCAGCCCGATCCAGCGAAGGGTCGCACCGGTCTTGGCGCACACCTCCTGCCACGGCACCAGGTTGGCGTGGTGCTCCATCTGCGGTCACCACGATCGAGTCCCCCGGCCGCAGCACGAAGCGCGGGTCCACCGAGTCGGCAGCGAAGGCGGCCTTCGCGGTGGCGTTGGAGAAGGCGTAGGCGCCGAGGTTCAGGCTCTCGGTGGCGTTCTTGGTGAACACGAGGTCCGACGCCGATGCGCCCACGAAGCCGGCGATCGCGGCGCGCGACGACTCGTACGCCTCCGTGGCCTCCTCGGCCAGCTGGTGCGCGCCGCGATGCACGCCCGCGTTGCTCGTCTCGTAGAACGCGCGCTCGGCATCCAGGACGGCGGTCGGCTTCTGGCTCGTCGCCGCACTGTCGAGATAGACGAGCGGTCGCTCGTTGCGCACGGTGCGCTGCAGGATCGGGAAGTCCTTCCTGATCCTGGCAACGTCGAGGGCTGGCACCACTGGGATGCCTAGGACGCCGGGGCCGTGATGAAGCGCTCGTATCCCTCGGACTCGAGGACGGCCGCGAGCTCCGGGCCGCCACTCTCGACGATGCGGCCGTCGAAGAAGACGTGGACGTGGTCGGCCGCGATGTACCGCAGGATGCGCGTGTAGTGGGTGATGAGCAGCGTGCCCGCACCCGTCTCCTCGCGGAAGGCGTTGAACCCCTCGGACACGGTCCGCAGCGCATCGACGTCGAGCCCGGAGTCGGTCTCGTCGAGGATCGCGATCTTCGGCTTGAGCAGCGACAGCTGGAGGATCTCGTGCCGCTTCTTCTCGCCGCCGGAGAAGCCCTCGTTCACGTTGCGCTCGGCGAAGGCGGGGTCCATCTGCAGGACTCCCATCGCGTCCTTCATCTCCTTGATCCACGTGCGCAGCTTCGGGGCCTCGCCGCGCACCGCCGTCGCCGACGTGCGCAGGAAGTTGGAGACCGAGACGCCGGGCACCTCGACGGGGTACTGCATGGCCAGGAACAGGCCGGCCCGTGCCCGCTCGTCGACCGACATCGCCAGCACGTCCTCGCCGTCGAGGGTGATGGAGCCCTGGGTCACCACGTACTTCGGATGGCCCGCGATGACGTACGCGAGCGTGGACTTGCCGGAGCCGTTGGGGCCCATGACCGCGTGCGTGCTGCCGGACTCGACCGTCAGCGTGACCCCGCGCAGGATCTCCTTCGGGCCGGCGTCGGTGATGACCGATGCGTGCAGGTCCTCGATGGCCAGGGTGCTCATGTGCGTTCCTCTGTTAGGGCGGGGATGGGGGTGGGGTCGATCTCGACGATGGCGGCCTCGCCCTCGCCCACGACGCGGACGGCGTACGTGGGCACCGGCTCGAATGCGGGCAGGCTCAGCGGCTTGCCGGTGCGCAGGTCGAAGGCCGAGCCGTGCAGCCAGCACTCGATGGCGCAGCCGTCGACCTCGCCCTCCGCGAGCGACACGTCGGCATGCGAGCAGCGGTCGTTGATGGCGAAGACGCCCTCGTCGGACCGCACCACGGCGATCGCCGTGCCGTCGAGGACGACCCGCTTCGCGGAGTTCGGCGCGACCTCGGAGAGAAGGCAGGCCAGCTGGAAGCCGCTCACGCGTCGTCCTCCAGCCCGTGCTCGAGATCGGCCTCCAGCTCGGGATCCATGCCGAGGCGCTGGGCGATCCGCTGGAGGACGCCCTCGCGCCACTCGGCGCTCGGGATCCGCGCCAGGACGTCGACGAAGAAGCCCCGCACGACCAGCTGGCGGGCGACGCGCTCGGGGATGCCGCGCGCCTGCAGGTAGAACAGCTGCTCGTCGTCGAACCGGCCCGTGGCGCTGGCGTGGCCAGCGCTGACGACGTCGCCCGTCTCGAGCTCGAGGTTGGGGACGGAGTCCGCGCGCGGGCCGTCGTCGAGCAGGAGGTTGCGGTTCATCTCGTACGTGTCGGTGCCGGTGGCCGTGCGCCGAACGAGCACGTCCCCGATCCACACGGTGCGCGAGCCCGCTCCCGTGAGCGCGCCCTTGAACACGACGTTGCTCGAGCAGTGCGGCTGCTCGTGATCGACGAAGATGCGGTGCTCGAGGTACTGGCCTCCCTCGGCGAAGAACGCCCCGAGCAGCTCGGCCGAGCCGCCGGGACCCGAGTAGGACACGGACGGCACGATGCGCACGATGCGCCCGCCGATCGTGACGACCGCACCGACGAAGCGCGCATCGCGACCCACCGTGGTGTGCCACTGCCACAGGTGGGTGCGCTCCGCGGGACCGTCCATGACGGACAGCATCGTGAGCTCGGCGCCGTCGCCGACCTCCGTGACGATCGAGCCGCTGACGTCGACCGAGGTGTCGTGCACGAGCACGACGGTGGCCTTCGCATGACGGCCGATGCGCACGTCGACGTGCCCGTAGGACAGCGGCGTCTCGCCGCGAAGGTCGACGACGATGGGGCTCGCCACGAGCTCCTCGTCGGCGACGCGTACAGCCACGACGTGCCCGACCCCGGCTCGCGCGATCGCCGACGGCCGGTCGGTGGGGAGCCAGGCGGTGGGCTCGGCCTGCGCGACGGCAACGACGGCGACATGGTCACTGGCCGCGGCCGTGAGCGAGCCGGCCGACGCGTCGGGCGTCATGAACGCCGTCGAGCTCGTCCGTCGGCGCGAAGCGCCATTCCTCCTCCCGACCATGGGGCACCGGGAAGTCATCGACGTCCGTCGACGCGATGCGCGGGGCATGGTCGACGGGCGGGGCTGCAACAACGGTCACCCGACGGCACCTTCCATCTGGAGCTCGATGAGGCGGTTCAGCTCGAGGGCGTACTCCATGGGGAGCTCGCGCGCGATGGGCTCGATGAAGCCGCGCACGATCATCGCCATCGCCTCGTCCTCGGTGAGGCCGCGGGACATGAGGTAGAACAGCTGGTCAGCGCTGATCTTGGACACCGTCGCCTCATGACCCATCGAGACGTCGTCCTCGCGGACGTCGACGTAGGGGTACGTGTCCGAGCGGGAGATGTCGTCGACGAGGAGTGCATCGCACTTGACGGTGCTCCGGGAGTTGTGCGCACCCTCGAGGATCTGCACGAGCCCGCGGTAGGACGTGCGCCCACCGCCGCGCGCGACCGACTTGGAGATGATGTTCGACGACGTGTTCGGCGCCGCGTGCACCATCTTCGCGCCGGCGTCCTGGTGCTGGCCCTCGCCGGCGAACGCGATCGACAGGGTCTCGCCCTTGGCGTGCTCACCCGTGAGCCACACGGCCGGGTACTTCATGGTGACCTTCGAGCCGAGGTTTCCGTCGACCCACTCCATCGTGGCGCCCTCCTGCGCGACGGCGCGCTTGGTGACGAGGTTGTAGACGTTGTTCGACCAGTTCTGGATCGTCGTGTAGCGGCAGCGGCCGCCCTTCTTCACGATGATCTCGACGACGGCCGAGTGCAGCGAGTCGGACGAGTAGATGGGCGCCGTGCAGCCCTCGACGTAGTGCACGTAGGCGCCCTCGTCGACGATGATCAGCGTCCGCTCGAACTGGCCCATGTTCTCCGTGTTGATGCGGAAGTAGGCCTGCAGCGGGATGTCGACGTGCACGCCCTTGGGGACGTAGATGAACGATCCGCCCGACCACACGGCGGTGTTCAACGCGGCGAACTTGTTGTCGCCGACCGGGATCACCGAGCCGAAGTACTCCTTGAAGACGTCCTCGTGCTCGCGCAGGCCGGTGTCGGTGTCGAGGAACAGGACGCCCTGGGCCTCGAGGTCCTCGCGGATCGCGTGGTAGACGACCTCCGACTCGTACTGGGCCGCGACGCCCGACACGAGGCGCTGCTTCTCGGCCTCCGGGATGCCCAGCCGGTCGTAGGTGTTCTTGATGTCGTCGGGCAGGTCGTCCCAGCTGGCGGCCTGCTTCTCGGTCGACCGCACGAAGTACTTGATGTTGTCGAAGTCGATCCCGTTGAGGTCGGACCCCCAGGTGGGCATCGGCTTCTTGCCGAAGAGGCGCAGCCCCTTCAGGCGGAGGTCGAGCATCCACTCCGGCTCGTTCTTCTTCGCCGAGATGTCGCGGACCACGTCCTCATTGATGCCTCGACGCGCGTTCGTGCCCGCGGCGTCCGCGTCGTGCCACCCGTACTCGTAGCGACCGAGCTCATCGATCGTTGCGGCCTGTTCCTGCGCTGCAGTGCTCATGCCGGGACCTTTCCGAGGGTGCTGCTGATGGTGTGGACGTTCGAAGACTCTGCGGCGATGACGGCCGTGCAGACCTCGTCGCCGTGCGCGAGGGTCGCCAGCCGGGTGACGTGCCGGCCGAGCACCCGGCTCAGCTCGGCGGTCTCCGCCTCGCAGAAGGCGGGGAACTCGCGGGCCGCGTCCACGACGGGGCAGTGGTGCTGGCACAGCTGGACAGCCACGTCGCCGAGGGGCTCGATCACGGCCGCGTATCCCGCGCGGGTGAGCATGTCGGCGACGTCCTGCGGGGTCGCCGTGCCATCCACGGTCGGGAGCGCGTCGGCGAGCTGGCGAGCCCGGTCGGCGGCGAAGGACTCGACCGCCGCGGGGCCGTACTCCGCGGACAGGAACCGCAGCGCGGCGATGGCGAGGCCGTCGTAGGCCTGGTCGCAGGCTGAGCGGCCCGCGGCGGTGAGGGCGAAGACACTGCTCGGCCGGCCGCGGCCCCGCTTGGGCGTCGGGCCGTAGGGCGCCCGGTCGTGCGCGACCACGAGTCCGGCGTCGACGAGCGCGGTGAGGTGCCGGCGGACCCCCGCCGGGGTCATCTCCAGGGACTCGGCGAGGTCGGCGGCCGTGGACGGCCCCGCCTCCAGCAGGGCACGCGCCACCCGCTCCGCAGCCTCTCCGTGGAATTTCACAACTACATTGTTGCGTAAATCCCCGATACCGCCAACCCGGGCCGCCGACCGGGCCCGGCCTATGCTCCGCAGGTGCCCGATCCCGCCGTTCTCGTCCGCGACCTCGTGGTCCGGTACGGGGCCCGCACCGCCGTCTCCGGGCTCAGCTTCGAGGCCCCCGCCGGCCAGGTGACCGCCCTCGTCGGGCCGAACGGCGCCGGCAAGACCACGACGGTCGAGGTGTGCGTCGGCCTGCGCCCGTTCGCGAGCGGCTCGGTCACGGTTCTCGGACGCGACGTCTCGGCCCGCGCCGCGTCCCCCGACCCGCGCCTGGGCGTGATGCTCCAGGACGGCGGCCTGTACTCCACGGCGCGGCCGCTGGAGCTCATCCGGTACATCGCGTCGCTCTACCCGGAGCCGGACGACCCGGCGGCCCTGCTCGAGGGACTCGGAATCGACCCGGCGACCCGCACCACCATCAAGCGGCTGTCGGGCGGCGAGCAGCAGCGGGTGAAGACGGCCGCAGCCCTGGTGGGGCGTCCCGGAGCTCGCCTTCCTCGACGAGCCGACGGCGGGCCTCGACTCGCTCGGCCGCCGCACCTTCCACGACATCGTCCGGGGCCTGGTCGACGCGGGCACCACGATCGTCCTCACCACGCACCTCATGGACGACGTCGAACGTCTCGCCGACCAGGTCGTCGTCGTGGCGGGCGGCCGCAGCGTGCGTCAGGGCACCATCGCGGAGCTGGTCGGCGAGGAGGAGAGCGTCTCCTTCCGCGGCCCGATGCACGCCGACCTCGCCGGGCTGCGCGCCGTGCTTCCCGACGGCGGCGACGTGGTGGAGAACCCGGCCGGCCACTACCGCGTGACCGGTGCCGCGGATCCCATGGTGCTGTCGGCGATCGCCGCCTGGTGCGGCCAGCACGGCGTGCGCACGGCGGACCTCAGCGTCGGGCGGCGGTCCCTCGAGGACGTCATCGTCGAGCTCGTGGGCGACCTGTGAGCGCGCACCGGGTCCCCCGCCCGCCGGACGATCGGCGCATGCGCGGTGGGAGGTGCGCCTGCTGGTGCGCAACGGCGAGCAGGTGCTGCTCACCCTCGTCATCCCCGTGGGCATCATGCTCGGCCTCACCCTCACGGACGTCTTCGCCCAGTCCGAGGGCGACGACCGCACCGCACGGGCGCTCGCGACGGTGCTGGCCGTCAGCGTCATCAGCGCGGCGTTCACGTCGCTCGCCATCGCCACGGCGTTCGAGCGCCGGTCAGGAGCCCTGCGCTTCCTCGGCACCACTCCCCTGACCCGCACCGAGCTGCTCGCCGGCAAGTCGCTCGCCACGCTCGTCATGACCGCCCTGTCCGCCGCCGTCGCGTGCGCGACCGCGCTCGCGCGTCGGCTGGCGACCCGCCGCCGGCGTCGTGTGGGTGCTGCCCGTGATCGTGCTGGGCACGGCCGTCTTCGCCGCCTGGGGCATGAGCCTGGCCGGACTCCTGCGCGCCGAGGCCGTCCTCGCCGTCGCCAACGGCCTGTTCCTGTTCCTGCTGATGTTCGGCGGCGTCGTCATCCCCGTCGCGTCCCTGCCCGGACCCCTTGCCACGCTGGCGTCGTGGCTGCCGTCGGGAGCGCTCGTCGAGGCGCTGACGGCGGTACTGGTCGACGGGACGATGCCGACGACGTCCGCCGTCGCGATCCTGCTCGCGTGGGGAGCGGCGGGTACCGCCCTCGCTGCCCGCACCTTCCGCTGGTCATAGGGTGGGAGCCGTGACGGAGACCCTCACGGCGACGGACGTATCCGCGCCGAGCGGACGCTCCCCGCGGGGGATCCGGGCGGTCTACATCGCCAATCTCGTCGCCCAGGCAGCCATCGTCGTGACGGGCGCGGTCGTCCGCATCACCGAGTCAGGGCTCGGCTGTCCCACCTGGCCGGAGTGCGTCGACGGATCCATCGCCCCGACCGCCGCACAGTCGGAGTCGTGGCACAAGTACATCGAGTTCGGCAACCGGCTGCTCACCTTCGTGCTCGTCGTGCTCGCCGTCGCCGCGATCGTCGCGGCGGTCATCGACCGTCGCACGACGTCGCCGCGATGGCCTGCCCGCCGCGACCCGTGCTGCTCCTGCTGGCCGCGATCCCCATCCTCGGCACGGTTGCGCAGGCGGTGCTCGGCGGGATCACCGTCCTGACCGGGCTGCACCCCAGCACCGTGGCAGCTCACTTCCTGCTGTCGATGGTCATCATCGCGGGCGTCGTCGCGCTGGTCGTCCGCTCCGGCGACCACGGGGATCGTCCGGTCACCTGGCTGGCACCGCCGCCCGTGCGCGTGCTGGCCTGGCTGCTCGTCGCCACGAGCGCCCTGGTGGTCGCCCTCGGCGTCCTGGTCACGGGCTCGGGGCCGCACAGCGGCGACGACACCGCCGAGCGCCTCGGACTCGACCCGCGCACGATCGCCTGGCTGCACGCCGACGTCGTCCTGCTGTTCCTCGGCCTGATCGTGGGGCTCCTGGTCGTGCTGAGCGTCCTGCACGGGCCTCGGGTCGCTCTCACCCGCGGCTGGATCCTGCTGGGTGTCGCGCTCAGCCAGGGCGCGCTCGGCTACCTCCAGTACTTCACCGGCCTGCCCGAGGTGCTCGTCGGCCTGCACGTCCTCGGTGCCTGCCTGGTGTGGATCGCCACGTTGTTCATCCCGTCGGGGCTGCGCACCCGCGGCGGCATCGTCGCGGTCTCGTCCTGACCGAGCCGCTACGGCACGAACGGGTCGAGGGCGACCAGCAGGAACAGCAGCGCGAGGTACGTGATGGAGCCGTGGAAGAGCCGCATGGCCGTGGCGGTGACCGTGCCCGAGCCGGCCGCGATGCGGCGCTTGAGCAGGTACGCCTCCCACAGGAAGCCGGCCCCCAGCAGCGTCGCTCCGATGCCGTAGACCCAGCCCATCGGAGCGACCGGCACGAGGACGAGCGAGGTAGCGACCATCGCCCACGTGTAGACGATGATGCTGTTCGCCACCTGGGCGTCGGTGCGCACGACCGGCAGCATCGGCACGCCGGCGGCGGCGTAGTCGTCGCGGAAGCGCATCGCCAGCGGCCAGTAGTGGGGTGGGGTCCAGAAGAAGATGATGAGGAACAGCACGACGGGGGTCCAGGTCAGTGATCCCGTCACGGCGGCCCAGGCGATGAGCACCGGCATGCACCCGGCCGCGCCTCCCCACACGATGTTCTGCGGGGTGCGCCGCTTGAGCAGCATCGTGTAGCCGATCGCGTAGAACGCGATGGCCACCAGCGCAAGCACGGCGGCCAGGGCGTTCGAGGTGAGCAGCAGCACCAGTGCGCTGGCCACCGCGAGGAGGGCGCCCTGCCACAGCCCCGCACGCACGCTGACCACGCCCATGGCCGCGGGCCGGTGGAAGGTGCGCCGCATGATCGCATCGATGTCGCGGTCGTAGACGCTGTTGAAGGTGTTCGCGGAGCCCGCCGCGAGGGTGCCGCCCACGAGGACGCCGACGGTGGGCAGCAGCGGCGGCAGCCCGCCGGCGGCCAGGAACGTCGTGGGCAGCGCGGTGGCGAGCAGGAGCTCGACGATGCGGGGCTTGGTGAGGGCGACGTGGGCGCGCACGCGGCTGGCGACGGTGACCTCGCCCTCAGGCCGCATCTCGATCGCCACCTGTCTCCCCGGAGTCCGAGCGATGGTGGCCACCCCAGCCAACGCCACATCACCATACCCGCCGGACGTGCAGGGGGGCTGCACGGCCTCAGGCGCTTCGTTAGGGTCGGGACATGACTTCAGCGGCCGACGCGCGCACCCTCGCCCCCCTCGACTGGTCGCAGGACGACGACCGGGCCGTGACCTATCTCCGGGCCCTGGCGATGGACGCGGTCCAGCGGGTGGGCAACGGTCATCCCGGGCACGGCCATGGCCCTCGCACCCGTCGCCTACCTGCTCTTCCAGAAGGTCATGCGCCACGATCCGAAGGACCCGGCCTGGCTGGGACGCGACCGCTTCGTCCTGTCCCCCGGCCACTCCAGCCTGACCCTGTACAGCCAGCTGTTCCTGTCCGAGTACGGGCTCTCGATGGCCGACCTCGAGGCCTTCCGCACGTGGGGCAGCCGCACCCCCGGACACCCCGAGCACGGCCACACGGCCGGGGTCGAGACCACCACCGGCCCGCTCGGCCAGGGGCTCGCGACCGCAGTCGGCATGGCGATGGGCGCCCGCTACGAGCGCGGTCTGCTGGATCCCGACGCACCCGCCGGCACGAGCCCGTTCGACCACCACGTCTGGTGCATCGTCGGCGACGGCGACCTCGAGGAGGGCGTCACCTCCGAGGCGTCCTCGCTGGCCGGGCTGCAGAAGCTCGACCGCCTGGTCGTCCTGTACGACGACAACCACATCTCCATCGAGGGTGACACCGCGATCGCGTTCCACGAGGACGTGACCGAGCGCTACCGCGCGTACGGGTGGGCCACCCACAAGGTGGCCATGAACGGTGACGGGTCGATCGACGTCGCCGGCGTGCACGCGGCCATCGAGGCGGCGCTCGCCGAGAAGGACCGCCCCACCTTCATCCAGGTCCGCAGCATCATCGGCTGGCCGTCGCCGAACCTGCAGAACACCGGCAAGGCGCACGGCAGCGCGCTGGGCGAGCCCGAGGTGCGCGCCACCAAGGAGGTGCTGGGCCTGGATCCCGACCAGCACTTCGCCTTCCCGGACGACCTGCTGGGCCGCATCCGCGCCAACCTGCGGCACCGCGTCGACTCAGAGCGGGCGGTCTGGGACGCGGAGTTCGCCGAGTGGCGGTCGGCGCACGCCGACCACGCCGCGCTCCTCGACCGGCTGCTGGCCCACGACCTGCCGAACGGCTTCGAGTCGGCGCTGCCGGCCTTCGAGGCGGGCTCGTCCGTGTCCACCCGCAAGGCGTCCGGTGAGGTGATCAACGCCATCGCGGCGGTGATGCCCGAGCTCTGGGGCGGATCGGCCGACCTGGCCGAGTCCAACAACACCACCATCGAGTCTGCCCCGAGCTTCCTGCCGGTCGGCAACCCGGCCGCCAACGGATCCCCGTACGGCCGGGTCCTGCACTTCGGCATCCGCGAGCACGCGATGGGAGCGATCCTCAACGGGATCGCGCTCGGCGGGCTCACGCGGCCCTTCGGCGGCACCTTCCTCGTCTTCTCCGACTACATGCGCGGCGCCGTCCGCCTGTCGGCGCTGATGGACACGGCCGTCACCTACGTGTGGACGCACGACTCCATCGGCCTCGGCGAGGACGGCCCGACCCACCAGCCGGTCGAGCACCTGTGGGCCCTGCGCGCCATCCCCAACCTGGCGATCGTCCGCCCGGCGGACGCCAACGAGACGGCGGCCGCCTGGCGGGCGACCCTGCACCAGCGGCATCCTGTCGGACTGGTGCTGACCCGACAGAACGTCCCCGTGCTGCCGGCCGACCCCGAGGCCGTGCGCGCGGGCGTGGCCCGCGGCGCCTACGTGCTGCGGGAGTCGGACGACCCGCAGGTCCTGCTGCTGGCGACCGGCTCCGAGGTGCAGCTGGCCGCTTGCGGCTGCCGAGGAGCTCGAGGCCGCCGGCATCGGTGCCCGCGTCGTCTCGATGCCGTGCCTGGAGTGGTTCGAGGCGCAGGACCGCGGGTACCGGGACAGCGTCCTGCCCCCGTCCGTGCGCGCGCGCGTGGCCGTGGAGGCCGGAGCCACCCTGGGCTGGTGGCGCTACGTCGGCGACGCCGGACGCGTCGTCGGGGTCGACCACTTCGGGGCCAGCGCGGACCCGGCCATCCTCTACCGCGAGTTCGGCCTCACGGCCGAGGACATCGCCCAGGCGGCGCGCGACAGCATCGCCGCCGCAGCACGCCACTAGAGCACGTCCATCCGGCCAGAGGAGCCCACCCAGATGACGCCCAACGCACGCATGCAGGCCCTCACCGATGCCGGGGTGTCCGCCTGGCTGGACGACCTCGATCGCCAGCGGATCCAGACCGGCCAGCTGGCCGAGATGGTGGAGACCCTCTGCGTGCGGGGCGTCACCACGAACCCGTCCATCTTCGACAAGGCGATCTCCACGGGCGCGGCCGCCTATGCCGGCCAGCTCAGGGAGCTCGCCGACTCGGGGGCCGACGTGGACGCGATCATCCGGGTGCTCACGACCGACGACGTGCGCGCCGCGTGCGACGTCCTCATGCCCGTCTGGGGCGCGAGCGACGGCGAGGACGGACGCGTGTCGATCGAGGTGGACCCGCGCCTCGCGCACGACACCGACGGCACGATCAGCCAGGCGGCCGAGCTCTGGGCCACCGTCGATCGGCCCAACGCGCTCATCAAGATCCCTGCCACCGTCGAGGGCCTGCCGGCCATCACCGCGACCATCGGCGCGGGCATCAGCGTCAACGTCACCCTGATCTTCTCGGTCGACCGCTACCGCGACGTCGTCGAGGCATACGTGGCCGGACTGCGAGCTGGCCGCCACGAACGGGCACGACCTCTCGGCCATCCGGTCCGTCGCGAGCTTCTTCGTCAGCCGGATCGACACCGAGGTCGACGCGCGCCTGCGGGCGATCGGCTCACCCGAGGCGGAGCGGATGCTGGGCATGGCTGCCATCGCGAACGCCCGGCTCGCCTGGGCCGCGCACGTGGAGAGCCTCGACACGGAACGGTGGGCCACGCTGGCGGACCAGGGTGCGCATCCGCAGCGTCCGCTCTGGGCCTCCACGGGCGTGAAGGACCCGGCCTACGACCCCACGCGCTACGTCGTGGACCTGGTGGTGCGCGGGGTGCGTCAACACCATGCCGGAGGCGACGCTGCTGGCCGTGGCGGCGCAGGGGCAGATCCCCGACGACTCCGTGACGGGCACGGCGGCCGACGCCGCCGCGCACCTGGGCCGATCTGGCCGCTCTGGGGATCGACGACGGCGGAGGTCTGCGCGCTGCTCGAGCGCGAGGGCGTCGGCAAGTTCATCGACTCGTGGGAGCAGCTGCGCGCCACCGTCGCGACTGCCGCGGGTGACGTGCGCTCATGAGCCCTCAGCGTCACCAGCCCGCTCCCGCCAATCCCCTCCGCAACCCGCTCGACCAGCGGCTCCCGCGGGTGGCCGGGCCCGTGCGGGATCGTGCTCTTCGGCGTCACCGGCGACCTGTCGCGCAAGAAGGTCATGCCGGCCATCTACGACCTCGCCAACCGCGGCCTGCTGCCCCCGGGCTTCAGCCTCGTGGGCTTCGCCCGTCGCGACTGGGCGGACCAGGACTTCGCGCAGATCGTCCACGACTCGGTCCGCGAGCACGCGCGCACGCCCTTCCGCGAGGAGGTCTGGCGGCAGCTGTCCGACGGCATCCGCTTCGTGGCGGGCGACCTCGGCGACCCCGAGGCCTACCTGCGGCTCAAGACCGTGGTGGCGGAGCTCGACCAGTCCCGCGGCACCGGAGGCAACCACGCGTTCTACCTGTCGATCCCGCCGGGGCTCTTCCCCGTCGTCCTCGAGCACCTGAAGACGTCGGGCCTGGCCGAGGACCTCCCGCATGCGTGGCGACGGGTCGTCATCGAGAAGCCGTTCGGGCACGACCTCGCCAGCGCACAGGAGCTCAACCGCATCGTGGGCGAGGTGTTCGCCTCCGGCTCGGTGTTCCGGATCGACCACTACCTCGGCAAGGAGACCGTCCAGAACATCCTGGCGGTGCGGTTCGCGAACACCATGTTCGAGCCGCTCTGGAACAGCAACTACGTCGACAACGTGCAGATCACCATGGCCGAGGACATCGGCATCGGCGGCCGCGCGGGGTACTACGACGGCATCGGTGCCGCGCGCGACGTGATCCAGAACCACCTGCTGCAGCTGCTCGCGCTCACCGCGATGGAGGAGCCGCTGTCCTTCGCGGCGGACGACGTGCGCATCGAGAAGGAGAAGGTGCTGCGCGCCGTCACCCTGCCCGCGCGAGCTCGGCAAGCACACGAGCCGCGGCCAGTACGCCAACGGGTGGCAGGGCGGCATCCCCGTCCTCGGGCTACCTCGAGGAGGAGGGCATCAACCCCGAGAGCACCACGGAGACGTACGCCGCGATCCGCGTCGACGTCGACAACCGCCGCTGGGCCGGCGTGCCGTTCTACCTGCGCACGGGCAAGCGGCTGGGCCGTCGCGTGACCGAGGTCGCCGTCGTCTTCAAGCGAGCGCCGCACCTGCCCTTCGCCAAGACGGCGGTGCAGGAGCTCAGCAACAACGCCTTCGTGTTCCGCATCCAGCCGGACGAGGGCATCACCGTCCGGTTCGGCTCGAAGGTGCCGAACACGACCTCGGTCCAGGTGCGCGACGTGACCATGGACTTCCAGTACGGCGAGTCCTTCGTCGACTCCAGCCCCGAGGCCTACGAGCGACTCATCCTCGACGTCCTGCTGGGCGACCCGCCGCTGTTCCCCCGCCACGAGGAGGTGGAGCTCGGCTGGGAGATCCTCGACCCGGTGCTCGACCACTGGGCGGCCGAGGGCAAGCCCGAGCAGTACGTGTCGGGCGGGTGGGGCCCGCACTCGTCGTACGAGATGGTGGCTCGCGACGGACGTCAGTGGAGGCGGCCATGATCCGGCTCGAGGACACCAGCGGCGGCGCGGTCGCTGCCGCCATCGCCGCGGAGCGGCACCGCATGGGGTCGGCAGCGACCGGCATGGTCCTGTCGCTGCTCATCCTGACGGACGAGGAGTACCAGGCCGACGCGACCGCGGCTGCCGTCGCGGCGGCGCGCCAGCACCCGATGCGCATCGTGACGATCATCCCGCGGCCCAGCAGGCATGAGCCCCGGCTCGACGCCGAGATCGCCGTGGGCGGCGACGACGGGCCCGGCGAGGTCGCGGTGCTCCGGCTGCGCGGTCACCTGGCCGAGCACGCCAACTCGGTCGCCATCCCGCTCCTGCTCACCGACACGCCCGTGGTGGCCTACTGGCCCGAGGGCGGGCCCGACATTCCCGAGGACGACCCGATCGGCCGGCACGCCCAGCGGCGCATCACCGATGCCTCGACGGCCGACGACGTCCTGCGCGAGCTCGACCGGCGCCGGGACGGGTACCGTCCGGGCGACACCGACCTGTCCTGGACCAGGCTCACCCCCTGGCGGGCCGTGCTGGCTGCGATCTTCGACCAGCCCACGCCGCCCGTGACGGCCGCGACGGTCAGCGCCGAGGAGTCCAACCCCAGCGCGGTTCTGCTGGCCACGTGGCTGCACCGCTGCCTGAGGGTGCCGGTGGAGCAGCTCGTCTCCGACGGCCCGGGCATCACCGAGGTGTGCCTGACCACGGCCGAGGGCGACATCCGCGTCAGCCGCACCGACGGGATCACCGCCGTGCTGTCCCGGCCCGGTGTGCCCGACTCCCGCGTCGCGCTCCCCCGTCGTGAGCTGGCCGAGCTGCTGGCCGAGGAGCTGCGACGCCTCGATCCCGACGAGGTCTACGGCGAGGTCCTCGCGAAGGTGGCGGCCCCGTGAGCACCGTCGAGGTCTTTCGCCACCCCGACGCCGCGGCACTGGCCGACGCGGTCGCCGCCCGTCTCATCACCCGGCTGGTCGAGCGGCTCGCCGACGCGGGGCACGCCCACCTGTGCCTGACCGGCGGGGGCATCGGCACCGCGGTGCTCGCCGCCATCGCCGCGAGTCCGGCACGCGACTCGGTCGACTGGCCACGGGTGGACATCTGGTGGGGTGACGAGCGGTACCTGCCCGGAGGGCTACGCCGAGCGCAACGAGACCAGTGCGCGCGCGGCCCTGCTCAACCACGTGCCCGTCGACCCCGGTCGCGTCCATCCGATCCCGGGACCCGTGGGGCTCGCACTCCGACGTCGACGAGGCCGCCGAGGCCTACGCCCGCACGCTCGCGGCCGCGGCCCGCCCGGAGGACCACGGTCCCGCGCCCGCGATGGACGTCGTGCTGCTCGGCATCGGGCCCGACGCCCACGTCGCCTCGCTGTTCCCCGGGCCAGCCGGCCCTGCACGACGATCGTCCCTGCGTTGCGGTGCGAGGGGCGCCCAAGCCGCCGCCGGTGCGCGTGACGCTGACGCTGCCGACCATCAACGCCGCGCACGAGGTCTGGATCCTGGCGAGCGGGTCGTCGAAGGCCGGGGCCGTGCACCTCGCCCTCGCCGAGGGTGCGGGACCGTTCCAGGTACCTGCTGCGGGCGCTCGAGGACGCGACCGCACGCTGTTCCTGCTCGACGAGGCGGCGGCGGCGAAGCTGCCCGCCGGGATGGCCCGCCCGGGAGCCTGAACGTCGGCGCCCTTGTGCTGGCGGTCACGCTGGTGTCTGATGGTCACCGCGGGGGCAGTGGCGAGAGGGGGCAGGCATGCCCGTCGACCACGACCCCGTCACCGCCCTCATGCGAGTCCTCCCGGTCGCCGTGGTGTCACTGGACGCCGATCACCGGATCCAGCACGTCAATGCCGAGGCGGAGAGCCTCCTCGCCACCGGCACGATGGACGCCCGCGGCCGGCCGGTCCTCGAGTGCCTCGACGGTCCGGATGCCCGCCTCGGGCTCCTGGACCTCATCGACGAACTGGGCCGCGAGGTGCGCATGCGTCCGGGGGTCTCGGTGTCGACGCTCGCACGGGACATCCGGTACCTGCGCGGCGACGGCCACGCCGTCACCCTGGCCACGACGGCGCTGCACGTAGCGGGTCCTGGCGGCAGGGTGCTCCTCAGCCTCTCCACGAGCAAGCAGGAGCGGGACCGTCACACCACGCAGCTGGTGGCCCTTCAACGGGACTCACTTACGGGCCTGCCCACGCGCCCAGTGCTCCTCGACGCCCTCCGCACGGCCCTCGCACGGCTCAACAGGCACCCGGGCTTCGTCGGCGTCGTCTTCGTCGACCTGGACCGGATGAAGGCCATCAACGATCGACTGGGGCACGAGTCCGGTGACCGGTTCCTGTGCGACGTCGCCTCCCGGATCCGCTCCACCCTGCGGGAGGAGGACATCGTCGCGCGCTTCGGCGGCGACGAGTTCGTGATCGTCATCCCCGAGGCGGACTCCCCCGAGCGGATCGTCGGCATCGTGCGCCGGCTGAGCGGGGTCGTGGCGCATCCGATGATCACCGGCGGGGAGACCATCGAGGCGAGCGCCAGCATCGGCATCGTGATCACCGAGGATCCCCTCGCCAACCCGGAGGGACTCATCCGCGACGCGGACACCGCCATGTACGAGAGCAAGCGCAAGCGCGCCGGGGTGCCGGTGCTGTTCGACCCCGCCCTGCGCCGCGCCGTCGGGGAGCGGGTCCGCGTGGAGGCTGACCTTCGGCAGGCACTCGTGACCGGCGAGATCGAGCCGCACTTCCAGCCCATCGTGTCGTTCCAGGGCGGGATCAAGGGTGCCGAGGCCCTCGTGCGGTGGCGGCACCCCGACCGGGGCCTGCTCACCCCAGATGCCTTCATCTCCCTAGCCGAGGAGACAGGCCTCGTTCACGACGTGTGGCACGCCGTGCTGGAGGAGGCCTGCCGCAGCCTGCGGGGCTGGCGCGACCAACCCGGGCGCGAGCAGGCGTACATGTCAGTGAACCTCTCGCCGCGCCAGTTCGGCAAGGCGGACCTCGTCCCACGCCTCACCGAGGTGGTGGCCCGCGCGGGCCTCGCGCCGTCGGGGATCACCGTCGAGGTCACCGAGACGGCACTCTTCGAGGACGCCGCGCTGGCGCACCGGGTGCTCGATGCCATCGCCGCCGCCGGCTTCGGGATCGCGCTGGACGACTTCGGCACGGGCTACTCGAGCCTCAGCCACCTGCAGGACTTCCCCGTCACGATGGTGAAGATCGATCGCTCCTTCATCAGTCGCATCACGGACAGCCCGCGGGCGGCAGCCATCGCGCGCGCCATCATCGATCTCGGCCTTGCCCTGGGCCTGGAGACGTGCGCGGAGGGTGTGGAGACCATCGCGCAGGCCGACGCGCTGGCAGACATGGGGTGCTCGCTGGGCCAGGGCTACCTGTGGGGAGCGGCGGAGCCGGCAGGCGACTTCACCCGCCGGCTGGCGGCCGCATGACGGGCCCATCGCGCGACTGGACCCTGGCGCTCCTCGACGCGGCACCCGACGCCATCGTCGTCGTCGATTCGCTCGGTGACATCCAGCTCGTGAACGAGCAGGCGGTGCAGCTCTTCGGCTACTCACGCGACGAGTTCCTTGCGATGTCCGTCGACGACCTGGTGCCCGACGCCCTCCGCGGCATCCACCCCGGCAACCGCGAGGCGTACGGCGGCAACCCGTCGGCGCGGCCGATGGGCGCGGAGCTGCTGCTCTCCGCGCAGCGCCGTGACGGCAGCACCTTCCCCGCTGACATCAGCCTCTCGTCCGTGACCGCCGACGACGGCTCCCTGCGCATCGTCGCCGCCTGCCGCGACGTGACCGACCGCCGCGCAGCCGATGCCGAGAGGGAGCGGCTGCGGCTGGTCGCCGAGCGCAGCCGCCTGGAGGCCCAGCTGCAGGCGTCCCAGCGGCTGGAGAGCCTCGGCCAGCTCGCTGGCGGCGTCGCGCACGACTTCAACAACCTGCTCGCCGTGATCACCAACTTCGCCGCGTTCGCGGTCGAAGAGCTGCGGACCGTTGAGGCGAGGGACCCGACCGTCGCCTCGATCCGGCACGACGTGGAGCAGATCCAGCTCGCCGCGATGCGCGCCACCACCCTGACCCACCAGCTCCTGATGTTCGGACGACGCGACGTCGTGCGGGCGCGCGTGCTGCAGCTGAACGAGATCATCCGCGAGCTCGAGCCCATGCTCCGCCGAACCCTGGGTGAGCACATCGAGCTCGTCACCTACCTCGACCACGACCTCGGCCGGATCGTGGCCGATCGTGGGCAGACCGAGCAGGTACTGGTGAACCTCGCAGTGAACGCCCGCGATGCGATGCCCGACGGCGGCAAGCTCACCATCGAGACAGCCAGCGTCCGGATCGACGATCAGCACCCGGCCGCATCCGCGGGCCTCGAGCCGGGTTCGTATGTGCGCGTGCGCGTAAGCGACACAGGGACGGGGATGCACGAGGACGTCAAACAGCGCGCCTTCGAGCCGTTCTACACGACGAAACCGCGCGGAGAGGGGTCCGGCCTGGGGTTGGCCACGGTCTACGGCATCGTCACGCAGGCCGGTGGCTGGTGCGGGCTGTACTCCGAGGCCGAGGTCGGCACGGCGGTCACCATCCTTCTGCCGGCCACGCATCAGGCGCCGGACGTGGACCAGGAGCCGCTCCAGGTCCCGTTGCGCGAGCTGGCCCGACGTCGCATCCTGATCGTGGAGGACCAGCCCGCGCTCCGGCAGATCGGCGTCCGCATCCTGACCCGAAACGGCTACCAGGTCGTGGAGGCCCCCGATGCGGCCACCGCTCTCGCCATCCTGGCCGAGGACCCCGAGCCGTTCGATCTCCTGCTCACCGACGTGGTCATGCCTGGCATGCTGGGGCGGGAGTTCGCCGACCGGGCCGCCGAGCACCAGCCCCGGGTGAAGGTGCTGTTCATGTCCGGCTACGCCCAGGAGCTGCTGACATCACAGGGGCACCTGTCCCCTGGTGTCTCCCTCGTGGAGAAGCCGTTCAGCGAGGCGGAGCTGATCACCCGCGTGCAGGAGCTCCTGGGCCCCGCGCCCGACTAGCGCTCAGGCGCCGCCGCGCAGCTTGGCCAGCGCCTCGTCGAGGATGGCCGCGCCGTCCTTGTCGGAGCGGCGCTCCTTCACGTAGGCGAGGTGGGTCTTGTACGGCTCGATCTTCGGCGGGGCCGGCGGGTTCTCCTTGTCCGGCCCGGCGGGCAGGCCGCAGCGGGGGCAGTCCCACTCCTCGGGGACGGCCGCGTCAGCGGCGAAGCTGGGCCGCGACTCGTGGCCGCGCGAGCACCAGAAGGACACCCACATCCGCGGTGCGGCCTCGCCCCGCTCCGCCTCGCCCATCGGACCGGCGCCTACGCGGCTGCCACGAATCGCACTTCCACCCGCCATGGATGACCTTCCGTCAGGCCGCGGTGCTGACCAGCAGGCCGACGGCGACGATGCACGCCGCCCAGACCAGGCCGAGCCCTACGGTGAGTCGATCGAGATTCTTCTCGGCGACGGAGGAGCCGCCGATGGACGAGCTGACGCCGCCGCCGAACAGGTCGGACAGACCGCCGCCCTTGCCGCGGTGCAGCAGGATCAGCACCACCAGCAGGACGCTCGTGATGACGAGGACAACGGCCAGCGCAATGGTGAGCGCTGTGATCATTTCGGACTCCCAGTCGTTGACCGCCCGCGAGAGCGGACGACTAGAGGATAGACGGCGCCCCGATCAGGAGACCAACTCGGGCGGGTGCATCCGGAAGCGGACGATACCGACGAACTCGTCGGGGTCCAGGCTCGCCCCGCCGATGAGGGCTCCGTCGACGTCCGGCTTGGCCATGATCGCGGCCACGTTCGAGGACTTGACCGACCCGCCGTAGAGGATCCGGACGGCCTCGGCCACGGGCGCCCCGAAGGTCTCCGCGACCCGGGCGCGGATGGCTCCGCACACCTCCTGCGCGTCCTCCGGAGTGGCGACCTCGCCGGTGCCGATCGCCCAGACCGGCTCGTAGGCGATGACCAGTCCCGCGACCTGCTCGGCGGTCAGGCCGTCGAGGTCGGCGTCGAGCTGCGCGAGCACGTACGACACCTGCTCGCCCGCCTGACGGATCGGCAGCGCCTCACCCATGCAGACGATCGGCACCAGCTCGTGGCGCAGGGCCGCCTTCGCCTTGGCGTTCACGACCTCGTCGGTCTCGCCGTTGTACTCGCGGCGCTCGCTGTGGCCCGACGGTGACGTAGGTGCAGCCGAGCTTCTTGAGCATCGCGCCGCTGACCTGGCCCGTGTAGGCACCGGAGTCCTGCACGGAGAGGTCCTGCGCCCCGTACTGGATGTCGTACTTGTCGCCGTCGACCAGCGTCTGGACGGAGCGGATGTCGGTGAACGGCGGCAGCACCGCGACGTCGACCGCCGCGTAGTCGTCCTCGTTCAGCGCGAAGGCCAGCTTCTGCACCAGGGCGATGGCCTCGAGGTGGTTGAGGTTCATCTTCCAGTTGCCGGCCATGAGCGGCGTGCGGGTGGTTGCCATCAGGCGTTCTCCTCCAGGACTGCGATACCGGGGAGCGTCTTGCCCTCCAGGAACTCCAGGCTCGCCCCACCCCCGGTGCTGATGTGGCTGAACTTCTCCTCGTCGACGTCGAGGATGCGCACGGCCGCGGCCGAGTCGCCGCCGCCGATGACGGTGAGCGCCGACGAGTCGGCCATGGCGCGCGCCACGGCCAGCGTGCCCGCGGCGAACGGCTCCATCTCGAACACGCCCATGGGGCCGTTCCAGACGACGGTGCCCGCGTCCGCGATCCTCGAGGCGAAGAGCTCGCGGGTGAGCGGGCCGATGTCCAGGCCCATCCAGCCGGCCGGGATGGCGTCCGCCGCGACGACCTGGGTCGCCGCATCGGCCGCGAACGCGTCGGCGATCACGACGTCGACGGGCAGGAGCAGCTCGACGCCCTTGGCCGTGGCCTGGTCGATGAAGCCCCGCACGGTGTCGACCTGGTCGGCCTCGAGCAGCGAGGTGCCGACCTCGTGGCCCTGCGCGGCGAGGAACGTGTAGGCCATTCCGCCGCCGATGAGCAGTCGGTCGACGCGGGTGATCAGGTTGCCGATCACGCCGAGCTTGTCGCTGACCTTGGAGCCGCCGAGGACGACCGCGTACGGCCGGTCGGGGTCGGTCAGCAGCTTGCCGAAGACGGACGCCTCCTTGTGCACGAGCCGTCCGGCCGCGTTCGGCAGCAGGCGGGCGACGTCCGTGACGGACGCCTGGTTGCGGTGCACGACCCCGAAGCCGTCGGACACGTACACGTCGGCCAGCGCGGCCAGCTCGGCCGCCAGCGCCTGGCGCTCCTCGGGGACCTTGCTGGTCTCCCGCGCGTCGAAGCGGATGTTCTCCAGCAGCACGACGTCGCCGGGCTCGAGCGCGTCGACCATCGCCCGCGCGTGCGGCCCGGTGATGTCGTCGGCCACCTCGACGTCCGCGTCGAGGAGCTCGCTGAGCCGGTCGGCGACGGGCTGCAGGCGTCAGCCCCTCGACCCGCTCCCCCTTGGCCCGGCCGAGGTGCGCGATGAGCACGACCTTGGCGCCCTGGTCGCGCAGGTAGCTGCAGCGTCGGGAGGGCCGCACGGATGCGTCCGTCGTCGGTGATCACCTTGGTGTCGTCCGGGCCGTCCGGACCGTCGGCCAGGGGGACGTTGAAGTCCGCCCTGACCAGCACGGTCCGCCCGGCGACCTGGAGGTCGTCGAGTGACTTCATCCGAGCCTCAGAGCTTCGAGCCGACGAGGCCGACGAGGTCGACGAGGCGGTTGCTGTAGCCCCACTCGTTGTCGTACCAGCCGACGACCTTGGCCATGTTGCCGTTCACGTAGGTCAGGCCGGAGTCGAAGATGCACGACGACGGGTCGGTGACGATGTCGGTCGACACGATCGGGTCCTCGGTGTACTGCAGGATCCCCTTGAGCGGGCCATCGGCGGCGGCCTTGATCGCGGCGTTGATCTCTTCCTTCGTGGCCGGCTTCTTGAGCTCGACCGTGAGGTCGGTGGCCGAGCCGGTCGGGACCGGGACGCGCATCGCGTAGCCGTCGAGCTTGCCCTTGAGCTGCGGCATGACGAGGGCGATGGCCTTCGCGGCGCCGGTCGTGGTCGGGATCATGTTGAGGGCCGCGGCGCGGGCGCGACGCAGGTCCTTGTGCGGGTAGTCGAGCACGTTCTGGTCGTTCGTGTACGCGTGGATCGTGGTCATGAGGCCGCGCTCGATGCCGAACGTGTCGTCGATGACCTTGGCCATCGGCGCGAGGCAGTTGGTGGTGCAGGACGCGTTGGAGATGATGTTGTGCGTCGCCGGGTCGTAGTCGCTCGTCGTTGACGCCCATGACGATGGTGATGTCCTCGCCCTTGGCCGGCGCGGAGATGATGACCTTCTTGGCGCCCGCGGTCGATGTGCTTGCTTGGCGTCCTCGGCGTTCGGTGAAGAAGCCGGTCGACTCGATGACGATGTCGGCGCCGACCTTGGCCCACGGCAGGGCGGCGGGATCGCGCTCGGCGAAGACCGGGATCGCGTTGCCGTCGATGACGATCTCGCCGTCGCCCGCGACGACGTCCTTGCCGAGACGGCCGAGGATGCTGTCGTACTTGAGCAGGTGCGCCAGGGTCTTGGTGTCGGTCAGGTCGTTGATGCCGACGATCTCGATGTCAGCGCCGCTGGTGACCACGGCCCGGTAGAAGTTGCGACCGATTCGGCCGAAGCCGTTGATGCCGACCTTGATTGTCACTGCGTTGCTCCTCGCTGACGGTTCGGTGCCTCGTGGGCGGTCTGCGGCGTTCCCGCAAACGCTTCCATCCTAGCGAGAAGTCGTTACCGAATGGTTACCGGAGCGGGACCCTTTGACGGCCGACAGATGGGCGTCCGAGGAACGGGGCGCGGGAGCCCTCAGGGGAGCATCAGGTCCGGGCCGAGCGCCGCCTCGGTGCTCGGGACGCCCAGCTCGGCGGCGCGCTTGTCGGCGAGCGCCAGCAGGCGGCGGATGCGCCCGGCGATCGCGTCCTTGGTCATCGGCGGGTCGGCGAGCGCGCCGAGCTCCTCCAGGCTGGCCTGCTGGTGCTCCAGGCGCAGCCGTCCGGCCACCACGAGATGGTCGGGCACCTCGTCGCCGAGGATCTCCATGGCCCGCTGCACGCGGGCGCCGGCCGCCACGGCAGCGCGGGCCGACCGGCGCAGGTTGGCGTCGTCGAAGTTGGCCAGCCGGTTGGCGGTGGCCCGCACCTCGCGGCGCATGCGCCGCTCCTCCCAGGCCATCACGGACTCGTGGGCGCCGAGCCGGGTGAGCATGGCGCTGATCGCGTCGCCGTCGCGGATGACGACCCGGTCGACGCCCGCGCACCTCGCGGGACTTGGCGGCGATGCCGAGCCGGCGGGCCGCGCCCACGAGGGCGAGCGCCGCCTCGGGGCCGGGGCAGGTGATCTCCAGCGAGGAGGAGCGACCGGGCTCGGTGAGCGAGCCGTGCGCGAGGAAGGCCCCGCGCCATGCGGACTCGCAGTCGCACAGGCCGCCCGACACGATGGCCGGCGGCAGGCCGCGAACGGGCCGGCCGCTGCCGTCGACGATGCCGGTCTGCCGCGCGAGCGCCTCTCCCCCGTCGACGACCCGCACGAGGTAGCGGGTGCCCTTGCGCAGGCCGCCGGACTGCACCATGGCGACGTCGCTCTCGTGCCCGTAGACGTCGAAGATGTCCTTGCGGAGCCGACGGGCGGTGGCGCCCGTGTCGAGATCGGCCTCGATGACGATGTGCCCGGCGACGATGTGCAGGCCGCCGGCGAAGCGCAGGATCGTCGACGACCTCGGCCTTGCGGCAGCAGGCCTTCGTGACCTCGACGCGGCTGAGCTCGTCCTTCACCGCGGCCGTCATCGCCATTGGGCGTGCCTGCTCCGATCCCGCCACGGCCGCGTCTGCCTCGGCCTCCTAGGCCAGCACCGTATCGAATGCCACGGCCAGCCGCTGCGGGTCGTGCATTCCGGCGTTCCCCGGGCCGCTTCGGGCGACGTCCATCAGGAACACCTCGGCGCCGAGATCGGCGGCCGACGTGCGCAGCGCGGCGAGGTCCTCGACGTGGCTGCCGGTCGGCGATGACCGTGTCGATCCGCAGGTCCGGAAGGTAGTTGTAGAGCACGTCGAGGTACGTGTGCGCCGCGTAGCCGGTGGTCTCGCCGACCTGCGGATTGAGGTTGAGCACGACGATGCGACGGGCCGGACTGTCGGTGATCGCGCGGGCCAGCTCCGGGATCACGAGGTGCGGGATGACCGACGTGTACCAGGAGCCCGGGCCCAGGACGATGGCGTCCGCCTCCTGGATCGCCGCCACGGCCTCGCGGCAGGCCGGCGGCTCCGGCGGGTCGAGGCTGATGTGCAGGACGTCGCCGGGCGTCGTGGCGACCTCGACCTGGCCCCGCACGACGCAGACCTGCTCGGGATGCGCCGGGTCGTGGCCCAGCACCTCCGCGACGATCGTGAGCGGCACCTCGCTGCAGGGCAGCACCCGGCCGTTCGCCTCCAGCAGCGCCGCCACCCAGTCGAGCCCGGTCACGGCGTCGCCGGACTGCTCCCACAGGGCGGTGATCAGCAGGTTGCCGACCGAGTGGCCGGCCAGCTCCCCCTCCCCGCCGAACCGGTGCTGGATGACCTGCTCCCAGGTGCGGCCCCAGGCGTCGTCGCCGCACAGCGCGGCCAGGGCCATCCGCAGGTCCCCCGGCGGCAGGATGCCGAACTCCGCGCGCAGCCGGCCGCTGGACCCGCCGTCGTCGGCCACGCCGACGACGGCGGTGAGCGAGTCGGTCACCCGGCGCAGGGCCTGCAGCGAGGATGCGAGGCCGTGCCCGCCCCCGAGCGCGACGACACGCCGATGCGACGCGGAGCCGAGCGTGCGGGGAGCCGCGGACGGCTCATTCGCGGCCCAGGTCGCGATGGATGCAGGACGCTGCGATGCCGTCGGCCGCGAGCCGCGCGGTGAGCGCCTCGGCGATCGCCACGCTGCGGTGCTTGCCGCCCGTGCAGCCCACGGCGACGGTCACGTAGCGCTTGCCCTCGCGCAGGTAGCCGTCGGAGACGATCCGGACGAGGTTCTTGTACGTGTCGATGAACTCCTGCGCGCCCGGCCGGCCGAGGACGTCCGCGGCCACGCGCGGATCCTGGCCGGTCAGCGGCCGCAGCTGCTCGTCCCAGTAGGGGTTCGGCAGGAAGCGCGCGTCCGCGACCATGTCGGCGTCGACCGGGATCCCGTACTTGAAGCCGAAGGACAGCACGGTGCAGGTCAGCTGCACCGGCTCGCTCTCCGCGAAGGCGTCCTCGATGCGCCGGCGCAGCTCGTGCACGTTGATCGACGTGGTGTCGATGACGAGGTCGGCGTTGGCTCGCAGGTCGCCCAGCAGCGCCCGCTCGGCCGCGAGGCCGTCGAGGATGCGCATGCCGTGCTGCAGCGGATGCGGGCGCCGGGAGCTCTCGAAGCGACGGACCAGGGCCTCGTCGGAGGCCTCGAGGAACACCGTGCGCAGGTCCACGCCCTCCTGCGGCAGCCCCTCGATCACCTCGGACACCTGTCGGAAGAACGAGCCTCCGCGCGCGTCCAGCACGACGCCGACCCGGTCGACGTCGGGGGTGCGACGGGCGAGGTCGATCGCCGACTGCAGCAGCGACGGCGGCATGTTGTCGATCACGAACCAGCCCAGGTCCTCCAGCGCCCGCGCCGCCGTCGACCGTCCGGCACCCGACATGCCGGTGACGAGGGCCAGCCGCAGGCCGTGCTGCACCTCACGTGCGTCGTCCATCGCTGTCTCTCCGCTCGTCGACATGCCCATCATGGCCGATCGGGCGCGCTCGTTGGCGTCAGCGTCGCCGCTGGCAGGCGAGCCGGCATCGAGGGTGGCGCGGATCGACCGCGCGAGGGCCGGGCCGATCCCGGGTGCGTCGGCCAGCTCCGTCTCGCTCGCCGCGCGGACCGCGCGCACCGACCCGAAGTGACGCAGCAGTGCCTTCGACTTCGCCGGGCCGAGGCCCGGGACGGCGTCGAGCGTGCTGACGGTCGCCCGCTTGCCCGCGCCGCTTGCGATGCAGGGCGATGGCCGTGCGGTGCGCCTCGTCGCGCACCCGCTGCAGGAGGTAGAGCGCCTCGCTCGTGCGCGGCAGGATCACCGGGTCCGCCTCGTCCGGCAGCCACACCTCCTCGAGTCGCTTCGCCAGGCCGACGACGGGCAGGTCGCCCATGCCGACCGACATCAGCGCGTCCTGGGCGGCGCGCACCTGCGGGGCACCGCCGTCGATGACGAGGAGGGCCGGCGGGTAGGCGAACCGCCGGCCGTCGTCCTCCGGCTCCGGCTCGCGCGACTGGAACCTGCGGGTCACCACCTCCGCCACCGCCGCGGTGTCGTCGGCGCCCTCGGTGCGGATGATGAACGAGCGGTAGTCGCGCTTGCGCGGCAGGCCGTCCTCGAACACGACCAGCGAGGCGACGGTGTCCTGGCCCTGCAGGGTCGAGATGTCGATGCACTCGATGCGCAGCGGCGGCTCGGGCAGAGCGAGCGCGTCCTGCAGCTCGCGCAGCGCCTGGCTGCGGGTCGTGAGGTCGCCCGGACCGGCGGGCGGTGTGCAGGCGCAGCGTGTTCTCGGCGTTGGTGACGGCCGTGGCCATCAGCGCGCGCTTGTCGCCGCGCTGCGGCGTGCGGACGTCGACCTTCGCACCGCGCATCCCGCTGAGCCACGCGCTCCACGGCCGGGGGTCGTCGAGCGGCGCGGAGAGCAGCACCTCCTTGGGCGGCGCCGTGACGTCGGACTCCGCGTAGAGCCGCTGGAGCACGCGCTCGAGGTAGCCCGAGGTGCTGAGGTCCTCCGCCTTCTCGACCACGAAGCCCCGCTCGCCGCGGATGCGCCCGGCGCGCACGTGGAAGACCTGCACGCCCATCTGGAGGTCGTCCTCGGCGATGCCGATGACGTCGGCATCGGTGCTGTCGTCGAACACGACCGCGTTCTTCTCCAGTGCCCGGGTGAGCGCGCCGAGCCGGTCGCGGTACCGCGCGGCGTCCTCGTACTCCTGCCGCTCGGAGGCCTCCCGCATCTGCCGCTCGACGGAGCGCACATACGTCTCCGACTGCCCGGCGAGGAACGAGCACAGGTCCTCGACGAGCGCGCGGTAGTCGTCGGGCTCGATCCGACCGACGCACGGCGCGCTGCACTTGTCGATGTAGCCGAGCAGGCACGGCCGCCCGACCTGCTGGCCGCGCGGCGGAAGACGCCGTCGCGGCAGGTGCGGATCGGGAAGACGCGCACGAGCTGGTCGAGGGTGTCGCGGATGGCCCAGGCATGGGCGTAGGGCCCGAAGTACCGGGTGCCCTTGCGCTTGGCCTCCCGCACGACGGCGGCCCGCGGGAACGTCTCCCCCACCGTGATGGCGAGGTACGGATAGCTCTTGTCGTCGCGGTACTTCACGTTGAACCGCGGGTCGTACTGCTTGATCCACGAGTACTCGAGCGCGAGCGCCTCGACCTCGGTGGCCACGACGACCCAGTCCACGGAGGCGGCGGTGGTCACCATCGACCGCGTGCGGGGATGCAGGCCCGACGGGTCGGCGAAGTAGGAGTTCAGCCGCGACCGCAGGTTGCGAGCCTTGCCGACGTAGACGACCCGGCCGTGGTCGTCGCGGAACCGGTACACGCCCGGGTCCGTCGGGATCTCCCCGGCGCGCAGGTCGGTAGCGTCGCCGGGTCAGCCATGACCCCAGCCTAGGAAGTCGGGTGCGGCGGCCGGCACCCGTCAGCTGAGGACGACGCTGCCGCCCTCGACGACCACCCCGGCAGCCGACAGCGCCGTGGTCGCCGGTCCGTTGGTGACCGAGCCGTCCACCGCCGAGAACCGCGACCCGTGGCAGGGGCAGATGATCTCGTTGTCGACGACCTCGGACACCAGGCAGCCCTGGTGCGTGCAGATCGCCGTGAAGGCCTTGACCTCGCCCTCGGCCGGCTGGGTGATGACCACCGCCGGGTCGTCGAGGATGACGCCGCCGCCGACCGGGATGTCGGACACCTGCGCCACGCCGGCGCCGCCCGAGGACGTCGAGGCCGCAGCCGAGCCGGCCGGAGCGGAGCCGGCGGCCTCGCTGGCCGCGCGGTGGACGCGGTCGCGTCGCCACTGCCCGAGGAGCAGGCGGCCACGAGGCCGCCCACGGCGAGGATGCCGCCGGCCTGCAGCACGGTGCGTCGCTCGATCTCCATCGTGGTCTCCCTGCGGTCGCGGAAAGTTGAACCTTCAACACCACGCTAGGACACGCCGGCCGATCCGCGACAGTCGGGCGGGACCGGTCTTTACGAAGACTTAACGCGCCGTTTCGACGGCTCGCGCGCGCGGCGGCCGCCTTCGTGCGGGTCGCGAGCCGGCGGTGCCGCCGCGGCGCGGCCCACGAGCAGCGGGGCGAGGAAGGTCCCGGTGTGGCTCTCCGCGACGCGTGGCGACCTCCTCCGGCGTGCCGGTGGCGATGACCCGGCCGCCGCCCGACCCGCCCTCGGGTCCCATGTCGATGACCCAGTCGGCCGTCTTGATGACGTCGAGGTTGTGCTCGATCACGATGACCGTGTTGCCCTTGTCGACCAGGCTCTGCAGGACGCCGAGCAGCTTGCGGATGTCCTCGAAGTGCAGGCCGGTGGTCGGCTCGTCCAGCACGTAGATGGTGCGCCCGGTCGAGCGCTTCTGCAGCTCGGCGGCGAGCTTGACGCGCTGGGCCTCGCCGCCGCTGAGCGTCGGCGCCGACTGGCCCATGCGCACGTAGCCGAGGCCGACGTCGACGAGGGTGGCCAGGTGCCGGGCGATCGCCGGGACGGCCGCGAAGAACTCGAGCGCCTCCTCGATGGGCATGTCGAGCACCTGGGCGATCGTCCGGCCCTTGTAGTGCACCTCGAGCGTCTCGCGGTTGTAGCGGGCGCCGTGGCAGACCTCGCACGGCACGTAGACGTCGGGCAGGAAGTTCATCTCGATCTTGATGGTGCCGTCGCCGGAGCAGGCCTCGCAGCGGCCGCCCTTGACGTTGAACGAGAACCGGCCCTGCAGGTAGCCCCGCACCTTGGCCTCGGGCGTCTCGGCGAACAGCTTGCGGATGTTGTCGAAGACCCCGGTGTACGTGGCCGGGTTGCTGCGGGGCGTGCGGCCGATCGGGCTCTGGTCGACGTGGACGACCTTGTCGACGGCGTCGAGGCCGACGACGCGCTTGTGCCGGCCCGGCACGGTGCGGGCGCCGTTGAGGTCGCGGGCCAGCACGTTGTAGAGCACGTCGTTGACCAGCGTCGACTTGCCGGAGCCGCTGACGCCGGTGACCGCCACGAAGTTGCCGAGCGGGAAGGAGGCGGACACGTCGCGCAGGTTGTGCTCGCTCGCCCCCTGGATCGTGATGACGCGGCCGTCCTGCGGGTCGCCGGATCGCGGGCACCTCGATCGAGCGGCGGCCGCTGAGGTACTGGCCGGTGATGGACTCCGTGCTGGCGAGCAGGTCCGCCACCGTGCCGCTGACGACGACCTCGCCGCCGTGCTCGCCCGCGCCCGGGCCGATGTCGACGACCCAGTCGGCGGTCTTGATGGTGTCCTCGTCGTGCTCGACGACGATCAGGGTGTTGCCCAGGTCGCGGAGCCGGATCAGCGTCTCGATGAGCCGGTGGTTGTCGCGCTGGTGCAGCCCGATGCTGGGCTCGTCGAGCACGTAGAGGACGCCGACGAGGCCCGAGCCGATCTGGGTGGCCAGCCGGATGCGCTGCGCCTCGCCGCCGGCCAGCGTGCCCGCCGCCCGGTCGAGCGACAGGTAGTGCAGGCCGACGTCGACGAGGAACTGCAGCCGCTCGTTGACCTCCTTGAGGACGCGGGAGGCGATCGCCGCGTCGCGCTCGGACAGCCGCAGTCCCCGGAGCATGTCGGCCGCCTCCCCGATCGGCAGCGCGGCGATGTCGGCGATGCTGTGGTCCTCGACCGTGACGGCCAGCGAGATGGGCTTGAGCCGCGAGCCGCCGCACGCCGCGCACGGGCACCTCGCGCATGAAGCCCTCGAAGCGCTCGCGGCTCGCGTCGCTGTCGGACTCCGCGTGCCGGCGCTGGACGAAGGGGATGACGCCCTCGTAGGACGTGTAGTACGACCGCTGGCGGCCGTACCGGTTCTTGTAGCGGACGTGGATCTCGGCCGGGTGCCCGTGGAGCAGCGAGGTGCGCGCCTTGGCCGGCAGCGTCTCGCCACGGCGTGTCCATGCTGATGTCGAGCTCGTCGCACATCGCCTCGAGCAGGCGCCGGAAGTAGTCGGAGACCTGGCCGCGCGACCACGGCGCGAGCGCGCCCTCGGTCCAGCGACAGCTCGTCGTCGGGGACGATCAGCTCCGGATCGACCTCGCGCCGGGTGCCCAGGCCCGTGCACACCGGGCAGGCACCGAACGGGGAGTTGAACGAGAACGACCGCGGCTCGAGCTCCTCGAAGGAGAGCCCGTCGCGATGGCAGGCCAGGTGCTCGCTGAACGTGCGCTCCCGGTCGGGGTCCGTGTCGTCGAGGTCGACGAACTCCAGCACCACGAGGCCGCCGGCCAGGCCCAGGGCGGTCTCGACCGAGTCGGTCAGGCGCCGCCGCGACTCCGGCTTGACGGTCAGCCGGTCGACGACCACCTCGATCGTGTGCTTCTCCTGCTTCTTGAGCGACGGGCACGTCGTCGAGCCCGACGACGACGCCGTCGACCCGCACCCGCGAGTAGCCCTGGGCCACGAGCTGGCGGAAGAGGTCGGCGTACTCCCCCTTGCGCTCGCGGACCACCGGTGCCAGCACCTGGAACCGGGTGCCGGACGGCAGCTCGAGCACCTGGTCGACGATCTGCTGCGGCGTCTGCCGGGCGATGACGTCGCCGCAGATCGGGCAGTGCGGGACCCCGATGCGCGCGTACAGCAGGCGCAGGTAGTCGTAGACCTCGGTGATGGTGCCGACCGTCGACCGCGGGTTGCGGGAGGTGGACTTCTGGTCGATCGACACCGCCGGGGACAGGCCCTCGATGAAGTCGACGTCGGGCTTGTCCATCTGGCCGAGGAACTGCCGGGCGTACGAGGACAGGCTCTCCACGTAGCGCCGCTGGCCCTCGGCGAAGATCGTGTCGAAGGCGAGGCTCGACTTGCCGGAGCCGGACAGGCCGGTGAACACGATGAGGGCGTCGCGGGGCAGGTCCAGCGAGACGTCCTTGAGGTTGTGCTCGCGGGCACCGCGCACGACCAGTCGCTCGCCCACCGCAGGTCCTCTCCAGGGGATATCGTTCGTCGTCAACCAGATGGTGCAGCCGTCCAGGAACGGAGCCCTGAATGTATAACGGCCGGGTGACGGTCGGTGGACCGGCAGACGTCCACGAGCTCAGCCACCTGCTGATCAGCAAGCTCGCGGTCGGTCCGTACGACAACAACTGCTACCTGCTGCGCTGCCAGGAGACGGGCACCCAGGTGCTCGTCGACGCCGCCGCCGAGCCCGACCGCATCATGGACCTCATCGGGCCCGACGGGATCTCCCTCATCGTCACCACCCACCGGCACCCCGACCACTGGCAGGCGCTGGCCGAGGTGGTCGAGCGCACCGGGGCCCCGACCGCCGCCCACGCCCTCGACGCGCCCGGGCATCCCCGTCCCGACCGACCGGCTCCTCCTCGACGGCGACCGGATCGAGGTGGGGACCTGCTCGCTGGAGGCGATCCACCTCGTCGGCCACACGCCCGGGTCGATCGCCCTCCTCTACGACGACCCGGAGGGCCAGCCGCACCTGCATCACCGGCGACTGCCTGTTCCCGGGCGGGCGTGGGCAAGACGCACCAGCCCGAGGACTTCGACTCCCTGCTACACGGGCGTCGTCGCCAAGCTCTTCGACCGGCTGCCGGACGAGACCTGGGTCTACCCCGGCCACGGCTGGGACACCACGATCGGCGCCGAGCGCCCGTCCCTGGCCGAGTGGCGCGACCGCGGCTGGTAGCACTCCCCCGTTTGTCCCGGAAACCGGGCCAAGCGACGATGAACCCGGCATTCCGGGCGCTCATCGCCGATCTGTCCCGTGGATCGGCGTCCGATCGACGGCCCACGCCAGCCGCTAGCGTGCGACCCACCGAACATCCGAGAGGACACCCCGTGCCCAAGCAGAACGCCCGTGCCAACGACCTGCTGCGCCGTCGCGACTCGCTGCGCAAGACCCGTCAGCTCTGGATCGCCGGCCTGGTCATCTGGGGCGTCGTCGTCGGCTGGGTGGTCTTCGGCTTCGTCAACTCGGTGACGGACGACATGGACGTCCGCCTCACCTGGGTGCTCACCTGGCTGCTGCCGGTCCTCGTCCTCGCGATCGGGACCCTCGTGACCCACCTGCAGCGTGCGCACGTGCGACGCCGACCTGGTCGAGGTCGAGCGCAAGCGCTGACGCCGGTCAGCCCGTGGGGCCGCGCCTCGTCGTCGTGGTGGTCGCCGCCGGTCATGCGGCCGGCGTGCGCGATGGCGGTCGGGTCCTTGCGCACCTTGAGCCACGATGCGACGCCGGTGATCAGCAGCACCCCGATGATGAAGGTCAGGCTGACGTTCGTCGGGATCTTGGGGACGGTGTCCGGCCACGTCTCGTGCGCCCAGGTCAGCACCAGCTTGACGCCGATGAAGATGAGGATGATCGAGAGGCCCGGTCGACAGGTAGACGAGCTTGTCGAGCAGCCCCTTGAGCAGGAAGTACAGCGCCCGCAGGCCCAGCAGGGCGAAGGCGTTGGCGGCGAAGACGAGGTAGGGCTCCTGGGTGACGCCGAAGGTCGCCGGGATCGAGTCGAGGGCGAACAGCAGGTCGGTGGAGCCGATGGCGACCATGACGAGCAGCAGCGGCGTGACGGCCTTGCGGCCGTCGATGCGCGTGAACAGCTTCGTGCCGTCGTAGTCGTCGCTCACGAGGTAGCGCTTGCGCACGACCCGGACGACCACGTTGTCCTTCGGCTCGGGGTCCTCGTTTCGGTGCCGGGCCAGCTGGATGCCGGTCCAGATCAGGATCGCGCCGAAGATCACGAACGTGAAGGCGAAGGCGGCGAGGGCGGCCGCACCGATCGCGATGAAGATCGCCCGCATGATGAGCGCGAGCACGACGCCGACGAGCAGCACCCGCTGGTGCAGCTCGATGGGCACGGCGAACTGCGTGAGGATGATGATGAAGACGAAGAGGTTGTCGACGCTGAGCGACTTCTCGACCAGGTAGGCCGCGAAGTACTGCGTGCCGATGTCGCTGCCCTGCCACACCCACATCGCGACGCCGAAGGCGATGGCGATGCCGATGTAGAAGATCGACCAGAGCATCGCCTCCTTGAACATCACCTCATGCGGCTTGCGACTCACGGTCACGAAGTCCAGGACGATCAGCCCGGTGATGCCCAGGAGCGTCACCGCCCAGAGGGCGAGGGTTACGTCCACGTGTCAGCCTTCACCTTCGGTCAGGTCGGGGGTCCGATCCGGCTCGGCCGGGGTCGAATTGCGCGTCGCATACACACTAGTCAGAGCTGTCACAGTCAGCACGCCGACGATGAACACGAGGGAGAACCAGACCGGGATCACCGGCACGTCGAGGCTCGTCGTCTCGTGGATCGCCTCGAGCACGAGCTTCACGCCGATGAAGGCGAGGATGATCGCCAGGCCCCGGTTGAGGTGCTGGAGCCGGCCGAGCAGGCCCTGGAGCAGGAAGTAGAGCTGGCGCAGGCCCATCAGCGCGAACGCGTTGACGGCGAACACCAGGTAGGCCTCGCTGGTGATGCCGAACACGGCGGGGATGCTGTCGAGGGCGAAGAGCAGGTCGGTGGTGCCGATCGCCAGCATCACCATGGCCATCGGGCGTCAGCGCCCGGCGCCCGGCGACCCGCGTGGTCAGCTTGGTGCCGTCGTAGTGCGGCGAGGTGGGCACCCGGGCGCCGATCCAGCGCATGAACCCGTTGCCGTTCGGGTCGGGCTCCTCGTCCTCCGCCGTCCACACCTGCCACGCCGTGAACAGCAGGAAGGCGCCGAACAGGTAGAACGTGCCGGAGAACCGCTCGATCAGCTCGGCGCCGATGACGATGAGGATCCCGCGCAGGAACAGGGCGATGACGATCCCGACGAGCAGGACGCGGTGCTGGAGGGCGGGCGGCACCGCGAACGAGCCCATGATCACCATGAACACGAACAGGTTGTCGACGCTGAGCGAGTACTCCATCAGGTAGCCGGCGACGAACTGCCCGCCGTACTCCAGGCCGAAGTAGACGGAGATGAAGACCGCGAACAGCGCCGCCATCGAGACGTAGAAGATCACCCACCGCAGCGCCTCGTTCGGCCCGAAGGGGTGCGGTCGACGGTCGACCAGGATCAGGTCGATCGTGATGACCCCGATGAGGACGACGATCGTGGCGGCCCAGAGCCAGCCGGGAACGTCCATCAGGTGCCGATCCTCACGCCGTGCCCGCCTCTCGCATGCCGCGCAGCTCCTTCTTCAGGTCGGACACCTCGTCGCGCAGTCGGGCCGCCAGCTCGAACTGGAGCTCGGCGGCCGCGGCGTGCATCTGCGCGGTGAGGTCCTCGATGAGCCGGAGCAGCTCGTCGGCCGCGAGGGACCGGCCCCCCTTGCGGGTGCGCCCGCCCTTGCCGGTCGGCGCCTGCGCCAGCAGCTCCTGCGTGTCGGCGTCCTCGCGGGCCAGGAGGTCGGTGATGTCGGCGATCCTCTTGCGCAGCGGCTGCGGATCGACGCCGTGGGCCTCGTTGTAGGCCACCTGCTTGGCGCGGCGGCGGGTCGTCTCGTCGATGGCCCGCTGCATCGACGGGGTCACCTTGTCGGCGTACATGTGCACCTGGCCGGACACGTTGCGCGCCGCGCGGCCGATCGTCTGGATCAGGGAGGTCTCCGACCGCAGGAAGCCCTCCTTGTCGGCGTCGAGGATGGCCACCAGCGACACCTCGGGCAGGTCGAGGCCCTCGCGGAGGAGGTTGATGCCGACGAGGACGTCGAAGACGCCCAGCCGCAGCTCGCGCAGCAGCTCGACGCGACGGAGGGTGTCGACCTCGGAGTGCAGGTACTGCACCCGCACCCCGTGCTCGAGCAGGTAGTCGGTGAGGTCCTCGGCCATCCGCTTGGTGAGCGTGGTGACGAGCACGCGCTCGCCGCGCTCGGACCGCTCGCGGATCTCCCCCATCAGGTCGTCGATCTGCCCCGTGGTGGGCTTGAGGACGATCTCCGGGTCCACCAGGCCGGTCGGGCCGGATGACCTGCTCGACGACGTCGCCCTGCGCCTTGCCGAGCTCGTACGGCCCGGGGGTGGCGGACAGGTAGACGGTCTGGCCGATGCGCTCGACGAACTCGTCCCACCGCAGCGGACGGTTGTCCATCGCGCTCGGGCAGCCGGAAGCCGTGATCCACGAGGGTGCGCTTGCGGCTCATGTCGCCCTCGTACATCGCCCCGATCTGGGGCACGGTGACGTGCGACTCGTCGAGGACGATGAGGAAGTCGTCGGGGAAGTAGTCGAGCAGGCAGTTCGGCGGGCTGCCCGGCTCTCGGCCGTCGATGTGCCGCGAGTAGTTCTCGATGCCCGCGCAGGAGCCGATCTGCCGCATCATCTCGACGTCGTAGGTCGTGCGCATGCGCAGCCGCTGGGCCTCGAGCAGCTTGCCCTGGCGCTCCAGCTCCGCGAGGCGCTGCTCGAGCTCCGCCTCGATGCCGGTGATGGCCCGCTCCATGCGCTCGGGACCGGCCACGTAGTGCGTCGCCGGGAAGACGTACATCTCCGGGTCCTCGGTGAGGATCTCGCCGGTGAGCGGGTGCAGCGTCATCAGCCGCTCGATCTCGTCGCCGAAGAGCTCGATCCGCACCGGGTGCTCCTCGTAGACCGGGAACACCTCGACGGTGTCGCCGCGCACCCGGAACGTGCCGCGCGTGAAGGCGATGTCGTTGCGCGTGTACTGGATGTCGACGAAGGCGCGCAGGAGCTTGTCGCGGTTGTACTCCTCGCCCACCCGCAGCCGCACCATGCGGTCGACGTACTCCTGAGGCGTGCCCAGGCCGTAGATCGCCGACACGCTGGCCACCACGATGCAGTCACGCCGGGTGAGCAGGCTGTTGGTCGCCGAGTGGCGCAGCCGCTCCACCTCCTCGTTGATCGAGGAGTCCTTCTCGATGTAGGTGTCGCTCTGCGGGATGTACGCCTCGGGCTGGTAGTAGTCGTAGTACGAGACGAAGTACTCGACCGCGTTGTCGGGCAGCAGCTCCTTGAACTCGGACACGAGCTGCGCGGCGAGGGTCTTGTTGGGCGCCATCACGAGCGTGGGCCGCTGGAGCTCCTCGACCAGCCACGCCGTCGTGGCGCTCTTGCCGGTGCCGGTGGCCCCGAGCAGGACGATGTCCTTCTCGCCCGCGCGGATGCGGCGGGCGAGGTCGGCGATCGCCTCCGGCTGGTCGCCCGACGGCTCGAACGGGCGCCTTGACCGTGAACGGGGCGACCTTGCGCTGCAGATCGGTTACCGGACGGGTCACCCGTCCACCGTATTGGATGCCTCCGACGCCACGAGCCGGTCCCACAGCTGGTCGACCTGCTCGTGGGTCGGCGGCAGGCCGCCGGAGTTGTCGATGACGACGTCGGCCCGGGCCAGCCGGTCCTCGCGGGACGCCTGCACGCTCATGCGGCGGTGCACGTCGGCCTCGTCGAGGCCCCGCAGCCGCACCGCCCGGTCGAGCTGGACCGCCTCGGGCACGTCCACGACGACCACCAGGTCGACGAGGTCCTGCCTGCCCGGTCTCGACCAGCAGCGGCATGTCGTAGACCACCACCTCGGCCTGCGGCTCGTCGTTGATCCGCCGCTGGGCCTCGGCCCCGATCAGCGGGTGCATGATCGCGTTGAGGCGCTCGGTGGCCCGCGGGTCGCTGAAGGCCAGGGACGCCAGCTCCGCCCGGCTCAGGGAGCCGTCCGCCTGCAGGATGCGCGGCCCGAACTCGGTGACCAGCTCCGCGAGGGCGGCGCCACCCGGGCTCGACGAGCTCGCGGGCGATCTGGTCGGCGTCGACGACGACCGCCCCACGCTCGGCCAGCATCCGTGCCACGGTCGACTTGCCCGACCCGATCCCCCCCGTCAGTCCCAGTCGCGTCATCCCCCGACCCTAGGACACCTGCGGAGGGTGCGGGGGCTGGGCACGGGGACGGTCGCGGCCTAGCGTGGTGCCATGAGCGACCGCATCAGCTCGCGTACCTTCCACGAGTCAGCCGGCGTCGAGGACTGGCGGGTCCTGTACGGCCGGGCTTTCGCCTGCTACCGCACCGGCTCGTTCGCCGCTGGAGTCGCGCTGGTGGAGGCGATCGGCGCCGTGGCCGATGCCCTCGACCACCACCCCGACGTGCAGCTGCGCTACTCCGACGTCACGGTGCGGCTCGTCTCCCACGACATCGGCGACCTGAGCGCCCGCGACCTGGAACTGGCGCGGCTGATCTCGGCCGCCGCCGACCGCCTCGGGGTGCGGGCCGACCCCACGTCCGTCCAGCAGGTCAACCTCACGATCGACGCACTCGACCGGGCGGCGATCATGCCGTTCTGGCGGGCAGTCCTGGGCTACCGCGATCAGGGCGACGAGGACCTCGTCGACCCGCGCGGACTGTCCGCGCCGATCTGGTTCCAGCAGATGGACGAGGCGCGGACCGCAGCGCAACCGGATCCACGTCGACATCGCCGTGCCGCACGAGCAGGCGGAGGCGCGCGTCGCGGCCGCGATCGCCGCGGGAGGCCGGCTCGTCTCCGACGAGCACGCCCCGTCCTGGTGGGTGCTGGCCGACGCCGAGGGCAACGAGGCGTGCATCGCCACGTGGGTCGGCCGCTGGTGGGAGGAGTACCACGCAACGAGAAGGGCCCGGTCGCGATGACCGGGCCCCTCCTCGTTGAGCGTGCTGCTCGGCTACTCGCCGGTGAGCTTGTCGCGCAGGGCCTGCAGCGCCTCGTCGGACGCCAGCGTGCCCTCCGCCTCGGGGGTCTCCGAGGAGTAGTTGGACACCGAGTCGCCCGACTCCAGGGCAGCGGCCTGGTCGGCCTCGCGGGCCTCGCTGACCTGCTTGCGGTGCGCCTCCCAGCGGGCGTGGGCCTCGGCGTACTGCTTCTCCCACTCGGCGCGCTGGCCCTCGGAGCCCTCGCGCCACTCGCCCGTCTCCGGGTCGAAGCCGTCGGGGCCGATGTAGTCGCCGGCCTCGTTGAAGGCCGGAGCCATGCCGTACAGGTACGGGTCGAACTCCTCGCCGGAGATGCCGTCGGCCGAGTCGTTGGCCTGCTTGAGCGACAGCGAGATGCGACGACGCTCGAGGTCGATGTCGATGACCCGGACGAAGATGTCGTCGTTGACCTGGACGATCTGCTCCGGCAGCTCGATGTGACGCTCGGCGAGCTCGGAGATGTGCACCAGGCCCTCGATGCCCTCCTCGACGCGCACGAACGCGCCGAACGGGACGAGCTTGGTGACCTTGCCGGGCACGACCTGGCCGATCTGGTGGGTCCGGGCGAAGTGCTGCCACGGATCCTCCTGCGTCGCCTTCAGCGACAGCGAGACGCGCTCGCGGTCCATGTCGACGTCGAGCACCTCGACCGTGACCTCCTGGCCGACCTCGACGACCTCGGACGGGTGGTCGATGTGCTTCCAGGACAGCTCGGACACGTGCACGAGGCCGTCGACGCCACCGAGGTCGACGAAGGCGCCGAAGTTGACGATGGACGAGACGACGCCGCTGCGGATCTGGCCCTTCTGCAGCTGCGTGAGGAAGGTCTGACGGACCTCGCTCTGCGTCTGCTCGAGCCAGGCACGGCGCGACAGGACCACGTTGTTGCGGTTCTTGTCGAGCTCGATGATCTTGGCCTCGAGGGTCTTGCCGACGTACGGCTGCAGGTCGCGGACGCGACGCATCTCGACGAGCGACGCGGGCAGGAAGCCGCGCAGCCCGATGTCGAGGATGAGGCCGCCCTTGACGACCTCGATGACCTGGCCCTCGACGACGCCGTCCTCTTCCTTGATGCGCTCGATCGTGCCCCAGGCGCGCTCGTACTGGGCGCGCTTCTTGGACAGGATCAGCCGGCCTTCCTTGTCCTCCTTGGTGAGGACGAGGGCCTCGACGTGGTCACCCACGGAGACGACCTGGCTGGGATCGACGTCGTGCTTGATGCTCAGCTCGCGGGACGGGATGACGCCCTCGGTCTTGTAGCCGATGTCGAGCAGGACCTCGTCGCGGTCGACCTTGACGATGGTGCCCTCGACGATGTCACCGTCGTTGAAGTACTTGATGGTGGCGTCGATCGCCGCCATGAAGTCCTCGGCGGAGCCGATGTCGTTGATGGCGACCTGAGGTGCGCCGGTTGTGGTGGTAGCGGTTGTCATGGAGTAGGGGATCCTGAAGTAGACAGAACTGGACGTCGGGTGCCCGTGAGCGTGCGGCAACCCCTATGTCCGGGAAACCACCCCTGCGTACAGCCGTCCAAGGCTACTCCCCCGAGGGGGGACACCTCAAAACGCCCTAGGCGGATGGCCGGCGCCAGCCAGGTCCGGGCCGCCGCCACGAGGGCGCGGACGCCCAGATCCAGGGTCGGCTCGATCACGGGTGCGTAGTGCGGCGAGTGGTTCGACGGCAGATCGGCCACCCGTGCCGCCACGTCCGACACCCCCTCGAGCCCGGCGAACAACGCGGGATCGGCCCCGCCGAGGAGCCAGAACACGCACGGGGCGCCCGCGGCCGTCGCCAGCAGGCCGACGTCCTCGCTGCCGGTCACCAGGCCCGGGTCGACGATGACGACGGGCAGCGCCGCCAGGGCCGGACGCGTGCGCTCAACCGCGCTCGGGTCGTTCACCACGGCGGGGAACGACGACGTCACCTCGATCTCCGGCTCCCGCGGTGCGCCGGACGCCGCCGCCTCGGCCCGGATGATGCGCTCGACGGCCGACGAGGACGCGCTCCCGGACGGCCGGGTCGAAGGTCCGGATGTTCAGGAGGAGCTCGGCGCGATCGGGGATGATGTTGCTCGCCGTGCCGGCGTGCAGGGCCCCCACCGTCACGACCGCGACATCCGTGCCGCCGATCTCGCGGGACACCACCGTCTGGAGCCGGAGGACGACCGCCGCCGCCATGACGACGGGATCGACTGACGTCTCGGGCCGCGAGCCGTGCGCGCCCTGCCCGTGGAGGACGACCCGGAGGGCGTCCGCCGCAGCGAACGCCGGACCCGTGCGCAGGCCGATGGACCCCGCGGGCAGCGGGGCCACGTGCTGGCCGAGGACGACGTCCGGCCGGCCGAATCGCTCGAAGATCCCGTCGTCGATCATGGCCTGGGCGCCTGCACCCGCCTCCTCGGCGGGCTGGAACACGACCATCACGGTGCCGGTCCACGAGTCTCGCGCTCCTGGGCAAGGGCGCGGGCCGCGCCCATCAGGCACGTCACGTGGACGTCGTGGCCGCACGCGTGCATCACGGCGACATCAGAGCCGTCGGCGGATCCGTCCCCGCGCCTGGCTCGCGTACGCGAGCCCGGTCGCCTCGGTCGACGGGCAGGCCGTCCATGTCGGCGCGCAGCAGAACCGTCGGGCCCGGGCCCGTTGCGCAGGAGCCCCGACGACCCCGGTCCCGCCGACGCCCGACGCCGCTTCGTACCCGAGCGCGGTGAGCCACTCGGCGGCGATGCCGGCGGTCCGGGTCTCCTGGAAGGCGAGCTCCGGGTGCTGCATGCAGGTCCCGGTAGATGTCGGCCAGATCCTCGTTCACGACGCTCCTGTCCAGCCGACCATCAATGGGCCGCCGACTCCCAGCTGGTCCCGAAGCCGACGGAGACGTCCAGCGGGACCGACAGCTCGGCCGCGCCGGCCATCGCCGCGTCGCACGAGGGCCTCGACGGCCTCCCGCTCCCCCGGCCAGACCTCGAGCACCAGCTCGTCGTGCACCTGCAGGAGCAGTCGGCTGCGCAGGCCCTCGGCCTCCAGGGCCGGCCTGGACCTGCGAGCATGGACACCTTGACGATGTCGGCCGCCGTGCCCTGGATGGGGGCGTTGAGCGCCATCCGCTCGGCCATCTCGCGGCGCTGGCGGTTGTCGCTGTTGAGGTCGGGCAGGAACCGGCGGCGGCCCATCATGGTCTCGGTGTACCCGTGCATGCGGGCCCGCTCGACCACCTCGGCCAGGTAGTCGCGCACCCCGCCGAACCGCTCGAAGTACTCGGACATGAGGCCCTTGGCCTCGTCCGGGGAGATGTCGAGCTGCTGGGACAGCCCGTAGGCGGACAGGCCGTAGGCCAGGCCGTACGACATCGCCTTGGTGCGCCGCCGCATCTCCGCGTCGACGTCGGCCGCGGCGACCCCGAAGACCCGGCTGGCCACGGTGGTGTGGAGGTCCTCGCCGCTGCGGAAGGCGTCGATGAGGCCGGCGTCCTCCGAGAGGTGGGCCATGATCCGCATCTCGATCTGGCTGTAGTCCGCCGTCAGCAGGGTCTCGTAGCCCGCGCCGACGACGAAGCAGCCGCGGATCCGGCGGCCGGCGTCGGTGCGGATCGGGATGTTCTGCAGGTTCGGGTCGGCGCTCGACAGCCGGCCGGTGGCCGCGACCATCTGGTTGAAGCTGGTGTGGATGCGGCTGCCGGCGTCGGCCAGCGGGATCAGGCCGTCGACGGTCTGGCGCAGCTTGGAGCGGTCGCGCCAGGCGAGCAGCTGCTCGAGCAGCGGGTCGGCCGTCTGCGCGAACAGCTGCTGGAGGGCCTCGGCGTCGGTGGTGTAGCCGGTCTTGATCTTCTTCGTCTTCGGCAGGTTGCGCTCGCCGAAGAGGATCTCCTGGAGCTGCTTCGGCGAGCCCAGGTTGAACGGCCGCCCGACCAGCTGCTGCGCGACCTCCTCCGCCGGTGCATGTCGGCGCCGAACTCCGCGGAGAGCGTCGCGCAGGCCCTCGAGGTCGACGGCGATGCCGGCGTGCTCCATCGTGCGCGAGCAGCGGCACCAGCGGCAGCTCCACGTCGGTGAGCAGGTGCCGGACGCCCTGGGCGTCCAGCCGCGGCCCGAGCTCGGCGGCCAGCTGCCGGATCACGCCCGGCCTCCCGGGCCAGGCCCTCGGCCGCCTCCCGGCCGGTGTCGAACAGCAGCTGGTCGCCACCGGCGCCGACCTCGACGCTCACGCCGAGGATCCGCTGGGCGACGTCGGACAGCCCGTAGCCGCGATGGCCGGGCGCCTCCAGGTAGGCGGCGAGGGCGGTGTCGAGGCGGACGCCCGCGAGCTGCCGGCCCGCCGTGACGAGCGCGAGGGCCGCGCCCTTGGCGTCGTGGAGGTCCTTGGGCGCCGCGGGGTCGGCCAGCCAGTCGAGCAGGGCCTCGGCCGTCGCCGCATCCGAGCAGTCGAGGTAGCCGACGACTCCGCGGTCGTCGACGACGGCAGCGGCGTCGACCAGCCCGCGGCCCCGCGCCCAGGTGCCCGCCAGGGCGACCGCCGGCACGCCCACCGCGGCGGCGAGCCAGCGCGGCCGCCGCCGCACCGACCAGGGCGAGGATCTCGGCGTCGGGCTGCGCGGTGTCTCCGGCGGCTGCCACCGGCTCGTCGTCGGAGGCGGGGCGCACCTTGTCGAGCCGCTCGCGCAGGGCCCGGAACTGGAGGGTGTCGAAGAGCCGGTCGACCGCCGAGCGGTCCCAGGGGTCGAGCACGGCCTCGTCGAGGTCGAGCGGCACGGGCACGTCGTCGACGAGCTGGGTGAGGTGCCGGTTGACGAGCACCTGCGGCAGCGCCGCCCGCAGCGCGTCGCCGACCTTGCCGCCCACCTGGTCGACATGGTCCACGAGCTCCGCGAGCGAGCCGTACTCGCGGATCCACTTCGCGGCGGTCTTCTCCCCCACGCCCGGGATGCCCGGCAGGTTGTCGCTCGGGTCGCCCCGCAGGGCGGCGTAGTCGGGGTACTGGGCCGGCGTGCAGCCCGTACTTCTCCTCCACCGACGCCGGGGTCATCCGGGCGAGGTCGCTGACCCCCTTCACCGGGTAGAGGACGGTCACCCGGTCGGACACGAGCTGGAAGGCGTCCCGGTCGCCCGTGACGATGTCGACCGTCATGTCGCGGTCAGCGGAGCGACGGACGAGCGTCGCGATGATGTCGTCGGCCTCGTAGCCGTCGATGCTCAGCACGGGGATGCCCAGGGCGGCGAGGACCTCGCGGATCAGGTCGACCTGCCCGGCGAACTCGGCCGGCGACGACGCCCGGTTGGCCTTGTACTCGGGGAACGACTCGGTGCGGAAGGTCTGGCGGGACACGTCGAAGGCCACCGCCACGTGCGTGGGCCGCTCGTCGCGCAGCACGTTGATCAGCATCGAGGTGAAGCCGAAGACCGCGTTCGTCGGCTGCCCCGTCGTCGTGGAGAAGTTCTCGACCGGGAGGGCGTAGAAGGCCCGGTACGCGAGGGAATGGCCGTCAAGCAGGAGCAGTCTCGATTCCGGCACGCCGTGATCCTATTCTCCGTCCATGACACCAGCCGAGACCCCGACCGACCGCGTCCCGCTGGGCGCCCTCTCCGAGTCGATGGGGATGACGCTCGTCGAGGCCGGCCCCGAGCGCGTCGTGATCACCATGCCGGTCGCGGGCAACACCCAGCCGTACGGCCTGCTCCACGGCGGCGCCAACGCCGTGCTGGTCGAGACGGCCGGCTCCATCGGGGCCGCCCTGCACGCCGGCGAGGGCTTCATGGTCGTCGGGCTCGACATCTCGTGCACCCACCATCGGGGCGCGCGCGAGGGCATCGTCACCGCCGTGGCGCAGCCGCTGTCGCTCGGCCGAACGGTCACGAGCTACGAGGTCCGCATCACCGACGACCAGGGCCGGCCCCTGTGCACGGGCCGGCTCACCTGCCTCATCCGTCCCGTGACGGGAACGTAACAAGAGGTGACGTCGCGGTTACCGAATACCCCCACGGACTGTGTCCAGAACGTGGTTATGCTGCGGGCGCTGACGCACGTCAGCACTGCCTCGCCGGCCAGCGCCGGGGCGCAGGGGAGGTTCACGGGAGGAGTGCCGGGCGTGCAACGACGCATCATGGCCGCCTTGGGCGCCGTCTTCGTCGCACTCGTCGCACTGTTCGCCTTGCTCCAGCCGGCCGTCGCCGAAGGCGAGACCATCAGCGGCCGGCTGGAGAACCGAGGCGAGAGCACCAAGACCCCGATGAGCGGGGTGACGATCACGGTCATGGGCGAGGGCTTCGAGGGCTCGACCACGAGCGGCGCCGACGGCAAGTGGGTCATCGAGGTGCCCGGACAGGGCGACTACGTGGTCTCGATCGACACCGCGACGCTGCCGGAGGGCGTCGCGCTCACCGATCCGAGCAAGCTCACCGTCGTCACCACGTGAAGCCGCCCACGAAGCAACCGCATCGTCATCTTCCCGCTGGGCGTCAGCACCTCCAAGACGACGACCGATCTGGGAGCAGGCCGCCCAGCTGACCGTCTCCGGCATCCAGTTCGGCCTCATGATCGCGCTCGGCGCCCTGGGTCTGTCCCTCATCTACGGCACCACCGGCCTGACCAACTTCGCGCACGGCGAGATCCTCACCTTCGGCGCCCTCGCCACCTGGACCCTGAACGCAGGCATGGGGCTGCCGTTCGTGCTCGCGGCGATCCTCGGCCTCATCCTGTCCGGCGCCTTCGGCTGGCTCAACAACGCCGGCCTGTGGAAACCCCTGCGCAAGCGCGGCACCGGCCTCATCGCCATGATGATCGTGTCCATCGGCCTGGCCCTGTTCCTGCGCAACTTCTACCTGTTCTTCTACGGCGGCGACAAGCAGGCCTACGCCGAGTACGCCGGGACTGGCGGGCCTGGAGTTCGGTCCGGTGTCCATCACCCCGACCGACTTCGTCTCGATGGTCGTCGCGCTCGTCGCGCTCGCCGCGGTCGTCCTGATCGTGCAGAAGCACCCGGATGGGCAAGGCGACCCGCGCGGTCTCCGACAACCCGAGCCTGGCCTCGAGCGCGGGCATCAACGTCGAGCGGGTCATCACCTTCGTCTGGGTGCTCGGCGCGGCCCTCGCGGGTCTCGGCGGCATCCTGCTGGGCTTCACCCAGCAGGTGTCCTTCCAGATGGGCTTCCAGATCCTGCTGCTGATCTTCGCCGCCGTCACGCTGGGCGGCCTCGGCACGATCTGGGGCGCCATCGTCGGCTCCCTCGTCGTCGGCCTCTTCCTGCAGCTGACCACGCTGGTGATCCCGACGGAGCTGAAGAGCGTCGGCGCCCTCCTCGTGCTGATCGTCATCCTCCTTGTCCGTCCATACGGCCTGCTCGGCCGTCGCGAGCGCGTGGGTTAGGGGCGTCGTCATGGACTGGGGATACATCCTCTCGGTGATGGTCACCTCGGCGTTCGGCGTCGAGGCGATCGTCTTCGGCCTCGCGGCCATCGGCATCAACATGCAGTTCGGCTACACCGGCCTGCTGAACTTCGGCCAGTCGGCGTTCATGGCCGTCGGCGGCTACTCGGTCGCCGTCACCGTGGTCGAGCTCGGACTCAACTTCTGGTGGGGCATCCTCATCGGCCTCGCCGTCTCCGTGCTGCTGGCGCTCCTGCTCGGCGTCCCGACCCTGCGGCTGCGCGCCGACTACCTCGCGATCGTCACGATCGCCGCGGCGGAGATCGTCCGGCTGCTCGTGCGGTCGGTCACCTTCAAGGAGTTCTTCGGCGGCTCCGACGGCAAGCAGTCCTTCAGCTCCGGCTTCTTCGCCCTGTCGCCCGCTCTCGGAGGACCTGTCGCTGCAGCATCGGGCCGGTCGTGCTCAACAACCGCCAGATCTTCGTCCTGATCGTCGGGCTGGGCGCTCGTGCTCCTCTCGCTGCCTGCTCGTGTGGCTGCTCGTGCGCTCCCCCTGGGGTCGCGTGCTCAAGGGCATCCGCGAGGACGAGGACGCCGTGCGCAGCCTCGGCAAGAACGTCTACCTCTACAAGATGCAGGCCCTCGTGCTCGGCGGCATGTTCGGCGCCATCGCCGGCTTCGTCTACGCGGTCGGCAACGAGGCGGTCAGCCCGGACTTCTTCGGCACCGACACCACCTTCTTCGCCTACGCCATCCTCATCCTCGGCGGTGCGGCCCGCGTCTTCGGCCCGGTCCTCGGCACGATCATCTTCTGGGCGATCATCCAGGGCACCGACGTCTTCCTGCGCTCCGCCATCGACATCGGGGTCCCCGTCATCTCGCTGATGAGCGGCACCCAGGCGGCCGTCGTCCGCTTCATGCTTGTGGGCCTTGGCATCATGCTGCTGATGATCTTCCGCCCACAGGGAATCCTCGGCGACCGAAAGGAGCTGGCCCTCGATGCCCGATAGCCCCGAGCTCAGCACCGTCACCCCGCGCCGCGATGCCGCGGTGCGCGCGCTCGCCGACGTGCCCCGCACGCCCGGGGCGCCCAAGCCCGACCCGATCCTGATCGCCGACAACGTCCGCCGCTCGTTCGGCGGCCTCACCGCCGTCGACGTCGAGCACGTCGAGATCCAGCGCGGCGCGATCACCGCCCTCATCGGCCCGAACGGCGCCGGCAAGACCACGTTCTTCAACCTGCTGACCGGCTTCGACACCCCGGACACCGGGCTCCTGGCTGTTCAACGGCAAGGACCTCGCCGGGCGTGGCCGCCTACAAGGTCGCCCGGCTGGGCATGATCCGCACCTTCCAGCTGACCAAGGCGCTGTCGAAGATGACCGTGCTGGAGAACATGCGGCTGGGCGCCACCGGCCAGAAGGGCGAGCAGCATGCTCGCCTCCGTCTTCGGCTTCCTGTGGGGCGCGCAGGAGAAGGCGATCACCGTGCGGGCCGACGACCTGCTCAGGCGCTTCAACATGTACGAGAAGCGCGAGGACTTCGCCGGTTCGCTGTCCGGTGGTCAGCGCAAGCTGCTCGAGATGGCGCGGGCGCTCATGACCGACCCCGAGATGGTCATGCTCGACGAGCCGATGGCGGGCGTGAACCCGGCGCTGACCCAGTCCCTCCTCGCCGCACATCAAGGACCTGCGCGAGCAGGGCATGACGGTCCTGTTCGTCGAGCACGACATGGACATGGTGCGCGACATCAGCGACTGGGTCATCGTCATGGCCCAGGGCAAGGTGATCGCCGAGGGACCGCCCGACGAGGTCATGCGCAACGAGGCCGTCATCGTGGCCTACCTCGGTGGCCACCACGACAAGGCCCTGACCAGTTCGGGCGTGTCCTTCACCGAGGAGGCGGGGCAGTGAGCGAGCAGCTGCCCGGCGACCTGCCGGCCTACGTCTCCCCCCAGCAGCGCGAGCAGGCGCTCGACCTCGACGCCGGGCAGCGCGAGGAGCCGCGCACGCTCAGCAACTCCGAGATCCGCGACCGCAACGCGCACATCGACGGCGCCAAGGATGCACTGATCGTCGCGGACGACCTGATCGCCGGCTACGTCCCGGGCGTGAACATCCTCAACGGCTCCGACCTGTACGCGAAGTCCGGTGAGATGGTCGGCATCATCGGGCCGAACGGCGCCGGCAAGTCCACGCTGCTGAAGGCGATGTTCGGCCTCGTGCGCGTGCGCGAGGGCCGCGTCACCCTGGCGGACCAGGACATCACCAACGTGCGCGCCGACCAGCTGGTCAACCTCGGCATCGGCTTCGTGCCGCAGACGAACAACGTCTTCCCGTCCCTCACCATCCAGGAGAACCTGGAGATGGGCTGCTACCAGGCGCCCAAGAAGTTCACCGAGCGGTTCGACTTCGTCTGCGACCTGTTCCCCGCCCTGGGCGAGCGCAAGGGGCAGCGCGCCGGACAGCTCTCCGGCGGCGAGCGCCAGATGGTGGCCATGGGACGCGCCCTGATGATGGACCCGTCGGTGCTGCTGCTCGACGAGCCGTCCGCGGGCCTGTCCCCCATCCTCACCGACGAGGTCTTCGTCCGCGTGCGCGAGATCAACGCCACGGGCGTGACCGTGATCATCGTCGAGCAGAACGCCATGCGCTGCCTGCAGATCGTCGACCGCGGCTACGTGCTCGACCAGGGCCGCAACGCCTACACCGGCACCGGACGCGACCTCGCGACCGACCCGAAGGTCGTCCAGCTGTACCTCGGCACCCTCGCCAAGGCCTGACCAGCACCCGTTTCTCCCGGATTCCGGGACCAATCGGCGATGCGCCACGCGGTGAGCGCCCGGATCACCGATCCGTCCCAGCCATGACGCCCTCCTCAGCCAGCCGCCCCGCCGCGACCGCGCCGTGCAATCCAGAGCCCGGACATGACTGTGGGGGCCGTCCCGAAGGACGACCCCCACAGCGGTGGAACTGACTAGCTGGCGGCGTTCGGGCCGATGCCCTGCTTGACCAGCTCCTGGATGATCTGAGCGGACTCATCGAAACCGATGAGCACGATGGCCTCAGGTCCAGCGGCCTTCACCTTCGCCACGTCAGCGGCGAAGTCGGTGGCCTTGGGGTCGTAGACGACGTTGGCGACGACCTCGCCACCGCCCTCGGTGACAGCCTTGGTGACGTTGGCGTTGAGGCCGTCACCGTAGGAGTCCTGCAGCGACATGATCGCGACCTTGGTGTAGCCGTCCTGCAGCACCATCGAGCCGACGAACGCGCCCTGGAGCACGTCCGACGGAGCGGTGCGCCAGTACAGGCCCTTGTCCGGTGCGGTGGTCAGCGCCGGCGAGGTGTTCGCGGGGCTGATCATCAGGACACCGGCGTTGGTGACCTGGTCGAGGACCGACAGGGTCGAGCCGGACGACGCCGCGCCGATGAGGACGTCGATGCCCAGCGGCAGCAGGCGCTTGACCGTCTGCTGGCCGGTGTTGGTCGAGGTGTCGCCCGAGTCGCCCTCTTCAAGCTCGATGCTAGTCGAACCCGGGGATGCCGCCGGCAGCCTCGATGTCCTTGATCGCGAGCTTGACGCCGGCAACCTCCGGTGGGCCGAGGAAGGCAAGGTTGCCCGTCACGGGGAGGAAGGTGCCGATCTTGAAGACGCCGTCGCCGGCACCCTCGCCGCGGCTTCGCGTCGATCGGCGTTGGCCTCACCCTCGGGGACGATCTCGCCCTCCATGTAGGTGACCTCGGGCAGCAGGACGTTGTCCGGCCCGAAGGTGTAGACGCCGATCGAGGCGCTGGTGGGGTCACCGGCGTCCCAGAAGTTCACGGCACCCGAACGACCGTTGTAGTCGATGGCCTTGCCCTCTTCGAGGAGCGCGAGGCAACCGGCGTAGTCGTTGCAGACCTCGGTGCCGTTGGTGATCGGCACCATCTGCTTGGCCATGTCGACGCCCGCGTCGGACTTGGCCGCCGCCGCGGCCAGTGCTGCGAGGATGACTGCGTCGTAGGACTCGGGTGCGTAGGCGAAGTCGATGAGCTCCGGGTCGACCTCGAGGAGGGCGTCCTTGAAGTCCTGGGTGTTCTCGGCGCCCGGGATGGTGCCCTTGACGCCGTTCAGCGTCCCCGCGGGGAGCTTCTCGCCCAGGGCGTTGCCCGTGTTGCCGTCGACCAGGTAGAGCGGGGTGCCGGTGGACGCCGCTGCCTCGGAGGCGGGAGCCTCGGATGCCGCTGCGCTGGCTGCCGCGCTGCTCTCAGCCGGCGCCGCTGCGCTGGACTCGCTGGACGTGCTGCTGCCGCCACAGGCGGCGAGAGCCAGCGAGGCCACACCCAGCACGGCGGCCGACTTGAGGACCGTAGTGCGCTTCATGCAGTCTCCTTAGAGAAAGACAAACGACGGCGGATACCGTCGCGTTGCTGTCACCTTAAGGGACCTTTGGTTACGCGCGAGTTTCCCGGTGTTACTTCGTTGGCGCTTCGTGACTGATCTGTGACCTTTCCGGTCTGTTTCAGGACGTTTCGGACACGACGGCGGCCGCGACCTCGGCCAGCGTGACCCGGCGGTCCATGGCCGCCCGCCGCAGCCAGGCGAAGGCCTCCGGCTCGGTCAGGCCGAGCCGCTCCTCCAGCCGCCGCTTGGCGCGGTCGACCACCTCGCGCGCCTCCTGCCGCTCGCGCAGGCCCGTGACCTGCTCCTGGAGCTCGCGCATCTGCTGCCAGCGGGCCACGGCCACCTCGATCGCCGGTGCCAGGTCGGCCCGCCCGAACGGCTTCACCAGGTAGCCGAGCACCCCTGCCGCCGAGGCCCGCTGGATCGTCTCGCGCTGGCTGAAGGCCGTCACCATGACCACCGGGGCCAGGCCGTCGGCGATGATCTCCTCCGCCGCCGACAGGCCGTCGCGGCGCGGCATCGCGACGTCCATGAACACGACGTCTGGACGCAGCTCGCGGGTGAGGTCGACGGCGGCCTGGCCGTCGGATGCCTGACCCACGACGTCGTAGCCGCACTCCCCCAGCAGCTCGACCAGGTCCATGCGGATCAGCGCCTCGTCCTCGGCGACCAGCACGGTGACCGCAGCGGGCGGGAATCGTCATGGCGCCAGCCTAGGACGGCGCTCCGTCAACGGCTAACCTTGGCGACGCGCCCCGGTATCCCAACCGGCAGAGGAAGCGGTCTCAAACACCGTCCAGTGTGGGTTCGAATCCCACCCGGGGCACCGCGCAGTCTTACCCCGTCTGAGCAGGACGAAACGCGGTTGTCATTCGGCCGCAGCGGCCTTCGGGTGCACATCGGGTGCACAGGGCGCCGAGAGGGCGGCCGCTCAGGCGCTTAGAAGCCCCTGGGTGTCCCCACGACTGAGCACCGCCCCGGGACAGTGCCTGCCGGGGCGCTGCTGTCGCTAACGCGCGCGATTAGCGCGCGCGATGACCCAAACCCACAGGACTCCGCAGCCGCCGAGCCAGACAGCGGCGATCCCCCAAGCGCTCCAGGTGGCTACTTGACTCGACAGTGGGCCGCCGAGCGTGAGACAAGTTGCGTTGTCGGTCCAGAAGGCATCGACGCACACGGGCCGATTGAACTCACGAACGACCATCAGGATGAGGCCGCCGATGGTCCAGGCCATCGCGAGGAACGGTGGAAGGCAGGATCCACCACAGCAACCGTCTACCAACCCTCCGCGGCTGCCGTGTCCTTGCTGTTCCGGCTTGGCCATGACACCCCTGCCCGTCCCCTGCATTGAAGCAGAATCGGCAGCCCGAGGCAGTCCGACACAAGCTGCTGCTAGCCAAACTCACCGACGTGCAAGCCGCTGTATCCGCGCTAAGGGAGCGGTTGGCCAGTCGAGATGGCTGGTCCTGCGGGCTGTGGGTGGTGGCTAGGCCTCGGTGGACAGCCCGTGCACATCCCGTGCACACCAGAGTCATAAGCGGCCCCAGGTCGGTACCAAAGGCCACCAAGGACGCCATGAGGGAATCCCGTATGAAGCACCGCAGACCGAGCTTGCTCGAGTCTGCCGAGCGAGTGCGCCGGGCAGATCGCAGAGATCACCCGGGGCACGCCCACTCCCCCGGACATGAGCAAGCCCCTGCCGACGGGGGAGACAGCAGGGGCTTGCAGCGCTCATATTGCCGGATGTCCACGCACCTTGGTGGCAGATTCGCCCGGCAAGTCGCGGGATTCGGGTTCCGGAGATCGGCGACCCATGTGCCCGTTGAGGCCGGTTTGCCCGCTCGATCAGCCCTACTCTGGGCCGAACCGAGGAGGCACTCCATGACCCGCATCCGCTCCCGCGCCGCCATCGCCGCGCTCGTCGCCGTCGTCACGATCATCCCCGCTGTGGCCGGCTGCGGACAGGCCGCCGAGCAGGCGGCCGAACAGGCGGCCGAGCAGGCCCTGGGCGGCGACGTCGAGGTCGACGACGGCAACGTCACCGTGACGGACGACGAGGGCAACGAGGTCGCCATCGGCGAGGACGTCAGCCTCCCGGACAACTGGCCGACCGACGTCCCCGCCTACGAGGGCGGCACGCTCGCGATGGTGAGCGTCCAGGCCGACGGTTCGGCGTTCGCCACCTGGATGACCGACGCGACGCCGGAGGAGGCGGCGACGGCCTACGGTGCCGCCCTCGAGGGCGCCGGGTACACGGCCGAGACGAACTCGAACATGAACGGCATGTTCGTGAGCGAGTACACCGGCAACGGCTACACCGTCAGCTTCAACAGCATCGAGGCCGATGGCCAGACCACCGTGATGGTGACGGCCACGAAGGATGCCTGACCCGTCGGCTCGGGCGGGATCAGCCGAGCGCGAGCCGGGGCTTGAGCTCGAGGAGCCGCCCGAGCAGGCCGTTGACGAAGGATGACGACTCGTCGGTCGACAGCTCCTGCGCCAGGGCCACGGCCTCGGCGATGGCGACCGCGTCCGGCACGTCGTCGCGCCACAGCAGCTCGTAGGCGCCGATGCGCAGGATCGCCCGGTCGACGGCCGGCATGCGGTCCAGGCTCCAGCCCATCGAGTAGGAGCCGAGGAGCTCGTCGATGTACTCGCGGTGGAGCGTGACGCCGTCGACGATCTCGGCGACGTAGGCGTTCATGGCGGCCTGGCCCTCGTCGGACGCGTCGCTGCTCGCGTGGCGGCGAGCACGTCGGTCGGGACCGTGCCGCGGATGTCCGCCTCGTACAGGACGTCGAGCGCCCGCTTGCGGGCCTTGCTGCGTGCGGACATCTGCGGGTACCGGTTCCGGGTCAGTCGTTGATGCGGCCGAGGTACGACCCGTCGCGGGTGTCGACCTTGACCTTGGTGTCCGACTCGATGAACAGCGGCACCTGGATCTCGGCGCCGGTCTCGAGGGTGGCGGGCTTGGTGCCGCCCGTGGAGCGGTCGCCCTGCAGGCCGGGCTCGGTGTAGGTGATCATCGAGCTCGACCGAGGCGGGCAGCTCGATGTAGATCGGCACGCCCTCGTGGGTGGCCACCGTGGCGGTCTGGTTCTCGAGCAGGTACTTCGACATGTCGCCGACCACGGCGTGCGGCACGTGGGTCTGGTCGTACGTCTGGGTGTCCATGAAGATCCAGTCGTCGCCGTCCTTGTAGAGGTACTGCATCTCGCGCTTGTCGACCGTGGCGGTCTCGACCTTGAGGCCGGCGTTGAAGGTGCGGTCGACGACCTTGCCGGTCAGCACGTTCTTGAGCTTGGTGCGCACGAAGGCGCCACCCTTGCCGGGCTTGACGTGCTGGAACTCGACGACGGTCCACAGCTGGCCGTCGATGTTGAGGACGAGTCCGTTCTTCAGGTCGTTCGTGGTGGCCACGGGCACTGCTCCCAGGAGGTCGAGCGTCAGCCGACGACGCGCAGCCCGCGCGGAGCCTCGGTGAGGATCCGTGGAGCGGCGTCGGAGACGACGAGGGTGTCTTCGATGCGAACCCCGCCGCGCCCGGGAAGGTAGGCCCCAGGCTCGACGGTGATCACCATGTCGGCCCCGATGGTACCCGTGGAGCGCGCCCCGACCATCGGCGCCTCATGGATCTCGAGCCCCACGCCATGGCCCAGCCCGTGCGTGAAGCGGTCCCCCAGGCCTGCCGTCCGCGAGGCTGGCCGCGGGCGATCGACGTCGATGCTCGCGTGCCGCCGCGCCGGCGCGGTAGGCGGCCGCTGGCGGCCGCCTGGGCCTCCTCGACGGCCCCGTGCAGGTCCGCCTGCCAGGTCTCGGGATCGGCGGCCGACGACGAAGGTGCGGGTCATGTCGGCGTGGTAGCCGTCGACGCGCGCGCCGCAGTCGACGACCACGAGGTCGCCCTCGGCGAGGGCGCGTCGGCCGGGCTGATGGTGCGGGATGGCCGAGTGGGGTCCGGAACCGACGATCGTGTCGAAGGCGCGGTCCTCGGCGCCCAGCTCGCCGAAGAGCTGCTCGAGACGGCGGGCGAGCGCCAGCTCGGTGACGCCGACGCGCATCTCGCCGATCAGGATCTCCAGCGCCTCGACCGTGATGCGCGCACGCGCGGGCGAGCGCGTCGATCTCGTCGGCGTCCTTGATGGCCCGGACCTGCTCCACCAGCCCGGCCGCCACGACCGGCTCGCCCAGCGCTCGCCGCACGGCGGGCAGGTCGCCGATCGGCAGGCTCGGCCTCGACGGCTGCCGTCCGTCCGGGATCGCGCGATCCGGCTCGACGACGGCGGCGAGGGTGTCCCGGTCGATCAGCGGTGGGCAGGCCGGGCGCCTCCGGCCGCCACCTGGTCGACGTAGCGCCCGTCGGTGCCGATCAGGTCGGCATCGGCGTCGGCACCCAGCACCAGGACGGCGTTGCTGCCGGAGAAGCCGGTCAGGTAGCGCACGTTCGGCAGGTGCGTGACGAGAAGGGTGTCCGCCCCCAGGTCGTCGGCTGCGAGCGCCCGCACCCGGTCGCGGCGCGCCCGGTGGCGCTCGGCATCGATCGCCACGGCGGTCAGTCGGCCAGCAGCGTCGGCGACCGCGCGCAGCGCGAGTCGGTAGGAGTCGAGCCCGAACCCGGCGATCGTGCCCGTGGCCACGCCGGCGATGACCGACGTGTGCCGGAACTCCTCGCGCGCGGCCGGGTTGGAGATGTGCACCTCGACCAGCGGGTGACGTGAGCATCGCGCAGGCGTCGCGCAGGGCGTACGAGTAGTGCGTGAACGCGGCCGGGTTGAGCACCACCGCAGCGCCCTCGTCCTGCGCCGCGTGCAGCCAGCCGATCAGCTCGGACTCGTCGTTGGTCTGGCGCACGATCGCGGTGAGCCCGAGCGACTTCGGCGGTGGCGACGCAGTCGGCGGCGAGGTCGTCGAACGTCGTGCTGCCGTAGATCTCGGGCTCGCGCGTGCCGAGCCGATTCAGGTTGGGCCCGTTGAGGACGTAGACGTTCGGCATGGCGAGGACTCTACGCGGCTGCGATCGCTGATCGACGCGTACGCGGCGGCGAGCAGCGCCGGGTCCGGTCCCTCCCACACCACGGGGTTGCCGATCCCCTGCAGGACGACGAACCGCAGCAGCGACCCGCGCGCCTTCTTGTCGACCGACATCGCCGCGAGCAGTGCCTCCCAGTGGCCCGGCGCGTACGTCGTCGGCAGCCCGAGCGGACTGGAGCACCGAGCGATGCCGCTCGACCTCGTCCTCGGACAGCCGGCCGCCCAGCGCCGCGAGCTCGGCGACGAACATCATCCCGACGGCGACGGCCGCGCCGTGACGCCAGCGGTAGCGCTCGCGACGCTCGACCGCGTGCCCGAAGGTGTGCCCGTAGTTGAGCACCTCACGGCCGATGCTGCCGTCGCCCGCGGTGGCCGAGGACTCGCGTGAAGTCCAGCCCGACCACGTCGGCCTTCACCTGCACGGCGCGTCGGATGAGGTCGGGCAGGAGGTCGCCGGCCGGATCGGTCGCCGCGGCGGCGTCGGCCTCGACGTCGTCGAGGATGCTGGTGTCGCGGACGAAGCCCACCTTGACGACCTCGGCCATGCCGGCCAGCAGGTCGTTGCGCGGCAGCGTGTCGAGCGCGTTGATGTCGCACAGCACGCCGCCCGGGCTCCAGAAGGCGCCCACGAGGTTCTTGCCCGCCGCCGTGTTGATGCCGGTCTTGCCGCCGACGGCCGCGTCGACCATGCCCAGCAGCGTCGTCGGGATCTGGACGACCCGGATGCCGCGCAGCCAGGTGGCCGCCACGAAGCCGGCCAGGTCGGTGGTCGCGCCTCCGCCCGAGGCCGACCACCGAGTCGCTGCGCGTGAAGCCGGCCGTGCCCAGCACCGACCAGCAGAACGCCGCGACCTCGGCCGTCTTCGCGTCCTCGGCCTCGGGCACCTCGATCAGCGTCACCTCGAAGCCGCCGGACTGCAGGTCTCCGCGGATCGCCTCGGCCGACGTCAGCAGGGCGCCCGGGATGGATGACGGCGACGCGCTGCGAGCCGGCGAGCATGCGCGGCAGGTGGTCGAGCAGGCCCCGTCCGATGACGACGTCGTAGCGCCGCTCGGCCGAGACGGGGATGACGAACTCACTCACCGCGCACCACCCGCAGGACCTCCTCGGTCACCTCGCGCAGGCTGCGTCCCGAGGTGTCGACGACGTCGGTGGCCACCTCCGCGTAGATCGGGTTGCGCTGCTCGAGCAGCGACGAGAGCGTCGCGCGCACGTTGCCGAGCAGCAGCGGCCGGGCCGTGTTCATGCCCACCCGGCTCGCCGCGTCGGCGGCGGTGACGCGCAGCCACACGACGCGCACGTCCGCGAGCCGCGCGCGGGTCTCCTCGCGCAGGACCGCGCCGCCGCCGAGGGAGAGCACGCCCTCGCGCTCCGTCGAGCGCCTGGGCCACGGCGTCGGCCTCGAGGGCCCGGAACTCGTCCTCGCCGAGGGTCACGAAGATGTCGGAGACGCTCATCCCGGCCGCGGCCTCGATGAGCGCGTCGGTGTCGGCGAAGGGCACGCCCAGCTGCTCGGCCACGCGGCGGCCGACGGTGGACTTGCCGGCGCCGGGCGAGCCGACGAGCACGACGGACGGCGGCATCAGCGGACGGTGAGGTGGTCGAGGTAGCCCTGCAGGTTGCGCGCGACCTCGTCGACGCTGTCGCCGCCGAACTTCTCCAGCACGGCATCGGCCAGGACCATGAGCACCATCGCCTCGGCCACCACGCCGGCGGCCGGCACGGCGCACACGTCGGAGCGCTGGTTGATGGCCGGTGCCGCCTCGCCGGTCGCGACGTCGACCGTGCGCAGGGCCTTGGGGATCGTCGAGATCGGCTTCATGGCCGCGCGCACCCGCAGCACCTCGCCGGTGGACATGCCGCCCTCGGTGCCGCCCGACTTGCCGGACGTGCGCTCGAGGCCGGACTCCCCCGCGACGATCTCGTCCTGCGCCTGCGACCCGCGCACGGCCGCGAGGCCGAAGCCGTCGCCCACCTCGACGCCCTTGATGGCCTGGATCCCCATGAGCGCGGCCGCGAGGCGCGCGTCGAGCCGACGGTCCCAGTGCACGTGGCTGCCGAGCCCCGGCGGCAGGCCGTAGGCGAGCACCTCGACCACGCCGCCGAGGGTGTCGCCCTCGCGATGGGCGTCGGCGATCTCCGCCTCCATGGCCGCCGCCGCCGACGCGGTCGAGGCAGCGCACCGGGCTCTCGTCGATGGCGGCGAGGTCCGACGGGACGGGCACGGGGGCATCCGGGCCCGACGGCGGCGCCGCCGATGCGCACGACGTGGCTGACGACCTCGATCCCGCACGCCTGCCGCAGGAAGGCCCGCGCCACGGCCGCCAGCGCCACGCGGGCCGCGGTCTCCCGGGCGCTGGCGCGCTCGAGGATCGGTCGGGCGTCGGTGAAGCCGTACTTCTGCATGCCGACGAGGTCGGCGTGGCCCGGTCGCGGGCGGGTCAGCGGCGCGTTGCGGGCCAGCGCGGCGATGGCCACCTCGTCCACGGGGTCGGGGGACATGACCTGCTCCCACTTCGGCCACTCGGCGTTGCCGACCTCGATGGCCACCGGACCGCCGAGCGTGCGCCCGTGCCGGATGCCGCCCAGGATGCGGACCTCGTCGCGCTCGAACTTCATCCGGGCACCGCGACCGGCCCCGAGCCGGCGGCGCGCGAGGTCGTCCCCGATCTCGGCGGACCCCACGACGATGCCGGCCGGCAGGCCCTCGGCGATCGTGACGAGGGCCGGGCCGTGCGACTCACCTGCGGTCAACCAGCGCACCATGGCCCGAATACTTCCAGAGGACGATGGGCGCGGCAGCGTCAGGCAGGCAGGGCCGCCGCCATCGCCTCGACGGACGGCTCCCGTCCCGTCATCAGCCGCACCTGCTCGACCGCCTGCCACAGCAGCATGTCGCGCCCGCTGGCCACCGAGCCGCTGCCCCAGGACGCGGCCAGCGGCGTCGGCCACGGATGGTAGGAGGCGTCGAGCAGCACGCCGCGGGCCGACGCGGCCAGCGCCGCCCACGGCGCCGCGGCGGCAGCCGGGCAGGGTGCTCACGACCACGGGCGCGGCGATCAGGTCGGCGTCGGGCGTCAGGTCGGCGGTGCGCGGCCGCGAGGCCCAGCTCGCGGGCGAGCGCGGCCACCTCGTCGGCCGCCTCGGGTCGTCGGGCGCAGACCGTCACGTGGCGCACGCCGAGGGCGGCCAGGGCGGCCGACCGCGCTGCGGGCCGTCGCGCCCGCCCCGAGGACGAGCGCCGATGCCGGAGCCCGTCGCGACGCCGGCGCGGGCGCAGGGCCTCCGTCATCCCGTAGACGTCGGTGTTGGTCCCGCGCCAGCCCGGTCTCGCCGGGCAGCACGGTGTTCACCGACCGCAGGGCGCGCGCGGTCGGGTCGACGTCGGGCAGCAGCCGCGCCGCCTCCTCCTTGAGCGGCATCGTCAGCGACAGCCCGGCCCAGGAGTCGTCGAGCCCGGCCAGGAAGCCCGGCCAGGCCCGCCTCGTCGACCTCGATCGCCTCGTAGGTCCAGTCCAGGCCGAGACTCGCGTAGGCGGCCCGGTGCAGGGCGGGCGACAGGGAGTGCGCGATCGGCGAGCCGAGCACCGCGGCCCGGTGCGACCGGCTCAGCCATCCTCGCCCTGATCGCCCTGCGCGAGCTCCCGCTCGTACTCGGCCAGGTTGGCCTGGAACTCCCGCTTGTACTCGAGGAACTTGTCGTAGCTGCGCGTGAACTTGGTCTCGTTGGTGCGCGGGATCGACGGACACGAAGTACAGCCACTTGCCCTTGGCCGGATTGAGCGCCGCCTCCATCGCCGCCTCGCCGGGCGAGTTGATCGGCCGCGGCGGCAGGCCCGCGACGCACGTAGGTGTTGTACGGCGACGACGTCTTCAGCTGCTCCTCGTTGAGCTGGATGTCGGTGAGGCCCAGCGCGTACGACACCGTCGAGTCGAACTGCAGCGGCATGTCCTGGTCGAGCCGGTTGTAGACGACGCGGGCGACCTTGGCGAAGTCGCCGGGGGCCACCTCGGCCTGCAGCAGCGAGGCGACGATCAGCACCTGGTACGGCGTGAGCCCGACCCCGCTGGCCCGCTCCTCCAGCCCGACGTCGGCGCTGGCCTGGTCGAAGCGCTTGACCAGCTGCCGCAGGAGGCCCTTGGCGGTCTCCTCGCCGGTGAGGTCGTAGGTGGCCGGGAACATGAACCCCTCGGGACGGTCCTTCGCGAAGTCGGGCAGGCCGAGCTCCTCCGGCTCCTGGAGCGCCTTCTGGAAGTTCGCCTTCGGCAGCGACGTGGCCTCCGCGGCGATGGCGACCGTCTGCTCGAGGCGCAGCCCCTCGGGGAGGACGAGGCGGCTGTCGGCGCGCGAGGCGGGGTCGAGCATCAGGTCGAGCGCCTCGATGGAGTTCATCTGCTGGCGCATCGTGTAGCGACCGGGGCCGATGCTCCCGGCACGGTCGTCCACCGACGCGGCGTTGACGAACGACTCGGCCGACAGGACGACGCCCGCCTCCTGGAGCTTCGCGCCGATCTCGGTGAGGGTGTCGCCCCGGGAGACCACGACCGTGACCTCGCCGGTGCCGGCGCCGGCGTAGTCCGTGCTCTCGTCCGGACCGCGCAGCAGGAGCACGGAGAGCCCGATCATGGCCAGGGCCACGCCGACGGCGATGAGCGCCGCGATGCGCCGGCCCCAGGTGCTGCGGTTGCGCGACGGGGGCAGGTCACCGGTCGACATGAACGGCTCGAGCTGGCTCACGCGTCCTCCCCTTCCCCGGCCGGGACCGGAACCAGCTCACCGGGCGCGGTGCCCGAGCGCTGCTCGGCGTCGAGCACCGACTGGAGCACCATGACAGCCGAGGCGCTGTCGATCACGGACCGCGACTGGCGTGTCGAGCGGCCGCCGGCGTGCAGGGCCCGCTGGGCCTGGACGGTCGACAGTCGCTCGTCGATCAGACGGACCGGCGCGGCCGTGCGTTCCGCCAGGCCGCTCGCCCATTCGCGGGCCGACGCGGACGCGGCGCCCTCCTGGCCGCTCATGTGCAGGGGCAGGCCGACGTAGACCTCGATCGCCTCCCACTCGTCCACGACGGCGCACACCGCACGCGAGCGCGTCCGGTCCGGCGGCCACGGCGTCCAGCGGGCACCGCCAGCATGCCGAGGGCGTCACTGCGGGCGATGCCGATCCGGACCGAGCCGACATCGCAGGCGATGCGGACTCCGGGGCGCACCGCGCTACTGCCCCGTCCGCTCGCGGATCATGGCCTCGACGGCGGCGAACGCGCGCCTCGATCCCGTCGGGGTTGGTGCCGCCGCCCTGGGCGAACTCGTCCTTGCCGCCGCCGCGACCGCCGATGCTCGGCGCGGCCGCCTGCAGCACCACGTTCGCCGTGATCCCGAGGGCGATCGCCTGCGGCGAGGCACCCGTGACGATCGACACCTTGCCGTCCGTGACGGCGGCGCCGACGACGATCACCGGGATGTCGTGCCGGGCGCGCCCCTTCGCCTTGACGAGCAGCTCGCGCAGGTCGTTCGCCGTGGTGCCCTCCGGCGCCACGAAGTCCCACATGCGCACCGGGCCGACGTCCTTGCCCTCGCCGATGATGCCGTCGAGGTTGGTGGTGAGCTGCGCGCTGCGCACCTTGGCGAGGTCGCGCTCGGCGGACTTGAGCGACGCGATCGTCTTCTCGACACGATCGACGAGCTGGTCGGCCGGCGCCTTCACCAGCTCGGAGAGCCGCGACACGAGCACGTGCTCGCGCGCCAGGAACCGGTAGGCATCCGAGCCCGACCAGGGCCTCCACCCGTCGCACGCCGGCACCGATGGATCCCTCCGACAGGAAGGTGACGACGCCGAGCTGGCCCGAGCGCTGGGCATGCGTGCCGCCGCACAGCTCGTGCGCCCAGTCGCCCGACGGAGACCACGCGCACCCGGTCGCCGTACTTCTCGCCGAAGAGCGCCATGGCGCCCATCGCCCGCGCCTCCTCCTGCGTCATCGTCTGCGCGGAGACGGCGAGATCGTCGATGAGCACCTCGTTGACGTGCTGCTCGACCTCGCGCAGCACCTCGGGCGCCACGGCCGTCGGGCTCGGGAAGTCGAACCGCAGGCGTCCCGGGGCGTTCTCCGAGCCCATCTGCGTCGCGGTGTCGCCGAGCCGCTCGCGGAAGGCGCGATGGATCATGTGCGTCGCGGTGTGCGCGCGCGAGATCGCCTTGCGCCGCGCGCACGTCGACGATGCTCGTGACCGAGGCGCCGCTGACGAGCTCGCCGTCGACGACCTCGCCGCGGTGGATGAACAGTCCCGGCACCGGCGTCTGGACGTCGTACACGTCGACGGCCGCGCCGTCGGAGCTGACGAGCCGGCCGTGGTCGCCGAGCTGGCCGCCCGCCTCGGCGTAGAAGGGCGATGCGGTCCAGGACGATCTCGACGTGGTCGCCGACCCGGGCCGCCGGGACGGTCTCGCCGTCCTTGACGATGCCGATGACCAGCGAGTCCGTGACCGCCTCGGTGTAGCCGGTGAACGTGGTCGTGCCGCCGGCCTGCAGGATGTCGCGGTACGCGGTGGTGGCGACCATGCCGCTCTTGCGGGCCTTCGAGTCGGCCTTCGCGCGCTCGCGCTGCTGCTGCATGAGCCGCCGGAAGCCCTCCTCGTCGACGCTGAGGCCCTGCTCGGACGCCATCTCGAGGGTCAGGTCGAACGGGAACCCGTAGGTGTCGTGCAGCGCGAACGCCTCGTCGCCGGACAGCGTGCTGCCGCCGGTGCTGCGCACGCCCGCGACCGCCGTGTCGAAGATCGTCGTGCCCGTCCGCAGCGTCTGCAGGAACGCCGCCTCCTCGCCCACGGCGATCTGGCGGATGCGGTTGGCCTCGTCGTTGAGCTCGGGGTACTGCGGGGCCATCGTGAGGACCGAGGCGTCGACGAGGTCGAGCATCGTCGGCTCCTGCGCGCCGAGCAGGCGCATCATGCGGATGGTCCGCCGCATGATGCGGCGCAGGACGTAGCCGCGGCCCTCGTTGCCGGGGATGACGCCGTCGCCGATGAGGAAGACGCACGTGCGGGCGTGGTCGGCGACGACGCGCAGCGCCACGTCGTCACGCTCGTTGGCGCCGTACCGGGCGCCGCTGAGCTCGCACGCGCGGTCGAGGATGCCGCGCGTGGTGTCGATCTCGTAGAGGTTGTCGACGCCCTGCAGGATCGTCGCCATGCGCTCGAGGCCCATGCCGGTGTCGATGTTCTTGGCCGGCAGCGGCTGCCGGATGTCGAAGTCCATCTTCGACCGCACGGCCGAGAGCTCGTCCTGCATGAAGACCAGGTTCCACACCTCGAGGTACCGGTCCTCGTCGGCCTCCGGCCCGCCCTCGCGGCCGTGGTCGGGCCCGCGGTCGTAGTAGATCTCCGAGCAGGGGCCGCCGGGACCGGGCACGCCCATCGACCAGTAGTTGTCCTTCGCGCTGCGGCGCTGGATGCGGTCGAGGGGCAGCCCGACGGTGCGGTGCCAGATGTCGAGGGCCTCGTCGTCGTCCTGGTAGACGGTCGCCCAGAGCCTCTCCTCGGGGAAGCCGTAGCCCCCGTCGGCGACGGGCTTGCGTCAGCAGCTCCCAGGCGAGCGGGATGGCCCCCTCCTTGAAGTAGTCGCCGAACGAGAAGTTGCCGGCCATCTGGAAGAAGGAGGCGTGCCGGGTGGTCTTGCCGACCTCCTCGATGTCGAGGGTGCGCACGACCTTCTGCACGCTGGTCGCGCGCGGGTAGGGCGGCGGGGCCTCGCCCAGGAAGTAGGGCTTGAACGGGCACCATGCCCGCGTTGACGAAGAGCAGCGTCGGGTCGTCGAGCAGCAGCGACGCCGACGGCACCACCTGGTGCCCGCGGTCGGCGAAGTACCGCAGGAATCGACTACGGATCTCGGCGGAGTCCACGACTACTCTCCTTGCTTGGCTTGGTTCAGGACGCGCCCGGCGGCGGCGCCGGGGGCGGGCGGCGCGGCGGCAGCGCGCTCACGGGGATCGACGGCGGCGGCGGCACCCGAGGCCATGGCCCGGGCCGTGCCCAGGGCACTCGCCGCGGACACGCCCGACCTGCTGCGCGCTCAGCACGACCCCGCGCTCGCGGGCGTCCGCGATCGCCTCCTGGGCCTTCCGGTACGCGAGGATGCCGCCGACGGCACCCACGGCGACCCACACCATCCTCCGCATGAGGCCCAACCCTAACGGTCGTCTGCCGTGCCGCAGTTCCCGCAGGCGGGCGTCGATGTCGCCCCACGCGGCCTCCGCCCCGTGGCGGCTGGGCCGGTAGTAGGTGCGGTCGACGAGCTCGTCCGGGAGGTACTGCTGGGCGGCCACCCCGCCCGGGAGGTCGTGCGGGTAGGCGTACCCCTGCGCCGTGCCCGAGCTGGGCCGCACCCGGGTAGTGGCCGTCGCGCAGGTGCGCGGGCACCCGGCCGATGCCGCCGGTGCGCACGTCGGCCACGGCCTCGCCGATCCCGACCACGACGGCGTTCGACTTCGGCGCGAGCGCGGCGTGGATGGTCGCGTGCGCCAGGATGATCGCCGCCTCGGGCATGCCGACCATGGCGACCGCCTGCGCCGCCGCCACGGCCGTCTGCAGCACGCTCGGCTCGGCCATGCCGATGTCCTCGCTGGCCAGGATCATCAGCCGGCGCGCGACGAACCGCGGGTCCTCCCCCGCCTCGAGCATGCGGGCCAGGTAGTGCAGTGCGGCGTCGGGGTCGCTGCCGCGGACGCTCTTGATGAAGGCGCTGATGACGTCGTAGTGCTGGTCGCCGTCCTTGTCGTAGATGATCGCCGCCTGCTGCACGGCCCGCTCCGCGTCCGCCAGCGTCACCACGCAGCGTGCCGTCGGGACCGGGGACGGCCGAGGCCGCGGCGGCCTCGAGGCCGGTCAGCGCGCGCCGGGCGTCGCCGCTGGCGGTGCGCACGAGGTGGGCCAGCGCGTCGTCGTCGACCGCGACGGCGCCGCCCAGCCCGCGGGGGTCGTCGATCGCCCGCCTGCAGCAGCTCCGTGACGTGCTCGCTCGTCAGCGGCGACAGCCGCACCATGACGCTGCGCGACATCAGCGGGGCGATCACCGAGAAGCTCGGGTTCTCCGTCGTGGCGGCGATCAGCGTGACCCAGCCGTTCTCGACGGCGGGCAGCAGCGCGTCCTGCTGGCTCTTGCTGAACCGGTGCACCTCGTCGATGAACAGCACCGTGCCGCGGCCGTGCATGCCCAGGCTGTCGCGGGCGCGCTCGATGACCGCCCGGACGTCCTTCACGCCGGCCGTGACGGCGGAGAGCTCGACGAACGCCCGGCCGCGTGCCCTCCGACAGCAGCGAGGCCAGCGTGGTCTTGCCGGTGCCGGGTGGTCCCCAGAGGATCACCGAGACGACGGGGGCATCGGCGGCAGCCGTCAGCAGGGTGCGCAGGGGCGAGCCCGGGCCGAGAGCGAGGTCCTGGCCGACGACGTCGTCGAGCGTCCGCGGCCGCATCCGCACCGCGAGGGGCGCCGAGGCGCGGGCGCCGGAGAGCCCGTCGTCGAACAGCGTCATGACGGCAGCGTAGGCAGGGCGTGCGCCAGCAGTCCGGACAGGTAGCGGCCGACCTCGGTGAAGCCCAGCGCGGCGTAGGCACGGCGGCCGGCCTCGTTGGCGACGTACATCTCCAGCACCAGCATGGGCGCGCCGTCGTCGATCGCGGACTGCATGATGCGGGTGCACGCGTGCCGCGCCAGACCGCGCCCGCGGTAGGCCGGATCGGTGCACACGCTGACGAGGTGCGCGGCACCGGACTCCTCGGTGACCTGGGCGGCGACGGAGACGAGGCGGTCGCCGTCGAGCATGCCCGCCCATCGGACGAGCCGGGGGTTTCCCGGGAAGATGTGCGCCGAGTCGGAGTGCGCCAGCAGCGGCCCGATGCGAGGGTCGTCGAGATCCACGTCGACTGCATCGGACGTACCGAGGACCGCGTCGGCAGGGTCCAGCACCCACAGGCACCAATGCCCGGGATCAGGGCTGCGCAGTCGTTCGGGCAGCAGGGCGAAGGCAGCCTCGGCCACGGTGACGCCGTCCACGCGGTTCCGTCGCGTCGAGCTGCTCGACCAGGGCTGCCACGACCGCAGGGTCGTCGCCGAGCGCCGTGACCCAGTTCTCCCCCGGCCGCGACGCACGTCCCATCCAGGCGACGGCCTCGCCCTCGGCGATCAGGTCCGGCGGCACCTCGTCCGTGACGATCCACCGGACGAGCGGATCAGTCGGCCTGACCTGCCGCGGTCGTGTCGGCTGGGACGGCGTCAATGCCGGCCTCCTTCCGCTGCTGCGCGGTGATCGGCGTCGGCGCACCCGTCAGCGGGTCCTGGCCGCCACCGGTCTTGGGGAACGCGATGACGTCGCGGATCGACGAGGCCCCGGCCAGCAGCATGCAGATGCGGTCGAGCCCGTAGGCGATGCCGCCATGCGGCGGCGGGCCGAACTGGAAGGCGTCGAGCAGGAAGCCGAACTTCTCCTGCTGCTCCTCCGGCGACAGGCCGAGCATCGCGAAGACCCGCTCCTGCACGTCGCCGCGGTGGATACGGATCGACCCGCCGCCGATCTCGTTGCCGTTGCACACGAGGTCGTACGCCCAGGCGAGTGCCTCGCCCGGCGACTCCTCGAACCGGTCGATCCACTCGGTGTTGGGCGAGGTGAACGGATGGTGCACCGCGGTCCAGCCGAGCACGACGCCGTCCTCGACGGCCTCCTCGAACATGGGCGCGTCGACGATCCAGACGAAGGACCACGCGGACTCGTCGATGAGCCCGAGCCGGCGGCCGATCTCCAGCCGCGCCGCCCCCAGGAGCGCACGCGCGTCCGACGTGCGGCCGGCGGCGAAGAACACGCAGTCGCCGGGCTTGGCCCCCACCGCGCCGGCCAGGCCCACGCGCTCCTCGTCGCTGATGTTCTTGGCGACCGGGCCGCCGAGCGTGCCGTCCTCGAGGACGGTGACGTAGGCGAGGCCCTTGGCCCCGCGCTGCTTGGCCCACTCCTGCCACGCGTCGAACTGCTTGCGCGGCTGGTCCGCGCCACCGGGCATGACCACCGCGCCGACGTGCTCCGCCTGGAAGACGCGGAACGGGGTGTCGGCGAAGAAGGAGGTGACGTCGACGAGCTCGAGGCCGAACCGCAGGTCGGGCTTGTCGGAGCCGTAGCGGCGCATCGCCTCGGCGTACGTCATGTGCGGGACGACGCCGATGTCGTAGCCGAGCACGCCCTGCCACAGGGCGCGGACGACGGCCTCGCCGACCTCGATCACGTCGGCCTGCTCGACGAACGACATCTCGATGTCGAGCTGGGTGAACTCCGGCTGGCGATCGCCGCGGAAGTCCTCGTCGCGGTAGCAGCGGGCGATCTGGAAGTACCGCTCCATGCCCGCGACCATCAGCAGCTGCTTGAACAGCTGCGGCGACTGCGGCAGGGCGTACCAGTGCCCCGGCTGGAGGCGGACCGGGACGAGGAAGTCGCGGGCGCCCTCGGGAGTCGACCGGGTCAGGGTGGGCGTCTCGATCTCGAGGAACTCCTGCCCGAGCAGCACGTCGCGGCAGATCTGGTTGACCTTCGACCGCATGCGGATCGCGTCGCCCGCGCTCTTGCGACGCAGGTCGAGGTAGCGGTGACGCAGGCGCGTCTCCTCCCCCACCGTCACCCGATCGTCGATCGGGAAGGGCAGCGGCGCCGCGGTGGACAGGACCTCGAGCTCCTCGACCATGACCTCGACGGCACCCGTGGGCAGCTCCGGGTTCTCGTTGCCCTCGGGCCGGCTCGCGACGGTGCCGACCACCTTGACGCAGTACTCGTCGCGCAGCGGGTGCGCCACCTCGGGATCGTGCACCACGACCTGCACGACGCCGCTGGCGTCGCGCAGGTCGAGGAAGGCCACCCCGCCGTGGTCGCGGCGGGAGGCGACCCAGCCGGCGAGCGTGACCCGCTCCCCCGCGTTCGATGCGCGCAGGGAACCGGCGGTATGGGTGCGAATCACGGACGTGCCTCCTGGCTGAGCGTGGACGTGACGGTGGGACGAAGCTCGGAGAAGTGCGGGGACCAGGTGTCGGCCATCGGCACCGACCTGCTCCCCCGTGCGGATGTCCTTCACGGTGTCGCCCGCGGCGATCGGGGAACCACACGTAGGGGATGCCGCGGCGATCGGCGTGCTTGATCTGCTTGCCGAACTTGTCGGCTGCCGGTGCGACCTCGCAGGCGATTCCCCGTGCGCGCAGGCGAGCGGCAACGTCCTCGCTGTCGGACCGGGTCGCGTCGTCGACCACCGCGACGAGGACGACCGAGGGCACCGGCCGGGACACCGCGACAAGGTCGCGGCCGAGCAGGATCGACACCAGCCGCGTGACGCCGAGGGAGATGCCGACGCCGGGATACGTCTGCCTGCCGTCGGTGGCCAGGGAGTCGTAGCGTCCGCCGGAGGCGATCGAGCCCACGGACTCGAATCCCACGAGCTGGGTCTCGTAGACGGTGCCGGTGTAGTAGTCGAGGCCGCGGGCGATGCGCAGGTCGGCGACGACGGAGCCGGGTCGCCGGGCGTTCGCGCCGTCGACGACGGCGACGAGCTCCTCGATGCCCTCGTCCAGCAGCACGTCGGTGACGCCCAGCGCGCGGACCCGGTCCGCGAAGGATGCGTCGGACGTGCGGATCGCGGCGAGCTCGAGGCACCGATCCGCGGCGGCCGGGCTGAGGCCCGCCTCGCCGGCGAGCAGGTCGGCGACCTTGGCGGGGCCGATCTTGTCGAGCTTGTCGATGGCGCGCAGCACCGCGGCCGGGTCGTCGGCCCCGACGCCCCGGTAGAAGCCCTCGGCGAGCTTGCGGTTGTTGACCTGGATGACCGCCGGCGGGATGGGCAGCTCGGCCAGGACGCTGGCCATGACGACGGCCATCTCGACCTCGTGCTGGAACGACAGCGTGTCGCGGCCGACCACGTCGATGTCGGCCTGGGTGAACTCGCGGAACCGGCCCTCCTGGGGGCGCTCGCCGCGCCACACCTTCTGGATCTGGTAGCGCCGGAACGGGAACTCCAGGTGCCCGGCGTGCTCGAGCACGTAGCGCGCGAAGGGCACCGTCAGGTCGAAGTGCAGGCCCAGGCCCGGGTCGGCCTCGCCCTCGCCGGCGTGCAGCCGACGCAGGACGTAGACCTCCTTGTCGATCTCGCCCTTGCGCAGCATCTGCTCGAGCGGCTCCACCGATCGCGTCTCGAGCGCGGCGAAGCCGTGCAGCTCGAACACCCGTCGCGCCGTGTCGAGGACGAGCTGCTCCACCACCTGTCCGCTGGGAAGCCACTCCGGGAAGCCGGAGAGCTTCGATGACCGTGCCACCGTCACAGCCCCTTCGGGTTGCGGGGCACGTCGCCGTCGGCGACGAGCGGGCGCAGGAACGGGTTGGACGCGCGCTCCTGGGCGATCGTGGTCTGCGGCCCGTGGCCGGGCAGCACGACCAGGTCGTCCGGGGCAGGCAGGATCACGCGGCGCAGCGACTCCACCATGCGGTCGTGGTCGCCGCCGGGCAGGTCCGTGCGCCCGATGGACCCCGCGAACAGGACGTCGCCGCTGAACATCACCTCGTCGAGCTGGAAGACCACCGAGCCCTCGGTGTGGCCGGGCGCATGCCGCACGGTCATGGGGATCCCCGCGAGGTCGAGTGCCTGCTCGTCCTCGAGGAGGCGGACGTCACCGGGCTCCGTCAGCTCGAGCGAGTTCTTGGTCATGGCCAGCAGCTGCTCGCGCGCCGCGACGATGCTCGTCCCCGCCGGGTCCTCGAGCCGGTAGCGGTCGTCGGCATGGATCAGGGCGGGGATCTCGAACTCGGCGGACAGCGGCGCGACCGACCACACGTGGTCGATGTGTCCGTGCGTGAGCAGCACGGCGGCCGGGGCCAGCCGATGCTCGCGAACGATGTCGTGCACCCCGTCGATCGACTCCTGGCCAGGATCGATGATCAGGCATGGCTCGCCCGGGCCCGTGGCGAGGACGTAGCAGTTCGTCCCCCACGAGCCCGCGGGGAAGCCGGCGATCAGCACGAGTGCCCCTCGGTCGTTGTGAGGCGCTCAGCCTATCGGCCGCTGGAGCGCCGACGATCGACGCGGGAGCGGCCGCATAGACTCGCGTCGCCGTCACGTCGAAGGGGACCACCATGTCCGGCAGCAAGCGCCAGCGCGACCTCGCGCGCGCCAAGTACGAGCGCCAGCAGGCGCGGCGGACGGCGAGCGCCGACAAGCGCCGCCGCAACCAGCGCATCGTCGCGATCGTGGTGGTGGCGGTCCTCGTCGCCAGCGCACTCGCGTGGGTGTTCGTCGGGCGCTCGCTGCAGTCCGAGGACGCGACCGCGCTGGAGGCCACGCCCTCCGCCAGCGCGGCGGCGACCTCGCTCCCGTCGGCCGAGCCCACCGCGTCATCCGCGGCGGAGTCGGCGTCGGCAGCGCCGTCCGCTTCGGCGGAGGTCAGCGATCCCGCGATCGAGGAGCCCCCGATCCTGGACTGCACGGCGCCGGGGCCGGTGCGGTCGGACGACATCTCGTTCGACGCGGCCCCGACCGAGGGCACCGCCGACAGCATCACCTTCGCCACGAACTGCGGCGACATCGTCGTCGCCCTCGATCCGGCCGCACCGGCCACGGTCGCCAGCGAGATCTTCCTCGCCGAGCAGGGCTTCTACGACAGCACGGTGTGCCACCGGCTCACCACCGACGGGATCTTCGTGCTGCAGTGCGGCGATCCCGCGGGCGACGGCACCGGCGGCCCCGGCTACACCGTCCCGGACGAGAACCTGCCGGCCGACGGCGAGGCCAACTACCCGGCGGGCACCGTCGCCATGGCGAACGCCGGCCCCGGCACCGCAGGGTCCCAGTTCTTCATCGTCTACGAGGACACCACCCTCCCGGGCGACTACACGATCTGGGGCACCGTCACGTCGGGCCTCGACATCGTGCAGGAGATCGCCTCCGTCGGCGTCGAGGACGGCAGCGGCGACGGCACGCCGCGGCAGCCCGTGTTCATCGAATCGGCAACGGTGCAGCGGAACTAGCGGCACTGGTTAGGGTTGAACCCCATAGTTGGATCGGCCACCCGGCCGGACTGAGCACGAAAGCAGGTTGACCGATGGCCGACCCCGGCGTCCCGACGCCTGCCGCGCTGCGCCCACCCGCGCCCGCGCCGGCGAGCGAGCAAGCGCCCTCCGCGGCCAGCGACCCCACGAAGTTCGGTCGCGTCGAGGCCGACGGCACCGTCATCCTGCTCGCCCCCGAGGGCGAGGTGACCGTCGGCCAGTGGGCCGCTGGCGACCCGCCGAGGGCCTGGCGTTCTTCGGGCGCAAGTACGACGACCTCGTGGTCGAGATCGACCTCATCGAGAAGCGGCTGGCCGACCACCGGGCCACCGCCGATCAGGCCGAGACCGTGGTCACCCGAGTCCGCGAGGCGCTGGCTGCCCGCTCGTTCGTGGGCGACATCGTCGACCCTCGAGGCCCGCTGCGACCGGCATCATGGCGCGGCCGAGACGGCCAAGCAGGAGGCCCGCGCCCGCAAGGCCGAGCAGCGCGAGGCGGCGCTGGTCACCCGGCGCGCGCTCGCCGACGAGGCGGAGTCGCTGCGCGACTCCACGTCCTGGAAGGCCACCACCGAGCGCTACGCGGCCATCGTCGAGGAGTGGAAGGCCCTCCCGCGCGGCGACCGGGGCGCCGAGCAGGAGCTGTGGCAGCGCATCAGCGGCGCGCGCACGGCCTTCGACAAGCGTCGTCGCGCCCACTTCAGCGAGCTGGACGGCCAGCGCAAGGACGCGCTGACCCGCAAGCGCGACCTGATCGCCAAGGCCGAGGCCCTGTCCGTCTCCACCGACTGGCAGCGCACGTCCAAGCAGCTGCGCGACCTGATGGCGGACTGGAAGAACGCTCCCCGAGCCTCGCGCACCGACGAGGACAAGCTCTGGAAGCGCTTCAAGGCCGCACAGGACGCCTTCTACGCCGCCCGCACGGCCGCCGAGGATGCCGAGCAGGAGACCCTGCGCACCAACGTGCCGGCCAAGGAGGCGCTGGTCGTCGAGGCCGAGCGGCTGCTGCCCGTCACGCGACCTCAAGGCCGCCAAGTCGGCGCTGCGCTCGATCCAGGACCGCTGGGACCGCGCGGGCGACCTGCCCCGCGGTGAGCGCGAGCGGCTCGAGGCGCCGGCTCAAGAAGGTCGAGGACGCCGTCCGCGGCAGCGAGGCCGAGGCGTGGAAGGGGTCGAGCGGAGGCGTCGCGACCGACGCCTTCACCGAGGCCCTCGATCGGCTCCAGGCCAAGCGCGATGCGGCCGCCGCCCGTGGCGACGACGCGGCTGCCGCCGCCTTCGACGCGCAGATCACGTCGACCCGCGCCCTCATGGGCCGCTAGCCAGATTTGACCCAGATGCTGGGCGGGATCTGCAGAAGTGACCCCGCATCCGTCCGATTCCGTGGATCTCACCCCGCTCGGTCAGGCAGCGAGCCGGGCCGCATCGCGAAGGCGCCGCGCCACCGTCTCGGGTGACGTCATGATCTCGCGCCACGTCCAGCGCACCACGATGATGCCCAGCGCCCGTAGCCGATCCTCCCGCACCTTCTCCCGCACGACGTCCTCACCGCTGCCGTACTTGAGCAGGCCGTCGGCCTCCCCGATGACGCCGAGTCCGGGCCACCACATGTCCACCCGGCCGATCAGCCCCTGGTCGTCGTAGAACTCGACCTGCAGCTCAGGCTCCGGCAGACCCTCCGCCATGAGAGCCAGCCGCGACAGCGTCTCCAGGACCGTCTGTGCGCCTGGGCGGGCCAGGGCGAGGGCCTCGTGCAGTTCCCGGCTCCCGCCCAGATGTCGCCATCGCTCGATGGCAGCCTCCAGCTCTGCCGGCGTGGCCCGGCCATCCCACAGGGCCGAGTCGAACAGCGCGACCTGCCACTGCGGGGGGACGTGGATGGCCGACGTCACTGCGGCCGCCGACCATCCGACGCAGGGGACGCCCGCCACGTCGGGCCCGGCATGCGTCGGCGGCGTCCGTCAGGCTCAGCGTTGTCGTCGGCGGGATCGCGAGCTGATGCATGCTCGGCTGAGTCAGGGAGCGCAGGTCCTGGCGCCCGCCCCGCAGCAGGTGCAGGCGGGTCGGGACGTCGTCGGGCATCGGCATGCCCCGCAGCAGCGAGGCCGACGGGCCGGCGGCCCAGATCGGCTCGCTGCACCCGGCGATGGCGGCCGCGAGGTCGATGCGGTGGCGAGCGCGTGGATCGGCCTGACCCAGCAGCGGCGCGGCGACGTAGACGCCGTGGCGGAGCCTGACGAGCAGGCCGCGGCGCAGCATCGCCGCCTGGGTGGCGTCCGTCACGCCCGCCCGCAGCAGGTCGTCTCGTCGCCAGACCGGCCTGACCGCCTCAGCGGCGATCATCAGGCTCAGGGCCGCTCGGCAGTGGTCATCGGTTGCTCGGGACATGGCGGAACTGTGGCCCAGACGACGCCGACCGCGCTGGCGTCATCCACAGGCGCGTCTGGGTGAACTCGGCAGAAGGAGGCGGATGCTGGGCCGAATCCGCAGAACTCGCCCAGCATCTGGGTCAACTGGTCAGACGCGGTAGGCGTCGTAGACGCCCTCGACCTGCCGCACGGCCTTGAGCACGGACCCGAGGTGCTTGGGGTCGGCCATCTCGAAGGTGAAGCGCGACAGCGCGATGCGCTCACGGGTGGTCGTGACGGACGCGCTCAGGATGTTCACGTGCGTGTCCGACAGGGCGCGGGTCACGTCCGACAGCAGCCGGGCCCGGTCGAGCGCCTCCACCTGGATGTTGACGAGGAAGACGCTGGTCGACGTCGGCGCCCACTCCACCTCGACCATGCGGTCCGGCTCTGCCTGCAGCCCGGGCACGTTCACGCAGTCGGTGCGGTGCACCGACACCCCCGCGCCACGCGTGACGAAGCCGGTGATCTCGTCGCCCGGCACCGGCGTGCAGCAGCGGGCCAGCTTCACCCAGACGTCATCGGCACCCTTCACGATGACGCCGACGTCGCCCGGCGCGCGCTGGCGGGAGCGCTGGGACGTCGTGCCGACCACCTCGGCCGCGTCATCGGCTGCTCCGTCGACGCCGCCGGCCGAGTCGACCAGCTTCTGGACGATCGTGGCGGCCGAGATGCGCCCCTCGCCCACCGACGCGTAGAGCGCCGAGATGTCGGCCTGGTGGAGGTCGGCCGCGATCGTGGTCAGCGCCTGGTTCGTCATCATCCGCTGCAGCGGCAGGCCCTGCTTGCGCATGGCCCGCACGATCGCGTCCTTGCCGTGCTCGATCGCCTCGTCGCGCCGCTCGCGCGAGAACCACGCCTTGATCTTGGACCGGGCCCGTGGCGACTGGACGAAGCCCAGCCAGTCGCGGCTCGGGCCGGCGCCGTCGGCCTTCGAGGTGAAGATCTCGACGACGTCGCCGTTCTCGAGGGTGGACTCGAGCGGCACGAGCTTGCCGTTGACGCGCGCACCGACGCAGCGGTGGCCCACCTCCGTGTGGACCGTGTAGGCGAAGTCGACCGGGGTTGCCTTGGTGGGCAGCGCGACCACGTCGCCCTTCGGCGTGAACACGAACACCTCGGAGGAGCCGAGGTCGTAGCGCAGCGAGTCCATGAACTCGTCCGGGTCCTCGGTCTCGCGCTGCCACTCGAGCAGCTGGCGCAGCCAGCCGAAGTCATCCGGCCCGGCCTTGCCCGCAACGTCCTGCTGCTTGTAGCGCCAGTGCGCCGCCACGCCGAACTCCGCCGACCGGTGCATCTCCTGGGTGCGGATCTGCAGCTCGACGGGCTTGCCGTCCGGGCCGATCACGGTGGTGTGCAGGGACTGGTACATGTTGAACTTCGGCATCGCGATGAAGTCCTTGAAGCGTCCCGGAACCGGGCTCCACTTGGAGTGCACGATGCCGAGCACGGCGTAGCAGTCGCGCACGCTCTCGACGAGGATGCGGACGCCGACGAGGTCGTAGATGTCGGCGAAGTCGCGGCCGCGCACGATCATCTTCTGGTACACGGAGTAGTAGTGCTTCGGACGTCCCGTGACGACCGCCTTGACCTTCGCCGTCTTGAGGTCGGCCTCGATCTGGTCGATCACCGTCGCGAGGTACTCGTCGCGCGCCGGCGCCCGCTGGCCGACCAGCCGGACGATCTCCTCGTACATCTTCGGGATACAGCGTCGCGAAGGAGAGGTCCTCCAGCTCCCACTTGATCGCGTTCATGCCGAGCCGGTGCGCCAGCGGCGCGTAGATCTCGAGCGTCTCGCGCGCCTTCTTCTGCTGCTTCTCCTCCGGCATCCACCGCAGGGTGCGCATGTTGTGCAGCCGGTCCGCCAGCTTGATGACGAGCACCCGGATGTCGCGGGCCATCGCGATGACCATCTTGCGCACGGTCTCCGCGGCCGACGCCTCGCCGTACTTCACCTTGTCGAGCTTGGTCACGCCGTCGACGAGCTGGGCGATCTCGTCGCCGAAGTCCTCGCGCAGCGCGTCGAGCGCGTAGCCGCAGTCCTCGACCGTGTCGTGCAGCAGTGCGGCGGCGAGCGTCGGCGCGGTCATGCCCGAGGTCGGCGAGGATCGTGGCCACGGCGAGCGGATGGGTGATGTACGCCTCACCGGACCTGCGCTTCTGGTCGCGGTGCAGGTAGGCGGCCATCTCGTAGGCACGCTCGACGAGCCTGGTGTCGGCCTTCGGGTGGTACTTGCGCAGCGTGCGGAGCAGCGGGTCGAGCTCGGGGAAGCTCGGCCGCGACCCGGCGAGGCGGGCGAACCGCGACCGGAATCCCCCGGAGTCCGACACGACGACGGTCGGGGCCGCGGGTGGCGGCTCCGTCGGCATCGGACTGTCCTTGGCCACGCCCTCTCCCCGGTTGCCTGATGTCCCCCCGTCGGGTCACTCAGTCTACGGGGGCGTCGCCGTCGAGCAGCGCCGCGACGCCCACCCCGCGCTCGCGCACGCGCTGCGCGCCGCCGAGGCTCGGCAGGTCCATGATCACCGCGAAGCGGACGATGTCCGCCCCGGTGCGCCTGACGAGGTCGATGGCCGCGCACGCGGTGCCGCCGGTCGCCAGGACGTCGTCGACGATGACGACGCGGCTGCCGGGTCCGAAGGCGTCCTGGTGCATCTCGAGCGCGGCCGAGCCGTACTCGAGGTCGTACGACTCGCTGTGCACGTCACCGGGCAGCTTGCCGGGCTTGCGCAGCGTGACGAAGCCCGCGCCCAGGTGGTAGGCGAGCGCGGCACCGTACGGGAAGCCCGCGCGCCTCGACGCCGATGACCGCGTCGACGCGACCCCGGCCGAGCTCGACGGCCATGAGGTCGACTGCCGTGCCGAAGGCATGCGGATCCGCCATCAGCGGAGTGAGGTCGCGGAACAGCACCCCCGGCGCCGGCCAGTCGGGCACGTCGCGGACCCGGGACCACAGCAGTCGCTCGGCCGCCCCGCGGTCGAACATGATCAGCCCTTGGACCGCTTGGAGCGCGGCTGCTTCCTGGGCTGCTGCCGCGACGTCGAGTCGGTGCGGGTGATGGTGGTCGCCTGGTTGGAGACGACCGGCGCTGCGGCCTCCGAGACCGCTGCCTCGTCCGTGCCGGACGCGGCCTTCGCCTGCTTGCGGCGCGCGGAGACTCGGGCGGCCAGTGCCTTCATCTCCGGCTGGCCCTCCTTGAGCTGCACGAGGAACGGCGTCGCGATGAAGATCGACGAGTACGTGCCGGCCGCCATGCCGATGAAGAGGACGACGGCGAGGTCGAGCAGCGTGCCCGCGCCGAGGAAGCCCGCACCGACGATGATGATGGCCAGCACCGGCAGGAGCGCCACGATCGACGTGTTGATCGAGCGAACCAGCGTCTGGTTCACCGCGAGGTTGGCCGCGTCGCCGTAGGTCATGACCGACTGGCCGACGATGCCCCGGGTGTTCTCCTTGACCTTGTCGAACACGACGACCGTGTCGTACAGGGAGTAGCCCAGGATCGTCAGCAGCCCGATGACCGTCGCCGGCGTCACCTCGAGCCCGGTGAGGGCGTAGATGCCCACAGTGATCAGGAGGTCGTGAGCGAGCGCGACGAGGGCCGCGACGGCCATCCGCCACTCGAAGTAGATCGACAGGAAGATCGACACGAGGAGCAGGAAGACCACGAGGCCCTGCAGGGCCTTCTTGGAGATCTCCTCGCCCCAGGTGGGGCCGACGACCTGCACCTTGATCTCGGACTTGGGGACCCCGCAGGTGTCGGCCAGCTGACCGGCGAGCACGGAGCTCTCGGCCGGCGTCAGCGACTCCGTCTGCACGCGGATGGTGCCGCTGGCCGTCTCGGTGACGATGGCCTGCGCGCCGGTGGCCGTCTCGGCCGTGACGCGGGCCTGCTCGACCGAGCAGGTGGCGTTGGGCATCGAGAAGTCGGCGCCGCCCCGGAACTCGATGCCGAGGTTGAGGCCGCGCAGCAGGATCGCGCCCACGGCGACGATGATGATCACCGCCGAGACGATGTACCAGGTCTTCTTGCGACCGACGAAGTCGTAGGAGACCTCACCGGAGTAGAGCCGGTGCCCGAGGCTGCCGAGTCCGCTCATGAGGAGACCTCCTTCGTCGTGGCGCGACGTCTGGGCGGCGTCGCGGCGGCACCGGTGGCCGCATGGCCGCCCATCCGGGCGGTGTCGAGGCCGGTCCACTTGGACCCGCCCTGCATCCAGCGCGTACGGCCCAGGATGACCGTCAGCGGATGCGTGAACCAGAACGCCACGATGACGTCGATGATGCGTCGTCAGGCCGAGCACGAACGCGAAGCCGCGCACGCTGCCGACGGACAGCAGGTAGAGCACGACGGCGGCGAGGATCGACACGAAGTCCGCGGCCAGCAGCGTGCGACGGGCGCGGACCCAGCCGGTGTCGCAGGCCTGCCGCAGCGAGCGGCCCTCGCGGATCTCGTCCCGGATGCGCTCGAAGTAGACGATGAACGAGTCCGCCGTGATGCCGATCGCGACGATGGCACCGGCGACGCCCGGCCAGCGTGAGCGTCAGGCCGATCGTCTTGCTCAGCACGATCGAGCGTCAGGTACAGCATCACGCCGGCGATGATCAGCGACAGCACCGCGACGACGCCGAGGGCCCGGTAGTAGGCCACGAGGTAGATCGCCACGAGCAGCAGGCCGAGCAGGCCGGCGATGATGCCGGCGCGCAGCTGGTCGTTGCCGACGGTCGGCGACACCGTGGTGATGTCGACGGGCTCGAGGGTGACGGGCAGCGCGCCGTACTTCAGGATGTTGGCGAGGTCGCGAGCCTCCTGCGCGGTGAAGTTGCCCTCGATCTGGGCGGACCCGCCGAGGATCGGCTCGTTGAACCGGGGCGCCGACGTCACGACGCCGTCGAGGACGATCGCGAAGGCGTTGCAGGGATTCGCGCCGGCGATGCCGCACTCGGGCAGGGCGCTCAGTCGGGTGGAGGCGTCGGCGAGGGCGCGCGCGCCCTCGGCGTCGAAGTCGAGCGAGACGACCCAGCCCACGCCGCCCTGGGGCAGCACGGCGTTGGCGCCGGTGACGTTGGTGCCCTGGATGAAGGCGGGCTCGAGGTTGTACTTCGCCTGACCGGTCACCTCGCAGGTGCCGAGCCACTTCACCGGGTCGTCAGGACGCCCGCCGGTGTAGTTGACCGGGTCGGTGCAGTCGAGCGCGGCGATCTGCTGCTGGAACTCGGGGGTGTTCTCGGTGGCCTGGATCAGCGGCGGCGCGTTGGTGACGTCGGTGACCGAGGCCGACGGGCTCGGCGACGGGCTCGGCTCCGGGCCGACGCGCTGGGCTCGGGGCTGGCGCGACGCGCTCGCCTCCGGGCTGGCGGACGCGCTCGCCTCCGGGCTCGCGGACGCGCTCGGCCTCGGGCGAGGCGGACGGCGCTGGCGCGTCGCCGCTGCGGTCGGATCGGGGACCGGGCTGTACAGGCCCCACACAGGGCGGAAGTTGAGGAAGGCGGTGCGCTGGACGAGGTCGACGATGCGGTCCTGGTTGACGCCCGGGCACCGAGACGACGATGACGGCGCCGTCGCCGCTGCCCTGCGTCGTCACCTCGGCCTCGGCGACGCCGAGGCCGTCGACGCGCTGGCGGATGATCGAGACCGTCTGCTGCCAGCTGCTCCTCGGTGATGCTGGTGCCCTCGGTGACGGGGGTCGGCTTGAGGATGACCTGCGTGCCGCCCTGGAGGTCGAGGCCCGAGCCGGATCGTCGAGTCGGTGCCGGGCCAGAAGGCGGCGACCAGCAGGCCCACGATCAGGATGGCGAGGGCGACGAGCAGCCGAACGGGCTTGCTGCTGGGCGGTGGCGCCACGATGCTCCTTCAGGAAGTACGGCGATCTCAGGACGACGACGGTGCAGGACGGCAGGCGTCCGAGGCGCGCGGCGAGCCGCGACGCCTCGGGCGGGCGCGGTCAGTCTACGGGGGGCTCGGCGTCGGGAGTGTCGCGCACGGCGGCGTCGGCCGACGACTCCTCAGCCGCGGCCGGCTCGATCACGCGCGAGACGGCGGCGGGCAGGATGCGCAGGAAGACCCCCGGGGACACCTCGAGGCTGATCTGCTCGTCGGTCACCACGGCGATCGTGCCGAAGATGCCGGCCGAGGTCATGATCTCGGCGCCCGGCTGCAGGGCGGACAGCATCTGCTGCTGCTGCTGCTGGCGCTTCTTGCCCGGGCGGATGATGAGGAAGTAGAAGGCGGCACCGGCTGCCACGATCATGAGCAGGCTGAGCGGATCCACGAGCAACTCCCTGGGTCGTCCGCGCAGCGCGCGCGGTCTGACGAGGTTACTCCAGCGGGTTCAGGACAGGTCGAGCGCCTGCTGGTCAGCGCCGCCGGCCGGCGGCTCGAGCCCGGCGTGCCGCCACGCCGCCGGGCGTGGCCATCCGGCCCCGGGGCGTGCGCAGCAGCATGCCCAGCCGCACGAGGAACGGCTCGGACACCGTCTCGATCGTCTCCGGCTCCTCCCCCACGGCCACGGCCAGCGTCGAGAGCCCGACGGGTCCCCCGCCGAAGCGGTTCACGAGGGCGTCGAGGACGGCCTGGTCGATGCGGTCGAGGCCGAGGGCGTCCACCTCGTACAGCTCGAGGGCGGCGTGCGCGCTCTCGCGGCTCACCACGCCGTCGCCGTGGATCTGCGCCCAGTCGCGCACGCGGCGCAGCAGGCGGTTCGCGATGCGCGGCGTGCCCCGGCAGCGTCCGGCGATCTCGGCGATGCCCTCCGGGTCGACCGGCACGTTCAGCAGGCGTGCGGACCGGGCGAGGATGATCTCCAGATCGGCGCTGTCGTAGAAGTCCAGGTGGGCGGTGAACCCGAACCGGTCGCGCAGCGGGCTCGGCAGCAGGCCGGCGCGCGTGGTGGCCCCGACGAGCGTGAACCGCTCGATCTCGAGCGGGATCGCGGTGGCACCCGGACCCTTGCCGACGACGACGTCGACGCGGAAGTCCTCCATGGCCAGGTACAGCAGCTCCTCCGCCGCCCGCGCGGTGCGGTGCACCTCGTCGATGAACAGCACCTCGCCGGGCTGCAGGCTGGCCAGTACGGCGGCGACGTCGCCGGCGTGCTGCAGGGCCGGCCCCGCCGTCATGCGCAGCGGCGCTCCCATCTCCGAGGCGATGATGCTGGCGAGCGTGGTCTTGCCCAGTCCGGGCGGGCCGCTGAGCAGGACGTGGTCGGCGGCCCGGCCCCGCCGGTTCGCGGCCTCCAGCACGAGGCCCAGCTGCGACTTCACGCGCTCCTGCCCCACGAACTCGGCCAGGCTGGTCGGGCGCAGCGCGCCCTCGACGACGGCATCGTCGGAGTCGGACTCGGGGTTCAACGTCACGAGCGGTCCAGCCCGCGCAGCGCCGCCTTGAGCAGGGCGCCGACGTCGGCGGACCCGCCGGCAGCGGTCGCCTCGGCGGCCAGCCGCCGGGTCGATCGCCGCGACGGCCGCGTCGGCCTCCCGCGCGGACCAGCCGAGCGACGTGAGCCCCGCGGCCACCGCCTGCTGCCATCCGCCGGCAGACGTTCGACGAGGACGGGCGGTCGCCCGTGACGGCCGCGGGCAGGGGTCCGAGCCGGTCGGCCAGCTCGAGGATCAGTCGCTGCGCGCCCTTGCGCCCGATGCCGGGCACCTTCGTCAGCGCCGCCTCGTCGGACGAGGCCACCGCGCGACGCAGCTCGTCGGGCGAGAGCGTGCCGAGCAGCGCCATCGCGATCCGCGGACCGATGCCCGTCACCGTCTGCACCTGCTCGAACACCGTGCGCTCGTCCGGGTCGGTGAACCCGAACAGCGTCCAGCCGTCCTCGCGCACGACCATCGTCGTCATCAGCTCGACGTGCTCGCCGCTGCGCACCGACAGCGCGGTGCCCGGCGTGCACTGGACCGTGATGCCGACGGAGCCGAGGTCGACGACCAGCTGGTCGGCTCCCGCCTGCGCGACCGTGCCGCGGACGAACGAGATCATCGGGCCGCCGCCACGGCGAGGGCCAGCCGGCGCTGCGCCTGAGCCGCGCCAGACGTGGCAGATCGCGATCGCGACCGCATCGGCGGCGTCCGCCGGTCGAGGCGGCCCGGGCAGCCGCAGCAGCTTGGTGACCATCGTGGTGACCTGCGCCTTGTCGGCACGGCCGCTGCCGGTGACCGCGGCCTTCACCTCCGTCGGGGTGTGCAGGGCGACCGGGATGCCCCGCTGGCCGGCGATCAGCAGGCCCATGGCCGCGGCCTGGGCCGTGCCCATGGCGCTGCGCACGTTGTGCTGGCTGAACACGCGCTCGATCGCGATCGCGTCGGGGGCGTACTCCTCGACGAGGGCCAGCAGGCCGGCGTGGACCTGCGTCAGCCGCAGGTCGATGGACAGGTCCGGGTCGGTGCGGATGACCCCGATGTGCGGGGCGCTGAGCGGCCGGCCCGGCGCGCCGTCGACCACCGCGGTGCCGCAGCGGGTCAGGCCGGGGTCGATGCCCAGGACGCGCACGGCAACCTCCCCGGTGAGCGGACCGTCCGAACACCTGTTCGGAAGGCTAGTGGCTACCGGGTGTCAGTCCGTGGCAGCGGCGGCCTCGGCGCCGGCCGTGTCGTCGCGGGTCGTCGGCGTAGCGATCCGCGGGCCCGACCGGGCCGCCCGTGACGGCGGCGAAGCCCGCCCGCAGGTCCTCGACCAGGTCGTCCAGGTCGGAGACGGCGCGGTCGTCGGCGGAGACGCCGATGTAGGCCTGGCCGTCGTAGGTGACCATGGTGATGTTGACGGCGGCCCCGATCGTCGCGACGAGCGGGTAGGCGGCGACCATCCGGACCCCCGCCAGGTACAGCGGGATCGGCGGACCGGGCACGTTGCTCGTCGTGACGTCGGATGCCTGCGCCGCCTGGGCGAGCATCGGGACGGGCACGAGCCAGCTCACCTCGGCGAGCGGGTCGGCGAGACGGATCGCCGGCTCCTGCTTCCAGCGCGCGACCAGCGCGTGGGCACCCGCCATGTGCTCGGCCGCGGTGAGCCCGGCGATCGGGATCGGGAAGCGCGCGATGCTCACCGAGTTCGACGCCTGGCCGGTGCGGTCGCCGGCATCCCCGCGCAGGCTGATCGGCACATTGACGCGCAGCTCCTCCACCACCACGCCGTGGCGGCGGTGGTAGGCGTCCATGCCCATGGCGATCGACGCCATGAAGGCGTCGTTGACGTTCAGGCCGATGTCCTTGGACGCCGAACGGATGCCCGCGAACGGCAGCTCGAAGGCGGCGAAGCGGTAGGTGGTGCCCCGGCCGATCATCACGGGGGACATCGGGCCGTCGGGGACGGACGCCACCCGGCCGATCGACGTGACCGTGTTCCACGCGTGCTCCCACGTGGACCGGGTCTCGGTGACCGTGCCCTTGGCCAGGTCGAGGGCGCCGCGCACGGTGGCGACGGCAAGGTCGGTGCCCCGCCGGAGCGTGTCCGCCAGGTTCGCGTAGGTGACGTCGCGGATGCCGACGTCCTCCGCCTCGGGAGCCGGCGGCGGCGGGGCCTCGTTCGGGTCGGGCTCCGGCCCGAACTCGAACAGGCTCAGTCCCATCATCACCGTGGCCTGGCCGTCGGCGATGGAGTGGTGCAGCTTGAGCAGGAAGGCGGCCTGGCCGCCGGGCAGGCCCTCGACGAGCGCCGCCTCCCACAGCGGGCGGTTGTGGTCGAAGTCCGTCAGGCTCATGCGTCGGGCGTCCTCGAGCAGCTCGCGCCAGCCCGTGCCCTCCGGCAGCCGGTAGCGCCGGACCTGGACGTCGAGGTCGAAGTCGGGGTCGACGGCGAGCCTGGGGGCGGTGAGGCCGAGGGCACCGAACAGCGGGCGCATGCGCAGCGCCGGGACGAACAGGCTGAGCCGCTCGAGCCGGGCGCGCAGCCGCGCCCAGTCGGGGGCGGACTCGAGGATCGTGAGCGCCACGACCGTCGACCGCATCGTGGGATCGCCGCTGGCCGTGCGGAATGTCGCGGCGTCCCAGCCCCGCAGCTGCGTGCCGACGAAGTCGTTCATCCGACCGCTTCCATGACGGCGTCGCTGACGTCGAAGTTCGCGTACACGTTCTGCACGTCGTCGCTGTCCTCGAGCGCCTCGATCAGCCGGAACACCTTGCGCGCGCCCTCCTCGTCGAGGTCGACGCTGACGCTGGGCAGGAAGTTCGCCTCGGCGGACTCGTAGTCGAGCCCGGCCTCCTGGATCGCCTTGCGGACGCCCACCATGTCGGTGGCCTCCGACACGATCTCGAACGACTCCCCGAGGTCGTTGACCTCCTCGGCACCGGCGTCGAGCACGACCATGAGGATGTCGTCCTCGGACATGCCGTCGGTCTTCGGAACGATCACGACGCCCTTGCGCGCGAACATGTACGAGACCGAGCCGGGGTCGGCCATCGAGCCGCCGTTGCGGGTCAGGGCCACGCGCACGTCGGTGGCGGCGCGGTTGCGGTTGTCCGTGAGGCACTCCACGAGCAGCGCGACGCCGCTCGGGCCGTAGCCCTCGTACATGATCGTCTGCCAGTCGGCGCCGCCCGCCTCGGCGCCCGACCCGCGCTTGACCGCGCGCTCGATGTTGTCGAGGGGGACGGAGTTCTTGCGGGCCTTCTGGACCGCGTCGTAGAGCGTGGGGTTGCCGTTGACGTCACCGCCGCCCATCCGGGCGGCAACCTCGATGTTCTTGATCAGCCGCGCGAAGAGCTTGCCGCGACGGGCGTCGACGACCGCCTTCTTGTGCTTCGTGGTCGCCCACTTGGAATGGCCGCTCATCGTCGTGTCCTCACCATCTCTACGAACATCTCATGCACGCGCACATCCCCCGTCAGCTCGGGATGGAACGCGGTGGCCATGAGGGGGCCCTGCCGGACCGCCACGATCGTACCGTCGCCGCCCCGGGAGACCTGCGCGATCACCTCGACATCGGGCCCCACCGACTCGACCCACGGGGCTCGGATGAAGACGGCGCGGAAGGGCGTCGTCCCCGAGCTCAGGTACCGGGATGTCCGCCTCGAAGGAGTCGACCTGCCGGCCGAAGGCGTTGCGGCGGACGGTCATGTCGATGCCGCCGATGGTCTCCTGGTCGTGGCGCGCGTCCTCGACGTGGTCGGCGAGCATGATCATGCCCGCGCACGACCCGTACATCGGCATGCCGGCGCGGCGCGCCTCGCGCAGCGGCTCCATGAGGCCGTCGCTGATCGCGAGCTTCGACATGGTGGTCGACTCCCCGCCGGGGATGACGAGGGCATCGACTCGGGCCAGCTCGGCGACGCTCCCGACGGGAGCCGCGAGGACGCCGACCTCCGCGAGCGCGCGCAGGTGCTCCCGGACGTCCCCCTGAAGGGAGAGGACGCCGATCGTCAGCGAGCTCACCAGCCCCGGTCCTCCAGGCGGTGGTGCACCGGGATGTCGGCGACGTTGATGCCGACCATGGCCTCGCCGAGGCCGCGGGACACCTCGGCGATGACGTCGGGCTCGTTGAAGTGCCGGGTGGCGCGGACGATCGCGGTGGCGCGCTTGAGCGCGTCCTCGGGGCTCGCCGCCCCGCCGCCGCTCTTGAAGATGCCCGATCCGACGAAGACGCCGTCCGCCCCGAGCTGCATCATCATGGCGGCGTCGGCAGGAGTGGCGATGCCGCCCGCGGTGAACAGCACGACCGGGAGCGAGCCGCGCTTGGCCACCTCGGCCACGAGGGCATACGGCGCCTGCAGGTCCTTGGCCGCGACGTACAGCTCGTCCTCGGCCATCGAGCCCAGCCGGTTGATCTCCGCGCGGATCGTGCGCATGTGGGTGACCGCGTTCGACACGTCGCCGGTGCCGGCCTCGCCCTTCGACCGGATCATGGCCGCGCCCTCGTTGATGCGACGCAGTGCCTCGCCGAGGTTCGTCGCGCCGCACACGAAGGGCACCGTGAACTGCCACTTGTCGATGTGGTTGGCGTAGTCGGCGGGGGTGAGGACCTCGGACTCGTCGATGTAGTCGACGCCGAGCGACTGGATGACCTGCGCCTCGACGAAGTGGCCGATGCGCGCCTTGGCCATGACCGGGATCGAGACCTCGGCGATGATGCCGTCGATCATGTCCGGGTCGGACATGCGCGAGACGCCGCCCTGGGCGCGGATGTCGGCGGGTACCCGCTCCAGCGCCATGACGGCGACGGCACCGGCGTCCTCGGCGATCCTGGCCTGCTCCGGCGTGACGACGTCCATGATGACGCCGCCCTTGAGCATCTCGGCCATGCCGCGCTTGACCCGGTCCGTACCGACGACTGGGGACACGTCCGACACTTCAACCTCACAAGTCATTGCTGGCGGGATGCACGGCCCTGCCGTGCGAGAGCCCCAATCCTAGGCCCTGTCGCAATGCCCGGCAGCACCGCGTGGACCCGCGCGATCACCGGGGCGAGAGCCCCTCGGGCGTCGAGTCGTCCATCTCGAAGGACTCCGGCCAGGGCGTGTGCCCCGCCAGCCGGAAGAGCCGGACCATCCGCTGGCGGCGCAGCTGACGGCACGCCCGGACGGCGTCGTTGTGGAAGCGCCGGGACAGCTGCACGCGCCGGCAGGCGGCGTCGAGCTCGTCGAGCATGTCGGCCCCTGCGCCCTCGGTGCGGACCTCGGCGATGTCCTCCGTGTCGAGGGCCGCGACGAGGGCCGCCGTGAGGTCGGTCTCCGCGAGCGCGCGGTCGTCCGGCTCGAGGTCCGTGGACGTGCGCGCATGGTGGGCCGACGAGGCCAGCACGAGGCTCGCGGCCGGGTCCAGCAGCTGGGACGACGCGAGCTCGAGGCTGACGGACGACCGGCGCAGCAGCTGCGCATCGAGGGCGAGCCGCGAGGTGTCGATGCGTCGGTGCAGGTGGTCCAGCCGCCCCGCGGTCATGCTGAGGTAGAAGCCCACCAGCAGCGACGACGATCAGGGCGACGACGCCGATGACGACCCAGCCGTTCACGGCGATCCCGCGCGCCCGGCGAGCCGGCCGACGAGCTGGCCGCGGAGGTCCTCGGTGACCTTCTCCCCCGGCATGTGCACGCTGTCGTAGACCGCGATGACGTCGTCGACGACGCGGTCCCAGTCGAACTGCCGCACGCGCGCGTCGGCGGCCGCTGCGTAGCGGGCGCGCAGGTCAGGGTCGCCGAGCAGCTCGATCAGCGCCGAGCGAGAGCGCGGCCGTGTCCTGGTTGGGGAAGAGTCGCCCGCAGGTGCCGTCCTCCAGCACGCGCCGGAAGGCGGGCAGGTCGGACGCGACCACGGCCGCCTGCGCGGCCATCGCCTCGACGAGGACGATCCCGAAGGACTCGCCTCCCGTGTGCGGCGCGACGTAGACGTCGACCGACCGCAGCGCGCGGGCCTTGTCCTCGTCGCTGATGCGGCCCAGGAAGGTCACGTTGCCGAGCACCTCGGCGGGCAGCAGCTCGCGCTGCTCGTCGATGTCGCCCGGGCCGGCGATGAGGACCTGCAGGTCCGGGCACCGTCGGCCAGCACCGCGGGCAGGGCCTCGACGAGCACGGCGAGGCCCTTGCGCGGCTCGTCCATCCGGCCGAGGAAGCCGATGGCGGGGCGGTCGGGGTCGACGCCGGGAAGCCGATCGAGCGAGGCGAACGCCGACACGCGGACGCCGTTCGGGATGAGCACGGCGTCACCGCCCATGTGCGTCACGAGCGTGCGCCGGGCGTCCTCGCTGACCGCGATGCGACCGCGCACCTTCTCCATGGCCGTCTGGCCCACGTAGTAGCCGGCGGACATGATGCGGGACCGGTCGTGCGACGAGTGCCACGTCGCCACGATCGGCCCGCGCGCGACCCACAGCGCGAGGATCGACAGGCTGGGAGCCACCGGCTCGTGCACGTGCAGCACGTCGAAGTCGCCGTCGCGGATCCAGCCGCGCACGCGTCGGGTCGCCTTGACCCCGAAGCTGAGGCGCGCGACCGAGCCGTTGTAGCGGATCGCGATCGGACGGCCGCCGTCCGCGACCCACGGCGGCAGGTCGGCGGGGTCGTCCACGGGCGCGAGGACGCTCACCTCGTGGCCGTGATCGCTCAGCGCCACGGCCAGGTCGGCGACGTGCGAGCGCACGCCACCCGGCACGTCCCAGGAGTAGGGGCAGACCAGGCCGACCTTCACGCGTCGGCCTCGGCGTTCGCCGCATCCCGGAGTCGGCGCGACGGGTCGAGGTCCGCAACCCACACCGGCTGCATCATGTGCCAGTCCGCGCTGTGCTCGCGGATGCCCTTCTCGAACGCGTGCGCGATGCCCTGCACCACCGTGCGTGCCCGGTCCGCCGCGCGTGCCGTCAGCGGGGATCGGGATCGCGTCGTGCACGTAGCCGGTGGCGAACGGGCCGTCGTACCAGAGGCTGACGGGAAGGATCGGCGCGCCGGTCAGCATGCCGAGGACCGCGGGCCCGGCGGGGAACGACGCGGGCTCGCCGAACAGGTCGACGACCACGCCGTTGCGCCCGATGTCACGGTCCCCCATCAGCGGGACCAGCCGGCCGTCCTTGATCCGACGCGCCAGGGTGCGGATGATGTCCGGTTCGCCCGTGGGGAGGATCTCCATCCCGAGCGACTCGCGGTACGCCACGAACCGCTCGTACAGGCCCTCCGGCTTGAGCCGCTCGGCAACGGTCGTCAGGCCGCCGTACCGCAGGCATCCCCACGCCCCGGCCAGGTCCCAGTTGCCGCCGTGGTTGACGACCATGATCGCGCCGGTGCCGTCGGACATCGCGGCATCCATGAGGTGCTTGCGCTCCAGGTCGAAGGACTCGACCACGCGCTCGGGTGTCCACGTCGGCAGCCGGAAGGCCTCGCACCAGTAGCGCATGTAGCTGCGCATGCCCAGGCGGCTCAGCTCGGCGAGGTCGGCCGGCCCGGCGTCCGGGTGGATGCGAGCCTGGTTGCGCTCGAACTGCACGATCCCCTGGCCACGACGTCGCCAGAGCACGTCGGCGGCCCGTTCGAAGGTGCGCGTAGGCGGCGCGCTCGGGCAGGCGCTTGACGACGCTCCAGCCGACCGCGAACGCCCACTCGGTGGCGGCGTCGGTCGCTCCGGCGATCATCCGACGTGGCGCCGCTGCCTGCGGCTCACTCATGCGTCGTGCCCTGCGACGGGCGCAGCTGCCTCCGCACCGTGAGCATCCGCTGGCCGATCGTGATCAGGCCGAGGGCACCGAGCAGCCACAGCGCGGCCGGCAGCACGTAGGGCACGCCGAATCCGGTCAGCAGGGCGGCGATCCCGATGATGATGAGGCGCTCGGCCCGCTCGGCGATGCCGACGTTGGCGGTCGCTCCGACGGCCTCGGCCCGGGCCTTGGAGTAGGACGTCACCTGGCCGGTGACGAGCGCGAGCGTCGCCGCCGCCGTGATCCACGGCTGGTCGTTGAAGGCGCCGTAGAGCGCGAGCCCGCCGAAGATCGCTCCGTCGGACAGCCGGTCGAGGGTGGCGTCGAGGAAGTTGCCCCACGGGCCCGACGTGCCGGCCATGCGTGCCATCGTGCCGTCCAGCAGGTCGCTCAGCGTCAGGACGACGAGCAGAACGACGGCGAGCACGAACAGTCCCTGCGGCAGGCACACGAGCGCCACGGTGACGGCCCCGGCGGTTCCGACCAGCGTCACCGCATCGGGCGAGACATGCATGCGCAGGAGGAGTCGCGCCGGCGGCTCGACGAGGCCACTGACGGCCTTGCGCGCAGCCGGGTTGTTCAGCACGTGCCGATGCTATCGGCCGACGTGCCGCCGGTTCGGTCGTGCCGCGGCCGGGTTGCTTCGGACGGCGAGCAGGGTAGAGGCTTGCGGGACATCGACGAAGGAGTCCCAGCACATGGCCGAGAAGCGCACCGACAGGAAGCCCGGAGCCGCCCCCACCGCATCGTCGCCGGACCGGATCCGCAACGTCGCACTCGTCGGACCGGCCGGCTCGGGCAAGACCTCGCTCCTGGAGTCCCTGCTGAACGCCGCCGGGGCCACCACCCGTCGCGGCACCGTCACCGACGGCACGACCGATCGGCGACAGCGACCCGGTGGCGATCCGGCAGAAGCGCTCCGTCGGCGTGTCGATCGCGTCCTTCACGTGGAACGACACGGTCGTCAACCTCATCGACACCCCCGGCTACGCCGACTTCATGGGCGAGCTGCGCGCCGGCCTCCGCGGAGCCGATGCGGCCCTCTTCGTCGTGTCCTCGGTCGACGGCGTCGATGCGGCCACGGCTCGCCTGTGGGACGAGTGCGAGTTCGTCGGCATGCCCCGCGCCATCGTCGTGACGAACCTCGACAAGGAGCGAGCCGACTTCGACGAGACGCTCGCCGTCTGCCAGCGCGTGTTCACCGGTGGCGGCGGCGTCCTGCCGCTGTTCCTCCCCCTGCACGGCGACGACGGCGTGGTCGCGGGCTTCATCGACCTGCTGGACGAGCAGCTGTGGGACTGGAGCTCCGGCGGCGTCGTCGTGACGCCCGCGGAGGACCGCCACCGCGAGCTGATCGAGACCGAGCGCGGCTCCCTGATCGAGGGTGTCGTCACCGAGTCCGAGGACGAGGACCTCATGGACCGCTTCATCGGCGGCGAGCACGTCGAGGTCGACATCCTCACGACCGACCTCGAGAAGGCGGTGGCCCGCGGTCACTTCCACCCCGTCATGGGACACGCAGTGACGGCGGCGAACGTCGGCTCCGAGCTGATCCTCGACCTGATCGTCCGTGCGTTCCCGTCGCCCACCGAGCGCGCGATGCCCACGGTGTCGCGCATCGACGGATCCCCGGCCGAGCCCATCACCGCCGATCCCGCGGGACCCCTCGTCGCGGAGATCATCAAGACCACGTCGGACCCGTACGTCGGGCAAGGTGTCGATCGTCCGCGTCTTCTCCGGCACGCTGGCGAGCGAGGCCGTGGTGCACGTCTCCGGCCACTTCTCCCCGGGAACGGGCCATCAGGACCACGACCTCGACGAGCGCATCGGCCACCTCAGCGCGATCCTCGGCAGTCAGTTCACCGACGTCCCGGCCGCCGTCGCCGGCAGCATCGTGGCCGTCGCCAAGCTGACGAAGGCGGAGACCGGCGACACGCTGTCCTCCCCCGAGCACCCGCTGCTGATGGCGCCCTGGCAGATGCCCGAGCCGCTGCTGCCGCTGGCCATCAAGCCGCGCAGCGCCGGCGACGAGGACAAGCTCGGCACCGCGCTCAGCCGCGTCGCCGCCGAGGACCCGACGCTGCGCATCGACCATCCCGAGGAGACCGGCCAGATCATCCTGTGGACCCTCGGCGAGGCGCATGCCGACCTCGTCCTCGACCGCATCAGGACCCGCTACGGCGTCGAGGTCGACTCGGCCACCGGTGCGTGCCTCGATGCGCGAGACGTTCGCCGGGTCCGGCCAACGGGCAACGGACGCCTCGTCAAGCAGTCCGGCGGCCACGGCCAGTACGCCGTGGTCGACGTCCTGGTCGAGCCGCTGCCCGCGGGCACGGGCTTCGAGTTCGTCGACAAGATCGTCGGCGGCGCCGTCCCGCGCAACTTCATCCCGTCGGTGGAGAAGGGCGTGCGGCACCAGATGACCCTGGGCGTCGCGGCCGGCTACCCGGTGGTCGACATCCGCGTGACCCTGCTCGACGGCAAGTTCCACACCGTCGACTCCTCCGACATGGCCTTCCAGACCGCTGGCGCCATGGCGCTCAAGGACGCGGCGGCCAAGACGACCATCAACCTGCTCGAGCCGATCGTGACGCTGACCGTCGATCGCTCCCGACGAGCACGTGGGCGCGGTGATCGCCGACATGTCCACGCGACGGGGCATGATCAAGGGCACGACGTCGCTGCCGGGCGGACGCTCACAGGTGGAGGCCGAGGTGCCCGAGGCCGAGATCTCGCGCTACGCGATCGACATCCGCAGCATCACGCACGGCACCGGGGAGTTCATGCGCGAGCCCGCCGGCTTCGGTGCCGTCCCGGCTGCCATCGCCAAGCGGCTGGTCGAGGAGGCTACGCAGAGGTAGCGTCGCCGCCAGGGTGCGCGGGCCACGGCTCGGACGCGCGCCCGGTGCTCGGTTGCCGACAGCTCCGCGTGCGGCCCGCCGCTGTGACGCAGGGACCAGCGCTGCTCGGTCAGCGGACGGTAGCGGTGCTCGGCGCCGCGGATCTCGATCACGTCGCCCGCGCCCACGACGACGCTCACGACGCCGTCGAGCGTGACGAACTCCATGATCCCCTCGCCGGACTGCACGACGTGCAGCTCGTCGACGGCGTTGACGTGCCACGCGCCCATGCCTGCATCGACGTCATCCGGCACGGCGACGTCGGCGACGCCGCGCACGCTCGCGCGAGTCGTCGGGCAGCACGGCGGCGACCACGTCGGCCGGACGCGTCGGCCGTGGCAGCGTCGGCCGCGTGAAGGCGCACGCCCACCGCGTCGAGCAGCGCGCGCGCCTCGGCGTCGTCGCGTCCGATCACGCAGCGCCATGTCACTCCGCTTCCCACGCGGCGGCCAGCAGGTCGCGCGTGTCGTTGAGCAGCTGCGGGATCACCTTGGTGCCGCCGATGATCGGCATGAAGTTGGAGTCGCCGCCCCAGCGCGGCACGACGTGCTGGTGCAGGTGGCCGGCGATGCCGGCGCCCGACACCGAACCCTGGTTCATGCCGATGTTGAACCCGTGCGCGCCCGCCACCGTGCGCACGACCCGCATCGCCTTCTGCGTGAACGCGCCGAGCTCGGCCACCTCCGATGCCGACAGCTCGGTGTAGTCCGCCACGTGGCGGTACGGGCAGATCATCAGGTGCCCGGCGTTGTACGGGTACAGGTTGAGCACGCCGAAGACCTCGTCGCCGCGCGCGAAGACGAGCCCCTCGTCGACGGGCAGCCCGGGCGCCCGGCAGAACGGGCACTGCTCGCCCGCGTCGTGGTTGTCGGGCTTGCCCTCGCCACGCAGGTAGACCATGCGGTGCGGGGTGTAGAGCCGCTCCCACGCGTCGGACACGTCAGACCTGCACGCGCGCGTCGATGGCTGCCGCGATCTCCTCGATCGCGTCCTCGACGGGAACGCCGTTCTTCTGCGTGCCGTCGCGGTAGCGGAACGACACCGCGCCGGCCGCGACGTCGTCGTCGCCGGCGATGAGCATGTACGGCACCTTGGTCCGCTGCGCGTTGCGGATCTTCTTCTGCATGCGGTCGTCCGCCGTGTCGACCTCGACCCGGATGCCCGCGCGCCCGGAGCCGCGCCGCCACGTCGACGAGGTAGTCGTTGTGACCGTCGGTGACGGGGATGGCGACCACCTGCACGGGCGCCAGCCAGGGCGGGAACGCGCCGGCGTAGTGCTCCAGCAGCACCGCGAAGAACCGCTCGATCGAGCCGAACAGCGCCCGGTGGATCATGACCGGCCGCTGCCGGGTGCCGTCGGAGTCCTGGTACTCCAGGTCGAAGCGCTCGGGCAGGTTGAAGTCGACCTGGATCGTCGACATCTGCCAGGTGCGGCCGATGGCGTCCTTGGCCTGGACCGAGATCTTCGGGCCGTAGAAGGCCGCGCCGCCCGGGTCGAGCACGAGCTCGAGGTTCTGCTTCGCCGCCGCCTTGCGCAGGGTCTCCGTCGCCTCCTCCCAGACCTCGTCCGTGCCGACCGACTTCTCCGGGTCGCGGGTCGAGAGCTCGAGGTAGAAGTCGTCGAGACCGTAGTCGCGCAGGAGGTTCAGGGTGAAGGTGAGCAGGCTGTCGAGCTCGTCGGCCATCTGCTCCCGGGTGCAGTAGATGTGCGCGTCGTCCTGCGTGAAGCCGCGCGCCCGGGTCAGGCCCTGCACCACGCCGGACTTCTCGTAGCGGTAGACGGTGCCGAACTCGAACAGGCGCAGCGGCAGCTCGCGGTAGGAGCGGCCGCGCGCCGCGAAGATCAGGTTGTGCATCGGGCAGTTCATCGGCTTGAGGTAGTAGTCCGCGCCCTGCCGGCGGACGACGCCCTCCGCGTCGATGTCGGCGTCGAGCTGCATCGGGGGGTACATGCCCTCCGCGTACCAGTCGAGGTGCCCGGACTGCTCGAACAGCGCGCCCTTGGTGATGTGCGGGCTGTTGACGAACTCGTAGCCGCCGGCCTCGTGCGCCCGCCGCGAGTAGTCCTCCATCACCCGGCGGACGACGCCGCCCTTCGGGTGGAAGACGGCCAGGCCGGAGCCGATCTGCTCGGGGAAGGAGAAGAGGTCGAGCTCGGCGCCGAGCTTGCGGTGGTCGCGCTTCTCGGCCTCCTCGAGGAAGGACAGGTGCGCGCGCAGCGCGTCCTTCGACGGCCAGGCCGTGCCGTAGATGCGCTGCAGCTGCTCGTTCTTCTGGTCGCCCAGCCAGTAGGCGGCCGCCGAGCGCATGAGCTTGACCGCGTTCGGCGGGATGTAGCGCGTGTCGGGGACGTGCGGCCCGCGGCACAGGTCGCCCCAGCACCGCTCCCCCGTCTTCGCGTCGAGGTTGTCGTAGATCGTCAGCTCGGCGCCGCCGACCTCCATGACGTCGGCGCCGCCCTCGCTGCCGATCAGGCGCAGCTTGAACGGCTCGTGCGCGAGCTCGCGCACGGCATCGCCCTCGGTGACCACGCGGCGCGAGAACCGCTGGCCGGACTTGAGGATCGCGACCATGCGCTTCTCGAGCTCGGCGAGGTCGTCCGGGGTGAAGGGCGTCTCGACGCTGAAGTCGTAGTAGAAGCCGTCCTTGATGGGCGGCCCGATCCCGAGCTTCGCGTCCGGGAACGCGTCCTGCACGGCCTGCGCGAGCACGTGCGCGGTCGGAGTGCCGCAGCACCGCGAGTCCCTCGGGCGAGTCCGCGCTCACCGGCTCGACGACGTCCGACTCGGTGACGGGGGTGGTCAGGTCCTTGAGCTCGCCGTTGATGCGGGCGACCACGACCGACCGGTCGCCGCCCACCAGGTCGAGGGCGGTTGTGGCCACCGGTCTTCTCCTTGTCGGGACGCTGCCGCGACGGCAGCACAGCGATGAACCTTCGGTGGGCGATACTGGGTTCGAACCAGTGACCCCTCGCGTGTGAAGCGAGTGCTCTACCACTGAGCCAATCGCCCGAAGCCCCGCAAGCCTACCTCAGGGCCGCGAGCCGTCTGACGCGAGTACCGCCCATCACAGCCGCCACACCCCTACCATCGGCAGTACCAGCGCTTTCGGGGAGGCCGTCATGTCCAAGCGAGCACTCGCTGCACTCGTCACCACCATCGCCGTTGCCGCCATGTCGATGCTCGTGGCTCCGTCGACGTCAGCCGTCCCCGGTACCACGACGAGCTCGATCAGCTTCACCTCCGGGCCCACGGCCAGGTGGGCGTCTACAACTGGCTGAGCGTCTCGATCGGCACCGCCGACGGCGTCACCCGGCCCAGCGGCGGCGTGCAGTTCTTCACACCGGCGGCTCGCTGATCGGCTCGGCCACCACCAGCGCGGTCGGTGCCGCGAGCGCCATCGGCCAGCATCCCGTGGATCCCGACGCAGGAGACCACCTACTCCTTCACCGCCACCTTCATCTCGGGCAACCCGAACGTGTCCGGCTCGTCCACCAGCCAGCCCATCACCATCCAGGCCACGCCGAACGGCCAGGTCGTCTCGATCGCCGCGCAGCAGATGTACCAGGGCATCCCCACCACGCTCGTCGCAACGGTGTTCCCGGCGACGCTGCAGGGGTCGGTCGGCGTTCTCCGTGAACGAGCTCCAGTACGGCACCGGCCCGTCCGTGCCGGTGGTCAACGGCTCGGCCAGCCAGACGTTCACCCCGACGGGTCGCGGGTGGCAGCAGTTCATCGTCAGCTTCACGGCCACCAACTCCCCCGGCACCCAGGGCGCCGCCTCGCCAGTGGGTCAACGTCCTCCCGCCGCTGGGCACCGACGACATCACCCTCATCCCCGCACTCACGTCGATGTACCGCTACCAGAAGGCGACGCTCACGGCGACGACGGTCGCCGGTGCGCCGGTCACGCTCACGGCCGCCGGCGGCTGCACGCTCACGGGCGCGATCCTCACCGCGACCGCGAACTCCGGCACCTGCGTCGTCACGGGCACCTCGCCCAGCACCGGCGGCTACCTCGGCACGACCGAGACGTGGACGATCGCGCTCACGAAGCGACCGCGCAGCTAGCGCGTACCCTGCGTGGGAGCGCCCCCACGCACTGCCAGGGCCGTTAGCGTTGGAGTCACCTCACTCGAAGGGATCGATCCATGACCTCAGTTCGCCGCCTCGGCGGCACCCTCGTACGCGATCACCGCGATGGCGGCGATCAGCATCGCGGGCATCGGGCTCGCCAGTGCGCCCGCGCAGGCGCAGGTGACCGGCTTCGGCGGCCCCGTGGGCGTGCCGCAGACCGTCACCGTGACCAACGTGGCGCCGAATCTCGTCGGGCAGGCGACCTGCACCGTCGTCCCGACCATCAACGGCGTGGCGCAGCTGCCCGCCACCGGCGCACTCGTCAACGGGAACCTGACCTTCCAGTGGACCCCGGCGTCCGTGGGCGCCGCGACGTTCAGCCTGGCCGACTGCACGACGTCGTCGATCATCCCCGCGGCGTCGATCACCCAGGTCGGCACGATCACGACCATCTCGACGCCGAACACGTCGGCCGTCGGACAGGCAGTCCAGATCAACGTGGTCGTCCAGTCGACGAGCCCGAGCGCCTACCAGCCCACCGGCCAGGTCGTCGTGCGCAACGCCAACGGCGCCGTCCTCCAGACCATGGGGCTGACCCCGCGGCCCGGGCACCGGCCAGTCCTTCGCCTACTTCCGCTGGACGCCCACGCAGGCCGGCACGTTCTTCTTCCAGGCCACCTACAACGGCGACAGCAACGCGACCACGTCGGTGTCCCCGCAGGACACGATCATCGTGACGCCGAGCGGCAACACGATCTCGCTGACCGCCCCCTCCACCATGACGCAGGGCGTGCCCGTGACGCTCGTCGCCACCGTGGCTCCCGCGGGCGTCCAGGGCTCCGTGGGCTTCACCCTCAACGGTGCGCCCATCAGCGCCTCCATCCCGATCGTCAACGGCGTCTCCACGTTCCTGTGGACGCCGAACGTCGTCGGCACAGGTGACCCTCGGCGCCAGCTACACCACGAACCAGGGCGGCTCGGGCTCGACGACCGACCGCGTGACCATCGTGGCCGGCCCGACCCAGACCGACGTGATCTCGCTGGTCCAGCCGGGCTGGGGACCGTGGAACCCGAACGGCACCTACACGCTCGGCAACGGCTCGAGCTTCGCCTTCCAGGCGTCGACCCTGTCGGGCGCGGCCGTGACCCTCTCCGAGTCCGGTCCCTGCCAGGTGTCCGGCCTGACGATCACCATCGACACCGGCTCCGGCCAGTGCAACCTCGTCGCCACGAGCCCCGGCGGCAACGGCTACCGCGGCGTCCAGCAGGGCTACACCGTGTCGATCATCCCCGGGAACCAGACGGCGGCCCTGGCCGCTCCCGAACTCCGGGAACTTCAGCAAGGGCCGCACGATCCGGCTGCAGAACCCGTCGCAGGGCCAGACCAACGCGGGCCAGAACGTGACCTGGCGGGTCACCAGCGGCGGCAACCGCTGCCGGCTCCGCTACCCCTCCAGCGGAGCAGTGAACCTGCAGCTCCAGCGTGCAGGGCACGTGCAACGTGACGGCCCGGGCACCGGGCGTCGCGGGGCAGTGGAACCCGTTCAGCCTGCAGCGCTCGTACCGCGCGCGCTAGCACCACACGACGAAGGGCCCCTGCCGTCGGCAGGGGCCCTTCGTCATGCCGTAGCAGGCACGGCCGTCACGGGTCGATGTCGGCCTCAGCGCGCTCGTCGAACGCGACCTGCAGCTCGCGACTGACCGGACCGGCCTCAGCCCACGCCCGGTCGTCGGCGCTGACCACGGGATGGACGTTGCGCGTGGAGGACGTGAGGAAGACCTCGTCCGCCGTCGCCAGCACGTCGAGCGGCAGCGCCTGCTCCGCCGCGTCGAACCACTCCAGGACGAGCTCGCGCGTGATGCCGGCGAGGCAGCCGCTCGACAGCGGCGGCGTCAGCACCTGCGCCGTCGATCACCACGAAGACGTTCGTGCCCGTGCCCTCGCACAGCTCGCCGCGAGTGTTGGCGAGGACGGCCTCGGACGCCCCCGCTCGCATGGGCACGCTGCAGGGCGACGACGTTCTCGGCGTACGACGTCGACTTCACGCCCGCCAGCGGCGACCGCTCGTTGCGCGTCCACGGCACCGTCGCGATCGTGGTCGTGTCGGGCCACGGGGACGCGGCGCGCCATCGCCACCACCAGCGTGGGCACCGCGTCGCCGCGATCGCTCCCGAGCGGCGCGACACCACCCGTGTAGGTGATGCGCAGGCGTCCGAGCCCGTCGACCTCCGCCTGCGTTCGCGCTCACCACGTCAGCCACCGCGGCCCGCACGACCTCGTCGTCGGGCGCGACGAGGCCCAGCGCCCCCGCCGAGGCACGCCAGCCGCCGCAGGTGCCGGCGTCAGCGCGAACGGCCCGGCCGCGGTGACCTTCAGCGTCTCGAACACGCCGTCGGCCACCGTGAAGCCGTGGTCGAGCACGCTGATGCGGGCGTCGGCCGCCTCGACGAGCGCGCCGCCATCGCGGTTCCCGACCCACGTCCTCATGGGGCACCACCCTGCCATGCGCCGGCCGCCAGGCCGGTCGAGCCGCGCAGCCTTCAGCTCCGTCTCGCGCCACTCCGCACGCGGCATCCGAGCCCCACGTGATGCCCGCGCCGGTCCCGAAGCGCAGTTCGCCGTCACGCAGCCAGAACGTGCGGATGGCGACGGCCAGCTCGGCCTCGCCGGTGTCGGCGTCGACCCAGCCGAACGCCCCGCAGTAGTAGTCGCGGCTGGCGGGCTCGAGGCGGTCGATGATGTCGAGGGCGGCGAGCTTCGGGCGCGCCCGTGACCGAGCCGGGCGGGAACGTCGCGGCGAGGAGCTCGCGGCCACCCGGCACCTGCGTGCAGACGGCCCTCGACGTACGACACGAGGTGGACGAGTCCCGGATGCTCCTGCACCTGCAGCAGGTCCGGCACGGTCACCGAGCCCGGCGACGCTGACCCGCGAGAGGTCGTTGCGGACGAGGTCCACGATCATGACGTTCTCCGCCACGTCCTTGTCGGAGAGGTCCGTCGGCCGTGCGCCCCGTTCCCTTGATCGGCCCCGAGCGCACCACGACGCCCGTCATCGTCGCGGCGCGTGGACAGGAACAGCTCGGGGCTGGCGCTCGCGATCGCCACACCGTGGTCCGGCAGCCGCAGGAAGCCGCCGTGCGGTGACGGGTTCCCCGCCGCCAGCAGGCACCAGAGCGCGGCGATGTCGTCGTCCCCGCCCGCCGGCATCGGCGCCGACATCACCCGGCACAGGTTCGCCTGGTAGACCGACCCGGCTGCGATGGCCTCCCGGATCTCCTCCACCCCGCGCGACGTAGGCCGTCTCGTCCATCGACGTGCGCCATGACTCGACCGGCGGACCTGACCAGGCGACCCACCTCTGCGTCCGGGGATCGTGCGCGACCACGTCGCCGAAGCGCGCGCAGACGGGTTCGCCGTCGTACGGGATGCACCACCGCCCAGCGGCCGTCGCCGTCGAGCCTGCCGACGTCCGAGGTCACCTCGAGCAGGTCGGTGCCCCACCAGTCCCCGAATCGAGCCAACGGTGATCGTGACACCGGCCCATCATGGCGGGTCCTCGCGCGGGCGGCGCCGTTTGCCGACCTGATTCGCTGCCGCGGCAGGACGTCGGCTATGGTTCCTACTCGATCGAAAGATCGTGCGGACGTAGCGCAGCTGGTAGCGCATCACCTTGCCAAGGTGAGGGTCGCGGGTTCGAATCCCGTCGTCCGCTCGGAGTCTCCGCCCGTCGAACCTGACGGGCGCAGCGCCTTGGTGGAGTGGCCGAGAGGCGAGGCAACGGCCTGCAAAGCCGTGTACACGGGTTCAAATCCCGTCTCCACCTCCACGATGAACCACGCCCGGTGACAGACTGTGCCCATGGCCAAGGACACCGACAAGACCCCCACTCCCCAGGACGACCAGCGCGCGAAGTTCGAGGCCGCGCTCGAAGCCAAGAAGCACAAGACCGGGCACGGCAGCGCCGCACAGAATTCCAGCGGCGGCTCCGGCGCCGCCCACGATCATTCATCGCGCGAGGGCGGCAAGCGCGAGTTCCGCCGCAAGAGCGGCGGCTGATCGCAGCCGAACACGACGAAGGCGGGCACCCCAGTGGGTGCCCGCCTTCGTCGATGTTCGGGACTAGGGCTTGGGCCCTTGCCCGGCTTGCCGATCTTGGTCACCTTCACGACGAGGGTCATGACCGACCTGGTGTCGTCCGTCGTCATCGGCGTGCCGTTGGAGTCGTCGCCGATGAACTTGACGACGGCGTTCTTCTTCTTGGTCGAGGCTGTCGACGTCACCGTCCACGTCGAGGTGCCGTCACGCAGGCGTCGGCACCGTGCGCGCCGGACCGTTGACGCAGGATCGCGTCCTGCTTGCCCGGCGACCCTGAGCGTCCACGTCACGTTAGCCGTAGCGCAGGTGCACGCCAGCGGGCTGGTCGGCCAGCGGCGATCGACCGAGTGCGTGAGCGCCGTCGTCGACGGTGGTCTTGGCCGGGGAGCTGTGGTGACGTGTCGGCCGCCATGGCGGGGGCTGCAGCGCCGAGCACGAGGGCGCCTGCGCCCACCGCGAGCGCAAGGGTGCGAATCATTCGCGTGGACATTGGTGCCTCCTAGTAGTTCGGCGTGCGAACGCAGTGCTGTCGTGTCCGCATCACAAGGGTAGCCCTCCGAGTCATGACAAAATCGACCGCATGACCGGTCTATGGACGAGCGGATACGCCCGTTTGGCCGTTCTGACCGCCTTCGCAGCCCTCGTGGCGTACGTCCTGGGCGAGGCGATCCCCTTCGCCGACCCGATCCCTGCGGCCATCACGGCCGCCGTGGCCACGCAGGGCGACCTTCCACCACGCGGCCAAGGAGACGGTCTTCCAGACCCTCGGCGCCCTCCTGGGTGCAGCGATCGCCCTCGTGATCGTCTCGATCATCGGGTCGAGCGCCGTCGTCATCTTCCTGCTCGTCCTGCTGTGCTTCGCCCTGGCCCGCGTGCTGCGCCTGGCGTCGGCCGACGAGTCGCCGTTCGTCGCCGCGAGCATGGCGGTCACGGTGATCCTCGTCGTCGGCACGCACCTCACGTCCGAGGGCGCCGTCGAGCGCTTCGTCGGCGTGGCGATCGGCGCGCTGTGCGCCCTCGCCGCGTCGGCCATCGTCGCGCCGACGAAGGACACGCGCGTCCTCATCGCCGACATCGACGCCCTGCAGGACGACGTCTCCGACCTGCTCTCGCGGATGGCCAAGGGACTGCGCGAGGCGCCGGATCGCGAGCGGGCCGCGGCGCTGCGCGGCGGAGGCCGTCGAGCTGCGCAACCGGACGATCGGCCTCACGGCCCGCTGGGAGGACCTCGCCGGCCACGCGAAGTGGAGTCCGCGCCTCGATCCCGACGAGCTGGCCCGGGTCAAGCAGCAGCTCGACGCCACCAGCGTCATGTCGGCGCGCGTGCTGTCGATCGCGTCCGACCTGACGACGGCGAGTGGCCGCACGGCCACTCCCCTGCCGCCCGCCGCCATGTCGCCGCTCGCCGACCTCATGGCGATGGCAGCGGACAACATGGCCGCCGAGGACCCGTCGACGTCGATCGGGCGCACGCAGGCGCACGAGGCCGTGCGGGTGGCGGACCAGACGGCGCAGATCGCCCTCATCGGCGGCATCGTCTCGAACCTCAACCGGATCAACGTGGCCAGCGCAGAGGCCCACGACGCGGACCTGGACGCAGCAGGACCTGACGACAGCCACTCCGCCACCTGATTCCCTTCCAGCAGGAATCCCGACGTGCACGCCGCTAGCATCCACGGCACGGGGGACCGAGGCGCTGCAGGGAGGGCTAGTGGGGGGAACGAGCCCGTCCAGGTGGCCGAGGGCATCTGGTGGGTGGGTGTGCGGCTGCCCGGCGACCAGTTCCAGTGCCACGCCTACTTCATCGAGAACGGCGACGCACAGCGTTCTCGTCGATCCCGGGTCACCGCTGACCATCGAGGAGACCCTCGACCGCGTCTCGGACATCGCCTCGGTCGACTCCATCAAGTACCTCGTCTGCCACCACGCGGACCCCGACATCGCCGCATCCCTGCCCTACCTGTCGACACGGCTGACACGCGACGACGTCGAGGTCGTCACGGAGTGGCGCGCAGCCGCGCTGCTCAAGCACTACGGCCATCGATTCCCGTACTACCTGGTCGAGGAGCACGACTGGGTGCTGCCGCTGACGGCCGACCGTCGGCTGGAGTTCCAGCTCACGCCGTACCTGCACTTCCCCGGCGCGATGGTGTCCTACGACACCGCCACGGGCACGCTGTTCTCGTCGGACCTCTTCGGCGGCTTCGTCCCGGACAACGACATCCTCGTGTCCGACGACGTGGACTACATCATCGAGAACGCCACGCCCTTCCATCAGCACTACATGCCCAGCCATGAGCTCCTTGCGGCCGGCCTGACCCGCATCCAGCAGCGCTGGCCCTACATCCAGCGCATCGCGCCGCAGCACGGTCACGTCATCCCGCACCGCGGCGGTCGCAGCCCGCCTTCGAGGCCTTGAAGGCGCTCGAATGCGGCGTCTTCACGCTCGCCGACGCCGACATGGACCTCAAGCGCCTGCTCCACATCTCCGAGGCGCGCACCGACATCACCGAGGCGCTGCTGACCATCGCCGAGCCGCTCGCCCTCGTCGACGGCCATCAACGGCATCCTGGCCGCCACCCACGAGTCCCGCGACTGCGCCCTGTTCATCGACCTGCCCGAGCAGGGCTGGACGATGTGGGGTCTGGGTCAGCCGAGGCCGGTGCACCGCACGCCCCCGCCGGACTGGCCGCAGATCGCAGCTGCCAGGAGAGCCCGCCAGCCCTGCTCAGCATCCACACGGTCGACGACGAGCACCCCGACGAGGACCTGCTCGCCATGCTCGAGGGCCTTGCCTCGACGATCCGGCCGGCCATCGACCAGTACCTGCACGACTTCCGGCAGGCCCGCCGCGTCACCGACCTGCGCCGCGCGGCGCTCACTGATCCGCTCACCGGGCTCGGCAACCGCCGCGCCCTCGAGGCCCGGCTCCCGGTCGGCGACTACGCCTGATCTCCCTCGACCTCGACCACTTCAAGGACGTCAACGACACGTTCGGCCACTCCTCGGGCGACGTCGTGCTGTCGCGCGTGGCCGACGTGCTCAGCGCGTCGATCCGCGACGACGACACCGCGTACCGGATGGGCGGCGAGGAGTTCCTCATCGTGCTGCCCGACGCCGATGACGAGCGCGCCGTCGCACGTCTCCGAGCGCGTGCGGCTGGGCGTCAAGGCCCTCGACCTCGGCGAGCCTCGCTCCGGACGGGCGCATCACCATCAGCCTCGGGGTCACTGCCGTCACGGGCGGGGACGTCGCCGACTTCAGCACGCGCACTCGCGCGCGCGGACGCCGCGCTCTACGACTCGAAGCGCGCCGGTCGCGACCGCGTGACGATCGCGGCGTCGACGAGCCGCACTGATGGCGCGCTGAGTCGGGGGGTCGGTTCGCGCACTGCGGGGCGACGTGTAGTCTGTCGCAGTCTCCTCGTGGGACCCCCAACAGGGCGATTGGCGCAGGGGCTAGCGCGCTTCCTTGACACGGAAGAGGTCACAGGTTCGATTCCTGTATCGCCCACCACGAAACCCCTTGATTATCAAGGGGTTTCTTTCATTTGATAAGGCCCGTGCACCTGTTCGTGCATCTATGTGATGCGGCGACCGGCCATGACCGGACGTGAGCGTTCCTGCGCTCCCGGCAGCCGATCGCATCGGCACGTCGGGGTCGCTCGATTCACCGGGGATCCGCGCGACTTGCCACAACCGTTGACAGGGCCCCTCGACTACGTCGTGGTGACGTCCGCCGCCATCGAGTTCGGGCGTGAGAAGGTGCCCGCCGCAGCCCACACGATGCAGCCGTAGATGAGTACAAGTCCGCCTATCCCGACGAGCGACCGCCAGGACACCCCGAAGTCCGACGTGATCGTCAGTGACACGGCAACCAGGTTCGCCAAGGCGATGAGAGCAAGCACCCACCTGATTACTCGCGGCCACGACGGGTGCCACAGAGCAAGGCCCGCGAACACCACGGCAGGCGCCATCATGCCGCCAGCCGCCATGAACAACGGTAGAAGTCCGACTACTCCTAGGCACCGGGCACCGCGGCGTGGCCAGTCACGCCAGGGGCGCTGCGCAGCAAGAGCTGCGATGGACTGCATCGCCGCGAAGAACGAGAAGCCCAGAACAATGAAGAGCGTGCCGCTCATGGTGAACTCGGGATCTGTCGAGATGACGCGCATCCAGGCACGTGCACACGCGCCAAGGAGCAAACCGAGCACGAGGAACACCGGAACAAGGACATATCCCAGGCGTGCGGCCCACGACAATGGTGTCGGAAGCGCTCCCAATGGGCTCATGTTCCGTGACCTCCGTCAGCATCCACAGTCGATCCCAGACGGGCCAACTGTCCAACCCGACCCTCAGCCCGTCAATCGCGGGGCATCCGATGCCAGCCCACTCTCGTGAGGGGGAAGGCCTGCCGTCTCACGCGAACTCGCAGCGTCTCACGCAGGTGAGGCGGCCGTCCCGCGCGGTCACTGGACCCTGGCCGGGAACACGGTGGACTGCCGTGCGGCCTTCGAGGGCAGGCAGTGGAGCCCAATGGAGAAGGGAATCGTCGAGCGCGTCTGCCTGTCGGGGGCGTAGGCGTTCAGGGGCGCAGCTCGTCGTGGTGCACTCGGAGCCGCCGACCGAGGGGGACGATCCATTGGTGACGCGGCCATCAACCCTCGGCAGCGTTCGGCTTCCACGGCCCCTCGATGATCGTCGCTTCCTGGTCGCGGATGGACCGGACGGCTCCACTCCGGTCAGGGGAGGTCGCGCACCGCTCCTGCGGCCGACCGCTTCCAGTACAGCGCGACGGGATGGATCCGTCCCGAGGCAGTCAAGGCGAAATCCGGGATCTCCCCGGTCTTGGTCCAGCCGTGTCGTGCATAGAAGCCCTCGGCGGGCGATCCGGCCTCCGTGTCGAGCACGAGCAGGGTCTTGCCCGCAGCCCAGGCGACCCGCTCGCCCGACTCCAGCAGAACCGAGCCCAGGCCCGTGCCCTGACGGTCCGGGGAGACCATGAGCTTGGCGATCTCCCCACGGTGCGGCTGATTCGCTGGGAATGCCAGTAGCACCGAGATGGTCCCGACGATGACCTCGTCGTCGACCGCGACGAGCACGGCTCGGCTCCCGGCGGCCTGCTGCTCGAGGGAGGCGACCCAGAACGCACGCGACTCCTCATCGGTCAACGTGTCGAGGAATCCGAGGGCGGCTCCGGCGCGCACGCACGCGACCAGGAGCGACGTCAGTTCCTCGAGATCGACAAGGTCCGCACGTCGGATGTCCGTCACAGGTGGAGGCTAGTTGCTGCGACTTCCCCCGATCCCGCAAGTGGCCAATGTGCGCGCGAACGGCCGAACTGCGGGGTGACCACTCGTGCGATTAGTGACCACTCGCGCGCGTACTGACCATTCGCGCATGTTGACCACTCGGCGATGAGGCGGGTGGTGACGGCAGGCAAGGCGCGGCCCTGGGACGTCAGCGGAGACGTCCCAGGGCCAATCAACGAAATCTGATCGATTGCGTCCCGCCCACAAGTTCGCTTCGCGTGCACGCGCGGTCTACCGTCGAGGTGTGACGAACGTGATCAGCATGACCGGCGTCGTCAAGCGGTTCGGGTCGACCACCGAGCCCTCGACGGGCTGGACCTGACCGTCGAGCAGGGCGAGGTCCTGGGCTTCCTCGGGCCCAACGGCGCCGGCAAGACCACGACGCTGCGCGTCCTCCTCGGCCTCCTGCGCATCGAGTCCGGCGACGTCTCCGTCCTGGGCATGGACCCGTGGCGCGACGCCGTCGCCCTGCACCGCCGGCTGGCGTACGTGCCGGGCGACGTCTCGCTGTGGCCGAACCTCACGGGCGGCGAGGTGATCGACCTGCTCGGCCGGCTGCGCGGCGGCCTGAACCCGCAGCGGCGCGCCGAGCTCATCGAGATGTTCGACCTCGACCCGACGAAGAAGACCCGCGCCTACTCCAAGGGCAACCGGCAGAAGGTCGCGCTCATCTCGGCGCTGTCGTCGGACGTCGAGCTGCTGCTGCTCGACGAGCCCACGGCGGGCCTGGACCCGCTGATGGAGTCGATGTTCCGCGGCGTCATCAACGACTGGCGCGGCGACGGGTCGCAGCGTCCTGCTGAGCAGCCACATCCTGTCCGAGGCGGAGGCGCTCTCCGACCGGCTCAGCATCATCCGGGACGGCCGCGTCGTCGAGACGGGCACCCTGGCCCAGCTGCGCCACCTGCTGCGCACGTCGGTCACCGCGGCGCTGCGCAGCGCGCCGCAGGACCTGGCGTCGCTGCCGGGCCTGCACGACGTGGTCGATCGACGGCCTGACGGTGACGTGCCAGGCCGATCCCGAGGCCCTGGACGGCCTCCTGCGCGCGCTCACCGCCGCCGGGGTGGAGTCCCTGACCACCGCGCCACCGTCGCTCGAGCAGGTCTTCCTCCAGCACTACGGGAAGACGTGACATGGACAGGTTCGTCGGCACCTGGACGCTGACGCGCTTCGCGCTCCGGCGCGACCGCATCCTGCTGCCGGTGTGGATCCTCGTCTTCTCGCTGATGACGGTCTTCTCCGCATCGGCGACCATGGCGCTGTACCCCGACGAGGCATCCCGCGTCACGGCCGCGTCGGCCGTCAACGACGTCCCCGTCGCCGTGGCGATGTACGGGCGGATCTGGGATCCGACGTCGCTCGGAGCGCTGTCGCTGCTGAAGATGGCGGCGATGGGCGGCGTCCTCATCGGCGTGCTGGCCATCATGCTCGTGACGCGGCATGCCCGCGCCGAGGAGGAGACAGGGCCGCACCGAGCTGCTGGGCGCCACCGTCGTCGGCGCCTGGGCCGGGCTGTCCGCCGCGGTCATCGTCACCGCCGATCGCCCTGGTGGGCATCGGCGTGCTGTCCGCGGTCGGCCTCTCCGGCCGTCGGGCTGTCGGCCAGCCGGATCCTGGGCGTTCGGCCTGTCGTGGGCGATGACCGGACTCGCCTTCGCCGCGATCGCGGCCGTCACGAACCAGCTGAGCTCCTCGGCGCGCGCCGCGAACGCCCTCGCCATGATCGTGCTGGCCGTGACGTACCTGCTGCGGGCCATGGGCGACGTGCATGGGCGATGCCGACGGCCCCACCGCCCTGTCATGGCTGTCCCCGATCGGGTGGGGGCAGCAGGTGCGCCCGTTCGCCGGCGACCGCTTCGCCGTGCTGCTGATCCCCGTGCTGTTCAGCGTGCTCGCGCTCGTGGCTCGCCTTCGCGCTGCAGGCCCGCCGCGACCTCGGGCGCGGGACTGCTGCCCGACCGGACCGGTCGCGCGACGGCGGCTGCCCGGGCTGCGAAGCCCGCTCGCGCTCGCGTGGCGCCTGCAGTACCCGATGCTCGTCGGCTGGCTCGTCGCGTACGCCGTCCTCAGCGGGATCGTCGGCAGCATCATCAACGACCTCGGCGACATGATGGACACGCCGCAGGCGCAGGAGATGATCACGGCCCTCGGCGGCACCGACGTGCTGATGGACGCCTTCATCGCGCTCGAGTTCAGCATCCTGGCCTTCATCACGGCGGCCTACGGCATCGTCGCCTCGCGGCGCCTGGCGACGGAGGAGGCGGACGGCCGCGCGGAGCCCGTCCTTGCCACGAACGTCTCGCGGACGCGGTTCCTGCTGAGCCACCTCGTCGTCGCACTCGTCGGGACGACACTGCTGACCCTGACCCAGGGCGCCGCGTTCGCTCTCGCCAGCGCCGCCCAGTCCGGCGAGACCGATCGCATCGGCGCCACGATCGGGGCCGGCATGGCCTACCTGCCCGCCATCTGGCTGATGACCGGCGTGGTGGTCCTGCTCTTCGGCGTCGTGCCGCGGCTGACGTTCGTGGCCTGGATCCTGCTGGTGGGATTCCTGCTGATCTCGGAGCTCGGCGCGCTGCTGTCGTGGCCGGACGCCGTCACGGGCCTGTCGCCCTTCGGCCACGTTCCGCAGCTGCCCGCGGCGGCCATGGACTGGACGCCGATCGTGGTCCTGCTCGCTGATCGCCGCGGCGCTGATGGCCGCGGGGCATGGCTGCCTTCCGTCGACGAGACCTGTCCACGCCCTGATCCCGGCCGGCACCGGTCAGGCTGGTGCTGGCGCCCCGTTGAGGCAGGATGCACCGCTCGTCAGGACCGGTACCGATGCCAGCGCCTCGTCGACGTGCAGGCCGCACTCCGGTGTAGGTGACCTTGCGGCACTGACGGCACAGGCTGGGCTGCACATGCGGTCCGTCAGCCCGTGTTGCTCTTGCGGAACAGGAACGCCGTGATGGCCACGAGCACGACGGCGATGAAGATCTGGGTGAGGAAGGTCAGCCAGAACGAGTCGTCGTAGCCGAAGCCCTGGGCGACGAAGATGCCGGCGAACGCGGCCGAGGATGCCGATGATGATCGTCACGATGCACCCGATCGGCTGCATGCTCGGCACGAGGATGCGAGCGATGAGGCCGATGACGATGCCGACGAAGATGGCGCTGATGACGCCGTTGATGTCCATGGCGGTCACCCAACCACTGACTGGCCGTCGCGGGCAAGCGCGACAAGCCGGGACACGGCGCGGAAGTACTTCTTGCGATAACCGCCCCTGAGCATCTCCTCGGAGAAGAGCCGGTCCAGCGGCACTCCGCTGGCGATCACCGGCACGTCCCGGTCGTAGAGCCGGTCGACGAGGACGACGAGCCGCAACGCCTGGGCCTGGTCGGTGACGGTGCGGACGCCCGACAGCGCCAGCACTCCCACCCCGCCCACGAGGGCGCCGTAGCGGGACGGGTGGATCGTGGCCAGGTGCCTCGTCAGCGGCACGAAGTCGTCGAGCACGGCATCGGGCCGCTCGGCTGCGTAGGACCGCAGCACCGCGTCGTCCAGCGGAGCGGGGGCGGTCGGCAGGCCGCGGTGCCGGTAGTCCTCGCCGTCGATCCGCAAGTACGTCGAAGTGGGCGGACAGCCCCTGGATCTCGCGGAGGAAGTCCTCCGCCGCGAACCGGCCCTCGCCCAGCTTGTCGGGCAGCGTGTTGGACGTGGCGGCCAGGCTGACTCCGGCCTCGACGAGCTCGCCCAGCAGCGTCGACATGAGGACCGTGTCGCCGGGATCGTCGAGTTCGAACTCGTCGATGCAGACGAGGCGGTTGACCGTGAGCGCCTCGACGGCCGTGCGGAAGCCCAGCGCACCGACGAGGTTGGTGTACTCCACGAAGGTGCCGAAGCGCTTGGGCCCGGGCACGGCGTGCCACAGCGAGGCGAGGAGGTGCGTCTTGCCCACCCCGAAGCCGCCGTCGAGATACACGCCGGCGCGACCCTCGGGCGGAGCCGCCCGCCGGAAGATCGAGCGACGGGCTGGCGGCTCGGCGATCCGCGATCGCGAAGGCGCGCAGCGCGGCGAGCGCCGCTGCCTGCGTGGGCTCCCCCGCATCCGGGACGTAGGAGTCGAAGCTCACGTCGGCGAAGTGCGGCGGCGGGACGAACTCGTCCACGAGATCGGCGACCGACAGCGTGGGATGACGCGTGGTCAGCGACTCGGGCACGACCGTGAGCCTATTCATGCGACGATCAGCCGGTGCGTCGCATCCACCCCGGCCCCGAGGCCGCACCTCAGTGACGATGACCTTCGAGCCGCGTACGCCTTCCCCGCGCGCCGGCCCTGGGTGCGCGCCAACATGGTCTCGACCCTCGACGGGACGATGCGTGGGCCCGACGGCAGTTCGCGCTCGATCAGCACGCCCGCCGACCAGCGGGTGTTCGCCCTCGCCCGTCGCGACGCCGACGTCATCCTCGTCGGTGCGGGCACGATCCGCGCCGAGGACTACCGGCCGTCCGTGCGCACCGTGGCCATCGTGACGCGTCGCCTCGACCTCCCCCTGACGCTGCGCATGTTCACCGAGCGCACCCCCGAGCACGCCCGCCCGATCGCCTTCACGACCGACGCTGCCGCCGCGGAGCGCACCCGGCGGCCTGCGCGACGTCATCGACATCGTGGGCTGCGGCGACGACGCGGTCGACCTCCCCCGCGTGATCGCCGACCTGCGGGACCGCGGTCTCGGCCGCATCCTCTGCGAGGGAGGTCCCGCGCTGCTGGGCGACCTCGTCGCGCGGGACTGCTCGACGAGCTGCTGCTCACCCTCGTCCCCGTCACTGCGTGGGCGGCGGTCCGAAGGAGCACATCCTCGACATCGACGGCGGGCTCGACCCGGCCCTGCGCCTCGCGCCTCGACTGGTGCTCGAGGAGGAGGGCACCGTCCTCCTCCAGCTGGGCAGGCCGTGATGCTGACTCCCCCGATCGAGCCCATGCTCGCTGCGCCGCTCGGCAGTGCGATCCCCGAGGGTCCCGGCCTGTCGTTCGAGCCGAAGTGGGACGGCTTCCGCTGCCTGGTGTTCGTCGACCGAGGCAGGCGAGCGTGGTCCTGCAGGGCCGCGGCCGGTCGAAGACGGCGGACGAGATCGTCGACCTCGCGTACGCGTTCCCGGAGATCGTCGCCGCCGTGCGTGAGCAGGTGGCGGACGGGGCCGTCCTCGACGGGGAGATCGTCGTCCTGCAGGACGGGCGCCTCGACTTCGGCGTCCTCTCCTCGCGACTGCGACCGCGGTCCGAGGCGGAGGGCACGAACATCGCCCGGCTCGCGGACGAGCACCCGGCGACGCTGCTCGTCTTCGACGTCCTCTGGTCGCGGTCGCGACCTCATGCGCCGAGCCGTTCGTCGAGCGACGCACGGCGCTCGAGTCCCTGGGCGCCGCGTGGACGCCGCCCATCCTGCTCACCCCGAACACCGACGACCGGACGCTGGCGGAGTCGTGGTTCGTCGGGTTCGAGAGCGCCGGGCGTCGACGGCCTGATCGTCAAGCCGCTGGCCGATCCCTACCTGCCGGGCAAGCGCGCGCAGGGCAAGGTGAAGCACCTGCGCAGCGCTGACGTCGTCGTGGCCGGCTGGCGCGCGTACACCAAGCCGGGTCCGGACGGGCGAGCCGATCGTCGGCAGCCTGCTGCTCGGGCTGCACGACGCCGAGGGACGCCTGCAGTACGTGGGCGGAGCGTCGGCCTTCACGACCGCGATGCGACGGGAGCTCGTCGACCTGCTCGCGCCCCTGGCCTGCGCCGAGGACGAGCCGCATCCGTGGCGCGGATCCTCGGGCGTGCGGATCCCCGGCACGGCCAACCGGTGGAAGAAGGAGCAGGCCGTGGGTCGCGCTCCGGCCCGAGCTGGTGGCCGAGGTGGAGTACGACCAGATGGAGGGCGACCGCTTCCGGCACGGAGTGGGGTTCGTCCGCTGGCGACCCGACCGCGGTCCCGCCACCTGCGGCTACGACCAGCTCGAGGTGCCGCCGGCGGCCCGCATCGAGGACCTGCTCGCTCGCTAGTCGGACTTGGCCCGGCTCGGCTGCACCCGCGGCGGCTCCCCCGGCATCTTCGGGAAGTCCGGCGGATAGGGCAGCTCCGGCAGTCCGTCGGCGACGTCGCGATCCCACCACGCGAGGGCGGGCGCGAGGTCGACGGCCGCCGCCCGCATGCCCGCCCACGGGTCCGTCGCCCGCGAGGCGACGATCCCCGGGACGGTGCGCAGCGTGAACGCCTCCGGGTCGACGGACTCCAGCTCGTCCCACGCGAACGGCATCGACACCGGTGCCGACGGGCGCGGCCGCAGCGAGTAGGCCGACGCCATCAGCCGGTCCTGCGCGTTCTGGTTGAAGTCGAGGAACACGCGGTCGCCGCGCTCCTCCTTCCACCAGGACACCGTGACGCCGTCGGGATCGCGACGCTCGAGCTCGCGCCCGATGGCGATCGCCGCGTGCCGCACGTCGACGAAGCTGTGCGCCGGCACGATCGGCACGAACACGTGCAGCCCGCGGCTGCCGCTGGTCTTGACGAACGACGGGAAGCCGAGCTCGTCGAGCACCTCCCTGCACGACGCGGCCACCCGGCGCACGTCGGCGAAGTCGTTCGCCGGCGACGGGTCGAGGTCGAGCCGCAGCTGGTCCGGGATGGTCCACGTCGGGTGCGGTGACCGGCCAGGCGTGGAAGGTGATGGCGCCCATCTGCACGGCCCACGCGATCGCGGCGCGGGTGGCGGGGTCGAGCAGGGTGCCCGGGCGTCCGCTCGGGAAGCGCACGTCGATGCCGTGCACGTACGCGGGCACGGACTTCGGCAGGTGCTTCTGGAAGAAGTGGTCGGCGCCCTCGGCCGACGCCGTCGGGCCAGCGCTCGAGCGCCGTCGGACGACCGCCGACCTGCTCGACCATCACGTCGCCGACCGCGAGGTAGTACTCGAACACCTCGCGCTTGGTCACGCCCGGGAACACCGGCTTGTCGGGGCTCGTCAGCCGGACGGCGACGCCGTCCACGTCCACCGAGGTCGCAGGGCCGTTGCTCGCGGATGGCACGTCTGCACGGTACTGGGTGATACTGGCAATCGGAAGCACGAGCGACGGAGGACGCATGCGCACGAGGACGACGGCCGCAGCGGCGATCATCGCCGTGACGGCACTCGGCGGGCGATGGCATCGCCGGTGCGCGGCCCGGCGCCAGCCGCGTCCAGGCCGCACCCCCGCGCGTCACCGTCGACGAGACCGTGACCACGCGGGCTCACGTCCCCGTGGGGCCTCGCCTTCCTGCCCGACGGCTCCGCCCTCGTCAGCGAGCGCGACACCGGGCGCGTCAAGCGCGTCCCGGCCGACGGCGGCAAGGCCGTCACGGTCGGCCGCGTCCGCGGGGCCGTCCCCCAGGGCGAGGGCGGCCTGCTCGGCCTCGCCGTGCCGCCCGGGACCGGATCCCGCCTTCGTGTTCGCCTACTTCACGGGGGCGAAGGACAACCGGGTCGTGCGCATCGCGTGGGACGGCAGGCGGCTCGGCCGGCAGACGCCCGATCCTCACCGGCATCCCCAAGAACACGTACCACGACGGCGGACGCCTGCTCGTCGGCCCGGACAGCACCCTGTTCGTCGGCACCGGTGACGCGGGCGACCCCGGCCTGGCGCAGAACCGGCGCAGCCTCGCCGGCAAGGTGCTGCGCATCACCTTCGACGGCCGCCCCGCGCCCGGCAACCCGTTCCCGGGCTCCCCCGTCTACACGCTGGGCCACCGCAACGTGCAGGGCCTGGCCTTCGACAGCGCCGGTCGGCTGTGGGCGAGCGAGTTCGGCCAGAACGACGTCGACGAGCTGAACCTGATCCGGCCCGGGCGCAACTACGGCTGGCCCGTGCACGAGGGCGCGGCGAAGGACGACCGCTACGTCAATCCGGCCGCGCAGTGGTCGCCGACCTCGACCGCCTCCCCCAGCGGCATCGCCATCCTCGACGACGTCGCCTACGTCGCCAGCCTGCGCGGCGAGGTGCTGTGGCAGGTGCCGCTGGCCGGCACCAAGGCGGGCACGCCCGATCGCCCTGCGGCTCGGCGACCGCGGCCGGCTGCGCACCGTCGCCGTCGCGCCCGACGGCTCGCTCTGGCTCGTCACGAGCAACACCGACGGGCGCGGCAGCCCGCGCGCCAAGGACGACAGGATCCTGCGGCTCGTCGGTCCGATGACCATGGCCGCCCGCCGGGTGCGGATCGGTGCGCTCGCCCTCGCCCTGATCGTCGCCCTCGGGGTGCTCGGCGTGGGTGGTCCGCAGCGGCGGCTCCTCGAGCGCCTTCGACGCGGCCGCGGCGCCCGCACCCGCCGAGGCGACCGCGGCCCCGCCGGCCGTGTCCGTCGCGGAGACCATCGCCACCGGGCTCACCTCGCCGTGGGGCCTCGCCTTCCTGCCGGACGGCTCCGCGCTGGTGAGCGAGCGCGACACCGGGCTCATCAAGCGGATCCCCGCGGGCGGTGGCGCCCCCGTGCGTGCTGGGCTCCGTGGAGGGGTCGACGCCCAGCGGCGAGGGCGGCCTGCTCGGCCTGGCCGTGCCCCCCGGTCCCGACCCGGCGTTCGTCCTCGCCTACACGACGACGGCGACCGACAACCGGCTCGTGCGGATCGAGTGGGACGGTGAGCGGCTCGGGCGGCAGTCGCCGATCCTGACCGGCATCCCGAAGAACAGCTACCACGACGGCGGGCGCCTGCTCGCGGCACCGGACGGCACCTTCGTCGTCGGCACGGGAGACGCCGGCGTCCCCGACCTCGCCCAGGACCCGGCGCAGCCTGGCCGGCAAGGTCCTGCGCATCACGGCCGACGGCTCCCCCGCCCCGGGCAACCCCGATCCCGGCTCACCCGTCTTCACGCTCGGGCCACCGCAACGTGCAGGGCCTCGCCCTCGACAGCGCGGGGCGGCTGTGGGCGAGCGAGTTCGGGCAGAACGACGCCGACGAGCTCAACCTGCTCGAGCCCGGGCGCAACTACGGGTGGCCCGTGCACGAGGGCGCCGCGCAGGACAGCCGGTACGCGAACCCGGCCGTGCAGTGGTCGCCGACGTCCGTCGGCCTCGCCCAGCGGCATCGCGATCGTCGACGACGTCGCCTACGTGGCCAGCCTTCGCGGCGAGGTCCTGTGGCAGGTGCCACTGGTCGGCGAGCGGCCGCGGCGAGCCGGTGCCGCTCGACCTCGGCGACCTCGGCCGGCTCCGCACCGTCGCGGCCGCCCCCGACGGATCGCTGTGGCTCGATCACGAGCAACACCGACGGGCGCGGCTCCCCGCGCGACGGGGACGACCGCATCCTGCGACTCGCCCTCGGCTGACGACGGTAGGGTCGGCGGGTGCCCACCGCCGCGCTCGTGTTCTGGATCATCGCCATCGTGCTGGCCGCCTTCGGGGTCGTCTTCGCGATCCTCGGCCTGAACAGCGAGCGGGCCTACTGGGCCCAGCGCGATCCCGTCCGGCGACGCCCGCACCGATGCGACGAAGCTGTCGGCCATCGTCAAGCGCGCCGGCCACTTCGCGACGGGCGAGTACCGCGCGCCGCTGCGCATCGCCGCGATCGGCGTCCTCATGTGCGAGATCGCGCTCGCGTTCGCCGTCGTGGCACTGATCGTCACGCTCGCCGGCTGACGGTCACGGCCGGCTGCAGCGGCAGCCCGCGCGGCAGCACCTCGCCGGCGGGGAACTCCTCGAACGGCAGCGGGCGAGCGAGCAGGAAGCCCTGCGCGTACTCGCAGCCCATCGACCCGAGCGCGTCGAGCTGCTCCTGCGTCTCGACGCCCTCGGCCACCGCGAGCTTGCCGAACCGGTAGATGAGGTCGAGCATCGAGCGCACCAGCTCGAGGTCCTCGTCGTTGCGGAGCATCTCGTCCACGAACGACCGGTCCACCTTGACGATGTCCGCGGGCACGCTGCGGAAGGAGTCGAGGCCCGGCGTAGCCCGTGCCGAAGTCGTCGATCGCCACGTGCAGCCCGCGGGAGCGCAGCTCCGTGAGGGTCTCCACGGCCATCCGCCCGGCGCTGAGGGTCTCCTCCTCCGTGACCTCCACCGTCATGATCGCCGGCGGGATGCCGAAGTCCGCGAGGGCCTGCTCGACGGCTGGCGATCGCGGCCGCGTTCAGCCACTGCGGCGGCGCGTTGAACGCCACCCGGATCTCGTGACCGGCCGCCAGCCACTGTGCTGCCGCCGCGCATGCCTGCCGCAGCACCTGGTCGGTCAGGGTGCCCGAGCAGGCCGAGCTCGGCGGCGAGCGGCAGGAACGCCGACGGCGGGACGATCTCGCCCGATGCGTCGCGCAGCCGCACGAGCGTCTCGGCGGCCACGACGCGCCCGGTCGAGATCAGCGTGATCGGCTGGAACACGCAGACCAGCTCCTCGTTGTCGAGCGAGCGGCGCAGGAGCTCCTCGATGCCCATGCGCTCGAGGGCCGGCTTGTCCTCGCCCGGCTCGAACCGGGCCGACTGCCGACGGCCGCCGTGCTTGGCCCGCTGCAGGGCGATGTCGGCGCCGCGCAGCAGGTCGCCGGGCAGCTGCGTCGACGCGTCGGACTCGGCCGCTCCGATGCTGACCGAGACCGACACCGGCCGGTTGTCGAGCAGGAACGGCTCGGCTGCCGACAGGAGCAGGCGCTCGGCGAGGTCGTCGAGCGGGTCGCCCGGGCACCGGCTGCGGGCGCAGGACGGCGAACTCGTCGCCACCGGTGCGCACGAGCAGGTCGCGGGGAGCCGAGCACGTCGGCGAACCGGCTCGCCCATCTGGATGATGAGCTGGTCGCCGACGAGGTGCCCGAGCCCGTTGTTGACGACCTTCAGGTCGTCGATGTCCACGATGAGCAGGCCGGCCGGGGCGTACTCCGACGCGTCGGTCAGCGCGTCCTCGAGCCGTTCGATCGAGCGCCGCCCGGTTGGGCAGACCGGTGAGGCTGTCGCGACGCGCCTGCTGACGCAGCAGCTCCTCGGACACCCGGTCGGCCGTCACGTCCTCCAGGACCAGGACGGCGTACTCCTCGGGCGGCGGCTCGCCTCGCCGGGGCGCGACCGCGGTGGGATCGACGAATCGCCGTGACAGGGTGGGCCGCAGCCAGCGGCCCGAGCCGTCCGGGCCCATCGTGTGCATGTCCCGCCCGGAGTCGAGGTCCATCTCGTCGGCGGGCTCCGTCGGCGTCAGCAGGGACGAGAGCCGCACGCCTCGCACGCCATCGCCCGACAGGCCCACGAGGCCCAGGAACGCGGGATTGGCCTCGCGGATGACCGGGTAGCGATCGGCGGCCAGCGTCACCCACGCCCCCGGCACCGGCGTCTCGCGGAACACGGCCGCCAGCATCGCCGACGAACGACGGGCGTCGTCCTCCGCCAGCCGTCGCTCGCTCACGACCGAGGCGAGCACGAACACGGACACGGTGACCACCAGCAGGTACACCTGGGTCGCGAACACCTGCTCGGGCGTGCCCGACAGCTGCACGTCGTACGGCCCGGTGCCGGAGGCAGCGGAGACGGAGATGGCGAGCACCGTCAGGCCCGTGAGGAACGCCGTGAGCGGCACGGGATAGCGGACGGCGGAGGCGAGGAGAAGCGGGACGACGAGGTACTGGGCTCCCGGCACCGCGGTGCCGAAGGGGGTGACGAAGATCAGGACGAGGACGGCCATGAGCACCGCGCTGCCGAGCAGCATCTCGCGGTTCTCGCGCAGCCGGACCGCTCCCCACGTCCAGCGCCCCAGGCCCAGCACGGTCGCGCTGCCCGGCGATGAGGCCGACGACGGTGCTCAGCCCCAGCTCCGTCGCTGCGCCGGCGCTGTAGCCGGCGCGTGCCGCTGCTGGCCAGGGCGATCACCAGGGCCGGCAGAAGGCGGATCGCCGACGCGCCGATCGCAGCGAAGGCGACCCAGGGCACGTCCGCGCCGAGCCCGGACAGGTCGCGTCGGTGGGAGCGGACGACTCGGGCGAAGACCACGATGGAGACGATGTCGACGGCCACCTGCAGGGCGAGCACCCAGCCCTCGATCTCGCTGCGATAGCCGACGGCGAGTGCGCCAGCGGTCACGAGAAGCAGCGGCCACCAGCGGCGCACCTCGAGGATGATGAGCAGTCCGGCCGCGATGCCCCCGCCGATCCACGCGATGGCGACGCCCTGGGCGGACGTGATCAGCGGCTGGACCAGCAGCAGGTAGACCGCCCAGAGGGCAGCCCACAGCAGCAGGTCCCGCAGCCTGGTCACGTCTCCCTCCCCGCCGACGCCCCGATGCGCGTACTTCGACACGCTATCCAACGCGGGCCGACGCAGCGACGGTGAACGCGCGGGAGCCCGGCGGGCGGGTGCCCCCGTGGCTATGCTCGCCGCAGCCGACCCGGAAGCCCATCAGGTGAACCCCACACAGCCGCGAGCCGACCACGCCGCGTGGCCCGCGTACGCGGCCCTGTCGGTCGTCTGGCTCGCGACGCGGGTCATAGCGTTGGTATCGGTCGATCTGACCCCGTGGATGCTCAATGACCTGGTCATCTATGAGAGCTGGCTCGACTCCCTCGGTCAGGGCACGCTTCCCCGCGGACGACCCCACGTGGCAGTACCCGCCCGGGATCGCACCGTTCTTCCTCGCAACGGGAGTGCCCGCCATCGACTACCGGTGGGCGTTCACCCTCGGCATCCTCCTGGTCGATGCGCTCGTCATGGCCGCGCTGCTGGTGGCGCACCGTCGCCGCGCCGGCTCCTCGTGGCTCGGACCGTGGCTCTGGGCACTGGCGGGAGTCATCGTCGGCTCGATCATGGTCGTCCGGTTCGACGTCGTGCCCACCCTGTTCGCCGTCGTCGCCATCCTGCTCGTGGCGCGCCCGGCCCGCACCGGCATCGCGGCCGCGCTCGGTTTCACGGTCAAGGTGTGGCCGGCCCTCATGCTCTTCGTCGTCCCGCGCCGGGACCTGCCCCGAGCCGTCGCGTCCTTCGCCGCTGACCGTCGTGCTCGTGCTCGGGGCGTTCGCCCTGCTCACGGACGGCAGCCTGGGCTTCCTGGCCAACCAGCAGGCCCGGGGCCTGCAGGTCGAGTCGGTCGGGGCCCTGCCGTACGAGGTGTTCACCCTGCTGGGCGGCGACGTGGAGTTCGGCCTCAAGTACGGGTCGATCCAGGTGCTGATGGACGGAGCCGAGACCGTCGGCCTGCTGCTGACGCTGGTCGGCCTGGCGCTGTTCGCCCTGATCGCCTGGTGGCGGCTGTCGGGACGGCTCGAATCGGTCCCGCCCGGCGACGTGGCGCTGGCCGTCATGCTCGTGTCGGTGGCCACCAGCCGCGTCTACTCCCCCCAGTTCAACGTGTGGCTCGTCGGCATCGGCGCGGTGATGCTCCTCGACGCCCGGTCCCGGCAGCGCGCGGCCGTCGCGATCGTCGTCGTCGTGTCGATGCTGACCCAGGTCGTCTACCCGTGGTCGGCCACCCAGCTGGTCACCGGCGATCCGCTGACCATCGTCGTCCAGGGTCTGCGCGTCGTCGGGATCCTGGTGGCTACGGTGATGGCCCTGCTCACGATCAGAGGACGGTCCCATGCGTAACTGGTCCGGTCACGTCGAGTTCTCGGCGCACGAGGTCGCTCAGCCCGCCTCCGTCGCCGAGCTCCAGGCGCTGGTCGCCGCGCAGCCCGCGCATCCATGCGCTCGGCACCGCGCACTCGTTCAACGACATCGCCGACACCGCCGGGCGTCCACGTCACCGTCGCCAGCCTGCCCGGCGCCGTCGAGGTGGACTCCGAGCGGCGGATCGCGCGGGTGCCCGGCGGTATGCGCTACGGGGAGGCGGCCTCGGCGCTCGACGCCGCCGGCTGGGCCGTCCACAACATGGCGTCGCTGGGGCACATCTCCGTGGCCGGCACCGTGGCGACCGGGACGCACGGCTCCGGTGACCGCAACCCGACCCTCAGCGCGACCGTGCGCGGCCTCGAGCTCGTCACGGCGGACGGGGACCTCGCGATCCTGTCGCCCGAGACGACGCCCGCCACCTTCGACGGTGCCGTCGTGGCCCTGGGCGCGCTGGGGATCGCGACCTCCGTGGACCTCGCGATCGAGCCGTCCTTCGACGTGCGCCAGTACGTGTTCGACGACGTCAGCCACGCGGCGCTGCTCGACTCGTTCGACCAGACGTTCGCCCGTGCCTACAGCGTCAGCTTCTTCACCTGCTGGGCACCGGGCCTGCGCGGCCAGGTCTGGATGAAGCGGCGCGACCGACTCGGACGGCGAATGGGCCGGCGGCGGCCTGCTCGACGGCCGGCTCGCGGACGGCAAGCGCCACCCGCTGCCCGGGCACGACGCCGTGCACTGCACCGAGCAGGAAGGGGTTGCCGGCCCGTGGCACGAACGGCTCCCGCACTTCAGGCTCGACTTCACGCCGAGCTCGGGCGACGAGCTGCAGACCGAGTACCTCGTGCCGCGCGACCGCGCCGTCGAGCTGCTCCGCGACCTCGAGCAGCTGGCTCCGCGCATCCATCCCCTCCTGCACGTGTCGGAGATCCGCACCATGCGCGCGGACGACCTGTGGCTCAGTGGTGCCTACGGCCGCGACACGGTGGGCATCCACTTCACCTGGCAGCGCCGACCCGAGGTCCTCGGCATCCTCGGCCGAGCTCGACGGGGTCTTCGCCGACCGCGGCGGACGACCGCACTGGGGCAAGCTCTACGACGCCGACCCGCAGGCGATCGCCGCGCGCTACCCGCGCTTCGCCGACTTCTCGGCGCTCGCGACGCAGCTGGACCCGTCAGGCAAGTTCCGCAACCGCACTCTCGACGGCCTCCTCGGGCCCGTCTGACCGCGCTGCGCGCAGGGCCCACAGCGCCACCGCTGACGCGGCGGCCACGTTGAGCGAGTCGACGCCGCCCGACATCGGGATGCGCACGTGCTGGTCGACCGCGGAGAGCGTGCGTGCGGCGATGCCGTCCCCCTCCGTGCCGAGCACCAGGGCCAGTCGGTCGGGTGCCTCGCGCGGCGAGCACGTCGAGGGGCACGGCCTGCGGCGTGAGCGCGAGCGCAGCCACATGGAAGCCGTGCTCGCGCAGCAGGTCCATGTCGTCCGGCCAGGCCGCCAGCCGCGTCCACGGCACCTGGAACACGGTGCCCATCGACACCCGCACGCTGCGTCGGTAGAGCGGATCGGCGCAGCGGGGGGTCACGAGCACCGCGTCCGCACCCAGGCCCGCCACCGAGCGGAAGATGGCTCCCACGTTGGTGTGGTCGACGATGTCCTCGAGGATGACGATCCGCGAGACCGGCCGACCCGAGGTCAGGACCGACAGGAGGTCGGGGACGGCGAGCAGCGCCGGCCGGTGCATCGCCGCCAGGGCACCTCGGTGCATCGTGAACCCGGTGATCTCCCGCAGCACGTCGGGCGAGCCCAGGAACACCGGGACGTCGCCGTGGTCGCCCGCCCCGACTCGCGCCAGCACCTCGTCCAGGTCGCCGAGCCACTTGTCCTCCATGAGGAAGGACCGCGGTGCGTGGCCGGCCTCGACCGCGCGGCGGATGACCGACGAGCTCTCCGCCATGTAGAGCGCTCGGGCTGGCTCCTGTCGCGTGCGCAGCGCGACGTCGGTCAGCCCGACGTAGTCCGCGAGCCGGGCATCAGAGGGGTCGACGATCCTCACGACGGGCATGGGCCGATGATCCCCTATTCGTCGACGGCGTCGAGACGGTCCACGCCGTCGCGTCAGCCGAGATGCCGGCGCACGGCGTCAGTGAACAGCTCCGGCTGCTCCCAGGAGCCGAAGTGGCCCCCCGCCTCGAGCACCTCCCAGTCGACGATGGTCAGCGAGCGCTCGGCCCACGAGCGCGGCCAGCGCCTGATGTCGTTCGGGAAGATCGACACCGACACCGGCACCGTCACGAACGGCGGGTTCGGCTGGCCGGCCTTCTGCGCGGCCCACTCGTGGTAGAGCCGCATCGCGGAGGAGATGGTGCCGGTAGCCCAGTAGATCGTGGCGTTGGCGAGAAGCTGGTCGCGGGTCAGGGCCTCCTCGACGTCGCCCTCGTACACCGTGAACGACCGGCACATGTCCACCATCCACGACAGCAGCCCGGCCGGAGAGTCGTTGACGGCGACGGCCATGGTGTGCGGCCGGAACGTGTTGGTGGTGACGTGGTTCACGCGCCCGGTGGCCAGCGCGTGGTCCCAGTGCGCCAAGCGAGGCTCGCTCGAACTCGTCGAGCTCCTCCACCTCGCCAGGAGCCGGCGGGAGTCCCGTCGGCATGGTCAGGTGCAGGGCCGTCAGAGAGCCTGCGCGATCTGACCGCGCGAGGTCGGTGAGGATGTTCGAGCCCCAGTCGCCGCCGGCCCCGGCGTACTGCGGGTAGCCCAGCCCCTGCATGAGCGTGTCCATGGCCGAGGAGATGTGCCGGATGTCCCAGCCGCGCTCGTGCGTCGGGCCGGAGAAGCCGTAGCCGGGGATCGACGGGCAGACCACGTGGAAGGCGGGCGCGCCCGGTGCGCCGTGCGCATCGGGGTCGCTCAGTGGCCCGATGACGTCGATGAACTCGATCACCGACCCGGGCCACCCGTGCACGAGCAGCAGGGGCGTGGCGTCCGTGCGCGGCGAGCGCTGATGGAAGGCGTGGATGCGCTGGCCGTCGACCTCGATGACGACCTGGTCGAACGCGTTGAACCGCTCCTCCACGGCGTACCAGTCGAAGTCCGTCGCCCAGTAGTCGCAGAGCTCGCGCAGGTAGGCGACGTCCGTGCCGTACTCCCAGCCGGAACCGGCGATGCCGTCGAACCAGCGCGTCCGGCCCAGTCGGTCACGAAGGTCCTCGATGACCTCCGGCGCGATGTGCACCCGGGTCGGCTCGATGTCGATGGCGGCGGGCTCGTCGGTCATGGACGAACGCTACCGGCGCCGATGCGCCGGCGCCCAGGGCTCATCCGTCATCCTGACAGAGCGGACGAGAGGCACAATCTGGGCTCCTCAGCACCCACGCCCACGGCCGAAGTCCTGCACCCAGTAGTCGCCGTATTCGCTGGCCACCATGGATGCGTGGCCGAGGCCGACATGCCGGTACGCCGGGTTCACCAGGTTCGCGTAGTGGCCGGCCGAGGAACGCCACTCCGCCATCACCTGTGCGACGGTCCGCTGGCCCGCGGCGATGTTCTCCGCAAGCGCGCGCCACCGGTATCCCTCGCGGATCATCCTCACAGCTGGCTCGCTGCCGTCCGGGCCGACGTGCCCGAAGTGGTCGTGCGTCGACATGAGCGTGGCGTAGGACTGGGCGGAACGACGAAGGGCGGGACACGGCCTCAGCGGACGCACTCCCGCGGCCGCCCGAACCGCGTTGATGCTCGCGAGCATCTCCTTGCGCCATCCCGGTGTCACGCTGGCAGCCAACCCGGCCGCGCCAGTGCCCGTGCCCGCGGCACCCCCGCCCCCCGCTGCCCCGACGGAGGCCGCCCCGATGGGCAGCACCCAGGCGAGGGTCGCCACGACCATGAGGAGCACTGCCCGGGCGACAGCATGCAGGAGCGAGCGCATGGCATCGATCCTCTCCCGGAATCGCGGGCGCCACGCCCGATGAGGGCCTTCCGGCCCATCCCTTACCCAGGCTTAACCCTGGCCGTGACTGGGTCCGGGGCGCGCGCGACCGCATTGCGGAGGAGGTGCACCCGGGCACAGGGCAAGCCCCTGACGACGGGGGAGACATCAGGGGCCTGCGCCACCAGAGTACCCCCAATTAGGGGACCCTAACCAGTCGGCGTGTCGATTCGACGCCGGCTACAGGCCCAGGGAGTGGGCCGTGGCGTAGGCCGACTCCAGGACGGCGGCCGCATCCTCGTTTCGCCCCTGCTGCCGCAGGGCCATGGCGATGTCGATCTGCGCCACCAGATCTGCGAGGGCGTGATCACGGTTCGTTGCGCTCATGGCCTCGACCATAGGAGGCGATGATGTCCGCCCGATTACCGCCGGATGGTGCGCTGGTTACACCCGGACGGACGGATCGGCCCCCAGCTCAGGGGCCGGGGGCCGATCGTCATCTCAGAACTCGTATGGGTCTCTCACGGGCATCACCTCACGTTCATGGTGCGCCCGCGCAGCACGATTGGCAAGGGCTCGGTCAGACCTTGGGGGCTCCATGGCGCGTCCACTGATCGGAGTAGTCGTTCTTGCCACGACGTCCGGCGCGGCTCATCGCGCGTCCGATGATGATCACGATGATCGCGGGACCCACGATGTACAGCGCCGTCAGGAAACCGGCGGGGATGCGGTCAGTGATCATCAGGAATGCTCCCGCGATGCCGCCGAGCACTGCGAGCAGGATCAGGATCCAGCCAAGAATCCGAACCACGACCATGTGCGACACCTCCCCCGCGCGCCATCCACCGACGCCCGAAGCCGCAAACGTACTGGATGCGGCCCCGCCTGAGAGTGAGCCGCTCCGCAACCGACGCCATTCGACGACCGAGCGGCATGGGCTACCGGAGGACGCCCACCACGACCCACCGTCCGGGAGGATTGCCGAAGCGGTCCCTCCGCCGGTCGCCGCGAGCCTTGTCCTCCTGCGTCGCACACGTCGACAGCGTCATCATCGGCTGCGTCGGTGCTTCGCCAGGCCGCAACGGCACCGGTGCGATCTGCGCGGATCGGCCCTCGCGCGTGAAGAAGTCGATGTACCGGGACCTGCCGGTGATCACATACGTGTGGGTGGCATCCACCCCGTCGTCGCACACCGTCCGGACCTTGACGATGTCGCCGCGGCGGAGCTGGCGCAGATGCAGCAGCGGGCCGCCCGCACTCGTGCGGTGACCCGCGATGAAGAAGTTGCCGACCTCGCCGGCGCGCACGCCGCCTCCGCCGCCCAGCGGAGACGCGAGGTCGCCCCTGTCCTGGATGCGCGTGCCCCTGGCATCGTCCGGAGATCCCGAGTAGTGACGCAACTCCTCCCGCACGTCGATCTCAGGGATCGTGACGACCACCTCGCATCGCGCAGCCGATGTGTCAGCCAGCACCGCGGGCGCCGCGGTGGTGCACGGGAGGCACCCCAGTGCGAGGGCTACGACGACGGACATCACACCACCACTATCCCCCGTGCGGCTCGCACGCGGGAGTCACAGCTGCAGGATCCCCGCCGAGACAAGGTAGGCAGCGGACACGCCCTTGGGGTCGTGCAGATCTCCAGGATCCGACAGGACCGCGCGCGACCGGTCGCGGATCGCGGCTCCCGGATCCGCGGCCACCAGGGCGATACACAGTCCGGCGACCACGGCCTGGGTGTCGTGTTCATCCAGGCCGTCGAGAGCAAGGCCGTTGTGCAGGAGCGTGGCTGCCTCGTGGAACACCTCACGAGCCATGTCGAGGTCCACGTCCGGGCGCTCAAGTGCTACGGCGTCTGCGGCCGCCATGAACTCGGCGTCGAAGGGCGGGCCCGACGTACTCATCGACATGTCACGAGCCCGATCTAGGCTGCCCTACGATCCCTCTTCCCGAGACGACGCTCGCTCCGGACCGCCCTTCGATCTGGCTGCCCGACCCGGCGCTCCCGCTGTTCGAGCCGACGTTCGAAGTTCTCCTCCGGCGCCTTGCCGACGTAGCTGAGGCCCCAGTTGGGCCGATCGAAACGGTAGACGTGCCGGCTCCAGTCGACCGCCTTCACCGTCACCTCGGCGTTCCTGTCGACGTCCATCATCCGCTGCTCGCCGTCGCATGGACCACCGCAGAACTTGAACAACGACCTGGTCATCAGGCACACCTCCGTCGGACACTCCTTAGGGCCAACTATCTCTCACCCGGTGTCCAAGTGGTGGGAATTTGCTCGGGCAATGACCGCAAGGCGGACTTGCCAGCCGGAGGCGCTGCCCTCACGTGCAGACCCAGCCGCCGGTAACCGGTTCGGCCCACCCGATCACGGCATCTTCGGCGTCGGACTCGTTGTGGGTGAGGTGTCGATGCTCCCGGTGGGCCCCATGCCCTCATGCGGATGTGGAAACTCATCGCGGTGACGTGGCCACGACTCCGACTACCGGGCGGCCGCGTCGGCGTCGCGCGGCCTTGGTGCGTCGGTGACTCTGACACTTGCTGGTGGTGAGGGCGAATGCCAGACTCGGTCCCGGCCGTCGCGACGGAATGGGGTTGAGCGATGCAGGACTTTGCGCTCGAGCGAGGCGATGGCCGCGTGGTGCGCGTGCGCACGACTGGGGCGACTGCCGGTCAGCTCGTGCTCTGCTTCCACGGTGCGCCATCCAGTCGCCTGGACGTCGACTTCGTCTCTCAGTCGTCGCTCGACCGCGGCATCCGGGTAGCGGCCTTCGACCGACCTGGGTTCGGCGGATCGGATCCAGCGACGTTCACTTTCGCGTCGATCGCAGCGGACGCATGCGCTGTCGCCGACGAGCTCGGTGCCGAGCGGTTCACCGTCTTCGGTCAGTCCGCCGGCTGTGGGTACGCCCTGGCCACCGCCGCCCTGAACCCCGACCGCGTGACCGCGGCCGCAACAGGAGGCGGGTCTGTGTCGATCGAACCGGGGAACCCTTGGTGGGACCTGCTCAGCGACGGAGAGAAGGAGGGTCTCTTGCTGATCGGCGTCGACGACGGCGAGGCCGAACGCCTGCTCGCCGCCGCCGACGCCGAGATGATGGACACCCTCGAACTCGACGACGTCGCGCTGGAGGACTTCTGGCGTGGCATCCTGTCTCCAGCCGATCAGCGAACACTCGACTCCGGCTTCGACGCCATACTCGTCGCCTCCACGCGCGAGTCCCTGCGCCAAGGCCAGGTGGGGTGGGCGAGGGACAACGTCGTGCGCATGGGGACCTGGCCCATCTCCTTCAGTGACATTTCCTGCCCGGTCACGCTGTGGTACGGCGAGCAGGACTCCCTCCCTCACGAGTCCGTCGCTTGGCTACAGCAGCGACTCCCGCACGCCACAGCACACGTCATGCCCAATCGGGGGCACTTCGTGGCCTTCGATATGTGGTCCGACGTCCTCACGGAACTCGGACTGTAGGAAGTCACCGCTCCACGCCATCGGCGGAATGCGTGCCGGCGCTCTCCATGAGGTCCTGCCCGATGCTCACGAGCCAATCCGACTGGTACAGCTGGATCGTTGTCGTCGCGCCACCGTTGACCGCAGGCCCATCCGTGCCTAGGCTCCTGAATCGCTGCCGCAGTTGGTGGCGCTGCTCGTCTTCTGGAGTGTCTGCTTGACGGGGGATGTTCCGTGAGTCGGTATCGAACGCCGTTTGTCCTCTGGGGCATCGCGGTTGCGGGCCTCGTGCTTTCGCTCATCGCATCTGTCGCGGATTGGCCCGCACAGTTGGGAACCGACGGATCTTCCCCGGATGGGACGCTCCAGTGGCTTGTCAGCGGGACTGCCATCTCGTCCCCCGTGGGCTTCTTGGTCGCCACCGCCATCGTCGGTGCCTTGGCAACCCGTGACGGCGTGATCGGCTCCATTGCGGACGTATTGGCACTGGTCGTCGCCGTCTTCACCCTGATCGGTTCCCTCGGCGAGGCGTTTGCACCCGACCCCGTGACGGCACCGCGTGCCGTACTCGTCGCCTCCGGAGTCCTGGGCCTGACCTTCGCCTTGCTGATTGCCTGGTCCGTCTTCCATGACCTGCGCCTGCGCAGAGCAATGAAGCGGCCCTAGGGGTCGGCGCGGCGACCGCTGTCAACAGGCGGAGCCGAACTCAGCCAGGCACCGCAGCCGTCGTCGGCGCAGAGATGGCCGCCGTCGGGTCCTCTCCTACCTTGTGCGCCACGGCGTTGCGGGCAGCGGGTTTGGGCCGGTCGCCGTCACGAGTTGCTGGGGCACCCAGTCGTCGACGTGATGGAACCCGTCGCGGAACGGGCCCTCAAACTGCTCGACGGATGCCCTCAGTGACAGTCGATAGAACTTCACGTGGGTGAAGTCCTCGAACAAGATGTAGACGGGGTCGGGTGTGCTGTCCGGGCCCTGGAATTGCTGTCCCGTGAGGACGGGCTTGTGGGCTTCCACGAACTCGTCGAAAGTGTCGCCGACGACGACGCCGAGGTGCTCCAACCCCATCTTGTAGACGCGCTGGTGCACGGGCGGGATGAGTTCGATGAGCGGGACGACCTTGCCGTCAAGTACCTCGAGCGGCTCGGCGGGAACGATCAGGGAGATCGGCCGACCATTCCAGACGTTCTCCCGGCCGGCGACCGCGTGGCGTTCGATGAGCCGCCGCACCTGCACGTACTGGTCCCATTCGGGGACCCTGTAGGCGAGGTGGCTGAGTCCGTATGGGGTGATATCGATGCCGCGGGTGGCCAGCCGGTCTCGCTGCTGCGCAGCGAATGCCCGGTAGTCCCCGATGACGTCCTCGATCTGATTGGGCATCAGCCGTCTCCTTCGGACGTCGCCCGGCGGCAATTCGCTCTCTGGCGGCACAACGATAGCCGAGGCGCACCGTGCCCAGAAGTGGACCGCTAGACACGTGTGCGGGGATCTCTGCCGGCTCCCAACCTCCGGAATACCGTCCTTGCGTCGATGAGGAGGGTGCTGTGGGCCGCACCTTCGACGGCGAACGCAGGCGGTCTTCCGGTACTCGTTCGGCCTTCATGACTGGAAGCTCAGAGGTGCCGATGGCCAGTCGAGATTCCTCGCATGCACGCGCTGCAACCTGATCGACGACTCTGCCGCCAGCAACATTCTGCCGACCATGATGTGATCGCGAGCTGACTGGATACTTCGAGCCCAGGCGAGCGGGTCGACGGCACTTCGTTGGCCTACTGAAGACTCTGAATCATGCGCCCACGACGGGCCGATGGACGATTTGGTTGAGTCGCAGCGCAACCGGTTCCGTTCGTCAGGCACCCCATCCTGGCTGCGCGTGTCCGTTGGATGCGGCACGATGACAGCCATGGGTTTCGACGATTTGGCAGACGCAATGAGGCAGTTCGATGACGCCGTCCAGCAACGAGATCGCTCGGCCCTGGACGAGGTACTGGACGCCGACTACGCGCTGGTGCTCGTTCACCCTGCCGCCGTATTCATGCCTCGGGGTCGATGGCTCGACGTACTCGCGGACTACGTGATGCACGACTACGCGATCGAGGAGCAATACGTCGACATCGATGGTGACGTCGCCGCCGTGCTCACTCGCGTGCGTATGCAGGCGGTGGTGCTGGGCGTGGATCGCAGTGGAGTATTCGTCGTCAGCGACACCTGGCGGCGACGCGGCGACGGTTGGCGAGTCTGGCGTCGCCACTCCTCGCCCCTGGCCGCCGGTGAGATGCCCACCGCCTGAGTCAATCGGACAGTCCCTTCAACCCGACGCCGTACCACTGCCGTCCGATTAGGGGGACCCATGCGGCGCCGCAAACAGCTCGCGTCGGGGAGCCGATGTGGTCGAGCGGCGTGATCCTTCAGTGCCGAGGCTTGAGCTCGATGTCAACAGCCACCCCTGCCGACAACGGGACGCAGCACGTCAGGTCGGCCCGGCATGCCTGCTGCGCCGACTCCGCATCTAGCGCTGCGCGAACGCCCTCTAGCTGAGCGGCGAAGTTCTCGAGCTCGGCGATCCGATCGGCGATCTCCACTTGCTTCGCGTCGATCAGCCGACGCACTCGGCTCTGGGTGGCACCGCAGTTCGTGCCCGCCCACACCGGGATCAGGTCAGTGACCTGCTCGCAGCTCAACCCCATCCGCCGCGCACGGGCGATGAACAGCAGGCGGGCGGCCGCGTCCTCGCCGTAGTCACGATAGCCGGACGACGTCCGGTCCGGGCTCGTCAGGAGCCCCACCCTTTCGTAGTAGCGCACCGTGGAGGTCGGGACTCCGGCGGATGCGGCCAGCTCGGAAATGCGCACGTGCCTACGGTAAACCTTGCACTTGGGTTCATGGTCAAGCTATTGACTTTGAACCCGAGTGCAACTTCTACGTTCGGCTACGGATCGACACCCGTCGGTCCCCGACCGAGGAGCAATGTCATGGGAACCTTCAACCGAAACAACACCGAACTGACCGTCGACATCGACGGCGCCGGCCAGCAGTACCGCACCGAGGCGGGCGGCATGACCATCGCTCTCGAGCGGTGGAACGCCGGCCTCGACACCGCCGACTGGTTCGCCGAACTGCCCGGCGGCGCCTGCCAGGAGCCGCATTGGGGATACTGCCTGAAAGGCAAGGTCACCATGCGGTACACCGATGGTGCCACGGACGTCATCTCGGCCGGAGACGCCTACTTCATCCGGCCGGGACACAACGCGCACATCGACGACGACGCCGAGTTTGTCGAGTTCACCCTCGCCGACCTGACCCCAGGGATCAACACGGTCGATTTGGAGTCCAGCGGACACCGGGAGCGTGTGTAGAGCACTAGGCACGCGGACGCTTCGGGTCAGGTTCGGAGAGGCAGTCCGAGGGTGACCAAGGCCCGCACGCTCGTCCCAACCAAGGGTCGACTCGAACGCCGCATGAGGTCGGGGCACGTTGTCTCGGAAGCCCGAGAGGTGCCGGTCGACTGGAGCGAACCCGTTCCCTCCTAGAGCGTGGGGATGCCGGCAAGGGCGGACCGAGCCTGGTCCATGATCTGTTCGATGATCGCGGCAGCGGGCGCTGCGTCGTGCACCACGCCTACGGACTGGCCGGCGTAGCATGCCATGTCGTCGACCGCGCCAGTGAATGAGGCCAGCGGCGGCATGTCGTCGTAGAGCCGGTACTCAATTCCCTCGGGACCTCGAGCCACAACAGTGCCGTCGCCTGGGCGGGTGGGGGGCAACGGCCGACCGGCCGCCTCCCAGGTGCGCAGCACCTCGTTGCTGAGCACGCGGTGCGGGGCTTCGGGCCAGCCTCCGTCGAAGCAGGTCGTCAGGACCGCCTCCTCACCGCGAGCCTCGATGACCCGCGTGCGGTACGACGAGTGCGTGTCAGCCTCATAGGCGGTGAGGAACCGGGTGCCCAGCCAGACCGCCTGCGCACCGAGAGCCATGGCTGCCACCAAGCCTCGCCCGTCGCCAATTCCGCCAGCGGCGATGACCGGCGTCAGGCCAACCACATCGACGACGGCGGGCACCAGCGCCATCGTCGCGACCTGGCCTCGGACGTGGCCGCCGCTCTCCCACCCCTGAGCCACGATCACGTCCACGCCAACGTCCACCGCCGCCCGGGCTTCCGCCGCCGAACTCACGGTGTGCAGGTGCAACGCGCCGGCCTCACTGATCTGCTCGTGGACCTCGCTCGGATCGCCCCAGAACGTGGAGATGATTGGCACCTCGGCAGCGAGGGCCACCGCCAGCTGCTTGCGGATCGGGAAGGCCAAGCACAGGTTGACGCCGAAACGCCTGCGGGTGAGCTCTTGAGTGCGGTGGATCCGTTCGAGCGCCACCGCCTGAGTTGTCCACGTCAGGGCCAATGTCCCAAGACCCCCCGCGTTCGACACCGCGGCCGCCAGTTCGGGGGTACAGGCCGATCCGATGGGCGCCTGGACGATGGGCACATCCATCCCCAGTGCGCGGCACAAGGGAGTCGAGATGGCTTCGGCCACCTGCGCAACGTACCCCCCTTGATCCCGTGTCCGCAGCGGGATCCACCCGCACCGAAGCGCCGTTCCCAGCGCCAGCCCGGAAAGGACAAGGACAAGCCGTTGCCGCTAACGTCCAGCCGTAGTCCGCCGAAACTGGCGCGAGGCCGAGTGAACCTATCGAGGTCGGCGAGTGTTGACGTCGGTTCCCGGCACCGTGGCCGCGACGACCACGAGAGATTCGCCGGGCGCAACGTAGTGGCGACGACTACATGCAATCCGGTGCTCCGAGCCCGCCGCTCCAGACCGGCCGCCCTGAGGTGGTGCCGCATGCTGGCAATGCCGAGCTGCAGGCGGAATGCGTGGTAGGACAAGGTATGGCCCACGGGGGTGACCTGGCAGACCATTGGGACGCCCGCGTGCTCGTGGTCGACGACCAAGAGGCGATCACTGCGCTCCTGAACGTCATCCTGTCGGAGGCGGGGCTTCGCTTCGTCACGATGATCAACGATTCGCGCCAGGTGGCCCAGCATTTGGCCGACTACCCGCCCGACCTGGTCATCCTCGACCTGCACATGCCGCACGTGGACGGCTACGAGCTGCTCGAGGTCGTCGGCGGACACGCCGCGGGCTCGTTCCTGCCGGTTCTCGTGCTGACCGGGGACACGGCTCCGACCTCCGCGCATCGCGCCCTGGGGCTCGGCGCGCACGACTTCATCACGAAGCCGCTCGACCCCGTCGAGGTGATCCTTCGAGTTCGCAACCTCCTACGCACCCGGTACCTCTACCGGCAACTGCGAATCAACAACCTGCTTCTGCGAGGTGAGTTGCGGGGCATTCAGGAGGGCGCCGGATTGGAGGCCTTGGGCAAGGAGGCCCGGCGCACTCGAATCGTGGGGAGCATCGCCACGGGGGGGCCTCGCACGGTGTTCCAGCCCGTGGTCGAGCTGTCCACTGAGCGGATCGCCGGCTACGAGGCGCTTTCCCGCTTCGACGACCAGCCGGCCCAGGGGCCGGACCGCTGGTTCGCTGACGCCCTCGACGTCGGCCTGTCCGTCGACCTTGAGTCGCAGGCGGCCAGGACTGCGCTCGCCCAGGTGTCGCGGTTGCGCTCCGATCAGTTCATGACGGTGAACGTGTCCCCGGCCGTCGTGATGGCGGACCTGCGATCCCAGTTGGGTGCGGACGTGCCCTGGGAACGCGTCGTCATCGAGTTGACCGAGCACTTGCCGATCGAGGACTACCCGGCCATCCTCGCGCGCCTTGCTCCAATTCGCGCGGCTGGGGCCCGCCTGGCGATCGACGACACCGGCGCGGGTTTCGCGAGCCTTCGTCACATCCTCAGGCTCTCACCGGACATCCTCAAGCTCGACATCTCGATCTGCCGTGGGGTCGACCGGGACCCGTCCCGTCGGGCGCTCGCCGCCGCACTCGTCATCTTCGCCGCCGACATCGGGGCGGAAATCGTCGCTGAAGGCATCGAGACTCCCGGGGAACGCCAGACCCTGCTGGATCTGGGGATCTACTACGGCCAGGGCTACCTGCTCGGACGGCCGGAGTCGTTCCAGCCCTAGCGGCTAGCGCCGGCCGGCACAGCTGGCCGGCCCGCCTGAACAGCGTGCGTGCGAGCCCTGCCCGGATGGGAGGCGGGCAACGGCTCCCCACTGCCGACCTCCCCGCCCGACGACGCGGAGGGCGCCAACCGGCACCCGGCCATGAGACGGCCACGGCCGTCGTCTGTGGTCAGTTGAGTTGGGGAGCGAGCGCAGCAGGGTCGAGGCGGACTAGGTGCCGACGCGCTGCCTCCTTTGGGGTGAGCCTCCGACAACACGGGTGAGCCGAAGGGTACATTTCGGGCGTGACCGTTCCCGACAAGGTGTCTCCGGCGTTGGCGCGGGCTATCCAGCATGAGCAGGCCTGCCAGCAATCGGTCGCGTCGTTGACCCAGAAGTCGATGTCCACAGCGGGCCTGGGGTCGGCAGCGTGGCCGGATGACGCTTCCCTTGATGAACGTCTGATTAAGGCCCACGCCGAGTGGCAGGAGGCCCTCGACGTGCGCCGGCGGTTGGAGGAGGAGCACGTGCTGCTCTCCGAGTTGGAGCGGTTGCGCTCCGAGGTGGCAACGAAGCGTTCGGGGATGAGTCGGTGGGAGAGGTGGCGGGAGGCGCGTCGCTTCCGCCGGGAGTGGTAGCGGGTCCGCTCACCGCGTACTGCGCCTACTTCATCCCGCTCGGACGGATGATGCTCCAGGTCGCCCTGATGATCGCGCTGTTCCTGGCCGTCACGATTCGCTCCCCGCAACTCGAGTCGCCCCTCTACGCGGCCATCGTCGTGGTCACGCTCATCGCGCTGGCGTGGATGGTCTCCCACCTCGTCCCGGTGCGCTGGGGAATGCGGACAGCCAACGCTCGATAACCGGGCCAGCAACGGCAATGTCGATGACGGTCATGTGGTCCTCCCCGCGTAGAACCTCAAGCGTGTGGTCGATGCCTGCAGCCGCGAGCGCGTCGGCCATGTCCCTGCTCTGCTCCACAGGAACGACGTGGTCAAGGTTCCCGTGGACCAGCAACACCCGCAAGCCGTCCGGCGCGTCTCCGGCCCTCGCCCATTGGACCGGGCTGCCCTTGGCCCGGCCGTCCGCTGAGTCCACGCCGCCGAAGAATGCGTTCAACTCGCCGATGTCCCACGTCGTGTCGTAGACACCCGCCAGGCCCACGACGCCGTCGATCTTCACAGCCGGCTCCGCGCAGTCGCCACCGAACTCGTCACCGGCGAGCGCGACAAGCGTGGCCAGGTGCCCCCCCGCGGAGTGACCCACCAGGACGATGCGGCTCGGTGGATGGCCCATGGCGGTGGCCAGCTCCGCCGACCACCGCACGGCGCAGGCCACGTCATTGACTGGCTGCGGGAACACCGCACCCATCGTCGTAGTGCTGTAGGTGATCACTGCGGTGGTCGCGCCCGAGGCGGTCAGCAGCTCCGCCAGCGGCAAGAGTTCGTGCCAGTTGGCGCTGGACCACCCGCCACCGGGGACCAGAACGACCAAGGACGCGGGTCCGGGATCATCGGGTACGCGGATCTCGGCCGCAAGTCCGGGCAGGTAGTCCGCAGTGACCGGCGCGCCCGCGGTCGACGTGGGGACCGACGTCGGGGCGGACGTCGACGGCGGCGTAACGATGGCCGTGGGCGTGGTCGAGGGCGCAGCGTCGGCGGCAGTGGAGGTCTGGGGCGACGTCGGAGGTGTGCCGGCTCCTGAGCTCGTGCATCCAGTGAGCATCAGGGCACAGACCCCAATGGCCTCCGCCACGCGCAACCGCCTACCTCTCATCGCTCCGCCAACGGACGCGAGGTCTCGACCCGCTCACTGCCACGGTCCCGCCACCTACCCAAGCGTGCCGCAGACATGGCGAACAGTCCACGTGGTTTGGTCTCGTGTCACGCCAGGTCCCCGCAGCATCCCCAGCCTCGGCTAGATCGCACCGTCCGACGACCCCGGTACCCGCGTGGTGTCCGGGTCGTCGCTTGCATCGATCAAGTCGCCATGCACCGAATGCGAGTACAGCAACCCGTCGCGGCCGTAGTCGACCAAGCTGTCCCAGGTCAGGACTCCGGGCCCGACTGCCGCACAATCTGCCGCACCCAACCGAATCCAACCGGGCGAATGGCCGCCCGTCAGGTTCGCGCCAGCGAGATTCACGTTTGGCAGAAACGCATCGGTGAGGATGGTGCCAGACAGGTTCGCACCCCTGAGATCAGCGTGGGACAGAACAGATCCGACTTGTCACATCCCGACCAGTCGACACCCGGTGCCGCCGGTGCCGAGCAATCAGCGGCCGAGGCCGGTGCCGCACCGGCGATCCCCACTCCAGCCACCACGACAGCGACACCCATACCTGCAGACAACTCGGCGTACTCGCACGGCGACTCCCTAAGTCGATAGAAGAAGGCCACCGTGAGGGGACGGTGACCGCTGCTGAGCACGCTAGGGCAACAGTCGAGTACCGTGCGACCCATTTCGGACATTCGCCGTGCCTCGGTCTCCAGCCGCCACAGTGCCATCACGGCGTCCTCGTCGTCGCCGGGCTCGTAGTGGGTCGAAGGCGTCCAATCTCCCCGTGTGCCCGGTGGGGGCGGTGGCTAAATCCGACTGGCCTAGAAACTGGCCTACTCCTCCCCCGAAACGAGCAATTCCCCCACAACCTGGCGAGAGGTTGTGAGGGAATTGCAGTCGGGCTGACAGGATTTGAACCTGCGACCCCTTGACCCCCAGTCAAGTGCGCTACCAAGCTGCGCTACAGCCCGAAGCCCCGTTTTGCGGAGCGGGTGGAGCCTACACGGTCGGTCGTTGCCGCCACGAACCCGCGTGCGCCGTTAGGTTGGCGCCATGCGCGCCTGGAGAACGGTGGGAATCGTCCTCCTCGCGATCCTCACGGCGGCCGTCATGGCGCTCGTGGCGGGGGTCGTGTCGAGCCGGATCCAGGTCGACGAGGAGCAGGCCGCCCTCCAGCCGTTCTACGACGTGCCGAGCCCGCTGCCCGGCCCGCCCGGCACCGTCATCCGCACCGAGCCGCTGGGCGTCTCGGTGCCCGGGGCCACGGCGCTGCGGATGCTCTACGTCTCCGAGCGGCCCGACGGCACCCCGGCGGCGTCCGGCGGCATGCTCTTCATCCCCGACTCCCCCGCCCCGCCTGAGGGCCGACCCGTGGTGGCGTGGGCGCACGGCACCCTCGGCATGGGCGACGCCTGCGCGCCGTCGCGCTCGGCGAACCCGCTCGCCGACACCGACAACTGGCTCGACCAGATGATGGAGCTCGGCTGGGTCGTGGCCGCGACCGACTACGTGGGCATCGGCACGCCGGATCCGCAGCCTCTACCTCGTCGCGCAGTCGGAGGTGCGCGACGTCGTCAACGCGGTGCGCGCTGCTCGCAACGTCCCCGAGACCCAGGCCGGCACCCGGTACGCCACATGGGGCCACAGCCAGGGCGGTCACTCGTCGGTGTGGACCGGGCACCTGGGCGAGGAGTACGCGCCCGAGCTCGAGCTGGTCGGGGTCGCCGCCGCAGCGCCGGCGCTGGAGCTCGGCGACATCATGGGCGCGCAGTGGGACACCCTGGTCGGCTGGGTGATCGGGTCCGACGTCGTCGAGTCGTGGCCGCAGTACTACCCGGACCTGCCGGTCGACGAGATCCTGACGCCGGTCGGGCAGGACATCGACGCGCGGCTGGCGAGCGAATGCATCAAGGAGTCCGGCCTGGAGGGCGCTGGTGCGGCAAGACGCTCGGGCCAGGACTTCTTCTCCGTCGACCCGACGTCCGTGCCGGCCTGGGCCGCGGCCGCCGACGACCAGACTCCCCCGCCGCTGCCGGCGGACATGCCGGTCTTCATCGCCCAGGGCACTGCCGACACGGTGGTGCTGCCGTGGCCGAACGCCATCGTCCAGGAGGAGTGGTGCGCGGCCGGGTCGTCGATCTCGATGCTCTGGATGGGCGGCGTCAACCACATCCCCGCGCCACGACGGCCGGGCCGTCCGTCGGTGGCGTGGCTGGACGACCGATTCGCGGGACGACCGGCCCCGCGTACCTGTGACACCCCGCCACCGGTGGCGGCTGAGGTGCCCGCGGCGTCGTCGACGTCCTGACGACTAGCGCCGCTTGGAGCGCTTCTCGCGCACGCGCATGACCAGCCGGATCGGCGTGCCGACGAAGCCGAACTCCTCGCGCAGGCGCCGCTCGATGAACCGGCGGTAGCCGGCCTCGAGGAACCCGGTCGTGAACAGCGCGAACGTCGGCGGGCCGACCTGCACCTGGGCCGCGAACAGGATGCGCGGCTGGCGGCCACCCCGCAGCGGGTGCGGATGCGCGTCGGTGAGCTCCTTGATGAACTGGTTGAGCCGCCCGGTCGAGACGCGGGTCTCCCAGCCCTCCAGAGCCATCTCGATCGCCGGGGTCAGCTTCTCGATGTGACGCTTGGTGGAGGCGGAGATGTTGACGCGCGGCGCCCACGGCACCTGCACGAGGTCGCGCTCGATCTCGCGCTCGAGGTACTTGCGGCGCTCCTCGTCGGTGAGGTCCCACTTGTTGTAGGCGAGGACGAGCGCGCGGCCCGCCTCGATGACCATGGTGATGATGCGGACGTCCTGCTCGCTCAGCTGCTCGGACGCGTCGACGAGGACGACGGCGACCTCGGCGCGGTCGAGAGCGGCCTGCGTGCGCAGCGTCGCGTAGTACTCGTGGCCGCTGGCCTCCTTGGACCTACGGCGGATGCCTGCGGTGTCGACGAACCACCACCAGCGGCCCTTGAGCTCGATCAGCTCGTCGACGGGGTCGACGGTGGTGCCGGCGACGCTGTCGACGACGACGCGCTCGCCGCCCGCGAGGGCGTTGAGCAGCGAGGACTTGCCGACGTTGGGCTTGCCCAGCAGGGCGACGCGGCGCGGGCCGGCGTCGCGCGACATGCCTGACCCCTCCTCGGGCAGCATCGCGACGGCAGCGTCGAGCAGGTCGCCAGCGCCGCGCCCGTGCAGGGCGGAGACGGTAGTGCGGCTCGCCGAGCCCGAGCGACCAGAGCGACTGAGCCTCGAGCTCGGTGTTGGCGTCATCGGCCTTGTTGGCGACGAGCAGCACGGGCTTGCCGGACTTGCGCAGCACCTGGACGACGGCCTCGTCGGTGTCGGTGGCGCCCACCTTCGCGTCGACGATGAACAGGGTGGCGTCGGCGTCGTTGATCGCGCGCTCGGCCTGCGCCGCGATCTGGGCGGCCATGCCCTTGACCTTGCGGTCCCAGCCGCCGGTGTCGATGAGGATGAAGCGGACGCCGTTCCACTCCGCCTCGTAGGTGACGCGGTCGCGGGTGACGCCGGGGACGTCCTCGGTGACGGCCTCACGACGGCCGATCATGCGGTTGACGAGGGTCGACTTGCCCACGTTGGGACGGCCGACGACGGCCAGCACGGGCAGGCCGGAGTGCTCGCCGCCGGGACGCATGAGCTCGCCGAGCTCGACGTCGATGTCGCCGAACTCCAGCCGGGCGGCGGCCAGCGCGGCCTCGATGGCCGCTTCCTCGGCCTCGTCGTCGGGAACGTCGCCCTCGGGACGCGCGGACTCGTCGACGTAGACGACCTCGGTCTCGTCACCCTCGTCGTCGAATGCGACCCACTCGTCACTCATGCTCTGCGCCTGTCTCCTGGTCGTGGCGGACCGCGGTCACGGTCCCACCTGGCCCGATCGCATCGCGGCCACGTTCTCTGCGTCGCTGACGAGCTGCCGGACCTGCTCCTCGATCGACGCTCGCGTGCTGGTCCGGAGCGGGTCGCCGGTGACGTCAAGCGTCACGGCGGGCGCGAAGTACGCGTCGATCCGGGAGCGCGGCCGAGGGGGGTCGGTCGCCACGCGACCTTCGGCCCCGAGCAGCACGACCGGCATCACGGGGACGCCGGTCATCGCTACAAGGTATCCCACGGGAACGGTCGTCCCGGTCACGACCACGGCGCGCTCGTCGCGCAGCGCCGCGAGCGCCACGTGCTGGGCCTCGATCGCCGTCGGCGCAGTGACCGGGATCACGCCCGCCTTGGCCATCATCCCCTGCCGGAGGGCCCGGCCCATCGCCTCGTTCGCGACCACGTGGATCGGCCTCGGGGCGGTGGCGTGGAGGAAGGCACCCGTCATGACGCCCTCGCTTCGGCACACCATGAGCAGAGGTCCCGAGGTGCCGACGTGATGGGCGCCGTGCGGGCGGATCTGGTACGTCATGCGCAGCGCGGCGCCGGCGATGTTGCGGGCGTGGGCGGCTCCGCTCCAGGACGGGGGCTCGGCGAGGGCGCTCACCCGCTACTCCGGGAGTGCGTCGGCGAGCGCGCAGACCTGGTCGATGACCTCGTCCAGGGTCAGGTGCGTCGTGTCGAGCACGACGGCGTCGTCCGCCTGCGCCAGCGGCGACGTGGCCCGGCTGGAGTCCTTGGCGTCGCGCTCGCGCAGCGCCGTCTCGGTCTGGGTCACGTCGACGACGGGCTTGCCGAGGTCGGCGTCCTGCGCGGCCCGGCGGGCGGCGCGCACGGCCGGATCGGCAGTGACGAAGAGCTTGAGGTCGGCGTCCGGGCAGCACCACCGTCGTGATGTCGCGCCCCTCGACGACGATGCCGGTGCCGCCCGCCGTGGCGGCGTCGACCTCGCCGCGCTGGATCGACACGAGGCGCTCGCGCACGGCAGGCACGGCGCTGACCGCGCTCACGGCGCCCGTGACGGCATCGCCGCGGATCGGGCCGGCCACGTCGGTCTGGCCCACGTGGATCGTCGGCCCGGTCGGGTCGGTGCCGCTGGTGATGACGACGTCGGCGGCGGCCGCCGCGACCGCGGCCGCGTCGTTCACGTCGATGCCGGCGTCGAGCACGGCCCAGGTCATCGCGCGGTACATGGCGCCCGTGTCGAGATAGCGCAGGCCCAGTCGCTCGGCCGCGCCGCGGCAGACGCTGGACTTGCCGGACCCGGCAGGGCCGTCGACGGCGATGACAGGGGACCTCACGGGCCCGAGCCTATTGGGTGGGTACGGGGCCGGCGCTAGCCGCGGACGTCGAATCCGGTCGCGCCCAGGGCACGGATGAGCCGCTCCCCCGCCTCGGGCCGCACGAACAGCGCGACGAGGCCGCTGGGACGTCCGAACACGTGCTCGATCCGGATGTCCTCGAGGTTCACCTCGGCGTCCCCGACCGCCGCGAACAGCCGGGCCAGCTCGCCGGGGCGGTCGGCGACGATGACGCTGATCTCGCGGTAGGCCGACGGGGCGGCGCCGTGCTTGCCGGGGATGCGGGACTGGCCCTCGACCCCTGCGCTGCAGGACGCCGGCCACCGCCTCGGCACCTCGGTCGGCCTCCTCCTGCTGCTCGAGCCGCCGCAGGGCGGCGACCGTCCGCTGCAGGTCCTCGCACGACCCCGTCCAGCACGTCGGCGACCGGGCCGGCGTTGGCGGTGAGGATGTCGGACCACATCGGCACGTTGGAGGCCGCGATGCGGGTCATGTCGCGCAGGCCCTGGCCCGCGATCCGCACGTGGTCGAGGTCCGACGCGACGAGCTGGCCGGCGAGGACGCTGGAGAGCACCTGCGGGGTGTGGGAGACGAGGGCGACCGCGGCGTCGTGCTCGGCGAGGCCCATCTCGACGGGGAGCGCGCCGCAGGCGGCGACCAGGCGGTGCACGCGCCGGACATGGTCGATGCCGCTGCTGTCGAGCGGGGTGACCACCCACAGCCGGTCGTCGAGCAGGTCGGCCCGTGCCCCGGCCGCGCCGGACACCTCCCGGCCCGCCATCGGGTGCCCGCCCACCAGTCGTACCGGGTCGGCTCCGGCCGCGATGGCCTCGAGGATGACGCGCTCCTTGACGGAGGTCACGTCGGTGAGGGTCGCGTCGGGCCAGCGCTCGGACGCCGCGGCGAGGACGGCGGCGGCCCGGCGGGGCGGCACGGCCACGACGACGATGACCGGCACGTCGCCGTCGTCGAGCTCCCGGCCGGCACCCGCGTCGCGGGCGATCGCGCAGGTGGTCGGGGTTGACGTCCGAGAGCAGCACGTCGACGCCCGCACGGCGAAGCGACAGCGCCACCGACGTGCCGATCAGTCCGGTCCCGATCACGGCGACCGCGCCGTCGATTCCGCCTGGGTGATCGTCTCGTGGCTCGGGCTGCGGCGGTCACTGCACGAGGTCCGTGCGCAGCACCTCGGCGCCGCGCAGGTAGACGTGCTGGATCTGCGAACGGGGTCCGGTCATGTCGGCGTGCACGAGGACGCGGACGACGCGCTCGAGCGCCCCGTCGACGTTCATCTCCTGCGCGCACAGCAGGGGCACGTCGACAAGGCCGAAGTCGCGGGCGCCGGCGGCCGGGAAGGCGCACGTCAGGTCGGGCGTGCCCGTCAGGATGATGCTGACGATGTCGTCGGTCGAGAGCCCGTTCCGGTCGATGACGGCGCCCAGCAGCTCGCTGACCGCCTCGCGCATCTCGACAGCGTCATTGGCGGCCAGGCACGTGGCACCACGGATTCCGCGCAGCGTCATGAGACCCCTCCTGTCAGGTCGGAAGCGTACCGAGGGGGCGCTAGAGGCCGACGGCCGTGTAGAGCGATCGCAGCTCGGGTCCGGTGATCGCGCGGACGACCCCGGGCCGCTGCTGGCCCAGGTGGATCGGGCCGATGCGCGTGCGCACGAGATCGGTGACGGGGTACCCCACCTCGGCGAGCATGCGCCGGACGATGCGGTTGCGGCCCTCGTGGATGACCAGCTCCACGAGCGTGCGGTCGGGGGCCTTCTGGACGATACGCACGGAGTCGGCACGGGCCAGCCCGTCGTCGAGCTCGACGCCCTCCTTCAGCGCGCGCAGGTCCGGCGGCAGCAGCTGGCCGCGCACCGTGGCCACGTAGGTCTTGTCGACCTCGTAGGACGGATGCCCGAGCCGGTTGGCCAGCTCGCCGTCGTTCGTCAGGATCAGCAGGCCCTCGGTGTCGGCGTCGAGCCGGCCGACGTGGAACAGCCGCTCGTTGCGCCCCGCCACCCAGTCGCCCACGCAGGGCCGGCCCTCGTCGTCCGACATCGTCGAGATGACGCCGCGGGGCTTGTTGAAGGCGAACACCGCGATGCCCGGCGCCGTGGGCACCCGCTCGCCGTCGACGCGGATGACGGCGGTCGCCGGATCGACGCGCATGCCCTGCTCGGTCACGCGCTTGCCGTCGACCTCGACCCGGCCCTCCTCGATGAGGGCCTCGCACGCGCGTCGACTGCCGATGCCCGCGAGGGCGAGCACCTTCTGGAGCCGGATCTTGGTCTCAGCCTTGTCGTCCACCATGGTGGGTCAGTCCCCTGTCGCTACGGAGTCGAGCACGTCCTCGAGGTCGGCCAGGTCGGGCAGGTGCTCGGCCAGCGGAGGAAGGTCGTCGAGGGAGGCGATCCCCATGCGCTCGAGGAAGTGGCCGGTGGTGACGTACACGTGCGCCCCGGACTCGCCGTCGTGGCCCGCCTCGGCGATGAGCCCGCGGGTCAGCAGCGTGCGGATGACGCCGTCGACGTTGACTCCGCGCACGGCGCTGATGCGGCCGCGGGTGATGGGCTGCCGGTAGGCGATGACGGCGAGGGTCTCGAGCGACGCCTGGGTGAGACGGGCCTGCTGGCCGTCGAGCACGAACCGCTCCACGAGCGGCGAGCACTCGGCCCGCGTGTAGTAGCGCCAGCCGCCGGCGACCTCGCGCAGGTCGAAGCCGCGCTGATCGGCCGTGTACTCGTCGGACAGGCCGCGCAGGGTCTCCTCGACGGCATCGGCCGGCTGGCGCACCGCGGACGCGAGGTCCATCACCGTCATCGGCTCGTCGGCGAGCAGGAGCAGCGCCTCGAGGGCCGCCGAGATCGACGGCGCCCCGAGTCCGAGCCGTCACCGGCATCCTCGTCGTCCATGGTGCCGTCCAGGGGCGCCTCCGCGGCATCGACCGCCGCCTCGCCCGCGATCTCGGCCTCGTCGACGATCGGCTCGCCGGTGTCTGTCTGCTCAGTCATCGACTGCCGTCCCTTCGTCCTGCACCGGCTCGGCGGCCGGCTCATTGTCAGTCTCGGCGGGCTCGTCGGCGGGCTCGTCGGCGCGATCGACCTCGCGCTCGACATCGAACTCGTCGGTCACCACGACCTCCGTCTCGTCGCCGCCCGTCCAGCGGATGGTCAGGTCGCCCAGCGGCGTGATCTGCTCGAAGGTCACCACCTGCTCGCGGTAGAGCTCGAGCAGCGCCAGGAAGCGCCCGATGACGAGGAGCGTGGTCTCGCAGTCGGCGATCAGCGCGCGGAAGGTGGTGGTCTGGTGGCGCCGGAGCCGGTCGACGATGATCGCCGCCTGCTCGCGGACGCTCACGCGCTGCATGTGGATGTGCGCGATGGACACCTGCGGCACCGGCTTGGGCGCCAGCGCTCGCGCCGCCATCGCGGCGAACTGCTCGGGACCGATCCCGATGAGCACCTCCGGCAGGAGCGCAGCGAACTGCGGCTCGAGCCCGACCGTGCGGGGGAAGCGCTTCGCGGCACCGGCCATCCGCTCGGCGAACAGGCCCGACACCTCCTTGTAGGCGCGGTACTGCAGCAGTCGCGCGAACAGCAGGTCGCGCGCCTCGAGCAGGGCGAGGTCCTCCTCGTCCTCGACCTCGCCGGATGGCAGCAGACGCGCCGCCTTGAGGTCGAGCAGGGTGGCCGCGACGACCAGGAAGCCGCTCGCCTCGTCGAGGTCCCACTCGTGACCCTGGCCGCGGATGTAGGCGATGAACTCGTCGGTGACGGTGTGCAGGGCGAGCTCGGTGACCTCGAGCTTGTGCTTCGAGATCAGCGTCAGCAGCAGGTCGAACGGACCCTCGAACTCGCCCACGCGAACGGAGAAGCCGCTGGGGGCGTCACCCGCAGGCTGCTCCGTCAGCGCCTCGGTGGGCGTGGTCACCTCGACAGGACCTCGCGAGCCAGCTGGCGGTAGGAGTCCGCGCCGCCGCTGACCGGGGCGAACGCGGTGATCGGCTCACCCGCCACGGCGGCATCGGGGAACTTGACGGTGCGGTTGATGACGGTGTGGAAGACGGTGTCGCCGAACGCCTGCTGCACGGTCGCCAGCACCTCGCGGCTGTGCAGCGTGCGCGGGTCGAACATGGTCGGCAGCACGCCGATGATCTGCAGGTCGGGGTTGAGCCGGCTCGCCACCTTGTCGATGGTGTCCTTCAGCAGCGCGACACCGCGCAGCGCGAAGTACTCGGTCTCCATCGGGATGATGACGCCCTGGCTCGCCGTCAGCGCGTTGACGGTGAGCAGGCCGAGCGACGGCTGGCAGTCGATCAGGACGATGTCGTACTCGGGCACGATCGGGGCGAGGGCCCGCGCGAGCGAGTGCTCCCGCCCGACCTCGCTCACCAGCTGCACCTCGGCCGCCGACAGGTCGATGTTCGCGGGAAGCAGGTCGAGGTTCTCGACGTCGGTCGACATGATGACGTCACCGACGTGGCACTCGGACTGCGTCAGCAGGTTGTAGATGGTGAGGTCGAGCTCGTTCGGGTTGATGCCCAGGGAGACGGCGACGGCGCCCTGCGGGTCGAAGTCGACGAGGAGGACCTTGCGGCCGTAGCCGGCCAGGGCGGCCCCCAGGCTGACGGTCGAGGTGGTCTTGCCGACCCCGCCCTTCTGGTTGACCATCGCGATGATCCGGGCCGGGCCGTGGGACGTGAGGGGGGCGGGCTCGGGGATGTCGGGGCCTTCCACCACGGGGGCGGCGGCCTGCTCGACGACGGGCTCGGCCAATGGATCGGGGACGGGAGCGGCGAACAGCCCGTCGACCACCTCGTCCGCCATGACGGCGACAGGGTCCAGGCCCTCGTGCTCCATGCTCATCCCTTCTCCGATCGGTCGGTTGAGCCTACCTGCCGAGCCACTGCCCGAGCCGAAGCACCGCCGCGGCGGCCCGATCGGCCTCGGCCCCGGACACCCGCCGGTCGAGCTCCACCGTGAGGGCGATCGCCCCCAGCTCGGCGTCCACCCACTGCGTCATCGTCCCGCGGCAGGGTCCCGTGCAGCCCACCACCCTCGCCTTCTCCCCCATCCACCGGGCGAGCTGGCGTCCGGCTGCCCGGCTGCGGCGGTGGCTGATGTCGACGACGTCGTACGCCTGGTGGTAGCCGAGCACGCGCCGTCGGCTGCACGCGGCGCAGGAAGCGCACGACGGCCCGGGTCTCCGGCTCGCTGGCGGCTCGCCGGACCGGACCACTGGTCGGTGCCGCGCCCCGCCGACCGCCAGTCGTCCGGGAAGTTGCGGTTGAGGTCGACGCGGCGCGCGTTGACGCGGGTGCCGGCGCGCGCTCCGTCGGGGTTCACGCTCGTGATCAGCCACATCCCCACGCCGTCGGGGATGCTCGCTCGGGACAGGCGGTCCACGACCTTGCGCCCGCCCGGCTCGTTCCCGTGCAGCTGCCCGATGACGACGAGCTGCACAGGCGCGTCGAGCGAGCCGACATGGCGCGCCACGATCGGGCGGTCGTCGACGGACTGCCCGATGACACGACGGTCTGCCGACTTCGGCACGCGTGGCAGCGTGCGCGGGAACGCTCCCGCCGATGATCACCGCAGCAGCGAGGAGGCACGACGACGATGGCGGCGCGACCTCATCGGGCCCTCGGGTGGCTGGTGGCGTACACCTCGCGGAGGGTGTCCACGGTGACCATCGTGTAGATCTGCGTCGTCGTGACGGAGGCATGGCCGAGCAGCTCCTGCACGACGCGCACGTCGGCGCCGCGCTCGAGCAGGTGGGTGGCGAAGCTGTGGCGCAGGCTGTGCGGGCTGACGGCCGACCCGATCTGCGCCCGGCGCGCGGCCGTCTGCAGCACGGCATAGGCGCTCTGGCGCGACAGCGGCCGGCCCAGGGAGTTCAGGAAGAGCCGCGGCGTGCCCCTGCCCTTCGGGGCGAGCGCCGGCCGCCCGCGGACGAGGTAGGCCGACAGGGCGTCGGCCGCGAACTCCCCGATGGGCAGCATCCGCTGCTTGTCGCCCTTGCCGGTGACCACGACGGTGAGGGTCTCGAGGTCGACGTCGTCGACGTCGAGGCCGACCGCCTCGGAGATGCGGGTGCCCGTGCCGTAGAGGAACTCGACGAGAGCCCGGTCGCGCAGCCCTTCCGGGGTGTCGAGGTCGCCCGCGCTCTCGATGAGGGCCTGCACCTGCTCGTAGGGCAGCGCCTTCGGAAGCCGGCGCGGGATCGCCGAGGGCCGCACGTCGCGCGCGGGATCGACGGACGTGAGCCCCTCCCGCGTGGCGAACCGGTGGAACGTCCGCACCGACACGACCACGCGCGCGGCGCTCGAGGCGCTGAGCGGCCGGCACGCCTCCCACTGCTTGGCGCAGCGAGGCGGCGAAGTCCGCGACGTCGTTCTCGCGGACGTCGCCGATGTCGGTGATCGACCGGCCCGCGCACCAGTGCACGTACCTGTCCAGGTCGCGCCGGTAGGCCGCGACCGTGTTGGCCGCGAGGCCTCGCTCGATCGTGATGTGATCGAGGTAGCCCGCGACCGCGTCCGCGAGGGAGGTCAGGCGAGCACCTCGTCGAGCTCGGTCATCGGCATGCCGAACGCCTCCGCGACGGCTCCGTAGGTGACCTGGCCGTCGTGGACGTTGAGGCCGAGGGCGAGTGCCTGGTCGTCGCGCAGCGCCTGACGCCAGCCCTTGTTGGCGAGGGCGACGGCGTAGGGCAGCGTGACGTTCGTCAGCGCGTACGTGGACGTGTTCGGCACGGCGCCGGGCATGTTGGCCACGCAGTAGAAGACCGAGTCGTGCACGTTGTAGGTCGGCGCGGCATGCGTCGTCGGCCGCGAGTCCTCGAAGCAGCCGCCCTGGTCGATGGCGATGTCGACGAGCACCGAGCCCGGCTTCATGCGCGACACCAGCTCGTTGGTGACGAGCTTGGGCGCCTTGGCGCCCGGTACGAGCACGGCGCCGATCACCATGTCGGCGTCGAGGACGGCCCGCTCGATCTCGTAGGCGTTCGACGCGACCGTCTGCATGTGGCCCTGGTAGATCGCGTCCATCTGGCGCAGCCGTGCGATGTTGTTGTCGAGCAGCAGCACCTCGGCCTGCATGCCCAGCGCGATCGTCGCGGCGTTCTGGCCCGCGACGCCTGCGCCGATGACGACGACCTTCGCCGCGTACACGCCGGACACGCCGCCCATGAGCACGCCGCGTCCGCCCTGGGCGCGCATGAGCGCGTTGGCGCCGACCTGCGGGGCGAGCCGGCCGGCCACCTCGGACATCGGGGCGAGCAGCGGCAGCGAGCGGTCCGGCAGCTCGACGGTCTCGTAGGCGATGGCGGTGACCTTGCGCTTCGCGAGCTCCTCGGTCAGGGGCTTGTCGGCGGCGAGGTGCAGGTAGGTGAACAGCACCTGGCCCTCGCGCATGCGGTGGTACTCGGCGGCGATCGGCTCCTTGACCTTCAGGATCATCTCCGAGGAGCCCCACACGTCGTCGGCCGTCGGCGAGGATCGTGGCGCCGGCCTTGACGTAGTCGTCGTTGGGGATCGACGAGCCCAGGCCGGCATCCTGCTCGACGACGACCTGGTGGCCGTTGCGGACCAGCTCCATCACGCCGGCCGGCGTGATCGCCACCCGGTACTCGTGGTTCTTGATCTCCTTGGGGATTCCGACCTTCACGTTCGCCTCGCATGTCCTGTCCACCCCGACGGGGCGTGATCTCCGCCCAGCCTAGGAGACAGCCTCAGGCGCGGAGCGGTATCGGGGATTCCGAACCGGAGCGTGCGGTGGCGGTCAGGCTCCGGAGCGGCGAGGCCGCCGCACCCGGTCGGCGGCGAGCAGCAGGTCGCGGGCCGGCCAGGGCTCGACGGCCGGACGCAGCGATGCCCAGTCGCCCGCCCTGCTGGCCCAGGCGGCCAGGATCCCCGCGACGGCCGAGGGGCTGCCCAGGCGCCCGGAGAGCACGAGGTCGCGCGCCTGGTCGAGGTCGACCCAGGCGCGGGGCAGGTGCGCCTCCTCGGCCTCCCCGGTGCTGCGGACGGCCGTCCGCCAGCGGGGACAGGCCGCGCGCGAGGAAGACCCGGATCCCCTCGGAGGTGCCGCCCGGGGACGTGTAGAAGTCGAGCAGCACGTCCCACCGGGCCGCCTCGTACCCGGACTCCTCGGCCAGCTCGCGGGCGGCCGTCAGCCAGGCGGCCTCGTCCGGCTCGTCGAGGAGGCCGGCGGGCGGCTCGAACAGCCACCGGCCGACGGGGTGGCGGTACTGGCGGATCAGCAGCACGCGGTCGTCGTCGTCGAGGGCGATGACCGCGACCGCCCCCGGATGGAGGATGACGTCGCGCACCGCCGACGCATCCTCGAACTCGACGGTGTCGCTGACCACCGACCACACGCGGCCCTCGAACCGGACCGCGCGGTCACGAACCGGACGGGGCTCGCCGGCGTCCTCGACCGGACCCGTCCACTCCTCGTGTCCGCGTCATCCCTGGGCGAGCGCCTCGCGCTGCTGCTCCGAGGCGACGAGCGCCGCGCCGATCAGGCCGGCGAACAGCGGATGCGCCCGCGTCGGACGCGACCGGAACTCGGGGTGCGCCTGCGTGCCCACGTAGTACGGGTGCACGTCGGCCGGCAGCTCGACGAACTCCACGAGCCGTCCGTCCGGCGACGTGCCGGAGAACCGGAGGCCGGCCTCCTCGAGCTGCGCGCGGTAGGCGTTGGCCACCTCGTAGCGGTGGCGGTGACGCTCGTCGACGTACGGGCACGCCGTAGGCCTTGGCGACCTGCGAGCCCTCCGCGAGCTTCGCGGGGTACAGGCCCAGGCGCATCGTGCCGCCCATGTCGCGCTCGCCGGAGACGACGTCGCGCTGGTCGGCCATCGTGGCCACCACCGGGTGCGGCGTCGACTCGTCGAACTCGAGCGAGTTGGCGCCCTCGAGCCCGACGACCGTGCGCGCGTACTCGATGACCATGCACTGCAGGCCGAGGCACAGGCCGAGCGCCGGCAGGCCGTTCTCGCGTGCGTACTGCAGCGCGCCGAGCTTGCCCTCGATGCCGCGCACGCCGAAGCCGCCGGGCACGCAGATGCCGTCGAGGTCGCTGAGGTTGCGCGCGGCGCCCTCGGGCGTGGCGCAGTCGTCGCTGGACACCCATCGGATGTTGACGCGGCAGTCGTGGTGGAACGCGCCGGCCCGGATCGCCTCGGTGACCGACAGGTAGGCGTCGGGCAGGTCGATGTACTTGCCGACGAGGCCGATGGTCACCTCGTGCGCGGGATGGTGCACGCGGCGCAGCAGGTCGTCCCACGCCGTCCAGTCGACGTCGCGGAACGGCAGGTCGAGGCGGCGCACGACGTAGGCGTCGAGGCCCTCCTTGTGCAGGACCTTCGGGATGTCGTAGATGCTCGGGGCGTCGACGGCGGCCACGACGGCATCGGCGTCGACGTCGCACATCAGCGAGATCTTGCGCTTGATGCTCGACGGCACCTCGCGGTCGGCGCGCAGGACGATCGCGTCGGGCTGGATGCCGATGCTGCGCAGCGAGGCGACCGAGTGCTGCGTCGGCTTGGTCTTGAGCTCGCCCGACGGGCCGATGTACGGCAGCAGCGACACGTGCAGGAAGAAGACGTTGTCGCGGCCGACCTCGTGGCGCACCTGGCGAACGGCCTCGAGGAACGGCAGCGACTCGATGTCGCCGACGGTGCCGCCGACCTCGGTGATGACGACGTCGACGTCGGGTCCGGCCATGCGGCGGATGCGCGCCTTGATCTCGTTGGTGATGTGCGGGATGACCTGGACGGTGTCGCCGAGGTACTCGCCGCGCCGCTCCTTGGCGATGACCGTCGAGTACACCTGGCCGGTCGTGACGTTGGCGGAGCCGTGGAGATCGGTGTCGAGGAAGCGCTCGTAGTGGCCGACGTCGAGGTCGGTCTCGGCGCCGTCGTCGGTGACGAACACCTCACCGTGCTGGAACGGGTTCATCGTCCCGGGATCGACGTTGAGGTAGGGATCGAGCTTCTGCATGGTCACCCGCAGGCCACGGGCCTTCAGCAGGTTCCCCAGGGACGAGGCGGTCAGTCCCTTGCCCAGCGAGGAGGCGACGCCCCCGGTCACGAACACGTGCTTGGTCGTCGTTTTCTCCATGGACGTTCAGACTATCAGCGGATGACCGCCGCCTCCCGCGCCGGACGCGCGCATTCAGTCCGCGCCGGCCGAACTGAGCGCCTCGGTCACGGCGCCCACCGGGAGCGGCCCGTCGGCGAGGACCAGGTCGATGTCGCTGGCATCATTGGCGATTCCGTCGAAGCGCGCCCGCTGCGCGTCGATGAGGGCCAGCAGCTCCGCGCGGGCGGCTGCCTGGGGCTCGTGCCAGGGCAGGACGCGTCGTGCCGGCCACCCGCTCGCGGACGATGCGCGAGGTTCCCGGACACGTCCGCGGCGGTCGCCTCGACCAGCGCCCTCAGGTCCGTCGCGGACGTCCTCCGGCACCGACGCGGACCAGATCATGGGCGAGGCGTAGGCGAGGGTGCCCTGCACCTGACGCTCCCCCGCGGCCGCACCCTCCACGGCATCGCGGAACGCGGCCGACAGCTGCTCGTTGGCCGACGAGCGCATCGAGTCACTCCACCACAGGAACCCGGCCGCCACCAGCACCGAGCAGGCCGATGACGCCGGCGACGACCATGGGCGCCCTGCGGCGGTCCGGGGCTGGAGTACCGAGGTACTCCAGCGTGACGGTGTCGCTCATCGTCGGACCCTACGTCCGGCACCCGCCTTCGGCACCTCGGCCCGACTCCGATCCGCTTCGGCGAGGGCCAGCAGCTCCGTCGCATGCTCGGCGCCCGACTGGGAGTCCTCGAGCCCGGACAGCATCCGAACCAGCTCGCGCACCCGCTCGGCTCCGTCGACGACGGCGACGCTGGACGCGGTCACCTGCCCGGAACCGTCCTTGGTGACCACGACGTGCTGGTCGGCGAACGCGGCCACCTGCGGCAGGTGGGTGACGACGATGACCTGCGACGTACGGGCCAGTCGGGCCAGCCGACGACCCACCTCCACGGCGACCCGGCCCCCGATGCCGGCGTCGACCTCGTCGAAGACGAACGAGGGCACGCTGTCGACCCCGGCCAGCACGACCTCGATGGCCAGCATGATCCGGGACAGCTCGCCGCCGGACGCCCCCTTGCCCAGGGGGCGTGCCTCACTGCCCGAGTGCGGGGTGAGCAGCATGGCGACCGTGTCGGCGCCGTCGGCCGTGAACTCCTCGGGGTCGTCCGTGGTGCCGATCGCGACGCTCAGCGCGGCGTCGGGCATCGCCAGGTCGTGCAGCTCCGCCGTCACCGCTGCGCCCAGGCGCTCACCCGCCGACCGCCGCTGGGTCGGTGAGCTCGGCCGCGGCCGTCGACGACTCGGAGCCGGAGCTCCTGCACCTCGGCCGTCAGCTCGGCGATGCGGGTGTCGGCCCCGTCCACCGCCGACACCGACTCCTGCGCCGCCGCCCACCACGTGAGCACGTCGTCGAGCTCGCGGCCCGTAACGTCGCTTCAGGGCGCTGATCGCCTGCCGGCGCTCCTCGACCTCCGACTGGCGGGCGGGATCCGCATCGACGTCGCGGGCGTACGCGGCCAGCTCCCCTGCCTGCCACGGCGACCTCCTCGACGATGCGATCGAGGTGGTCGACGGTCGCAGCGAGCGACTCGTCGAGGGCACGCGCGCGGTCGAGCGACCGACGCGCGCTGCAGCAGCAGGTCGGTGACGCTGCTCGCCGAGGCGTCGTCGTCGCCCATCAGCTGGGCATGGGCGGATCCCACGTCGGCCAGGAGATCCGTCGCGTGGGCGAGGACACTCGCCTGCGCCTTGAGAGCCTCGTCCTCCCCCGACACCGGCTCGACTGCGGCGATCTCGTCGATGCCGTGGCGCAGCAGGGCCGCCTCGCGCTCGCGGTCCTGGCGATGCTCGACGAGGTCGCGCAGCTCCCGTGTGGCGGTGCGCCACGCGGCGAAGTCCGTTGCGTAGGCGCCGCGGAGCGCGAGCACCTCGCGGCCCGCGAAGAGGTCGAGGAGCTCGCGCTGGCGTCGAGGATCGCGGATCAGCAGCTGGTCGGCCTGGCCGTGGACGGCCATGAGGGACTCGCCGACCTCGGTGAGGAACGAGGCCGGCACGCTGCGGCCGCCCGCGAACGCCCGGCTGCGGCCGCCCGCCGCGACCGAGCGTCCCAGCAGCAGGACGAGCTCACCGCCGTCGAGCTCGCAGGCGCCGCCGGCCTCCTCGAGCCGGGCAAGGACATCGCGCGCCCAGTCATGCTGCGCGTCGACCGGGAGCCGCCATTCGGCGTCCACGTCGGCATGATCGGCGCCCCTGCGCACGAGTCCGGCGTCGGCCTTGTCCCCGCGGATCAGGCCCAGGCCCGTGAGCACCATCGTCTTGCCCGCGCCGGTCTCCCCCGTGAGCACGGTCAGGCCCGGGGCGAACGGGATGACCGCCTCGTCGATCACCCCCAGGGCACGGATCCGCAGCTCGTGGATCATCCGCCCTCCGGGCGTCGTCCTCGCCACCCCGCCACCGGCAGCTCGAACTTGGCCACCAGCCGGTCGGTGAACGGCGCCATCGCCAGTCGCGCGAACCGCACCGGCCGCGGGTCCTGGCGCACCTCGATCCGGCTCGACCCCGCGACGTCGAGCATCCGTCGCCCGTCCGCCGACAGCACCGCCTCGGAGTCCTCGCCGATGTCGAACGCGACCACGCTCGTCGGCGACACGACCAGCGGGCGGGCGAACAGGGCATGCGCGCTCAACGGCACGACCAGCATCGCGGAGACCTCCGGCCAGACGACCGGGCCGCCCGCGGAGAACGCGTAGGCAGTCGAGCCGGTCGGGGTCGCGCACACCACGCCGTCGCAGCCCCAGCGGCTCAGCGGGCGGCCGTCGACCTCGACCATGACGTCGACCATGCGCTCGCGCGCGCGCTTCTCCAGGGAGATCTCGTTCAGCGCCCACGTCGAGTGAACGACCTCGCCGGCACTCCAGGAGGCGCACGTCCAGGGTCATGCGGTCCTCGGTGGCCCACCGGCGGTGCACGATCGCGTCGACGACGGCCGACGAGGTCCTCCGGCTCCGCCTCGGCGAGGAAGCCCACATGGCCGAGGTTGACCCCGAACAGCGGCACGCCGCTGGCCCGGGCCCGCTCGGCCGCCCGCAGCACCGTTCCGTCGCCGCCCAGCACCACGACGACGTCCGTGCCGTCGGCCGCGTTCTCGTCGGACGCGACCGCCACGATCCCGGGATCGAGGCCGGTGTCGCCGTAGGCCGCCAGGTCATCGCGGTCCTCCGTCCGCGAGGACGACCTCGACGTCAGCCGCTGCCAGCCTGCGCACCACGGTGGCGAGAACGGAGCGCGCCTCGTCGCTTCGGGGGTTCACCACGAGCAGGACGCGTCGCGTCGCTTCCTCAGCGGTCATTGCGGTCCCTCCGTCACGGCCCGGGCGATCGCCCGCTCCAGCGCCTCGCCGACGAGCGGCGAGGCGTCCTCCCCCATCCTGCCGCCTGCACGGCTCAGCCAGAGGAAGTACTCGACGTTACCGCTCGGACCGGGCAGCGGGCTCGCGGCGACGCCGAGCGACGCCGCAGACCCAGCGCGATGGCCGCGTCCGCGACGCCCTGCACCGCCGACCGGCGAAGCGCGGGGTCGCGCACCACGCCGTCGCCGACGGCCGCCCGGCCGACCTCGAACTGCGGCTTCACCATCAGCACCAGGTCGGCGTCGTCGGTGGACGACGGCCACGAGGGCCGGCAGGACGAGCTCGAGCGGGATGAACGAGAGGTCGGCCACGATCAGCGCCGGCGGGCCAGGGCACGTCGTCCGGCGCGAGCGATCGCACGTTGGTGCGCTCCATGACGCTCACCCGTGGATCGGTGCGCACCGGCCAGGCCAGCTGGCCGTACCCGACGTCCACCGCGAGCACCCGCGCGGCCCCGCGCTCGAGCAGCACCTGGGTGAAGCCGCCCGTGGACGCGCCGGCGTCGAGGCAGTCGCGCCCCGACACGACGACGCCGGGAAAGGCGTCCAGCGCCCCGATGAGCTTGTGGGCGCCGCGGGACACGTAGCCGTCGCCGGCCTCGCCCTCGGCGACCACGATCGGGTCGGCCTCCTCGACCTGGGTCGCGGCCTTGGTCGCCACCGTGCCGCGCACCCGCACGCTTCCGGCGTCGATCAGCTCGCGGGCGTGCTCGCGCGACCGGGCGAGATGCCGCCGGACCAGCTCGGCGTCGAGCCGTCGACGGGCCACCGTCAGCGCTCCCGCTCGACGATCAGGAGGGGGCGTCGAGGTCGGTCAGCGTGGCACGCAGCCGCTGGTGGATGTCGTCGAACACCGCCGCGTGCTGGTGGACGTCGTCGGGATCGAGCTGGCCCAGCAGGTCGAGGGCGGCGTCGACGCCGGGCTCGCCGGTCGGCTCCCACACGGCGAGCACGAGCTCCTCCTCGACCTCCTCGAGCAGCAGGACGTCATCATCCGCGAGGTCAGTGGTCCGGTGGACGGCTCGGCCGCGCGTCGGCCTCGGGGCTGTCGGTGAACTCGTCCATGGTCAGGCTCCCGGGTCGACGATGATCTTCTTCTTTTTCTTCTTCGGCACCTCGGGGGCCGGCTCCTCGGCCGACGGTCGCGGCCACCTCGGCCGCAGCCAGGTCCGGGACCGCCGGCTCGGCGGCGTCGGCCGGAGCCGCCTCGGTCTGCGCGGGATACGTCTGGGCGGGGTACGTCTGCGCGGGGTAGGTCTGCGCTGCCGGGGTCGGGCGCCGGCGCTGGGCGGCCGCGACGTGCGTCAGCTCCTCCTGGACGTCGGCGATCTGCTTCTCCAGGCGCTGCACGTGCCGGCGGAGCGCCGCGAGCTCGTCCTCGCGGACGAAGCCCATCCGGCCCGACGTTGCGATCGACCTCGGCGCGGATCATCCCGACGAGCATCTCGCGGTTGTTGCGGCTCGTGGCGACGAGATCGTCGGCCAGCTCCTGCACCTGGCCCATCATCTCCGGCGCCGGCATGGCCTTCGACGACAGCGACACCCCGTGCGCGAGCAGGCCGGTGACCGCATCCTTCGCCTTGCTGGCCGTCGCCTCGGTGAGCCCCGAAGCCAACTGCAGGTAGTTGCGCAGGTCGTCCAGCACGCCGTCACTCCTTCGTCTGGCCATGCGGCGGAGCCGTCCCAGCCGCTGGGTCAACCGTACCCGTCCCGGACGACCCCGCAGCGTCGCCCGGCAGCGCCGTCAGCCCAGTGCCCGAGCCAGCTCGTCCAGCGCTGCGCCGACGTCGAGCGGCTGGCCCGGCGTCGGCTGCCGCCCAGGCCAGCGCGGCGGCCGCGCGCACGGCGTCCCACGGGTCCCCGTCGACGGTGACCGTCGAGCGCGCCGCCGCGTCGACGGCCGCGCCGACGACGCCCGGCAGGTGGCCGATGCCCGCGTCGACCACGACGTCGGGGTAGGCCTCCAGCAGCACGCGCAGGTCGGCGCCGAGGTACTCGGGCCGCTCCTCGGGCATGGCGCCGAGCAGCTCCGCCAGCGTCGTGACGCCGGTGAAGACCAGCAGGCTCGGGATCGCCGATCGCGCGTCCCGGCGGCGATGTCGGTGTCGAGCCGGTCGCCGACCATCAGCGGGCGCTGCGCCCGAGTGCGGCGGATCGGCCTCGCGCAGGAGCGGCGGCTCCGGCTTGCCGGCGACCGCATCCGGGCCGCGCCCCACGGTCTCGGCGACCAGGCGCACGAGGGCGCCGTTGCCGGGCGCGATGCCGCCGGGCGCGGGGAAGGTGAGGTCGGGGTTGGTGGCGATCCAGGGCAGGCCCGGCCCGCACGGCGAAGGTGGCCTCGGCCAGATCCCGCCAGGACACGTCCGGGGAGAAGCCCTGCATGACGGCGGCCGGGCCGTCGGCGAGCGCCCGGACCGGCACGTAGCCGCCGTCGACGAGGGCGTCGTCGATGCCCGATCCGCCGATGACGAGGACCCGGGATCCGGCCGGCACGAAGCCCGGGCAGCAGCGACACCGCCGCCTGCGGGCGACGTGATGACGTCGTCGACCGTGGCCTCGATGCCCAGCTCGACCAGGTGCTCGGCCACGGCCGACGCCGAGCGCGACGCGTTGTTGGTGACGTATCCGCAGGCCAGCCCGGCGGCGCGCGCGGACGCGATCGACTCCGCCGCGTGCGGCACCGGGTGCGGGACCGACGTAGACGACCCCGTCGAGGTCGAACAGCAGCGCGTCGAAGCGCGGCGAGCAGAGGCTCGGTCACGGGGACACCGGCCCCTCGAGCGGCAGTCCGGCCTCGGCGCGGGCCTTGAGCGTGGAGCGCACCTGCGCCAGCGCTCGGGCGTACTCGGCGCGCTGCGGGCGCATCACGGCCGCCATCGCCAGGTGGTCGCGGGCGAGCGGGAACCGCTGCAGCCGCCACAGCGACATGCCCAGGCCGTAGTGGGCGTAGTCCTCCGCCGGGCTCCGCTCGACGAGCTCGGCGAAGGCGTCGGCCGCCTCCTGGTACCGCCTGCTGTCGAACAGGGCGCGCGCATGCGTCTCGAGCACCGCCGTCGACGTCGGGTCGACCTCGCGCAGCCGGGCCAGCAGGACGGCCGCCGCGTCGGGGTTGCCCGCTGTCGAGGAGGGCCACGGCCCGCCGGTACCAGTCGTAGGGCGTTCCCTCCGGATCGCCCGGCCGTCGTCGTCGTCCGGCGGCCACGTCATCCCGCCTGGGGAGCCGTCGTCCTGAGTCACGGAGTCATGCTCGCACGGATCAGCCAGCCGGCCTGCAGCCGACTCACCTCGACCTCCATGGCACTGCCCAGCCCGGCACCGGAGCGCCAGAACCGCCGCCGGAGGCTGCCCTCGGCGCGCACCCACTGCCCCGGCTCGAGCCGGTCGAGCCGGTTGACGACGGCCGCCCGGAACGCCTGGCACGCGATGGCGTCCACCTTCACCGCGCTGCGCCGGTCGGCCCGCCGATCCGGGCCGGTCGACGACGATCGTGAACACGGTGACGGTGTCGCCGCTGGGCAGCTCGCGCACCTCGACGCGGGCAGCCGAGCCGGCCGACGACGACGACGTCGGCGGACGAGGACGGATCCGAGGTGGCCTGATGTGCGTGGTGTCATGGGGCGATCGTGGCCCGCGACGCGACCCCGTCGCACCGCTCGCGGGCGCGCCTGGGGATGGCCGCCACAACCAGGCCGTGAAGCTGGGGACGACCAGCGTCCGGAGCGGCCATACTGATCCGGTGGCGGAGATCATCGAGGACCTGGGCGACGACGTCTTCCACGTCGACACCCGGATGGGCGGCTACGAGGGCATCACGTCCGGCTACCTGATCAGGAGCAGCCGACCCTGCCTGGTCGAGACCGGCACGGCGCGTTCGGCGGAGCTCGTCGTGCGCGCCCTCGCCGAGCTCGGCGTCGACGCGGCCGACCTCGCCACCATCGTCGTCACCCACATCCACCTCGACCACGCCGGCGGCGTCGGCGACATCGCCGCGGCCTTCCCGAACGCCCAGGTCGTCGTGCACGAGAAGGGAGCGCGGCACCTGGCCGACCCCAGCAGGCTGATGGCCAGCGCGCATCGCGTCTTCGGCGAGGACATGGATCGGCTCTTCGGCGACCTCCTGCCCGTTCCGCAGGAGCGGCTGGTCGTGCTCGGCGAGGTCGGCACCATCGACCTCGGCGACGGCCGGCGGCTCGACGCCTTCCACAACCCCGGTCATGCGTCGCACCACGTCGGCCTGCTCGACTCCGAGACCGGCGACCTCTACACGGGCGACGCCGCCGGCGTGTACGTGCCGGAGACCGCCGACGTGCGGCCCGCCACCCCTCCGCCGGACTTCGACCTCGACCTCACCCTGTCGTCACTCGCAGCGGATGAAGGACGCCGGCGCGAACCGGCTGCTGTTCAGCCACTTCGGGCCTGTCACCGACGTCGCCGACACCCTCGACCGATCCGAGGAGGAGCTGCGCTACTGGGTCGAGGTCGTCGACGCCGTGCATGCCGTCGAGCCCGAACCTCGACCACGCCATCGCCATGGTGCGCGAGAAGGACCGCGAACGGCACCCGCGTGTTCTACGAGGACGAGGCTCGGGTGCTGAAGTTCGACGAGCTGTCCGGCGTCGGTGCCAACGTCAACGGCATCGTCCGCTGGCTCGACAAGCGCGCCGACGCGGGCGCCTGACTACTGCTGCGCGTCCTCGTCGGTCGAGGGCGAGCCATCGTCCGACTCGAGCTCCTCCTCGGTGAAGGCCAGGCCTTCCTCCTCCTCCACCCGCTCCTCAGCATCGGTCACTCCGTCGATGTCGGACGCCGCCGCCTTGCGCATCCACTCGCGCGACTCGTCGAGCCGTCCTGCGCGTTCGAGAAGATCCGCGTAGGCGTACTGGAGGCGTGCCCGCGGGCCGCCCTTGGGCAGCTTCGTCAGCTCCGGGATCTGGAGGACCACGCAGGGCCGCGTCGACCTGGCCCATGTCGGCACGAGCACCGGCGGCGACGAGCGTCAGCTCGACGCGCGTCTCGACGTCCACCTTGCGCTGGTCGACCTCCTTGATGAGCTCCAGCGCCCGCTGCGGCCGGCCGAGTCCCCGCTCGCAGTCGGCGAGCATGGGCACGTACTCGTCCGCGCCCGTCATGCGCCGCACGGTGCGCAGCTCGGCGATCGCCTCGGCGAAGTCGCCGTCCATGTAGGCGGCGATGCCGGCCGCCTCGCGGACGGGCGCCACCCGCCCTGCGCGACGCTTGGCTGCCGCGATGTGGGCGCGCGCGAGGGTCACGTCGCCGTCGACAAGCGCCAGATCGGCAGCCACGAGGTGCCGGGCCACGATCTCCGCCAGGCCCTCCGGCAGGGTCCGCAGCTCGAAGAGCAGGCCCTTGTCGAGCATCTCCGGCGTGATCTCGTCCGGGATGTGCGGGTCGCGAGGTCGATCGACGTCCGAGCGCAGCGGCCGACGGGTGTCGGGGCGGTCGTCGCGGCCCGGCGGCCGGTTGGCCGTCGGCTTGCGGGACGCGCCCGAGGAGGTTCGCCCGGCCGGCGGCCGGAACCGCGGGCGGCGTCGGACGGCCGACCGCCGCGAGGCCTGCTCCCCGGGCTTGCTGGGCCGGTCACTGCGCGGACGATCCGACGCCGGCCGGTCACTGCGCGGACGATCCGACGCCGGACGGTCACTGCGCGGACGATCCGACGCCGGACGGTCACTGCGCGGACGGTCCGACGCGGCGGCTTCTCGCCCGGCTTCGCCGGCTCGCGGCTTGTCATACCGCGGCTTGTCGCCCGGCTTGGCCCGCACGCGGCTTCTCGCCGGGCTTGACCGCACGCGGCTTCTCGCCAGGCTTGACCCACGCGGCTTCTCGCCCGGCTTGCCCGCACGCGGCTTCTCGCCAGGCTTGCCGCGACGCGGCTTGCCCGACCCGCTGGCTCCGGGCCGGCCGCTGCTCGTCGACTTGCGCGCTCCCGAGCCGGGTCGGCTGTCCTTGCTGGGGCGCTCTGACGTCACGGTGCGATCCTCTCAGCGGGTTGCTGGGGAAATGACAAAGGCCACCCGAAGGTGGCCTTTGTCGAAAAAATGTCCGGCGGCGTCCTACTCTCCCACGCAGTCACCCGCGCAGTACCATCGGCGCTGAGAGGCTTAGCTTCCGGGTTCGGAATGGAACCGGGCGTTTCCCTCTCGCTATGGCCGCCGAAACTCTATTGAGTTTTCAATCAGACCGAGCACAAAGATATGAGTGCTCTAGGTTCCCGACCGAATCTCGGGAACCGCACAGTGGACGCGAGTTGTTAATGTGAGGCAAGTCCTCGGCCTATTAGTACCGGTCAGCTCCATGCGTTGCCGCACTTCCACATCCGGCCTATCAACCCAGTCGTCTAGCTGGGGGCCTTACCAGGTCAACCCTGTGAGAGTCCTCATCTTGGAGCGGGTTTCCCGCTTAGATGCTTTCAGCGGTTATCCCTACCGAACGTAGCTAACCAGCCGTGCCCTTGGCAGGACAACTGGCACACCAGAGGTTCGTCCATCCCGGTCCTCTCGTACTAGGGACAGGTCTCCTCAAGACTCTTGCGCGCGTGGCGGATAGGGACCGAACTGTCTCACGACGTTCTAAACCCAGCTCGCGTACCGCTTTAATGGGCGAACAGCCCAACCCTTGGGACCTACTCCAGCCCCAGGATGCGACGAGCCGACATCGAGGTGCCAAACCATGCCGTCGATATGGACTCTTGGGCAAGATCAGCCTGTTATCCCCGGGGTACCTTTTATCCGTTGAGCGACACCGCTTCCACAAGCATGTGCCGGATCACTAGTTCCGACTTTCGTCCCTGCTCGACCCGTCGGTCTCACAGTCAAGCTCCCTTGTGCACTTACACTCGACACCTGATTGCCAACCAGGCTGAGGGAACCTTTGAGCGCCTCCGTTACTTTTTGGGAGGCAACCGCCCCAGTTAAACTACCCACCAGGCACTGTCCCTAGACCGGATCACGGTCCGAGGTTAGACATCCAATACGATCAGAGTGGTATTTCAACAGTGACTCCACCCGAACTGGCGTCCGAGCTTCAAAGTCTCCCACCTATCCTACACAAATCGAATCGAACACCAATACCAAGCTATAGTAAAGGTCCCGGGGTCTTTCCGTCCTGCCACGCGTAACGAGCATCTTTACTCGTAGTGCAATTTCGCCGAGTCTACGGTTGAGACAGCGCGGAAGTCGTTACGCCATTCGTGCAGGTCGGAACTTACCCGACAAGGAATTTCGCTACCTTAGGATGGTTATAGTTACCACCGCCGTTTACTGGCGCTTAAGTTCTCAGCTTCGGCCCGAAGGCCTAACCGGTCCCCTTAACGTTCCAGCACCGGGCAGGCGTCAGTCCATATACGTCGTCTTGCGACTTTGCATGGACCTGTGTTTTTAGTAAACAGTCGCTTCCGCCTGGTCTCTGCGGCCACCTCCAGCTCAAGGAGCAAGTCCTATCACCAGCTGTGGCCCCCCTTCTCCCGAAGTTACGGGGGCATTTTGCCGAGTTCCTTAACCATAGTTCACTCGATCGCCTTAGTATTCTCTACCTGACCACCTGTGTTGGTTTGGGGTACGGGCCGCTTTAGTTCTCGCTAGAGGATTTTCTTGGCAGCATAGGATCACGCACTTCGCCTCAATCGGCTCCCCATCAGTTCTCAGGCTATGTGAGACGCGGATTTGCCTACGTCTCGCCCTACAACCTTAGCCGCGGACTACCATCGCCGCGGTTGCGCTACCTTCCTGCGTCACCCCATTGCTTGACTACTGCTGGTTCGGTTCGGGCGCTCCAGTGCTTCCCTCCGAAGAGATCCACACCTTCCTGCCCTTAGCATCACCAGGTTCATCATGGGCGAACTAATGCGGGTACGGGAATATCAACCCGTTGTCCATCGACTACGCCTGTCGGCCTCGCCTTAGGTCCCGACTTACCCAGGGCGGATTAGCCTGGCCCTGGAACCCTTGGTCATCCGGCGGACGGGTTTCTCACCCGTCTTTCGCTACTCATGCCTGCATTCTCACTCGTGTGGCCTCCACGGCTGGGTTCCCCCGCCGCTTCGCTGGCCACACGACGCTCCCCTACCCATCCACACGCCTGGACCTTGCGGCCGGGCAATGTGTGAATGTCACAACTTCGGTGGTGTGCTTGAGCCCCGTTACATTGTCGGCGCGGAATCACTTGACCAGTGAGCTATTACGCACTCTTTCAAGGATGGCTGCTTCTAAGCCAACCTCCTGGTTGTCTATGCGACTCCACATCCTTTCCCACTTAGCACACGCTTTGGGACCTTAGTTGGTGATCTGGGTTGTTTCCCTCTCGACTACGAACCTTATCGCCCGCAGTCTCACTGCCACGCTCTCACTTACCGGCATTCGGAGTTTGGTTGAGTTCAGTAAGCTTGTAGGCCCCCTAGCCCATCCAGTGCTCTACCTCCGGCAAGAAACACGTGACGCTGCACCTAAATGCATTTCGGGGAGAACCAGCTATAACGGAGTTTGATTGGCCTTTCACCCCTACCCACAGCTCATCCCCCCAGTTTTCAACCTAGGTGGGTTCGGTCCTCCACGACGTCTTACCGTCGCTTCAACCTGGCCATGGGTAGATCACTCCGCTTCGGGTCTAGGACACGCGACTGAATCGCCCTATTCAGACTCGCTTTCGCTACGGCTACCCCTCACGGGTTAACCTCGCCACGTATCGCTAACTCGCAGGCTCATTCTTCAAAAGGCACGCTGTCACCCTGTCCCTAAGGACTTGGGGGCTCCAACGGCTTGTAGGCACACGGTTTCAGGCACTATTTCACTCCCCTCCCGGGGTACTTTTCACCTTTCCCTCACGGTACTTGTCCGCTATCGGTCATCAGGGA
>CAVPPK010000009.1:0-222500 GCA_963707385.1 uncultured bacterium | reverse complement strand
CCAGATGCCCGGCCCCAGAACGGGGTATTGGCATTGACATGTGACACGCTGTTGAGTTCTCAAGGAGCGGGCGCGCACCTCTGCAAGGCTTTCGACCTTGTTTTGGGGCAACGTTCCCAACTTACAGATTCTGTTTCGGAGAGTCAAACCGATTCGATCGGCGTGTCTTTCCTCGACTGATTCTGTTCGCTACCGCAGGACCGGCCTTGCTTGGCGCACCCTCACGAGGACTCAGTCCCCGGTCGAGAAGTGCGGCTTGGTGTCCGTTACTCCCTTGCGATGCCGTAACCATACGCCGCGGGTGACGAGCGGGTCAAATCCGCTCCCCCACCCCGTCCTGGTGCCAACAGCGCGCCGCGCTTGGCCGCCGAGCGGTGAGCTGTGGCCCGTGAAAACCCTTGCATAGCAACAACAACTCACCACTCGCGTGAAGGCTACGGTCGTGCGACCCGCACGCCGGCGAACGCCTTCTTGCCGCGACGGAGCACCAGCCACTCGTCGTGATGTAGGTCACTGCGGGCCGGCTGTGCAGCGGCATCGGTGACGCGGACGTTGTTCGCGTAGGCGCCGCCCTCGTCGATGGTGCGCCGGGCCGCGGACTTGCTGGCCGCCAGCCCTGCCCGCGCGAACAGCTCGTCGTACGCCGGCAGCAGGCCGTCGACCACCTCGGCTGCGGGGATCTCCACGTGCGGCGCCTCTGCCAGCGCGGCGGCGAGGGTCGCGGCCGGCAGGTCGGCGAGGTCGCCCTGGCCGAACAGCGCCCGCCCGGCGGCCTCCGCGGCATCCCGCTCCGCCTCCCCGTGCACCAGCGCGGTCAGCTCGCTCGCGAGGGCCCGCTGGGCCTCGCGCGCCTGGGGTCGCTCGGCGACGGCCGCCAGAAGCGCGTCGATCTCCTCCTTGCTCCGGAAGCTGAACGTGCGCAGCAGCGACGAGACGTCCCGGTCGTCGGAGTTGAGCCAGAACTGGAAGAAGGCGTAGGGGCTCGTCAGCTCGGGATCCAGCCAGACGGTGCCGGACTCGGTCTTGCCGAACTTGGTGCCGTCCGACTTCGTCATCAGGGGGGTGGTGAGCGCGTGCGCGCTGCCGCCGTCCATGCGCCGGATGAGGTCCACGCCCGCCACGATGTTGCCCCACTGGTCCGAGCCACCCGTCTGCAGAGTGCAGCCGAAGCGTCGGTGGAGCTGGACGAAGTCGTAGGACTGGAGCAGCTGGTAGCTGAACTCCGTGTACGAGATGCCGTCCTTGGCGAGGCGCGCGGCGACCGCCTCACGGTCGAGCATCCTGTTGACGCTGAAGTGCTTCCCGACGTCGCGCAGGAACTCCAGCACCGACAGGCCCTCGGTCCAGTCGAGGTTGTTCACGGCGACGGCGGCGTTCGGCCCCTCGAAGTCGTAGAAGCGGTCGAGCTGCCCGCGGATGCGCTGCACCCAGCCCTCGACCACCTCCCTCGGGTTCAGGGTTCGCTCCCCCGTCTCCTTGGGGTCACCGATCAGGCCCGTCGCCCCGCCCGACCAGGGCGAGCGGGCGATGCCCGTGCTGCTGGAAGCGGCGCACCGTGAGGATCTGCACGAGGTTGCCCAGGTGCAGGCTCGGGGCCGTCGGGTCGAAGCCGCAGTACAGCGTGACCTGGCCCGCCGCGGTCGAGGCGCGCAAGGCGTCGAGATCGGTGGACTGCGCGATCAGGCCGCGCCAGGACAGCTCATCGATGATCGGGGACACGGGGTCATCCTCCCGCATCCGCCGGCCCGTCACGCGTCGCGGTCGGTCTGCCCGTCCACCAGCTCGCGGTAGATGTCGAGGTGGCCGTTGTGGCGGGCCACCTCCTCGATCATGTGCACGTAGACCCAGCGCAGGGACGGCCGGTGCCCGCCACGCCCTGTCCGCACGGCCTGATCGCCGAGCTCGAGGCCGCGTGCGATCGCGCGGCTCTCGTCGCACGCCACCGAGTAGGCGGCCAGGAGGGCGTCGAGGCTGTCGGCGGGATCCATCTCGAACTCGAGATCGAGGTCGTCGTCCGTCCAGTCGAACGGCACGTCCTCCTCGCCTGCGAGGTTGTGCCGGAACCACCACCGCTCGACGTTGATCAGGTGCTTGAGGATGCCCGCCACGCTCGTCGGCGTCGGTCCGAGCCGACGCGTGGCGTCCTCCCAGGACAGCCCGCTGCACTTGCGCACGACCGTGTCCCGGTTGGCGTCGAGGTGCGCCTCAAGGGTGGTGCGCTCGTCCGCGTGCTCGATGTCCAGCGTCACGGACCGACCTTAGGGCGGCGGGCCGCCCGGCGGTACGGGCTCACCGTGGGCTCACCGTGCAGGTAGAACCGCCAGGGCGTCGCCGCCCCCTCGCCCCCGACTCCGGTGCGCGCGCTCACCTCGACCGCCGAGGCCGTCCTCGCGGGCAGCGTCAGCTGCAGCGGCGATCCGGCATCGAAGAGGTCGAGCCCGTCGAAGTCGCCGGCGACGCCGAGGGCGGTCGTGAGCCGCGCCGGGCCTCGCGCGAGGTCGCGGTCGACGGTGCACGACGGTCGGCGCTCGCGTGCGGCGGCGAGGCCCTCGACCACCTCGCCCGCGCGGATCAGCACGGCTCCTGCCGTGCCCTCACCACGGGTGACGACGATTGAGGCACCAGTGCATGCCGTAGGTGAAGTACACGTACGCGTGCCCGGGAGGCCCGAACATCGTGGCATTGCGCGGAGTCTGCCGGCGGAACGCGTGCGATCCGGGATCCTCGCCCTGCCCGCCGTAGGCCTCCACCTCGGTGATGCGGATCGCCACCGCGCGACCACCGGCCAGCGACCTGATCACGCCCCCGAGCAGCCGCGGGAGCCACGTCGGCAGCATGGTCGCCGATCCAGGACCGTCTCATGCCCGCCAGCGTACGAGGAGCATGCAGGTGCGGCACCGGGCTCAGCCGGCCAGCGTCGCGATGACCTTCTCGATGCGCCGCAGTCGCGTCTCCGGCCTCTTCGCCTCCACGACGCCGCGCACGAACTCCTTGCGATTCGTGTAGGACTGGCGCTCCCAAGCGCCGTCGAGGCCGGCCGACCGCACAGCTGCGGCCAGGTCGTCCGGAACGTCGACGCTGCGCTCCGCGGTGTCCACGTCGATGTCCACGACGTACGTTCCGGGCGGCGTCATCCCGCCCTTCCGCATCGCCTCGTTCACCACCATCATCCACTGGCCGCGATACACGGAGACGCTCGTCCGGAACACCTGCCCCTCGTACGTGATCGCCAGCATCACCCGGCCGCGTCCAGGCGCCCCTCGGAGGGCGTCCACCTGCTCCTGGGTGAGCACGACGGTCGCCGTGGTCTTGCCGGTGGGGACGACGTCGAGTTCCATGCGCACGATGACACGGTACAGATGGCTCGGGTCGGTGCGGACGAAGTTACGCGGGCGGGAACGTCCGACGAGGCGAGCCGAACTCACGCCGGCTGCTGTTGGCGATCCGCACGTCGCGGCAGTGCCGATGGGCAAGCCGGACGTTGTCGAGCTGGTAGTCGCCGCCCTGCTCGATGGGCAGCACGAAGTCGACCGTGGGGTAGGTGGCCCCCAGCTGCTCGCTGCCCGGGCCGGTCCGGCGGCGGTCGTCGGGGTACGTGCGCGTGCCGCACAGCCAGCACTTGCCGCCCTGTCGCTCGGCCACCTGCTGCCAGCGCGGGGGTCCCGAGCGAGCCGCTGCGCGAGCCGGGTTCATGGCCCGCTCGCTTCGCCGCTCCGCCTGGGCCCGCCGGCGCTGTCGGCGGTTCTCGCGCTTGCGGTCTTGCTCCTGCTCACGCCTCCGCCGGCGCCAGCGAGTGAACGGCTCGCGCAGCAGCAGCGCGAGCGCCGCCAGTGCGAGCACGGCGATGAGGGCCCACGTCACCGCCCGACGGTAGCGCGCAACCACGGCCAGCCGTGGTCCACACCTACCGCGTGCCCCTCACGAGGAGCGGCTGACCGCCCGCCCCGTCGACCACCTGAGGACGAGCCACATGACGCTCGCCCCCAGCGCGGCACCGACCGCGTCGGCCGCGAGGTCGGTCCACTCGAAGCTGCGGTAGCCGGTCAGGAGCTGCGCCAGCTCGAGGGCGAGGCCGATCCCGACGACGACGGCCACGGCTGCCCACCAGCGCAGGCCGCTCGCGACGGCGAGCGCGCCCAGCAGCGCATAGCCCGCCGCATGCAGGACCTTGTCGGAGACCCTCGGGTCCGACGGCAGCTGCTCAGGCGGCAGCAGCGACGCCCACGCGATGCCGGCCAGGCACCCGGCGAACGCGATTCTCGCGGCGAGCACCCAGCCCCTGCTCATCGGCACGACTCTCCGTCTACGACGACGACCAGGCCATCCGCTGGGCGTCGAGCTGCCCGCGCAGCGCGGCGAGCTGCTCGGCCACCCTGACGGGGGCGGTGCCGCCGAAGGCGGACCGCGAGTCGAGCGACCCGCGCACCGTCAGCACGTCGCGCACCTGCGCGGTGAGCCGGGGGGAGATGGCCGCGAGGTCGTCGTCGGTCAGGTCCCAGAGCTCGATGCCCCGCTCCTCCGCCACCCGCACGCTCGCGCCGGCGATCTCGTGCGCCTCCCGGAAGGGGACGCCGTTGCGCACGAGCCACTCGGCGATGTCGGTGGCGAGCGCGAAGCCCTCGGGGGCGGACGCCGCCATGCGCGCGGTGTCGAAGCGCAGCGTCGCGATCATCCCGGTCATCGCGGGAAGCACCAGCAGCAGCTGCTCGACCGTGTCGAACACCGGCTCCTTGTCCTCCTGCAGGTCGCGGTTGTAGCCGAAGGGCAGGCCCTTCAACGTCGCCAGGAGGCCGGTGAGGTTGCCGATGAGCCGGCCGGACTTGCCGCGCGCGAGCTCGGCGACGTCGGGATTCTTCTTCTGGGGCATGATCGACGATCCCGTCGACCACGCGTCGTCGAGTCGGGCCCACCCGAACTCGCGGGAGGACATGAGGATGACCTCCTCGCCCATCCGGGACAGGTGCACGCCGATCATGGCGGCGGCGAAGAGGAACTCGGCCACCCAGTCGCGGTCGCTCGTCGCGTCGATCGAGTTGCCGAGCGCCTCGTCGAATCCGAGATCCAGGGCCACGGCCTGCGGATCCAGCCCGAGACTCGATCCGGCGAGCGCTCCGGCACCCAGCGGCGACCGCGCCGCGCGACGATCCCAGTCGGCCAGCCGTTCGACGTCTCGGCCGAGGGCGTGCACGTGCTTGGCGAGCTCGTGGCCGAAGGACACCGGCTGCGCGTGCTGCAGGTGCGTGAACCCCGGCGAGTAGGTGTCGACGTGCTCCTCGGCCTGGACGAGCAGCGCCTCCTGCAGGTCGGTGACCGCCGCGACGATGCGCCGGACGTGATCGCGCAGGTACAGGCGGAAGTCCGTGGACACCTGGTCGTTGCGGCTGCGACCCGCGCGCAGCTTGCCGCCGAGATCGCCCAGGCGTTCGATGAGGCCGCGCTCGACGGCGGTGTGGACGTCCTCGTCCGCCGGGATCGGCGCGAACGTGCCGGCGGCGATCTCGGCAGCGAGCGCGTCGAGGGCGCCGCGAACGCGCGACAGCTCGTCGTCGGTGAGCAGGCCGGCGCCGTGCAGGACCGTGGCGTGGGCGCGCGTCTGCATCACGTCGTAGGGGGCGAGGCGCCAGTCGAAGTGGGTGGACAGGCTGAGCGCGGCCATGGCATCGGATGGACCATCGGCGAAACGCCCGCCCCACAGCCTCGTCGGCGCGGCTGCCGGGCGCCGCCTCGGACGTCGGATCGTGCTGGGTCACGTCGTTCTCCTCTGGTCCGCCATCCGCAGCAGGGTATTGCACAGGTCGGCCGCCTCCTCGGGGGTGCGCATCACGATGATCACGGTGTCATCGCCGGCGACCGTGCCGACGGTGTCGAACGCCATGCTCCGATCGAGGTGGCCGGCGAAGAACTGCGCGGCGCCGGGCGGGGTGTGCAGGACGGCGATGGTCCCGGCGGCCTCGGCCCGGACGAGCAGCTCGTTGGCGACGCGCGAGAGTGCCGCATCGGTCCCGGCCACGGGGATGGTCGTGTCGGCGGCGGCTCCGTCGGCGAGGGCGTAGTGGAGATGACCGTGGTCGTCCACTGCCTTCGCGGCCCCGATGGCCACCAGGTCGCGTGACAGCGTCGCCTGCGTGACGTGGATGCCCTCCTCGGACAGCAGCTGCCCCAGCTCCTCCTGCGAACCGACGCGGTTCGCGCTGATGAGTGCCGCGATACGGGCCCGGCGTGCGATCGCCGTCCGCGGGGATCCGCTGGGGGTCGTCACGGCGACGTCATCGCCGTTGCGACGTTCAGGCAGGCCGCGTCCCAGCGGTCGAGCGCGTCGTCGATGTCCTGGTCGGTGATGACCAGGGGTGGCGCAAGGCGGATGGCGTCGGGCGACACCGCGTTCACGAGGAGACCGGCCGACCGGGCCGCACGCTCGAGATCCGCCGCGACGGCACCCCCGAGGACCGCAGCCAACAGCAGTCCGCGCCCCCGCACGTCGACGACCACGCCGTGGGAGCGCTCGACCACGCCGGCCGCCAGCAGGTCGTGTGCCTGGGTGGCGCGCTCGAGCAGGCCGTCGTCGGCGATCGCATCGAGGACGGCCAGGGCGGCCGCGCACGACACGGGGTTGCCGCCGAACGTGGACCCGTGGGAGCCCGGACGGAACAGCGCGGCCGCACGTCCGGTTGCGACGCACGCGCCGATCGGCAGTCCTCCACCGAGCCCCTTCGCCAAGGTCATGACGTCCGGACGCACGCCCTCCTGCTGATGGGCGAACCACGTGCCGGTGCGGCCGACGCCCGTCTGGACCTCGTCGAGGACGAGCAGCGCCCCGGCCTCGTCCGCGATCCGTCGGGCGGCCGCCAGGTAGCCGGGCGGCGGGACGATGACGCCGCCCTCGCCCTGGATGGGCTCCAGCACGATGGCAGCCGTGTGGGTGCCGACCACCAGGCTCAGCGCCTCGGCGTCGCCGTACGGCACCGCGGTCACGTCGCCCGGCAGCGGTCGGAAGGGATCCTGCTTGGCGGGCTGCGCGGTGAGGGCGAGCGAGCCCATCGTGCGGCCGTGGAAGCTGTTCTGCGGCAACCACCATGTGGGCGCGGCCCGTGAGCCGCGCGAGCTTGAACGCTGCCTCGTTGGCCTCGGCACCGGAGTTGCAGAGGAACACGCGGGCGTCCGGGTCGCCGAACAGCGACACCAGCCGCTCGGCGAGCGCGATCGGCGGCTCGGTCGCGGCGAGGTTGCTGGTGTGGCCGAGAGTGGACAGCTGGAGCGTGACGGCCTCCACCAGTCGGGGATCGGCATGCCCGAGCGCGTTGACGGCGATCCCTGCCAGGAGGTCGATGTACTCGTGGCCCTCCGAGTCCCACACCCGGGCGCCCGCGTCCGCGGACGAGCTCCAGCGGCGGGGTGCCGTAGTTGTCCATGAGCGCGCCCTGCCAGCGCTCCTGCCATCGAGCTCATGACTCGACCTCGTCGGGCAGCACCATGGTGCCGACCCCGGTGTCGGTGAAGACCTCGAGCAGGACGCAGTGCGGGATGCGGCCGTCGATCACGTGTGCGCGCGGGACTCCCCCGTCGATCGCCCGCAGGCACGCCTCCATCTTCGGCACCATGCCGCTCTCCAGGTCCGGCAGCAGCGCTCGCAGTCGATCGGCACCGATCGTCCGGATGATCGAGTCGCGGTTGGGCCAGTCCGCGTACAGCCCCTCGACGTCCGTGAGCACCACGAGCTTCTCCGCGCCCAGCGCGATGGCCAGCGCTGCCGCGGCGGTGTCGGCGTTGACGTTGTACGACACCCCGTCGCCGTCTCGGGCCACGGTGGACACCACCGGGATCAGCCCGTCGTCCAGGAGCCGCGTGACGAAGTCCGGACGGACCTCGACCACGTCGCCCACCTGGCCGATGTCGACGGGCTCGCCGTCGACGATGGCGTCGCGGCGCTCCGCCGTGAACAGGTGCGCGTCCTCGCCCGACATGCCGACCGCGTACGGACCGTGCTCGTTGATGAGGCCGACGAGCTCACGCTGCACCTGACCGACGAGCACCATCCCGACGATGTCCATGACCTCCGGCGTCGTCACCCGCAGGCCGCCCTTGAACTCCGAGTCCACTCCGAGGCGCCCGAGCATCGCGCTGATCTGCGGGCCGCCGCCGTGCACGACCACCGGGCGCAGGCCGGCGAGCCGCAGGAACACGATGTCCTCGGCGAAGCTGGCCTTCAGGGCGTCGTCGGTCATGGCGTTGCCGCCGTACTTGACCACGACGGTGGTGCCGTGGAGCCGCTCGAGCCAGGGCAGCGCCTCGGCGAGGACGGCGGCCTTGGCCGAGGCGTTCGTCAGGTCGGTCATGTGGTGATCCTCAGGTGGCGTAGGCGGAGTTCTCGTGGACGTACTCGGCCGTGAGGTCGTTGGTCCAGATGGTGGCGGACGACTCCCCGGCGTTCAGGTCGACCGACGATGCGCACCTCGCGACCGGACATGTCGACGAGATCACGGGACTCGCCGATCCCGCCGCCGCGGCACACCCACACGCCGTTGATCGCGACGTCGACAGCGTCGGGCTCGAAGGCGGCAGACGTCGTGCCGATCGCCGAGAGCACGCGCCCCCAGTTCGGGTCCTCGCCGTGGATCGCGCACTTGAGCAGGTTGCTGCGCGAGACCGCCCGTCCGACCTCGAGCGCGTCGGCGACGGCTCGCGGCTCCGTCGACCACGATCTCGATGTCCTTCGAGGCTCCCTCGGCGTCGGCGATGAGCTGCCGGGCCAGGTCGGCGCACACCGCGGTCACCGCCTCCGCCAGCACCGCCGGATCGGGCGTGACCTCCGACGCGCCGCTCGCGAGCAGGAGGACCGTGTCGTTGGTGCTCATGCAGCCGTCGGAGTCGATGCGGTCGAACGACAGGCCGGTCGCGACGCGCAGTGCATCGTCGGCCTGCTCGGCCGTGATCGACCGCATCGGTGGTGATGACGACGAGCATCGTGGCCAGGGCGGGGGCGAGCATGCCCGCGCCCTTGGCCATGCCGCCGACGGTGAACCCGTCGACGCTCACGCTGGCGGTCTTCGGCACGGTGTCGGTCGTCATGATCGCGATGGCCGCGTCCGGCGCCGCCGTCGTCCGAGAGCTGGGCCGTGGCGGCGTCGATGCCGGCACAGCAGCAGTGCCATCGGCAGTCGCTCGCCGATCAGCCCGGTGGAGCACACCCCGACGTCGCCCGGCCCGGTCTCGACGCCGTGCGCGGTGAGCACGTCGGCGACGTGCTCGGCGGTGTGATGCGTGTCTGCGAAGCCGTCCGGGCCGGTGCAGGCGTTGGCTCCGCCGGAGTTGAGCACGACTGCGCGCAGCCGGCCATCGGCCACCGCCTGCTGCGACCAGAGCACGGGCGCGGCCTTGAACCGGTTGCCGGTGAACACGCCCGCGGCGACGTCCAGCGGTCCGTCGTTGACGACGAGCGCGACGTCGGGCCGGCCGGAGGCCTTGATGCCAGCCGTGACACCGGCTGCCCGGAAGCCGCGAGGGCTGGTGACGGTCACGGGGCGACTCCGTTCGCGCTGAGGCCGGACATCTCGTCGAGGCCGAGGATGAGGTTGGCGTTCTGGAGCGCCTGGCCGGCCGCGCCCTTGCCGAGGTTGTCGATGGCGCTGACGACGACGACGCGACCGGCGTGCTCGTCGACCGCGCACTGCAGGTGGACGGCGTTGCTGCCCGCCACCGAGCTGGTCTGCGGCCAGGCGCCGGCCGGGAGCACGTGCACGAACGGCTCGTCGGCGTAGGCGGCAGCCAGCGCGTCGCGCACCGCCGCTCGGTCGTGCCCGGCGTCGCGGACGCGGTGCACGTGGCGACGATGCCGCGCGGCATCGGTGCGAGCAGCGGCGTGAACGACAGCGTGACCGGCTGACCCGACGCGTCACTCGAGGGACTGCTCCATCTCGGGGGTGTGCTGGTGGACTCCCCCGACCTTGTATGCCGACATCGAGCCCATCACCTGCGTGGCGAGCAGCGCGTCCGACGGCTTGCGGCCGGCACCCGACGTGCCGGAGGCGGCGACGACCACGACGTCGTCGGGTGCTCGGCCAGTCCGGCGGCGAGCACCGGGGCGAGGGCGAGGGCGACGGACGTGGCGTAGCAGCCGGGATTGGCGACGCGACGTCGACTGCGCGGATCGCGGCACGCTGTCCCGGGAGCTCCGGCAGCCCGTAGGTCCAGGTGCCCGCGTGCGCGCCGCCGTAGTACGCGATCCCAGGCCGCCGGCGTCGCGCAGCCGGAAGTCGGCGCCCAGGTCGACGACCGGCAGGTCCGGCGGCAGGCTGCGCGACCAGCGCGGCCGACTCCCCGTGCGGCAGGGCGAGGAACACGATGTCGGCGTCGGCGAGGGTGACGGGATCGGTCTCGACGAGCATCCGGTCGCCGAGCCCGGCGAGGTTCGGGTGCACCGCCGCCAGCGGCTCCCCGGCCCGGCCGCCCGCAGCGAGCGCGGCCAGCTCGATGTCGGGGTGCGCGGCGATCAGCCGCAGCAGCTCCCCGCCCGCGTAGCCGGATGCGCCGGCGACCGATGCCCTGATCATGGGAGCAGTATACGCATACGCGCATACATCGCCCGTGCCGCTCGACGTGCCGTCGCGTCAGCGGAGGGTGGCGCCGCACCGCTCCGCCGCGGCCGCGAGGGCGCGCCTCGCGAGCGCCCGCGGTCTCGGCGGCGTCCAGGGTCCGGTCGGGCGCACGGAAGCGCAGGGCGAAGGCCAGCGACTTCTTGCCCTCGGGCACCTGCGGTCCCTCGTAGACGTCGAACAGCCGCACCGACTCGAGCAGGTCGCCCGCGCCCGCGGCGAGCGCGGCCTGCACGTCCGCGACGGGAACCGAGCGGTCGACCACGACCGCGAGGTCCTCCTTCGCCTGCGGCTGCGTGCCGACACGGAGGCGCCTGGCGCACGTGCGGGGCGCTCGCGATGAGGGCGTCGAGGTCGAGCCACATGGCCGCCGACCGGTCCGGCAGGCCGCCGGACTCGATGACGCGCGGGTGCAGCTCGCCGGCGAACCCGATGACGGAACCGTCGAGCGACAGTCGAGCGCACCGACCGGGATGGAACGCCGGATCGTCACCGGACGCCGACCTCGAGGTCGACTCCGCAGGTCTCGCGCGACGATGCGTGCGGCCTCGATGGCGTCCGACCACGTCGCCGGGCGGGCAGGCCCCCACCAGCCCTGCGGCTCGCGGTTGCCCGTCAGCACCGCTGCCACGTGGGTCGGCTGGTGCGGCAGGAGCTCGTTGAGGCCGCGCCACTCGGCGTCGCTCGGCCGCCGGTGGACGGGCGGCCGGACCGGCGCCTCCGCGGCGACCTCCCCGAGGAAGACCGTGCCGAGCTCGAACAGCGCCAGGTCCGTGGCTCCGCGGCCGGTGTTGCGTCGCGCGACGGCAAGCAGCCCGGGAAGCAGCGAGCCCCGCAGGTAGGGCTGCTCCTCCGACAGCGGGTTGGCCAGCCGTGGAGTGCGGCGGCGGGCGATCGTCTGCCGGCAGGCGGAGAGCATCGAGCTCGGCAGGGCCGACGAACGGGTACGTCAGAACCTCGACGAGTCCGCGCGCCGCGAGCACCATGCCCACCCGACGACGCAGCCTCTGCTCGCGGGTCATCCCCCGGCCCAGCGGTGCGGCGGGAAGCGTCGACGGCAGCAGGTCGTAGCCGTTGAGCCGGATGACCTCCTCGACGAGGTCGATCGCATCGGTGAGGTCCGGGCGCCACGACGGGGGCGACACCCGCAGCGTGGCGGCATCGGCCTGCGCCACCTCGCAGCCGATCGCCTGCGAGCAGCGACACGACCGTGTCCGCGTCGATGGCCATGCCGGCCACGTCACCCGGCTCGGTGACGGGCAGGTCGATGACCTGGACCGGCCGGCCGGCCTCGACCGCCGTCATGCCGACGTAGTGGCCGCCGCCGAACTCGAGCAGCAGCGCGGCCGCGCGCGCCGAGGCGTAAGGCGCGAGGTCGCGGTCGACACCACGCTCGTTGCGCTTGCCGGCCTCGCTGGACACCTTGTGCCGGCGGCCGGCCCGGGCGATGACCTCCGGGACGAAGTGCGCGGCCTCGAGGGCGATGCTCGTGGTGTCGTCGTCGATCTCCGAGTGCAGCCCGCCGATGACGCCGGCCAGCCCGATGACGCCGGTGTCGTCGCGGATGACGAGGTCGTCGGACGTCAGCACCCGCTGGACGTGGTCGAGGGACTCGAACGGCTCGCCGTCGACCGCCCGCTCCGCGCGCACGGTGCCGCGGAGCTTGTCCATGTCGTATGCATGAAGTGGCTGGCCGAGCTCGAGCATGACGTAGTTGGTCACGTCGACCGCGAGGGACACCGGGCGCATGCCGCATGCGACCAGTCGGCGCTGCATCCACAGTGGCGAGGCAGCGGACGGGTCGAAGCCGACGATGGTGCGCATGGTGAACAGGTCGCAGCCGGTGGGATCCTCGGTGCCGCACTCCTGCGGGAGTGCGATCTGGCAGCGGTGCGGGCAGGTCGGCGAGAGCCACGCCCGGATCGACGAACGGGACCCCGTACGCGATGGCGACCTCGCGCGCGATGCCGCGGATGGACAGCGCATAGCCGCGGTCGGGCGTGATCGCGATGTCGAGCACCTCGTCGCCCACGCCGATGACGGGCGTGGCGTCGTCGCCGGGCTGCCCCGCACCGGCCGGCAGGACGATGATCCCGTCGTGGTTGTCACCGAGGGCGAGCTCGCGCTCCGAGCAGATCATGCCGTCGGAGACCTTGCCGTACGTGGGACGCGACGCGATCTCGAAGCCCCCGGGCAGGACGGTGCCGGGCAGCGCGACGACGACGAGGTCGCCGGCCGCGAAGTTGCGGGCGCCGCAGATGACGCCGCGCACGCCGCCACCAGCGGAGCCGACGTCGACCTGGCACCAGCGGATCGGCTTCTTGAACTCGGTGAGCTCCTCCACCTCGAGCACACGACCGACGATGAGGTCGCCGACGACACCGGCGCCGACAGACTCGACGGTCTCGACCTCGAGGCCCGCACGGATGAGGCGGGCAGCGACGTCGCGGCCGGTCTCACCCGCGGGGATCTCGACGAGCTCGCGGAGCCACGACAGGGGCGCGCGCATCAGGCCTCCACTCCGAACGCCAGCGAGAAGCGCACGTCGCCCTCGACCATGTCGCGCATGTCGCTGACACCGTTGCGGAACATCAGCGTGCGCTCGACGCCCATGCCGAACGCGAAGCCGCGGTAGACCGCGGGATCGATGCCGACCGCCTGCAGCACCCGCGGATTGACCATGCCGCAGCCGCCCCACTCGATCCAGCCCTCGCTGCCGCACGTGCGGCACGGCCGGTCGGGGTTGCCCACGGACTCGCCGCGGCAGACGAAGCACTCGAGGTCGACCTCGGCGCTCGGCTCGGTGAACGGGAAGTAGGACGGTCGCATGCGCGTGTGGATGCCCTCGCCGAACATGGACGCCGCGAAGTGGTCGAGGGTGCCGCGCAGGTCGCCCATCGTGATGCCCTTGTCGACGGCGAGGCCCTCGATCTGGTGGAACACCGGCGTGTGGGTGGCATCGAGCTCGTCGGTGCGGAACACCCGACCCGGGGCGACCACGTAGATGGGCAGCTCGCGGTCGAGCATCGCCCGGATCTGGATGGGCGACGTCTGGGTGCGCAGCACGACGCCGCTGTCGGGCGAGGCGACGAAGAAGGTGTCCTGCATCGTGCGGGCAGGATGGTCGGGCGGGACGTTGAGCGCGTCGAAGTTGACCCACTCCGCCTCGGCCTCGGGCCCCTCGGCGATGTCGTAGCCCATCGAGAGGAAGACGTCGGCCACCCGCTCCATCAGCGTGGTCAGCGGATGGCGGGCCCCGAGCTGCAGGCGATCCGTCGGGAGGGTGACGTCGACGGTCTCCTCGACCAGGACCCGCTCGTCGCGCTCGGCCTCGAGCTCGGCCTGCCGGGCCTCGAGCGCCTGCTTGATGACGCCCCGAGCCTCGCCGACGCGCTTGCCGGCCTCGGCCTTGGCCGCCGGCGGCAGGGCCCCGATCTCGCGGTTGGCCAGCGCCAGCGGCGAGCGGTCGCCCGCGTGCGCCAGCCGGACGTCCTTGAGGGAGGCGAGGTCAGTGGCGTCGGCGATCGCGGCCCGAGCCTCGGCAACCATGGCAGCGACGGCTGCCTCGTCGAGGCTCGCGACCCTCTTCGGGTCGAACGACGTGTTCGGTCCCGACACGTCTACTCGCCCAGGACAGCGCGGACGAGGGCATCGACCGACGCATCGAGGTCACCGGTGCCATGCAGCACCAGCTCGGGCGACTCGGGGGCCTCGTAGTCCTGGCCGACCCCGGTCAGGTTCGGCAGGTTCCCGGCAGCCGCCTTGGCGTACAGGCCCTTCGTGTCGCGACCCGCGACGACGTCGAGCGGGGTGTCGACGTAGACCTCCAGGAACTGACCCGGCCCGAACAGCTCGCGCGCGGCGCGCCGGTCACCCGCGAACGGGGAGACGAGGGCCACGAACACCACGACGCCCGCCTCGCACATGAGCTTGCTGACCTCGGCGACACGACGCACGTTCTCAGCGCGGTCCTCAGGGGTGAAGCCGAGGTCCTTGTTGAGGCCGTGCCGCACGTTGTCGCCGTCGAGCACGTAGGTGTGCACCCCGAGGGCGTGCAGCTTGCGCACGGCCGCGTCGGCGATCGTCGACTTGCCCGCCCCCGACAGGCCCGTGAGCCAGACGACCTTCGCGTCGTGCCCCATGAGCAGCCGGCGTGCCTCGACATCGACGGCGTAGTCGTGACGCACGACATTGGTGGAGCGCCGCATCGCGTGGCGCACCATGCCCGCGGCCACGGTGTCGGCGGTGACGCGGTCGACCAGCAGGAAGCCCGCCGGTGTCGCGGACGACGGTGTAGGCATCCATGGGCACGAGCTTGTCGGTCGCCACCTCGACCCGGCCGATGTCGTTCATCTCGAGGATCCGGGCTGCGTGCTCGTGGCCTTCGACGACGTCGAGGCGATGGCGCACGTTGGTGACGGTGGCGGGGACGGAGCGCGACCCGGAGACCAGCAGGTACGAGCGACCGTGCGCGAGCGGCTCCTCGCCGAGCCACACCATGTCGACGGCGAAGCGATCGGCGGGCTGCAGCGGCTCGCCGGCACCACCGGCGATCACGTCGCCGCGGGTGACGTCGACCTCGTGGTCGAGGGTGATGGTCACCGCCTGGCCCGTCTCCGCCGACTCGAGGTCGGCCACGTGCCCGTCGACGTGCAGGTCGTACGTGACGATGCGGTCGATGACGGCGGACCGTCCGGAGTCGGCGATGACGACCGAGTCACCCCGCGAGACCCGGCCCGACACGACGGTGCCGGCGTAGCCGCGGAAGTTGCCCTCGGCGCGCACGATGAACTGCACCGGGAAGCGGAACGGCTGCTCGCCGAGCAGCTCGACCGGCTCCCACGTCTCGAGCGCGCGGAGCAGCGTCGGACCCTGGTACCAGGGCATCTGCGTGCTCGGAGTGGTGATGTTGTCGCCCGCGAAGGCGCTCACCGGGATCGCGATGACCTCGGGCACGTCGAGGCGTGCAGCGGTGGTGCGCACGATGCCGACGATCTCCTCGAAGGTGGCGTGCTCGTACCCGACGAGGTCCATCTTGTTGACGGCGACGATGACGGTCTTGACGCCCATCAGGGCGCAGATGGTCAGGTGGCGGTGGGTCTGCGCACGCACGCCCCGCGCGGCGTCGACCATGAGGATCGCCACGTCGCCGTTGGACGCGGCCACCGCCATGTTGCGGGTGTACTGCTCATGCCCGGGCGAGTCCGCCACGAGCACGCGGCGCCCGTTGGGCAGGTTCATGTGCCGGTACGCGACGTCGATCGTGATGCCCTGCTCGCGCTCGGCCTCGAGCCCGTCGGTCAGCAGCGAGAAGTCGATCTCGCCCACGGGGATGGTCGATCCGCCTCGACGCGTGCGCCGGGCGTACTCGAGCGTGTCGATCGGCACCGATTCGGTCTCGGCCAGCAGCCGGCCGATGAGCGTGGACTTGCCGTCGTCGACGGAGCCGCAGGTCACCAGGTGCAGGACAGGGGTCAGGTTCGTCATGGTGCTCGTGCCGGCCACTAGAAGTAGCCCTCCTTCTTCTTGCCCTCCATGGACTCCGAACCGCCCTCGCCGTCGATCAGGCGGCCCGAGCGCTCGGAGTACTTGGCTCCGGCCATCTCCGCCACGAGCTGCTCCATCGTGTCCGCGGTGGACTCGACGGCGCCGGACAGCGGGTAGCAGCCCAGCGTGCGGAAGCGCACGACGCGCATCTCGGGCGTCTCCCCCTCGCGCAGGGGCAGTCGCTCGTCGTCGACCATGATCAGGACCCCGTCGCGCTCGACGACGGGGCGGGGCTTCGCGAAGTACAGGTCCGGGATCGGGATGTCCTCGCGCTGGATGTACTTCCACACGTCGAGCTCGGTCCAGTTGGACAGCGGGAAGACGCGCATCGACTGGCCGGGGGCGAGCTGCGTGTTGGCCGTGCGCCAGAACTCGGGACGCTGCTTGCGGGGGTCCCACTGGTGCCCGGGCTCGCGCAGGCTGAAGATGCGCTCCTTGGCGCGGCTGCGCTCCTCGTCGCGCCGCGCACCGCCGATCGCGGCGTCGAAGCCGTAGCGGTCGATGCCCTCGCGCAGGGCCACCGTCTTCATGAGACGCGTGTACTCGTGGGTGCCGTGGCTGAAGGGCGTGACGCCCTCGGCGATCGCCTCGAGGTTCTGGGCGATCCGAAGGTCGAGGCCGAGCTCGGCCGCGCGACGGTCGCGGAACTCGATCATCTCGCGGAACTTCCAGCCCGTGTCGATGTGCATGACCGGGAAGGGGATGGGTGCGGGCGCGAACGCCTTGATCGCCAGGTGCAGCAGGACCGAGGAGTCCTTGCCGATGCTGTAGAGCAGCACGGGGTTCTTGAACGCCGCCGCCGTCTCGCGATAGATGTGGATCGCCTCGGCCTCGAGCTCGTCCAGGACGGCGTCGTAGGACACCGACGCAACCGGCGTGGCGGTGGTCACGATTCCTCGTTCCTTTCGTCGGGAGGGGACTGTCCCCGGTCGTCGTGGGCCATGACAGGCCCGGTCGGCTCGGTCGGCCGGTCGCGCGTGAGGCGGCGGATCAGGCCTCGGAGTAGACCTCCATCGCCGGGCCGGCGGACAGGCTGCCGTCCCCGAACGCGGGATCGGCGCCGCGGGCCGCGAGGGCAGCAGCGCGCTCGTCGCGCCGGCGCTGGGCGAGCGCCTCGCCCTCCGCCGCGACGGCCGGGTCGAGCGGCACGGTGTCGAATCGCGGCCGGCCGTTCTTGGCCGTGATGTACGCGTCGAGCTCGCGGGCCGGACTCCCACGAGGTGATGAGGCAGTAGCGCGGGTCCGGGCCCGGGTGCCACACCGCGTGCCACAGGCGCTGCGTGTCGATGATCGCCTGGGCGCCGGCAGGGAGCGGGATGCGCGTCTCGGTGGCGGGGTCGTCGCGGTCCTCGCGCAGCACCATCACGGAGTCGGGGTTGTCGGTCAGGTTGAAGAAGGACCGGACGATCCAGCCGGTGCCCTCGGGGTTCAGCCGGTTGTTGTCGTCACGGTGCAGGTTGTACAGCGTGTCGCCGTAGGTGTTCGGCATGCAGCTCGATGACCCGGCACCGGCCGATGTTGGCGCCCGGCTCCTGGGCCCGCGCCACGAGCCGCGGCGCCACCTCGACGTTGGCCGGCACCCAGACGCCGTCCTTGTCGGTCTTGGGCGGGGTGTGGTTCCAGAAGCCGTTGCACTCCATGTCGCCGTACGCGCTCGCCAGCGGCGCGAACCGGGTGTCCCCGGACGACTTCCAGTCGACGAAGGTGAGGTCCTCCCACTCCCGGGGGTCCTGCGCCTGGTCGTAGGCGTCGAGGATGACGTAGCCCGTCTCCTCGAAGATGGGGAGGGTGACGTACGCAGGACGGTTCAGACATGGGCCTCAGTCTCTCATCCCGACGGGCCGCGGCCCGAATCGCCGCTCCCGTGAGCGGCATGCGCTGTGACGTACAGCACGACGGCCGCCGCCACGGCGGCGTTCAGGGACTCCGCCCGGCCCGTCATCGGGATGCGGACGGCCAGGTCGCGCGGCGGCGCGGGCCGCCTCGCTGACCCCATGCGCCTCAGATCCGACGACCCAGCAGGTGCGCGTGCCCACCAGGCCGTCGTCGACGGCGCCGAAGAGGTCGACGGCGGCGTCGCCCGTGGCCACCACGACGGTGCGGTCGTGCCGGGCGGCCGCCTGTGACACGGCCACGATCGTCGAGCCCGCTGAGAACCGGCAGGTGGAACAGCGACCCGGCGGTCGACCGCACCACCTTGCCGTTGTGCACGTCCGCGGAGCCGGCGGTCAGCAGGACGCCAGCGGCACCGACCGCGTCAGCGGTACGGATGACGGTGCCGACGTTGCCCGGGTCCGTCACGGCGTCGAGCACGATCGACCGGCCCGGGCGCCGCCATCACGGCGTCGAGGTCGCCTGCGGGCAGCAGGTCGCACACGGCGAGCACGCCCTGCGGCTGGGCGGTCTCGCCCATCGCCGCCAGGACCTCGGGAGTGACCCGGCAGACGTCGAGTCCGAGCGCTCGCGGCACTGGCGGCGATGTCGGGGAATGCAGCACCGGCGTCGTCGTCCATGAACAGGTCACGGATGACGACGCCGGCGGCGAGCGCACTGCGGACGGCCTGCGGTCCCTCGACCACGAACCGTCCTGTCTTGCGGCGTCCCTGACGGGCGTGCAGCGCACGCACCGCTGTGACGCGGTCGGACCTGACCGACGTCACCTCGCGGGACACGGTCACGAGCGGACGGGTGCTCAGGCAGCCGTGGCGGGCAGCGACGAGCGCGACACCTCGACGAGCGCGGCGAAGGCCGGCGCGTCGTTCACGGCGAGCTCGGCGAGCATGCGACGGTCGACCTCGACGCCCGCGGCCTTGAGGCCCTGGATGAAGCGGTTGTACGTCATGCCGTTCGCGCGGCAGCCGGCGTTGATGCGCTGGATCCACAGCCGGCGGAAGTCGCCCTTGCGGGTGCGACGGTCGGCGTAGGCGTAGACGAGCGAATGGGTGACCTGCTCCTTGGCCTTGCGGTACAGCCGGGACCGCTGGCCGCGGTAGCCGGACGCCCGCTCGAGCATGTCGCGGCGCTTCTTCTGGGCATTGACTGCGCGCTTGACGCGTGCCATGGCGTTCTCCTGTGTCTTTCGTGCGTTAGGGCGGGAAGGGACGAGGGTCAGTGACCCGGGTGGCGCGCGTGGCGCCGACGGGTCAGCGGCCGAGCAGCTTCTTGACCTTCTTGGTGTCCGCGGGTGCGAGCTCCGTGGTCGCCGGCGAGGCGACGCGTGCGTCGGCTCGACTTGACCTCGAGGAGGTGGCGGCGGTTGGTGCGCTCGTGCAGGATCTTGCCCGAGCCGGTCACCTTGAAGCGCTTCTTGGCGCCACTGTGCGTCTTCTGCTTCGGCATGCGTTCGTCCTCGTTCTTCCGGTCCGACCCTCGCGGGTCGGGTGGTCTGTGGTCTGGGCCGGGCTCGGCTCAGGCGGTCTCTGCCTCGGGGGTCTCGGTCTCGTCGACCGGATCCGCCGCAGCGGCCGTGTTGGCCTTGATGACGTCCGACTTCTTGCGGTGCGGGGCCACGACCATGATCATGTTGCGGCCGTCCTGCTTGGGCGTCGCCTCGACGAAGCCCAGCTCGGTGATGTCCTCGGCCAGCTTGGCCAGCAGGCGCAGGCCCAGCTCGGGCCGGCTCTGCTCGCGTCCGCGGAACATGATGGTGATCTTGACCTTGTCGCCGGCCTTCAGGAACCGCTCGACGTGACCCTTCTTGGTCTCGTAGTCGTGCTGGTCGATCTTCGGGCGCAGCTTCATCTCCTTGATGACCGTGTGCGTCTGGTTCCGACGGGACTCGCGCTCCTTGAGCGCGGCCTCGTACTTGAACTTTCCGAAGTCCATGAGCTTGCAGACGGGCGGCTTGGCCATCGGGGCCACCTCGACCAGGTCGAGGTCGGCCTCCACGGCCAGGCGCAGGGCGTCCTCGATGCGGACGATCCCGACCTGCTCGCCGTTGGGTCCGACAAGACGGACCTCGGGCACGCGGATCCGATCATTGATCCGGGGTTCGACGCTGATGGCGCCTCCTCGCTGACGTGTGCGGGCGACCCACCCCGAGAAGGCAGGAGGCCCTCGGCGCAGCGCGCACGAAGGCCTCGTCAGAGGCACGCCGCGGCCGACGCCGGCTGGCACGCCATGACCCGCAGGACCTGGTGGTGCAGGGCGGTCCGCAGGTGGGAGTCGAGGACTCCGCTTGCGCGACCCGGCCGCGAGACCGGGTCGATCGGGTGCAAGGCTACCAGCCATGAGCCTGACGCCCGAATCCGCTCCCGACGCCCGGCTCGCGATGGACATCGCCGACGTGCCTGCCGTCGAGGTGGTCCTGACCGTGGCGATGCACCTGATGTCGGCGGCCGCGGTCGCCTGCGGCCTCGGGGACGACGACCACCCGGCCGACCTCGCGGAGGCGCGGATCCTCATCTCGTCGCTCGCCGGCCTGGTCACGGCCGCCGCGCCGCAGATCGGCAGCATGCACGCGGCGCCCCTGCGCGACGGCCTGACCGCCCTGCAGCGCGCCTTCCGCGAGGCCTCCCCCGTCCCCGACGCACCGGGCATGGGGCCGGGCGAGGACCTCACCGGCCCGGTCTACTAGGCGGTCGCGTCACTGGGTCGCGCTGCGGAGCAGGTCGCGCAGCGCTGCCTCGTCGCCCCTCACCTCGACCGGCCCCGAAGGGGTCCGCCCCCACAGCCACAGCAGCAGGTCGGACGCGCTCGCCGGTGACCGCCGTGCCCGCGATGTCGACGCGGACCGCGCCCGCCGTCGACCTCCGGACCCAGCGACGTCGTCGACGCCCGACGTCGGCGAGCATCACCCGCAGCAGCTCGTCGATCCCGTCCAGCGGCCAGGTCGGCGTCGATCGGCGTGATCGGGCCCGCTGGCGCTCTCGACGTCGGCCCGGTGCACGGCGGTCTCCAGCGCCATCCGGCGCTGCCAGAAGCCGGCGGTCTGGTCGGGCTCCCACCACGTCCAGGCCGGCTCGTCAGCGCTGAGCCGGGCCAGGTCGGGGCGAGCCGGTGCAGGAGCGCGTGACACCACGCGATCTCGTCGATGCCCGGCGTCGGGCCCCTGCCACTCCCCCGGCTCGGGCCGCCGACCGAGCTCCAGCGCGGCGATCTTGTGGCCGTAGACCATCCCCACGTGCTCGACGACGTCGCGCACCGTCCAGCCCTCGCAGGCGGGCACCGGCAGGTCCATCGAGCCCTCGGCGGCGAGGAGCAGCCGCTCCCCCTCCCGATGCACCTGATCGACGTACTCGTCACGTGTCAGCCGCGCGCTCATGCGGTCTCCCATGGGGTGCGGCGGTCGGCCTCTTCGTCACCGATCCGCACGAGCTCGGCAAGGAAGGCGTGGACCATCTCCCAGGTCGTCCGCGGGTTGATGAAGCACGGTCGGATTGCGAAGTGCCCGGCCACGATCGTCGTGCTCGGCAGATAGCGGGTCTCGCGCACGAGGCGGCGGTGGATGCGCGCGTTGAGGTCGTTGAGGGCCTCCTCCGGCCAGGGCGTGGTCGGTCGGTACCGGAGGCAGGCAATGGACAGCTCGGGCTCCGTGAGCGTGTCCAGCCGTGGATGCTGGCGCGCGTGGTGGCTCACGAAGCTGGCGAAGTCGTTGTCGCGCCTGATGCGCGCCGCGACGCCTTCGGCGCCCTCCTCCCGCAGGATGGCCCACACCTGGACTCCTCGCGACGTGGCGGACAGCTCGACGCCGAAGTCGGCGTACGGGATTCCCATGGCGTCGACAGAGACCTCGACGTCGTCTGTGAACGAGCCCTCGAGGTAGTCGGCCGGTCCCTGCGTGAACGCGCGCCGCAGGATCGCTCGATCGCGGACGAACGTGGCGGCCACGCCCACCGGCGCGTTCAGCCACTTGTGCGGGTCGACGATGACGGAGTCGGCCAGGTCGAGGCCGTCGTAACGCGGAGCCACGCGCTCGTCGAGGATGCCGGGCAGGCCGTATGCGCCGTCGACGTGGAACCAGATGCCGTTCTCGTGCGCGATCTCGCCCAGCGCCCGGAGGGGATCGATGGCTCCCGTGTTCGTCGTGCCGGCGTTGGCGACGACGGCCACCGGGACGCGACCGGCCGCCACGTCCTCGTCGATCGCCTCGAGCCAGGTCGGCCGGCCGCATCCGCTGCCGGTCGTCGACCGGCAGCATCCGTACGTTCTCCCGCCCGATACCGAGCACGGCGGCGGCCCGCTGCACGGTGTGGTGCGCCTCGGTCGATGCGTAGACGACGCACTGACGTCCGTCGAATCCGTCCCGCGCAGGATCCACCTCCGCGCTGCTCCCACGTCCACTGCCGGGCCGCGCCAGGGCCACGAGGTTGGCCGTGGATCCGCCGCTGGAGTAGATGCCACGCATGTCCGCGGGCAGGTGGCACAGTTCGGCGAGCCAGCGCAGCGAGCTCTCCTCGACGACGTGGAAGGCATGGATGGTGTTCCGCTGCGTGCCGGCCACGTGGGCGGCCGCCGCCGCGAGAACCGGCGCGGTGGTGGGGCCGGCCGTCACGAACATCCAGAAGCCCGGGTCGCTCATGCGGGCTCCGTGCGGGATCAGCAGGGTGGTGAGCTCCTCGACCATGGCCTCGACTCCCACGCCGACTGTCGGCAGGGGTTGATCACCGAGTCCTTCCCACTCCGACCTCACCGAGATCGGATCCGGATCCTGGCCCCGCACTCGGTCGTCCAGCGCCCGGCCCACGCGGGCCAGCAACTCGGCGAAGCGTGCGGTCTCGGGGGCAGCGGACATCCCCGAACGCTACGCCGGTTCGCTCCGCCAGCGGTAGGTCCGGAGCGTCAGACGGCGGCCACTCCGATACCACCCGGCACGGCGGAACGGATGTCCGGCCGAGCGGCGAGACACCTCGGCCGCCTGCCGTGCGAGATCGGCGACGAGCCGACCGTCCGGGTGGCCGCCCGACGGTGCCGACACCTGGACGATCACGTCGACGCCCGGCATCCATCGGACGGGCGTCGAACACCTCGACCTCGGCCCAGCCATCCGACGTGAGCGGTGCAAGGGCGGCGTTGACGAGGGCCGTCACGCGAGGCCAGGTCGAGCTGGTCGGCCAGTGCCTCGAGCACGTGTCCCGTGAGGACGACCGACTGCGGTCCCGCCACGTCGATCACGACCGCGGTCGCGCCGTCGTCGAGGGCGGACCGGGCGACGTCACGTCCGAGTGAGGGCACCGGACGCGCCTGCGGGTTCCAGCCGGCCAGGCTGTCGACGCCCGTGAAGGCGAGCAGTCCCTTCTCGCCGCGCTCGTTGACCATCGAGACGACCGCCATGTGGCTGTCCTTGTCGCCACCCGCCTCGTCGAGCTCGTCGAGGACGGCGACGACGCCCGCCAGCAGCCGCTCCTCGCGCAGCGCACGGGCGATCACGAGGGGGTCCGTGCCCGAGGCGAGCAGGTGCCGGACGGAGGGCGATCGCGGCACCGTCGTCGCCCGCGAACTGGGGCGACGCAAGCGACCTGCCGCGCCCGAGCGAGCCCTCCTCCGTCACCCGGCCAGCGTACGGGAGCACAATCGCCCGGTGACCGACGTGACGCACCCCCATCCGCGGTGGCTGATCCTCACGTCGCTCTCGCTCGTGGCGCTGAACCTGCGCATCGCGCTGTCGAGCGTGCCCACGGTCACCGCGGACATCCAGGCGGCCACCGGATGGTCCAGCGCCGCCATCGGTGCGCTGACCACGATCCCCGTCGTCTGCATGGGGGCGTTCGCGCTGGTGGTGCCGCGGATCGCCCAGCGGATCGGCCGCCGGCACACGGTGGCGCTGGCGCTGCTGCTCCTGACCATCGCCCTCGCGATGCGGCTGGCGGCGACGGTGCCGGGCGTCCTGCCGGTCTCCGTGTTCCTCGCGGGCGTCGGCATCGCGCTCGCGGCCGGACTGGTCCCGAAGGTCGTGCGCGAGCAGCTGCCGACCAACGTCGGCGCCGCCACCGGCCTGTGGACCGCGGCGATGATGAGCGGCGCGGCCCTCGGCGGCGCCCTCACCGTGCCCATTGCCGAGGCGACCGGGTCATGGACCCTCGCCCTGGCGATCTGGGCCGTGCCGGCCGCCATCGCGCTGGTCGTCTGGTGGGTCGTCGAGGGCGGCCGGGAGGCGCACACCCGGGATCCGGCTGCCGTCCGTCCGCATCCGCGAGCTCCCCTGGCGCGACCGGCGGGCCTGGTCGCTCACCCTGTACCTGACGATGAACTCGATCGTGTTCTACACGGCGCTGGCCTGGCTTGCGCCGTCGTTCGTCGATCGCGGGTGGAGCCAGGCCGACGCCGGCTTCCTGCTCGGCGTCTTCACCGCCAGCCAGATCGTGGCTGCGCTCGTCATGCCGTGGCTCGCCGAGCGGACGCCGGCCCGACGACTGCTCTACTCCGTCACCGTGGCCGTCGTGCTGGTGACCGTCCTCGCCGTGGGGTGGAGCCCGTCGACGCTGACCTTCGTCATGGTCGTGCTCTTCGGAGCCGCGCTGGGCGGTGGGTTCGCCATGGGCCTCGCGCTGCTCAGCGAGTACGCGGCCGATGGCAACGCGAGCACCCGCCTGACCGCGATGGCGTTCTCCGTCACCTACCTGACGGCATCCCTGGGCCCGCTGATCGCGGGAGCCCTGCTGGACGCCTACGACTCCTGGGGTGCGGTGTTCGCCATGCTGGCGCTGGCCTGCCTCGTCCAGTTCGCCACGATCCCGGCGCTGCGGCGAAAGGTGCGCATCAGCTAGCGGTGAGTCAGAGCCGGCAGGCGTGGATGTCGGTGACCAGGATGCCCCGGGCGCCGAGCTCGTAGAGCTCGTCCATGATGCGGTGCACGTCTGCCGCCGGAACCATGGCGCGCACTGCCGACCAACGCGGATCGTGCAGCGACGAGACCGTGGGCGATTCGATGCCCGGTGTCATGGCGCACGCCTGCTCGAGGTGCTCCGACAGGATGTCGTAGTCGACCAGCACGTAGGAGCGCGCGACCATCACGCCGTGCAGCCGGCGCACGAAGGTCTCGATCGCCGGCACCTGGGGCGCCCCGGTACGGCGGATGACGGCGGCCTCCGAGACGAGGATCGGCTCCCCGACGAGCTCGAGACCGGCCTTGCGGAGCGTCGTGCCCGTGGCGACCACGTCGGCCACCGCGTCGGCGACGCCGAGGGCGACCGCGTTCTCCACGGCGCCGTCGAGCTTGACGACCCGAGCGGAGATCCCCTCGCGAGCCAGGTACGCCTCGAGCACGCCCGCGTACGACGTGGCGATCGTGCGCCCGTCGAGGTCTGCCGGCGACGTCGCGGAGCCCTTCGGGGCAGCGAGCCGGAAGGTCGAGGGCGCGAAGCCCAGCGGCAGGACCTCGTCGGCGCTTGCGCCGGAGTCGAGGAGCATGTCGCGCCCGGTGATGCCGAGGTCGAGGGTGCCCTCCCCCACGTAGATCGCGATGTCGCGCGGGCGCAGGAAGAAGAACTCGACGTCGTTGTCCGGATCGTGCACGAGCAGGTCGCGGACGGACGCTGACGCGCAGGTAGCCGGCCTCGGTGAGCATCGCCCGGGCAGGCTCGGACAGCATGCCCTTGTTCGGGACGGCAACACGGAGCATGGCTCAGAGCCTGCGGTACACGTCTTCGAGGCTGACCTTGCTGGCCAGCATCATGCACTGAATGTGGTAGAGCAGCTGCGAGATCTCCTCGGCGGCGCGCTCGGGGCCCTCGTGCTCAGCCGCCATCCAGACCTCGGCCGCCTCCTCGACGACCTTCTTGCCGATCTCGTGGACGCCGGAGTCGACCAGGCGCGTGGTGCCGGACTCCTCGTCGCGATACGTGATCTTGCGGTTCAGCTCCGCGTACAGCTCGTCGAAGGTCTTCACGGGACCAGCCTATTGGCGCGCAGGACTACGACCGGACATCGCCCCGCAGCTCGCGGAGCGTGACAGCCGTCATGATCGCCGCCCAGGCAGCCTCGCTGCCCTTGTCCTCCTTCGAGCCGGGCAGTCCGGCGCGGTCGAGCGCCTGCTGGTCGTCGTCGCAGGTGAGCACGCCGAACCCGATCGGCGTGCGCGTGTCGAGCGCGACGCGGGTGAGGCCGTCGGTCGTCGCGTTGGCGACGAACTCGAAGTGCGGGGTGCCGCCGCGGATGATGACGCCGAGGCAGACGACCGCGTCGAACTGCGGCGACTCAGCGCACGCCTGCGCCACGAGGGGCAGCTCGAACGAGCCCGCCACCCGGATGAGCGTGGCCTCGACGTTGGCCTCCTGGCAGGCGCGGGCCGCGCCGGCGATGAGGCCGTCCATGACGGTGTCGTGCCACGACGCGGCCACGATGGCCACGCGCAGGCCCTCGCCGTTGACGCCGATCGTGGGGCTGCCGCCGCCGCTCACGAGACATCTCCTGCGTCATCCGTGGTCAGCTCGTGACCCATGCGGTCGGCCTTCGTCTGGAGGTAGACCTGGTTGTGCGGGTTCGGGTGGATCTCCAGCGGGACGCGCTCGATGATCGTCAGGCCGTAGCCCTCGAGGCCCGCGCGCTTGGCCGGGTTGTTGGTGAGCAGCCGCATGCTGTGGATGCCGAGGTCGGCGAGGATCTGCGCGCCCGTGCCGTAGTCGCGCGCATCGGCCGGCAGGCCGAGCTCGAGGTTGGCGTCGACGGTGTCGTGGCCCTCGTCCTGCAGCGTGTAGGCACGCAGCTTGTGCAGCAGGCCGATGCCGCGGCCCTCGTGCCCCTTGACGTAGAGGACGACGCCGCGCCCCTCCTCGGCGATGCGACGCAGGGCGGCATGCAGCTGCGGACCGCAGTCGCAGCGCAGCGAGCCGAAGACGTCGCCGGTCAGGCACTCCGAGTGCACGCGCACCAGGATGTCGTGGCCGTCGCCGATCTCGCCGGCGACGAGCGCGATGTGCTCCGAGTCGTCGGTGTCGCTGCTGTAGCCGAAGGCGGTGAAGCTCGCCGAACTCGGTGGGCAGCCGGGTCTGGGCGACCCGCTTGACCAGGCTCTCCGTGCGGCGGCGGAACCGGATGAGGTCGGCGATCGAGATCATGACGAGGCCGTGCTCGTCGGCGAAGGCGCGGCACTCGGGCGCCCGCATCATCGTGCCGTCGTCGTTGACCAGCTCGCACAGGGCGCCCGACGGCGCGAGGCCCGCCATGCGCGCGAGGTCGACGGCCGCCTCGGTGTGCCCCGCGCGACGCAGCACGCCGCCGGGCACCGCGCGCAGCGGCATGACGTGGCCCGGACGGGTGAGCTCCCATGGCTCGGTCGCCGAGTCGGAGAGCACCTTGATGGTGCGCGCGCGGTCGGCGGCGGAGATGCCCGTCGACTCGACGTCGCGCGCGTCGACGGACACGGCGTACGCGGTGCCCTTGCGGTCCTCGTTCACCGCCGTCATCGGCGGCAGGCCCAGCCGATCGAGGTCGGCTCCCGTCATCGCGACGCAGATGTAGCCGGACGTGTGCCGGATCATGAAGCCGACCAGCTCGGCGGTCGCTGCTCCGGCCGCGAAGATCAGGTCGCCCTCGTTCTCGCGGTCCTCGTCGTCGACGACGACGATGGGCGTCCGGCGACCAGGGCCGCCAGCGCCGCCTCGACCGAGTCGAGGTGGACGCCGCCCGGCGCCGAGGGACGGAGGCCTCGGCGCGGCGGCGATGCGCCGCGGGCGGGGCATCGTCGCTCCTCGGTGCTGGCATCGAACAGCTCGTCAGCGGGAATCACGTCGCCCTCCCCTCCATCAGCCGCTCCACGTACTTGGCGATCACGTCGACCTCGATGTTGACCGTGTCCCCCACGCGCCGGCTCCCCAGCGTCGTGTGCGCGAGGGTGGTCGGGATCAGCGAGACCGCGAACGAGGTCGTCGTCGACCGCCACGACCGTCAACGATACGCCGTCGACGGCGATCGACCCCTTCTCGACCACGTAGCGCGACAGTCCCGCGGGCAGGGCGAACGTCATCGTCGTCCAGTTGCTCGGTCGGGCTGATCGCCGTCACCGTCGCCACGCCGTCGACGTGGCCCTGCACGATGTGGCCGCCCAGGCGCGAGTCCACCCGCGCCGCGCGCTCGAGGTTCACGGGCGAGCCGGCGTCGAGCGTCGCCGAGCGCGCTGCGGCGGAGCGTCTCCTGCATGACGTCGGCCGTGAACACGCCGTCGAGCGAGCTCGACGACGGTCAGGCACACGCCGTTGACGCTGATCGAGTCGCCCGGGCGGGCGTCCGACGTGACCTCGGGGCCCCGGATCGGCCAGGCGGGCGGCGTCGCCGAGGTCGGCGATGGACGTCGACCGAGCCGAGCTCCTCCACGATTCCGGTGAACACCTAGGCTCCTGCCTCCTCGTACCGCACGCGACCGATGACCCGCACATCCTCCCCGACGACGTCGACGGCGATCACGTCGACTCCCAGCGGCGTCGGCGCCCGCGGCCGCCGAGGGCAGCGCGACCGGGACCGGCGCCGAGGAGGACGGGGGCGACGTACCACTCGCACGCGGTCGACGACGCGCGCGGCGAGGAACGCCGCGGCCAGGGTCGGGCCGCCTTCGAGCAGCGCGTGGCGCACGCCGCGCCCGTACAGGTCCGCGAGCAGGGCCACGGGGGTCGCGCTCGTGCCGTGACGAGGGTCGGCGCGGAGTCGTCGAGCACCCTGGCGCCTCGGGGATCGGACGGCGACCCGACGACCACGCGCAGCGGCGGCGTGCCGAGTGCGGCCCGCCGGCCGGCGCACGGTCAGCTGCGGGTCGTCGGCCAGGACCGTCCCGGTGCCGACGATGATGGCGCCGACCCGCGAGCGCAGCGTCGTGCACGTCCGCGCGCGCAGCCGGCGCCGGTGATCGACGTCGGGCCGCCGTCGGCGCCCGCCACCCGGCCGTCGAGCGACACGGCGCACTTCCAGGTCACGAACGGACGTCCGTGGACGACGGCGAACGTCCACTCCTCGTTGACGGCCTCGCGCCTCGTCGGCCAGCACGCCGCCGTGCACGTCGACGCCGGCCGCACGCAGCACGCTCGCGCCGCCGCCGGCCTGCGTCCGTCGGATCGGGCTGGCGCGAACACGACGGCGCGGACGCCGGCGTCGAGCAGCGCCTGCGTGCACGGGCCGGTGCGTCCGGTGTGCCGGCAGGGCTCGAGGGTGACGACGGCGGTCGCCCCCGCGGCCGCGGACCCGGCGTCGGCGAGCGCGACGACCTCGGCGTGCGGGGTGCCGGCGCCGCGGTGGTAGCCGCGGCCGACGACCTCGCCGTCCGGGCGCGACGAGGACGCAGCCGACGCGCGGGTTCTCGCCGATACGGGGCGTCCGGGGACTGGGCCAGTGCCAGCGCCTCGCGCATGGCGCCGTCCCACGTCGTCACGGTCGTGCGGCGTTCTCGGCGTCGGCGCGCAGCTGCTCGACCATCACCGCCGGATCGGCCGCCCGGTACACCGCCGAGCCGGCGACGAACACGTCGGCGCCCGCCGCGGCGCACTGCTCGATGGTGTCGGGACCGATGCCGCCGTCGACCTGCACCCAGATGTCGACGTCGGCGGCGTCGGCCATCCGCCGGGCCTCGCGGACCTTGGGCAGCATCTCGGCCATGAACGACTGGCCGCCGAAGCCCGGCTCGACCGTCATCACGAGGATCATGTCGATGCCCGGGCAGCAGGTCGGCGATCTCGGAGATGGGGGTCCCGGGCTTGACGCGCGACGCCGGCGCGCGCGCCCGCGGCCCGGATGTCGCGCGCCACCATGCGCGGCTTGTGCGCCGCCTCGACGTGGAACGTCACGCTGCCCGCGCCGGCCTCGGCGAACCCGGGCGCCCAGCGGTCGGGGTCGGCGATCATCAGGTGGCAGTCCGCCGGGATCTCGATCCGCCGCAGCAGGCTCTCCACCACCGGCAGGCCGAAGGTCAGGTTCGGGACGAAGTGGTTGTCCATGACGTCGAGGTGGATCCAGTCGGCCGCGGCCTGCACCCGCCGCACCTCGGCGGCGAGGTCGGAGAGGTCGGCGTTCAGGACGCTCGGCGAGATCTGCATGCCCACGCGGGCAGCCTATTGGGCGTCGGATCAGCGCTTGCGCAGGATCGGCGAGGAACATGCCGTCGGTGCCGTGCCGGTGCGGCCACAGCTGGACGCTCGGGGCCGTCGCCGACGTCGGTGACCTCGGGCAGCAGCGGGCGGGCGTCCTCCTGCACGACGTCGGTGCGGCCGCGCAGCACGTCCGACACGACGAACTCCGTCTCGGCGAGGTGCGGCGAGCAGGTCACGTAGGCGACGACCCCGCCGGGGCGGGTCGCCGTCGATGCCGGCGCGCAGCAGGTCGCGCTGCGATCGCGCCGAGGGCGGCGAGGTCGGCCGTCGTCCGGCGCCACCGCGACTCGGGCCGTCGTCGCAGCGCGCCCAGCCCGGTGCAGGGCGCGTCGACGAGCACCCGGTCGAACAGCCGGTCGCCCCACGGCGCGCGGCCGGGCGTCGCCGGTGAGCACGAGCGAGGTCGAGCCGGGGGCGAACGAGCCCTCGACCAGATCGGCCCGGTGGGCGTGCTGCTCGACGGCGACGAGGTGCCCGCCGCGCTCGTGCGCGAGCCCGTCGAGCAGCGCGGCCTTGCCCCCCGGCCCGGCGCAGGCGTCGAGCCACTCCCCCGCGTCGCCGTCGACCTCGGCGCGCGCCAGCGCGAGCGCCACCAGCTGGCTGCCCTCGTCCTGCACGCCCGCCCGGCCGTCGCGCACGCACGCGAGCATGTCGGGGGTGCCGTCGACGAGGGTGCCGGCGATCGGGCGACCAGCGGCCCGGCTCGACCTCCGGCAGGTCGACCAGCTCGTCGACGGTCATGCGCCCGGGCCGGGCGACCAGGCGTCGGCCGGGCGGGCGCGTTGTCGGCGGCCAGCAGCTCGGGCAGCTCGCCGCGACGGGTGCCGAGGGCGTCCCGCACGGCGCGGACGATCCAGGCCGGATGCGAGTAGCGCGTGGCGAGCCACTCGACGTCGTCGTCCGCCCGGTCGCCCTGCAGCCGCCGTGCCCACGCCTCGGTGTCGGCGGCCGCGACCTTGCGCAGCACGGCGTTGACGAAGCCGGCCCGCGCGGCCGCACCCGGCGGCGTGCCGAGGCCGCGCGCCAGGACGCACGACGAGTCGACGGCGGCGTGGTCGGGCACCCGCATGGACAGGATCTGGTGGGCGCCCAGGCGCAGCACGTCCTGCAGGGCCGGCTCGACCTTGTCCCACGGCCGGGTCACGCAGGAGGACAGCACCGCGTCGTACCAGCCCTTGCCGCGCAGGGTGCCGTAGGCGAGCTCGGTGGCGAAGGCCGCGTCGCGCCCGGAGAGCCCGTACCCGTGCAGCAGCTGGGGCAGCACGAGGTTGGCGTAGGCGTCGTCCTCGCGGACGGCGCGGAGCAGCTCGAGCGCCGCCGCGCGGGGCTTGTCGGTCATGCGAGCGACGTCCTCGTCCGTCGAGTCGCGCGCCCGCGCGCCCAGTCGGCGGCGGGCATCTCGCGCTTGCCGGCGGGCGCGGACCAGCTCCAGCCGCACCGGCTGCGTCGCCGTGCCGACGAGCACGTCGCGCTTGCCGACGCGCAGGCGGCCGGGCGCCAGCCCGTCGTCGTCCGTGACGGTGACCGGGCCCGACGCCGAGCCGCTCGCCGCGGCAGGTCGTCCAGGCGCCGGGCGCCGGCGTGCAGGCGCGGACCTGGCGGTCGATGCCGACCGCGGGCAGGTCCCAGCGGACGCGGGCGTCGTCGACGGTGATCTTCGGCGCCAGGGACGGCTCCCCGGCCTGCGGGACACGGGATGCGCGTCCCCGGACTCGATGGCGTCGAGGGTGGCGACGCAGCAGGCCCGGAGCCGGCCTGCGGCGAGCCGGTCGAGGAGCGCGCCGGACGTGTCGTCCGGGCGGATCGGCCTCGGTGACGATGCCGTAGACCGGACCGGTGTCGAGGCCCTCCTCGAGGGCGAAGGTGCTCGCGCCCGTGACGTCGTCGCCGCGCCAGATCGCGTGCTGCACCGGGGCCGCGCCCCGCCAGGCCGGCAGCAGGGAGAAGTGCAGGTTGACCCAGCCGTGCGCGGGGATGGCCAGGGCCGCCGGCGGCACGAGGCCGCCGTAGGCGACGATCGGGGCCACGTCGGGCGCGAGCTCGGCGAGCCGGGCCAGGACGTCGGGCTCGCGCAGGGAGGACGGCTGGAGCACCTCGATGCCGGCCTCGCGGGCGAGCACGGCGACCGGCGACGCTGCGACGGCGCGGCCGCGCCCGGCCTGGGCGTCCGGTCGCGTGATCACCGCGACCACGTCGTGGTGGGAGCCGAGCAGGTCGGCGAGGGCGACGGCCGCGACGTCCGGGGTGCCCGCGAAGACGCAGCGCACCGGCTACAGCCAGCGCGACGAGATGGAGTGCGGGCTGACCTGCACCTGCGGGGGGCTGCTCGCCGAACCACTCGGCCTCGCGGATCTGCCGCATGGCCTCCTTGCGCAGCTCGGGATCGAGGCGGTCGATGAACAGGATGCCGTCGAGGTGGTCGGTCTCGTGCTGCACCGCCCGGGCCAGCAGCTCGCTGCCCTCGATGACGACCGGCTCGCCCCACATGTTCATGCCCTTGGCGACGACGCGCATCGCGCGGGGCGTCTCGAAGGCCAGGTCGGGCAGCGACAGGCAGCCCTCGTCGCCGATCTGCTGCTCGTCGGACAGGTCGAGGTCCGGGTTGATCAGGTGGCCGGGCTCGTCGTCCACCCAGTAGGTGAACACGCGCAGCGAGACGCCGATCTGCGGTGCGGCGAGGCCCGCGCCCGGGCGCGTCCATCATCGTCTCGGTGAGGTCCTTGACGAGCTTGCGCAGCTCCTTGTCGAAGGTCTCGACGGGCGCGGCGGGCGTGCGCAGGACGGGATCGCCGAACAGGCGGATGGGCTGGATGGCCATGCCGCGAGTCTAGGGCCCCTCCGTTTGTCCCGGTTTCCGGGAGAGATCGGCGAAGAAGCACCCTGCGAGGGCGGGGATCGCCGATTGGTCCCGGTTTCCGGGAGAAACGTCAGATGTCGCGTGGGTCCATCCGCACGTGCACGGGCCGCGACTTCGCCCGGGCCGATCGCGTCGCGGTGATCGCGCGCAGCTGTCGTCCCAGCTCGGCCGCATGCTCGCGGTCGACGACGACGAGGCCGCGCTGACGGTCCGGATGCGCCTTGTCGGGTCGGGCACCGGACCGAGCAGCCGGTGCGGCACCGACAGCGCCGCCGTCGACCTCGGCGATGTCGGCCGCCGCGCCGAGCAGGGCCGCCATGCGCGTCGCCGGCGGCAGGCCCGCCGCCGCCCGCTCCCGCAGCTCGCGGGCGGCCAGCCACGGCGCGTCCCATCGCACCAGCGCCTGCACGGCCGGCAGCGCGTTCTCGGCGGTCACGATGACAGGCGCCCCGGGCGCGGCGAGCCGGGCGGCGCCGAACCATCGGCGCGCAGCGTCCTCGGCGGCGTCGAGGGCGGGCCGCTGGACCTGCGCTCGGGCGTCGAGGATGAGCACCGCGCGGAAGCCGGGCTCGCAGACCGGCTCGGCGCCCGGGGTGGCCACGACGATCCGCGGCTCGTCCGGCACCTGCGCCACCATGTGCCCGGCGTGGCTGGCCACCACCGGCACCCCGGGGAAGGCCCGGCCGATCTCCTCGGCGGTGCGCTCGGCCCCCACCGAGACGGCGCGCAGCCGGCGACCGCCGCACTCCGGGCAGGCCCAGGATCCGGCGATCGCGCCGCACCAGCTGCACTCGGGGACGCCGCCGCTCCCGGCCAGCCGCAGGGGTCCGCCGCACGCGCACCTCGCCAGCGCGCGGCACGACTGGCAGGCGAGCACGGGCACGTACCCCCGGCGGGCCACCTGCACGAGCACGGCTCCCGTCCGCAGCGCCGCTCGCGCCGCCTCCCAGGCGCGGTGCGGGATCCGCGCCGCCGCCGCCGCCTCGTCGCGGGCCGCATCCTCGGACGACAGCGCCCGCACCTTCGGGGCACGGGCGGCCAGCGTCTCGCGCGACGGCGTCACCGATCGGGCCCAGCCGCTCTCGCACCACTGCTGGGTCACGACCGATCGGGCGGGCGACCCGACGACCAGGTCGCAGCCGGCCAGGTGGGACCGCAGGGCCGCCACGTCGCGGGCGTCCCAGTACGGCGCCTGCGGGTCGACCAGGGCGTCGTCGCCGTCATCCCACACGATCACGAGCCGCAGGTCGGGCAGCGGCGCGAAGACGCTGGCGCGCGTGCCGACGACGACCCGGACGCCGCCGCGCAGGATGCGCACGAACTCGCGGTACCGGCGCTCGGGACCCTGGTCGGCCGTCAGGGTCGCCAGGGCGCCCGCCGCACGCGCGTCGGCCAGCTCGGACGCGCACCGGTCGACGTCGCGCGCATCGGGCACCACGATGATGACGCCGCCCGAGGGCTGCGCGAGCACGCAGCGCGCCAGGGCCGCGGCGTCGGCGCTCCACGACGTGGCGGGAGCGGCCGACCAGACCGCGCGCGTGCCGGCCGAGCGCGGAGCGCTGAGCCGCTGCACCAGGGCCGCCCCGCTGTCGTAGGCCTCCCACCGGGCGGCGGCCGACGGGTCGGCGGTCCGCGATCCACGCCGCTGGCTTCGACTCGCACGGCCTCGGCCCGTGCGTGGCGCGGCGGGACGGCCGACGCGCACGACGTCGCTGAACGTCCCGGCGTACCTCTCGGCCACCTCGCCCACGAGCCGCAGGGTCTCCGCGGTGAGCACCGGCTCGGTGCCGACGACCCGCTCGAGCGGCTTCAGGGCGCCGGCATGCTCGCCCTCGTCGATCCGGCCGACGACGAACCCGTCGGTCAGGCGACCGGCGAACCGCACCCGCACGCGGCTGCCGACGACGGCGGCATCGTGGAACGCCTCGGGGACGGAGTAGTCGAAGACATGGTCGAGGTGCGGCAGCGGCGAGTCGATCATCACCTGCGCGACCGGCAGCGCACCGTCGCCACCGGCTGCGGCGTCGGCCGCCGCGGAACGACGAGGCCGAGCGGGCGGCCCCGGAACCAGGGGCAGCTGCTCGGCCGTCGTCACGTCACGGGACGCTAGCCCATGGGCCCGTCACCGCTGAGGCCTACCGGGACGCGGCGACCTTCAGGTCGTCGGCGCGATCGGTGTCCTCCCACGTGAAGGTCGGGCCCACCGCGGTGCGCTTGGCGGGATCGTCGCTGTCGAGCAGCCAGTTGCTGCCCTGCGGCCGGCCGAAGTGGCCGTACGCGCTCGTGGTGCGGTAGATCGGCCGCAGCAGGTCGAGGTCGCGGATGATCGCGGCCGGGCGCAGGTCGAACACCTCGAGCACGGCGGCCTGGATCCGCTCGTCCGGGATCACGCCGGTGCCGAAGGTCTCGACGAACACGCCGACCGGGTGCGCCTTGCCGATCGCGTAGGCGACCTGCACCTCGCAGCGCGTGGCCAGGCCCGCGGCCACGACGTTCTTGGCCACCCAGCGCATCGCGTACGCGGCCGAGCGGTCGACCTTCGACGGATCCTTGCCCGAGAAGGCGCCGCCGCCGTGGCGGGCCATGCCGCCGTAGGTGTCGACGATGATCTTGCGGCCGGTCAGGCCGGCGTCGCCCATCGGGCCGCCGACCTCGAAGCGTCCCGGTCGGGTTGACCAGCAGGCGGTAGTCGCGCGAGTCGAGGTCGATGAGGTCGAGGACCGGATCGACCACGTGCCGCTTGACGTCGGGCGCCAGCATGTTGTCGAGGCTGACGTCGCGGGCGTGCTGCGAGGAGACGACGACCGTGTCGATGCGCACCGGGCGGTCGTTCTCGTCGTAGGCGATCGTCACCTGGGTCTTGCCGTCGGGACGCAGGTACGGGACGGTGCCGTCCTTGCGCACCTCCGTCAGGCGCTCGGCGAGGCGATGGGCGATGTGGATCGGCAGCGGCATCAGCTCGGGGGTGTCGTCGCAGGCGAAGCCGAACATCAGGCCCTGGTCGCCCGCGCCCTGGCGGTCGAGCGGATCGGCGCTGCCCTCGGCGCGCTCCTCGAACGCGTCGTCGACGCCCTGGGCGATGTCCGGGGACTGCTTCCCGATGGACACGGAGATACCGCACGACTCGCCGTCGAAGCCCTTGGTCGACGAGTCGTAGCCGATGCCGACGACGGTCTGGCGGACGAGGTCGATGACGTCGGCGAACCCGCTCGTGGTCACCTCGCCGGCGACGTGGACCTGGCCGGTGGTGAGCATGGTCTCGACCGCGACGCGGCTCTTCGGGTCCTGCCGGAGCAGGTCGTCGAGGATCGCATCGCTGATCTGGTCGGCCATCTTGTCCGGATGACCCTCGGTGACGGACTCTGACGTGAACAGGCGGTGTGCCACGAACGCTTCCTTCATCTCTCACGGGTGATCGCAGCCCTCACGGGCTCGCGCTTGCCTCGGGACGAGGCCTGGTCCTCACCCGGAGCACCCCACCGCGGAGGAGGGTTGCCGACCAGCGAGCCGGGGCTTGGCACTGGTGCTCTTGACCGCGATCGAAGAATACATGACCCCGAGGGCCACGCCGTCAGGTGAGCGGTGTGGGCGCCTGGGCGAGGCGGCCGGCGACGACGTCCCAGATCGCGTCGGCCACGGTCGGCCTTGTCGCTCAGCGGCACGGCGACCTCGTCCGCGTCCGCGTCCGCAGACAGGATGACGACCTCGTTGTGCGGCTGCCCGAAGACCCGGTCCGAGCCGACGTCGTTGACGACGAGGAGGTCGCAGCCCTTGCGGGCCAGCTTCTCCCGCCCCAGGGTCAGCACGTCCCGGCCGGCGTCCCCGGTCTCCGCGGCGAACCCGACGATGAGCGGGCGTCGGGAGTCCCCTCGGTCGGAGACCAGTTCGTGCAGGATGTCGGGGTTCTGGGCGAGGGGAAGGCTCAGGTCGGGGCCGGTCTCGCCGCGCTTGAGCTTGTGCTGCCCCGGCTCCGCGGGTCGGAAGTCGGCGACGGCGGCCGCCATGACCACGACGTCGGCGCCCGTCACCTGCTCGAGCATGGCCGCACGCAGCTGAGCGGCCGATTCCACCCGCAGCACCGTGGCACCTGCCGGCGGGTCGACGTCCATGTGCGCGGCGACGAGCGTCACGACGGCGCCCCTCGAGATCGCCGTACGGGCCAGCTCGACGCCCTGGCGACCGCTGCTGCGGTTGCCGATGAAGCGGACCGGGTCCCACTCCTCCCGGGTACCACCGGCGCTGATGACGACCCTGCGGCCCGCGAGGTCAGCCGTGCGACCCGCCGCCCGGCCGCGCAGGACGTCGTGCACCGCCGCCACGATCGCCGCCGGGCTCGGGCAGCCGACCCGGGCCGGTGTCGGCGCCGGTGAGGCGCCCGGTGGCCGGGTCGAGGACGATCACGCCGCGCTGCCGCAGGAGTGCGACGTTGTGCTGGGTGGCGGGGTGCTCCCACATCTCCGTGTGCATCGCCGGCGCCAGGACGACGGGGCAGCGCGCCGTCAGCAGCACGTTCGTGAGCAGGTCGTCGGCGATGCCGTGCGTGGCGCGGGCCATCAGGTCGGCCGTGGCAGGCGCCACGACGATGCAGTCGGCCTCCTGCCCGAGCCGCACATGCGGCACGCGTTGGGCGTCCTGCCACACGTCAGTGGCGACGGGCTTGCCGGACAGCGCCGCCCAGGTGGCGGCTCCGACGAACCTCAGTGCCGCGGAGGTCGGGACGACGGTGACGTCGCAGCCGGACTCGGTCAGCCCGCGAAGCACCTCGCAGGCCTTGTACGCAGCGATGCCGCCGGCGACGCCCAGGACCACGCGTGGCGGCATGGGACTGTCCGTGGCTGGGTCAGGCGTCGGCGTCGTCGAGGGAGACGGACGCGTCCTCGGCGTCCTCGGCGATCGGGACGCTCGACAGCAGGCCCGCGTCGATCTCGCGCATGGCGATCGACAGCGGCTTCTCCTGGACGTGGGTCTCGACGAGGGGCCCGACGTACTCCAGCAGGCCCTCACCGAGCTGCGAGTAGTAGGCGTTGATCTGGCGCGCCCGCTTCGATGCGTAGATCACGAGCGAGTACTTGGAGTCGGTCTTCTCCAGCAACGCGTCGATCGAGGGATGGGTGATGCCCTCGGGGCGGATGGCACTGCTCACGTCAAAGCCTCATTCATCGATTGGATCGTCGGGGTGGGGCACGAGCCCCCGCGGGACGCTCGTCGGATCAACGACCAATGCTAGCAAGGACTGAGCGCACTCCCGGACATCGGCGTTCACGAGGACGCAATCGAACTCCTCCGCGGCGGCCAGTTCCTCACGAGCCGCCTGGAGCCGGCGCTTGACCGCCTCGGGCGACTCGGTGCCGCGTCCGGTCAGCCGGCCGCGCAGCACCTCCCACGAGGGCGGTGCGAGGAACACCAGCAGCGCGCCGGGGACCGCGGCGCGGACCTGCCGGGCCCCCTGCACCTCGATCTCGAGCAGGACCGGGGTTCCCGCCTCCCGGTGCTCCTGCACCGGGCCGCGCGGCGTCCCGTAGCGGTTCCCCGCGAAGGCCGCCCACTCCAGCAGCCCGCCCGTCGCCACGAGCTCGTCGAACCGCTCGTCGCTGACGAAGAAGTACTCGCGCCCGTCGACCTCGCCGGGCCTCGGCGCCCGGGTGGTGGCGCTCACCGACAGCCAGATCGTCGGGTCGAGGGCCAGCGCCTGCGGCCACGACCGTGCTCTTCCCGACCCCGGACGGGCCGGACACCACGACCAGCGGCGCCTCAGCCATGGTTGGCCAGCTCGGTCGAGCAGGGCGGCGCGCTGACGCTCGCCCAGGCCCTGGACTCGCCGCGAGGTGCGCGATCTGCAGCGTCGACATGATCCGCTCGGCGCGGACGGAGCCGATGCCGGGGACGCACTCGAGCAGCCACGACACCCGGACACTCGCCCCACAGCGGGTTGTCTGGCTGCGCCCTGGATGACCTCGGCGGCGGTCACCTCGCGCGACTTCAGCGCACTGCGCAGGCGGGACCGCTCCTGCCGAGAGGCGAGGGCCGCGGCGAGGGCATCGGCCCGCTGGGCATCCGACCGGATCGGCACGCTCACGCGCTGGCTCCCGCGATCTCCGCGGCGATCGCCTGGGCCGCGGCCCGCAGGTCGGCGGCGCCCGTGATGGGGCGTCCGATCACCAGCAGGTCGGCCCCGTCGGCGATCGCCTGCGCGGGGGTGGCCACGCGACGCTGGTCGTCGAGGGCGGCTCCGGCCGGCCGCACGCCGGGCGTGATGAGGACGACGTCGCGCGGGGACGGCGGCGCGGATGGCCGCGACCTCCTGCGGCGAGCACACGATCGCCCGGCCCCGGCGTCGACGGCCAGCCGCGGCCAGGCGCACCGCGGCGGCCTCCGGCGGATCCGACCAGTCCGATGGCCTCCAGCGAGTCGGCATCGAGCGAGGTCAGGACGGTCACGGCGGTGATCCGCGTGCCGGGCAGCGCCTCGACGGCCGCCGCCACCATCTCGGCGCCGCCGGACGCGTGCACGGTGAGGTAGGCGGGCTCGAGGGGCGCCACGGCGAGGGCGGCGCCGCGCACGGTCGCGGGGATGTCGTGCAGCTTGAGGTCGAGGAAGACGTCGATGTCGGCGTGCCCGGCCTCCCGGGCCGCCTCGCGCGCGGTCGTGACGGCCGCCGCCCCGTCGCGGCAGAAGACCTCGAGCCCGACCTTCACGGTGGAGACGGTGCCCGCGACCGCATCGGTCCACGCGGCCAGCGTCGCGAGGTCGGGGGCGTCCATCGCGACCGCGATGGGGGCGGCGCTACTCGGTGATGAAGTCGAGGTCATCGTCCACCTCCGCTGTCGGATCGGCGGGACGGTGCGCGAACGACACGCGCCTCGGTCAGGCTCCCGAAGCCGCGCTCGACGAGGGCCCGCTGCAGCTCCTCGTGGATGCGCATCGGCGACGACGGGTCGTGGAACACGACCGTGCCGATCGACACCGCGTTGGCGCCGGCGAGGACGAACTCGAGTGCGTCGAGCCCGGTGCGGATGCCGCCCATGCCGATGATCGGCAGCGTCCGGGAACGCCTGGCGGATCTGCCACACGCAGCGCACGGCGACCGGCCGGATCGCCGGACCCGACAGCCCGCCGGTGACGCCGGCGAGATGCGGGACGCATCGTGTCGGGGTCGATCACCATGCCGAGCAGCGTGTTGATCACCGACACGCCCGTGGCACCGGCGCGCACGACGGCCGCGGCGATGGACACGATGTCGGTGACGTCGGGCGACAGCTTGGCGAAGATCGGGCATCCGCGGGTCGCTGTGGCGCTTGACGGCCTGGATGACGTCGGCCGCGGACCCCACGTCGCAGGCGAACACCTGGCCGCGGTTCTCGACGTTCGGGCACGAGATGTTCACCTCGATCGCCGCCACGCCTCGCGCGATGCGCAGTCGTGCGGCCAGCTTCGCGTACTCGTCGACTGAGCCGCCGGCGATGGAGACGATCGTCGCGGGCGCCGCGGTCGGACAGCCAGGCCAGGTCGTGCTCGATGAACCGGTCGATGCCCGGTCCCTGCAGCCCGATCGAGTTGAGCATGCCGCTCGGCGTCTCGGCCATGCGCGGCGTGGGCCGCCCCGACCGAGGCTGCAGCATGACGCTCTTGGTCACGACCGCGCCGATCGCGGTGATGTCGAAGAACTGGTCGAGCTCGCGGCCGGCGGCCGCGCAGCCCGACGCCGTCATGACCGGGCTGGGCAGCTCGACGCCGCCGAGGACGGTGCTCATGTCGATCGCGCGAGCGGCTCGTCACCGGGCAGCGGGCTGTGGGAGATCAGTGCACGAGACATCAGTGACCCGCCTCCACCGGTGCGCCGAGGGTGTCCGGCGGGATCGTGCCGACGTCGGCCCAGCGCACGCGGTCGCCGCGGAACACCGGGCCCTCCACGCACGACCGCAGCATGCGCGTCACGCCGTCGTCGCCGACGACCGGCAGGACGCACGTCATGCACACGCCGATCCCGCAGGCCATCGCCTCCTCGACGGCGCACTGGCTGTACGCCTGTCGCTCCTCGGCCACCTCCGCCACGCGCTGCAGCATGGCCATCGGACCGCAGGCGTAGACGACGGCGGCGTCGACGCGGTCCATGATCTCGGGCAGCACGTCGGTGACCCGGCCCCGCTCCCCCAGCGAGCCGTCGTCGGTCGTGATCGTCAGTGTCGAGGCGAGCCGCTTGAGCTCGAGCACGCCGAAGAGCTTCTCCTCGGTGGCAGCGCCGACGACGACGTCGACGCGGCAGCCGCGCTCGCGCAGCTGCTCGGCCAGCATGAACAGCGGCGCCGAGCCGTACCCGCCGCCGACCAGGACGCACGCCACGCGCTCCTTGGGCAGGATGAACGGCCGGCCCAGCGGGCCGACGATGTCGATGGCGTCGTGCCGCCGACGGTCGGCGAGCCAGCGCGTGCCCTTGCCGTGCACGCCGATCACGACGTCCAGCGTTCCGCCGTAGACCCCGCGCGACTGCACCTGATGGATGGCGAAGGCGCGGCGCAGCAGCATGCTCGACTCCTCGCCACCGATGCCCAGGGTGACGAAGTGCCCGGGGCGGGTGATCTCCGAGATGCCCGGCGCCGTGAGCGACAGCACCTGGTAGGCGCCGACGCGTCGGTTGTCGAGGACCTCTCCCTTGACCTGGACCGGCACGGCTAGGACCTCCCCTTCTGGCGTCGCATCACAGGTCCTGCTCGGCGCGCAGCACGGCGAGGGCCGCAGCGTGCTCCTGCAGGGAGCGGACGGTGGGCTCATCATGCTGGAGCGAGTCGATGCCCTGCACGGCGGCGGCCAGCCCCTGGACCGTCGTGATGCAGGCCACGCCCTTGATGACGGCGGCGGTGCGGATCTCGTAGCCGTCGAGCCGCGGCCCGACGCCGTACGGCGTGTTGACGATGAGCTGGATGTCGCCGGCCATGATCGCGTCGACGGTCGTGGGCTCCCCGTTCGGGCCGCGGCCCTCGTGCTGCTTGCGCAGCTCCTGGACCGGGACGCCGTTGCGGCGCAGCACCGCGGCCGTGCCGGCGGTCGCCAGGATCCGGAAGCCGAGGTCGGCCAGCCGCTTGATCGGGAAGATCGCGCCCCGCTTGTCGCGGCTGGCCAGCGAGACGAAGGCGGTGCCGGACGTGGGCAGGCCACCCGCGTACGCCGCCTCCTGCGACTTGGCGAAGGCGGTGCCGAAGGAGTCGTCGATGCCCATCACCTCGCCGGTCGACCGCATCTCGGGGCCGAGCACGGTGTCGACGCCGTGGAACCGGCCGAACGGCAGCACCGCCTCCTTGACCGAGATGGCGGCGCCCTGGGGCATCGTGCCGCCGTCGCCCTTCGCGGGCAGGATCCCCTCGGCCCGCAGGTCGGCGATGCTCTGGCCGACCATGACGCGAGCGGCGGCCTTGGCGACCGGCACGGCCGTGGCCTTGGACACGAACGGCACCGTGCGCGACGCCCGCGGGTTCGCCTCGAGCACGTAGAGCACGTCGCCCGCCATCGCGTACTGCACGTTGAGCAGGCCTCGCACGCCGACGCCCCGCGCGATGGCGAGGGTCGACCGGCGGATGCGGTCGATGTCCTCGACGCCGAGGGTGATCGGCGGCAGGGCGCACGCCGAGTCGCCGGAGTGGATGCCGGCCTCCTCGATGTGCTCCATGACGCCGGCGAGGTACAGCTCCTCGCCGTCGTAGATCGCGTCGACGTCGATCTCGACAGCGTCGTCGAGGAAGCGGTCGACGAGCACGGGGTGCTCGGCGTTGATGTGCGTCGAGCGGGTGAGGTAGTCCGCGAGCATCGCGTCGTCGTAGACGATCTCCATGCCACGGCCGCCGAGCACGTAGCTCGGCCGCACGAGCACGGGGTAGCCCACGTCCGCCGCGATCGCCTGGGCCTCGTCGAAGGTGCGCGCGGTGCCGTGCTTCGGCGCGATCAGCCCGGCCTCGGCGAGCACGCGGCCGAACGCTCCGCGCTCCTCGGCGAGATGGATCGACTCGGGGCTCGTGCCGATGATCGGGCACGCCGGCGTCCTTGAGCCGCTGCGCCAGCCCGAGCGGCGTCTGCCCGCCGAGCTGGACGATGACGCCCACGAGCCGACCCGTCTGCTGCTCGGCGTGCACGACCTCGAGCACGTCCTCGAGCGTGAGCGGCTCGAAGTACAGCCGGTCGGACGTGTCGTAGTCGGTCGACACGGTCTCGGGGTTGCAGTTGACCATGATCGTCTCGTACCCCGCCTCGCGCAGCGTGAGCGCCGCATGCACGCACGAGTAGTCGAACTCGATGCCCTGGCCGATCCGGTTGGGCCCGGAGCCCAGGATGATCACCTTCTCGCGGTCGTTCGGCACGACCTCCGTCTCCTCGTCGTACGAGGAGTAGTGGTACGGGGTGAGCGCCGCGAACTCGGCCGCGCACGTGTCGACCGTCTTGTAGACCGGGCGTACCCCGAGCTCGTGCCGCAGCTCGCGCACCTCGTCCTCCCGGAGGCCGCGCAGCTCGCCGAGCTGGCGGTCGGAGAAGCCGAACCGCTTCGCGCGCATGAGCGTGCGATGGTCGAGGGTCTCGGCGGCGCGCACCTCGTCGGCGCGCTCGTTGATCTGGCAGATCTGGTCGAGGAACCACGGGTCGATGTTGCTCGCCTCGTGCACGGCGTCGATGCCCGCTCCCGCCCAGAGCGCCAGCTGCACCTCGGAGAGCCGTCCGTCGCGCGGCACCCGCATGGTGGCCAGGAGCGCGTCGACGTCGACGTCGGATCGGCTCGTCGGCCACGAGAAGACCGCGTCGGCCTTCTCGAGGGAGCGCAGCGCCTTCTGCAGGGCCTCGGGGAAGTTGCGGCCGATGGCCATGGCCTCCCCGACGCTCTTCATCGTGGTCGTCAGCGTGGCGTCGGCGTTGCGGGAACTTCTCGAACGCGAACCTCGGGACCTTGACGACGATGTAGTCGAGCGTCGGCTCGAACGACGCCGGCGTCTCGCGGGTGATGTCGTTGGGGATCTCGTCGAGCGTGTAGCCGATCGCCAGGCGCGCGGCGATCTTCGCGATCGGGAAGCCGGTCGCCTTGGAGGCGAGGGCGGACGAGCGGGAGACGCGCGGATTCATCTCGATGACGATGAGGCGGCCGTCGTCGGGGTTGATCGCGAACTGGATGTTGCAGCCGCCGGTGTCGACGCCGACGGCGCGGATGATGTCGATGCCGACGTCGCGCATCCGCTGGTACTCGCGGTCGGTGAGGGTCAGCGCGGGCGCCACCGTGATCGAGTCGCCGGTGTGCACGCCCATCGGGTCGAGGTTCTCGATGGAGCAGACGACCACGACGTTGTCGTTGCGGTCGCGCATCAGCTCGAGCTCGTACTCCTTCCAGCCGATGATCGACTCCTCGAGGAGGACCTCGGTGGTGGGGCTCGCCTGCAGGCCGGAGCCGGCGATGCGATGGAGGTCGGTCTCGTCGTACGCGATGCCCGAGCCGGCGCCGCCCATCGTGAACGACGGACGGACGACGACGGGATAGCCGAGGTCGTCGACAGCGGCGAGGCAGTCCTCGATCGAGTGGCAGACCGCCGATCGCGCGCTCTCGCCGCCGACGTCGGCGACGATCTGGCGGAACAGCTCGCGGTTCTCGCCGCGCTCGATCGCGTCGACGTCGGCGCCGATGAGCTCGACGCCGTACTTCTCGAGGACCCCGCTCTTGTGCAGGGCCATCGCGGCGTTCAGCGCGGTCTGCCCGCCGAGGGTCGGCAGCAGCGCGTCCGGGCGCTCCTTGGCGATGATGCGCTCGACGAACTCCGGAGTGATCGGCTCGACGTACGTCGCGTCCGAGAACTCGGGGTCGGTCATGATCGTGGCCGGGTTGGAGTTGACGAGCACGACGCGCAGACCCTCGGCGCGCAGCACGCGGCACGCCTGCGTGCCCGAGTAGTCGAACTCGCACGCCTGGCCGATGACGATCGGCCCGGAGCCGATCACCATCACCGACGTGATGTCCTGGCGGCGGGGCATCAGGCGCTCCGTCCTGCTCGCGCGGTGTCCATCAGGGCTGGCGAACTCGTCGAACAGGTAGTCGGCGTCATGCGGACCGGCCGCTGCCTCCGGGTGGTACTGGACGCTGAACGCGGGGGCGTCGAGGCAGCGCAGGCCCTCGACGACGTCGTCGTTGAGGCAGACATGGCTGACGGTCGCCCGCCCGAACGGGGTGTCGAACTGGCCGGTGCGGGGCGCGTCGACGGCGAAGCCGTGGTTGTGCGCGGTGACGGCCACCCGTCCCGACGCGAGGTCCTTGACCGGCTGGTTGATCCCGCGGTGCCCGTAGCGCAGCTTGTAGGTGCCGAGCCCGAGCGCACGGCCGAGGACCTGGTTGCCGAAGCAGATGCCGAACACCGGCGTGCCGTCGGCAAGGAAGGCCGTCATGAGCTCCACGGCGGCGTCGGCGGTGGCCGGGTCGCCCGGGCCGTTGGAGAAGAAGACGCCGTCCGGCCCGAGGGCACGGATCTCCTCGGCCGTGGCAGTCGCGGGCACCACGTGGACCTCCATGCCCCGCGTGGCCATCTGGTGCGGGGTCATCGACTTGATCCCGAGGTCGACCGCCGCGACGGTGAAGCGCCGCTCCCCCACGGCCGGGATCACGTAGGCCTCGGGGGTGGTGACGTCGCCGGTGAGGTCGGCCCCGACCATGCCGGGACTCGCCTGCACCCGGGCCAGCAGGTCCTCGGGGGTGTGCTCGGCGTCAGGCCCGCTGAAGATCCCGACCCGCATCGCCCCGCGCTCGCGCAGGTGGCGGGTGAGGGCGCGGGTGTCGATGCCGCTGATCCCGACGATGCCCTGCTCGACAAGCTGGTCCTCGAGACCGCGCGTCGCGCGCCAGTTGGACGCCACGCGGGAGGGGTCGCGCACGACGTAGCCGGCCACCCAGATCCGCGACGACTCCCCGTCCTCGTCGTTCATGCCGGTGTTGCCGATGTGCGGTGCCGTCATCACGACGACCTGGCGGTGGTAGGACGGGTCCGTCAGGGTCTCCTGGTACCCGCTCATGCCGGTGGAGAACACGGCCTCACCGAACGTCGTGCCGACGGCCCCGTAGGCGTCTCCGTGCATCGTGCGTCCGTCCTCGAGCACCAGGACCGCTGGTGCCGGCGCCTTCATCACTGCACTCCCGTCGCGAAGGTCGTCACAAGCCCATCCAACACAGTGGCGTGGTCGGCCGCCGCATCCGCCCGGAAGCCGGTGTCGACGACCCGGTCGCCGAGCCGCCAGGTGACCACGACCATGCCGTCCTTCGAGCGGACGGTCCCGGCCACCCCGCGGTCGGTGCGCACGCCGACGACCGCGGCAGCGGGGATGAAGACGCTCCGGGCACCCTGCCGGTCGAGCCAGATGCCGTCGGGGCCCCAGGCGATCGGCGGCCCGGCTGCGGACGCCGAGGTCATGCACGACGATGCGGTCCATCCAGTCGCCGTTCGTGCCGGTGCCGGCGAACAGGCCCTCGATCGGCTCGCCCAGCATGGCGTCGGCGGGCGGCGTCTCGGCCGGCGCGGGAACATCGGCCTGGCGCTGCTGCCGATGCTTCCAGCCCCGCCGCATCCCCCACAGCGCCAGCGCGATGAGCGCCAGCATCGCGACGACCAGGACCGATGCGGGCCGGCCAGTTCGTGACCTCGGCCTGCTCGGCGTAGTCGGCTGCACGGCAGTGCGACGACGACCTCCGGAGCACGCGCGGTCATGCGAGCGCCCCGTCGAGCACGGTGGGCGTGCCCGCGTAGAGCGTGTGCACGACCCGGCCGGGGAGCTCCATGCCGGCGTAGGGGGTGTTGCGGCTCTTGGAGGCCAGTGCCGTCGGCGTGATCGTGCGCGAGCCGGACGGGTCGACCACGGCGATGTTGGCGACGGCGCCCACGACGAGGTCATGTCCCTGTGTGGTCACGCGCCCGATGCGCGCCGGGCGGACGGACATGCGGTCGGCCAGCTCGCGCCAGGACAGCAGCCCCGGCTCGACCATCGTGGCCATCGCGACGCTGAAGGCCGTCTCGAGACCGAGCATGCCCATGGCGGCCGCGGCCCACTCGCAGTCCTTGTCCTCGTGCGGGTGCGGCGCATGGTCGGTGGCGATCGCGTCGATGGTGCCGTCGGCCAGCGCTGCGCGGAGCGCGGCGACGTCGGCGGCGGTGCGCAGCGGCGGGTTGACCTTGAACAGCGGGTCGTACGACGTGACGAGGTCCTCGGTGAGCATGAGGTGATGCGGGGTGACCTCGGCCGTGACCGGCACCCCCCGCGCCTTCGCCCATCGGATGACCTCGACGGATCCCGCCGTCGACACATGGCAGACGTGCAGGCGCGAGCCGACGTGCTGGGCCAGCAGGACGTCGCGCGCGATGATCGCCTCCTCGGCCACGGCCGGCCAGCCGGTGAGGCCCAGGCGCCCGGACAGCTCGCCCTCGTTCATCTGCGCGTGCTCGGTGAGCCGGGGCTCCTGCGCATGCTGGGCGACGACGCCGTCGAACGCCTTCACGTACTCGAGAGCCCGGCGCATGAGCACGGCGTCGTGCACGCACTTGCCGTCGTCGCTGAACACCCGCACCTCGGCCGCCGAGTGGGCCATGGCCCCCAGCTCGGCCATGCGCACGCCGTCCAGGCCGACCGTCACGGCGCCGACCGGTCGCACGTCGACGAGACCGGCCACCTGGCCCAGGCGCCAGACCTGCTCGACGACGCCCGCGGTGTCGGCGACGGGGGTGGTGTTGGCCATGGCGTGCACGCAGGTGAAGCCGCCGAGGGCGGCGGCCTGCGAGCCGGTCAGCACGGTCTCGGCGTCCTCGCGACCGGGCTCGCGCAGGTGGGTGTGCAGGTCGACGAAGCCCGGCAGCGCCACGAGGCCGTCGGCGTCGATCACCTCGCCGCCGGCCGAGCCGGCCGGGGCGAGGTCGGTGATGACGCCGTCGGACACGACGATGTCGACCGGCTCCTCGCCGTAGGGACGCACCCCACGCAGCACGTACGCCATCAGATCTCCTCCTTCATGCCGCCGAGCAGCAGGTAGAGCACGGCCATCCGCACGCTGACCCCGTTGGCGACCTGCTCGACCATCACGGCGCGCGGCGAGTCCGCCACGTCGGCGGAGATCTCCATGCCGCGGTTCATCGGTCCGGGATGCATCACGATGGCGTGGTCGGGCAGCAGCGACATGCGCCGGGAGTCGAGCCCGTACAGCCGCGAGTACTCGAGCGTCGAGGGGAAGTAGGCGGCCTGCATGCGCTCGCCCTGCACCCGCAGCATCATGACGGCATCGACGTCGGGAAGCACCGAGTCGATGTCGTACGTCATCGCGCACGGCCAGGACTCGACGCCGTAGGGCATCAGTGTCGGCGGCGCGACGAGGGTCACGTCGGCACCGAGCGTGCGGAGGAGGAGCACGTTCGAGCGAGCCACGCGACTGTGGAGGATGTCGCCGACGACGGCCACGCGGAGCCCGGAGAGGTCGCCCTGCCCGTCGCGCAGGTGGCGTCGGATCGTGAACGCGTCGAGGAGCGCCTGCGTCGGGTGCTCGTGCGTGCCGTCGCCGGCGTTGACGACGGACCCGCCGATCCAGCCGGCCGTCGCCAGCCGGTGCGGCGCGCCCGACGACCCGTGCCGGATGACCACGGCGTCGGCGCCCATGGCCTCCAGGGTGAGGGCCGTGTCCTTCAGGCTCTCCCCCTTCGAGACCGACGAGCCCTTGGCGGCGAAGTTGATGACGTCGGCCGAGAGCCGCTTGGCGGCGACCTCGAACGAGATGCGCGTGCGGGTGGAGTCCTCGAAGAACAGGTTGACGACGGTGCGTCCGCGCAGGGTCGGCAGCTTCTTGACGGAGCGATCGGTGACGGCCGCGAGCTCGGCCGCGGTGTCGAGCACGAGGACGGCCTCGTCGCGGCTCAGGTCGGCGGCGGACAGCAGGTGCTTCACGACGCCTCCCCCAGGATCGTGACGCGGTCGGCGCCGTCGACGTCGGCCACCTCGACCCTCACCTGCTCCGTCAGCGAGGTCGGCAGGTTCTTGCCGACGTAGTCCGGCCGGATCGGCAGCTGCCGGTGCCCGCGGTCGACGAGGACCGCGAGCTGGACGGCCGCGGGCCGACCGACGTCGTTGAGGGCGTCGAGGGCCGCGCGCACGGTGCGTCCGGAGAAGAGCACGTCGTCGACGAGGATCACGACCTTGTCGTCGATGCCCCCAGGCGGGATGGTCGTCGGCTCGAGCGCCCGGGCGGGGCGCAGCCGGAGGTCGTCGCGGTAGAGCGTGATGTCGAGCGCCCCCACCGGCACCTCGGTGCCCTCGATCGACGCGATGGCCGCGGCGATGCGCTGGGCGAGGGCGACGCCGCGCGTGGGGATGCCGAGCAGGATGAGCGATTCGGAGCCGCGCGACTTCTCCACGATCTCGTGGGCGATGCGGCGGATGGCGCGGCCGATGTCGGCATCGTCGAGGACGACGTGCACGCGCGCAGAATCCATGCGGACCCCCTTCCCCGCCTCACTGGACGGGCATTAAAGGATGTCGATCACGTGCAGCCTAGTGGGCGTGCCGGCCTGCAGGGGCCCGCCCCCCAACCGCTCCAGCCCGGAACCGGGACCATCGCGATCCCGACCCCTGGGGTGCGTCCTCGCCGATCGCCCAGTCCGTGCCTCGTCGTAGCACCGGCGCCTGAGTCCGCCACCGGGAGAAGTCGGCGATCCCGGCGCCCGGCAGGCCCTTCTTCGCCGATTGGTCCCGGATTCCGGGACAAACGGAGAGTGGGTCAGACGCCGGCGTTGAACTTCTCGGCGCTGCCCATCTTGTGCACGCGCATGCCGTTCGTGGTGCCGGGCACGCCCGGCGGCACGCCGGCGACGATGACGACCCGGTCGCCGAACGTGGCCCGGCCGATCTCCAGCAGCGCCTTGTCGACCTGCACCACCATGTCGTCGGTGTGCTCGACGTTCGGCACGAGGAAGGTCTCGACGCCCCACACGAGCGACAGCTGGCTGCGCACCCGCGGGTTCGGCGTGAAGGCGAGCAGCGGCGTGCGATGGCGCCAGCGGGCGATCAGGCGCGCGGAGGAGCCGGTCTCGGTGAAGGCGATGAGGTGGGTCGCGTCGATGCCCTCGGCCACGTCGACCGCCGCGTGCGTCACGGCCCGCGCCGTCGAGCCGGTCCAGGGATCGGAGAGCGACGGGCAGCTGGTGGAGCGCCCACGTCTCGACGTGCTCGATGATGCGGCTCATCGTCTCGACGACGAGGTTGGGGTGCTCGCCGACGCTCGTCTCGCCGGAGAGCATGAGGGCGTCGGCGCCGTCGAGGACGGCGTTGGCGACGTCGCTGGCCTCGGCGCGGGTCGGGCGGTTGGCCACGGCCATCGAGTCGAGCATCTGGGTCGCCACGATGACCGGCTTGCCGGCCTCGCGGCACAGGTGGATGGCCCGCTTCTGGACCAGCGGGACGGCCTCCAGCGGGAGCTCCACGCCGAGGTCGCCGCGCGCGACCATCACGCCGTCGAACGCCGCGATGATCTCCTCGAGGTTCTCGATGGCCTGCGGCTTCTCGACCTTCGCGAGGACCGGCAGGCGCACGCCCTCCTCGTCCATGATCTCGTGGACGTCGGCCACGTCGGCCGCGCTGCGGACGAACGACAGCGCGATGAGGTCGGCGCCCGTGCGCAGCGCCCAGCGCAGGTCCTCGCGGTCCTTCTCGGACAGCGCCGGGACGCTCACCGCGACGCCGGGGAGGTTGAAGCCCTTGTTGTCCGAGACGCGGCCGCCCTCGACCACGACCGTGTGGACGTTGTTGCCGTCGACCTTGGTGACCTTGAGCTCGATGCGGCCGTCGTCGACCAGGACGAGATCGCCGGGGGTGACGTCGTGCGGGAGCCCGGAGTAGGTCGTCGAGACGATGCGGGCGTCGCCGGGAACGTCGTCGGTCGTGACGATGAACTCGTCGCCGTTCTGCAGCACGACCGGGCCGGACGCGAAGCGCCCGAGCCGGATCTTGGGACCCTGCAGGTCGACGAGGATGCCGACCCCCCGGCCCGCCTCGTCGGCGGCGGCGCGCACGTTCGTGTAGACCGCCAGGTGCACGTCGTGCGACCCGTGCGAAAGGTTCAGGCGAGCGACGTCCATGCCCGGCCTCGACGAGTCCGCGGATCTGCTCCAGCGAGCTGGTGGCGGGTCCGAGGGTGGCAACGATCTTGGCGCGACGCATGGGGAGGAGCCTATCCGTAAGCGGTTGCAGGAGTGGTGTGGGTCACACGAGCAGCGGACGGGCCGTCGCCGGGATCGGCGACGGCAGGTTGGTGCTGCCCATGAGGTGGGCATCGACGGCCGCCGCGGCCGCGCGGCCCTCGGCGATCGCCCACACGATCAGCGACTGCCCGCGGCCGGCGTCGCCGGCGACGAACACCCCGGGCACGTCGGACCGGTAGCCGGCATCGCGGACGATGCTCCCGCGCTGGTCGAGCGTGAGGCCGAGCTGGTCGACGAGGCCGCCGCGCTCCGGGCCGACGAAGCCCATGGCGAGGAACACGAAGTCGGCCGGGATCTCCCGCTGCGAGCCCTCGCGCGGACGGAAGCCGCCCTCGTGCGGCTCGACCTCGACGAGCTGCAGGGCGCGCACCCGTCCCGACCCGTCGTCGACGAACGACTCGGTCGAGACGGCGAACATGCGCTCGCCGCCCTCCTCGTGCGCGCTGGAGACCCGGTAGGTCATCGGGTACGTCGGCCACGGCTGCGCGTCGGGCCGGGTGTCCGGCGGCGTCGGCATGATCTCCAGCTGCGTGACCGAGGCCGCGCCCTGGCGGTGCGCCGTGCCGAGGCAGTCGGCACCGGTGTCGCCGCCGCCGATGATGACCACGTGCTTGCCGCGGACGTCGATCGGCGAGGCCTCGAGGTCGCCCTGCTGCACGCGGTTGGCCAGCGGCAGGTACTCCATGGCCTGGTAGACGCCGGCCAGGTCGCGGCCGGGCACCGGCAGGTCGCGCCAGGCCGTCGCGCCGATGGCGACGACGACGGCGTCGTAGCGCAGCCGCAGGTCCTCGCCGGTCAGGTCGATGCCGATCTCGACGCCGGAGCGGAACTTGACGCCCTCCGCCTCCATCTGGGCGAGCCGGCGGTCGAGGTGCCGCTTCTCCATCTTGAACTCGGGGATGCCGTAGCGCAGGAGCCCGCCGATGCGGTCGGCCCGCTCGAACACGGCGACGGTGTGCCCGGCGCGCGCCAGCTGCTGGGCGGCGGCGAGGCCGGCGGGCCCGGACCCGATGACCGCGACGGTCTTGCCGGTGAGGCGGACGGGCGGCTGCGGGGTGACCCAGCCCTCGTCCCACGCCCTGTCGATGATCGACACCTCGACCTGCTTGATCGTGACGGGGTCCTGGTTGATGCCCAGGACGCACGCGGTCTCGCACGGCGCGGGGCACAGCCGCCCGGTGAACTCCGGGAAGTTGTTCGTGGCGTGCAGCCGCTCGATCGCGTCCTTCCAGTCGTGCTGCCACACCAGGTTGTTCCACTCGGGGATGAGGTTGCCGAGCGGGCAGCCGTTGTGGCAGAACGGGATGCCGCAGTCCATGCAGCGGCCGGCCTGCTTCTCGAGCCGCTCCGCCGCGAACGGCTCGTACACCTCGCGCCAGTCCTGGATGCGGACGTCGACCGGACGCCTCGTGGGCAGCTCCCGGCCGGTGGTCAGGAAGCCCTTCGGATCAGCCATTGATGCCTCCCATGACCGCGACCATCGGGTCCATGCCCTTCTCCTCTGCCTCGGCGCGCAGCCGCAGCACGCGCTTGTAGTCCTTCGGCATCACCGTGGTGAATCGGTGTGCCGCCGACGGCCAGTCCGCCAGCAGCTCCATCGCCCGCTGCGACTCCGTCTCCTCCGCGTGCCGCCGCAGCAGCCCGTGCAGCCGGTCGATGTCGTCGGCGGACATCGGGTCGAGGTCCACCATCTCCGGGTTGACCAGGCCCGGGTCCAGGTCGAGGACGTACGCCACCCCACCCGACATTCCGGCGCCGAGGTTGCGGCCGGTGGTGCCGAGGATGACCGCGACGCCGCCGGTCATGTACTCCAGCGCATGGTCGCCCACTCCCTCGACGACGGCCGTCGCACCGGAGTTGCGGACGCAGAAGCGCTCCCCCACCCGTCCGCGGATGAACAGCTCGCCGCCGGTGGCGCCGTAGCCGATCACGTTGCCGGCGATGATGTTGTCGTGCGCGACGAGGATCGCGTCGCGGTGCGGGCGCAGGACGAGACGACCGCCACTGAGGCCCTTGCCGACGTAGTCGTTGCCGTCGCCCTCGAGCCGCAGCGTGACGCCGGCCGGCAGGAACGCCCCGAAGGACTGGCCCGCGGAACCGGTGAACGTCAGGTCGATCGTCTCGTCGGGCAGCCCTGCGCCGCCATGGAGCCTGGTGACCTCCGAGCCCAGCATCGTGCCGACGGTGCGGTTGACGTTGCGGATCGGCAGCTGGGCCCGGACGGGTTCCAGCCGCGCGAGGGCCGGTTCGCACAGCTCGATCAGCTGGCGGTCGAGCGCGCGGTCGAGGCCGTGGTCCTGCACGCGTGGTCTGACGCCGCGACATCGACTCGTCGATGGCCGGCACGTGCAGGATCGGGGCGAGGTCGAGACCCGCCGCCTTCCAGTGGTCGACGGCCTGCTCCACGTCGAGCAGCTCCGCCCGGCCGATCGCCTCGTCGAGCGTGCGGAAGCCCAGCGCGGCGAGCAGCGCGCGCACCTCCTCGGCGATGTACTCGAAGAAGGTCTCCACGAACTCGGGCCTGCCGGTGAATCGCTCCCGCAGCACGGGGTTCTGCGTCGCGACGCCGACCGGGCAGGTGTCGAGGTGGCAGACGCGCATCATGATGCAGCCGCTGACGACCAGCGGTGCGGTGGCGAAGCCGTACTCCTCGGCGCCGAGCAGCGCCGCGATGACGACGTCGCGCCCGGTCTTCAGCTGGCCGTCGGTCTGCACGACGACGCGGTCGCGCAGGCCGTTGAGCAGCAGCGTCTGCTGGGTCTCGGCGAGGCCGAGCTCCCACGGGCGCACCCGCGTGCTTGAGCGACGTCAGCGGCGACGCACCGGTGCCGCCGTCGTGCCCGGAGATCAGGACGACGTCGGCATGCGCCTTCGCGACGCCGGCGGCGACCGTGCCGACGCCGACCTCGGACACCAGCTTGACGTGCACGCGGGCCCGAGGGTTGGCGTTCTTGAGGTCGTGGATCAGCTGGGCGAGATCCTCGATCGAGTAGATGTCGTGGTGCGGCGGCGGCGAGATCAGCCCCACTCCCGGGGTGGAGTGCCGGGTCTTGGCGATCCACGGGTACACCTTGTGGCCCGGCAGCTGGCCGCCCTCGCCGGGCTTCGCGCCCTGCGCCATCTTGATCTGGATGTCGTCGCTGTTGACGAGGTACTCGCTGGTCACGCCGAAGCGGCCGGAGGCCACCTGCTTGACGGCCGAGCGCTTGGAGTCGCCGTTCGGCACCGGGACGAAGCGCTCGGGATCCTCGCCGCCCTCGCCCGTGTTGGACTTGCCGCCGAGCCGGTTCATGGCGATGGCCAGGGTCTCGTGCGCCTCCTGCGAGATGGACCCGTACGACATCGCACCGGTGGAGAAGCGCCGGACGATCGACGAGACGGGCTCGACCTCGTCGATCGCGATGGGCTCGCGCACGCCCTCCCGGAAGCGGAACAGCCCCCGCAGCGTCATGAGCCGCTCGGACTGCTCGTCCACGCGCTGCGAGTACTGCTGGAAGATGTCGAAACGCCGGTTGCGCGTCGCGTGCTGCAGGCGGAACACCGTCTCGGGGTCGAACAGGTGCGGCTCGCCCTCGCGCCTCCACTGGTACTCGCCGCCGACGTCGAGCGTGCGGTGCGCGGGGGCGATGCCCGACGGCGGGTAGGCCACGCGATGGCGCATGGCCACCTCCTCGGCGATGACGTCGAGGTCGACGCCGCCGAGCTTGGACGCGGTGCCGGTGAAGTAGGCGTCGATCACGCCCTGGGACAGCCCGACGGCCTCGAAGATCTGGGCGCCGCGGTACGAGGCCACGGTGGAGACGCCCATCTTCGACATGACCTTGAGCACGCCCTTGCCGAGCGCCTTGACGATGTTGCGCATGGCCTTCTCGGGCGTGACGTCGGTGATCACGCCGCGGCGGACCAGGTCCTCCACGGACTCGAGCGCGAGGTAGGGGTTCACGGCGGCAGCGCCGTAGCCGATGAGCAGCGCGACGTGGTGCACCTCGCGGACGTCACCCGCCTCGACCAGCAGCCCCACCATCGTGCGCGTCTTCGTTCGCACGAGGTGGTGGTGGACAGCGGCGCACAGCAGGAGCGACGGGATCGGCGCGAGCTGCGCGTCGCTGTCGCGGTCGGACAGCACGATGAACCGCTTGCCCTGCCGGATGACGGCGTCGACCTCGTGGAAGATCTCGTTGAGCCGGCGCTCGAGGGCGTCGCCGCCGCCCGCGACCGGGTAGAGCCCCGAGATCCGCACTCCGGCGAAGCCGGAGAAGTGGCCGTCGTCGTTGATGTGCAGGACCTTGCTGAGCTCGTCGTTGTCGATCACCGGGAACGGCAGCACCACCTGGCGGCAATGGGCGGCACCCGGCTCCAGGAGGTTGCCCTCGGGGCCGATGATGCTCGACAGCGAGGTGACGATCTCCTCGCGGATGGCGTCGAGCGGGGGGTTCGTCACCTGGGCGAAGAGCTGCGCGAAGTAGTCGAAGATCATCCGGGGCCGCGAGGACAGCACGGCGATGGGCGTGTCCGTGCCCATCGACCCGATCGGCTCCGCACCGGCACGGGCCATCGGCTCGACGATGATCCGCAGCTCCTCCTCCGTGTAGCCGAAGGTCTGCTGCCGGCGCGCGACCGACAGCGGCGTGTGGACGATGTGCTCGCGCTCGGGGAGGGCCTCGAGATGGATCAGCCCGGCATGGAGCCACTCGCCGTACGGGTACTCGGCCGCGAGCTGGGACTTGACCTCGTCGTCCTCGATGATCCGGCCCGCCTCGGTGTCCACGAGGAACATGTGGCCGGGCTGCAGGCGGCCCTTGCGCACGATCGAGGCGGGGTCGATGTCGAGGACGCCTGCCTCGGATGCCAGCACGACGAGTCCGTCGGTCGTGACCCAGAAGCGCCCGGGGCGCAGGCCATTCCGGTCGAGGACTGCACCGATCTGGGTGCCGTCGGTGAAGCAGACGTTGGCGGGGCCGTCCCAGGGCTCCATGAAGTTGGCATGGAACTCGTAGAACGCCCGGCGCGCGGGATCCATCGAGGGGTTGTTCTCCCACGCCTCGGGGATCATCATCAGGACCGAGTGCGGGAGTGAGCGGCCCGCGAGGTGGAGCAGCTCCAGCACCTCGTCGAACGAGGCGGAGTCGCTGCCGCCGGGCGTGCAGATCGGGAACAGCCGGGTGATGTCGCCGGACACCACCTTGGACGTCAGCATGGCCTCGCGGGCCTGCATCCAGTTGCGGTTGCCGCGCACCGTGTTGATCTCCCCGTTGTGGGAGATGTACCGGTAGGGATGCGCCAGCGGCCAGGACGGGAACGTGTTGGTGGAGAAGCGCGAGTGCACCAGGGCGAGCGCGGACTCAAGGCGCGGGTCGGACAGCTCGGGGTAGAAGGGCTCGAGCTGCCCGGTGGTGAGCATCCCCTTGTAGACGATCGTCCGGGCCGACAGCGATGCGAAGTAGACGCCGAGCTCGTGCTCGACGCGCTTGCGCAGCGGGAACGCCCGACGATCCAGCTCGAGGCCCGAGATGTCACCGCGCTCGGCGGCGACGAAGAGCTGCCAGAACGACGGCATCACGCTGCGCGCGGTGGCCCCCACGAGCGACGGGTCGGTCGGCACCTCGCGCCAGCCGAGCACGCGCAGGCCCTCCTGCAGCGGCGATCGCACCCACGCCGTCGCGCACGACGCCTGCCGCGACCTCGTCGACCGGCAGGAAGCCGATGCCGACCGCGTAGTGGCCCGGCGCCGGCAGCTCGAAGTCCACCTCGTCCCGCAGGTACCGGTCAGGCACCTGGAAGAGGATCCCGGCCCCGTCGCCGCTGTCCGGCTCGGCGCCCGAGGCGCCCCGGTGCTCGAGGTTGCGCAGGGCGGTGAGGGCCTTGTCGACGATGTCGTGCGACGGCACGCCGGTGAGGGTGGCGACGAAGGCGACGCCGCAGGCGTCGTGCTCGTGACGGCCGTCGTAGAGGCCCTGAGGGGCAGGCTGCGCAGCAGAGGTGAGCATGGTCGTCCTTCGTCGTCCGGTGGCAGCACATCCGCGAGGGATGGTGGCCCGGGTGGGCCGCGCTGCCGAGCACGGGACGACGTTGGCCCGCGGTGCGTCAGACTACCCGACGGGCGGCTGTTCCACCTGCGGGGTGCGCTCATCGCGGGTCAGGACCGTCTCGCGGCCGGGGCGCAGGCGAGACGACACGACGAGATACGCGAGTGCACCAACGCCCACCAGCAGTGCCGTCCACACATTGAGGCGCAGCCCCAGGATCGTGTTCGCCGAGTCGATGCGCAGGGCCTCGATCCAGACGCGACCTGAGCAGTACAGCAGCACGTAGAGGGCGAACACCCGTCCGTGACCCATCTGGAACCGGCGGTCCGCCCATACGAGGACGAGTGCGACGCCGACCAGCCACAGCGACTCGTACAGGAAGGTGGGGTGGAAGGTCGCGAACTCCTCGTACCCCGCGGGCCGGTGGATGGTGTCGATCTCCAGGCCCCACGGGAGGTCGGTCGGTGCGCCGAAGAGCTCCTGGTTGAACCAGTTGCCCCAGCGGCCGATCGCCTGCGCGACGACGATGCCAGGGGCGATCGCGTCGCCCACCGGGGGCAGCAGGACGCCAGCGCGGCGGGCACCGATCCAGGCGCCCAGCGCCCCGAAGGCCACGGCTCCCCAGATGCCGAGTCCGCCGTCCCAGATGCGCAGGGCGGCCGCCCAGCCGGCCCCGTCGGGGCCGAAGTAGAGCTGGTTGTCCGAGATGACGTGGTAGAGCCGGCCGCCCACGATGCCGAACGGGACCGCCCAGATGGCGACATCGGTGATGACGCTCGGCTCGCCGCCGCGCGCGACGTAGCGCCGGTTGCCCCACCACACCGCCACGACGATGCCGAGGACGATCAGCAGGGCGTACGCCCTGATCGGCACCGGGCCGAGCGACCAGACGCCCTGGTCGGGGCTCGGGATCGACGCAGCGATCGACGTGAGGGTCACCTGGGCGACGAGGTCAGGACGCGGCGGGCGACGCGGCCGGCGACGGGCCCGCGGTGCCGGCCGCAGCCGCCTCGTCCACCAGCTTCTCCAGCGCCGCCTGGTCGACGAGGACCTCGGTCGGGATCTCCACGCCGTTCAGCTTCGCCAGCGGGGTGCCGGGGATGTTGCTCGTGTAGAAGACGTCGGTGCTGTTGGCAGCCCATCCCACGTACGTGTCGTCGGCGACGCACTGGGTGAACGTGTCGAGGTCCGCGCCGGTGATGCCCGCGTCCTCGGCGAACGTCGAGCAGCTGCTCGTCGGTCCAGCCGGTGCCCTCCTGCTCGGGCTGGTTGGCGAAGACCGTGCGTGTGGTACTCGGTCGCCTTGCCCGCGTCGATGGCGCAGCCCCAGGCCGCGGTGGCGCGCGCGGAGGCGTCGTTGCCGAGGTTGCGGTCGAGGAACGTCGTCGGCCGCCAGATCAGCTGGATCTTGCCGGCGTCGGCGAGGGACTCGATGCCGGCACCGTTGGCCGCCTCCACGGCGCCGCAGGCCGGGCACTGGAAGTCCTCCCAGATCTCGAGCACGGGCGCGTCGGCGCTGGTTGTGCCCGGGTAGGGCACGGCGAAGGCGCGCTCGTCGTCGGCCGGCAGGGCGGTCGCCGGGAGCGGGGCGTTCGGGTCTGCTGAGGGCGCGGCCACGGTGCCGGTGTCGGAGGAGTTGCGGGCGACGAGGGCGACGCCGATGATGCCGAAGACCACGACGACGACGGTCATGGCGCCGATGATCCGGACCATCCGCTCGCGCTTGCGCTCCCCGGCGTTGGCTTCCTCGCGCGCGGCGGCTGCACGGTCTCGACGGTTCTTCCCGGCCTCGCTCATGAACGCTCTCTCCCGGTCTCGCTGCGCCCGGGGGCCGGGCGCGGACATCTGTGTCGGTACACCGTACGTGGTGTGCTTGGTTGACGCTTCAAGGGACTCCGTGGTTCCGTTCCGGACCGCCGCCTCAGGCCTCGCGCACCCCGGCGGCCAGCTCGCGGGCGAGCGCCGACACGTCGGCGACGGCGGCGTCGTGGCTCGCCGCCTGGAGGATCAGCCGCACGAACGCCGAGCCGACGATGACGCCGTCGGCGAAGGCCGCGACCTCGCTGGCCTGCTCCCCCGTCGAGACGCCGAGCCCCACGGCGATCGGCAGGTCGGTGAGCGCGCGTGACCGGTCGACGAGCTCGGGGGCCGCGGAGCTGACCTGGGTGCGGGCACCGGTGACGCCCATGGTCGAGGCGGCGTACACGAACCCGGACGTGACCGACGCCACGGTGGTGATGCGCACGTCGGTCGACGACGGCGCCACCAGGAAGATCCGGTCGAGGCCGTGCGCCGTCGTGGCCGCGATCCACGGGCCGGCCTCCTCGGGCGTGAGGTCGGGCGTGATCACGCCGTGCCCGCCCGCCTCCGCGAGCCGTGCGGCGAAGCGGTCGACGCCGTACCGCTCGATCGGGTTCCAGTAGGACATCACGACGGCAGTGCCGCCCGCGGCGCTCACCTGCGCGGACCACGTCGATGACGGTGTCCGGCGTCGTGCCCGCGCGCAGGGCGATGTCGACCGCGGCCTGGATGTCGGGGCCGTCCATCAGCGGGTCCGAGTAGGGCAGGCCCACCTCGATGATGTCGACTCCTGCCGTCGACCATCGCGGTGATGAGCGCCACCGACTCGCTCCGGCGTCGGGAAGCCGGCCGGCAGGTAGCCGATCAGCGCGGCGCGGCCCTCGGCGCGGGTGCGGGCGAAGACCGCTGCGAGTCCAGCGCTCACGGGGCCTGCGTCCCGGACAGGTCGATCCCGAACCAGCGGGCGGCCGTCTCGACGTCCTTGTCGCCGCGACCGGACAGGTTGACGATGATGACGGCGTCCGGTCCGAGCTCGCGGCCGAGCCGCATGGCACCGGCCAGCGCGTGTGCCGATCTCGATCGCCGGGATGATGCCCTCGGTGCGGCACAGGGCGGCGAACGCCTCCATCGCCTCGGTGTCGTCGACGGGCTCGTAGACCGCGCGGCCGGTGTCGTGCAGCCAGGAGTGCTCGGGGCCGACGCCCGGGTAGTCGAGGCCCGCGGAGATCGAGTGCGAGGGCAGCGTCTGGCCCCACTCGTCCTGCATGACGTAGGTGCGGGCGCCGTGGAGCACGCCTGGGCTGCCCGCCGCGAACCGCGACGCGTGCCGGCCGGTCGCGACGCCCTCTCCCCCGGCCTCGTACCCGCGCAGCTGCACCGTCGGGGTCGTCGATGAAGGCGCTGAACAGGCCCATCGCGTTGGAGCCGCCGCCGACGCAGGCGACGAGCGCGTCCGGCAGGCGCCCCTCGGCCGCGAGGATCTGCTCGCGCGCCTCGCGCCCGATGACCTCGTGGAAGTGCCGCACCATCGTCGGGAACGGTGCGGGCCGGTGACGGTGCCGAGCACGTAGTGCGTGCGGTCGACGGTGGTGACCCAGTCGCGCATGGCCTCGTTGATGGCGTCCTTGAGCGTGCGGCTGCCCGCGGTGACCGGCACGACCTCGGCGCCGAGGAGCTTCATGCGGGCGACGTTGAGCGCCTGGCGCCGCGTGTCCTCCTCGCCCATGTAGACGGTGCACTCGAGGCCCATCAGCGCGGCAGCGGTGGCGGTGGCGACGCCGTGCTGGCCCGCGCCCGTCTCGGCGATCACCCGCGTCCTTGCCCATGCGCCGGGTGAGCAGCGCCTGGCCGAGGACGTTGTTGATCTTGTGCGAGCCGGTGTGGTTGAGGTCCTCGCGCTTGAGGTAGACGCGGGCGCCGCCGCAGAGCTCGCCGAAGCGCAGGCCGGGGTCAGCGGATTGGGCCGGCCGGTGTAGGTGCGCTCGAGCTCGCGCCAGCTGCGCGGTGAACGCCGGGTCGGCGATGGCGGTGCGGAACGCGGCGTCGAGCTCGTCGAGGGCGGCCGTCAGCGCCTCCGGGACGAACCGGCCGCCGTACGGGCCGAAGTGGCCGACGGCGGCCGTCGACGCTGTCGACGGCCATGTCAGTCCCTGCCCGTGGCGCAGGGCCGGGATGCGCGCCGGCGGTGACCAGGTCGTGCACGGCCGAGCGCGGGTCCTTGCCCGTGACGAGGCTCTCGCCGACGAGCACCGCGTCGGCGCCGGCCTCGGCGTAGACGATCAGGTCGTGGGCGTCGCGCACGCCGGACTCGGCGATCTTCACGCACGACGACGGGATGCGGTCGGCGACCCGGGCGAACACGCCGCGGTCGACCTCGAGGGTCTTCAGGTTGCGGGCGTTGACGCCGATCACGGTGGCGCCGGCCTCGACGGCGCGGTCGATCTCGTCCTCGTCGTGCACCTCGACCAGCGCGGTCATGCCCGAGGCTCTGCGTGCGCTCGATGAGGCTGACCAGGGCGGGCTGCTCGAGCGCGGCCACGATCAGCAGGATCATGTCGGCGCCGTAGGCCTTCGCCTCCCACAGCTGGTAGCTGGTGACGATGAAGTCCTTGCGGAGCACCGGGATGTCGACGGCGGCCCGGACCGCTGCCAGGTCGGCGAGCGATCCGCCGAACCGGCGCTCCTCGGTCAGGACGCTGATGCAGTGCGCGCCGCCGAGCTCGTACTGCACGGCGAGCGCGGCCGGGTCGGCGATGTCGGCGAGCGGGCCCCGGCTCGGGCTCGCGCGCTTGACCTCGGCGATCACGCAGACGTCCTCGTCGGACAGGATCGCCGCCACGTCGCGGGCCGGCGGAACCTTGGCGGCCCGGCCCTTCAGCTCGTCGAGCGGGACCAGCGCCATGCGCGCAGCCACGTCCTCCCGGACTCCCGCGACGATGTCGTCCAGCACGCTCACACGGCACAGAGTGCCACGCGCCGGCGCGTGGCATTCCGGCGGGCTCGCGGACCAGCCGGTCCGCAGAAGGCTGGAGGCCTAGCCGATGCCGGAACCGAGGTACGGCACGAAGTTGCGGATGACGCCGAACGCCAGCAGCGCCACCAGCATCGTGATCATCACCGTGGTGCGGCGCTGCGCCACCGCCCGCGAGACCGCCGCGGTCTGCCCCGTCCAGGCCCGCACGCAGCCACCGCACCCAGAGCACGACGGCGAGCGGCAGGAACACGACCAGCAGGACGTTGTGGTCGAGGGCCCCCGCGAGGTTGCCCGTGACGAGGTCGTGCGTGCCGCGCAGCGCCCCGCACCCCGGGCAGTCCACGCCGAACAGCGCGCGGGTCGGGCACAGCGGGTAGTGGCCGGGCGTGTTGGGATCCACGGCGGCGAGGTAGCCCAGTCCGCCGAGGACCGCGCCGCCCGTGACAAGGGGTGCGACGAGGCGACGCCGACGACTGCGCTCGTCGACCTGCGCGGGGACGACGATGTCGTCGTCCGTCAGCACCGCAGGTGCGTCAGGTCCCATGGGAGGACGATACGCCGAAGGGCGGGCGCGCTCACCGCAAGCCGGCCGCTCCCTAGAGCACCAACTTCATCCTCGGGGCTGTCGTCAGCCGGAAGCCCACGCTCTCGTAGATGCGCTGCCCGTCCGGCGTGGCGCTGAGATCCACCCGGTCAGCGTCGATCGTCCGCGCCCACTCGATCACGTCCCGCACGATCAGCGTTCCGTACCCCCTGCCGCGGTGCTCCGGCACGGTGATGACGTTCGCCAGCCGAACGGTTCGCCCCCTGCGGCAGTGCGGCCCAGGCGGGCCGATCTCCAGCGTGGCGACCGCGGTGGCGACGACGTCGCCGTCGACCTCGATCACGGGGAAGCACGCTGTGCTCCGGTCCTCGGTGGCGGCGGTGAACCACGCGCGCGCGTGCCTCATCCACGTCGGCTCCGCCCCCGTGTCGTCCTCGTCGAAGACCATGGCCCACAGGCGGAGCAGATCGGTGCTGTCAGCTGCCGTGGCGGCGCGGATGCGGGTCCTGTCGGCTGGGCTCATGCGGCCATGGTGCACCCAGCGTCAGCCCGACGGCCGCGCTCCTGACGTCGCAACGCCGGACAGCGGCAGCCGGACCGTGAACCGCGCTCCCCCCTCGGCCGCGCGCCCCGCCTCCGCCGAGCCGCCGAGGCCGTGCGCCAGCCGGCCGACCAGCGCCAGCCCGAGGCCCGTCCCCACCGGCCGGACGCCGCGGTACCGCTCGTGCAGCACGCCCGGCTCGAAGGCCACCGTGATGTCGTCGTCGGTCAGGCCGGGACCGGAGTCGCGCACCTCGACGATCCCCCAGTCGCCCTCCTGGCGGATCGCGAGCACCATCACCGACCCCGGCGGCGAGACGCGCAGCGCGTTCTCGGCGAGGTTGTCGATGATCTGGCGCACCCGCATCGGATCGGTCAGCGCGACGATCGGCGCGTCGGGCAGCTCGGTCAGCGCCGTGACGCCCTCCGGCTGGGCCCGGTCACGCCACACGTCCCCCGCCTCCTGGCCGATCTCCACGAGGTCGACGTCGACGGGGACGACGTGGAAGTCGACGGCGCCGAGCCGGGCGAGGTCGAGCAGGTCGGTGACGAGCCGGTCGAGCCGCGCCGCCTCGCCCGCGACCGTCGCGCCGGTGCGGGGCACGTCGTCGCCCTCGATGACGCCGTCGGCCAGCGCCTCGGCGTAGCCCTTCACCGCCGTGAGCGGCGTGCGCAGCTCGTGCGACACCGACAGCAGGAACTCGCGCTGGCGGCCCTCGGACACGACCAGCGCGGCGTTGAGCCGGTTCAGCGACTCGGCGATGTCGGCGATCTCGGCGGGCCCCTCGGGCTCGAGGACCACGTTGCGGGAGCCGGCCGCCATCTCGTTGGCGGCGTTGCGCGCCGCCCGCAGCGGTCGCGTGAGCCGCACCGCCGCCCAGTAGCCGATCGGCACGGCGATGAGCAGGCCCAGCAGCAGCGCGACCGCGAAGCGCTTCACGCCGTCGCCGGCCTCCACTCCCACCACGGTGAAGGGCTGCTCGAGGATGACCGCACTGCCGTCGGCGAGGGGCCGGGCCTCGACCAGCACCATCCCGTCGTCGGTGCGGCCCTCCGACGACACCGACGATCCGCGCGAGCGCCGCGTCGAGGACCTCCTGGGAGACGCCGGGGGGCGCCGCCGCCCCCGGCGCGACGAGGTAGCCCGGTGATCTGCTCCGCCTGCAGGGCGGCGATCAGGCTGCGGGGCAGCGGCTCGTCGCGCCGCCCGTCGCCGTCCCCGTCGTCGTACCGTACCGTCGAGCGCCGTGGCGGTGAGGTCGGCGAGCCGCACGAGGTCGGCCCGGGTCTGGGTCTCGGCCGCCGAGCGGACGAGCGGGTACGAGACGAGGCCGGCGACGACCACCGCGATGGCGGCGATGGCCGCCGTCAGCAGGACGGTGCGGGTGACGATGCTCATCCGGTTCGACGCCGGCTCGCCGCTCATCCCTGGCTCGACTCCTCGGCCGAGTAGCCGACGCCGCGCACCGTGCGGATGGGGCTGGCGTCGCCGAGCTTGGCGCGCACCTGGGCGACGTGCACGTCGACCGTGCGCGTGCCCACGACGGCGGCGTACCCCCACACCTCGGACAGCAGGTGCTCGCGCGTGTAGACCCGGCCCGGGTGCTGCATGAGGTGGGCCAGCAGGTCGAACTCCGTGGCGGTCAGGCTGACCGGCTCGCCGTCGACGGTGACCCGGCGCGTGACCAGGTCGACGCTGACGCCGCCCAGGGTCAGCGGGGCGTCGTCGGCGGACACGAGCGAGGCGCGGCGCACGACCGACTTCACGCGGGCCACGACCTCGCGCGGGCTGAACGGCTTGGTGATGTAGTCGTCGGCACCCAGCTCGAGGCCGAGGACGCGGTCGACCTCGTCGTCGCGGGCGGTGCAGAACAGGATCGGCACCCAGTTGCCCTCGGCGCGCAGCTGGCGGCACACCTCGGTGCCGTCCATCTCCGGCAGCCCGACGTCGAGGATGATCGCCGCGGGATGCATGGTGCGGGCGGCGGCCAGGGCGGACCGACCGTCGGCGACGACGTGCACGCCGAAGCCCTCGCGGGAGATGTAGAGGCGCAGCAGGTCCGAGATCGCGCGCTCGTCCTCGACCACGAGCACGAGTCCGCGCGAGGCATCGACAGTCACGGGACCAGCCTGTCAGACCGGACGGCCTCGGCGACGCGCGCGCGGTCCGCAGGCCGTCAGGGTCAGGTCAATTTCCTGTAAGGCGGGCCTCGATCGTCGCCTCGACGCGGGGCTCAGGCCTTCTTCTTGCCCATGCCCATCATCGCCATGACCTTGCCGACGATGGCGCCGACGGCGACCAGCGCCACACCCACCCAGAACATGGGCCAGTTGCCGAGGATGATCGCGAGCGTGCCGACCACGAAGGCGATGGTGATGATGACGACCGTGGTCCACGCGGCGGGCGTCGAGCCGTGGTCGTCGTGGTGGACGGGGGCGGTCTGCTGCTGCGACATGGCGTCATTCAACCAGATCGTCGGTCGGATCCTGACCCAAGTCCTGCGCGTCCCACGCGCTCACCGCGCGGGTCGACCGCGACCGCCGCTCGTACCGGGACCCGAGCGTCGGCCACTGCCTGCCCCGGGCGAGCGTCCAGCCGCTCGCGACGATCACGGCGGCCCCGCCGAGGACGGCGACCGCCCATCCCGCGACAGCGTGCGAGACCACGGACGTGTCGACGCCCAGCTCCAGGCCGATCGCGCTGTCGACGAAGGAGCCCGGCGACAGCGCGTAGGCCACTGCCGCACCCGCCCCGACGATGCCCGCGAGCAGCCCGATCGCCGCGACGACGGAGCGGCCCCAGGACCGGGTGGCCACGATGCCGGCGACGGCGGCCAGCGACACCCAGCCGGCCATCGCCGCGCCGGGGAGGAGGTCGCGGCCGGTGAGCTCGCGCAGCCGCGTCGGTGTCGGCGGCGCCGGCGAGCAGGGGCACCTCGGCCGTGCTCCAGGTCAGGCCGTAGGACCACAGGAGGACCAGGCTCCCGACCGCCAGCAGCGAGGAGCGCCGTCGCGTACGGCCGCCGCGCGGCGGCGGGAGCGGTCGTGGACGCGTCGGTCAACGACCGGCCCGGAGCGTCTGCGCCGCCGCGACCGCGCGCAGCACGGCCGCTGCCTTGTTCGCGCACTCGTCGGCCTCGGACTCGGGCACGGAGTCGGCGACGAGTCCGGCGCCGGCCTGCACGTGCGCGATGCCGTCCTTGATCAGCGCGGTGCGGATGGCGATCGCCGCGTCGAGGTTGCCGGCGAAGTCGACGTAGCCGACGCAGCCGCCGTACAGGCCGCGTCGCAGTGGCTCGAGCTCGTCGATGATCGCCATCGCGCGCGGCTTGGGCGCCCCCGAGAGGGTGCCGGCGGGGAAGGTGGCCGCCAGCACGTCGTACGCGCGTGCGGCCCTCCCCGAGCGTGCCGGTGACCGTCGACACGAGGTGCATGACGTGCGAGTAGCGCTCGACGCTCATGAAGTCGACCACCGAGACCGAGCCCGGCGCGCACACGCGGCCGAGGTCGTTGCGGGCGAGGTCGACGAGCATCACGTGCTCGGCGCGCTCCTTGATGTCCTTGCTCAGCTCCTCGGCGAGGGCGGCGTCCTCCTCGGCGGACGTCCCGCGCCGCCGCGTCCCGGCGATCGGGTGCAGGACGCAGTGCTCGCCGTTGACCGTGACCAGTGCCTCCGGCGACGACCCGACGATGTCGAACGCGACCTCGGACGACAGCGCGCCGCCCGACTCGTCCGCCCGCCCATGGTCGTCCTCGGGCACCCGGATCAGGTACATGTACGGACTCGGGTTGGTCGCCCGCAGGATGCGGTACACGTCGAGCGCCGACGCCGCGCACGGGGTCGAGTAGCGCTGCGACAGCACGATCTGGAAGGCGTCGCCTGCCCGGATGTAGTCCTTGGCCGCCTCGACCTGCTGCAGGTAGTCCTCGCGCGGGGTCCAGGCCCGCACCTCGATGGGCGCCAGCGCGTCGTACGTCGAGACGCCGACCGTCAGCGGGGCGACCAGCTGCTCCTGCATCGCGTCGAGCCGCGCGACCGCGTCGGTCCAGGCATCGTCGACGCGCTCGTCCGAGTCGTCGTAGTTGATGGCGTTGGCGATCAGCAGCACCGAGCCGTCGGCATGGTCGAGCACGGCGAGGTCGGTGGCCAGCAGGAAGCCGACGTCGGGGATGCCGAGCTCGTCGGGGTTGTCGTCCGGCACCCGCTCCCACTCGCGCACGGCGTCGTACGTGAGGTAGCCGACCAGGCCGCCGGTCAGCGGCGGCAGCCCCGGCAGCGGTGTCGTGCGCAGCAGGTCGATCGTGTCGCGCAGCGCCGTGACGGCGCTGCCGCCGTCGTGCACCCCGCGCGGAGCCCGCCCCAGCCAGACCGCCTCGCCGTCGCGCTGGGTGAGCATCGCTGCGCAGCGCACGCCGATGAAGGAGTACCGCGACCAGTTGCGCCCCTGCTCGGCGGACTCGAGCAGGAACGTGCCCGCCCGGTCACCGCACAGCGCCTCGAAGAGTCCGACGGCGGTGATCGCCGTCGGCGAGCAGGCGGCGCACCACCGGGATGACCCGGCGGTCGCGCGCGAGCGAGCGGAAGGTCGTCGAGGTCGGGCGCCACCGCGCCGGTGAAGTCGCTCATGCGGGCACCTCGACCGCGCCGCCGAAGGCGTCGAAGCACGTGCGATCACCGGTGTGGCAGGCAGCGCCGACCTGGTCGACGAGCAGCAGCACGGTGTCGCCGTCGCAGTCGAGTCGCGCCTCCCGCACCGTCTGCACGATGGCCGGAGGTCTCGCCCTTGACCCAGCGCTGCGCCGCGACTGCGGCTGAAGTAGACGGCCCGCCCCGTCGTCAGCGTCTCGCGCAGGGTCTCCGCCGTCATCCACGCCATCATCAGGACCTCGCGGGTGTCCCACTGCTGTGCGACGGCGGGCACGAGCCCGTCGGCGTTGACCTGCGTGCGCGCGAGGAAGGCGTCGATCTCGTCTGGCGACATGCGCCCATTCTGCAGGCACGCGACAATGGGCCCATGAGCGCCTCGCAGCACGCCCGCCGGGAACGCCAGGAGCTGGCCGAGCTGATGCTCGCCACCGGACCCGATGCCCCGACCCTGTGCGGTGGCTGGACGACGCGGGACCTGGCCGCCCACCTCGTGATCCGCGAGGCGCGCCCCGACGCCGCCCTCGGGATCGTGCTGCCGCCGCTCGCCGGCTGGACCGACCGGGTACAGCGGGCCGCGACGGTCGGCCAGTCGTACCCCGAGCTCGTGCGCAAGGTCCGCACCGGTCCCCCGACGCTGTCGGTCTACGCCGTGCCCGGAGTCGACGGGCTGGCCAACCTGATCGAGTACGTGGTCCACCACGAGGACGTGCTGCGCGCCCAGCCCGGCTGGGACGCCCCGCGCACTGGCTCCAGACCTCGCCGACGAGCTGTGGGGTCGGCTGCGCCAGATGAGCCGCGTCATGTTCGTGCGGATGCCCGTGGGCGTGACGCTCGTCCGCACGGACGGTGCGGGCGGGAGCATCGTCGCGCATGCGGGCGAGCCCATGGTGACCATGGCAGGCACCGCGCTCGAGCTGCTGATGCGCTCCTACGGTCGACAGGTCGTGCAGGTCGAGGTGAGCGGGGAGCCGGACGCGGTGGCCGCCTTCGAGTCGGCGCCCATCCTCGCGGTCTGATGCACGATCGCGGCTAGCGGACCGGGTAGCCGGCCTCCGCCAGCTCGGCCTTGACCTCGCCGATCGCCAGCGTGCCGAAGTGGAAGACGCTGGCGGCCAGGACCGCGTCGGCCCCGGCCTGCACGGCCGGCACGAAGTCGCCCATGCGGCCGGCGCCGCCGCTGGCGATCAGCGGGACGGTGACCTCGCGGCGCACCATCTCGATGAGCGCCAGGTCGTAGCCGTTCTCGGTGCCGTCGGCGTCCATCGAGTTCAGCAGGATCTCGCCGGCGCCGAGCCGGGCGCCCTCGACCGCCCACTCGACGGCGTCGATGCCCGTGCTCTGCCGGCCGCCGTGCGTCGTCACCTCGAACCCGCTGGCCGTGGACACGCCCTCGGGGCAGCGCCGCGCATCGACGCTCAGCACCACGCACTGCGCGCCGAACCGCTCCGCTGCCTCGCTCAGCAGCGTGGGAGTGCGGATCGCGGCGGTGTTGACGCTGACCTTGTCGGCACCCGCGCGCAGGAGCCGGTTGAAGTCCTCGGGCTCGCGCACGCCGCCGCCGACGGTGAGCGGGATGAACACCGTCTCGGCCGTGCGGCGGACGACGTCGTAGGTGGTCGAGCGATCGGAGCTCGACGCGGTGATGTCGAGGAAGACCAGCTCGTCGGCGCCGGCCAGCGCCGTAGGCGGTGGCCAGCTCGACGGGATCGCCGGCGTCGCGCAGCTCGACGAAGTTGATGCCCTTGACGACGCGGCCGGCGTCGACGTCGAGGCACGGGATGACACGGATCGCGACGCTCACGGCTGAGCGCGGGTCCCCACTCGTACGGGTCGTACCGCGGCTCGATCGCCGTGATCGCCTCGGCGAGGCGTGAAGGCGCCGTCGTACAGCGCACGTCCGACGATCGCGCCCTCGATGCCGTGCGGCACCATCTCCGCCAGCTTGTGCAGGTCCTCCAGGCGGGCGATCCCGCCGGAGGCCACGACCGGTCGGTCGGTGGCCTCGCACACCTCCTTGAGCAGGTGCAGGTTCGGGCCCTTCATGGTGCCGTCCTTGGCGACGTCGGTCACGACGTACCGCGCGCAGCCGGCGGCATCGAGCCGGCCGAGCGTCTCCCAGAGGTCGCCGCCCTCCTGGGTCCAGCCGCGGGCCGCGAGGGTGTGGCCCTTGACGTCGAGGCCGACGGCGATCTGCTCGCCGTGCTCGGCGATGACCCGCTCGGTCCAGTCGGGATCCTCCAGCGCTGCCGTGCCGAGGTTGACCCGCGTGCAGCCGGTGGCGAGCGCCCGCTTGAGCGACTCGTCGTCGCGGATGCCGCCGGACAGCTCGACGCGGACCGACGAGCGGACGTCGCGCACGACCTGCGCGAGCAGCTCTGCGTTGCTGCCCGCGGCCGAACGCCGCGTCGAGGTCGACCAGGTGGATCCACTGGGCGCCCTGCTCGACCCAGCTGCGCGCCGCGTCGACGGGCGAGCCGTAGGTGGTCTCGCTGCCGGCCTTGCCCTGCACGAGTCGGACGGCCTGGCCGCCGGAGACGTCGACGGCGGGCAGCAGCTCGAGGGCGCGGGGTGTCGTCACGCCCGGAACCCTACCCAACCGACGCCCGACTACCGGACCGAGCGCACCCACGCCTCGAGCAGGGTCGCGCCCGCGTCGCCCGACTTCTCCGGGTGGAACTGGGTGGCGCTCAGCGGGCCGTTCTCGACGGCCGAGACGAAGTCCTGGCCGTGGTGGGTCCACGTGACGAGCGGAGCGGTGCGGCGCGGGTCCGTCCGCGGTCAGCGCCCAGGTGCGGACCCCGTAGGAGTGCACGAAGTAGAAGCGCTCGTCGCGGACGTCGGCGAACAGCGTCGAGCCCGTCGGGCGCGCGCACGGTGTTCCAGCCCATGTGCGGGAGGACGTCGGCCTCGAGCGACTCGACGACGCCGGGCCACTCCCCCAGGCCCTCGGTTCGCTGGCCGTGCTCGTCGCCGCGCTCGAACAGCACCTGCATGCCGACGCAGATGCCCAGCACGGGACGCCCGCCGGACAGCCGGCGGTCGATGATCATGTCGCCGCGCACGGCCCGGATGCCCGCCATGCACGCGGCGAACGCGCCGACCCCCGGCACGACGAGGCCGTCAGCCGCCATCGCGGCGTCGAAGTCGTCGGTGACCGTGACGTCGGCGCCGACGCGCTCGAGAGCCCGCTGCGCCGAGCGCAGGTTGCCGGAGCCGTAGTCCAGGACGACGACGGACGTCATCGCCGGGTCACGCCGAGGGCGGCGTGAGCGTGCCCTTGGTGGACGGCACCCCCACGACGCGCGGATCCACGGCGACCGCGTCGCGCAGCGACCGGGCGACCGACTTGAACTGGGCCTCGACGACGTGGTGCGCGTTGCGGCCGGAGATGACGCGCACGTGCAGGGTGATCTGCGACGTCGCGACGATGGACTCCCAGATGTGTCGCGTCAGCGTCGTGTCGTAGGTGCCGATGAGCTCGACGAGATCGGGCTCCTCGTGCACGAGGTACGGGCGACCGGAGAGGTCGACGGCCGACTGGACGAGGCATTCGTCCAGCGGGACGAGGGCGTCGCCGTAGCGACGCAGCCCGGCGCGGTCGCCGAGCGCCTCGTTGATGGCCTGGCCAACCGCGAGCGAGGTGTCCTCGACGGTGTGGTGCGCGTCGACCTCGAGGTCACCGCGCGTGCGCACGACGAGGTCGAGCCCGCCGTGCTTGGCGAGCTGGGCGAGCATGTGGTCGAAGAACGGCACGCCCGTGTCGATGGTGCTCGACGCCCGTGCCGTCGAGCTCGAGCTCGACCAGGACGCTGCTCTCCTTGGTGCTGCGCTCCACGCGCGCCGTACGACTCATTGCTGGCCTTCCTCGTCGTCGCGGCCCGTGACCTCGACCAGTGCTTGCCTGAACATACCGTTCTCGGCCGGCGTGCCGACCGTCACGCGCAGCCACCCCTGCGGACCCGTCTGGCGGATCAGCACGCCGCGGTCGAGCAGCCCCTGCCAGACCGCGTCGCGGTCGGGGAACGTGCCGAAGAGGATGAAGTTCGCGTCGCTCGGGGCGACGGTGAAGCCCTGCTCCACCAGCCACGCCGACGAGTGCGTCCCGCTCGGACCGGAGCAGGTCCACCTGCGACTGCAGCACGTCGGCGTGCTGCGAGTGCCGTGAGCGCGACCGCCTGCGTGACGGCGGACAGGTGGTACGGCAGCCGCACGACCATGAGCGTGTCGACGACCCGCCGGTCGGCCGTCGACCGCGTACCCGAGCCGCGCCCCGGCCAGGGCGAACGCCTTGCTCATCGTGCGCACCACGACGAGGTTCGGGTAGTCGCCGAGCAGCGTGCACGCGCTGGGCACGCCGGCATGCCGGAACTCGGCGTAGGCCTCGTCGACGATGACCATCGCGCCGGCCGACAGTGCGGCGGTGGCCAGCGCCCGGATGTCGCCCTCGGGCATGGCCGTGCCGGTCGGGTTGTTCGGCGACGTGACGAGGACGAGCGAGGGTCGCCGCGTCAGGATCACGTCGATGGCGGCTGCGACATCGACCCGGAAGTCGTCCCGTCGCGGGAACGCCTCGAAGTCGGTGAACGTGTCACGCGCGTACTCGGGGTACATCGAGTAGGTGGGGTCGAAGGTGATGGCCAGCCGTCCCGGGCCCGCCGAAGGCGAGGAACAGGTGGTGCATGACCTCGTTCGACCCGTTGGCCGCCCACACCTGGGCAGCCGGCACGCGCACGCCCGACTCGTCGCGCGAGGTAGTCGGCCAGCGCCTGGCGCAGGCGCCCGGCATCGCGATCCGGGTAGCGATTGAGGCCGACCGCCGCCGCGGCCACGGCCGCGCCCATCGCCGTGGCGAGGTCGTCCGGGATCGGGAACGGGTTCTCGTTGACGTTCAGCCGCGCCGGCACGTCGAGCTGCGGAGCGCCATAGGAGGCGATGCCCACCAGGTCCTCGCGGATCGGCAGGGTGAACTCCGGGGTCACCTCTGGTCGCCCAGCGCCGGGAAGCGCACCCGGACGGCGTCGCCATGGGCCGGCAGGTCCTCGGCCCCGGACAGCGCCAGCACGTGCGGGGCGACCTCGCCGAGCGCGCGCTCGTCGTACTCGACGATGTGGATCCCGCGCAGGAACGACTGCACGGACAGGCCCGACGAGTGCCGCGCCGACCCTGCCGTGGGCAGGACGTGGTTGGAGCCGGCCGCGTAGTCACCGAGGGAGACCGGCGAGTACGTGCCGACGAAGATGGCGCCCGCGTTGCGCACGCGCATGGCCCGCGCGCGTGCGTCGCGCGTGTGGATCTCGAGATGCTCGGCCGCGTACGCGTCGACGATGCGGAGGCCGGCGTCGAGGTCGTCGACGACGACGATCGCGCTCTGCGTCCCGGCGAGCGCCTCGGTGATGCGCTCGACGTGCTTGGTGGACGGCGACCTGCCGGACGAGCTCGGCCTCGACGTCGGCGGCGAGCGTCGGTCGAGTCCGTCACGAGCACCGCGGCGGCGATGACGTCGTGCTCGGCCTGGCTGATGAGGTCGGCCGCCACGTGGGCGGCGTCGGCGGTGTCGTCGGCGAGGATCATGACCTCGGTGGGGCCGGCCTCGGAGTCGATGCCGATGACGCCCTGCAGCGCGCGCTTGGCTGCCGTCACGTAGATGTTGCCCGGGCCGGTGACGAGGTCGACGGGGGCGCAGCTGCCACCGTCCGGCAGGTCGACGCCGAAGGCGAGCATGGCGACCGCCTGCGCGCCGCCGACCGCGTACACCTCGTCGACCCCGAGCAGGAAGCACGCGGCGAGGATCGTCGGGTGCGGCCAGCCGTCGAAGTCGCGCTGCGGCGGCGACACGACGGCGAGCGACGGCACGCCCGCCACCTGCGCGGGCACGACGTTCATGATGACGCTGCTCGGGTAGACCGCCCGGCCGCCGGGCACGTACAGGCCCACCCGGTCGACGGGCAGCCACCGCTCGGTGACCGTGCCGCCGGGCACGACGGTCGTCGTGACGTCGGTGCGGCGCTGGTCCATGTGCACGCGGCGTGCCCGGTCGATCGACTCGAGCAGCGCGGCCCGGACGGCCGGCTCGAGCGCGTCGGCGGCGGCCTCGAGCCGCTCGACGGGAACGCGGAGCGACGGCGGCCGGACGCCGTCGAGCCTCTCGGTCCAGCGCAGCACCGCAGCCGCGCCCTCGGTGCGCACGTCGTCGATGATGGGCCGGATCCGCTCCCCCGCGTCGGCCACGTCCATCGCCGCGCGCGGCACGACGGCACGCGGGTCGGCGTGCGAACCGCGGAGGTCGATGCGTCGGATCACGTGACTACCTTACGCTGCGCACGTGCCCGCACCGTTGCCGCTGTTCCCGCTCAACACCCCTCTGGTGCCTGGCCTGGTGCTGCCGCTGCACATCTTCGAGCCCCGCTACCGCGAGATGGTCGAGGAGCTGCTGGCACGCCCCGACGAGGACGATCGCGAGTTCGGCATCGTGGCGGTCCGCGACGGCCGGGACGTGTCCGCGGACGGGATCGCCGCCCTCTATCCCGTCGGCACGGCGACGGTCCTGCGCCAGGCCGAGCGGCTCGATGACGGCCGGTACGACATCGTCACCACCGGGCAGTCGGCGGTTCCGCCTGCTCGAGGTCGATGCGCGGCGGCCACTGCTGCGGGCGGACGTGGAGTACCTCGACGACGTCAGCGACCCGGCCGACGCGCTCCTGGCCGAGCAGGTGACCCGGCGCTTCACGCTGTATCGCGCCGCGCTGAGCGGACAGGTGCCCGAGGCGGTCGATCCGGACGATCCCGACGACGACGCCGACCTGCCGGACGACCCCACGGTGCTGTCGTACCTGGTCACCGCCGCCATGCTGCTGCCCACGGACGAGCGGCAGGGCCTGCTCGCGGCCGCCACGACCGGTGACCGGCTCGCGCTCGCCCGGAGCCTGCTGGGACGCGAGACCGCCCTGATCACCACCCTGTCGGCAGTCCCCTCGCTGGACGTGCCCGGCGTCACGCCGTCGGTGAACTAGTGGTCGCCGCGCGATCCGGGCACTCCGGCCACCGTCGCGCTCGGCCGGGCCGGCATCGCGTACACCGCGCACGCGTACGAGCACGACCCCCGCGCGACGTCGTTCGGGATGGAGGCCGCGGCCGCACTCGGCCTCGACCCCGACGAGGTGTTCAAGACGCTGCTGGCGATGGTCGACGGCCGTCCCGTGGTGGGCATCGTGCCCGTCAGCGGCAGCCTGGACCTGAAGGCGCTGGCAGCGGCGGCCGGCGGACGGCGAGCCGAGATGGCGGACGCGCGCCACGGCCCAGCGGCTCACCGGCTACGTGCTCGGCGGCATCTCCCCCATCGGGCAGAAGCGGCGCGCTGCCGACCTTCGTGGACGACACCGCCGAGCTGCTCGACGTGGTCTACGTCAGCGGCGGCCGCCGCGGGTTCGACATCGGCCTGGCACCGGCCGACCTGCTGGCCGTCACCGGTGGCAGCTACGCCGCCATCGGCCGTCCCGAGCGCTAGCGTACGCTGCGGCCTGCGCCTTGGTGCGGCGGGCCCGCCGCACCTCCACCACCCAGTCGGACAGCGCGAGGACGGTGACGACCAGCGCCGACGCGAGCGCCCACATGACGAACATGCCCGGCATCGCCACCTGCAGCGGGGCGTCGACGACGAGGTCCTCCGTGGTGGTGGCGCTGAGCCCGTCGATGTCGACCGACCCCAGTCGGGTGCCGACGAACCACATCGCCGCCGTGCCCACCGCACTGGCGAGCATGGCGGCCACGAGCACGCTGGCGAGGTGGTCGCGCCGCATGTTGGCGAGGCCGATCGTGATGGCGACGCCCGCGACGATGGCGAGGGCGCCGAAGGCCACGTCCGCGGCCAGGTAGCCCTCGGGCTGGTAGGCCTCGGGGAAGCTGACGCCCGGGCCGCACCACGAGGGGGACGCGCGGGGCCAGGGCCCACCACACGACACCGAGTGCCGCACCGCTGACGAGCCCGACGACCAGTCCGGCGACGACGACCGCCGAGGCCTTGCGTGCCGTGCTCATGGACGCGTCATCCGAGGCAGCTGGGGCCGAGCAGGGCCTTGAGGTCCCCGTAGAGGGACGGCGACGGCGTGACGCGGAGCCGGTCGTCGAGACGGAGCACGGTCGTCTTGGCACCGCCGGTCAGGTGCAGGTGCACCTCGGTCGTGCCCGGGTGCTCGGCCAGCACCTCCTTGAACCGCTCGACCAGCGGCGGGATGCAGCGCGACGCCGCCATCGTCACCCGCACCGGGCCGCTGACCGCCTCGGTGAGGTCGGGCTGGGTGATCTCGAGCGCGACCATCCGGACGCCGTCCTCGTCGCTGCGCTCGACCTTCGCGCGGACGATGATCACGGAGTCGTCGACGAGCAGCGTGCTGACGGCGTTGTAGGTCTGCGGGAAGACCATGATCTCGACCGAGCCCTCGAGGTCCTCCAGCGTGACGATCGCCCAGGCGGACCCCTGCTTGGTGGTCTTGCGCTGCACCGCGGTCACGAGGCCGCCGACCGTGGCGACGGTGGCGTCGACGCGATCGTCCATGAGCACCGCCGCGATCGTGCGGTCGGTGAGCTGCGCGAGCATGCGCTCCGCGCCGTGCAGCGGGTGGTCGGACACGTACAGGCCGAGCATCTCCCGCTCGTGCGCCAGCAGGACCGTCTTGTCCCACTCGCCGATCGGGATCTCGCTGCGCGGCACCATGGCCTCGTCGCCCGGAGGCCTCGAGCCCGCCGAACAGGTCGAACTGGCCGTGCGCCTCGGCGCGCTTGATGTCGACGGCGGCATCGACGACCTGCTCGTGGATCTGCACGAGGCCCTTGCGGGTGTGGCCGAGCGAGTCGAAGGCGCCCGCCTTGATCAGCGACTCGACGACGCGCTTGTTGCAGACGGATGCGTCGACCTTGGCGAGGAAGTCGTGGAAGTCGGAGAACCGCCCGTTGCGGCGGCGGGTGGCGATGATCGAGTCGACGACGTTGCCGCCGACGTTGCGGATCGCCGACAGGCCGAACCGGATGTCGGTGCCGCGCGGCGTGAAGTCGAAGTCGGAGTCGTTGACGTCCGGGCGGCAGCACCTTGATGCCCATCCGGCGGCACTCGTTGAGGTAGACGGCCGACTTGTCCTTGTCGTCCTTGACCGACGTGAGCAGCGCGGCCATGTACTCGGCCGGGTAGTTGGCCTTGAGGTACGCGGTCCAGTACGACACCAGCCCGTAGCCGGCGGTGTGCGCCTTGTTGAACGCGTAGTCGGAGAACGGGACCAGGATGTCCCACAGCGTCTTGATGGCCGCCGTCGGAGTAGCCGTTGGCCTTCATGCCGTCGCAGAAGGGCACGTACTCCTTGTCGAGGATCTCCTTCTTCTTCTTGCCCATCGCGCGGCGCAGCAGGTCGGCCGCGCCGAGCGAGTAGCCCGCGAGCTTCTGCGCGATCGCCATGACCTGCTCCTGGTACACGATCAGGCCGTAGGTGTCGCCCAGGATGTCGGCGAGCGGCTCGGCGAGCTCGGGGTGGATCGGCACCACCGGCTTGCGGCCGTTCTTGCGGTCGGCGTAGTCGTTGTGGGCGTTGGCGCCCATCGGGCCCGGGCCGGTACAGCGCGAGGACCGCGGAGATGTCCTCGAAGTTGTCGGGCTGCATCGAGCGCAGCAGCGCGCGCATCGGGCCGCCGTCGAGCTGGAACACGCCGAGGGTGTCGCCGCGGGTCAGCAGCTCGTAGGTGGCCCGGTCGTCGAGCGGCAGGTCCTCGAGCACGATCGTCTCGCCGCGGTTGGACTCGATGTGCCGCAGGCAGTCGTCCAGGACGGTGAGGTTGCGCAGGCCGAGGAAGTCCATCTTGAGCAGGCCGAGCGACTCGCACGCGCCCATGTCGAACTGGGTGATGATCGCGCCGTCCTGCTCGCGCCGCCAGACCGGGATGACGTCGAGCAGCGGCTCGCGGCACAGGATCACGCCGGCCGCGTGCACGCCCGGCTGGCGCTTGAGGCCCTCGAGGCCCTTCGCGGTGTCGACCACCTGGCGGACGTCGGCCTCGGCCTCGTACAGCGCGCGGAACTCGGCCGCCTCGCCGTACCGCGGGTGCTTGGGGTCGAAGACGCCCGTGAGCGAGATGTCCTTGCCCATCACGGCCGGCGGCATCGCCTTGGTGATGCGGTCGCCGAGCGCGTACGGGTAGCCGAGCACGCGGGCGCTGTCCTTGATCGCCGCCTTGGCCTTGATCGAGCCGTAGGTGATGATCTGGGCGACCCGCTCCTCGCCGTACTTCTCGGTGGCGTAGCGGATCATGTCGCCGCGCCGGCGCTCGTCGAAGTCCATGTCGATGTCGGGCATCGAGATGCGCTCGGGGTTGAGGAACCGCTCGAACAGCAGGCCGTGCTTCATCGGGATCGAGCTCGGTGATGCCGAGCGCGTAGGCGATCATCGCGCCGGCCGCCGAGCCACGGCCCGGGCCGACCCGGATGCCGCTCTCCTTGGCGTGCCGGACGAGGTCGGCGGTGACGAGGAAGTAGCCCGGGAAGCCCATCTGGATGATGACGCCGACCTCGTACTCGGCCTGGCGCCGGACGTCGTCGGGCACCGCGCCCTTGTAGCGGTGCTGCAGGCCGACCTCGACCTCCTTGACCAGCCAGGACTCCTCGCTCTCCCCCTCGGGCACCGGGAAGGCGGGCATGAGGTTGGCGCCCTCGGCGAACTCGACGTGGCAGCGCTCGGCGATGAGCAGCGTGTTGTCGCAGGCCTCGGGCAGCTCGGACCAGACCTGCGCGCATCTCGGCGCCCGACTTGAGGTAGAAGTCGCGCGCGTCGAAGCGGAACCGCTTCGGGTCGTCCATGGTCGTGCGGGTGCCGATGCACAGCAGGACGTCGTGCGTGTCGGCGTCGGACGCGTGCACGTAGTGCAGGTCGTTGGTGGCGATCAGCGGCAGGTCGAGGGCGCGGGCGATGCGCAGCAGGTCCTCGCGGAACCGGCGCTCGATGGCCAGCCCGTGGTCCATGAGCTCGCAGAAGTAGTTGCCGGCGCCGAAGATGTCGCGGGTGTCGGCGGCGACGGCGAGCGCGCGGTCGTAGTTGCCCGCCTGCAGCCACCGGTTGACCTCGCCGCTCGGGCAGCCGGTGGTGCCGATCAGCCCGGTGCCGTAGCGCTCGAGCAGCTCCCGGTCGAAGCGCGGCTTGTGGTAGTAGCCCTCGAGGCTGGACAGCGAGGACAGCCGGAACAGGTTGTGCATGCCCGCGGTGGTCTCGGCCCACAGGGTCATGTGGGTGTAGCTCTGCTTGCCTCGCCGCGCCCGCCCGTGGAGATCTCGCTGACGCCGGTGTCCTCCTGCGTGCCCTCGTCGAAGCCGCCGCCGAAGTCGAAGGGCCGGCGCTCGAAGCGGCCCTGCGGGGCGTAGTAGCCCTCGAGCCCGATGATCGGGTTCAGCCCGCGGGCCGTGGCCCCCTTGTAGAACTCGTACGCCCCGTAGAGGTTGCCGTGGTCGGTCATCGCGACCGCCGGCATGCCCTGGCGCTCTACCTCGTCGAACAGGTCGGGCAGGCGGGCGGCACCGTCGAGCATCGAGTACTCGGTGTGCACGTGCAGGTGCACGAACTGGTCGGACGGGGGCACGGCCCCACCCTAACTTTCCGGACCGACGTCGTGGACCGTCCACGCCGGGGCATCGCTAGGCACCGGCACGCAGCCGCTCCAGGGAGGTGCGCAGGTCGTCCGGGTACTCGCTCGAGACCGAGATCCGCTCCCCCGTGGACGGGTGCTCGAATCCCAGTCGCACCGCGTGCAACCACTGCCTCCCCAGCCCCAGGCGCTTCGCCAGCCCGGGGTCGGCCCCGTAGGTGAGGTCGCCGACGCATGGGTGCCGCATGGCGGCCATGTGCACGCGGATCTGGTGGGTGCGGCCGGTCTCGAGGTGCACCTCGAGCAGTGACGCGTGCGGGAACGCCTCGAGGGTGTCGTAGTGGGTGACGCTCGGCTTGCCGCCCGTGACGACCGCCCACTTGTAGTCGTGCTGGGGATGCCGGTCGATGGGGGCGTCGATGGTGCCGCTCAGCGGATCGCAGTGCCCCTGCACGACCGCGTGGTAGGTCTTGTCGACCGTGCGGTCCTTGAACTGGCGCTTCAGGCTCGTGTAGGCGGCCTCGCTCTTGGCGACGGCCATGACGCCCGAGGTCCCGACGTCGAGGCGGTGGACGACCCCCTGGCGCTCGGCCGCCCCGGAGGTGCTGATGCGGTAGCCGGCCGCCGCCAGGCCGCCGACGACGGTCGGGCCGGACCAGCCCGGGCTGGGGTGGGCGGCGACCCCGACGGGCTTGTCGACGACCACGACGTCGTCGTCGTCGAAGAGCACGCGCATCCCCGGGCACCGGCTCCGGCGGCAGGGCGGGCTCGGCGACCGGCTCGCGCAGGTCGACGCTGAGCAGGGAGCCGGCCAGCAGCCGGTCGGACTTGGCGCTGGGGCGCCCGTCGATGAGGACGGCCCCGTCGGCGATGAGGTCGACGGCACGGGAGCGCGACAGCCCGAGCAGCCGGGTGAGGGCGACGTCGAGGCGCTCGCCGGCGAGCCCGTCGGGGACGGGAATCTGCCGCTCGGTCACACGCGCGGCCCGCCGGAGAAGTCGACGCCGCGCAGGGCGAGGACGACCATGAGCACGGCCGAGCAGGTGATGAACATGTCGGCCACGTTGAACACGGCGAAGTTGGGCAGCTGGATGAAGTCGACGACGTAGCCCAGGCCCGGGCCCGGGGGCCGGGTCAGCCGGTCGATGAGGTTGCCCAGGAGCCCGCCGAGCAGGCCGCCGAGGGCGACCGCCCACCAGATGCTGCCCAGCTTGCGGGCGGTGCGCAGGATGACGACCGCCACGACCACCGCGACGATCGAGAAGATCCACGTGTAGCCGGCCCCCATCGAGAACGCCGCGCCGGTGTTCTCCAGGTAGGTGAGCCTGACGAGCCCCCCGAGCAGCTCGATCGGGCCCCTCGCCGGACTCGATGCGGGGCTGGATGGTGGTGACGACCCAGTGCTTGACCAGCTGGTCGACGACGACCACGGAGGCGGCCATGGCGACCGACCGTGATGAGGCAGCGGCGGCGCTGCGCCGGGTCGATGACGACCGCTTCGTCCGTGACGGCTCGTCCGCGGTGGAGGGCACGTCAGCGGGCGCAGTCACCGGGCCACTCTACGTGGCTCGGCACGCGGCCCGGTCCGCTAGTAGCGCTCCTCGGCCTGCTTGCAGACCAGGCACAGGGTCGCCCTCGGGAAGGCCTGCAGTCGGTACTTGCCGATCGGCTTGCCGCACGACTCGCAGATGCCGTAGGTGCCGGCATCGATCCGGTGGAGGGCGTGCTGGACCTGGTCGACCATGTTGCGGGCGTTGTTGGCGAGCGACATCTCGTGCTCGCGCTCGAAGGTCTTGCTGCCCGCGTCCGCCTGGTCGTCGCCGGCGCCGTCACCCGAGTCGCGGATCAGGTCGGCCAGGCCCTCCTCCGCGTTGAGGATCTCCTCGCGCAGGCGCGCGAGGTCGCCGTGCAGCTCGGCCTTGACCGCGGCCAGCTCCTTGGCGGTCCACGGCGTCTCGTCCTCGCGGACGGCGAGCCGGCCCTTCGGCGCGGCAGCCTTCTTGACCGGCGCAGCCTTCTTCACGGGCGCGGCCTTCTTGACCGGGCGCGGCCTTCTTCGACCGGGCGCGGCCTTCTTCGCGGGCGCGGCCTTCTTCACCGGGCGCGGCCTTCTTCACGGGCGCGGCCTTCTTCACGGGCGCGGCCTTCTTCACCGGCGCGGCCTTCTTCGACCGGGCGCGGCCTTCTTCACCGGCGCAGCCTTCTTCACCGGCGCAGCCTTCTTGACCGGCGCGGCCTTCTTCACCGGCGCAGCCTTCTTGACCGGCGCAGCCTTCTTCGACGGGCGCGGCCTTCTTCACGGGCGCAGCCTTCTTCACGGGCGCAGCCTTCTTCACGGGCGCAGCCTTCTTGGCAGCGGGCGCGGCCTTCTTCGCAGGCGCCGCCTTCTTCGCCGGCTTCGCTGACGCCGCCATGAGTTCCCCTGTTCGTCGAGGGCCACCTCGGGACCGGCCGTCGGCCTGTCCCCGATGCCCGATATCGGACGGATGCTAGGCCCATGCGGCCGTCAGCGGGGTGAGCCGCGCCGATATCCTGACCTGCCGAACCCACCCGACTCACCGGAGGACCCATGTACCGGGCCGTGCCAGCGCAGGTCGACCTGCCGGCCATGGAGCATGAGGTCCTGCGGATGTGGGAGGCCGAGGGCGTGTTCGCGGCCTCGGTGGCCCAGAGCGAGGGTCGGCCCGACCTGGGTGTTCTACGAGGGCCCGCCGACCGCCAACGGCACGCCGGGCACCCACCACGTCGAGGCCCGGGTCTTCAAGGACGTCTTCCCCCGCTACCGCACCATGAAGGGGTACTACGTGCCCCGGCAGGCCGGCTGGGACTGCCACGGCCTGCCCGTCGAGCTCGCGGTCGAGAAGGAGCTCGGCTTCACCGGCAAGGGCGACATCGAGCGCTTCGGGGTCGCGGAGTTCAACGCCCGCTGCCGCGAGTCGGTGCTGCGCCACGTCGACGAGTTCTCCGAGATGACCCGCCGCATGGGCTACTGGGTCGACATGGACCGCGCCTACTGGACCATGGACAAGGACTACGTCCAGAGCGTGTGGTGGTCGCTGAAGCAGATCTTCGACAAGGGCCTGCTCGTCCAGGACCACCGCGTCGCGCCCTACTGCCCGCGCTGCGGCACCGGCCTGTCCGACCACGAGCTCGCCCAGGGCTACGAGACCGTCGTCGATCCGTCGGTGTACGTGCGCTTCCCGGTGGCGGCGGACTCGGACCTCGCCGCGCGCCACCCCGGGCGTGGCGCTGCTCGTCTGGACCACGACCCCGTGGACCCTCGTCTCCAACACCGCCGTCGCCGTCAAGCCGGGCGCCGCCTACGCCGTCGTGCGCACGGCCGAGGACGAGACCCTCGTCGTCGCCGAGGAGCTCGTGCCGGCGCTGTTCGGCGACACCGCCACCGTCCTCGAGACGATGCCCGGCACCGCCCTCGAGCGCCTTCACTACCAGCGCCCCTTCGACTACGTCGAGATCCCGGACGCGCACTACGTGATCCTCGCCGACTACGTCACCACCGACGACGGCTCCGGCCTCGTGCACCAGGCGCCGGCCTTCGGCGCCGACGACCTCGTCACCTGCCGCGCCTACGGGCTCCCGGTCGTCAACCCGGTCCGGCCCGACGGCCACTTCGCCGACGACGTGCCGGTGGTGGGCGGCATGTTCTTCAAGAAGGCCGACGAGACCCTCGTCGCCGACCTCGAGCAGCGCGGCCTGATGTTCCGGCACGTCCCGTACGAGCACGCCTATCCGCACTGCTGGCGCTGCCACACGCCGCTCATCTACTACGCGCAGCCGTCCTGGTACATCCGCACCACCGCGATCAAGGACGAGCTGCTCGCGCAGAACGAGCAGACCAACTGGTTCCCCGGCACCATCAAGTGGGGCCGCTACGGCGACTGGCTGACCAACAACGTCGACTGGGCCCTGTCGCGCAACCGCTACTGGGGCACGCCGCTGCCGATCTGGCGCTGCCCGGAGGGCCATCTCGTCGCGGTCGGCTCCCTCGCCGAGCTGAGCGAGCTCGCCGGTCACGACGTCACCGGCACCGACCCGCACCGGCCGTACGTCGACGACATCACCGTGCCCTGCGCCCGAGTGCGGGGCCGAGGCCACGGCGCGTGCCCGAGGTCATCGACGGCTGGTACGACTCGGGCGCGATGCCGTTCGCGGCCCTCGGGTACCCGCACCAGCAACGAGGACGCGTTCGCCGGCCAGTACCCGGCCGACTTCATCTGCGAGGCCATCGACCAGACGCGTGGCTGGTTCTACACGCTCATGGCGGTCGGCACGCTCGTGTTCGGCGAGTCCTCGTACCGCAACGTCGTCTGCCTCGGCCACATCCTCGACGAGGACGGCCGCAAGATGAGCAAGCACCTGGGCAACATCCTCGCGCCGATGCCGCTCATGGACGAGCACGGCGCCGATGCGCTGCGCTGGTTCATGCTGGCCAGCGGATCGCCGTGGCAGGCACGGCGCGTCGGGCACTCCGCCATCGCCGACGTCGTCCGCAAGACCCTGCTCACCTACTGGAACACCGTCTCGTTCCAGTCGCTCTACGCGCGCACCGCGGGCTGGAGCCCGGCCGACGGCGCACCGGCCCCGGCCGACCGTCCCGTCATCGACCGCTGGGTCCTCTCCGAGGCGCAGACCCTGGCCCGCGGGGTCGACGAGGCGCTCGAGGCGTTCGACACCCAGCGCGCGGGCCGCCTGCTGTCCACCTTCGTCGACGACCTCTCCAACTGGTACGTGCGGCGGTCGCGTCGGCGCTTCTGGGAGGGCGACCCGGCCGCGCTGGCCACCCTGCACGAGGCCCTGCGCGTCGTCACGCTGTGCCTGGCCCCCTTCACGCCGTTCATCACCGAGCGCGTGTGGCAGGACCTCTTCCGCGCCACCGATCCCGCACGCCCCCGCCTCGGTCCACCTCGCGTCCTGGCCCGAGCCGGACCCGACCCTGGCGGACCCCGCTCTCGGCGACCAGATGGCGCTGGTGCGCCGGCTCGTCGAGCTCGGCCGGGCCGCACGGGCGACCTCGTCGGTCCGCACCCGCCAGCCGCTGCGGCGCGCGCTCATCTCCGCCCCGGGCTGGGCCGGCCTGCCGGACGACCTGCGCGCCCAGGTCGCCGAGGAGCTGAACGTCCAGCACCTGGAGGCCCTGGCCGACGAGAGCGCCGGACTGGTGGACGTCTCGGTCAAGGCGAACTTCCGTGCCCTCGGCCAGCGCTTCGGCAAGCAGACACCGTTGGTCGCGTCGGCCATCGCCGCCGCGCCCGCAGCCGACGTGGTCCGCGAGCTGCGAGCGTCCGGCATCGTGCGCCTGGTCGTGCCGGACCTCGGGGACGTCGAGGTCACCGATGCCGACGTCGTCGTGACCGAGACGCCGCAGGAGGGCTGGGCCGTCGTCACCGAGGGCGGCGAGAGCCTCGCGCTCGACCTGCACATCGACGACGAGCTGCGCCGGGCGGGCCTCGCCCGCGAGGTCGTGCGCACGCTCCAGGAGGGTCGCAAGGCCGCCGGGCTCGACGTGTCCGACCGGATCAGCGTGTGGTGGGCATCGACGGACGCCGAGCTGTCCGCCGCCATCGTCGAGCATGCCGCGTCCATCGCCGGCGAGGTCCTGGCGACGTCGTTCAGCGACGCGCCGACTGCCGCCGGACGCGGTGGCGGTGGCAGACCGACCTGCCGGTGTCCCTGGCCCTGCTCGCGCAGGCGTAGTGGCCGCTCGCGCGCAGTGACCGCTCGCGCTACTGGTCGAGCAGCGCCTTCTGCTCGTCGAGCATGGACCGCACCGACGCGCGGATGCCGTCAGCCTTCGCCTGCGCGAACCGGACGATCTCGTCGGCGGTGCGCTGCGCCACGGCGAGCACCGCGGCCGCATCCGGGTTGTCGCCCAGCTGGGCCTCGAGGTCGGCCGGCACCGTGGGCTCGGCCGGCAGCACGGTGACCGCGGTTCGGGCGGCGATCCCGGCGGCGAGCTGCTCCTGCGCCTCCGCGAGCCGCTGCTCCGCGGCGGTCAGGCGTGCCTGCAGCTGGTCGCACTGCGTGCGCAGGACGGCCTCGCCGTCGCGCGAGCGCTGCAGCTCGTCGGCGTACTGCGGACACGTCGGCCTCGATGATGTCGAGGAAGGCGTCGACCTCGTCCATGTCGTAGCCGCCGCGCATGCGCGTGGTGCTGAACTGGGTCGCACGGACTTCAGCAGCGGTCAGTGGCATGGGTGCCTCCGGTGACTAGGTCGATCTCTCGGTGACTACGACGATGCAGCGAGCGAGCGGGCGACGCTGATGAGGATGTTGACCCCGATCAGCAGGATGAGGAAGGCCAGGTCGAACTGGATCTGGCCCGAGCCGCAGCGGCGGGATGATGCGGCGCAGCAGCTTCAGCGGCGGGTCGGTGACGGAGTAGATCGCCTCGAGGAGGATCAGCAGCGGTCCGCGCGGGCGCCAGTCGCGGGCGAACGCCTGCACGAGGTCGAAGACCAGGCGGGCGAGGAGGAAGAGCCAGAAGATCGAGCAGGAGGACGGCGAGCACCTCGAAGACGACGGACATCCTCGATTACTCCCCTGGTCGTTCGGTGGTCCTCGCCCCGGTCGGGGTCCGGTTCAGCTCTGGTTGAAGAAGCCGTCCTTGGCGATCTGCGCCCGTGCCTCGTCGCCGACGTCGACGTTGACCGGCGACAGCAGGAAGACCTTGTTGGTGATGCGCTCGATCGACCCGCGCATGCCGAACACCAGCCCGGCGGCGAAGTCGATGATGCGCTTGGCGTCGGCGTCCTCGAGCTCGGACAGGTTCATGATCACGGGGACGCCCTCGCGGTAGTCCTCGCCGATCCGGCGCGCGTCGTTGTAGCTGCGCGGGTGGATGGTCTCGATGCGGGTCAGGTCGGGCGCGGGACGGCGGTCGGCGAGCGGCGCCGAGGTGGGACGGCTCGGCGGGACGGCGTCGCTGCGGAAGGTGCGCACCGCGCGGGTGTCCGGAATGGGCCGCACGCTGCGGCTGGTGTAGCGGTCGTCGTACCCGGGCTCGTAGCGGTCCTCGTACCCTCGCGGCGGCGTACGCGACTCGCGGCTGCCCTTGCGAGCCGCCTCGTACTCGTCGTACTCGTCGTAGCCCTCGTCCCCGTGGTCCTCGACGAGACCCAGGTAGACGGCCATCTTGCGCATCGCGCCAGCCATCAGTCGTCCTCCCGTGTCCGTGGACGGCCCGAGGTGCCTCGGCCGTCAATGTATCGACGCTACTGCACGTAGGTGCGCTGGCCGAGTACCGCGCCCCCTATGCGCACCTGTGTCGCCCCATGGCGCGACGGCCTCCTCCAGGTCGCCGCTCATGCCCGCGGAGATGCGATCCGCCTCGGGCCAGCGCTCACGCAGGGCGCGGGAGACCTCGTGCAGCCGGGCGAAGGCCGCGCCGGGGCCCTCGGCCGATGGGTCATCAGCACCCGGGTAGGGGGCGACGCCCATCACGCCGCGCAGCGCCAGGGCCGGCTCGGCCGCGACGGCCGCGGCCAGCTCCGAGCACGTCAGCCGGGTCGGCTCCCCCGCGGCCGGGGATCGACCACCGGGTCGAGCGACACCTGCAGCAGGACCTCCACGGTCCGGTCGTGCGACGGCCGCCGCGCGTCCCAGGGCGGCGACGAGCTCGAGCCGGTCGACGGACTCGACGACGTCGGCCCACCGCGCGACGCTGGCGGCCTTGTTCCGCTGCAGCTGTCCGATCATGTGCCAGCGCAGGCCGGGCGCCGTCGCCTCGGTGGCCAGCCGCTTGGCCTTGGCCTCCTGGTCGCGGTTCTCCGCGACGTCCGTCACGCCGAGGCCGGCCAGGATCTCGACGTCGGTCGACGGGAACGTCTTGGTCACGACGACCAGCGCGACGTCGTCGGTCCGGCCGGCGGCGACGCGGGCGCGGTCGATCCGCGCCGTGACGTCAGCCAGCCCGGCGCGCACCTCGGCGACGCGGTCGGTCGGGTGTCGTCGTCATCAGGATGTCGTCGGTCATCAGGCGTCCATCCTCGCAAGGCCGTGGCGGCAGGCCGCCACCCCCTGCCGACCGGTGACGCCGTCGCGACGGTAGGAGAACAGGCCGGGATCCTCCACGGTGCAGCCACCCGCGCGAGCGCGATCGCCTCCGGCGCGACGCCCAGGCCCGCCAGCCGGGCGGCGGCGCCGCGCACGCACGTCGATGCCCGGCTGGCCGTCGGCGCAGGTCACGAGGGCGGCGTGCGACACCGGGCCCGGCCAGGCATCGCGCCACCTCAGCCGCCCGCTCCGGCGGCACCGGGTAGCACCGGCCGCAGACCGCCGGTCCGAGGATCACGCGCGCGACCCCGCTGCCGTGGTCGGCCATGGCCGCCACCACCGCGCCGAGGACGTCGGCGACCAGCCCCCGCCAGCCGCAGTGCGCGACGGCCACCGTCCGGTCGTCGTCGCCGACGAGGACGATCGGCACGCAGTCGGCCCCGAGCGCGACGATCGCCAGGTCCGGCTCCTGGGTGAGCAGCGCGTCCACGCCCGGCCACGACCCCCGGGCTGCGTCACGACGGCGACGTCGGCTCCGTGCACCGAGTCCATGACGACCAGCCGCTCCCCCGGCAGGCCCAGGGCGCGCGGCGAGCCGGCGGCGGTTCTCCGCCACGGCGGACGTCCGCGTCGCCGACGTAGCCCGCCAGGTTGAGGCTGTCGTAGGGCGCGACGCTCGATGCCCCCGGAACGACCGGTGGCCGCCCAGGATGCTGGGCGGCCACCAGGGCTCCGGGGGTCTACGACCCCAGCGGCGATCGGGAACATGCTCCGCGCGCCGCAGTGCTACTTCAGGAAGTCCGGGACGTCGAGGTCGTCCTCGGAGTCGTCGAACACGATCGTGCGCGGCTGCGACAGCGTTCGGGACCCCGGAGCGACGACGGCCGGCACCTCGCCGGTGTCGCCGTCGCGCAGGCGGGCGGTTGCGCCGCCGCCGCGCTTCGCCGGCGGCTCGCCGCCGTCGAAGCCCGGCGGCGATGACCGTCACCCGCACCTCGTCGCCGAGGGTGTCGTCGATCACGGCGCCGAAGATGATGTTGGCGTCGGGATGCGCCGCGTCGGCCACCAGGCGGGCGGCCTCGTTGATCTCGAACAGGCCGAGGTCGCTGCCGCCGGAGATGGACAGCAGCACGCCGTGCGCGCCGTCGATGCCGGCCTCGAGCAGCGGGCTCGAGATCGCCTTCTCCGCCGCCTCGACCGCGCGGTCCTCGCCGCGCGCCGAGCCGATGCCCATGAGCGCCGAGCCCGCCGAGTGCATGACGCTCTTGACGTCGGCGAAGTCGAGGTTGATCAGGCCCGGCGTCGTGATGAGGTCGGTGATGCCGGAGACGCCCTGGAGCAGGACGTGGTCGGCCTGGCGGAAGGCGTCGATCACGCTGATGTTCCGGTCGGCCAGCGACAGCAGGCGGTCGTTGGGGATGACGATGAGGGTGTCGACCTCGGCGCGCAGGTTGTCGACGCCGGTGTCGGCCTGCGCCTGACGGCGGCGGCCCTCGAAGCCGAACGGCCGGGTGACCACGCCGATGGTGAGCGCACCCAGGGAGCGCGCCACGCGGGCCACGACGGGTGCGCCGCCGGTGCCGGTGCCGCCGCCCTCGCCCGCGGTGACGAAGACCATGTCGGCGCCCTTGAGCACCTCCTCGATCTCCTCGAGGTGGTCCTCGGCGGCCTTCTTGCCGACCTCGGGGTTCGCGCCGGCGCCGAGGCCGCGGGTGAGCTCGCGCCCGATGTCGAGCTTGACGTCGGCATCGCTCATGAGCAGCGCCTGCGCGTCGGTGTTGATGGCGATGAACTCCACGCCCTTGAGGCCGACCTCGATCATCCGGTTGACGGCGTTGACGCCACCGCCGCCGATGCCGACGACCTTGATCACTGCCAGGTAGTTCTGCGGAGCCGCCACGGCCGCCCGTCCTCTCATCCGGTGCCACCGGGCCTGACCCGGTGACGTCTGCCGGTCGCAAACCCTCAACCTCTACAGGAGGCTGAGATTTCATCCTGCCTGCGACCGGCGGGAGGGTAGATGCCGCGATCCCTGTTGCGCAAGGTGAGGATGGGAAATCCGGCAGGCAAAGTCTCAGCCTGTGGTTGAGACTCCTACCGGGCGCGGAAGGTCGTGGGCACCTCGGGCGCTGCCACGTCGTAGACGTCGGCCTTGCGCTGCATGAGTGCGCGCAGCACCTCGGCCTTGAGCTCGGGCTGGTCCGCGCTCCCCCAGCGCACCACGTCGCCGGAGCGCAGGGTGAGCTCGACGTCGTCGCGGGTGGTCGCCGACACGGACACCACCCTGCGGGCCAGGTCCGGCGGCAGCGTCGCGAGCGCGGCCATCGACGCGGTCAGCCCGACGCCCTCGCGCGGTGACGGTCGGCAGGTCCTTGGGCAGCGGCACCGGCGGCCGCGAAGACCACGCCCTCGGCGTCGACGCCCGAGCGGCCGGTGCCGTCGACGATGACGGCGATCGGTACCCGCGGCGGTCACGGCGACGACGATCTCGCTCGGCCAGCCGCGGCGCACCTCGGCGGCCAGCACCCACGGCAGCGCGCGCACGGCGCGCTCGGCCGGCGCGGTGTCGATGCGGGCCAGCGGCATGCCGACCGGGACGGCGGCGGCGGCGAGCGCGGCGTCGGCCCGCGCGCCCTCGACCCCGACGACCCGCACGCCCGAGGCGGCGAACAGCGAGGAGAACCAGACGGCCCACACCGCACGCGCCGACGAGGGCGACAGCGAGCAGGACGAGCACGATGCGCAGCCAGCGCCGTCGCGGCCGCCGCGCCAGCAGCGGTGCCGGTGCCGGGGCCGACGGGGCGCTCGACGACGGGCGCCGTCATGACGTCCCCTCGCGCGCGCGCAGCCGGTCGAGCACCTCGAGGCCGATCATCCCGATGTCGCCGGCGCCGAGGGTCATGATGATGTCGCCCGGGGCGGCGCGGTCGGCCAGGTGGCCGGCGACCGCCGACCAGGACGGCTCGAAGACGACCTGCTCGGCCGGCAGCGGGACGTTGGCCGCCATCGTCTGCCCGCTGGCGCCCGGGATCGGCGTCTCCCCCGGCGCGAAGACCTCGAGCACGACCACCTCGTCGGCCAGGCCCGAGGGCGGCGCCGAACTCCTCGACGAACATCGCGGTGCGGTAGTAGTGGTGCGCCTGGAAGGCGACGACGAGCCGGCCCCCGCCGACCACGTCGCGGGCCGCCCGCAGCGTCGCCTCGATCTCCGTCGGGTGGTGCGCGTAGTCGTCGAACACGCGGATCTGGCCGACCTGGCCCTTGAAGTCGAACCGGCGACGCGTGCCGCTGAACGACTCGAGCCCCGCGCGCAGGTCGGAGGCCGGATAGTCGAGGCCGAGGCCGGTCACGAACGCCGCCTGGGCGTTGAGCGCGTTGTGCTTGCCCGGCACCTTCAGCTCGATCTCGCCGAGGCGCACGCCGTTGTGCACGGTGTCGAAGGCCCAGCCGGTGTCCGTGAGCCGCGCGTCGCTGAGCCGGTAGTCCGCCTCGACCGACTCGCCGTAGGTGCGCACGTCGACGCCCGCCTCGCGTGCCCGCAGGGCCAGCCGGGCACCGCCGAGGTCGTCGACGCAGACCACGACGAAGCCGTCGCGGTCGCGGATGCCGGTGGCGAACTCGAGGAAGCCCTGCTCGATGGCCTCGTAGGTGCCCCAGTGGTCGAGGTGGTCCGCCTCGACGTTGGTGACGATGGCCGCCACCGGCGCCAGGTGCAGGAAGGCACCGTCGCTCTCGTCCGCCTCGACGACGAAGACCTCGCCGGTCCCGAGATGGGCGTTCGAGCCGGACTCGTTCAGCTCGCTGCCGATGGCGAACGACGGGTCGACCCCGCAGTGCTGCAGCGCCACGGTGAGCATCGACGTGGTCGTGGTCTTGCCGTGCGTGCCGGACACGGCGACGCCCCGGCTGCCCGCCATGACGGCGGCCAGCGCCTCGGCCCGGCTGAGCTCGCGGATGCCGCTGTCGCGGGCGGCCGCCCGCTCGACGTTCGACTCGGGGATGGCCGTCGAGACGACCAGGGTGTCGATGTCCGCCACGAGCGCGGCGTCGTGCCCGACCCGAGCATCCACGCCGACGGCCCGCAGTGCCTGGAGACGGCGCGAGTCCTTGGCGTCGGACCCCGACACCTGGACGCCCTGGGCCACCATGATGCGGGCGATGCCGGACATCCCGGCACCGCCGATGCCCACGATGTGGACCCGTCCGAGCGACGCCGGCTCGGTCATCGTCCACCTCCCGATCCCACCCGCATGACGATGCGGGCCAGCTGCTCGTCGGCGTCCCGCACCCCATGGCCGAACGCGGCCGCACCCATCGCGCTGCAGCCTGTCGCCATCGTGCAGCACGTCGACCGCCGTGGCGGTGAGCCACTCCGCAGTGATCTGCGCATCGTCGATGAGCAGCCCGCCGCCGGCCTCGACGACGGGCAGCGCGTTGATGCGCTGCTCGCCGTTGCCGATGGGCAGGGGCACGTACACCGCCGGCAGCCCGACGGCGGCGAGCTCGGCGCAGGTCATGGCGCCGGCCCGGGTCAGCGCGAGGTCGGCCGCCGCGTACGCGAGGTCCATCCGCTCGATGAAGGGGACGGGCACGTAGCCGTCGCTCGCGGCCGGCGGATCGTTCCGGCCGCCGAACGCATGCAGGACCTCGATGCCATGGCTGCGCAGGGCGGGCAGCGCACCGGCCACCACGGAGTTCAGCCGCATCGCCCCCTGCGACCCGCCGAAGACGAGCAGCACGGGCGCCTCGCCCGTGAGGCCGAAGTGCGCCCGCGCCTCGTCCCGCACGGCGGACCGGTCGAGGGTCGAGATCGCGTGCCGCAGCGGCAGGGCCATCGGCGCCGAGCCCGGGCATCGCGTCCGGGAAGGAGGAGAAGACGTGCGAGGTGAATCGCGCGCCCAGCCGGTTCGCGATCCCGGGGCGTGCGTTCGCCTCGTGGATGATGAGCGGCGTGCGCGTACGTCGCGCCGCCAGGTAGGCCGGCACGGCCGCGTACCCGCCGAACCCGATGACGACGTCGACCTGCCGCTCCCGCAGGACCGCCGTGGCCCGCCGGACGGCCGAGGTGAGCCGCGGGCCGAGCTTGACGAGGTCGCCGCCCGGGCGTCGCGGCATCGGGACGCTCGGCACCGTCACCAGCTCGTAGCCGCGGGCCGGCACGAGCGTGGTCTCCAGCCCGCGGTCGCTGCCGAGGACCGTGATCCGGACCGAGGGGTCGAGCCGCTGGAGCGCGTCGCCGACGTTGAGCGCCGGCTCGATGTGACCGCCCGTTCCGCCCGCCGCGAGGAGGACGTGCACGTCAGCGCCGTCGCAGCGACTGAGCGGTGCTCTTGCGGCGCAGGGCGCGCCGCGCGTCCGGCTCGGCCTTGGCGAAGGCCATGAGCATGCCGAGCGCCACGAGGGTCGGGACGAGCGACGAGCCGCCGTAGGACACCAGCGGGAGCGGCACGCCGGTGATGGGCAGCAGGCCGAGGACGGCGCCGATGTTGATGACCGCCTGGATGACGATCCACGAGCCGACGCCGGCCGCGGCGAGGCGCACGAACGGATCCTGCGTGTTGCGGCGACAGCCGGAAGATGGCGAAGGCCAGCAGGCCGAACAGCGCCAGCACCGTGACCGTGCCCACGAGGCCGAGCTCCTCGCCGATCACCGGGAAGATGAAGTCCGTGTGGGCCTCGGGCAGCGAGCCCCACTTCTCACGGCTGGCGCCGAGTCCGACCCCCCAGAAGCCGCCCGTGCCGAGCGCGTACTGCCCCTGCGTCACCTGCCAGCCGAAGCCCAGCCGGTCGGCGTCGGGATCGAGCCACGAGGTGAACCGCTGCATGCGGTACGGGGCCGCCAGCGTCAGCAGGACGACGCTGAGCACGCCCGCGCCCGCCAGGATCGCGAACAGGCGCAGCGGCGCCCCGGCCGCGAACAGCATGCCCATCGTGATGGCCGCCAGCATGAGCGTGTTGCCGAAGTCGCCCTCGAGCAGGACGAGGACCATCATCACCAGGGCCACCGGGAGGAGCGGGAGCAGGAGCCCCGTCCAGGTGTCGAGCTGCCGGTTCCGCTGCGAGAGCAGGCTGGCACCCCAGACCACCAGCGCGAGCTTGGCGAACTCCGACGGCTGGAGCCGGAACGGCCCGATGATCTCGATCCAGTTGCGCTGCCCGGCCACCTCGACGCCGATGACAGCACCGCGACCAGCAGGCCGAAGGCGATGGCGAACAGGACCCACGCGAAGCCACGCCAGAACTGCACGGACGTGCGCGAGGCGAAGACCATGGCCACGACGCCGAGGACCGCGAACAGGGCCTGCCGCTGCACGAGCGTGTATGCCGAGCCGAACACCCGGAAGCTCTCGATGCTCGACGCGGACAGCACCATGATCAGGCCGAGCACCAGCAGCAGCAGCGTGGCGCCGAGCAGCAGGTAGTAGGTGCTGAGCGGGTGGTTGAGCAGCAGTGCCAGTCGTCCGGCCGGCGCCGGCTGCACCTGCTCGGTATCGGTGCGCGCGGTGGTCTCGCTCACGGGGCGTCTCCGCCGGGGGCGCGTGAAGCCGGGGAGGGCCGCGACGGCCTCCGCGAACTGCCGCCCGCGGTCGGTGTAGTCGCGGAACATGTCCCACGACGCGCACCCGGGCGCCAGGAGGACGGTGTCCCCCGGCTGGGCGAGCGATGCGGCGTGCTGGACCACCTCGGCCATTGCCCCAGTCTCGGGGGTGGCGACAGTGATGACCGGCACATCCGGCGCGTGTCGGGCCAGCGCCGCCGCGATCACGCCGCGGTCCACGCCGAGCAGCACGACGGCCCGCAGTCGCGAGCGAGCGGAGACGACGAGGTCGTCGAACTCCTGGCCCTTCGCCATGCCGCCCGGCGATCCACACGATGGGCTCGTAGGCGGACAGGGAGGTCTGCGCCGCATGGGCGTTCGTCGCCTTCGAGTCGTCGACGAAGGCGACCCCGGCGGCCGTGCCGACCGTGGCGATGCGATGGGCCGCCGGCGTGAACGACCGCAGCCCGTCGCGCACCGCTGTCGGCGGCACGCCGAACGCGCGGGCGAGGGCAGCGGCGGCCAGCGCGTTCGCCACGTTGTGCGGCGCGCTCGGGTGCACGTCTCCCACGACGCCGAGCTCCTGGGCCGTCTCACTGCGGTCGGGAACGAACGCGCGATCGACGAGCAGGTCGTCGACGACGCCGAGCATGGACAGCGATGGCGCGCCGAGGGTGAACCCGATCGCGCGGCAGCCCTCGACGACGTCGGCCTCCTCCACCATCCGCAGGGTCGTCGCGTCCTGGACGTTGTAGACGGCGGCCTCCTGCGTGCGCTCGTACACCTTCGCCTTCGCCGCGACGTAGGCCTCCATCGAGCCGAAGTGGTCGATGTGGTCGTCCGCGATGTTGAGGCAGACCGAGGCCACCGGGCTCATCGTGTGGACGAAGGGCAGCTGGGGCGCGCCGACCTCGATCGCGATCACGTCGAGCTCGTCGTGCATCACGACGTCGACGAGGGAGGTGCCGATGTTGCCGGCCGCCACGGTGCGATAGCCGGCGGCACGCAGCATGGACTCGAGCATCAGCGTGGTGGTCGTCTTGCCGTTGGTGCCGGTGACGCACAGCCACGCCGCGGCGGTGTCGGGGTGGCGCAGGCGCCAGGCCAGCTCGAGCTCGCCCCAGACGGGGAGGCCGCGCTCGAGCGCCTCGACGATGACCGGGGCGGACGGCCGCAGCCCGGGAGACACGACCAGCAGGTCGGTGCCGGCCGGGACGGGGCCCTCGTACCCGAGGAGGACCTTGCACGCCGATGACGTCGAGGATCTCGGCCCGTTCGCGCTGGCGCTCGCCGTCTCCGGCGTCGATCACCGTGACCCGGGCGCCCAGCTGCGCCAGCGCGTCCGCGCAGGCGAAGCCCGCGATGCCGATCCCGGCCACGGTGACGGACCAGTCCGACCACTGGGAGAAGCGGTGCAGGCGGTCGGGGTCCCTGTCGAGGAAGACGTTCGGGGTCATGAGCGGACCCACTCGGCGTAGAACAGCGCCAGCCCGCCGCCGATGAACAGGCCCTGCACGATCCAGAAGCGGACGACGATCTGGATCTCGGGCCAGCCGAGCATCTCGAAGTGGTGGTGGAGGGGTGCCATCCGGAACACCCGCCTGCCGGTGAGCTTGAACGAGCCCACCTGGAGGATCACCGAGACCGTCGTGATCAGGAACAGACCGGCGATGAGCGGCAGCAGCAGCTCGGTGCGCGTGAAGACCGCGAGGCCGGCGATGCCGCCGCCCAGCGCGAGGGAGCCGGTGTCGCCCATGAAGATCCGCGCGGGCGCGGTGTTCCACCACAGGAAGCCGAACGTCGCTCCCGCCGCGGCCGCGGCCACGATCGCCAGGTCGATGGGGTTCGCCGTGGTGTAGCAGGTCGACGTCTCCTCGAAGAAGCAGCTCTGTCCGTACTGCCAGATGCTGATCAGCACGTACGCGAGGAAGGACGCGAAGGCCGCGCCGGTGGCCAGCCCGTCGAGGCCGTCGGTGAGGTTCACGCCGTTGGTCGTCGCCGTGATGAGGAACCAGATCCACAGCAGGAACAGCCCCATGGGCAGCACGATGCCGGTGTCCCGCAGGAAGGAGACGGCGGTCGATGCCGGCGTCACGCCCTCGGCGTTCGGGAACTGCACCGCCAGGTAGGCGAAGGAGAATGCGACGACCGCCTGGCCGATCAGCTTGGTGCGCGCGCGCAGTCCCGTGCTGCGCTGCTGGAAGATCTTCAGGTAGTCGTCGGCGACGCCCACGAGTCCCAGTCCGATCATCAGGTACAGGATCAGCAGGCCCGACGGCGTGAGCGGCCGCCACACGATCAGGTGGGTGAGGAAGTAGCCGAAGACGACGCCCATGATGATCGCGACGCCACCCATCGACGGGGTGCCGATCTTGGCCTCGTGGTCGGGGTAGGTCTCGCCGTCCGTGGAGACCCGGATCGCCTGCGCGTACCCGTGCCGGGCGAGGATCCGGATGAGCAGCGGCGTGCCGATGAGCGACACGAGGGCCGCGATGGCGCCGGCGATGACGACGAGTCTCATGCCGCCGGCCCGCCCGTCGCCAGGAGCGCCTCGGCGACCCGCTCGAGCCCGATGCTCCGCGAGGCCTTCACGAGCACCACGTCGTCGGGCCGCACCTGCTCCGCCAGCAGCGCGATCGCGGCGTCGACGTCGGGAACGTGCACCGACTCCTCGCCCCACGAGCCCTCGTTGCTCGCCCCGAGGTGCATCACGCGGGTGCCCGCCCCGACGCAGACCAGCCGGGAGATGTCCAGGCGCACGGCGAGTCGGCCGATCGCGTCGTGCTCGGCCACCGTGTCGTCGCCCAGCTCGCGCATCTCCCCCAGCACCGCCCAGGTGCGCCGGCCCGCGGCCATCGCCGCCAGCGTCTTGAGCGCCGCGCGCATGGACTCAGGATTCGCGTTGTACGCGTCGTTCACGACGGTGAAGCCGCCGGGCGCCACCGCCACCTCCATGCGCCACCGGCTCGCCGGCTCGGCAGCGCGCAGCGCGTCGGCCACCTGCTCGATCGATCCGCCGAGCGCGAGCGCGACCGCGGCGGCGGCGAGCGCGTTGGGCACGTAGTGCTCGCCGCTGAACTGCAGCGACACGGGACGCGCCTCGCCGGTGCGCGCGTCGGTCAGGGTGAACGACGGCCGGGCCATGTCGTCGATGCGGATGTCCGTGGCGCGGACGTCGCTGTCCGGCGAACTCGCCGAAGGTGACCACGCGCGCGGTCGTTGTGCCCGCCATCTCCCGCACCAGCGGGTCGTCGGCGTTGAGCACCGCGACTGCGTCCGGCGGGAGTCCGCGGACCAGCTCGCCCTTCGCCCGGGCGATCGCCTCGCGCGAGCCGAGCATCGCCCAGGTGCGCCGAGCCGACGTTGATGACGACGCCCACATCGGGCCGGGCGATGTCGACGAGGTAGGCGATGTGTCCCTCGCCGCGCATGCCCATCTCGAGGACGAGGTACTCGGTGTCCTCGTCCGCCGACAGGATCGTCAGAGGCAGGCCGACCTCGGTGTTGAACGACCCGGCGGCGCTGACGGTCGGGCCCATCGACGGACAGGACGGCAGCGACGAGGTCCTTCGTGCTCGTCTTGCCGCTCGAGCCCGGTGATGGCGACGACCGAGCAGCGCAGTCGGGTCCGTCGCACGTCGGCGGCGAGTCGCCCGAGCGCAGCGACCGGATCGTCGACGACGATGCAGGGCAGCGCGCCGCCCGCCGGGTCGACGAGCGGCCGCGCGGACAGGACCGCCGCCGCTCCGGCCGCGACGACGCCGGCCGCGAAGTCGTGTCCGTCGACCCGCTCACCGCGGATCGCGACGAAGAGGGCACCCGCGGACACGGCCCGGGAGTCGACGCAGACGCCGGTGACGATCGTCGCCGGGTCGAGCGCAGACAGGGTGCCCCCGACGGCCTCGGCGATCTCGCCCGCCGTGAGGGCGATCACGAGGATCCCCGGGCGTCGAGCGCGGCCCGCAGGACGTCGGCGTCGTCGAACGGGGTCACGACGCCGGCGGCCTCCTGCCCCTGCTCGTGCCCCTTGCCCAGAACCAGCACCACGTCTCCCGCCTCAGCCAACCCCACGGCCACCGTAATGGCCGAGCGGCGGTCGCCCACGTCGTGGACCTCGGCGCGCCCCGCGGGTGCCACCTGATCGGCGCCCTCGCGGATGGCCAGGCGGATGGCCCGCGGATCCTCTGATCGAGGATTGTCGTCGGTGATGACGAGGACGTCGGCGAGGCGCGCCGCCGTGTCTCCCATCAGGGGACGCTTGCCCCGGTCGCGATCGCCGCCGGCGCCGACGACCGCGATGAGCCGACCATCGGCCTCCTCCCGGGCCGCGCGGAGCACGCGTTCGATGGCGTCGGGCGAGTGCGCGTAGTCGACGATCCCGCGGACGCCGCCGCGCTCCCCCACCAGCTGCATGCGGCCGGGCACCTCCACCGCGGCGATGCCTGCGGCCGCGGCGTCGGCAGTCACGCCGGCGGCGCGCAGGATCGCGTAGGCGCACACGGCGTTGGCGACGTTGAACGAGCCCGGCATCGGCACGGTGAGCGGCTGGCGCTCGCCGTCCGGGCCGACGACCGCGACGCTGCCGCCCTCGCGCACGGCATGCCAGTCCGCATGCGGGTCCAGCAGCGCCCACGTCTGCGCGGGAATGCGCGCCTGCGCGGCCAGCCGGCGTGCCCCATTCGTCGTCGACGCCGACGATGCCCAGCGCGGCGCGCTCGTCGACGAACAGCCGCGCCTTCGCCGCGAAGTAGTCCTCCATCGTGCCGTGGTAGTCCAGGTGGTCCTGCGTGAGGTTGGTGAACGCGGCGACGTCGTAGCGCACGCCGTCGATCCGGCACTCCTCGACGGCGATGCTGCTGACCTCCATGACGACGCTCTCGACGCCGCGCCTCGCGCATCACCGCGAGCGCGGCGTGAAGGTCGGTGGCCTCCGGTGTCGTCCGCGCACCGGGATACGCCTGCCCCGCGACGCGCATCCCCGACCGTGCCGATGAGCCCCGTCGTGCGGCCCGGCGGCGCGAAGGCCCGACTCCACCATGGACGCCACCGTCGTCTTGCCGTTGGTGCCGGTGATCCCGAGCATCTGCAGTGCCTGCGCCGGCTCGCCGTAGACGCGCGCGGCGATCCCGCCGAGCACCTGCCGGGGAGCGTCCACCACGAACACGGGCGCGCCCGCGTCGGCGCAGATGCCGAGCACCCTCGGAATCCGTGATCACGGCCACCGCACCCGACGTCGACGGCGGCACGCGCGAACCTGGCGCCGTGCGTGAGCCGGCCCGGGGAGTGCCGCGTAGAGATCGCCCGGCACGACCGCACGGGAGTCGAGGGTCACGCCGCTGACGAGGACAGCCTCGCTGCGTCCGGCGACGCTGACGGCATCCGGGTGCCGGAGGGCAGCACATCCGAGAGCGGCACCAGCCGCGGTCGTGGCCTCATCGCGGACGACACCGGCTACCCGCCGAGCGGGAGGCTGGACGCCGTGCTGCCGGTGGGCGGGATCTGACGGGCCTGGAGCGCGTAGGTCATGACGCTCTTGAACACCGGTCCGCCGAGCTCGCCGCCGTAGCGGCCGGCGCGCGGATTCATGATCGACACCGCGACCACGAGCTGGGGAGTCGTCCGCGGGTGCGATGCCGATGAACGAGGCGACGACGCCGCTGTAGCACCTGCAGCTCTCGTTGAACGCCTGGGCGGTGCCGGTCTTGCCGCCGACGCGGTAGCCGGGGATCGCCGCCATCGGGGCCGTGCCGCCCTCGCCGACCACGCTCTCGAGCATCGCTCGCACCTGCTTGGCCGCCGCCGGGCTGACGACCCGCGTCGTCTTCGATGCCGGCGGCATCTGGACCGTCCCGTCCGGCGAGCACGAGCTCGGCCACCAGGCGGGGCTGCACGCGAACGCCGTCGTTGGCGATCGTCGCGAACACGCTGGCCGCCTGGACGGCGTTGACGCTGAGGCCCTGGCCGAAGGCGATGGTCGGCATGGACGTCGCGGACCAGTCCTTGTACTGCGGCACGTAGCCGGTCGCCTCGCCGGGGAAGTCGAGCCCCGTGGGCTCGCCGATCCCGAACTTCTTCAGGTACTTGTACAGCTTCTTCCCGCCGATGCGCTCAGCCGCCAGGATGGTGCCGATGTTGCTCGACTTCGCCATGACGCCGGCGAGCGTGAGGTTGAGGGTGCCGTGCGGGGTGTGGTCCTGGAAGTCCTCGCCGCCGCGCACGAGCTTGCCGGGGATCGTGAAGGTCGAGTACGGGTTGGCCTTGCCCTCGTTGACGACGGCCGCGAGGGTCATGAGCTTGCTGGTCGAGCCGGGCTCGAAGACGTTGGTGAGCGCGCGGTTCCCGCGGTTGGAGTCGGTGGCGGACGCGGCCTTGTTGGGGTCGAACGTCGGAGCCGTCGCGAGCGCGAGGATCTCGCCGGTGCGGGGGTCCATGACCACGATCGTGCCGCTGTCGGCCCGTGCCTGCGCCACCCGCTCCGCGATCGCCTGCTGTGCCACGTACTGGATGTCGCGGTCGAGCGTCAGCCGGACGGTGGTGCCGGCCGTCGCCTCGGTCAGCGAGTTGGCGCCCGTCGGGATCACGCGACCCGCCGGGTCCGCGCTCGAAGGTCTGCGTGCCCGCAGCCCCGGCGAGCTGCGTCCTGGTAGGCGTACTCGATCCCGCCGAGCCCGCCGCCGTCGCTGCCCACGAAGCCCACGACGTTCGCGGCGAGGTCGCCGGCCGGGTAGATGCGACGCGACGCCGGCTCGCTGAAGATGCCGGGCAGCCGCAGCGCCTCGATGCGGTCCCACGTCTCCGGCGTCAGGCCCTTGGCGAGGTAGATGAAGCGCCGGTCCCCGGTGAGCCGCTCGGCCAGGACCGCGGGTTCGGCGCCGAGGATGGGACCGAGCTCGGCCGCGACGGCCGCCGGATCGGTGACGAGCGTCTGGTCGGCGGTGAGGTTCCGCGCCTCCATCGTGACGGCGAGCGCGTCGCCGCCGCTGTCGAGGATGGTGCCACGCTGCGCGGGCAGCTCGAGGGTGCGCAGTCGCTGGTCGAGGGCGGCCGAGGCGAGGGACTCGCCGCGCACGGCCTGCAGCTCGACGAGGCGGCCGGCGAACAGCGGTCAGCACCAGTCCGGTCGCGACCAGGAGGATGGTGCCGCGCCGGCGCGGGTCGGCCAGGGCGAGGATCCCGGTGGACCGCGGACGACGAGAACCCCGTCCCGCGCCCCCGGGAGCGGGGACGCCGGGGCGGGGCCGGCGGACGGGGGTGGCGGTGCGCGTCATCCGCCGCCACCGGCGACGCCATCACTCCACCGGCACCGCGACGAGGCCGGCATCCTCCGAGGACACCGGTCACGTCGATGATCGTCGAGTCCTGCCAGAGGCTGTTCTCGGCGCGGGCTTCTTCGCCTTCTTGCCGGCCCCGGCACCGGCCTTCTCGGCGGCCTTCTTCGCCGCCCGGTCCGCGGCCTTCTGCCTCGGCGGCGAGGGCATCGGCGTTGGCGGCGGCGGCCTGGGCGGTGGCCGCGTCGGCGGCGGCGGGGTCGTAGTCCGGCCCCGGGGCGATGGGCAGGTCGGTGCCGACCGAGGCGTTGTCGACGGCCTCCGTGGCGGTGGCGTCGGCCGGCGTCAGCAGCCGCGGCACCGAGCTCGTGGCACCGCCGGCAGCCTTGGGCTTGCCCAGCACCTGCGCCGGTCGTCACGTCCAGGAACACGGGGGTCTCGCTGGGCACCATGCCCAGCGCCCGCGCCTGCTGCTCGAGGTTCTCCGGTGCGGCGGCGGCCGCCACGGCCTCGGCCAGCGTCTGCTCCTGCTGGGTCAGCGTCGACTGCTGGGCCTGGAGCTCGCTGATGGTGAAGGCGCCCTGGGCGAGGGACGTGTTGATGACGAGGATGAGGACCATCCCGACGCCGAGCAGGCCGGTGACGACGAGGGCGAACACGCCGCGGCTCGCCCGCTCGGGCCGCAGCGGCGAGACCATGCGCAGGTGCGGCCGGGCGGCACGCGCGCCGCGCGCGCCGCGGGTGGCGTACTCGGTGCCGCTCTCGTCGGGTGCGGCCGTGGTGCCGACCGGGTCGGCGCCGTCGGCCGGGTCGACGGGATCGACGTCGTGGTGGCGTGCGGTGGCGCTCATGCCGCCACCGCCAGTCGCTCGGCCGCGCGCACGCGCACGGACGCCGCGCGGGGGTTGGCGGCGATCTCGGCCTCGTCGGCGACCTCGGCACCGCGGGTGAGCAGCCGCAGCCACGGCTTCATGTGGTCCGGGCACGATCGGCAGGCCGGCCGGGACGTCGGGATGGGCGCCGACGGCGAGGGCGTGCTTCACGATGCGGTCCTCCAGCGACTGGTACGACATCACGACGATGCGCCCGCCGACGGCGAGGGCAGTCGAGGGCCGCCGGAATCGCCCGTCGGAGCGCGTCGAGCTCGCCGTTGACCTCGATGCGCAGGGCCTGGAAGGTCCGCTTCGCCGGGTTGCCGCCCGTGCGCCGGGCGGCCGCCGGGATCGACTCGCGGATGAGCTCGACGAGTCGGGCCGAGGTGGTGAACGGCTGCACCTTCCGCTCCACCACGACGCGCGCGGCGATGCGGCTGGCGAACTTCTCCTCGCCGTACTGGCGCAGGATGCGGGCCAGGTCCGCGGCCGAGTAGGTGTTGAGCACGTCGGCGGCGGTGGGCCCGGTCGTCGGATCCATGCGCATGTCGAGCGGCGCGTCCTGCGCGTACGCGAAGCCGCGATCGGCCTCGTCGAGCTGCATCGACGAGACGCCGAGGTCGAAGAGGATGCCCTGGACCTCGGCGTAGCCCGAGATCGGCGAGCACGTCGGGCAGCTCGTCGTAGACCGCGTGCACGAGCGTGGTGCGCCCGCTGAAGGCCGCGAGCCGCTCGCCCGACAGGCGCAGCGCCTCGGGGTCGCGGTCGAGTCCGACGAGGTGCAGGTCCGGGAAGGAGGTGAGGGCGTGCTCGGCGTGTCCGCCGAGTCCGAGAGTGGCATCGACCAGCACCGCGCCGGGGGCCTCGAGGGCCGGGGCCAGCAGCGCGATCACCCGGTCCGGCAGGACCGGGACGTGGCGGGTCGGGTTCGACATCGGCTCAGGCCCAGGAGTCCACGAAGGAGGCGAGCATCGCGACGACCGCCACGGTCATCGCCAGCGACAGCCCGAGCACGCCGGTCGAGCGCAGCACGCTGCGCACCGGGTGCTGGGGCTCGGTCAGGGTGTTCATCGGTCCCCCTTCGGGTGAAGGTCGCGGGTGGGAGGCGGGTCGGGTCGGCGAGTGCTCGGTGCGGCGGCCGTGTGGCCAGGTCCCCGCCCGCTGTTTCCAGCGGGCCCTGGCGCCGGGGAAGTGGCGTCAGGAGCGATGCGAGGAGCGGGAGGAGACCTCACCGCGCGGATCGCGCACCAGGTGTCAGAGGATCCCTGGCACCACCTCCTCGCTCAGGTCGGAGAACGCGTCCTCCTGGCCGGCCAGGTAGGTCTCCCAGGCGGTCGCGTCCCAGATCTCGACGGTGGTGTTGTTGCCGACGACCACGACATCGCGATCGAGGCCGGCGTACTCGCGCAGGGCTGCAGGCATCGTGATCCGGCCCTGCTTGTCAGGAACCTCGTCGGATGCCCCGGAGAACAGCACGCGCAGGTAGGCCCGCGCCCGGGCGTCCGAGCTGGAGGCCTCGCTCAGACGCTGGGCATGGGCCGCGAACTCCGCCGCCGGCCAGACCACGATCGATCGATCCTGTCCCTTGGTGAGGACCAGGCCGTCCGCGAATCCGTCTCTGAACTTCGCCGGCAGCACCAGGCGGCCCTTGTCGTCGAGGCGAGGGGCGTGGGTGCCGAGAAACATGCGCCCCACCTCCCCGACCTGTCCCACTAGTCACCCTGGTCTCTCCAAGTGACGCCACCATACTCCACTTTCCTCCACCGTCAACCATCTTGCCCCTCTATCCGACACGCGGCGCCCCACCCCTCCCCCCGGCACCGGCGGCGCGCCCGGCGGCGACCTACGCTGCCCACGTGCGCACTCCCGCCGCCCCTGCTCGCCGCCGCGGCGGGCCTGGTCCTGATCGGGGTGGCCGGCTGCACGTCCGCCCCGCACCGCGACGCCCGTCGCCCGCGCAGCCCGTCCGCCGCGACGCCGAGCGCCGACGCCGAGCGCCTCGCCCAGCCCCACCCCGACCCCGACCCCCACGCCGACGCCCACCCCCACGCCGACCCCGACCCCCGCGTGGCAGTCGCCCCTCGACGGGATGCCGGGCGAGGCGGCCGCAGCCGGTGCTCGTCGTCAAGCTGGACAACACCGTCTACGCCCAGCCGCACGCCGGCCTCACGCAAGGCCGACGTCGTCTACATCGAGGAGGTCGAGTACGGCATCACCCGGCTCGCCGCGGTGTTCTCGAGCAGCGTGCCCGGCGCGGATCGGGCCGGTGCGGTCGGCCCGCATCACCGACGTCGACCTGCTCGCCCAGTACGACCGGCCCGCCTTCGCGTACTCCGGGGCGCAGCGCAAGATGTTCCCCGCCCTCGACGGCGCCGACTTCTTCGACGTCTCGCCGCGCACCGGCGGCGCCGGCTACAGCCGCGACGCGCAGCCGGCGAGCGCCCTACAACTACTACTTCGACGGCCGCGTCGGCCTCGACCGGGCGCCGAAGGCGTCACTGGCGAAGGACCAGGGCTTCGTCTTCGACGAGGCGGTGCCCGAGGGTGGCCTGGTGGCGACGTCCGCGGACATGAAGTGGGGCTACTCCTCTGCCGGCTTCGACTACCGCAGGCAGACCGGCCTCTACGCCGTCTCCCTCAACGGCCGCAAGGCCGGCGCCGAGGAGAACGACAGGGGCCAGAACGCCTCGACGGTCGTCATCCAGTACGTGAAGCAGCGACCGTCGGCGTACTTCGACAAGGGTGGCGGCAACACCCCGCACGCCGACACCATCGGCAGCGGCACGGGCGATGGTCATGCGCGACGGGCTGGCGTGGGACACCACCTGGAGCCGGCCCACGGCCGCGGACGGCACGACGTTCACCCTCGACGACGGCTCGGCTCTGCCGTTCAAGCCCGGCCAGGTCTGGATCGTGCTGCTGGACCGGAAGCGCAAGGCGGACATCGAGCCGCTCACCGTGCCCAAGCCCGTCCCATCGTCCATGCCGACGCCGGCGCCGACGCCCAGCGAGCAGTCCGTCCGCCTAGCAGCGCGGCCTCCGCCGAGCCCCACGCCGCCAGCAGCGCACGCACCAGCGCCCCGGCGTCCTGCGCGTTGGGCGAGTGCCCGAGCCCGGGGAGCTCCACGGCCGCCGCCCCGAGCCGTCGGGCCATGTCGAGCTGCATCGCGACCGGCCAGACGTCGTCGTGCTCACCCCACATCACCGTCGTCGGCAGGCCGTCGGCCACGACCGGGCCGATCGCTTCGGTCCGGTCGGGCTCGCGCATCAGGTGCTGGGCGACCTGCCGCAGCGTGGACCGGGTGGTTGGCATGCCAGCGATCCTCGAGGAACGCGGCGACGGCCGGCGGCGGCGGAACGACGTCCTCGGCCTGCTCCATCTCGCGCATGATCCGCCAGATGGTGGCCAGGTCGTGCTCGTCGAGCGCGTCGACGAGGCTGGGCAGGCCCGCCCACCTCTCCTCCGGCAGCGCACCGGGTCCGGTGCACAGCAGCGTCAGCGAGGCGGGGCGTTCGCCGGCACCGACCGCCGCCTGCGCCACGAGGCCGCCGAACGAGTGGCCGACCAGATGCGGTCCACCGGCCCGGCCTCGACGTCCGAGGCCTTGCGCCATGACCTCGCGCAGGTCGGCCGCGAGCAGGTCGACGTCGTAGTCCGCCGGGACGTCGGACCCTGCTGACTCGTACTGGCCGAGCTGATCGAAGGCCAGTGCCCCGACACCCGCGTCCGCGAGCAGGGGCAGCACGGCGATGAAGTCCTCCTTGCTGCCGGTGAAGCCGGGGACCAGCACCGCCCACTGCGCGGAGCGTCTCAAGGCCGACGTGCATCACCGCCCGCCCCGATCCCCGCACCCGCCACGTCTCGACGCGCGCCCCGGCGGGCAGGTCGACGAACGGCGGTGTGCTCACGACGCGACGGTATCCGAGGCGGGCCGTGGGCTCGGGCCACGCGTCATCGTCGTGACAGCGCGACGTACCCCCAGGACAGCGACGTCGCGATGACCAGCCACACCTGGTAGGGCACGAGCACCCACCCCAGCCACGGTCGCTCCGCGAACGCCAGGACCAGCGGCACGAGGGTCAGCAGTGCGCACGCCGTCAGGGCCACGGCCGCCGCCACCAGCGAGTGCGGAACGTAGAACAGGTACGCCCACGCCGATGGCCAGCGCGATGGTGACACCGAGGACGGCGAGGAAGCGCGCCACGCGACCGGCGGGCGCCCCCAGGGACATGGCCACACCCACCACGGCGAGCGACGATGAAGTTGTACGTCCATGCCAGCCCGAACACCGCACCCGGCGGCTGCCAGGCCGGCTGGGCGAGGGACTCGTACCACGACGACCCGGTGGCGACCCACCGACCGGAGCCGAGGGCGTAGATCACGACCAGCGCGACGGCGGCGACCGCGGCGGCGAGGCGCCAGACGCCATCACCGCTCCCTGAGGGCGCGCGGATCGGACTCGCGCAGGACGACGTCGAGGTGGGCCGGGGCGACGAGCGGGCGCGTGGACTCCACGCCGAGATCCGCCATCCGGCGGGCCTGGCGCATCGCCTGGCTGTCGAAGGAGCCGACGAACGCGTTGTACCCGCGGACCGCCTGGTCGAGACCGCGCCGCAGACCGTCGAGGTGCTCCACCAGGACTGCCGAGGCGCGACAGCATCTCGGCCCCGACCCGCCTGATCTCCTCCGCGTTGTCGGCCATCAGCTTGCGCTGGTACCCGAAGCCCACGGTGCGCAGCAGCGCCAGCATCGTGGTCGGCGTGGCGAGGATGACCCGACGGTCGAAGGCCTTCTCCAGCAGCAGCCCATCGGCCTCCAGCGAGGCGGACAGCAGCGACTCCAGCGGCAGGAACATCACGACGAAGTCGGGGCTCGCCGACGAGTCGGAGTAGCGCTTGCCCGACAGCTCGCGCACGCGCAGCAGCACGTCGGCCGCGTGCTTGCGCATGAGCTCGTCGCGCTGCGCGGGATCGTCGGCGCCGATCGCCAGCCAGTAGGCGTCGAAGGGGAACTTCGCGTCGACGAGGATCTCGCCGCCGCCCGGCAGGCGCACCACCAGATCGGGTCGGGTCGACCCGTCGGATCACCGACGCGGCTGTCCTGGCGGACGAAGTGGGTGCCCTCGAGCAGGCCGGCGTGCTCGAGCAGGCCCTCGAGCTGCATCTCCCCCCACTGCCCGCGCGTCTGGCCGCGGGCGAGCGCGGCGGCGAGCTGCCGGGTGGTCGTCTCGAGGGACTGGTAGCGCTCCTGCACGGCAGTGATCTGCGTGGTGATGGTCGCCTCCGCCGCCGTGCGCTCGCGCCCGGCCTGGTCGGACGCGCGGCGCAGGGTGTCGAGGCTGTCGCGCACGGGCTGCAGCAGGTCCTCCAGCGAGCGGGCGCTGCCCTGCAGGGCGCGCAGGGACTCGTTGTCGGCACGCAGGGCGGCGAGCGCGCCCTCGGCCTGGGCAGCGCGGATGCGCTCGGCGGACACCGAGCGCGACAGCACCGACCAGGCCGTCAGCCCGCCGACGACGACGCCGAGGATGACGCCGACGAGCAGCGGCGACGATCGTGGCGGTGTCCATGCCCCGATGATGCCTCGCACGTCCGACACCCTCCGCGATCGCCGGGCCGGAATGTGCCGCCTCTCCTGTGACTCGAGACGGCACATCCCGTGCTCCCCCGTCTCCCCCGGCTCGTCGCACGCCCCCGGGAGGCCGTGCCCGCTCCCCCGACCGGGCACGGCCCGACCGTACGTCCGACCCCTGACATCGCGGAAGGCCCGACCGCGCGCATGTGGACAACGGTGGCGTGGCAGACTCGAGGGCCGCGATTCGCGGCGACCGGAGGGAGCAGTCGTGGACGGCGTGGTCGAGGAGCAGGCGTTCGTCGACTCCGCCTACGCCCGGCTCACCGTCTTCCTCGATCACGTGCGCTCCCGGATGGACGACATCGGCCGATCGCCCGGCACCGGCACCGGCCAGGACCTGCTCGAGAAGCAGGCCCTCTACGACAACCTCGCCCAGCAGCTCGCCAGTGGCACGGCCGCGCAGCACCGGCTCTGCTTCGGCCGCGTCGACCATGCCGACGGCCGCGTGCAGCACATCGGCCGCATCGGCCTGCGCGACGACGACGGCGAGCCCGTCCTGCTGGACTGGCGCGCGCCCAACGCCGCGGGCTTCTACCAGGCCACCACGGTGGAGCCGATGGGCCTGGTGCGGCGCCGTCGCATCGTCACCAAGGACCGGTCGGTCACCCACATCGAGGACGAGGACCTGGCCGACCCCACCGCGCTGAGCACCGATGCCGCGGCCCTCGCCGTCGAGGCGCCGCGCGAGGGACGCATGGGCGACATCATCGCGACCATCGCCGCCGACCAGGACCGCATCGTCCGCAGCCCCATGAACCAGGTCACCGTGGTGCAGGGCGGGCCCGGCACCGGCAAGACCGTCGTGGCCCTGCACCGTGCGGCCTGGCTGCTGTACACCTACCGCGACCGGCTGGCCAAGGACGGCGTCCTCGTCATCGGCCCGTCGAGCGCCTTCCTGCGCTACATCGACCAGGTGCTGCCGAGCCTCGGCGAGACCGACGTCGTGCTGCTCACCCCCGGGCAGCTCTACCCCGCCGTCTCCACCAACCTCCCGGACACCGCTGCGGCCGCGGCGGTCAAGGGCGACCTCGTCATGGTCCGCGTCATCGCCAACGCGGTGCGCCAGCGCATCCGGGTGCCCGAGCACGACGTCACCATCCGCATGCAGGACGGCGCGCAGGTCAGCGTCACCGCGGCCCAGCTCGCCGACGCCCGGCGCACCGTGCCCCGCAACGGCACCTTCCATGCCAACCGCGAGCCGTTCCTGCGCCGCGTGCTCGACGCGCTGTCGCGCAACCGGGCCCGATCCCTCGGCGAGGACCCGGGCGACCCCGACATCCGCCAGGCCCGTCTGGCCGACCTCGTCGACGACACCGAGGTCCGGCGGACGCTGAACCTGATGTGGCTGCCGACGACGCCCGAGCGGCTCGTGCGCCGGCTGCTGTCCGACCCGGCGACGCTGGCGGCCGCGGCGGACGGGCTGCTCTCGCCGGCGCAGCAGCGCGCCATCCTTCGCCCCGCCGACGCACCCTGGACCGTCGACGACGTGCCGCTGCTCGACGAGGCTGCCGAGCGCCTCGGCGTCCTGCCCGGTCCCGGTGCGGGCGGCGCCGCGCGCCGATGACGACTACGCCGAGCTCGCCGTGGCCGACCCGTTCGCCGACGGGCGGCCGTCGACGACGGTCGCGGAGCGGGCCATGGCCGACCGCACCTGGATCTACGGGCACGTCGTCGTGGACGAGGCCCAGGAGCTCTCCCGCATGGCGTGGCACGCGCTGTCGCGCCGCTGCTCCCGGCGCTCGATGACGGTCGTCGGCGACCTCCAGCAGACGACGCACCCGGCGGGTGCCCGCGACTGGGACGAGGCGCTGTCGTGGGCCGGCGATCGCGTCGACCTGCACACCCTCACCGTGACCTACCGCATCACGCGCCAGACCGCCGACACGGCCACGGCGCTCCTCACCCGCGCGGGCGGCACCGCGCCCGACCTGCAGCCGATCCGCGAGGGCGCCCCGACCGAGCACGTGTCGTGCACGACCGACGACCTGGCCGACGTCGTGCTCGAGCGGTACGACCCCGACGCGGGGCGCATCGGCGTCATCGTCCCCGACGACCGCGCCGTCGAGCTCATGGCCGTGCTGGCGTCGGCGGACCCGAGGTTCGGCACCGGCGACGAGGCGATCGACTCGCCGATCGCGGTGCTCACCGCCCGCGACGCCAAGGGCCTGGAGTTCGACCATGTGTTCGTGGTGAGTCCCGGACGCGATCGCCACGCAGGCGCGTCGGGGATCGGACGTCTACGTCGCCTGCACCCGCGCCACCCAGACCCTTCACCTCGTCGACCTGTGATCACGCGCCGGTTCGCCCCTACTCTGACGACGTGCGCGTCACGACGATCGCTGGCACCGGGCTTCATCGCGGCCTGGACTACGGGCGCGAGCACGCCGCGCGGGATCGCCGACGCGGCGACGCGCCCTCAAGATCCACCTCGCCGCCGCCGGTCACCCACCCGGTCCCCTCGGCCACCGGCTCGCGACGAGCCCGCTCACGACGGTCGCGGCCGACCTCACGCCGGACCTGTGGGCCGAGGTGACGGCCATCGCCAGCGGCAGCCGGGTCGAGCCTCGACGACGTCCTGCTGCTGACCTTCCTCGACGAGGTCTGGGGCATGACCCGGACGCACGGGTGCTCCGTCGTGGCGCGCGTCGTGCCCGGTCGTCCCGGCTCGCCGCCGACGCCGCCGACCACCGAGATCGGCCAGACGATGGACCTGCCGGCGTGGGCCCAGGGCCGGGCCGGTGCCCTGCGCATCGGCACCGATCACGCGCCCACCGCGCTGGCCCTCGCCTACCCGGGATCGATCGGGCTCTGCGGCGCGAACGAGGCCGGCCTCGGCGTGGCGGTGAACGCGCTCACCCGCGCACCCGTCCAGGAGGAGGGACTCGGCGTCGCCTTCGTCACCCGGCACCTGCTGACCCTCACCACGCTGGCGGCGGCCGAGGCGTTCCTGACCTCCGTGCCGCACGCGGCCGGCCAGGCCTACACGGTCGCTGCCCCCGACGGGATGGCCACCTTCGAGGCCGACGCCGCAGGGCGTGCGCCGGGTCACCGAGCCCGGGCGTCACGTCGATCGCGCACACCAACCATTCCCTCGCGCCCGATGCGGGCGGACGCGCGCCGTCCGAGTCGTCGGCCGCACGGCTCGCCGATCGTCACGCGCGGCGCTCGAGGACGACCAGCCGTTCGCGGACCTGCTCACCGGCGAGGTCACGGTCGACGGCACCAAGTGGGGCGACCCGTTCCTGACCTTCGGCGCCTTCCGCGCCGATCGGGTCCGAGCCGGTGGTGCGCTTCATCGACGGAGCCGAGCTGCGTCGCGGCCGCCGCGAGTGGTCCCGGTTCCCGTTCCGCTGAGTCGCCGGCCGTCGGCGCGGCGAGCAGCGTCCCGCAGCCGCGCGACGGCGTCACGCAACGGGACGAGGAGCGCATCGGGCACGCGTCCGGCGCTCGGCGAGGGCGAGATTCGCCTCGTAGTACCAGAGGATCCGGTCCGGTGGCGCGTGGAAGCGCGACAGGACGTCCGGACCCGTGCGCCTCCAGGTCGGTGACGATGGCGCGGCCGTTGTGCACCTTGTCGGCCATCCACACGAGCAGGGTGTCGTCCGGCGCATCCGCGAGACGCGCGAGATGCTCGTGCTTGCGCGTCTCCCAGTCGTCCTTCTCCTCGCCGTCCGGGCTCGAGCGAGTCCGAGCAGTCGCGCACGACGCCGGCCACGCGCGCGCCGAAGCGCCCCTCGATGTCCGCGAGCCGCGCCTCGCCGCCGTGATCCTCGGCCGCGTCGTGGAGCAGGGCCGCGATCGCGAGGTCCTCGTCGGCCCCCGCCTCGAGCACGAGCGAGGACACCCCGATCAGGTGCGCGACGTACGGCACCCGCGTGCCCTTGCGCACCTGCCGCGCGTGGACCTCGCAGGCGTAGCCGACCGCATCGGCGTAGCGTCGGGTCAGCATCGTCGCCGGGGTCACGTCCACCGCCCCAACCTAGCGACCGCGACCGTCACCGAATCGTTGCAATCGGACGGAACGCGGCACGCGAGGGTCACGTCAATCGGGGTAGCAGGCACGCGAGGAGGAGGAGACCATGCGAGCACGCACAGCACTGGTCGCGGCACTGGCGCAGCGTTCCTGCTGGCCGGCTGCAGCGCCACGATCGGGCACGGACGCTGCCGTCGAGGGCGGCGCGCCCGCTGTCGCCGGCGACATGATGGTCACGGAGGAGATGCCCGCGGCCGAGGGCATGCCGGCCGACGGGAAGGCCGCGACCACCCCGACCGTCACCACCGATCGCCAGATCATCAAGACCGGCTACGTGTCGATGCAGGTCGACGACGTGACGACGAGCGCGTTCGACGTGCATGCCCTCATCAAGAAGCGCAACGGGCTCATCTCGTCCGAGGACACGCAGAGCAGCGGCGACATGACGTACTCGAACATCACCGCGCAGATCCCGGCGGCCGACCTCGACGCGTTCATCGCGGACGTGTCGGCGCTCGGGACGGTGACGTCGATCAACGTCAACGCGCAGGACGTGACGACGCAGGTCGTCGACCTCGACGCACGCATCAAGGCACTGCAGACGAGCATCGACCGGCTGACGCAGCTGCTCGCCGAGGCCAGCCGCATCGAGGACCTGCTCGCCATCGAGACCCAGCTGTCGCAGCGCCAGGCCGAGCTCGACGCCCTCACCGCGCAGCGCACCTGGCTCGGCGACCAGGTCGCCATGTCGACGATCACCGTGTCGCTGTCGCCCGTGACGCAGATCGCCGACGTGGACGCGCCCGGGCTTCCTGTCCGGGCTGCAGAGCGGCTGGGCGGCCTTCCTCTCGCTCATCATGGTCGCCGTCACGGCCGTCGGCTTCTTCCTGCCGTTCCTGCTCGTCCTGGCGCTCATCGCGATCCCGGTGACCATCGTCATCGTCCGTCAGGCCCGCCGTCACCGTCCGCGGACCCAGCCGGAGCGCCCCGACCCCGAGCGCCGAGCGGCAGCAGGAGGCGGGATCGGGCACCCCCACGTAGGGTGAACGAATGCGGCGAGCAGCGTGGCGGTCCATCCCCACGCTGCTCGTCCTCGTTGCGGGCCGGTCGCGGCTCGGCGTCGCCGCCGCGGCTGCCGCCGCGGCCGCGGCCGCCGAGGACCTGCGGATCCCGGGCGCACCGCTCCTCGGCCGACGACCCGACCCCGGTCGTCGCTCGACGCGACGCTCCACCTGCCCGAGCAGCTGCCCGCACCGGCCGTCGTGCTGGCCCACGGCTTCGGCGGCAGCAAGGACTCCGTCGCCGACGGAGGCCGCCTTCCTCACCGACCGAGGGCTTCGTCGTCCTGGCGTACTCGGCCCGCGGGTTCGGCGCCTCCACCGGCCTGATCTCCATGAACTCCCCCGAGTTCGAGGTCGCCGACGCCTCGCGCCCTCGTCGACTACCTCGCCGGCCGGCCGGAGGTCGTGAGCCGACGCCCCCGGCGACCCGCGCGTGGGCGTCGCGGGCGGCTCGTACGGCGGCGCGCTGGCCCTCCTCGCGGCCGGGCTACGACGACCGGGTCGATGCGGTCGCGGCCGACATCACCTGGAACGACCTGCAGGGCTCGCTGTTCGGCCAGTCGGTGCTGCCGTCCGAGTGCCGGCGACGCCTGCAGCGCCGCGCGTCGCGCAGCCGGGCGTCTACAAGCAGCTCTGGGCCGGGCTCTTCTTCAGCGCCGGGCTCACCTCGATCGACGGCACGGTGACGACCTGCGGACGCTTCTCGCCCGCAGTGGTGCCGCGCCTACACCGAGGCCGCCACGATGGGGACGGTCTCCGCCGGAGTCGGCCGAGCTCATGCGTCGCTCGTCCCCGGCGAGCATCGCCGACCGCATCGACGTGCCCACCCTGCTCGGCGGCGGCCAGGCGGACTCCCTCTTCCCGCTCGCCCAGGTGAACGCCACCGCCGAGCAGATCGCACGGGCGAACCCCGACACCCCGCTCAAGGTCGTCTGGCACGCCGCGGGGCACGACGGCGGCGTCGACGAGACCGAGCGCCTGCGCGCCCTGACCGCGGCTGGTTCTCCGCGCACCTGGCCGACGGGCCCGACGTCCCGACCACCTTCGAGATGTCCCTCGTCGAGGGCTCGGCGCTCAGCGACCGGGCGCAGCGGCACGGTGCAGGTGCTCACCGCCCCCGCGTACCCGGGCCTCACCGGCACGGGCTCGACGACCTACCCGCTCGCCGGCCCGCCTCAGCAGGTGCTGGCCCCGGCCGGCGGCGTGCCGGCGGCCATCACGTCGCTGCCGGGCGTCGGCGGCCTCGCCGCGCTGGCGAGCAGCCTCGTCGCGGTGCCGCTGCCCAACCAGGCCGCCACGTTCGTGAGCGAGCCGCTGCCGGCCCCGCAGCAGATCGCCGGCGCCCCGCGCGTGCGCCTGGCCGTGTCGTCCGACACCGAGGTCTCGGACGTGACCCTCTTCGCCTCGCTGCGCACCGTCGGCGCCCAGGACCGGCAGGTGCTGCCGAACGGGCTGGTCGCGCCCATCCGGCTCGACCGCGTCGGTCCCGTCCCCACCGTGATCGACGTCCAGCTGCCCGCGATCGTCACCGAGGCCGCCGCCGGCGACCGCCTCGCGCTCGTCGTCTCGACCACCGACCAGGCCTTCCGCATGCCGGCCGGCCCGGCCGTGTACACCGTGGCGCTCGCCGAGCCCGGTCGCTGGTCGTCCCCACCGTGGCGGCCACCGCGGCCGTCGACCGGACTGCCGGCGTGGGCGTGGCCCGCTCGGCGGGCTCGTCGTCGCCGCGCTCGCCTGGCTCGTGGTCGCGCTCGCCCGCCCGCGCTACCGGGGCGTCCAGCAGCGGCCGGATCTCGCGGAGTACCCGGTCGTCGTCGAGGGCCTGGTCAAGCAGTTCCCCGGCGGCGTGACCGCCGTCGACGGGGTGAGCTTCACCGTGCCCCCGGGCGTCGTGCTCGGCCTGCTCGGCCCCAACGGTGCCGGCAAGAGCACGACCATGCGCATGGTGATGGGCCTCATCACGCCGACCGCCGGCGAGGCCCGCGTCTTCGGCGAGCAGGTCCATGCCGGGTCCGCCGCCCTCGCCCGCGTCGGCTGCTTCGTCGAGGGCCCGGGCTTGCTCCCGCACCTCACCGGCCGGCAGAACCTCGACCTGTTCTGGCGGGCCAGCGGCCGGACCGGCGTCGACCCGCAGCTCGACGAGGTGCTCGAGATCGCCGGCCTCGGCGGCGCCATCGACCGCGCGGTGCGCACCTACAGCCAGGGCATGCGCCAGCGGCTCGGCATCGCCCAGGCGATGCTCGGCATGCCCGACCTGCTGCTGCTCGACGAGCCGACCAACGGCCTCGACCCGCCGCAGATCAAGGAGATGCGGCAGGTCGTCCAGGACTACGCCCGCGACGGCCGCACCGTCATCGTCTCCTCCCACCTGCTCAGCGAGGTCGAGCAGACCTGCAGCCACGTCGTCGTCATGAGCCGCGGACGCGTCGTCGCCAGCGGCACCGTGGCCGACCTGCTCGCCGGCCACGGCGGCCGCCGGCTCGAGGACGTGTTCCTCGAGATGGTCGGCGAGGGCCACACCGTGGTGACGTCATGACGCGACGCCCGGTACGTCATGACCGGCGTACCGGCCCGCGGCGCACCCTGACGATCGGCGTCGAGCTCGTCCGCCAGCTGCGACGGCGGCGGACCATGGTGGCCTTCGGCCTGTCGGTCGCGCTGCCGCTCATCGTCGTCGCGGCCGTGAAGCTCGGGCCGTCGTCGAGCGAGCCCGGCCGCGGCGGCTTCGGCGACGGCGACCTCGACCTCGTCGGCCTGGCCACCGCGGGCGCCTGGAACTTCACCGCTGACGATGCTGCTCTTCGCCTCGGGCTTCCTGCTCACGATCATCGCCGCCCTGTTCCTGGGCGACAGCGTCGCGAGCGAGGCCTCGTGGTCCACCCTGCGCTACCTGCTCGCCGCACCGGTGCCCGCGTCGCCGGCTGCTGCGGTCGAAGGCCGATCGTCGGGCTGCTGCTCACCGGCGGCCACGCTCGTCGTGCTCGTCGTCGCCTCCTTCGTCATCGGCGCCCTCGCGTTCGGCACGGCACCGCTCACCAGCCCGATCGGCGGCACCTTCACCGCTCGGCGAGTCGACCACCCGGCTCGCGATCGTCGCCGGCCTACATCGGCGTGACCCTGCTGCTGCCTGCGGGCATCGCGTTCCTCATGAGCGTGCTGACCGACGTGCCGCTCGGCGCCGTCGGCGCGGCCGTCGTCATCGTGATCGTCGTGAACATCCTCGACGCCATCGAGGCGCTGGGATCCATCCGCCGCCTGCTGCCCGGCGAGTACGCGAACGCCTGGGTCGACGCGCTCGGCACCGACGTCGCCTGGGAGACGATGGCCATCGGCGTCGCCTACAGCGTGGTCGTGTTCTCGGTGCTCGTGGCGGTGGCCGTGCTCCGCTTCGACCGCAAGGACATCGTGTCCTAGTCCGCTACCCGTACGTGCACGACGTGACTGCCGCCCGACACCGTCGAGACGGTGAAGCGGTCGGGACGGTAGTCGGCCGTGACGGGCAGCGACTGGCCGTCGATGCTGCCGACCCGCGCGGTGTAGCCGTTCGACTCGGCGAACGCACTCGCCTGCTCGGCGGTCATGCGCCCGTCGACCATCTGCCGGCACATCCCGACCATCTGGGCGGATCCGGCGCCGTCGCCGGCGCTGCCGGCCACCTGCTCGAGGCTGCGGGCCACGCCCACCAGTTCGGCGAAGGTGAGGCCGGTGGAGCGGATCACGATCGACGTCGTGCCGGGCGCCGTCATCTGCGACGGCGGGTCGAGCGGTCATGACGAGCGTCCCGCCGGTGCGCAGCACGTCACCACGCGTGCACCGGAAGCCCGGCGGGGATCGGCGTCGGATCGGCGCTCGTCGGCTGCTCGAAGCAGTCGGCGTACACGCGTGCGGTGACCGTCGATGCGTCGTGCCCGGAGAGCCGAGTCGGACGCGCACGTTGCGGACCTTCGCCGTGCTCGTGCTGGTGACCGGCTCGGCCGCCCACCCGGTGTCGGCCCACTTCTCGTCGATCCAGAAGTTCCGCTTCGCGACGTGCCGTAGCGGGTGCCGGCGAACGTGTCGCCGGCCGTGACCGCGCCGTTCGCGAAGGCCAGGTTGTCGGCGAGGACCGCGACGCGACGCGTGCGGGCGAGGTCCGGCGGTCTCCTGCGGCTCCCACAGCGACCCTGCGGTGCCGAGCCGTGCGGCGGCGACGTCCCACGACGCGACGCTGCGTGTCGACGTCGAGCCCGCCATCGGCGCCGCACTGGCCGGAGCCGACGAGGCCGTCGCCGCGACGACCATGAGCGGCGACGAGCGTGCCGCGGCAGCGGCGAGGCGTGGCCTGCGCACGCGTCATGCCGTCAGCCGTACGTGCAGGCGACGACGACGCCGCCGGTGACCTCGAAGGTGAAGCGGTCCTCGCGCAGGTCCATCGTGACCGCCTGCGGCTCGCCCTCGAGCATGCCCACCCGTGCGACGTAGCCGTTCTCGGTGGCCAGTGCCGTGGCCGCCTCGGGGCTCAGGCCCTCGGCCACCATCTGGGCGCAGAGCGCCTGCATCTCCGGGCGTGCCGCCGCCCTCGGCCGCGCTCGGCGGCCTCCGATGCCGCGGCGATCGCGGACGTCGCCGTCTCCGCCGGATCGTCCGAGCAGGCGACCAGGGTCGCGAGCGCGGCCGCGGCCACGAGGGAAGCGGCGATCGTCTTCGTCGTGCGCATGGTTCCTCCAGTCGTCGTGTTGGGTCACGGTACCTCGGACGCTCCCTGCGCCGACGGGTGCCGCCTTGCGGAAGCCGGGAATGCTGATCACCCAGTCGTAGATCACGCTCGTCCGCAGCACGACGTCCTGCACCGAGCGGTTGGCCCCGCTGGGGATGACCCACAGCAGGCCGAACGGGAACACCGTGCAGAAGGCCGAGCGCACGGCCGCGCCGATCCAGCGCGGGTGCCGTCCCGTGGTAGTTCACGACGCGCAGCCCCATGATCAGGTTCCCGATCGTCCGGCCCGACGTCGCCCAGCCGATCGTCCAGTAGGCCCAGTTGAGCCAGTAGCCGTACAGCACCATGGCGGCGGCCCCGGGGATGCGGTCGGGCGCGAGCGTGCCGGTCGACCCGGGTGCGTCCGGGGAGAAGATGAACGACAGCGCCCACAGCACGGCGATCGTGCCCGAGGACCACGAGGAAGACGAGCAGCACGTCGATGCAGGCGGCGAGCGCCCGGCTGACGAAGCCCGCCCGCGTGCCCTGGTAGTCGACGACGTCGCTGGGCACCGCCGGCACCTGGTGGTCGGGTGGTCACGCCGGTCGGCCATGGCCTCGCGGTACTCGCGGAAGGAGGTCACGGCGCCGGCTCCTGATCCAGGCTCGGGCCGCCAGCGACTCGGGCTGGCCCGGGGCGTCCACCTTGCGGGCGTGCCGCCGGAACACGACCTTGTCGCCGATCCGCGACACCAGCCGGTCGGCGCCGATCCCCTGCCGGCGGACCGTGTTCATCGCATCGCCGGCGATGCCGCTCGTCGAGTCGCGGATGATCTGCGGCAGGTCGATCTCGTCGATCACGTAGTTGGCCAGCGGGATGATCGGCACCCGGTCGATCACGGCGTCGATGTCGGCCTCGGCGACGATGGCGTCGATGTCCACCCGGTCGATGACGAGCTGCGTCAGGTCGAGGCTGTCGAGGGCGGAGTTCACGATCCGGTTGAGGTCGACCTGCTCGATGACGACGTCGGTGAGGTCGATCCGCTCGATCACCGCGTCGGCGATGGCCGGCACGAGCCGGTCCAGGGCGGCGTTCACCGCGTTCGTGACGGCGTACGTCACGGTCTGCTCGACCAGCGACAGCATCGTCGTCGTGGTGTACGTGGCCATGCCGACGCTGTTCGACGAGCACCTCGCGCAGCGTCTCGATGGGGTTGGGCGGGCCCGGCTTCGCCGGTCGCGTCACGAGGACGACCTCGCCGTTGCGCAGCTCGCCGTCCGTCGTCATGGGCACATCATCGCTCACCGGGGCCGGGCTCGCGTCAGCCCTCGAGCGCGAACGGGCCGGTCTTGGCCTCGGGGAAGTAGTCCTGGCCGATGCCGCTCGTGCGCTTGGGGATCATGACCGAGCGGAACCACGACACGATCTCGTCGCCGTCCTGGTTCAGGCCGCGGGTCTTCATGCGGATGATGCCCATCTCCGGCCGCGACGAGCTCTCGCGCCTGTCCAGGCAGATGCTCTCGGCGTAGATCGTGTCGCCGATGTAGACCGGGTGGGTCAGCTTGATGTCGGTCCAGCCGAGGTTCGCGACCGCGTTCTGGCTCATGTCGATCACCGACAGGCCCAGCACCAGGGCCACCGTGAGCCCGGAGTTGACGATGATCCGGCCGCCGGTGATCGGGTTCGACTGCGCCAGGTGCGCGTTGAAGTGGTTCTGGTTCGTGTTGCAGGTCAGGAGCGTGAACCACGTGGAGTCGGCCTCGGAGATCGTGCGGCCGAACGGGTGCTGGTAGACGGTGCCGACCTCGAAGTCCTCGAAGAACCGTCCGAGCTGGGCAGGGATCACGGTGGGAGTCGTCTCGTCGCTCATGGCGGCATCCTGCCCCTTCAGGTGACGGGATCGGGGATTGGGGTGACAATGGGGCGTGACCACCGCCCAGAGCGCAGGGACCCTGTCGGCCGGCGGCAGCGACGACGCCCGACTGGCGGAGGCGCGCGCCGTCGTCGAGGACGTCGCGCGCAGCGTCGAGCGCGTCATCTCCGGCAAGCCCGAGGCCGTCCGGCTGTCCCTGGTCGCCCTCCTGGCCGAGGGCCACCTGCTCATCGAGGACGTGCCCGGCGTCGGCAAGACCATGCTGGCCAAGGCCCTCGCCCGCAGCATCGACTGCTCGATGCGGCGCATCCAGTTCACGCCCGACCTGCTGCCCGGCGACGTCACCGGCGTGAGCGTCTTCGACCAGCGCACGAGCACGTTCGAGTTCCGGCCCGGGCGCCGTCTTCGCGAACATCGTGCTCGGCGACGAGATCAACCGCGCCTCGCCGAAGACGCAGTCGGCGCTGCTCGAGGCGATGGAGGAGCAGCAGGTCACCGTCGACGGCCACACCTACCCGCTCCCGCAGCCGTTCATGGTGATCGCCACCCAGAACCCGGTCGAGATGGAGGGCACCTACGCGCTGCCCGAGGCGCAGCGCGACCGGTTCCTCATGCAGATCAGCCTCGGCTACCCCGACCGCGGCGCCGAGATCGCCATGCTCGACTCGCACGAGGCGCGCGACCCGCTCGCCGAGCTCACCCCGGTCACCGACGCCGCGATGCTGCGCCACCTGCGGCAGGTGACGCGCGTCGCTGCACGCGTCCGACGCCATCAAGCGCTACGTCGTCGACATCGTGTCGGCGACCCGCCGCGAGCCGCTGCTGCGCCTCGGTGCCTCGCCCCGGTCCAGCGTCCACCTGCTCCAGGCATCGAAGGCGCTCGCGCTCATGAAGGGCCGCAACCACGTCCTCCCCGACGACGTGCAGTCCCTGGCGACGTCCGTGCTGGCCCACCGCGTCCTCCTGTCGACCGAGGCGCACCTCGACCGTCGCACGGCCCACGCGGTCGTCGACGACGTCGTCGCCCGCGTCCCGGTCACCTAGCGGCCGATGCGCAGCCTCACGGGTCGCGGCCGCGTCCTCCTCGCCATCGGCGTCGTCACCGGCGTCGCGGGCTGGAGCATCGACCAGCCGGCGCTGATCGCGGTGGCCCTCCTCCTCGTCCTCGTGCCGGTCCTGGGCATGCTCGCGGTCCGGCGCTCGCGCTTCGTGCTCGGCAGCGCCCGGACCGTGACGCCCACCCGGATCCCGTTCGGCGGCGAGGCCGAGGTGGTGCTGACCGTCGAGAACGGCTCGCGGCTCACCAGCGGCGCCCTGCTCCTCGAGGACACCGTTCCCCCGTCCCTCGGCGAGCCGCGCCGCGGCTGGTGCTCGACCGCATCCCCCCGCGCGCCCAGCGTTCCGAGCGCTACCGCCTCACCGGTCTCGGAGCGGGGCCGCACCGCGGGTCGGGCCGCTGACCGTGCACGTCACCGACCCGTTCGGCACCGCGCGCCTGTCCCGGTCCTTCACCGCCACGAACTCCGTCGTGGTCACGCCGCGGATCGTCGACCTCGGCGCGGCCGGCGCGAGCATGACGCCCGGTGGCCGCGGCGAGACGATGCTGCGCTCCCTCGCCGCGCGCGGCGACGACGACCTGCTCCCCCGCGAGCACCGCGCCGGCGACGACATGCGCCGCATCCACTGGCGCGCGACCGCGCGCCAGGGCGAGCTCATGGTGCGCCGCGAGGAGCAGGCCTGGCACAGCTCGATCACCGTCGTCCTCGACGACCGCGACCGCGCGCACCACGGCACCGGCTCGTCGTCGACCTTCGAGTGGGCCGTCTCCGCGGCCGCGAGCGTCGCCGTGCACTACCTGCGCCAGGGCTGGCGCCTCACCGTCCTGACATCCACCGGCCAGCGTGCTGGTCGACGCGCGGCACGTCGACGGACAGCGACGCTCGACCTCGTGCTGCAGGCGTTCGCCGACGTCCGGCTGTCCGAGCGCCCCGATGGCCGCCACCCTCGGCCTCGACACGGATGCCGCGACCGCCGTCGTCGCCGTGCTCGGCCGCGTGACCGACGACGCCGCTCGCACCCTCGCCCGGCCGGTGGCCGGGTTCGCCGGGTGCCTCCTCCTCGAGCCCGGGCCCGGCCGACTACCTGCGCGCCCAGGGCTGGCGCGTCTCCGAGTGGTCGCGCTCCACGCCGATCGAACTGGCGTGGGGTCGCATCGCGCCGCTCGCCGCCGGGAGCGTCGCGATGAGCGGCTGGGCGCTCGTGCGCGAGCGCGCCCGGCTCGCCGACACCGTCGTCGCAGCGTCGGCGGTGCTGCTGTCGGCCGCCTGCCTGATCCCGCTGTTCGTCGACCTGCAGCTGGGTGCTGCCCGCCGTGACGGTGGTCGTCGTCATCTCGGCTGCTCGGCGCCGTCGAGCCGCGGGCTCGGCATGCCCGTTCCCTTCGTGCCGATCGTGCAGGCGCTCGGCCTCGTCCTGACGCGTGACCGCGATGTTCGCCGCCTCCGAGGCCTGGGCGCGCCTCGTGCCGACGTCCGAGGCGTGGGACGTCCTGCGGCGCTCTCCTGCAACGTGGGCTGCTCGACGCCCAGGCGTTCGACGGCACCGGTGCCCACCTTCCCCGGGACTGGTCCTGCTCGCCGTCGGCGGCGTCGGGCCTCGTCGCCCTGAGCACCGACACGCTGTTCGTCTCCGTGCGCTCGCCACTGCTGGCGGGCGTGCCGCTGCTCGCGCTGTACCTCGCGGCCGCGCTCATCGCTCGACGGCGGTGCGCCGTGGTGGGCGTTCCCGCTGCCGGCCGCCGGCTGGCTGCTCATCCTCGCCGCCGACCAGCGCGACAGCGTCCGGCGCTGGGGCGGACTCGCGGCGACGACGCGCGTCCGCGGCCTGTCGACGGGCGCCCGACGCACCGGCCTCGTCGCGATCGTCCTCGCGTCGATCCTCGCCGTCATCCTGCCGATGCGCGGGTCGATGCCGTGGGACTCCGGCAGCGGGTCCGGAACCGGCACGGCGGCCCGGGACCGCCAGCGGCCCGGTCATCCTCGATCCGCTCGTGTCCATGCGGCGCAGCCTCATCCAGGCCAACGACACCGAGGTGCTCACCTACGACGACGCAGGCGGAGAACCCGTCGTACCTGCGCGTGAGCGTGCTCGAGACCTTCGACGGCACGACGTGGCGGCCCCGCGCGGGCCTGGAGAGCGGGCGCGACGCGCGGCGTCGCCCTGCCGGCCAACGTGCTGAGCGCCTTCGTGGCCGTCAACGACAGCAACCGGGTGCGCGGTGGCGACAGCTACGCCTACGACATCACCGTGACGAGCCTGCAGAACACCTACCTTCCGCTGCCCTACCCCGTGTCCCAGATCGACGACATCGACGGGCCTGGGCACCGACTGGAGCCTCGACCCGAGCACCGGCGTGGCCTTCTCGACGGACACCGCCGCCACCGGCCGGTCGTACCGCGTGTCCGCGCTCGACCCGCGCATCCAGTCCGGGCAGCTGCGCGACGCGGCGGCGGCCAAGGGTGACTTCTGGCCGCAGCTGAACCTGCCCGGCGGCATGACGCCGCGGATCCGGGAGCTCGCGCGCGAGGTCACCGCCAACGCGGAGACCCCCTACGACAAGGCCATCGCGCTGCAGCGCTGGTTCACGCGCGACGGTGGCTTCACCTACAGCACCAGTGTCAAGCAGCGGCGCCGACGCCGACTACATCGCGGAGTTCCTCGACGAACGGGTCGGCTACTGCGAGCAGTTCGCCGGGGCGATGGCCATCATGGCGCGCATCCCTGGGCATCCCGTCCCGCGTCGTCGTCGGCTTCACGCAGGGAGCGCGCGACGAGGACGGCGTCTGGCACGTGACGGTGCGCGACGCGCACGCCTGGCCCGAGCTGTGGTTCGAGGGCGTCGGATGGGCGCGCTTCGAGCCGACGCCGCGGTCGGGAGCCACCGTCTTCACGCCCGAGTACGCCCGCGCCACCGACGGCGACATCACCGAGGGTCGCTTCGATGCCCGAGGCCTGCTCGACGATGAGGGCTTCGACCCGTTCACCGTCGAGCGACCGACCGAGCGGTCGCTGCCCCTCGTCCCGATCGCCCTGCTGGCGCTGCTGGTCACGGTGCTGCTGCCTCGCGTTGCCGATGGCCCGCCGGATCGTGCGCCGACGTCGGCGCCTGCATGCGCGCGGCGTACGCCGCCGTGGTCGATGGGGCCTGGGCGGAGGTGGGCGACCTGGCGGTCGACCACGGCCAGCCGTGGTCGGAGTTCAGCACCCCTCGCCAGGCCGCCGAGCGGCTCTCCCGCGGGATGAGCGAGCCGGCAGCCGGCGGCGCTGCGACGGCTGCGGCGGGAGGTGGAGCAGGTGAGGTACGCCCCGGACGCGGGTACGCGAGCGGCGACGGCTGAGCGTGCGGAGGCGGTGCGTGCGGACGTGCGGGTGGTGGCGGGCGAACTACGCGGCCGGGTGCGGTGGCAGACCCGGATCGCGGCCTACTGCTGGCCGTCCTCCGAGCGACGGCGCCAGCGGTCCTCCATGCGATCCATGAAGCCCGAGGACGCACCCGGGGCGGCCGGCTTCGCGGGGGCGGGAGCCTCGTCGGCCGGACGGGCGCCGAAGGCGGAGTAGACGATCACGGCGCCGACCAGCATGACGACGAAGCCGAGGACGCCGAGCGCGATGATGGTGGTCGCCACGCCGACGATCAGGAGGCCGAGTCCGCCGAGGACGCCGAGGACGCCGAGCGCAGCGCGACCGCGGGCGGCACGTGCGCCGGGGGTCGATCGCAGGCTGGTGGCGAACTTGGGGTCCTCTGCGTAGAGGGCCTTCTCCATCTGCTCAAGCAGACGCTGCTCATGCTCGGAAAGCGGCACGAGGAACCCCCTTTCGCCCCATCCACCGGATCACCAGTGATCCCGTGGACGTGCCCCACCGGCGTGGGGACGATCCAAGAATAGGCACGTTCCCCGGGAAGTGAAACCCGTACCCCGGATTATCCGCGCGGCGAGTCGGTCACGGCGGGTCCACGAGCCGGGCGGGGCGCACCGCGTGGGACCCGAATCGGGCGCGGAGGGTGTCGACGGCGACCTCGGCCTCGCGTCGGCCGTGGTCCTCCTCGCCGAGGAGGAGCTGCTGAGGAGTGTCGCTCGGCGTCGGAGATCCCCTCCATGCGCACGCCGACGAGCCGGATCCGCACGCGCTGCAGGCCGAGCGCGTCGTAGAGGGACGCGCACGGTGTCGTAGATGTCCCTGCCGACATCGGTCGAGCGGGACAGGGTGCGCGACCGGGTGATGGTGGTGAAGTCGGCGAAGCGGACCTTGAGGCACACGGTGCGGCCCACGTAGCCCGGCCTTGCGCAGCCGGCCGGCCACCTGGTCGGACAGGGCGAGCAGGTGCGCGTGGATGATCTCGGGATCGTCGATGTCGTGCTCGAAGGTCTCCTCGTTGCCGACGCTCTTCTCCGGCTCGTGCGGGCTGACCGGCCGCGGGTCGCGGCCCCAGGACAGCTCGTGCAGGTGGCGTCCCGGCGGCCTGGCCGAGGGCGCGCTGCAGCGTGGCCAGCGGGGTGTTGGCGATGTCGGCGACGGTGCGCAGCCCGTAGCCGGGCGAGCTGCTCCTCGGTCTTCTCGCCCACGCCCCACAGCGAGCCGACGGGCAGCGGATGGAGGAAGTCGATGACCCGGTCGGCGGGGACGACCAGCAGACCGTCGGGCTTGGCGCGGGTCGAGGCGAGCTTGGCGACGAACTTGGTGGACGCCACGCCGACCGAGCAGGTGATCTGCTGCTCGTCCTGCACCCGCGCCCGGATGAGCTCGGCGATGGCGGTGGGGCTGCCGAGCCGCCGCAGTGCGCCGGAGACGTCGAGGAAGGCCTCGTCCAGGCTGAGCGGCTCGACGATGGGGGTGATCGAGCCGAACAGTGCCATGACGTTGCGGCTGACCTGGGCGTAGGCGCGGTGGTCGGGTTCGATCACGACGGCCTGCGGGGCGAGGCGGCGGGCGCGGGACATCGGCATCGCCGAGTGGATGCCGAGTGCCCGAGCCTCGTAGGTGGCGGACAGGACGACGCTTCGGCCACCGCCCCCGCCGACGATGACCGGGGTGCCGTGCAGGTCGGGCCGGGTGCGCAGCGAGACCGACGCGTAGAAGGCGTCCATGTCGACGTGCAGGATCGTGCAGCCGGCGTCGTCGGCACCGAAGCCGACCCGGCCGGCCGGCCGCCTGACCTGGCTGCGGCTCATGTGCTCATCCTCCTACTCTTCGTCGTTCTCCGGCGCCGCCTGTCATCCGCTGCCTGTCATCCGCTGCCTACCATCCGCTGCTGCCGGGACTGCTGTGCCACAGCTTGAGCGGTGGCGGGGCGCCGTCGACCCCGGCCGGCTTGATGTCGGCGTACGGCGACTGCCGATAGCCGCTGGCGTGCACGAGCACCCGGCGCGGCGACGGGTCCGACAGCCCCTCGACCTCCGCGTTCACCAGCTCCGACACCGCCGCGACTCCCCCCTGCTGCCAGGCCTGCCGCACCTCGCCGAGCTCCCAGCAGCCGGTCGCCCGGATCGACACCCCGCGCGGTCCGGTGCGCCGCACCTCGCCGCGCACGAGCAGCAGCCAGGAGGAGAACACCGTGCCGGCGAACGGGCCCTGCGCGTCGTCGAAGAAGGTGGCATCGACCGGTCCGGTCGCATCGTCGAGAGTGAGGAAGATGACGCGACGACCGCTGCGCACCGGCGGGGTCTGCGTCGCCACCTTCACCCCGGCGACGAACACCTCGCTCCTCGACCGCTGCCGCAGCAGCTGTGCCGACCGCACGAGGGACATTCCGCTCGCGGAGAGGGAGTCGAGCATCGGCACGTAGAAGTCCACGACATGGCGGCTGACATCCATGCCCAGCACCGCGAGCTCGGCGCCCACCCGCTCCGCCGATGTCATCTCGGGCAGGCCGGAGGCCACGATGGCCGCCGGGTCGTCGGACAGCGCCTCGTACAGGCCGAGGGACAGCTGGGCATGCGTGGCGGAGCCACGGGCGGAGCCACGACCCGAGCCGCGACCCGAGCCGCGACCAGAGGTGAGCCGTTCGAGGTCGGCGATCTGCAGCAGCAGGTCGCGACGGGTCATGCGGCCTCGCGTGCGCATCGCCGCCGGCACGTCGAGGCCGTACATCGCATCGAACCCGCCGGACACGATGACGCGCTCCGCCGTGGGGCGGGACATCCCGCTGCGCTGCCAGGCATCGGACAGCGATGCGTAGGGCTGGCCCGCGACGATGCCGGCGACCTCCTCCTCGGCGATGCCCTTGACGTCGGTGAGCGGGATCCGGACGCCCTCGCGCCCGGTGGGATCGCATTCGATCCGGTAGACGTCGGCGGAGGCGTTGATGTCGAGCCCGAGCACGGCGACTCCTCGGTTGCGCGCGTCGTCGAGGATGAGCCGCTTGGGGTACATGCCCGGGTCGTGCGTGAGGATGCCGGCGTAGAACGCGGCCGGATGATGGGCCTTCAGCCACGCCGACTGGTAGGTGGGCAGGGCGAAGGCTGCGGCGTGCGCCTTGCAGAAGCCGAAGGAGGCGAAGGCGCGCAGCACGTCCCACACCCGCTCGACGGTCGGCAGGTCGTAGCCGCGCTGCAGCGCCGCGGGATAGAACCAGGCCCGCACGTCGTCCTGCCCGCCGGGCGAGCCCATGCTGCGCCGGGTCTCGTCGGCCTCCGCCAGCGAGCAGCCGGTCATGATCGCCACGATGCGCAGCACCTGCTCGTGGAAGACGACCACGCCGCAGGTCTCCTCCAGCGTCGACCGCAGGTCGTCGTGCAGGTACAGCGGCTCGCTCCAGCCCTGCCGGGCGCGCAGGAAGGGAGTCACCATGTCGGACTTCACCGGGCCGGGCCGGAACAGCGAGATGTCGATGATGAGGTCGCCGAAGGTCTCCGGGGCGAACTTGCCGATCAGCTCGCGCTGGCCGGGCGACTCGATCTGGAAGCAGCCCAGGGTCTGCGCCGACTGCACGAGCGCGAAGGTCGCCGGGTCGTCGAGGTCGTGGTCGTCGAGCTCGATGCGCTCCCCGGTGGTGCGCTCGACCTCGGCGACCGCATGGGCCATCGAGGACTGCATGCGGATGCCGAGCACGTCGAGCTTCAGCAGCCCCATCTCCTCGACGTCGTCCTTGTCGAAGTGGCTCATCGGGAAGCCCGCGGCACTGCGCTCCACCGGGGTGCGGTCGAGCAGGGTGGTGTCCGACAGCAGCACTCCGCACGGATGGAGGGCGACATGCCGCGGCAGGCCGTCGAGCTTCTCGACGAGATCGAGGAAGGTGTCGAGCCGACCGCTCGCGGCGAGCCGGCCGAATCCGGAGGTGCGCAGCTCAGGCAGGTCGGCCAGCGCGTTGCGCGCGTCACGGGCCCTGATGTGCGGGAAGGACTTGGCGAAGGTGTCGACCTCACCGGCCGGCATGCCCAGTGCTGCCCCGACGTCGCGCACGGCGTGCCGCACCCGGTAGGTCTCCATCATCGAGACGCAGGCGGTGCGCTCGGTCCCGAACCGGTCGAAGATCCACTGGTAGATCTCCTCGCGCCGGGCGGACTCGACGTCGATGTCGATGTCGGGCAGCGCGCGCCGCAACGGGGACAGGAACCGCTCCATCAGCAGGCCGTGCCGGATCGGGTCGACCCCGGAGATGCCGAGCAGGTGGTTGACCAGGCTGCCCGCCCCCGAGCCCCGGGCCGCGACCCGGACACCGCGCGACTTCACCAGCTCGACCACCTCGGCGACGGTGAGGAAGTAGCCCGAGAACTGCAGGTGCGTGATGGTGCGCAGCTCCTCCTCGAGCCGGGTCGCCGCCTGGTGCTGCTCGGCCGCGCGCGGGTAGCGCACCTCGATCGCCTGCGTGCAGCGCTCCCGCAGCAGGGCGTCGGCCCGCTCGTTCGCCTCGGCCGCGGGCACCGGCCGGCGCAGGAGGACATCGAGCTCGGGCACGAACACCTCGCCCATCCCGAGGTCGGCCGGGTCGAGGGCGCAGTGCTCGGCCAGCCGCTGGGTGTCGGCGATCAGCCGCCGGCCGTCGCGCTCCCCCGCCGCGAGGGCGATCTCCTCGGCCAGCCGCGACATCTGCGCTGCGTCCTTCAGGAAGGCCTCGCCGTTGTCGGGCTCGATGTGCCGGGAGTCGAGGGGGACGAGCCGGCGCGCGGAGTCGAGCACGTCGGCCACCCGGGCGTCCTCGGGCTGCAGGTAGCGAACGGCGTTGGTGAGCACCACGGGGAGCCGCTCGCTGCGCGCCCAGCCGAGCATGGCCGCCGCGGTGGCGGTGGCATGCCGATGGCGGGCCGGCGCGCGATGCGAGGCGACCGCGAGGCCGAGCCGTGGCCCGAAGATCGCCCGCCACGGCCGCACCACGCCGGCCGCCCGGTGGATCCGCTGCGACGTGAAGAGCCGGCCCACCTCGGAGTCGGCGGTCAGCAGCGCGACCACCCCTTCGCTGTGCTCGCGCAGGGCGGCCCAGGTCAGCCACGGACGTCCGCGCTCGGTGTGCGGACCGGTGTGCGCCGCCGACACCAGCCGGCACAGCGAGGCCCAGCCGCGTGCATCGGCGGCCAGCAGCAGCACCCGGGGCCGGTCCTCGTCGAGCCATGTCCCGCCGTGCGCCGGCGACCGCCGAGCCGGCATCCCTGGCCATCCGTGCTCGCGCTGCAGCGACCCCTGGGTCCGCTCGTTACCTCGCTGCACCGACCCCTGGGTCCGCTCGTTACCTCGCTGCACCGACCCCTGGGTCCGCTCGTTACCTCGCTGCACCGACCCCTGGGTCCGCTCGTTACCTCGCTGCACCGGGCTGGTCTCCTCCATCGCCAGGTCGACCCCGAGGACCGGGCTGATCCCGGCCGACCGGCAGGCGAGCATCCACCGCACCGCGCCGTACAGGCCGTCGCGATCGGTCAGCCCGACGATGGACTGGCCCTGCTCGGCCGCCCGCTCGGCGATCGCCTGCGGGGTGGCGGTGCCGTACTGCAGGGAGTAGCCGGAGGCCACATGCAGATGGCTGAAGGTCATGGTGAGGTCCTCGAGACGACAGGGAGTGAGGGACGGGGACTCGGCGCGTCACAGGAATGCCGAGTCCCCGTCCTCGATCGACGACAGCGGGAGGCGCTGGCGTGCGACTAGCCGACGTGCAGCAGTGCGCTGCCCATCGACGACTGGTGCGGGACGTCGAGGACCTCGCAGACGCGGACGAGGAAGGTGTCCGCGTCCCTGACGAGGTCATCGGCCTCGCGATGGGAGACGATGTCGAGCCCGGCCTCCGCCGCGGCCCGCTTGCGTGCCCCGGCGGCGAAGAACGCCGCCCACTCCCCCAGCTGGGGAGCGATCTGGGGCAGGATCACCCAGACGCTCAGCACCCGCGACCGCCGGGTGGTCGGGCGGCTGCGGGCGGCCAGGACGGCAGCCGCGGCGCGGAGGGCGGCGAGGTGTGCCGCCGCGTAGCGCTCGCCGGCGGTGGGCGCGATGCTCGCCGCGGTCAGGCTGCGCCGGGCGGACATCAGCAGATCGTCTGCCGAACGAGGAATGGCCATGTGCGGTCTCCCATGTCGTTGCCGATGGTTAGTCGAGGACCCGTGCCAGGCCCCAGCGCGGGCGGTCCCCACGCGAGGTGCGGTACAGGTCGTACACACCGACGGTTCCGGTGCGTGGTGCTGCCTCGACCCGCCAGACATGCCGCTGGCCGCTCGCCCCGTCGACCCGGGCCGGCTCGACCCGAAGGTCCCCGGCCCACCAGGGCAGTGCTTCGACCCACTGCGCCACGATGCCGCGTACGACGTAACGCCGGCCCCGCCAGCGGAATCCCGCCGGCGCCTCGTCCGCACCCGTGACCACCTCGATCGACTCCGACCGGTAGCGGCGGCTCATCTGCCGCCCCCTCCTGCGAATTCGACCCGCGAATCCGACCGGAGCCTCGGCTGCCGGGGCCGGGGTCGAGGCGGCCCCGGCAGCCGAGGTGGTGCCCGAGGCCCAGCCGCGAATCCGGGCCCCAGATCTGTTGTTCGAACATCTGTTCGAACACGGGCAACGTTAGGCCCCACCCCTGACAGCCGTCAACCCCCTCCCAGCGGTCCTCGGAAGCCGCCCTGGAAGCTGCCCTGGAAGCCGCGTCATCGGGCCCTGCCCCCGCGCATTCCGCTGTGGTTGGCTGAGCCGGTGATCCAGGCACAGGGGCTGACGAAGGTCTACGGCGACGTCGCCGCCGTCGACGGCATCGACTTCCAGGTCACGCAGGGCGAGTCGTTCGGCATCCTTGGGCCAAACGGCGCCGGAAAGTCCACGACGATGCGCATGCTCGGCGCCACCCTGCAGCGCACGGCCGGCGAGCTGTCGATCCTCGGCCGCGACCCGTCCCACGAGGGCCCGACCATCCGGGCCCATCTCGGCGTCGTGCCGCAGCAGGACAACCTCGACACCGAGTTGACCGTCAGCGAGAACCTCTACACGTACGGCCGCTACTTCGGGCTCCCGCGCGACTACCTGCGTGCACGCATCGACGAGCTGCTCGAGTTCGCCCAGCTCGAGGACAAGCGCGAGGCGAAGGTCGACGCCCTGAGCGGCGGCATGAAGCGTCGGCTCACCATCGCCCGGGGACTCGTCAACGAGCCGACGATCCTGCTGCTGGACGAGCCGACGACCGGACTGGACCCGCAGGCGCGGCACGTCCTGTGGGACCGGCTGTTCCGGCTGAAGGAGGCCGGCGTGACCCTCGTCATCACCACGCACTACATGGACGAGGCCGAGCAGCTGTGCGACCGGCTCGTCGTGATGGACGGCGGCCGCATCGTCGCGGAGGGCTCTCCGCTCGCCCTGATCCGCGAGCACTCCACCCGCGAGGTCGTGGAGGTGCGCTTCGGCTCCGACCGCAACGCCGAGGTCGCCGCCCACCTCCACGACATCGGCGAGCGTCGCGAGGTGCTCCCGGACCGGATCCTCGTCTACACGGACTCCGGCGAGGCGGACCTGCAGCGCATCGTCGGCCGCGGCTTCATGCCGATGACGTCGCTCGTGCGGCGCGCCTCCCTGGAGGACGTCTTCCTGCGCCTCACCGGTCGCAGCCTGGCGGACGAATGACGACGACGGCACCCCTCACGGCCGGGCCCGCCACGCGCGGGGCATGGCGCGGCGCCCTGCGGGTCACCGAGTACCGGCTGCGCAACATGTGGAAGTGGCGCAACTCGATCATCGCCTTCGGCCTCGGCAACCCCGTCCTCTTCCTCGCCTCCGTCGGCCTCGGCGTCGGCCTGCTCGTCGACGAGAGCTCCGGAGGCGTCGACGGCGTGCCGTACCTGGTCTTCCTCGCCCCTGCGCTGCTGGCCGCGGCTGCCATCCAGGGCGGACAGGACGAGGTCACGTTTCCCACCATCGCGGGGTTCATCTGGGACAAGCTCTTCTTCGCCATGCGCGCGACCTCGCTCACGGGTGCGCAGATCGCCGATGGGGTCTTCGTGGCCGCCGCCGTACGCGTGGTGTTCACGACAGCGCTGTACTGGCTGGTGCTGTGCCTCTTCGGGGCCGTGGAATGGACGTCGGCCCTGCCCCTCATCGCGGTGTCGACGTTCGCGGGCCTGTGCTGGGCGGCCCTCATGCTCGCCGTCAGCGCGAACATCACCAACGCCGACGCCTTCTTCGCCATCGCCTGGCGCCTCGTGATCATGCCGATGTTCCTGTTCTCCGGCACGTTCTACCCGCTGTCGAGCCTGCCGCTGGCACTTCAGTGGATCGGCTGGATCTCGCCGCTGTGGCATGCCACTCAGCTCGGCCGCTGGCTGTCCTACGGCATGCCCCTCGAGCCGTGGCAGGCGATCGTCAGCCTCGTGTACCTGCTGTCCATGGGCATCGCTGGAATCGTGGTGGCTCGGCGACGCTTCGAGAGACGGCTCACCGCATGATCACCCAGACCGTCGCGCTGAGCGCTGCCGCCGCCATCGCCGAACGGCGGGCCGGCCGCGTGGGCTCGTCCGCCTACGCGGGTCGCCCGCATGCCGCACTGCTGCGCAACGCCTTCGCGTTGCGCACGACGAACACCCTGACGTTCCTGACCGGCTTCGTCGAGCCCGTGATCTACCTGGTCGCCTTCGGCTACGGCGTCGGCGGCCTCATCGGCACCGTTGAGGTCGCCGGGGCGGAGGTCTCCTACGCGGCCTTCATCGCACCGGCACTGCTCGCGTCGAGCGCCATGAGCGGCGCGATGACGGACGCGACATTCAACGTCTTCTTCAAGATGCACTACATGCGCATCTACCAGACGATGATGTCCACGTCGCTGGGACCGCTGGACGTCGCCCTCGGGGAGATCGCCTGGGCCATGATCCGCGGGGCAGCGTATGCGGTCGGCTTCACCGTCGTCGCTGCGGTCTTCGGCCTGCTCACGACATGGTGGTCGCTGCTGATGATCCCCGCTGCCGTGCTGGTGGCGTTCGCGTTCGCCTCCGTCGGCATGACACTGACGTCCTACATGACGTCCTTCCACCAGCTCAACTGGCTGAACTTCGTGCTGCTCCCGCTCTTCCTCTTCTCGGGCACCTTCTACCCGATCACGCTCTACCCGGAGTGGCTCCAGACGGTGATCATGGCCACTCCGCTATGGCAGGCGATCGCGATGATGCGCAGCATCGCCTTCGGCATCTTCGACGTCGGCCTGCTCGTGCACGTCGCGTACCTGGCCGCGATGTGCATCGTCGGGCTGGCCATGACATCGCGACGACTCGAGGCGCTCTTCCTGCGCTGACACGAACGCAAGCCGCGTGCTACACCTGAATCATGTTCCTGACGTTCATCGGAGCCATCGGAACGGTGACGGGGTCGAAGACCCTCGTCGAGGCCGGTCACGGTCAGTTCCTCGTCGACTGCGGCATGTTCCAAGGCCCCAGGGAGGTGCGCTCACGCAACTGGGATCCCTTCCCTCGTGATCCCGCGACGATCGCCAGCGTCGTGCTCACCCACGCCCACCTGGACCACTGCGGCTACCTCCCCGCGCTCGTGCGTGACGGCTTCGACGGACCGGTGTACTGCTCTCCCAACAGCGCCGAGCTCGTCCCGATCATCCTGCGCGACAGCGCGAAGCTGCAGGACGAGGACACCGCGTGGGCGCGCAAGAAGGGCTTCTCCCGGCACGCGCAGCCCGAGCCCCTGTACGACATCAACGACGCCGAGCGCGCGATCGCGATGCTGCGACCCGTGGAGTTCGAGGTCGACTTCCACCCGGTCGCCGGCGTGACCGCGCAGCTCGACCACGCCGGGCACATCCTCGGCTCGTCGATCGTGACGATCACGGACGAGGCCGACGGGCGCACCGTCGTGTTCAGCGGCGACCTCGGCCGCGGGAACCACCCGCTGCCTCGCACCTCCGCATCCACCGGACGACGCCGACGCGATCGTGATCGAGTCGACGTACGGCGACCGCGAGCACGAGGACGTGGAGTCCCAGATCGACACGATGGCCGCGGCGATCACCCGCACCCTGAAGCGCGGGGGCACCGTCGTCATCCCTGCCTTCGCGGTCGACCGCACCGAGGTCCTGCTGAAGGCGCTGCGCACGCTGCAGGACCAGCAGCGCATCCCCGTGGCGCCGATCCACGTCGACAGCCCGATGGCCCTGGCCGCGATGCGCGTGTACGTGCGCGCGATCCAGGACGGCGATCCCGAGATCAGCACCGCGACGATCGCCGAGGGTCCCGACGCCATCGACATGCCCAACGTGCACGAGGCCACCACGCCCCGAGCAGTCGATGGCCCTCGACACGGGGGGCGCCCGCATCATCATCTCCGCATCCGGCATGGGCAGCGGCGGACGCGTGACGCACCACCTCAAGGCGCTGCTCCCCGACCGCGACAACACCGTCCTGCTGGTCGGCTTCCAGGCGGTCGGCACGCCGGGCCGGATGCTGCTCGACGGCGCCCACGAGATCAAGATCCACGGCCAGTACGTGCCCGTGCGCGCGGAGATCGTCGAGATCGAGGCGTTCTCGGTGCATGCCGACGCCAGCGAGCTGGTCGACTGGCTGCTGTCGTGCGCGGACAAGCCGTCGCAGGTCCTCGTCAACCACGGCGAGCCCGAGGCTGCCCGGGCCCTGGCCGACCGGATCCGCCGGCGAGTGGGACGTGGCGGTCGTCGTGCCGCAGCAGGGAGAGCGCGATTCGCGTCTGATCCGGGTGTCAGACCCTCGGCGTAGCGTCGTGTCATGGAACCCGTCGAGCGCACCGAAGGTGAGTGGGCCGACGACGCGCCGGCCGAGGACTCGCCGGCCGAAGACTCCTGGGATGCCGTTGTCGCCGCCATCGTGGCCGACGGTCCGCTCGATGTCGCGCCGCTCGACCCCGGTCTCGAGGCGGCCCTCGCCCCTGACGACAGCACGCGTGCGGGACTCGCGCTCGTCCGGTCACTCCGCGACACCGACCCGACGACACTGTCGGCTGCCGACGCGATCGCCTACCTCCGGGCCTCCGAGCGGGCCATCGCCTGGCTGGGTGCCCTGCAGGCGACGGCACTCGTGTCCATCGCCGGCCCGCGGTCGCGCACCGATCACTACGAGGTCGAGACGGCCCGCGTCATCAGCATCGAGGATGCCGACCGGTCCGAGATCGCAGCAGCCACGCGCTGGTCGGAGCCGTGGGCGGACACGCGCATCGCGACCGCACGACTGCTCGCGGGACCACTGGCCGACACGGCGCGGGCGCTGCTCGAGGGCACCATCACCTCGCGCCACGCCGACGTCATCTGCGCGGCGGTCCAGCGGATGGCCGGCTACGACCAGTGGGCTGCTGGTGCCGACATGGCGGATCCGGACGACGCGACCGTGCACGCGTTCCTCGCGGCCTGCGCTGCGCTCGAGAGCGCCGTGCTGGAGGGCGCCACCACGCGGGACGTCTCCGCCACCCGCCGTTCGGTCGAGCGCGCCCTCCTGCGCATCGATGCCGCGCACATCGTGAAGCGCCGACAGGCGGAGCTGCGGAAGCGAGACGTCTACCTGTTGCCCGAGCCCGACGGCATGGCCCTGCTCATCGCCCGAATGGCGATGGCGCAGGCGCAGGCATGCCTCAGCGTCATTGACGGCGTCGCACGCGATCCACGACTCCCCCTGCCCACGGACGAATCGACCCACGCATCGGTCGCCGCGAGCATCGGCGAGCGTCGCGCCGAGGCACTCGCGCACCTCGTCCTCGGCGGCACCACCGCGGTCCGGCGGCCGGCCGAGCCGCCGCCGATGCCTGGACACCCGCCCGGTGCGCACGCACGTCGACGTCGTGGTCGACCTGGCGTCTCTGCATCGGCCTCGACGAGCGGCCCGGCACGATCTGCGGGCGCGGCCCGGGCGGGCCCGTAGCCCCTGGACGCGGAGGCGATCCGCGCCCTGGTCGCGGCCGACGACACAGCCACGATGCGTCGCCTCCTCACCGATCCGCTGACGGGACACCTGCTCGATCGCGGGCGGTCCACCTACGCCATTCCCGCGGCCCTTCGCGACTTCGTCGTCACCCGTGACGGCACGTGCCGGTTCCCCGGCTGCCACCGACGGGCCGGGCTGGCCCAGATCGACCACGCGATGCCATGGGACCAGGGCGGTACCTCGGATCGAGCCAATCTCGGCGCGCTGTGCGTCCGGCATCACCAGCTCAAGACCCATGCGGGATGGGCGATCACCGGCAGCGCCGAGGATGGCTCGGCGAGCTGGCGCTCCCCCGCGGGACTCGCCTACGAGCACTCGCCACCGCGACTACAGTCGCGAGAGTGAGCAACGGCGCCGATCCGTTCATCTCCGCACTCGTGTTGACCCTTGCCGCCGACTCCCGGGTGCTGGGCCTCGTGCTCGCCGGCTCGTCGGCCCAGCCGGAGCGCCGGGACCGCTGGTCGGACCACGACTTCCTGGTGATCACCGAGGACGGCACGCCGGAGGAGTACCGCACGGACCTGTCGTGGCTGCCGGACTCTGCCGACATCGGCATCTGGTTCCGCGAGACCGCGCATGGCCTGAAGGTGCTGTACCGCTCGGGCCTCCTGGTGGAGTTCGCCGTCTTCGACCGCGCAGAGTTCGCCGGCTGCAGCCTCAATCACTTCGCCGTCGCGCTCGACCGAGGCGGCATCGGCGAGCTCGCCGAGCAGGTGTACTCCCGCACCGGAGCCGCTGCTGCCGCCACGACCGTCGACCGCGTGGCCCGGCTGCGCGAGGCACTCTGCCTGGTCTACATCGGCACGAATCGGGCCCGCCGCGGGGAACTGCTGAGCGCCAACGTCTTCCTGCGCGACTACGCCACTGCGGTCTTCCTCCGCCTTCTGCACGACCTCCTGCCGTCGGACGCGGCGGTCGAGCTGGACGTCCTCGACCCCTGGCGGCGCGTCGAGAAGGCCGACCCCGAGACGGCGGCCGCGCTCGACCGAGCCCTCGGCCGGCCGGTCACCGAGGTGGGTGCCGCGATCATGGATGCCATGGAGCCGGCTCTGAATCGATGCTGGCCCGACTGGCCGCGGCAGGACGCCCTGCTCGTGCGCGAGCTGCTGGGGCGCTGATCGGACGGCTGGCTGGCCGCGGACCCGCTCGCTGCGGCACCGACCTGCTCGCCCCAAGCCTCTCGGTTTCTTCACGACATGCGTCGGAGCGTAGACGGGTGTCAGAGGGTGCCCCTAGTGTCCCGTGGTGCGAAGGAGGCAGGTGTGACGAACCGCGCGATCGTGGTCCTGGCCGTGGCCGCCACCGGCTGCCTGGTCCTGGGCGCCCGCCTGCTCGACGCTCCCAGCACGGCTACCGCGGTCATCGCCGCGATGGTCCTCGTCGTCGGTACCGCGCTCGCCGCCACGGCCGTCGCCGGCGCCTGGCGCACACCCCGGCGCCCCGAGCCGGACTCGGACTGACCGGTCACCCGCTACGGCGCGTCGAGGATCCGTCGCTCAGTCGCCGCGACCCGGATCAGCCGCCGGTCCGACGTAGTCGGCGAGCCACTCCACGAGCGGTCGCATCGAGCGCCAGCCGTTGCGGACCGTCGTGAACGCCTTGCGGGTCCCGAGCCACGGCTCCACCGGGTAGTGGCGCGCCACCGTCAGCGCGCGGTTGCGCAGCAGCTCGATGCGAGGGTGATCGGCGTCGTATCCGCGGGGCCGGGTCTTCACCGGCCGACCGTCGATCTCCCAGGTCCGCTTCATGGTTGCGAGGATCCGCTCGAGCTCGGCTCCTGCGGGACCCTCGACAGACGTGCGGTAGCGCGCGATCTGCTCGCCTTCCGGGGCGTACCAGCCACCCGCGATCATCAGCCCGGCGCCGGACACCTGCACGTAGTAGCCCATCGCATCCTCGACACCGACGAAGCCGCCCTGATGGTCCTTGATCGGCGTCTTGTCCTTGCTGAAGCGCGCATCGCGGTAGGGCCGGAAGACGTGCGGCTCCCCGAACTCCGCGCGCAGCTCGTCGAGCAGCGCCAGCAGGGGATCGCGCACGAACGTCGTGTAGTCGGACTTGTGCTCGTTCCACCAGGGCTTCGTGTTGTTGTCCGCGAGCGCGTCGTAGAAGTCGAACGCCTCGGACGGGAATCCCTCGAACCGACCCTCGGTGCCTGCCATGGGGACATCCTGCCGGTCACCGCAGCGTGACGTGCCCCGGATCGAGTTCCGCGACCGACGGGACGCCGAGCAGCTGCATCGTCGTGCGCAGGTCCTTCTCCAGGATGCTGACGACCCGACGTACGCCGTCGGCTCCCCCGGCCATCAGCCCGTACAGGTAGGCGCGTCCGATCAGGGTGCCGCGCGCACCCAGGGCGAGCGCGGCAACGATGTCGGCGCCACTCGTGATGCCGCCGTCGACGTAGACCTCGACCCGGTCCCCGACGGCGGCCGCGACGTCCGGCAGCAGCTCGAGCGGGACGTTGCCCATGTCGATCTGCCGGCCGCCGTGGTTCGACAGCACGATCGCGTCGACGCCGAGATCGGCCGCGACCACGGCGTCGGCCACCGACTGGACCCCCTTGAGCATCACGGTGCCGGGCCAGATGCTCCGCAGCCAGGCGATGTGCTCGGGGCCGATCGTCGGGTCGAAGACGTCGGTCAGCAGGTCGCCCACCGTCCCCCCGGTGGACGAGAGGGACGCGAACTCGAGCGGCTGCGGTCGTCAGCAGGTTGGCCCACCACCGCGGGTACATCGCCATCTGCGCGACCGTCCGAGCGCTGAGCCGCGGCGGGATGGTGAGGCCGTTGCGCACGTCGCGTCGCCGGATGCCGCCGACCGCGGTGTCGACCGTGAGGATGAGGGTGTCGTACCCGGCCGCCGCTACTCGCTGAACGAGCTCCTCGCTGCGGCGACGGTCACGCCAGACGTACAGCTGGAACCAGCGCCGCGTCGTGGGTGCCGCCGCCGCGAGGTCCTCGACCGACGTGGTGCCGAGAGTGGACAGCGCGTAGGGAATGCCCGCCTCCCCCGCGACGGCGGCGACCGCTGGCTCCCCGACGTGGTGCATCATCCGCGTGAATCCCGTGGGCGCGAATGCGAAGGGCAGCGCCGAGCGCTGTCCGAGCAGGTCGCGCGACAGGTCGACCGTGCGAGACGTCGCGCAGGACACGAGGGGTGAACTGCACGCGCGCGTAGGCCTGCCGCGACCGACGCAGCGTCGTCTCGGTGCCGGCCGCGCCGTCCACGTAGTCGAACACGGCCGGCGGCACCCGGCGGCGTGCGAGCGCGCGGACGTCGGCGATGCTCGCGCACCGCTGCCAGCCGTGCCTGCAGGCGTGACACCGACGGATCGCGACGGCCGATGAGGGGCGCCACCTCATCCCAGCGCGGCAGTCTGCGCTCCACCATCGTCACCGTCCCTCGTTCGTGCGGTGACGACGATAGCCTCCCGCCATGAGCCAGGTCACCGAGCAGCAGTCCGTCATCAAGGTCCGCACGACCCTGGCCCTGCTGGGCGCCCGCGGCGAGGTGCGGGCGCTCGACGACAGCGCGCGCACGGCGAAGGAGGCAGCGGACGCCCTGGGCATCGAGGTCGGGTCAGATCGCCAGCTCGCTGATCTTCCTCGCCGACGGCGAGCCGGTCCTCGTCGTCGCTTCGGGCGGGCACCGCGTCGACACGATGCAGCTGGCCGCCATCCTGGAGGTCAACGAGATCGCCAAGGCCTCCGCCGACGACGTGCGCAAGGCCACGGGATTCGCGATCGGCGGCGTCGCGCCCGTCGGCCATCCGCACCCCCTGCGGACGATCGTCGACATCGCGCTCTCGCGATACGACGAGGTCTGGGCCGCCGGCGGTCACCCGCACTACGTCTTCCCGACCAGCTACGACGAACTGCTGCGCATCACCGCCGGCGAGGCCGCCGAGATCGGCGCCTGACTAGGCCTTCACGGGCGCCCGGCACGCCAGTCCCGGCCGAACCAGCGCTGAACGCGATCCGTGCCGAACGCGCATCTTGTCGCGCTGCAGGCTCTCGTCGGGTCCGAACAACGTGCCGTGCGGAGCCTCGCCGGCGGCGAACGTCACGTCGACCTGAGCGACCGCGCCCTCACCGAACTCCAGGTAGCAGCGGCCATGGCCGTCGTAGCGTGCGTCGCTGGTACGGCCCTGCACCCGCGCGATCACGTGCTCCGCGGCGATGCGCGCCTGACCCTCGGCGAAGACGCCCGCCTTGGGGGTGCCGACGCTCGTCACGTCTCCGACCGCGTACACGTCGGGGAAGGACGTCGTCATGGTGAGCCGATCGACGGGGATCCAGCCGTCGACCGTCAGGCCGGCTGCGACGACCACGTCGGGAGCCACGTGCCGCGGAACGGCCAGGAAGAGGTCGTACGGCATGTCCTCGTGGCCGGCGCGCAGCACCATCCGCCGCTCAGGATCCACGCCCGTCACCACCGAATCCGGATGCCACTCGATGCCGAACTCCTCGAACCTGGCCAGGATGGCCGCGCTCGCCTCGGGCGACGGCGGCACCGGACGGCCGAAGGGCATCACGAGTGCGATCTGCGACCGCTCGCGGAGACCTCGTTCGCTGAGGAACTCGTGCATGAGCATCGCCGCCTCGCTGGGCGCCGGCGGGCACTTGAAGGGCGTTGACGTGACGCCCACGACGACGCGACCGCCGTCGAAGTCTGCAAGCGTCTCCCGTAGCGCGAACGCCCCCGCGTTCGAGTAGAACTCGTGACCACCCTCGACCAGTCCTGGCGTGGCGGACGGGTCCACGCCGCACCCGAGCGCGACTACCAGGACGTCGGCGGTGAATTCGCCCGCCGTGGTCTGCACCACGCGCGCGAGCGGGTCGATGGCCGTGATCTCCGCGTGCACGAAGGTCACACCGGGCATGACGGCGTCGCGGTACAGGTGCGTCACGTGCTCGGCGGAGTCCTTGCCGAACATGACGTCCAGCTTGGAGAACCCGAACACGAAGCCGTCCGCCTTGTCCACCAGGGTGATCTCGGCAGCGTCACCGCACGCCTCGCGGACGATGGTGGACAGTTCGAGTCCGCCGAAGCCAGCGCCGAGGACGAGCACGCGGAAGGGTGCTGCCGAGTCGCGTGCCACCATCGTGTCGATCCTCACGTCGCACCGCTTCCGGTGTCGTGATCTAACCGGCTCAGGCGCACAGCCGCCACCGATCCGCGCATGTTGGAGAGGAACGGGACTGGCACTCTCGACCTTCGAGTGCTAATAATGGAGATGCACACGGTGGTCGCTCGCCACCCAGGGCGGGTGACCCAGGACTCGAGGAGGTTGCCATGCCCGTGCTGCGGTTCGACCCCTTCCGCGATCTCGACCGCCTGACCGAGCAGATGCTCGGCGTGCCTGCGGGATCGCCCCGATCCCCCCGGTTCATGCCCATGGACCTGTTCCGCTCCGGCGATCACTACGTCCTGACGGCCGACCTGCCCGGCGTCGATCCGGGCTCGATCGACATCAGCGTCGACAACGGCACCCTGACGATCCGTGCCGAGCGCTCGGCTCGCAGCGACGACTCCGTCGAGTGGGTCGCCAGCGAGCGGTTCACCGGCTCGTTCATGCGTCAGCTGTCGCTCGGCGACGGCATCGATGCCGGTGCCATCAGCGCGACCTACGACAACGGCGTCCTGGCGTTGACCATCCCGCTGGCCGAGGTCGCCAAGCCGCGTCGCATCGAGGTCCAGGCGAGCACGCCCGCGACGGTGATCAGCCGCGCATTCCGACCAGGCGCAGGTCACCGGGAGCTGACGCGCCAGTTCGCTCCGCCCCACGGGGCCGGCGTCCGAAACTCGGTCGCCGGCCCCGCGCCATCAGCGACAAGGCGCCGCTACAGGTCGCGCACCATCGGGACGTAGCGGCGACCCTCGTGGCGCGGGCTCAGTCTCGGCTCCTGGCGGTATGAACCCGAGTGCGGCGAAAGCATCGATCGCGCTCGTGTTCTCCACCCACACGCCCAGACCGATGCGCGTCCATCCCCGATGCCGCCCAAGGTCTGCGGCCCAGGCGGCCATGGCCCGTGCCGCGCCCGATCCTCTGGACTCAGGCGCGATCCACCAGCTGTTGATCCACCCGTCGGCTGCATCGTGAGGTGCCATGACGGCCACTGCCAGGACGCCCACCACGCGTCCGTCCGCCCGTGCCACCGCCCAGGAGTCGTCGGCCAGTCGAGACCGCCACCCCGCCTCGCCGAGGGCCCGCTCAGCCTCGACGGTCGCGGCGAACGCAGCTGGGCTGTCGATGAGTGCCGCGAGACGCACGTGAGCGGAGCACCTGCCAGTCGTCCGGCGCCAGGGCGTCGACCGACGTCCTGCTCGCCAGATCGAGTCGGTACTCGACGAGCTCGGCGTCGTACCACTCGCTCGTCAGTCCCAGCTGCGTCATCGCCCAGCCTGCGGCAGACGGCGTGGCTGGCGGCGTTGTCCGCGTACACGACGGCGCGCACCTCGCGCAGTCCGCCGGCTCGCGCACGGGCGATGACCGCCCGGGCCGCCTCGGTGGCGAAGCCGCGACCCCAGGCATCCGGGTGCAGGTGCCACCCGACCTCGTACACGTCGCTGGGCCTGCCGTCCGTCCGCGTGAGCGGCACCAGGAGGACCGTGCCGATGACAGCATCGTCGTCCGCCCGCACGATCGCCCAGACCCCGTCCAGTCCGTGCGTGCGGGCAACGCGCGCCTCGACACGCGACCGGGCCTCGTCGAGGTCGTGCACGGGCACCGGCGCTGAGCCCAGGAATCGGTACACCTCGCGACGCGAGTACATGTCGAGGATGACGGGCGCATCCGACTCCCGCCAGCCGCGGAAGGCGAGCCGCGGGGTGGGCTCCGGCACGGTGGGCAGGACGGGCTCCATGGGGCGATCCAATCAGTGCCACAATCCCCAGGTGCGATCGAAGGGCGGTGACCCCGTGAACCAGGTGCTCGTCGAGCATCTGGTCATGCGCGTGGATCCGGCGGGCCGGCTGATCGTGCAGACGACGGTGTCGCCACTGCCCCCCATGGTCGATCCCGTGCAGTTCGCGCGCGCAACGCAGCCGGGAGCCATCACGCATTCGACCTCCTGGCGATGGACACCCGACGGCGTGATCCTCACGTTCGCGCACGTGCTCCCCGACCTGCCGGACCGCGGTCCGGCCGACGACGACCGTCACGGCTCAGCGCTACACGGCCCTCGGCCTCGAGGCCCTGCCGGTGTGCTGTCATGCCGTACGGCATCTGCACTTCCTCGTGCGAACCGATGCCGCCGATCGCCGCGATCGCCGGCTACGAGCGCTTCTGGGCCTTCGCGGCCGCGGTGGCCGACCACCACTACCCGGCGGTGGCCGGGCTGCTGCCGGACGCGCCGGAGTACCAGATCTAGGACGGCTGCGCGTCGCCGCATCAGGCCTTGTCCGGGGCGGCGATGTCCGTGTGCAGGGCGCCCTGGGCGGCCACCGACCCGGACGTGCCGCCCCCGGGACCGCGCAGAACCCAGGCGAAGAACACGGCAGCCGACCGCGCCGAGCAGCGGCCCGGCGAGGTAGACCCAGTAGGCCGCGTAGTCGCCCGACACCAGGTCGGGCGCGAGCGAGCGCACCGGGTTCATCGAGGCACCCGACAGCGGGCTCGCCCACAGCCCTGCGAGGGCGATGTAGCCGCCGACCCCCAGCGCTCCGATGATCCCGATGTTCTGCGCGCCCGAAGCCGTGCCGAGGATCACGCTGAGAAGGCCGAAGGTCAGGACGGCCTCCATCCAGAAGGCCGCGACATGGGTGGTCGTCGTGGCGGGGTAGGTGCCGCCCTGCGCGGCGGAGACCCCGACCACGGCCTGGAGGAAGAGCACGGCGAGGACGCCACCCGCGGCCTGCGCGACGATGTACCCGGGCACGCGGATCCACGGGAAGTCCTGGCGCAGAGCGAACGCGATGCTCACCACGGGGTTGAAGTGGGCTCCGGAGACCTTGCCCATGAACATGATCATCGCCATCACCATGAGCCCTGGGCGCCACGACGGCCGCCACGCGCCCGATCGAGTTGTCGAAGGCCGCGCCCATCATGCCGCCGCCGGCAGCCACCAGGACGAGGAAGAAGGTGCCGACCAGCTCGGAGATGAGCCGCCGCCACTCCTGCCGCGGATCCGCGAAGTCGATGACCCGGGTGGTGACCTCGTGCTCGATCTCGCGGACGATCCCCTGCTCGACCGCCTTCTCGCTGCTCGACGGCCTTCTGCTGCTCGACTGCGCTCTGGTCCTCGTCCATCAGCTGCCTTCCCGGTAGGCGGCTTCGGGCCTGGCAAGATCGAGCCTGCGCACGGTCACGGGTGCATCCCGTACTCGCGGTCGACGGTCGCGACGGTCACGTGGTACTCCTCGTAGAAGTCGGCGATGCCGCGGCGCTGGGCCTCGGCGTGCTCGGGGTGCTCGCGCCATGCTCGCACCGCGTCCTCGTCGGTGAAGAAGGCCACGGTGATGCCCTCGCGGGTCCGCGGATCCCGGACGCTGGTGACGCTGACGAAGCCCGGCTGCTCGCGCACCAGCTCGTCCATGCGGGCTGCCATGCGCGCATAGTCGTCGTCATGGGTCGGTGGTGCGGCGCGACGTGAAGATGACGGCGACGGTCATGCCCGGTCACCGTCCTCGACGTAGGCCTTGAGGCGCACGAGCGTCTTGGCCACGGCCACCTGGTTGTTCGCCAGCGCGTTGATGAGGAGCAGCGACGGCGGGAACAGCGCCGTGCGGCCGTCGAAGGTCTCCGTGACGACAGTGGCGCCGTCGCCGACCGGCTCCAGCTCGTAGCGCCACCGATGCCGGTTGACGTGCGACCAGGCGATGCGCCGCCCCTCCTCGAACTCGACCACGGTGTTGTCCGTCCGGTACGGGACCTTGATGCGCATGCGCATCCCGAAGTGCGATCCGAGGGCCAGCCGCTCCGGGCCGGACGCCATCGCCTGCACCGTGCCGGACCCGTCGAAGGCCGCGTGCTGGGCCGGGTCGGCGAGGACGTCGAACACCGCCTGCGCCGGGGCGTCCATCCGGATCCGGGCCGCTTTCGCCCATCGGGAGCCGGTGTCGATGATCTCCGCACGGGGTGACATGACGGCAACCCTAGACTCGCGGGCGTGAGCGTGAGGGTCTACACCGGGCCGCACTCCGATCGGGGGGGCGGGCCCTCCGGCTGGCTCCGCTACCTGCCGTGGGGCTTCGCGGCAGCAACCATCCTCGGGCAGATCGTCTGGGTGCTCGTCGGGGATGACGGTCGCACCGCTCTCAGCATCGCGACCGTCGTGACGTTCTTCCTCGCGAGCGCCACCCACGCCTTCCTCAACCGCGGTGCGGCCTGGACCGGCGGCTTCCTCGCGATCACGCTGGCCTTCGGCTGGGCGATCGAGCAGCTCGGCCTGGCCACCTCGTTCCCGTTCGGCAGCTACGAGTACTCCGACGTGCTCGGCCCGGCGATCGGCGGCGTTCCGCTCGTCATCCCGATGGCCTGGTCGATGATGGCCTACCCGTGCCTGCTGGCGGCGCAGCGGCTCTCGGACACCGTCATCGGCACGGCCCTCATCGGCGGCTGGGTGCTGGCGGCCTGGGACCTCTTCCTCGACCCGCAGATGGTCGGGCAGGGCTTCTGGACGTGGACCGAGACCGGCTGGGAGCTGCCCGGGATCCCGGGGATCCCCCTGCAGAACTTCCTCGGCTGGCTGCTCGGCGCGATCGTCCTCATGTGGCTGCTGAACCTCCTGCCGCGCAAGACGGCGTCCGACGTCGTCCCGGCGACGATGCTCGCGTGGGTGTTCGCCTCCAACGTGCTCGCGAACCTCGTGTTCTTCGGCCGCCCGGGCGTCGCGCTCTGGGGCGGCATCTGCATGGGCGTCGTCGTCATCCCGTACCTGTGGCGCCTGTGGAGCCAGCCGCAATGGTCCTGAGCAGGCTCGGCGCCGGCCTCGTGACGGCGGGCACCGCTGACCGCCGGCGCGATCGCCGTCCACACGGCGGTCAACCTGCGCCTGCTCCGGTCGCCCTCCCCCGACGCGCCGGAGGTGACCGAGCCCGTGACCGTGCTGATCCCCGCCCGCGACGAGGCCGCCCACATCGAGGCCACCGTGCGCTCCGTCCTCGCCCAGACCGGCGTGCCTGACCTGAGCGTCGTCGTGCTCGACGACGGCTCCAGCGACGGCACGGCCGCAGCTGGTCGAGGCCCTCGCTGCGGAGGATCCGCGGCTCGTCCTGGTCCGCGGGGACGACGAGCCCCCGCCGCCGGGCTGGCTGGGCAAGCCGTGGGCGTGCGCACGCCTGGCCGCCGCATGCCGCGGGCTCCGTGCTCGTCTTCGTGGATGCCGACGTGACGCTTCGGCCGCACGCCGTGCGGGCGGTCGTCGCCACGCTCCGCGACCACGACCTCGCCCTCGTCGCGCCCTACCCGGCCCAGATCGCCGAGGGCTGGCTGGAGCGCCTCGTTCAGCCTCTCGTCACGTGGTCATGGGCCGCGACCATGCCGGTCCGCTGGGGCGAGGTGTCGCACCGGCCCTCGCTCTCGGCCGCCAACGGGCAGCTCCTCGTCGTTCGACGCTGCCGCCTACGCCGCCATCGACGGGCACAGGTCCGTGCGCGCCGAGGTGATCGAGGACGTCGCGCTCATGCGGGCCGTGAAGTCGGGCGGACGGCACGCCGCCACCGTCGACGGCTCGCACCTCGCCGAGTGCCGGATGTACGACGGCACCGCGGCGGTCGTGGACGGCTACGCCAAGTCGCTGTGGTCGGCGTTCAACGGGCCGGCCGGCTCGCTGGCCGTGAACGCCCTCCTTGTCACCGCCTACGTCGTGCCCGCCGTCGCGGCGGTCGCCGCGCCGCGCCGCCGCACCCGTGCGATCGGCCTGCTGGGCTACGCGGCCGGAGTGGCCAGCCGGGCGCTCGTGGCACGCCGCACCGGCGAGCGCGCCGTCCCCGACGCGTTCTCACATCCCGCGTCGATCGTCGCGTTCGCGGCGCTCAATGCGGTGTCGTGGCAACGCCACCTGCGGGGCGCCAACACGTGGAAGGGCCGGCCCGTGACGGCTGCGGATCATCGCACGGGCCTCGCATGACGAACGGCACGGGACGACCCGACGTCGTCGTGATCGGGGCCGGCGTCGGGGGCATGGCGGTCGCCGCCCGGCTCGCCGTGCGCAAGCATCGGGTGACCGTGCTCGAGCAGTCCGCGACGTACGGCGGCAAGCTCGCCCGCTACGAGCGCGACGGGTTCGTCTTCGACACCGGTCCGAGCCTCTTCACGCTGCCCGCCGTCTACCGGGACCTGTTCCTCAAGACCGGCGGCCCGCTCGAGGAGGCCGTCGACCTGCAGCCCGTCGAGCCGGCCTTCGGCTACCACTTCGCCGACGGCTCCTCTGTCACCGTGCCCGGTGTCGACCCGGCCAAGGCGGCCCTGGCCTTCGGCGAGGCGCTCGGCGGCAGCTCGGCGGAGGACTGGCGTCGTCTCATCGAACGCGGCGGCCGGATGTGGCGGATCACGCGTGAGCCGTTCCTCCAGTCCCCGCTCACCGGCTGGCGCAACCTGCTGGCCCTCGCCAAGGACCCCAACGACATCCGCACCGTGGCGCCGATGACCTCCCTGCGCGACCTCGGCAAGGAGTACCTGTCCGACTGGCGACTGCGCCAGGTGCTCGACCGGTACGCCACCTACACCGGATCCGATCCGCGCAAGGCCCCGGCCGTGCTCGCCACCGTCCCGTACATGGAGCAGACCTTCGGGGCGTGGCATCTCGGCGGCGGGCTCGGCACGCTGGCCGATGCGCTCGCGGCCCGGTGCGTCGAGCGTGGCGTCACCATGCGCTACGAGTGCGACGTCACGCGCATCGACGTCGCCGACGGCCGCGTCGCGGGCGTCACGCTGGCCGACGGGGAGCAGGTGCCCGCGGGCATCGTGGTCGCCAACGCCGATGCCCAGCACGTGTACGGCGACCTGCTCGACGACAGACGGGCCGAGCGGGCGGCCAAGGACCTGCAGAAGACGACGCCGTCGCTGTCCGGGTTCGTCCTGCTGCTCGCAGTGCGGGGCCGCACGCCCGGACTGCGGCATCACAACGTCTGGTTCCCGGCGGACTACGACGGCGAGTTCGAGGCGATCTTCGGCAAGCGGCCGCACCCGGTGCACGACCCCGCGATCTACGTCTGCGCACCGGACGACCCGCGGATGCGGCCCGACGACGACAGCGAGTCGTGGTTCGTGCTCGTCAATGCGCCCCGCCACGGCGAGGGCACCGCGGCGGCACGGTCGACTGGGACGTGCCGGGCCTGGCCGAGTCCTACGCCGACCACGTGCTGGCGACCCTCGCCGCGCGCGGCATGGACGTGCGCGACCGCATCGAGTGGCGCGAGATCCGCACGCCCGCCGACCTCATGCGCGCCACGCGTGCGCCGGGCGGCTCCATCTACGGCACGTCGAGCAACGGCTCGCGCGCGGCCTTCCAGCGACCGGCGAACCAGTCGCCCATCCCCGGCCTCTACCTGGTGGGCGGCTCGTCCCACCCGGGCGGCGGCCTGCCCCTGGTCGGCATGAGCGCGGAGATCGTGGCGGGGCTCATTCCTCGATCGTGACCCGCCGCGGGTCTGGTGCACCCGTCCGGGTGGTCCTAGCATCGACGGAGACCGGGGGCCCACCTCAGAGAGGCACGACGATGCGCGCAGCCCGCACCTTCACGATGGCGCTCGCGAGCGCCGCGCTTCTGCTCGGCGGACTCACCGCCCTGGCTCCTGCCGCTCCGGCGAGCGAGCCGGCTCCGCTCCCCTTCGCCAAGGTCAAGTGCGTCAACAAGTCAGGCTTCGCCCGCTACTCCCGCACCGGCGTGTGCCGGAAGGGCGAGCGCCGCGATCCGAAGCCGTGCGCCAAGGGCGGATCCTGCGTGGTGGGCGACATCGGTCCGGGGCGCGGACGTGTCTTCTACTCTGCTCGCACGGCACAGCCGTGGGGCAGGTACCTGGAGGCGGCGCCTCGGACGTGGTTCTCGGGTGAGGGCGATCCGAACCTCACGTGGTGCAGCGACGTGGTCACGTCGATCCCGGGCACGCAGGCCACCGGGCTCGGCGCCGGCAAGGCGAACACGGCGGCCATGATGTCGGTGTGCACGACGGACGCGGCGGTGGCGGCGACCGCCTACCGTGGCGGTGGGAAGGCCGACTGGTACCTCCCGTCCCGCGACGAGCTGCGCCAGCTCTTCCTGCGCAAGGCCAAGGTGGGTCCGTTCATCTTCCACGGGTACTGGAGCTCGTCGGAGAGCGCACCTGACCAGGCCTGGATCCAGGACTTCTACGCGGACTACACCCCCGCGACCACGGAGAAGGGCTACGCCAACTACGTGCGACCGGTCCGCGCCTTCTGACCGACCGCGCACTGACTCGCGTCAGCGCTCCTCGAGCCACCGGGCCAGCCGGCCGCGCTGCACGACAGCGCGGATGCGCTGCTCCGTCGCCGCGCGGGCCTCCTCGGTCGTCACGATCAGCACCTGGTCGCCCGCGCGGACCCGGGTGTTGGCGTCCGGCGCGATCGCCGTGCCGCCGCGCACGATGAGCGACACCACCGCGCCCTCGGGCAGGCCGACCTCGGTGACGAACGTGCCGACGAGGCCCGATCCCGCGGGCACCTCGATGCCGAGCACCTGGGCCTGCATGCCGTCGAGCGGCGCGCTCTCCAGCTCGAGCTCGACGGCCTCCTCCGGCGTGACCACGCCCGAGGCGCGTGCCCACGCGCCTCAGGACCGGCATCTGCACGAGCATCAGGATCAGGACGACGATGAGGGTGACGTCGAACACGAGCCTCGCGCCGGGCACGCCCAGGCCCAGCGGGATGGCGGCGAAGACGATGGGCACCGCGCCGCGCAGCCCGGCGACGGACGTGAAGGCGATCGTCGGCCAGGGCAGGCGGAACGGCACGCAGCGAGACGATCGTCGCGAGCGGCCGGGCGAGGAAGCACCAGGATCGCGCAGACGACGAGGGCGAGCGGGATCGCCTCCGGCAGCCGGGAGACCTCGGCCAGCGCGCCGAGCATGACGAACAGGCCGATCTCCGCGATCCAGGCGAGCCCGTCGGCGAAGCCGATGATCGAGCGTCGGTGCGGCAGTCGCGCCGTCGAGCCGATGAGCACCGCGGCGACGTACACGGCGAGGAAGCCGGAGACGTGGAGGACGTCGGCGAGCCCGTACGCGCCCACGAGCAGTGCGAGGGCGGCGATCGGGTACAGGCCGACGGCGGGCAGCGCCAGCCGCGGCAGCACCCAGCGCGCGAGGTAGCCGACGCCGATGCCGACCAGCGCGCCGCCGATCAGCTCGGCGAGCACGATGACCGGGATCTGCCAGTACGGAGTCGAGTCGAACGCCCCGCTCGCGACGACCGAGACGAGGACGACGACCGGGGCGTCGTTGAATCCCGCCTCGGCCTCGAGCAGCGTCCGGACGCGCGTCGAGATGCGCATGCGGCGCATCACCGAGAACACGGCCGCGGCGTCGGTCGCCGCCAGGACCGCACCGATGAGGATGGCGTTCTGCGTCGAGACGCCGAGCAGGAGGACGAGGGGCACGGCGACGACGGCGATGCTGACACCGACGCCGAGCGGAGGCCAGCGTGATGGCCGGCCACATCACCGGGCGCAGCTGCGACATCCGGGTCGTCGAGGCCGCCCTGCGCCAGGATCAGGACGAGGGCGGTGTAGCCCAGGACGGTGGCCAGCTCGGCGTCCTGCAGGTCCATCGCCGGGAAGAACGTCCCCAGCAGCAGGCCCGAGGACCAGGTACAGCAGCAGGCCGGGCACGCCGAGCCGGCCGGCGAGCCGCACGCCGAGGATCGGACACGAGGACGATCGCGGCGCCGACGAGCAGCGCCGGTGCCAGTGCCTCGAGCGTCATCGCATCCCCCGTCGCGACTAGCCGGTGGACGCGCCGAGGCCGAGCGCCTCGTACACCTCGATCGTGGAGTGCGAGCGGTTGAGCGTGTAGAAGTGCAGGCCGGGCGCACCGAGGTCGAGCAGCCGCTGGCACATGCTCGGCGGCCACCTCGACGCCGAGGCTCGACGACGGCGTCGGGGTCGTCGGCGACCGCGTGGAACCGGTCCGCCAGCGTCGGCCGGGAACGCCGCCCCGGACAGCGCGGCGAACCGCTCGATCTGCGACGACGTTGGTGACCGGCATGATGCCCGGGCACGATCGGCATCGTGCAGCCGTGCGGCCGCCGCGCGTCTCGACGAGCCGCTCGTAGTCCTCGACGTCGGAAGAACAGCTGCGTGATGGCGAACTCCGCGCCGGCCTGCTGCTTCATGGCCAGCACCCGGGCGTCCTGCGTCGAGGTCGGGCGACTCGGGGTGGCCCTCGGGGAAGGCGGCGACGCCGACGCTGAACGTGCCCAGCGAGCGGATCAGCTCGCACGAGCTCGCACGGCGTGGTCGAGGCCGCCGGGATGCGGCTCCCACGGCGTGTCCAGGCCCGTCGGGCGGGTCGCCGCGCAGCGCCAGCATGGTGTTGACGCCCTCGGCCGCGTACTGCGCCGACGACGTCGCGCAGCTCGTCCGCGGCTGGCGCCGACGCAGGTGAGGTGCGCCACAGGGGTGAGCGTCGTCTCCTCGGCGATCTGCCCGGTGAGGCGCACCGTGCGGTCCTGGGTGGAGCCGCCGGCGCCGTAGGTCACCGACACGAAGGTCGGGCTTGAGCGCCTCGATCTCGCGGACCGTCTGCCACAGCATCCGCTCGCCCTCGTCGGTCTTGGGCGGGAAGAGCTCGAACGAGAACGATCGCCGCCCGCTCGACAGGACCTGCCCGAGGGAGTCGGTGGCGCGCATGGGCACAGAGTACGGGGAGGCCGACCGCGCCGCTTTGCCCCTAGGCTCGGCGCGTGACCAACGCCGCACCGCAGTCCCCTCTCGACGTGGCCGATCTCCGGACGCGAGTCCAGGCGCGTCGTCGACGAGGTCCTCGCCACCAGGCCGTCGTCCTCGGCCGGGTCAGCGACGACCTGACCCCCATGGTGGACGCCCTGACGGCACTGCTCGGCGGGCGGCAAGCGGCTCCGGCCGGCCTTCGCCTACTGGGGCTGGCGCGGCGCCGGCGGCGACCCCGCGATGGACGACATGGCGCTGCGGGCCGCCGCGGGACTGGAGTTCCTGCAGGCCTGCGCCCTGATCCACGACGACGTGATGGACGGCTCCGACACCCGCCGCGGCCTGCCGGCGGTGCACCGCCGGTTCGCCGGCGTCCACCGCGACGCCGAGTGGCTCGGCTCGCCCGAGGCGTTCGGCGTCGGGGCGGCGATCCTGCTCGGCGACCTCTGCCTGTCCTGGTCCGACGAGGTGCGTCTTCGGCTGCGGCTTCCCGCCCGAGGCGATGGGCCGGGCCAAGGCCGTCTACGACGAGATGCGCACCGAGCTGATGGCCGGCCAGTACCTCGACCTGCTCGAGCAGGCCAGGGGCGGCGGCTCCGTCGAGCGGGCGCTGAGGGTCGTCCGCTACAAGTCCGCCAAGTACACGGTCGAGCGCCCGCTGCACCTCGGCGCCGCGCTGGCCGGCGACGACCCGGCCGTCCGGGACGCCTACTCCGGCTACGGCCTGCCGCTCGGCGAGGCGTTCCAGCTGCGCGACGACATCCTCGGGGTGTTCGGCGACCCGGCCGAGACCGGCAAGCCGGCCGGCGACGACCTGCGCGAGGGCAAGCGCACCGTCCTCATCGCCATCGCCGTGGAGCGCAGCACGCCCGCCCAGGCGGCCGTCATCCGCCGCCACCTCGGCGACCCGGGCCTCGACGCCGACGGGCGTCGACGCGCTGCGCGAGATCATCGACGAGACCGGAGCCCTCGACTACGCCGAGAGCCTGATCGGCGACGCTGCTGGAGACGTCGCTCGCCGTCGCTCCACACGACCACGCTCGATCCGCTGGCGCACGACGTCCTCGACGGCCTCGCCTACGCCGCCACCAGGAGGACCGTCTGATGCGCACCGTCACGGGCCCACCGACCACGTCGTCGTCGTCGGCGCCGGCCTGGCCGGGCTCTCCGCCGCGCTGCGCCTGGCCGGCGCCGGCCGCACGGTGACGGTCGCTCGAGCGCGAGGCCGTTCCCGGCGGACGGGCGGGCCGGCTCGACATCGACACGGCCGACGGCCTACCGCTTCGACACCGGCCCGACCGTGCTGACGATGCCCGACCTCATCGCCGACGCCTTCGACTGCCTCGGCGAGGAGATGGCCGACTGGCTGACCCTCGAGCCGGTCGACCCGCTCTACCGCGCCTTCTTCCCGGACGGCTCGGTGCTCGACGTGCACTCCGACGTCGACCAGATGGCCGAGGAGATCGAGCGGGTCATCGGCGCCGGAGGAGGCCGCCGGCTACCGCCGCTACGTCGACTTCGTCTCGAAGCTCTACCGCTACGAGATGAACGACTTCATCGACCGCAACATCGACTCCCCGCTCGACCTGCTGACCCCCAACCTGGCGCGGCTCGTCGGCCCTCGGCGGCTTCCGCCGGCTCGCCCCGAAGGTCGCGCCAGTACCTCAAGGACCCGCGCACCGAGCGCATCTTCTCCTTCCAGGCGATGTACGCGGGCGTGTCGCCGTACGACGCGCTCGCCATCTACGCCGTCATCGCCTACATGGACTCGGTCGCCGGGCGTGTTCTTCCCCAAGGGCGGCATGCACGCCGTGCCCGCGGCCATGGCGGCCGCGGCCGAGAAGCACGGCGTCGAGTTCCGCTACGGCACCGAGGTCACGTCCATCGAGACGGTCGGCGACCGCGCGGTGGCCGTCACACCGCGGACGGCGAGCGCATCCCCGCCGACGTCGTCGTGCTCAACCCCGACCTGCCGGTCGCCTACCGCGACCTGCTCGGTCGCGAGCCGTGGTCGGTCAAGCGCCTGACCTACTCCCCGTCCTGCTTCCTGCTGCTCGCCGGGTCGTCGGCGACGTACAGCAAGATCGGCGCACCACAACATCCACTTCGGCCGGTCGTGGAAGGGCGTGTTCGACGAGCTGATCGACGAGAGCAGCTCATGAGCGACCCGAGCATCCTCGTGACGAACCCGTCGCGCTCCGACCCGTCGCTCGCGCCCGACGGCAAGGAGATCTACTACGTCCTCTTCCCGACCCCGAACCTCGACGCGCCGATCGACTGGCGCACGGAGGGTCCGCGCTACCGCGACCAGGTGCGTCCGCGCGCTGGAGGAGCGCGGCTACGTCGGCTTCGGCGACGCCATCGAGGTCGAGGACGTCACGACGCCGCTGGACTGGGAGGCGCGCGGGCATGGAGCGCGGCGCCCCGTTCGCCTCGGCGCACTCGTTCTTCCAGACCGGACCGTTCCGGCCCGGCAACCTGTGGGGCGAGAACGTCGTCTTCACCGGGTCGGGCACCCAGCCCGGCGTCGGCGTGCCCATGGTGCTCGTCTCGGGCCGGCTGGCCGCCGAGCGCATCACCGGACCCGACCCGGCCTACCGCAGCCGCGCCCGGCGCTGGTGAGCCTCACCTCGACCTTCTCCGTCCGGCACGGCATCCCGGGCCTGGTCGGCACTGCCCTCGTGTCGATCGGCGCCCTCGGCATCGGCTGGCTGCCGCTGACCTCGCAGATGCTCGACCACCCGATGGTCAGCATGCTCCGCAGCACCCTCGGCGGCTCGCTGGCGGCCCGCGCCTTCGTCATCGTCGGGCTCGCCGTGCTCCTGCAGGCCTGGCTCCTGCTCGGGTCGGAGCTGCTGTCGCGGCAGCAGTCGCACGACGCCCCGTCCGTCCGCCAGGTGCTCGGAGTGCTCGCGTTCTGGTCGGCGCCGCTGCTGCTCGCCCCGCCCATGTTCAGCCGCGACGTCTACTCCTACTACGTCCAGGGCCGCGTGTTCGGTGCCGGCTACGACCCCACCACGATCGGCATCGACGTCATCCCGGGCTGGTTCGACGACGGAGCCGACCCCATGTGGGTGGAGTCCCCGACGCCGTACGGCCCGCTGTTCCTCCTCGTGGAGCGGGTCGTCGCCGAGTTCGCCCATCCCAACGCCTACCTCGGCGCGCTCGTCTTCCGACTGGTCGCCGTCGGCGGCGTCGCCCTGATGGCCTACTACGTTCCCGTCCTCGCGCGGCTGCACGGCATCGACGCCGACCGGGCGCTCTGGCTGGGCGTGCTCAACCCGATCGTGCTCATGCACTTCGTCAGCGGCGCCCACAACGACGCCCTGATGGTCGGCCTGATCGTCGCGGGCCTGGCCCTCGCGGCGCAGCGGCGCTGCATGTGGGGAGCCGTCGCCGTCAGCCTCGCCGTCGCGGTCAAGCCGATCGCGATCATCGCCCTGCCGTTCGTCGGGCTGCTGTGGGCTGGACGCGACGGTCGCTGGCTCGACCGGATCCGCTCATGGGCGTTCGCCGCCATCGCCCTCGTCTGCACCCTGGCGTCCATCTACCTCGTCACCGACGCCGGCCGGGGCGTGGTCTCCGCCGCCTTCGGCACGCCGTCCGGCGTCCTCACGTGGCTCTCCCCCACCACCGCCCTGGGCAAGGTCGTGGGCTGGGTCACGACCACCGCTGGGCCTCGACGGCCGATGCCACGCCGGCCCTGACCGTGATCCGACTGGCCGGGACCATCATCGCCTTCGGCATCATCGCGTTCCTCATCCTGCGTCCCGGCGGACGCAGCCCGGTGCGCGGAGCCGCCCTGGCGCTGGCGGCCGTGGTCGTGCTCGGCCCGGTCGTGCAGCCGTGGTACCTGCTGTGGTTCCTGCCCCTGTTCGCCGCGACCGGACTGTCGCTGCGGGAGCTGCGGATCGCCGTCGTCCTGACCGCCGCGTTCACCGTGCACGGCATGATCGAGAGCTCGACCAATGCCGACAACCTGTTCGACGCGGCCGACATCGTGACGTACGTCGTCGCCTTCGCAGTCGTGGCCGTCGTGCTCCTCGCCTCGGCGCGCGAACGGCGGCTGGTCCTGGGGCCGACGGACATCGCATCCCTGGAACCGGTCACCGACGCCGAGCGCGAGCGGGCGGCGCAGCTCAGGTGGCCCGTCCGATGGCAGGATTCCCGCGTGAGCACCCGAGATCTCGACGCGGCGCGGATCAGCGATCCACACCTGCGCGAGTCGTACGAGCGCTGCCGCGTCCTCAACGCCGCGCACGGCAAGACCTACTACCTCGCCACGCTCCTGCTCCCGCCCGCCAAGCGCCCGTACGTGCACGCCCTCTACGGCTTCGCCCGCTACGCCGACGAGATCGTCGACGACCTGGCATCGACCCTCACCGAGCAGGAGAAGGCCGACTGGCTCGGCGGCTGGGGGCAGGCCTTCCTCGACGACGTCGACCGCGGCTGGTCCGACGACCCCATCTGCCGCGCCGTCGTCGACACCGTCCTGCGCTGGGACATCCCGAAGGCGCACTTCGAGGCCTTCCTGCACTCGATGACGATGGACCTGACCGTCACCGAGTACCGCACGTACGACGACCTGTACGAGTACGTGTACGGATCCGCCGCGGTGATCGGCCTCCAGATGGTCCCGATCCTCGAGCCGACGTCGCCGGAGGCCTACGACCGTGCCACCGACCTCGGCGTCGCCTTCCAGCTCGCCAACTTCGTGCGCGACGTCGGCGAGGACCTGTACCGCGGTCGCGTCTACCTCCCCCTCGACGAGCTCGAGCAGTTCGGCGTCACCCGCGCCATGCTGGAGCAGCGCGTCGCGACCCCGGCGCTCAAGGAGGCGCTCGCCTTCCAGGTCGCCCGCGTGCGCATGCTGGAGGAGCGCTCACGTCCGGGCGTCGACATGCTCCACCCGAGCTCGCGCGACTGCATCGAGGCCGCCCGCGTGCTGTACTGCGGGATCGTCGACGAGGTCGAGCGTCAGGACTACGAGGTCTTCACGTCGCCGGGCGACGGTGCCGATGCGGCGGCGCCTCGCCGTGGCCGGACCGGCCTGGGTGCGGGCCGTGCGCGCCCGGCGGCGCTACGGCGACGGCACCGCCGCCTGAGCCGATCGGCCGCTCAGCGGTCGCCGCCGCCGCCAGACCGGCGGGCCCGGACATCGGCGTGCGGTCGATGCCCCGCCGGCCCCAGAACACCCACAGGCACAGGGACAGCAGCACCAGCGCGAACCCGAACATCAGGTCCTCCACCGGCGCGAAGGCGATCCGGCCGTCGCCGATGAATGTCGGCGGGCCCGTGACGGGCGACGTGCCGCCGAGGATCGCGTCGCCGTCGTACTGGACGACCCCGAACCCGGTGAACATCCCGTTGGTGATCAGCTGGAAGAACACGATGATGGCGTACGAGGTCCAGAACACCCGGCGCCGCGACCAGCCGCGTCCGGAACAGCCAGAGATCCGACGACGACCGCGAGCAGGACGGCACCCACCGCGAGCTGGGTGTACGTCATGGCGTCCCGCCGTCGCCTCGTCGCCCACGTCCCAGTGCGGCTTCACGCTCCGCACGGCCTCCAGGGTGAGGATCGACGCGATCGGGATCGCCACGAAGAACAGGACCTCGTCGAAGGGCACGGAGCCGGGCAGGTAGACCCCGAGGATGCGCTCGGTGTCGAACCACCAGTGCCCCTCGGCCACGGCGTACACGTCCCACGCGAAGAAGATGACGACGGCGGGCAGGATCGACAGGAGCAGGCGACGCCAGCGACGGAAGACCCGCGTGCGCAGCGCCACCTCGAGCCACAGGCACCCGGCCATCACGAATGCGAGAATCGCGACGTACGAGTACCGGCCCACGTCCACATTCTGTCCTGCGTCACCGTGAGGGGCGAACGAGATGGCACAGCACGCGCCGGTCCCGGCTCCCGCCCCGAGACGGATCGGGCTGGTCGGCGGCGAAGGCACCGGCAAGACGACGCTCGCGTCGGCGCTCGCCGTCGCCCTGCCCGCCTGCGTCGTCGACGAGAGCCTGCGGGCGTTCGTCGAACGGGAGGGGCGCACGCCCCGAGCCGACGAGCAGCAGCGCGCTGATGCAGCGAGCAGGCCGCCCGCGAGGACGAGTCGGCGGACGGGTGCGCGCATCCGTGGCTGGTCGCCGATCCGGCCCCCCTCATGACCGCGGTCTACAGCCTCCTGTACTTCGACGACGACGCCCTGCTCGCCACTGCCGTCGAGCACGCGATCGGCTACGACCTGGTGGTCTGGTGCCGCCCGGACGTCCCCTGGGCGCCGGACGGGCTCCAGCGGGACGGCGTCGCCCGGCGCGACGAGGCCGACGTGATCCTCGCGCGCCTCGTCCCGAGGAGCTCGTGCCGCGCGGGATCCGCGTGGTCGAGGTGCCAGGGTGACGTGGACCACCGGGTCGCGGCCGTGAGGAGGGCGTGGCAACGCTGACCGCCCGACCCGCCAACCTAGACTCGCGAGGGTGGAGACGTCTGGTCAGGACGGGCTCGTCGGCTCGACTGTCGACGGCCGTTATCGGGTGCTCTCCCTGCTTGCCCGCGGCGGCATGGCCACGGTCTACGAGGCGCTCGACCTGCGCCTCGACCGGGTCGTCGCCCTCAAGATCATGCACCCCCACCTGGCCCACGACCAGGCGTTCGTCTCCCGGTTCCAGCGGGAGGCCAAGGCGGCGGCCCGGCTGACGCACGGCCACGTCGTCGCGGTCTACGACCAGGGCGAGGACAACGGGCTGGTCTACCTGGCCATGGAGTACGTGCCGGGCCGCACCCTGCGCGACGTGCTCCGGCAGTACGGCCCGCTGACCCCCGAGCAGGCGCTCGTCTTCCTCGACCCCGTGCTCGAGGCGCTCGCGGCGGCGCACGCGGCCGGCTTCGTGCACCGCGACATCAAGCCCGAGAACGTGCTCATCTCCGACGACGGCCGGGTCAAGGTCGCCGACTTCGGCCTGGCGCGGGCGGTCGAGGCCAACGGCGAGAGCGTCACGCAGGGGATGATCATCGGCACCGTCGCGTACCTGTCGCCCGAGCAGGTCGAGCGCGGCGAGGCCGACGGCCGTTCGGACGTCTACGCCGCCGGCATCCTGCTCTTCGAGATGATCACCGGGCAGGTGCCGCACGCCGGCGAGAGCCCGCTGAGCGTGGCCTACCAGCACGTGAACAGCGACGTCCCGCCACCGTCGACCATCCGCGGCGGCATCCCGCCGGAGGTCGACGCCCTCGTCGTCACGGCCACCCGGCGGGACGCCTCCCTGCGCTACCAGAACGCCTTCGACTTCCTCGCCGACGTGCGCCGCGTGCGCACGTCCCTGCCGCCGCCGCGCCCGTTCGTCGACTCGCACGACACCCTCGTCGTCGACGTGGGCATGGCGTCGCAGCTCGCCGCCGGGCGGCCCGCGACGCCGCTCACGACCGGTGGACCGGCGGCGCCCCGCGCCACGCCGACCGCGCGCACCCAGCCGACCGTGCGTCCGGGCGAGCAGCCGGAGCGCTACCGGCGCAGCCGGGCACCGCTGTTCGTCGTCCTCGTCGTCCTCGCGGTGCTCGCCACCGCGTTCGGCGCCTGGTACCTCGCTGCCGGGCCCGGCCGGACGGTCGACAACCCCGACGTCGTCGGCTCGTCGGTGCAGGAGGCCACGGCCGCGCTCACCGCGGTCGGGCTGACCCTCGAGGTGGCCGAGGAGCAGTACAGCGAGGACGTGCCCGCCGAGGTCGTCATCAGCACCGATCCAGCCGCCGGCGAGGGCGTGCGCGTCGACGGCACCGTCGCGGCGGTGGTCTCGAAGGGACCGGAGCGCTACGACGTGCCCGTCGTCAAGGGGCTGACCCAGGCGCAGGCGGCCGATGCCCTCGTCGCCGGCGAACCTGGCGGTGGGCGCGATCAAGGAGGCCTACGACGACAGGTCGCGTCCGGGGCTGTCGTCTCGTCGACCCCCAAGGCGGGCGCGTCGGTCAAGCCGGCGACACCGGTCGACCTCGTCGTCTCGAAGGGCCCCGAACCGGTCCCGGTGCCCGTCGGTCGTCGGCAAGAAGTCCGGTCCCGCGAAGGACGCCCTCGCCGCGGGTGGGCCTGAAGTCCGACGTGACGCAGAAGTTCTCCGAGGAGGTCCCCGACGGCGTCGTGATCTCGGCGAAGCCGAAGGAGGGGACCATCGTCGACTCCGGCAGCCGCGTCGACCTCGTCGTCTCCAAGGGCCCGCCGCCGGTCACGGTCCCGAACCTCATCGACATGCCGCGCGGCAAGGCGGAGTCGACGCTGCAGCGAAGCTGGGCCTGCGCGCGAACGTGGTCGAGGGCGACTTCAGCCCGCTCAACCGGGTCATCAGCCAGGACCCCTCCCCCGGCACCGAGATCCCCAAGGGCAGCACCGTCACCATCCGCATCATCTGACCTGCCCCGTTTCCACCGCGAAGGCGAACGGTCGCGGCACACTTGGCGAATGACAGTGATCGACGACCACCTCGCCCGGTTCGACGACGCGCAGCGGGCGGCGCTGCTGGGCACCGTGGCCACCATCCGGCGCGTCCCTGCCCGGGGCCACCGAGGTGATCTCCTACGGAATGCCGACGTTCAAGCTCGACGGCGGCATCGCCGTGATCGGGCTCGACGGCTTCACCAACCACAACAGCCTGTTCCCCTACAGCGGCCGCGTGCTGAGCGAGCTCGCGGACGATCTCGCCCGCTACCAGGGCACGAAGGGATCGATCCACTTCGACCGTGACCGGCCGTTCCCGGCGCCCCTGCTCAAGCGGATCCTCAAGGTGCGGATCGCGGAGATCAACGACGGCTATCCGAAGAAGTCCGGCGAGAGCAGGGAGTACTACGACAACGGGGTCCTCAAGGCCGCCGGCAAGATCAAGGACGGGCAGCTGCACGGCTCCTGGCGCTGGTTCCGCCGCGACGGCACCGCCCTGCGGTCAGGATCCTTCCGCGCTGGAGAACAGGCGGGCGAGTGGGTGACGTACGACAAGCTCGGTGAGCCGCACAAGGTGACGCGGTTCCCGTAGGCGGCATCGCCTGTCGCGAGTGACAATGGCCGCATGACGATCGGCCGCCGAGGGCTGGTGACGGCGCTGGTCGTCGTCGGGCTCCTGATCGCCGCATCGCGGGGTTCCGTTGGCTGACCCGAGCCGAGACGGTCGACGCGAGCGCTCCCACTCCCGCGTCGACTGTCATCCTCATCCCGGGGTACGGCGGCGGTGCGGGTGCCCTCACCGGCCTCGCCGATCACCTGCGCGCGAGCGGTCGCGAGGTCGTGATCGCCGACATCGGGGACGGCCACGGCGACCTCAGCGCGTATGGAGTCCAGGTGTCGCAGCTAGCCGCCGCGCTGGTGGCCGACGGTGCACAGGGTGTCGACCTCGTGGGCTACTCCGCCGGCGGACTGATCGCGCGGGCCGCGGTCGAGGCGGACCCTGCGCTCATCGGTCGGGTCGCCACGATCGCCTCCCCCCACCACGGCACGGCCATTGCGGGCCTCGGCGCGATGTTCGCCGACGACTCGAGCTGCCCGCTCGCCTGTCGGCAGATGGCGCCCGAGTCGGAGTTCCTGGCAATGCTGCACGAGCCCGGGGATCCCCGGCGGTGGCTGTCCGCCTTCACGCCGCGGACGAGGTTGTCCGGCCCGCTGACTCCAGCGAGCTGGACGGTGCCACCAACGTGGACGTGACGGAGCGTGCGGCACTGGCACGCTGGACCACGGCAGCATCGTCCGGTCGCCCGCCACGTGGGCGGTGGTGTCCGCCTTCCTGTCGACAGGCGACATCGGCGGCCGGCTGCTGACCCACGCGGCCGCAGAACCCATGCGGCAGACTGCGCCCATGACGACCGAACCCGACCTGCTCGCCCTCGCCCAGCGCTCGCTCGCCGCCTGCGGGGCGACCCTGCCTGCCGGCACCGGCGCGACGGCGCGCTCCCCCATCACCGGGCGCGACCTGGTCGCCCTGGGCGCGGTGGACGCCGCGGAGGTGAGCGAGGCGATCACGCGGGCGCACGAGGCGTTCCTGACCTGGCGCAGCGTCCCGGCGCCGGCGCGCGGCGCCCTCGTCAAGCAGTTCGGCCGCCTGCTCGAGCAGCACAAGGCCGACCTCGCCGAGCTGGTCACCATCGAGGTCGGGAAGATCCGCTCGGAGGCCCTCGGCGAGATCCAGGAGATGATCGACATCTGCGACTTCGCCGTCGGGCCTGTCGCGCCAGCTCGAGGGACGCACGATGCCGTCCGAGCGTCCGGGGCACCGGCTGATGGAGACATGGCACCCGCGCGGCGTCGTCGCCGTCATCTCCGCGTTCAACTTCCCGGCCGCGGTCTGGGCCTGGAACACCGCGGTCGCCCTCGTCTGCGGCGACACCGTCATCTGGAAGCCGTCCGAGCTCACGCCGCTGACGTCGCTGGCGTGCTCGGCGATCCTCGACCGCGCCATCGCGGAGGCCGGATTCCCGGCGGCCGTGCACCAGGTCGTCATCACGGACCGGGACAGCGCCGCCCCGCTGCTCGACGACCCGCGCGTCGCGCTCGTCAGCGCCACCGGGTCCGAGCGCATGGGGGCGGAGATCGGGCCGCGCGTCGCCGCGCGCTTCGGCAGCACCCTCCTCGAGCTCGGCGGCAACAACGCCGCCATCGTCGCCCCGAGCGCCGACCTCGACCTCGCCGTGCGCGGAATCGTCTTCGCCGCGGCCGGCACGGCCGGGCAGCGCTGCACCAGCATGCGCCGCGTCATCGCGCACACGTCGATCGTCGACGAGCTCGTCGACCGCCTCGCCGCCGTGTACGGCCGGCTGCCCGTCGGCGACCCGCGCGACAGCGCGACGCTGGTCGGCCCGCTCATCAACGACGCCGCGCTCGACCGCATGCAGGAGGCCCTCGCGGCGGCGGTCGCCGAGGGCGGCACCGTCATCGTGGGCGGCGAGCGCCGCGACGTGGCAGGCGGCGCGCTACGTCACTCCGGCCATCGTGCGCATGCCCGCCCAGACCGACGTCGTGCGCCGCGAGACGTTCGCCCCGCTGCTGTACGTCATGACCTACGACACGATCGACGAGGCCATCGCGATCCAGAACGACGTGCCCCAGGGCCTGTCGTCGAGCATCTTCACCCTCGACCAGCGCGAGGCCGAGCAGTTCATGTCCGCGGCCGGCTCCGACTGCGGCATCGTCAACGTGAACATCGGCACGTCGGGCGCGGAGATCGGCGGCGCCTTCGGCGGCGAGAAGACGACCGGCGGCGGCCGCGAGTCCGGCTCCGACGCCTGGCGCGCCTACATGCGTCGGGCGACGAACACCATCAACTACTCGAACGACCTGCCGCTCGCGCAGGGCGTCAGCTTCGCGTGACCGCCGACGCTGCGGCGCAGCTGCCGGAGTCGGCCGGGGTCGTCGTCATCGGCGGCGGCGTCATGGGGGCCAGCATCGCCTTCCACCTCGCCGAGGCCGGCGTCACCGACGTCCTGCTCCTCGAGCGAGGGGCGCTGGGCGGCGGGTCCACCGTGAAGGCGGCCGGCGGCGTGCGCGCGCAGTTCTCCGACCCCATCAACATCGCCCTCGGCATGCGCGGCCTCGACGCGTTCGAGGACTTCCCGAACCGGCCCGGACAGGTGATCGACCTGCACCAGCCCGGCTACCTCTTCCTGCTCACCGACCCGGAGCAGGTGCGCGTCTACGAGGAGTCCGTGGCCCTGCAGAACGCCATGGGCGTGCCCAGCCGCATGCTCACGCGCCGAGGAGGCCAAGGCGCTCTCCCCCGCCATCGACATCACCGGCGTCCTCGCCGCGGCCTTCCACGCGCGGGACGGCTACTGCAGCCCGGAGTCGGTGGTGCTCGGCTACGCCACCGGTGCACGGCGGCACGGTGCGACCGTGCTGCACGGGCGTCGACGTCACCGGCATCCGGGTCGTCGACGGAACGCATCGAGGCCGTGCAGACCGATCGAGGCGAGGTGCGCACGGGCAGCGTCGTCTGCGCGGCGGGCGCATGGTCGAAGCAGATCGGCGCGATGGCGGGCGTCGACCTGCCGATCGAGCCGCTGCGCCGCCAGATCCTCGTCACCGAGCCGCTGTCGCCGGAGCAGTCGCACGATCTTCCCGGCGGGGATGCCGATGACCATCGACGCCGCCAGCACGTTCTACCTGCACCGCGAGGGTCCCGGCATCCTGCTGGGCATGTCCTACCAGGAGGAGGAGCCCGGGCTTCCACGAGGACTACAGCGACGCCTGGCTGCCGGACCTGACCGAGGCGATCGCGCAGCGCTGCCCCGACCTGCTCGACGTGGGCATCGCGCACCAGTGGGTCGGCTTCTACGAGGTCACCCCCGACCACAACGCCCTCGTCGGCGAGTCCGGCGACGTCTCCCGCTTCCTGTACGCGGCTGGCTTCTCCGGGCACGGCTTCCTGCAGGGACCGGCCATCGGCGAGGTCGTCCGCGACCTGTACCTGCATCGCGAGCCGCCCGTCGACGTCACCCCGTTCACCGCCGACCGGTTCGCCACGGGCACGCTGCGCGGCGAGGTCAACATCGTCTGAGGTCGATGTCGCGCCGGTCGGCTAGAGCAGGACGCCCTCGTGCTCGAGCAGGCTCACCTTGATGTCGACGCCGTAGCCGTATCCGCCGAGCCCGTTCGAGGCGATGACGCGATGGCACGGGATGAACGGGGCGACGAGGTTCGACGAGCACACGGTGCCGGCGGCACGGGCGGCGCGAGGTGCGCCGGCGCGACGGGCGAGTCCGGCGTAGGTGTCGACGCTGCCCGCCCGGATCGTGCGCATGGCGAGCCAGGCGCGCTGCTGGAACGGCCCGCCCGGCTGCGCGACCGACACCTCCTCGAGCGCGTTCAGGTCGCCGTCGGCGTAGCGCTGCAGCACGTCGCGGATGAACGGCACGGTGCTGCGCGGGCGCACGTCGACGTCGATGCGGCAGCCGCTCGACGGCATCGTCGAGGTCGCGGAACGTCGACGCCACCACGGCGCCGTACTCCTGCGGGCCGAGGTCGCCCGACGCATGCGGGTCGACGACGACGACGATCCGGCCGGCCGGCGTGCGGTAGGACGCGGCCAGCAGCCTGCCCACCGGGTGAGCCATCGCTACCGCATCATCAGCATGTCGGCGACGAGGAAGGCCAGCTCGAGGCTCTGCTCGCGGTTCAGCCGCGGGTCGCACGCCGTCTCGTAGCGGTCGCCGAGGTTGCCCTCGAGCACGCCGCCGGTGCCGCCGACGCACTCGGTGACGTCGTCGCCGGTCAGCTCGATGTGCAGGCCGCCGGGGATCGTGCCGAGGTTGCGGTGCACCTCGAAGAAGCCCTCGACCTCGTCGACGACGTCGTCGAACAGCCGCGTCTTGTGACCCGGTCGCGGCCTCGCGGGTGTTGCCGTGCATGGGATCGCAGACCCAGACGACGGGCACGCCGCTGGCGTCGACCTTCTGGACGATGCTGGGCAGCACGTCGCGGACCTTGTCGGCGCCCATGCGCGTGATGAGCGTCAGCCGGCCCGGCACGCGGTCGGGGTTGAGGATCTCGCACATCTCGACGACGTCGTCGGGCGACGCGGTCGGGCCCGACCTTCACGCCGATCGGGTTGCGGATGCGTCGACGCGAAGTGGATGTGGGCGCCGTCGAGCTGGCGCGTGCGCTCGCCGATCCACAGGAAGTGCCCGGAGACGTCGTACGGCATGCCCGGTGCGCGAGTCGATGCGCGTCAGCGCACGCTCGTAGTCGATGCGACAGCGCCTCGTGCGCCGGCGTAGAACTCGACCCGCTGCAGCTCCTCGGGATCGGCGCCGATCGCGTGCATGAACGACAGCGCCCGGTCGATCTCGCCGGCCATCGGCCTCGTACCGCTGGCCCGCCGACCGAGTCGCGGACGAAGTCCTGGTTCCAGGCGTGCACCTGGCGCAGGTCGGCGTAGCCGCCCTGGGTGAAGGCGCGCACGAGGTTCAGCGCCGCGGCGGAGGCGTTGTAGGCCTCGCACCAGCCGCTGCGGGTCGGGACGACGGCTGGCCTCGTCGAACGCGCAGCGCGTTGACGGCGTCGCCGAAGTACGACGTCAGCTCGACGCCGTCGCGCACCTCGGTGAGCTTGGACCGCGGCTTGAAGTACTGCCCCGCCATGCGGCCGACCTTGACGACCGGCAGGCGAGGCGCGCGTAGGTGAGCACGACCGACATCTGCAGGACGGTCTTCAGCCGGGCGCGGATCGACGTCGGCGTTGTTCGCCTCGAACGTCTCGGCGCAGTCGCCGCCCATGAGGACGAACGCCTGGCCATGGGCCGCCTCGGCCAGCCGCGTCGCCGAGGACGTCGCACTCCCCCGCGAACACGAGCGGCGGCAGCGCGGACAGCTCGTCGCGCGCAGCGCGCAGCTCATCGGCATCCGGCCACGGCGGCTGCTGGGCAGCCGGCAGGTCGGCCATACGAGGGGGTTCGGCATGGGTACAGGTTAGGGCCTGCTCACCCGAAGAAGGACTTGGCCTCCTCGTAGCGCTCCATGCGGGACCGTCTTGAGCACGCCGGTCGCCTCCTGCGAGCGGGACGCGGACGATGTCGGTGCCCTGCAGCGCGACCATGGTGCCCCACGCCTCGTCCTTGACCGCCGTCGATGGCGTTGCAGGCCGAACCGGGTGGCCAGCACGCGGTCGTACGCCGTCGGCGTGCCGCCGCGCTGGATGTGGCCGAGCACCGTGGTGCGGGCCTCGTGGCCGGTGCGCGCCTCGACCTGCTGGGCCAGCCAGTCGCCGATGCCGGAGAGCTTGACGTGGCCGAACGAGTCGCGCGACGGCGTCCTTGGTGATGAGGTCGCCGTCCGTCGGGCATGGCACCCTCGGCGACGACGATGATCGGCGCGTAGGACGCCTTGAAGCGCGACTCGACCCAGCCGACGACCTCGTCGAGGTCGAACGTTCACCTCGGGGATGAGGATGACGTTGGCGCCGCCGGCCATGCCGGAGTGCAGCGCGATCCAGCCGGCGTGCCGGCCCATGACCTCGCAGATGAGGATGCGGTGGTGCGACTCGGCCGTCGTGTGCAGCCGGTCGATCGCCTCGGTGGCGATGCTGACCGCGGTGTCGAAGCCGAAGGTGTAGTCGGTGCCGGACAGGTCGTTGTCGATCGTCTTGGGGACGCCGACGACGTGGAAGCCGTGCTCGGTCAGCGTGGTCGCGACACCGAGGGTGTCCTCGCCGCCGATCGCGATGAGCGCGTCGATGCCCAGCTTCGTGAGGTTCTCCTCGGTGCGCTCGATGCCGCCCTCGATCTTGACGAGGTTGGTGCGCGAGCGAGCCGAGGATGGTGCCGCCGCGCGGCAGGATGCCGCGCACCGCGGGGATGTCGAGCGGCATGGTGATGCCCTCGAGCGGGCCCTTCCAGCCGTCGCGGAACCCGACGAACTCGTACCCGTACTCCGTCACGCCGCGCCGGACGACTCCGCGGATGACCGCGTTGAGACCCGGGCAGTCGCCACCACCAGTGAGAACGCCGACGCGCATCGGTCATGCACCCTTTCGATTCGGGCTCGTGGCCCTGGTTCCGCCGGGTTCGATCCACCCGACTACGACGCTCCTAGCGTAGCCGGGGATGCAAACGCTGACATCACTCTCGGGAACTAGGGTCGGATCATGCCCGCCATCCTCGCCATCGACGCCGGCACGACCGGCATCACCGCCCTCGTCGTCGGACGAGTCCGCCACCATCATCGCCCGCGGCTACCGGGAGTTCCCCCAGCACTTCCCGGCCGACGGCTGGGTCGAGCACGACCTCGGCGAGATCTGGTCCGCGACGCTGGACGGCGACCCGCCTGGCGCTCGCCGACCTGGCCGCGACCGCTCCCGGCACCGAGCTCGTCGCCGTCGGCATCACCAACCAGCGCGAGACCGTGTGCTCTGGGACCGCGAGACCCTCGGCTCGCCGCGACGGGCCATCGTCTGGCAGGACCGCCGCACCGCGTCGCTGTGCGAGACCCTGCGCGAGGACGGCCACGAGCCGCTGGTCGTCGAGCGCACCGGCCTGCGCCTCGACCCGTACTTCTCGGCGACCAAGCTGGCCTGGATCCGCGCCCACGAGCCGCACATCTGGGCGTCGGTCGAGTCCGGCCGCACCGCCGTCGGCACCGTCGACTCCTACCTCGTCGCCCGGATGTCGCGCGGGCTGCACCACGTCACCGACGCGACCAACGCCTCGCGCACCCTGCTGTACGACTCGAGTCGGGGGCGTGGGACGAGCAGCTCTGCGCGCTGTTCGGCGTCCCGATCGTCGGCCCTGCCCGAGGTCGTCGCCGTCCTACGGCGGCTCGCGCACACCGACCCCACCGCGTTCCTCGGCCTCGACCTGCCGATCACCGGCATCGCCGGCGACCAGCAGGCCGCCCTCGTCGGCCAGGCCGGCTTCTCCCCCGGCGCGGCCAAGTGCACCTACGGCACCGGCTCGTTCCTGCTCGTCCACACCGGCGACCAGATCCGGCGATCGCGGCAGCGGCCTGCTCACCACCGTGGCGCTCGCCCACCCGGACGGCCGACGCGACTTCGCCCTCGAGGGCGCGGTCTTCGTCACCGGCGCCGCCGTGCAGTGGCTGCGCGACGGGCTCGGCATCATCGACGTCGGCGGCCGAGGTCGAGGCGCTCGCGGCCAGCGTGCCCGACTCCGGCGGCGTCGTCTTCGTGCCGGCGCTGACCGGCCTCGGCGCACCGGAGTGGGACCCGACCGCGCGCGGGCTCATCATCGGCATCACCCGCGGCACCACCCGGGCGCACATCGCGCGCGCGACGCTCGAGGCGATCGCCTTCCAGGTGCGCGACGTCGTCGACCTCATGGCCCGCGACGGCGAGGTGCCGCTCGCCCGGCTGGCGATCGACGGCGGGGCGGCCGCGAACGACCTGCTCTGCCAGCTGCAGGCCGACACCGTGCGGCTGCTCGTCGACCGGCCCGGTCGAGCTGCAGACCACCGGCCTGGGCGCCGCGTTCCTCGCCGGGCTCGGCGCCGGGGTCTGGACGTCGACGCGAGCAGCTCGAGAGCACGCGCCGGTCGTCGGGGGTCTTCGAGCCGGGCGCCATCGACCAGGTCGCGCACGAGCGGTGGCGGGAGGCGGTGGCGCGGAGCCGGCGCTGGTCGGCGTAGCTCGCGAGCGACCCATGAGCTGGTCGGCGTAGCTCGCGAGCGACCCATGAGCTGCGGCGTGGGCGTCGGCCGGCTAGTCGTCCTCGTCCGGGGCGACCATCGACCGCGAGTCGGCCGGCGAGCCCTGCGCGATGAGCTCCTTGGCGCGGGTGGCGTACATGTCGACGTACTCCTGGCCGGAGAGCGACATGAGCTCGTACATGACCTCGTCGGTGACCGAGCGCAGCACGAAGCGGTCGTTCTCGAGCCCCTCGTAGCGGGAGAAGTCCAGCGGCGGCCGATGCGGATGCCGACCCGGCGCAGGCCCGGGCGCAGCTGCCCGGGCGGCTGGATCTCGTAGGTGCCGATCATCGCGACCGGCAGGATCGGCGCCTTGGCCTCCATCGCCATGCGGGCGAGTCCGGTCTTGCCGCGGTAGAGGGTGCCGTTCGGGGAGCGCGTGCCCTCGGGGTAGATGCCCAGCAGGCTGCCCTCGCCGAGGATGCGCAGGCCGGTGCGCAGCGCCGCCTCGGACGCCCGGCCGCCGGAGCGGTCCACCGGCACCTGGCCGACGCCGGCGAAGAACATCTTCGTGAAGAAGCCCTTGATGCCCGGCCCGGTGAAGTAGTCGCTCTTGGCCAGGAAGGTGATGGGCCGCGGCACGACGAGCGGCAGGAAGAACGAGTCGGAGAACGACAGGTGGTTGCTGGCGAGGATCGCGGCGCCCTCGTCGGGCACGTTCTCGGCGCCCTCGACCCAGGGCCGGAAGAGCACGCGCAGCCACGGTCCCACGACCACGTACTTCAGGAACCAGTAGAGCATCGGTGCGCCTCCCTCCGGGTGGCAGACTAGTGGGCGGGTCGATCGCGGTGAACGACCTTGCGCGAAAGGACCCCCATGCCCGTCGTTCCCGGTGCCGAGCCCTGGTCGTCCGACGGCAACGAGGTGGGGATCCTGGTCCTCCACGGCTTCACCGGCTCACCCAAGTCCATGCGGCCGTGGGCCGAGGCGCTCGCGGCCGAGGGCTGGACGGTCCGGCTGCCGCTGCTCCCCGGCCACGGCACCACGTGGCAGGACATGAACCTCACCACCTGGGAGGACTGGTACGCCGAGGTGGAGAAGGCCCTGCGCGACCTCCAGTCGCGCTGCACCACGGTGTTCGTCATGGGCCTGTCGATGGGCGGCTCGCTGACCCTTCGCCTCGCCGAGCAGCACGGCGACGCCATCGCCGGGCATCGTCCTCGTCAACCCGGCCGTGCACTCCGAGCGGCCCGACCGGCACCTGCTGCCGCTGCTGCAGCGGTTCATCGGCGTCGTTCCCCGGCATCTCCAACGACATCGCCAAGCCCGGCCAGGACGAGGGCGCCTACGACAAGATCCCGCTGAAGGCCGCCCACTCCCTGTCGTCAGCTCTGGAAGCAGGTCAAGGCCGACATCGCGAAGGTGACGCAGCCCCTGCTGCTGTTCCGCAGCGCCGTCGACCACGTCGTCGAGGCGTCGAACGCCGAGTTCATCCTCAGCCACGTGTCGTCGACCGACACGCAGGAGGTCGTCCTCGCCGACTCCTTCCACGTGGCGACGCTCGACTACGACGCCGAGGTGATCGTGCGCGACAGCATCGCGTTCGTCCGGCGGCTCGCGCCCTGATGGAGCGCGCGTGACCAGCAGGGACTCCGACCTGCCCGAGCACGAGCAGCGTGCGTGGGACGCGATCGTCGCCGACCTCAGCGGCCAGATCGACCTCGGTCCGGAGTTCCCGAAGGAACGGTCCCTGCCGGCGCTCGCGGCCGACGGCGACCATCCCGACCCGCTCGCCGATCCGGTCGAGCTCGACGACGACGACGCCGGCTACGAGCCCCCGCACCCCCCGCCGCTCCCCCGTCCGTCCGACGCGGTCGGCGCGCTTCTCCTGGGCGGCCGTCCTCGGCGGCCCGTCCTCGTCATCGCGACCAACATGCTCGGCTGGGACCGCTGGCTCGCCGGCCTCGGGGTGGCGCAACGATCGGCGGCTTCGTCGCCCTGGTCGCGCGCATGAAGGACCGCGACGACGACACCGACCGCGGCGCGGTCGTCTGACGGCCTCGACAGCAGTCAGGCCACCGCGGCTGTCGGTCGCGGAACACCCGCATCCACCTCGGTTCGCGCGGTCCCCCACAGGTCCACCCAGGCGCAGCGGCGACATCGTCGGCGGACGAACGCGACGCGGAGGCGTCGGCGACGCCGAGCTCGAGCGTCGCGATCTGGACGATGTCGGTCGGGACAGCGTGTGGACCATGTCGGTGAGTCGTCGAGCACGCACCAGATGCCCTCGGGGCCACGTCGGCGAGCTGTCGACCGTCTCGGCGTCCGCGCGGTCACGTCCGTAGCTGACGATCTCGATGATCGGCAGGTCCGGGCGAGGCTGCGACGGTGCCGCCCATCGCGCGCTAGCCGCGCGGCTGGCGGGCCAGGTCGGCGGCGCCGACCAGTCCGGCGAGGTTGGTCAGCTCGGCGACCTTGACCAGCGGGGCCGGGCGGTTCTGCTGGCCGATGAGCTTGTCGGCGAGGGTCTGCCGGGCGCTCGCGAGCAGCAGGTCCCCGGCGTCGGACACGCCGCCGCCGATGACGAAGACCTCGGGATCGAGCACGGCGGCGAGATCGGCGAGCCCGCGGCCGAGCCACGTGCCCACGACGGCGAACGCCTCGGTGGCGACCGGGTCGCCGGCCCGCGCCGCCTCGGTGATGTGCACGCCCTGGACCCCCTCGGGGGTGCCGTCGCCCAGGCCGAGCAGGACGCCCGGCCTCGGATCGCCGCTCGGCGGCGAGCAGGCGCGCCTCGCGGACGAGGGCGTTGCCGCTGGCGTACTGCTCGAGGCAGCCGTTGCGGCCGCAGCCGCACGGGCGGCCGTCCGGCACGGCGTTGATGTGCCCGATCTCGCCGGCCACGCCGTGCGATCCGCGGAACAGGCCGCCGTTGATGACGATCCCGCCGCCGATGCCGGTGCCGACCGTGACGAGGACGAGGTCGGTCGTGCCGCGGCCGGCGCCGAAGCGGTACTCGCCCCAGGCCGCGATGTTGCCGTCGTTCTCGACGACGACCGGCAGTCCGGTCGCCGCCTCGAGGAGTGCGCGCACCGGCACCTGCGACCACCGCAGGTTGGGGGCGAAGTAGACCCGCGAGCGATCGGCGTCGACGAGGCCGGCCACGCCGACGCCCACGCCGACGATCGGGTCCGGTGCTGCCCGCGACCAGCTCGCCGACGACGTCGGCCACCAGGTCGAGCACGTCGTTCGCGTCGTGGCGGGGCGTCGGGCGGCGCGCGGTCGAGACGATCTGCCCGTCGTCGGTCACGATGCCGGCCAGGATCTTGGTGCCGCCGATGTCGACGCCGATGCTCATTCCCACGCCGCACAGCGTAGCCATGCGATCGGCGGCAGTCCGCTCAGTCGCGGGACTCGACGATCGGGATCCAGCGGATCGACTGTCGCACCGGTCGCACGGGGCCGGCGCGCGTCGACCGGACGCGTCGACGGCCTCCTCGGTGTCGCCGTCCTCGGCGCGGACCGCTGCCGCCGCTCATCAGGCCCACCGGATCCCCGATGAGCGCGACGGTGCGGCACACCATGCACTCCGGGTGCTCGGCCGGGTCGACATGCTCGGCATGCGGGGCCATCACCCGCTCGGTGGCCCAGTCGACCATCCTCGCGGCGCCGGCCACCAGTGCCGTCCAGTCCATCGACGACGGCACGCCGTCGCCCTCCGGCACGTCGTCCTCGTCGGCCGGCGTCCTCAGGTCCGTCGGACGCCCCGTCCGTCGGACGCCTCGGTCCGTCGGGCTCCGCCAGGTATCGGCCGGCCCGGCTGCTCGTCGTCGCCGGAGTACCACCACGGCGCGCGCCCGGCGCTGCTCATGACGCCACCGCCGGCTCGCGCCAGGTGGCCGGGTCCGGCACGAAGCGCACCTGCAGTCCGGCGTCGGTGCGGACGGCATCGGACGGGCTGGCACCGGCGCAGCACGGGCGGCAGGTCGAGCCACCGCATGGCGCCGTCGAACGCCACGACGAGGCGGTGCTCCTGCACGCCCACGGTCGCGCCTCGGCCCGTGCCGCGCGCGGCCAGCGGCAGGTCGAGGTGGAACTCGTCCTCGCCGACGTGGACGGTCAGCTGCTCGGCGTCGAGGACCTGCACCCGCTCGAGCGGTCCGAGCACCGAGCGCTCCTTCGGCACCGCCCGCACTCGCGAGGTCGACTTCCACACCGCGACGCCGTCCGCGCCGCTCTCGACCATCCGGGCGAGCGCCTCGCTCGGCGGCCGTCCATCGCCTCCGTCGGGCCAGCCATCCGCCTTGCGCGGGAAGCGGTTCACGACCACGCCGTCGACGGCGACGCCGAGCAGGGCGAACACGGACATGGCCGACGACCGTGCGCTCGACGGACGTCGTCGTCGGCTGCGTGACCAGGCGCAGCGTGGTCGCGGGATGCTCCAGGGCCTGGCGCATCCGGACGACCTCGTGACGCGCCGTCGACACCGCGTCGAAGACGGCTGCCTCGCCCGGTCGATCCCGTCGACCGCCACATCGCCAGCCGCGGCGTGAGGGCCGAGTCGAGCAGTCGCTCGAGGATCGACGGGCAGCTCGACCAGCTCCCGGGCGCGTCGATGGTCCCCGCAGTCGACGACGACGCGTCGACGTCGCCCTCGCCGATGAGCGCGCAGGATGCGGGCCAGCGTGGACAGGTGGGCGATCCCGGCCAGCGAGGACCAGGCCTCGGCCACCAGCGGCTCGGCACCGAGCTCGGCGAACAGCCGCCCGACACTGCTTCCCACGAGCGCGACGACGTCCGGGATCGGGGTCGACGGCCCCGGAGGCGTCGACCACCTCGACCGTCGCCCCTCCGACCGCACGGCGGCCGCCGTGGCCTCGCGCGACCGTCGTCGTGCCGGCTCCGCCGACCCCGCTAAGCAGGATCAGTCGGCAGCGACTCGACACGCTTCTTCAGCCCCTTCAGGGCGGTATCGACGATGACCTTCTCGGCCTTGCGCTTGATCATCCCGATCATCGGGATCTTGACGTCCACGGCCAGCCGGTAGTGCACCGTGGTGGTGCCGTCGCCGTTCGCCGCCAGCTCGTAGACGCCGTCCATCGCCGTGAGCATGTCGCCCTTGGTGAGCGTCCACGACACCTTCGCGTCGCCGTCCCAGTCGTACTCGAGCTCGTAGATGTCCTTGATGGCGCCCGACGCGAGGTTGAACCGGGCGTCGGCGGGCCGGTTGTCGTCCTCGTACAGCGCGAGCACCGTGACCTCCTTGATGCCGTCGCTCCACTCCGGATACGCGGCGAGGTCAGCGATCACGTCCATGATCGCGGCGGGGCTGGCGTTGATGACGATGCTGGACTCGGTCTGGTCGGCCATGGGACGAAGGCTACCGTCTCCGCACGCCCCGCTTCCGCTGCTGCTCGGGAGGTCGAGGACGAAGGGCCGTCCGCTGCCGTGGAAGTGCCCGACGTTGATGCACTCGGTGCGCCCGACACGGGTCCTGCGACGCCAGCGGCTGGTGGACGTGCCCGAACAGGTGGTACCGCGGCTGGGTCTCCGCGCACGTACTCGAGGAGCGCCTGGCTGCCGATCTCGAACCGGCGCGCGACGCACGTCGTAGGTGAGCTCCGGGCAGGGCCGGCGGGATGTGGGTGAACAGGACGTCGACCGGTCCGAGCGCGGCGACCTTCGCGGCGTACTCCGGCTCGGGGATCTCGTACGGCGTCCGCATCGGGCTCACCAGTCCGCCGCCGACGAAGCCCCAGCGCAGGCCGTCGACCTCGACGACCTCCGCATCGACGACGCGGTGGCCGTCGCGCAGGTAGTCCGGCCACAGCGCCGGGAGTCGACGTTGCCGTACGTCAGCAGCGCCGGGGACGGCATGGCGTCGAAGAGCTCCTCGTACTGCGCCCTGCACCATCGCCTGCATGAGCGCCCACTTCTCCCCGGGATCGGTGACCCCGAGGCGCGCCCACGCAGCGGCGCTCAACGCATGCGCCTCGTCGAACCGGTTCGCCGTGCGGGCCTCGATGTAGGCACGGGCGTGCTCCTCGCCGAACAGGTCCGCGAAGATGCCGCGCCCGGGGCGGTCGTAGTCGAGGAACAGGATCAGGTCGCCCAGGCAGACGAACACGTCCGACCCCGCGGCCGCGCGCGCGAGCTCCGGCACCGCCCCGTGGACGTCACTGACGACGTGGACGCGCACCGGGTCAGAATGCCATGGCAGCCATGGCCATCGCGGACCCGGCCGATCCGGTCGCAACGGACGCCGTTGTGTCCTACGGTGAAATCATGAGAACAGAATTCTCCGTGCCCGCCGTTGTGCCGACTCCCACCACCGGCAGCCTCGTCGACCACATCATCGAGAACGCAGCCAAGACCCCCGACCACGTGGCCCTGTCGGTCCCACGAGGCGCAGCCTGGGTGGACGTGACCGCCCAGCAGTTCCTCGACGAGGTCAGGGCCGTCGCCAAGGGCATCGTCGCCAACGCCGTCGAGCCCGGCGAGCGCATCGGCGTCATGAGCCGCACCCGGTACGAGTGGACGCTCGTCGACTACGCCATCTGGTACGCCGGCGCCGTGAGCGTCCCGGTGTACGAGACCTCCTCGGCCGAGCAGATCCAGTGGATGCTCAGCGACTCGGGCTCGGTCGCCGTCTTCCTCGAGAGCGAGAAGAACAAGAGGACGTTCGACGAGGTCTCCGTCGAGATCCCGTCGGTCACCCGCGTGTGGGTCTTCGAGGACGGCATCATCGACCAGCTCAAGGAGGACGGGAAGAACGTCTCCGACGACGAGCTCGAGGCGCGTCGCGGCACCCTCACCCCGGACTCGGTCGCCACGATCATCTACACGTCCGGCACCACCGGCCGCCCCAAGGGCTGCACGCTCACGCACAAGAACTTCATGTTCGAGGTCGACAACGTCGTCTGGGGGCTCCCCGACGTCTTCCTCGCTCCCGGCTCGTCGACGCTGCTGTTCCTGCCGGTCGCGCACGTCTTCGGCCGCGCGATCCAGCTCGGCTGCATCCGCGCCGGCGTGCGACTGGGCCACTCGGCCGACATCAAGGAGCTGCTCCCGGGCCTGGCGTCCTTCCAGCCGACCTTCCTGCTGGCCGTGCCGCGCGTCTTCGAGAAGATCTACAACGCCTCGCAGCAGAAGGCCGTCGCCGACGGCAAGGGCAAGATCTTCGACACGGCCGCGCAGACCGCGATCGACTACAGCGAGGCGCTCGACTCCGGCGGCCCGGGCCTCGTGCTCAAGCTCAAGCACGCCGTGTTCGACAAGCTCGTCTACAGCAAGCTGCGCCACGCCATGGGCGGCAACATGCGCTGGGCGGTGTCCGGCGGCGGTCCGCTCGGCGCCCGCCTCGGGCCACTTCTTCCGCGGCATCAACGTCACCATCCTCGAGGGCTACGGCCTCACCGAGACGTCCGCGGCCACCACGGTCAACCGCCCGAGCGCGATCCGCATCGGGTCGGTCGGGCAGCCGCTTCCGGGGGCCAAGGTCAAGGTCGCGGCCGACGGCGAGCTGCTGCTCGGCGGCGACCAGATCTTCACCGGCTACTGGAACAACCCGACGGCCACCGCCGAGGCGATCGAGCCCGACGGCTGGTTCCACTCCGGCGACATCGGCGAGATCGACGACGAGGGCTTCGTCAAGATCACCGGCCGCAAGAAGGAGCTGCATCATCACCGCGGCCGGCAAGAACGTCGCCCCCGCCGTGCTCGAGGACCGGCTCCGCGCCAACTGGCTGGTCAGCCAGTGCATGGTGGTCGGCGACAACAAGCCGTTCATCGGCGCGCTCGATCACCATCGATCCCGAGGCCTTCCCCGCCTGGGCGAAGCAGAACAACAAGGGCGATGCCGACGGTGGCCGACCTGACCCAGGACCCGGACCTCGTCGCGGCGATCCAGGGCGCCGTCGACGACGCCAACAAGGCCGTGTCGCACGCCGAGGCGATCAAGAAGTTCGCCATCCTGCCGGTCGACTGGACCGAGGAGGGCGGGCAGATCACCCCGTCGCTGAAGCTCAAGCGGGCCGTCGTCATGCAGGAGTTCGCCGCCGAGGTCGAGGCGCTCTACAGCTGAGGCGCGACCGGCACGCATGCAATGAGGAAGGGCCGCCCGCGGGCGGCCCTTCCTCATTGCTGTCTGTGTGCCGGCTGACTAGCCGACGACGCGGCCGATGCCGCTGAAGCGCTCGCCGTACCAGGGGCCCATGATGTCGTCGACGCGGACGCCGTCGCCGGGGTTGGCCGCATGGACCATCTTGCCGCCGCCGATGTACAGCCCGACGTGGTGGGCGCCCGCGCCGAAGTAGAAGACCAGGTCGCCGGGCTGGGCCTCGCTCACCGGGATCCGCCGGGTGGAGCTGTACTGCGAGTAGCTGTAGTGCGGCAGGGAGACGCCCGACTGGCGCCAGGCGGTCATCGTCAGGCCGGAGCAGTCGAAGGCGTCGGGTCCGGCCGCGGCGGCGACGTAGCGGTTGCCGACCTGGGCGAGGGCGTAGGACACGGCCGCTGCCGCCCGGCTGCCGCCGGTGTAGCCGCCACCGGCGCTCGACGGCCCGCTGCCGGAGCTGCTCGAGCTCGAGTTGAGCGCCGCGGCGGCGGCCGAGGCCGCTGCCTGCGACTGACGGCGCTCCTCCTCGGCGAGGGCCGCCAGCCGCTGGCGCTCCTCCTCCTCGAGGTTCGCCAGGATGCTCTGCGCCTCGCCGAGCTGCTCGTCGGCCTCGCTCTTGGCGTCCGACATCTCGTCGCGGTACTGCTGGGCGATCGATTCCTTGTCCTCGACCGCGGCCTCGCTCTGCGCCAGGCGCAGGCGGGCGGTCTGGGTGCGGCGCAGCGACGACGCCTGCGACTGGGCCACCTGGTCGAGGGCGGCGGCCTGCGCGAGGAACTCGGTGGGGTCCTCGGCGAGCAGGACCTGCAGCGAGGTGTCGATGCCGCCGCTGGTGTACGTGGCGCGGGCCAGGTCGTCGACGGAGGACAGGATCTCCTGGAGCTCGGAGCGCTCGCGCTTCACCTTGCGCTGCAGCCCGGCGAGGGTGTCCTGGACGTCGGCGAGCTGGTTGCGGGCCGCGTTGTAGCGCTCGGTCGCGGCCTCGGCGCGGGACTGGAGGGTGCGGACCTGGTCGCGCACCTCGCGCGATGTCGCGGCTCGGCACCGCGGACGCACTGGGGAGAACGGCGATGCCGGAGAGCAGGAGTCCGACGGAGGCGAGGCCGACGACCGCGGTCTTCGCCCACCTTCGTTGTGGCACCCGCACGCCCTGACCATCCTTCGCTATGGAGAAGCCCGCGGCTGAGCGCGGGCGTCTGACTGACCGTTCCAAGGTAACAGATTGATGACGACACGCCTCCTCACGTCCACAAACCGGACGCTCTCGTTCATCGGGCCTGGTTCACGGACGCCCCGATCAGACGCACTCGTCCGACGCACGGCCGGGCCGGTGGGTTCCGAGCGCAGGGGCTAGCTCGCCGGGAGCGCGGGACCAGGCGCAGCGGCGGCACGAGCCCGGATCCGGCGAGCACCTCGAGCGCCGCGGCGTGCTCGTCCTCGACGTGCACGACCGGCATAGCGGCTATTTCCGGCATATCGCGCATACCGTCGTCCGGCGGTCGATGACTTCGGGCATCCCGAGGAGAACGGAGACGACGCAGTCGCCGCAGGCCAGGCCCGCGACGGCAGCAGGTGCCACAGTCGATGATCATGCCCCGACGCTAGAGCGACCCCCTGACACGCACGACGCGACTGTCGTCCGAGCGGGCCGGCGAGGCTCAGGGACCGCCGTCGCCGGGTCCCTCGTCGGCAGGTCCGCCGAACTCCGGTCGGGCGACGACCTCGATCCGGTCGGCCGCACCGCACCAGCGGCAGACCACCGACTCGACCGTCTCGGCCAGCACCTCGCGCTCCTCCACCTGGGGCTCGCCGCCCATCGACAGGTGCCAGAACTCGCGCACGCGCGACGTGCGGGTGACGTCGAATCGGGTGAGGTTCCCGCAGTGCGCGCAGCGCCAGCGGGATCGGTCGTCGGGGATCACAGCGGTGTCGGCCACGCGGCCGACCCTACCGACCCGTCCGCCCGGCGCGCGCTGCCCGTCGCTGTCAGGCCCGTCACCTAGTTTCGGGGCATGGCCCCGGCCCGCGGCACGCAGACGTCCTTCGCGGACCTGGGCACCCCGCTGTCCGACGTCACCTTCGTCGTGGTCGACCTCGAGACCACCGGCGGCGCGCCCGCCGACGCGGGCATCACCGAGATCGGCGCCGTCAAGGTCCGCGGGGGCGAGCGCATCGGGGAGTTCCAGAGCCTGGTCAACCCCGGCTCGCCGATCCCGGCGTTCGTCGCCTCCCTGACCGGCATCACCGACGCGCTGGTCGCCGGCGCGCCGCGACTGCCCACCGTGCTGCCCGCCTTCCTGGAGTTCCTCGGCGACGCCGTCCTCGTCGCCCACAACGCGCCCTACGACGTCGGCTTCCTCAAGGCCGCCTGCGGGCTGCACGACTACCCCTGGCCCGGCAGCACCGTGGTCGACACCGCCCGCCTGGCCCGCGTCGCGCTGCACCGCGACGAGGTGCGCAACTGCAAGCTCGGCACGCTGGCGGCGCACTTCCGCACCTCCGTCACGCCCAACCACCGGGCCTTCGACGACGCCAGCGCCACGGCCGACGTGCTCCACGGCCTCATCGAGCGGGCGGGCGACCTCGGCGTGAGCACGCTGGAGGACCTGCAGGCCTTCAGCTCCCGGGTGAGCGTCGCGCAGCGCACCAAGCGGCACCTCGCCGCCGGCCTGCCGGACGCTCCTGGCGTCTACGTCTTCCAGGACGCGCAGGGCACGCCGCTCTACGTGGGCACCTCGCGCAGCATCCGCACCCGGGTCCGCAGCTACTTCACCGCCTCGGAGCAGCGCCGGCGCATGGCGGAGATGGTGCGCATCGCCGAGCGGGTCGTGCCCATCGTCTGTGCCACGGTGCTCGAGGCGCGGGTGCGCGAGCTGCGGCTCATCGCCGAGCACAAGCCCCGGTACAACCAGCGCTCCCGCCGTCCCGAGTCGCAGATCTGGCTCAAGCTCACCGTCGAGCCGGCGCCGCGCCTCGCCCAGGTGCGCGCCGTCACCGCCGACACCGCGGAGGGTGCCCGCTACCTCGGGCCGTTCGGCTCACGGCAGGCCGCCGAGGCCGCCACCGAGGCCCTCCTCCTGGCGCACCCGGTCCGCACCTGCACCACCCGCATCGCCCGCGGCCCCGGGCGCAGACCCCCGGCTGCGCGCTCGCCGAGCTCGGCCGCTGCCTGGCCCCGTGCTCGTCGGCCGGCGATCGCGAGGCCTACGCGGCCACGGTCGACGGGCTCCGCGCCGCCCTCTCCGGCGACCTCGGCGCCGGCCGTGTCCACCGTCACCGAGCGCATGGCCCGGCTCGCCGAGCGAGGAGCGGTACGAGGAGGCGGCCCTGTGGCGCGAGCGACTCGGCCAGCTCGACCGGCGCCAGCCTGCGCACGCACCGGCTGGCCATGCTGGCCGCCGAGCCGGAGCTCGTGGCCGCCCGGCCGACCGCCGAGCAGCGGCTGGGACATCCACCTGATCCGGTACGGCCGACTGGCGGGCGCGGCCCACGCCGCGCCCGGGCACCGACCCGCGGCCCGTCGTCGACGCCCTGATCGCCAGCGGGGAGCACGTCGACGCGGCCGACCGCTCCCGCACCTGCCGGCCTGACCGAGGAGGCCCTGGAGCTCCTGGCCTGGCTCGACACCGACGGGGTGCGACTGGTCCGCGTCGTCCGGCGGCCTGTCCCTGCCCCGCGCCTGCGGTGGCGACCTCGTCCAGCGCCTCGGCGAGGTGCGGCGTTCCACCCACCAGGCGTGGCGCGAGGGCCACGACCGCGAAGCGGTCGCCGGTGCCAGCCGGCCCAGCGGACCGGTCGACGCCGTCGCCGTGACCCGGATCCTCAGCGCCTGAGCGCGTCAGCCTCGCAGCTCCTGGGTGACGGCCACCCAGCCGGTGAGCACGTCCAGCGGCCGCACCCGACGCCAGCACCGCCGCGCACGAGCGGCAGCTGCTCGGCGACCCGCGTCGTCAGGTCACGCGCGTCGGGCTCCTCCCCCGCTGCCGTCGGCCACCGCCGCAGCGTGCGCGACCATCGCCGCAGCTGCGTTGACCGCCACCGCATCGCGGATCGCCACGATCCGGTCGGCGTCCGGGCCGTCCGGCGCCTCAGCCCCGAGGGCCGCGACGAGGAGGTCGGCGTTGCGGGCGCTGTCGCCGCCCCGCAGCAGCGCCGGGTCGGTGCGCGCGACGCCCAGGTCCGCGGCGTCGAGCATGCCCGGCCACCACCGGCCCGGTCGTCGCGTCCCACACCCGGGTCGGGGCCGCCGTCGAGATCTCGTCGAGGCCGTCCTCGCCGCGCACGACGAGCGCCCGCACGCCACGGCGGTGCAGCACGTCGGCCATGACCGGGGCCAGGGCCGGGTTGGCGCAGCCGATGAGCGCGGCCTGCGCGCGCCCCCGGGTTGGTCAGCGGCCCGAGGATGTTGAAGACCGTCGGCACGCCCAGCTCGCGACGGGCTGGGCCCGGCGTGGCGCATCGCCGGATGGTGCGTCTGCGCGAAGCAGAAGCCGATCCCGACCCGTCGCGACGCTCGCGACGACCTCCTCGGGGCCGAGGTCGATGACGACGCCCGAGCTGCTCCAGCACGTCGGCCGTGCCGGTGGACGACGACGCCGCCCGGTTGCCGTGCTTGATGACGGGGGCTCCCGCGGCCGCGCACACGAGCGCCGTCATCGTCGAGATGTTGACCGTGTGGGCGCCGTCGCCGCCGGTGCCGACGACGTCGAGGGCCACCGGGCCGCCGTCCGGGCCGAAGTCGAGCAGCCGTGCGTGCGCGAGCATCACGCCGACGAGGGCGTCCACCTCCGCGGCCGACTCGCCCTTGGCCCGAAGGGCGACCACGAACGCGGCGAGCTGGGCCGACGTCGCCGTACCCGTGAGGATCTGCTCCATCGCCCAGGCTGCCTCGGCCGGCGGCGAGGTCCTCGCCCGGCGAGCAGCCGGGACAGGACGGCGGGCCAGGTGCTCGTGGGAGCCCGGCATGGGATCGGCCACCGGGAGGGTCAGGAGGACGAGGTGACGGGAACGCGGGGCCGCAGGACCTTGGTGGCGGTCCGGGCGAGCGCGATGGCGTCGATGGGGTGCGCCACGACGGCGTCGGCCCGCGACCAGGTGGCCAGCCAGGCGTCCTGGGGCCGCCCGACGAGGACGAGGATCGGCGGGCAGCGGTAGATCTCGTCCTTCAGCTGGCGGCAGATGCCCATCCCGCCGGCGGGCGTCGCCTCGCCGTCGAGGATGAGCAGGTCGAATCCGCCCTTGTCCGCCTGGCGGATGACCATGGGCTCGCGTGGCGACCTCGACGTACTCCAGCGCCGGCAGGTCGGCCGCCGGACGGCGGCCGAGGGCGGCCCGGACCTGCTGCCGGGTCGGTGCGGTCGTCGCTGTAGACGAGCACCCTCAGGGTGGGCTCGGGCTCGGGCTCGGGGGCCACGTCGTGCGACCAGTCGTCGTGCTCGTCGACGGTCGGCTCGGGGGTCTCTTCGTGCTCCACGCGGCACACTCTAGCCACCGTTCGCGGCCGCTCCTGCAATGTGACCAAACTGTTCGGGGGGTCACGGTGAAACCGGCCCGCCCATCTGCCAGACTCCCCCCGTGGCGAATGCAACGACGATCCCCCAGGCCTATGCCCACGCACCGGCGAACCGGCCCAACATGGTCGCCATCGGCACCATCGTCTGGCTGTCCAGTGAGCTGATGTTCTTCGCGGCGCTGTTCGCGATGTACTTCACGCTGCGCGCCGTCAACCCCGAGCTGTGGGCCGAGGAGACGCAGCTGCTGAACATCCCGTTCGCCAGCGTCAACACGACCGTCCTGGTGCTGTCCAGCGTCACCTGCCAGCTCGGCGTGTTCGCCGCCGAGCGCGGCGACGTCAAGGGCCTGCGCCGCTGGTTCATCATCACCTTCCTCATGGGCTCGTTCTTCATCGCCGGCCAGGTCACGGAGTACGTCGCGCTGGTCCAGGAGGGCCTCACCCTCTCGTCGAACGCCTACGGCTCGGTCTTCTACCTCACGACCGGCTTCCACGGCCTGCACGTCACCGGCGGCCTCATCGCCTTCCTGTTCGTCCTGGCCACCACCTACGTGAGCAAGCGGTTCACTCACGACCAGGCCACCCGCGCGATCGTCGACGTCGTACTACTGGCACTTCGTCGACGTCGTGTGGATCGCCCTGTTCTTCATGATCTACATCCTCCAGTAACAGCACGGTCTCCCGCACACGGCTCGACTCGGCAGAGAGGTTCGGCGAGAGTGAAGTTCCTGGCCGCACGACGGCGAAGCCCGATCGTGGCATCCGCGTTGTTGATCGGCGCCCTGGCCGTGGTGGGCGGCGGCTACGCCGCCGTCGCCAGCGTCCAGCCTGCGGAGGCGGCCATCGCCGTCGGCACCGAGACCCAGGTCGAGGCGGGCCGGCAGCTGTACCTCGAGGGCTGCTCCTCCTGCCACGGCCTCGAGGCCCAGGGCACCGCGTCCGGCCCGACCCTGATCGGCGTCGGCGCCGCCGCCGTCGACTTCCAGGTCTCCACCGGCCGCATGCCGCTCGCCGCACCCGGCGCGCAGGCGCCCTCCAAGGAGAACGTCTACCCCGAGGAGGACATCGCCGCGATGGCGGCCTACATCGCCACGCTCGCCCCGGGCCCGGCGATCCCCACCGCCGAGCAGCTCGACTACGCCGACGCCGACATCGCCCTCGGTGGCGAGCTCTTCCGCATCAACTGCGCCCAGTGCCACCAGGCCGCCGGCCAGGGTGGCGCCCTCACCCAGGGCAAGTACGCCCCGAACCTCATGAGCTCCTCCGCCAAGGACATCTACCAGGCGATGCTGACCGGCCCGCAGAACATGCCGGTCTTCAGCGACGCGCAGCTGCCCACGGAGCAGAAGCAGGAGATCATCGCCTACATCAAGGAGCTGCAGCAGGCTCCCAACCCCGGTGGCCTGAGCCTGGGCCGCTTCGGTCCGGTCACCGAGACCGTCTTCCTCTTCCTCGCCGTGTTCGCCGCCCTGATCGCCGCGGCCGTCTGGATCGGAATCAAGTCGCGATGACCGACATCTCGCCCAAGCAGGGCCACTCCGACGCACCCGCACCGGCGAAGCTGGGGCACTCCCCCGTCGCCGACGTGCCGCACCGCCCCCGGGCGACCGACACCGACCCGAAGGCCGCCCGCCGCGCCGAGCGCCAGGTCGCCTCGATGTTCCTGCTGTCGATGCTGTTCGTCGTGCTCTTCGTCGTCGCCTACGTCGGCATCGACAAGTCGACCGTCGTCTACATCCCGGTCTTCGGCGACGTCGGCGCCAGCACCCTCGCGCTCGGCTTCACCATGGGCGCGGCGATCTTCCTCATCGGCGCCGGCGCCATCCAGTGGGCCAAGAAGCTCATGCCCGACGTCGAGGTCGTCCAGCAGCGCCACGACCAGGTGTCGCCCGCGGGCGCCACGCGCGAGGCGGCCGCCAACTACGAGCGCGGCAAGGACGAGTCCGGCTTCGCCCGCTTCAAGCTCATCCGCCGCACGCTCATCGGCGCGCTCGTCCTGTTCCCGATCCCGCTCGTCGTGATGCTCAAGGACATGTGGGTTCCCACGCCCCTCGAGGCCGAGGAGGGCCTGTCCCCCGCCGACATCCTCTCGACCACGATCTGGACCGCCGGATCGCGCATCGTCTCCGACGGCACCTACGCGCCGGTCAAGCCCGAGGACCTGCCGGTCGGCGGCCTCATCTCCGCGATCCCCGAGGACCTTCGGGAGGTCGAGGAGGAGGAGGGCAACCTCAACGCCCGCGGCAAGGCCGCGATCATCCTCGTCCGCATGGATCCCGACGAGATCCGCGCGCAGCAGGGCGACGGCTGGGACTACCAGGGGATCCTGGCCTACTCGAAGATCTGCACCCACGTGGGCTGCCCCATCGCCCTCTACGAGCAGCGCACGCATCACCTGCTGTGCCCGTGCCACCAGTCGACCTTCGATCTCGCCGACGCCGGCAACGTCGTCTTCGGCCCGGCCGCCCGACGGATGCCCCAGTTGCCGATCGGCGTGGACGAGGAAGGCTACCTGGTGGCGATGTCGGACTTCGCTGAACCAGTCGGACCGAGTTTCTGGGAGCGCGGATGACCACGACCAGCCCCGTGGAGAAGGCTGGCGGCGCGACGGCGACGTACGTCGACCAGCGCATCGGCAGCAACAAGTTCCTGTCACGCAACCTGGGCAAGGTCTTCCCCGACCACTGGTCGTTCATGCTCGGCGAGATCGCCCTCTACAGCTTCATCGTCGTGCTGCTGACCGGCGTCTTCCTCACGCTGTTCTTCAAGCCGTCGATGATCGAGGTCATCTACGACGGGTCGTACGTGCCGCTCAAGGGCATCAAGATGTCCGAGGCCTACGCCTCGACGCTCGACATCTCCTTCGACATCCGCGGCGGTCTGCTCCTGCGCCAGATGCACCACTGGGCGGCGCTGATCTTCATCGCCGCCATGGCCGTGCACATGTTCCGCGTGTTCTTCACCGGTGCCTTCCGCAAGCCCCGTGAGTTCAACTGGCTCATCGGCGTGGCCCTGACCACGCTGGCCCTGCTCGCCGGCTTCTCCGGCTACTCCCTCCCCGACGACCTGCTCTCCGGCACCGGCCTGCAGATCGCCCGCGGCATCGTGCAGGCGATCCCCGTCGTCGGCACCTGGGCGGCGTTCCTGCTGTTCGGCGGCGAGTTCCCCGGCACCGACTTCATCCCACGGCTGTACGGCGTGCACATCCTGCTGATCCCGGGCCTGATCCTCGGCCTCGTGACCGCCCACCTGATGCTGGTGTGGACGCAGAAGCACACCCAGTTCCCCGGCCCGGGCCGCAACAACGACAACGTCGTCGGCTACCCGCTGCTCCCGGTGTACATGGCGAAGGCGGGTGGCTTCTTCTTCATCGTCTTCGGCATCATCGCCCTCATCGGCGGGCTCGTGACGATCAACCCGATCTGGATCTTCGGGCCCTACATGCCCGACCAGGTGTCGGCGGGCTCCCAGCCCGACTGGTACATCGGCTTCCTCGACGGCGCGCTGCGCACCATGCCGAACTCGAGACCTCGGCCTTCGGGTTCACCATCTCGTGGAACATCCTCGTCCCCGCGCTGATCCTGCCGGGGATCCTGTTCACGGCGCTGGCCCTGTACCCGTTCATCGAGGCCTGGGTCACCGGCGACAAGCGCGAGCACAACCTGCTCGACCGTCCGCGCAACGCCCCGACCCGCACCGCGCTGGGCATGATGGCGATCTCGTTCTACCTGCTCCTGTGGGTCGGCGGAGCGCAACGACATCATCGCGGTCGCGTTCGACCTGTCGATCAACTCCGATCATCTGGTTCCTGCGGGTGGCCCTGTTCGTCGTGCCGCCGATCGTGTTCGTCGTCACCAGGCGAACCTGCCTCGGGCCTGCAGCGCCGCGACAACGCGAAGCTGCTGCACGGGTACGAGTCGGGGCGCATCCTGCGGCTCCCCCACGGCGAGTTCATCGAGGTGCACCAGCCGCTGTCCGTCAAGGACATGGCCGTCATCACCTCGAAGACCGACCACGTGCCGCTCCCCGCACCCGAGAAGGCCGACGCCGACGGGGTGCGCAACAAGCACTACCGCTGGCAGTCGATGCGTCACAAGCTCAGCACCTTCTTCTACGCGGACAACATCGCCAAGCCGTCGATGGAGGAGATCGAGGCGGGTCAGCACCACGTCGGTCACGATGCGGCGATCGAGGCTCCCCTGCACGACTACGAGGACGCCGACGAGATCCGCAGAGCGCACGGCGGTGTCCTGCACCACCCCGGGCATGGCGGACACGAACGCCGAGCAGCTGGAGCAGGAGCGCTCGCAGCACTGACGCGGCCCCACGAGCACTGCACGAAGGCCCCGGTCAGGCTCTCGACCGGGGCGCTTCTCTGCGCCAGCTCAGCCGATGGGAACGCCGCCGGTGAAGTCGACGCCGTCTCCGCGCACGATCCGAGCCGGGTCCGGATCGTCGACCGCAACGCTCTCCAGCCACGACTCCGGCGCGACGCGCTCGGGCAGGCGCGTCCAACGCTGGACCGGCACCCGCTCAGGCACGTCCTCGCCGCACGCAGTGTCAGCGGGCTCGCTCATGCGTCGAGCGTAGGCCCGCACGGTCCCAGGCGCGCACCTGTCAGCCTTGCGCTGGTCGCGTCATCCACCACGTGGGCGGGCCGCCGTCGAACGGCACGGGCACCGCCTGCGTGAACCCGCGACGCTGGTAGAAGTCGCGGTTCGACAGCGTCGAGGTCTCCAGGCAGCAGTCCACGCCGTCCTCGTCGGCGCGGGCGAGCCCGGGCGCGATGACGGCTGACGCCAGGCCGCCTCCCCACCGGTCCGGATGCGTGGCCAGCACGCCGAGGTACCAGTGCGGCGCGGAGGGCGCGACCGCGAGCAGGGCCGCGTCATACGCAGCCAGGCGCGCGCGCGGGCCCGGGCCCGCCGCTCGATGGAACTCGGCCCAGTGCCGTCCCCGCTCGGGCTCCTCCGACGCTCCCGGCCGGTCCCACAGCGCGACCGAGCCGGCATCGGCGCACATCCACACGGTCCCGTCCCCCACGCGCTGGTCGAAGAGGGCGCCGGCGAACAGCGGGGCCAGCCGGGGGTAGTCCGCGCCCAGCAGGTAGGTCCAGCACGGGTCGGTCGCGAACGCCGCGACGATGGTCGCGAGGACGGCGGCTCGATCGTCCGGCCGCGCGGGCCGTACGGCGAGGACCTCGGTCACCTCAGCGGCCGTAGGACGCCTGGGCCGCCTGGCTGGGCCTGCGAGGCGGACGCACCGTCAGTCGCGTCCTGAGGGCCCTCCTGCGGCTCGTCCGGGGGCATGGTGGTGTCCTCCTCGGCCGCGACGGGGGCCGCGACCGTCATGACCGGTCCGCCGGTCGAGTCCGCCAGCCACTGCTTCCAGTCCTCGTTCCAGACCGTGATGCCGTTGCCGAGGTTCTGCTCGTTGCTGGTACCGGTGACCTCGACGACATCGCCGACGTTGCTCAGGTCGTAGAGCCACTGGGCGTTGGCGGTGCTCATGCCGACGCAGCCGTGGCTGACGTTGGCGGACCCCTGCGAGCCCACCGACCAGGGCGCGGCGTGCAGGAACTCCCCCGAGTACGTGACGCGCATCGCGTACTCGACCTCGAGGCTGTAGTACTCCGGATCGCTGGGGTCGGTTCCGCCCGTGGCTGCGTCCATCAGTCGCGTCGCGCTCCTTGCTGACGATGACCTTCACGCCGGACCGGGTCTCGAAGCCCTCCTTGCCCGTCGTGATGGGCATCACCCGCACGCGCTCGCCGTCGCGGAACACCTTGGCGGTGTGGGACTGCGCATCGACCTGGGTGATCATCCGCGGGACCGATGGTGAAGGTCGTGGACGTGTTCCTCGCGCCGTAGACCCGCTTGGCCGCCTCGACGCCCTTGAGGTCGAGATCGACGGTCACGTCGATGTTGGCGGGCCAGTAGTCCTTGGGCCGGAACTGCACCTGGGACGGGCTGCTCCACGACCAGGCCCCCTCGATGGGGGTCGGCGTGTAGACCGTCAGCGCCTTCTCGACCTCGGCCCGGTTCTTGATCTCACGGTCGAACGTGACCGAGATGGGCATGCCGACGCCGACCGTCGCGTCCTGGCGAGGGGACACCGCGGCCGTGAAGAGGGCCTTGGGCTCCAGGGTGCGGAAGGCGTCGCTCGTGGTGGTGGGCACGCCGCGGGGGTCGATCGCGGTCGCCTCGACCGTGTAGGTGGCACCGAAGCCGAGATTGGCCCGCTTGGCGGTCCACACGGTGCCGTCGGCGGAGATCTCGCCCTTGAGCGGGCCCTTGGGGCCCATGACCGTGACGTCGGCCAGCTGGCCGTCGGTGGCGGTCACCGTGATGCGCTGGCCCGGGTCGACCTTCTTCTGCCCGGACGGCTGCGCCGCGATCGTCGCTCGCGACTGCTCGGACGGCACGACCGTCTGGAAGTCCACGCTCGCGGACGGGGTGCAGGCGCTCACGACGAGCACGGCGCCGCCCACGCCGAGGAGCCCGAGAAGTCGGGTCGTCAGGGGCACGAGGTCTCCAGGCGGGGTGGTCGAGGTCCTCACAGGCTACGGCACGAAACCGCTCGGGAGACGCACCGCACGCTCACGGAACGCTCACGAGCCCCCAGGAGCGGGGCTCCTGGGGGCTCGTGGACGATGCGGTGACGGCTACTGCGCGAAGTCGCCTCGGTAGTACTCGAACATCCAGCCGATGAGGGCGAGCATGAGGATCGTCACGCCGAGCACGATCACCCACACGGCGAAGATCAGGCCCAGCGCGGTGACGAACGCGCCGAAGGCGACGGGCAGCGGCCACCACGAATGCGGGCTGAAGAAGCCGTACTCGGGGTCGGCCTCGTCGATGTCGGCGTCGAGCCGGTCCTCCGGGCGCGGGTAGACCCGCTTGGACGTGTACAGCACGTAGAACGCGACCAGGAAGGCCAGGCCGGCGCACAGCGCCAGCGCCGTCGTGCCGATCGGGTCGCGCGAGAAGTACCAGTAGATCGCCGAGATGAGGGCGAAGAACGCCGCCCCGAGGGCGAAGATCAGGCCTTCGATCTTCACGACTGACCTCCCTCGACCGGCGTGGAGGCCGCGGCTGCCGACACCGGGTGCACGCCGTGGGGCGCGAGCTCCGGATGGTGCAGGTCGAACGCCGGGCGCTCCGAGCGGATCTTCGGCAGCGAGACGAAGTTGTGCCGCGGGGGCGGGCAGGACGTCGCCCACTCCAGCGAGCCGCCCCAGCCCCACGGGATCGTCGACGGTCACCTTGGGAGCCGAGCGCCACGTCTTGAGCACGTTCCAGATGAAGAACAGGGTGGAGACGCCGAGCATGGCCGCCCCGACCGTCGAGATCTGGTTGAACAGCTCGAAGTCATCGGCGGGCAGGTAGTCGCCGTACCGACGCGGCATGCCCTGCACGCCCAGCCAGTGCTGGATCAGGAAGGTCACCTGGAAGCCGACGAACAGCAGCCAGAAGTGGATCTTGCCCAGGCGCTCGTCGAGCATCCGTCCCGGTCATCTTGGGCCACCAGAAGTACAGGCCCGCGAAGAACAGGAACACGACGGTGCCGAACACCGTGTAGTGGAAGTGCGCGACGACGAAGTAGCTGTCGGACACGTGGAAGTCCAGCGGCGGCGACGACAGGATGATCCCGGTGAGGCCACCGAACAGGAACGTGATGAGGAAGCCCATCGTCCACAGCATCGGGGTGTCGAAGGAGACCGAGCCCTTCCACATCGTGCCGATCCAGTTGAAGAACTTCACACCGGTGGGCACCGCGATGAGCATCGTCATGATGGCGAAGTAGGGCAGGTACACCGAGCCCGTGACGTACAGGTGGTGGGCCCACACGGCCATGGACAGCGCGCCGATGGCGAGGGTCGCGAAGACGAGGCCCTTGTAGCCGAAGATCGGCTTGCGCGAGAACACCGGGATGATCTCGCTGGCGATGCCGAAGAACGGCAGCGCCAGGATGTAGACCTCCGGGTGCCCGAAGAACCAGAACAGGTGCTGCCACAGCATCGCGCCGCCGTTCTCGGGGGCGAACACGAGCGCGCCGTACTCGCGGTCGATGAACGCCATCGCGAGGGCTGCCGCAAGGACCGGGAAGCACAGCAGCACGAGGATGCTGGTGACGAAGATCGTCCACGTGAAGATCGGCATCCGGAACATGGTCATGCCGGGCGCGCGCATGCAGAAGATCGTGGTCACGAAGTTGACCGCGCCGAGGATGGTGCCCAGGCCGCCCATCGCCAGGCCGAGCAGCCACAGGTCGCCGCCGACCTCGGGCGAGTAGACCGCGTTGCTGAGCGGGGCGTACGCGAACCAGCCGAACGCGGCCGCGCCGCCGGGCGTCAGGAAGCCGAGGGCCGCGGTGAGCCCGCCGAAGAAGAACAGCCAGTAGCCGAGCATGTTCAGGCGCGGGAACGCGACGTCGGGAGCGCCGATCTGCAGCGGCATGATCACGTTGCCGAAGCCGACGAACAGCGGCGTCGCGAACAGGAACAGCATGATCGTGCCGTGCATCGTGAACAGCTGGTTGTACTGCTCGAGCGAGACGAACTGCAGGCCCGGTACGGCGAGCTCGGCGCGGATCGCCAGCGCCATCAGGCCGGCGACGAAGAACCAGATGGTCGCCGTGACCAGGTACATGTAGCCGATCGTCTTGTGGTCGGTCGACGTGACCCAGTTGACGATGGCAGCGCCGAGGCTGCGCTTCTTCCTGGCCGGGGGTGCGGACGGCGCGGGATCCGAGGGGATGACGCGGTCGCTCAGAATCGTCATGTCGTCCTCTCATCGGGCATCTGGCCGTCGTCATTGCTCATGCCGGTGTCGAGCAGGCCGCTCTGGCCCCGAGCCTTGAGGTCCGCGATGTACTGGTCGTACTCCGCGCGCTCCACCACGCGCACGCTGAACAGCATGCGCGAGTGGTCGGCACCGCACAACTCGGCGCACTTGCCGGCGTAGGTCCCCACCTTGTCGGGAGTCAGCTCGAAGACGTTGGTCTTGCCGGGGATGACGTCCATCTTGAACAGGAACGCCGGGACCCAGAAGGAGTGGATGACGTCTGGCGAGGTCAGCTCGAAGCGGATCTTCTCCCCGACGGGAAGGACGAGCTCGGCCGGCAGGTTGGGTGAGCCGACGGTGTAAGCGTCCTCGTCGAGGTAGTTGAAGCCCCAGTTCCACCGGAACCCGACCACCTCGACGGTCTGGTCCTGATCGTTGCTGACGGCCATGATCTCGCTCTGGTCACGAACCGTGAACCAGAACAGGCCCAGCACCATGATCAGCGGGACGACGGTGTAGAGGATCTCGAGCGGGATGTTGTACTTCGTCTGCTCGGGCACGTCGTCGCGGTGCCGGCGACGGTAGGCCACCGCGGCCCAGATCATCAGCCCCCACGTGAACAGGCCGACCAGCCAGGCGGCGATCCACGACCCCTCCCAGAGGTTCTGCGTGATCGCCCCCTCCTTCGTGGCGGGGTCGGGCAGGTCGAGGAAGAAGACCTCGTTCGCGGTGCACCCCGACGCGGTCAGGGTGATGGCGAGCGCTCCCACGCCGATCGCGGCGGCGCGCACACGCCGACGCAGGGTGCCCTGCTGGACACGGGGTGCTCCCGCGGTGATCACCTGGCTCGAGTGCCGCACGGATCGCCTTCCTAGGTCGGTGGACGTCGGCAGACTAGCGCACCCTGTGCCCCGAATGTGGGCGCCCCCACGAGGCAGAACCGGGGTTCGCCGAGTCGACGACTAGCGTGGATTCCGTGGAAGCCCAGTCCCCGGCCGCGACGCTCCCCGACCCGGCCCCTCGGCCCCCGTCGGGATACCTCGACGCGGTCGCCGGGCAGCCGCTGCTGCCCGTCGCCCGGCAGGCGTGGCTGGCCGCCGCGGAGCAGGCCTGGAGCGATCCGGCCCGCCTGCACCACCCCGGTCGCCGGGCCGGGATGGTGCTCGACGCCGCCCGCGCCAGCATCGCCGCCAGCCTCGGAGTGCGCCCGGACGAGGTGTTCCTGACGTCCTCGGGCCCCACCGCCGCGGCCGTCGCCATCCAGGCGCTGATGGCACGTGGCCGGACCGGCCGCGCGATCGTCAGTTCCGTCGAGAGCCTCGCCGTGACGAGCCCGGCCGATCGCTGGGCGTCCACGGTGCAGCGCGTTCCCGTGGACCGCACGGGCCGGATCGACCTCGACGCCCTCGGAAGGGCGCTCGACACGCCGGCTGACGTCCTGTGCGTCCAGGCGGCCAATGGGGAGGTGGGCACGCGGCAGCCGCTCGCCGAGGTGGCGGCAGCGGCGCGGTCGGTCGGTGTGCCCCTGCTCGTGCACGCGGTCCAGGTCATCGGGCGCGGTCCCGCGCCTGTCGACTGGGACGTCCTGGCCGCCTCCGCCCGTGACTGGGGCGGTCCCGCCGGGGTCGGCGTCCTCGCGGTCCGGTCCTCCGTGCGCTGGACCCCGGACGAGAACCCGGACCGTGGCTGGGTGAACGGCTTCCCGGACACCCCCGGCGCGGCGGCGGCGGCCACGGCGCTGGAGTACCTCGCCCCTCACGTCGAGGCCGAGGCGGACCGGCTGTTCGACCTGACCGAGCTCATCCGGGGCCGGCTGCCCGCGCTGGCGTCGGGGATCGAGGTGGTCGGCGACCCCGTCGACCGGCTGCCGCACATCGTGACGTTCATCTGCGAGGGCGTGACCGGGGAGACCGTCGTGGGACGAGCTCGACCGACGCGGCATCAGCGTCGCGAGCGGCTCGGCCTGCACATCCGACACGCGGATGCCGAGCCAGGTGCTCGCCGCCATGGGCCTGGCCGCCGACGCCTCCGTGCGGGTGTCACTCCCCTTCGGTTGCACGGCGCAGACCGTCGAGGACTTCCTGCGCGCGCTGCCCGAGGCGATCGCAGCCGCTCGGTCAGGAGCCTAGGCAGGGCGGAAGGTCCAGCGCGGCGTCCAGCCGGCGCAGGTACTCGACCCGAGGGATCTCCACCGCGCCGAGGGACGCCAGGTGGTCCGTGCGCCACTGCACGTCGAGCAGGCGGTCGCCGCCGCAGCCGCGCAGCGCGTCCACCAGGGCCAGCAGGGCGACCTTCGATGCGTCGCGTTCGCGGTGGAACATCGACTCCCCCGCGAAGAGGCCGCCGATCTCGATCCCGTAGAGCCCGCCGACGAGCTCGCCGTCGCGCCACACCTCCACTGAGTGAGCCCACCCCATCTCGTGCAGGCGCGTGTACGTGTCGACGAACTCCCCGGTGATCCAGCCGGACTCCCGGCGCTCGTCCCCGCACTCCCGCATGACGTCGGTGAAGGCCCGGTCGAAGGTGACGTCGAACGTGCCGCGCGGACTTGGCAAGCGACCGGGTCACCCTCAACCCGTCGAGCGGCAGGACTCCTCTGGGGTCCGGCGACCACCACGCCAGCTCGCCGGTGGACAGGTGCATCGGGAACAGGCCACGGCAGTAGGCGGCGAACACCGTCGACACGTCCAGGTCGGCCCCGACCGCGACGACGTCCTCGCCGGGCTCGGCACGCGCCGGGTCAGGCAGGTCCCACCGACTGGGTGCGGGAAGCTGCGCCACGGCGGGCAGGACTCAGGGACGCGGGCAGACCACGTGCGGCTCGACGTCGGCCGCCGCATCGTCGCCGTAGGTGCGCGCCATGCGCTCGAGGAAGTGCGTGCGCGCCAGCTCGTACTCCTGGGTGCCGATCGTCTCGATGACGTACGTGGCGAGCAGGGCACCGAGCTGGGCGGAGCGCTCGTCCGACAGGCCCCAGGCCTGGCCGGACAGGTAACCGGCGCGGAAGGCGTCGCCGACGCCGGTCGGATCGGCCTTCCGGTCCTCCTCGGCGACCTTGACGGTCACCGGGGGCTCGCCGCGCCGCTCCACGCGTGCGCCGTCGGGGCCAAGCGTGGTGACCCGGGTCTCGACCATGCCGGCGATGTCGACGGACGACCAGCCGGTCTTCTGCTCGATGAGCGCGGACTCGTACTCGTTGGTGAACAGGTAGGTGGCGCCCTCGATGAGGGGCTTGATCTCCTCGCCGTCCATGCGGGCGAGCTGCTGCGACGGGTCGGCGGCGAACGGGTAGCCGCGGAAGCGGCACTCCTCGGTGTGCCGGAGCATCGCCTCGGGGTCGTTGGCGCCGATGAGGACGACGTCGGCCTTGCCCACCCGGTCGACGACCGGGCGCAGCTCGATGTTGCGGGCCTCGGACATCGCGCCCGGGTAGAAGGACGCGATCTGGTTCTGCTCGGAGTCGGTCGTGCAGACGAACCGCGCGGTGTGGCGCGACTCGGAGACCCGCACGCCGCTGGTGTCGACGTTGTGCCGCTGCAGCCACGACTCGTAGTCGGCGAAGTCCGGGCCGACAGCCCCGACGAGCACGGGGCGCAGGCCCAGGCAGCCCATCCCGAAGGCGATGTTGGGCGCCACGCCCCCACGGCGCACCTCGAGCTCCTCCACGAGGAAGGACAGCGAGACCTTGTCCAGCTTGTCGGCCACGAGCGAGTCGGCGAACCGGCCCGGGAAGGTCATGAGGTGATCGGTCGCGATGGACCCGGTGATGAGGACAGCCACGGCCCGGACCCTATCGCGAGTCCGGGCCGTGGCTGACACGTCAGATCAGTGGAACGAGTCCCCGCAGGCGCAGGAGCCGGTGGCGTTCGGGTTGTCGATCGTGAAGCCCTGCTTCTCGATCGTGTCGACGAAGTCGATCGTGGCGCCGCTCAGGTACGGGGCGCTCATGCGGTCGGTGACGACGCCGACGCCGCCGAAGTCCTTCGATGACGTCGCCGTCGAGGCTGCGGTCGTCGAAGAACAGCTGGTAGCGCAGGCCCGAGCAACCGCCCGGCTGCACGGCGACGCGCAGGGCGAGGTCGTCGCGACCCTCGGACTCCAGCAGGGCCTTCACCTTGGACGCGGCGACCTCGGTCAGCAGGATGCCGTCGGTCACGGGGGCTTCGGTGGTGGTGGTGTCTGCCGACATGTGCGAACCCTTTCAGCGGTCTGATGTGCTCCACAACCCCGACCGGGTGCGGCGTATTCCCTACGTTCTCACACTCCGGGCATCTCCGCGAACAGCCGCCCGCCTCCCCAAGTGCGACAATTGCGCCATGGCGAACACGTTCACCGATCCCCAGCCCTCGCCGCTGGCCCTGCTGCTCCTCGGCCACGGATCCGATCCCGACAGCGAGAGGGGGGTCGACTGCCCCGGGGACCTGCCGGCGCCGTCCGACCCCGATCTCGTGGCCCGCGCGACCGCGGCCAAGGCGGCCCTGGGCGACCGGGTGTTCATCCTCGGGCACCACTACCAGCGCGACGAGGTCATCGCCTTCGCCGACGTCACGGGCGACTCCTTCAAGCTGGCCCAGCAGGCCGCCGCCCACCCCGAGGCCGAGTTCATCGTGTTCGCCGGGGTGCACTTCATGGCCGAGAGCGCCGACATCCTCACCTCCCCCGACCAGCAGGTGATCCTGCCCGACCTCGCCGCCGGCTGCTCCATGGCCGACATGGCGGCGATCGGGCAGGTCGAGGACTGCTGGCAGGTCCTGGTGGACGCCGGCGTGGCCGACGTCACCGTCCCGATCACCTACATGAACTCCACCGCGGCGATCAAGGCCTTCACCGGCCGTCATGGCGGCGCGGTCTGCACGTCCAGCAACGCCGAGCGCAGCCTGGAGTGGGCGTTCGAGCAGGGCGAGAAGGTGCTCTTCCTCCCCGACCAGCACCTCGGCCGCAACACCGCGGTCCGCGAGATGGGCCTGTCCCTCGACGACTGCGTCCTGTACAACCCGAACCGGCCGATGGGCGGACTCACTGTCGATCAGCTGCGCGCCGCGAAGGTCATCCTCTGGAAGGGGCACTGCTCGGTGCACGGCCGCTTCACCCCCGACTGCGTGGACGAGGTGCGCGAGCGCGTGCCCGGCGTCACCGTCATCGTGCACCCCGAGTGCACCTACGAGGTCGTCGAGAAGGCCGACGTCGTCGGCTCGACGGAGAAGATCATCGCGACGGTCACCGCCGCCGAGCCCGGCTCCGCCTGGGCGATCGGCACCGAGCTGAACCTCGTCAAGCGGCTGGCGCAGTCCAACCCCGACAAGGAGATCGTCTACCTCGACCGCACGGTCTGCTACTGCTCGACGATGAACCGCATCGACCTGCCGCACCTGGTGTGGGCGCTCGAGTCGCTCGCCGCCGGCACCGTCGTCAACCGCATCGAGGTCGATCCCGACACGGCCCACTGGGCCAAGGTCGCGCTCGACCGGATGCTGGCCCTGCCCGGAGTGAGCACCGCGGCTCGCCCCGACTAGCCGCCCTTCTCCGTTTGTCCCGGAATCCGGGACAGATCGGCAGTGCCCGGGCGTGTCGAGGCCCGGATCGCCGGTTTCTCCCGGAATCCGGGAGAAACGGGGGTGGGTTAGAGGCCGGGGGCGCCCCAGACGGCGAACCAGCGCGTCATGTCCGCCTCGACCGGCAGCTCGCCCGTGAGCAGGTCGCGCACGCGCAGCTCGAGCACGTTGTCGCGCTGCTGGGCGTCGCCGCCCGTCGGCGCGAACGGGTAGAACGTGCCGCGCTTGTAGAGGTAGACCATCGCGAGCGACGCGCCAGCGGGATCGGTGAACGAGACGAGCGAGCACAGCAGCTGCGGACCGAAGCCGGCATCGACCAGCGAGGTGTTCACCGCATGCAGGTCGGTGACGACCGAGGGCAGGTCGACCGGGTCGCTCGTGACCACCAGCCAGGTGAAGCCGAACTCGTCCTGCTCAGCACGTACCGGCGGTCCGCCGTCGGCGTCCAGCAGCCGCCGCACCTCGTCCTCCACGTCGGCGAACGCGCGTCCCTCGGGCGCCCGGAACGCGACGGAGCCGCGCCCGGTGGGCAGCATGTCGAGGCTCACCTGCAGCGTGATCGCTGCGTTCGGGAGCGCGAACAGCGCATCGAGATTGGGGCGCACCGCCTTCTTGCGGCCGAGCATGGCGTCGAGGAAGCCCACTCCTAGCGCTCGCCGAGCTCGGCGGAGATCTTGGCCAGCTGCTCGAGGCGCCTCTCCAGCGACGGGATGCGTCGACATGATCGACTCGAGGCTGAAGCCGCCGCCCTTGCCTGCGAGGGCCGGCGCGAACGCGAAGGAGCTCACCGGCTCCATCTGCCGCAGGTCGCGGGTCGGGATCGACGCCATGTCGCCCGAGATCTTCTGCAGCGCGCGCGCCAGCGCGGACGGCTTGCCGGTGAGCAGCGCCGCACCGCGGTCGGCCCCGAGCTCGCGGTACCGCGACAGCGCCCGCATCAGCACGTACGACAGGAAGTACACGACGACGCTCACCAGCGTGATCACCAGGAACATCACCGCCGTGTTCTGGTCCCGGTTGCGCCCCATGCTGCTCCACATCACGCTGCGCGTCATGAAGCCGGCCACGATCGCGGTGAACGAGGCGACCGCCATGACAGTGACGTCGCGGTGCGCGACGTGCGAGAGCTCGTGGGCGAGCACGCCCTCGAGCTCCTCCTGGTCGAGCCGCTTGAGCAGGCCGGTCGTCACGACGATGACGGAGCGCTTCGGCGATCGTCCGGTCGCGAAGGCGTTCGGGACGTCGCTGTCGGCGATGCCGACGCGCGGCTTGTCCATGTCGGCCATCGCGCAGATGCGGTCGACGACGGCGTGGAGCTGCGGCGCCTGCTCCGGGGTGACGACCACGGCGCGCATCGCGGCCATGGCCATCGAGTCGGAGAACCACCACTGCCCGAACAGCAGGCCGCCGCTGATGATCAGCACGAACCAGGCGTTCACGCCGAACGAGATGAGGACCGCCGCAAGCACCACGTAGAGCAGGCCGAGGCCGAACATCGTCCCGACCATCCGGGCGGAGAGCCCCCGGTCGGTTCCGTACCGGGTACGTGCCATCAGCTGCCTAGCCTTCGATCTCCGGCTTGGCCGCACCCGGCGAGAGCTCGCGCTTCATCGCCTCGAGCTGGGCGTTCACGTCGTTCTCGCTCGCCATGCGCTCGAGCTCGACGGTGATGTTGTCCTTGCCCATGCTGGAGACATCGGTGAGCGCACCCGAGGCGACCAGCTCGTCGATGGCCCCCGCCCGCGCCTGCATCTGCGCCGTCTTGTCCTCGGCGCGCTGCACGGCCAGGCCGACGTCGCCCAGCTCGTCCGAGATGCCCGCGAAGGCCTCGTTGATCTTGGTGGTCGCCTCGGCCGCCGAGTAGGTGGCCTTGATGGTCTCCTTCTTGGTGCGGAAGGCCTCGACCTTGGTCTGGAGCTGCTGGGCCGCGGCCGTCAGCTTCTCCTCCTGGTCCTGCAGGGTCGCCAGCTGCGACTGCAGGTCGGCGATCTGCTGGTGGAGGCCGCTGCGGCGGGTCAGCGCCTCGCGGGCCAGGTCCTCGCGGCCGCCCGCCAGCGCGGCCCGTGCCTGCTCCTCGAGCTTGGACTCCTGCTGGGCGAGGCCCTGGATCTGGAGCTCGAGTCGCTTGCGGCTCGTCGCGACGTCGGCGACGCCCCGGCGCACCTTCTGCAGGAGCTCGAGCTGCTTCTCGTACGAGTAGTCGAGAGTCTCCCGGGGGTCCTCGGCCTTGTCGAGCGCCTTGTTCGCCTTGGACTTGAAGATCAGGGTGAAGCGCTGCCACAGACCCATGTGAGGGGCACCTTTCGTCGTCGGCCTCCTCACAGCCTAAGCGGAGGCGCCCCGCGTCGCACCGACTAGGCTCGGTGATCATGTTCGGACGCAAGCAATCGCCCCTGCCCGAGGAGCCGGCCACTCCCGTCACCGACGAGGTGGACGCGCGCGCTCCCAAGGGCCGCCCCACGCCCAGCCGACGGGAGGCCGAGGCCGCGCGCAAGCAGCAGGTCAAGATCCCGAAGGACCCCAAGGCCGCCAAGGCAGCCGCCCGCGAGCGCGACCGCGAGGAGCGCGCCCGCAGCCGCGCCGCGATGATGGCCGGCGACGATCGCTACCTGCCGGCCCGCGACAAGGGCCCGGCCCGCGCCTTCACCCGGGACTTCGTCGACTCGCGGTTCACCGTCGCCGAGTTCTTCATCTTCGTGGCGGTCGCCGTCCTGGTGCTGGGCTTCGTGCGCAATCCGGCCGTCCAGTCGTTCGTGTCGATCGCGTTCTTCGCCTTCACCGCCGTCATCGCCGTCGACACGTTCCTGCTTCTCTTCACCCTGAACCGACGGGCGAAGGAGCAGTTCCCCGACAAGGGCGACCGCAAGGGCATCACGCTCTACGCGATGCTGCGCACCCTGCAGCTGCGGCGCCTGCGGCTGCCACCCCCGCGCGTGCGCCGCGGTGGCGCACCACGGACCCCGAAGGGCTGACGGCATGAGCTGGAGCTGGCGCTTCGAGACACCGCAGGGCACGACGCCGGAAGGACAACCCGAGCGCTCGCAGGGTTTCCCGACCCAGGCGGACGCCGAGACGTGGATCGGCGAGTCCTGGCAGGAGCTGCTCGACGTCGGGATCGAGCAGGTGAGCCTGCTCGAGGACGATCGCGTGGCCTACGGACCGATGAGCCTGCGACCCGAGTAGTCCCCTGAGGCCGCGCAGGCTAGCGACCAGCGGCCCTGCGCACGGCATCGATGCTGAGGCGGACGTCCTCATCGTCTGTCGACCAGTTGCTGACGGACACGCGCATCACGTCCCGTCCACGCCACGTGGAGCCCGACATCCAGGTGACGCCGTCGGCGAGGAGTCGGGCGGTGACCTCCCGGGTCCGCTCGTCTGTCTCGAACGCCACCGACACCTGCGAGTAGACAACCTCGTTGAGCACCTCGGCTCCGGGGATCTCGGCGATCCCCGCGGCCAACGCCTGCGCGTGGGTGACGTAGCGATCGACGAGGTCGGCGACGCCCTGTCGGCCGAGCGACCTCAGCGCCGCCCAGACGGGCACGCCGCGGGCACGTCGTGAGAACTCGGGCACGGTCTCGTACGGGTCAGCGTGATCGTCGGCACGCAGCATGTAGGCCGCCGGCACCCCGAGTGCACCGCGCATCATCGCGGGATCGCGGACGACGGCCACGCCGCAGTCGTACGGCGTGTTGAGGGACTTGTGGGCGTCGGTCGCCCACGAGTCCGCGCGATCGAGGCCGGCCACGAGATGGCGCTGGCGGGGGGACGCGGCAGCCCAGAGCCCGAAGGCGCCGTCCACGTGCACCCAGCCGCCCCTCTCGTGGACGAGGTCCGCGCACGCGCCGATGTCATCGAAGGCACCGGAGTGGAGGTTGCCGGCCTGCAGGGCCACGATCACCGGTCCGTCCACTCGGGCGAGTGCCTCGGCGAGGGCGTCCACCCGGATGCGGCCCTGATCATCGGCATCGACGAGCGTCGGGCGGCCGAGACCCAGGTACCGCAGCGCCAGGTCGACGGTGGCGTGCCGGTCCGCGCCCGCCAGCGCGGTGACCCGCGGGCCTCCCGTCAGGCCCTCCGCGTCGACGTCCCATCCCGCCGCCGACAGCACGCTCTGGCGTCCGGCTGCGAGTCCCGTGAAGTTCGCCATCGTGCAGCCGGTCACGAAGCCGACCTGCGCGGACTCCGGGAGCCCGAGCAGGCTCAGCAGCCAGTCGGCGGCGGCCTGCTCCACGCCGATGACTCCGGGCGTCGCAAAGCGCAGAGGGGCGTTCTGGTCCCACGTGCTCACCAGCCAGTCGGCGCCCAGGGCCGCCGGCAGGGTCCCCCCGACCACCCACCCGAAGAACCGGCCCGACCCCATCGACATGAGTGCCGGCCCGACGACGCGGGCCAGGACGTCGATCACCTCCGCCGGGTCGGCCGGGCCGTCGGGCAGAGGGCCGCCGAGGGCCGCCGCCACCGTGTCGACGTCGCCGGCCGGCGGGATCGATCGGTCGGGCACGCTGTCCAGCCACTCCCGGGCATGCATGACGGCGCGGTCCAGGGCCGCGTCATAGGCACGAGGATCGAAGCTCATCCCGCGAGTATGGACGTCGGCAACATCACGCGACAGGCCTTTGACACCGGCCCCGCGACCGTGGTCGGATGCGACCACACAACTGAATCCACTCGTTCGACGTCCAGGGGAAGTCCGGTGAGATCCCGGCGCTGTCCCGCAACCGTGTTCCCCGTCAAGGGGTGAGTCGGAGCACCTGGCGAACGCGAGCGGCTCCATCCGTCGAGGTAACGGGACGGGAGCTCGGGTCTCCACCCGACCGTCCCCGCATGCGAACAGCAGCGGGGATTCGTCGGTCTCGGGGACCGCGTGCCCACCGGTCCGGCACCGCTCACCCTGAGGACCCACATGACCACGAAGGTCGGTCTCCGCCGCATCGTCGTCGCCGCCGCTGCGGCCGCGACGCTCGCCACCGCCATCGCCGCCGCCCCGGTCGCGACGGCAGCTCCCAGCTCCACCGTCGGTCTGTACGGCGCCGCCGATCCCACCTACGACGGCGTGTTCCGCCAGTCGCTGGGCATCATGGGCCTGGCCGCGAACTCCGTCGCTCCCCCGGCGGCCGCGATCAGCTGGCTGCTGGGCCAGCAGTGTGCGGACGGCTCGTTCCAGGCCTACCGCGCGGACCTGTCGCAGCCGTGCCCGAAGGCGGATCCGGTCAACTACACCGGCCCCGACACCAACTCGACGGCGACGGCCCTGATGGCGCTCATGGCGCTCGACGACAGCGGAGTCCGCCTGCCCAGGGCGACCCTCTCGAAGGTCGTCGACGCAGCCGACAGGGCTGGCGCTGTGGCTGGCCAAGCAGCAGAACGCCGACGGCGGCTGGCCCTACTACTCCGGCAGCGCGTCGGACGCCAACTCCACCGGCCTGTCCCTGGCCGGGATCCTCACCCAGGCGCCGTCCCGGGACATCCCGGCATACCGCAAGGCGGCGCGCTACCTCGGCTCCGTGTCCGGGCCCTGCGCCGACGGGGGCGGGCTCGCCTACCAGGCGGGCAGCAAGGTCGACGGCTCCGCCACCGCCCAGGGCCTGGTCGGCCTCGTCGGACCGATGCCCGTCAGCGGTCCGCGACAGCTCGCCGTGGGCGCGCGGTGCGCGAACACCTCCACCGCGAAGGCCGTCAGCTACCTCGCGCGCGCCCTGCTGCCGACCGGCGCGCTGGCGTCGTCGCTCGGCGTCCGGCGCCGACTACTCGAACACCGCCACCGCGGTGCTCGGCCTGGTCGCTGCGGGCCAGGGGCGAGCGGCGGTGGCGAAGGCCACCGCCACTCTCAAGGCGAATGCCACGGCGTTCGTCACGGGGGACGGCACGAGCCCCGGCGCGGCGGGACTGCTCCTCATGGTGGCCGAGGCCACCGGCAGCAAGCCGACCTCCTTCGGCGGTCTCGACCTGGTGCGCACGCTCAACGCGTCGATCCGCAGGTAGCGCCGCGATGACGAGGACGACCGCGCGCGCGACCGCTGCCCTGGCAGCGGCCGTGGTGGCGGTCGTCCTCGTCGCCTCCCCCGCGCAGGCGGCCGCCTACCGCTACTGGACCTACTGGCAGGCCCCGGCCGGCGCGGTCGCATGGGCGTTCGGAACGCAGGGTCCCGGCACCTCGGTGCCCGCCGACGGCGACGTCGAGGGCTGGTCCTTCGCGGTGAGCACCGAGTCGGCGAACGCCGACGACGCCCCCGCGAGCGCTCCCGACTTCGCAGCCATCTGCGGGGCCACGCCGGTGCAGGTGGACAGCAAGCGCGTCGCGCTCATCATCGACCCGGGTCCGGCGGGACTGGCGCCCGACGGCGAGACTCCACCGGCTCCCGTCACGACGTGCATCGTGGTCCCGCCCGACGCGACGGGCTACGACGTCCTGCGTGCCGCCGCGACCGTCCGCACCGAGGACGGCCTGGTGTGCGCGATCGCCGACTACCCGGCGCGCGAGTGCGCCACCGTGCTCGACGACGCCGAGGCGGCCGCGCTCCTCGCCGAGGCGGCGGACGCGGACCCCACGCCGTCGCCACTGCCGTCGGTCACCGGCCTGCCCGCCGGACCCGACGGGGAGCGGCGGCGCGGACGGCGGCTCCCCAGTCGCGACCCTGCTCGTCGCCGCCCTCCTGATAGCCGCGGCGGCGTTCGGGTGGAACCGGTTCCGGGGGCGACGATGACGACGGATCCGCGCTGGCTGCACCCGGGTGCGTGGTGGCTGTGGGCCCTGGGCCTCGCCGCGGCCGCGAGCCGCACGACGAACCCGCTCATCCTCGCGCTGCTCATCGGCGCAGCCTTCGTCGTCGTGAGCGCGCGCAAGCCCGATGCCCCGTGGGCGCGATCGTTCACGTTCTTCCTGCGGCTGGGCGTCATCGTCATCGTCGTGCGGGTGGCCGTGCAGGTGCTGTTCGGCGCCTCGGTCGGCACGACCGTGCTCGTCGGGCTCCCGGGCATCGGCCTGCCGGAATGGCTGGCCGGGGTGCGCCTGGGCGGGGACGTCACGCTCGAGTCGCTGCTGCTGGCGTTCTACGACGGCCTGCGGCTCGCGACGATCCTCATCTGCGTGGGCGCGGCGAACTCGCTGGCCTCGCCCACGCGCCTGCTCAAGTCCGTGCCCGCGGCGCTCTACGAGCTCGGGGTCAGCGTCGTGGTCGCCCTGACGTTCACGCCGCAGCTGGTGGCGGACGTCGACCGGCTCACGACCGCCCGACGCCTGCGCGGCCGGGAGACGTCCGGACCTCGCGCGATCGCCGCGTCCGCCGTCCCCGTCCTCGAGGGCGCGCTCGAGCGGTCCGTGATGCTCGCGGCCGCCATGGACTCGCGCGGCTACGGACGCCGGGGCACGGTTCCGGCACGGCGCCGGCGGCTCGTGTCGGCACTCCTCCTCGGCGGCCTCGTCGCCGCCTGCATCGGGGTGTTCGGCCTCGTGTCCGCGGACTCGCCCGTCGTCCTCGGGCCTGCCGATGCTGGTGATCGGCGTCGGCACGGCGGTCGCGGGCATGGCCCTCGCCGGCCGGGCCACCGTCCGCACGCGCTACCGCCCCGACCCGTGGCGAGCTGCCGGAGTGGCTCGTGGGCGGCGCCGGGGTCGCGGCCGGCACTGCTGATCGCGGGCGCAGCCTGGCTCGGGGTCGCCGGACTGACGGCCGCGATCGATCCGCCGGCGTGGCCGCAGCTGCCGCTCGTCGGGCTCGTCGCGGCACTCCTCGGCGCGACCCCGGCGCTGACCGCCCCGCCGCCTGCCCCTGAGCGCCCGGCCCGCCAGCAGCGCGACGACGCCGACCGGGCGACGCGCGGAGGTGGCCGCATGATCGTGTTCGACGACGTGACCGTCACCTACCCCGGCGCCAGCGCGCCCGCCCTCGCGCACGTCAACCTGCGCATCCCCGAGGGCGAGCTCGTGCTGGTGGTGGGCCGCACGGGCAGCGGCAAGACGACCCTGCTGCGGGCGATCAACGGCCTGGTGCCGCACTTCACCGGCGGCACGCTGCAGGGTCGCGTCGTCGTCGACGGCCGCGACACCGCGCACCACCCGCCCCGTGAGCTCGCCGACCTCGTCGGCGTCGTGCCGCAGGACCCGATGAGCGGCTTCGTCACCGACACGGTCGAGGACGAGCTGGCCTACGGCATGGAGTGCCTCGGCATCGCGCCCGACGTCATGCGCCGCCGGGTCGAGGAGACCCTCGACCTGCTGGGCCTCGCCGACATCCGGCAGCGGCCGCTGCGCTCCCTGTCCGGCGGGCAGCGGCAGCGGGTCGCGATCGGCGCGGTGCTCGCCGCGCACCCGCGCGTCCTCGTCCTCGACGAGCCCACCTCGGCGCTCGACCCCGGTGCGGCCGAGGAGGTGCTGGCCGCCCTGCAGCGGCTCGTGCACGACCTCGGCGTCACGGTGGTGATGGCCGAGCACCGGCTCGAGCGCGTCGTGCAGTACGCCGACCAGATCGTGATCGTCCCCGGCGGCGGGCAGCCGGTGCGCAGCGGCTCGCCCGCCGAGGTCATGCGCAGCGCACCGATCGCCCCGCCCGTGGTGGAGCTCGGCCGCCTCGCCGGCTGGCGGCCGCTGCCGCTGTCCGTGCGCGACGCGCGCCGGGCGGCCGGGCCCGCTGCGCGACCTGCTCGTCGGCCGCACCCCGCACCTGCGGCCCGTCCGCGCGCACGCGCGCGCCCTCGCGACGGCCGACGGACCTCGTCGTGCGGTACGGCGACCGCATCGCCCTGAACAGGGTGTCCCTCGAGGTCACCGAGGGCGAGATCGTCGCGCTCATGGGCCGCAACGGCGCCGGCAAGTCCACGCTGCTCAACGCGATGGTCGGCGTCGGCCCGAAGGCCACCGGACGCGTCCTCGTCGACGGCCACGACCCGGCCGCACTGTCGCGGCGCCGACCTGCTGCACTCGGTGGGCCTCGTGCCGCAGGAGCCGGGCGACCTGCTGGAGGCGACCAGCGTCGCCGACGAGTGCCGCGCCGCGGACCGCGACGCCCGCTGCGACCCGGGCACGACGCGCGCCCTGCTCGCGCTCATGGCGCCGGACATCGAGGACGGCACCCATCCGCGCGACCTCTCCGAGGGCCAGCGCCTCCTCCTCGTGCTGTGCGTGATCCTCGCGGCCCGGCCGCCGCTGCTGCTGCTCGACGAGCCGACGCGCGGCCTGGACTACCCGACGAAGGCGCGGCTCGCGCGCGTGCTGTCCGACCTCGCCGCCGCGGGCCACGCCGTCGTGCTCGCGACCCACGACGTCGAGCTCGTGGCCGAGGTGGCCGACCGCGTCGTGATCCTGGCCGACGGCGAGGTCGTGGCCGACGGGCCGACCGGGCACGTGGTGACGTCCTCGCCGATGTTCGCCCCGCAGGTGGCCAAGATCCTGTCGCCCGAGCCCTGGCTCACCGTCGACGACGTCTCGACCGCGCTGTTCCGGGCGCACGCCCCCATCGATGCGGCCATCGGGCTGATCGCGCCGCCGCCGACGACGGAGGCCGCGGGATGACGCTCACCGCACCCACGGCGACCACGCCCGTGCCGACCGCGCGTGCCGTGCGGCTCGGCCCGTCGTCACGGCTGTCGATCGCGCTCGCCTCCGCCGTCGGGCTGGTCGCGTTCATCTGGCCGCTGTCGCCGCCCCAGAGTCGGCTGCCGTGGCCCACGCCACCGACGCACCGCTGGTCTTCGCCATCGTGGTCCCGCTGCTCCTGCTCGTGGTCCTGTCGCAGATGAGCGACGGCGGCATGGACGCCAAGTCCATCGCCATGCTCGGCGTGCTGAGCGCCGTCATCGCCGCGCTGCGCCCCCTCGGCGGCGGCACGGCCGGCATCGAGCCGATCTGGGTGATCCTCATCCTCGGCGGCCGCGCCCTCGGCCCCGGCTTCGGCTTCTGCCTCGGCTCGATCTCGCTGTTCGCCTCCGCCCTGCTCACCGGCGGCGTCGGTCCGTGGCTGCCCTTCCAGATGCTCGGCGCCGCATGGGTGGGGCTCGGCGCCGGCCTGCTGCCCCGGGCCAGCGGTCGTCGCGAGCTGGTGATGCTGGCGGGCTACGGGGCCGTCGCCTGCATCGCCTACGGCTTCCTGCTCAACCTGTGGTTCTGGCCGTTCACGGCCGGGCTGCCGGAGCAGATCGCCTTCACCGCGGGGGCGCCGATGGGCGAGAACCTCGTCGCCTGGCTGCGCTTCTGCCTGATCACGTCCCTCGGGTACGACATCCCGCGGGCCGCCCTGACCGTCGTGCTCATCCTCGTCGCGGGTCGCCCCGTGCTGCATGGCCCTGCGACGGATGTCGCGCAAGGCCGCCTTCGACGCGCCGGTCGAGTTCGCCCCCGCGGACGGCAGGGCCTGACGATGCGCATCACCCTGCTCGGCACCGGCTCGGCGGACGGCTGGCCCAACCCGTTCTGCGGCTGCGCGTCGTGCGCGACCGAGCGGGACGCCGGCCGTTCGCGGGCACCCAGCTCGGCGCTCGTCGACGACGCGCATCCTCATCGACTGCGGGCCCACCACCCCGCACCTGCCGGGCGGCGCCGGCCTCACCCTGCAGCGCGTCGAGCATGTGCTCATCACGCACGGCCACCCCGACCACCTCCACCCCGCCTTCCTGCTGACGCGGCGATGGACCTCGCCCCGGCACGACTCTCCACGTGTGGGGACCGGCCCTCGCCATGGACCTGTGCCGCGACTGGCTCGGCCCGGACTCGATGGTCGAGCTGCACGTGCTGGCCCCGGGGCAGGACGCGTCGGCTCGAGACGACCGACGGCACCTACGTCGTTCGCGCGCTGCCGGCGCAGCACGGCCACGGGGACGGCGACGCCATGGCCGCGGAGGCCCTGCTCTACGCCGTCACGGCGCCCGACGGCGACCGGCTCCTGTACGCCACCGACACCGGCCCGCTCACGCGCGACACGACCGGGCTGCTCGACGGCGCGTTCGACGTCGTCCTCCTCGACGAGACCTTCGGCGACAAGGCCGACCACGGCACCGGCCACCTCGACCTCGCCACGCTGCCCGGCGTCCTGCAGTCCCTGCGCGACTGCGGGGCGGTGACGCCGGCCACGGTCGTGGCGGCCACGCACCTGAGCCACCACAACCCGCCCGCGCCGGTGCTCCGCGAGCGCCTGGCCGCCCTCGGCGTCGCGCTCGTCGGCGATCTCGACGTGATCGACACGACGCAGGCCGGGCGGCGGGCTGGCCCGTCGCCACCTCGTCACCGGCGGCGCACGCTCCGGCAAGTCGGCCCTGGCCGAGCGGCTCGCCGGCGGACCGGGCCGTCGTGACCTACGTCGCGACCTCGGGCCGACGGCCCGACGACGCCGAGTGGCAGCACCGCGATCGCCCTGCACCGCGAGCGCCGTCCGGCGCACTGGGCGACAGTCGAGACCACCGACGTGGCCGGCGTGCTTGCCTCCGCGCCCGCGGGATCGGTGGTCCTCGTCGACTGCCTCGCGCTGTGGCTCACCGCTCAGCTCGACGAGCTGGACGCCTGGAGCCGAGCCGACGACGCGGCGAGGCCGACCAGGTGCGCGCCGAGGCGGCGCAGCGGATGACCGCGCTCGTCGACGCCATCGACCTGTCCGCCGCCGACGTCGTGCTCGTGACCAACGAGGTGGGGATGGGCGTCGTGCCCGCCACCGCGTCGGGCCGGCTCTTCCGCGACCTCCTCGGCATCCTGAACGTCCGGGTGGCGGCCGCCTGCCAGGAGACGACGCTCGTGGTGGCCGGGATCCCGGTGCCGCTGACGTCCGCTGAGCAGGAGCGCACGCGCATGCCCGCTGACCACGTCGGCACCACCCGACGCCGGCGCCGCGGCGGACGCCGCCGCCCGGCAGGCGCGCCTCACCAAGCCGGCGGGCGCGCTCGGCCGGCTCGAGGACGCGTCGGTCTGGATGAGCGCCGTGCAGGGCCGATGCCCGCCGCTGCCGTTCAGCCGGCCGGCCGTCGTCATCTTCGCCGGCGACCACGGCGTCGCCCGCACGGCGGCCACCTCGGCCTACCCGCCGGAGGTCACCGCGCAGATGGTGGCCAACTTCGCCTGCGGGCGGTGCGGCGGCCAACGTGCTCGCCCGCCAGGTCGGCGCGAGCATCCGCGTCGTCGATGTCAGCGTCGATGCCGACCCGTCGTACCTCGACGCCCTCAGTCCGGCGATCTGCGCCGACCGGGTCCGGCGCGGCAGCGGATCCATCGACCGCGAGGACGCCATGACGCTCGACGAGGCCACCGCCGCGCTCGCGCTGGGGGCACGGCTCGCCGACGAGGTGATCGATGCCGGCGCAGACGTCCTGATCGCCGGGGACATGGGGATCGGCAACACCACGCCAGCGGCCACGATCATCGGGCTGCTGACCGGCCATCCCGGCGAGACCGTCACGGGTCGTGGCACCGGCATCGACGACGGCACGCTGCACGCGCAAGCGCGCGGCCGTGTCCGCCGCCATGGCCCGCGGGACGTCCGTCGCGGACGAGCCGGTCCGGCTTCTCGCGCGGGTCGGGAGCCCCGACATCGCTGCGATGACGGGGTACCTGCGACGGGCCGCCGAACGCGGCATGCCGGTCGTGCTCGACGGGATCGTCTCGTGCAGCGCCGCCCTCGTCGCGGAGCGGCTGGCGCCCGGATGCCGCGCCTGGTGGATCGCCGGCCATCGATCGACCGAGCCCGCGTCCCGGGCCGCACTCGAGAGCCTCGGCCTGCCGCCGCTGCTCGACCTCGGACCTCGGCTCGGCGAGGGCACGGGGGCGCTGCTCGCGATCCCCCTGCTCAACGCGGCAGCGGCGACGCTGCGCCGAGATGGCGACCTTCGACAGCGCCGGCGTCTCGGACCGCGAGCCGGCGACGCGACGAGCCGGGCCCCGATGCCTGACGCGGTGCGCCTCGCCATCGGCACCCTGACGCGGATCCCCGTCCCGGCGCCGCGGACGGTCGATCGCCGGGTGGCCGGCCGGGCGATGCTGCTCGCCCCGCTCGTCGGTGCTGCTCCTCGCCCTCGTCGTCGGCGTGCCCGCCCAGGTGCTCGTCAACCTGACTCCGGTCGGCGGACTCCTCGGCGCGGTGCTCGCCGTGGCCGCGCTGGCATGGCTCACCCGAGCACTTCACCTCGACGGGCTCGCCGACACCGCCGACGCCCTGGGCAGCGCCCGACCGGCGGCGGATGCCCTCGCCATCGCCCGCCGGTCGGACATCGGGCCGTTCGGCGTGGTCGCGATCCTGCTCGTGGTCCTCCTGCAGGTGGCCGCTCTCGCGGACCTGCTGGATCGCGGAGCCGGCGCCGGCAGCCTCGTCGTCGCCGTCGTCACCGGCCGCCTCGCCCTGACCCTCGCCTGCCTGCGCGGCATCCCCGCGGCGCGACCGGACGGCCTCGGAGCGCTGGTCGCCGGCAGCGTGTCGCCCGCCGGCGGGCTCGCCGTGGCGCTTGCCTGGCTGGCGCTCGCGGTCGCCGTCGGTCGGGCGGGAGCACGGCCTCGGCGCCGGGCTGGCCACCGGGGGTGCCGTCCTCGGCGGCCTGCTCGGCGTCGGCCGTCGTGGTGCGCATCGCCCGGCGTCGCCTCGGCGGGATCACCGGCGACGTGCTCGGGGCCACGGCCGAGATCACCACGGCCGCGGTCCTCGTCATACTGGTCGCCGTTCCCTGACCGAGGAGTGCCGTGAGCGAGGACGTGCCACCCGGGCTCGCGGCCGTGGTCGATCGGATCACCAGCCCGGGACCCTCGGAGTACGTGCCTCCCGCCGACGTCACGGGTGAACTCGCCGAGCTGGCCTCGTGGTGGCACCGGGTGTCCGCGGGCGCACCCCTCCGGGTCGCTCGGCTGGACCCCGTCGCGCCGCCCTCCGTCACCGACGCGATCCAGGCGGGTCTCGACGCTGCCGACCGGGCCATCGACTCCGGCGCCACCCTGCTGGTGCCACGGGTCGGGGCGCACGACGACGTTGCGGCCCGCACCCTGATCGCCCTGCTGACCCGCAAGGAGGCATCGGCCGTCGTGGCGCAGCCCGAGGGCATGACCGACCGCGCCTGGATGGCCGCCTGCGCCACCGTGCGCGACCGCGCCGCCGAGGCGGCCGAGCATCGAGGCGAGCCGGTCGCGCTGCTGGCCGCGGTCGACGCGCCGGGCATCGCGCTCGCGATCGGCATCCTCCTGGGCGGCGCCGCCCGCCGCACGGCCTGCATCGTCGACGGGACCGACGAACTGGCCGCGGCCCTCGTGGCCGACCGGATCTGCATCCGCGCCAAGGCGCTGGTGGCGCGCCGGGACCACGTCACCCGACCCGGGCCGGGCGGCCGCGGCCGATCGGATCGACCTCGCCGGCGGGACTGCCGCTCGGCCTCACCGACGATGCCGCTCGCGGCGCCGAGGCGACCCTTGCCCTGCTCGCGCTCCTGACCGGTACGTACTCCCTGAAGCGCTGCATCTCCTGCTGGATCCGCTCCTCGCTCGGGAGCTTCGGCCGTGGGCCGAACGCTCCCCACGCCACGAACGCCAGCGCGATGCCCATGCCGAAGATCGCCCAGACGGGCCAGAAGTAGCCGCCACCGGACAGCGCCCAGACGGCTGTGAGGATGAGCCACACGATCACGAAGATGCCGAGCAGGCGCCAGAACCCCGCCTGGTCCTTGAGCCGCTTCTCCGCGGCCCGGTGCAGTGCGTCGATCTCACTCATGCATCAACGGTAGGCGCCTGCCGGCCCGGATGACGGGCCGAAAAGCGCTGCAACGCCTGCGTTCAGCGGGTGCTGGGCTGCACGAAGGGCGGCTTGACCACGCGGAAGCGCGACGCCCGTCCACGCACGTCGACGACGACCTCGTCGTCGATGGCGACCGACGCGTCGAGCAGTGCAAGCGCGATGCCCTGCTTCAGCGTCGGCGAGAACGTTCCGCTGGTGACCTCGCCGATCATCGTCGCCGTCGAGGGAGTCGCGGTGCACCGCCATGTGCGGGCGCGGGATGCCGCGGTCGAGGGCAAGCAGGCCACGCAGGCGCCGCTTCGGGCCGGCGGCGCGCTGGGCGACGAGCGCCTCGCGTCCCGCGAACTCGGGCTTGTCCCAGCCGACCGCCCAGCCGATCATCGCCTCGACCGGCGTGATCGTCGGGCTGATGTCCTGGCCGTGCAGCGGGTAGCCCATCTCGGTGCGCAGGGTGTCGCGGGCGCCGAGGCCGGCGGGCACGGCACCGAGGTCGCATCCCGGCCGACAGCAGCGCATCCCACAGGTCGCCCAGCACCTCGTTCGGCGCGACCAGCTCGTAGCCGTGCTCGCCGGTGTACCCGGTGCGGCACACCACGACGGGCGCGTCCTGCCAACGGGCCATCGCCATCGACATGTAGTCGTGTTCCGTGGGGAAGCCCGATCGCGGCCAGCAGCTCAGCGCTGCGCGGGCCCTGCACGGCGATGATCCCGTGGGTCAGGTGCTGGTCGTCGATGCTGACGCCCGCCGGGCGCCAGGTCGCGCAGGGTCGCGACGACCGTCGCGGCGTTGGCCGCGTTGGGGATGATGTAGACGCCGTCGTCCGACCATCGGTAGACGATCAGGTCGTCGACCACCCCGCCCGTCGTCGTTGCACAGCATCGAGTACTGGGCCTGCCCGGCGGCGATCCGGTCGAGGTCGTTGGCGAGCACCGAGTTGAGGAAGGCGACGGCCCCGTCGCCATGCACTGCCACCTTGCCCATGTGGGAGACGTCGAACAGGCCCGACCGCGGTCCGGACGGCGGTGTGCTCCGCCACGACGCCGGTGTACTCGATGGGCATGTCCCAGCCCCCGAAGTCCGCGGTCTTCGCGCCGGCCGCCAGGTGCCGCGCGTGGAGGGGGGTCGTCTTGAGATCGGTCACGGGATGACCGTAGTGCGCCCGACCCGCACGCATGCCGCGCATCGTCGCGAATAGGGTTCGGGCATGAACCAGACACCCACCGCCCGCATCGTCCTCGCCGACACCAAGCCCGCCGCCATGGTCACCGACGCCCTCGTCGTGGCCCTGTCCCCCGGCCGCGGCAAGAAGGCCGAGGTCATCGCCCCCGGGCTCGACCGCCGCCGCGCGGACCAAGCTGACCGAGGCGTTCGTCGCGGTGGGCGCCACCGGCAAGGCGGGCGAGGTCACCCGCGATCCCTGGCGGCGGCGGGCTCAAGGCCCCCGTGGTCGTCGGCCTCGGGCTCGGCGACGCCGCGAAGCAGGCCGACGCCGAGTCCGTGCGCCGCGCGGTGGGCGACGCCGTGCGCAGCCTGGCCGGCACGCGCAGGATCGCGCTGGCCCTGCCGCTGGCCGACGACGAGGCCCTGCTCACGGTGTCCATCGCCGCGCTCATGAGCGCCTACGACTACGTCTCCTTCCGCAACGCGTCGAAGAAGGACCGCAAGGCGCCCGGTGCACACCGATCACCGTGCTGCTGCCGGCCGCGCCCACCCCCGAGCAGAAGCAGGCGGTCAAGGAGGTCGCGGCCGTCGCCAGCGCCGTCAACCTGACCCGCGACCTCGTCAACACCCCGCCCAACGCGCTGCACCCGTCCGTCCTGGCGGCCGCGGCCGTGCTGGCCGTCGACGGCCTGCCCGTCGACGTCACGATCTGGGACGAGCTCGACCTCGTCCGCGACGGCTGCGGCGGCATCCTGGCGGTCGGCCAGGGCTCGGCCAACGCGCCGCGCCTGACCCGCCTGCAGTACGCCCCCGAGGGCGCGACGCGGCACCTCGCGCTCGTCGGCAAGGGCATCACCTTCGACACCGGCGGCATCTCGATCAAGCCCGCCGCCAACATGGACGAGATGAAGTCCGACATGGCCGGCGCGGCCGCGGTCATCGGCGCCGTCAAGGCGATCGCCGAGCTCGCCCTGCCCGATCCGCGTGACCGGCTGGGTCCCGTCCGCCGAGAACATGCCGAGCGGCACCGCCCAGCGCCCCGGCGACGTCATCACGATCTACGGCGGCAAGACCGTCGAGGTCCTCAACACCGACGCCGAGGGCCGCCTCGATCCTGGCCGACGCCCTCGGGATGGCCGCCGAGGACAAGCCCGACCTCATCATCGACATCGCCACCCTCACCGGCGCGGCCGTGGTCGCCCTCGGCATCCCGCACCGCCGGGGTCATGGCCAACGACGACGACGCCCGCACCGCCGTCTGCGACGCGGCTGACGCCGCCGGCGAGGCCGATGTGGCCGATGCCGCTGCCCGACGACCTGCGCGCCAGCGCTGGACTCGGGCACCGCCGACATCGCCAACATCGGCGACCGCGCGGGCGGCATGCTGTCCGCCGGCGTCTTCCTGCGCGAGTTCGTCCCCGCGGGCCAGTCGTGGGTGCACGTCGACATCGCCGGGCCCGTCGTTCAACGAGAAGGCGCGCCTACGGCTACACGCCCAAGGGCGGCACGGGCAGCGGCGTGCGCACGTTCGTGCAGATCGCCGCGGAGATGGCGGCCGGCGGCGCCTGACCCCGACTTCGGGGGCCGTTCACCGGATCCCCGCGGAGGTGGAAGGATGAGCCGGCAAGCGACGACTCGATCCCGTAGGGAGTAGGCGACAGTGGCCCAAGCAGACCTGGTCATCCTCGGTGGCGGCAGCGGCGGCTACGCCTGCGCCCTGCGCGCGGCGGAGCTCGGCATGTCCGTGATCCTCATCGACAAGGACAAGCTCGGCGGCACCTGCCTGCACCGCGGGTGCATCCCGACCAAGGCGCTGCTCCACGCCGCCGAGGTCGCCGACAGCGCCAAGGAGAGCGACGCGTTCGGCGTGCGGGCCACCTTCGAGGGCATCGACATGCCCAAGGTCAACGAGTACCGCGACGGTGTCGTCGGCCGCCTCTACAAGGGCCTGCAGGGCCTCGTCAAGAGCCGCAACGTCACGTTCGTCGAGGGCGACGGCCGCCTCGTCGGCCCCAACACCGTCGAGGTGAACGGCGAGCAGCACACCGGCACCACCGTGGTCCTGGCCACCGGCTCGTACGCGCGCAGCCTGCCCGGCCTCGACATCGGCGGCCGCATCATGACGTCCGACCAGGCCCTCAACCTCGACTACGTCCCCAAGAGCGTGATCGTGCTCGGCGGCGGCGTCATCGGCGTGGAGTTCGCCAGCGTCTGGAAGTCCTTCGGCGCCGACGTCACCATCGTCGAGGCGCTGCCCAACCTCGTCCCCAACGAGGACATCGCCTGCTCCAAGGCGCTCGAGCGCGCCTTCCGCAAGCGCGGCATCGCGTTCAGCCTCGGCGTCCGCTTCGCCTCGGCGACGCAGGACGACACGGGCGTGCACGTCACCCTCGAGGACGGCAAGGTCCTCGACGCCGAGCTGCTGCTCGTGGCCGTCGGCCGCGGGCCGAACGCCTCGGGCATGGGCTTCGAGGAGCAGGGCGTCGCCATGGAGCGCGGCTGGGTGCTCGTCGACGAGCGCCTGCGCACCAACGTCCCCGGCGTCTTCGCCGTCGGCGACATCACTCCCGGGCCTGCAGCTCGCCCATCGCGGCTTCCAGCACGGCATCTTCGTCGCCGAGGAGATCGCCGGCCTGAACCCGACGGTCATCGCCGACGTCAACATCCCCAAGGTCACCTACTGCGAGCCCGAGGTCGCCAGCGTCGGCCTCACCGAGGTGCAGGCGCGCGAGCAGTTCGGCGACAACGTCGCGGTCTACGAGTACAACCTCGGCGGCAACGGCAAGAGCCAGATCCTCGCGACCACGGGCTTCGTCAAGCTGGTGCAGCAGAAGGACGGCCCGGTCGTCGGCATCCACATGGTCGGCTCGCGCATCGGCGAGCAGATCGGCGAGGCGCAGCTGATCGTCAACTGGGAGGCGCACCCGGAGGACGTCGCGACGCTCATCCACGCGCACCCGACGCAGAACGAGGCCATGGGCGAGGCCCACCTCGCGCTGGCCGGCAAGCCCCTGCACGCCCACGCCTGACGCAGCAGCGATCCGAAGGAGCACGACACCGATGTCGGTCACCGTCACGATGCCCGCACTGGGCGAGAGCGTCACCGAGGGCACGGTCACCCGCTGGCTCAAGGCCGTCGGCGACACCGTCGTCGCCGACGAGCCCCTGCTCGAGGTCTCCACCGACAAGGTCGACACCGAGATCCCCGCCCCCGCGTCCGGCGTCCTGCTGTCCATCACCGTGGGCGAGGACGCCACCGTCGAGGTCGGCGCCGAGCTCGGCGTCATCGGCACCTCTGACGAGGCCCCGGCCGCTGCTGCTCCCGCCGCTCCGGCCGCGCCCGTGGCCGAGGCGCCGCCCGCACCGCGCCCGTCGTCGAGGCGCCCGTGGCCGCGGCTCCCGCGCTCCCGCCCCCGCCGTCCTGCAGGAGGCGTCACAACCGGCGCCGGTTGCGACCGCAGCTGCAGGTTCGAGCACGCCGGTGCTGATGCCGGCGCTGGGCGAGAGCGTCATCATCTGTACCTCGGCAGCCGACACACCTTCGCCCCGGTGGATCTCGGTCGGGATGCCGCGGCCGTTGTCAACAACCGTGGCCGAGCCGTCGGCGTTGAGCGTCACTTGAATCTCGTCGCAATAGCCGGCAAGCGCCTCGTCGATGGCGTTGTCGACCACCTCATAGACCATGTGGTGGAGGCCAGACCCGTCGTCGGTGTCGCCGATATACATGCCTGGCCGCTTGCGCACCGCATCGAGGCCTTTCAGCACTTTGATCGAACTCTGCGCCGTAGTCCGAGGCTGCGGCTTCTTTCTTCTCTGAGGCTCGTTTCATAGGGTTCCTGAACGTCAATTTTCGTGGTCTTGCACCGCCCCCAAATGGGGCCCGGATCAAGCGTTTATTGTACCCCGATTCACCGCCAAGATTTGGGCCTGCGACGCCAAAGAATCGAAGGTTTGCCGGTCAGTTCCGGTCATCCAGGCCTGGGCTTCGAGGTCCAGAATCTCGTCAAAAAGGGCCTCTCTGCGGGCCTTGTCGAGATGGGCCGCGACCTCGTCGAAAAGGACGAGGGGAGCGGCGCCGGAAAGTTCACGGATCAGCCTCGCCTTGGCGAGCACGAGACCGAGCAGAAGGGCCTTCTGCTCGCCGGAGGAGCAGCCGCCTGCAGGGGCATTGTGGGGGCCGTGAACCACTATTAGGTCGCTCAAATGCGGTCCCGCAAGGGCTCGGCCGGCGAGCTTGTCGCGCTCTCGCGTCTCGGAGAGAAGGCTCACATAATCGTCCTCGACCTCGACCGCGGGGCGCTCCATCAGGGCACGCTCGAGCGTGCCTTCGAGGCTGAGCATGGCAAAGGGGAAGGGCCCTGGCCCGCGCGCTTCGTGGGTGGCCTCGATCAGCGTCGAGAGCCGCGCCACCGCCTCGAGCCTCGCCGCTGCGATGGCAACTCCAGCCTCCGCCATCTGCTCCTCGAGGCCCGCGAACAATGACGGCGATCCCTCGCGCATCTGGAACAGGCGGCTGCGCTGGCGCATGGCGCGGTCGTAGCGACCGCGCGGCCCACTCATCTTTGGATCGATGGCGAGCATCAGCCGGTCGAGTAAGCGGCGGCGCTCGGAAGCAGGACCGGTGAACAGTCCATCCATCTCAGGGATCACCCAGACGAGCTGCACGTAGTGGGCAAGCGCCCCCGCGCTCTGATCCTTACCGGCGATGCGCACACTGCGGCCTGAGCCTTCGCTTTCGCCGGCGAGACCGAAGCCGGTGCCGATCTCGACCACGCCTTCGAGCGACATCACCGTTGCCGCGACCGCCCAGCCGCCCGCACCGTCCTTCCGCGCAAGCTCGCCGTAGTCCCGCCCGCGCAAGCCCTGGCCGGACCCAAGAAGCGATACGGCCTCGAGCAGATTGGTTTTGCCCGCGCCATTGTCGCCGACCAGCACCACGGGGCGCTCATCGAGGCTAACGCCCGCACGCTCGTAGTTACGAAAGTTGGTGAGCTTCAGCTCCTCGACATAGAGCCGTGGCCTGGCGTCGCCGGTGGCCTCGCCCATCGCCTCGTCAACGGCCCGCTCGCGATGTCCGCTCAGGGCCGCCCTCATACCCGCATCGGCATGAGCACATAGAGCGCGGAGACATCCTTGCCGTCGCGGATCATGGTCGGCGAGCCTGGATCGGCGAGCTGGAACTCGGCGGTGCCGCCTTCTAGCTGCCCGGAAATGTCGAGCAGATAGCGTGCGTTGAAGCCGATCTCGAGCGGATCGAAGCCGTACTCAACGGGAAGCTCCTCGCTCGCGCTGCCGCTGTCGGGATTGTTGACCGAAAGCGTCAGTCTGCCGTCGGTGATGGAAAGCTTCACCGCGCGGCCCTTGTCGCTCGAGAGCGTCGAGACGCGGTCGACTGCCTCGGCAAAGGCGTTGTTGTCGACCTCCATGGTCTTGTCGTTCCCTTGCGGGATCACGCGCTCATAGTCTGGGAACGTGCCGTCGATCAGCTTCGAGGTCAGCACCACGCGCGCCGTCGTGACGCGGATCTTGGAAGGCGACAGCTCGATGCGCACATCGCCGTCGCCATTCTCGGCGAGTTTCGCGAGCTCGGCCACGGTTTTACGCGGCACGATCACGCCGGGCATGTCCTTGGCGCCAGCGGGAAGCGGCAATTCCACTTGCGCCAGCCGGTGACCGTCGGTGGCGACGGCGCGAAGCACCGGCTTGCCACGGCTCTCCGCTGCATGGAGATATATGCCGTTCAGATAATAGCGGGTCTCCTCGGTGGAGATGGCGAAGCGCGTCTTCTCAATGAGGCGCTTCAAGTCTGCCGCAGGCATGGTGAAGGCATGGCCGAGATCGTCGACGCTCAAGGACGGAAAGTCGTCTGCCGTCAGCGTCTGCAGCGAGAAGCGCGCCTGACCGCAACTGATGGTGAGCCGGCCCTGGTCGCCATCCCGCGCAATCTCGATATCGCTTCCCTCAGGCAGCTTGCGCACGATGTCGTGGAACATGTGGGCTGGCACTGTGGTCGCGCCTTCGCCTTTGGCCCGCGCCGGCACCGTTTCGACGATCTCCATGTCGAGGTCGGTCGAGGTCAGCTTCAGCTCGTTGTTGCGCGTGCCGAGATGAACGTTGGACAGGATGGGAATGGTGTTGCGCCGCTCGACCACGCTCGTCACATGGGCGAGCGCCTTGGTCAGACTTGGCTTGTCGATGGTGAACTGCATGGGTTAAGCGAGACCACTCGGGCGCCCCATCGGGGTGGTTGCAGGCGTCCCGGCCGAAGCCGTCAAAGACCCGGCGCGAGAACCCCTAAAAGGCGCGATGAAAGCTAAAGACTCCCGCTTGAACTTGACCCGATAGGGGCAAATTTGCAAGAGCGTGCGAGAGGGCCTGGAGCCCCCTTTTCCTTGAATTTCAACCCCCCTAATCGCGCAGCAGCCGCTTCAGGAGCTCGATCTCCTCGCGGAGCTGATTGTCGTCGGACATGAGCTGCTCGATCTTGCGGATCGCATGCAGCACGGTCGTGTGATCGCGGTTGCCGAACCTGCGGCCGATCTCTGGCAGCGAGCGCGAGGTGAGCAGCTTCGCGAGATACATGCCGATCTGGCGCGGCCTTACAATCGACCGGTTGCGCCGTCCCGACAGCAGGTCGCCGCGGTTCACCCCGTAATGCTTCGATACGGTGCGCAGGATGTCGTCGATGCGCACCCGCCTTGGCTCGGCACCCCGCATCAGGTCGCGCACGATCTGCTCGGCGATCTCAATGGTCACCTGCTCGTCGGTGAGCTGGTAGCTCGCGCGTAAGCGATGGATGGCGCCTTCGAGCTCACGCCCGCTCTCGGTGAGCCGCTCGGCGAGGAAGGCGAGCACTATGTCGGAAATGGCGAGCCCGCGCGTCTCGCAACACGCTTCGGTGGCCCGCTTGGACAGAATCTTGTGGCGGAGCTCGTAGTCCATGATGCCAATCTCGGCCACGAGGCCGCCGCCAAGCCGCGACCGCATGCGCATGTCGAGCTTGTCGAGCTGGGTCGGCGCCCGGTCAGCCGCCACTACCACCTGCCGACCGCCGTCGATCAGCGAGTTCAGCGTGTGGCAGAACTCCTGCTGGATGGTCGGCCCTTGCAGAAACTCCATGTCGTCGATGAGCAGAATGTCGATCTTGCGCAGCTTCTCCTTGAAGGCGAGTGCATCCCGCGCGCGCAAGGCCTGGACGAAGCCCGACATGAAGCGCTCGGCGGTGAGATAGAGCACTTGCGCCTCTGGCTTCCGCTGCTTCACGTCCCAGGAAATTGCGTGCAGCAAATGGGTTTTGCCCAAGCCGACGCTGCCGTGGACGAACAGAGGGTTGAAAAGCTGCTGTGGCGTTGAGAAGGCGCCCGCGACTTCCTGGGCTGCGGCATGCGCCAGCCGGTTCGACGCGCCGACGAGGAACGTGGTGAAAGTGAGCCTCGGATCGAGCGGCGAGCCTTCGAATCCGCCATAGCCCGTGCGCAGCGGCATTGGCAGCGGCGGAGTTTCCTCGACTGCCGGCAGCGCCACCGGCTTCTGGCGCAACATCTCCTTCGGCTGCTCATTGCCGAAATGCGGCTGCCGCACCCGAAACTCGACGCGATCGACCTCGGCCCACTCGGACCTCAAGAGTTCTCAGCACGAAATCGTAGTAATGCGATCTGAGCCAATTGCGCAGGAAGCGCGTCGCCACCGTCAGGTGGACGCAGCCCTCATCGAGGCGCTCAAGCTCGACCCCCCTAAACCAGCTGGCGAATACATCCTCGCCCAACTCCGCGCGTAGCCGGCTTTTGACCCGCCCCCAAGCATCGCCTGAGGACGCGAACTGCTCTTGCTGTGCCACGGTTCTTCTTCTGCTCCATTGTTCTCGTTCGCGCCGTTACGCACCGCACGCTTTTTACTTGAGCAGTCAACAAGTCGACGCGGACAGTATGTCCGTCCTTGCGCCAAGGCTTCCCGGGCTAACCTTGCAGCCAGGGGAGTCCGGACGCTTTCCATCCACCAAGGGTGCCGCGATGCCGCAAATCGTCGAGCGGTCCTTCGAAACCGCCTGAGACGTTGTGGCACGACGAATACCCAGCCTCAGCCAGCGCCCTGGCCGCTGCCAGGCTCCGGCTACCCGAACGGCAAATAAAATAGAGGTCGTCGTCCGATTGCACCCCGAGCGCCTTGAGCTCGCCGGCGAGGCGCTCGACAAAGCGCGCATCAACGGCCTGATCGGGAAAGGTCTGCCATTCGACAAGCACAGCCCGCTTGCCGATCGGAGCAAGATCGGGAATGCCGACATAGGTCCACTCCGCGCGGGTGCGCACGTCGACGAGCTGCGAGCGCGGGCCTGAGGTCAGGCCCTCCCACGCTGCGGTGACGTCGACTTCATCGATCATTGCTATCGGACCCCCGGTTGCTCAAAGGACGCTTCTCCCAAGCAACTTCAAAGAAGAATTGGAATGTCAGCCACTATATGTGGTGGCTACGCCGAACCCTTACACAAAGCCCCACGCAGGTTTATCGTTAACCATCTACAATTTTCCCACAACTTCGACAATTGAGACAAGACAAGTGCACTCTGGCTGGAACCAGGTGCCTAACGCTCAATTGTCAGGAGGGGAACTGCCCCGTTCGGATGGTTGGACTATACACATGGGCCCCGTGGTGATCAAGCGAGGGGGTTGCGCGAATATCCCTAGAATCCAACGCTGACGGAGCATTTGCTACGACTGGCAAACCTCTGACGGGACGCCTGAATTTTGCCCACGGCGGTGTCCGGGAAGGGCACTCGCGCACAGTTTATCCAACTGCCATGTGACGGGAAATTTTTATGGGGGAAACGCGAGGTTCGCCCGCAATGTCACGGGACCGAAGTCAAACGGTTGAAATAGCTTCACCGAATTGACACGGCTCCAACGCGAGACGGGCGGCCATGGCCGCCCGTCTGTCACTTGACTGCAACAGTTGGTGCTTTTTTGGGGTTAGGCGCCCGACATGGCGCTGACGCGCTTGGCAAGCCGGGAGACCTTGCGTGAGGCCGTCTTGCGGTGCACGAGCCCCTTTTGTGCCGTGCGCGCGAGCACCGGCTCGGCTTCCTTCAGCGCCGCGGCTGCGGCAGCCTTGTCGCCGGAGGCGATCGCCTCTTCCACTTTGCGCGCGTAGCTGCGCGCGCGGCTGCGGCGTGCTTTGTTGGCTTCAGTGCGGCGGACGGTCTGGCGGGCAGCCTTCTTCGCCGATTTGGTATTGGCCATTGGCAGGTCCTAAACGTTGAGCCCTTTCGGCACCGGCCGATCCCGGAAAGCGCGGAAGAGTTGGGGATAATGAGCCCCGGTCTATAGCGAGCGGCCCTGCAACCGTCAACTGGAGCCTACCACGCCCGCGCGGTTGACAGGCGGAAGCGCCGATGGCTCTTGTGGCCTCGCTCGCCAAGGCAAAGCGGGCGGAGGGGTAGAGCGACAGTCACATGCGCATTTTGGTCACCGGCGCCGCCGGCTTCATCGGTTTTCACACGGCGGCCCGGCTGCTCGATCGCGGCGATGAGGTCGTTGGGCTCGACAATATGAGCCCTTATTACGATGTCTCTCTCAAAGAGGCACGGCTAGCGCGGCTGGAGGGGCGAAACGGTTTTCATTTCATCAAGGCCGACCTCGCCGACCAGGAAGTCGTGGGTGCGGTGTTCGCCGAGGAGAAGCCGGAGCGCGTCATCCATCTCGCCGCGCAGGCCGGCGTCCGCTACTCGCTGCATCATCCGCACGCTTATATTGAGGCCAATATCAGGGGCTTCCTGCACGTGCTCGAAGGCTGCCGCCATCACGGCGTGGAGCATCTCGTCTACGCTTCGTCGAGCTCGGTGTACGGCGCGAACCGCAAGCTACCGTTCAGCGTCAGCGATAATGTCGATCATCCGGTGAGCCTTTACGGCGCGACCAAGAAGGCGAACGAGCTGATGGCGCATTCCTACGCCCATCTCTTCGGGCTGCCGGTAACGGGCTTGCGCTTCTTCACCGTCTACGGACCGTGGGGGCGGCCCGACATGTCGCTGTTCCAGTTCACCCGCAA
>CAVPPK010000008.1:0-12944 GCA_963707385.1 uncultured bacterium | reverse complement strand
TGCCTCGAACCCGCTCGGCAGGTCGCCCGCCAGCAGCCGGTCCAGCAGCGCTGCGTTGTCGGCGTGCGACGCGCGCCACGACGCGAACGAGGCATCCCACGTGCCACGGGCGGCATCGACGCGGTGCCGCAGGTTCGCGCGCACGCGCGACGAGCAGGTCGTCCGGGAAGGCGAAGTGCGCGTCGGGGTCGAGGCCCAGGACCTCCTTGGTGGCCCGCACCTCGGGCTCGCCCAGCGCCGAGCCGTGCACCTTGCCGGTGTTCTGCAGGTTCGGCGAGGGCCACCCGATGGTGCTGCGCACCTGGATGAACGTCGGCCGGTCCTTCTCGGCCACGGCAGCCTGGATCGCCGCGTGGACGCCGGCGACGTCGATCGACCCGTCGGCGTTCATGGCCACCGTGTGGGTCGCCCAGCCGTACGCGCGGTAGCGCTCGGTGACGTCCTCGTGGAAGGCGATCGCGGTGTCGCCCTCGATCGAGATGTGGTTGTCGTCGTAGAGGACGACGAGCCGGTCGAGCTGCTGCAGTCCCGCGAGCGACGAGGCCTCGGAGGTCACGCCCTCCTCGAGGTCGCCGTCGCCGACGATGCACCAGATCGCGGTGGTCGAACGGGCTGTCGCCCGGCGGCGGCGTCGGGATCGAGGAGGCCGCGCTCGTAGCGGGCGCCCATGGCCATGCCGACGGCCGTGGCGAGGCCCTGGCCGAGCGGACCGGTCGTCGTCTCGACGCCGGCCGTGTGCCCGTGCTCGGGGTGGCCCGGGGTGCGGCTGCCCCACGTGCGGAAGGCCTCGAGGTCGGCCATCGTGAGGCCGTAGTCGGACAGGAAGAGCTGGCTGTAGAGCGTCAGGCTCGAGTGGCCGGGGGACAGGACGAATCGGTCGCGGCCCAGCCAGGCCGGGTCCTTGGGGTCGTGCCGCATGACCTTCTGGAAGAGCAGGTAGGCGACGGGGGCCAGGCTCATCGCCGTGCCCGGGTGCCCGTTGCCGACCCGCTGGACGGCGTCCATGGCCAGCGCCCGCAGGTAGGTCACGGCGCTGGTCGTCGTCCGGCGACCAGTCGAGGGGGGAGAGGGGGCGCGCGTCGGCCGCTGAAGTCATGTCACCGACCCTAGCGAAGCCGCCTCCGGGTGAGCCGGGCTTGCGGCACGGGTAGGGTGACAGGCACGGGAACGGCCTGTCCGGCCGAGGTACGGCTCTGGGGAGACAGGTGACGATCGACATGCGGCCTGAGGGCGAGGTCACCGGCGCGAACCGGCTGCGTGCCCACGTCGCGCTCACCAAGCCGCGCATCGTCGAGCTGCTGCTCGCCACCGCGCTGCCCACCACCTTCCTCGCGGCCGGCGGCCTGCCGCCGCTGTGGCCCACCATCGGCGTCCTCGTCGGCGGCACCCTTGCCGCCGGGTCGGCCAACACCTTCAACAGCGTGTACGACCGCGACATCGACGCGATCATGCGGCGCACGTTCCACCGGCCGGCAGCCATGGGCGTGGTCAGCGTCCGCGCCGGCCTGTGGCAGGGCGCGCTCCTCGCCGTGGCCAGCGCCCTCGTCCTGCTCGCTGACGTCGAACGCCCTCGCCGCCGCGCTGGCGCTGGCTGGCCATCGCGTTCTACGCGGTGGGCTACACGATGCTGCTCAAGCGTCGCACCCCGCAGAACATCGTGTGGGGCGGCGCGGCCGGGTGCATGCCCGTGCTGATCGCCTGGGCCGCCGTGACCGGGTCGCTGTCGTGGACTCCGGTCGTGCTGTTCCTCATCATCTTCTTCTGGACCCCGCCGCACTACTGGCCGCTGGCGATGCGGTTCAAGGACGACTACGCCGCCGCCGGCGTCCCGATGCTCCCCGTCGTCCGCACCGACGCGCCAGGTGGCCAACAGCATCGTCGTCTACACGTGGGTGATGGTGGCCACCTCGCTGGTGCTCGTGCCGGTCGCGCCCATGGGCTGGGTCTACGGCATCGGCGCCGCCGCTGCTCGGCGCCGGCTTCCTGTGGGAGGCCTACCTGCTCAAGCGCCGCATCGCCGCCGGTTCCGGCACGGTCACGGCGACCGCGATGCGGCTCTTCCACGGGTCGATCACGTACCTGGCGCTGCTGTTCCTGCTGGTCGCGCTCGACCCGTTCGTGCCGTAGCGGCTCGGCCCGACGCGGTCAGCCGTCGGCACCGCGCCGCGCGAGCGCAGGGCCGGCGGGATGAACAGCGTGGCGATCCACACGAGGCAGGCGCCGAGGACGTGGAGCCCGACGAGCACCTCGGGCAGGCCGGTGAAGTACTGCACGTAGCCGACGGCGCCCTGGCTGAGGGAGACGCCGAGCAGGATCCATGCGCGGGTCAGGGCCGAGCCGCGGTCCGCGCAGGACGCTCAGCACCACCAGCAGCCCGACGGTGAGGCCCAGGAACAGCAGGACGACGTCGGCGTGCAGCCAGGAGACCGTGCGCGGGTCGAGGCCGAGCCGCTCCGCGCTGTCGTCGCCGCTGTGCGGGCCGGACCCCGTGACGAGGACCCCGAGGAGCACGACGAGGGCGCTCGTGGCGACGAGCAGCCAGGCCAGCACGCGCACCGGGCGCGGCGCCGAGCCAGGTGATCGGTCGGTCCCCGGCGTCGCCGGAGCGCACGACGAGCGCCGACACCCCGGCGATGATCACCATCGACAGCAGGAAGTGGGCGGCGACCGTGTGCCGGGTGCAGGCCGGTGAGGACCGTGATGCCGCCGAGCACGGCCTGGGCGACGGTGCCGACGATCGGGATCGGCGGCGAGGAGGAGCAGGACCGGCCGCGGCGGGCAGGCCCGCGCGGCGCCGGCGCCGTGCGGTCGATGACCGCCGCCACGAGTGCCGCGACGGCCAGGATGACCAGCACGAAGGTGAGCAGGCGGTTGCCGAACTCGATGTACTTGTGGAACGACTCCGCCTGCTCGGCGGTGGGGGCGATCGATCCGTCGACGCACTCCGGCCAGGTGGGGCACCCGAGGCCCGACTCCGTGATCCGCACGATGGCGCCGGTGACGACGATGCCGGTCTGGGCGACCAGGTTGGCGACGTAGACCGCCGCGGATCCCGCGTGGGGAGCGTCCGCTCGTCGAGGGACACGGCCGCCGCTGTGAGGGTGTCCGTCACGCTCCCCACCCTACGACCAGCGGAAGGTTCGAGCAGCGAGGGCCGTGCCCGCGGCGCCCCAGGCGACGCAGGACGGCGACCGGCCGTCCAGCCGAGGGCACCGACCGTCGACGAGGACGGTCGTGAGTGCCTCGACGAGCGCTCCGGACGGCAGCCACGGCGCCAGTGTCGCGAGTGGTCCGGGCAGGGACGCGGCGGGGATGACGACGCCGCCGAACATGATCAGGAACAGGAAGACGCCGTTCGCGACGGCGAGGACGGCCTCGGCGCGCAGCAGGCCGGCGAGGCACATGCCCCAGGCGGCGAAGGTCGCCGTGCCCGAGGACGATGACGGGCACCGCCCAGACGGCGCCCGCGCAGGGCCGCCAGCCGACCGCCAGCGCGCGTGAGCGCACGCCACGGCGGCCGACAGCGCGGTCATCGCGAGCGTCGCGAGAGCCTTGCCGCGCGAGCAGCTCGGAGCGGGTCAGGGGAGTGGTGCCGAGGAACCGCAGGGCCCCGGACCGGCGCTCGAACGCCGTGGCGATGGCCAGCGACGTGAAGGCGGCGCTGATGACGCTGACGGCCAGCACGGTGGCGAGCGCCCGCGCCGTGCGGTCGTCGCCGTCGGACTGGGCGAACACGTCGGTCAGGGTGAGCCCGAGCATGATGCCGACCGGGATGATGAGCGTGAGCAGGACCTGCTCGCCGTTGCGCAGCAGCAGGCGCGTCTCCCAGCGCGCATGGGCCCAGGCCCGTCGGGCGGTGCGATCGCGGTGCCGATCACAGGTCCCCCACGAGCTCGACGATGACGTCCTCGAGGGACCGTCGGCCGACGCTGAGATCGGCGGTGCGCACGCCGTGCTGGCCGCACCAGGCGGCGATCGCGGACAGGACCATCGGATCGGCGGCGACCGGTGACCCGGTAGTGGCCGGCCGGGTGCTCGACGACGTCGCCGCCGTCGGGCAGGACGGCCCTCAGGCCGCGCAGGTCGGCGTGCATGGGGCCACGGAACGAGACGCTCTCCTCCTCGCCGACGAGCTCGGCGATGCTGCCCTGCCGCACGTCTCGGCCCCGCGCCACCACGACGACCTGGTCGGCGAGTCGCTCGACGTCGTCCATCAGGTGCGTGGTGAGGACGATCGTCGTGCCGCGCTCGACGAGTCCGCGGACGAGGTCGTGGAACGTGCGGCGCCCGAGCGCGTCCAGGCCGGCCGTCGGCTCGTCGAGGAAGGCGAGCTCGGGGCCGGCCGACGAGGGCAGCCGCCGTCTTCACGCGCTGCTGCTCGCCGCCGGAGAGCCGCTTGATGGTGGTGCGCGTGCCCGGGTCGATGCCCAGGCCCTCGAGCAGCGCCGCCGGGTCGTCGGGGTCCGGGTACAGCGAGGCGATGTACCGCGACCAGCTCCAGCGGCCGGGCGGTGGAGTACAGGCCGCCGTCCTGCAGCATGACGCCGATGCCGCGGGTCGGGAGCCGCGGCCCGGGCGGACGAGGTCGCGCCCGAGCACCTCCACGGTGCCGCCGGCCATCGGGCGCAGGCCGACGCACACCTCGACGGTGGAGGTCTTCCCGGCGCCGTTGGGCCCGACGAGGGCCGTCACCTGCCCGGCCGGGGCCTCGAAGGACAGGCCCGAGACCGCCGTCCGGGCCCCGTAGCGGACCACGAGGTCGCGGACGCGTGACGGCGGGATCGGGCACCTCGCGGAGCATAGGCCGAGGCCCGCGGGAGCCCCCCAGTTGGCGCTGTCGGGCGATTTACGCAACAATGTGGTTGTGAAATTCCACGGCGAGGCAGCGGAGCGGGTCGCGCGCGCCCTGCTCCAGGCCGGGCCGTCCACCGCGGCCGACCTCGCGGAGTCCCTGGAGATGACCCCGGCCGGGCGTGCGCCGGCACCTCACGGCCCTCGTGGACGAGGGCCTCGTCGTGGCCCACGACCGCGCGCCGTACGGCCCCACGCCCAAGCGCGGCCGCGGCCGTCCCGGCAGCGTCTTCACGCTGACCGCCGCGGGCCGGTCGGCCTGCGACCAGGCCTACGACGGCCTCGCCCTCGCCGCCCTGCGGTTCCTGTCCACGCGAGTACGGCCCCGCCGGCGGTCGAGTCCTTCGCCGCCGATCGGGCCCGGCAGCTCGCCGGCGCCGCTGCCCACGGCCGACGGCTCGGCCACCCCGCAGGACGTCGCCGACATGCTGACCCGCGCGGGCTACGCCGCCGTGATCGAGCCGCTCGGCGACGTCGCCGTCCAGCTCTGCCAGCACCACTGCCCCGTCGTCGACGCCGCCCGCGAGTTCCCCGCCTTCTGCGAGGCCGAGACCGCCGAGCTGAGCCGGGTGCTCGGCAGGCACGTCACGCGACTGGCCACCCTCGCCCACGGCGACGAGGTCTGCACCGCCGTCATCGCCGCAGAGTCGTCGAACATCCACGCGTCTTCGAACATCCACGCCACCGCAGCACCCTCGGAAAGGTCCCGGCATGAGCACTGCAGCGCAGGAACAAGCCGCAACGATCGACGAGCTCGGTCGCTACGAGTACGGCTGGCACGACGCCGACGACGCCGGCTCCAACGCCCGTCGCGGCCTCAACGAGGACGTCGTGCGCGACATCTCGGCGAAGAAGAACGAGCCGGAGTGGATGCTCGACCTGCGGCTGAAGGGCCTGCGGCTGTTCGGCAAGAAGCCGATGCCGACGTGGGGCTCGGACCTGAGCGGCATCGACTTCGACAACATCAAGTACTTCGTGCGGTCGACCGAGAAGCAGGCGGCCAGCTGGGACGACCTGCCCGACGACATCAAGAACACCTACGACCGGCTGGGCATCCCCGAGGCGGAGAAGCAGCGCCTGGTCGTCCGGTGTCGCCGCCCAGTACGAGTCCGAGGTCGTCTACCACGCGATCCGCGAGGACCTCGAGGCAGCAGGGCGTGCTCTTCCTCGACACCGACACCGGCCTGCGCGAGCACGAGGACGTCTTCAAGGAGTACTTCGGCTCCGTCATCCCCGTCGGCGACAACAAGTTCGCCGCGCTCAACACGGCGGTGTGGTCCGGCGGCTCGTTCATCTACGTGCCCAAGGGCGTGCACGTCGACATCCCGCTGCAGGCCTACTTCCGCATCAACACCGAGAACATGGGCCAGTTCGAGCGGACGCTGATCATCGTCGACGAGGGCGCCTACGTGCACTACGTCGAGGGCTGCACGGCGCCGATCTACTCCTCCGACTCGCTGCACTCGGCCGTCGTCGAGATCATCGTCAAGAAGGGCGGCCGCTGCCGCTACACGACCATCCAGAACTGGTCGAACAACGTCTACAACCTCGTCACCAAGCGCGCCGTCGCCCAGGAGGGCGCCACCATGGAGTGGGTCGACGGCAACCTCGGCTCCAAGGTGACCATGAAGTACCCGGCCGTGTGGCTGACCGGGCGAGCACGCCAAGGGCGAGACGCTGTCGATCGCGTTCGCCGGCGAGGGCCAGCACCAGGACGCCGGCGCCAAGATGGTGCACGCGGCGCCGAACACGTCGTCCAACATCATCTCGCAAGTCCGTGGCCCGCGGCGGCGGCCGCACGTCGTACCGCGGCCTCGTGCAGATCCTCGAGGGCGCGCACAACTCGAAGAGCACGGTGAAGTGCGACGCCCTGCTCGTCGACGACATCTCGCGCTCCGACACGTACCCCTACGTCGACGTCCGCGAGGACGACGTGTCGATGGGCCACGAGGCCACGGTCTCCAAGATCAGCGCGGACCAGCTGTTCTACCTGATGTCCCGCGGCCTCACCGAGGACGAGGCGATGGCGATGATCGTGCGCGGCTTCATCGAGCCCATCGCGCGCGAGCTGCCGATGGAGTACGCCCTCGAGCTGAACCGCCTCATCGAGCTCCAGATGGAAGGTGCCGTCGGGTGACCGTGCTTGCCGCCCCGCCTGTCGACCATGCCCCGCGCATCGCGTCGACGGACATCGAGGACTTCCCGGTGCCCCAGGGCCGCGAGGAGGAGTGGCGCTTCGCCCCGACCGACCAGCTGGCGGCGTTCATGTCGCCGGACCCCGCCGCCGGGTCGCTGACGGCGACGGCCAGCCGCGCACGTGTCCGTCGTCGACGCGGCCGACGCCGAGCCGACCGCGTGGCTGCCGACCGACCGCCCGTCGGCGATCGCCCGGGCGGGCGTCCGGTCACGGTCGTCGCCGTGCGCGTCGCGGCCGACGAGGTCGTGCCGAGCCCCATCGTCGTGCGACCTGCGCGGCGACGACGCCGCTGTCGTACGGGCACGTCGACGTGCGCATCGGCCGTCACGCCAAGGCGACCGTCGTCCTCGTGCACGACGCGTCACGGTCGACGTCAGCGGCTCCATCGTCACCGAGGTCGGCGACGGCGCGGAGCTGACCATGCTCTCCGTGATGGACGGGCCGGCCGAGCGGACGCACCTGTGGCAGTGGCACACGCAGGTCGGCCGCGACGCCCGCTTCGTCGGGCGCGGTCGTCACGATCGGCGGGCGGATCGTCCGCATCGTGCCGTCGGTCTCGTACGCCGGTCCCGGCGGATCGGCCGAGCTGCTCGGTGCCTTCTTCGCCGAGGGCGGCCAGTACCTCGAGCACCGGATCTTCGTCGAGCACGACCAGCCGCACTGCACGAGCAACGTGGTCTTCAAGGGCGCCCTCACCGGGCGCGGGCTCGCACACGGTCTGGATCGGCGACGTCCTCGTCCGCCGCACGGCGACCGGCACCGACACCTACGAGATGAACCGCAACCTGCTGCTCGACGACGGCCCGCGCGCCGACTCGGTGCCCAACCTCGAGCTCGAGACCGGCGACGTCGCCAGCGCCGGCCACGCCAGCGCGACCGGCCGCTTCGACGACGAGCAGCTGTTCTACCTGCAGGCGCGCGGCATCCCCGAGCGCGTCGCCCGGCAGCTCGTCGTGCGCGGGTTCTTCGTCGACGTCCTGGCGCGCATCCCGAGCGCCGAGTGGCGCGAGGCGGTGCTCCAGCGGATCGCGCAGCGCCTGGGCATGGATCCCGAGCTCGAGGCCGAGCTCGAGGCGCGGTCTGGAGGTCGGCGCGTGAGCGGCTTCCACGCTGGCCTGCCTGCTCTCCGAGGTCGCCCCGAACTCGGCCAGGCGGGTCGTCATCGACGGCACCGCCGATCGCGGTCGTCCGCGCCGACGACGGCGTCTTCGCCATCAACGACCGCTGCTCGCACGCCGACGTGTCGCTGGCCGAGGGCGAGGTCGACGGCTGCGCCATCGAGTGCTGGCTGCCACGGCTCCGCGTTCGACCTGCGCACCGGCCGCCCGCTGAGCCTGCCGGCCATCGAGCCGGTCGCGACCTACGCCGTCCGCATCGAGGGCGACGGCGACGACGCCGTCATCGAGGTCGACCCCACTCCGCTGCCCGTCAGCACCACGCCGGCTGACCCGGCCACGAACCCGTCACACAAGGAACGAGGAACACATGAGCACCCTGGCCATCGAGGACCTGCACGCGTCGGTCATCACCGACGCCGGCCCCAAGGAGATCCTGCGCGGGGTCACCCTCACGATCGAGTCCGGCAGCACCCACGCCGTCATGGGCCCGAACGGCTCCGGCAAGTCCACGCTGGCCTACGTCATCGCCGGGCACCCGAAGTACGTCGTGACGCAGGGGTCGATCACCCTCGACGGCGAGGACGTGCTCGCGATGTCCGTCGACGAGCGTGCGCGGGCCGGGCTCTTCCTGGCGATGCAGTACCCGGTCGAGGTGCCCGGCGTCTCCGTGTCGAACTTCCTGCGCACGTCGGCCACCGCCGTGCGCGGCGAGGCGCCGAAGCTGCGCACGTGGATCAAGGAGATGAAGGACGCGATGGGCGTCCTCCAGATGGATCCGGCGTTCGCCGAGCGCAACGTCAACGAGGGCTTCTCCGGCGGCGAGAAGAAGCGCCACGAGATCCTCCAGCTCTCGCTGCTCAAGCCGAAGATCGCCATCCTCGACGAGACGGACTCCGGCCTCGACGTCGACGCGCTGCGCGTCGTCTCGGAGGGCTTCAACGCCTTCCGCGAGGAGACGGGCGCCGGCACCCTGCTGATCACCCACTACACCCGCATCCTGCGGTACATCGCGGCCGACCACGTGCACGTCTTCTTCGACGGCCGCATCGTCGAGAGCGGCGGCCCGGAGCTGGCGGCCGTCCTCGAGTCCGAGGGCTACGAGCGCTTCATCACGGCACCGGCGTCCTAGGAGCCCCGGTGGTGCAGCCCCTCGACGTCGCCAGGATCAGGAAGGACTTCCCGATCCTGCAGCGCACCGTGCGCAACGACCGGCCGCTGGTCTACCTCGACAGCGCGGCCACGAGCCAGAAGCCGATGGCGGTGCTCGACGCCGAGCGCGCCTTCTACGAGACGAGCAACGCCGGCGTGCACCGCGGTGCGCACCAGCTCGCCGAGGAGGCGACCGAGGCCTACGAGTCCGTCGCGGGAGGCCATCGCCGCGCTTCGTCGGCGCCGCGGCGTCGGACGTGGTCTTCACCAAGAACGCCACCGAGAGCCTCAACCTGGTGTGCGTACGCCTTCTCCAACGCGACCGCCAAGGCGGCCTTCGCGGCTGACTCCGTCGACCCGCGCTTCGTGCTGCGGCCGGGGGACTCGATCGTCGTCACCCAGATGGAGCACCACGCGAACCTCGTGCCGTGGCAGGAGGTGTGCGCCAAGACCGGCGCGACCCTGCGGTGGATCGGCCTGACCGACGACGGCCGCCTCGACCTCGAGCGCGCTCGACACGCTCATCGACGACACGCACCCGGGTCGTCTCGGTCGTCCACCAGTCGAACATCCTCGGCACGCGTCAACCCGGTCGCGCGAGATCATGGACCGAGCGCGCGCCGTCGGGCGCGCTCGGCATCGTCGACGCCTGCCAGTCGATCCCGCACATGCCCGTCGACGTCGCCTCCCTCGGCGCGGACCTCGTGGCCTGGAGCGGGCACAAGATGCTCGGACCGACCGGCCTCGGCCTGCTCTGGGGACGCGCGGAGGTGCTCGAGTCGATGCCGCCGTTCATCACCGGCGGGTCGATGATCGAGACGGTCTTCATGGAGCACAGCACCTACGCGGCGCCGCCGAAGCGGTTCGAGGCCGGCACGCCGATGGTCGCCCAGGCCGTCGGCCTGGCGGCCGCGGTCGCCTACCTGCAGGACCTCGGGATGGACGCGGTCGAGGCGCACGAGCACGACCTCACCGGGTACGCCCTCGAGCAGCTCGAGCAGCTGCCGGGCGTGCGGGTCATCGGGCCGCTCGACAACGTCGACCGCGGCAGCGCCGTGTCGTTCGTCGTCGACGGCCTGCACCCGCACGACGTGGGCCAGTTCCTCGACGACAAGGGCGTCGCGGTGCGCGTCGGGCACCACTGCGCGTGGCCGACGTGCCGCCGCTACTCGGTGCCCGCCACCACGCGGCTGTCGACCTACGTCTACAACGACCGCGCCGACATCGACATCGCCATCGAGGGCATCGTTGCTGCCCAGAAGTTCTTCGGAGTGTGACGTGGACCTCGAATCGCTGTACCAGGAGATCATCCTCGACCACTACAAGCACCCGCGCGGCCGCAGCGCTCCTCGACGAGCCGGCGGCGGAGTCGCACCAGGTCAACCCGACGTGCGGCGACGAGGTGACCGTGCAGGTGGCCCTCGACGTGCGACGGGCACCTGCTGGTCGGCTACGAGGGCCAGGGCTGCTCGATCTCGCAGGCGAGCGCCAGCGTGATGTCGGAGATGGTCACGGGCGCCGACCCGGCCGACGCCGACGACCGTGCGTCGCGCGTTCGTCGAGCTCATGCACAGCAAGGGCGCGGCGGAGCCCGACGAGGACGTCCTCGGCGACGGCGTCGCCTTCGTCGGGCGTCGCCAAGTACCCCGCGCGCATCAAGTGCGCGCTCCTGCCGTGGATGGCCCTGCAGGACGCAGAGGCCAAGGCAGGCATCGGGCTCGACCAGGAGGAGGCAACGTCATGACGATCGCGACCGACGAGGACGTGCTGGAGGCGATGAAGGACGTCGTCGACCCCGAGCTGGGCATCAACGTCGTCGATCTCGGGCTCGTCTACGGCGTCAGCGTCGACGACGCCAACATCGCCACCGTCGACATGACCCTGACGAGTGCGGCGTGCCCGCTCACCGACGTGATCGAGGACCAGACCCGGTCGGCGCTCGACGCGAGATCGTCGACGACTTCCGGATCAACTGGGTCTGGATGCCGCCGTGGGGACCGGACAAGATCACCGACGACGGCCGCGAGATGCTCCGCGCGCTCGGCTTCAACGTCTGAGCGCAGCCGCTCGGCGGGCGCCTCGCGCGCGGGCGCCTAGACTGAGGCAACCATGATCTCCACCACCGGTCTCGAAGTCCGGGCCGGCTCGGCGCTCCTGCTCGAGAACGCCTCCCTCCGCATCGCCAAGGGCGACCGCATCGGCCTCGTCGGCCGCAACGGCGCCGGCAAGACCACGCTCACCCGGATCCTCGCCCAGGAGACGATGCCCGCCGGCGGCCAGGTGCACGTGAGCGGCACCGTGGGCTACCTGCCGCAGGACCCGCGCTCCGGCAACCCCGAGGAGATCGCCCGCGACCGCATCCTGTCGGCGCGCGGCCTGCACGACGTCGTGCGGCGCATGCAGGAGACCAGCATGGGCATGGGCACCGACGACGAGGACGAGCGCGACCGGCTGATCGGCCGCTACGCGCGCGCCGAGGCGGAGTTCGAGGCGCTCGGCGGCTACGCCGTCGAGTCGCAGGCCGCGGCGATCGCCGCCAGCGTGGGGCTGCAGGAGCGGATCCTCGACCAGCCGCTCGGCACCCTCTCCGGCGGCCAGCGGCGCCGTGTCGAGCTCGCCCGCATCCTGTTCAGCGGCGCCGACATCCTCCTGCTCGACGAGCCCACCAACCACCTCGACGCCGACTCGGTGCGCTGGCTGCGCAAGTTCCTGTCGACGTACGAGGGCGGCTTCATCGTCATCAGCCACGACACCGAGCTGCTGCAGGACACCGTGAACAAGGTGTGGCACCTCGACGCCAACCGCCGCGAGATCGACGTCTACTCCATGGGCTGGAAGGCCTACCTCGACCGCGCGCGAGGCCGACGAGCGCCGCCGCCGCCGCGAGCGGCGCAACGCCGAGCAGCAGGCCGACGCCGCTGCGCAGCCAGGCCGAGAAGATGCGCGCCAAGGCCACCAAGGCGAAGGCCGCGCAGTCGATGCTCAAGCGTGCCGACAAGATCATGGCCTCCAGCGACGAGGTGCGCCGCAGCGACAAGGTCGCCGCTCTGCGCTTCCCCGAGCCCAAGCCCTGCGGCCGCGTCCCGCTCATGGCGGCCGGGCTGCTCGAGTCCTACGGCTCGCTCGAGGTCTTCACCGACGTCGACCTGGCGATCGACCGGGAGCAGCGCGTCGTGATCCTCGGCCTCAACGGTGCCGGCAAGACGACGCTGCTGCGCATCCTCGCCGGGGTCGACACGCCCGACACCGGCGAGGTGACGCCCGGGCACGGCGCCGTCGTCGGCTACTACGCGCAGGAGCACGAGACCCTCGATCCCACGGCGACGGTGCTCGAGAACCATGCGGCACGCGGCTCCGCACCTGGACGACACCCGGCAGCGCACCGTGCTCGGGCTCGTTCCTGTTCAGCGGGGACGCCGTCGACCAAGCCCGCCGGCGTGCTGTCCGGCGGCGAGAAGACCCGACTGGCGCTGGCCACCCTCGTGGTGTCCGGGCGCGAACGTGCTGCTGCTCGACGAGCCGACGAACAACCTCGACCCGGCGAGCCGCGAGGAGGTGCTCGGGGCCCTGCGCGCTACGAGGGCGCGATCATCCTCGTGACCCACGATCCGGGTGCGGTAGTCGCCCAC
>CAVPPK010000007.1:0-140524 GCA_963707385.1 uncultured bacterium | reverse complement strand
CACGTCCATCTGCCACAGCTCCATCGCCGTGCCCCGCTCCCACCGCTTGAACTTGCGATCCCGGCGCCGCCGAGCGTTCGGGTCGATCAGGTCCTGCCGCCGCAGCAGCCGGTAGATCCCAGACCTCGACGGCAGCGGCTCGATCCCCTCCCGGGCCAGCTCGTGCAGCAGCCGGCGCGGACCCCACTCCGGATGGACCCGCCGCAGCTCCAGCACCACCGCCTCGACCGCGGCCGGCATCTGATGCGCGCACCCCTTCGGCCGATGCGACCGATCCGCGAGCGCCGCCAGGCCGCCTCGCTCATAACGGGCCAGCCACGCATGCACCGTCTGACGCGAGACGTTGAAACGCCGCGCCACCTCCACCACGGACTCGCCGTCGTGGATCACGAACGACACTGCCTGATACCTCTGCTCCATGACACTCAGCTCCACCAACATCGGAGGAGTGTCAAGCATCAGCCGAAGCCGCCGTAAGGCATCAGCCGAAACCGCGTAAAGGATCAGGCGAAGCCAATCCGTAAAGGATCAGCCGAAGCTGCACATTCACATGGTGCGCCGCGAGGGACTTGAACCCCCAACCCGCTGATTAAGAGTCAGCTGCTCTGCCAGTTGAGCTAGCGGCGCGCGAGAAGGAACGCTACCACTGCCCTGGGGCAGCCGAACCACACCCCTGCGCGTTGCGATTCTGCCGGCGGCAGCGGATCAGCGCGGCTGCTTGCGGTAGCCGGTGCTGGTCTGCGCGGCGCGCACGTCGCCCTCGGCGACGCCGTACGTCCCGGCGGTCCAGCCGAGCAGGTACTCGTACGTCGCGGCCTCATGCGCCACGGTGAGTGCCTGCCAGTCCGTCGGGTCGCTCTCGCGTGCGGCTGCGACGACGGCGTTGCGCCAGGACAGTTCGTGCGCCACGGCGAGGATCGATCCGGTCAGCTCAGGCGCGCCCGACCGGCGCTCCTCCACGATGATCGCGATGTGATGGCGGTACCAGTGCTCCACGAGGCGGACGGCACCGGTGGCCTGCCCCTCGCCCTGCACCCGGACCTCCACGACCCAGCCCTCCGGCGCCCGCCTGATGGCGCTGCGCTCGTCAGGAGTCTGCCCTGAGACGGGCGCCGTGAGGTGCTCCGACGCGCGCTCGCCGAGGGGCGCCGTGGATAGGCTTCCGGCATGACGAGCATCCGCGTGGGCATCGCAGGGGTGGGGCGCATCGGGCGGATGCATGCAGCGATCCTGGCCCGGCAGATCCCGCGTTCGCAGGTCGTCGCGGTGGCGGACGCCTTCGCCGACGTGGCCGTGGACGTGGCGGCCGACCTCCAGGTCCGCGCGCTGACCGTCGACGAGCTGATCGCGTCCCCCGACGTCGATGCGGTGGCCATCTGCACTCCCAGCGAGTCCCACGTCGACCTCATCGTGCGGGCTGCCGAGGCGGGCAAGGCGGTCTTCTGCGAGAAGCCGGTGAGCCTCGACGTGCGCGAGGTCGACCGCGCGCTGGCCGCCGTCGACCGTGCCGGCGTGCCGTTCATGGTCGGCTTCAACAGGAGGTTCGATCCGGGCCATCGGTCCGTCCAGCGCGCGGTGCAGTCGGGCGGCGATCGGCGACGTGCAGCTGGCCCGCATCACGAGCCGCGACCCTGCGCTCCCGCCTCCGGGGTACGTGGACAACAGCGGCGGGATCTTCGTCGACATGACGATCCACGACTTCGACATGGCCCGCTTCGTCGTCGGCTCACCGGTGGTCGAGGTCTTCGCCAAGGGAGCCGTGCTGATCGACCCCGCCATCGGCGCCGTCGGTGACGTCGACACCGCCGTGGTCGTCCTCACGCACGCCAACGGCGCCATCACCACGATCGACAACAGCCGGCAGGCCGTCTACGGATACGACCAGCGGGTCGAGGTCATGGGCAGCGCGGGCATGGCGACGTCCGAGAACGTCCTGAAGGACTACGGGCGTCTGTACACCGCGGACGGCGTCAGCGGCACCAACCTGCAGCACTTCTTCCTGGACCGCTATCGCGAGTCGTTCGTCAACGAGTGGATCGCCTTCGTGGACTACGTCATCGACGGCGGGCCGTCGCCCGTGCCCGGGTCGGCCGGCCGCGCGCCGGTGATCATCGGCCAGGCGGCGTGGCAGTCCGTGCGCGAGGAGCGCCCGATCCGGATCGACGAGGGCTGATGTCGGCTGGACGCCGGACCTAGGGGAGCAGCCGGACCGGCGTCTCGGTGAGTTCCACGGGCCCGTCGATCGGGGAGCAGCGGTTCGCCGTCGTGCAGACCTGCGTCATGCCCGCGGGCGCCGTGAACGTCCCCGACACGTCGTCGGCCCAGGCGATGACGGACGGCACCCCGTTCTTCTCGACCGCGCACGAGGTGACGGCACCGTCACTGGAGCAGCCGGTGGTGGTGCCCCGCACGATCCACTGGTTGACGACGCGCAGTCCCTTCACCGCCGCCGAGTCGTCGGTCAGCTGCAGGCCGAGCAGGGGATACGGCTCGGGGGTCCAGATGTACCAGTAGGTGCGTGCGATGCCCAGGGCCAGCGAGTCGAAGGCGGTCTGGACGACCCAGTCGCGCGCCTTGGCACCCTCGATGCTCTGGCGCGGGTACGCGGGCCCCGGTCCGGCCAGGCCGTAGTTGAGCTCGGTGTCCCAGACGGGCAGGTCCGGCGCGCCCGCCGCCGTCAGGGCATCGACCACCTGCGTGATGTAGGCGGCTCGCGCGTCCGTCGTGCCCTTGCTCTTCGGGTACAGGTGCGCCGCGAAGACGTCGACGGGCCAGCCCTGCTCGGCGAGCGCCGCCAGGTAGCTGGGGAAGAAGCGGTCGAAGGCTCCCGCGAGGCGGACCGTCGTGCTGGCCGCCACCACGCGTGCCTTCGGGTCCTCCTTCTTGATGATGTCGTAGGCGCGCTTGGTGAGCTCGGCCATCGCCTCCGGAGTGCCGTCCCAGAACATGACGAGGCTGGCCTCGTTCCAGATCTGGTACGCCGTGATGCGGCCCTTGTAGCGCTTGACGACCTGCGTGACGAACGCGTCCCAGGCGGCGAGGCTCTTGGGCGCGGACGCGGCCCCCGGCACCGGGTAGTCGCCCGGGACGATGCGCTTCGCGTTCCACGTCGGCGTCGAGCCGAGCACCATGAGGATGTCCTTGATGCCCTGCTTCTCGGCGTTGGCCACGGCTCGGTCCACGAGCGCCCAGTTGTAGGTGCCCTTGACCGTCTCGATCTGCGACCAGGCGGTGCCGTTGTCCCACAGCCGAAGGGCGCCGAACGGCACGTTGTCGTCCGGCCATTCCCCGTCCTGCACACCCGCGACGTGCAGGCCCGTCACGGTCGCCGGGATGCGCACCGGCTCGCCGCTGGCCGAGGGGGAGGGTGACGGGGACACTGTCGCGGAAGCGCTCGGCGTCGGCTGGCCCGAGGGCGACGCCGCGCTGGTCGCGCCGGGGGAGACGGACGGCTCGGCGGCGTCGCCGTCCCCGCTGCAGCCCGCGAGCAGGGCGATCGCGAGAAGGGCGGGCAGGACAGGCAGGGTTCGGCGCACCTCTTCACCCTATGCTCCGAACCGCGGCGGGCCGGTCACGCGCACGTCACCAGCGGAGGATCTGCGCCAGCTGGGCCGAGAGCTGCAGGGGATCGAACGGCTTGTTCAGGATCCCGGCCACGGGCAGGGCCCTGAGCCGGTCCATGTCGGTGTCCACGACCCCGGCCGTGAGGAAGATCACCGGGCACGTCGCGGGCGGTGGGATGGTCCCGGAGGGCGTGCAGCGTCGTCGGCCCGTCCATCCCCGGCATCATCACGTCCAGGACGATGGCGTCGGGCAGGCCGTCCGCCAGGGCCTCGAGGCATGCGGTTCCCGACGCCACGGAGGTCACCTCGTACCCGCCGACGCGTGCCAGTGCCATCGAGGCAAGCCGACGCACATCGTCATCGTCGTCGACGACCATGATCCGGTGAGTCACGGTGTGGTCTCCTGTGCGGTCGAGCGAAGGTGCGCCGCGGGCATCGTCACGATGAAGGTACTGCCCTCACCCAGGGTGCTCTCCACGGAGATGGTCCCCCCGCTGCGCTCCACGATCTCGCGCGCGATGGCCAGCCCGAGGCCCGTGCCGCTGCCACGGCGTGCGTCTCCCACGTCGACCTGCCCGAAGCGGTCGAAGACGGAGGCAAGCTGGTCCTCGGGGATTCCCCGCCCTCGATCGGCGACGGCCATGGACACCTCGTCGTCCGTCCGCGACACGCCGATGCTCACGGTGGAGCCCCGCTGGCTGAACTTGATGGCGTTGCCGAGCAGGTTCGTCAGGACCTGGATCATGCGGTGCGGGTCCGCGATCACGTCCACCGAGACGTCCTCGGGAGCCGGCTCGACGGCGAGACGGATTCCGGCGGCGTCGGCGGCGCCCATGATGCCCCGTGCCGAATCGCGGGCCAGCTCGAAGGCGCTGACCTGGACGGGGGCGAGCGGCATCCGCCCGGAATCGAGCCGCTCGAGGTCGAGGATGTCGTTCACCAGTTGGCCGAGGCGCTCGCTGTTGGTCACCGCCATCGTGACCAGCTCCTGCTGGTCGTCGGACAGCGGACCCATGATCCCGGAGTCGAGCATCTGGAGGCTGCCCTTGATGGACGTCAGCGGCGTCCGCAGCTCGTGGCTCACGACCGAGACGAACTGGCGCTTGATCTCCTCCATCTCCAGGCGCTCCGAGACATCGCGGAAGGACTGCACCGCCCCCGTGACCACCCCCTCGACGATGAGGGGCGACATGACGATCTCCACGGGGAAGGCGGTGCCGTCGCGGCGGACGTACCGCTGGTCCGGGAGGAAGGCGTGCTCGCCGCTCGTGACGAGCGCGCTCACGGGGCACTCCTGCCACGGGTAGGGCGTCCCGTCGGCATGCTCGTGATGGGCGATGTTGTGGAACCTTCGACCGAGAAGGTCGCTCTCGCGGCAGCGCAGCATGCGTCGCGCGGCGAGGTTCGCGAACAGCACGAAGCCCTGCCGGTCCAGGCCGACGATGCCGTCGCCGGCGGAGTCGAGGACGAGTTCGGTCACGCGACGCTGCTGCTCGACCGTGGACACCAGGACCTGTATCCGCCAGACGGCCAGGATGATGACGATCATGGCGGCGAGCGCCAGGAGGACGGTCGCGTCACCGCCCTCCTGCCAGACCTGCACGGCCAGCAGCGTCGGCACCGTGAGCACGCCGAGCGCCAGGAGGGCCAGGCGAGGGGTGGTGGGCGGGACCGCCGAACGCGACTTGGGGTCCGCGATGACGTCGGCCGTCGGAGCCGCCGCCGCAGCGGCCATCACGATGACGGCAGCGAGCCGGACGACCCCCTGCCAGTCCGCCAGGGGCTCGTTCGGGGCGCTGGCCAGGCTGGCGTCCCGGCCGACGTTCGCCACGATGGTCAGGGCGACGGACAGCGTGAGCAGGGTGAGCGCCCCCGACGGGCGGCCGTGACCGACGAGCAGCCAGATGAGGCAGCTCGTCAGGATCAGGTCGAGGATCGGATAGAGCACGACGACGACCGCGGCCCAGCCCTCGACGGGCGCGGTGAACGCCGGTGCGATCAGGAACAGGCCGAAGACGCAGATGGCCGTGACGGTCAGGATGGACGCGTCGATCCACGACTCGCCGTCGCGCCCCGGTCGCAGCCGATGGATCAGCAGCCCCAGGCCGACGAACGCGGGGACGTAGGCGGCAAGGGACACGGCGTCCAGGAGTCCGGGAAGGTCGACCGATCCGTCGGACGTGACCCGCACGGCCTCGACCGCCTGGCCGGCCATCTCGAGCGCCTGGAAGACGAAGAGCGCCCACCAGGGGCCGCGCGCGCCCCGAGGCGTGGTGAGCGCCTCCCCGAAGATGACGACGAGGCAGAGGAGCGCCGCGACGAGGTAGACGAAGTCGGCCGCGGGCGAGTCGGCCGGCAGCACGAGCAGCACGATGATCGCCAGCATGCCCACGCCGAGGCCCGGGCAGCCACAGGCGTGAGGATGTCGTCAGCTCCGGCCGCGCGTGATCCGTGAGCCGTCGCGCCGGATCGGGCGGGATGCCGAACAGCCAGGCGCGCATGGTAGGTAATGGTAGTGACGCGATCGAGGAGAGAGAGGGCCTGACCGGATGACCCTCGTGCTGCCCGCGCTGGGACGACGCTCGCGCCGCCGCGCAGGCGTCGGTCGGCGCTCTTCCGTCGGAGACAGTGCCCCTCGACCGGGCGGATCGCCGGGTGCTCGCCGTCGACGTGCATGCGCTCACGCCGCTCCCGCCGCGCGACGCCTCGGCGATGGACGGCTGGGCAGTGAGCGGGTCGGGCCCCTGGTCAGTCGGGGCGCTCGTCCGGGCCGGTCACCTGCACGAGACGGAACTGGCACCTGGTCAGGCGGTGCCGATCGCTACGGGCGCGGGCGATCCCGGTCGGCACCACGGGAGTGCTGCGGTCGGAGGACGGTCGCCTCGACGACCAGGGTCGCCTGCACGGCGACGTCCGGGATCGTCAGGACATCCGCCCGGCCGGGGAGGAGGCCGGGCTCGGCGAGCTCCTCGTCGCGGCTGGCACGAGACTGGGCCCGGCGCACGTCGGACTGGCCGCCGCGGGTGGGCTCGACGACGCTCGTCGTCGCCCGCCGGCCGCGAGCGCGCATCCTCGTCCTGGGCGATGAGCTTCTGCGGGGTGGTCCCGCCCGGGAGGGCAAGGTGCGCGACAGCCTCGGTGCCGCAGGTGCCGGCGTGGCTCGAACGCATGGGCTGCGAGGTCGTGGCGGTCGACTGGGTCCCCGACACCCGCGAGGCCCACACCGCGGCGCTGCTGCGGCACCGACGACTCCGACCTGGTGGTCACGACCGGGGGAACCGCCGCTGGCCCTGTCGACTTCGTCCGGCCGGGGCTGTCGGGCACGGGCGGCGCCCTGCTCATCGAGGGCGTGGACGTGCGTCCGGGCTCGCCGATGGTCCTGGGTCGGTGGCCCGACGACCGCGTCCTCATCGGGCTGCCCGGCAATCCCCAGGCCGCCATCGTGGCGCTCATGACCCTGGGCCGGCCGGTCATCGACGCGTTCCTGGGTCGACCGCTCGAGGTGCTCGGCACCCGCCGGCTGGCTGGGCAGGTGGCATCCCGTGGGCAGCGGCTGCGCCTGGTCCTCTGCGCTCTTTCGGACGGCGAGTGCGTCCCGGTGGACTACATCGGATCGGGGATGCTCCGCGGTCTGGCTCGCGCGGACGGCTTCGCCGTGGTGCCCGGTGGCCAGGCGTCAGCTGGCGACACGGTCCGGTGGCTGCCCCTGCCCTGAGGTCAGTCGGCCGCCGGCCAGCCGGAGGCCAGCGCCTCGATGCGCCGCGCCGCGTCGGCGACGTCCGCGCCCCCCGCGGCGGCGACGCCCAGCAGGAACGTCGTGACCGGGGCCGCGGGCCGCGCCACGCTGTGGGCGGCCACCCGGGCGACGTCCAGGATGGCGTCGACGTCGACAGCCGCGTCGATGCCGAGCTCCGCCCGCACCGCGTCGATCCATGCGTCCATGCCGTTCACCCTTCGAGCGCCGTTGCTCGAGTCCGAGCCGAGCCCTTCGCCCAGAGTAGGACTGCCGTCACGCTGCTGCTCGCGCGCGAGGTCCGCGGGGGTGTCGATGTCGGCGAGCAGGGGAGCCTCGTCCGCTGTCAGCACGTGCTCGAGGACGCGAGCTCCGTCGAGCAGGTCGCGGACCGATCGGTTGGCCGGATCGCCGAGCCGATCGAGCGCGGACGACCAGCGCGGCCGTCCGCCACGCCGAGCACAGCAGCTGCCGACGGCCGTTCGCGTCGACCGGGACCACGACATCGGCGTCGTGGCGGGTCGAGCTCTGCGACGAGCCGGGCCACGACGGGGGCCGACCAGGGGATGTCGACCGCCAGCACAACCACGTACGGCGTCTCGACCGTCGCGCGATGCCGCGGAGATGCCCGCCACCGGTCCCGTGCCAGGCAGGCTGCTCGGCGCGGAACATCACCGCCCGGTTCGTCGGGCGTTCCGGACCGGCGACGATGACGGGCACGTCGGGCGGCAGCGCGTCGATGACGAGGTCGACGAGCGGCATGCCGGCGATGACGAGACCGGCCTTGTCGATGCCGCCCAGGCGGCGTCCGCCGCCCCCCGTCAGCACGATGGCCGTCCACGCTGCCGCTCGGAGCGCCGGGGTCATCGCCGCCAGCCTGCCATCGGCGCGATCACGAAGCCATGTCCCGCAGGGCGCCGCCCCTAGACTCGACGAGTTGGCGTGGGACTGTTCGCGAGGGGTGCACATGAGGGTCAGCCGTCGCACCGAGATCGTCCTGGGCCTTGTCGTTCCCCTCCTCGTCCTTGTCGGACTGGTGGTCCTGGGCCGATCCTCCGACCAGGCCGCCGTCTGCGTCGCCTTCATGGCCGCGGTGCCCATGTTCGCCGCGATGTTCACGGGGGCCGCGTTCACCGGCGATCGTGGCCGCAGCGACCCTCGTCGCGGCACTGGTGACGTCCGCGTCCGCCTACGGCACGGACTTCTACGACGCCGTCCCGATCCTGATCGGCGTCATCGTCGGGGCGGGTGCGGCGGTGATCGCCAGCCAGATGAAGGCCGCGGCCGTCGCGCCTCGACGTGATCGCGAGCCTCTCCGGCGCAGCAGCGAGCAGCGCGGTGGCTGCTGCCGAACCCGGCACTGACGAGCTCACCGGACTGCCCACGCGATCAGCGGTGGTGCCCGCGCTCGCCGTTGCCGGCCCCGACGGGCCCCGCATCGTCGCGCTCCTCGACTGCGACGCGGTGGCCGCCATCAACGACGAGTACGGACGTGACATCGGTGACGTCTTCCTGTTCGCGGTCGCGGGACGCACGCGTTGGGCGCTGCCGGAGGAGGACACCGTCGCCCGCTGGGACGGCGGCACGTTCCTTCTCGTCATCGATGGCGAGCTCCGCGGCGGTCGCGCCGACGCTGGAGCTGATCACCGACAAGGTGAACAAGAACCCGATCCGGTGCGATGCCGGACTCGTGCCCACGACAGTGTCGCTGGGAGCTGCCGTCCTGGTCGGTCGGCGCCGACTTCGCCGACGCCGTGGATCGAGCCCGTCGTGCCCTCTACGCTGCGAAGGCGCAGGGTCCCGGCCATCGCGTGATCGACGCCTGAGACCTGTCACCCACCCGCAGAGGCGGCGCCCACGTGATGACCCGCCTCGCACGACCGGCGGCCGCTGCGGCCGGCCTGTCGCTGACAATGCTGGTGGCCCTGGCACCCACCGCGGCCGCCGAGGAGATCCGCGACCTGCAGGTGACAGCGCTCGTGGCGCGCCGACACGACCATGACCCTCACCGAGACGATCGAGTACGACTTCGCACCCGAGCGTTCAGCACGGCATCTACCGGGACATCCCCCTGTATGACGAGCTGCGTCACCGGGGACGAGCGTCACTACGGCGTGGACGTCGTGTCCGTGAGCATGGACGGCGGGGCAGTGCCGTACGAGGAGGTCGTCGAGGGCAGCTACCTGCGGGTGCGGATCGGCGATCCGGACGAGTTCGTCACCGGGGTCCACGAGTACGTCATCGAGTACCAGGTCACGGGTGCGCTGCAGGCGATGACCGCCACCGATGCCGAGGCGATCGGGGGTCAGGGCGGTGATGCCGAGCTGTACTGGGACTTCGTCGGCAACGGCTGGGGAGTCCCCATCGCCAACGCGCAGGCCGAGCTCACCGGGCCAGTCGAGCCGATCGCCATCGGCTGCTTCTACGGTCCCTACGGCGCTGACACGGAGTGCGCGGCTGTCGCATCGGGCACCAACGTGGCGTTCGGGCCGGTTCAGCTGGCCGCGGCCTCCAGCCTCACGGGCGCTGCCGCATGGCCAGCCTCGGCATTCGCGAAGCCGATCGCCCAGGACATCCGGTCCGGGGCTGGGGCGCTGGCCGGTCGCGGCGCGGTCATCGGGGGAGTGCTGGGCGTGGCGGCCATCGTCGCGATGATCGGCCTGGCCCTGGCCACGAGACGCAGGATCCGTGACGCGAGTCCGTCGCTTGCTCCGCCCACGTATGGACCGCCCTGCGGTCTCGCACCCGCCGAGATGATCGCCGCCCTCGAGGGAGTGGGGTCGACGTCCACGTCGTTGATGGCGACGTTCCTGGATCTCGCGGCCCGCGGCTGGGTGCGCATGAGCGTCCTCGACGGCGGCCGGGTGCTGCTGGCCCGCCAGCCGGCGGGGACCGGCGAGCTGAGGGAGTGGGAAGCCAAGCTCCTCGGAGCCGCCTTCGGCGAGCGGTCCACGGTGACGCTGGGGGAGTACGACGCGGACCTCTCGTCCACGTGGACCCTCATCGGGATCAGACTTGTGGATGCGGCCGAGCGCGACGGCTACCGCAACGCGGCCGGCGGACGAGCGGATCGGCGTTGGACGTGGATCGGCAGCATCGGTGCCGTCGTCGCGCTGGTGGCGGCGGGGTGGCTCGTCTTCGGCGGAGCGTCGATGCTGCCCGCCACTCATCGCCGTGCTCGGGCTGTGCGTCGTCGTCGGCGCCGTCGCCGCCACCGTCATCACACCGCGCGCGCAGACCGCGACGTCGGCCCGGCTGCTGACCGAGGTCGCGGGACTGACGAGGGTGCTGGGCACCGACCCAGCGGCCAGCCGACAGCTGTTCGCCCAGACCTCCGGGCTGTCCCCGGTCGCGATCATGGCCACGATGCTGCCCTACGCGGTGGCCCTCGGCCTCGAGGATGCGTGGGTGGGCGCCTTCCCGGATCTCGAGCCGGACGACCTGGCCGGGCAGGGCTTGCTCGTGACCAGCGTGAGCCTGCTGGGCGCAATGCTGCTGTCCGGAGTCGACTCCGCCTCGGGTGCGCTCAGGCCGCCGTCCGAGCCGTCGGGTTCGTCATCGTCAGCGTCGTCGTCGTGGTCATCAGGCGGATCGGGCCTCTCCGGAGGTGGCAGGTCCGGCGGCGGCGGGGGCGGGGGTGGCGGCGGCACCTGGTGACCGCTCGCTCCGCGCGGACTGACGGTTCACCGTCCACCGCGCTGGGTATTCCTGCGTCGAGCTCGGGAAACGTGACGTCCCGAGTCGAACGGAGGGCGATGTGACCGCTGCGGGCCTGCTCAACGGCACCGGAACCATTCCCCTGAGCACCCGTGCGGCGGCGCTCGCCCACGAGTTGCGGTCGTCTCTGCCGACGCTGACCAGCATCGAGGCCGGCCGATGGACCGTTCGTGTGCAGCGCGGATCCGACAGCCTGTGGGCCATCGTGTGCGCCGGGAGCTCGGCCGGAGGGCTGGCGATCCGCCTGGCGCACTGCCCCGGAGGGCTCGACGCCATCAGGTGGCTCGGCCGTGCGGCATCGTTCGCGTGGCGGGTCGAGGGCCCGTTGGGGACGTACGACGTCTCCCTGGGCGTCGACGCGGAGCCGCCCATGCTGCATTGGGCAGTGGACTTCACGCCGACGGTGGACACGCTGATCGACCATCTCCCGCGTGATGTCTACCCGCTGGGGGCCGATAACGACCCCTCGACCGCAGTCGGCGAGGTGATGGCAGCGCAGCGCGGTCTGAACGTGGCCGTGTGCTACTTCGCCCTGAAGGAGCCGGCATTCGGCACGGCCTTGTACCTCGCCGACCTGACGGCGTTGAACCCGTTCTTCACGGCGACGAACACCAAGCCGGACGGTGCGGTGGGCGGTCAGTGGCCCGAGCTCGGCTACCTGCCTCCCACGCCCCCTCAGGGCCCGGACGATTCGACCGGGCCGCTGGCGGCTGGCACGACGGTGAGGATCGCGGACTCGCTCCTCGTCCTGGACGACGCGCTGCACGAGCAGCCGGATGACTCGGCCCTGGCCTTCATCCGCATGCTCGCGATCGCCTTCCGACACCTCGGACTCCCCGAGACCGAGGTGCGGGACTGGCCGGCACGCGCCGAGCGCACGCTGCGCGACCTGATGACAGAGCCGGACGCCACAGTCCGTCACTACCGCCACACCTTCATCCGGCCGTACCTGGATGCGGAGTACCCCGACGTCATGGCGCAGTCGTCGCTCGTGTCGTCGATGCACGACTACGCACGATGGACCGGCCAGCCGATCCCATTCGCGGAGGAGTTGGCGTCGGGCCTGCCGCGATTCCACGACAAGGACCTCAACACCCTGCGTCGCTACCTCCCCAATGTGGGGACAGACAAGGACGCGGACGCAGTCGACAGCTGGTACCTGTATCACCCGCTTCTCGGCCTCGGACGCATGGCGCAGGACGGCGACGCCCGGGCAGCCGAACTCGTCGACTCGACGATCGACTTCGCCATCTCCGCCGCCCGTCACTTCACGTACGCCTGGCCGGTTCAGTTCAACGTCCGCGACTTCTCCGTCATCCAGGGGCCGCGCAACGACGATGGCCTCGGGCAGACGGACGTGGGAGGCATCTACGCGGCGGTCATGCTGCAGGCGTTCGATCGCACCGGAGAGGAGCGCTTCCTCCGCGAGGCGACGGCAGCGATCGACGCGTCCATCGGGATGCGGTTCGAACTGAACTACCAGGCCAACCTCACCGCGTGGGGCGCCGCTGCATGCGCCGGACTGTGGAACCGAACAGGTCGCGACGCCTATCTGCGCCACAGTCACTCCTACCTGGCCAGCCTCTTCCACAACACCGAGATCTGGGAGTCCGAGATCGCCCACGCGATCCACTTCCGCAACTTCCTCGGTGCGACCTGCCTGCACGATGCGCCGTACATGGCGATGCTCGAGTGCTTCGACAGCTTCGCCGCCCTGCAGGAGTACCTCCGGGAGGCTGGTCGGGCGATCGATCCCAGCGCGAAGCTCCTCATCACCCAGTACTGCAAGTACGCACTCGACCGCGCGTGGTTCTACTACCCCGACGCACTGCCGGCGGAGGCCATCGCCACCGAGATCCGCAACGGCCGGATCGACCGTGGGCTGTCCCTCCCACTGGAGGACCTGTACGCGGATGGCCAGCCCGCCGGCCAGGTCGGACAGGAGATCTACGGGGCCGGGGCGGCGTTCGTGTTCGCGTCGCGGGCGTTCCACCTCATCGACCCTGCGCCGTTCACGCTCTTCTGCGACCACCGGCTCGAGGGACTGGCTGCACTCTCGCCGACCGAGATCGTGCTGACCGCCTGCGGAGTCGACCCCTACCCCGCCACGCTGTCCCTCCTCCGCCGAGCGCGGCGGAGGCTGCCCAGCGCGCGCGTGTGCGTAGACGGGGGCGAGCTCTCGCCCGTGACCACGGCCGCGGGCAGGGTCGACTACCTCATACCGGTGGAGAAGCGCGTCACCGTCTCGTGGGGGCCGTGACCAGGCCAGCGAAGTGCTCGTCTGCCAAGGGCCGTTGCGACGCAACGGCCCTTCGTCATGGACGGGGCCTCACGCATTTGCGCGACTGATACCCCCCGGGGTATCCTTCAGGTCATCCACCGATACCCCTGGAGGTATGTCAAATGTGCAGTCCCGCCGTCTGCGGCCAGTGCCGCAAGGTGACCTACTCCGGCTGCGGCATGCATGTCGAGCAGGTGCTCGGCAGCGTCCCGCCCGAGCAGCGCTGCTCCTGCCGCTGAGTCGAATCGACGAGGAGGAAGAGCATGATCGGCAGAGCCTCAGTGGCGGACGTAGCCGCCGCACTTCATCGTGGTGACATCGTCATCGACGTCCGGACGGCAGACGAGTTCGCCTCAGGTCACATCCCGGGGTCGGTCTTCATGCCCCTGTTCGCCGTCCCGCTGCGGCTGACCGAGCTCGATCGCAGACGCGATGTCTACGTGGTCTGCGAGTCGGGCGCGCGCGGCCAGCAGGCCAGCCGCTACCTCGACGAGCGCGGCTACTCGGTCCGCAATCTCGACGGCGGCATGACTGCCTGGCGGGCCGGCGGCATGCAGGTCCGTTCGGGACTCGGCTCTGGAGTGAGCGCATGAGCGTCTTCGGGCACACGCACACTCCGCAGCTGACGGCACCCGAGGCCGTTGCCCTCCTCCAGCAGGGAGCAGCGCTGGTCGACGTGCGGGAGATGGACGAGTGGCGGGCGGGCCATGCGCCCGAGGCCACGCACGTCCCCCTCGGCGAGCTCGCAGAGCAGGTCGGTCGGATGGACCCCGCACGGCAGATCGTCGTCATCTGCCGCTCCGGGCGACGCTCGGACCTCGCCACAGCGGCTCTGCGCAACGCCGGATACGACGCCTACAACTTCTCGGGCGGAATGCAGGCCTGGCAGCAGGCCGGCGGCGCCGTCCTCACCCCCACGGGACACCCCGGATCCGTCATCTAGGCATGGAAGGCCATCGCATGAGCACGATTGACGTCGTATCGATCGACACCCCCAACCTCGGCGACCGCAGCTACGTCGTCGGGCGCGGCGACACGGCCATCGTCATCGATCCGCAGCGCGACATCGACCGGGTGCAGGAGGTACTCGACGCCAAGGGCTGGACGGCGTCGCCACGTCCTGGAGACCCACTTCCACAACGACTACGTCAGCGGCGGGCTGGAGCTCGCCAAGGTGGTCGGCGCCGAGTACGTCGTGCCCGATGGCATGGCCATCTCGTTCCCGGCCCGACAGGTCAGCGACAAGGACGAGCTGGAGTCCGGACGTCGGCCTCGTTCGCGTCCTCCACACGCCCGGGCACACGCCGAACCACATCACCTTCGCCGTCAACGATGGCGGCGAGGACGTGGCGCTGTTCACCGGCGGATCGCATGCTGTTCGGCAGCGTCGGCCGCCCCGACCTGCTGGGTCCTGACCTGACCGAGCCGCTGGCGCGCGCGCAGTGGGCATCGATGCGGCGCATCGCCGCCGACGTCACCCAGCAGCGCGCAGGTCTACCCGACGCACGGCTTCGGCTCCTTCTGCAGCGCCACCGCCACCGTCGGCACTGACTCGACGCTGGCGCAGCAGATGGCCAGCAACCCGGCGTTCGGGGTCGACGAGGAGACCTTCGTCGCCGAGCTCATCGCCGGGCTCGACGCCTTCCCGGCCTACTACGCGCACATGGGGCCGGCGAACCAGGCCGGAGCCGGCCCGATCGACCTCAGCCTGCCCCGCCGGTCGCGACCGCCGACGACATCGCCCGTCGGATCGCTGCGGGCGAGTGGGTGGTCGACCTGCGGCATCGTCGGGTCTTCGCCGCCGAGCACTCAAGGGATCGCTGTCGTTCGACGTGCACGGCAACGCCGTGACCTACCTCGGCTGGATGATCGACTGGGGCACGCCCATCACGCTCCTCGGTGCGGACGCGGACGAGGTCCAGACCATGCAGCGCGAGCTCGTACGGATCGGGATCGACCGGCCCGGTGGCGTACGCCACCGGGTCGCCGACGGACTGGACGAGTGCCTCGGCTCCGGTCAGCGCCTACCCGCGCAAGACCCATGTCGACATGGCCGCTGCGCTCGCGGCCGACCCCGAACTGCCGATGCTGGACCTGCGCCGCAACAGCGAGTTCGACGACGGCTACATCGCGTGGCGCGAAGCACGTGCCGCTGCACGAGCTGCGCGGACGCGCTGGACGAGGTCGTCGGACTGGGCCAACGCAGCAGGGCAGGCCCGTGTGGCTCTACTGCGGCAGCGGCTTCCGTGCGTCGGCCGGCGCATCCGTGCTGGACGCAGCCGGGGTCGAACTCGTCCACGTCGATGACGACTTCCCGAACGCCGTCAAGGCCGGGCTGCCCATCGTCACCCCCACCCACGGTCACCGTCTCGGTGCGGCGTACGCCGACTAGCGTGCCCAGCACAACACCGGAGAGAGGTGACGCCGTCCTGATCGTCGTCGAGGCGCTGATCGTCGGCCTGGCGATCGGCGCAGTCCTCGGCCTGATCGGGGCGGGTGGTGCGGTCGTCGCCGTGCCTGCATTCCTCTACCTGTTCGACTTCAGTCCGCTGGCCGCGACCACCGCGTCCCTCGCCGTGGTCGCGGCGTCGGCGACGGCCGGTGCCGTGCCTCGCATCCGTCTCGGCCAGGTGCGCATGAGACAGGCGCTGACCTTCTGGGCGCTCGGCATCGTCGGCACGCTGGCTGGGAGCCGGCTTGCTCCGGTCATCCCCGAGCTGGTTCTCGTCGCCGGGTTCGCGCTGGTGATGCTGGGTGCGGCCGTGGCTATGTGGCGCAAGTCCTCGAGCATCGAAGCGGACGCGCCGCCGCAGCGCGCGGCATGGCTCCTTCCGGTCGTCGCCATCGGGGTGGGCCTGCTCACGGGCCTGTTCGGGGTCGGCGGAGGCTTCCTGATCGTCCCCGCCCTCGTCCTGGTGTTCGGGCTTCCGTTCGGACTCGCGACGGGAACGTCGCTCATCGTGGTGGCCCTCAACAGCGTGACGGCGCTGCTGTTCAAGTTCGATGCCTGGTCGTCGGTGGACTGGCACGTGCCCGCACTCGTGATCGTGGGCGGCCTGGTCGGATCCGTGCTCGCCTCACGCTGGAACGTGGGCGTCCCCCGTCGCATCCTGGAAAGGGCGTTCGCCGTCGCTCCTCGTGCTCCTGGCGATCTGGATGGTGCTTCAGCCCTTCGTGCTCCCGGAGTAGTCCTCAGCCCTCGACCAGGCGGGGAAGCGTGATCGTGAACGTCGTTCCGGTGAGCCGTCAGAGGCGACCGCGACGGAGCCGCCGTGCGCCTCAGTGAGCTCGCGTACCACGGCGAGTCCGATTCCCGACCCTGTCCCAGATGCAGGTAGCGCGCCCCGCCACATCCGATCGAAGACGTGCGGGAGATCCTCGGCAGGGATGCCGGGTCCCGTGTCCTGGACCGTCACGATCGCCTCGTGCGCCGTCGCCGAGACGGCGACGGTCACGTCGTCACCGGGACGGCAGTAGCGGGCCGCGTTGCTCAGGAGATTCCCGACCGCCTGATGCAGGCGGTCCGCGTCCCCAACCACCTGAACCTGCGCGAACGCACCCGACTGTGAGGGAGATGTCGCGGGAACTGCAGGCCGGTCGCGCGGCGGTGACGGCGTCCTCGACGATCGCTGCGAGGTCGACGGGTTCCTTCCTCAGCGAGAAGGCGGCTGACTCCGCAGCCGACAGGACGGCGAGGTCCTCGACGATCCGGCCCAGGCGCACGGCCTGCTGATGGAGCGCTGTCAGGTGCTGCGGCGTGGGCGGCACGAGACCGTCCTGGAGTTCCTCCAAGCCCGCCTGCAGGGCCGCCAGGGGAGTGCGCAGTTCGTGTGCGACGTCGGCCGAAAGACGACGTCGAGCCGCCTCCGACCGTGCCACGTCATCGGCGGCAGCATCGAACGCCCGAGCGAGGTCGCCGAGTTCGGTTGTGGCCGTCAGGTCCAGCGGAGCCGGGCGGACCGCGCGGTCGCCACGGGCGAAGGCGCGGGCAACGGCGGACAGGCGAACGATGGGCGACGTGAGCCACCGGCTGGTGAACAGGGCCACGACGAACGCGACGATCAGGGACGCGGCCGCGGCGGCCAGGATCCACGTCCAGGCGATCGCCTGCCCCTGAGATTCGGCGGGCGTTCGGTAGCCCAGCCGTACCGACCCGACGAGTTCGCCATCGACGACGACGTCGGCGGTCACGCCTCCTCGACCCATGCCGTTCATCGCGCCGGCCCCCATGCCCGATGACGTCGTCATGACGACGGAACCCTGCGTGTCCCGCACGGTGACGTCGGCACCCGAGGCGCCGGCGATGGCGGCCGCGGAGGTCAGGTTCGCCGACGGCCCACCCGTCCGACGCCGCGTACGCGCCGGCTGCCTCCCGGGCAGTCGCGTCGGCCGCATCCTGACGCTGCTGACCCTGTCCGGCGTCGAGGCCGCGCACGGTGCCGATCAGGGCAGCGACCGTCAGCACCGCGACCGAGGCGAGCGCAACGAGCACGAACGCGAGGATCAGTCGCCGTCCGAGCGGCCCGAGGAGAGGCTGGTGCTCACTGGTCATGGCTGAGTCCGAGGCGGTAGCCGACTCCCACGACCGTCTCCACGATCTCGGGATCGTCGAGCTTGTGCCGGAGGTTCTTCACATGGGAGTCGATGGTGCGCTCGTAGCCTTCATACGCGTACCCGCGAACGCGGTTGACGAGTTCGAGGCGCGAGTACACCCGGCCGGGCCTGGACGCCAGCGCCACGAGGATGCCCCACTCGGAGGGAGTCAGATCCAGGGCTCGACCGCGGACGAGTGCTTCGTGACGCTCGAGGTCGATGGACAGACGGCCGTCGCCGAAGACGGACGGTCCAGGCGTGGGAGACGGAGCACCGCGCCCGAGGACGGCCGCGACTCGGAGGACGACCTCCTTGGGAGAGAAGGGTTTGGTCACGTAGTCGTCCGCACCGCGCTGCAGGCCGTCGATCCGGTCCTCCACTGCGGTGCGCGCGGTGAGGGCGATGACGGGAATGCGGATGGCCGTGGCGGCGTCGAGGATCTCCAGCCCGTCGATGTCGGGGAGTCCGAGGTCCAGAAGGACGAGGTCGGGGGCTCCCTCGTGGAGCAGCCGCAGGCCCTCGGCACCCGTTCCGCAGGACAGCACCGAGTGCGACTCGCGCTCGAGATAGCGGCGGAGCACGTCGCGGATGTCCCGCTCGTCCTCGATGACCAGCACCACTGCCATGTGTCCATCCTGCCCACCCGACGCTCGCCAGGCGTGGTGGTTCCCGGGTGGCGTTCGAATCTCCATCAGATCTCCATACGGATCACACGGTGACTCCACTCACGTGGAGCACTGTGCGAACTGAGAACACCAAGGCCGGGCGTAGCTCGGCGGGCAGAGGAGAGCGAGATGCGCACAGCATGGAAGGCAACAGGAATCGCACTGGCTGCGCTGGCAGCCGTGGCAGCCACGACCGGCTCCGCAGCGGCATACGCGGGAAATGGTGGAACGGGCACGTGCCCGGGCACCGGTCCGCAGGCAACGACGAACGGCCCCACCGGTCAGGGACAGGGCATGGGCGGCGGCATGGGCGGCGGCATGGGCGTGGGTCGCGGCACGGGGCAGGGGCATCGTGGTGCCGGGATGGGATTGGCGAACGTCGGCTCCGGGACGCTGACGAGTGCGCAGCGCACCTCGCTGGCCGGAATGGCTGAAGAGGAGAAGCTCGCCCACGACGTGTACGTGACGCTGGCAACGAAGTATCCGGGCACCGTCCAGTTCTCCCGGATCTCAAGCGCTGAGGCACAGCACCTGGCCGCCGTGCGAGTCCTGCTCGATCGCTATGACATGACCGACCCGACCTACGGTCTGGGCGTCGGCCAGTTCACGGATCTCGATGTGAAAGCGCTCTACGACACCCTGATCGCGAGGGCGACGACTCCCGCGAATGCGCTGGCGGTGGGTGTGACCATCGAGAAGATGGACATCGCCGATCTTGATGACGCCATTGCCGGCCTCACTGCGCCGGACGTGGTTCAGGTGTACACGCACCTGCAGCAGGCGTCAGAGCGGCACCTGGCTGCCTTCGGAGGCTGAGAGCATCACCGCCCGGACAGGGCGAAGGGCCGTTGCATCGCAACGGCCCTTCATGGGGTGAGTGACGGGACTTGAACCAGCCTTAGTCACCCCTTCTATGAGGGAAACCCGTTGCGGTGCAGGCATGTGTGCCCCTAAGCAAGAAGTCGTTCTGCTGACGCGGTCAGCACTCTATGCCATGCCTCGGCGGGATCGAGCAAGTTCGGCGATCGCCGAGGGCCGAATCCTCGCCCCCGAAGGCGTGTGTGCCCCGGAGCCCCTCAGCGTCAGTCACCAGCCACCTGATCGTGTACGCCAAGCGGCGTCGACCGTGTGATGCCGGGCCGCCAGGAGGTGCTGCCGAAGGCAGGGATGGTGCGCTCGCAGGTGTAGCCGCCGGTGCCGTCATTGGGCCACTGAGCCCAACTGGGACTGAAGTTGGGCAGGCACGGCGCGTTGGGCCCGCGTCGCTCGTAGGCCAGATCCCAGTTGGGGATCGGGGCGGCAGCCGACGTTGAGCTCGTGGCGCCGGGGCAGTTGTCGACGACCACGGTGACGGTTCCCCCGGATCCCGAGAGGTAGAACTCCGCGTTCGAGCACATGGACTCTGTCGGGGCGGTGTACGTCCACGGGTTGGCTGGCAGCGGGGTGACCCCGGTGCTGTTCTGGGCGTTGGGGAAGGAGAAGGCCGGATTGCTGGAGGACACCACTCCCATGGTGCCGGGAGAGTAGATGCCAAGGGACGAGCAGCTGCCCGCGGCGTCGAACTGCAGGCTGCCCCCGGGGGACAGCGCCCAGGTCACTGTGGAGCTGGTCGAGCAGTCAAGGACGGTGCTGCTCGAGGCCGAGGCCGTCGGGGCAGCAGCGAGCGAGGTCACTCCAGTGAGGAGCACCGCCGCGGTCGTGCCAGCGAGGATTCGTCGAGTGAGCATCAGTGCCTCCATGGTTGCCGGGTCAGACGCAGGAATAGGTCCGCCGCAGTGCCTGCGTGATCTCGTCGGCGGGCAGGGCCTGGGAGAACAGGTAGCCCTGGGCGGTCGGGCACCCCATGCCGCTCAGCAGCGCGGCATGTTCCGTGCTCTCGACGCCCTCGGCGGTGACGTCGATGCCCAGCGCCCCCGCCAGGGCGATGATGCCGGCGACGATCCGGGCGTCGTTGTCGTTCGTGGCCATGTCGGTGACGAAGCTGCGGTCGATCTTCAGGATGTCGATCGGGTAGTCCCTCAGGTAGGCCAGCGACGCGTAGCCCGTCCCGAAGTCGTCGATCGCGATGCTGATGCCGCGATCGCGGATGCCGGCGAGATTGCCAGCGGCTGCAGCGGTCTGGTGGAGGAGCGTGGTCTCGGTGATCTCCACGCACAGGAGTCGTGGATCGAGGTCGCTGCTGTCGAGGGCGTCGTCGATCGCGGCGAGCAGTCCGGACTCCGCGAGCTGGAGGGTGGACACGTTGACCCGCACGGTCAGTGCTGGGTCGGGACGGGCCGCCGCCCACCGGGCGGCCTGGCCGCAGGCCTCGCGCAGCACCCAGTCGCCGATGTCGAGGATCAGGCCGGTCTTCTCGGCGATGTCGACGAAGCGGTCGGCGCCCCAGATGGAACCGTCCGGGTGCTGCCAGCGCAGGAGCGCCTCCACGGCGGTCATGGATCCCGTGGCGAGGTCGACCTCGGGCTGGTACCACAGGCGCAGCTGGCCATGGTCGAACGCACGGCGGAGGTCCCCCTCGATCTCGATGCGCGCAGCAGCGACGGCCCTGAGCCCCTCGTTGAACACCGCCACCCGGTCGCGCCCGGACTCCTTGGCGACGTACATGGCGGTGTCGGCTTCTCTGACGAGGTCCCCGGCGTCGCCGGAGTCCGCGGACGTCGCCACCCCGACGCTGGCGGTCGCGTACAGCTCGGATCCATGGGCGGCGAACGGGTCACGGAACCCCTCGACGATTCTCCTCGCGGCCTGGAGCGCCTCCTCCGGATCCTCGAGGTCGCGCATCACGATCACGAACTCGTCGCCGCCGGTCCGGGCGACGAGGTCGCCGCCCCTACGATCCTGGCCAGGCGCTCTGCGGCTGCGACCAGCAGCCGATCGCCGGCCGCATGTCCGAGGGTGTCGTTGACGTCCTTGAACCGGTCGAGGTCGATCATCAGCACGGCGGTGGTGTGACCCGAGCGGCGTGCTGCGCGCAGGGCCAGGTCGATCTCGTCATTGAGGGCAGTGCGGTTCGCGAGGCCGGTGAGTGGATCGTGCGTGGCCATCTGCAGCAGTTCATCGCTCGCGCGCTTGCGGGCCGTGATGTCCATGGCTACGCCCTGCAGGCGCACGACCGCGCCGGTCGCGTCACGCACGCCTTCACCACGCCCCAGCACCCAGCCGCGCGTTCCGTCGGCCCGCTGCACCTGCAGCTCCAGCTCGCATGGCAGTCCGCTGTTCATCATGCTCGAGAGTGCAGCCTGGAGGCGCTCCCAGCTGTCGGGGTCGAAGAAGCGCCGCGCCTCCCGTCGGGTCGGCATCGGGCCCGGCGCGCGGAGCCCGAGCATCAGGAGAAGCTCATCGGACCAGGTCATCTGGCCGCCGGCCAGCTCGAACTGCCAGCTTCCGACGTGCGCGATGCGCTGCGCCTCCACCAGGGAGTCGCGGAGCGCGTGCTCGGTCGTGACATCGACGATCTGCGCGACCAGGTGGCGAATGGACCCATCGTCGTTGTGCACGGGAGACAGGGACGTGTCCCCCCAGATCACGCGGCCGCCGGCGGCCACATAACGGGTGACGAGGCGGTGTGCGGACCGACGACGGGTCAGGATCTCCCGTTGCGCGGCAACGATGACGTCCGCATCGTCAGGATGGGTCACGTCGCTGAGGGAGAGCAGCAGCAACTCGTCAGCGGGGCGCCCCAGCATCCGACCGATCGCCGGATTGACACGCAGGAATCGGCCGTCAGGCGAGACCAGGCACATCCCGATCGCGGAGTTGTCCATGGCGAGCCGGGACTCCTCCTCGGCCGCCGCCATCCTCTCGGCGGCTGAGTGGGCCTCGGAGACGTCCTCCAGCGTCCCGGTCATGCGCAGCGGCAGGCCATCGGGCGACCATTCGACGATGCGTCCACGGTCATGCACCCACACCCAGTGCCCGTGGCGATGTCGCATCCGTAGCTCAAGGTCGTAATAGGGGACGCGGCCGTGAACGTGGTCGTCGAACAGGGCATCGGACGCGGCCCTGTCGTCGGGGTGGACGAGTCGGTCCTCCGTTTCGATGCTGAGCGGTGCCAGGTCCTCCAGCTGGAACCCGAGGATGTCGGCCCACCGGTCGTCGCAGACCATGGTGTCGGTCTGCATGTCCCAGTCCCACAGCCCCAGTCGGGATGACTCAAGCACGAGTTCGAGCCGCTGGTTCTCCTCAGCGAGGATGTGCCGGGCGTGGACCTCGGACCGGATCGATCGCAGTCGCAGCTGCAGGAGGACGGCGCTCGCAATCGACGCCGTGACCGCCAGAAACGTCCAATCGACGGCCGCACCATCAGGATACGAGGCCGTCGCGACGGCGGTGCCCGCCGTGATGAGGACGGCCCCGGTCAGGAACGGAGCCCAGGCCAGGGCTACCGGCCCGACGATGCCGATGAGGATCAGGAGGTAGCCGGGGCCGCCCGACGGCTCCACCCGCACCTGGACCAGCAGGGCCGCCGCCAGCACGACGATCCCCAGGACGACACCCCACGGCGCCGTCTGCGCGGGCGTGGATTCGCGTCGCAACCACAGTCCGATGCCGCCAAGATCGCCGCAGCGGCGATATCCAGGACGTGGAAGAAGGGCTGGTACTCCGGTCGCAGCAGGAAGTTCACGACGGACAGCAGCGTCACCAGCACGGCGATCTGGATCAGGGCCCGGGGGGCCTCGCTCTTGACCAGCCTGTTGCGCATCGCCTCGAACTCGGACCGCTCGGCGGTCCCGGCGACGCCTCGCACCACCCCTGAGGGTGCTGCGAGGCGTCGTGCCCGCATGTCAGCTGGCGCTGGGTGCGGGGGTGGCTGCCGCCGAGCCCACCGCAGCAGCGATGGCTGCCTTCAACTCGTCGATCGCACCCTGGGCATCAGCCACGCGGGCCTGCGCATCGATGATCGCCTGGGCCTGCGCCTCCCCGACGGCGTCCTTGGCGGAGGCTGCCGCCGCCTGAGCGTCGGCCAGGGCCGTCTGAGCGGTCGTCACCTGCTCGGACACGGCATCCGCGGCCTCGGCCGCACTGGCCTCAGCATCGGCGAGGTCCTTCGCCAGGGCGCTCACCTCGGCCTCGAGCTGCTGCATCTGCGCGGCCGGGTCGGCGATGATGACCCGGCCGATGATGGACTCCAGCCCCCGCACCTGCTCCTCGAGTGACGTCACGCGTGCGTCGAGCTCGGCCGTGGTGGCGTCGGAACTGCCGCTGTCCGAGCTGCAGGCCGCCAGTGCGGTCACCGCCAGCAGTCCAGCGGCGACGAGGCTGAGTGGTCGAGTGACCTTCATGGTGTCTCCTTGCTTCGCGTTGTGGGCTGAGTGTGGTGGTCGGCCGTCAGCCGACCAGGGCCTTGGACTTGAGGGCCTCGAACTCGGCCTGGGTGATCGTGCCGGCGTCCAGCAGCGCCTTGGCCGATGCGATCTGGTCGGTGGCTGACGAGCCCGTGCCGGCGGCCTGGCGGATGTAGGCGGCCTGGGCTGCCTGCATCTCGCTCCTCTTGGCTTGCTCACGTTCCGTCATGCCGTTGCCGCGGGCGATCACGTAGACGAGCAGGCCGAGGAAGGGCAGGAAGATGATGAAGACGCTCCACCAGAACTTGCCCATGCCGCTGACCGACGTGTCGCTGAAGAGGTCGCCGAAGACGCGGAACATGACCATGAAGAAGGCGAAGACCAGCCAGATCCACAGCGTCCACAGGAGGATGTCCACGAAGTTGCTGCCGAACTGCATCAGGGTTCCTTTCGATGGGGCGAGCGACCATTCGGTCACCCGTGATGGTGGAGCTTCCGCCAGTCTGTGATCCAGCGCGCGGTCGGCGCATCACCCGTGGCGGATGAGCCAGCAGCCACCGGTCACCCCGCTCAGGCTCGCCGTGCTTCAGGGTCGGGAGTGTCACTCTGCTCGCCCGCGTGCTCGAGATCGGCGCCTCGATCCAGGAGTCGAGTGAGCACCTCGCCCATGACGACGGGATCGATGAAGGAGTAACGACTCGACACGTGAATGGGTCCGATGTGGTCGGACAGCGTCGTCTCGACGACCTCGCCCACCGGGCCTTCGACCGTGACCTCGTAATCCCGTTCGGCATTCGGGTGGCGGGGTGGCGCGGTGGCCTCGTGCAGATCGAGCAGGCTCAGGCCCAGATCGTGAACCTGGCGCAGCAGGCCCTGCAGAGCGGCCTGGTCACGCACCTTGACCCGCAGCACCGTGCTGAGGCTGACCCGGTCCCACGCGTGGTCGATGCCGGCAAGGTCCCCGGGGGCATGCCGCCCGGCCACCTGCAGGATGAAGCGCCGTCCTGCCATGTGCACCTCCGGATCAGCCCGCTGGCTCGATCGTGGCCTGCCCTCACCGCCCGCGCACTACCCGCAACGGGTGGTTCTCGTCCGTCTACGATCCTTGGGTGCCGACATCCGATGACCTGACCCCAGGGGCCCGGATGTCGATTCCACCGGCGCTGCCAGTTGAGGTCCGGCGCGCGGACGTCGAACAGGCCCTGTCCGATGCGAGCCATCTGCCCCTGACGATCGTCACGGCCGGCCCCGGCTGGGGAAAGACCACGATTACCGCGAGCTGGGCACGGCGTGCGCGCGAGGACGGCCATGCCGTGGCATGGCTCGCCCTCAGGCCCGCCGACGACTCGCCTGCCTCCTTCTGGGGTGCGGTGCTCGCCGCCGTCAGAGCCTCCGGTGCAGTGCCCGACAGTCACCCGCTGCGCCTCCTGTCGGCGGCCGGTGGCATGACCGACGAGGTGCTCCTCGCCGTCTTCCGTGGGCTCGACGCGTTGCCGGAGCCGACCCTGCTGGTGCTGGACGACTTCCACGTCATCACCAACGCGGAGGTGATGACGGCCCTGACCGACCTCGTGTCGCAGAGATCGAACGTGCACCTGGTCCTCCTCACGCGCATCGACCCGCCGATGCCGATGCATCGACTTCGCCTGGCCGGTGTGCTCGCTGAAGTGAGTGCCTCTGACCTAGCGTTCGATGGCGATGCCGTCCGCCGGCTGGCCGCCGGAGCTGAATCCCTCGAACTGTCGGACAGCACCCTCAGCGAGGTGCTCGCCCGGACTGAGGGCTGGCCGGCTGGTGTCCGGCTCGCAACCATGTACCTGGCGCGGGGCGACGCGGAGCAAAGTCTGGAGGGCTTCGGCGGCACCGACCGGTCGGTGGCCGAGTACCTCGTGTCCGAGGTGCTCCAGCGGAACACGTCGGACGTCCGGGACTTCCTGCTTCGCACGAGCGTGGTGGAGGTGATCTCGGGGCCTCTCGCGGACGCGATCGTCGCGGGCGGAGAGGGGCACGCCCGGCTGGAGGCACTTGTCGAGGCGAACCAGTTCATCACCTCCGTCAATCCCGAACGGACCGTGTTCCGCTACCACCCGATGCTGCGCGATCTCCTCCTGCACACGCTCCAGCACGACGATCCGGTGGGGTTTCGCGAGGCGCACAGAGCGGCCGCGACGTGGTACATCGCTCACCGACACCCGGTGCGTGCGCTCGGTCATGCGGTTGCTGCAGAGGACTGGGACCTTGCCGCGCAGGCGTTCTTCGAGGCATCACCGTCGGTCGTAGGCGCGAGGCGCGTGGCCCTCCGTGACCACCTTCGTTCGGTCCCCTTCGCCTCCCTCGAGCCCACTGCCGAACTGGAACTCTGCGCGGCGGGGCTGGAGTTCTGCGAGGGCCACTTCGACGCCATGGAGGGGCACGTCGAGGAGGTCCGGAAGATGCTCAGGGCCGGCGACCGGCTCCCGCCGGTGGCGCTGGCCTTCCTGGAGAACCTCGCGTGCGCAGCCGCACGTGCTCGGGGCGATGAGGACTCCGTGGCGACGGCTGCCGAGGCCGCCCTTGAGCAGGTGTCCCACGCGGCACCGGGACCGGCGACCGAGGGCAACCGACTGATCGCCACGACCCAGTACGCAGTGGCCCTGCTGCGCACCGGCGATGTCTCGGAGGCCCGTGCAAGGCTGACGGTGGTCGTGCGCGACACCCCCCAGGGCGACGTTGCACTCATGCTGCTCGGGGCACGATCACACCTCGCCTGGTGCGACCTCGCCGACGGGAATCTCGAGTCGGCGATGGTGCAGGCACGTTCGGTGATCGACGATGCCGTCGTCCGCGGCTGGGGCTCGCAGTTGCAGCTGCGATACGCCTACCTTCCGCTTGCCATGGCCCAGATGCTGCGTGGTGAGTTCGACGTCGCCGATCGCACCGTGGTGGCCGGCCTGGCGGCCGACGTCAACGGGGTGGAGGCGTGGTCCACGGTTGCACTGCACCTCGCGCACGCCTCTGTTGCCGTGGCCCGCCGCCGGCCGCGTGCCGCGTCGGCCGCCCTCGAGTCCGCACGGGCCGCCATGCGAGATCGTCCAGTGTCGCCCGCCCTTGCCGACACCCTGACGCGCGTGACGGGCGAGGTCGCCATCCTGACTGGGGTCGAGGACGGCCCCCCAATCCTCGACGAGGGCGCCGGTGTCTCCTCGACGGGCTGGGCAACCCGGGCCCGGTTGGCGCTGTCACGAGGGGCTCTGGACCTGGTCAGTGGAGGCTGCCGACCGGGTGCCCAGGGCCCCGGAGTCGCAGCACCTCGACGACCTGCTGGCCGCGATCGAGGCCAGGCTCTGCGAGTCCCTCGTGGCCGGGCAGCAGCGGCGAACGAGGCAGGCGACCGACTCCATGGGTGAGGCACTCGTCCTCGCGTCCCCCCAGCGAATTCTCCGCCCCTTCCTCGTCGCAGGCTCGGAAGATGTCGCACGGATCCTCAGGTCCACGCCCGCTACGGGAGAGACGGTGAGTCTGCGTGACGCACTGCTCGGCAGGCTGGCCGACCATGGCGCGGGGCCGGTGCTCCCCGAGCCCGAGCCGCTGCTCGAGCCGCTCACCGAGCGCGAACTCGCCGTTCTAGCCGAACTACCGACCATGCGGACCAACGAGGAGATCGCCCGGGACTTCTACGTCTCGATCAACACCATCAAGTCGCACCTGACGCACCTGTATCGCAAGCTCGGTGTCGGCAATCGCCGTGAGGCCGTTCGCCGAGGGCGTGAACTCGGCCTGATCCCGTAGGACAGGCGGATCCTGCCCTCACCCCCGGCGGGTGATTCGGCCACGCGGGGCGACTGACTAGCGTGGGCTGGACGCGCGTACTGACCTGAGGGAGTGCCATGAGCGACACCACGGCTGTTCAGACGACACCGGGAGCCCTGCCTCCGTTCGCGCAGCCTGCTGAGGACGTCATCGCCGGGCTCCAGTCGTCAGCGGACGTAGGACTGACCTCGGCTGAGGCGACGTCTCGGCTGGCGAAGTTCGGGCCGAACAGCATCAAGGGCGAGAAGCCCCCGTCGGTGGTGTCCATCGCGCTGGGCCAGCTGCGGGACCCGATGAACCTCATGCTGGTGGCGGTCGCGATCGTCAGCCTGATCATCGGCGAGGTCTCGACCGCTGTGGTCGTGGCCCTCCTCGTCGTGCTCAACCTCACCCTGGGCACCCGCCAGGAGCTCACCGCCCGGGCCAGCGTCGATGCCCTGTCGAAGCTGCAGGTCCCGCAGAGCCGCGTCGTGCGGGACGGCCAGCTCGTCCTCATCCCGGCGGAGGACGTCGTCCCGGGCGACATCGTCCAGGTCGAAGCCGGAGATCTCGTTCCCGCCGACGGCCGCCTGATCCGATCGGCGACCTGCGAGACGCAGGAGGCCGCGCTGACCGGGGAGAGCGCCCCGGTCGCCAAGGGGACCGCCATGCTCGACAGCGCCGACGCGGCCCTCGGCGATCGCACCTGCATGCTCTTCCAGAACACCTCCGTCACGCGCGGCACCGGCGTCATGGTGGTCACCGCCACCGGCATGCAGACCCAGATGGGCCAGATCGCCAGCATGCTCACCTCGGTCAAGCGCACGCGGTCGCCGCTGCAGCAGGAGCTGGACAAGCTCACCTCGGTGATCGGCATCGTCGCCTGGACGGCCGTCGCGGTGATCGTCATCGTCGGCCTCTTCCGCGGGCTTCCGCTCTCCGACGTCCTCCTGCTCGGCGTGGCCATGGCGATCTCGGCGATCCCCACCGGCATGCCCGCCTTCGTGTCCGCCCTGCTGTCGCAGGGGGCCAGGAAGCTGGCAGACGCCAAGGCCGTGGTCAAGAACCTGGCCGACGTCGAGACGCTCGGCGCCACCAGCGCCATCAACACCGACAAGACCGGCACGCTGACGATGAACCAGATGATGGTCTCGACCATCTACGCGAACGGGAACTGGTTCACGGTCGAGGGAGACGGCTACCGGAAGTCGGGCGCGATCCTGTCGGTCGCCGGCGTCCAGGTGCCCGACTTCACCCGCCTCGCCTACGGCCTCGCCCTCGACACCGACGCCACGGTCAGCGACAGCGGCGATGTCGTCGGCGACCCCACCGAGGCGGCCCTCGTCGTGCTCGCCGCCAAGCTCGGCGTCGACGCCGAGGAGACGCGCCGTGCCTACCCGCGACTGGCCGAGGTGCCGTTCGACTCGGACTACAAGTTCATGGCCACGTTCCACCGCGCCCAGATCGACGGCGCCGAGCGGCTGTTCGCCCTGGTCAAGGGCGGGCCGGACGTCGTCCTCGCCCGCTGCACGGAGGCGGGCAGCCCGCTGGGCAACGCGCAGGTCCCCATGGATCAGGCGCGTGCCGACATCGAGGCCGCGAACGAGCGCCTGGCCGAGAAGGGCCTGCGCGTCCTCGCCTTCGCGGCTCGCCTGCTCGACGAGAGCGACCTGCCGGCCATGCAGGCCGATCCGATGTCCTTCGTGCAGGGCCTGTCGTTCGCGGGCATGGTCGGCATCATCGATCCGCTGCGTGCCGAGGCCAAGGACGCCGTCGAGATTGCGCTGCGGGCGGGCATCGACGTGCGGATGATCACCGGCGACCACGCCGTCACCGCCGCCGCGATCGGCGAGAGCCTGGGCCTCGGCCCGGGCGCCATCAGCGGGCCGGAGCTGCAGCAGCTCACCGACGACGAGCTCAAGGCCCGGCTGCCCGAGCTGCACGTCTTCGGCCGGGTGACCCCCGACGACAAGCTGCGCCTGGCGCGGGTCATGCAGGAGACGGGCCTCATCGTCGCGATGACGGGCGACGCCGTGAACGACGCCGCCGCCCTCAAGCAGGCGGACATCGGCGTGGCCATGGGGTCCGGCAGCGAGGTGACCAAGCAGGCCGGCCCGCATGATCCTGACCGACGACAACTTCGGCACGCTCGTGCACGCGGTCGAGCTCGGGCGCATCACCTACGACAAGATCGTGTCCTTCGTCCGGGTGCAGATGTCGCAGCTGCTGTCGCTCGTGCTGCTGTTCGTCGCTGCGACGGTCTTCAACGTGAACGAGGGCATGGCGCTCACGCCGTCCATGGTCCTGTTCGTCGGCCTGCTCATCGTGATCTTCCCTGTCATCGTCGTGGCCCAGGATCCCGGAGCGCCGGACATCATGTCCCGTCCGCCGCGTGACCCCAAGGTGCCCCTGACGAACGCGGCCTCGGTGTGGCGCTGGATCCTCTACGGCTCCGTCCGCTTCCTGCCGGCCTTCGCCTGCCTGGTCTGGGGACCGGATGCCCCGAGCCACGACGCTCCGAGCGCCTCGATGACGATGGCCTTCGCCGTCATCGCCCTGGGCGCTGTCTTCGGCGGCCTCGTCCTGCGCCGGGACCCGGTCAGCGGCCTGACCGCCCCGCTCCTCAAGGCCCTGGCCATCCTCTCGATCCCCGTCGTCCTCATCGTCCTTGCCACCGAGCTGCCGGTGCTCCAGCGGGCGTTCATGACGCAGTCGCTCACCGGCGGCCAGTGGCTGGTCGTCATCGGCCTGTCGCTGATCGGCCCGATCGTCGTGGAGGTCGACAAGTGGATCCGTCGACGCCGGACCCCGGCGGCGGCGCCCGCCGACGTGCGAGTCGGCCGTCGAGCCGGCCCGCGCCCACCAGCCGACCACCCAGCACGCAACCACGGGGAAGTGACAGACATGTCGAAGAACTCGAAGAAGTCCAAGCAGTCGAGCGAGAGCCGAAGACGAAGCCCACGGGCGAGGCGACCGAGCAGGCCGTCGCCGTCGACGCGGCTGCCGCGCCGCCCGCGAAGATGAAGGAGAAGGAGTACCAGAAGGCGCTGAAGCCGCTCCACGCCGAGCTCGTCGCCCTTCAGGACTGGGTGAAGTCGACCGGGGCCAAGGTGATCGTGGTCTTCGAGGGCCGCGACACCGCCGGCAAGGGCGGCGTCATCAAGGCCATCACCGAACGGGTGAGCCCGCGCGTGTTCCGCGTCGTCGCCCTCCCCGCGCCCACCGAGCGCGAGAAGTCGCAGATGTACGTGCAGCGGTACATGGCCGCACTTCCCCGTCGGCGGGAGAGGTCGTGATCTTCGATCGCAGCTGGTACAACCGCGCCGGGGTCGAGAGGGTCATGGGCTTCTGCACCCAGGAGCAGACCGACCGGTTCCTCGCCATGACGCCCGGCGTCGAGAAGGCCATGGTCGACGCAGGGATCATCCTGATCAAGTACTGGCTCGACGTCAGCCCCGAGGAGCAGACCCGCCGTCTCGAGAGTCGCATCGACGACCCTCGCAAGACGTGGAAGCTCACCGACATGGACCTGAAGTCGTACACGCACTGGTACGACTACGGCAGGGCACGCGACGCGATGCTCGAGGCCACCAGCACGCCGTGGGCGCCGTGGCACATCGCCATCACCGAGGACAAGAAGCGCGGACGGCTCAACATCATCACCCACCTGCTCAGCCAGATCCCCTACGAGCACCCGGCCAAGCGAGACGTGAAGCTGCCGAAGCGCCAGCCCCGAGGGAAGTACGTCGAGCCTGATTTCGCGGCGCTGCACATCCCGACGGCGTACTAGACGGAACAGCTCGGGAGAGGGAGGCACCATGTCCAAGGAGCGAATCGGAAGCTGCGGCGGGCACGCCGAGTCGATGGCTGCCGCTTGCTCCTCGCGATGGCGATGTTCGTGCTGGTCGTCGACACGACGATCATGAACGTGTCGATCTCCGCCGTGGCGGAGGACCTGGACTCGACGGTCAGCAGCGTCCAGTCGGCGATCGCGCTCGAGGCGCTGGTCTCGGCCGCCTTCATCCTGATCAACAGCAAGCTCGGCGACCTGATGGGCCGCAAGCGGGCCTACATCATCGGCCTGATCGCGTACGCCATCGGCGCCGCTGGCCATGACGCTGGCGCAGAGCGTCACGGCGATCATCATCTTCTGGGCGATCATCGGCGGCCTCGGTGCCTCCCTGCTGCTGCCCGGCGATGCAGTCCCTCATCCACGGCAACTTCGAGGGCGCGGCCCGCGCCAAGGTGTACGCACTGGTCGGCGCCTCCATGGCGATCGCCGCCGCGATCGGCCCGCTCATCGGTGGCGTCATCACCACGTTCTGGTCCTGGCGGATCAACTTCGCGCTCGAGGTCGTGATCATCGTGGTCGTCCTGTCGGGGATCGAGACTGGTCAAGGACGTCGCCTACACCGGCGACCGCTCCGTCGACGGCGTCGGCGCGCTGCTGTCGGTCGTCGGCATGGGCGGCGTCGTGCTCGGCATCCTGGTGTGGCAGGAGGGCGGCGAGGCCGTCCTCGCGCTCATCGCGCGTCGGTGCCGTCGGCGCTGTTCGGGTTCGCCCGGTGGCTGGTCCGGCGCAAGCGGGACGGCAAGCCGTTCCTGCTCGATCCGGGGCTCTTCGCCTTGCCGCACTTCCGCATCGGGATCTCGCAGCAGATGCTGCAGCAGATCGCCCTCGGCGGGTCGATGATCGTCATCCCGATCTTCCTGCAGATCGCGCTGGAGTACAACGCCCTCGAGGCGGGCCTGGCGATCGCCCCGCTGTCGCTGAGCATGTTCGTGGTCGCCCTCGTGGCGGGGAAGCGCGCAGGCGACGTCGTCCGGCCGGCGATCTGGTGCGCAGCGGGTTCGCCCTGGCGCTCGCTGGGGATGATCCTGGTGATCCCGGTCGTCCCTCGTGCCGAGGCGAGTCAGGGTGCGTGGGTGCTCCTCGTGCCCCTGCTGATCGCCGGGTCGGGGCTCGGCCTGCTGGTCTCGCAGCTCAACAACTACACCCTGGCTCCCATCGAGGAGGAGCGCGCCAGCGAGGCGGCCGGCGTCAACTCCGCTGGCGGCAACTTCGGGCTGTCTTTCGGCCTGGCTGTGGCGGGCGGGATCATGCTGGCCACCCTGTCGTTCTCGTTCACGGCCCTCACCAACGCCAGCACCGTCATCCCCGAGGACCAGAAGCAGACTGTCGCCGTCGCGCTCGAGGACAACGCCGAGATCGTGAGCGACACCCAGCTCGCAGCTGTCGTCGACGAGCAACCGCCCGCGGTCCAGGAGGAGATCCTGGCGATCAACGACGCAGGCCCGGGCACTGTCCCTTCAGGTCGCGATGCTCGTGCCGGTCCTCGCCTGCCTGCTGGGTCTCGTCAACGCCTTCCGCATGGTGCGACTCCCCGACATCGAGCCGTCCTCGTCGATGGAGGGACTGGATTTCGGCTGATGGGAACGTGCGGGGCGAGCCGAGAACAGGGATCACCGGAAGTGAGCTGTCTTCGAGGGAGGGGCTGGGCTCAGGCACGAGGATCCTGCTGGACGAACTGAGCCGTTGCCGCGACTGACCCCGATTGCATAGGTGCAGATGGTCGTGAACTCGTCCATCGAGGCGGGCCAAGACGACGCTGCGTCGGGCCGGGACCCAGTCGCGGCACCCTATGGGCGCATAGCCATTCGACCACCCTGGACCCCTGCTGGAGGCTCCTCGGGTGACGTCGGTGGGCACCGGTGACGAGCCTTCTCGCTGCTTCGGAAGGCCGGCATCTGCACGGAGACGCCCCCTGCCCGGCCTCCTGCAACCAGTCCTCGAGGCCCCTGCCATTTGCCTCGTCTCCGGCCGAATGCGAGGCACCGAGGGGGTGACGTCGTTGTACGAGGTGAAGGCGGTTTCGGCTCCCGCGCCCCGGTTGTGGGTCACGCAGAGGCCAACCGCGTTAACCGAGTAGCAGGCGATCCCGAGGACGGCTTCGGGAGGCCGGACGGCGAGGAGTGGGCATGGAGATCCGTGCGGCAGGGCGTCCAGGGCGACCCAACGACAAGGACATCAACAAGACCCACGAAGACAAATCAAGCAACAAGTACAAAGACCAATTCACAAGACACAGAAAGACAAGAATCAACAAGACCAAGCACAACCAACAAGATCAAAGCAACCACATCAAGAACAAGGACCAAGAACAGAATCAACATCTGGCTTGGAATCCGGATTCGCGGTGGTCGCGATGACCGTCCACACGAGGGTCACGACGATCGGGCACTCGGCGGCCGGGATGGGCCAGGTCTGGTACCGGGTCACCGGCTCCACCAGTATCCGCAACTCCCAGGTCGCCTACCGCGTGGGCACGCAGGACCCCGCAGTCCGTCGCGTCCGGTTCGTCGGGGCCGGAGGCACGGCACGCCTGCTGGAATTCACCCCGGGTGAACTTGTCAGCACCGAGGCCCACGTCGAGGCGATCGCTCGTGCCTTCTCCGGTGAGCACCTGACCCACGGAGTCAAGACTCAGCGATCGAGACTCGCGCGAGTGCCGGCGCCACCCGTGCACGCGGTGGTGTCCGCAGCGCTGGCTCGCGCGGGCCTGGAGCCCTCAGCAGTGTTCGTCTCCCGGGACGCACAGAACTGGTGGCGGTCGCTGACCAATGCGGCGGCCCGCGACCGGTCCGTCTCGTTCCTCACTGCCGCCGGTGTTCTGCGTGCCGCTGCTCGCGCTGGCGCTGACGTCAACGACAGCGACCTTCACGGTGCTCTCGGGGAGCACTGGCGCGACGCCGCGGCTGCACCTGTGGACGTGCGTCGTCTTGGCAAGCAGCGGGGGGCTCAGACTGAGGGCGACGCCCTCGACATGGCGGCGCTTGACGACGTCACCTTGGGCGCTGCGGCTGTGGTCACAGGCGTCCCGCGCTGCTGACCGCCGCGAGGCCGTGGGCAACGCTGGATACGAGCTCACGTTGACGCTGCCGAAGTCGTTCTCCCTGTATGCCGTCAGCGGGGACCCCGCGTTGCGCGACCAGTGGCTCGACGTGATGGAGGCGGCGGCCACCCGGGCGTTGGCGAGGCTGATGGCAGAGGCCGGCTTCTGCTCCACCGGTCACCGCGGTGACGGCGAGGACGTACGCATCCTCGAGGCTGACGGGTGGGCAGGCTTCATCGCCACTGAGATCTCGTCCCGCGCTGGTGATCCTCACCTGCACGTCCACTGCACCCTGCCCAACGTCCTCCTGGGCCGGGATGGGGTCACCAGAACCATGGCCGATGGCGGCCGTGAGCTGATCATCAACGCGCGGCGATTCGCTGCGTGGGGCCAGGCCTACGTGATCGAGGAGGCGATGTCCCGTGGACTGATGGGCAAGCCGTGGTTCAACCTCGGAACCGGTCAGTGGGAGATCGGAGCATTCGCGCCGGACACGATCGACCGGTTCTCGCGCGGCCGCGACGCGGTCCGTGACGAGGAGCTGGCGGGCGCGGATGGGGTGGCTCGCGACAGCAGGGGACGCGCTCGCGTCACCCGAGCGGCGAGGCGACTGGCCATCGTGGCGAAGACCGACGACCAGCCGACCTGGGATCAGCTGCGGCACAGCGCCGTTCGGCGGGCGTTCGCCTTTGGCGTCAACCTGGCGGAGGAGCGTGAGGGCACCGTGACCGGAGGGCTCACGGACCCGAGCATCTGGAGTGACGAGATGTGGATCTCGTACGTCGCCAGGGCAACGTGCGAGCACGACTCGACGACCAGCCTCGCGCACGTGAAGTCGGTCATCGACCTGACGGGCTGCCTGCTGTCCGAGAGTGCGCGAGCGCGCGTCACCAGTCTCGTTCTCGAGCAGGGGTTCACCCGAGGGCACGAGTCGCGTGACCTCGGGATGAAGACGGGCGGGCAGCGGTGGGTCTCAACGGCAGCGCTGCGGGCGGAGGAGCGACTCAAGGAGTCATTCATTGAGGGTCTGTCGTTCATGAGGGAGCCGGGACGCTCGCGCGCGACATCAGAGGCGATCCGCGGCTTCGGTGCCTCGAACGGCTGGAGCCTGAACTCAGGAGCAGTCCGCACGCGGTCGCGTGGATAGCCGATGGCCACGATGCCATCACCCTCATCTCGGGAGTCGGCGGCTCGGGCAAGACCTCGGTGCTGGCCGCTGCCCACCGGGCACTGGCAGCCCAGGGCCGAACGATGCTCGTCACCTCCACTGCCACGGTCGCGGCCTCGGCGGCTGGAGGCGCCTCGGGCGCTCCATGGATGAACCTGACAGCGCTCCGGCACGCCATCGACGACAAGCGGGAGATCAGGGCGGACGTGGTCGTCATCGACGAGGCCAGCATGGCCGACGTCGAGAGCGTCGCACACCTTGCGCGCTGGTGCGCCAGGACCGACCGACGTCTGGTGCTTCAGGGTGACCACCGGCAATTGCGCGCCGTGGGTGCGGGAGACGCCTACAACATCCTGTGCGCGGAGCATCCCGATCGGGTGGTGCGGCTGACGGCAAATCGGCGTCAGCGCACCGAGCAGGGCCGCGCCGTCGCTGATGCGCTGCACTCCCGCGACATCGGAACGGCGTGGCAGCTGATCAAGGACGGCGAGTCCGTGCTGGTCACTCACAACCGGGAGCACAAGCTGACGGTGCTGGCCACCACGGTCGCCGACCGCATCACCGAACACGGTGCTGGCGAGGTCACGTGCGATGCCGTGACGAATGCGGAGGTCGACGACCTCAACCATCGCATCCACGACCGCCTCATCGAGATCGGCACCGTCGAGCCTGCGAGCGTCGTCACCTACCGCTCCGGCAGCCGGGAGCGGCGCATTGGGCCAGGCACCCTGCTGCGCGTGGGCAGGCCCACCGGAGCCCCCGCGCAGGCAGGCAGTCGCCTCGTCCGTGGTGAGCGGGCCACCGTCGTGGAGGCGACACGGGATCGCGTGACCGTGGCGTTCGGTGACGGGCGCACCCGGTCCTTGAGCCCTCGCACCGTGCTGGCTCACTTCGACTACGGCTACGCGGGCACTACCCACAAGGTCCAGGGCCAGACGAGCGCTGTCCACATCGCCTCGCTCGGTCCCGCGAAGGACCTCGCGAGCATGTATGTCAGTGCATCGCGGGCTCGAGACGAGACGCTGTTCGTTCTCGACGCTCGCGACTACCTCACGGAGGCGGAGCTGTGCGCCATGCAGACCTGGGATGCGGGTCAGTTCGACGACGAGGTCCTCGAGCGTGCCCAGGCTGCGCTCTCGCGTCGGGTCGACCGCGTCGATTCCCCTCGCGAGAGCATGCGACCGCAGCATTCCCCTGCGGCCTACTCGCTGCCGGCTCAGGCGCCAAGCCTTGCCCCGGGGGGAATGAGCCTGTGACCGCGTCGTGCAGTCCGAAACTTGCGAGGTACCCGGCGTTCTCGCCGTTGTGTCAGGTGAGGACCCCATGCGACGCCGGCAACTGAGAATGGAGAGGAGGACGGGGCGATGACGCATTCACGGCGAGCCATCGGCGAGGCGCCGAGCCAACTGGTGATCGCCCCCGCCTGGGTCACCGCCGACGGAGCCGCCGCCTACACATCCCTGCGGCCGGAGTTCATCAAGGCGGCATTTCGCAGGGGCGAGCTGCCCGGCTACCGACACGGTCACCGCACCCTTCGATTCAAGCTCGCCGACCTCGACGCCTGGATGAGCGCGGCCGAGGTGGCTGCCTCGAGGGCCCGGCCCGACGTGCCCGTCCCCGGGATCCTCGCCGGCTTCCGCACGAACCCGTCACGACGCAGCCGGCCCTCCTGACCCCTGCGGCTTGGCCCGGCTCCTGCGGGGCGCGGCGACCACGGGCTTGACCTCCACGCCCTCGGTCGAGCCCAGCAGTCTGCTGACGACGTCAGCACTGGCCCGGGTGTCGGGATTGAGGACGTGCGAGTAGACGCGCATGAGGGTGATGGCGTCGTGGCCCAGGCGCCGCGCGACCTCGCCGACCGGAACGCCGGATTCCAGGAGCCAGGTCGCCTGCGCATGCCGAAGGTCGTGGATGCGGGGCTTGAAGGACAGCTCACCAGCCTGGAGCGCGGAAGCCACGGCGGGAGCCCAGACGCGGCTGTAGAAGTTGTTGTGGCGGACGACACGCCCCGTCGTGGTCGTGAACAGGTACTCCTCGCGGCTCCGACCGGCCATCAGGGGCGTGAGCGACGCCAGCAGCGCCTCATCGATAGCCGCGGTGCGATAGCCCCGAAGCGTCTTGGGTGCGCCTTCCTTGTAGTCGCCACGCCGGTCGCCCTCCGTCCAGGCCTTGTCGATCCTGATGCGCGGATTGAGCGGGTCCGGATTCACGTCGCCGACCAGCAGGGCGGTGGCCTCGCCCCATCGGGAGCCGGTGCGGACGAGCGTCTCGATCAGGGGGCGATAGTGGAGAGGGACGTAAGACAGCAGGGCGCGATACTCCGCGACGGTCAGGGCCTGGTCGTTGGGCTTGCTCTCGAGGCTGGGCGCCGCGCCCAGGGCGGGGTTCGTCGGCAGTTCCCCGTCGCGAACCAGCAGGTCGAAGCCTGCGGACACCACCGCGTGGACGTTGCGGATCGTCTTGGGGGAGAGCCGGTCGTCCGGATCCGCCCCGTGAGACTCCACCGGGCGCTCCTGCAGGCGCCGAATCCACGCCCGCACGTCCGAGTGCCTCACGATGCCTGCCGGCAGCTCGCCGAACGGGTCGCCGCCGGGCAGGTACCGGTCCAGCGAGCGGCGGTACTCCGCCCGTGTCCGCGGCGACGCCTGGATGTTCGACGCCACCCACGCCAGGGCCGCCGCTCGGACGCTCACGCCCGTCACGTCCAGGGGGAAGCCCTCGCCCTTGACCCACCGGGGCGGCCACTCGTTGCCGCACGCCTCGACCAGCCTGCGGAACTCCTCGGCGGCCGCGGTGTCGGCCTCGCGGAACGTCTCCGACTGCAGCCGGCCGCGTGGATCCCGCCACTGGACAGCCACCGACACCAGACCGTCCTTGCGCGCCCTACGCCTGATCCATGCCATGAAAAGGGCCCCTCCCGTGTCTCGAATGCTGACACACTGCTGACACCGGGAGGGGCCATTCTCTGAAAGTTGTTGTGTACCAACAACTTTCGTCGGGGTGAGTGACGGGACTTGAACCCGCGACATCTGCGACCACAACGCAGCGCTCTGCCAGCTGAGCTACACCCACCATTCCGCGCAAGCGCGGAGCCGCGAGTCTACCGGAGCAGGTGAGGGGTGGTGCGCCGGGTCGGGCGACTCAGAGGAGCGGGACGTCCTGCGTCGGGCTGGCCGTCCCGTGGTCGACCACGTGCGCCTGGCCCAGCGCCTGCGCGGTGGGGGAGTCGGGACCGGGGTGCGGCACGAAGACGGCGTCGCGGTAGTAGCGCAACTCGGCGATCGACTCGCGGATGTCGCCGAGCGCGCGGTGGTTGCCGTTCTTCACCGGCGTCGCGAAGTACGCCCGCGGGAACCACCGGCGGACCAGCTCCTTGACGCTCGACACGTCGACGAGGCGGTAGTGCATGTGCCCGTCGAGGTCGGGCATGTAGGCGGCGAGGAAGCCGCGGTCGACGTAGATGCTGGAGCCGGCCAGTGGGGCCTTGCGCGCCTCCGGGATGTGGCCGCGAACGTAGTCGAGCACCTGCGCCTCGGCGTCGGCCAGCGCGATGCCGTCGGGGATCTCGTCGATGAGTCCGGACTCGGTGTGCATCCGGACGACGACCTCGTCCATCGCTGCCAGGGGGGCGTCGTTCGGCTTCACCACCAGGCTGATGCCGTCGTCGAGCTCGGTGAGGTCCGCCTCCGTGACGATGCAGGCGATCTCGACGATCTCGTCGGTGCTCGGGTCGAGCCCGGTCATCTCGAGGTCGATCCACACGAGTCGGTCGTTGCCATTAGCCATGTGGACACCCTAGGAGGTGAACGAGTGGGTCAGCGGACCAGCCACCGGACGATGTCGGACTCGGTCACGATCCCGAGAAGGCGGCCGGCATGGTCGAGGACCGGAACGGCCTCGACGGTGTTGCTCACCATGAGTCGTGCTGCGGTGAGCGGCTCGTCGTCGGGGAGGACGGACACCGGCGGCACCATCGCCAGCACGTCGCCGACGCGTCGCCGGCTGAGGTGATCGGCCGTGGCGGGCACCTCGGCGAGGATGCTGCGGTCGCTCAGCACGCCCGAGGCTCGAACCGTCGCCGTCGAGGACGACCAGATGGCGGAGCCCGGACACGAAGAGCAGCTGCCAGGCATCCCAGAGCGTCTCGCCGACCTCCACCGTGAGGACGGGGCGGGACATCAGGTCGGCGACGCGGATGCCGCGCTGGTCGTCGAGCGCCTCGGCTGCGGTCATGCGGCACTCGGCGATGTGGGCAGCGGAGGTACGACGACGACCGGCACCTTGGCCTTGTGGAGCAGGCCGTTGCTGACGGAGCCCAGGAGTGCGCCCATCGCGGGACCGTGACCGTGCGTGCCGACGACGATCATGGCGGCGTCGGATCGCGGCGGCGACGAGGGACTGGACGGCCGGGCCGCGCACGAGGCGCTCCTCGACGTCGACGTCGGGGTAGTCGTCGCGGAAGCCGGCGAGCACCTCCGCGGTCAGGCGGATCTCGTCGTCGGCGACGTCAGTGAGCGGTACCGGGACGGGTCCGTTGGGGACGATCAGCAGGTCGTACGACGGGACGTCCCAGGCGTGCAGCGCCACGAGGGTCCAGCCATGGTGGCTGGCCTCGTCGAACGCGAACGCCAGAGCGGCCTCTGCCGCCGGTGATCCGTCGATGCCCACGACGATGCCGCGCGCACCCGTCGGCGGCGCTCGTGCGGATGACGGCGACGGGGCAGGCCGAATGGGCCGCCACCTGGGCTCCCACCGAGCCGAGGAGGAGGCCCGCGAACCCGCCGCGTCCACGGGATCCGATCACGACGAGGTCGGCCGTCTCGGACGCCTCGAGCATCGCCGCGCTCGGAGCACCGATCGCGATATGGGTGGTGACGTCGAGGCCCTCGAAGCGTCGCGGCGACCGCGTCGAGCTGGTCCTTGGCCTGACGCTCCAGCTGCTCGATCAGGTCCAGGCTCGGCGGCAGGCCGACGCCGAGGCCACCCGTCGTGACGGGCGGGAGGATGGCGTGGACGAGGGCGAGGCCACGGCCGCGGGCACGTGCCTCGTCCGCGGCCCAGCGAGCGGCCCTCGTCGACGAATCCGATCCGTCGAACCCGACCACGACCCGACCCCGGTAGGCCTGCACGTCCGTCATACCCACAGCATGGCGCGCGCTGCGGCGATCACCACGGGGATACCGACCCCGTTTGCAGGGACGAAGGTCCCCTTCCGGTGGCGCCGATGCGCCTTCGTCGTTCGTTCGACGCGAATCGGCACGATTCGGGCGTAGACTGCCGCGCGTAGCAGCGGGGAGTCGTGGATCTGCGCTGGCTGACCGATGCACCCGACGACGATGGAGTCACCGTGGACAGCAGTCGCAAGTCAGAAGTCACCCGCGGCGTCGTACTGCCGCTCGTGGTGCTCGTCATCATCTTCGCCGTCGGCATCGTCACCGGCGAGCATGCGGTGTTCATCGCGATGATGGCGGCCGTGCCGATGCTCGCCGCCGTCTTCGCGTCCGTGCCGCTTCGTCGCCCTCGTCGCCGTCCTGACCTTCGTGGCCGGACTGGTGCTCACCTTCGTGCCGGCGGACGAGGCCGACCGAGGACAGCCTGGTCCCCATGGTCGCGCTGATCGTCCTCGGCTGCGATCGCGGTCATCGTGAGCCGGTTCCGCGACGTCCGAGTCGCCCCAGAGCTCGACGGCGCCCGAGCGGCGCAAGTCCGTCCAGTTCCAGCTCCAGACCCAGGCCGACCTCGACTCGATGACCGGCCTGCTCAACCGCCGCGGTGCCATCCGTGCGCTCGGGTCCCGCAACACCGAGGGCGAGCGCGTGGTGGCCTTCCTCGACTGCGACCTCTTCAAGAGCGTGAACGAGCAGTACGGCAGCGACGTCGGCGACGAGTTCCTGCAGGCCGTCGCCGGCCGCCTGCGCCATCGCCTGCCCGCCCACGACACCGTGGCTCGCTGGGACGGCGACGAGTTCCTGCTCGCGATCTCGGCGGACGGCGCCTCGGCTCGCCCCGCCCTGGAGCGACTGGTGGCTGGCATCAACGGCACCAACATCCGCACGACCGCCGGGCCGATCCCGGCCACGGTCTCCGTGGGCGCGGCGGTGTGGGCCCCGGGCCAGGAGCTCGAGAGCGTCATCTCGCGGTCGGGTCGGGCGCTGTACGCCGCCAAGACGGGCGGCCGAGGCAAGATCGTGGTCGACGGCGAGGACGGTGCACCCGTGAGTGACGTGTCGCCAGATGGCGACGTCCCCGAGATGGGACAGCTTCACGACGGGCGAAGGCGACACCGCCTAGCGGCCGCCTCCGAGCGCGGATCGCAATGGAATCGTGAGCCGATCGTGAGGTTCGGACGCCATGGTCAGCCCGTCGGCATGCGTATTGTCCCGTATGTCCGGTAGCCCATCCTGGTGGGCGTTCCTCGTCCGAAGGGGTGGGCAGCTCATGAGGATCTCGACCGTCATCCGCCGCGTTGCGCTGGCCAGTCGCGAGCGATCGAGGGGCGACGGCAGCCGAGTACGCACTCCTCGCGTCGCTGATCGCCGTGGTCATCATCGTGGCCGTCGTGCTCCTGGGCACGAACCTGCTCGGCCTCTTCAACGAGTCCGCATCGTCCGTCGCGGACGCGATCCTGACCGGATGTCGCGTCGAGTCGCAGGTCGCGCACGGAGGGGACTTTCGTACCTGTCGGCGGTCCGATACGAGTAGAGAATGGGAAGCGTCCGAGAGGATTTCGTGAGGTTCGGGCGCCACTCTAGAGGGCAAGCAAGGCAAGGCAGGACCGCTCGAAGGGAAGCCGATGTGGGGGCGAACCGGAGCCGCACGACCAAGGCTCCGACGACTCCCCGCCGCGACACCCCTGAGGGTGCAAATCACGTCAATTCGCACCACACCCGACCATAATCACTCAGGTGGCCACGGGGGCCATCCAGACTCAGGGAGTAACCAGAATGAAGTCGCTGGCCATCAAGGCTCACATGCTCATGATCCAGAAGCGCGCCGAGCTCCAGGGCGACCGTGGCGCCACCGCCGTCGAGTACGGCCTGCTCGTGGCCCTCATCGCGGTCGTCATCATCGTCGCCGTCGCTCTTCCTCGGCACCAACCTGCAGCGACACCTTCAACGAGGTCGCGTCGTCCGTCTGACGCTCTGACGTCAGACTACGTCAAGGCCTTCATGGCACGATGGCGGACTCGCCTCCGTGGTTCTCGCGCTGAGCGCGGTGCCGCGGCGGTCGAGTTCGCCATCGTGCTTACTGTTCTTCTGCTGATCATCCTCGGGATCATCGACTTCGGCCGGCTGCTGTTCGTCAGCCAGGCCGTGAAGTCCGCCAGCCGCGAGGGCGCCCGCGTCGGCGTGTCGTGCGACGAGCGGCGACATCCGACGACCGCCGAGCAGTGCTCGGAGCCGCCAGACGACGCGGCTGCGCCGCGGCCGGCGCTGGCCGGTGCGACCATGCAGCCGACTGGCGCTGCGGCACCAGCGGCCGCGACTGCCAGTCGACAGTCCGCGACTGCGCCACGACTCGGCTGTGCACGCGCGGCGGACTCGCTGACCGTCACGGTGACCGTCGACTTCACAGTGGCTCACGCCGGTCGGCGCTCTTCCGGGGCTGTCGGCGCCGGGCTGACGGGGACGAAGCCGGTGTCCAGCACCACGACCATGCGATGCGAATAACCAGACCGGTCAGTTCGGCCCGCGAATGCCGCGAATCAGACAAACAGATGGATAGGGTGGGGGCATGAAGAGGTGGCTGCCGATCATTCTGGCTGTGGTGCTGGCGATCATCGCCGCGGCACTGGTGTTCTTCTACACGAGGGGGGCCGAGCAGCGCGTCCTCGATGAGCAGCAGCCGGTCACCGTCCTCGTCTCGACCGCGACGATCCCGCGCGGCATCTCCCTCGGCGACGCGGTCGCCGGCGGCCTCGCCGAGGAGACCCAGGTCCCCGCCGACATGGCGCCCACCGGCGCCATCAGCGGCGTGACCCCCGAGAACTCCGCGCTGCTGGCCATCAACCAGGTCAACCCCGGCCAGATCCTGCTGTCGACGAACTTCGCCGCCGAGCTGCCCGACATCACGCCGGTCTCCATCCCCGACGGCCTCATCGCCATCGCGATCTCCCTCGGCGACGTCCAGCGGGTCGGCAACTTCCTGCGGCCCGGCGCCGAGGTCGTCATCTTCAACTCCTACACGACCGGGGCGGCTCCGGCCGAGGGCGAGGCGGCCACCGGCGACCTCACGACGCGTGTCCTGGTCGACCGTGCGCTCGTGCTGGGCGTCGGCGAGACGGCCACGGCGCCCGACCACGAACCCTGACGGCACCACGACCGTGCAGGCCCCGTCGTCACTCATCACACTCGGTGTCGATCAGGCCGAGGCGGAGAAGATCATTCAGGCATCGCAGACAGGCTCGCTGTACTTCGGCCTCCTGGGTGATGGCACCGAGGTGGTCACGTAGCAACGGCACCACCGATGGCAATCTGTTCGACTAGAGGGGACAGGACGTGCCTGTTGTACTAGGGGATACCGACCGCGACGCCGATCGGTTCAGGTTCACGCTGGCTGACGACGTCGCCGTCGTCGAGACGGCGAAGAAGCTCGACGACTACCTCGAGAGCCATCCGGACGAGGACCTGGTCGTCGTGGGTCCCGACGTCACGATGGCCGTCGCCACCGAGGTGGCCGAGACCTACCGGCTGCGCCGCCCGTTCCTGGGTGTCGTGCTCATGCGGCGGCGCATGGAGATCTCGACGATGACCGAGGCGCTGCGAGCCGGCGTGCGCGAGGTCGTCGCTCGCCGACGACGTCGAGGCGCTCGTCGGGGCGTGCAAGCGCTCGATGGCGGTGTCCGAGCAGCTGCGCAACGTCGAGACCGGGGACAGCGGCGAGCGCCGGGGCAAGATCATCCTCGTGTTCTCGTCCAAGGGCGGCTGCGGCAAGACGACGATCTCGACGAACCTCGCCGCTGCGCTCTCGTCCGAGCCCGACGGGGGCAGTCGTGTGCCTCCTCGACTACGACCTCGAGACCGGCGACGTCGCCATCGCCCTGCAGATGGACCCGACCCGCACGATCAGCGACGCGCTCGGCATGCAGGGCGGCCTCGACGAGCGGGCGATGGCCGCGCTGGTCGTGCCCTACAAGGCCAACATGGACGCCCTGCTCGCGCCGACGAAGCCGTCGGACGCCGAGTTCGTGTCGGCGGCCCTGGCCGGCGAGATCATCCAGGTCGCGGCAAGCATGTACGACTACGTCATCATCGATGCACCGCCGGCGTTCACCGACGTCGTCCTCAAGTGCTTCGACCTCGCCGACGTGTACGTGCTGCTCACGACGCTCGACATGCCTGCGCTGAAGAACCTCAAGGTCACGCTCGACACGCTCGACAACCTGGGCTTCCCGCGGAGCAAGTGGCAGGTCGTCCTCAACCGCGGCGGGTCGCGGGTCGGCCTCACCGCCTCCGACATCGAGCGCACCGTGGGCGTGCCGATCTCGGTGGAGATCCCGTCGAGCGTCGAGGTACCGCTGCGCCTGAACGAGGGCGTCACCGTCGTCGAGGCGAATCCGAAGCACGCGGTCGGCCGGGCCTTCGAGGAGCTGGCCGCCAAGCTGCGGCGTGCCGGCGGCTCGAGCAAGGCGCCGGCGCCCGCCAAGCGTTCCTTCTTCAAGCGAGGCTGAGCCATGGGACTTGCAGAGCGTCTCAACCAGGCGGGGCAGCCGCGCAGTGTCGCGGCGACGGCTCACGCGACTCCGGGCGTCGGCCTGCAGCAGGACGAGTTCGCCGCCCTCAAGCACGAGGTGCACGACAACCTCATGCAGTCGCTCGGGCAGCAGGCGTACGCCGGTCAGATGGAGCAGCGACTGCTCGAGGAGAACGTCTTCAACGCGATCCAGACGGTCCTCGCCAAGTCGAAGAAGCCGCTGTCGACCGGTGACCGGGCGAAGATCACCCAGGAGATCATCGACGACATCCTCGGCAACGGACCGCTCGAGCCGCTCCTGCGCGACCCGGAGATCACCGAGATCATGGTCAACCGCGCCGACGCGATCTTCATCGAGCGCGGTGGCCGGCTCTTCCAGACCGACCTGCGATTCTCCGACGAGGAGCACCTGCGCCGCACCATCGATCGCATCGTGTCCCGCGTCGGCCGGCGCGTCGACGAGGCGAGCCCGATGGTCGACGCGCGCCTGCCCGACGGCAGCCGCGTCAACGCCGTCCTGCCGCCCATCGCCCTCGACGGCTGCTCGCTGACCATCCGCAAGTTCTCCAAGGATCCGTTCACGGTCAAGGACCTCGTCACCATCGGGACGCTGACGCGACCGTCCGCCGAGGTCCTCGACGCCTGCGTGCGCGGTCGGCTCAACATCCTCATCAGCGGCGGCACCGGCTCGGGCAAGACCACCACGCTGAACGTCATGTCCTCCTTCATCCCCGACGACGAGCGCATCATCACGGTCGAGGACGCCGCGGAGCTCCAGCTCAGCCAGCCGCACGTCCTGCGGCTGGAGTCGCGGCCGTCGAACGTCGAGGGCCAGGGCCAGGTCACGATCCGCGACCTGGTCCGCAACTCCCTGCGCATGCGCCCCGACCGCATCATCGTCGGCGAGGTCCGCGACGCGGCCGCTCTCGACATGCTCCAGGCCATGAACACCGGCCACGACGGGTCGCTGTCGACCGTGCACGCCAACACGCCGCGCGACGCGCTCAGCCGCATCGAGACGATGGTGCTGATGGCCGGCATGGACCTGCCCGTCCGCGTCATCCGCGAGCAGATCGTCTCCGCGATCCAGCTCGTCGTCCAGCAGGCCCGGCTGCGCGACGGCTCCCGCCACATCATCCAGATCTCGGAGATCACCGGGCTCGAGGGCGACACCGTCCTGATGCAGGACCTGTTCGCCTTCGACTACAACACCGGCGACGACTCCAGCAGCCCGGGCAAGCTCGTCGCCACCGGCATCACGCCCAACTTCACCGACCAGCTCAAGGACCACGGGGTCGACCTCAGCCCGGAGCACTTCCGGCTGCCATGGGGCAAGTGATGCCCGCTCGGATGAGCCGGCTGCGCAATCTCGGCCTCATCGTCGTGGCCGCGGTCGCTCGCTGGTCGCTCGGCGTGGCGGGTCCGGCCGCAGCTGACGAGGCCAAGTCGCGTGCAGGTGGTCAGCCAGGAGGGCCGCGACCTCGAGTTCCTCGTCTACCTCGATCCGAACGTGCAGCAGCGGCGCCCGGACGCCGACGTCTCGTCGACGGTCGTCATCTCCGGGGTCGAGGTGCCGTCGGAGGCGACGCCCGTCGTGCAGGACACGGCTCCGAAGGAGGCCATCCTCGTCCTCGACGTCAGCGGCTCCATGCGCGGACCGCGGCTGGCGGCGGCGAAGGAAGCCGCCATCAACTACGTGAACGGCGCTGCCGAGCGACGTCGAGATCGGCCTGGTGTCCTTCAACGACACCGTGACGGTCGACGTGCGCCCCACCACCGACAAGCAGGCCGTCATCCGCGCCATCGGCGACCTGGAGGCGGGTCGGCGCACCGCGCTCTGGGACGGCATGATCGCCGGCCTCGACCTCGCCCGACGCCGATCTCGGGGCGCGCCTGCTGGTCCTCAGCGACGGCGGCGACACCGTCAGCGCCGCCACTGTCGACGACGTCAACGCGCGCGCGGCCGCCGAGGGGATCCCGATCGACATCGTGGCCCTGACCCCGACCGTCTCCCACGCGCAGGTGCTGCGCACCGTGACGACCGACGAGTGGCGGGCAGTTCCTGCTCGCCACCGACGTCACCGGCCTCAACCAGGCGTTCGACGAGGCGACGGGTTCGTTCGGCGGCAAGGTCGCGGTGTCGGCGCAGGTGCCGCCCGACGTCGAGGCCAGCGGCAAGTTCGCGATCGTGACGGTCACCCTCGACGACACCGAGTTCACCGGCACGAGCCAGCTGCCGCGCAGCGAGGCGCTCGTCGGCCGAGGGCGGCGGCGCCGTCGTGCCGCCGACGACGGACGGCACCGGCGGCACGCTCCGACGAGGTCATCGTCGAGCGTGCCGCGGACTCCTCGGGTCCCGATCCTGGCCGCGCTCCTGGTCGGCCTGATCGTGATCACCGGTGCGGTGGCGCTCTACTCGTACCGTCGGCAGAAGACGTCGAAGCTGCGCGTCGAGCAGGTGCTCTGGTACTCGGACGCCATGAAGACCGGCGTCCCCACGAGCGCTCGCCCCGATGCCCGGCAGGGAGGCGCGCTCGACGGCCTCGACGAGTGGATGTCGGACAAGTCCTTCTACGCCGACCATCGACACCAAGCTCGACAACGCGGGCCTGGCCATGAACGTGGCGACCTGGGTCGATGATCCGGCTCGCGGTGGTCGTGGGTGCGGCCCTGCTCCTGGCGCTGCTCCTCGGGCAACGTCCTCGCTCGGGCTGATCGTCGGCGGACTGCTCGGCTACTTCGTCGCGTCGATGTGGCTGAACTCCCGTCAGTCCGCGCGTCGCAAGGCGTTCGAGGAGGAGCTCCCCGACTTCCTCATGCTCATCGCGAGCGCGCTCCGCTCGGGACTGTCGTTCCAGCAGGGCCTCGACTCGAGCGCCGCGGACGGCAAGGGCGAGGTGAGCCGGCAGATGCGACGTGCGCTGCGCGAGGTGCAGATGGGCTCGATCCTGGAGCCCGCCCTCGTGCGGGTCGCCGAGCGGATGCAGAGCGACGACCTGACGCTGGACGGTCATGGCGCTCGGCATCCAGCGTGAGGTCGGCGGCAACCTGTCGAACATCCTCGAGACGGCGGCGAACACCATCAAGGGCCGTGCCGACCTGCGCCGGGAGGTCAAGACCCTGTCGGCCGAGGGCAGGCTCTCGGGCTACGTGCTCGCGGCCCTGCCGGTCGGCCTGTTCCTCTACATGCTGTTGGCCAACCGCGAGTACGTCTCCTTCTTCTGGACGAACGCCATCGGCTGGATCGCCTTGGGCGCGCTGGTCATCCTCTTCGTCCTGGGCTTCATCTGGATGCGCAAACTCGTGAAGATCGAGGTCTGATGGACACCCTCGATCCCCCTCCTCGCCGCGATCGTCGTCTTCGTCGCTGATCGTCTACATCGGCGTTCTCATGGTGCGAGGCGCGCGAGGCGCGCATCAAGCGCCGCTCGCTCGCCCTCGTGGCCGGCTATGCGTCGGACGATCCTCACTCGGCGCTCGTGCGCGCGGAGCAGCAGGACTCGCTCGTCCGCAGCAGCAGTCGTCTGGCTGGGCAGCCGGCTCGTGACGCCGGGCGCGCGACGGCGCATCGAGCGCCAGTCGCTCTACGCCGGTCGCAACGATCCGTGCGGCGGTCGAGGACGTCATCATCCGCAAGGTCGTCTACCTCGTGGGTGGCGCTGTCTTCGGCCTGCTCATCGGCATGCTGCTCGGCGGACTGTGGTGGCTTGCCGTGCCCGTCGGCGCGGCGCTTCGCCTTCTTCGTGCCCGACATCCTGATCTACAACGAGGGCCTCAAGCGCGAGCAGGAGATGACGAAGAAGCTCCCCGACGCGCTCGACCTGCTCAACCTCTGCGTCGAGTCCGGCCTCAGCTTCCAGGCCGCGCTCACCCAGGTGGCGAACAACCAGGCCGGACCGGTGGCCGAGGAGTTCTCCGTCGCGCTGCAGGAGATGCAGCTGGGTCGATCGCGCAGCCAGGCGCTCGAGGCGATGGCCGAGCCGCACCCGGCAGGAGGACGTGCAGCGCTTCGTCTGGGCGATGATGCAGGTCGACAAGCTCGGCGTGCCGGTGGCCGCCGTGCTGCGCGAGCAGGCGCGCGAGATGCGCGCCAAGCGCTACGCGCGTGCCCGCGAGCAGGCGCAGAAGGTGCCGCTTGAAGATCCTCATGCCGCTCATGCTGTGCTTCCTGCCGGCGCTGTTCGTCATCATCCTCGGGCCCGCCGTCTACAGCCTCTACCAGGTGTTCTCCGACGACCATCTGAGCGCGCTCAGGCCGCTGCCAGCGGCCGGGACGAGGATCGCGACCCAGGCGCCGGCCAGCATGAACGGCCCGAACGGCAGTGCCGACTTCCGGTCGGCGCGTCGCGCGAGGATCATCGCGATGCCGACCACCGCGACGAGCACGAACCCGATCACGACGCCGACCATCGCCGCCTGCCACGACAGCCACCCCAGCAGCGCTCCCATCGGCCCGGCGAGCTTGACGTCGCCGAGGCCCATGCCCGACGGGTTGACGAGGTGGAGGACGACGAACAGGCGCGAGGACGACTGCCCCGGCCAGCAGCGCGCGGCCGTAGGCGGCCCAGCCGTCGCTGAGGACGCGCGGGCAGCAGGAGCAGGACGGCCACGATCGGGGTAGGCCGACAGCGTCAGCACGTTCGGCAGGCGCAGGGTGCGCAGGTCGATGATGGCGAGCGGCACGCTCACGGCGGCGAAGTACAGGTAGGCGGGCAGCTCCCACGCCGGCGCCGAAGCGCCAGGCGGCGAGCGGCGGCGAGGCCACCGGTCGCGAGCGCCGAGGAGCAGGGCGCGAGGCGGGTGCGTCGGTCTCGGTCGACGACGAGCCGTCGAGAGGCCGATGCCTGCCGCCACCCCGGCGATCCCCGCGAGGACGACCAGGATCACGGGTGCCTCATGCGCATCAGCGACTCCTGGACCACCGACGCCACGAGCGTCCCGTCGCCGTCGAAGAAGAGCCCGCGGGCCAGGCCGTGGCCGCCGCGGGCCGACCGGGGTGTCCTGGGCGAAGAGCAGCCACTGGTCGGCCCGGGTCGGGCGCGTGGAACCAGACGGCGTGGTCGATGGACGCGAGCTGGAGCGTCGGGTCGCTGGAGCACGCCGCTGTGCGGTGCGAGGGCCGTGCTCACCATCGTGAGGTCCGACAGGTACGTGAGCGCGCACGACTGGATGAGGGAGTCGTCGGGCAGGTCCTCCTCGATCCGCACCCATGCCATGCGCTCGTACCGACCGTCCTCGAGGGTGATCGGCGTGTTCGGCTCCACGATGCGCAGGCCGATGATGGCCGAGTCCGGGTAGTCGAGCTCGCCGGGCGTCGAGGCGCCCTCCAGGTAGGCGGGGAGCGGGACGGGGATGTCCGCGACCATGTCGGGCCGCGGCAGGTCCGGCTTGGTGAACTGGTGCGACGGTCCCTCGTCGGTGACGGCGAAGGACGCCGTCATCATGAAGATGGTCTCGCCGTGCTGGACGGCACGCACCACGCGGGTGGAGAACGATCGTCCGTCGCGCGGGCCGGTCGACGAGGTAGGTGATCGAGTCCTTCGTCTGGCCCGGGCGCAGGAAGTAGCCGTGCAGGCTGTGCACGCGGCGGTCCGTCGCCGTCGACCGTGTGCCCGGCGGCCATCAGGGACTGCGCGGCGATCTGCCCGCCGTACGCCCGCAGGGGTGACCCCGAGTGGCACCAGCCGGTGAAGATGTCGCGGTCGACCTGCTGCAGGGACATCCGGTCGGCGAAGTGCCGCTGGAAGGGAGCCTCCGTCACGGCCCGACTGTAGTCAGGACCGTGGGTCGTCCTCGCGCTACAGCCCTGCGGCCGTGCGTGCCGTGATGTTGTCCGCGGGCAGGGGCAGGCCGGCGCGGTCGCAGGCCTTCTGCACGCGCAGCGACGACTTGGCGAACCGGGTCTGCTTCTTCTTCGACAGGTCGGACAGGGCCTCGTCCTTGGCGAGGCTGTTCACGATCTTCTTCATGCGCTTGGCGTTGATGAGGAGCTTGCGGTCGGCGCTGCCGTCCTCGACGGCGAGCTTGGCCTCGGCGACGAGCTCCTTGAGCTGGGCCTGGAACTGCTCGCGCACCTGCTCCTCGGTGATGTCGCCGTCCTCGACGGCGCCGCCCGCGTAGTCGCTGTTCAGCAGGTCGAGCTCGAAGTAGGCCGCGCACGCGGCGGCGGCCGCACCGACCGGGGCCGCGGCCTCGGCGCTCGCCGAGGGAGATGCGGCTGCACTCGACGCGGCGGCCGAGGCGGACGGAGCTCGTCGCGGCAGGCTCGGGGTCGGACGAGCACGACGTCAGGACCATGACCGACGCCGTGGCGAGCGCGGCGAGCGCGATGCCGTGCCGTGAGTGGAGCTTCCGCATGCTGACAACCTCCCGATCAGCCGCCACGAGGGCGGGGCGTGATGGTCCGAGGTCCACTATCTCGCGAGCCGCCCGACTTGCGGGGACGAATCCGGCAACCACGGCGAGGAATATCCGCGACTGGGCAGCGACCGCGCCCTACTCTCGGCGGTGGGGCGAGTCGGGTCACGGGGGTGCCGGGACGGAGCGGGTGCGGAGATGCGCGTCATCCGCGCGTCGCAGCGCTGGCGCTGCCTGGCTCGGTCGCGCTCGTGGCCGGGCTGCTCCTCGCCCCCCACCCTGCGATCGGGCGACGTGCAGGACCAGATCGCCGCGGGCCTGGCCGACGCAGGTCGGGCGGTGACTTCACCGTCGTCTGCCCGACGGGCGTCCCCGCGGAGGCGGGCACCACGTTCACCTGCTCGGTGACGGACGAGTCCGACGGAAGCACGATCACGGTGACCGTGACCGAGTCGGACGACGCGGGCGGCTTCGAGTGGCGCGTCCGGCGGTAGCCGACGGGGTGGAGTGCGGCGGGGCCATGTACCCTCGGGGGATACGCGCAGGACAACGTGAGGTGAACATGCTGGATCTGGTTGGTTACATCGACGCAGGCACGGGCTCGTACCTGCTGGCCGCCATCGCCAGCGGTGCCGCGGGCACGTGGTTCTTCATCCGATCGAACTTCGCCAAGCTGCGCGGCCGCGGGCTCAAGGACACCGCTCCTGAGCCCGAGTCGGCCTCGAACGACGCCTGATCCGAGCGTGACCCCCGCCGGTTCGGCCAGTTTCCGCGACCCCGAGAACGCTGCCTTCCCCTTCGACGGGCACCTGGCATCGCATCGCCCTGCCCGGCTCGGCGCACGGCCCTGCGCCGGCTTCGCGAGTCCGACCTCTACACCGAGCTCGTCGACGAGGGCAGCCTCGTGGCCTTCGACGAGGTCGCCGGCGAGCAGGCGGCCACGGGTCCTCGAGGAGTACCGCCGTCAGTCCGGACGACCCGTGCCCGACGAGGCCGTCGTGTTCTCGGTCGAGCCGGTCGACCTCATCACGTATCCCTGGGAGTGGCCCAACTCCCTGCTCGAGGCAGCGGCGCTGCTCACCCTCGACCTGCGCCGCCGACTGCTGGGCATCGGGCTCGACCTCAAGGACGCCTCCGCGTTCAACGTGCAGTTCCGGGGCATGCACCCGGTGTTCATCGACCTCGGGTCGATCGAGACCTGGCGCCCGAACCCGTCGTGGAACGCCTCGCGCCAGTTCATCGAGCACTTCATCAACCCGCTGGCCGTCGGATCGGGCGACCGCGTCACGGCTGCCGATGCCTGGGCGCTCGCCCGCCATCGCGGCCTGCGGTCCGAGGCCGCCCGGCAGCTGCTGCCCAAGGGCCGGCGGCGCAGCCTGTCGCTGCTCCTCCTGCAGGCCACGACGCGCCCTGTCGAGAAGAACGCGCCGAGCGAGTCGAAGTACGCCGACCAGGCCAGCCGCAACCCCGAGCTCGCCAAGAACGCGACGCTCTCGCTGACCAAGCGACTGGCGAAGCAGGTGGCCAAGCTGCAGGGTCGCGAGCACAGCACCACGTGGGTCGACTACGGCACCCGCGGCCACTACGGAAGCGACGACCTGACCCGCAAGTCCGACCTGGCCACGGCGTTCCTCGCGGGCGGCGACGGGCCGCAACCGGCTCGTGCTCGACGTGGGCGGCAACGACGGGTTCACCGCGACGCACCTCGTGCGGCACGCCGACGCCCGGGTCATCGTCATGGACGCCGACGCTGGGGCCCTCGACGTCCTTCACGCCGGGGTCTCCCAGCTGCCCGAGGTGGCCGACCGGGTGACGCCGGTCCTGGGCGATCTCACGAACCTCACCCCTGCATCCGGACTCCTCGACCGTGAGTTCGCCGCGTTCACGGCCCGGGTCCGGCCCTCGGCCGTCATCTGCCAGGCCGTGCTCCACCACGTCGTCATCACCCAGGGCACGCCCGATGCCGTTCGCCGTCGACGCGCTGGCCGCGTTCGGCGCCCCCGTGCAGATCGAGTTCGCGACTCCCGACGACGAGAAGTCCCGGCTGCTCATCAGCCAGATCCCCAACTGGTCCGGCGACTACTCCACCGAGGCGCTCGTGGCCGCCCTGCAGAGCCGCTACGCCCACGTCGAGGTCGTGGGAACCACCTCGCCCACCCGGGTCGTCGTAAACGCGTGGGACCTCCTGGACGCCTCGTGACCTCAGTCCGGGCTGGGCGCTCGACTCGGCCCGCGCACCAACACGAGCGCCGCCAACAACGCGTCCTGGCTGGTGGCCGTCGGCATCCTCGCCGTCGTCATCCCCGCCAGCGAGAAGGTCGCGGCCGAACGAGGTCTTCTTCGCCGCCCACGGCGTCTCGCCCGCTGGCGTGGGTCGTGCTGCTGGTCATGGGCGTGCTGCTCGGCTGGCTCGTCGGCGTTCGGCATCCTCGCGCTGCTGAGGTCACGGCTGTCGGCGCGCTCCTACGACGTCGTCACCTCGCTGCTGATGCTCGTCGTCACCTGGTTCTTCGTCGGCAACGTGCTCGCGCGCACCCTGCTGTCCGGGGCGCCGATCCTGGCGCCGGTCGCGGGCCTCGTGGTCGCCGCGGCGATCACCCTGCTCGCCCGGCGCTTCGCGATGGGCACCGCTGCTGGTCGTCTTCGCGGGCGTGGCCGCGGCCGTTCCCGCTCGTGGCGACGCATCGTGGGTGGCAGCCAGTCCGGCGATGCGGAGGCGTTCGCCTTCGACGACCGCGCCGACCGGCCGTCAGTGCTCTGGATCGTGTCGGACGAGCTGCAGTACCCACTCGCCTTCGACGGTGACGGGCAGCGTCCGCGCGGAGCTGCCGAACCTCAAGGCCCTGCAGCAGGAGTCCACGACGTACACCCGTGGCTACTCCGCGGCGAACTACACCGACTACGCCGTGCCGTCCATGCTCAGCGGCATCTCCGACGTGGCCGCCCAGGGCGCCGAGCGCATGCAGGACGTGCGTGCCGGGCATCGGCATCGTGCCGGGGATGTCGTCGGAGTACTCCGTCGTGATGGAGTCGCCGATCTACTCCTTCGACTGCGACAGCACCGACTGCGCCAGCGTCGGCTCGGGCTCGGACGTGGGAATCGTCGAGCGGTACGTCGCGTTCGCCAAGGACACCGCGGCCATCGCCGGGCGCACGGCCCTGGCGCCGCCGTTCTCCGAGCTGTTTCCCTCGCTCGACGGCAAGTGGCGGGACTTCTGGAGCGGCGGCGACGAGTTCGGTGACGACGCGGAGGCCGACTCGGTCGGCGCCGTCGATCTCCGGCATCGCCGAGGTCCAGGCCGCCAGCCCGGACACGCCCTTCTTCGCGTTCTGGCACACCATCCGCACGCATGCGCCCTGGAACGTCGATCGCGAAGGGCGCCAGATCTTCCCGTCGCGGGTGCCGATCGTCCCGGGTGCCCACATGGTCGGCAGTGAGGCCGACCAGACGTACACGACCGACGAGCTGAAGTCGCTCGCAGCGCCGCCTGTACGCGAACGCGGCCGTCGACTTCGACCGGCAGCTGGGCGAGCTCATCGCCGCGCTGAAGGCCTCCGGCTCGTACGACGACACGACGATCATCGTCACGGCCGACCATGGGGCCACGATGACCGACCGCGCCGACCGCCGGGTGGGGGACACCCTCGTGCAGCGATGGTCCGAGGTGGCCCATGTCCCGCTGATGGTGAAGGCGGCCGGACAGACCACGCCCGAGATCGTCACGGACCCGAGGTCGACCGGTCAGATCGCCGCTACCGTCGTGGCTGCCACCGGAGCCGCAGCCAGACGGCGAGCTGAGTCCCGACCTGTCCTCCGATCTGCCGTCGGGCCCGGTGTTCACGACTGTCGCGGGCGGGGCGATGACGCCGTGGGTGTACGAGGGCCTCGACGAGGTCGATCCGTGGCAGCCGGACGACCTGACGCCGCCCGACCCGCGCTACCCGTTCGCGATCGGCATCGACGCCGGGCCTGCTCGGCTCGGCGGTTCCCGACGGCTGGGTCGAGGTCTCGCCCGTGACCGTCGAGGCGCTGCCCGGGGAGTCCGAGCAGCAGCTGGTCATCGTCGATCGGGAGAGCGCCGCCTGCGGCAGTGACGTCACTGCCGGGCTCGTCTCGGTGGACGGCACCGTCGTCGGTTCGGTCCTGTGGGAGGGGCCGGCCGGCTCGTCCGACGACCAGACCCGTGGGTGGGCGATCGTGCCGAAGGCGGAGCCTGCGGCGTACTCGTTCTGGTGCCCCGCGGCCTGACCGGCATCCCTGGTCTGCGTCACTTGTTGCGGGTTCAGGGGGTCGAGGGCCTCAACAAGTGACGCAGCTCGACGGTGACTACGCCGTGGGCACCCACAGCAGGCGCAGGTCCGCGACCACGACGTCCGTGCGCTCGAGCGGCACGTCCATCGTCGTGATGGCGGCCGCCTTCGCCGTCCAGTCGGCGTCGAGGGTCGCCACCTCGTCCTGCAGCTCGGCCTCGATGTCGAGGATGGCCTGCTCCGCCGCGGTGACCTTGTCCTGCGCGGCGTCGACCCGGGACGCGGACGCCGAGGCGCGGCGGACGTCCGTGACGATGGATCGGCGGCTGCGTGCTCCGCCGAACAGGCCGCCGAGCAGGTTGGTCACCTGCGCGCCCGTGCCGTGCTGGGCGTTGTGCTGCGCCGCCGCGCGCTGCGCCGCAGTGGTCGCGGTGTCGGCCCGGGTGCGCAGGGTCCTGAGCTTGGTGTCGTACTTCTTCTGGAGCGCGGCGACGGCGGCGTCCGCCTTGGCGTCGGCGGCCACGGTGCAGCGCTCGCGGCGAACTGCTCTGTGCTCTCGCCCACGCGCGAGTAGAGCCTGAGCTCGGTGTTGGCGAGGATCTGCACCGTGCGCGTGCTCACGAGGTGGTCGGTGAGCGACTTCTTCAGGTCGGTCCACCACGTCTTGCGCCCGATGTCAGCCAGCGGGCAGCACGTAGACCGCCCCCGCCGGTGGCGACATCGAGCAGGTCGCGGTCGTCGTAGTCGACCGGAGACGAAGTCCGCCGGGCTGGGCACCGCCGGGAGCGGGCACAGCACCGCCTCGTACTCCTCATCGTGGATCAGGTCGGCCTTGGTGTCGTCGTAGCGCAGCCGCACGCGGGCGATGGCCGCGGCCTGCAGCCGGGCTGCCTGACGTCGGCCCCGATCGTCGCCGCCCACGGGGCCGCCGGATCGAGGTACGACACGGCGATGCCGGTGGCGACCGCGGGTGCGACGGGGGTCTCGTCGTCCGCGGTCGACGAGGGCGTGGCGGGTGCGGGCGGCTCGCTCGTCGCGGCCAGGACGGCTGCCCGGGCCACGAGCCCGGACTCCGCCAGCTTCGTGATCTCGCTGCGCATCAGGGGGCCGCGCAGGTAGCTCATGGCCCAGCGGGTGGTCGTCAGCGACGGCTGGTCGGATCCGACCCGCTTGAGCACGAACTGCCGCTTGCCCAGCGCGGAGATGGTGTCGCTGACGGCGCTGATGTCGACGCTGCCGGCGGCGCTCTTCAGCCCGTCGATGAGCCGCGCCTTGTCCTGCTCGGTCTGCAGTCGCCCGATGAGCCATGTGCCGGCGTTCGACAGCGCCTTGTAGTCGACGTCGACGGGGTTCTGGGTGGACAGCACGACCCCGAGGCCGAAGGCTCGCGCCTGCTTGAGCAGCAGCATGATCGGCTTCTTGGTCGGCGGGTTCGCGGTCGGCGGCAGGTAGCCGGCGACCTCGTCCATGTAGAGCAGTGCCCGCAGGTCGGAGGTGCCGCCCTGTCGCCGCATCCAGGTGACCAGCTTGGCGAGGATGAGGGCCGTCACCGACTGTCGCTGCTCGTCGGAGAGGTGCGCGGTGGTGACGATGGCGCAGCGTGGCCGGCCATCAGCCGTGTGCAGCATCGACTCGATGTCGATCGGCGTCGCCAGCCATCCAGGTCGCGAAGCCGGGCGAGGCGAGCAGGCTGTTGAGGCGGACCGTGAAGGCGCCACGGTCGGCGGCCGGGAAGAACTGGTCGAGCTCGAGCACCCCGAGCTTGCGCATCGGGCGGCTGCTGCACCTGGGCGAGGAGCGTGGCGAGGTCGAGATCGCGTCCCTGGCTCCACGCGTTCTGGATGAGCGCGGACAGCAGCACGTGCTCGCGCGACGACAGCGGATCCGCGTCGATCCCCAGCATCGACAGCACGCTGCTCACGTAGCTCTCGATCTCGTCGGCCGAGTCCTCGCTCGGCGTCCCGCCGGGCGGAGCCTGCAGGGTGCCCGACGATGTTGAGCTGCGTGCCGGCGCTCGACCCGGGCGTGTAGACCTCGAACTCGACCGACTGGCGCAGGGCCGCGATCCGGTCGGGGGCGATGCCCCAGCCGGCCAGGCCGTCGCGCCAGACGGTCGCCTGCTGCGCCGCGTACTCCGGCGTGGTCACGCCGGCCTTGGTCGACGTCGCTCGCGTTGACCCACGGCTCGAAGTCCGCCGCCGCGAGTCCCGGGAACGTCAGGCAGAGATTGGTGAGGTCGCCCTTGGGGTCGATGAGCAGGGCGGGCACCCCCGCCGCCAGGCACTCCTCGATGAGCACGATCCCGAGACCCGTCTTGCCCGATCCGGTCATGCCGACGATGACCCCGTGCGTCGTCAGATCGGCCGTGCCGATGACCGTTGGGTCGGTCGGTGCGTTCCTTGGTGGCGGGGTCGAGGGCGCCACCGATGCTCAGGTCAGCCATGACTGCAACCTACCGAGGCGACGCACGCGCCCGCTGCCTACGCTGGGATCCGGGAGGGACGATGAGACGGCACGCGCATGAGCGCCCAGGATGCGCTGTGGCTGACCATGGATCGCCCCAACAACCTCATGGTCATCGACGTGGCCGTCGTGCTCGACGGAGTGCCGTCGGTGGACGCCCTCCGTTCGGCCTTCGAGACCCTCCTCTCGCGGCACCCCGTCTTCGGGCGCAGGGCGGTGCGACGCGGCAACTCGTGGTGGTGGATCGACGATCGCGAGTTCGACGTCGCCCGGCACGTCTGCGCGGTGCCGATGCCGCCAGACACCGCGATGCAGGACGTCGAGCGGCACGTCGCCGCCAGGCGCTCCGTCCCGTTCGACCGTGCGCACCCGCTGTGGTCCGCCGAGCTGCTGGCGCCTGTGCAGCTCGACGACGGGACGACGGGATCGGTGATCGTCACTCGGTTCCATCACGCCATCGCCGACGGAGTGCGCCTCACCCAGGTCATGCTGGGGATGCTGGACCCGGACTTCGCGTCGTCCGTGCCCAAGGTCGCGCGCTCGGGCACGAGCGGGGGAGCGCTGCTGTCGACCGACGCGATCGGCGCGTCCGCCGCCGAGGTGGCCCGGGTCACTGGGGCGGCCACCCGCTCGGCCGCGGGGATCGTGGCCGGAGCCGCGAGGGGCGCGGTGAGCACGGTGGGCCAGGTGGTCGACCTCGCCGCAGGCGGCAGCCGCGTCAGCGGCCTCGACGCTCGCGTCGACGATCGGGCTCGTGCGCCACCCGGACCGGCTCGTCGACGCCCTCCAGGTGCTCGGGGTCGACGACCACCGCAGCGTCAACGACATGACGTCGGCCGGCAAGCTGCTCCTGGGCGGCACGTCGCGCACCGTGTGGACGGGCCGGCCGGGAGACGGTGAAGTCCGTCGCTTGGTCGACGCCGATCCCCATCGCACCGATCAAGGCGGCCGCGCGCCGCCGCGGAGCCACGCTCAACGACGTGCTGGTGGGCGCCCTGGCGGGGGCACTCAAGGCCTACCTCGCCGGCCGGGGTGACGAGGTCGACGAGGTCCTGTGGATGGTTCCGGTCAACCTCAAGCCCTTCAGCGAGGACCTTCCCGAGGACCTCGGCAACCACTTCGCCCTGGTGATGCTCGACATGCCGCTGACCGGAGTCACCCCGGACGAGCGGATCGACGACCTGCGGCACCGCATGCAGCGCATCAAGAACTCCGACGAGCCGGTGCTCACCTTCGGGCTGCAGCGCACGATCTCGATGTCCCCATCGCGCATGGCCACGGCCCTCACCAACTTCTTCGCGAACAAGGCGGTGGGCGTCCTCACCAACGTGCCGGGACCGACGCGGGCGCTCGCGTTCGACGGGATACCGGTGCGTCAGGTGATCGGCTTCGCGCCCTGCTCCGGCGACCAGCCCCTGACGGCGACGATCTTCACGTACGCCGGGACGGTCACGGTGGGCTTCGCCAGCGATGCCGACCTCGTGCCGGATCCGCAGACCCTCGTGGCGCTGGTCCGGGACGAGCTCGACGAGCTGGTCGCCTCCGGAACCTAGTGCGAGTGCGCGAAGGACAGCTCGTGGCCCTCGGCGTCGAAGCCGGACGACAGCCCACACCCGCTCCGCCGTCGCGTCGGCCCACTCCGCAGCGGTCCGTGCCTCCGACTCCACCAGGTGGACGTTGATGTTCCGGGGCTCCAGTTCCGTCGCGAGCGACGTCGCGAGACCGATGACGGCGGCCCGGCTGGCGTCGTACACGGCGTGCTCGTCGGCTCCCGCCCCGTCCGGCTCGGGCACGACCACCACGATCGCGCCGTGGGACTCCTGGAGGTAGGGCATGGCGGCGGTGGCGAGGAGGAACACGCTCTTCGCGTTCACGTCCATCATGACGTCCCAGGCCTGTGAGCCGAACTCGTCGACGGGACCGCCGAGCCGCACGTCGGCGCAGTTGACGATGACAGTCGATCCCGTTGCCGAGCAGTGACGCCCGGCGGGCAGCGCGTGCGCAGTCCGCCTCCTCGGTGAGGTCGGCGCTGATGTGCACCCGGGCGTTGCGACCTGTGGTCGTGCCGTGGTCGCAGCCGATGACGAACCAGCCCTCGCGGCGGAACCGGTGGGAGACGGCGAATCCGAGCTCGCTGTGGATCCCGGTGATCAGGACGGACGGTGCGCGGTCGGCGGGCATGTGACCTCCCAGGGCGGGGGAGTGGGGGCATTCGGTGCCGACATCGTCGCACGACCCTACGTCCCTGTCCTCAGTGACCGGCCCAGCGGCACGCTAGGCTCCCGATCCCGTGAGACGCCATCGCGCACTGCTTGCCATCGCCGGCTCCGTCGCCCTCCTCGTCGTGAGCCTGGCCAGTCCCGCGATCGCGGCCGACGACGACGACGACTGGGTCGCGCAGGTCGGCACCTACGACTACCTGATCGCGCCCGACTACGACGGGCTGGCGCCCGTCGGCGCCGTCGTGCGCGGACAGACGCTCGGACTCGGCACCTTCGACCGACCTCGACGGCGAGCTCGTCATGGTCGGGGGCGTCCCCTACCGCGTCGGGCACCGACGGTGTGCCGCGTCGCGCGCCCCTGTCCCGCTCCACGCCCTTCCTGCAGGCGATCCGGTTCGCGCCGCAGTCCTCCGGGCCCGTGCCGCCGGGCACGACGTGCGCCCAGCTGTCCGGCCTCGTCGACTCGCTGGCCGAGACCTCAGTCGGGTGTCGTCGCCGTCCGCGTGCGCGGCACCTTCAGCTCGCTCGTCACGCGCAGCGTGGCCGCCCAGCCGGAGCCGTACCCGGCGCTCGTCGACTGCCGTCGCCGGACAGACGGTCTTCACGCTCGGCGAGCGACGTGCCGTGCTCGTGGGCTTCCGCACGGGGGCGGACCTGGCCGGCACGGGTGCCCCGGGGCTCCACCTGCACGGGCTGACGGCGGATCGCACCGCCGGCGGGCACGTGCTCTCCTGCGTGGCCGGACCGGACGTTCAGCTGTCCGTGCAGCGGGCGTCGGGGATCAGGATTCTCGGCTAGGAAGAGTGACAACGCGTCATTCGTCACACGTTCCGAACTGAACGCCGACGACGGGGACACGGCTCCGCGGGTGGCCAGAACGACGGCATCTCCACCGCTCCTGGCCCTGGGGCAGCGTAGGGTGGCACGCGATTCCCTGAGAACCCAGTGCAGGATGGAGGACGGCCATGAGCGGGCGGTGGCGTCAACGACTCACGGGCGGGCAGGACGAGTTCTCCGAGAAGGGACCCACCCTCACCACTGAGCAGCGTGAGCACCTGACACGGGTCACGGACGAGTTGCTGCAGCGCTATTCGATCAGCCGGTCCGTGGGGCCGGGCGACTCCGCTGACGGTGTGCAGGGAGAGCCGGTCTCGGCTGACGAGATCGGAGCCGTGCTGGAGGCCGTCCTTGTGGAGGCCTTCGACTTCGGGTGGTTCACGAGGTCGGACCTGCCCGAGGCGCCGGAGCTTGCCTACGAGGCCGAGGAAGCGGGCTGGGAGCAGACCTCCGCGGGTGCCCGAGCATCGAGTCGCGTGCTCGAGCCTGTCGAGTGGCCCGATCCCGGGGCGGCGGAGGATGAGTCGATCGCCGAATGGGGGCTGGACCTCAGCAGTCCGCGGGCCATCGATCCTCAGCCCGAGTCGGAGCTGATCGCCGAGCTGGAGCCGGAGCCGGAGCCGGAGCCGGAGCCGGAGCCGGAGCTGGAGCTCGGAGCCGGAGCCGGAGCTGGAGCCGGAGCCGGAGCCGGAGCCGGAGCCGGAGCTGGAGCCGGAGCCGGAGCTGGAGCCCGAGCCGGAGCTGGAGCCGAGCCGGAGCCGGAGCTGGAGCCGGAGCCGGAGCCGGAGCCCGAGCCCGAGCCGGAGCCGGAACAGTCGCCGACGGCCGACACGCCGCCCGAGCTGGACCGCACAGACGCGCTGGTCGCAGCGGCCGTCGAGGTCGCCGAACTCGAGGAGATCCACCGGACTGCCGTGGCCGACGAACGCGAAGCGATCATGTTCGCCGCCGCCACCCGGCAGCGGCTGGCCGAGGCGCGCGAGCGGCTGGCGGAGATGCAGTCGGCTCGGCCGTAGCCCGACGGGCGCTAGTCGGCAAGGTCAGGTCGTCGTCGCCCGACAGTTCACGTGCGCCCGGAGGGACTCGAACCCCCAGCCGACCGGGTAGAAACCGGTTGCTCTATCCGTTGAGCTACGGGCGCTGGCCCGACCATTCTTCCCTGCCGGCCGGTGGTTCGTCGCCCGGGCTCCGCTGCTGTCAGCGCTGGTCAATCACGTCGAGATTGCGGAAGACCGGCTCGGCGTCGCACAGGGCCCTCATCTGGGCGGCGTACTCACCGGTCTCCGGACGGTCCGAGTTCGCCATCGCCTGCTCGTACGAGTCGAACTCGACGATGGTCAGGTAGGTGTTCGGCCGGTCGCGGTCGGCCGTGAGGGTCAGTCGTCTCACGAGGTCGGCGGTCTGGTCCTCGGAGTCCCATCGCGCCATCAGCTCGTCCATCTCGTCCTTGCGAGTGGTCGTGAACTCGATGATCTGGATGAATGCCATGGTGGTGTCCCTTCGCTCGCGTGCGTGAGATCGCTCGCTCACACGCAGGCAGCCTCCTCCCGAACGAGTCTGGCCACAAGCCCTCGGGCGCCGAGGCTTCGGAGGAGTGCATCAGTGGAGCTCTCCCGTGTCCACCGCGCCCCGGCTGGCGAGCACGGCTGCATGGGCCCACCCGAGCACATCGGGGCGCGGAGCTCAGGAGGCTATCGGCTCGGGCGTCCGGGCGGCGGGTTCCTTCGTGCGCGGGATGGCGAGGCAGGCGAGCGACGCGAGCAGAGCCAGGCCGCCGGCGAGGAACCACGCGGTGGCGTAGTCTCCGGCGGCTTCGCGGATCATCCCGGTCGCGGCGGCGGCCACTGCGGCACCGACCATGTGCGACGCGAAGACCCAGCCGAAGACGATCGGCCCGCGCTCGGGTCCGAAGATCCGTCCGCACAGCAGCGCCGTCGGCGGCACCGTCGCCACCCAGTCGAGGCCGAAGAACACCATGATCACGAGCAGCGGCGGGTCGATGTCGGGGCCGAGGAAGACGGGGAGCGCGATCAGTGCGGTGCCGCGCAGCGCGTAGTAGACGACGAGCAGGATGCGGGGATCGATCCTGTCGCTGAGCCAGCCCGACCCGATGGTGCCGATGATGTCGAACAGCCCGACGACGGCGAGCAGGCCCGCTGCCGCCGTGGCCGCCATGCCGTGATCGTGCATCGCGGGCACGAAGTGGGTGCTGATGATGCCGTTGGTGGTCCAGCCGCACACGAAGAACGTGCCGGCGAGCAGCCAGAACGCCCGGGTGCGGCCGGCCTCGCGCGAGCGTGGTGAGCGCCGTGCGGGCGGCGGCCCAGCCGCTGTGGGTGGCGTTGCGCTCCTGCTCGGCGTCGGTGAGGTCTCCGGTCGCGCCGTAGGGGCGCAGCCCGACGTCGGCCGGCCGGTCGGCGATCACCCACCACACGAGCGGGATGAGGGCCGCGCAGGCCAGCGCGATGGCCGCCGAGGCCGTGCGCCAGCCGTTGTGCTCGATCGTGCTCGCGATGAACGGCAGGAAGACGAGCTGGCCGGTGGCCCAGGCCGCGCCGAGGACGCCGAGCACCAGCCCGCGTCGCTGCACGAACCAGCGGCTCGTGACGAGAGCGCCGAACACCAGGGCGGTGGAGCCAGTGCCGAGGCCGACGAGGACGCCCCACAGCACGACCAGCTGCCAGGCGTCCGTCATGACCAGGGTGAGGCCGGTGCCGGCGGAGATCAGCAGCAGCGCCAGTGCCGCGATGCGGCGGATCCCGAAGCGCTCCATGAGCGCGGCGGCGAAGGGCGCCGTGAGCCCGTAGAGCACGAGGTTCACCGACACGGCGAGCGACGTCGCCGATCGGCTCCAGCCGAACTCGTCCTCGAACGGGACGATCATCACGCCGACCGACGATCGGAAGGCGGCCGACGCCAGCAGCACGAGGAAGGTGACACCGGCGACCAGCCAGGCGCGGTGGATGCGGTGGGTCACGAGGGCAGCCTACGGTCGCTCGGGGAGCCCTTGATGTCCGATGCCGGATGTGGTGAGGTTCGGGCGGGGGCCCGACCGAAAGGAGCGGCCCATGGCCGGCAGCGGTACGAAGGATGATCCCTGGCAGTTGACGACGGCACCGGGCACGTCGCAGTACACGATGTACCGGGACGACACCGTGGACCCAGCCCGTTCTGGTGTGCCAGGTCGGCTCGACGAAGCTCACGTACGACGCGACGTGCCGATCGACGACCTGCACGCGATGCTGGTCGACGCCGGCGACTGGGTGCCGCTCGGCGCCAGCGACGAGCAGAAGGATCCCGCCGAGGGAACCATCGAGGCATGGGGCCGGTCGTCCGACAACCCGGTCGGCGGGTGGTACGGCCTGCGCAAGGGCTACCGCGGACGGTTCGGGATGTACCTGCCGCCGCTGCTCGAGGAGCTCGGCCTCGTCGAGCTCGAGCACAACCCGCGCAACAACAGGGCCCGCGCCGTCGCTTCCTGAACTCCCGCCCGAAGCGTCCACAGGGCTGTCGATGATCGCGTCGCGCGCTCCACAGCACGAGGTGGACTCGCTTCCCGGGCGTCGGCCTCGGCGGAATCCTCGGTGCCAGCCGGGAGCCACCCGGGGAGCGAGCAGGAGCACCGCATGAACGACATCACCTTCCCGATCGTCGGCAACGTCGTGAACGACGTCGAGCTGCGATTCACCAAGTCGGGCGAGCCGGTCGCGTCCTTCCGGGTCGCGGCCGGCACGCGCCGGTTCGACCGCGCGAACGACCGCTGGGTCGACGGCGACACCCACTACTTCACCGTCTCGTGCTGGCGAGGCCTGGCCCACAACGTGGTCCAGACGATCACCAAGGGGATGCCGGTGCGTCGTCTTCGGGCGCCTGCGCAGCCGCGAGGTGCAGCGCGCCTGCGGCGACCACACGCACACCGTGCGCTACTCCGACATCGAGGCGTTCTCCGTCGGGCCCGATCTGGCCCGGGGGATCGCCACCTTCACGCGGGTGAAGCGGGAGTCGGTCATCGAGAGCGAGCGGCGTGCCCTGGCCGATGCGATGGTCGAGGGCGGGACTGGAGGAGCTCGTCGACCCGGAGACGGGCGAGATCCTCGCGGAGCCGTCGCCTGACACGTCGCGGCTCCCGGCTCGAGCCGGTGCGCCGCTGTGGAGCATGACCGCGCATGCAGACGAGGCGGCTCGGCGCGAGTCTGCGCGGACCCGTCGCTGTCGACCACGTGGGGATTGCTCGCCTGGCTCCTCGTGCCCGTTCATCGGCGATCGCCAGCCTCGGCCCGGTGAGCGAGGCCGACGTCTACTGGCACATCCGGATGGGCGCCGACATCCTCGCGAACGGCCGGCTCGCCGGCGACCCCGCCTGGACGTACGGGCCGAGCGACTCCGCGTGGGTGACGACCCAGGCGGGGGCGGAGATCCTGCTCTTCGCGATCCACGCGATCGTGGTCGTGGACCGGCGTCATGCTGTTCCGGGTCGCGATGGCGGTCGGCGGTCACTGACCTCGCTGCTGCTGGCGACGCACGCGCCGTCGTCCGCACCCGCGCCACGCCTCCCCGTCGACCGGTCCGTCGCCCTTGGTCGCGATCGTGGCGGCGCTGGTGATGGTGGCCTTCGTCCAGGAGCGGCCGCAGTCCCTGTCGCTGCATCCTGCTGCCCTGGGTCGGCGTGCTCGCTGCTGCGGGTCATGTACGCGGACCGGTGGCCGCGCATGGTGGGCCGTCGGGCCTCGTCGTGATGGCATGGAGCTGGTTCCACGGCGCCGGCGTGATCGTCGGGCCGCTCCTGATCGCGGCGGCGCTCGTCCACGCCCTCGGCGCGCCGGCCTGCGCTGGCTTCCGACCCTCGTTCGCAGCCTCCGCAAGGGCTGGGCGCGTCATCGTCGCTGCCCTCGTGGCCCCGCTCGTCGGGCCGCTCGGCCCGCGTACTACCGCCAGGCGGCGCGCATTCAGGAGGCTGCGAACGGCCGGATCCTCGAGTGGACGCCCCCCGGACGCCAACATCGGCATACGTCTGGCTCGCACTGGCGCTGGTGGGCATGTGGGCATTCGCGCTCGTGCGGCTCGCCGCGCCGAAGCGGTCGAGTGTGGCGCACCTTCCGCATGGATGCCATGGCGATGATCGGAATGATCATCGTGATGACCGTCCGCGGGCAGCTACCTGGGCGTTGGCGTGCTGCTCCTCGCTCCGCTTGTCGTCCGGCGGCTCGCTCAGGCATGGAGCGGACCGGGCGTGAGCGTCGAGCGCCTGCGACCTCGCGTCGCCGCAGTGATTCTCGGTGCGGCTTCGGTCGCGGTCCTGGTGCTCGCCGTGGCAGGCGGCCGTCGCAGGTCCGGCCGGTCGACGCGCACCATCCCCTGCGTCGTGTGGGAGGCGCTCGAGGCCCAGTCGGGCGAGCGGCGCGTGCTCGTCGACTATGCGCTCGGAGGTCAGGCGGGCCTTCTCGGAGAGGTTGCCGTGTCCATCGACGGCCGCGCCGACCGGTACGGCGGCGCGGCCATCGACGCCGAACCGCGCCTTCGTCGCGGGCCGACCCGGGTGGGAGAAGACGCTCGCCGACTACCCGGGCACCACTGACGTCGTCGTGCAGTCCGACGCGGCCATCGCGCAGTTGCTCGAGACCGAGGGATGGTCGGTCGCCTGCCAGGACGGCTCGTACACCTGGCTGACCGCCCCGGGGGTCACGGGCGACTGCCCGTCGACCGGTGCCCACTAGGCTCAGCGGCTTATGGCTGAGTTCATCTACACCCTCCGCAAGGCCCGCAAGGCGCACGGCGACAAGGTCGTCCTCGACGACGTGACGCTGTCGTTCCTGCCGGGAGCGAAGATCGGCGTCGTCGGCCCCAACGGTGCCGGCAAGTCCAGCCTGATCAAGATCATGGCCGGCGTCGACGAGCTCTCCAACGGCGAGGCGCATGCTCATGGAGGGCTACACCGTCGGGATCCTCATGCAGGAGCCCAACCTCGACGAGACCAAGACCGTCCTGGAGAACGTCGAGGACGGCGTCGCCGAGACCAAGGCGATGATCGACCGCTTCAACGCGATCTCCGCCGAGCTGGCCGAGCCGGACGCCGACTACGACGTGCTGCTGGCCGAGATGGGCAAGCTGCAGGAGGACATCGACCACCGCAACGCGTGGGACCTCGACGCCCAGCTCGAGCAGGCGATGGACGCCCTGCGCTGCCCGGCCGGCGACGCCGACGTCTCCGTCCTCTCCGGCGGCGAGAAGCGCCGCGTGGCCCTGTGCAAGCTGCTGCTGCAGCAGCCCGACCTGCTGCTGCTCGACGAGCCCACCAACCACCTCGACGCCGAGAGCGTGCAGTGGCTGGAGCAGCACCTCGAGAAGTACCCCGGCACCGTCGTCGCCATCACCCACGACCGGTACTTCCTCGACAACGTCGCCCAGTGGATCCTCGAGATCGACCGCGGCAAGTGCTACCCCTACGAGGGCAACTACTCCACCTACCTCGAGACGAAGGCCGGCCGCCTGAAGATCGAGGGGCAGAAGGACGCCAAGCTCAAGAAGCGCCTCAGCGACGAGCTCGAGTGGGTCCGCTCGAACGCCAAGGCCCGCCAGACCAAGAGCCGCTCGCGCCTCGAGCGCTACGAGGAGATGGCGGCCGAGGCCGACAAGGCGCGCAAGTTCGACATGGAGGAGATCCAGATCCCGCCGGGCCCGCGCCTGGGCAGCGTCGTGGTCGAGGCGAGCCACCTGACCAAGGGCTTCGGCGACCGGCTGCTCATCGACGACCTGTCGTTCTCGCTGCCGCGCAACGGCATCGTCGGCGTCATCGGCCCGAACGGCGTCGGCAAGACCACCCTGTTCAAGATGATCGTCGCCGCTGCTGAAGGCGGCAGCGACGACAAGGACGACCTGCCCGACGTCCGGCGACCTCAAGATCGGCGAGACGGTCAGCCTGTCCTACGTCGACCAGAGCCGCTCGGGCCTCGACGCCACCAAGAACGTCTGGGAGGTCGTGTCCGACGGCCTCGACTGGATCAAGGTCGGCAACGTCGAGATGCCCTCCCGCGCCTACGTGTCGGTGTTCGGCTTCAAGGGCCCCGACCAGCAGAAGCAGGCCAAGGTCCTGTCCGGCGGCGAGCGCAACCGGCTGAACCTCGCGCTCACCCTGAAGATGGGCGGCAACCTGCTGCTGCTCGACGAGCCCACCAACGACCTCGACGTCGAGACCCTGGGCTCGCTCGAGAACGCGCTGCTCGAGTTCCCCGGCTGCGCCGTCATCACCTCGCACGATCGCTGGTTCCTCGACCGCATCGCGACGCACATCCTCGCCTACGAGGGCGACTCGCAGTGGTTCTGGTTCGAGGGCAACTTCGAGTCGTACGAGAAGAACAAGATCGAGCGGCTCGGCGCCGACGCGGCCCGCCCGCACCGGGCGACGTACCGCAAGCTCACGCGCGACTAGGCATGGGCGACCATCCGCGTCCTGCGCGTGCCGGTGTACCGGCGGTTCAGCGACCTCGATCCGCTCGGGCACGTCAACAACGTCGTGTTCCACGACTACCTGCAGGAGGCGCGGATCGGCATGCTCCACGACCTCGGCCTCGTGCGTCGGCCCCGCTTCTCCCAGGTGGTCGTCAAGCAGGAGATCACGCATCGCAAGCCGCTGCTGCTCGCGCCCGAGCCGATCATCATCGAGACGTGGATCGAGCAACTGGGCAACTCGTCGTACACGTTCAGCTACCGCATCATCGACGAGCACGGCGACGTCGCGGCCGAGGCGTCCGTCCGTGATGGCCGTCGTCGATCCCGAGACCGATCGGCCGATCCGCATCCACGCCGGAGTTGCGGGCGCTACTCGAGCCCTGACAATCACCACGTGACGATCCGACTCGCAGAGCCCGAGGCCCGCGCGCTCGAGGGCTTCTGCCGCCGGCAGCTGCGCTGGGACGAGCAGCCTGCCGGCACGCGTCGTCACGGCGGCCAACGCGCTCGGGCGTCTTCACGTCGCCGCCGCTGGGCGTGCTCGTGTTCATCGCCGTTCCGACGGTCGGCCCGGTGGCCGAGGACGGACGCCGTCGACGCCATCGTCCCGCTCGAGCAGTTCGCCGACCTGCTTCGCGGCGATGCCGTCACGTGGCATGAGCCCGGAGTCGCTGCCGCGGGCCACCGTCCCGGTCGGGCGCGGCGCCGACCCTGCAGCACCTGCCGCCCACCGAGGGCTGGCAGCTGCCGATCTTCGGCGTCTCGGGCGATCTCGTGCCCGTCGTCGACGACGCCACCGCCGAGTTCGAGGGCCGCACGCGCCGGGCTGCCGCCGCGTGCGCAGGAGGCCGTCGCCGAGGAGATCTGGGACCGGCACGCGTTCGGCGGCCTGCCGCTGCGGGCGCTGCACGCGGCCCGGCAGCTCGGGATGATCACGACCGACCGGGCCAAGGTGTCGGCCGCCACCTGCGGCCCCTGGAAGCGGTTCAGCACGCCCGCGCGGCCAGGTGTTCGTGTACTCCAGCGGGCCGGCCGCCCGGCTCGCCCTGCACGTCGTCCGCTAGAGCCCGTCGGCGGTCGACGTCAGGCGTCGAGGGCGGCGAGGGCGCACGCGGCCAGCAGCCGGGCCCCGATGCCGATGGCGCGCTCGTCGACGTCGAAGGTCGCCGAGTGCAGGTCCTGTCGCTCCGCCCCGGACGCCGGATCGTGCGTGCCGAGGCGCACGTACGTGCCGGGCACCCGCTCGGTGTACCAGGCGAACGAGTCGCCGCCCATGGACTGCGGGGTCTCGGCGACCGCCTCCGGGCCGAACTCCCGCATGACGACGCCGCGGACGAGGTCGGTCGTCGCGACGTCGTTGACCACGGGCGGCAGCCCCACGGTGTAGTCGAGGCGCCACTGCGGGGCCGGGCCGATGTCGGTCTCGCGCCGTGAGCGCCGCGAGCGACGTCCCGGATGACCCGCTCACCCGCGGCCCACGTGGCCCGGTCGGACGTGCGGAAGGAGCCGCGCAGGGTGGCCGACGCGGGGATCACGTTGGCGGCCGCGCCCGCGTGCACGGCGCCGAAGACGAGGGTGACCGGGGAGGCGAGCCGCGCCTGCACGTCGTCCCAGAGGCGCTCGGCGATGCGGGCCGTCCACCGCACGAGGTCGACGGTCTGGCGGGGTCGGGCGGTGTGCCCGCCCGGGCCGGAGAGGGTCAGCTGCGAACTGGTCGGCGGCCGACGTGAGCGCCCCCGCGCGCAGCCCCAGCGTGCCGACGTCGAGCTTGGGGTCGCAGTGCACGCCGAAGATCGAGCGCACGTGGGCGAGCCCGCCCTCGTCGATGACCCCGACGGCACCGCCGGGCACGGCCTCCTCGGCCGGCTCGAAGATGAGCCGGACGACGGCGTCGCGCGGGTGGGCGCGGCGCGACTCGAGCAGGGCCAGCCCGGCCCCGAGGACGACGGCGGTGTGCACGTCGTGTCCGCACGCGTGGGCCATGCCCGGCGTCCGCGACCGGTACGGAGCGCCCGGTGAGGTCGTCCATCGCGAGTCCGTCGATGTCGGCGCGCAGGGCCACGGTGGGCATCGACGACGGGTCCGGCTCGCGGTCGGGATCCAGCGAGATGTCGCACACGACGCCCGTGCCCATCGCGAAGACGGTCGGCCGCAGCCCCTCGACGCTGAGCCGCTCGACGATGACCTCGGTGGTGACGTGCTCGGCGCCCGAGGGCTCCGGCTGGGCGTGCAGGAGGCGGCGCAGTGCGACCAGCTCGTGCTCGTGGGACGTGACGATGCTGCGGACGGGGGTCACGCGTCGGACGCCCCTGACGCCGTAGTCGGCGAACGGTGTGTCGGTCGCGAACTCGGCGCGCAGGGCCCGCACGACGTCGCGCAGGTCGCCGTGCTCGTCGAGCACCTGCCGCTGGCGCCGGGCGCTCGTGCCGGTGGCGAGGATGGCGTGGATGCCGGCGAGCTCGTCCGCGCAGTCCAGCCGCCGCGCGAACGGCATGAGCTCCTCGACGGCCTCCTCGATCAGGTTCGTGATCGGGCGGGTGCGTCCGGTGGAGTCGACCACCATCGAGGCGTCCAGCCCGTGCCGCGCCGCCCGCCACTTGTTCTCGCGCAGGACCCAGTCGCGCTCGCTGGGCAGCCGGTATCCGCGGTCGAGGAGCTCGTCGTAGCGGGCGACGGCGCACTGGGCCAGCGCCGCGAGCGCGCAGGTCTCCGTCATCGTGGGCATCGCGTCGCACATGCGCAGCTCGACCGTGCCGAAGTTCGGGTGCGGGCGGATGTCCCACCACACCTCGCGGATCGTCGTCATCGCGCCGGCGTTGATCAGGGAGGTCATGAACCGCTCGAACTCCGCCCAGTCCGCGAGGTTGGGCGGCAGGCCGGTCGACGGGAGGGACTCGAAGACCTTGGTGCGGGCGCTCTCCAGGCCGGTGTCGTCGCCGTGCCAGAAGGGGCTCGACGTCGACAGGGCCAGGAACACCGGCAGCATCGTCGCGAGCGCGTTCGTGATCTGGATCGACTTCTCGGCCGAGCGCACGCCCACGTGGTAGTGGACGCCGTGGGTGATGAGGCGCTTGGCGGGCCACTGGATCCGGTCGACGATGGCGTCGTAGCGCTCGCCCACCGACCGCTCCTGGGACTGCCACGGCGTGAACGGATGCAGGCCCGCGCTGATGAGGTCGACGCCGCGTGGCTCGGCGATCGCCCGGATCTCGGCGACGCCCTCCTCGAGGTCCGCTCGAGCGTCCGCCACGGTGTCGCAGATGCCGGTGATGACCTCGAGGGTGCACTGGTACAGCTCCGCCTTGATCCGCGGGTGCTCCTCGCCGCCGTTGCGTGCGCTGAGCTCCGCCAGCACCGCGGGCGCAGCGCCGGTCAGCTCGCCGGTCTCGACGTCGACCAGCTGGAGCTCGATCTCGACGCCGAGGCTGCTGCGCTCGGATGCGCGAAACTCGACCTCCACGGCGTCAGACTAGGACGTGGAGCCCAGCCGAAGCGCGGTTTCGCACGGGACCGCCTCAGCCGAACGCGAGCGTGATGGCTATCGGGGCCATCGACGCCTGGACGTTGCCCATGACCATCAGCATCAGGAGGACGGCCATTCCGGCCGTTGCCAGGCCCGACCCCAGTAGCAGCACGATTCACCGCCACGTGAAGTCGACGAGCGTGCGATCCACCGGCGCCAGATGGCGATCGAGCCCACCACCACGACGACGAGCAGGATGCTGACGACGATCGCCTTGGGGCGCTGCCAGGCAAGCCGGTCGTCGACGGCTGCCTGCACGCCGGCGGGCACCGATGGGCTGCCAGACGCCAGCCAGCCGCGAGATCGCCTTCCCGGACTGGTCCACCCCAGCGAAGCCCGCCTCCGGATTCACGACGGTGCTGACGTTCGCCGCCATGACGAGGAGGAGGAACAGTCCCAGCAGGATGGACGAGACGATGAACAGCCCGTAGGTCCAGGTCTGGCGCCTCGTTGCGCCGGCGGGCGATCGGCGGGCCCTGCGCAGGGACCTGACGCACGCGCACCAGCGAGCACCGTCAGCGCGATGACGAAGATCGCCGCGACGATGACGAGCACGGCGTGATAGAGCCGGTAGTCGGCGAGGATCGTCTCGAACGCCGGGTTCGCCTCGCTAGCGTCCATGGCTCAGCCAGAGAGCGGTCTCGGCGCCGACGGCCAGCGACTCGCCGTCGTCGTCGGTCGCCAGCACCGCCACATCCTCGCCGGAGGCGAGCCGCACGTCGATTCCCCAGTCGGCCGGCAGGTGCACCGCCGCGTCGCCGAGGTTGACGACGGCGATGGTCGCGCTGCCGTCGGGTGCCGACCTGCGGAAGGCCAGGACGCCCTCGGGCGCGTCCAGCCACTCGAGCGGCCCCTCGCCCAGCGACGGCGAGGCGCGGCGGATCCGCAGCGCCTGGCGGTACATCTCCAGGGTCGAGCCGTCGACGCCGTGCTCGCTCTCGACGGTCAGGTCCGCCCAGTCGAGCGGCTGCGGCAGCCACGTCTGCTCACCCGGGCCGAAGCCGTACGAGGGAGCGTCGCCGGACCAGGGGATCGGCACGCGGCAGCCGTCGCGGAACCCGTCACGACCGCCGCTGCGGTGCCATGCCGGGTCCTGTCGGACGGCGTCGGGCAGGTCGGTGACCTCGGGGAGCCCCAGCTCCTCGCCCTGGTAGATGTACATCGAGCCGGGCAGGGCGAGGGTGAACAGCGTGGCCGCCCGTGCCCGGCGCAGCCCGCGGTCGAGATCGCGCTGGCCATCGGCCGCGAGCGGGGCCATGCGGGTGCGGTGCCGGATGACGTCGTGGTTCGACAGGACCCACGTGGGAGGTGCTCCGACCCGCGCGTGGTTGGCGATCGTGTCGTCGATCGACTGGCGCATCGTGGTCGGCGTTCCAGCCCGCCTCGAGGTAGGCGAAGTTGAACGACGTGTGCAGCTCGTCGGGCCGCTGGTAGCGCGCGAGCCGCTCGGGATTGGGCACCCAGGTCTCGCCGCAGAAGATGCGCGTCGGCTCGTACTCGTCGGCGACGGCGCGCCACTCGCGGTAGATCTCGTGCACGCCGTCCTGGTCCCAGAACGGCGCATGCGCGGCGTCCTCGTCGAGCAGCGGCTCGAACGCGGGCTCGTGCCCGAGTCCGACGTCGGAGTCCGGATCGGGGTAGGCGAAGTCCGGCAGCCCCTCCTGCTTGACCAGGCCGTGGGCCACGTCGATGCGGAAGCCGTCGATGCCGCGGTCGAACCAGAACCGCAGGATGTCGCGGAACTCCGCGCGTACCTCCGCGTTCTCCCAGTTGAGGTCGGGCTGCGTGCTGTCGAACAGGTGGAGGAACCAGTAGCCCGTCGGCGTTCCGTCGGCCCGCATGACCCGGGACCAGCCGCGGCCGTGGAACACGCTGCGCCAGTTGTTCGGCGGCTCGCTGTGGTCGGGCCCCTTGCCCTCGCGCACCATGTAGCGATCCCACGCGGCCGAACCCGGCTCGGAGGCGAGCAGCTCCTGGAACCAGGCGTGCTCGCTGCTCGTGTGGTTGGGGACGATGTCCATGATGACGCGGATGCCGCGCTCGTGCGCCTGCGCGATGAGCGCGTCGACGTCGTCCATCGTGCCGAGCCGCTCGTCGATGGACCGGTAGTCGGCGACGTCGTAGCCGCCGTCGTGCAGCGGCGAGCTGTAGTACGGGGAGATCCAGATGGCGTCGACGCCGAGGTCGGCGAGGTAGTCCAGCCGCGAGATCAGGCCGGGGATGTCGCCCATGCCGTCGCCGTCGCTGTCGGCGAACGAGCGCGGGTACACCTGGTAGACGACGGCGTGACGCCACCAGTCGTGCGACGCATCCGGTCGGGTCGGTGGTCGGCGGTCATGGACGTGTCTCCGTCGGTAGTGGCTGGCCGTAGGGCTCGTCAGGGACGTTCTGCATCGCGAAGGCGGCGCTGACCAGGTACATCCACAGCTGCGTCTCCTGGTCGGGGGTGAGCTCCTGCTCGACCATCGCGTCGTGCATGAGCGACAGCCAGCGGTCGCGCGCGACGGAGTCGATGGCGAAGTCCATGTGCCGCATGCGCAGTCTCGGGTGGCCGCGCTCGTCGTTGTAGGTCGTCGGGCCGCCCCAGTACTGCATGAGGAACAGCCGAAGCCGGCGCTCGGCCGCCGCGAGGTCGGCGTCGGGGTACATCGGGCGCAGGATCGGGTCGTGCGCCACCCGCGAGTAGAACGCGGCCACGAGGGAGGTGAAGAACGCCTCGCCGCCGAAGTCGTCGTAGGGCGGCAACGGTCTGCTCGTCGGTCACGAGGCCATTCTGGTCGACGCCGCTGCCGGACTCTCGGCCCACTCCACGATGCGGCGGGCCATCGGCGGGAAGACGAACGCGTGGAAGGGGGCGACCGACCACCAGTAGGCGTGGCCGGCCAGCCCGCGCGGGAAGAACACGGCCCGCTGGCGCAGCACCGAGCCCGGCGCCGTCGGCCTCGATCGGTGAACTCCAGCCAGGCGAGGCCGGGGTTCTTCATCTCCGCCCGAAGCCGCAGCAGGCGGGGCGGCAGCCGCTCCTCCACCCGCCAGAAGTCGACGACGTCGCCCACGACCAGCACGTCCGGGTCGCGGCGGCCCCGGCGCAGCCCCACGCCGCCGACGAGCCGGTCGAGCAGGCCGCGGCACTCCCAGAGGAAGTCCGACGAGTACCAGCCGTGGTCGCCGCCGATGCGCTCGACCGCCCGCCACAGCTCCCACGGCGAGGCCGTCGAGTGCAGCACCCGGATGTCCTCGTAGAGGGTGCCGCCGGACCATGCCGGGTCGCTGGGCAGCGGGTCGCTGGGTGCCCCCGGCACGGATGCGCCCGTCCAGCGCGTCACCACCTGGGCGTCGCGGATGCGCGATGAGCGCGAGGCGCACGGCGTCGTCGAACGAGACGAGGCCGCCGGGGGGATCGGGGATCCACTGGGCGACGTCGTGCTCGTGGCAGACCGACGGGTGCCGCAGCGACTGCACCAGCGGCCGGGCGATCGCCCGGGGCACGGGGGTGACCACGTTGACCCAGTGGCTCGACAGCCCGGGGGTGAGCAGGTTGATCGGCATGATCACGCGCGGGCGCAGGCCGGCCACCGCGGCGTACCGCTTCATCATCTCCTGGTAGGTGAGCACCTCGGGTCCGCCGATCTCCAGCGGCCGGCTGACGGTCGAGGGGAGGTCCACCGCCGCGACGAGGTAGCGGAGCACGTCGCGGATGGCGATCGGCTGCGTCTTCTGCCGCACCCAGGTGGGCGTGATCATCGCGGGGAGCCGCTCGGTCAGGTAGCGCAGCATCTCGAAGCTGGCCGAGCCCGGAGCCGATGATGACGGCGGCGCGGAACTCGGCGACCGGCACGCCGGAGGTGCGCAGCACCTGCCCCACCTCGACGCGCGAGCGCATGTGCGGCGACATCCGCGCCGGCGGGATCTCGGGAGCGAGCCCGCCGAGGTAGACGATGCGGCGCAGGCCGCTGCTGCGGGCGGCGTCCGCGAACGTCTGCGCCATCCGGCGCTCGGTGTCCTCCAGTCCGGGACCCTCCTGGATGGAGTGCAGCAGGTAGTAGGCCACGTCCATCCCGGCCATGGCACGCGCGACGGCCTCGGCGTCGCCGGCGTCGCCGGAGACGACCTCGACGTCGTCGAGCCACGGCACGTCGCGGAGCTTCTCCGGGTGCCGGGCCATCACGCGGACCCGGTGCCCCTGGGCCAGCAGCTGGGGGACGAGGCGGCCGCCGACGTAGCCGGTGGCACCGGTCACGAGGCAGGCCGCGGGAGTCATGAGCCCATCTTCGGCGGATTCGTCGATCCCGGCATGCCGGACAGCGGGCGCACGATGACGGGGACCGTGATCCCGGCCCGGTCGAAGGCCAGCTTCATGCGCTCGCGGATGGTGCGGGCCAGCGGGGATCTGCTGGTCGGGGACCGACTTCGCGGTGATGCGGATCACGACGGCCTCGCCGGACACCGACTCCACGCCGGCGAACATCGGGCCGGCCGAGCAGCATGTCGTCGTAGGTGGGGTCCTCGTCCATGTCGTTCGCGACGCTGTCGACGATGTCGCGGACGCGGTCGATGTTCTCGTTGTACCCGATCGGGATGTCGACGATCGCCAGCGTCCAGCCCTGCGAGCGGTTGGCGACCCGGAGGATCTCGCCGTTGCGCACGTACCAGACGACGCCGGTCTGGTCGCGCAGCCGCGTGAACCGCAGCGCCACCTCCTCGACGGTGCCGATCACCGGCCCGACGTCGACGAGGTCGCCGACGCCGTACTGGTCCTCGATGATCATGAAGATGCCGGACAGGTAGTCCTTGACGAGGGTCTGCGCGCCGAAGCCGAGGGCGACGCCGATGACGCCGGCGCTCGCGAGCAGCGGGCCGATGTCGACGCCGAGCAGCGGCAGGATCATGAGCATGGCGATGGACCACACCGTGATCGCCACGACGCTGCGCAGCAGCGTGCCGATCGCCGCAGCGCGCTGCTCGGTGCGCTGCGTGAGGAGCACCTGCGACAGCTCGGCGGTGCGCGAGTTCTTGCGCGTCTGGGCGAGTCGCTCGACCTTGGCCCGCTCGGTGGCTCGGCGGACGACCCGGCGGATCATCCACGTGAGGACGACCTGCGCGATCACGGCCACGACGATGATGCTGAGGATCTGCAGCGGCACGCCGAGCATGAAGTCGCGCACGGTCTCCCAGAACGCCGGCTCCTTGTCCGCGGTCGCGATGCGCGTCGATCACTGACAGCCCCGTCCAGTTCGCGAAGAAGGCGAGCGTGTCGGCCGTCTCCTCCACGGACTTCGACAGGGAGCGGGCGCCGTGACCCACGTCGCCCTCGGTGCGCAGCAGGACGGGCCGGGTGCCGGACGTGGCGTGCTGGGCGGCCGCGCACATCTTGCGTCCGTGCATCGGGTCGGTGCGCGTGTCGTTGTCGAACACCGCGAACATCGTCGCCGGGTAGTCGGTGCCCTCGACCACGCGGTGGTACGGCGAGTAGTCGAACAGCCAGCCGAACTGCTCGGCGTCCTCGGGGTCGCCGTACTCCACCGTCCAGGTCGGGCCGAGCTCGCTCGTCGTGTAGCGGATCATGTCGAGCAGCGGGCGCGACGCAGACGACGGCGTTGAACAGGTCCGGCCGCTGCGTCATGGCGGCGCCGACGAGCAGCCCGCCGTTCGAGCCGCCGTAGATGCCGAGGTGCTCGGCCGACGTCCAGCCCGACGCGATGAGCCACTCGGCGGCGGCGTGGAAGTCGTCGAACACGTTCTGCTTCCTGCCCAGCATCCCGGCGCGGTGCCAGTCCTCGCCCTCCTCGCTGCCGCCGCGCAGGTTCGCGATGGCCCAGACGCCGCCGGCCTCGACCCAGGCGAGGATCGCGGCGGAGTAGCCGGGGGTGAGCGGGACGCCGAAGCCGCCGTAGCCGTACAGGATCGTCGGGCGCGGGGCGTCGGGCTCCGCGGTGGGCGAGAGCACGAACATGCGCACCTCGGTGCCGTCCTTCGAGGTGTAGGTGACCTGCCGCGAGTGCACGGTCGGCACCTCGACCGAGCCCGGCGGTCGCGCGTGCAGCGTCACCGCGTCGGTGCGGGCGTCGTACGCGTAGACGGTGGGCACCGTCGTGTGGTCGGTGAAGACGAACCACGTGACCGGCCCGCCGTCGATGTGCTCGACGGGGCCGCCGATCGTGCCGGCGCCCGGCAGCTCGATGTCGCGCACGTGGCTGCCGTCGGCCGCACGGTGCAGCGACATGTGGGCGACGCCGTGCGAGGTGCGCACGACGACGAGCAGGTCCTCGTCGAGCTCGGGGCCGTCGAGCACGGTCACCGACTCGAGCACCGCCTCGGGGTCCTCCGCGACGAGGTCGGTCCACGTGTCGGGCGCCCAGGCGCCGGGACGGGTCACGGCGACGCGGCCTCGGGGGGCGTCGAGGTCGGTGCTGACGAGCACGCGGCCGTCGCGCAGGAAGGTGAGGCCCGTCTGCGCATCGACGTCGCCCTGCACGAGGGTGAAGGCGGGCGCCTCGAGCGGACTGGTCGGTGAGGTCGGCGACCCACAGGTCGTTGCGCGGCTCGGTGCCCTCGCTCGCCGACACCTGCAGCCAGTGGCCGTCGCGGCTGACCTCGACGCCGTAGTAGTTGGTCATCGTCATGCCGGCGCCGAACACCAGCTCGTCCGTGTCGGGCGAGGCGCCCGACGCGGTGGAGGTACACGCGCCGGTGGAAGTTCTGCTCGGACTCCGGCAGCAGCTCGGGTGCGATCCGCCGCACGTAGTAGTAGGACGCCCCGCCGAGGACCCAGGCCACGGGGGAGTAGCGGCAGCGGTCGATCGGTCCCTCGATGGTCTCGCCGGTGGCGACGTCCATCACGTACAGCAGCGACTCCTCGTTGCCGCCCACCGACAGCTGGTAGGCGATGCGATCGCCCTCCTTCGAGGGCTGCCAGCTGTCGAGGGTGGTGACCCCGGACGGGTCGAGGGCCATCGGGTCGATGAGCACGCGCTCCGTGCCGTCGGGGTCGACGACGTAGAGCACCGAGAACTGCTGCCCGGGCTCGCGGCGGGACAGGAAGAAGCGCTCGCCGCGCCAGTAGGGCGGGGAGATGGTGCCGGAGCCCAGCAGCTCCTCGACGCGGCCGGCGAAGGCGTCGCGACGGGTCCACGAGGCGCGCTCGGCGGCCATGAGGGCGGCCTGCTCCTCGAGCCAGGCGGTGGTGCGCGGGTCGTCGGCGGTCTCGAGCCAGCGGTACGGGTCGGGCACCGGCGTCCCGTGGAAGTCGTCGACGAGGTCGAGCCGGGGGGCGGCCGGGTAGGCGGGGGCGGCGGAAGGCTGGGTCACACCGGCAACCATAGGCTTCGGGCGTGGAGCTGCATGACCTGACGGCGCTCGAGCAGGCCTCGGCGATCCGTCGGCGCGAGGTCTCCTCCGTCGAGCTGACCCGCCACTACCTGGCCCGCTCGCACGCGCTGAACGAGACGGTCGGGGCCTTCGTCACGATCACCGACGACCTGGCCCTGGCGCAGGCGGCCGAGGCGGACCGGCTGGTGCGCCGAGTCGCCGGACCCGACGCGCCTGCCGGTGCTGCACGGCGTGGTGGTGCCCGTGAAGGACCTGAACCAGGTGGCGGGCGTGCGCGTGCGGTTCGGCTCGCTGACCGTCGACGTCGTGTCGACCGTGGACGACGACGTGGTCGCCGAGCTGCGTCGCGGCAACACCGTCATGACCGGCAAGACGACCACCCCGGAGTTCGGGCTGCCGGCGTACACCGAGAGCGACACCGGCCCCTACGCGCGTACGCCGTGGGACCTCACCCGCGGCGCAGGCGGCTCGAGCGGCGGCGCGGCCGCGGCGGTGGCGGCCGGGCTGGCGCCGGTGGCCCAGGGCTCCGACGGCGGCGGGTCCATCCGCATCCCGGCCAGCGTCTGCGGCCTCGTCGGCATCAAGCCCACGCGCGGCCTCATCTCCAACGGGCCGATGCCCGACGGCCTCGGGCGCCTCGGCGTCCAGGGCGTGCTCGCCCGCACGGTGGCCGACGCCGCGGCCCTGCTCGGCGTCATGGCCGGGCGCGACGACGCGTACGTGCGCGAGCTGCGCGCACCCCGCGGCACCGCTGCTGATCGGGCGCTACCACCAGCCGGTCATCGCCGACACCGACGTCCATCCGGAGTCGCTCGTCGCCTTCGAGGACGCCTCCGCCCTGCTGGAGTCCCTCGGCCATCGCCTCGTCGACATCGACGTGCCGCTGCCGCTCGACGCCGTGCCGCACTTCGAGCTCGTCTGGGCGGCCGGAGCCGCCGGCATCCCCGTGCCGCTCGAGCGCGAGGGCGACCTTCGGCCGCTGACCCGCTGGCTGCGCGAGCGCGGCCGCGCGCTGCTGCCCGGCGAGCTCGAGGCGGCGCTCGAGCCTCATGGCCGTCCACGCCGAGCGGGCCCTCGCGGAGACGGCGCATCTCGACGTCATCCTGACGCCGACGCTGGCCGACGTGCCGGCCGAGCTGGGGTCGATCCGGGACGACGACGACCCGGCCGGCGACTTCGAGGCGCAGAAGCGGTTCACCCCGTACACGTCTCCGTACAACATGACGGGCCAGCCGGCCGTTAGTCTGCCTGTGCACTGGACGGGGGACGACGCCACGACGTCAGGGGCGGGCTCGGGAGCGGGCCTGCCGGTGGGCATCCAGCTCGTCGGCCGTCCGATGCACGAGTCCGTCCTGCTGGGCCTGGCCGCGCAGCTCGAGGCTGCGCGTCCGTGGGCCCATCGACATCCGGAGGTCTGGTGAGCGTCCCCGAAGCCCCGACGTGGGCTCCCGTGCCCGAAGAGCTCGCCCGGCTGGCCGGCGCCTACGGGGTCGCCACCGAGTACTGGGACCAGGCGGGGGCGCTCGTGCAGGTGGGCGAGGCCACCGTCGCCGCCGTCCTCCGGGCCCTGGGCCTGGACGTGTCGAGCCACGAGGCGATCGAGGCGGCCATCGAGGAGAAGCGGCTGCGCGACTGGCGCCGCATGCTGCCGCCGGTGTTCGTCATGCGGCAGGGCGAGGACCGTCGGCTCTGGGTGCACGTGCCCGACGGCCGGCCCGCCCGAGCCTGGATCGACACCGAGGACGGCGCGCGGCACGACCTCGACCAGATGGACTACTGGGTCGAGTCGGTCGACGTCGACGGCGTGCGGGTCGGCGAGGCGAGCTTCCGGGTGCCGGGCGACCTGCCCCTGGGGTGGCACACCGCGCACGCCGAGTCCGACGGCACCGCGGCGACCGCTCCCGTGGTGGTGGCGCCGCGGCGACTGGACCCCGAGGCCATCGCCGGCGATCGCCAGTGGGGCCTGATGACGCAGGTGTACGCGATGCGGTCGACGCGGTCCTGGGGCATCGGCGACCTGCACGACCTCGCCGACCTCGCCGCCTGGAGCGGCCGTGACCTCGGCGCCGGCTTCGTCCTCATCAACCCGCTGCACGCCGCCTCGCCCGTGCCGCCGATGGCGCCGTCGCCGTACCTTCCGGTGACGCGTCGGTTCGCGAACCCGATGTACCTGCGCATCGAGGACATCCCCGAGTTCGCGCGGCTCGCGCCCGCCGTGGCCGAGCGCATCGAGCAGCTCGCCACGCAGCTGCGTCGACTGAACACCACGGCCGACCTGCTCGACCGCGATGCCGTGTGGGGAGCCAAGCGCACGGCTCTCGAGGCCATCCACCAGACGGGACGCGACGCCGAGCGCGAGGCGGCCTACGCCGCCTTCCGGGCGGCCGAGGGCGCCGGCCTGCGCGACTTCGCCACGTGGTGCGCCATCAGCGACGTCCACGGGCCCATGGCGCGAGTGGCCGGCCGATCTCGGGCATCCGGCCGGACCCGGCCGTCGAGGCGTTCCGCGAGGAGCACGCCGGCCTCGTCGACTCTCCACATGTGGATGCAGTGGCTGGTCGACGAGCAGATGGCGCGCCACGCAGGGGGCGGCGCGCGCGGCCGGCATGGCGATCGGCGTGATGCACGACCTCGCCGTCGGCGTCCATCCCGAGGGCTCGGACGCCTGGGCGCTCCAGGACGTGCTGGCGCCGGGCGTCGGCGTCGGTGCCCCGCCGGACATGTACAACCAGATGGGGCAGAACTGGAGCCAGCCGCCGTGGCGGCCCGACGCCCTCGCCGAGGCGGCGTTCGTGCCCTACCGCGACATGCTGCGCACGGTGCTCGCCCACGCGGGCGGCCTGCGCATCGACCACGTGCTCGGCCTGTTCCGGCTCTGGTGGGTGCCGCAGGACTTCCCGGCCTACGCGGGCACCTTCGTCCGCTTCGACTACGACGCGATGCTCAGCATCCTCATGCTCGAGGCCCACCGGGCCGGCGCGCTCGTCGTGGGCGAGGACCTCGGCACCGTCGAGCCGTGGGTGCAGGAGGTGCTCGCCGAGCGCGGCATCCTGGGCACCAGCATCCTGTGGTTCGAGACCGTCGAGGGTGGCGTCATCAAGGACCCCTTCGACTGGCGCCGCGACGTGCTGGCCAGCGTCACCGTGCACGACCTGCCCGCCCACCGCCGGCTACCTGCGCGACGAGCACGTGCGCATCCGCGCCGAGCTCGGCCTGCTCACCACGCCGGAGGAGACGGAGCGCGCGCACGCCGACCGCGAGCGGCAGGCATGGGCCGACGTGCTGCGCCGGCACGGCTGGCTCGGGCTGGGACGTCGACCTCGGCACCGACGCCGGGCTGGAGGAGCTCGTCGTCGCGCTGCACCGCGCGGTCGCCGGCTCGCCGGCCCGCCTCGTCGGCATCTCGCTGCCTGACATCGTCGGCGACCGGCGCGCCCAGAACCAGCCGGGCACCGACCAGGAGTACCCCAACTGGCGGGTGCCCGTCACCGACGGCGCGGGTCGGCCGGTGACCCTCGAGCAGGTCATGCAGGGCTCCGAACTGCTCGACCGGCTCATCGGGACCGTCCGCTAGGGTCGAGACGTGAACGCCGTCCAGTCCCTGCTCGTCTTCGCCGGCATCCCGCTGGCCTTCGCGGCCATCGTGGCGATGCTCGTCTACGCGTCCTCCTGGACCCGATCGGGACGGGTGAGCGACGACTACGACGCCGGCCCGTTCCTCGTCGTGAGCGATCCGGCCGTGCCGGATCCGTCGCGACTGCCGAGCGAGCTGGCCGAGGCGTCCGGAACGGTGGCGGGAGGTGGCGTCAGTGCCCGCTGGTGATGCGTACGCGCTGGAGTCCGGCGCGGTGAGCCCGCTGTCCGCGGCTCAGCGGTTCGAGCTCGGGCGGGTCGTCGAGGCCGCGCGGGCGATGTGCGGGTACGGCTTCGGGGTGTACGTCGGCCCGCTGCCGGACGGCCGCGACTCGGCCCTCGTCCACCATGCCGCCCTCCCGGATGCCGCCTCGGCCGTCCTGGTCGCGGTCGACCCGTCGGCGCGCTCGATCGAGATCGTCACCGGCATCAACACCCGCTCGTCCCTCGACAACCGGGCCTGCGAGTTCGCGGTGCTGGCGATGAAGTCCTGCTTCGTCGCCGACGACCTGGTCGGGGGAGTGCGCGAGGGCGTCAACCTGCTGGCGGCGCACGCGCGTCATCCGCAGGTCATGCACCTCGACGAGCCCGCCTGACCCCTCGTCCGCGTCGAGTGAGGCGGTGGCGCCTCGCAGGCACGTGGCCCGCCACTAGCCGCCACTCGACGGGGCTAGGAGGCGGCGGCGTCCTTGGCCCGGGCGCGCATGGCCCGCAGGACGCCGTCGCGGCCCTCGCCCACCAGCCGGCGGGCGCCGAGTTGAGGTCGCCGCGCGAGGCAGGCGTCGGTCGCGGCGATGGTCTCGTCGTCGACGAGGAACATCGGGTACAGGCCCATCGTGATCGACTGCGCCATCTCCATCGTGCGCTCCTCCCACACGCGCGGGAGCACCTCGAAGTAGCGGTCGCGGTAGGCGCGCAGGAGGTCCACCTGGTCGGGCTGGACGAAGCCGCCGATGGTGGCGTCCATGATCGCGTTCGGCAGGTCCGTGCGGTCCACGATCTCGGCCCACGCCAGCTCCTTGGCCACCGCGGTGGGACGGGCCGCCCGGGCCACCGCCGCCTGGCGACGGCCGGTCGCGGTGTCGTCCGACGTCGAGCTCGAGCTGGATCCGGTCGTCCTCGAACCGGCCGCTGGCGACGAGGCGCTGCAGCAGGACCACCGCAGGTCGGTGTCGACGGCCAGGCCCGGCCACACGACGGACCCGTCCAGCAGCCCGGCGACGAGGTCGAGCTGCGCGTCGGTCGCCGGCGGCCGAGACGAAGGCGCGCGTGAAGGCGAGCTGGTGGTCGCTGCCGGCCTCGGCGGCCTGCGCGTGGCCGCGCGCGGCCTCGGCCAGGCGGTCGAGGTAGCCGGCCGGTGCTCGCGGGCGGCGAACTGGTCGATGGCCGCCTTCAGCTGGCGCAGCACGCCCTGCACCACGCCGATGTCGGTCTCCCGGTCGATCCCCGACAGCACCAGGCGCAGGAAGTCGCCGGTCGTCACCTCGGCGTCGCGGGTCATGTCCCACGCGGCGCCCCAGATGAGCGCGCGCGGCAGCGGATCGACGAGGTCGCCGAGGTGCTCGGTGGCGGTGGCCCAGGACCGCTCGTCGAGGCGGATCTTGGCGAACGTCAGGTCGTCGTCGTTGACGAGCAGCAGGTCGGGCTGACGGACGCCCGCCAGCTGCGGCACCTCGGTGCGCGCGCCGACGACGTCGATCTCGAGCCGGTCGCGGCGCACGAGCGAGCCGTCGACGACGTCGTAGAGCCCGAGCGCGATGCGGTGCGAGCGCAGCGTCTGCGCGACGCCCTCGGGGGAGGACGGCGGCTCCTGCTCGATCACGACCTGCGCGTAGTGGCCGCTCGCGTCGGTGGTGACGATCGGGCGCAGCAGGTTCACGCCGCTGGTCTGCAGCCACTCGGCCGTCCAGTCGGACAGGTCGCGGCCGCTGGTGGCCTCGAGCTCGGACAGCAGGTCGCGCAGCTCGGTGTTCTTCCACGCGTGCTTGGTGAAGTAGTTGCGCACGCCGGCGAGGAACTCCTCCTCGCCGACCCACGCCACCAGCTGGCGCAGTGCGGAGGCGCCCTTCGCGTAGGTGATGCCGTCGAAGTTCACGCGCACCGCGTCGAGGTCGACCATGTCGGCCGCGATCGGGTGCGTCGAGGGCAGCTGGTCCTGGCGGTACGCCCAGGCCTTGCGCAGGTTGGCGAACGTGGTCCACGCGTCGGTGTAGCGGGTGGCGTTGACGTTGGACCAGTGCGCGGCCCACTCCGCGAACGACTCGTTGAGCCAGAGGTCGTCCCACCACGTCATCGTGACGAGGTCGCCGAACCACATGTGCGCGAGCTCGTGCAGGATCGTGTTGGCGCGCTGCTCGTAGGCGGCGTCGGTGACGCGCGAGCGGAAGACGTAGTCCTCGAGGATGGTGACGCAGCCGGCGTTCTCCATCGCGCCGGCGTTGAACTCCGGGCACGAACAGCTGGTCGTACTTGGCGAACGGGTAGGGCACGCCGAACTGCTCCTCGAAGTACGCGAAGCCCTGCTTGGTGACGGTGAGGATCTCGTCGGAGTCGAGGTACTGCGCCAGCGACTCGCGGCAGTACACGTCGAGCGGGTAGGTGCCGTACTGGCCCGTGTAGGAGTCGGTGACGCGGTGGTAGGGACCGGCGACGAGGGCCGTGATGTACGTCGAGATGCGCGGGGTCGGCTCGAAGGCCCAGGTGGCGGTGCCGTCGCCGTGGTCGGCGGGCTCGCGGGGTGGGGGAGTTGCTGACGACCTGCCAGTGCGACGGCGCCGTGACGGTGAGGCCGAACGTGGCCTTGAGGTCGGGCTGCTCGAAGCTGGCGTACATGCGACGCGAGTCCGCGGACTCGAACTGCGTGTAGAGGTACGTCTCCTTGTCGACCGGGTCGATGAACCGGTGCAGGCCCTCGCCGGTGTTCATGAACGCGCCGTCGGCCGTGACGACCAGGACGTTGTCGGCCTGCAGGTCGGGCAGCATGATGCGGGGTCCGTCGACGACGGTGGCCACGTCGAGGGCGACGCCGTTCAGGACCACCGAGTGCACGGTCGGCGCGATGAGGTCGATCCACGTCGAGGCACCCGGCTGGCGGCATCCGAACGTGACAGTGGTCACAGTCGAGAACGTGGGACCGTCGCTGGTGACGTCGAGAACCACCTCGTACGCATGGGTTTCCACGAGTGCGGAGCGTTCCTTGGCCTCGGCCCGGGTGATGTTCTCGGATGCGGTCATGGGGGAATCCAATCATCATGGCCGGTCATGGCGATGACGACGGCTGACTTCTGGATCGACCCCTCCTGCCCGTGGTCGGTCATGACGGCAGCGTGGCTGGCCGAGGTCGCAGCAGGAGCGCGGCATCGACGTCCGGTGGCATGCGATGTCCCTGGCCATCCTCAACGAGGGGAACGAGATTCCGGAGGAGTGGGCGCAGTTCACGGCCGACTCGTGGGGGCCGGTGCGCGTCGTCGCCGGCGCGGACGAGCGCTGTCGAGCCGGACGAGGTGCGCGCCCTCGTCCTTGCGATGGGACGGCGCCTGCATGCCGACGGGCGCCGCGACGTGGACGCCGTCATCCGTGAGTCGGTGGCGGAGGCCGGCCTGCCCGCCGAGCTGGCCGAGCTCGCGTGGGTCACGGACATGGACGAGAGCCTGCGCCTGAGCCACAAGCGGGCGATGGCCCTCGGCGGCAGCGACGTCGGCTCGCCGATCCTCGCCGTGGACGGCCCGGACGGCGACCAGGTCGGCTTCTACGGCCCGATCATCTCCCGACCGCTCGACGGTGCTGCTGCCGCGCGCCTGTGGGACGCCTACCTGACGATGGCGACGACGCCCGGCTTCTTCGAGCTGAAGCGCACCCGCGACGAGGAGCCCCAGTTCGCGTGACGCCCGCGGTCCTCGTCTTCGACGGCGACTGCGGCTTCTGCACCTGGAGCGCTGCACGCCTCCAGCGCTGGGCCTCGGGATCACTGGTCGTGGCGCCGTGGCAGATGTCCGACCTGGCGAGCCTGGGACTGACCGAGGCGCAGTGCTCGAGCGCCGTTCAGCTCGTCGAGGCCGGCGGCGTCTCCTCGGGGGGCGCTGCGATCGCTCGCGCACTGCAGCGATGCCGCCAGCCGTGGCGCACGGTCGGGCGCGTTCTCGCCCAGCCGTGGCTGGCTCCTGTGGTGGAGCGCGGGTACGCCGTCGTGGCGGCGAACCGGCATCGGCTGCCGGGGGCGACCCCTGCCTGCGCGCTACACGGCGATGAACGGAGCCGCGGTGGCGTCGGCGGGCAGGGTCCTCGCGAGCCCGTCTCGCCACCGCAGCGCTGACCACAGGGCGGCGAGCGCGTCGAGCGCGTCGACGACGGGCACTCGCGCGGGGCCGCGCACCGAGCACGGCCTCGACGTCCGTGAGCCAGGTGCCCAGTGCCGCGAGCCGCTGCTGCGCGCCGCCAGCCGAACGTCTTCCGGTCGAGGACTCCGCCGGACAGCTCGGCGAACGACAGCTCGGGGTGGACCTCCACCACGAGGCGCGGTTCACGGGAGGCCAGCGCGGCGTCGAGGGCGAGGATGCGCGGCGCCAGGTGCAGCGCCTGGCGGCTCACGCCCTGCCCCGTGAGGGCGCGGCTGAGTGCCTGAACGTCGGCATTGGGGGCGTCGGGCCCGAGCTCGAGCACCGCGCGCGGGGGCGTGGTGAACACGCGGGACGCCGCGCCGGGCAGCTCCTGCCGGGCCAGCGCGTCGCACGGTCTCAGCCCCGACGTCAGCAGGCCGACCGGCATGTCGATGCCCACCCACGCGGCCTCGGGGAGGAGGTGGCCGATGTCCGGCGACCTCGGCGAAGGACCAGGACACGGCACCCCCGCCGGTCATGCGTTGCCGCGATCCAGCCGCCGGGGCACCCGTCGATGCCGACCGCAGCGCCGGCCGGTCGGACAGGGGTCATGCGGTGGCGAGCGCGGGTGGACCGGTAGGCAGTGACGGCGGCATCGGCGAGCGTGAACCCCGCACGTCGGTACACACGCCCGGCATCGTTCGTCGACTCGGTGACGATCACCCAGGTGTCGCATCCCGCTCCGCCAGCCCAGTCCGCGGCGATCCCCAGCAGGTGGGAGGCGAGCCCACGACGCCGGTGCTCGGGCTCGGTGCCGACGGACTGGTACCGACCCGTCGCTCCGCACCGGACGATGCCGAGATCCGCCACGAGGCGGTCCTCGATGAACGCCCCGAAGAAGGCCGCAAGGCCGCGCTCGCACAGCAGTCGGCGCGACGTCGCGGTGGCCCGGACGAAGCGCTCATGCGCCACGGGTTCATGCTCGCCCGAGCGCGCGTTGTCGGCGAGCTCGCGCTCGATGACGAGGTCCCAGTCGGCGCCGATGAGCTGGCGCGCGGAGTACCCGTCTGCCAGGGGCGCCGAGCGGGGAGGCGTCGACGTCGTCAGGACCTCGACCTGCTCGAGCTCGATCCCCATGCTCGACCATGCGTCGCGATCGCGCGGCATCCGGGGGAGGCCCAGGGCGCACCACGTGGCCTCGGGGAACTCCGCTGCGAACGCTGCGGTCCAGCGCCCGGCATCGTCGACGGAATCCTCCGCGGTGACGAGCAGGCAGTTGCCCCAGTGGTAGTCGGGGTTGTCGGGGGTGCGGATCACGAGGTGGTCGCCCCGATCCTCGACCGTGGATCCGGTGAGCTCGAGGATGGCCAGGTCCGTGGCCCAGCCGGGTGTCAGGCGACGCATCTGGTCAGAGTAGCCAGCCTGCCTAGACTCGCCGCGTGCCCGAGGGAAACGTCATCCACCACCAGGCGCGGCGCCTGGGCCGGGCGTTCACCCGGCGTGTCGTCGCCGTCGACAGCCCGCAGGGGCGCTTCGCCGACGGCGCCGCGCAGGTGAACGGGCACGTCGTGCGCAAGGTCGAGGCGCACGGCAAGCACCTGTTCATCGGCTTCGACAACCGGCTGTGGGTGCACGTGCACCTCGGGCTGTTCGGCAAGTGGCGCATCGGCCGGGGCGAGGCGCCGGAGCCCGTGGTCGGGCTGGTGCGGATGCGGCTGCGCACCGACGAGGCCTTCGCCGAGCTGCGCGGACCGACGGTGTGCGAGGTGCTCGACGAGGACGAGAAGCGGGCGGCCGTGCGCCGGATCGGCCCCGACCCGATCCGCAAGGACGCCGACCCGTCTGCGGCGCGACAGCGGGTGCTGCGCAGCTCCGCGCCGATCGGCGGGCTGCTGATGGACCAGAAGGTGTTCGCGGGCGTCGGCAACATCTACCGGGCGGAGGTGCTGTTCCGGCACGGGATCTCGCCGTACCGACCCGGGCGCGAGGTGAGCGCGGACGAGTTCGACGCCATGTGGGCCGACCTCGTCACGCTGATGACGGCGGGGACGAAGCGCGGGACGCATCGACACCGTGCGCGACGAGCACCTGCCCGAGGCCATGGGCCGCGCGCCGCGGGAGGACCGGCACGGCGGCGAGGTCTACGTCTACCGTCGCGACGGCCGGCCGTGCTACCTGTGCGGCGCGGAGGTGCTGGTGGCGGACCTGCAGGGGCGCAAGCTCTACTGGTGCCCGTCGTGCCAGTCGTCCTGATCGGCGGGCTGGGTGAGACGCAGTCGAGGCTGCTGGGTCAGTTCTGCGGAACTGCCCAGATCTGGGTCAACTCCGTGGATGCGGGGGTGGCGGATGCCGAGGTGGTCCTCGGGCAGCGCGCGCTTGATCAGCCGCCACGAGATGACGATGGTGACGACGGTCAGCCCGTAGAAGAACGCACCGGACGCGGCCAGCGCCCACAGGTTGTTGCCGTCGATGAACACGGCCAGCAGGATCGCGCGCACGAAGTTCAGCACGGCCCACGGCCACGATGCCCGCTTGTAGGCGCGCATGAGGTCGGGGTCCTTGCGCCACGTCATCCTCGTGCCCACGAGCGGGCCGAGGACGACGCCGATCAGCGGCCAGCCGATGAGGTTGGCGACGACGAAGGCCAGTGCGGAGGCGGCGTTCAGCAGGACGCGCGGCCAGAAGAAGTCGGCGGCACTGCCCGTGCGGCTGGCGATGTAGGCGCTGATGAGGACGATGAACATCGAGCCGAGGGCACGGGCCGGGTGCTTGCCCTCGACGATGCGCCAGACCGTGAACACGAGCGCCAGCCCGACGGCCGCGACGATGGCCCAGGTGAGGTCGGCGGTGGAGTCGCCGCCCAGACCGACGTAGACGACGATGAAGACCAGCGGCGGGCAGGATGCTCTCCAGCGCGCCGCGCACGCCGCCGAGCAGTCGCACGAACGGGTGCTGGTGGTTTGCCGACGCATCGTCGACAATCCCTTCGGTACCAGCCTCATCCGTCTGCGCCACGGGCACACGTTACCCGCTAGCGTCGGGCGACGTGACCGACGCCCGAGCGACCACCCCCCGACCCGATGCCGATGCACTGCTCGCGCGGTGGCGCGCCGATCTGGCGTCGTGGGCGATCCCGGACGAGATCCTCGCCCAGGCGCCCGAGCAGCCGTGGATCCATCCGGTGTCGATGTTCACGGTGGACGACGAGATCCCGGACTCGCACTCGCATCGCATCGCCCGCGACGCCGTTCCCGGCGGCGGCAGCGTGCTCGACGTGGGCAGCGGCGGCGGCCGCGCGTCGATGGCGCTGGTGCCGCCCGCCTCGATGCTCGTGGCCGTCGACCAGCAGCAGGGCATGCTCGACGCCTTCACCGACGCGGCGCAGCGTCGCGGCGTCCGGTCGCAGGTCACACCTCGGCGACTGGCCGGCGGTCGCCGACGACGTGCCCGAGTGCGACGTCGTCGTGTGCCATCACGTCGCCTACAACGTCGCCGACATCGGCCCGTTCCTCGCCGCCCTGGACTGCGCACGCGCGCCACCGCGTGGTGCTCGAGGTGCCCGAGCATCATCCGCTGTCGAACATGAACCCGCTGTGGAAGCAGTTCTGGGACCTCGACCGGCCCGACGCGCCCGACGGCCGAGGACCTGGCCGCCATCGCTCGCGCGCTCGGCTTCGACGCGCACCTCGACCTGTGGCAGGACGAGACCTGGGGCAGGCGGGTCACGCTGCCGGACGACGAGCGGGTGCGATTCGCGCGCATCCGCCTGTGCCTGACGCGAGGACCGCGACGCCGAGGTGGCCGCCGCGCTGATCGCGCAGTCCGACGCCCGTCCGCGCGACGTCGCCACCATCTGGTGGGATGTGGCCTCGTGACCTACGACGTCGACCGCATCCGCGCCCGCATCCCCGCCCTCGCCGACGGCACCGCCTACTTCGACGGACCCGGGCGGCACGCAGACCCCGGACGTCGTCGCCGCGGCCATCGCCGGCGCGCTCATGGCCGGGCTGTCGAACCGGGGACGCACGACCCAGGCGGAGCGCAACGCCGACGACATCACCGTCGGCGCACGCCTGGCCGGCGCCGACCTGGTGAACGGCGACCCCGCCGGCATCGTGTTCGGCCGCAGCATGACCGAGCTGACGTTCCAGGTCGCCCGCACCCTGGCGCAGTCGTGGGGTCCCGGCGACGAGGTCGTCGTCACGCGACTCGACCACGACGGCAACGTGCGGCCGTGGGTCACGTACGCCGAGCGAACCGGCGCGACCGTGCGCTGGGCGGAGTTCGAGCCCAGCACCGGCATCCTCACGGCCGACGACGTCCTGTCGCTCGTCAACGACAACACCCGCGTCGTCGCGGTGACCGGGGCGTCGAACATCCTCGGCACGCGTCCCGACGTCGCCGCCATCGGCGCGGCCCTCGCCTCGCAGCGACGCGCTGTTCTACGTCGACGGCGTCCACCTCACCGCGCACGCACCGATCGACATGGAGGCGATCGGCGCCGACTTCTACGTGTGCAGCCCCTACAAGTTCCTCGGCCCGCACATCGGCATGCTGGCCGCGTCCCCGGCGCTGCTGGAGACGATGCATCCCGACAAGCTGCGCCCGAGCACCGAGCAGGTGCCCGAGCGGTTCGAGCTCGGCACGCTGCCGTACGAGCTGCTGGCCGGGCGTCACCGCCGCCATCGACGTGCTGGCCGACCTCGTGCCCGGCGACGAGGACTCGATGTCGCGTCGCGAGCGGATCGTCCGGTCGATGACGGTGCTGGAGGAGTACGAGGACGTCCTGCACGCGCGCATGCGCTCCGGGCTCGAGTCGATCGACGGGGTCCACTGCCACGGGCATGCGCCGCGTGCGCACGCCCGACGGAGCTGTTCAGCGTCGACGGCGTCGCGGCCGCCGACGTGTACCGCGGGCTCGCCGCCCGGGGCGTCAACGCGCCCGGCCGGGTCGTTCTACGCGATCGAGGCGGCGGAGTGGGCCGGGCCTGGGCGCGGCCGGGCGCCGTGCGCGCGGGGCTGGCGCCGTACACGAACGCCGACGACGTCGACCGGCTGCTCGCCGGGGTCGCGGAGATCGCCCGCGCTAGTACCCCGACCCCGATGGGTCGTCAGCTCGTGGCGGGCTCGGCCGTGGCCGGCAGCCAAGCGCCCCAAGACCGATCGCCGGTTCACATACCCCGCACCGAACGACTGCTGGCAGCTGGACGGATTCGACCACGCCCTGGCCGATGGCACCCTCGCGTGCGTGCTGCAGGTCATCGACGACCACTCCCGAAGGGTGCTGGCCTCGCGGGCTGCTCCCGGCGAACGGTCGGTTGACGTTCAGGCGGTTCTGGCCGCCGCGATCGCCAGAGTCGGCGTGCCGCAACGGTTCCTGTCCGACAACGGTGCCGCACTGAACCCGACCCGCCTCGGCCGACGCGGCATCGTCGAGACCTGGCTGCGCGGTCAGGGCGTCCAATGATCTCCTCCACCCCCGGTCATCCCCAGACCCAGGGCAAGTCCGAACGGCACCACCAGACAAGCCGAACGCTGGCTGGCTGCCCGGACCGCCGCCCGGACCTGACCGAGCTGCAGACAGCTCACACTCGAGACGCCTAACAACCGGCCCACCAATCACTGGGGATGCTCACCCCACGAGTGCGAGGCATCGGGCGAGCTCGGCGGCCCAGGCGGCGTGCTCGCGCTGCGCCCAGTCCTCCGGCACGCCGCCGGTGCGCATGCCGCGCCGGGCGACCGGGTCGCTGTACGCCATGTAGATGTGGCCGAGGACGACGACGCGCGAGCGCCAGCGCGAGCCAGTCGTGGACGAAGGTCGCCCCCGTGCGGATCGTGTCGGTGAACAGGCTGCTGAAGAACATCACCATGCCGGTGCCGAACATGACGATGATCGCGCCGAGGGTGAAGGACGAGTTGAGCTTCTGGCCGGCGTTGAACTTGCCGACGGGGATGCGTCCCGAGCGCCGGTCGCGGCTGCGCAGCCACTCCCAGTCGGTCGGCCGGAAGCGGTTGAGCCGGCCCGCGTCGACGCGGAAGGCGCGCGACAGCAGCGCGAGGAGCAGCGGGATCGGCAGCAGCCAGCCGGAGATCTCGTGGGTGAGGCTGACGATCTGCCGGTTGCCGATGAGCCCGCCGAGGTCGGGGAAGAACAGGAAGGCGCCCGTGACCAGCAGCACCCCCATGACGATGCCGAGCGACCGGTGCACCCAGCGCTCGCCGCGCGTGAACCGGGGCAGCGAGCCGTCCGGCACCGTCGCCGCTAGGCGGTGGGCTCATCGCTGCGTCCGTTGGACTGGCCCGACCCAGGCGTCGACGTCGTAGCCGAGGTTCTCCCAGTAGCCGGGCTCGACCGTCGCGACCGACCTCGATGCCGGACAGCCACTTCAGCGACTTGTACCCGTACATGGGCACGACGTAGAGCCGCACGGGAGCGCCGTGCTTCACCTCGAGCGGCTGCCCGTACATCGACGTCGCGACGAGGATGTCGTCGCGCAGGCCCTGCTCCATCGTGAGCGACTCGGTGTAGACGCCGTCGAACGACGTGAAGCGCAGGGCGGCGGCGTCCGGCTCGACGCCGGCCTCGGCCAGCACGTCGCGCAGGAGCACGCCCGACCAGGGCACGTCGTTGACGCGCCAGCCGGTCACGCACTGGAAGTCCTTGGTGATGCCGGTCTGCGGCAGGGCGGCGAGGTCGTCGAGGCTGAGGGACAGCTCGTTCGCCACCAGCCCGGTGACCGTCATGCGGTAGGTCGCGGGATCGTGGTCGGGGTAGCCGCTGGTGACGGTGTAGATGCGGAACCCGCCGGCCGCCGGGATCGACGCCGGCGAGGCCCGGGTGCGGTGGACGCGACCACGTCGCTGACGCCCTCCGACAGCCAGCGGCCCGCCGCGACGCCGACCGCGCCGAGGCCGACCATGCCGAGGACGACGCGTCGGCCGACGGGGGTGCCCCGCGCCTGCTTCTCCTGGGTGTCCTGCTCCGTCATGTGCCTATGGGAACACGGATCGCCGGCGTCGGGCCAGCGCGAAGTCCTTACGGTACCGGTGACGTCGGCCTCGCAGAGGGCGAGGAGCGCCGTGACGGTGGCCCAGTTGCGGGCCGTGCCGTCGGCCAGCGGGTTCGAGCGGCCGGACGTGAGGGTCTTCGCCAGCTCGCTCGTGCCGAAGCCGTCCGGCGTGTGCAGGTACGCCACGCGGCCGATGACGGTCACGGTGTCGGGGCTGCCCTTGGCGGCCACGGCCTCCTGGCGCTGCGGCGATGAGCGGCGAGGCCGTCCTTGCGCGGGGGGTGCGGGCAGCACGATGGCGTGCAGGCGACGGGGGTCGGGCTCGGCGGGATACGGGTTGGCGTCCGCGACCGCGCGCAGCTCGGCGGCGGTGAGCGCGATGACGGGGATGTCGAGCCCGAACTCCGCGGGCGATGACCGACCGCACGCGCGCGGCCACCACCTCGACCTCGTCGGTGGGGGAGTCGAGCACGATGTTGCCGCTCTGGATGTAGGTGCGCACCGACGTCCAGCCCGTCGGCGGTGAGTGCCTCGCGGAGGTCGGCCATCGGCAGCTTGTTGTGGCCGCCGACGTTGACCCCGCGCAGCAGGGCGACGAACCGTGTCACGACGCTGCGCCCGCTCGCGTGCGGTCCGGCGGGCGATCCAGGTGGCCCGCATCGTCGACGCCGATGGCGGGCACGAGCGTGTACTCGTCGACGACGGTGACGTCGGTGAAGCCGGCATCGGCGCAGCGCCGACCTGACCTGCTCGTCGCTGTGCAGGTACTGGCGGTGCCGCTCCGCGAAGGACTCCTCCGCGACCGGGGCGGTGAGGTCCAGGTCGGTGACGCACGTGCGGGTGACGGGGTCGACGTCGTTGGTGATGACGAAGCGGTAGCCGTCCTGCTCGCCCTCGACGACGGGGTGCTCGAGGAAGAACGACAGGGTGAGGTCGGTGTGGATGTCGAAGACCAGCCAGCCGCCGGGGCGCAGGTGCGCGGCGACCGCGGCCAGGCTGCTGCCGCAGGTCGTCGAGCGTGAGGTAGTTGAGGCCGTCGAAGGTGGACACCGCCGCGTCGAACATCCCCTCGACGGGCAGGTCGGGAAGCGTCGCCTCGAGCAGCAGGACGTCGGGCCCGAGCAGCGTGCGCGCCCGCGCGAGCATCTCCGGCGAGGCGTCGACGCCGACGAGGGCGTAGCCGCGCTCGGCCAGCTCGGCGGTCAGCAGGCCGGTGCCGCAGCACACGTCGAGGACCGACGAGACGACCTGCGGGATCGTCGGCCCACAGCGCGTCGAGGAAGTCCGCCCAGTCGGAATAGCAGGGGTCTACGACGAGTTCGTCGTAGACCCCTGCGAGCCGTGCGTAGGGCGTGATGTCGCCCATGTGGTGATCCCTAGATGCCGAGCGCCTTGGCCTTGGCCGCCGCGAACTCCTCGTCGGACAGGATGCCCTGCGCGTGCAGGTTGGCCAGCTCGGTGCAGCTTCGCGGTCGTGTCGTCGGCGGGCGCCGCTGCGGGCGCCTCGACGTACACGGTCTGCGGAGCGGCAGCAGCCTGCTGCTCGGCAGCCTGGTTCGCGTACTTCTCGTTCTGGCGGTGGGCGACGCGGCCGGAGACCGCGGTGGCGGTGCCGGCGACGACGGCGGTGCGGGCAGCCATGCGCATGAGTCCCATGGTGGTTCCTTTCGGTTGGAGCGGACGGGCGGTGGGTGGAGCGATCAGGCCTCGACGACCGCGTTGACGACGTCGGCCGGGATGCGGATCTGGTCGATGACGACGGCGTCCGCGCGGGCGAAGGCCAGCACGAGGTCCTGCATCCAGGTGTTCTCGTAGGCGATGAGCAGCGCCGAGCTGCCGGCCGGGATGTCCTCGGCGACCTCGTCGGCGTCCTCCTCGTTCAGTGCGCCGGCCTGGATCACGTCGACCTCGGCGAAGGCTGCGCCCTCGGGGCCGAGATCCTCGATCGTGAGGACGGCGATGTTGCCCTCGAGGTCCTTGGCGACGAACAGGATGTCGACGACGCGGATGACGCCCTTCTCCACCTGCTCGAGGATGGCGGGGACGATCTCGCCGCGGAAGTTGTTGCCGGGGAAGCCGATGATGTAGACGTCGACGGGGCCGAGTGGCATGTGTTCCTCCTGGTCTGGGTGGTGCGATCCGTCCCCGTCGGGGACGCACAGGATCGCCTGCTGCCGAGGCTAGCAGGGGAGTGCGACGCCTGCCTCGCCCGTTTCGGATGAGCAGGGCGCGGCGGTGTCCCCGGTCCCGGGCGCCTACATGACCTCGTGCGCCTCGTGCACCTCGACGGTGCCGCCCGCGGCCAGGTGCGGGCAGCCCTGCGCCAGCGCGGTCGCGGCCGCCAGGTCGTCGGCGCGCAGGACCGAGTAGCCGGTGGCCCCCGATCCGCTGCCCTCGGACACCGCCCCGCCGGGGGCGATCGACGCCGACTGCGCCGAACGGGTTGCCGCCGTCGACGACCGCGTCGCCGAGGGTGCCGAACCACGCCATCCAGGCGTCCATGACGGCCTTGCCCTCCTCCTCCGAGGCTGGCTGCGATCCCCCGACGTACACGAGCACGAAGTTGCCCATGGCGGGCCCCTCTCCGGTGAGCCGGCCCCTGATGCCCGGCCGTGCGCGAAGTGTGGCAGCGGCGCGGTCCTGCGGCAATGGCCCCTAGTCGGACAGCAGAGCCACGAGTTCGGTGAACCCGCGGTCGCGGGCGTGCTGCAGCGCCGTGACCCCCTCGCGGTCCGCGATCGCCGGGTCGGCGCCGTTCTCCAGCAGGATCCGCACGACCTCCTGGTGCCGACGGCCGCCGTCGCCGAGGATCACCGCCTCCAGCAGCGCCGTCCAGCCGAGGTCGTTGACGTGGTTGACGTCGATGTCCGTGCGCTCGAGCACCGCCTCCACGTAGTCCGCGTGCCCGCGCTCGGACGCGGGGATCACGCTGACGCCGCCGAAGCGGTTGGTCAGCGATGGTGTCCGGGTCGTCCCGGGAGGAGGGCGTCGAGCATCTCGACGCTGCCGGTGACGCCCGTCACGAGGAAGGGGGTGTCGCGCTGGTCGTCGACGGCGTTGACGTCTGCCCCCCGCGCGACCAGCAGCCGGGCCACGTCGACGTGATCGCGGGTCACCGCCAGGAGCAGCGCGGTGCGCCGCCGCTCGTCGCGCGCCTCGAGGTCGGCGCCGTCGTCGAGAGCGGCCTCGCACCGCGACGACGCTGCCGTCGTCTGCGGCGCTCAGCAGTCTGGAGTCCGGGGTCATGTCGCGGGCCGCCTTTCGCAGCAGGGACTCGATCCTGTCGAACCCGCGGCGCTGCGCGTGCTCGATCGGTCGAACGCCGTCGCGCTGCGAGGGCAGCTCGACGTCCGCCCCGGCGTCGATGAGCCGCCGCACGACGCGTTCGTGGGCCTCGCCACCCCTGCCCAGGATGATCGCCTCGTGCAGGGCCGTCCATCCCAGCTCGTTGACGTGGTCGACCTGGATGCCGGCGTCGAGCAGTCGGTCGACGATCGTCGGGAATCCGCGTTCGGCGGCGCGGATGAGCCCGGTGCCGTTGAAGCTGTCCTTGGACTGGACGCGGGCACCGTTGCGCAGCATGAGGTCGAGCAGTCGCGGGTCGTCACCCACCTCGCTGGTGGCGATGAGGTAGGGGCTCTGCTCCGTGCGGTCCTTGTGGTTGACGTCGGCGCCGGCATCGACGAGCGCGCGGGCAACGTCGAGGTCGTTCCGGTAGGCCGCGAGGACCAGCGCGGTGGCGCCGCGAATCGTCGGTGGCGTCGACGTCGGCCCCCTGCTCGAGGGCGGCCCGGACCCCGGCGAGGTCACCGCTCGCGGCGGCGCGCAGCAGTCGCGCGTCCGCGGTCGGGCTCGTCGGTGCCTGCGACGAGGCCGGTACGCGGGGACGCGTCGGAGGGGAGGGGCGGTGGGAGGCTGGCAGACGACGGTGACGCGGACGTGACCGGAGCGGCCGACGGCCCCGTCGTGCCCTGTCCCGCCGTGGTGCAGGCCGTGAGGGCGAGGCACAGCACCGCGGCGCCGAGGGACACCGCCCTCATGGGCCAGGGATGGCCTGGTCGGTCACGCCGCGCTCGAGCCGCTTGCGGTCGGTGAGGTCGGTGCACTGCAGGACGAGGTAGCCCACGGTGTCGTCGCTGTCGCGGACGGAGGCGACGCCGAGGTCGATCCAGATGCCCTCGCGTCCGCGGCCGATGAGGCGCACCTCCCGGCGGAAGCCCTGGCTCCCCGCCCCCACGTGCGCGATCGCCTCTGCGACCCACGGGGCGTCCTGGCCCATGACCAGGTCGGCCACCTGGGCGCCGGTCAGCTCCCTGAGCGATCGCTCGGCCACGGCGGCGAGCGCCGCGTTGGCGATGCCGATGCGGCCGTCGATGCTGAGGATGGCCGTCGGCGCGGGGGAGTGCTCGAAGGCATCCCAGACGCGGTTGCGCTGGGTGCGCAGCTCGCGCTGCGCCCGGCTTGCGGCGCCGCCGACCAGGGCGATGACGGCGATGAGGACGACGACGGTGACGAGGCCGGAGACCGCCGCCGCAGACTGCTGGTCAGGCTCGACGCGCAGGATCACCCATTCGACTGCGGCCGGAAGGACGCGGGGCGAGGAGCAGCAGCGGCAGGATGCGGCGCAGCAGGCTGCGGTCGTACCGCTGGTCGAGCGACGCGAGCGGGGGCCGATCGGGTGTCGCCGTCAGGGCTGCGCCGACGACGGCGATGGCGATGACCGTCGTGGGCAGGGAGATGCCGGTGACGCCCAGCGCGGTGAAGAGCTCGGCCGAGCCGTACAGGTAGGACAGCAGTCCGAGCATCGACACGAGCCCGCCGCCGGCGGCCAGCCAGAACCGCACCCGCGCGGTGGTGTCCCGACCCAGGCCGATGAGCAGGACCGAGAGCGAGACGGCCATCGTCGCGACGGAGGGCAGCGCGGCAACCCAGGTGGCCCCGTCGGGACTCGTGGGATCGCTCGACGGCAGCACTCCGGCGCTCACCCCGATCTCGACCCCGGCGCCGAGCAGGAGCGTCACCCCCGCCAGCGCCGCGGGCCGTCCAGGCGGCCGTCCGTCCGCCCCGGCGGAAGAGGGCCAGCGCGGCCACGATCGCGGCGATGCCCGCCACGGTGTACGGGTAGATCTGCGGCCATTCGGGGCGCACCCGGGTGATGACGGTGGAGTCCGTCGCGAGGCCGACGGCCTCGATGGCGACCAGGACGGTCGCCACGACGAGCAGGTGACCGTGCATGCGTCGCAGGTCGTCGCCGATCGCCGTCGGGCGACCAGTGAGCGGCTCGAGCGGCACGCAGGCAGCCTTTCGAGGGGATGGGGCGGTCGAGGGGGTGCGTCGTGATCGGAATGTAGCGCGCCGATCGGCGCGGTGCACGAGGACGAGCCGGCTATAGCCGTCAGTCATGACCGAAGTGGTGCGGCGCATCTGGTTCAGCGGCGGCTCAGCACCGCCGATACCGCAGGTGCCGGGGTCAGGACGTCCGGCAGGTGGCCTATGGGACGAGGTGGACCATGACGCGACACGCGGCGCGTCGCCGGAGGCGGCGCAGCGACGGCCGGGGCGGCTACCTGTTCGGTGCCGCGGTCTACCTGCTCCTGCTGCTCGGGGTGAACTCGTGGCCAGGCTGGGAGTCGATCCCGTTCCTCACCGCGGCCGCTGGGTCGCTGCTCTGGCTCGTCAACCTGTCGCTGTGCGTGGGCCTGCTCGCTCAGCTCGCCTGCGCCGTGGACGACAGCGCCCGGGTCCGCGCCCTCGGCGTCTACTGCGTGGCTCTCCTCAACTTCGCGCTGGTGGCGAGCCTGCTGCACGTCTTCCCGTTCGACTACGGCGACGTCGATCCGGCGTGGGACGCGGCGACGCGGCTCGTCCTCGCTGTTCTGCTCGTGTGGGCCGTCATCCGGGCGATGCGGGCGGCCGTCCGGCTCGCGCACGGCCGTCCGGCCGTCCGGCTCGCGGCGGGCCACGCCTAGACCCGAGGGGCGCCACACCAGACCACCTGAATGCCCCTCATGACTGAGGCCCCCCGCATCCATCGGGGGGCCTCAGTCGGAGTGGCGGAGCGGGCGCACCGACCGACTCGTCGAGCGGGTGACCGGGATCGAACCGGCATGGCCAGCTTGGAAGGCTGGGGCTCTGCCATTGAGCTACACCCGCGAGGTGCTCGCCAAGGATAGCCGTCACCCGCTCCGACGTCGCCGAGCGGTGAGTCGTGGCCCGCTCGTAATGCGGCCGTAAGAACCGACGCCGCCCGCGCGCCCCGGTTCGGCGGATAGTGGGCGGGTGCTGGTGCTCGTAGCAATCGGACTCGTCGCGGGCCTCGTGACGGGGCTGTCGCCCTGCGTGCTGCCCGTCCTGCCCGGGGTGCTGGCCGCATCCGTCCTGCCGGGTGACGGCACCAACGCCGCCGTCCCGGCTCGGCGTCGTCCCTACCTGGTGGTGGCCGGCCTGGTCGGCACGTTCGCAGCGGTCACGCTGCTGGCGGCCTGGCTGGTCGCCCAGCTGAACCTTCCGTCCGGGCTGCTGCGCACCCTCGGCATCGTGGCGCTCGTCGTCGCAGGGTTGGGGCTGCTCGTGCCGCCGATCGGACGGATGCTCGAGGCGCCCGTTCGCCCGCCTCGGCCGGGTCCAGCCGCGCCGCGACGCCTCGGCGGTGGGCTTCGGAGCCATGCTGGGCCTGGTGTTCGTCCCCTGCGCGGGACCAGTGCTGGCGGCGATCACGGTGGTGGCGGCAGGACAGACCACGTCCATCGACGTGCTCGTTCTCACCGCGGCGTTCGCCGTGGGGATCGCCCTGCCGCTGCTCCTGGTGGCCGTGCTCGGTCAGCAGGCCATTGCCCGGATCGCCGGGGCTGCGGCGTCGACTGCCCGCCCTGCGTCAGGTCGCGGGCGGCGTGCTGATGGCGACGGGGATCGCGATCGCCTTCGGGCTGACCGAGCGCACGGCGCTGCTCGTGCCCGACTACGTGGCGTCCGTGCAACGAGCGGTGGAGGACAACGCGTCGGCGCAGGAGGTGCTCGCTGACGTGGCGGGCACGTCCGAAGGCGACGAGGCGCGTGGCACAGGCGGGCGCGTCCGCCGCGCCCGGACGTATCCGGACGCCCTCGGGCCCGTGATGAGCTTCAACGAGTGCGAGGCCGACCCGTCAACGCTCGGCAACTGCGGCCCGGCCCGCGACTTCGTCGGCATCCTGCAGTGGCTCAACACCGAGGCTCCGCTGAGAGTGACGGACCTGCGGGGCTCCGTCGTCCTCGTCGACTTCTGGACGTTCGGCTGCATCAACTGCCAGCGCACCCAGCCATACCTGAACGACTGGGACGCCACGTACGGCGATCAGGGCCTGCGGATCATCGGCATCCACTGCGCCCGAGTTCGACCACGAGCGCGACGCCGGCAACGTGCGTGACGCCCTCCTGGCGGCGGGCATCCGCTACCCGGTGGCCCTGGACAACGGCTTCCACACCTGGCGGGAGTGGTCGCAGCGATTCTGGCCGGCGCGCTACCTCATCGACCGCGACGGCGTCGTGCGCCTGGTCCACTACGGGGAGGGCGCGTACGAGGAGACCGAGGCCGCGATCCAGGCGCTGCTGGCCCAGCCTCCGCGGAGCACCGGGCCGTCAGGAGCAGTCGGCGGGTAGTCGCGGCTCCACCCTGTTCGACGACGGGGGCGGGGCGGGGGGGCCGCACCCACGGGTAGGTTCACCTCGTGTCCGCCGTCCCGTCCACCCTGCCGTCCGCCGACGAGCCCCTGCGCATCGCGTGGCTGGTCTACCGGGGCAATCCGCACTGCGGCGGGCAGGGCGTCTACACCCGCTACGTGGCCCGCGAGGTCGCGGCACTGGGCCACCACATCGAGGTGCTGTCGGGGCAGCCGTGGCCGCAGCTCGACGACCCGACCCAGCTCGTCGAGGTCCCCGGACTGGACCTCTACCGGCAGCCGGACCCGTTCCGGGTGCCGCACGTGCGCGAGTTCCGCGACTCGGTCGACGTCCGCGAGTTCGGCATCATGTGCGTGGCCGGCTTCCCCGAGCCCTGGGCGTTCAGCGAGCGGGCCCGTCGCCTCCTGAAGGAGCGTCGCGACGACTTCGACCTCGTCCACGACAACCAGTGCCTCGGCTCCGGCGTGCTCGGGATGATGAAGGACGGCTGGCCCGTCACCGCCACCATCCACCACCCGATCACCGTCGACCGCGAGCTCGACATCGCGCATGCATCGGGCTTCCGCCGCCGCCTGGCCCTGCGCCGCTGGTACGGCTTCCTGCGGATGCAGCTGCGCGTGGCGCCGCGGATCCCGCGCATCGTCACCGTCTCGGAGTCGTCGCGACGTGACATCTCCGCGCAGATGGGCGTGCCGCGCGAGCAGATGACCGTGGTCCACATCGGCGTGGACGAGAACCTGTTCCGCCCGCTGCCGGGCGTCGCGCGCGTGCCGGGACGGCTCATGACGACGGCCAGCGCCGACGTGCCGCTCAAGGGCCTGACGATCCTGCTGGAGGCGCTGGCCAAGGCGCGGGTGGAGCGCCCCGACGCGCACCTGGTCGTGATCGGCCGGCTGAAGGACGGCAGCGCCGTGCCGGCGCTCATCGAGAGCCTCGGGCTCGACGGCGCGGTGGAGTTCGTGTCGGGCGTGACGGACGAGCGCATCGTCGAGCTGTACTCCGAGGCCGAGGTCGCGGTCGTCCCGTCGCTGTACGAGGGCTTCTCCCTGCCCGCCGCCGAGGCGATGGCCTGCGGCGTCCCCGTCGTCGCCACCACCGGTGGAGCGCTGCCGGAGGTCGTCGGCCCGGACGGCGAGAGCGCGCGCACCGTGGCGCCGGGCGACCCGTCGGCGCTCGCGTCGATGATCGTCGAGGTGCTGGGCGACGAGGAGCAGCGCGCCCGCCTCGGTGAGAACGGGCGGCGTCCGCGTCCTCGAGCGGTTCACCTGGCGCGCCCACGCGCTCGGCCTCGTCGAGCTGTGGCGGGCCGAGCTCGCCGCCCGCCAGGGTGAGGCGGCCCATGCTCACCGTTGACCTCGACCGCCTGCGCCTCGGCTCGGGCGACTCCCTGCTCGACATGGGCTGCGGCGGCGGGCGCCACGCCTTCGCCGCGCTGCGCCGAGGCGCCCGCGTCGTCGCGTTCGACGCCGACGGCGGCGAGCTCAAGGCCGTGCGCGACATGGTCGAGGCGATGCAGGTCGGAGGGGGAGATCCCCGCGAGCGGCACGGGCCTGCCGGTGCAGGGTGACGCGCTGGCGCTGCCGTTCGCCGACGGTGCGTTCGACCGGATCATCGCCGCGGAGGTGCTCGAGCACATCCCCGACGACCGCAGCGCGATGGCCGAGCTGGCGCGGGTGCTCAAGCCGGGCGGGCGCATGGCCGTGTCGGTGCCGGCCCGCTTCCCGGAGCGCATCAACTGGGCGCTCGACAGCGAGTACCACGACTTCCCGGGCGGGCACATCCGCATCTACCGGCAGCACGAGCTCGAGTCCCGGCTCGAGGACGTCGGGCTGGTGCTGCGCGGCTCGCACCACGCGCATGCCCTGCACTCGCCGTACTGGTGGATCCGCTGCGCCGGCGGCGTCAACAACCCCGACCGGCTGCTGGCCCGCCGCTACCACGACGTGCTGGTGTGGCAGATCATGAAGAACCCGCCGGTGCTGCGCTACCTCGACCGCGCGCTGAACCCGCTGCTGGGCAAGAGCCTGGTCGTCTACGTGGAGAAGCCGTAGTAGCCCCGGACGACGTGCAGGCCACCGTCGACGCGATCGCGGCGCGTGCAGGCCGCCGACGGGCACATCCCGTGGGTGGTGGGCGGCAAGGCGGACCCCTGGAACATGGTCGAGGCGGCGATGGCCCTCGACGTGGGCGGGCGGCACGACGACGCCGCCCGCGCCTACGCCTGGCTCGCGGACCGGCAGCTGCCGCACGGCGGCTGGTACTCGTACTACGTCGGCGACGAGGTGGTCGACCGCACCCCGGACACCAACGTGTCGGCGTACGTCGCGGTGGGCGTCTGGCATCACTTCCTCGCCACGGGCGACGCCGCCTTCCTCCACGCGCATTGGCCGCTCGTCGAGCGGGTGATCGACCACGTCGTGTCGATGCAGGCGCCGGGCGGGGCGATCGCCTGGCGCGCCGACGACCCCGCCGACGGTGCGCTGCTGACCGGCTCGTCGAGCATCCACATGAGCCTGCGGTGCGCCATCGCGATCGCCGGGCACCTGCTGCAGGAGCGTCCCGACTGGGAGCTCGCGCTCGACCTGCTCGCCACGGCGATCGTGCATCGTCCCGACGACTTCCTGGACAAGTCGCGCTGGGCGATGGACTGGTACTACCCGATCCTGGGCGGCGTGATCCGGGGGGCGGCCGCGCGCGAGCGCATCGACGCCGGCTGGGACACCTTCGTCGTCGAGGGCCTCGGCGTCCGGTGCGTGTCGGACCGGCCGTGGATCACCGCCGCCGAGACGTGTGAGCTGGTCATGGCCCTCGACGCGATCGGCGAGGACGAGCGCGCGCGCGACCTGTTCACCTGGGCGCAGTTCCTGCGGCACGACGACGGCTCGTACTGGTGCGGCATGAACTTCGAGGGCGAGCGGTTCGACGCGCCCGGCCAGTACTTCACGGCCGACCAGCCGACCTGGAACAGCGCGGCGGTCGTCCTTGCGGCGCACGCGCTCGACGGGGACGGTCGCGCGGCCGGCCTCTTCCGCGGCGAGCACCTTCCGGCAGACCGTCCTGTCCTGCGCGAGCCTTCCCCGGGAGCCGCGACGTCGCTATCGTGACGGAACCGATGACGGTGCCCCGGCGGAGGCCGGGGCTGGGGGGCTGACCTGCAAGGGAGCGCGGAGATGAGCGCTGATCAGCCGATCGACGTTCGTGACATGAAGATCGTCCACGAGACATTCCGCCGGGCCTACGACGAGAGCGCCCGCCTGGTGCGCGCGAATCCGACGCCGTCGCCGGAGCGCGTGACATTCCTCGCCGACCACATCGACTTCGGCCTCGGGATGCTCCACCACCATCACGAGAGCGAGGACGAGCTGCTCTACCCGCTGCTCGTCGAGCGCGCGCCCGACCAGGCCGACATGATCCGGACGGTGGAGTCGCAGCACGCCGACGTCACCTCGGCCATCGACGCAGTGACCGGCGCGTGCACCGCCTGGCGGCGGCAACCCGACGACGGACACAGGGGAGGCGCTTGCCCAGGCGCTCGACGCCCTCAACGCGAGGCTGCAGCCGCACCTGGACGACGAGGAGCGGCAGATCGTGCCGCTCGCCGCGGTGAAGCTGACGCAGGAGGAGTGGGTGGCCATGGGAGAGCACTCCCGGTCCTCGATCCCGCAGGACAAGATGCCCGTCGCCTTCGGCATGGTGCTCGAGCCGCTCGACGAGACGGACCGCGCCTACATGAAGTCCGAGCTCCCGGCCCCCGTGCGACTGCTGTTCCCGCTGCTGATCCAGCGGCCGTGGAACAAGTACAAGGAGACGCTGCGCAGCGGGCGTCTGACGGCTTCTAGGCGCGACGAAGCACCCGCAGGCTGCCCGTCGTCGACACCGGCGTGAACCCGTCGGCCACCGCCCGCTGCCACACGACGAACGGCGCCTGGCCGCCGTCGGCCGGCGACTCGAAGACGTCGTGGATGGCGAGCAGGCCGCCGGGCAGCACGAACCGGGCCCACGCCTCGTAGTCGGCCATCGCCACGTCGAGCGCGTGGCCGCCGTCGATGAACAGCAGCCCGACCGGCGTGCCCCAGTGCCGCGCAACGGTGGGGGAGTCGCCCACGACGGCGATCACCGTGCGCTCGAGGCCGGCCTCCTCGATCGTGCGGCGCAGGAACGGCAGCGTGTCCATGCGGCCCGTGCGCGGGTCGACCACGTCGGGGTCGTGGTGCTCCCAGCCCGCCTGGTTCTCCTCGGACCCGTGGTGGTGGTCGACGGTGAACAGGACCGTCCCTGCCGACTGCGCCGCGGTGCCGAGGTAGACGGCCGACTTTCCGCAGTACGAGCCGATCTCCAGCAGGGGTCCGACGGACGACGCCGACGAGGCCGGCCTCGTGCAGGGCCAGTCCCTCCGTCCTCGGGCATGAAGCCCTTCACGGAGCGGGCGACGGCCAGGGCGGCGGGATCCATCCCGCGAGGCTAGACCCGCCGACCGGGACCGTAGGGTGAAGGAATGAGAACCTCGATCGCCGTGTCCGTCGGCTCCCTCGCGTCCGTCCTCCTGCTCGCCGCCTGCGGCTCCTCGACCGGCACCGCCGAGACGAGCGCCGCCGCACCGAGCGCCCCGGCGGCCGTCGAGCACCGCCGCTCCCGCCACCGGTGCACCGAGCCCCGAGCTGACCGCCTGGGCCGGCCAGGTCTGCGACGACACCGCCGCGCTGAAGGAGTCCGTCGCCGGGATCGCCTCCGCGGTCGCCACCGGCGGCACGGACATCGCGGCCAGCCTGTCGGGCCAGGTCGCGACGATCACCACGGCGGCATCGACCCTGGTCACCACCGTCCAGGCGATCCCCGCGGACGGCAGCAGCCCCGAGGCCACGGCCGTCAAGGCGTCGGCCGACGAGACCCGGGCATCCGTCGACGCGCTGGGCACGAGCATCACCGAGCTGACGAGCGCCTCGGGCATCGGGGCGGTCACCGCCCTGGCCGGTGTCGCGTCCGCGGCGACGGACGCGGTCTCGGCCGTCGGGGCCACGGTCGACACCATCGGCGCGGCGATCAGCAGCGGCGGCGGCGCGCTGGGCGAGGCCTTCGCCGCCAACCCGCAGTGCGCCGCGCTGCAGCAGTAGTCCGGTCACGACGGGGCATTCAACGCCTGCTTCCGTCGATGTCTCGCTGGCAGGGAACGCAGATCCACCCCCCGTTCGCCGGGAAGACGAAGTCGTTCTTGCGGTACGAGCGTCGACAGCGGTAGCAGTTGCCTGCGAACAGCGCCCTCACCATTGTCTTTGCCATGGTGGGGGTATCGGTTGCCGCCGGACCCGCCTTTAGCCCGCGGAAGGTAACGATTTCGTCGAGCTCAGGTCGAGCGCGTGGCCTTGCTCTTGCGCAGCGAGGCAGCCTCGTCGTGGAGCGCGAGGAACTGCTCGAGCGTGATCGCGCCGATGGCGTCGCCGACGACGTCGAGCGGCAGGTCGTCGAGCGTCCGGAACCGCACGCACGACTTGCCGACGTCCATCCGCTTGCCGGTCGCCTTGTACGCCTCCTCGAACTCGGCGCGCAGGGTCTCGCTGCCGTAGATGCCCATGAGGTAGACGGACATGTGGTTCTTCTGCGAGGCCAGGGCGGCGTAGGCGAGCGGCTGGCCGTTGTAGGTGTCGGGGTAGGTCTTCAGCGGCACCTCGTAGGAGATCATCCCCCAGTTCATCGTCTCGACGACGCCCTTGGGCAGGTTGGCCCGGATGACCGTGCGAACGGCCGCCATCGCCTTGCGCCGGTCGTCGGGAAGGCTGGCCAGGTACTCCGTGACCGTTGTCGCGTCGCTGTTCATGCCGCAACGGTAGCGCGCCGGCTTGACCGTAACTTACGGTATGCCTTACCTTGGCTCGCCTCACCGTCCGACGATGCGCCAAGGAGCCTGCGTGTTCGCGAACTACCTGATCGGCCTGCGCGAGGGCCTGGAGGCGGCACTCGTCGTCAGCATCCTCATCGCCTATCTGGTGCAGACCGGACGCCGTGACGCACTCCCAGCGGTGTGGACCGGCGTCGGGCTGGCCGTGCTGCTGAGCCTGGCGTTCGGGGCGGCGCTGACCTTCACCTCGTCGCGGATGTCCTTCACCGCGCAGGAGGCCTTCGGCGGGATCATGTCGATCATCGCGGTCGGGTTCGTCACCTGGATGATCTTCTGGATGAAGCGCACGGCCCGCAACATCACGGGCGAACTGCACGGACGCCTCGACAACGCCATCGGCATCGGGCCGGTGGCCGTCGCGGTCGTCGCCTTCATCGCCGTGGCGCGCGAGGGTCTGGAGACCTCGCTGTTCATCTGGGCAGCGCGTCCAGTCGACCGGCTCCGGCGCGACCCCCATCATCGGCGCGCTCCTGGGCCTGGTCACCGCGGTCGTCCTCGGCTGGCTGTTCTACCGGGGCGCCCTGCGCATCAACCTGTCCACCTTCTTCACGTGGACGGGTGCGGCGCTCGTGGTGATCGCCGCGGGCGTGTTCGCCTACGCGATCCACGACCTGCAGGAGGCGGGCATCCTTCCGGGCCTCGACAACATCGCGTTCGACGCCACCGGCGCCATCCCGCCGGGCAGCTGGTACGGCACGCTGCTGAAGGGCATCTTCAACATCTCCGCCAACCCGACCTGGCTCGAGCTGATCGGCTGGCTGTCGTACCTCATTCCCGTCATGTTCCTGTTCCTGCGCAATCCCAAGCGCCCGGCGTCGACCGAGGTCTCGACGTCGCCGTCCGCAGCCGTGCGCGCCTGACGTTCGTCCGTCCGATCCTTCACCAACCCAAGCCCCGCCTTCTCGTCTGGAGTTCCTCATGCGCCCGCGTTCACTGGTCCTGCTACCCGTCCTGCTGCCGATCGCCCTCGTGGCATCAGCATGCGGGTCCGACACGGCCGGAAGTGGCGCCGATGCCACCTCCGTGACGGTGACCGCCAGCGACACGGAGTGCGTCATCGCGCCGACGTCCGTCCCCACCGGGCCTGTCGTCTTCGCCGTGAGCAACACGGGCGAGCAGGTGACCGAGGTGTACGTGTACGGCGGTGCTGACTTCACGACGGTGGTGTCCGAGGTCGAGAACATCGGTCCGGGCGTGACCCGTGACATGTCCGCCGACCTCCAGCCCGGCGCCTACGAGATCGCCTGCAAGCCCGGCCAGACGGGCGACGGCATCCGCGCCGACCTGACGGTCACCGGCGAGGCCGCCGCCGGGGCATCAGCGACCGCGGCGGCACGCGAGCTCACCGCGACGATCGACGACACGGGCGTGGCCGAGAGCGATCCGCTCACGGGGACGGTCGGCGAGCGCATCGAGTTCAAGGTGACGAACGCGGCCACCGAGCCGCGCGTCTTCGAGGTGAAGCGACCGGACGGCAGCGTCGCCGGCGAGACCGAGATCGCGGCTGGCGCCGAGGGTGAGCTCTACATCGACGTGGACGTCGCGGGCAGCTGGCTCGTGATCGTCGAGGGTGGCCCGGAGGAGACCGAGACCGAGTTCGTCGTCACCGAGTGACGCGGTGACAGATCCCGCAGGTCAGCTCCAGTAGACGTACACGCGCGTGCCGACGTCGACCTTCTCGAACAGCCGGGTCGCCACGTCGAGGTCGCGCACGCCGACGCAGCCGTGCGAGCCGCGGATGTAGCCGACGCTGTTGAAGTCGGGGGAGTAGTGCACGGCCTCGTCGCCGTTGAAGAACATCGCCCGCGGCATCCACGTGTCGTACAGCGTCGACGTGTGGTTGTAGCTCTTCTCCTTGACGGCGAACACGCCCTCGCCGGTCTCCATGCCGGGAGCGCCGAAGCGCGCGTCGGTGACGACCTTGACCTTGCCCTTGACCACCAGGCGCAGCGTGCGCGAGGTCTTGTCGATGCACAGGGCCTTCTTCACCTCGGTGCAGCGCAGCGGCAGGATGCCGACGGGCTCGCTGATCCGCTTCAGCGCCTTCCACGTCCTCTTGTCGGCCTTGCCGGTGACGGGCAGCCAGTTCTTGGCCTGGAAGGACTTCAGCGCGCGCGGCGGTCGACGAGCCGTAGGCCTGGCGCTGCGATGTTGCTGTCGTCGATGTCGTACCCGAGCCACGACAGGCGGTCCTGCAGCCTCGCGACCTTCAGGCCGTAGTGGCCCTTGCGCAGCGGGCAGCTTGGCGCGCGGCGGTCGCAGGGAGGGCTGGCCGCCCGGGTGCCGTGGCGGCCATGACGACGTTCGTCGTCACGAGGGTGTCGCCCGGGCGGGCGAACGCCGAGGGCGACGGGGCGAACGGCGACGGGGCCGCGCCGAACGGCGACTCCTCGGTGGCGGACGGGCTGAGGCTGACGCGGACGACGTCGGAGACGCGGATGCCGATGACGGGGTCGACGAGGGCGCTGCGGACTCGGACGGCGCAGTCGCGGGAGACGAGGCCGACGACGGCCGACGACGACGCGTCCGGACTCGGGCTGCCGGTGTCGTCGGCAGCAGCAGGGGACGGGGTCAGCAGTGACCCGGCGAGGCACGTTGCGAGCACGAGCAACGTGGGGGAAGCACGATGCATGCGTCCACGGTAGGCGCGATTCCGACATTTCCCCCGCAATGACGGCCCGACACGCACGGCGGCGGCCGGCGACGACCGCTACGGCAGGTGCGCGAGGAACCACGACTGCGCCAGGCGAGCGGCCTGGCCGAGCGTGCCGGGCTCCTCGAACAGGTGCGTGGCACCTCGCCACGATCTCCAGCAGGTTGACGCAGCGCAGGTGCGACTGGGCAGTCGCGGTTGAGGTCGATGACGGCGTAGTCGTGCCCGCCGACGACCAGCAGCGTGGGCGCCTGCACCTTCTGCAGCCACTCGCCGGCCAGGTCGGGCCGTCCGCCGCGGGACACGACGGCCGAGACCTCGTCCGGGCACTGCGCCGCCGCCACGAGCGCAGCGGCCGCGCCCGTCGACGCGCCGAAGTAGCCGAGCGGCAGGGCGCCGACGTCGTGGCGCGCGCGCAGCCACAGCGTCGCCTGCACGAGTCGCTCGGCCAGCAGCTCGATGTCGAAGACGTTGGTGCGGACGTCGGCCTCGTCCTCGGAGAGCAGGTCGAACAGCAGCGTGCCGAGCCCGGCGCCCTGGAGCACCTTCGCGACGGCGACATTGCGGGGACTGAGCCGGCTGCTGCCGCTGCCGTGCGCGAACAGGACGATGCCGCGCGCGCCGTCGGGGATGCTCAGGTGCCCGGGCAGCTCGATTCCGTCGAACGCGATCGTGACGTCCTCGTTGACCATGGCCACGTCGACGGCGCGCTCGCGCGATCGGGGATGCGCCGTGCAGGATGGCGATGACCTCGTCGTCGCTGACCTGGTCGAAGTCGCGGTAGTGCTGGCCGACCGCGTAGAACGGCTCGGGGGTCTCGAGGCACACGACCTCGTCGGCCATCGCGGAGAGCCGCTCGACGGCCTCGGACGATCCCACCGGCACGGCGAGCAGCACGTGCGCGGCGCCGAAGTGCCGCACCACGGTGATGGCGGCGGCCGCGGTCGAGCCGGTCGCGAGGCCGTCGTCGACGACGATGACGTTGCGCCCGGCGATGCCGAGCCGCAGGCAGCCGTCGCGGTACGCCTTGACCCTGCGGTCGACCTCCGCGAGCTCGAGTGCGGCGAGGTGGTCGACGTGCTCGCTGGTGACGTGCAGCTGCCGGCGGGCGGCGTGGTCGAGGATGACGACGCCGTCCTCGCCGACGGCCCCGATGGCGAACTCGGGGTTGCCGGGCGCGCCGACCTTGCGCACGACCAGCACGTCCAGCTCGGCGTCGAGCGCCTGCGCCACCTCGAGGGCGACGGGCAGGCCGCCGCGCGGCAGCCCGAGCACGAGGGGGTTCGGGCGGGAGTAGGTGGCGAGCCGGGCGGCCAGCCGGCGGCCGGCGTCGGAGCGGTCCTGGAACATGGCACACCTCCCGCGGACGGATGCCCGCGCGGGTCGGACTCCACCCGCATTCATCATGGCACCGCCAGCAGGGGGAGGGAACCCGGCGATTCGGCTCGGGACGGCAAAGCCCCTAGAATCCCGTAGGCCGACGCGGGGCGTAGCGTAGTGGCTAGCGCGCCTGCTTTGGGAGCAGGAGATCGGGAGTTCGAGTCTCCCCGCCCCGACGACTCAGTGCTGGAGCCCCAGCCCTGGGGAGACCCCATATATGGAGATGGATCTGCTGTGAAGAGCGACGTCGAGACCCTGTCCCCGACCCGCGTCAAGCTGACGGTCGAGGTTCCCTTCGAGGAGCTCCAGCCCAGCATGGACGCTGCCTACGGGCGGATCGCCAAGAGCGTGAACGTGCCCGGCTTCCGCAAGGGCAAGGTGCCGGCCCGCATCATCGAGCAGCGCTTCGGCCGCGGCGCGGTGCTCGAGGAGGCCGTCAACGACGCGCTCCCGAAGGCGTACGACGAGGCCATCGCCACCCACGGCATCGTGCCGGTCGGCCGCCCGGAGATCGACGTCACCGAGCTGGAGGACGGCCAGAGCCTGACCTTCACCGCCGAGGTCGACGTGCGCCCCGAGTTCGACCTCCCCGACTACTCCAGCCTCACCGTCGAGGTCTCGAACGCGGCCCCGTCCGACGAGGACGTCGACGACCCAGCTCGACAGCCTGCGTGGCCGCTTCGCCACCCTGAACGAGGTCGACCGCGCCGCTGCGGACGGCGACGTCCTGCTCGTCGACATCGCCGGCGCGACCGCCGAGGGTGACGCCGTCGAGGACCTGGTCGGCAACGCGCTGTCCTACGAGCTCGGCACCGACGGCATGCTGCCCGGCTTCGACGACGCCGTCCGCGGCGCCGCCAAGGACGAGGTGCGCACCTTCGAGTTCACCCCCGAGAACGGCGACTGGACGGGCATCCCGCTGACGGTCACCGCGACGGTCACGGCCGTGCGCGAGCGCGTGCTGCCCGCGCTGGACGACGACTTCGCCCAGCTCGCCAGCGAGTTCGACACCGTCGACGAGCTGCGCGCCGACGTGCGCACCCGCCTCGAGCGCGTCAAGCGCCTCGAGCAGGGCGCCGAGGCCCGCGACAAGGTGCTCGAGGTCCTGCTCGCCTCCGTCGACATCCCGCTGCCGGAGAACCTGATCGCTGCCGAGGTCGAGGCCCACTTCGAGGACGGCCACGACAGCGGCGACGAGCACCGCGCCGAGGTCGAGCAGCAGACCCGCGAGTCGCTCAAGAGCCAGTTCGTGCTCGACAAGATCGCCGAGAAGGAGGAGGTCTCCGTCGGCGAGACCGAGCTCTCCGCGTGGCTGCTCCAGCAGGCGCCCCGCTACGGCATGAGCGCCGACGCGTTCGCCAAGGCGCTCGTCGAGGCCGGCCAGGTCCCGATGGCGATCCAGGACATCCGCCGCGCCAAGGCGCTCGCGGTCGTGCTCGAGTCGGCCAAGGTCGTCGACGCCGACGGCAACGAGGTCGACCTGTCGGCGCTCGACGCCGAGATGAACCGCATGCAGGGCATGCCCGGAGATGATCGAGGTCGACGAGGAGATCGACGTGTACACCGACGAGGACGGCAACGTCGTCGAGGTGGACGTGATCGAGGAGATCGTCGAGGTCGACGAGAAGTAGCCCACTCGCGAACGCGTAGGTGCGGCCCGGTCGGAGCACGTCCGACCGGGCCGTTTCTACGCACTCGAGCGTCGACTCGTGCGCGCGTCGCGGCGGTTCGCGGACGACTGCCTGTGGATGACGGGGCTACCGTGATGTCGGAGCGGGCGACCGCGCGCGGAGGGCAGCGGCGCCGCCCGCGAGGAGGCGTCATGGCAAGCAGCAACAACGCGGCGGCCGGTGGGGCGGGTGCGGTCTACGGCATGGGCTTCTTCGGCGCCGTGATCTGGAACTGGCAGCAGGCCGAGACCTTCTGGGGCTACCCCTGGGGCGTCATCGAGTCCTTCTTCTGGCCCGGCTTCCTCGTCTACGAGCTCTTCCAGCTGGCCGGCTGACCTGACGGGTCCGAGCACGGCCAGGTACGCAGGTCGTCGCTAGCCGACGGCCGATTCCCGGGACAGGTCGTAGGTGCGCTGCCGGTCTGCCTGCCGTCTCGGTGTGCAGGAACTGCGGGTAGCGCCAGTCCCGTTGCGTCACTGCGACTGTCGTTCCCCTCGGCGCCGCGTTCCACTCGAGCGTCCAGGGTTGTACAGGCCCTGCACCGTGTGCGCGTACACCCCGAAGCGCGGCCAGCGATCGGCCCAGGCGACCATCAAGAGCCGCCACTGTGCGAAGGCCACCGGCCACACCAGGTCGGTCGCGAGGAAAGAGGCCCGGCACCACCTCGGTCAGCAGCCGTGGAGCCGTACGACTACCGCCGTACCAGTCCGGGAAGCCGACCGACGGCCACGACCGTGACGAACGGCCAGCCGACGGCCAGCACGATAAGCGGCGCTGCGCCCGGCCGTGTCGACGCGTCAACCAGGCCAGCACGGCCAGGAGAGGGCGACGAGGGCACGAAGACCAGAAGCCCTCGGGATGGGCGGCGAGAGATCCCCGGGATGACCCAGCAGCGAGTTCGCGCTGGAGAGTCGACCGGCCTCGTAGTACGGCGGGACGAGGCGCCGAACGTCTGCCAGCTGAGGGCCCGGCGAACGCCAGCATCAGAACTACCAGCAGGGCCGCGGCCGAGATGCCGATGCGACGGGCCGCCACGAGGACGTATGCCAGAGCGCCCCGACGCGAGATCGCCATCGTGGGTCGGCTGAGGACGGCGAGGAACAGGGACCGCCGAGAAGCCCCCAGGTCCAGGCTCGGTCGCGCATCGTCGCGCCGGCACGCCATCAGGGCGGCCAGGCCGAACACGCCGCGAAGGACTGCGACCACATCGCTGTGCCGCCCGTGCTCGCTAAGGGGGTCGCGAACCAGAACACCAGGGACAGGCGCGAGGGAGACCGGACGACCCCAGAAGAAGCGCGCCCAGTGCAACATCAGCAGCACCGTGACCCCGAGGCGAAGGCCGCCATGACGACTGGCAGGGCGAGCCCTCCTGCCCGGAAAGGTCCACGCCCATCGCCAGACCGATGGCGACGACGGGGAGCGGCCGCGATGGGGCGCGCCAAGCGGGAAGATAGTAGTAGTGCTGCCCGTTCACCTCGATGAAGTTCCGGTAGTCGCGTACGACCTCCGGTCCGTAGGCGTCGACCGTGATGGTCCCGTTGGTGAGCAGTTGCTCCGTCACGAGCAGGGCTGCCGTGCGGGTCGGACGGGTGTACCGGACGCTGGCCGCGAGGACGACGACCGCCGGAAGGCCGCCGCACAGCGATCACGAGCCACCAGAACGGCCGATCGCCGCGGTCAAGTGTGCCGCCCCGTCAGCATGCGTGCGCTCGGCATGGGGCAGGGTAACGCGGGCATTCGGCCCACGGCGAACTACCCGCGGGCTGGGAAGCCTGCTGGCAGCCTCCACGTTAGGGTCGTACAACGGCTGCGATGACGTGGCCGCGATACAGGAGGCTTAGGTGAGCGACATCTACGTGCCCAGCTCGCGGGGGTCCGGTGGCGGCATGGCCGGCTTCGGCGACATGCTCGACGAGCGGCTGCTGCGCGAGCGGATCATCTGGCTCGAAGGGCCGGTCGCGGACGAGAACTCCAACCGGATGCTACTGCCAGGACCGATGGAGTATCCCTATGACTGCTGTCCTGTCCTCCTCCGCGCCCGCGGCGTCCACCCACGCCGCCGCCGGAGCCACCCGCTCCCCCGCCCTGCCGTTGCGCTTCGGGTCGCTGGGACGCACCTTCGGCACCGGCCGCGGCCCACGTCGTCGTGCGCGACGTGACGCTCGACGTCCGCGCCGGCGAGGTGCTCGCCATCCTGGGTGCCAGCGGCTGCGGCAAGTCGACGCTGCTGCGCATCGCGGCCGGGCTCGACACCCCCACCGCCGGCGCGTGCGCATCGACGGCCCCCCGGTCCGGGCATCGACGCCCGCTGTGCCGTCGCCTTCCAGGAGCCGCGGCTGCTGCCGTGGCGGACGCTGCAGGCCAACGTCGCCCTCGGCCTGCCGCCGGCATCCGCCAGGGACGGCAAGGCGGGTGGCGCGGCTGCTGGACCTCGTCGGCCTCACCGACTTCGCCCATCACCGTCCCCGGGAGGTCTCCGGCGGCATGGCCCAGCGGACCTCGCTGGCCCGCGCCCTCGCCCGCGACCCGGGCGTGCTCCTGCTCGACGAGCCGTTCGGGGCGCTCGACGCGCTCACCCGGCTCCGGATGCAGGACCTCCTGCTCGACGTCCACGCCGCGGCACCCACCACGGTGCTGCTCGTGACCCACGACGTGGACGAGGCGCTCCAGCTCGCCGACCGCGTGATCCTCCTGGGCCCGGAGCCCGGCCGGGCGGGCGCGACCATCCGCCAGGTGCGTCGACCGTGCCCGGCGAGCGCCCGCGCGACCGTGGGTCGGCGGAGCTCGCCGAGCTGCGCGCCGACCTCCTCGAGGGGCTCGGCGTCGAGCCGCCACCGCGCACTGACCGACGCCGACTCCCCGCCACCGCCATCACCTCGCCGAAAGGACGCCCCCGATGAGCACTCGACGCCCGCACGCCGCACCGCTCGCTCGGCGGCGTCGCTCGCCGCCGTCGCTCGCTGCGTCGCCGCCACCGCCGTGCGTCGCGCCCAGTCGCCGGCGGCCGCCGCGGCACCCGCCGTGGTCACCCAGGGCGGCACGCTCAACATCGACTTCGCGACCTACAACCCGCTCAGCCTGATCATCAAGCAGCAGGGCTGGCTGGAGGCCGCGCTGGCGGACCAGGGCATCGCCGTCAACTGGGTCCAGTCGGCCGGCTCCAACAAGGCCAACGAGGCCCTGCGCGCCGGGCGCCATCGACGTCGGCTCGACGGCCGGCTCGGCGGCGCTGCTGGCCCGCGCCGAACGGCTCGCCCATCCAGGTCATCGACATCTACACCCAGCCCGAGTGGGCGGCCATCGTCGTCCCGGCGGGCTCGACCATCGCGTCCGTCGCGGACCTCAAGGGCAAGAACATCGCCGCGACCAAGGGCACCGACCCCTACTTCTTCCTGCTCCAGGCGCTCGACGAGGCCGGCGTCTCGCTCGACGACGTGACCGTCCAGAACCTCCAGCACGCGGACGGCTGGGCGGCGCTCCAGAACGGCGCCGTGGACGCGTGGGCGGGCCTCGACCCGATCATGGCCGGCGCCGAGGCGGCGGGCGCGACGCTCCTCTACCGCAACATCGACTTCAACAGCTACGGCTTCCTGAACGCCACCGAGTCGTTCCTCGCAGAGCCAAGCCGGACGTCGCGCAGACCGTGGTCGACGCCTACGAGAAGGCGCGCGCCTGGGCGCATCGAGCAACCCCGAGGAGACCGCGCAGCTGCTGGCCGAGGTCGCCGGGCTGGACGTCGCCGATCGCGACCAAGGTGATCACCGAGCGCACGCAACCTCGCCGTCGACCCGGTGCCGGGCGAGGCGCAGATCGACGTGCTCGAGAAGATCGGCCCCGTGTTCGTGGAGTCGGGCGACGTGGCCAGCCAGGAGCAGATCGACGCGGCGCTCGCGCACGCTCATCAACGACACGTTCGTCGACGCAGGCCGATCCGGCCCGCATCCCGGACGCCGGTCCTGACCCGACTCGACCAGCCGACCGGCACCCGGGACGCCGCACGGCACCGTCCGGCACTGCGGACGCGCCGCGGCGCGGGCCCGCCGCGACCGGTGCGCCGAGCGGCGCCGCGGTGAGCGCACGGCCCGCCCGCCGGGGTCGGCTGGCCCGCGGCTGGGCGCGCATCGGCCTCGGCGTCGTCCTGCCCGCTGACGCTGCTGGTGCCGTGGCAGCTGACCACGACGCTGGGCTCGTGCACCGCCGTACCAGCTGCCGCTCGCCGGCGATGGTGTGGACCGCCGGCGGTCGACGCTGTTCGAGCGCGGGCTGCTGGCCAAGTACATCGCCATCTCCGCCCAGCGGGTGCTCATCGGGTTCGCCATCGGCGCCGTCGCTGGGCCTGCTGCTCGGCGCCATCACCGGGCCTCGCGCGGTCTGGGACCTGCTTCTTCGGCTCCGACCCTCGGCGCGCATCCGCGCGGTCCCCTCGCTGGCGTGGGTGCCGCTGCTCATCCTGTGGCTGAAGATCGGCGAGGAGTCGAAGATCACGCTCATCGCCATCGGCGCGTTCTTCCCGGTCTACACCACGGTCGTCCGGCGCGCTGCGGCACGTGGACCGGCACCTCGTGGAGGCGGGCCGGGCGTTCGGCCTGCGCGGGCGTGCCGCTGTTCCCCACGGTCCAGCTGCCCGCGGTGCTGCCGTCGGTCATCTCCGGCCTGCGGCTGGCGCTCGCCCAGTCGTGGCTGTTCCTGGTCGCCGCGGAGCTCATCGCGTCCGTCGATGGGCCTGGGCTTCCTGCTCATCGACTCGCAGAACAACGGCCGCGTGGACCGCATCCTGCTGGCCATCATCCTGCTGGCCGTGCTCGGCAAGACCACCGACGCCCTCGCTGGGCGCTCGCCGAGAAATGGGCGGTGAAACGATGGGCGTAACGCGACACGCATACGGCCCCGGCCGTGATCCCGGCCGGCAGCCCCGGCCACGGACAGCGGAGCGCCTCGCCTTCTGGGAAGCGGCGGCCCGCCGGCTCGACTGGGAGGAGCGGCCCGGGCAGGACCGGCCCTGGCACACCACCCACCGCCGCGTCCCGGCCGACGCCGCGGCCGGCCTCGGCCCGGAGATCACCTGGTTCGACGGGCGGCGCGGCTCAACGTCGCCGTCAACTGCGTCGACCGGCACGTAGCGGCGGGACGCGGAGACAAGGTCGCCTTGCACTTCGAGGGCGAGCCGGGCGACCGCCGCACCATCACGTACGCGCGAGCTCCAGCGCGAGGTCGTCCAAGGCCGCCAACGCGCTCCTGGACCTCGGCATCGACCAGGGCGACCGCGTCGTCGATCTACCTGCCGGTCATCGCCGGAGACCGTGATCATCACCCTGGCCGTGCGCCCGGATCGGCGCCATCCACTCGCTGGTCTTCGGCGGTTTCTCAGCCGAGGCGCTCCGCTTCCGGGTGGAGGACACCGGCGCCAAGCTCCTGGTCACCACGGACGGCCAGTTCCGCCGCGGCACCGCCGTGCCGGTCAAGGACAACGCGCCGACGCCGCCGTCGTCCGGGCGACGACGCGATCGAGCACGTGCTCGTGGTGCACCGGACCCGGCGCCGGAGCACCTGACACGTTCCGATGACGGCCGGGCCGCGACGTGTGGTGGCACGACGTCGTCGGGCAGGCCTCCGACGTCCACCACGCGGAAGCGTTCGACGCCGAGACGCCGCTGTTCATCATGTACACCTCCGGCACCACCGGCAAGCCCAAGGGCCTGGTGCACACCTCCGGCGGGTACCTCACGCAGGCGTCCTGGAGTTTCGAACACCTCTTCAGCAACCCGGACCCCGCGCTGCGCGACCGGGACGTCCACTGGTGCACGGCGGACCTCGCCTGGGTCACGGCCCACACGTACGAGCTGTACGGGCCGCTGTCCAACGGCGCCACCCAGGTGATCTACGAGGGCACCCCGAACACCCCGCACCCCGGCCGGCACTTCGAGATCATCGAGCGCTACGGCGTCACGCAGTACTACACCGCGCCCACCCTGGTCCGGTCCCTCATGGGCTGGTTCCCGGACGGCGTCCCGGCCGGCTACGACCTCTCCTCCATCCGCCTGCTGGGCACGGTCGGCGAGGCCGTCAACCCCGAGGCCTGGCGCTGGTTCCGGGACAACGTGGGCGCGGGCACCGCACCCGTGGTCGACACCTGGTGGCAGTCCGAGACGGGCGCCACCATCCTCTCGCCCCGCCCCGACCGACACGGCTTTCAAGCCCGGCTGCGCCGCCCGCCCGCTGCCCGGCGTCAGCACCCGGATCGTGGACGACGCCGGCGACACCGTGCCGCCGGGCGTCCAGGGCTTCATCGTGGTGGACGCCCCCGGGCCCGGCATGGCCCGCACCGTGTGGGGCAACCCGCGAGCGGTACTGCGACTCGTACTGGCGGCAGTACGCCGACCAGGGCTGGTTCCTCGCCGGCGACGGTGCCAAGTACGACGACGACGGCGACATCTGGATCCTCGGGCGGGTCGACGACGTCCTCAACGTCTCCGGCCACCGGCTCTCCACGATCGAGATCGAATCGGCACTCGTCGCCCACCCGGACGTGGTGGAGGCCGGCGTCTGCCCGGTCCCGGACCCGAAGACCGGCCACGCCATCGTCGCGTTCGTCACCCTGAAAGACTCGTCGGCAGTCGCCGGGATCCAGGGTGCCCTGCAGGCGCACGTCGCGAAGGCGATCGGCCCGATCGCCAAGCCGCGCGACGTCGTCGTCGTTCCCGACGTGCCGAAGACCCGCAGCGGCAAGATCATGCGCCGGCTGCTGACCCAGCTGTTCGAAGGCACCCCGCTCGGCGACACCACCTCCCTGCAGAACGAACCGTGTATCGCCGGCATCCAGTCCGTCCTTCGTGAACGCAACGACACCACCGCACCACCAGCAAGTAAGGAACTCCCATGACTGACATCAGCAACGTCGCCCGTCTTTCCGAACCGCTCAAGTTCGCCTACTGGGTCCCGAATGTCTCCGGCGGCCTGGTGGTCTCCACCATTGAACAGCGCACCGGCTGGGACTTCGAGTACAACAAGAAGCTGGCCCGGATCGCGGAGAACTCCGGCTTCGAATACGCCCTCACCCAGACCCGCTACGCCGCCTCGTACGGCGCCGACAAGCAGCACGAGGCCACCTCGTTCAGCCTGGGCCTGCTGGCCGCGACCGAGCGGCTGAAGGTCATCGCCGCCGTCCACCCCGGCATGTGGCACCCCGGTGTCCTGGCGAAATACCTCATCACCGCGGACCACATCTCCAACGGCCGCGCCGCCGTGAACATCGTCTCGGGCTGGCTCAAGGCGGAGTTCGAAAACTTCGGCCTCGAATGGCTGGAGCACGACGAGCGCTACGTCCGCACGGAGGAATTCATCAAGGTCCTCCGCGGCCTGCTGACCGAAAAGAACTTCAGCCAGTCCGGCAAGTACTACAACATCACCGACTTCACCCTGCAGCCCGCCCCGGTGGACGTGCCGGGCCGGGCCCACCCGGACATCTTCTTCGGCGGCAACTCCACCGCCGCCCAGGCCACCGCCGGCCGGGTGGCTGACTGGTACTTCTCCAACGGCAAGGACCTGGAAGGCTTCCAGGAGAACATCGCCGGCGTCGTGGCCTCCGCCCGAGAGTCCGGCCGGGGCACCGAGGGTGCCCTCGCGGCCCCGAAATTCGGCCTCAACGGCTTCGTCATCGCCCGGGATTCCGAGAAGGAGGCCCGCGAGACCCTCCGGGAAATCGTGGCAAAGGCGCACAAGCCCGCCGTCGAAGGTTTCCGCGACGCGGTCCAGGAGGCCGGCGCGTCCACCAAGGACGGCAAAGGCATGTGGGCCGACTCCAGCTTCGAGGACCTGATCCAGTACAACGACGGGTTCAAGACCCAGCTGATCGGCACCCCGGAGCAGATCGCGGAACGGATCGTCGAGTACAAGAAGATCGGTGTGAACCTGCTCCTGACCTGCTACCTGCACTTCCAGGAGGAGGTGGCCGCGTTCGGTCAGGACATCCTGCCGATCGTCCGCGAGCTCGAGGCCGACCTGGCCCGCAAACACGGCACCGAACTGGTCCCCACCCGCCCCCTAGCCTCGCAAGCTCGGCCAGGGAACCCTGCGGGCGTGGGCCCATCCACTCCTGCTACCAAGATTGAGGTGAACGCGTAATGGCTGACCGTACCTTCGGGTTCCGCACCCGCGCGCTGCACGCCGGCGGCACGCCCGACGCCGACGACCGGCGCCCGCGCCGTGCCGATCTACCAGACGACGTCCTTCGTCTTCGAGGACACCCCGGATGCCGCCGACCTCTTCGCGCTGCAGAAGTACGGCAACATCTACTCCCGCATCGCCAACCCGACCGTCGCCGCGTTCGAGGAGCGCATCGCCAGCCTCGAGGGCGGCATCGGCGCCGTCGCCACGGCCAGCGGGCATGGCCGCGCGAGTTCATCACCTTCGCCTGCGCTCGCCGGCGCCGGCGACCACATCGTCGCCTCCGCCGAGCTCTACGGCGGCACCGATCACCCAGCTCGACGTCACGCTGCGCCGCTTCGGCGTCGACACCACGTTCGTCGCCCGGCCGACCCCGCCGACTTCGCCGCGGCGATCACCGCCGAACACCAAGCTGCTCTTCGCCGAGATCGATCGCCAACCCGTCCGGCGAGATCGCCGACCTCGAGGGGCTCGCCGAGGTCGCCCACGACGCCGGCATCCCGCTCGATCGTCGACTCCACGATCGCCACGCCCTACCTGTGCCGCCCGATCGAGTACGGCGCCGACATCGTCATCCACTCCGCCACCAAGTTCCTCGGCGGGCACGGCACCACGCTCGGCGGCGTCGTCGTCGAGTCGCGGCCGGTTCGACTGGGGCAACGGCAACTTCCCGCTGATGACCGAGCCCGTCGCCTCCTACGGCGGGCTCACGCTGGTGGGGCAACTTCGGCGAGTACGGCTTCCTCACCAAGCTGCGCGCCGAGCAGCTGCGCGACATCGGCGCCGACGCTCTCCCCGCATCAGCGCGTTCCTGCTCGCTGCAGGGCGTCGAGACGCTGCCGCAGCGCATGGACGGCCCACGTGCGCGAACGCCCGGGTGGTCGCCGAGTGGCTGGACGCCGACCCGCGCGTGGCCTACGTGTCGTGGGCGGGCCTGCCCGACCACCCCGCACCACGACCGCGCGCGCGAAGTACCTGCCGCTGGGCCCGGGCTCGGTCTTCGCGTTCGGCGTGACGGGCGGCCGGGCCGCGGGCGAGCGGTTCATCGAGTCCGTGCAGCTGCTGCAGCCACCTGGCCAACATCGGCGACGTCGCGGACGCTCGTGCATCCACCCGGCGTCGACGACGCACCGCAGCTCACCCCGCGAACAGCTCGCCGCCGCGGGCGTGCCGCGAGGACCTGGTGCGCATCTCGGTCGGGCTCGAGGACCCGAGGACATCCTGTGGGACCTCGACCAGGCCCTGGCCGCCGCGGCGAGGCGCGCAGACGCCGCCGCCGAGGCGTCGTGTCAGCGCCCTTGCGCAGCGAACCGCGCTGCAGGCGACGTCCCGCCTGCACGATCGAGCGAACTGCTGACTGTTGAAGAGCGGACCTGGACCGGGCCCCGGCGCCGGAGCGGCTGAACCTGCGCGCAGACCGAATCCCTCGCGATGGTGGGCGCGTCGCCCAACCCGGCGCGCGCCAGCTACTTCGTCGCCACCTACCTGCTGTCCTCCAGCGCTACGAGGTGTAGTTCGTCAACCCGAAGGCCAACGAGATCCTGGGCGGCCGGTGTACCCGTCGCTCGCCGACCTGCCGGAGTGCCCGACCTCGTCGACGTGTTCCGCAAGCACGACGACCTGCCGGGCGTCCTCGACGAGGCCGATCGCGGTCGGCGCGAAGACGGTCTGGCTGCAGTTCGGCATCTGGAACGAGGACGCTCGCCAAGCGAGGCGAAGCCGCCGGGCTCACGGTCGTGATGGACCGCTGCGTCAAGATCGAGCACGCCCGCTTCCACGGCGGCCTGCACCTGGCCGGCTTCGACACCGGCGTCATCTCCTCCAAGCGGCAGGTCCTGGCCTAACCAACTCCGCGGCCGCGCCGAGGTCGCCGAACAAGCATGCGGGCCCGCTGTTCCAACGACAGCGGGCCCGCAGTTTCGTTGTTCCGGACCGGCCGGCGAGTTGCTGGGGAGCGTGGGGAGCACCGCGGGAACCGTCGGTTCCGGCTTCGGCTCCGCCGGCACGCCCCGGTCTCCGCCCGGCGCGGGGAGCCCGGGCACGCCCGGGCTGACGGGACGGCGGGGCGGGTCCGGAAGGACGCCGTCGCGGCCGACAGCCGGCGGCGCGGGGGCTGCGGGCGTCGCACGGAGCCGTGCCGGCGGAGCCGGGGGCCTCCGGTACGATGCCGGCCGCCGGCGGCGTGGCACCGCCCGGCACCTTTGCGGGCGCGGGCGCTGCCGGGACGATCCGCCGGCGAGGGCCTGGCGGGTTCGGGGGCGACGTCGGGCGCCTCGTCAACCGGCTGCCAGATGATGCCGACGGTCTTGCTGACGCTGTCCCGGAAATCCTCGCTGGAGGCCGCCACGGCGCCGGCCCCGAGGGTCATGGCGCCGATCACGGCGCCTCCGACGATCGCCAGCCGGCGCTTCCGGCCGCGGCGCTCGGTGAGGCTCACGACGCCGGCCGGCAGGTCTTCACCGGGCTGGTCCGCGGCTGCGACGGCGGGCATCGCCGTCGTGGCGTCCGTGACGGCGGGCATCATCGTGGTGGCGGCTTCTGTTGCGGCGCCAGCTCCGTGGCCGCCGGACAGGATCGCGGCAAGGTCGGCGCGGGGCGCCGGGGCGCGGTCCGGCACCAGGGCGCGCAGTTCCTCGAGGGAGCTGCGGAGTCCGTGGAGGACTCGAGCCCGGAATCACGGAGCATCGCGTGGATGCTGCCATCCTGCTGGGGGTCGCGTGTTCCGGTCATGATGCTGCGTGGTCCTTTCGGTGACGAGTTCGCGCAGGCGTCGAGCCCGCGACGCTGAAGCTGTTTGATGGCCCCCGGGGTTTTGTCCATGATGCGGGCCACCTGTTCGATGGAGAGGTCCGCGACAATCCGCAGGACCAGGACTTCCCGTTGCTCCTCATTGAGCCGGGAGAGTGAATCTGCAATCCCGCCCAGGGATCCCAGCACCTCATCCTCGGCCGACGCGGCGTACCGCGTGTCGTCCAGGGGGTCGTACTCGGACAGCTGCGGGGTTCGTTCTGCCCGCCGGCGGTGGTCCACCAGCCGGGCGTGGGCCACGGAGAAGACGAAGGTCCGCAGCCCGCTGTGCCCGCCGGTGACGTTGGCCAGTTTCGGCAGGACGTCCACGAAGACGTCCTGCGTCAGGGCCTCGGCGTCATCCACCCCACGGGCCCGGAAGTAGCCGAGCACCGCGGGTGAAATGACGGTGTAGACAGCGCTGAATCCTGAAGGGTCGCCAGCCAAAGCTGCTGACAATTCGTCGTCGCTTAGCTGTGCTGCCAAGTGGCTGTCCTTCCGGTTACTGCTGGGGTGCGGCCCCCGGCAAGTTTAGCGGCCGCACCCCGGGTGCCTCCAAGGAGGCGTTTGTTGCCTACTTGCTGCGCTCGGGAAAGCTCGTCCGACGGCAGGGTCGGAACGCCCGGAACGGCGGGGGTGGCCGGAACGGCCGGGGTGCCCTTGGCGCCCGGGACTGCGGGGACAGCGACCGTCACGTGGGCCCCGGCCTGAACAGCGGCTTCGGCTTCGGCAGCGCCCTTGGCGTTGGCGGCACCCTCGGCGGAGGCGGCGTCCTTGTCAGCGGCAACGTCACCGGCGGCTGAGCCTTCGGTGCCGTCGGTGCCTTCAATGTCCGACTCGCCCTCGGCGGAGCCATCAACGGACGGGGAAGCCGGAACCGGCGGGGACGGCCGGAACGGCCGGCGTGGCGGGAAGTTCGGGAGTCGCCGGAACCTCGGGCGTGGCCGGGACGGCGGGCGTAGCGGGGGTCACTTCAGCCTGCTGGGTGTTCGAGACCTGGGCCGCGTTGGCCAGGCCGATACCGGAGAATCCTCCGACCGCGAGAATCGCGGCGCCGACAGCAATCTTGGTGGTCTTGCTAACACTCTTCATAAGAAACGTACATCCTTTGTTTTGTTTGAAGGCTGGCTGAGGCCTGATGGGGGCAGTCGACAGCCCGCGCGTTCAGTGGAAGGCTGGCCGGCGCCCGATGGGGGCGGGCGCCGGCCTGCACTTGCAGTGGAAGGGCCGGCCGGAGTCCTGGTGGGGGGTCCATCCTCCGGCGGCGCTTACAAAGGAGTAATCGTCGGGGTGCGCCAAAAGGTTACGCACCGCCGAGAGTTTTTTTCGGCGGCGCGTTCCGGGAGCTAACGCGACGGCGGCGGGCCGCTCCCACCTGCCCTGGTCGTCGATTGCGAAGTCGATCTATGGTCGATGCATGACAACACCTCTCGACGCCCTACCCGCAGTCGGAGCACCGGCCACGCGCGCCCTCAACAGCGCGGGTTATGCGTCGCTGAGCGCGCTTGCCGGCGTTCCGCGCTCCACATTGGCAGCTTTGCACGGCGTGGGCCCCAAGGCGCTGCGAATAATCGAGCAGGCCCTGGCTGACCACGGGCTCGGACTGGAATAGCGGGCGGGTCGTGAGGACACTCAGTTAACCCACGACGGCGGCGGGCCGCCTTTTCAGGTGACCCGCCGCCGTCGTGCGTCAGGTAGTAAAGACGTCAGTCGTTGATGAGGTCGTTGACCACAATCGTCTGGTCGCGGTCCGGGCCGACGCCGATCGCCGAGAAGCGGGTGCCGGAGAGCTTTTCCAGGGCCAGGACGTAGTTCCTGGCGTTCTCGGGGAGATCGTCCAGGGTGCGGGCGCCGGTGATGTCCTCGGTCCAGCCCTCGAAGTACTCGAAGATGGGCTTCGCGTGGTGGAACTCGGTCTGGGTCATGGGCATTTCGTCGTGCCGGACGCCGTCGACGTCGTAGGCCACGCAGACCGGGATCTGCTCGATGCCGGTGAGGACGTCGAGCTTGGTGACGAAGTAGTCCGTGAAGCCGTTGACGCGGGAGGCGTGGCGCGCCAGCGACGGCGTCGAACCAGCCGCAGCGGCGCGGGCGGCCGGTGGTGACGCCGAACTCGTGCCGCCGGTCGCGGAGGTGCACGCCGATGTCGTCGACCAGCTCGGTCGGGAACGGGCCTGCGCCGACGCGGGTGGTGTAGGCCTTGATGATGCCGAGGAGCGCGAGATGCGGGTGGGGCCGACGCCCGAGCCCACCGAGGCGCCGCCGGCGGTGGGGCTCGAGGAGGTCACGAACGGGTAGGTGCCGTGGTCCACGTCCAGGAACGTGGCCTGGCCGCCTTCCATGAGGACCACTTTGCCCTCGTCCAGTGCCGTGTTCAGCACATAGGTGCTGTCGATGACCAGGGGACGGAGTCGCTCGGCGAACGACAGGAAGTAGTCCACGATCTCGTCCACCTCGATGTCGCGGCGGTTGTAGACCTTGACCAGCAGCTCGTTCTTCTGGCGCAGCGAACCCTCCACCTTCTGGCGCAGGATGGAGGCGTCGAAGACGTCCTGGACACGGATGCCCAGGCGGGCCACCTTGTCCATGTAGGCCGGGCCGATGCCGCGGCCCGTGGTGCCGATGGCGCGGCTGCCGAGGAAGCGCTCGGTGACCTTGTCCAAAACCTGGTGGTAGGGCGCCACGAGGTGGGCGTTGGCGGACACGCGCAGCTTCGAGGTGTCGGCGCCGCGGGCTTCCAGCCCGTCGATCTCCTGGAACAGCGCCTCGAGGTTCACCACGCAGCCGTTGCCGATGATCGGAACCGCGTTGGGGCTCAGGATGCCGGCAGGAAGGAGCTTGAGCTCGTACTTCTCACCGCCTACGACGACGGTGTGCCCGGCGTTGTTGCCGCCGTTGGGCTTGACGACGTAGTCGACGCGGCCTCCGAGCAGGTCAGTGGCCTTACCTTTGCCTTCGTCGCCCCACTGGGCTCCGACGATCACGATTGCTGGCATGGGATCCTCCCCCATTCGTTCGGGCCGACGTCCGTGTGATGCACCGAAGTGGTCACCGGGGTTCAGCGCCGTTCATGAGAATGCCCCGAATCTACCGCTGTGAGCAGTACCACTACGATCTGTACTGCTTCGATCTGCACTGGTTTGATCCATGCCGTCAACGCCAGAGTCCGGGGCTCTTACCACCCAAGTTTAGCCGATGGCGGGGGCGGCAGCTCATTTGACCATCCAATGGACTTCCGCAGGGCTTGATAGACTACTAACGACCGCCCACGAATTCGGTCCACACCACATTTTCAAACCACACCGTACTTGGCGTGCCCGTCTTCCGCGTGCCCGCGGGCGGTCTGGCAGCGTTACCAATCCCGCAGGAGACTCAGCAACATATGACAGCCTTGGCCACTGAAAATTCCCGCGAGCAGCTTTTGAGCCGCCGCTACGAACCTAGCGTCGCAGCCGTCAACGAACTGTGCGACACGCTGCAGGCGGCCAAAGCCGGCACCACCGTCCCCTATGTCGATCCGATGCACGACGTCGACGAGTGCCGCATCATCAGCCTCTTCTCCAACATCGGCACCGAGGACAAGTCCGGCTTCATCACCGCCGGCGACGACGAGGCCGCCACCCGGCTGCTCGGCGTCCAGTGGAAGCTGGGCCTGCGCCCTGAGTACGTGATGCCGTGGAACGTCCACCCCTGGCACGTCCCGGGTGAGCCGAACGGCAAGTTCACGCCGGACCAGATCTCCGCGGGCCTGAAGCCGCTGCTGAAGTTCCTCGCCCTGGTGCCCCGCGCCTCCGTGATTGTGGCCCACGGCACCGAGGCGAACCGCCTCGCGAACCTGCTCCTGAAGACCGAGGTGCCCATGATCTGGCGCCGCGGCCTCAAGACCTACAAGGTCCGTTCGCTCAGCGGGCGCGCCTTTGCCGGAACCCCGGCCCGCCAGGAGCAGTACCTCGAGGAAATGGGCACCGTGCCTACGCGGACGCCATGGCGCGCACGGGCCTGGCCAAGGCAGCTGACAGTTTTCCTGACAACGACGGCGGGCGCCCACCTACGGCGGACGCCCGCCGTCGTGCTTTAAACTAACAACGCGGGGTCACTTCCCGCCCATCCCAGGGTGGATTGGGCCGTAATGAACCCGCGTTGTTGGTCAGCGCTTCTCGGCCTCGATCGCTGCCTTGGCGGCGGGGTCGGAGTCCTTGAGGAACTTCTCGATCCGCTCCGGCTCCTCGGCCTCGCCGATCGCCGCGGAGGCCCGGCCCAGCGAGTACAGGGCGCGCAGGAAGCCGCGGTTCGGTTCGTGCTCCCACGGGATCGGGCCGACGCCGCGCCAGCCGTTGCGGCGCAGCGAGTCCAGGCCGCGGTGGTAGCCGACCCGGGCGTAGGCGTAGGAATCGATGATCCGGCCCTCGGCCCACGCCTCCTCGGCGAGCACGGCCCAGAGCAGCGAGGACGTCGGGTGCTTCTCCACCAGATCCAGCGCTTCCTGGCCGGCGTCCAGCCCCGCGTTGACCTCGGTCTCGGCAGGCAGGAGCGTGGGCTCGGGGCCCATCAGGTTCCTGCGGAACTCATCCGACATGCCTAGAACGTCTTGCCGGTGGAGCCGAGCTGCTGGGCTGCCTCGACGACGCGGGCGGCCAGGCCGGCCTCGGCGGAGGCGCCCCAGACGCGGGGGTCGTACTGCTTCTTGTTGCCGACCTCGCCGTCGACCTTCAGGACGCCGTCGTAGTTGCGGAACATGTGGTCCGCGACCGGGCGGGTGTAGGCGTACTGGGTGTCGGTGTCGATGTTCATCTTGATCACGCCGTAGGAGACGGCGTCCGCGATTTCCTGCTCGGTGGAGCCGGAGCCGCCGTGGAAGACCAGGTCGAACGGGCTGGCCTTGCCGATCTTGGCGCCGACCTGCTCCTGGATGTCCTTGAGGATCTCCGGGCGCAGCTTGACGCCGCCGGGCTTGTACACGCCGTGCACGTTGCCGAAGGTCAGGGCCGTGATGTAGCGGCCGTTCTCGCCGGAGCCGAGGGCGTCGATGGTGGCGAGGGCGTCCTCGACCGTGGTGTAGAGCTTGTCGTTGATGGCGTTCTCGACGCCGTCTTCCTCGCCGCCGACGGTGCCGATCTCGACCTCGAGGATCATCTTGGCGGCGGCGGTGCGCTCGAGCAGCTCCCGGGCGATCCGGAGGTTCTCCTGCAGGGTCTCGGCCGAGCCGTCCCACATGTGCGAGTTGAAGAGCGGGTTGCGGCCTGCCTTGACCTCGGCCTCGGAGGCGGCGAGCAGCGGCAGGACGAAGCCGTCCAGCTTGTCCTTGGGGCAGTGGTCCGTGTGCAGGGCGATGTTGACGCCGTAGTTCTTGGCGACCTCGCGGGCGAACGCGGCGAAGCCCGAGCGAGCCGGCCACCATGTCCTTGGTGGAGGCGCCGGACCAGTAGGCCGCGCCGCCGGTGGAGACCTGGACGATGCCGTCGGATTCGGCCTCGGCGAAGCCGCGCAGGGCGGCGTTCAGGGTCTGGGAGGAGGTGACGTTGACGGCCGGGAACGCGAAGCCGCCCGTCTTTGCGCGGTCGATCATCTCGGAGTAGATCTCTGGGGTTGCAATGGGCATGCTGACTCCTAAAGTGAATTTCGTCTGCGGGCTGGGGCCACCCTGGAGTGAACCTCGTCGGCTACGCACCATCCTAGCCATTCCTGCGCCACGGCAGTGTCTCCGGTCACGCCGGGGTTGTAACACTGGCCCCCGCGCAGCCGCGCCGAGATGGCATCTCGCGGAGGCTGCGGGGGCCGCGGCGAGGCGGCGCCGGGGCAGGTCCTAGCCCGGGAGCTGGTTGAAGACGTGCCGGCGGATCCAGGCGTGCATCGCGATCGCGGCGGCCGAGGCGGCGTTGATGGAGCGGGTGGACCCGAACTGCTCGATCGAGAGCGTCGTCGACGGCGGCCGCGTGGACCTCCGGGGTCAGGCCCGGCCCCTCCTGGCCGAACACCAGCACGCAGTCCCGGGGCAGCTCGTAGGTCTCCAGCGGGACGGAGTCGGGGAAGATGTCGATCCCGATCACGGCCAGCCCCTCCGCCTGCGCCCAGGCGACAAAGTCCTCCACGCTCGGGTGGTGGCGGACGTGCTGGTAGCGGTCGGTGACCATCGCCCCGCGGCGGTTCCACCGGCGTCGTCCGATGATGTGGACTTCCTTGGCCAGGAACGCGTTGGCGGTGCGCACGACCGTGCCGATGTTCATGTCGTGCTGCCAGTTTTCGATCGCGATGTGGAAGTTGTGGCGCTTGGAGTCCAGGTCGGCCACGATCGCCTCGTGCTTCCAGTACCGGTACTTGTCCACCACGTTGCGGCGGTCACCGTCCGCGAGCAGGTCCGGATCCCAGTGCCCGCCCTCCGGCCACGGTCCCTGCCAGGGGCCGACGCCGACCTCCGCCCGGGGCTCCGTTTCACCGTCCGGCGCGGCCCCGGTGGCGGCAGTGGGTTCGCGGGGAGTCTCGGGTTCAGTCACGACTCAACAGTAGACTGGGTCGTGTTGCGGCACACTATCGGCGGAGGGCACCATGGCGGACCAGCACGAAGACCACGGAACCGGGCAGCGTTCAGATCCGGACGAGGTGCGTTCCACGTCCTCGGTGTACCGCAGCGGCCAGGAGATCGAGTGCTGGCTGACGGACATGGACGGCGTGCTGGTCCACGAAAACCAGCCGATCCCGGGCGCCTCGGAGCTCATCCAGCGCTGGGTGGACACGTCCAAGCGGTTCCTGGTCCTCACCAACAACTCCATCTTCACGCCCCGCGACCTCGCCGCCCGGCTGAAGAGCTCCGGCCTGGAAATCCCGGAGGAGAACATCTGGACCTCGGCGCTGGCCACGGCCCAGTTCCTCAAGGACCAGGTGCGCGGCTCCGAGTCCGGCAACCGGGCCTACACGATCGGCGAGGCCGGGCTGACGACGGCGCTGCATGAGGCCGGCTTCATCCTCACCGACCAGGACCCCGACTTCGTGGTGCTCGGCGAGACCCGCACCTACTCCTTCGAGGCCATCACCATGGCCATCCGGCTGATCCTGGGCGGCGCGCGCTTCATCGCCACCAACCCGGATGCCACCGGCCCGTCCAAGGACGGCCCGATGCCCGCCACCGGCGCGATCGCCGCGCTCATCACCAAGGCGACCGGCCGGGAACCCTACATCGTGGGCAAGCCGAACCCGATGATGTTCCGCTCGGCGATGAACCAGATCGACGCGCACTCGGAGACCACCGCCATGATCGGCGACCGGATGGACACCGACATCATCGCCGGCATGGAGGCGGGGCTGCACACGGTGCTGGTGCTCAGCGGCATCACGCACAAGGACGACGTCGCGGCGTACCCGTTCCGGCCCAACCAGATCCTGAACTCGGTCGCGGACCTGAAGAACCAGATCTGAGGGCCCGGCCGGGCGCCCGGCCTAGACGGCGGTCTTTTTTCCCCCGCCGGAGGGCAGCGGAAGAAACTCGTCCTGGAGCTCCTCGATGAGCGGCCGGTAAACGAACGGATTCCACTGCGGGCTGGCGTGCGCCGGCCGCGCGCCGTCGGTCCGCAGCGAATCCGAGACCATGTTGTCCTTGAACCGCAGCATCCACGTGTCCCGGGCGGTTTCGTAACTCACGGTCTGGTCCTTGGGGTTGCCGATGAAGGCCATCCTGGTGTCCCCGAGCTTGCCGACGAACCGGTTCAGGTCAAAGTGGTAGATGTAGGCCGATTCCGTCTGGATCAGCACACTGGACGGCGCGATCGGCGAGAGCTGTTCCTGGGTCTGGTCCAGCACCTGGCTCCAGCTCCGCTCGTGCTTGTTCAGCACCCGTTCCCCGAGTTCGTAGCCGCCGCGCAGCACGGTGGGGAACCGGAAGCCGCTCTCGTAGAGGAAGACCACGCCCTCGAACCAGCTCTGGTCCAGGACGTCGTACCTGCTGGACGGGCTGGAGTCGAGCACGATGAATTCCACCTTGACCCCGTGCAGCTCCAGCAACCGGGCGGCCACCTGCACCGCGACCATGCCGCCGAAGCTGTGGCCGTAGAAGTACAGGGTGTCGAGCCGGTGCGCGCGGACATGCTCGATGACCGCGATCACGATCTTGTCGATGTCCAGGCCCACATTGGAATAGCCGACGGCGGCCAGCTGGCCACGCTTGTTCAGCGCGCCGCGCAGTGAGTTCAGGATCCACTGCCCCTCTTCCCAGCTGGTCTTGTACCCCGGGAAGAGGAACCAGCTGGCGCCTGGGAAATAGGCTTCGGCGACGTCGTCGGGCACCGTGAGGATCTTGTTGACCCGGCGTTCGGCCTGCACCCTGCGGGTGAACAGCATGTCTGCCGCCAGGACGGAGGCGGCGCCGGTCCCAATGAGGAAGTTCCGACGCGAGAACCGCCCAAGTTCCGCGGCGTGCCGAAGCACGCGGGCCTCGGCAGTGCCGGGTCCGCGCCGGTCGTTCGCTTCCGTCTCACGCGGCACATCTCTACCGTAGCCACTGCGGACGTGCCGCAAAAATGCGGGTCCGGGCTAAGCCGGTTCGGGTTCCCGGCCGGCTTCGGCCTCGCGGCCGATTTCGCGCCTGGTCAGTTCCAGGGTGATGTCGTCGTACCGGGCCAGGAGTTCCGAGGGCGCTCCGGTGGAGGGATCGTCCAGTTTGCCGAAGACACAGTCGCTGGCGGCCAGCAGTTCGTCATCGGAGTAGCGGGCCAGCGGCCGGGTTCCGGACGGGTTGATGGAGGCCATGAAGTCCCCGGACAGGTCCAGCGGCTGGAACACTTTTCCGAAGTCATTGCCGAGCATCTGCAGCTCAAGCGAAACCCCGGCCGTGACCGTCATGGCCCCGGCCACTTCGAACTGGCCTGATCCGCCGTCAATGGCGTTGAGGTCGTTGCGCAGGCCGGCCAGGGCGGATGATTCCACGAATTCGGCGTGGCCAGGTCGACGCGGATGTGGGAGTTGATGCCCCCGCGGCGGATGCGCTGGATCAGCTGCATCAGGGCGGGGCGGGACGCCTGGCTGAGGCTTCCGCGGACATCGATCCGGATGACGTCTGAGGCGACATCGAGTTTGACGTGGGCATTAAGAGACTGGTCCATAGGTACTCCAAAAAAAGTGTCTATGGCCGACGGCTCAACCTCACTCAGCGTAACGGCACGGTGGGTAGGGCACAAGTCCCCTGGATTATCCGGCTGCCTGCCGTCCCGGCTCCTGGAAGTGCGTCCGGGTCGCCGAGCCGCCCACGGATTCCACCAGCGAGGTGGCGATGTCGCGCAGTTTCACGTTGCCGTTGCTCGACGCATCCGTGAGGATCTGGACCGCCGTTTCCTGGCTGCAGCGGTTCTGGGCCATCACGATGCCGATGGCCATGTCGATGACCGTGCGGGATTCCAGCGTGGCCCGCAGGTTGGTGGCGCTGTCAGTGTGCAGCGAAAAGCGCACGGCCATGCGCAGCGCCTGCGAGATCTGCCGCGTGAAGTCGCGCGCCCGGGCGGCGACGTCGCCGTCGAACTTGTGCGGCGCGTCCGAATAGAGGTTCAGGGCCGCCTGGGCTTCGCCCTGCAGGTGGAACGGCACGGAGAGCACCGAGCGCAGTCCGTGCGAGGCCACGGCGGTGGCGTAGTCCGGGCCCCAGCGGTCTTCCTCGAACAGGTCCGGGACGTAGACCTCGCGCTCCTCCTGCGCCGCCGTCAGGCACGGCCCCTGGGCCAGCCGGTACTGGATCTCGTCCACTTCGCGGGCCGAGTCGCTGCTCCAGCCGATGGTCGCGGCCTTCCGGTCCCGCAGCAGGGTGATGCCGCACAGGGCGTCGTCGCCCTCGCCGGCCACCTGGTGCGCGGAAAAACGCGCGAGTTCATTGAGGAACTCTTCGAAGTCGGTGCTGTCGAGGATGAGGTTCTGGACCTGGTCGACGGTGCTGACGGAGACGGTGCTGACGGATGCGGGGGATTCCTGGGGCGGGAGCATGGCGCGTTCTCCAACTACGGGTACGAAAGTACCGACGGGGGGTAATTAAAAATGATAAGACACCCCCAAAGCACCGTCCACACGTGTCCGCCGCCGGTGAAATCCCTAGCCCAGGCCGAGTTCGTCCTTGCCGAAGGCGAACAGGTAGGGGATGCCGGCTTCGGCTTCGATCTTTTCCTTGGCGCCGGTGTCGCGGTCCACGATCACGGCGACGGCGACGACGTTGCCGCCGGCCTTGCGCACGCCCTCGACGGCGGTCAGCGCGGAGCCGCCCGTGGTGGAGGTGTCCTCCAGGACCAGGACCTTGCGGCCCTCGACCGAGGGGCCCTCGACCTGGCGGCCCATGCCGTAGGACTTCTGCGCCTTGCGGACCACGAACGCGTCCACCGGGCGGCCGGCGTCGACGGCGGCGTGCATCACGGCGGTGCCCACCGGGTCCGCCCCCATGGTGAGTCCGCCGGCGCACTCAAAGTCGATCCCGGCGTCGTCCATCAGCGACAGCATGACCTGGCCGACCAGCTTGGAGGCCTCATGGTGCAGCGTGATGCGGCGCAGGTCGATGTAGTAGTCGGCTTCGGCGCCGCTGGAGAGGATGACCTTGCCGCGGACGACGGCCAGCTCCTTGATCAGTTCCAGGAGGCGGGCACGGGCGGCAGCGGCGTCGGCTGCAAAGTCACTGGTGGCAGTCATGGGACCCAGTTTAGTGGCTGGCCCGGGGCTGGATTCCCAGTCCGGCTGCCAGATGTCGGGGCCGCCCGCACGGGCCGGGAGGTCGGCGGGAGGTCCGGCACGGGACTTTCGGCTCTGGCAGCCCGGCGCGGGCCGGGGTCCGATGGAAGCATGACGGCAGGAACCGAACCTTCCACCCGCTGGCCGGCCATCCCCAAAGACCCCGGCAGCTTCCGGGTCCGGCCGAACCTGCTGGACTATGACGCGAGCTGCGCCGCCTTCTCCTGGGACGACGCCCGCCAGGAGCTGTCCGGGCTGCCCGGAGGGCCGGGGCGTCAACATCGCCTTCGAGGCCGTGGACCGGCATGCGGCCGGCGGCCTCGGCGGCCGCGAGGCGCTGCGGTTCATCCGGGCCGACGGGACCAGCCATTCGCTCACCTTACGCCGCAGCTGGCCGAGCAAAGCAGCCGCTTCGCCGCGGTGCTGCGCAGCCTCGGCGTCGGGCGCGGCGAGCGCGTCTTCTCGCTCACCGGCCGCGACCCGGCCCTCTACATCGCGGTGCTGGGCACCCTCAAGAACGCCAGCGTCTTCTGCCCCCTGTTCTCCGCCTTCGGCCCCGAACCCGTCCGGCAGCGGCTGCAGCTGGGATCCGGCCGGGCGCTGGTCACCACCCGGGCGCTCTACCGCAGGAAGATCGCCCAGCTCCGCGACTCGCTCCCGGAGCTCCGGCATGTCCTGCTGACCGACGCCGACGGCGACCCGGAGCCGGGCACCCTGGACCTCGCCGCGCTGATGCGCGCGGCCCCGGCCGACGGCGGAGATCGCCGCGACGCAGGCCGAGGACATGGCCCTGCTGCACTTCACGTCCGGCACCACCGGGACCCCGAAAGGCGCCATCCACGTGCACGACGCCGTCACCGCCCACCACGCGACCGGCACCACCGCCCTGGACCTGCACCCGGACGACATCTACTGGTGCACGGCCGACCCCGGCTGGGTCACCGGAACCTCCTACGGCGTGATCGCGCCGCTGACCCACGGGGTGACGACCATCGTGGACGAGGAGGAAATGGACCCGGACCGCTGGTACCGGATCCTCGCCGAACAGCACGTCACCGTCTGGTACACCGCCCCCACGGCGCTGCGGATGCTGATGAAGGCCGGGGCGGACCGCGCCCGGGGCCACGACCTGTCCGCCCTGCGCTTCGTCGCCAGCGTCGGCGAACCGCTCAACCCCGAGGTCGTCGTCTGGGGCCAGGAGGCGTTCGGCCAGCCCGTGCATGACAACTGGTGGCAGACCGAAACCGGCGGCATCATGATCTCCAACTTCGCCGCCACCGAGATCCGCCCCGGCTCCATGGGCCGGCCGCTGCCCGGCGTCGAGGCGGGCCTCGTGGCCCGGGACGCCCAGGACAAGCCGGTCGTCCGCGACGGCGAGGCGGTCCTCGTCACGGAGCCGGACGCCGTGGGCGAACTGGCCCTGCGGCCCGGCTGGCCCTCGATGTTCCGCGGCTACCTGCACGAGGAGGAGCGCTACCGCCGCTGCTTCGTGGGCGGCTGGTACCTCACCGGCGACCTCGCCAGGCGCGACGCCGACGGCTACTACTGGTTCGTCGGGCGCGGCGACGACGTGATCAAGTCCTCGGGGCACCTGATCGGCCCGTTCGAGGTGGAGAGCTCGCCTGATGGAGCACGAGGCCGTGGCCGAGGCCGGGGTGATCGGCGTCCCCGACCCGGTGGCCGGCGAGGTGGTCAAGGCCTTCGTGGAGCTGCGGCCCGGCTGGGAGCCGTCGGAGCAGCTGCAGCTGGACATCATCGGCTTCGCCCGCAAGCGGCTCGGCCCCGCGGTGGCGCCCCGGCTGCTGGAGTTCACCGCGGCCCTGCCCCAGACCCGCAGCGGGAAGATCCTCCGGCGGCTGCTCAAGGCCCGCGAACTGGGGCTCCCGGAAGGCGACACGTCCACCATCGAGACCCCGCCCGGGGCGGCCCCGGGGACTCCGCCGGACGGGCCTGCCGGGGACTCCGGACGGCCCGGCATGACCGGCCCCCTGGCGGCGCCCCCGGCCCGCCTGGACCCGGCGCACGGCCGGCACCTGCTGCTGCAGATGCTGCGCGTCCGCCGGCTCGAGGAGAAGTGCGTCGAGCTGTACAGTGCCGCCAAGATCCGCGGCTTCCTGCACGTCTACATCGGCGAGGAGGCGGTCGCGGCCGGCGTGCTGGAAACGCTGGCGCCGGAGGACGCCGTCGTCGCCACCTACCGGGAGCACGGCCACGCCCTGCTGCGCGGGCGTGCCGGCCGGGGCGATCCTCGCCGAGATGTACGGCTACGTGCGAGGGCTGCTGCCGCGGCCGCGGCGGCTCCATGCATCTCTTCGACGCCGCCACCCGCTTCTACGGCGGCAACGCGATCGTCGCCGGGGGCCTGCCGCTCGCCGTCGGCCTGGCGCTCGCGGACAAGATGGCCGGGCGTTCCCGCGTCACCGTGTGCTTCTTCGGCGAGGGCGCCGTCGCGGAGGGCGAGTTCCACGAAAGCCTCAACCTCGCCGCGCTGTGGCAGCTGCCCGTGCTGTTCTGCTGCGAGAACAACCTCTACGCGATGGGCACGGCGCTGGGCCGCTCCGAATCGCAGACCGACATCGCGCTGAAGGCCGCCGGCTACGAGATCGCGGCGTGGGCCGTGGACGGCATGGACGTCCTGGCCGTCGAGGAGACCGCCCGGCGCGCCGTCGAGGCGGTCCGGTCCGGCGGCGGCCCGCACTTCCTGGAACTGCGCACCTACCGCTTCCGGGCGCACTCGATGTTCGACCCGGAACGGTACCGCGACAAGGCCGAGGTGGCCCGCTGGCTCGAACGCGACCCGATCACGCTGCTGCGCGCCGCGATGGAGGCCGCCGGCCAGCTCACCGACGCAGCAGTGGGAGCAGCTGGAGGCCGACGCCGACGCGGAAGTCGCGGCCGGCGTCGAGTTCGCCGAAGCCGGCACGCTCGAACCGCTCGAGGACCTCACCCGCTTCGTCTACAGCGAACCCGGTGCCCGGGAAGAGGGGCCGGCGTCATGAAATCCAGCTACCGCGAGGCGCTCCGGGCCGGGATCCGCGACGCGATGCATCCGCGACGAACGGGTCTTCCTGATGGGCGAGGACGTGGGCGCCTACGGCGGCTCCTTCGCCGTGAGCCTGGGCCTGCTGGAGGAGTTCGGGCCGGAGCGGATCCGCGACACCCCGCTCTCCGAATCCGGTTTCGTCGGCGCCGGCATCGGCGCGGCCCTCGGCGGGATGCGCCCCATCGTGGAGATCATGACCGTCAACTTCAGCCTGCTGGCCCTGGACCAGATCGTGAACAACGCCGCGTCCCTGCTGCACATGTCCGGCGGACAGTTCAACGTGCCGCTCGTGATCCGGATGACCACCGGCGCCGGCCGCCAGCTCGGCGCCCAGCACTCGCACAGCCTGGAGGGCTGGTACGCGCACATCCCCGGGCTGCGGATCCTCACCCCGGCCACCCTGGACGACGCCCGCGGCATGCTGTGGACCGCGCTGCAGGACCCGGATCCGGTGCTGATCTTCGAACACGGCTCGCTCTACAACGTCCCGGGGAGCTCGACGACGACGCCGGCGCCGTGGACATCAACACGCGCCGCCATCCGGCGCCCCGGCGCCGACATCACGCTCATCACCTACGGCGGGACGCTTCCCGTCACGCTCGACGCCGCCGGGCAGCTCGCCGCCGAGGGCATCGACGCCGAGGTGCTGGACCTGCGCACGCTCCGTCCGCTCGACGACGCCGCGATCCTCGCCTCCGTCCGCCAGGACGCACCGCGCCGTGGTGGTGGACGAGGGCTGGCGCAGCGGCAGCATCTCCGCCGAAATCAGCGCCCGGATCACCGAACACGCGTTCTACGACCTGGACGCCCCGGTGGGCCGGGTCTGCAGCGCCGAGGTGCCGATCCCCTACTCCAAGCACCTGGAGCTGGCGGCCCTGCCGTCCGTCGAACGGATCGTCGCGGCGGCCCGGGAGGCGGTCGGGGCCCGTGGCTGACTTCCTGATGCCCTCGCTCGGGGCCGACATGGAGCACGGCAAAATCGTCGAATGGCTGGTCAAGCCCGGCGACTATGTCCGCCGCGGGGACCTCGTGGCGGTGGTGGACACGGACAAGACCGTGATGGACGTCGAGTCCTTCCAGGAGGGCGTCGTGGCCGACCTGCTCGTGGACCTCGGCGAAACCGTGCCGGTGGGGACCCCGCTGGCCCGGATCACGCAGACCCCGGCCGAGGTGGGCCCGTCCGGCCCCGAGGCGCCGCCCCTGCCCGCGGCCGCGGCGGCCGGCCCGGCCGGGGAGGCTGCCCCGGCGCGGGAGGCCGTCCCGGCCGAGGCCGCCCGTGCAGGCTGCCCCGCCGGGGAGCTCCCCCGATCGCGCCGCCGGTGCGGCACCTGGCGCACCGGCTCGGCGTCGACACGGACAGGATCCACGGCACCGGCAAGGGCGGCGCCGATCACCCGCGCCGACGTGGAGCACGCGGTGGCCGCCCGGCCGGCGGGCGCGGGTCGCGTGCGGTCCTCCCCGCGGGCCCGGCGGCTCGCCGCCGAACTCGGCGTCGAGCTGTCCGCCGTGACCGGCACCGGGCCGGAAGGCGCCGTGACCGTGGCGGACGTGCAGCGCGCCGCGGCACCGCCGGGCAGCGGCAGGGGCCCCGGCGCCAGCGGCGCCGGCACCCGCGCGGCGGCACAGGCGGCCCGGAGGCGCCGGCAGCGGAGCGAGCCCGCGGCAGGCCCGCGAGCGCGTCGCCAGCCTGCGCCGGGCGATCGGCGCCCTGATGTCCCGCTCCAAGAAGACCATCCCGCACTACTACCTGAGCACCACCCTGGACCTGCGCGCCGCCGTCGGCTGGATGCAGTCCGTCAACGCCCAGCGGCCGGTGGCGTCCCGGCTGGTCCCCTCCGCGCTGCTGC
>CAVPPK010000006.1:0-331595 GCA_963707385.1 uncultured bacterium | reverse complement strand
GTTGGAGAGGATCGCCGAGAAGCACGAGGTTGCGGGCGGAGCGTGAGGCCGCCAAAGGATGGCCAAGCCAAAGCTGGCCTGCCTCATCAACGAGGAGCACGTCCACGGCAGCCGATGCCAGGTCGTCGCCGAAGGTAACAGCCATGTCGTTCCCGCCACCACGTCTAAGTCCACATTCGCGCAGGCGGGATTGGTCGACGCGTAGGTGACGTTCGGCAGAGCGCCTGTTGGCGGCGGCTGCCCCTTCGTATGGCATTGAGGAGGTCGAGTTCGCCCTCGGAGTCGAGTACGGCGGAGACCTCGGCGAGGACGTTGTCGATCGCGCTATTGGCCGCAAAATGCTGCGTCATGCGCACGCCCGCAGCGCAGCAGCGCCAGCACGAGGTGTGCTGCTCGGAAGGTCTTGCCGGTTCCCGGGGGGCCTTGAATCGCGACGAAACTGCCGTCGGCCGCCCAGGCGGTCATCTCGTCCAGGTCGTCGCTGAAGACGCCCTCCGGAGGTCCTCCTCCAAGATGAAGGACGGCTTGTCGCGCAGCAGGGCCAGCGAGGCCGGATTGGGCGGCGGGCCGGTCGCGTCGAGGACTCGCGCCGCGAATCCGACAGCGCTGCGGGCTTGGGCCGAGGCGATACCCAGTCGTTTCGGATGACGGACGTCGGCGGGTTTGTCGCCCTCGCCTTCCGACCACATCAGGTCCAGAACTCCGGCGTCGACGTCCAGTGCGGCGATGCCGCCGGTACGGACTGCTGCCCCGGCCCTGCATACAGGACGTTGTCGTCCCCTCGGAACTCCGCGGCGTCCTGCGGTGGTATCGAGACCCGCATCGCGGGGATCTTCAGCACCTTGCCAGTCGCTCTGAGCCGGTCGACGAGGCCGACCTGGATCAGGCCCGCAAGCGCGCTCGGGTGGTCGAGCAGTGCCGCGTGATCGCCTTGACTCATAACGAGTCGCGGCGCCAGGTACGCGAGCCACTCGCGCCTCCAGTAGCCGAGGACGTCACCGAGCAGGTGCTCGGGCGTGCCAGGTCCGAATGCATGCAAGGCGGCGACCTGCTCGTCGAGCAGGGGGCGTCGGCCTCGACGAGGATCTCCACCGAACGCCACGCAGGCTCGAGGGCCGGTTGGCGACCAGCCAGTCCCGCACGACGGACGTCGTCCTCGTTGTAGGCCGCGATCTGGCGGGCTTCCGACCATCGCCGGTCGCCATGTAGGTCAGGGCCCCACCACGGCGCCGGCGCCGGCGTCGATGTCGTGGCCACGCTGGTAGTCGGTGAGCCTCTCCAGCGACTCGCAGGCCGTAGGACTCGGTCCCAACCGCCTGGCGTTACGGCCGCCACGGCGAACAGGCTGACGAAGCGCCCCGCATCGAGCGCAGGGTCACCTCGCCGATACCGTGCGTGCTGACCAGGCGCTCCAGGGATGAGCGCTCGGTGTGGTTGTAGTGGTAGACGTGCATGCCTGGGAAGGCGGACCTGCGGTCGTCGAGGTAGTCGATCAGCGCCTCCACGGCTGCCATTCCCTGCTCGAGATCGTGCGCCCACCACGCGACATACGTCCACTCGCCGCTCGTCGTCCTGCGCGATCAGCCCGAACAGGCAAGAAAGTCTCGTGGGGGTCCAGAACGGGTGACCCTCGAAGTCCAGGAACACATCGCCCGCGTCCGGCTCGGAGCTGCTCCATCCCCCTGCCCCACGTCGGGTCGTCACTCGCCTCGATCATGGAACGGCGGTGGCACGGAGTCGCCGGCGAGCCGCGCCTCAACCTGCACACGAGGCGTTCGAGCGCACCTGGATCGATGCCATCGACGGAGTTCGCTCCCCCAGCGAGGTCAGCCAGTGTCGCGAGCCCGACAGCCTCAGGAGGTCGGCGATCGGCTGCGCAGGCCGGCGAGGTAGATCAGCGAATCAGCCGAACGCCACTGCTCGGTACAGACCGCCGCGAACTCGCAGAACCCGCAATGACCCGCAGGGCTCAGGGGTGCTCCGCGAGGCCTCCTTCGTCGTCGGATGCCAGCACCGACGCAAGCCGAGTGCGGATCCGGCGCCAGTACAGAGACGCCGCCCCCATCAGCGTCTCGAGACGTCCCGACCCAGCGACCATGCCGACGGGGACGGTGTCCTGTCAGGGGCTCGATGGCGTCGGCGTAGAAGCACAGTTGCAGAATGTACCCCGGCTTCGCGTCAATCCGAGCCAGGTTCGGATCAACGGGCTCATAGGACGTCGAGCCGTCTGGAAGGACGACCCGGACAAGGGGAACGCGATGCCGCGAACGCCCTGATGACGCTGCAACTGGGATCACGTCAAGTAGCGATCCAGAGGGTTCCCGACCCGGCTCACCCAGGCAGCGAAGGACTCTCTCCGTTCCCTCTCGGGATGCGCAGGACGGTCAGTTCGATCTGCGAGGTAGGTGTCAGGCATTCCGTCTCGTGCTCAAGGCCCTTGTCCGCCAGGAGCCAGCGAAGGACCGGAATGCGGTTTCGGGAGCGGCAATCGCGCGCTGGGGCGCTTCAACGAGAGGTAGTGCGCGCAAGCCAGGCGGTGATCTTCGATGGCGTGAGCAGACGTTCAGCTATCTCGTTGCCCTCCCCAAACATCGTCTCCCCGGGAGACCGTATCGCGAGACCGACGACTGGGTCCGACTCGCAACGCTCCTACGGGACGAGTGCCTCACGCGTGCGAGTCAGGTGGAGAGTGCCCTGACCGCGAGGTCGGCGACCTCGGTCGGATCGATCGCGCCGCCTTGGTGACGGAGCTGGAGGGCGGCATAGACGACGCACGGCCGGCGACGGCGAACGTGGGGTCGATCTCCCGAACTCGGAAGCGTCGATGCCTTCTTGGACAAGCCTTGCCACGGCGGATCGCCATTGGGTGGCTCGGCCGACGGCTGGATGTCGCTTCAGCTTGCGAAGGGCCAACGACGAACCACAGGTCATACGGCTGGGTCGTGGTGAGCCGATCCACGTGCTGGGTGATGAGAGCCCGCAACCGCTCGGTGCACGGGCCGGACTGTCGTGCAGCGGCCGTGGCGAACGCTGCGGAGTCCTCGACCACATACGTCAGGAGGGCTTCGACGATCGCGTCGATGTTCTCGAAGTGGTAGTAGACGCCGGACGATGACAAAAGCGCGACGGCCTCGGCGATGGTCGTGATTCGGGTTCCGGCATGCCTGTCGGTAGAACAGTCGGGGCGGCCTCACGCAGGATCTCCTCGCGCGGTTCGAGACCCGACGTGGGTGCCACCCTCGTGGCCGTCCGCGTCGGCCCGCGGGCTCGGACCCTTTCGGGCTCACTCGACAGCCAACGCCTTCCGAGTCGACAACCATCGACCAGCCGCGACTCGACGATGCGCTCGAACACGTTGACGGCGTTGGCTCGTGACGTTGTGCACGGATACCAATCAAGGCGCAGATGGCCGTCGATGGCAGCGGACCTCGTACGGTACGCTGTAGGCCAGGATCGCCTCGGGCACGATCTGCTCGATCACGAGGTTCAGCATCCTCTCCTCAACTGGTAGTCGAGGAGCCTCTCCACTACGACAGACCCGTCGTTGCGGGTCAGGGCGCGTGTCATACCGATGCGAAGCTCGTGCCGACGGCGCATGCGGCGGCCGCCGGGCCACCAATCGAGGATCCGTCGAACTCGGCCGAGGACGCTCACAGCTGGTCCGCGGGAACCTCGAACGTGTGACCGCGTGCATCGGTGGCATGGACGAAACTGCCCCGCTCGTCGGCCACGGGGAATCGATGATCGTCCGCTCCTCCACCGTGTGACGACTCAACCGCGCTCCAGGTCGACGAACTGTGCGGCGTCGTGGTGGATCACCGATCGCCGACCGAGCCGTCGGTGAAGCGGTCGGCGAGGTCTTCGACCGGGCCATTGGGTGAGGGTGATCCCGTCGATGACCTCGCCGGCGCTGTGCAGTCACGAAGATCTGCGTGTAGTCCGCCATCCCCAGGTGATGGCGCAGCGCTCGTGGTGCATGCTCGCGCTCCCAGTACCGGTGGAAGTCGTCGGCGCTGAGGCCCGCGTGGTCGTGAGATACAGAAGGCTTGTGAAGCCCGGGACGCGGCGCCGAGGGCCCCACGTGCGACGGTGCCGTCGGAGTCGCGAGCGGCCGTCTGATAGAGCGCGACGTCGGCGTGGTCAGACACGGCGGAGGTCAAGGCGACGGGATCGTCGACCGCATGACGCAGAGGTCGCATCGACGTCCGAGGTGGACGGCGAGACCCGTCGGCCCGCACGCGACGTACCTCAGCGGCCGCCACCGACCCCGCGTGCGGTTGAGCAGATCGCGACTCCGCGGTCGCCATCTAGCAGAGGCACCCTGTGACACGGTGATTGCGGCCTCCTCCGGCTTGTGGACCTGACTTTCCCGGTCGTCCGTCGACGGTGATGATCGCACCGTCGGGAATGAGATCGCAGGCGCGGGCGAGGTTCGCCACGCAGGGCAGACCGTATTCGCGGGAGATCATGACCGCGTGCGCGACGACGCCACCGGTCTCGACGACGACCGCCGCAATCATGGAGAACACCGCCGTCCGGATCGGTGGCCACGGTGACGAGGATGTCGCCGGGGCGAATCCGCGATCTCGCCGAGTTCGCGCACACAGTGGGGCGCGTCCGGTCACGACGCCACCGCCGGCCCGATCCCCTGCAGGTCGGCGTCGCTAACTGATCGTCATCGAACGCCTGCCAGCCGCGAAGGAACTTCGGGGGCTCGGTCCGTGAGTACTTCTCGTACACGTGGCGCCGGGCGCGAATCCGGATCGCGATCTGCCGTGCGGTGAGCGAGCCCGCATGTCCTGCCAGCATCTCCTCTGCCGCCCAAGGAAGAAGATGTCGTCCTTCTCGGTCAGGAGGCTGCCGGCGATGAAGCGACGAGCGATCGCCTCATACAGATCACGGACCGCGACTTCGCCTTGTCGTTGTAGAAGCGCTCGAAGTCCCGGTAGTACATGTAGTCCTGAACCAGCGCGAGGAACCACAGGAAGAGGTGAGTCTGGTTTGCCAAGGGGCTGTCTACGGAGTTGTGCCTCGGCCTCCGCTCTCGCGGGCATGAACTTCGCGCGTGCGCTCCTCGCGCAGTTCTGGAGACTGGTCGTCGTCGAGGGCGAGCAGCGGGCGGATCACCTGCCCATGGTCGCCCTGGCGCCCTGGCGCCCTGGCGCCCTGGCCCTGGCGCCCTGGCGCCCTGGCCCTGGCGCCCTGGCGCCCTGGCCGGCGATCGCCAGGCTCCCGTTCAGTCGGTCGACGATGGCGAGTACCTCGACAAGGTCGCGAAGAGTGAAATCGGCATCGACAGGTGCGTCGAGACCATGCGACAGCGGTGCGACGGTCCCCGGATCCCCGATCAGCGCGGTGCGCATGCCCACGGCATGGGCACCGGCGATGTCGTGCTCGAGGGAGTCGCCGACGAACAGCGTCTCCTCGGCCCTGGCGCCCGACAGTCCGAGGGCATGCTCGTAGATGAGCCGATCGGGCTTGCACGACTTCGCCTCCTCCGAGCTGGTCCAGTCGTCCAGCAGCGCGTCGAAGCCGTGGCGCGACGAGAAGCTCGCCGAGGTAGTCGTCATCGGCATTCGACACGACCGCGACGTAGACGCCCCGCTGCCGCAGCCCCTCGAGAGTCCGCCTGGCATCCTCGCGAGGAATCAGGTTGTCGACGATGGCCTGGCGGTTCTCGGCGTCGAAACGGTCGAGAACCTCCGCGGACGGGGTCACGCCGAGCAGGGTGGCCGTCCGGGCGACGCGGTCACGGAACAGGTCCCGGTGCAGGAAGAACGACTGCGATGCGTACTCGCGCTCGACCTGCTCCGACGCCGCCCGTCGGGCGGCGACGACTGCTGGGTCATCGGCCGAGAGACCCATTCGCTCCAGGGCGAGTGCCGCTGGGTCGGCGCATCTCGTTGCGGCGCTCGTATCCGAACAGGGTCCCGCCCAGGTCGAAGAGCACGGCGGCGATCAATGTCATTCCCACTTCCGTTGACAGCGTCCCCCGCATTATTTACAGTCATGTTGATATTGTCCAGCAGTTGATCGGATTGCCCTGACGAGAGTGGGAACCACTCGTGGATCCGATCATCTGCAGCCTCACGGATGTCGACGCGGACAGCGTGGCGCTGGTCGGCGGGAAGGGCGCCAACCTCGGCGAACTGGTCGCCGCCGGTGTTCCGGTTCCCGCGGCGTTCTGCGTGACGACCAGTGCCTACCGGCGGCACCTCGAGGAGAACGGCCTGCTCTCCCGGATCGAGTCTGCGCTCGAAGGCGTCGACTACACGTCCCCGGAAGCGTCGAGGCGATCGCCGCCGGGATCCGGGACCTGCATCATGGCGGCGCCGATGCCTGCCGGAGATCGAGCAGGAGATCGCCGCCGCATACGACCGCCTCGAGCACGTGGCGGCGGACGCGGTGTCCGTCCGGTCGTCCGCCACCGCCGAGGACCTGCCGGGCACGTCGTTCGCCGGCCAGCAGGACACCTACCTGCACATCTCCGGTGCGGACGCACGTGCGTCGACGCCGTGCAGCGGTGCTGGGCATCGCTGTGGACCGACCGCGCCATCGTCGTACCGGCACACGCAGGGGTTCGCACCACGAGTCGTCCTTCTCGCCGTCGTCGTGCAGGAGATGTTCCCGTCCGAGGTGTCCGGCGTGCTGTTCACCGCCAACCCCGTCACGTCCAACCCGTTCGAGTTCTTCCTCAACGCCAGCTGGGGCCTCGGGCGAGGCCGTCGTCTCCGGGCACGTCAACCCCGATCAGCTCATCGTCGACAAGGGCACACTCGAGATCGTCGACCGTCGCATCGCCGACAAGGATGGTGATGACGGTCCCTCACCCGTCGGGGCAGGGCTCGACGACCGTCCCCGTCCCGGCCGACCTGCGCCTGGCGCAGGCCCTTCCCGACGACCTGGTACGCGAGCTGTGCGCGATCGGCCAGCGCATCGAGGACCACTACGGGTTCCCCCAGGACATCGAGTGGGGCTGGGCGGACGGGCGATTCGCCATCCTCCAGGCCCGCGAGATCACCGGCGCCGACCTCGACTTCGGCCACGAGCTGGAGGCGTGGAAGACGCCGAAGGCGCTCGCCGACATGTACGACGAGCGCTGGACGCTGGTCACGCGCCTACTCCGACGAGGTGCAGACGGGGCCGTCGACGCCGTCGTTCTACACCTACCTCCAAAGCGGAATGACGAACCTCAAGGCGAAAGCCCAGCGAGCTGACGTGGACCGAGGAGTTCGCGGGCCACACACCCGAAACCTTCCTCGACTTCCCGTACTTCCGGTGGTACGGCGCCCGCGCCTACTACAACCTCGCCTTCGAGCAGGAGCGCATTCGTCGATTCATCCCTCCGCCAAGCCCGCGACGAAGCGACCCTCTGGCCGTTCCCGAAGGCCGATAGCGGACTCGATCCGGGACATGCCGTTCGACTGGGACGAGTTCATGTCCCTGCTCTGGCGACTGCCACCGCGAGCGATACGACGTCTCGCTGCTCGGGACGACCCAGGTGATCTACGAGGGCCTGGAGCGATGGACGGACGAGGAGGACGCCTTCTGGGAGCGCTTCGACCTCGAGCAGCGCGACCGTGGAGGAGATCTTCGCCGGCCAGATCGCGTCACGGCAGGGCTCGCGATTCGGCGAGAACGTCGTCCTCCCGTTCACGATCTACCTGTTCATGCTGCCGCAGTGCCTGAGATGCCTGTGCGCGCGCTGGCTCGGCGACGAGGACGGCGCGATCTACGAGCGGCTCGTGGCGGGCGTGCAGACGAAGACCGGCGAGGAGAACATCGCGCTGTGGCGACTGTCGCGAACGCATCCGGAGGTCGGCCCGGCTCCGGCGACCTGGTCGAGTCATCCAGGCGGCGACGAGGTGCTCGCCGCGCTCGACGACGACGATGACGGCCGTGAGTTCCGACGCGGACTCGAGCAGTTCCTGGCCAGGCACGGTCACCGCGGCGGAGCCGAGCGAGACGCCTACCACCCACGCTGGCGTCACGATCCCGGCCTGCGTCTTCCAGGTGCATCCGCCCGCTGCTCGCCCTCGACGACGACCGAGTCTCCCGAACTGCGCGAGGAGCGCATGCGCGAGCTGCATGCTCGCCACGAGGCCGAGGCTCGAGGAGCAACTCCGTCGGCAGCCGCTCGGCGAGCTCCAGACGCCCTTCTTCCTGTGGTTCCTCGCGCTGGTTCAGGACTACATGTACTACCGCGGACTTCGAGCGCTTCTACAACGACAAGACGATGTCGCGGTCCCGCGACCTCTACGAGGCGATCGCTCGTCGCTTCATCGCCGGGGGTCTCCTGACCGACGTCGACGACATCTTCTTCCTCGGGCGCCAGGAGATGCTCGCGGCGGACGCGGGCTAGCTCACCGCCCGGCAGATCGCGATCCGGGTTCGCGCCCGGCGCCGCGTGTACGAGAAGTACTCACGGACCGAGCCCCCGAAGTTCCTTCGCGGCTGGCAGACCTTCGACGACGATCAGCTGGGCGACGACGCCGACCTGCAGGGGATCGGGGCCAGCAGTGGCGTCGTCACCGGACGCGCCCGCGTGTGCCGCGAACTCGTCGGAGATCGCGGACATTCGGCGCGGCGACATCCTCGTCACCGTCGCCACCGACCCCGGCTGGACGACGGTGTTCTCCATGATCGCGGCGGTCGTCGTCGAGACCGGTGGCGTCGTCGCGCACGCGGTCATGATCTCCCGCGAGTACGGCCTGCCCTGCGTCGCCAACCTCGCCCGCGCCTGCGATCTCATTCCCGACGGTGCGATCATCACCGTCGACGGACGGACCGGGAGGGTCAAGATCCACGAGCCGGAGGAGGCGGAGCCGCGATGACCGTGTCACGGGGTGCCTCTGTAGATGGCGACCGCGGAGTCGTCGCGATCTGCTCAACCCACGCGGGGGCAGAGGCGGCAGCTGAGGCTGCCGTCGCCTGCAGCCCGCAGGGTCTCGCCATCTACCTCGGCAACGGCGACGAGCCTTGCGTCGTCCATGCGGTCGGCGACGTCCGCGCCTTGACGTCCGCCGTGGATGACCAGGCCGACGTCGCGCTCATATGAGGTGGCCAGTCGGCGAGTCCGACGGTTCCGTCGAACGTGGGAGCTTGGAACCACGACCCCGGGCGTCACGCGCCTCTACCTGATCCAGGCCCAGCCGGGACTCAGCGCCGACGACTTCAACCGGTACTGGGAGCGCGAGCATGCACCTCGAGCGCTGCGCCATCACCTGGGGATGGCGGACTACACGCAGATCTTCGTGACCTGCACGATTCGCGGTGAGGACATCAGCGGGATCACCCTGACCCAGTGGCCGCAGGCCGAAGACCTCGCCGACCGCTTCACCGACGGCTCGGTCGGCGATCACGTGATCCACCACGACGCCGCACAGTTCGTCGACCTGGAGCGATTGAGTCGTCACACGATGCAGGAGCGACTGCTCATCGAGTCCCCGTGGCCGACGAGTGGCATCGTCCATGTCACAGACGCACGCAGTCACACGTTCGAGGTTCCCGCGGACCAGCTGTGGAGCGTCATCGGCCAGTTCGACAGGATCCTCGATTGGTGGCCCGGCGGATTCACGGCATGCGCCGTCAGCAGCGAGCTTCGCATCGGAATGACACGCGCCCTGACCCGCAACGACGGGTCTGTCGTAGTGGAGAGGCTCCTCGACTACCGGCCTGAGGAGAGGATGCTGAACCTCGTAATCGACAGTGGTCTGCCCGAGGCGATCCTGGCCTACAGCTGCCGGTACGAGGTCCGGTCCATCGACAGCCAGCACTGTCGCCTCGATTGGTATCCGTGCGCAACAGTCACGGCCGACGCCGTCAACGTCTTCGAGCGCATCGTCGATCGCGGCTGGTCGATGGTCGTCGAGGGGCTCACGAACGCATTGGCTGTCGAGTGAGCCCGAAAGGATCCGAGCCCGCGGGCCGACGCGGACGGCCACGACGGGTGGCACCCACGTCTGGTCTCGAGCCGCGGGAGGAGATCCTGCGTGAGGCCGCCCGACTGTTCTCTACCGACGGCGTTGCCGGAACCCGGATCACGACCATTGCCGAGGCCGTCGGCGTTTCATCGTCCAGCGTCTACTACCACTTCGAGAACATCGACGCGATCGTCGAAGCCCTCCTGACGTATGTGGTCGAGGACTCCGCAGCGTTCGCCACGGCCGCTGCACGACAGTCCGGCCCGTGCACCGAGCGGTTGCGGGCTCTCATCACCCAGCACGTGGATCGGCTCACAACCGGGCCGTATGACCTGTGGTTCGTCGTTGGCCCTTCGCAAGCCGACTCGAAGCGACATCCAGCCGTCGGCAAGAAGGCCGCCCAATGGCGATCCGCCGTGGCAAGGCTTGTCCAAGAAGGCATCGACGCTTCCGAGTTCAGGGAGATCGACCCCACGTTCGCCGTCGCGGCCATCATGGGCCTCGTCTATGCCGCCCTCCAGCTCCGTCACCAAGGCGGCGCGATCGATCCGACCGAGGTCGCCGACCTCGCGGTCAGGGCGCTCTCCACCTGACTCGCACGCGTGAGGCACTCATCCCAGGGCAGGTCGGCTGCAAGTCGGACGGTCGTCGGTCTCGCGATACGGTCTCCCGGGGAGACGATGTTTGGGGAGGGCAGCGGATGGCTGAACGTCTGCTCACGCCATCGAAGATCACCGCCTGGCTTGACTGCGCGCACTACCTCTCGTTGAAGCACCAGGTCGAAGACGGCGCGATTGCCGCTCCCGAAACCGCATTCGGGTCCTTCGCTCGGCTCCTGGCGGACAAGGGCCTTCAGCACGAGACGGAATGCCTGGACACCTACCTCGCAGATGGTCTGACCGTCCTGCGGATCCCCGACAGGGAACGAGGAGAGTCCTTCGCGGCCTGGGTGAGCCGGGTCGGCAACCCTCTGGATCAGGGCTACGACGTGATCTACCAGATGCCGTTCGTCCATCAGGGCGTTCGCGGCATCGCGGACTTCCTTGTCCGCGTCGACCTTCCGGACGGCTCGACGTCCTATGAGCCCGTTGATGCGAAGCTCGCTCGGATTGACGCGAAGCCCGGGCACATCCTGCAGCTGTGCTTCTACGCCGACGCCATCGAGCAGCTGACGGGACAACGGCCCGGTCGTATGCACCTGTGGCTGGGGTCGGGACGTCTCGAGACGCTGGATGTGGGGGCGTTTGCGCCCTACTGGCGCCGGATCCGCACTCAGCTTGCGTCGGTGCTGGCTTCCGACGACGAAGGAGGCCTCACGACGCCTGAGCCCTGCGGTCATTGCGGGTTCTGCGAGTTCGCGGCGGTCTGTACCGAGCAGTGGCGTTCGGCTGATTCGCTGATCTACCTCGCCGGCCTGCGCAGCCCCGATCGCGAGCTCCTCGAGGCTGTCGGGCTCGCGACACTGGCTGACCTCGCTGAGGGAGCGAACTCCGTCGATGGCATCGATCCAGGCCGGCTCGAACGCCTCGTGGGGCAGGCGGCTCTGCAGGTTGAGGCGCGGCTCGCCGGCGACTCCGTGCCACCGCCGTTCCGCATGATCGAGGCAGGTGACGACCCGACGTGGGGCAGGGGGATGGAGCAGCTTCCCGAGCCGGACGCGGGCGATGTGTTCCTGGACTTCGAGGGTCACCCGTTCTGGACCCCCAGCGAGGGACTGTTCTTCCTGTTCGGGCTGATCGCGCAGGACGACAGCGGCGAGTGGACGTATGTCGCGTGGTGGGCGCACGATCTCGAGCAGGAGATGGCAGCCGTGGAGGCGCTGATCGACTACCTCGACGACCGCAGGTCCGCCTTCCCCGGCATGCACGTCTACCACTACAACCACACCGAGCGCTCATCCCTGGAGCGCCTGGTCAGCACGCACGGTATCGGCGAGGTGACCCTGCGCTCGATGGTGGCGACCGGGCGCTTCGTCGACCTGTTCGCCGTGGCACGTAACGCCATGCAGGTCGGGACCGAGTCCTACGGCCTCAAGTCGCTGGAGAGGCTCACCGACTACCAGCGTGGCCACGACATCGACGCCGGCGCCGGCGCCGTGGTGAGCTACGAGACCTACATGGCGACCGGCGATGAGTCGGAGCTCCACCAGATCGCGGCCTACAACGAGGACGACGTCCGTGCCACGAGGGCCTTGCGGGACTGGCTGGTCGCCAACCGGCCCTCGAGCCTGCCGTGGCGTTCGGTGGAGATCCTCGTCGAGGCCGACGCCCCTGAGCTCGACGAGCAGGTCGCCGCCTTGCATGCATTCGGCGCTGGCACGCCCGAGCACCTGCTCGGTGACGTCCTCGGCTACTGGAGGCGCGAGTGGCTCGCGCACCTCGCCCCGCGGCTCGTCATGAGTCAAGGCGATCACGCAGCGCTCCTCGACCAGCCCGACGCCCTTGCGGGCCTGGTCCCGGTCGGCCTCGTCGACCGGCTCGGAGTGACGGGCAAGGTGCTGAAGATCCCCGCGATGCGGTTCTCGATACCACCGCAGGACGCCGCGGAGTTCCGAGGGGACGACAACGTCCTGTATGCAGGGCCAGACGGATCCCCGCACTACAGCAGCATTGCCGCACTGGACGTCGACGCCGGAGTTCTGGACCTGATGTGGTCGGCAAAGCGATGACGACGAACCCCGCCCAGTCCCGACGGCCGTCATCCGAAACGACTGGGTATCGCCTCGGCCAAAGCCCGCAGCGCTGTCGGAGTTCGCGGCGCGAGTCCTCGACGCGACCGGACCGCCGCCCAATCCGGCCTCGCTGGCCTTGCTGCGCCGCGACAAGCCGTCCTTCGTGCTTGGAGGAGGACCTCCCGGAGGCATCTTCAGCGACGACCTGGACGAGATGACCGCCTGGGCGGCGCAGCTCGACGGCAGTTTCGTCGCGATCCAAGGCCCCCCGGGAACCGGCAAGACCTTCCGAGCAGCACACCTCGTGCTGGCGCTGCTGCGTGCGGGCATGCGCGTGGGAATCACGGCGTTCAGCCATAGCGCGATCGACAACGTCCTCGCCGAGGTCACCGCCGTACTCGACTCCGAGGGCGAACTCGACCTCCTCAACGCCATACGAAGGGGCAGCCAGCCGCCAACAGGCGCTCTGCCGAACGTCACCTACGCGTCCACCAATCCCGCCTGCGCGAATGTGGACTTCAACGTGGTGGCGGGAACGACATGGCTGTTCTCCGGCGACGACCTGGCATCGGCTCCCGTGGACGTCCTGCTCGTTGATGAGGCAGGCCAGCTTGGCTTGGCCGATGCCTTGGCGGCCTCACGCTCCGCCCGCAACCTCGTGCTTCTCGGCGATCCTCTCCAACTGCCTCAAGTGTCCCAGGCTGCGCATCCCGGAGGCAGCGGCCTCAGCGTGCTCGAGCACGTGCTGGGCGACGACGTGACAATCCCGTCGGACCGCGGGGTGTTCATTCAGGAGACCCGCCGGATGCACCCGGATGTGTGCTCGTTCATCTCGGACGAGATCTACCAGGGCCGGCTCACGAGCCACGCGAGCTGCGAGGCGCAAGGCACCCAGTTCGGCACCGGACTTCGGTGGATACGGGCCGAGCACGCGGGACGAACCTCTCTGGCGCCCGAGGAGGCCGACCTGGTCCGCACGGAGATCGGGCGGCTGATGGGTACGCCATGGACGAACGCGGACGGCGATTCCCGTCCCCTGACCGCGCACGACTTCATGGTCGTCGCCCCCTACAACAACCAGGTGAATCTCCTGCGCGAGCACCTCGACGCCGATCCGTTGACGCGTGGAGTGCCCGTCGGAACGGTTGACAAGTTCCAGGGCCGACAAGCAGCCGTCGTGTTCTTCACCATGACGGCTTCGTCCAGCGCCGAGATCTCCCGCGGCACGGACTTCCTCTTCTCCCGCAATCGGCTGAATGTCGCGATCAGCCGCGCGCGGTGCCTGGCCTACCTCGTGTGCACCGAGGACCTGCTCAACACCCGTGCTCGCGACGTTTCGGACATGCGCCTGATCTCCACTCTGTGCTCATTCGTCGAGACGGCTCAGCACCCGACGTTGCAGCAGTGATCGTTCGCACGGTCTGCGCGCCCCGGCCAGCGCGAAGTCGGAGGCCTCCACGCGTCACTTCACGCCGGTCACGACCAGCATCTCGCACGGCCCGACAAACCCGTTCGGACCCTCGAACCTGCTCAGCTCGTCGGTGACCTCCTGCCACGCGGCGGCCTGTCCAGCAGGGTCGACACCAACGAGCATCTGGTGAAGTGCGCCAAAGGACTCCCGCTCGAACCGTACGCAGTCCGCCGCGCTGGACATCCTCACCGGTGATGGCACCACGGTGATTGTGACGTCACGCAGCCCCACCGCCCGGAACGCCGCCTCAGCGACACCCGGGGCGCCCAGGCTGAACGGTCCAGGCTGCCCCGGCAGCGGCGGGGGAAGCTGAGCAATGCGGCGGATGATCCCGACCGGGAGCGAGAAGAACTCGTTGCGGTCAGCCGTGGAGTAGACGACGGCGGAGAGCCGACCACCGGGTCGAAGCACTCGGCACATGGACTCCAGCGCGGCGCTCTGGTTCGGGAAGTAGATGAGCCCGACACGTGAGATCACCGCGTCGTACGACGACGGCTCGACCGCGGAGAGGTCCTCACCGTCCGCCTCCAGCGTGTGCACCTGCGGGAGCCCTGCTCGTGCCGCTGCCCGCGCGGCATACTCCAGAATCGTCGGCGAGATGTCGGTGGCAAGCACGTGTCCAGACGGCCCGACCCGTTCGGCAGCCGCCAGAGTCTGCCCTCCCGCGCCTGCAGCGACGTCGAGGACCCGGCTGCCGGTGGTGATTGCGGCCCCGTCCAGCATCACCTCTGTCGCCTGCCCGAGCCAGTCCTCGATGGCCGGTCCCCAGCGGTCCCAGGCCTCGGCAGCAGCCTCCCATTGCGCGAGGGTCGTCCTCTTATAGGCGGCGGGATCGAACGTGGTGGTGGTCATCGGGGCTCCTCAGGTCGTGATGCGATGTCGATACTTCGAGTACACCGACTGCACGTCTGACCGACCAGTGCGCGGAATGGACCAAGCCGGTAGTGATTCCGTACTGGACTCGTGGCCCGACCCGCCGGACACTGTCGGTATGCGCGACTACAACCAGTACTGCCCGGTGGCGCTCGCGAGCGAAGTTCTCGCGGACCGGTGGACCCCGCTCATCGTCCGCGAGCTCGTCCTGGGCAGCCACCGGTTCAACGACATCGCCCGTGGCCTGCCAGGCATCTCCCGGACGGTGCTGCTGCAACGGCTGCTGCACCTCGAGCGGCGCGGTGTCCTGGACACGGGAGCCGGTCAAGGGCGGCCACGAGTATCACCTGACCGAGGCCGGGCGCGACCTGGAATCGGTGATCATGGCCTTCGGCGAGTGGGCCGTGCGCTGGATGTTCGCCGAGCCGGAGCCACGCGAGGTCGATCCCGTGTCGCTGACCTGGTGGATGTCGCGACGACTCGACACCGATCGGCTTCCGCCCCGACGTGTGGTCGTGGAGTTCGTCTACACCGGCATCGACGCCACCCGGATCTGGCTGGTCCTGGATCGCGGTGAGCCCTCCGTGTGCACCAGCCATCCCGGTTTCGACAGCGACGTCACCGTGACCACGGAACCGGTGGTGCTGATGCGTGTCTTCTCCGGCATCGTCAGCCTGCGCGAGGCACGAGCATCGGGGTCGATCGAGGTGGCAGGACAACCCGGGCTTGTCCGCCAGTTCCCCGGCTGGTTCCTGTGGAGTCCCTTCGCTCCGGCAGTCCGCCTCCGGATCGGCGCTGGCTGAGCCCGGCTCGCCACCTCGCAATCGAGCGACTGGTGGAGCAGGCGCAGTCACCGCCCGACGGTCAGCTCGTAACGGCAAACCAGCGACCCTCAGGGTCGCTGAAGGCGAAGCTCCTCACGCCGCTGTGCTCGCCGATCTCCATCGCCGTGACGCCGCGGTCGATGAGGCGCGCTCGTGCCGACTCGAGGTCATCCACATGCAGGGCGATTGACGGGGTCGCGAGATCGAGGCCGTCGGGGTTGTCGGCCATCAACGCAAGGGGGACGAGCTCGAAGGCGAACTCCTGATCAGCGAAGCCGACCTGGACCACTGAGAAGTCGCCGAACTCATTGCGGTCCTTCTCGACCATTCCCACCTGCTCGATCCAGAACCGGCGGCATGCCTCCGCGTCATCGACATAGAGGACGACGTAGCGGACGCGCATCGACATCTCGGCCCCTTCCTGGGCGAATCGGTGTGTGGCCCGGACATGGCAGACCCGTGAGCCCGGTCACGACGAAGAGTCCATGCTACCGAACCGTCTGACTCCCTCTCGGCACTTAGTGCCCAATGCCCCGGGAGCCCTGCTCGTGCCGCTGCCCGCGCGGCATACTCCAGAATCGTCGGCGAGATGTCGGTGGCAAGCACGTGTCCAGACGGGACCGACCCGTTCGGCAGCCGCCAGAGTCTGCCCTCCCGCACCTGCAGCGACGTCGAGGACCCTGCTGCCGGTGGTGATTGCGGCCCCGTCCAGCATCACCTCTGTCGCCTGCCCGAGCCAGTCCTCGATGGCCGGTCCCCAGCGGTCCCAGGCCTCGGCAGCAGCCTCCCATTGCGCCAGGGTCGTCCTCTTATAGGCGGCGGGATCGAACGTGGTGGTGGTCATCGGGGCTCCTCAGGTCGTGATGCGATGTCGATTGCTTCGAGTACACCGACTGCACGTCTGACCGACCAGTGCGCGGAACGGACCAAGCCGGTATTGATTCCGTACTGGACTCGTGGCCCGACCCGCCGGACACTGTCGGTATGCGCGACTACAACCAGTACTGCCCGGTGGCGCTCGCGAGCGAAGTTCTCGCAGACCGGTGGACCCCGCTCATCGTCCGCGAGCTCGTCCTGGGCAGCCACCGGTTCAACGACATCGCCCGTGGCCTGCCAGGCATCTCCCGGACGGTGCTGCTGCAACGGCTGTTGCACCTCGAGCGGCGCGGTGTCCTGGACACGCGAGCCGGTCAAGGGCGGCCACGAGTATCACCTGACCGAAGCCGGGCGCGACCTGGAATCGGTGATCATGGCCTTCGGCGAATGGGCCGTGCGCTGGATGTTCGCCGAGCCGGAGCCACGCGAGGTCGATCCCGTGTCGCTGACCTGGTGGATGTCGCGACGACTCGACACCGATCGGCTTCCGCCCCGACGTGTGGTCGTGGAGTTCGTCTACACCGGCATCGACGCCACCCGGATCTGGCTGGTCCTGGATCGCGGTGAGCCCTCCGTGTGCACCAGCCATCCCGGTTTCGACAGCGACGTCACCGTGACCACGGAACCGGTGGTGCTGATGCGTGTCTTCTCCGGCATCGTCAGCCTGCGCGAGGCACGATCATCGGGGTCGATCGAGGTGGCAGGACAACCCGGGCTTGTCCGTCAGTTCCCCGGATGGTTCCTGTGGAGTCCCTTCGCTCCGGCAGTCCGCCTCCGGATCGGCGCTGGCTGAGCCCGGCTCGCCACCTCGCAATCGAGCGACTGGCTGGAGCACGCGCAGTCACCGCCCGACGGTCAGCTCGTAACGGCAAACCAGCGACCCTCAGGGTCGCTGAAGGCGAAGCTCCTCACGCCGCTGTGCTCGCCGATCTCCATCGCCGTGACGCCGCGGTCGATGAGGCGCGCTCGTGCCGACTCGAGGTCATCCACATGCAGGGCGATTGACGGGGTCGCGAGATCGAGGCCGTCGGGGTTGTCGGCCATCAACGCAAGGGGGACGAGCTCGAAGGCGAACTCCTGATCAGCGAAGCCGACCTGAACCACTGAGAAATCGCCGAACTCATTGCGGTCCTTCTCGACCATTCCCACCTGCTCGATCCAGAACCGGCGGCATGCCTCCGCGTCATCGACATAGAGGACGACGTAGCGGACGCGCATCGACATCTCGGCCCCTTCCTGGGCGAATGTGTGTGGGCCCGGACCTGGCAGACCCGTGAACCCGGTCACGACGAAGAGTCCACGCTACCGAACCGTTGACTCCCTCTCGAGCCCTTAGTGCCCAATGCCCGTACCCGGGACACTGGCGAGAAACTCTGAAATCACCGGGGCCACGACGTCGGGTCGCCCGTACTCGTTCCGGTTCTGAGTGGCGCCGTGAGCGAGCCCGTCCAGGGTGACCTGTCGTGCGTCAGGAATCGTGCGAGCGAGTCCGGCCACCGCTGCTCGCAGGTAAGGCCGTGTTCGAGTTCCGTCGATGAGCAGCGTCGGCACCTCGAGGGCGGCGAAGTCCGTCAGGTGGTCGGCGTTGCTCTGCACGATGGCGAAGTCGGCGGTCAAGGCAGCCGCTCGGTCGGCGATGCCGGGTCGACCGAGCATCAGGCGCGAGAAGGCAGCAAGCACCGGGACCGGCAAGCGGAACATCCACGGCGGACCCATTTCTGCGGTGCGCATGCCCAGGGCCATCGCCGTGGCGAGCCGGCCGGCGCGCACGGAGTCGACGACGCGTTGGGCATCCCCCAGTCGGATCGATCCGTCTATCCCTAGCGGCGGTTCGAACAAGACCAACTCGGCCAGCAGGCCTGGGTGAGCGAGCGCGCAGCGGGCAGCGAGCAACGCTCCGGAGCTGATGCCGACACAGGCGGTCGCGCCGGTCGCGGCCAGTACCGAGCGGACGTCCTCGACTTCGTCGTCCGGGCTGGTGTCGGAGGTCAGCGGGCTGCTGCCAGCTCGCCCCCGCCGGTCCATCAGGAATACCCGGAAGCCGGCGGCGGCGAGGAGGTCGGCGAGGTCGCGCTGCGACTCACCCGCCTGCATCGCGCCATGGACCACCAGAATCCCCCGGCCCGTGTGCCCCACTGTCGTCACGGCGATCGTGGCCCCGCTGCGAGTGTCAACGTCTGCCGAGGTGTCCATGTCGATATCTTAGTCACTAAGATTCTTATATGGCAAGATGACCCCATGGAGAAGCGAGAAACCCTCGTCGACCGGCTCCGACTGCTGGGCGAGCAGGGGGCTACCCAGACGGCCCTGTTCCAGCAAGCCGCCGCGGCGTCCTACGGCCTGGGGATCACGGACATGCGCGCGCTGAGCATCATCCTGCGCGAGGGTCCGCAGTCGGCCGGCGCGCTCGCGAGCCGACTGCACGTCACGTCCGGTGCAGTCACCGGCGTGATCGACCGGCTCAGCGCCGCCGGCCTCGCACGCAGGAACACCGACGACCACGACCGCAGACGGGTCGTCGTGACAGCCGACCCGGACCGCCTTGCGGCCGGTGAGAATGTGTACGAGGGCATCGGCCGGGACTTCGACGAACTGCACAGGTCTTTGACGATGGCCGAACTGCGCTTCCTGGTCCGCTACCTCGAGAAATCCCTCGCCATCACCGCCGAGCAGACGGCCGCGCTGGCAGCCAGAACCGACGGCCGGCACATGTGATCGGACACTGGCGCACGCTGAAGAAGTAGTCAGCCAGCGAGCACTAGCGTCAACGCGCGGGAGGCTCGTAGCCGCAATCAATCAAGTACTGGACCAGATCCTCGTCTCCGGATGTGGCCGCGATCTCGCCGAGCAGCGCCGCCGCCTCCTCCTGATCGGCATCGACGAGCCACTTCAGCGTGGCGATGTCCCCTTGCTCCGCCGCCAGCCGGGCGAGGGCGCTACCGGCCTGGTCAACACCGGAGTCGACCAGGTTTCGGAGCAAGTCGTCATCCTCGTCCGCTACGGCAATCTCGACCAGCTGCGCGGCGGCGTGCTCGTCGCCCTGCTCCTCCACCAACCGGCGCAGCGCTTCGCGGTCGTCCGATGCCATGGGCCCAGCGTAGGCAGGCCGGACCCGGAGGCCGACCCAGACGCGGGTCATTCGTCTGCGGAAAGGGTGTTCGGCAGGTCCCCGGCCCCGTAGTAGCCGGTCACGTCGAGAGTGACGTCGGTCGCCCCAGTGGAGGTGATGACGGCGATCGTGCCGTCAGCCGCCACCGGGACGATCGCAGTTCCGCTGGCATGCCCGTTCATGCGGACCTTCGTGACGACCCCGCTGGGATCCTTGTCCGGGCCCGAGAATGCGCACGCTGGCAGGGGCCGTCGAGCCAAGTGCCCGCACGGTCACGGCGACAGCTGCGACACCGACGTCAGGCACGCCTCCCTGACCGGTCACCTTCGTGAGGACGGCGCCGCTGCCGCCCCAGCCGGCAACGCCGACCCGGCACGGGACCGGCGGCGCGGGCACGGCCGGGGCCGCCGGCACGACGTCGGGAGTCGCCGTGCCTACGAGGCCGCTCGGTTCCGCGTCGCCGTCGGAGTCGGTGTAGCCGTCGGAGTCGGTGTAGCCGTCGCTGTCGGCGTCATCGTCATCGTCGCCCCAGCCGCCATCATGGTTCCCCTGACGCCAGTTGTCGTCTCTCCCGTAACCGCTGCTCGCGACCAGGCCAACTCCGAGCCGCGTGTCGAGGACCCGGATCGCCGGGACGTCGGTCTGCTGCGCGGTTCGTCCGCCGACGACCACGGACGCGTTCGAGCGAGAGGACGAGCAGTACGGGGTCAGCGCCGTGCCGTCCCAGAACGACGTGCGTCCGCTCGCCCCATCCCAGGTGAGGGAGATGTGGACGTGGTTGCGATGGCACGAGGTGTCGTCGCCCCTTGAGTAGCAGGCGTCCAGCTCGGTCCAGCCTCGATCGGCGTCGTAGGCGCGCCAGAACTGGTTGTCCCATCCGATGTACATCACGCCCATGCGGGTGGCGTTCCCGCTGACGACCCCGGCCTGGTCTGGGCCGAGCAGCCAGTCGAGGAACGCGGCCGCGTCGGCGTGACCCGCCTTGCCCATGCCCACCATCCAGTCCAGTGCCCGGCCCTCCTTGTGCTCGCTGGTGCTGCCGACGTCGCAGCCCCGCGAGATGCCGACGGATCTGCTGCCGTACGTGTCCGTCAGCAGCTTCGCGAACTTGACGGCACCGGGCTTCGGCGACGGGGAGCAGATCGATTGCCCCTCGTAGGACGCGGCCGGATCGTAGTCAGCGGGCAGTATCTGAGTGACCACCGGGACGCGCGCCGCCTTCACCGAGGATGGGCCCTGCGGGGCGGAGCCGCCGGCTGCCGCGGCGCCGGTGGCCAGGGGGCCGGCTGCGGCGACAAGCGCCACGCATAGACCCGCAGCGAGCATCAGCCGATGGCGACCGATCCATGCCGAGGATGGGAGACCCATACCTTGGTTATCGGCAGTCTGCGCACTCGACAGTGCGGCGAGGCAGGATCAACGATGGCTACACCTCGCCGGGAACCCCGGCTCAGCGGCCGCCGCACTCCCTGCGCGCTACTGGTCAGGCGTTGGTGGCTGCGAGCGCATGCGCCAGGCGTCGGTGACCAGCTCGGACAACCGGCGGCCATCCACCTGCTCAAGGCGCACGAGGACCAGGGGAGCGTTCTCGTAGCCGCGAGCGGTGAAGAAGAGGTCCGGCTCGCCCAGGAGCAGGGCCTGCTTCTCGGACTCGTCCCCGACATAGAGCACGGCGATGTCCGTCCTGATCACGCGTCGCCCGGTGGTTCGCTCGGGATACGACCAGACGAAGCCGTGTCCGGCGACCCTGAAGTCGAATCCGTCACTCGGTATCTCCACGACCCCCGCGAGGGACAGGGCGATCCGGCGAACGTCGTCGGCGTCTGACACTGCGGCTCCCTCCGGCCCGGGGACAAGTATCGGTGGCGACCTCGCCGGCGCCAGCGAACGGTTATCAACCGAGGGGTTGACTACGGCGGAACGGTGCTCTACCGTTATCAACCACACGGTTGAGGAGGCAGCATGACAGACGACCTGTCGAGGGCGTTCAGCGCACTGGCGGACCCGACCCGTCGCGACCTGCTCATGCGGCTGGCCGAGGGCGACTCGACCGTGACCTCGCTGGCGGAGGGATACGACCTCAGCCTGCAGGCGGTCTCCAAGCATCTGAAGGTGCTGGAGGCAGCCGGACTGGTGAGCAAGACCCGGGACGCGCAGCGGCGCCCCGTCCACATCGAGCCCGCCGTGCTGGACATGATGGCTGGCTGGATTCGCAGGTACCAACGCGAGGCGGAGGCGCGCTACCGACGCCTCGACGACGTCCTCGCCGACATCAGCGGCACGGCCGCGAAGGAGGAGATCGCATGATCATCACCGAAGCCACCATCGAGCCGGACACCGACGTTCCGGTCATCCACATCCACCGCGACTTCGCGGCGACCCCCGCGCAGCTCATGCGGGCGCACCTGGACCCCGAGCTGTTCGCGCAGTGGGTCGGGCCCAGCAGCCTGACCACCCGTATCGACTACTGGAACCCCACGACCGGCGGCTCGTGGCGCTACGTCGCCACCCGTGGCGACGACGAGTACGCCTTCCATGGCTGCTTCCACCAGGTCGGCGAGGCACGCATCGTGCAGACGTTCACCTGGGAGGGGATGCCCGACGACGTCTCGCTGGAGACCCTCGAGTTCACCGACCTCGGCGACGGCATGACACGGTTGCATGCGCGCTCACTGTGCGACAGCTTCGAGGCCCGCGATGCGTGGCTGAGAAGCGGGATGGAGAGCGGCGTGAACGAGGGCTACGAGAAGCTCGACGGGTTGCTGCGCGATGTCGCTTCCTGACGACCCCGCCGGTCGCTACGAGGCCGTGTCCGACGGGTTCACCCGGCTCGTCGCCGGTACGAACGACTGGGACGCCCCGTCACCGGTCGCGGAATGGACTGCCCGCGACGTCGTGTGGCATCTGGTCGACTGGATTCCCGACGTGCTGCGCGACGGGGCCGCCATCGACCTGCCGCGGCGCGACGTAGCCGCCGCCGATCCGGCAGCCGACTGGGCCCGCTTCGACGAGGCGATGCGAGCCGTCGTCGCACGGCCCGAGCGCCTCGACGAGGAGTTCGCGCATCCGAGGGCGGGAACGATGACGGTCGGAACCGCCATCGACATGCTGATCACGCCGGACGTCTTCATGCACAGCTGGGACCTCGCCCGCGCAACCGGGCAGCCGGTCGTCCTCGACGCCGACTACGCCGCCGGGCTGCTCGCCGGCCTGGAGGGGATCGAGGAGATGATCCGCGCGTCGGGTCACTACGGCCAGCGAGTCAGCGTCGACGCGGACGCGGACGTGACCACACGACTCATCGCCTTCATCGGTCGCGACCCGCTGTGGCAGCCACCCGAGGCACACTGACGGCGTGACAGATGTCTGGCCCATGGTCCACTCCGAGCGTCAGGCCCTGCTGCACGATCTCGAGGGGGTCCCGTCGGAGCGATGGTCCACGCCCTCGCTGTGCCCCGGCTGGGACGTCCACGATGTCCTTGCCCACCTGGTCGACGATGCGAAGGCGACGCGGCTGGGCTTCCTCGGACGCTTTGCCGCCGCCGGCTTCGACTTCGACCGCTGCAACGCAGCGGGCGTGAGGCGCGAACGGGGCGAGTCGCCCGACGTGACGCTGGCCAGGTTCCGCGCAGCCAGCGACCGCACCACCAGCGCGCCTGCTCCGCGCGAGACCCGCCTCGTCGAGGTCGTCGTGCACGGCGAGGACATCAGGCGGCCGCTCGGCATCGCCCACGACTATCCCGCTCCGGGGGTGATGACAGCCCTGCTCTACCAGCTCGCGACCCCCGTCGGCCGCGGGGGCGGGAAGGAACGAGCCGCCGGGGTCTCGCTGGTCCCGACTGATGGCCCTGGCCCCATCGGGGACGGAGACGTGGCTGAGGGGTCGGCACTCGCTCTGCTCCTGGCCGTCTCGGGCCGACCCACGCGGCCGGGCGAGATCCGCGGACCCGGTGCCGCGCGGCTCTGCGGGTCCGTCTCACCATGAGCAGCATTTGACCGTTCACTCTAGAGTGTTTACTCTAGAGTCGTGAAGTACGAGCCCAGTGACATCCTCGAGGCGGCCGTTCGGCTGATCAACCGCGATGGCGTCGGCGTATCGATGGCGAAGGTGGCCGAGGAGGCCGGCGTCTCCAACGGCACCCTCTTCCACTACTTCGGCACCAAGCAGGACCTGATCGACCAGCTCTATGAGTGGCTGAAGTCGGATCTGATCGCTGCCATCGGCGACGTGCCCGACGATCTCACCGCGACAGAGCAGCTCCGCACCCTGTGGATGCGGTGGATCGGCTGGGTCCGGCGCTACCCCGCGCGGCATCGCGTCACCCAATTGCTGCGCGGCGCCGACATCGTCAGCCCCGCCGCCGTCGAACGCGGTGACGCGTCGTTCGCGCGCTTCTACGGCATCCTCGCCGACGCGCACGCTGCCGGCGAGCTCTCGGACCTTCCGCTGGCCTACCTCAGCGAGAGCCTCATCACGCAGCTCGAGGTCGCCGCCCGGAGTGGCCTCACCGAGGAGCAGTGCTCCCAGGCATTCGACCTCGCCTGGAACTCCATCCGCCCCGTCACCACCGGCTGACCCCTCTCCTTCCGGCCCGACCCCAACCCTCAGGAGCCCCCATGACCACCGTCCTCGTGACCGGAGCCTCCGGCTTCATCGCCAAGCACATCGTCCGCGAACTGCTGGAGAACGACTACACGGTGAAGGCAACCGTGCGCTCGGACCGCGGGCGCGACCAGCTCGTCGCCCTGTTCCCCGACGCCGGCATCGAGTTCGTCCGCGTGGACCTGCTCGAGGACGAGGGATGGGACGAGGCCATGACCGGTGTCGACGTCCTGATGCATACGGCCAGTCCTTTCCCGGACAGCGAGCCGAAGGATCCCCAGGAGCTGATCGGACCCGCCGTGGAGGGGACGCTGCGGGCCCTGCGGTCTGCGCAGCGGGCCGGAGTTGGGCGGGTCGTGCTCACGTCGAGCTGCGCCGCCATCTACAAGGACTCGTCGAAGCCCCTGATGCAGCGGTCCACCCGGGACAACTGGACCGACCCCGACGGACCGGCCACGTCCGCGTACGAGGCGTCCAAGACGCTGGCGGAGAGGGCTGCCTGGGACTTCGTCGCAGAGCACCCGGAGATGACGCTGACGACGATCAACCCCGGTGCGGTGTTCGGCGTGCCGATGGACCAGCACTACGGGACGTCACTCGCCTACGCCGAGCGCATCCTCAAGGGCACGGACCGCGCCTATCCGAACATGACGATGCCCGTCGTCGACGTGCGAGACGTGGCCCGCATGCACGTCGCTGCCCTCCAGCACGACACCGCGGGTCAGCGGTTCCCGGCCAACGCCGAAGCCCTGTCGATGGTCGAGATGGCCCGAGTGCTGCAGGCGGCCTACCCTGACCGGAAGATCTCCACCCGGCAGGCACCCGATCTCCTGGTCAGGGTGATGGCGCGCTTCGTTCCCCTGATGCGCACCATCGCGTCGAACCTCGGTCGCAACCTGGACGTGGACGGCACCGATGGCCCCCGCGCTCTCGGCTTCACCTACACGCCCGCTCGCGATGCGCTGCTCGCCTCGGCCGCGTTCCTCGCCGACAAGCCCGCGTCTGCTGCTACGACCAGGTAGCCGCTCTCCTATCGGAAGATCGCTGTCGACATGTCCGGGTCGATCGCGCCGTCGCGCAGGTGGTAGACGCGGTCGCAGGTGGACGCGAGCTGCGGATCGTTGGTCGCCAGGACGACCGTGACGCCGGCATCGGCCTCGGCGCGGAGCGCGGCGACGACCAGCGCCGCACTGGCGGCGTCGAGCTCGGCGGTCGGCTCGTCGGCCACGAGGAGGTCCGGCCCGCAGGGCGAGAGCGCGCGCGACCGCCACGCGCTGGCGCTGCCCGCCCGACAGCTCCTCGGCCAGTCGGTCGTGCAGGTCCGGGAGTCCCGCCTGCGCGAGCGCCCCTTCGGCGCGGAGCCGTGCCTCGTCACCCGTGACGCCGCGCATGAGCAGCGGCAGTTCGACGTTCTCCTTCGCCGTCAGCACCGGAAGCAGGCCGTAGGTCTGGACGACGACGGCCGACAGGTCGAACCGGTTGTCGGGGCTGATCTCCCCCGCGTCCGGCTCGATGAGCCCCGCGATGACCCACAGCAACGTCGACTTGCCCGCGCCCGACGCACCGGTGACCGCCGTCACGGCTCCGGGTTCGGCCTCGAAGTCGACGCGGTCGATGATGGCGCGTCCCGCCCTGGTGACGCACGAGACCGCGGCCACGCACGCGTGGACCTTCGCCGGATCGCGCTGTCACGAATGCCTCCTGCTCAGCCTGACGTGGTCGCCGTCTCGTCTCGACGACGACGCGCGTCCCTGGCGGCCATTCGGCGAGGATCTCGTCCGGCAGGTGGACGCTGCCGTCCTTGCCGACGACGGTGAACTGGCCGTCGTTGCGTCCCTCGTGACCCACCTGCCCGAACCGCATCGACACCGTGCGGCCGAGCCGCCGGCCCACCTCGTGGTCGTGGGTGACGACGACGATGGTCGTCCCGAACCGCTCGTTGACGGCGTCGAGCAGGTCGAGAACGGCATCGCGGGCGGGTTCGTCGAGCTGCGACGTCGGCTCGTCGGCGAGGAGCAGTCCCGGTCCGTTCGCAACGGCGACGGCCACCGCCACCCGCTGCTGCTCGCCGCCCGCCAGCGTCGCCATGGGCTTGTCCGCGATGTCGGCGAGCCCGAGCGCGTCGAGGAGCGCGACGGGCTGGAGCAGGTCGCTGCGCCTCGCGCGGGACACCGACCGCTGCGCGAAGCGGACATTGTCCGTGGCCGTTCCGTAGGGAAGGAGGTTCCGGGCCGCGCCCTGCAGCACGAACCCGACGCGATCCGCGCGCATGCGCAGGAGCTGGCGTTCGGTGAGGCCGCCGATCTCGTCGTCGCCGATCCACGCCCGCCCGGCCGACGGGGGGATGAGACCGCCGAGCATCCCGAGCAGTGTGGACTTGCCCGACCCCGACGGGCCAAGCAGCGCAACGCGCTCGCCCGCGTCGACATCGAGGTCGACCCCGCGCACGGCGACGACATCGACATCGCCCGTGCGGTAGATGTGCACGAGCTCCTCGCATCGGATGGTGAGGCCCGTGCCTCCCGCGTTGCTGCTCATCACTCCTGCACCGCCCTCAGCAGGTCGGGCTGGGCCAGCCGCGCGGTGCGACGCGCACCGACTTCAGCGACGAGCGCGAGAAGGATCAGTACCCCGACGATCGTGGCGAGCACCGGTAGCCACGCCGGGCCGAACCACGGCGTCGGGTTGTCGACGGAGGCGGACGCCAGCAGGTTGGGCAGGGTGAGGGCCGCGCCCAGCAGGCCCGCCACCGCACCGAGCGCGACTCCGGTGACGGCGAGCGCGAGCTGCTCGAGTCGTCCCGAGCGGACGAGAACTCGGTGGTGCGCGCCGAGCGAGCGCATCGCCGCGAGCTCGTAGGCCCGGCGACGTGCGCTGATGTAGGTGCCGGCGAGCACGGTGCCGGCCGCGATCAGGAGCGCGACCACTGCGGCGATCAGGAACAGCCGCAACGCCAGTGCGGCACTGCCCTGGGCGAGCTCGGTGAGTCGCTCCTCGACGGAGTCGACGTCGAGCACCTCGAATCCACCTGCCTCGAGTTCCGCGCGAATCGACGGAGGGGCATCGGGGGACAGCCAGACCTGGTAGTCGAGCAGCGTCGGCGCACTGCCCATCGCCTCGAGCGCGAACGGGAGGTCGGCCAGCGCCCCCGTCCGCAGCTTGCGCGGGAGCACGCCTGACCCGAGGACCTGGGCGGGGACGGCGTGCCCGTCGAGGATGGTGACCTTCGGGCCGGTATCCACCCCTTCGCTCACCACCGCGTCGCTGCCGCGGAAGACGGGAAGCTCCGTGGGGTGGTCCGCCACCTCGACGGCCGCACTGGCGCCCTCGACGTCGAAGGACGTCACGAGTCGTCCTGGCTCCTCGACGGAGACGTCGGCCACGGGCGGGATACGGACAAGGAGCGAGGTGGCGCCGCTGCGCCACCCGGCGGACCCTGCCGACGTCAGGTCGACGTCGCCGCCGGAATCCTGCGCGCCCGAGATCGTGACGGTGCCTGCCGCCGTGGACGCGAGCGGCGACGGGGTGACGATGAAGGCCTCGAGCGTGCACGGAGCATCGACGCACCTGGTCAGGTCCGCGCGGTACGTCGATGTCCCGGGTCGGAGCTCGCCGAGGCCCACCGTGTGCGGGAGCCCACCCGCATCCCGTACCGCCACGGCGAGATTCACCGCGCCCGATCCGGCCGCCGGCGCGTACTCGAGGTCGATCGAGAGCTCGTCCTCGAGCGGAATCGGCTCAGCCACCTGCGGCGGGTGGAGCAGCGAGCCGATCTCGTCGCGGGAGCTGCCCGTCCACGCCGCATCCCAGGCCGCGACGGCGCCGAGCCGTGACGCATCGACCGCGATCAGGCCACCCCGGGTCCCATCCGTGCTGGAGACGGCGGCCAGCGCCTGCGTACCGCTGGGGTCCGCGGCACGCACGGCCGTCAGCAGGGAACCCGGTGAGTACGAGCGCACGTGGAGAACCTCCCACCCGCCGATCTCAGCGGGGGCGACGGTGTCCCGGTTCGCCGAGGCCACTGCCCAGCCGTCCACGGCGAACACCGTGAGGCCCACCGCGAGTGAGAGCAGGACGACCGTGCGGAGGCCAGCCGGCCGGCGGGCGATGTTGGATGACGCGACGAATCCGGCGACGCGACGCGACCCGCGCGTCCGTGCGACCTCCACGCGAGCCAGTCGGGGCAGGACCCGCACCGCGAGGAGACCCATCGTCAGCGCGATGAGGGACGGGGTGAGCAGAGCGAGGACATCGGTGCCGCCGCGCCGCAGCTGGTAGATGCCCGCGGCCAGGAGTGCGATCGCGAAGGCATCCACTGCTACGGACCGCGCAAGCCGCGCTCGGCGGCCACCCGTGCGACGCAGCTGCTCGATGACGGGCGCGGTGAGGATGCGGCGGGAGGCCAGTGTGGCGGCGACCACGCCACCGAGGAAGCCGACCGCAAGTGCGAGCAGGGCGGATTCGGTGATAGCGGTGTCCGTGCCCGGGGTCATGGCGATGCCGGTGATGAACGCGTTGACGGCGTAGCCCAGGGCGAGCCCGACCGGGACCGCGACGAGGATGAGGACGAGCGGCTCAGCGAGGCCGAACAGGAACGTCGAGCGAGCGCCCATGCCGCGCAGCTTGGCGAGCGCCACCTCCCCGGACCGCTCCTCACTCGTGGCGGAGACGACGAGGAACAGCGCGAACCACGCGAGGAGCACGAGTGCCGCGGTGACCGCGAACGCAGCTGCGGCGACGTCGGCGAGGTCGGGGTCGAGCGCATCGAGGAACGCCGGCAACCCGCTGGTGACGAGCACCTTCGGCGTGGAGCCACCCGACGAAGCGGTGGTCACGGTCGCCGCCTCCACGGCCTCGCGGAGGTCAGGGACCCCGGACGCGTGGACGGTCGTCGCGTCGAGCGCCCGGAAGCTCGTTGCCGCGAGATCGCCGCTGAAGCCGAGGAACGTCTCGTCGTCCACGACAACCTCGTCGAGACGGTCGGGACCGTCCGGGGCCTGCGAGGGCAGGAACTGCGCGGGCGAGACCGCGCCCCACACCTTCGGGTCCGCCGTGTTCGCGTCGTAGGTGCCGACCACCACGGCCTGGTCGCTCGCCCAGGTCCGGGCTGATCCCGAGCCGCAGGGTCTCCCCCAGCTCGATGTCGAACTGGTCAGCCATCCTGGCGGAGACCATCGCCTCGCCCACCCCGGAGGGGCACACGCCGGACGTGATGTCGACGGCATCGCACTGTCCGCGATGCCAGCCGATCAGGGCAAGGCCGAGCTGGTTGTTCCCGCGCCTGGGCGCTCCGCTGGCCACCGTCATCCCGAGCGTTCCCGGCTCGTACCACTGATCCAGCGAGGGGTCGGCTGCCCGTTCCGTGACCGCGTCGAGCAGGTCAGCGGGAGTGAACTGGGTCTGACCCGCACGCTGCGCGCGCAGCAGCACGCCGGTCGACGAGGGTGCGGCCTCCGACATGCCCTCGCGAACCAGGGAGTCAGCAGCGCTGCTCGCGTACAGCGGTCCGAGGACCGCACCGACCATGGCGACGACGGCCACCAGTGCCACCGCCACCGAGCTCACCCAGCGCCATCGGAGCCCGCGCATGACCAGGCCGAGGAAGGTCACCACCGAAGCGCCTCGAGGCCGTGCTCGGGGACGGACGCGTGGTTCACGATCGCAGCCTAGGCGACCCTTGTTTAACGCTCACATGCGTTGGTACGGTCGCCGCAAGTCGCGACGAGAGCCGCGCATACGAGAGCGACCCCCATGACTCGAATCTCGCAATGGGCAGTCCGACATCCGTGGCTCGGCCTCGCGTCGTGGCTGCTGCTGATCGTCATCATCGGTGTCATGTACAGCCAGCTCAAGGGCGACTACAACGACAACTTCAACCTGCCCGACTCCGAGTCCACGACCGCGCAGGACCTGCTGAGCGACCTGTCGGGCGGCGCGGGAACGGGCTCGGGCCTCGAGGGTCAGATCGTCTGGCGAGCCGACTCCGGCTCCGCTGTCGACGCGGGGCCGGCGGCAGCGATGGGCGCAGTCCTCGCTGATCTCTCGACGCTGCCCGGGATCACGTGCGTCATCTCACCACTGGGCGAGCCGCTGGGGGCCGGCTGCCCGGAGGCGCAGGCACCCGCGGGCGGCGGTGCGGGCGGCGGCGAGCAGCCCGAGCTGCCGCCGGAGGCCCTCGGGCCCATGTCGCACTTCGGTCAGGCGGGGGTGAGCCCCGACGGCACGGTGGCCTACGCGACCGTGCTGTTCGCCGGTGAGTCCTTCAGCGACCTGCCGACGGAGCAGGTGGCGGACGCCCTCGCCGTGGTCAAGGCACAGAACGGCGAGGACGGGCTGACCGTCGGTGCCAACGGCATCTTCGGCTTCGTGCAGGGCGAGCCGCCGTCCTCCGAGAGCATCGGCGTCGGCGTCGCGCTGTTCATCCTGCTGTTCACCTTCGGATCGATCCTCGGTGCCTTCCTGCCGATCGTGTCAGCGGCCGTGTCGGTGTCCGTCTCCACGGCACTGGTCCTGCCGATCGTGGCGAACTTCTTCTCGGTTGCGACCTTCGCCCCGTTCCTGGCCTCGATGATCGGCCTGGGCGTCGGCATCGACTACTCGCTGTTCGTCATCAACAGATACCGCGAGGCGATGAGGCACGGCCGCGATCCCCGCGCCGCTGCCCTCGAGTCCGTGCGCACCTCGGGTCGAGCGGTGCAGTTCGCGGCTCTCACGGTGATCATCGCGCTGCTGGGCCTGTTCGTGATGCGCATCGAGTTCTTCAACGGGATCGCCGTGTCCGCGGCCATCACGGTGTTCATGGTCATGCTGGGTGCCCTCCTCCTGCTGCCCTCCGTGCTGTCCCTGCTCGGCAGCTGGTCGTTCGTCGGGCGCATGGCCTGGGTCACCGACGAGGAGGCGATCCCCAAGCCCCGGTTCACCGGAGTGGTGCACGTCCTCGGACTCATCCTGCGCTACCTCGGCTGGATCATCTTCCTGCCCGTGACGATCATCGGCTGGCTGTGGCGCCGACTCGTGCGCCGCGGCAAGGCGCCCAGCATCCACGAGCCGAGCGCGTTCGCGCGCTACGGCGAATGGCTCCAGCGACACCCGTGGCCGCTTGCCATCACGGCCCTCATCATCATGCTGATCTTCGCCGGGCCCGTGCTGCAGCTGCGACAGGGCTTCTCGGATGACTCGGGGGCCCCGCAGGGCAGTCCGGCACGGATCGCCTACGACCTGACCGCGGAGGGATTCGGCCCGGGGGTCAACGGACCGATGTACATCGCGGTGCAGCTCCCCAGCGCGGGCGACCAGGCTGCCGTGGGGGCCCTGTCGGAGGCGCTCAACGCGGACCCCGGCGTCGCCCTGGCCGCCGCGGCGCCCGTCGCGCCAGACGCGCAGGTCGGCGTCATCCAGGTCTTCCCCACCACGGCCCCGCAGGACGAGGCGACCACCGACCTGCTCTTCCACCTGCGCGAGACGGTGATCCCGCAGACGCTCGCGGCCACCGGCGGCGAGGCGTTCGTGGGCGGCTTCCAGGCCGTGACGGTCGACTTCACGAAGGTCCTCAGCGACGCGCTCCCGTGGTTCCTGCTCATCGTCGTGGGCCTGGGCTTCATCGCGCTGCTCTTCCTGTTCCGGTCGATCCTCGTGCCGCTGATGGGCGTGCTGTTCAGCCTGCTGTCGCTCGCCGCGGCGCTGGGCATCACGGTGGCGGTCTTCCAGTTCGGCTGGTTCGCCGGCGCGATCAACCTGCAGAACACCGGCCCGATCTTCCCGTTCCTGCCGATCATGGTCTTCGCGATCCTGTTCGGCCTGTCGTGCGACTACCAGGTGTTCCTCGTCAGCCGCATGCACGAGGAGTGGATGCACTCGCACGACAACCACAAGGCCATCCGCCGCGGCCTCGCAGGCTCGGGTCGCGTCGTCGCGATCGCCGCCCTGATCATGACGAGCGTCTTCGCCGCCTTCGTCCTCGGCAACGACCAGACGGTCAAGCTCTTCGCCGTCTCGTTGTCGTCTGCCGTCCTGCTCGATGCCTTCGTCGTCCGGCTGATCCTCGTCCCCGCGCTCATGACGGTCCTCGGTCCGCGCAACTGGTGGCTGCCCGGCTGGCTCGACCGGCTGCTGCCGCACGTGAGCGTGGAGTCCGAGGACGACATCGAGGCGGGGGCCTCGGAGATCGACGACATCGACACCGTCGACGACCGGACGCTGATCACGTCGCCCAACCCCACTGCAGGAGAGGACCAGCAATGAGCAGCCGCATGAACCCGTACATCTCGTTCGTCGACAACGCCCGGGAGGCCATGACCTTCTATCGGGACGTCTTCGGCGGCGAGCTGCACATCAACACCTTCGGGGAGTACGGGCAGGAGGGCACGCCCGTCGAGAACCTCGTCATGCATGCGACGCTCGAGACGCCCAGCGGCTTCACGCTGATGGCCTCGGATGCGCCACCCGGGATGGAGTTCTCCTCGGGCAGCGCCATCACGATCAGCCTCAGCGGCGAAGACGAGACCGAGCTGCGCGGCTACTGGGAGGGCCTCGTCGACGGTGGGACCGTCACCATGCCACTCGAGCCGCAGATGTGGGGCGACACATTCGGCATGTGCAGCGACCGGTTCGGCGTCGCCTGGATGGTCAACATCGCGGCTCCAGCCGCCTAGGACTGAGCCGATCCGCGCCGCAGGACCCTGACCACCTGGCGCTCGTGGGCCAGCCGTCGCAGTGACACCTCGATCACCGCCGCGGTGGAGGTGGTGATCACGGTCCAGGCGATCGCGCGCTTCCACGAGGTCCGGGGGTCGCTGGGGACCGGTGCCTCCCGGCCGGTGGCGCGCACGTAGGTGCGCGTGATGACCTCCCGTGCGGCCCAGACGGTGGCGATCGTGGCCACCGGCGTCAGGACGTGCAGGACGGGATGCACGCGGTGCCCGTACTCGACGACAGGGCCGTCATCGACCGTCATCGGCTGCCCCCGGACTCCATGAGCGACTACTGGGCGCTGGGGCTGGCCGCCGGCGAGCCGCTCGCCCCGATGATCTCGGCGATCTTCGCCTTCAGCGCGTCGAGCGCGACCCTGGCCTCGTCGACCCTGGCCTGCGCGTCGGCGATGGCCTCGTCACGGACATCGGCGGCAGCATCGAGGTTGGCAACGGCGTTCTCGACCGCCGCCTGCGCGTCGTCCACCGCGGCCCGCGCGGCATCGGCCTCGGCCGCGACGGCGTCGGCCGCATCGGCGGCCTGGGCCTGCGAGTCGTTGAGCTCCTGCTGCAGCCCCTGGATCCGCGACTCGAGATCGGCTATCTGCGCGGCGGGGTCCGCGATGATCGCCTCGCCGACGATCGCCTCCAGGCCCGCGACCTGGCTCTCCAGGGTCGTGACGCGGGCCTCGAGTTCAGCGACGTCGGTGCTGGACGTGGACGTGGAGCTGCAGGCTGCGAGTCCGGCGACGGCGAAAAGTCCGGCGGCGGCGGCTGCGAGGGTACGGCGGAGGGTCATGGTCATCCTTCCGAGCATCGGGGCGACTACTCCACTTCTACCCCACTTGACTCCAATGGGAAACCCGCCACGGCGGGTCTTCGCCAAAGTGAGACCGAACCATGTGGCCAACTGGACCCCGCGCTCCCCTTCACGGCAAGCGGAATCGCGTGCCACTCTTGGACGCAATCGGGGCGATGTCGGGAGGCGACGTGCCGCGGACAGGGTGGATGCGTCGCCCAGCGGCTGCGAGCGCCCCCGGAGCCCTGCTGCTGGTGCTGGGCCTGTCGGCCTGCTCGTCGGCGCCGTCGGCGGTTCCCACGGGACAACCAGCGATCAGCGAGCCGGCTCCTTCGACGCCGGCTCAGCCATCGCGCCCTGGCTCCGTCGGCGCAGGCAGCCAAGGAGGGCTCCGGGGCGACGTCTCGGCGGCGGTGGCTCGGGCTGGACCTACCTCGACCCGAACGGACCGCTGCGGGGATACGGGTGGTCGCGCTGCGCGGGCCCCGTGACGGTGTCCGCCGACACCACCCACCTCAAGCCGGCCGCGGCGGACCGAGTGCGATCGGCCCTGAAGAAGGTGGCCGCGCTGTGGACGGCCGCGTCGGGGCTGCACGTTCGTGTCGGTCGGGAGCGAGGAGCTGCGCCTCGACCCGGCGACCCGGACACTCGTGCCCGTCAACGGACCGCTGAAGGAGAACCACATCTACCTGTCCGCCGAGAAGGAGGTGCAGGCACCTCGCCTCGACGGCGGGGTCGTCGGTCTCGGTACCCCGATCCTCGTCCGGGCCGAGACGCAGCAGTTCGTCACGGGTGAGGCGGTCTTCGAGGCGGAGTACATCAACGCCCAGTCGAAGGCCGAACTGATCCACCTGTTCGCGCACGAGATCGGTCACATCCTCGGACTGGGCCATTCCCCCGACGAGGGCAACATCATGTACGACATCGTCACGGACCGGACCGTGCTCGGCCCGGGCGACACCGCGGGGGTCACCGCCGTGACGCGACCCTGCGCCACGCCAACTCCCACTCCCTGATGACGGGCGTGCGCAGTCGGACGACGTCGCTACCGCTTCGTCTTGGCGAGGTAGAGGGCCTGGTCGGCCTTGCCGAGGATGGCGGCGAAGGACTCCCCGGGGGGCCAGTCGACGACACCAGCGGACCATCGTGACGGGCTCGCCTCGTGCAGGCGCGCCAGCATGGAGTGGGCCGAAGCGGCGTCGGTGTCCGGAAGGACGATGATGAACTCGTCGCCTCCCACGCGGGCCAGGATGTCCGCGGACCGGAGCACGCCCTGCCAGGCACGGGCGAGGTCGACCAGAAGACGGTCTCCGGCGAGGTGGCCGTTCTTGTCGTTGTAGCCCTTGAAGTTGTTCAGGTCGATCGCCACGACGGTGATGTGCCGCTCGGCTCGCAGGATGACCGCGCGGACGAGCTCGGCTGCCTCGACGAGTCCCCGACGATTCAGGATCCCCGTCAGCGGGTCCCGCACGGCCGCGGCGGCCAGCAGGGACGCGAGGTGGGACACCATCCACACCAGCGCGACCAGGGTCACGACGACGATGGCCGTGTACAGCGGGGAGGACAGCTGCGGCGAGGCGATGGTGAGCGCGACGAACAGGCACGATCATCCAGGTGACCTGGAACAGCATCCGGCCCAGCGGGAGGAAGTAGGCGCAGTACGCCGCGAGCAGGGCCAGCGCCAGCGCGGCCGCCAGCTGGTCCGATGCGGACGCGCCGTAGTACGCGGCGGCGCAGATCCCGGTCGTCAGGATCGCGACCCAGACGTCGAGCAGCCAGCGACTGCCGCGAGGCAGGACCAGCCACACCCCCAGGGCCGCCACGGCGAGCAGCGCTGCGGCTGCGAAGAGGGCGTCGGACGGCATCCCCGGGTCGGGCGGCCACACCGCGAACGCGGCGCACTGGGCCGCCCCCAGAGCAGTCAACGCAGCAAGAACGCGGTACCGCGCTGTCGGGCTCAGCGCCGAGGCGCGGATGGAGAACACGTTGCGCACGCCCGGATCCCCTCGCCATCCTCTCGGCCTGCGTCATACAAGCACACACGAAGGAGCGCCGCTAGTGTCCGCTGAACCGCGCTCCGACTCCTTGGGTGCTCGGGAACATCACCCAGCCGGCCCGGCCAGCGCGGCCAGCAGCGGCCCGCGGCTGGCGACGAGCTCCGCCGCCTCCTCGCAGCGTCGCCTGCCGCAGGCCCCCGCGCTCGACGTCGGTCCACGGCACGGGCACCGCCGCGGTCGGCGAGGACAGGCCCCGCAGCGACCACGGCACGATCGTGGTCTTCGCCGGGTTGTTCTGACTCCAGTCGACGAAGACGCGGCCCGGGCGCAGCGCACGCGACATCTGGCTCACCACGAGGTCCGGAAGGGTGCGCTCGAGCGCCTGCGCCAGCGCGTAGGCGTACTCCGCCACGCTCCCGGCCCGATCGAGCACCTCGACGCCGCGCTCGGTGGTCGGAGGCAGGGTCGCGTAGAGCTGCATCCCCTTCGAGCCGCTGGTCACCGGATGCAGGTCGAGGCCCTGCGACTGCAGCATCTGCCGCGCCACCAGCGCCACCTCGCAGCAGGCGTCCAGCCCGGCCGGCGGGCCCGGGTCGAGGTCGATGACCAGGCGGTCGGGCTCCGCCGGCGCGCCTGACGCGGGGTCGATGCGCCACTGCGGGACGTGCAGCTCCAGGGCGCCGCCCTGCGCCAGCCACACCAGCGTGGCGGTGTCGTCGACCAGCGGGTAGTCGAGGTCACGCTCGCCGCGGCCCGAGCGCGCGCCCATGTGGTGGATCGTGACGCGGGAGACCCAGTCCGGCGTCCCGGCCGGCAGGTTCTTCTCGAAGAACGACGACTGCTCGACGCCGTTGGGCCACCGCTTGCGCGTCACGGGCCGGTTCCGTCGCGAGCGGGAGCAGGGCTTCGGCCACCTGCGTGTAGTACGCGATGACCTCGGCCTTCGTGGTGCCGGTCGCGGGATACAGCACCTTGTCCAGGTTGGTCAGCCGGATCTCGTGACCGTCCACCTCCACTGTCGCGTCCGCGCCGCCCTTCGCCATCAGCCGCCACCCTCTCGCCATACCGACTCATACGACGCGTCCGGTCGCAGCCGGATGACGGCGGGCGAACGCAGCAGACCGCCCCCAGTGCGACCCAGGTGCTCGACGTCGACGACGAGGAGCGGCTCGACCCACGTCACCTCGTCCTCGGCGGGCAGCCCGACCGCCCAGTGGAACGGACGCTCGTCCCGCCGGATCTCGCGCATGACGGGTGCCAGGGCGCGGACCTCCGCGTCTCCCAGTCCCGAGCCGACGGCACCGTCGAACACCAGCAGTCCGTCCGCGGTCGGCGTTCCCACGAGCAGGGACGCCACTGGATGTCCGTGCGACGTGCCGTGCTTCCACCCGCCGATGACGAACGAGTGGCGCCTGCGGTGCGGCACCTTCACCCAGTCGGGGCTGCGCACTCCCGGCTGGTACGTCGACCTGATGCGCTTGGCCACCACGCCCTCGAGTCCCTGTGCCTGCGTGGTCGCGAGCAGCGCCGGCCCGTCGGCGAAGGCGTCGGGCACGACCACGAAGGGGCCGTCCTGCACGGTCTCGCCCAGGCTCGCGCGCCTCGTGTCATACGCCTCGCGGAGCAGGTCGCGAGGACCGCTGCGCAGGATGTCGAACACGACGTAGCTGACGCTCACCGCGTTCGCTCGGTGCCCCTGGATGCGCGGTGCGAGAAGGCTGAACGACGGACGTCCGTCCGCGTCGAAGGCGACGATCTCGCCGTCCAGGACCGTGCCTTCGCCCAGCCCGACAAGGGCGGGCGACTCGGCGATCTCGCGGAACCGAGCCGTCACGTCCATCTCCGAACGGCTCGACAGCCGCACGTGTCCCCTCACGATCTGAGCGAGCGCGCGCATGCCGTCCCACTTGACCTCATAGGCCCACTCCCCTCCGTCTCCAGCAATTGGAAGGGTTCCAGGGCTAGCCAGCATGGGCCGCACAGGGTCATCATGGACCAGTCGCGGCCCCCGGACCATGTACGAGGGTCGACTTCCCCGCCGACATGGAGGACTCATGCGCGCTATGTGGACTGGCTCAGTGGCTTTCGGACTGGTCAACGTGCCCATCAAGTTGTACGCCGCCACCGAGGACCACGACGTCCGGTTCCATCAGGTGCACGCCGTCGACGGCGGTCGCGTGAAGATGGTTCGAACGTGCTCTGTGGACGGCGAGCGACTCGAGATGAAGGACCTGTCCAAGGCGTACGAGACCGAGACCGGTCGCGTCGTGATCATGGAGGACGCGGACTTCGAGGGCCTGCCGGTGCCCGGCGTCAAGGAGATCTCGGTGCTCGAGTTCGTGCCGAGCGACCAGGTCGATCCCATGCTGTTCGATCGCAGCTACTACCTCGAGCCGGAGGCGCGGGCGCTCAAGCCGTACGTACTGCTGCGCGAGGCGCTGTCGCAGACGGAGCGCACCGCCATCGTCCGCGTGGTCCTGCGCACCAAGACGCAGCTGGCCGCCCTGCGCGTACGCGACGACGTGCTCGTCCTGCAGACGATGCTCTGGCCCGACGAGGTGCGCCCGGCGCAGTTCGACGTGCTGGCCGGCGACACCGACGTGCGGCCGCAGGAGCTGGCGATGGCGGCGTCCTTCATCGAGAGCCTGTCGGCAGACTTCGAGCCGACGGACTACCGCGATGACTACCGCGAGGCCCTGCTCGACGTCATCGACCACAAGCTCAGCGGCGGTGCCGTCCTCGAGCCGTCGGCCGACGTCGCCGCTGCCGAGGGGGACGGCATCGTGCTCGACCTGATGACCGCCCTGCGCGAGTCGGTGCGCCGCACCCAGGAGGCGCGTGAGTCCACCGAGTCCAAGGAGGCCCCGGCGAAGGCCGCGCGCAAGCCGCGCGCCGTCAAGGAGACGACCGCTGCCGTCGCGAAGCCCGCCCGCGCTCCGCGAGGCACGGCGGCGAAGCCGGCTGCTCCTGCGGCGAAGGCGACCGGCAAGGGCACGGCGAAGGCGACCAAGACGACGACCAAGCGCACGACGGCCGCGGAGCAGGAAGCGCCCGCGGCCAAGAAGGCCGCCCGCCGCTCGGCGTAGCGCCCCGAGTCCGGACGAGGACACTGACATATTCCCTTTCAGGAATATGTCAGGTAGTGTCGCACTCATGCAGGTCGACACCCTCGTAGCGCTCGGCGAGCCCACTCGCCTGCGCATCGTCGAGCTGCTCAGGACGGGGCCCTGCTCCGTCGGCGAGATCGCCGACCGGCTCTCGCTTCGCCAGCCGCAGGCCAGCAAGCACCTCAGGGTGCTGAGCGACGCCCGGCTGCTCACGGTGGAGGCCGTCGCTCGCCGACGGATCTACCGCCTGAACGAGGAGCCGTTCGACGACATCGCCGAGTGGCTCCGGACCTTCGAAGGCGTGTGGCACGAGCGCCTCGACACCCTTGGCGCATTCCTGGAAAGAGATGGAGACAGCTGATGCTGAGCAAGTTGGTACCCGTGAAGAAGGACCTCGCCTTCGATCGCACCTACCCGGCCGCGCGCGACCGGGTCTGGTCGGCCTGGACGCGCCCCGAACTGCTCACGCAGTGGTGGGGTCCGGAGAAGACATTCATCCCCGAGTGCGACGTCGACCTGCGGATCGGCGGTCGGTTCCGGATCGTCATGGAGGCCGACGCGGGCATGGGCAAGTACCAGGGCACGCGGTGGCCCATGGACGGAGCCATCACCGAGCTGGACGAAGGGGTGCGGCTCGCGTTCGACGCGCGGTCGTGGACGGAGGGCGAGGAGGCCGAGACGACGATCCACCACTCCAACGTGCTGACGCTCGCCGACGCACCCGGCGGCAGCACCGTCATGACCTTCCGGGTCACCATCACGGAGATCGGCCCCGGCGCCAGGCTCGCCGCATTCGGCATGAAGTGGGGCTACAAGCAGCAGTTCGAGAAGCTCGCGTCCCAGCTCTCCCCCGTCAATACCTGAACGCCCCTGGGCCGCCCCGTCAGCGCGTGAAGGTGAGGTGCGTGACGCCGCTGGGCGACGTCACCGCCTCCACGTCGTACTGCAGCTCCAGTCCCTCGAGGCCGTCCCACAGCCGCACACCGCGGCCGAGCACGATCGGCACCTGCACGACATGCAGGTCGTCGACGAGCCCGGCAGCGAGGAAGTCGCGGACCACCGTCGGGCCGCCGCCGATGCGGACGTCGGCACCAGCGGCTGCCTCCACGGCCACGGCCAGTGCTTCAGCGGGAGGCACGTCGAGGAAGTGGAACGTGGTGCCGCCGTCCATCTCCATGGGCGGGCGCGGCCGATGGGTCAGGACGAACGTCGGCGAGTGGAAGGGCGGGTTCTCGCCCCACCACCCGCGCCAATCCGGGTCGTCCTGCCACCCGGGCGGGCCGAACTTGCCGGCCCCCATGATCTCGGCGCCGATGCCGGGCGCGAACCGCTCGGCGAACGCGTTGTCGACGCCGGCGGTGCCGGCCGGGCCGTCAGGCATCGCGACCACGCCGAGTTCGTGCCAGAAGCGCGTCGCCTTCATCCACTCGACGAGCCGGTGCCCGGCATGGCCGAACGGTGCCTGGGCATTCAGGTCCACACCGGTCCCGAAGCCGTCGAGCGAGATCGAGAAGTTGTGCACACGGGCGCGAGCCACTACTGCTCCTTCGGTTATCGATGCTGGAGAGCGCTAGACGAGAGCCGACCCCTACGGGACCTCGTTCACCCGATTCGTGGGCGGCGGCGCCACCGGCGAGAAGGTGTCGAGGTAGTCGACGAGCGCCTGGAGGTCGACCCCGCCGGGGAGCCGCTCCGAGGCCGGCACCTGCCGGAACACGGTGAAGTTGTCGCCACCGTCGGCCAGGAAGTTGCTCACCGTGACCTGGTACGTGGCCGCCGGGTCGAGCGCCCGGCCGTTGAGCTGGACATCGGTGATGGACACCGCCGTGCAGGTGCCGTTCACGATCGTCCGGCTCTGGGTGTAGGTGAATCCCTGCCGAGGCGCTGAGGCTCAGGAACGGCCGCGACGAGCCCGCCGGCTGGCACTGCTGCTGCAGCACCGCGAGGACCTGGGCGCCGGTCATCGGGATCGTGACCAGCGTGTTGCCGAACGGCTGGAAGGTGAACGCCTCGCCGTAGGTCACGACGCCGGCTCCCTCCGCGCCGGAGGGCGCGTACTTGAGGTCGGAGCGCACACCGCCGGCGTTCATGAAGGCGATCTGCGCATCGTTGAACGACGTCGCCCAGAGCTGGGCGTCGGCGACGAGGTTGCCGGCCGACGATTCGACGCCACGGTCTGCGCCGGGCGGGGTCCCGCCGCGGAGGATGTCGGCGGTGATCGTCCCGACCGGGGTGTTGCCGGCCGCCTCGAAGAGTGGCGTCCACTTGGCGATCACCGCAGTCAGCGCGGGATCGGGGGTGAGCGCCGACTGGATGACGGCGTGATTCGTGGCCTTGCTCAGGGCGCGGCGCACCTCGCCGGTGTCCTTGTCGAGGACGAGGTTGATCTCCGAGACGACCCGGCCGAAGGAGTAGGCACTCGTCACCATCCGCTTGCGGCCGTCCGGTCCGGGCAGCATGCAGTTGTAGGGCTGGTGGGTGTGACCGGTGAGGACCGCGTCGATCTCCGCGTCGAGCTTGCTGTTGATGTCCACGACCGGGCCACTGATGTTGTTGCAGCCGTTGATGTCACCGGGAGCCGGGTCCTGCGTCACTCCCTCGTGCAGCAGCACGATGATGCTCTCGACGCCCTGCTCCTTGAGCTCGGGAACGAGGCGGTTGGCGGTCCGGGCCTCGTCGAGGAACGAGTAGCCCGCGATGCCCGCGGCGGCGACGATCGCATCGCGTGCCCTCGAGCGTCATGCCGATGAAGCCGACCTTGACGCCCCCGACGTCCTTGATCCAGTACGGCGGAAGGACGGTCTTGCGCGTGCCCTCCTTGACCACGTTGGCGGCCAGCCACTGGAAGTCCGCTCCCGCGTAGGGCTGGTCCGGGAAGTAGCAGCCGTCGACGGGATGGCACCCGCCGTCCTGCATCCGCTTCAGCTCGGCGACGCCATCGTCGAACTCGTGGTTGCCGACGCCGGACACGTCGAGGTCCATCGCATTGAGCGACTCGACGGACGGCTCGTCGTGGAACAGCCCCGACAGCGCGGGCGATCCGCCGATGAGATCGCCCGCCGCGACCGTCAGGCTGTAGCGCTTGCCGGCGCGCAGCTGGGTGAGCGCCGCCGAGAGGTACTCCGAGCCACCCGCCGCCTGGTCGCCGACCGGGCCGGGCGTCGATGCCTCGAGATGACCGTGATAGTCGTTGAACGCCAGTAGCTGCAGGCGAACGAGGCGGGGAGCCGTGTCGCCGCCGGGGGTCGTCGACACCACGTCCCCGGCCGTCGCTGGCGAGGAGCCGAGGGCCAGCGCGGCCACGGCCACCGACAGGGCGCCGACCCCGGCCAGGATCCGGGTGCGACCCTTCACGGTTGGGGACGATGCAGGGGCGTTCATGGCCATGAGTTCTCCTCCGTCAGCGGTGACGAGGCCCACGCTAGAGGCTGTCGGCCCGGGTGAACAGGCATCTACGAGATCAGCCGGTCAACCGCCCTCTCGAGCTCGCGGAGGTCCACCTCGACGGTGCGATGGACCTCGTCCGTGTCGATGACGTAGTAGTTGCGGCCGAGGGCATCGCCCATGGCGGCGAACTCGCCCCACGGTGTTGCGGAGTCCCGCTGGAGGACCTCGGGGGGCAGCGCCTGCGCGGCCTCGACGATGACCGTCAGGTTGTGGAGGATCGCCTGGTGCGCGATCTGCACGCCCACGTCGTCGCCCAGGGACTCCCCGAGCCGCATGCGCTTGTCGGCCACCCGCGCGCGGGCGATCGCGGCGAGGATTGCCTGCACGCGCGGATCGACGCTGCGTGCCATCACGCGCCGAACCGGGGGACGCACAGGAACTGCATGGACCCGGTTCTACACCACCGCTCCGCCGAAAGTACGAGCCGGCGCTGGTCCCGGGGGACGAGGCAGGTCTGGCCGTCAGGCGGGTGTGCGCCGGCGGTCGGCCCGCGACGATCGTCGGGACGGCGACATCGCGCCGTCACGTCGAACCGAGAGGCACGCCCGTGCGCACCAGATCCCACCGGCAGTGGCCGGTACCGACGGGGCTCATCGCCCTGAGCCTGGTTCCCGTGGCTGCCGGCGCGGCCCGGCTGAGCCAGCTGGCGGGAGGCGCCACGGCAACGGCCGAGAACGCCCGCTTCTTCGCCGTGCCGGCGCCGGTGATCGTCCACATCGTCTCGGCGACCGTGTTCTGCCTCGTCGGTGCCTTCCAGTTCGTGCCGAGCCTTCGGCGCCGGGCGTGGCACCGTCGCTCCGGCCGCATGCTCGTGCCGCTCGGGCTCGCGGCCGCGGCATCCGGCCTGTGGATGGCGGTCTACTACGACCTGCCGGCCTACGACAACGCGCTGCTCGAGGCGTTCCGCCTGTTCTTCGGCACGCTGATGATCGTCAGCCTCGTCCTGGGGGTCACGTCGATCCTGCGACGCGACGTCGCCAGCCATCGACTGTGGATGATGCGCGGCTATGCGATCGGCATGGGGGCGGGCACGCAGGTCCTGGTGATCCTGCCGTGGACGCTCGCGTTCGGTGCTCCCGAGCCGACGGTCCGGGCTCTGCTGATGGCGTTGTCCTGGGCGCTCAACCTGGCGGTGGTCGAGTGGGTCGTGCGGCGGCAGCCGATGAAGGCCTCGGCCGAACGGCCGATGCGCACTCCCGTCCAGTCCCTACGCTGAACCCGTGATGCCCCGCGCGCTTCGATCCCTGTGGGAGGAGCCGGCTGTCCCGGATCCGCCCGCCCGGGTATGGCGGGACTGGCTGCTGGTCGGCCTCGTCGTCGCCGCAGCGGTGCTCGAGGCGCTCCTGCGACCCGACGCGACGTGGCGCATCGCCGCCTTCGCCCTGTAGCCTGCTGCTGGCGGCGGCGACCCTGTGGCGACGCACCCATCCACTGCCCGTCGTGGTCGTCGTCTTCGGCACGACCGTGGTGCTCTCGCTGGCGGCCAGCCCGAGCGGTCCACCGACGTTCGGCCCCTATGCCCTGGCCTTCGGGCTCGTACTGCCGTACGCGCTGTGCCGCTGGGCATCCGGGCGTGACGTGGCCGTCGGGGTGTCGTTCGTCGTCATCGCGAACCTCATCCAGCAGGCGATCATCGGCCGGCCCGTCGACATCGTGGCGGGCTTCGCCTTCCTGCTGACGTCCGCCGCCCTCGGCCTCGCGGTGCGGTCGGCCACCTCGGCCCGTCGACGTCAGGTGGAGCAGTACCGGCTGCTCGAGCGCGAGCAGCTCGCTCGCGAGCTGCACGACACCGTCGCTCATCACGTGTCGGCCATCGCGATCCAGGCGCAGGCCGCGCAGGTCGTCGGCGCCACCGATCCGCAGGCCGCGGGCGAGGCGCTACGGATCATCGAGTCCGAGGCGACCCGCGCCCTGACGGAGATGCGCACGATGGTCGGGGCCCTGCGCGACACGAGTGCACCTGCGCTGGCACCTCAGCGAGGCGTGAGCGACCTCGACCTGCTCGCCCGCGGCGACGCCGATTCGCCTCGAGTCGAGGTGCACGTCTCCGGCGATGTCGCGGGCCTGCCGACTGCCGTCGATGCCGCCGTGTTCCGGATCGCGCAGGAGGGCGTCACCAATGCCCTGCGTCACGCCCGGCGGCCCTCGCGCATCGACGTGCGCGTGGTGGGCGGCGCGACGAGCGTCCGCCTCGAGGTCACCGACGACGGCGAGCCCGTGTCGCCCTCCAGCCAGGAGCCCGGCTTCGGACTGGTGGGCATGGCCGAGCGGGTCGCCCTGCTGGACGGGACGTTCGAGGCCGGCGCGCGCCGGGAGGGCGGATGGACAGTGTCCGCCGAGCTGCCGAGGACGGGTGGCCATCGCATGACGATCCGGGTGCTGGTGGCCGACGACCAGGAGCTCGTGCGCGCCGGCCTGGCGATGATCCTCAACGCCCAGCCGGACATCGAGGTGGTCGGCACCGCCGCCAACGGCCGCGAGGCCGTGTCGATGGCGCGTGAGCTGTGCCCGGACGTCTGCCTCATGGACATCCGCATGCCGGAGCTCGACGGACTCGAGGCCACGCGACTGCTGGCCGGTTCCGATGTCGCCGACCCGGTCGCCGTGGTGGTCATCACGACCTTCGATCTCGACGAGTACGTGTATGGCGCACTCAAGGCCGGCGCTCGTGGCTTCCTGCTGAAGGACTGCGGACCGGACCTGCTGACGCAGGCGGTGCACGCGGCCGCGAACGGCGATGCACTCATCGACCCCGGCGTGACCGTGCGCCTGCTCGCTGCGTTCGCGGAGGCCGAGGGCGCTCCCGCGGCTGCGCAGCCCCTCTCCCCGCTGACCGACCGCGAGGAGGAGGTGCTCGTCACCGTCGCCCGCGGTCGGACGAATGCGGAGATCGCCGACGAGCTCCACATCAGCCTGAGCACCGTCAAGACGCATCTGGCCAGCCTCATGCAGAAGATCGGCGCCCGGAACCGGGTCGAGATCGCGATGTGGGCGTACGAGACCGGGCGGCTGAAGGGCTAAGCCACGCGCCTCCGGCGTACCGTTGGTGGGAGGTGTCAGATGACTCTCGACAGCTCGACGAGGCAGCGGCGGACCTACCGGCGCATTCGATCGTCACCACGATTCGAGCGACCTGCGAATGCTCTGATCGTCGCCGCGCTGCTCACGCCGGTGGTGACCACAGTGGCCTGGGTGTTCGCCTACTGGGTCGCGACAACAATGCCGGAGGCACCATCCGGTGACACGACGTTCGCGTGGATGCCCGTCCTGTACGTCCTGTTCGCCGGGCCGATCTGGCTGCTGGTCGCTCTGCAGTCGGCGTGGGCGTTCGCCTGGCCGTCAGCACCCCATGCCTTCCGGATCGGAGCCCTCCTCACTCTCGTGGGCTGCCTCGTCGGAGTGACCCTGGCCTTTGGGATCGCGCCCGGGTGGACGAGCAGGGCCGAGGGCTTCCCGATCGGGCCGCTGTCGGTGACCGCAGTCGTGCTCGCGGCAGTCGCCAGCCTCCTGCCCTCCGCGTGGTTCGTGGTGGTGCTCACCGGCGAGCGCATCATTCGCGGCTGGATCCTCGCGATCGTCGCCCTAGCTACGGTCGCCGGCATCGCGTACGTCAGCCGCTGCTAGCGATGGACCTGCTGTAGCGCTTCTCCCACTCACGTCGTACCCCAGTAGTACAGCGCGATCTCGCCGGTGTCGGGCTCCGCGCAGCTGAACCCGTGCCGTTCGTAGAACCGCCGGGCGTCCGTGTCGGGCGAGTCGACGTTGATCTCCATCAGCTCGGCACCCCGCCTCTTCGCCTCGGCGCGCGCGCCGGCCAGCAGTGCCGTCCCGATCCCCCTGCTGCGCAGATCCGGCACGACGTACAGCTCGTCGAGAAGCGCGACCGGCCCGTCGTACCAGGCGTTCGGGCGCAGTGAGACGAGTGCCAGTCCGACGGGCGGCTCGTCGGCGACGATCGCGAAGATCGACGGCCCGGCGAGCTGATCGCTGAGCCGACGTGCGAGCACGTCCACACCGGGAGTCGGGGTGTCGAACTCGGTGTTGAAGTCGTGCAGCAGGGAGGCGACAGCGCTCGCGTCGACTGGGGTGGCGACCCTGACCTGATCCATCGGGCCATTGTCACAAGGCTTGCGTCCGGTCACTACTCAGTGTTACTTTGTACCAGTAGTCATTGTTAATGAGTAGCGAGGGAGGTGAGGTCCGTGGGCAAGCTGGCGACCGAGATGCTCAAGGGCACTCTCGAGGGCATCGTGCTGGCACTCCTGGCCGGCCGCTCGGCGTACGGCTACGAGATCACCGCGTGGCTGCGCGAGCGGGGCTTCGCCGACATCGCCGAGGGCACCGTCTACGCCCTGCTGATCAGGATCGAGCAGCGCGGTCTCGTCGACGTGGAGAAGGTGCCGTCGGAGAAGGGCCCGCCGCGCAAGGTCTACTCGCTCAACGCCGCGGGACGCGACTACCTCGACGAGTTCTGGAGGACCTGGAGCTTCCTCACCGAACGACTTGACCAGCTCCGCCAAGGAGGAGAGTGACATGGCAGCGAAGTGGATCGAACTGGTCACCGGATCGCTCGACCAGAAGAAGCAGTACAAGCAGTACAAGGCCCGCATGGAGGCGCTGCCCGAGCCGTACGCCCCAGCGGCGAACGCGCTCTACCGGTACTTCATGTACGCGGGCGGTGCCGTCATGGACGGGGACGTGGCGCTCACGATGATGGGCGACTTCGTCGAGCTCTGGGAGCGCGCGGCGGCCGACAGGACGCCCGTGCGCGCCATCGTCGGTGAGGATCCGGTCGAGTTCGCCGATGCCTTCGTGCAGGCCTACGCCGGCAAGCGGTGGATCGACAAGGAGCGTTCGCGCCTGACCAAGGCGATCGAGGCCGCGGAGCGAGCAGAGGAGGCCGGCTCATGACCGCCCTGGCGACCGCCTCCCCCGCGCTCGAGGTTCGCGGGCTCGAGAAGTCGTTCAAGGAGGTGCACGTGCTGCGCGGCGTGGACTTCCAGGTCGAGCGGGGCAGCATCTTCGCGCTGCTCGGTTCGAACGGGGCCGGCAAGACCACGATCGTCAACATCCTCGCCACACTGCTGCGCGCCGATGCGGGATCGGCCACCGTGACGGGCTTCGACGTGGCCTCCCAGCCGGCCGACGTGCGGGAGTCGATCAGCCTCACCGGCCAGTTCGCCGCGGTCGACGAGATCCTCACGGGCCGCGAGAACCTGGTGCTGATGGCACGGCTGCGGCATCAGCCGAACGCCCGGCAGCTCGCCGACGACCTGCTCGCGCGCTTCGACCTGACCGACGCGGCGGGACGACGGGTCTCCGCCTACTCCGGCGGGATGCGTCGGCGACTCGACATCGCGATGAGCCTCATCGGCAACCCGCCGGTCATCTTCCTGGACGAGCCGACCACCGGACTCGACCCGCAGTCCCGACTCGAGGTGTGGAGCAGCATCAGGGAGCTCGCCGGCCGAGGCACGACCGTGCTGCTCACCACGCAGTACCTCGACGAGGCCGAGCAGCTGGCCGACCGGATCGCGATCCTGCACGAGGGCAGGATCATCGCGAACGGGACGCTCGCCGAGCTCAAGCAGCTCCTGCCACCCACCACCGTCGAGTACGTCGAGAAGCAGCCGACCCTCGAGGACGTCTTCCTCGCCATCGTCGGCACCAGCGACACACCCAGCTGAGGAGCACCTCATGACCACTCACTTCGTAGGCGACACCGTCCTCCTGACGGGTCGATCCCTGCGGCACATCACCCGCAGCCCGGACACCATCGTCACGACGACGATCATGCCGATCGCGTTCATGCTGCTGTTCGTCTACGTGTTCGGCGGCGCGATGAACCCCGGGTCCGACTCGTACGTGAACTACCTGCTGCCCGGCATCCTGCTCATCACCATCGCCTCGAGCATCTCCTACACGGCCTTCCGGCTGTTCATGGACATGACGAGCGGCATCTTCCAGCGGTTCCAGTCCATGCCCATCTCACGGTCGTCGGTGCTGTGGGCGCACGTGCTGACGTCCCTCATCGCGACCGTCGTCTCGCTCACGGTCGTCGTGGTCGTCGCCCTCCTCATGGGCTTCCGCTCGAGCGCCGGAGTGCTGGCGTGGCTCGCGGTCGCCGGGATCCTCGTCCTGTTCACCCTTGCGCTGACCTGGCTCGCCGTCATTGCGGGGCTGTCCGCCAAGACCGTCGACGGTGCCAGCGCGTTCTCGTACCCGCTCATCCTGCTGCCGTTCATCAGCTCGGCATTCGTCCTCACCGCCACGATGCCCGGTCCGGTGCGCGCCTTCGCCGAGAACCAGCCGGTGACGCCGATCGTCGACACGATCCGCGACCTCTTCACCCAGCAGCCCGTCGGCACCGACATCTGGGTCGCGCTGGCCTGGTGCGTGGGCCTTCTGCTCCTCGCCTACGTCCTCGCTCTCGCCGCCTACCGCCGGCGGACCTCCTAGGTCCGTGTCGGCGACGGATCCCGGCAGCGCTCGTAGAGTGCCGTCATGCGCGCGCCCGACGATCCCGTCGCACGGTCGCTGACGGAACTGATCCGCCTGGGCGATGCGAGCGGACTCGATGCGCTGCTGTCCGCGCACCCGACGCTGGCACTGGATCGATTCGGCGACGCGGCTGAGTCCCGAACGGCCCTGCACATCGCCACCGACTGGCCGGGCAACTTCCCCCGCGTTGCCGAGGCGATCACCCGGCTCGTTTCCGCCGGCGCCCCAGTGAACGGCCGCTACGCGGGACCTCACCAGGAGACGCCGCTGCATTGGGCCGCCAGCTGCGATGACGTCGTGGCGATCGATGCCCTGCTCGATGCGGGTGCCGCCATCGAGGCCGACGGGGCCGTGCTCACCGGCGGCACGCCGCTGTCCGATGCCGTCGTCTTCGGCCAGTGGAGGGCGGCCCGTCGGCTCGTCGACCGTGGTGCCTCGATGACGCTGTGGCAGGCGGCTGCGCTCGGTGAGGAGGACGTGCTCTCTCGGCTGCTGACGGCCCCCGCCGTGACCCGAGACGACGTCACGAACGCCTGCTGGCATGCCTGTCGCGCGGGCCGGCTCGCGACCGCACGCATGCTGGTGTCGGCGGGTGCCGACCTGGACTGGGTGGGCTATGACGGCCTTACGCCCCGCGCCACGGGCCTGGCATCGGGCGATCATGCCCTGGTCGCCTGGCTCGCCGTGCGGTAGCGCGCTCGCACGGGGCGCCTGACGCCACCGCTGAGGGCTACCGTTGGTGGACGGCCTGAGGAGGCGGCACATGACGGTCGATCGGGTCATCGAGGTCGAGGGGCTGACGAAGTCCTTCGGGCGGTTCCCGGCGCTGAACGGCCTCGACCTGCACGTCGAGCGTGGTCGAGGTGCACGGCTTCCTCGGCCCGAACGGCGCCGGCAAGTCCACGACGATCCGCGTGCTGCTGGGCCTGCTGAAGGCCGACGGCGGAACCGTGCGGCTGCTCGGCGGGGATCCCTGGCGCGACGTCGTGCTCCCTGCATCGACGGCTGGCCTACGTGCCCGGTGACGTGTCGCTGTGGCCGGGCATGACGGGCGGCGAGGCGATCGACCTGCTCGGCACGCTGCGCGGCGGGCTCGACGAGGGCCGGCGCGCGGATCTCGTCGAGCGCTTCGAGCTGGACCCGTCCAAGCGCGGCCGCCAGTACTCCAAGGGCAACAAGCAGAAGGTCGCGATCGTCGCGGCCCTCGCGTCGGACGTGGAGCTGCTCGTCCTCGACGAGCCGACGAGCGGCCTGGACCCGTTGATGGAGAACGTCTTCCAGGAGGTCATCTGGGAGGCGAAGCAGCGCGGGCACGACGGTGCTGCTGTCCAGCCACATCCTGACCGAGGTCGAGTCCCTCGCCGACCGGGTGAGCATCATCCGCGACGGCGTCGTCGTGGAGTCCGGGACGATCGCCGACCTGCGCGGCACGGACGCGCACGACGATCCACGCCACGCTCGAGCGGACGCCCGACCCGGGCGAGGCTCGCGGTCCTGGGCGACGTCCGCATCGACGGCGACCGGCTGACCGCCACCGTCGACTCCACCGCGATCGGCGAGGCGATGCAGCGTGCTGACCGGGTACGGCATCACGTCGCTGACCGTCGAGCCGCCGTCGCTGGAGAGCCTGTTCCTGCGCCTCTACAACGGGGATGCGGGCGGCGAGGCGCACCGATGACCCTCGCCCTGACCGGCACCGCCCCGCTGCTGCGGACCACGTCCGGTTCGACGGCCGCCTCTACGCGCCGTGGATCGTGCTGGCGACCGTGCTGTCGTCGTCGTCGGTCCTGGTCTACCCGTGGGTGTTCCCCACCGAGGCCGACCGCGCGGGCCTCGCCGCCGCGATCGGCTCCAACCCCGCCCTCGGCCTGATCTTCGGACCGGCGCGCGACCTCGCCACCGTCGACGGATTCAACTCCTGGCGCAGCCTCGCGCTCGGCGGCTTCCTCGCCGCCCTCGGCGCGATCTTCGCCGTCACCCGCGCCACCCGCGCGCAGGAGGACTCCGGGCAGGCCGAGCTGCTCGCCTCCGGAGTCCTCGGCCGCGAGAGCCGGCTCATGACCGGCACCGCCATGGGGCTGATCGGGTCGCTCATGCTGGGCCTGATCGTCAGCATCGTGACGATCCTCCTCGGCGGTGAGCCCGTCCGCCTCCGTGCTGATCGGCGCGACGTTCACCGCGACCGGATGGATGTTCACCGGCGGTCGCGGCCGTCACCGCCCAGCTCGGGTCGGATGCCCGCGCCGCCAACTCGATGGCCGTCGGCACCCTCGGCGCGCTCTTCATCCTGCGCGGCTTCGCCTACTCGATCGAGGCACCGGCGTGGACGATCTGGATCAACCCGCTCGGCTGGCTGACCGAGACGAAGCCCGCGACGGGCGACCACTGGTGGCCGCTGCTGCTGGCGGTCGCCCTCACCGCCGCTCCTGCTCGTCCTCGCCTTCGTCCTGCAGGCCCGACGCGACTTCGGGCAGGGCGCCGTGGCCCCCCGGCCCGGCCCGGCGCGCGGCTCGGTGCGCAGCACCTGGCGGCTGGCCCTGCGCATCAACCGGCGGACCGATGATCGCCTGGGCCGTCGCATTCGTGGCCCTGGGCTTCGTGTTCGGACGGTTCGCCACGTCGATCAAGGACATCCTCGCCGCCAACAGCGCCGTCAAGCAGATCCTCGCGGCCGGCGCGACCACGCCCGACGCGCTGCTGGGCGCGTTCCTCGTGACCATCCTCAGCCTGCTCGGGATCATCGCCGCGGTGCCGGGCGTCCAGACCATGCTCAAGGTGCGGACCGAGGAGATGGACGACCGCGTCGAGCCGCTCCTCGCCGCCGCCGTGGCCCGACCGCGCTACTACGCCAGCAACGTCGTGCTCGCCCTGCTCGAGTCGGCCGTCTACCTGCTGATCGCCGGCACCGTCATCGCCGTGCTCGTCTCCGGCGCCGACCTCGGCCTCTCCTTCGGCGCAGGTCTGTCGTCCAGACCCTCGCCGTCATCCCCGCGGTGTGGACCATCACGGCCAGTCTCCGTCGCCGTCGTGGGTGCCAAGCCGCATGCGCGGCTCGCCGCGTGGATCGGCGTGGTCGCCTCCTTCGGGCTCACCCTGCTCGGGCCGACGTTCGGGCTGTCCGACTGGGTCCTGGCCATCAGCCCGTTCTGGCACGTGCCGACCACGACGAGCGGCAGCCCCGACCTCTCCGGGCTGCTGTGGATCAGCCTGTTCACCGCTGGCTGTTCCTCGCCATCGGCTTCGCCGGCTTCCGGCGGCGCGACCTCGCCCGCTGAACAGCCGTCGACGTCGTGATTGACTGATGCGTGCCTTCTCTGACACTCGACCACCTCGACAAGAGCTTCGGCACCGTGCGTGCCCTGCACGACCTGTCCTTCGACGTCGCCGCCGGCGAGATCTTCGGCTTCGTCGGCTCGAACGGTGCCGGGAAGTCGACGGCCATGCGGATCGTCCTCGGGGTGCTGGCCTCCGATTCCGGCGACGTCCTGTGGGACGGCAGCCCGATCGACTATCGCACCCGTAGGTGCATCGGCTACATGCCGGAGGAGCGCGGCCTGTACCCACGGATGAAGGTCAGCGATCAGCTCACGTACCTCGCCCGCCTGCACGGCATGGACGCCGTGGCGGCGCGGCGCTCCATGGAGCACTGGACCGAGGTGCTTGGCATCGACGGTCGTCGTGGGGACGAGATCCTGAAGCTGTCGCTCGGCAACCAGCAGCGCGTGCAACTGGCTGCGGCGCTGGTCCACGAACCGGTGATCCTCGTCCTCGACGAGCCGTTCTCGGGGCTCGACCCCGTGGCCGTCGACGTCATGAGCGGCGTCCTGCGCGAGCAGGCCGCGGCCGGCGTGCCTGTCATGTTCTCCTCCCATCAGCTCGACCTCGTCGAACGGCTGTGCGATCGGGTCGGGATCATCCAGGCGGGCGAGATGGTCGCCGTAGGCGACATCGACGCCCTGCGGGACACGAACGAGCGACGGTGGCTGATCGACGCAACGCCGCCAGACGCGTGGCTGGCCTCGGTGCCCGGCGCCCGGGTGGTGGAGACGGACGGAACGCGGACCGTGGTCGACCTGTCTTCCGTGCCCACCGCAGACGCAGACCAGACGCTGCTTGCCCAGGCGCTGGGTGCAGGACCGGTTCGCGAGTTCACCCGCCAGCGCCCGTCCCTGGTCGACCTCTACCGCGATGTCGTCGCCGTGCAGGCCGAGGAGGAAGCCTCGTGAGCACGCCTATCCGGGCACTCAGCGCGCCGAGCGCGATCCGGCTGATCGCCGGTCGCGAGATCCGAGTCCGGTTCGCCTCGAAGGCCTTCCGGTGGACGACCGCCGCCTTCGTCGCCGCGGTGGTGATCGGCGGGGTCCTGCTGAACCTGATCACGTCCAGTCAGGATGCCACGAAGGTCGGCGTCACTCCCGAGGCCGCCGCGGTCACGGCACCGCTGCAAGCCAGTGCCGACGCGCTCGGTGCTGCTGTCGAGACCACGGAGGTGACCGACCGGGCAGCCGGCGAGGCCCTGCTCACGTCCGAGGAGATCGATGCCCTCATCACGGCGGTGTCGCCCCGGATCCAGGTCGTCGTCCAGCAGTCGCTCGACTCGACGCTGACTTCGCTGCTCGGCACGCTGGCCCAGCAGTTCGCCCTGGTCGACGCCGTCGAGGCCCTCGGCGGCGACCCCGCCGAGGTATCCGATGCCGTCGCCCAGGCCAGCGCCGAGATCACCTCGCTCGAACCGGAGCCCGAGGTCGACGGCGGCCAGATCGCCGCCGGATACGTCGCCGGCATCCTCCTGTTCATCGCGCTGATGAGCTCCGGCCAGCTCGTGGCCACGGGAGTGGTCGAGGAGAAGTCGAGCCGCGTGGTCGAACTGCTGCTGGCGACCGTCCGCCCATGGCAGTTGATGGCCGGAAAGGTGCTCGGCATCGGGACTGTGGGCGTGGTGCAGGTCGCCTTGGTGGTGGGGGCCGGAGTCGGGACGGCCTACGCGCTGGGCCTGCTCGACGACTCGAGCCTCAACCTGGGCGGCACGGCCCTGTGGGCGATGATCTGGTTCGTCATCGGCTTCACCTCGTATGCCCTGGTGCTCGCCGCACTCGGCGCCCTGGTGTCACGCCAGGAGGACGTGGGCTCGGTGACCGGCCCCGTCATTGCCCTGATGATCGTGCCGTACATCGTCGCCATCAGCATCGCGCCGTGGGCCCCCGACAGCCCCGTCGTGGTCTGGCTGTCCTTCATCCCCTTCTGCTCCCCGATGGTGATGCCGGTTCGCATTGCGCTCGGTGCGGTGGAGGGGTGGGAGATCGCCATCGCCGTCGGCCTCTCACTCGTCGTGATCCCCCTGCTGGTGTGGCTGGCCGGGCGCATCTACTCCAACGCCGTGCTGCACTCCGGCGGGCGGGTCCGACTCGGTGACGCGTTGCGCGGTCGGTGATCGGCGCCCCAGCCGTGCAGGGCCTCCCGGGCGAAGCGGACCTACGATGACGCCATGGCCACCAACCCCGATCGTGCGTCCTACTTCCCGGCCATCGAGAAGAAGTACGGGCAGCCGATGTCCTACTGGTTCGACCAGATGGAGCAGATCTCCGACCGCACGTACCCCGAGCAGATCGCCTTCCTGAAGGAGAACCACGGCTTCAGCCAGGCCCACGCGAACGCGCTGGTGATGTACTCACGCGGCTCGACGAATGCGCCGACGCCACGACACCCTCGACGACTACCTCGAGCAGTTCGACGAGACCAAGGGCGCGACCGTGCGGGCGATCCTGAAGGCCATCACCTCGAAGTACCGGAAGGCCGGAGATCGTCATCGCCTGGAACCAGCCGATGGTCAAGATCGACGGCCAGTACGTGTTCGGGGTCTCGGTCCTGACGAACCACATCCTGATCGCCCCCTGGGGCGGCGTCCTCGAGGAGTTCCGTCCGCGCCTGGCCGACTACAAGGTCAACAAGAAGACGATCCAGGTGCCGGTCGACTGGAAGCCCGACGTGACGCTGCATCCGCGACATGGTTGCGGCCGCGCATCGCGGAGAACGCCAAGGCGGCCGCAGAGAGCTAGTGACGCTGGGCGATCTGGATGAGGTTGCCGCAGGTGTCGTCGAGCACGGCGATGGTGACGGTGCCCATCTCGACGGGCTCCATCGTGAAGCGCACGCCGAGCGCCGTGAGCCGCGCCGCCTCCGCGACGACGTCGTCGACGGCGAACGACGTGCAGGGGATGCCGTCCGCGACCAGCGCCGCCTTGTAGGGCTTGGCGGCCGGGTGGGCGTCGGGCTCGAGCAGCAGCTCGGGGCCGTCGGGATCGTCCGGCGAGACCACCGTCAGCCATCGGTACTCGCCCAGGGGAACGTCGTCCTTGACGACGAAGCCGAGCACGTCGGTGTAGAAGCGCTCGGCCTTCGCCTGATCGTCGACGAGGACGCTGGTCAGGTTTATCCTCATGCGAGCTCCTGGGCCGAGGGGTTGCGTGACATCACACCGCGAGGCTGCCGGAGAGCGCTCGGATATGCAAGGAGACGTCATGGCCATCGATCCGACGCGGTTCGGGTCCGCCGACCCCGGTCCCTTCTTCCACGGCACGAAGGTCGACCGCAGCGCCGGCGACCTGCTGGAGCCGGGCCGGAGCTCCAACTTCGGCGAGGGCAAGCAGGCCGACCTTCGTCTACATGACGGCCGTGCTCGACGCCGCGGTGTGGGGAGCCGAGCTGGCGCAGGGCGACGCCCCTGGCCGCATCTACCTCGTCGAGCCCACCGGGCCCTTCGAGGACGACCCGAACCTGACCGACAAGAAGTTCCCCGGCAACGTGACCCGGTCGTACCGCACGCGCGAGCCGCTGCGCGTCCTCGGCGAGGTCGTCGGCTGGGTCGGCCATCCCCCCGAGGTGCTGCAGGGGATGCTCGATCACCTCGAGGAGCTCGAAGCGGCAGGGCGTCGAGGCCATCAACGAGTGACGGTCGGCGTCCGGGCAGCTGAGCGGTCAGCTTCTGGATCCGCGGCCGGCGCTCCGGCGTCATCCAGACCTCGAGCTGAGCGGTGCCGCTCTCACCCGTCACCGTCCAGGCCGCCCGGGCCGGCGAGGGGTGGCGCACGCTCGCGGCATCCCGCGTGAACGGGCCGATCGCCTCGACGCACGATGCGCAGCGCAGCGACCCGCTCCGGACGCGGCAGGTCGAGGTCCATGTTGGGCGACCACGACGTCGTCCGTGACGCGGCTGTCGTCACCGTCGAGCAGCCGCTCGGCGATCTCCATCGCCGCAACCGTCTCGGGCCACGGGACGACGGCCATGGCCGGCTGCGATCCATGCGCCGCGCCGGTCTCGATGACGAGGCGGGCGAGCACCTCCGCCACGGGCACGTGCATCGGTGCGTAGCTCGAGTTGCCGAGCGCGACGACACCCCAGCCGGACGCCGGATGCCAGCGCATGTGGGAGCCGAAGCCGGGGTAGCCGCCGGAGTGGGCGACGATCCTGCCGAGCACCTGGTGATGCATCGACATGCAGGCCGTACCCGTAGCCGACCGTCACCGTGCCGGCCCCCGTGCCCGTCGTCGTGTCGGTCGCGACGAAGCGCGCGAGCTCCTGCATCTCCCGCAGCGACCACCGGTCGACGGGGTGGGCCGGGGCGTCGTCGCGCCAGGCCGCGGTCATTCCGGCGACCCAGCGGGCCAGGTCCTCGACTGTCGAGAGCAGGCCGCCCATGGCGGAGTAGGCGCCCGGCGCGACCAGCGGCTCGGGCACGTGAGTCCCGTCCGCCGTCACGCGATAGCCGGTGGCCAGCCGGTCCGGGTCCATCTCGTGCGGCGTCGAATCCGGTCGACGGCATGCCCAGCGGCGCACAGAGCCGCTCCCGCACGACCTGCGTGAACGGCGTGCCCGCAGCAGCCGAGGATGACACGCCCCAGCAGCGCGTAGCCGGTGTTGGAGTACTCGAACATCGTGCGCGGCGGCCAGCACGGGGAGAGGCCGCGCGGCCACCAGGTCGTCGAACTCGTCGAGCGGCAGCGACTCCTGCCGATCCCCCCACGGATCGTCCGTCGGCGAGGCCGCCGCCCATGGTGAGCAGGTCGCGGACAGTGACGGCCGGCATGCGTCGCGCGAGCGAGGGCACGCGCGGCGGGTACGTGGTCGGCCACCGGGTCGTCGAGCCTGAGCCGGCCCTCGTCGCGCAGCAGGAGCACGGCCGCTGCGGTGAACGACTTCGTCATCGACGCGATGCGGAACACGGTGTCGGCACCCGGGGGCGGGCCACCGACCGTCGCCGCGCCGTAGCCGCCCGCATGGACGAGCACTCCGTCGTGGACGACGCCGAACGCGATGCCGGGGACGGACGCCAGCTCGGGGGTGCCGGCGAACACCTCGTCGGCGATCGCGGCAGCGTCGGCAGTCATCGGCTCAGCTCCCTCATGGCCCCGAATCTCTCACACGGGAGCTGGCCGTACCTACCGCGCGGTAGCGGGTTCACAGGGGTCCGTGCGCCGACCTACCCTGAAGACGAAGTCCTTCGGACGGAGGCGGGCCATGAGTGAACGTCGTCATCACTTCGTCATCGTGGGGGCCGGTCAGGCCGGTGCGAACGCCGCGGACGAGCTGCGCAAGGCCGGCTTCGACGGGCGCATCACGCTGATCGGCGCCGAACCCCATCTGCCGTACGAACGGCCCGCGCTGTCGAAGGGCTACCTCCTCGGCTCGGCGGAACGCGAATCGGTGTTCACCCACCCGGAGGAGTGGTACGGCGAGCAGCAGATCGAGCTGCGCACCTCCAGCTCCGCGATCGCGCTCGACCGGCACGGCCACGAGTGCTTCCTGGACGACGGGACGTCGCTGAACTTCGACCGGCTCCTGCTCGCGACTGGCTCCTCCCCTCGCCGGCTGGAGGTGCCCGGTGCGGAGCTGGCGGGCATCCACTACCTGCGACGGCTCGAGCATGCGGACGAGCTCATCCGCGGATTCGAGTCCGCCACGAGCGTCGTGATCGTGGGCGGTGGGTGGATCGGGCTCGAGACCGCCGCGGCGGCCCGACTCCGTGGGCTCGAGGTCGTGGTCGTCGAGGCCGATGACCTGCCCCTCGGACGGATCCTCGGCGCCAAGGTCGCCCAGGTGTTCATCGACCTTCACCGGGAGAAGGGCGTGCAGTTCCGGCTCGGAACGCAGGTCGGTGCCTTCCTCGGGCGGGCGGGCTCCGTGAACCGGGTGCGCCTGTCGTCGGGCGAGGTCATCGACGCGGACCTGGTCATCGTCGGGGTCGGGATCCGTCCCTCGGACGCACTGGCGCGGCAGGCGGGACTCGACGTGGCGGACGGCGTGGTCACCGACCAGCACCTGCGCACGAGCAGCCCGCACGTGTTCGCCGCGGGCGACGTCGCCTCGGCGTTCCATCCGTTCTACGGCCAGCGGCTGCGCGTGGAGCACTGGTACAACGCCGAGCACCAGCCGGCCGTGGCGGCCCGCGGCATGCTCGGCGAGTGGGCCGTCTACGACCGGCTGCCGTTCTTCTTCAGCGACCAGTACGACATGGGCATGGAGTACACCGGATACGCCGCACCCGGACGCGACCACGAGGTCATCGTGCGCGGCGACCTGGCCGCACGCGAGTTCGTCGCCTTCTGGCTGCACGACGGAGTGGTCGTGGCCGGCCTGAACATGAACACCTGGGGAGTGTCCGACGCGATCGGCGAACTTGTCCGAAGTCAGCAGCCGATCGCGCCCGGCCTCCTTGCCGACGGCGACGTACCGCTGCCGGAGCTCGTGGCAGCCTGACGTCCCGTCGTCGTGGTTCAGGCCTCGACGGGTACCGGGTAGATCTCGTCGGCCGGATGGCCGGCGCGCTCGTGGATGCGGGCCACGGCCTCGGCATTCGGCGCCTCCGAGACGCAGAAGACCATGCCCGACACGGGATCCGCCCAGGCGTGCTGGAAGTCGACGCCCTCCTCGCCCTGGATCGCGAGGTCGGCGTTGTGCGCGTCCCGGAGCGCGTCCGGGGTGATGCCCTTCATTCCCTTGTGAACATCCATGAACTTCGGCATGGGGATACCTCCATCGGTCGCCCCCAGCACTCGAGGATCCCGCCGCAGGAAAGGCCTGTCAATGGGCGATGGCGATCAGCGTCGTGCGGCGGCCAGCAGGTCCTCGGCGTAGGTGACGACCGGGTAGCGCTTGCAGCCGGAGCTGCCGTCGGGGAAGACGGCGCGGTAGGTGAGCTCGCCGCCGGAGAGCGTGCGGGCGTCGGACCAGCCGTTCTGCACGAGGATGCGCTGCGCGAGATACGAACGGAAGCCCGACCGGCAGTACACGTACACGGGCCTGCCCGCCGGCACCTCGTCGAGCCGGGCACGCAGCTCCTTGTGCGGGATGAGGATCGACCCGGGGATCGACCACTCGGCGTGCTCCAGTTCGCTGCGCACGTCGAGCAGCACCGCATCGGGGGGCAGGTCGGAGCACTCCTCGGCGTACCAGAGCGCGACGTCGCCGCGCATGACGTTGCCGCCGATGAAGCCGGCCATGTTCACCGGGTCCTTGGCGGAGCCGTACGGCGGTGCGTAGGCCAGCTCGAGGTGCTCGAGATCCTCGATCGTCATGCCTGCGCGGATCGCGACGGCGAACACGTCGATCCGCTTGTCGACGCCGTCGACGCCGACCGCCTGCGCCCCGAGCAGCCGTCCGTCGCTCGGGTCGAAGAGCACCTTGAGATGCATGGCGTGCGTGCCGGGGTAGTAGGTCGCATGGCCGCTGGGGTGGATGTGGACCTTCGTGAACTCCCGCCCGAGGCGCGTGAGGGTGCGCTCCGTCGCGCCCGTCATGCCGGCGGTGAGGTCGAAGACCTTGACGATGCCGGTGCCCTGGGTGGAGGAGTACCGGGAGTCCCGCCCCGCGATCACGTCGGCGGCGATGCGGCCCTGCCGGTTGGCAGGCCCGGCGAGCGGCACCACGACGGCCTCGCCCGTGACGGTGTCGGTGACCTGCACGGAGTCGCCCACGGCGAAGATGCTCGGGTCGGAGGTGCGCATCTGCTCGTCCACGATGACGGCACCGCGCTCGGAGAGCGCGAGCCCCGCAGCCTTCGCGAGCGACGACTCGGGGCGCACGCCGACGGCGAGGATGACGAGGTCGGTGGTGATCTGCTCATCGCCGAGGTCGACGACGACGCGACCGTCCGCATCGCCGAACCCGACCGCCTTCGTCGACACGAGCACGCGCACGCCGTTGTCGGCCATGTGCTCCTCCAGCTGACGCGCCATCTCGCGGTCGAGGACGGTCATGACCTGGTCGAGCGCCTCGACGAGGGTGACCTCCAGTCCGCGGTGCCGCAGGGCCTCCACCATCTCGATGCCGATGTAGCCGCCGCCCACGACGACGGCCGAACGCGCGTCTTCACCGAGCAGCTCGATGATCGCGTCCATGTCGGGGATGTTCCGGAGCGTGCGGATGCGCGGATGGTCGATGCCGGGCACCGGCGGCCGGAGCGGCGTCGCCCCGGTGGCGAGGACGAGGTGGTCGTAGGACTCGACGGACTCACGACCGGTCGCCAGCTCTCGGACGGTGACGGTCTTGGCGTCACGGTCGATCGACAGCACCTCGTGACCGGTGCGCACATCGAGGGCGAGCGACTCCCGCAGGCTCTCGGGGGTCTGCAGCAGCAGCGCCTCGCGATCCTCGATGTCGCCGCTGATGTGGTACGGCAGGCCGCAGTTGGCGAAGGACACGTAAGTCGTCGCGCTCGAGCACGACGATGTCGGCCGCCTCGTCGAGACGCCTCAGCCGTGCGGCAGCGGACATTCCGCCGGCGACTCCGCCGACGACGACAACCTTCATTGTGGAACCCTTCTCCGCTGCGTCGCCGTGCGATCGCAGGCTCGTTCAGTGGTGGCCCTTGGTGACCATCAGGATCATCTTCAGATTGAGCAGGGCGAAGCGCCAGGCCTGCACGACGACATTCCTTCGCGCCCGCAGCTCGCTGTCCGTGGGAACTCGAGCCTGGGGGAAGGTGGTGAGGTTGCTCATGGCCGGCCTTTCGATCGCAGTCTCGGCTACTCGGGGATGAGGTACCAGAACGGTCGCGCCTTGGCCTTGTAGATGAACAGGTAGTGCAGCATCACCTTCATCCAGTGGGCGCTCAGGCCGATCTCCCCGTACGTCTCCTTGGTGTCGCGTCCCATCTCCCCATACTTCTCCTTGTCGGGGATGATCGGGAAGACCGTCATGGCGGCAGCCGTGCCCGTGCGCCAGCCCTTGCCCGCGGAGGCGATGCACGCCGCACCCATGTCGGCCATCGACGCGGTATGGACCTTGCCGCCCGCCCCGTGCTTGATGCGCTGCGCGATGGTCTGTGCCACGGCCCGGCCGATGACGCCCGACGGCATGCCGGTGCGCGGAGGCGCGGGCGCGATCAGGGTGCCGTTGGGGCTGGTCTGCGGCCGCGACATCTGGTGGGGTGGCGCGAACGCGATGCCGGCTGCCCAGACGTTGTCGTACCGCACCGACTGGTAGGTCCTGGGCCAGTCGCTCGCCTTCCACTCCTCGTACGGCTTCGGGCTGTAGTCGGCGTCGACCTTCATGAAGCCGCTCGGCGCGAAGACCTCGGTCGTGATGTCGCCGCCATCGGCATCGAACGCCGTGAGGTCGGCGCCGCGGAAGGGCGGCAGCAGCATCGCGAAGTCGAAGGGCTGCTCGCCCTTGGTGCCGTCGACCTGCTCGTAGTGGACGACTCCGGGCTCGACCTTCTCGACGTGGGCCGACATGATCGCCTTGACGCCTCGCTCCTGGAAGAGCGACTCGGTGAACATCTGGCTGGGGATGACGGCGCCCTTGTGGCCGAAGTTCATGCCGTCCATGCCGAAGTCGCCCAGCTGGCTCTCATTGGTGATGTAGATGACGTCCGCCCGGTCGCGCACGCCCTCCTTCACCAGCTCGTGCTCGACGTTGAAGGTGTACTCGAAGGCGGCACCCTGGCAGGTGCAGGTGCCATGACCCATGCCGATCAGCAGGGTCTGGTGCTCGCCGCCCTTGAGCCTGGCGACCACATCGTCGAAGGCCTTGGCCGTCTCGACCGCGTGCCCCGCGGTGCAGACCGACCACGTGTGCCCGTCGGGGCCGAGCCCGGGTGTCGCCCCGAAGTTGAGCTTCGGTCCCGTGGCGTTGATGAGGTAGTCGTACTCGAGGTTCGCGACCTGACCCTCTCGCGCCGGGTCCGTGTAGCGCACCGTCACATGCGGGCGGAGCAGGTCGGGGCTGCCCGCGCCGTGCAGCTCGGTGGCGAGTGCCTGATGGAACTCGATGCCCTTGCGCCGGTACACGGGAGCGAGCGGGAAGGTGACCTGCGTGACGGTCATCTGGCCGACACCGACCCAGATGTTCGAGGGGATCCAGTTCCACTGGGAGTTGGGCGCGACGACGACCACATCGTGCTCCGGGCCGACCATTCGACGCAGGTGCAGCGCGGCGGTGTGGCCGGCGACGCCTGCGCCGAGGATGACGGTACGAGCCATGATACCCCCGGAGGTATGAGTGGGACAGTTCCCACCCTAGGAGTCAGCCACTGATGAAGGGCACTTATGCGGGCTGGTGCACCACTCGACAGCCGCGCGCACCGGGGAGCCGGTGCTTGTTGCGGTACATGACCGGACCGATGGCTGCCAAGGCCTGTCGGATGCCGGGAAGCTGCATGGCCCGCCCCGCCTGCCGATGAGGGGAGCGTGCCGTGGCCAGAAGCTCGGCCATGGCGCCCGGTCCCACGACGTGAGTGCCGTCCAGGCGGACCAGTACCGGGCCCGTCTCCACGTCCGCCTGGGAGACGCCGAGGGAGCCGAGGTCGACGGACTGGTACGCCACGATCTCCACGGGCGGCGCGACGGTGCGTCGAATGCGGTCCGTCCCGGTCTGGCAGAGACCGCAGTCGGCGTCGAACAGGAAGACAGGCATCGTCAGCATGCGTTCATGATACCCCCGGGGGTATGGTCGCTTCATGGCCGCGCCACCCCCGGGACGCTCCCTCGCCGACGTACGTCCCGACGTGTCGGCCGAGGCGGACGGCTGGGACGCGACCCTCGTCAGCGCCGGGTCCCGCGCTCGGCTCGCGTGGCGCTGCGCGGCGTGCGACACGACCTGGACCGCTGAGGTGAGGGCACGTTCGCGCGGGCATCGCCCGTGCCCCACCTGCAGCCAGCACGCCCACCCGCCACTGAGCCAGACCCACCCGGAGATCGCGGCCCAGATGCTGCCGCCGTCCAACCCCGACGACTACACCCACGGCAGCCGGACGAAGGTCCGGTGGCGGGGACCGCAGGGACACGAGTGGGAGGCCACCATCCACAACCGCACCAAGGGCTCCGGCTGCCCCGTGTGCGCACGCGGTGCCGGCGGACGCGCGCGCCGGCGTCCGGACCCCGGTGGCTCCCTCGCCGACACGCATCCCGCGATCGCGGCCGAGGCCGACGGCTGGGACCCGTCCGCCTACCGGCCCGGCTCGAGCGCCCGCCTGCCGTGGCGGTGCTCGGCGTGCGGGCACCGATGGTCGACCACCGTCTTCCGCCGTACCCAGCGACCCGTCTGTCCTGCCTGCGGGCGGCAGGATCGGTGACGCCCTCGCTCGTGCGTGGCATGCTGCCCTCGCCGTAGTCCGCAGCCGGGAGGAGCACGATGACCATCGGAGTGCGTGACACGCGCCAACGCCGACTCGTGGCCGCCGCCCTCGCCCGCTTCGACGACTTCCGCTCGGCGCAGGAGATCCACGAGACGCTGACCGCCCAGGGAGACCATGTCGGACGCGCCACCGTCTATCGCACGCTGCGGGCCCTGTCCGTCGCCGGCGACGTCGACGTCATCGTCCGCGCCGACGGCGAGACCGTCTACCGCACCTGCAGCCCGCACCACCATCACCACCTCGTCTGCCGCACCTGCGGGGCGACGGTCGAGATCGTCGGTCCCGTCGTCGAGCGCTGGTCGAACCAGACCGCGGCCGCGCACGGCTACGACGAGGTGAGCCACACGCTCGAGGTCTTCGGCCGCTGCGCCAGCTGCCGCGCGGAGGCTGGAGTCGGCGAGTGAGGTGGCGTGCGTCTCACCCGCGCGCTCGTCACGCATCCCCGGCCGATTCGGCGTACCCTCGAATTATTGAGAATAATTCTCAATAATTGAGCGGAGTGACCATGAACGAGATGACCATCGCCATCCCCGTCACCGCCGAGGGCGCGGTGTTCGAGCGCCTGGGCAAGGCGCCCTTCGTCGCCACCTGCGTCCTGCGCGACGGCGAGATCGCCGACTGGACCGAGCATGCGGTCGGCTGGGACCAGACCTACGGCGTGGACGTGATGGGCAACCACCACGCGCGCGTCATGCGGTTCATGCAGGACAACGGGGTCACCGACGTCGTCGCCGCGGACGTGTGCGACAACATGCGTCGCTCCCTCGAGGCCAAGGGCGTCACCCTGCACACGGATCACGCCGGCAACGCCCGCGCGGCGGTGCGCTCGGCGCTCCAGCCCGCCTGACGGCCGACGGCTCGCGCTAGTCGCGAACGAGCCACATCAGGTGCTCGGCGTCGCCCTGAAGCTCCAGCCGACGCCACAGCGCGCTGCCCGGCACGGCCTGACTCGGGTGGCACGACACCGCCTCGCGCTGGCGCTCGCGGCTGACGGTGATGCGGAGGTCGAGCTCGTCTCGGTGCGCCCGTGGAACCGGACACCGGTCTCCTCGCTGAGCTGGTCCGCGATCGCCTGCCGGCAGCGCCCAGGCAAGGACCGGCAGGTCCAGCTGCCGGGCCGCATGGACGGCCGCCGCCGTGGCGGCTTGATGGTCCCGATGCCCGGTGATCCCGGACGGGTCGAACACCAGCAGCCCTTCGGGTCGATGCCGGTGGCAGTGGCGGGTGACGCGGTCGACCAGCTCGGCGCTGGCCTCCGTGTCGAGACCGCCGTCGGCGAAGTCGAGGAGCTCGACGTCGACGACGCCGAGGGCTCGCGCCGCGTCGGCGAGCTCCAGGGCCCGCACGCTCGCGAGATCGTCCGCATCGGCCCCCAGGGTCGATGCCTCGCCCTGGGTGAAGCACAGCACGGTGACCGTCGAGCCCGAGCGGACGAACGCATCGATGACGGCCCCGAGGCCGAACGACTCGTCGTCGGGATGCGCGATGACCACCGTCACAGCACGCCACGGGGGAAGCTGGCCCCCAGGGTCGTGCACCGATGTCTCCGTCCTGCCCGCCGTTCCCACGGCAGGACCTTGGTCCTGACCTGTCGCCATTCAGTATCCCTCCGGGTCGTTGCTGCGTCTTCTCAGTAGACGGTCACCACCAGGTCGACCACTGCACGAGGAGAAGGTCATGGAGAAGAACATGAACGGCGTCGATCGCATCATCCGCATCGTCATCGCGATCGCGGCTGTCGCAGGCGCCGCGGCTGTCGGCTTCGGGAGCATCGGCTCATGGCTCCTGCTCGTGGTCGGCGGCATCATGCTCGTCACCGCCGCCGTCGGCTTCTGCCCGCTGTACCGGGTCTTCGGCGTGTCGACCTGCAAGGTCCGCGCCTGAGCGAGGCAGCAGCCGCGGACAATGGCCGACGTGACAACGCATCCCTGGACGGACGACGACGAGGCCGCGGGCGACTACCTGGCTTCCCGCGGCCCGGCTCTCGTCCGCTTCGCCCGGTCGATCACGCGCGACCAGGACCTCGCGGAGGATCTCGCCCAGGAGGCGCTGCTGCGCGCCTTCGAGCGTCGGGATGACCTGCGCGACGTCCAGGACATGGACGCGTGGCTTCGACGCGTGGTGCACAACCTCGCCATCGACAGGTCGCGGCGCGACCGCGAGATCGCCGTCGAGGACGTCGAGACGAAGTGGATGTCCGACGAGTACACCGTCGATGCCGCCGACGTCGTGCTGGCCGCCGAGACCCGCGAGGAGCTCGAGGACGCCCTCGTGCGGATCCCCGCCATCTACCGGGCGATGGTCGTGCTCCACGACATGGAGGGACTCACCGTGAAGGAGATCGCCGAGATCAGCGGCGTCGACCTGCCGGCCGCGAAGCAGCGTCTTCGCCGGGGCCGGATGACGCTCGTCACGGCGCTGGCGCACGGGCATGAGCGCCGGCAGAACCTCAAGGGCGTGCCGCTGCGCTGCTGGGATGCGCGCAGCAGGGTGTCGGACTACCTGGACGGCGAGGTCGATGCCGACACCGACGCGGATGCTCGAGCAGCACCTGGAGACGTGCCCGACCTGCCCGCCGCTGCTCGCGGCACTCGTGGGCGTGCGCGATCACCTGAACCGGCTGCGCGATCCGGACTCCGTCGTCGACGAGGAGCTGGCCGAGCGGCTCCGCTCGCGCCTCGTCCACTAGCCGCGGGCGCGCGGTCGCGCTCAGCCGAAGATGCGGCCGAAGAAGCTGCCCTTGCGAGCGGCCTCCTTGTCGGCGGCGGTGCAGGCGCAGCGCTGGTTCTTGGGAACCCCGCGAAGGACCTCGTTCCTGTGCTGGCCGCAGCCCGCCCACGTCGCCTTCTTGCACAGCTTGCAGGTGGTCTGGCGGCACATACGAGTGTCCTTCTTCCGTCCGGGGATCCGAGTTCGGGAAGAGTAGCACATACCCCGGGGGGTATCAGTCGCGTGGCCGGGCCGGGACCGAGCAGGCGATCTCCCCGCGCAGCCGGGCGCGCAGGGCCACGACCATCAGCACCACCGACGCGAGGGCGAGGTACCCCTGGATCGGGGCGAACCAGGTGATGGCACCCGACGTGCCGAGGGCCAGCAGGACGAGCTTGTTGCACACGGGACAGCCCACGGCGAAGAACGACACCAGCGCTCCGGCCATCCCGAGCTTCGACGCCCGGTCCAGCTCGTCGGACTCCGCTGCGTCCGACGGATCGGGGCCGACGCCAGCCGCACGCACGTAGGTCGCGATGAGCAGGCCGCCCAGAACCGCCGTGACGATCACCACGGGATACGACCACCACGTCACGCCGATCTCGCGGCCGAAGACGGGGTTCGGGATCACCGCGGTGGGCAGGGCGACAAGGAGGCCGGTGACGAGGCCACCGACCACGGCCACGCCCCATCGGCGGCGCGGCCACCGCAGCACCGCCGTCCATTCCCCGTCATGGCTCGGTAGTATACCCAGGGGGGTATAGGGAGGAACGACATGTCGCAGGTTCAGCCGCATCGCCACCCGGCCTGGTACGGATCGGTCATGGGCACGGGAGCACTCGCGCTCGCCCTGGCCGCACAGTCGGCAACGTGGGACGCGCAGTGGCTGTCGTGGCTCGCGACGGTCGCCCTCCTTCTCGCGTCGTTCCTGGCCGTCGTCCTGCTCCCCCGTTACGTGCACAGGCTCGGCGATCGGAACGCGCTCGCGCTGGAGATCGCCAACCCCGCTGCCGGCCCGATGCTCGCCACGCTGCCGGCCGGGCTCCTGGTGCTCGCCGCCGGCTGGGGGCGCGTCGGCACCGAGATCGTCCCCGACGGGGTCGCCCTCTGGATCGCCGGAACCCTGCTCGTCATCGGCGCGATCCTCGCGCTCGCCATGGGCTTGCTGTGGTCGGCCGCCATGCTGCGCGGCACCCCGGGTCTCGAGAGCGTCAACGGCGGCTGGCTGATCCCACCCGTCATGAACCTCCTCGTGCCCGTCGCGCTGGCGCCCCTCATCGTCGCCAACCCCTCGGCTGCACCGGCACTCGTGCTCGTCGGCTTCGCCTTCTACGGCATCGGGATGCTGCTCTTCGTCGCCATGCTCACCCTCCTCATCGCCCGGCTCGCGCTGCGTGAGCCGCTGCCCGCCGGGATGGCGCCGTCCTTGTGGATCCCGCTCGCGCCCGGCGGGCGTCATGGGCCTCGCACTGCTCCGCCTGCAGCAGTCCGCGGAGGCAGCCGGGGTGCCGGGCTTCACGGGCGCGACGGCCGGGCTGGTCGTGTCGGCCATGGGCATCGGCTTCGGCCTGTGGTGGGCGGCGTTCGCCGGGCTCGAGCTTCGCCGCATCCGCGCGGCCGGGGGCCCGCCCGTCCATCCGGGCTGGTGGGGGTTCGTCTTCCCCATTGGCGCCATGACACTCTCGATCGCTGCGGTGGGAACGGCAACCGACATCGTCATCGTCCAGGTGCTGGGCGCGGCTGCCACCGTCGTACTGGCGTCGGTCTGGGCGCTGGTCGCCGTCCGCACCGCGCGGAATGATGCGGGCCCCTGGGGCTCGCGCTGAGGTAGCGTCGCTCTCAACCTGAGCCCGGAGGACGACGCCGATGCCCGGCCTGCGCACCACCCCGCTTGACGAATCGACGTGGCCGGCGTTCGCCGCACTGGTCGAGCGGAACAACGGCGTCTGGGGTGGCTGCTGGTGCATGGGCTTCCACCCTGAGGGCGTGACGGACAAGGACCGGACGCCCGAGCGGAACCGCGCCGACAAGGAGTGCCGCGTCCGGGAGGGCCGGGCACACGCCGCCCTGGTCTTCGACGGGGACACCTGCCTGGGCTGGTGCCAGTTCGGCTCGCTGGAGGAGCTGCCGCGAATCAAGAGCCGCCGGGCGTACGAGGCCGATCCGCCGGAGCCCCCGACGTGGCGCATCACCTGCTTCTACGTCGACAAGGGACACCGCGGCAAGGGCGTCGCCTCGGCGGCACTGGGTGGTGCGCTGACGCAGATCGCCCGCCTCGGCGGCGGCACTGTGGAGAGCTACCCGGAGGACACCGACGGCCGCAAGGTCTCCGGCTCCTTCCTGCACAACGCGACCCTCGCGCTGTTCGAGCAGCACGGATTCGAGCGCGACCGGAGGATCGGCAAGAACAGGTGGGTCGTGCGACGAGTCGTGCGCGCGCGACGGGCGACCGCGAAGACCTGATCACGGGTAGCCTCGGGCCGTGCTCCCCCAGGTGATCGCCACGCGGTACGTGACGCCGCTGCGCGAGGGCGGATCGCTGCCCGGCCTGATGGAGGCCGACGACCTCGGCACCTACGTCGTGAAGTTCCGCGGAGCCGGTCAGGGTCGCAAGGCCCTCGTCGCCGAGGTGGTGTCGGCCGGACTCGCCCGGAGCCTGGGCCTGCCCGTCCCCGAGCTCGTCCTCGTCGAGGTGGATCCCGGCCTCGCCAGCGGCGAGCCCGACCAGGAGGTCCAGGACCTGCTGCGCGCCAGCGCCGGGCTCAACCTCGGCGTCGACTTCCTGCCCGGGCGCCCTCGACTACGACCCGACGGCGCTTTCCCGGTCGATGCCCTCACCGCGGGCCGGGTGCTGTGGTTCGACGCGCTGGTCGGCAACATGGACCGCTCGCATCGCAACCCCAACCTGCTCGAGTGGCGCGGCATGTGGCTGATCGACCACGGGGCCACGCTGTCGTTCCACCACCGGTGGTCGTCCGCGGAGGGCTACGACGCACGCCCGTACGACGCATCCGACCACGTGCTCATCGGGTCGGGGGCAGACGTCGCCGCTGCCGATGCCGACCTCGGCGCCGCGTGTCACGCCTGACGTCATCTCGGCCGCCGTCGCTGACGTCCCCGACTCCTGGCTCGAGGACGAGCCGGGCATCGGCGGTCCCGACGCGCTGCGCGCGGCAGTACGCCGCGCGGCTGGGTGCCCGCCTCGACGCCCGCCCCGCCTGGCTGCCCGACCTCATCGCCGCTGCGGCGAACGGGGGAGGCCGATGAGCGCCGAGCGGCACCTCTACGAGTACGCGGTCCTGCGCGTCGTCCCACGCGTCGAGCGCGGCGAGCTCATCAACGCGGGCGTGATCGTCTACTGCCGACCGCTGGGGTACCTCGGGTCGCGCGTGCTCCTCGATCGAGCGAGGCTGGCCGCACTCGACCCCGACCTCGACCCGGACCCCGTGGAGCGGGCGCTCGCGGCGGCGGCCGACTGCACGCCGCGCGGTGATGACGACCTGGGCAGGCGGTTCCGCTGGCTCACGGCCCCTCGCAGCACGGTCGTGCAGCCGGGGCCCATCCACACGGGGCTGACGGACGACCCGGCCGCCGAGACGGAGCGGCTGTTGGACCTGCTTGTGCTGCCCCCCGCCGGCGGCACTCGCACGTCGCCCTGATCAGTCGTGCGTCGACTACGCCGCGTTCGGATCGGCCTGATGGATGCCGAACGTGTTCCCGTCGGTGTCCACGTAGTACCCCTGCCACGCCATGCCGGTCATCGCCGCCTTGGGCACCGCGACGGTGCCGCCCGCCTCGAGGATCCGGGACTCGGTGGCGTCATAGTCGTCGACCTGGATCGTGCACACGAAGGCGTTGCAGCCGTTGCCTGCACCACCGCCGGGCGTCTGGCGCTGCAGCAGCCCGCCGTTGATGCCCATCTCCTCGTCTGGTCCGGTCACGACGCCCCAGTAGGGCGACCCGGCGACCTCGCTCCAGTCCTGGAAGGTCCAGTCGAAGACTGCCGCGTAGAACGCCTTGGCCCCCTCGATGTCGTCGACCTGGATCTCGAAGTGCACGACGCGAGCCATGCCACACCTCCTTGAGTGCGCCTGGGCCTGCTCGCGTCCAGCCTGACACGAATGACCGCGGGTGAGAACCCCGCGCCCGGTCCCTCCTGGCGGCTACCGCAGCGCTCCCGCGGCAACCCGGGCCGCGGTCTCGATCCGGGCGAAGTCGTCCTCGCTGAGCGCGGTGGAGACGAACCACGCCTCGAAGGCCGACGGCGGCAGCCACACGCCCTCGTCGAGCATCGCGTGGAAGAACGTCGCGTACGCCGCGGCGTCCTGCTGACGTGCCGTGTCGTAGTCGACCACCGGGACGGCACTGAAGAACACGCTGAACAGATTGCCGGCATGCTGCAGCTGGTGCGCGACGCCCGCCTGGCTGAGCGCCTGGCTCACGATCGTCCCGACGCGCGCGGCATGGGCGTCGAGCGTGCGGTAGGTCTCCGGCGTGCAGTGGTGCGAGAGTCGCCAGGCCGGCTGCGGTTGCCGTGGGGTTCCCGCTGAGCGTGCCCGCCTGGTACACCGGTCCTGCCGGGGCGAGCAGGTCCATGACGTCGGCGCGACCGCCCACGGCGGCGAGCGGCAGGCCGCCGCCGACGATCTTCCCGAAGGTGAGCAGGTCCGGCGCCCAGCCCTCCTCGCGACCCTCGATCCCCCACCAGCCGTCGGCGCTCACGCGGAAGCCCGTCATCACCTCGTCGAACACGAGCAGCGCCCCGTGGGCATCCGTCGCGCGCCGCAGGTGCTCGTTGAACCCGGGCGGCGGGGGCACCACGCCCATGTTCGCGGGTGCGGGCTCGGTGATGATGGCGGCGACCTCGTGGCCGCGTTCGGCAAGCAGCGCGTCGACCGCTGCCGTGTCGCCGTACGGCAGCACCACCGTCTGGGCAGCCGTCGCTCCCGTGACGCCGGGCGAGTCGGGCAGGCCGAGCGTGGCGACGCCCGAGCCGGCCGCAGCCAGCATCGAGTCCGCGTGACCGTGGTAGCAGCCGGAGAACTTGACGACCAGGGGCCGGTCGGTCTTCGCACGAGCCAGGCGCAGGGCGGTCATGACCGCCTCGGTGCCGGAGCTCGTGAAGCGCACCCGCTCGACGGGCTCGACCCGTCGCACGATCTCCTCGGCGAGCAGCACCTCGTCGGTGCACGGCGCGCCGAACGACGCCGACGAGGCGGCCGCCGCGGTGATCGCCTCGACGACGGCGGGGTGGGCGTGCCCGAGGATCATGGGCCCCCAGGCGCCGACGAGGTCGACGTACTCACGGCCGTCGACGTCCCAGATCCGTGAGCCGCGCGCGCGCTCGACGTATCGCGGGGTTCCCCCGACCGACCGGAACGCGCGCACCGGTGAGCTCACGCCGCCCGGCATGACCGCGCGCGCACGAGCGAAGAGGTCCTCCGACTGCGTCATGACCGCTCCTGCGCCCAGCGGGCGACCTCGGTGGCCCAGTAGGTCGCGATGATGCCGGCCCCGGCCCGCGTCACGGAGGTCAGCACCTCGGCGATGGCCCGTTCGCGGTCGATCATGCCCGCCGCTGCCGCCGCCTCGACCATGGCGTACTCCCCCGACACGACGTACGCGGCGACCGGCACGTCGACCTGCGCGCTGACGTCGGAGATCACGTCGAGATACGCGAGCGCCGGCTTGACCATGACGATGTCGGCGCCCTCGGCCACGTCCAGCCGCACCTCGCGCGCTGCCTCGCGGCGGTTGCCCGGGTCCTGCTGGTAGCTGCGACGGTCGCCGTCGAGCTGCGACTCGACCGCATCCCGGAAGGGGCCGTAGAACGCCGACGCGTACTTCGCCGCATAGGCCAGGAGGGCCACGTCGGTGCGGCCGGCCGCATCGAGGGACGCCCGAACCGCGCCGACCTGCCCGTCCATCATCCCGCTCAGGCCGAGGATGTCGGCCCCCGCGTCGGCCAGCACCGCAGCCATGCGCTCGTACACCTCGAGCGTGGCGTCGTTGTCGACGTTGCCACTGCGCGTCGAGGACGCCGCAGTGGCCGTGCGACGTGAACTCGTCCAGGCACAGGTCGGCGATGACCGGCAGTGCGTCCCCCACCTCCGCCTTGGCCCAGCGCACGGCGTCCGCCAGCACGCTCGACTCGCTGCAGGCGGCATCGCCGCGGGCGTCGCGTTCCTCGGGGACTCCGAAGACCATGAGCCCGCCGACCCCTGCCGCGGCGGCCTCGCCGACGGCGGCCCGGAACGAGGACGGGTCGTGCTGGACGACGCCGGGCATCGAGGCGATGGGTGCGGGCGCCCGCAGGCCCTCCTTGACGAACAGCGGGAGGATCAGGCCGCTCGGGTCGACGGTGGTCTCGCGCACGAGTCGCCGCAGCGCCGGGGTGCGGCGCAGCCGACGGGGACGCTCGGTGATGGGCGGTCGCGGCGTCATGCGTTCACCTGGCAGACCGCGTCGGCGATCGACCCGGGTCGCGAGTCACGGGCAACCGCTGCCACGGCGATGCCCAGGCGCTGAGCGGTGAGCGCCGTCGTGGGGCCGCCGGCGACGACCCGCGTGTGCTCCGGTACCCGGCCGGCCAGCTGCGCGACCGCCCGCGCGGCCGACGGGGATCGCAGCACCAGCGCGTCGAAGCCACCCGAGCGAAGCTGGTGCGCGGCGATCGGGGGAGTCGACACCGTCGACGTCTCGTAGACCACTCGGCTGACGACCTCCCAGCCTCGGGCCTCCAGCGTGTCGGGCAGCAGCGTGTCGCCGATGGAGCTGCGCGGCAGCACCGCGGTGGCCGGGCCGAGGGGACGCAGCGAGTCGAGCAGGGCCGAGGCCGTGTGCGCGCGCTCCGGCACGAGGACGTCGAGGACGCCGAGGTCGGTGAGCGCGCGGGCCGACGTGGGGCCGACGGCGGCGAAACCGGCACCGGCGTCCTGCGCATGCCCGATGCCGGCCCGGACCTCGTCGAGGCCGAGCAGTGACACCAGCGCCCGGACACCCGCGGCGGAGGTGAGGACGAGCCACGCCTGCGGCACAGCCGCGGCGCTCAGCAGCTCCGCGGCCCGATAGGCGGCCTGGCCGTCCGTGCACGGCACGACCTCGATGAACGGCTCGGCCGTGACGTCGAGGCCGCGCGACCTGAGCTCGTGCCCGTCGTCGTCCGGCGTGCCGTCGGCCCGCACGAGGAGGACCTTCACGACGCCACCGATGCCCCGAACTGCGCGGATCGGTCCTGCAGCCGGGCCGCAGCGGAGGCGCCGAGAGCGACCGCGGCGCGGATGCCCTCGCGTCCGGGGGCCGCGATCCCCTCGGCGCGCAGCACGACCCGGCCGGAACCGTCCGGTCGGGCGATGTCGGTGAGGAGGTGCAGGCGCCCGCTGCGCACCGTGGCGACCGCACCGACAGCGGTGCCGTCGGTGGGATCGATGGCCGCGAGGACGGCTCGCTCCGCCACGGCGGCGAGTCGGGTGGCGTGGTGCTCGAGCCCGTGCAGCAGCAGTCGTGTCGCCTCGTCCGCCGCCCGGCATTCGATGGCCAGCGCCCCCTGGGCCGGTGACGGGACGAGATCGGTGACGCTGATGGCGAAGCGTCCGGGAGTGGCGCAGCCGAGCCGGTTGAGGCCGGCCTCGGCGAGGACGATCGCGTCGTACTCGCCGCTGGTCACCCGGGCGATCCGCTGGTCGATGTTCCCGCGGATGTCGCGTACCGCCAGGTCGGGGCGCACCCGGCGCACCCATGCGGCCCGGCGCACGGAGCAGGTGCCGACGACAGCGCCGGCGCGCAGATCCGCGAGGGGAGCCCGCGAGATGACGGCGTCGCGCGGATCCTCGCGTGACGGCACTGCACCCACCACGAGCCCGTCCACCTCGCCGGTCGGCACGTCCTTGAACGAGTGGACGGCGATGTCGACGGCGCCCTCGAGGAGGGCGTCGCGCACGGAGGAGACGAAGATCCCCTCGTTGGCGCGACCCGTCAGCGGGCGCGTCTCGCCGTCGCCCGGGGTGGTCAGCGCCACCATCTCCACCGCGGTTCCCCGGGCACGCAGGGCCGCAGCGATGTGGCCGGACTGCGCGAGCGCGAGCGCGCTGGATCGCGTGCCCAGCCGCAGCACGCCGGTCACGTCGCCCCTCCGGCGCTCACCGAGGCCGCGACCGAGGATCCGCTGATGCCGAACACCGTCTCGAGAGCGGACCGGTAGTGCTCGAGCTCGCCTGCCCGCGCGGCCTCGCGCGCACGGACGGTGGGCGCATGCAGCAGGGCCTGCGTGATCCGTCGCACCGCCTCGGCGACGGCGGGGTCGCTGGCGGACGCGGGCCCAGCGGCCGCCTGGACGTGCTGGCGCAGCGCGACGATCACGTCGTCCACCTCGCGCCCCTCGATGCGCGGGTACAGGGCTGCCGCCTCGGAGGCCGCGATCGTCGCTGCGGCCTCGGCCCCCGCCGCCTGGCTGCGCACGCTGTCGATGCGCACGAGGATCACGTCCGCATGGTGGTCCAGGGTCCGCGACACGTCGCCGGCGGCCGCGAGGTCGACGAGCACCAGGGGCGCCGCTCGGCCGCTCAGCGCCTGCTCGGCAACCGCGTCGGTGATGACGACCCGGCCGCTGCCCGACGCGCTGACCACGACGTCGGCCAGCATCAGGGCGACTGGGCAGCTCCGCGTCGGTCACGACACCGTCCGCCAGGCCGGCCGGCATGGCACGGCCGCTCGGGGAATGCACCAGCACGGAGTGGGCGCCGCGGTGGCGCAGCTCCTGCACGCAGGCGCGCGCGAACTCCCCGGTGCCGACGACGACGGCCGTACCCATCGTCAGGTGAGGCACGTCCGCGGTCACCGTGTCGAGCGCAGCAGCGACGATGGATTCCTCCGTCACGTCGAGCCGCTCGCGGGCGAGCCTCGACACGCGCATCGCGTTCTCGAAGCCGATGTCCAGCGGACGCGTCGTCGTGCCCTGTCCACGCGCCACGGCGAGGGCGTCGCGCACCTGGCCGGCGATCTGCACCTCGCCCACCACCGCCGACTCGAGCCCGGCGGCCACGCGGAACAGATGCTCCAGTGCCTCGACCCCCCGGTGATGTCGGGTCAGGGCGGCGACGTGCTCGATCGGGAGGTCCGCGCTCGCGGCGAGGGCGTCGACGAAGACTCGATGCGCATCGTGGAAGCGCGCGGCATCGAGATACGCCTCCACCCGGGCGCAGGTGCTCAGGATCACGACACCGCGCACGGTGGGCTCGCCCGCGAGTCGCCGCGCGAGCTCGTCGGCGCCGCGCGCGAGTCGGGCGATCGTCGCCGCGGAGGCGTCGCGGTGGTCGATGCGCAGGACGAGCATCACGCCGCCCGACGCAGGGCAGCCGCGACGCGTGACTCGATCACGTCGAGGAGCTCCAGCTCAGCGAACAGCGGGCGGGTGACGGCGCGCGTTCCGGCCGCCACCGCGATCCGGTCCGGCAGTACGCCGGGGAAGAGCACGAACGACCCGATCGCCGCCGCCCGACCGGTCTCCTCCTCGAGCCGGGCAACCGCCGTGGCGATGTCGGGCTCGGCCTGCGATGCGTACGCGACGGTGACGGGCGCCCCCCGGCGATCCGCCCAGACCGCGGCCAGCCGCTCGAAGGCGACCTGCGCCTCGGCGTCGGAGGTGCCTGCGGTAGCGAGCACGGCGGGACCTGCGGGGAGTGTGCGGTCGAGCGCCGCCAGCAGCGCGCCGTCCGGGCCGATGGCGTCGGTGACGTCCAGCCGGAGCCCGGACTCGGCCTGCGCGTCCAGGACGGCCTGCGGCACGTCCACGCGGGCGTGGAAGGCGTTGCTCAGGAAGGCCGGCACGACGACGGCGCTCGTGCTGCCCTCCCGAGCCAGCTCCAGCGCCACCTGCGCGAGCGTGGGCTCGTCGTGCTGCAGGAACGCAGCCCGGACGATCGTGTCGAAGGTGCGCCCCTCGAGTCGGGCCGCCAGCGCGTGCGTCGCCTCGCTCGACCGGGGGTCGGGGCTGCCGTGCGCCAGCAGGATCACTGCGGTCATGACGCGAGCACCTCGGCGGCCACCTGCGGAACGACACCGACGACGTCGCCGATGACGATGACCGACGGATTGGTGATGGCCGCCGCCACCACCTGCTGCTGGATGTCGGCGAGCGTGCCGATCACCACCCGCTGCTGCGGATCGAAGGCGCGGTGGATGACGGCCACCGGCGTGGTGGCCGCGCGGCCCGCCGCGACGAACTCCTCGACCAGGCGCGGCAGCGTTGCCACGCCCATGAGGACCACCACGGTCAGCCCGGTGGCTGCCACGGCCGACAGGTCCTCGACCACATGGCCGCTGACCACGACGAAGCCGGTGCTCAGCCCGCGGTGCGTGACGGGGATCCCGGCCGCCGCAGGGGCCGCGATGGAGCTGCTGATGCCCGGGATGACCTCGACCGGCACGCCGGCGTCCGCGCAGGCGAGCACCTCCTCGGAGCCGCGTCCGAGGACGAACGGATCGCCGCCCTTGAGGCGCGCGACGCGGTGACCCGCCAGCGCGCGGTCGACGATGACCTCGTTGATCTGCTCCTGGGTGAGGGCGTGACGGCCCGGGCTCTTGCCCGCATCGATCAGCTCGACGTCGGAGTCGACGAGCTCGAGCAGCGAGGTCGGGGCCAGCCGGTCGTAGACGATGACGTCGGCGTCGAGCAGCTCGCGCCTGCCGCGCACGGTGATGAGGTCCGCATCACCGGGGCCGCCGCCGATGAGGACGACGCTGCCACGCGTGCGGGCACGCCGCGCGCGGGCGGCAAGACCGCCGTCGAGGAGCTGCGCGCGGATCCCGTCGCGCAGCTCGGTGCTGCGCCGCGGGTCGCCGGACGTCACGGAGACCACCACGCCGGCCACCTCGGCGACCGCCGGGGTGCGGGCATCCGTGGCACTCGCGTCGTCGGCGCGCACCGTCCAGACCTGGCGTCGCTGCGCCTCCTCGACGACCAGCTGGTTGACGGCAGCGACGTCGGTGGCGGCATGCACGAGCCAGGCACGGGCGACGTCGCTGTGCGCGAACGCGCGGCGGTGCCACGTCACGCGCCCCGCTTCGGCGAGGTCCGCGACCACCGGGGTCGCGTCAGGAGCGACCACCGTGACGTCGGCACCGGCCTCCAGCAGCGTCGCGATCCGTCGCGTCGCCACGCGGCCCGCGCCGACGACGACGACCCGCTTGCCGGCGAGGTCGAGGTGAAGGGGATACGTCATGCGTGCAGTCCGCACTCGACCTTGCCGAGGCCGCGCCACCGGCCGGCCCGCGGGTCCTCGCCCTCCGAGACCGCGTGGGTGCACGGCGCGCAGCCGATCGACGGGTAGCCCTGGTACATCAGGGGATTGACGGGGACGTCGTTCTCGAGCGTGTAGCGCAGGAGGTCGTCGTCCGACCAGTCCAGCAGGGGATTGACCTTCAGCACGCCGCGGCGCTCGTCGAACGACGCGATCGGGACGCTCTCGCGGTGCGGCGCGGCGGCCTTGCGCATGCCGCTGATCCACGCGTCGAAGCCGAGCAGCATCTCCTCCATCGGCTCGACCTTGCGCAGCTTGCAGCACAGGTCGGGGTCCCGGCTCCACAGGTCGGGGCCGTACTGCGCGTCCTGCTCGGCGACCGTCTGACGCGGCGTGACGCTCAGGATCGTCAGGCCGGTGCGCCGCTCGAGGTCGTCGCGCGTGGCCAGGGTCTCCTCGAAGTGGTATCCCGGTGTCGAGGAAGACCGCGGGGATCTCGGGCGCGTAGCGGTGGACGAGGTGAGCGAGGGCGGTGTTGGCCATCGACTGGCTGATCAGCACGTGGTCGCCGAACGTCTCCGATGCCCAGCGGATGATGTCCTCCGCCTTGGAGCCGACGAGGTCGTGGCTCGCCACCCGCGCGAGCACGCGCAGCTCATCGGCGCTGTAGCGCACGTCCGCGGAGGGCTTGTGGCTCATGACAGCACCGAGTCGTCCGCGCGGACGGCCCACTCGCTGAACGACTCGCCGTCCTCGTGCTCCTCGACGTAGGTGCGCAGCAGCCGCTCGACGTAGTCCGGCAGGTCGTCGGCGGGCAGGCGCAGGCCCTTGACCGTCCGGCCGAAGCCGGCCGCGTCGCCGAGGCTGCCGCCCAGGTGGACCTGGAAGCCCTCCACGTCGTTGCCGTCGGCGTCGAGCGCCCGGATGCCCTTCAGCCCGATGTCGGCCACCTGGATGCGTGCGCACGAGTTGGGGCAGCCGTTGACGTGCACGGCCAGCGGCAGGTTGTACTCCGGCAGCCGCGCCTCGAGCTGGTCGATGAGGTCGGCGGCGCGGGCCTTGGTCTCGACGATCGCCAGCTTGCAGTACTCCACTCCCGTGCACGCCATCGTGTTGCGGCGGAAGGGAGACGGCTGCTCGACCCGCAGCCCGATGGCCTCGAGCCCGTCGACCAGCGCGTCGAGCTCGGTCGGGTGGACGTCGAGCACGACGACCTTCTGCTCGGCGGTCAGCGCCACGCGCCCCGATCCGGCCGCCTCCGCGAGGTCGGCCAGTGCCGTGAGCCGCGTGCCGGAGAGCCGGCCCACCGTCGGGGCGGCCCCGACGTAGAGGTGACCGTCACGCTGGAGGTGGATGCCGACGTGGTCGCGGCGGCCGTTGGCCGGCGCCTCGGGGGCCGGGCCGTCGAGGAGCGGGCGGTGCAGGTACTCGTCCTCGAGCACCTGGCGGAAGCGGGCTGCGCCCCAGTCCTTCACGAGGAACTTCAGGCGCGCCTTGGTGCGCAGGCGCCGGTAGCCGTAGTCGCGGAAGATCGAGATGACGCCGGCCCACACGTCCGCCACCTCCTCGAGTGGCACCCACGCGCCGAGCCGCACGGCGAGATGCGGGTTCGTCGACAGCCCGCCGCCGACCCACAGGTCGAAGCCCGGACCGTGCTCGGGATGGATGACGCCCACGAAGGAGATGTCGTTGATCTCGTGCGCGACGTCGAGCTTGGGCGATCCGCTGATCGCCGACTTGAACTTGCGCGGCAGGTTGGAGAACTGCGGATCGAGCAGGTGGCGACTGAGGATCTCGTCGATGGCGGGCGTGCCGTCGATGATCTCGTCGATCGCGACGCCGGCCACGGGCGAGCCCAGGATGACGCGGGGCACGTCGCCGCAGGCCTCAGCGGTCGACAGGCCCACCGACTCGAGCCGACGCCAGATCTCCGGCACGTCCTCGATGCGGATCCAGTGCAGCTGGATGTTCTGGCGGTCCGAGATGTCCGCGGTGTCGCGCCCGAACTCGGTGGAGATCGTCGCGATGGTGCGCAACTGCTCGAGCGTCAGCCGGCCGCCGTCGGAGCGCACGCGCATCATGAAGAACTCGTCCTCGAGCTCCTCGGGCTCGAGCGTCGCCGTCTTGCCGCCGTCGATGCCGGGCTTGCGCTGCGTGTACAGGCCCCACCACCGCATGCGTCCGGTGAGGTCCTCGCGCGGGATGGAGGCGAAGCCTCCCTTGGCGTACACGTTCTCGATGCGCTCGCGGACGTTGAGCCCGTCGTCCTCCTGCTTCAGCACCTCGTTGGCGTTGAGGGGCGCACGGCCGTCGACGGCCCACTGCCCCTGGGGCTTGACGGGTGCGGTCGGGGTGGTCGTCATGGTGGTCCTGTCTCGTGGATGCCGGAATGCGGGGCCACCGGCGCAGTCGCGCGTCGGGCAGGAACAGCGGCGAGGGGTGGGGCCGAGCGGGCCCCCGAGGCGATGACTACAGACAGGTCATCGACGACATGCGCATGAAGTCCAGGTGCACCCGTCGGGTGAGCAGGACTGTCGTTGCGCGCATGCGGGAGAAGGTATCGGCGGCCGGCGATGGGCACGGACAACCGGTCCGGCACCTGCAAGTGATGTGCAGGTGGGGCTACGGCTCCCGCGCCCGCTCGAGACCGTCGAGGATCAGCTCGAGGCCGTAGGCGAACTCGTCGCCGAAGTCGTAGCCGGGCTGCATGACGTGCTCGGCGGCCATCTCGGCGAGGTGCGGGAACAGGTCGCTCGGGAACTGGTCGATCATGGCGCTGGCCACCTCGGCGACGTTGTCGCCGTCGAACGGCAGGCTCGCCTCCTGCAGCGCGAAGCCGAAGGTGTACGAGTCGAGCAGGGCGAAGGCATGCGCGGCCATCGGGACCGAGAAGCCGGCGCGGCGCAGGTTGCCGATGACGGCGTCGTGGTGCTGCAGCGTGGCCAGCCCCGGCGACGTGCGCGTCTCCACCAGGCCGATGGCCCACGGGTGCTGACGGAACACCGCTCGGGCGGACGCGGCGCGCTCCGCATCGCCCGCTTCCAGTCGAGGTCGTCCGCGGGGAAGCGGATCTGGGCGAAGACCACGTCGACGACGCCGTCGATGATCTCCTCCTTGTTGGCGACGTGGTGGTACAGCGACATCGGCTGGACGGCCAGTTCGCGGGCGAGCGAGCGCATGGTCAGTCCGGCCAGGCCGTGTGCGTCCGCGATCGCGACGGCCGCGTCCAGCACGCGCTCGCGACTGAGCGGCGTCCGCTCCCGCACCGCCTCGCTCACGTTCCTGCCTCTCATCGCCGGTTGACAGCCTGCATCCTACCCGCTACCTTACTAAGTACACCATACTTAGTAAGGTAATCACAGGGAGAGAGTCACGATGCACGCGATCGACCAGCAGCAGCCCGGTAGCCACGCCACGTCGAGCATGCGCGCCATCGTCCAGGAGGCCTACGGCGCCGCCGACGTCCTGCGGCCCGGCCGGCTCGACGTGCCGGTCCCCGGCCCCGACGAGGTGCTCGTGCGAGTCCGAGCCGCGGGGCTGGACCGGGGCACCTGGCACCTGATGACCGGCCTGCCGCGCATGGCGCGCCTCATGACCGGGCTGCGCATCGCCGAAGCGACGCGTTCCCGGCCTCGACCTCGCGGGCACCGTGGAGTCGGTGGGTGCTGGTGTCACCCGGTTCGCCCCCGGCGACGAGGTCTTCGGGATCGGCGCGGGATCGTTCGCCGAGTTCGCCGTGGCCAAGGAGACCAAGCTTGCCCGCAAGCCGTCCACCCTCACCTTCGAGCAGGCCGCGGTGGTTCCGGTGTCCGGTCTCACCGCCCTGCAGGCCGTGCGCGACGTTGGACGCGTTCAGCCCGGGCAGCGGGTGCTGGTCACCGGCGCGTCCGGCGGCGTCGGCACCTACGCGGTGCAGATCGCCACGGCGCTCGGCGCCGAGGTGACCGGCGTGTGCAGCACCTCGAAGATCGACCTCGTCCGCTCGCTCGGTGCCGCCCACGTCATCGACTACACCCAGGAGCACTTCGCCGACCGTGACGAGCGGTGGGACGTGATCATCGACATCAACGGCAGCACGGGGGTGCGGCGACTCGCGCGAGCGCTCAACCCCCGCGGCACCGTCGCCCTTGTCGGCGGCGAGAACGGAGGCACGTGGACCGGCGGCTTCCTCGGCCGTCCGATCCGCGCGATGGCGCTGTCGCTGTTCTCCCGCAAGCGGCTTGTCATGGTCATGGCCAAGGAGACGGGCGTCGACCTGGACGAGCTGAGGACCCTCATCGACGCCGGGCAGGTCACGCCCGCGGTCGACAGCGTGTTCGCGCTCGACGACGCGGCAGACGCGATGCGCCGGCTCGAGGCGGGACTGGTCCGGGGAAAGGTCGCGATCAGCATCTGACGGACTCGTATGCCGGTATAACGGCACGATGACTAGTCAGGGCGTGGTGGTCACGGGCGCGGGGCACGGCATCGGACGGGCCATCGCCCGCAGGCTGGCCGCCGAGGGCGCGCGGGTGGTCGTCAACGATCTCGATGCAGACGCTGCTGCCCGGGTCGCCACGGAGATCGGGGGGACCGCCGTCCCCGGTGACGCGGCGAGCGAAGCCGGGGTCGAGAGCCTCGTGGCGGCCGCCCGATCGAGCCTCGGATCGATCGACGTGTACTTCGCCAATGCCGGCATCGAGGTCGCGTCCGGCCTGCAGGCATCCGAGGCGGACTGGCAGCGGTCACTCGACGTCAACGTCATGGCGCACGTGCGGGCCGCGCGGCTGCTGGTGCCGGAGTGGCTCGACCGCGGCTCGGGCCGGTTCGTCGTGACAGCGTCGGCGGCCGGCCTGCTCACCATGCTGGGAAGCGCGCCGTACGCAGTGAGCAAGCACGCGGCCGTGGCCTTCGCCGAGTGGCTGTCCGCCACGTACGGTCACCGCGGCATCGTGGTCCAGGCCATCTGCCCGCAGGGGGTGCGCACCCGCATGCTCGAGGAGGCGGGCCCGATCGCCGACGTGCTCATCCGCGATGCTGCGCTGGAGCCGGAGGACGTGGCCGACGCGGTGTGGGCGGGCCTGCAGGACGACCGCTTCCTGATCCTCCCCCACCCCGAGGTCGCGGAGTACTACGTCAACCGCGCGACCAGCACCGACCGATGGCTGCACGCGATGCGCAAGCTGCAGCGTCGCCTCGACGACCTCACGTAACGACCTTGCCGAGCGGTGAGCTGGGACGACGGCCGCTCGACGACGACGCCCTGGATCACGTCGCCCTGGGTCGCACGCGTGCTCGCGCCCGCGGTGGCCGTCGGGCCCATGGCCGCGGCCGCGTCGCGCGCGTCGAGCCAGTCCTCGGCCGAGGAGAGCAGGGCTGCCACGGACACGGCGGCAATGGCGAGGTCGTCGCCCAGGCCGAACGGGCCCAGCAGCACCTCAGGGATGAAGTCGAGCGGCGAGATGACGTACGCGAGTCCGGCGAGGCCACCCAGCACGCGACCCTTCGGAGCCCCGGCCCAACGGCCCCTCAGCGTGTCGCGCACCATCGGCAGCACCGCGGCGATCCGCTGGCCCAGGGGATGACGTCCACGACTGGCCCGCACTGCTCCGGCGACAGCTGCCGCCCCACCAATGACGCCCATCTGGTCCTCCTCGACCGGAGCCGCTGGTGCGGCCGCAGGTATTTCGACGTTGGATAGTTCAACGACGTTCCCGGGCTGGGCATTCCGGCTCTCGGGTTGAGCGAGGTCACAGTCTGGACAGGCGACGTACGGTGTTCGCATGTGCCGAAGCATCAAGACACTGCGCCCGCCCTACGTCGAGGACGCGGGCGACGACGACGTCCGGGCCGCCGCCCTCCAGTACGTGCGGAAGATCAGCGGGTTCCGGGCGCCGGCGCCCCACAACGCGGCCGCCTTCGAGGAGGCCGTCGACCGGGTGGCAGCCGCCACCGCGGACCTGCTCGATCAACTCGTGGTGCGGGGCCGTTCCTAGCCCTGCGGCGCGGTCGTGCCGTCCTGCCCCGGTCGCCGTCATCGGCCCATGAACCCGTCGCCGTCACCGTCGTGGTGGCCGAAGCCTCCACCGGGCTGCTGACCCTGGCCGTCGCGACCATGACCCGGCATCCGGGCACCGGCATCCGGGCCGTCCCCCGGACCGCGCGAGTCGGAGGTCATGCTCCACCGGCCGCCGTCGTCGTCACCGGTCGCGTGTCCGACGGCGAAGCCGACTGCGCCGGCCGCGACGATGAGGCCCGCCGCGACCACGCCGCCGATGACCTCGAGGATCGTGCGGGTGTGGCTGCGCCCGGAGGCGTGCGCTGCGGCGGCGCCGGCGCCGCGGGAGTCACCGCGATCGGCTCCTGATCGGCGAGCTGCAGTGCCTCGGTGGGGGTGGTGTCGGGGGTGCCCTCAGCGGGCGTGCCGGTGGTGTCGCTCATCGTGTCTCCTCAGGCGTGGCCGTGTCTCGGCTCGCCCCAAGGGTGCCCACCCAACGTCAGCCAGCCATGCGTGCCGTGTTCGGGGAGTGTCAGGAGTCCGGGCAGGCTCCCCACAGGCCGGCGTCGGCGCCCTGCGCCTCGCGCTGGGCCTTCGCGAACTCGTCCTTCCAGGCGTACGGCGTCGAGCCGTACTGGCGCTCGAACGCATACCCGCCGGCGATCGACTCGAGGTTGAACAGGCTGCAGCGAGCCGTTCGGGAGCTCGCGCCACACGTACGCGAGGGTCCGGTCGTACTGGTCGGTGCGCGCCCTGTGAGTCGTCGAACTCCAGGTCACTCGTCGCACCGGTCAGTGTCGCCTTCGCGAAGTCCGAGGACTCCGGCCCGAAGCACTCCACCGGGGAGTCCGGCTTGACGGTCTCCGGGCGTGTTGATGCCGATCAGTGCGCACGGACACGTAGTCGCCGTCGAGCTCGAGCTTGACGGTGTCGCCGTCGACGACGCGGTCGACGACGAGGCCGCTGACCGTCTCGCCCTTCGGCGCGAGGCCGCTCTCCGCACTCTGGCCACTCGACGCAGTCGGCCGCTGGCAGACGGCTGGACGTCGACGACCGCGCTAGGCGGACGCGCTGCAGGCCGCGAGCAGCACGGCAGGCGAGCAGCGGCCTGACGACCAGCGGAGTGTGCGCACCGAGGCACGGTATCCGACCGGTCCGACGCCAATCCTCGTTCCGGCATGCCTCGGCGACGGCTGCAGTGCAAGACTGCGCCCGTGGCCAACAAGGATGACGCGAACCCGCACCGTCGGACCGAGGACCAGCCTGTCGAGCGGGTGCCGAAGGCGATCTACGAGACGGAGCTGTACCGCCTGCAGGCGGAGCTCGTGAAGCTCCAGGAGTGGGTGCGGCTCGAGGGCGCGCAAGATGGTCATCGTCTTCGAGGGCCGCGACGCCGCCGGCAAGGGCTCGGCGATCAAGCGCGTCACCCAGTACCTCAATCCCCGCGTCGCGAGCATCGTCGCCCTTCCCACGCCCAGCGACCGGCAGAAGACGCAGTGGTACTTCCAGCGCTACGTCGAGCAGCTGCCGGCCGCCGGCGAGATCCGCCTGTTCGACCGCTCCTGGTACAACCGCGCCGGCGTCGAGCGCGTCATGGGGTTCTGCACCCCGGACGAGTACCGCCGGTTCCTGCACCAGACGCCGATCTTCGAGCGCCTGCTCGTCGAGGACGGCATCATCCTTCGCAAGTACTGGTTCAGCGTCAGCGACGCCGAGCAGGAGCGCCGGTTCAAGTCACGGCTGCAGGACCCGATGCGGCAGTGGAAGCTCTCGCCCATGGACCTCGAGTCCATCACCCGCTGGGAGGACTACTCGCGGGCCAAGGACGAGATGCTCGTGCACACCGACATCCCGGAGGCGCCCTGGTACGTCGTCGAGGGCGACGACAAGCGGCGCGCGCGGCTCAACATGATCCACCACCTGCTCGACTCGATCCCCTACTTCGCGGCCACGCGTCCGCCGCTGGACCTCCCGAAGCGGCCCGGCCCCACCGGTTACGAGCGCCCGCCGCGCGAGCTCAACCACTACGTGCCGGACTACGCGGCCGAGGTCATCGCCGCGCACGAGAAGCACCCGAAGTCCTCAGGCAAGGGCTCCTCGAAGCCGGCGAAGGGCTCAGACCAGCCGACCTAGCACCATGACGTAGTTCTTCCCGTAGTGCTTCGCGCACGTCGGGCAGGTCGTGTAGAAGAAGTACACGTCTGAGACCTCACGACCGATGGACCGCCCGTAGTCCACCAGTTCCTCCGTGCCACTCGCGGGCTCGCCCATAGGGACCCTCGAAGACGCGCGTCGCGAAGGTGCCCTGGAGCACGACGTTGTCGGCGCCCTCCACCGGTGCCGAGACGGCATACAGCTGCTCGGCCCGCCAGGCGGAGAGGTCGTGGCTGAGGATCATGCCGTGGTCGGTCGGCATGGTCGCCCCCGCCGCCGCGGCATCAGCCTGCAGCGCCGTCATCACGCTGGCCATGTTCATCGGGACGTGGAGCAGGCTGCGGGTGTACCGCCGGATGAACCGCTGGTCCAGGTCGATCGTCCGGCGATCCCAGTCGCTCACGTTGGGGACGGGGCAGCAGCCGGTCTCGTTGATCTCGGTGTAGGTGCTCGGATAGGTGCTCGGAATGCCCATGACAGGTCCTCCTACCGTCAGGATACGTCCGGGTCCGACCGATACTGGTGTCGTGGAGGCCGCCACCTTCCTCCGAACGCTCGTGCCCGGCATCGCCGCGGCACTCGTCCTCATGCCGTGCGCCCCGGCCAGTGCCGGGACCCTCGCGCGCGACTCCGTCTACACCGACGTCCCCGTCCAGGAGACCGGTCGCATCACCAAGGTGCTCGACGGCGACACGTTCGAGTTCCTGGCCGACGGCGCCGATCGCCCGGAGCGCGTGCGCCTGCTCGGCGTGAACACTCCCGAAGTGACAGGGCAGGACAACCTTCACTTCGCCGAGGACATGTGCGCCGGCCGCGAGGCCGAGGCCCAGCTGGAGCGCCTGCTGCCCGTCGGCACGAAGGTCCAGCTGCGGTCGCTGCACAAGGACTCCACCAACCGGGGTCGGATCCTCCGCTACGTGTTCGCGTTCGATCCGCAGACCGGCCAGTACGACACGGATATCAGTGCCGTCGTCGCCGAGTCCGGCCTGGCGATGTGGTTCACCGTCGACCAGGAGTCCGCACTCTCGTACCCCTACCGGCTGATCGTCCAGCAGGCCCAGCGCGGTGGTCGCGGCATCTGGGATCCGAACCACTGCGGTCCGGTCGAGCAGCCCGATGCCCGGATCGCGGTCACCGTCAGCTGGGATGCGCCCGGCACCGACCAGTCGAACCTGAACGGCGAGTTCGTCGTCGTGCGCAACGTCGGGACCGTCGGCGTCGACCTTTCGGGCTGGCTGCTGCGCGACTCGAGCCTGACCTCCTGGTACTACTTCCCGTCCGGCACGGTCCTTCCTCCCGGGGACTTCCGCATCGTGCACGTGGGCAGCGGCACCCCGGACGGGCGCGACCTCTACATGGGCGCGACCGCGCCGCTGTTCCCGAACACGCAGGACGGGAAGTTCCTCGGCGACGGGGCGTACCTCCTCGACCGCGACACCGCCGTCCGCTTCTACGACGAGTACCCCTGCATCACCAGCTGCCGTGATCCGCTCCAGGGTGCGGTCGTCATCGCCAAGGTCGATCCGGTCTCGCAGAGCCGGGTCGCGTCACGTGCCGCGAACGAGGAGCTCATCGTGCTGCGCAACACAAGCGCGGCCCCCGTCCTGCTCGACGGCTACTACCTTCGTCGCAAGGTGTCCACGTATCCCTTCCCACCCGGGACGCAGATCCTCCCCGGCAGGACCCTGACGGTCCGCATCGGCAAGGGCGGCGCGACGTCGCTCGTGCAGTACTGGGGACGCCCGGCCCCGCTGCTGACCAACCGTCACGACCGCGTGGACCTGCTGTCCAACAGGAACGTCCTGATCAGCCGCAAGCAGTGGTGAGCCTCAGGTCCAGCGCTCGCCGGTGACGTCCATCAGGTGATGGACGGGATCATGCAGCAGGTACCTGACGAAGGACTCGACCGTGAACATCGCCCCGTCGCCACGCAGGCCGCTGCGCGACCATGCGTCATCCGGCACGGACGCGACGATGCGCCGAGAAGCGACTCGCCTGCTCGACAAGCTGGTCAGCGACCGCCTGGGGATCCTGCGAGGGGTAGTCGTCGTCGATCGCCGTGGCGTCCTGGTCCCAGTTGGCGAACCGCGGCGCGTCCTCCGTCAGCATCAGCTCCACCCGCACGCAGGCAAGATCGAACACGTCGCGCACATGGCACGCGTACTCCAGCGGAGACCACACGGCCGGTGCCGGACGAAGGGTCGGCGCCGGCTGCATCGCCATGGCCTCCGCCCACCGCTGCCCGACCACGACGGTCAGTCCGGCGAGCGCCGCCCGCTGCGGTGACCGCGTGTCGAAGCCGCACTCGGGGCACTGTCTCGTCGAGCACCCAGGTCCAGTCCTTGCTGTCGGGCTCGGGGTTCACGTCCACGCGCCAAACCTACGGCCGCGGCCCTACCGTGGGCGAGTGAGCAGCCACATCGGAGTGCAGCGACTGCTGCACTACGACCGCCGGGACCTGCGCGGCGACCTGATGGGCGGCCTCACCGTCACCGCCTACCTGATTCCTCAGGTGATGGCGTACTCCGCGCTGGCGGGACTGGCGCCGCAGGCGGGCCTGGTGGTCGTCGTCGTGGCGATGGTGCTCTACGCGCTCGTGGGCTCGTCGCGACTCCTGTCGGTCGGCCCGGAGTCGACCACCGCCCTGATGACGGCGGCGGTGCTCGCGCCCCTCGCAGCCGGCGACCCCGTGCGCTACGCGGCGCTCGCGGCGACGCTCGCGCTGCTCGTCGGCCTGTATGCGCTGCTCGCCGGCGTGCTGCGCATCGGGTTCATCGGCGACCTGCTGTCGAGGCCCGTCCTGATCGGGTACATGGCCGGGGTCGCCGTCATCATGATCACGAGCCAGCTGGGCAAGGTGACCGGCGTCGACGTCGCGGGCGACTCGTTCCTCGAGGACATCGGCTCCTTCGCGGGCAACACGGCGCGCGACGGCGTCTCGTGGCCGACGCTCGCGATCGGCGTCGCCGTCGCCGGCTTGCTGCTGTTCTTCACGCCGCGGTACCCCCGGGTCCCGGTGCCGCTCGTCGTGATGCTGCTGGCGACGGCGGTCGTCGCGGTCTTCGACCTCACGGCCCAGGGAGTGACCACCGTCGGTGACGTCTCCTTCGAGGGCATGAACGTCGGCCTTCCCTCGCTCGATCCATCCGAGCCTCGGCATCCTGCTGCTGCCGGCCCTCGGCATCTTCGTCGTCGGCTACACCGACAACATCCTCACCGCCCGCGCCTTCGCCACCCGCACCCGCACGCGCATCCACAACAACCAGGAGTTCCTGGCCCTGGGCACCGCGAACGTCGGCTCCTCGCTCGTCGGCGGATTCCCGGTGAGCTCCAGCGCGAGTCGCACGTCGATCGCCGACGCCAGCGGCGCGCGCTCGCAGCTGTACTCGCTCGTGGCCGCCGCGCTTGACGATCGTCTCCGTCGTCGCGTTCAGCGCCGTGATCGCCGCCTTCCCCGCCGCTGCCCTCGGCGGCGTCGTCGTCTACGCGGCGATCCGGCTGATCGACGTCGCCGAGTTCCGGCGGCTGTGGGCGTTCCGGCGCCGCGAGTTCCTGCTGGCGATCTTCGCCACGGCCGGCGTGCTCCTGTTCGACATCCTCTACGGCGTGCTCGCGGCCGTGGCCATCTCCGTCGTCGAGCTGCTGACTCGCGTGGCCCGCCCGCACGCCGCCGTGCTCGGGCAGAGCTCCCGAGGTCCCCGGCTGGCACGACGTCGACGACTACCCCGGCAGCGCGCAGCTTCCCGGACTCGTCGTCTTCAGGTACGACTCACCGCTGTTCTTCGCCAACGCCGAGCACTTCGACCGGCAGTGCCGGATCGCGCTCGACGAGGCCGCTCCCCCCGCCCGATGGTTCCTGCTCAACATGGAGGGCAACACCGAGGTCGACGTCACCGGGCTCGACGCGCTCGAGGACTTCCGGCAGCACTGCGAGCACGTCGGCGCCGAGCTGGCGCTCGTGCGCGTGAAGCACGAGGTGATCGAGATGCTGGACCGGCACGGCATCGGCGCGCGCATCGGGCACGACCGCATCTTCCCGACCCTGCCCACGGCCGTCGCCGCGTACCAGGAGTGGGTGGAGCAGAACCCTCAGGCCTGATCGCGCCCGGCGGCCTTCTCGGCTCGCACCCGCTCCTCGATGGCCTCCGCCTCGGCCGGCGTCGGCGCGGAGCCGCCCAGACGGGCCGGGATCCACCAGGCGCCCGGCGGCTTGTCGGGGTAGCGGGCGATGGTCTCGTCGAGCAGCGCGGCCATCCGGGCATGCAGCTCGTCGGTCAGCACGTCGGGGTCTGAGCCCTTGGGGATGGGGATCGGCGCCCCCACCGTCATCGCGATGGGCTTGCCGCGCGAGAAGTCCTTGCGGTCGTACGAGAGCAATCGGTGCCCACCGAAGATGATCATCGGGATGAGCGGCACGTTGGCCGTTCGGGCCATCCGGACGGCACCGTTCTTGATCTCCTTGATCTCCAGCGACCGGCTCATCGTCGCCTCCGGGAACACCCCTACGAGCTCGCCGGCCTTGAGTGCCGCGACCGCGTCGCGGAAGGCGGCCGAGCCGGCGTCGCGGTCGACGGGGATGTGCTTCATCCCCCGCATCAGCGGCCCGGCGACCGGGTGCTTGAAGATCCCGTCCTTCGCCATGAAGCGCACGAGTCGGTGGCCCACGCGGTCAGCGGGCAGGCCACCGAGGGCGAAGTCGAGGTAGCTCGTGTGGTTGATCGCCAGGACGGCCCCGCCGGTGCGCGGGATGTTCTGCTCCCCCACCACGTCGAAGCGCAGGCCGAGGCCGGCGAACAGGGTGCGGGCCGTCAGGATGATCGGCCGGTAGACGGGATCAGTCACCGGTCGACCCGCTCAGTGGACGACGGACGGCGGGCATGGCCCCACCGTAGTCGGGAGGGCCCCCGTCGAGAGGTGCGGTTCGGTCAGCCGGCGGCCGGGACGTCGTAGCGACGGCCCGGAGCGTTGGCATCGAGGAGCGCGTGCACCTCGGACGAGCGGTAGCGACGATGGCCGCCCAGCGTGCGGATGCTGGTGAGCTTGCCGGCCTTGGCCCAGCGGGTGACGGTCTTGGGATCCACCCGGAACAGTGCTGCCACCTCGGCTGGAGTGAGGAGATGCTCTGATTCCACGCTTTGCGCGCTCATGTGTGCCTCCCAGACCGTGAGTTCGCCCCCACGAAGCGCCCGATTTGGACGTGTTTGACACTCTCGCACCGGTCCATGCCTCGATCAAGTCGAATTTGCCTCAATAGCCACTGTTTATCCCTTTCGTATGCCGATCCGCCTAGGGTGATCTGCATGGACATGGGGGGAAATAGCCGGGCGAGTCGGACGCGCGACGGCGCGGCGTCGTCGTCGATCGGCGGCCCGTGGGCGGGGTTCGACGGGCACGAGAGGGTCGTCCTGGCCCAGGACCCGGACTCCGGGGTGCGCATGGTGGTGGCGATCCACTCGACGCGGCTCGGGCCCGCGCTGGGCGGCACCCGGATGGCCGACTACTCCGACGCGAGCGAGCCCGGCGCGGCAGCGTACGCCGATGCCCTGCGCCTCTCGCGCGCGATGACCTACAAGAACGCGCTCGCCGGGCTGGACCATGGCGGCGGCAAGGGCGTCATCCTCGCCGACTCGGTCGCGCACCACGCCAGCGGCGACCCTGCGATCCTCCATGCCTACGGCCGGCTCGTGACGTCGCTCGACGGCAGCTACGTCACGGCCGGCGACGTCGGCATGACCGTCGCCGACATGGACGTCATCGGCGACGTCTGCCCGTGGACGACCGGACGCTCGCCCGAGAAGGGCGGCGTCGGCGACTCCGGCATCCTCACCGCCCTCGGCGTCTTCCTGCGGTCTTCAGGCCAGCGCGCGCGTGGTCTTCGGCACCGACGACCTTGCCGGGCGGCGCATCGCGGTGGTCGGGGCGGGCAAGGTGGGCGGACGCCTCATCGGGCACCTGGTCGCCGCCGGCGCGGACGTCGTGTCGACCGACCCGTCCGACCTCGCGCGCGAGGCCGTGCTCGACGCCTGCCCCGGCGTGCGCTTCGTCGACTCCCTCGACGAGCTGCTGGCGACGGACCCCGAGGTGCTCTCCCCGAACGCGATGGGCGGCCTGATCACCCCCGACCTCGTGCCTCGGCTGCCCGTGCGGCTGGTGTGCGGAGGCGCCAACAACCAGCTCGCCGAGCCGGCGGTGGGCGACCTGCTCCACGAGCGCGGGATCGTCTACGCCCCGGACTTCATGGTCAACTGCGGAGGGGTCATCCAGGTGGCCGAGGAGCTCGTGGGCGGCGACCTCGACCGGGCCCGCGCGCGCACCGAGCGGGTGTACGCCACCACGCTGCGCGTGCTCGAGCGCGCCGCCACGGAGGGGCTGACCCCGGTGACGCGCCGCCGAGCGTGAGGCGGAGGACCGGATCCGACGCGGCCCTACCGGTGAATCCCGCGCGGCCGAGGAGCGGGTACTCTAGGGTTCCGTTACCGCGTTTCCGCCGCTCACCGGCGGATCGACGCGCGAATTGTCCACGATGAGCCGGGGCCACGGCCCTGGGATGAGGGGGTCGAGCCATGGGGCGCGGCCGTGCCAAGGCGAAGCAGACGAAGGTCGCCCGCGAGTTGAAGTACGGCGGACCTCAGACCGACTTCGACCGCCTGCAGGCAGAGCTGGGTACCGGCGGTTCCGCCCCGGCGCCGAGCGAGCCGCTGGACGCGACGTACGACGTGGTCGAGGACCCGTACGCGGACGATCCGTACGCGAAGTACTACGACGAGGACGAGGACGAGGAGTCGGCCGCCCGCTAGGGGTGCCGACCCACCAGCGTCACCGCTCCACCCGCACCACCCTTGGCCTCGGCGTCGCCGTGCTCGCCGTCGCGCCGCGCCCGCACGGTGCCGCAGGCCCAGGCGCGCACCCCACGGCCGGTGAGCAGGGCGATCGCCGCGTCCGCCTGCTCGGCCGCGACGACGGCGATCATGCCGATGCCCATGTTGAAGGTGCGCTCGAGGTCGGCGACGTCGACGCGACCGAGTCCGCCGATCAGTCCGAACACCGGCTGCGGCGTCCACGTCGAACGATCGACGTCGACGGCGACCTCGGGCGGCAGCACCCTCGCCAGGTTGGCCGCCAGGCCGCCGCCGGTCACGTGGCTGATGGCGTGCACGTCGACCGCCGCTGCCAGCGCCAGGCAGTCCTTCGCGTAGATCCGCGTCGGCTCGAGCATCTCCTCGCCGACGGTGCGGCCGAGCTCGTCCATGTGCGCGTCCAGGCCGGGGCCGCCATCGCCCAGCAGCACCATGCGGGCGAGGGAGTAGCCGTTGGAGTGCAGGCCCGAGGAGCCCATCGCGATGACGACGTCGCCGACGCGCACCCGGTCGGGACCGAGGAGCGCATCGGCGTCGACGATGCCCGTGCCGGCGCCCGCGACGTCGTACTCGTCGGGTGCCATCAGCCCCGGGTGCTCGGCGGTCTCGCCGCCCACGAGCGCGCAGCCCGCCCTGGCGGCAGCCCTCGGCGATGCCGGAGACGATCGCGGCGATGCGCTCGGGGACGACCGAGCCGACGGCGATGTAGTCGGTCATGAACAGCGGCTCGGCACCGCACACGACGAGGTCGTCGATGACCATCGCGACGAGGTCGATGCCGATCGTGTCGTGCACGTCCATGGCGCGGGCCACCGCGATCTTCGTGCCCACGCCGTCGGTGGACGTCGCGAGCAGCGGCCGGCGGTAGCGCGTGAACGCGGAGATGTCGAACAGTCCGGCGAAGCCGCCGAAGTCGCCGACCACCTCGGGGCGCTGGGCGCGCGGCGACGGAGGCCCGCATCAGGGCGACGGCACGCTCGCCGGCCTCGACGTCGACGCCGGCCGCCGCGTAGGAGGTCGCCGGCCGCCCCGGTGGAGCCGTCGGTCATGGCCGCTCGAGCGCGTCGGCGGCGCCGCCGCCGAGCAGCGTCGTGACGCCCTCGGTGTCGGTGCCCTCCGACCACGCGCCGCTCGATCCCCTCGAGCACGTGCTTGCCGAGCAGCTCGGGCTCGGGCAGGGCGACCGGGTAGATGCCGTCGAAGCAGGCGCGGCAGAGCTTGTCCTTCGCCACGGTGGTCGCGTCGATGAGCTCGTCGAGATCGACGAAGGCGAGCGAGTCGGCGCCGATCGACGTGCAGATCTCGTCGACCGACAGGCCGTTGGCGATCAGCTCGGCGCGGCTGGCGAAGTCGATGCCGTAGAAGCACGGCCACTTCACCGGCGGGCTGGAGATGCGCACGTGCACCTCGCGGGCGCCCGCCTCGCGCAGCATCCGCACGAGGGCGCGCTGGGTGTTGCCGCGCACGATCGAGTCGTCGACGACGATGAGGCGCTGGCCGGCGATCACGTCGCGCAGCGGGTTGAGCTTGAGCCGGATGCCGAGCTGGCGGATGGACTGCGAGGGCTGGATGAACGTGCGGCCGACGTAGGCGTTCTTCACCAGGCCCTCGGCGAACGGGATGCCCGACTCCTGCGCGTAGCCGATCGCGGCGTAGCGGCCGGACTCCGGGACCGGGATGACCAGGTCGGCGTCGACGGCGTGCTCGCGGGCGAGGCGGCGGCCGGTCTCGACGCGCACGGCCTGCACGCCGCGGCCGGAGATCGACGTGTCGGGGCGGGCCAGGTAGACGAACTCGAACAGGCAGCCCTTGGGCGCCGGCCTCGGCGAACCGGTGCGAGCGGAGCCCGTTCTCGTCGATGACGATCAGCTCGCCGGGCTCGACCTCGCGGACGAAGGAGGCGCCGACGATGTCGAGCGCCGCCGTCTCGCTGGCGATGACCCAGCCGCGCTCGAGCCGGCCGAGGACGAGCGGCCGGATGCCCTGCGGGTCGCGCGCGCCGTACAGCGCGTCGTCGTCCATGAACACCAGCGAGAACGCCCCGCGCACGTACGGCAGCTCGAGCATCGCGGCGGCCTCGATGGTGAGGTCGGCGTGCGCGGCGATCAGGGCCGACAGCGTGTCGGTGTCGCTGGTCGATCGCCATCCGGGTGCCGAGCGGCAGCTCGCCGGACGTCTCGGACAGGTCGGCGAGGCGGGCCCGCAGCTCGTGGGTGTTGGTGATGTTGCCGTTGTGGCCGAGGGCCAGGTGCCCCGTCGCGGTCTGCCGGAACGTCGGCTGCGCGTTCTCCCACACGCTCGAACCCGTGGTCGAGTACCGGGTGTGCCCGATGGCGACGTGGCCGTGGAGGGACTCCAGGCTCGCCTCGGTGAAGACCTGGGAGACCAGGCCCATGTCCTTGTAGACGACGATGTGCGATCCGTCGCTGACCGCGATGCCGGCCGACTCCTGGCCGCGGTGCTGGAGGGCGTACAGCCCGAAGTAGGTGAGCTTGGCGACCTCGTCGCCGGGCGCCCAGACCCCGAAAACGCCGCAGGCGTCCTGAGGGCCCTTCTCGCCGGGGAGCAGCTCGTGAGAGAGCTTCCCGTCTCCGCGTGGCACGGGGTCAGCCTAGCGGTCCCGTCACGGCCGCCGACCCTGCGTCAGCCGACCCGACCCAGCAGCCAGTCGCGTCGCTCCTGCAGGATCTCGAACGGGGCCGAGGACGATGTGGGACCGGGCACCGCGGCACGAACCTCCACGTGCACCTCCGCATGCCGACGCCCGGAACGGCTGGCCAGCTGGCCCACCAGTTGGTGGACCTCGCGCCGCAGGGAGTCCACGTCACGCCAGGAGGTGGACTCGAGCGCCTCCGCCATCTCGTCGAACAGCGTGCCCGGGCGATGGCGGCGCAGCTCGGCGTCCCGGGTCGCGAGCAGCGAGGCGGTCTGCTCAGGGGTCAGCAGGCCGGGCAGCCCCAGGAACTCCTCGTCGTCCGCCGAGCAGCTCGGCAGTGATCGACCGGCCGCCCTGCAGCAGGTGGGCGAACTCCGCCTCGGCGTCGAGGGCCGTGAAGTCGGGAGCCCCCGGCTCCGACTCGACCCGCTCGAGCAGGAGGTCGTGGGTACCGGCCTCCAGGGGCGTGCGCACCACGTGGTTGCGCTCCTCCTCCATCGCCGCGGCCAGCGCGAGCAGCGGCCGCACCGCGGGCAGGAAGACAGTGGCGCTCTCGCGGGCATTGCGTGCGCGCACGACGCGACCGATCGCCTGGGCGAAGAACAGCGGCGTGCGGAACGAGCACGCCCACAGGCAGACGCTGAGCCGCGCGATGTCGACCCCCTCGGACACCTGCTTGACGGCGACCAGCCAGCGGTCGGTGCCGGTGCGGAACGACTCGATCTTCTTGCTGGACCGGGGGTCGTCCGAGAGCACGAGGACCGGGGCGTGACCGGTGACCTGCTTGACGACGGTCGCGTAGGCGCGTGCCGTCTCGATGTCCGTGGCGAGCATCAGCCCGGCCGCGTCGACCGCCCCGGACTCGCGGATGTCCGTCAGGCGGGCGTCGGCGGCGGCGATGACGTGCGGGATCCACTTGCCCGTCGGGCTCAGCGCCGTGCGCCAGGCCTTGTCCTCGGCCGCCTTCGTCCCGGCGCCGCTGAGGCTGGAGCTGAGCACCTCTCCGGCCGAGTTCATCCAGCGGCTGGTGCCCGAGTAGGCGGCGAACACCACCGGCCGCACGACGGCCTCGGACAGGGCGTGCCGGTACTCGTAGGCGTAGTCGGCAGCGGACACGAGCCCGTCCGAGGTCTCCTCGTAGCTGACGAAGGGGATCCGCTCGTCGGCCTTGGTCCGGAACGGCGTGCCCGTCAGGCTCAGCCGGCGCCGCGCGACGGTGAAGGCCTCGCTGACCGCCTCTCCCCAGGACAGGCCGTCGCCCGCGTGGTGGACCTCGTCGAGGATGACGAGCGTGCGGGCGTTCTGCGTGCGCGCGCGGTGGAGCATGGGGTGCGAGGCGACCGTCGCGTACGTCGTCACGTAGCCGGCCATCCCGGCGCGCACCGGGCCGTCGCTGTTCTTCAGGGTCGGGTCGAGGACGAGGCCGACCTCCGACGCGGCATCGGCCCACTGCGTCCGCAGGTGATCCGTGGGCGCCACCACGATGACCCGGCTGATGACCTTCCTGGCCATCAGTCGTGATGCCAGCGTCAGCGCGAAGGTCGTCTTCCCCGCCCCCGGCGTCGCGCTGACGAGGAAGTCGTCGGGCTGCCTGGCCTCGTACGTCTCGAGCGCCTCGCGCTGCCAGCGGCGCAGGCCTGCGGGCAGCGTCATGGACTCCGAACCTGAGTGGGGGTGGTGGAGTCGCCGACGCTACCCGCTCGACCGGGCGCGGTCGTGCAGCCCCTCTCGGCGCGCCGCGACGTCCCGGCGCTGGGTCACCTCCCCAGAACAGCCCCGATGCTGGGTCCACTTTGCAGAGTTGACCCAGATGCTGGGTGAAGTCTGCAGAAGTCACCCGGGATCGGGGCGGGAATGCCGACCTGACCCAGCTAGATCAGGCCGCCGCCGCGCTCGTCGGCGTTGGAGAACCGCTGGGCGATGTAGATCGGCAGGATGCTGACGAGCACGAGCGCCGCCGCCACCACGTTGACGATGGGCGCCTGGTTCGGGCGGAACAGGTTCTGGTAGATCCAGATCGGCAGGGTCGTGACACCAGGGCCTGCGGTGAACGTGGTCACGATGATCTCGTCGAAGGACAGGCCGAACGCCAGGATCGCTCCCGCGATGAGGGCGGACCGCATCAGCGGGAACGTGACGAACACGAACGTCCGCCAGCCGTTCGCGCCCAGGTCGGCCGACGCCTCCTCGACGCTGCCGCCCATGCGGCGGATCCGGGCGATGGAGTTGTTGTAGACGACGACGATGCAGAAGGTCGCGTGGCCGATGATCAGCGTGTAGATCGTCAGGCCGCCGAGGAACGACGTGAAGACGTTGTTCAGCGCGATGCCGGTCACGATGCCCGGGAGGGCGATCGGGAGGATCACGAGCAGCGAGAGCGACTCCCGACCGAAGAACTGGTACCGCCCGAGGGCGAAGGCGAGCAGGGTGCCGAGGACGAGCGCGACGAGCGTCGCGATGCTGGCCACCCAGATGGACGTGAGCAGAGCCTCGCGGACCCCCTCGTTCTCGGCCGCCTTGCCCCACCACTCCGTGGTGAATCCGGACGGCGGCCACGTCAGGCTCTTGTCCGTGCTGAACGAGTTGATGAGGATGACGCGCGAGCGGCACGTAGATGAAGCCGAACGCGACGACGGCGAACACCGTCAGGACGATCCTGGTTCCGCGGGAGAGAGTCATGGTCGCCTACAGGTTGTCCAGCGCGCCCGAGCGGCGGACGGCAGCGAGGTAGAGCAGCACGATCACCACGGGGATGGTGGCCACGGCCGCGGCGAAGGGGAGGTTGGTGACGTAGGTGGTCTGGACGATGTTGCCGAGCATGGTCACCTTGCCGCCGACGATCTGCGCGGTGATGTAGTCGCCGAGGCTCAGCGAGAAGGTGAAGATCGAGCCGGCCACGATCGACGGGAAGATGATCGGCATGACGACGCTCCGGAAGGTGCGTCCGCCCTTGGCGCCGAGGTCGGACGACGCGTCGAGCATCGAGTCGGGCAGCCGCGTGAGGCCGGCGTAGATCGGCAGGATCATGTACGGCAGCCACAGGTAGGTGAGCGTCACCACGATCCCGAGGTAGCCGTAGCCGGGGCTGCTCAGGCCCAGTGGATCAAGGAACCACGCCAGCACCCCGGTCTCGGGCTGGAGCATCGCCCGCCATGCGTAGACCTTGACGAGGTACGACGCCCACAGGGGGGTGAGGACGAGGGCGACGAGCAGGGGCCGCCACTTCGGGTTCGCCACCCGCGCCATGAAGAAGGCGAGCGGCAGGGCGAGGATCAGGCAGAACAGCGTGACGAGCAGCGCGATGCTGATGGTCCGGACAATCGACGAGAGGTAGGCCGTGTTCGTCAGCACCTGCTGGAAGTTGCTCAGAGTGAACGTCTTGACCAGCTGGCCGGTGAAGTCGTCGACGGTCCAGAAGGCCGTGATGAAGAGCGCGAAGAGCGAGCCCAGGTAGACCACGACCAGCCACGCCATCGGGGCGGACAGCAGGCCGGCAAGCCGCATGCGCGGATGCCGGTAGCCGAAGCCCCGAGGCGTGGCGGTCGTGGTCGTCACTTGGTCAGTCCTTCATGTGTGGAAACTGCGTGCAGGGACTACTAGGAACGCAGAGCGCTCCATGCCGTGGCCCACTCCGAGTACGGGACGCACTGGGTGTCGGTGCGGCCGTCCAGGCACTGGCTGGTCGGGGTGTTCCAGTAGTAGACGTCCTCCCAGTAGGCGGTGTCGCCGGCGTGGAACGTCGTCGCAGTGGTCCGCGTCAGCGGTGAACTCGCAGGCCTTCGCGTTCGCGGGGGCCTCGCCGAACCACTCGGCCGCCTGGGCGTTCGTCTCGGGCGAGGCGATCCAGTCGAGCCACTTGTAGGCGCAGTTGATGTTGGGGGTGTCCTTCGTGATCATCCACGTGTCGGACCAGCCGGTCGCACCTTCCTTGGCCTTGGTGGCCTCGACCTTGCCGCCCTCCGCCTGCGCGAGGTTGACGATGACCTGCCAGGACGTGCCGACGGCCGTCGTCCCGGAGTTGAAGGCCTGGATCGCCTTGGTGTAGTCGCTCCAGTACTCGCCGACGATCGCCTTCTGCTGCTCGAGCAGCGCGATGGCCGCGTCGAACTGCGCCTGGTCGAGCGCGTAGGGATCGGTGATGCCGAGCTCCGGCTGCGTCGCCATCAGGTACACGGCCGCGTCAGCGATGAAGATCGGCGAGTCGTACGCGGTGACCGCACCCGCGTACGGCGAGTCGGCCTCGAACGTCACGGCCCACGAGTCGAGGGGCTCGGTCACCTTGTCGGTGTTCCACATGAGCAGGTTCGCTCCGCGACCGTGAGGCACGCCGTAGGCGACGCCGTTGACGCTGTTGTGGGACTGCATCTTCAGGTCCTCGAACACGTCCGCGTAGCTGGGGATCAGATCGGTGTTCACCGGCTGGACGCTGTCGCCGTAGATCAGGCGGAGGGTCGCGTCACCCGATGCGGAGACGACGTCCCAGCCGCCACCCTGCACGAGCTTCACGGCCTCGTCGGACGTGCCGAACGTCTTGAGGTTGACGACGCAGCCCGTCGCCTCGGTGAACGGGGTGACCCAGTCGACGGCCGGATCGGTCGACCCGTCCTCGACGTAGCCGGGCCACGCCAGGATGTTGACCTGACCCTCGCCGTCGCCGACCGGACCGGCGAAGGCTTCGCCACCCGGCGCGGCCGCAGCCTCGGATGCAGCGGCCGAGCCCTCGGCGGGAGCGCTGGAACTGGCCGTGTCAGACCCACCGCATGCGGCGAGCATGAGTGCTGCAGCGGAACTGACCGCAGCGATCTTGAGCAGACGCGTGGTGTGCACCAGCATCCTCCTGTTCTGTTGCGTAACCGCGAGCGGACGCCCGCGGCTGGTGGTGAGAAGACCTAGTTGGCGACCTGGTACTCGTGCCGCGTGTCCCAGACGAGCAGCACGGGCTGACCGCGCATGTGCGAGAGATCCGCAGCCATGTCCGAGTTCTGCATGACCGCCATGAGCGAGCCGCCGACCTCGAGGTCGACAACGAACCGCGTCGACATGCCGACATACACGACCTCGCGCACAGTGCCGCGCACCGCATGCTGGCCGTCGCCCGCCTGCGCATCGGCGGCGAGGACCCGGATCTTCTCGGGCCGCACCGACCACGTGCCCGGGCGTCCGAGCACGGCCTCGGCAGCCGCGGTCTCGAGCAGGTTCGACGTGCCCACGAACCCGGCGACGAACGCGGTGGCAGGGTGCTCGTACACCTCCGTGGGCGTGCCGAGCTGGGCGATGTTGCCCTCGTTGAACACCGCGATGCGGTCGGACATCGTCAGAGCCTCGTCCTGGTCGTGCGTCACGAAGACGAAGGTGATGCCGACGTCGCGCTGGATCTCCTTGAGCTCGACCTGCATCTGCTCGCGCAGCTTGAGGTCGAGCGCACCGAGGGGCTCGTCGAGGAGCAGCACCTTCGGGCGGTTGACGAGCGCGCGGGCGAGCGCCACCCGCTGTCGCTGACCACCGGACAGCTGCGAGGGGGCCCGATCGCCGTAGCCGCCCAGCCGTACGGACTCGAGCGCCTCCTTGGCCCGCTGCACTCTCTCCGCGGAGGGCACCTTCTTGACCTTGAGCCCGTACTCGACGTTCTTCTGCACGGTCATGTGCGGGAAGAGCGCATAGTCCTGGAAGACGGTGTTGATGTCTCGGGCGTACGGAGGAGTGCGGGTGACGTCGACGCCGGCGAGCTCGATGGTTCCGGCATCCGGACGCTCGAACCCGGCGATCATGCGCAGCACCGTCGTCTTGCCCGAGCCGGATGGCCCGAGGAGGGTGAGGAACTCGCCATCGATGACGTCGAGGTCGACCCCGTTGACGGCGACGACGTCACCGAAGCTGCGGGTCAGCCCGCGCACGCGGATAGCGACCGAGGACTCGACCATGGACTACCAGGCTCCCTGAACGCGCGATGCCCGTCTCACTGAAGACGGTCGCCGCACACTACCGACTCTCAGCGGTTTCATGACAGGACCTCCCCTTGGACGAGGGAAATCGTTACCGATTCGTATGAATACCGTCGTTTTCCGCGGTTACGGACGTGTAAACAGCAGGCCGGTCCCGCCGACGACGACCCGTACGCGGTCGCCCGGGCGCGCACCGCGCCCTCCGGGTACCCGCACGGGGACCTGATTGCCCTCGGCCAACTCGACCAGCAGCAGGCTGTCGTGACCGTGGTACGAGCAGGAGCGGACGGTGCCCGGGGCTCCGAGCGCGACAGCGTCCCCGACCCTCCGCTCGTCGACGACGGCCAGCTGCTCCGGTCGCAGCACGATGACGCCCTTCGTGCCGGCAGTGCCGGCGCCCGGCACATGCACCTCGCCGAGCGCGCACGTCACGATGCTGTCGGCGGTGACGCTCGCGTCGAGCTCGACCACGTCGCCGACGAACCGGGCGGTCTCGAGGTCGGCTGGGCGCTCGTAGAGGTCGTCGGGACTGGCCACCTGCACGACGTGGCCATCGCGCACCACGGCCACCCGGTCGGCGAAGGACAGCGCCTCCTCCTGGTCGTGCGTGACGAGCACCGTGGTCGTGCCGGTCGCCGCCAGCACCTCGCGCACCTCGCCGCGCAGACGCACCCGCAGCGACGCGTCGAGCGCCGAGAACGGCTCGTCGAGCAGCAGCACGTCGGGTTCGGGGGCGAGGGCGCGGGCGAGGGCCACCCGCTGCTGCTGCCCGCCCGACAGCTCCTGCACGCGGCGCGCGCCCAGACCCGACATGCCGACGAGGGCGAGCATCTCCACGACGCGCGCGTCGCTGTTGCGCGGCAGGCCGAAGGCCACGTTCCCCGCGATGTCGAGGTGGGGGAACAGCGCGCCCTCCTGAGGCACGATCCCGACCCGGCGCCGCTCCGGTGGCACCCAGACGGACGGCCCCGACACGACGCGGTCGCCGAAGAGCACGTCGCCGGACGACGGTCGCAGGAAGCCGGCGAGCACCCGCAGCAGCGTGGTCTTGCCCGAGCCGCTCGCGCCGAGCACAGCGACGACCTCCCCCGAAGAGACGGCGAGCGTCAGGTCCGCGAGCACCGGCGTGGCGCCGTAGCCCGCCGTCACCCCCGCCATGGTCACGCCCGTCATGACGCGACCGTATCCACCGGCGACTCGGCATCGTCCACCGATCCGGGCCTCGCCCGCCGCATCATGGCCATTGACATCAGCCACGCAGGAACGGCTGCGAGGGCGATGAGCGCCAGCGCATACGGAGCGGCGGCGCCGTATGCCGCGACCTCGGTGCGGCTCCACAGCTCGGTCGCCAGGGTGTCGAGACCGGTCGGCCGGAGCATGAGGGTCGCGGGCAGCTCCTTCATCGCGGTGAGCAGCACGAGCAGCCCGCCGGCCGCGACGCCCGGCCAGGCGACGGCGAGCGTCGTCGACCGCCACGCGCCGAACGGCGACCTGCCCAACGTGCGTGCGGTCTGCTCGAGCACCGGCGGCACGGCCGCCACGGCCGACCGGGTGGCGCCGATGGACTTGGGCAGGAACAGCACCGCGTACGCGAAGGCGAGGGTGCCCACCGTCTGGTAGGCGGCCGGCAGGAGGGAGAGGGTGAGGAACACCAGCGACAGTCCGACGACGACGCCCGGTAGCGCATGCCCCGAGTACGCGGCGGTCTCGACGAGCGCGATCCGCTTGCCGCGGTAGCGCGCAGCGAGGACTGCCACAGGCAGGGCGAGCAGCACGGCCAGAACCGCGCCCATCAGCGAGACACCCGCCGATGTCACGGTCGCATTGATCAGCTCGACGACGTCCAACGGCCTCCGCGACCCCTCGGACAGCCGGATCAGCAGGGAGACCACCGGCACCACGATCGCCAGGCCGACGTAGCCGAAGAGGAGACCGACACCGAGCGCGTGCCACCAGGCGGGCAGGGTGACGTCGGCCGCCTCCCGTGCTGCGCCGCTGGAGGTCCGGTACCTGCGGGAGCGACCACGCACCCGACGTTCGACGATCACCAGCAGCGCCGCGAGCGCCACGAGCACGAGGGCAAGGACGGCTGCGCTGGTGCGGTCGAAGCTGGCGCGGTACGACGCGTAGATCACGCGGGTGAAGGCGTCGACGCGGAAGAGGGCCACGGCGCCGAAGTCTGAGAGCACGTACAGGGCGACGAGCAGGCTGCCCGCTGCGGCCGCGGGCCACACCTGCGGCAGCGTGGCCTCGGCGAAGGCGCGACGAGGACTGCGACCGAGGCTGCGGGCGACCTCCTCCATCGCCGGGTCCGCTGTCCGCAGGGCCGCCACCACGGGGATGATCACGTAGGGCGCCGACACCAGGGTGAGCACCAGCGCTGCCGCCCAGAAGCCGCTCATGGCGGGGAACTGCGCGAGCCAGGCGTAGGCGGCGACGTAGGACGGGATCGCGAGCGGCAGGGAGACCAGCACCAGCCAGACGCCTCGGAACCGGATCCGCGAGCGGGCGAGCAGCCAGGCCACCGGCAGGCCGACAGCCAGACATGCCGCGACGACCACGGACATGAGCGCGAGGCTGGTGGCCACCGTCTCCCAGGTGCGCGGACGAAGCAGGACGTCGAGCACCTTCCCGGGTCCAGCACCCAGCACTCGCACGACGAGATAGAGCAGCGGGACGAGTGCCAGCAACGCCGAGACCGCCGCGGCCCCGAGAAGGGCGCGCGGCGGCCGGTAGGCGCCGAGCGAGGTCACAAGAGGCCGACCTCCGTCAGCATCTCGAGGGTCCCGGGGAGGTCGGCGAGGTCGGCGAGGGCGACGTCGGGACCCGCAAGCGAGCCGAGCTCGGGCAGGCCGTCGGCGACCGCGACGCCGTCGATCAGCGGGTATTCGAAGGTGTTCTCCGCGAACCACTTCTGGGTCTCCGGGGTCAGCAGCCAGGCGACGAACTCGGCGGCGTTGGGGTTCCCGGCGGCCGGCTCCGTGATGCCGACGCCGGCGACGTTGACCAGGGAGCCCGGGTCGCCATCGGCGGTGAAGGCGTTCTGTGCTCGCATGGCATCGGCGCCGACCTCGGCGGCCTTCTCGTACCAGTAGTAGTGGTTGACCAGGCCGAGCTTGGCCTGGCCCGCATCGACGGCGTCGACGATGAGGCCGTTCTTCTCGTAGGTCTGGACGTCGTTGGCGACCATCGCCTCGAGCCACGCCTTCGTCGCGTCGTCACCCTCCGTCTGCCGCATCGCTGTCACGAAGGACTGGAACGAGGCGTTCGTCGGGGCGATGGCGACCTGGCCCTTCCAGGCCGGGTCCGTGAGGTCGAGGACCGACTGAGGGACCTGGTCGGCAGGCACCTGCTCGGCGTCGTACACGATGACGCGCGCGCGGCCGCTCACGCCGGTCCAGGTGCCGTCGGTGGCGACATAGGCCGGGGGCACGTCGGTCACGACGCCCTCCGGCAGCGGGGCGAGCAGGCCCTCGGCGGCGACCGCACCGAGGGCGCCGGCGTCCTGCGAGAAGAAGACCTGCAGCGGGGGTGGCGTCACCCTCCTCGAGAAGCTGCGCGGCGAGCTCGGCGCTGTCGCCGAACCGGGCCTCGACCGGGATCCCGGTCTCCTCGGTGAACTGGGCGAACAGTGGCGCCACCAGCTCCTCGCTGCGGCCGGAGTAGACGACGACGCCGTCCTCGGGCGAGACGGAGGCGCTCGACGAGCAGCCGGCAACGGTCAGGGTGATGGCGGCGATCGCCGCGCCGAGGGCGGCCCGGGCCGCGCGACGGGTGGGGAAGGACATGCGAAGGTCTCCTTGAGTTGATGAGGTAAGGCTTACCTTACTCACCCTCGTCCCTCAGGGGCAACCAGGCCCCCAGATCCGACCGCTCCCCGCTGGCGCGAACCCGGCCGCCGGCCAGCGCAGCCGCCCACGACAGCTGCCCATCGCAGAGCTCGAGCCACGTCTGCGCGTCGGTCTCCACGACCGCTGCCGGCGTGCCTCGCCGATGGGTGTGCCCCGGAACCGCCTGCACGGCCGCGTACGGCGGGATGCGGATCTCGACGGCACCGGCCGGGGGCAGCCTCCTGGAACCGGGCCAGCGTCGCCTTGACCCGGGCGCGCACCTGAGGATCCGGGGGCGGGACCGACACGGCCGCTAGGCCTGCAGGACGGCAGGCAGCGTGCGCTCGTGCGCCTCGCGCAGCTCGTCGAGCGTCACGGTGAACTGGTCGGAGAGCTGCAGCACCTGCGTGCCCGCAGCCAGGCCCGCGTCCTGCGCCGAGGCCGGAGTCGACGACGCCGATGCGATGGGCGGGCAGCCCGCGCGCCGCGCACATCTCGGTGAACCGGAGCTCCTCCGTGCGGGCGACCACGACCACGGCCCGCCCGGCCGACTCGCTGAACAGGAAGACGAACGGGTCGATGCCGTCGGGCACCCAGCACCTGGCCCCGATGCCCGCGCGCAGCGCCATCTCGACGAGCACCTGGCCGACGCCGCCGTCGGTCACGTCGTGCGCGGCGCTGAGCATGCCGTCGCGCGAGCCCGCGACGAGGATCTCGCCGAGCAGCCGCTCGCGCTGCAGGTCGACGACCGGCGGCAGCCCGCCGAGGTGGCCGTGCACGTGATGCGCCCACTCGCAGCCGGCGAACTCGTCGCGGGTGTCGCCGAGCAGGTAGATCGAGCTCGCCGTCGGCTGCCACGCCGATCGGCGTGCGCCGCTCGACGTCGTCGATCACGCCGAGCACGCCGACGACCGGCGTCGGCAGGATCGCGGTGTCGCCGGTCTGGTTGTAGAAGCGAGACGTTGCCGCCGGTGACCGGGATGCCCAGCTCGAGGCACCCGTCGGCGAGACCGCGTCGTGGCCTCGGCGAACTGCCACATCACCTCGGGGTCCTCGGGCGAGCCGAAGTTCAGGCAGTTGGTCACCGCGAGCGGCATCGCGCCGGTCGCCGCGACGTTGCGGTAGCCTCGGCCAGCGCGAGCTTGCGCGCCGGCGTACGGGTCGAGCTTGGCGAAGCGGCCGTTGCAGTCGGTCGAGACGCGCGACGCCGCGGCCGGTCTCCTCGTCGATGCGGATCATGCCGGCGTCCTCGGGCTGCGCCAGCACGGTGTTGCCGAGCACGTAGCGGTCGTACTGCGACGGTGACCCAGGACTTCGAGGCGAGGTTCGGGCGCGGCGACCAGCGTGCAGCAGGGTCGCGCGCAGCTCGTCGCGGACGTCTGCGGGCGCGGCAGGCGCTCGGGGCCGTCGGCCTGCAGCGCGTCCTGCCACGGCGGGCGGTGCGTACGGGCGCTCGTAGACCGGGCCCTCGTGCGCGACGGTGCGCGGCGGCACGTCGACGATCTGCTCGCCGTGCCAGTCGACGGTGAGGCGGCCGGTGTCGGTGACCTCGCCGATGACGACGGCCTCGACGTCCCACTTGCGCGCAGAGCGCGAGGAACGCGTCGAGGTTCTCCGGCGTGACGATCGCGCACATGCGCTCCTGCGACTCGCTCATGAGGATCTCCTCCGGCGAGAGCGTGGGGTCGCGCAGCGGCACGCGGTCGAGCCAGACGTGCATGCCGCCCTCGCCGTTGGAGGCCAGCTCGCTCGTCGCGCAGGAGATGCCGGCGCCGCCGAGGTCCTGGATGCCCTCGACCAGCCCGGCGTGCAGCACCTCGAGGGAGGCCTCGATGAGCAGCTTCTCCATGAACGGGTCGCCGACCTGCACGCTCGGGCGCTTGGTCGGGGCCGCCCTCGTCGAAGGTCTCGGACGCCAGCACCGAGACGCCGCCGATGCCGTCGCCGCCGGTGCGGGCGCCGTAGAGCACGACGTGGTTGCCGGCGCCCTTGGCGCTGGCGAGGTGGATGTCCTCGTGCCGCATCGCGCCGACGCACAGCGCGTTGACGAGCGGGTTGCCGAGGTAGCGTCGGGTCGAAGACGACCTCGCCGCCGATGTTCGGCAGGCCGAGGCAGTTGCCGTAGCCGCCGATGCCGGCGACGACGCCCGGCAGCACGCGCTGGGTGTCGGGGGCGTCGAGCGGACCGAAGCGCAGCGGGTCCATGACGGCGACCGGGCGCGCGCCCATCGAGAGGATGTCGCGCACGATGCCGCCGACGCCGGTGGCCGCGCCCTGGTACGGCTCGACGTACGACGGGTGGTTGTGCGTCTCGACCTTGAAGGTGACGGCCCAGCCGTCGCCGATGTCGACGACGCCGGCGTTCTCGCCGATGCCGACGAGCAGGATGTCGGTCTCCGGCGTCTTCTCGCCGAACTGCCGCAGGTGCACCTTGCTCGACTTGTACGAGCAGTGCTCGCTCCACATGACCGAGTACATGGCCAGCTCGGAGCTCGTCGGACGGCGGCCGAGGATCTCGCGGATGCGCTGCGTACTCGTCGGGCTTGAGGCCGAGCTCGGCGAAGGGCTGCTCGTGCTCGGGGTCGTCGATCGGCGTGCTTGACGGTGTCGATGGTCATGCGCATGCGTCCACCAGCGACGTTGAGGACGGAGGTGAAGAAGCGCGAGCCCGTCGGTGCCCGGGCCGGTGAGGTCCTCGACGGCGTGCTCGGGGTGCGGCATCAGGCCGACGACGTTGCCGCGCTCGTTGGGGATGCCGGCGATGTCGCGGCGGCGCCGTTGGGGTTGACGCTCGAGGTAGCGGGCGACGACGCGGCCCTCGCCCTCGAGCTTGTCGAGCGTGCGCTCGTCGGCGACGTAGCCGCCCTCGCCGTTCTTCAGCGGGATGACGATCTCCTGGCCCGCCTCGTAGTCGGAGGTCCAGGTCGACGTGCGTGTCCTCGATGCGCAGGCGCTGGTCGCGGCAGATGAAGTGCAGGCTGTCGTTGCGGGTCAGGGCACCGGGCAGCAGGTGCGACTCGCACAGGATCTGGAAGCCGTTGCAGATGCCGAGCACCGGCAGCCCGCCCTTGGCCGCGTCGACGAGCGTGTCCATCACCGGCGCGAAGCGGGCGATCGCGCCGCAGCGCAGGTAGTCGCCGTAGGAGAAGCCGCCGGGCAGGACGACGGCGTCGACGCTCTTGAGGTCGTCGTCGCCGTGCCAGAGCGCGACGGACTCGGCGCCGGCGATGCGCACGGCGCGGGCGGCGTCGCGGTCGTCGAGCGAGCCGGGGAAGGTGACGACGCCGATCCGCGCAGGCTCAGCTGCTCGACCCGCATCGTCGTAGTCCTCGATGACCGGGTTGCTCAGCAGCTCCTCGGCGAGCTTGTGCATGAGCGCGAGCCGGTCGCCCTCGAGATCACCGTCGATCTCGATGCGAACTGCTTGCCCTGACGGACGTCGGTGACGCCGCCGAGGCCGAGGCGGCCGAGGGCCCCCTGGACGGCCTGTCCCTGCGGGTCGAGGATCTCCGGCTTGAGCATGACGTCGACGACGACGCGGGCCACGGGCGCTCCTGGGATCGATGGTGGTCAGGCACCTGGGGAAGTGCCCCCAACCCTATCGCGGCGGGTAGCGTCCCCTCCGTGGGCGGACGGGCGTACGACCTCTTCTGGGGACGACCCTGCGCACGACGACCCGGCTGCACAAGGTCCTCGACCGGGTCAGCGGCGGGCGGCTCGGCCGGCACTTCCCCGGCGGGCAGCAGGTGGTCTGGATCACGACGCTGGGCCGCAAGTCCGGCGAGTGGCGGCGCACCCCCCTGCTGGCCGTCCACGAGGACGGCGACCCGGCGAAGCCCTGGCTGGTCACCGGCTCCAACGCCGGACAGGCCGCGATGCCCGGCTGGGTCTTCAACGTGCGGGCCCACGACGAGGGCACCCTGGAGATCGAGGGCACGTCGGTCCCGGTGCGCTTCGAGGAGGCGACTGGGCGAGGAGCGCGACCGGCTCTACGAGCAGCTGGCCGCGACCTGGTCGGCCTACCGGCAGTACGAGCAGAACGCCGGCCGCGAGATCCCGGTCTTCCGCGTCATCCCGCTTCGTTGAGTGTGCAGTTGTTGGGCCCGTCCGCGCGCGGGTGAGCGCCCAACAACTGCACACTCGACGAGGCTCGGTCGAGGACGGTCAGGTGCGGGCGGACGCCTGCCAGGCGGACCAGGCCGACTCGACCATGTCGGGCAGGTCGCGCGTCGCCCGCCAGCCCAGGTCGGCGGCGATCCGCTCCGTCGCGGCGAAGGTCGCGGGCGGGTCGCCGGCCCGACGGGCCACCACCTCGGGGTCGACGTCGCGGCCGAGCGGTCGCGCTGACGGCGTCCATGACCTCGCGCACCGACGAGCCGATGCCGCGTCCGACGTTGTAGGCGTCGGCCGCCTGCCCCGACTCGCACCGCTGGCGCCGCGGCCACGTGCGCCGACGGCGAGGTCGGCGACGTGGATGTAGTCGCGGATGCAGGTGCCGTCCGGCGTCGGGTAGTCGTCGCCGAAGATCTGCGGACGCCGGCCCTCCTCGAGGGCGCGGAACACCATGGGGATCAGGTTGTTCACGCTGTTGTCGCCGAGCTCGTCCCGGCCGGCGCCGGCGACGTTGAAGTAGCGCAGCGCCACCCAGGACAGGCCCCAGGCGACCCCGCTCGCGGCGGCCATCCACTCGCCGATCACCTTGGTCTCGCCGTAGGGCGACTCCGGATGCAGCGGCGAGTCCTCGTGGACGGGGTTCTCGGGCGGGGTGCCGTAGACCGCGGCGGACGAGGAGTAGACCAGCCGAGTCGACGCCGGCCGCCTGCATGGCCTCCAGCACGCGTGAGGATGCCGTCGACGTTCTCGCGGTAGTAGTACAGCGGGATGTCGACCGACTCGCCGGCCGCCTTGCGCGCGGCCAGGTGGATGACCCCGTCGACGTGATGCTCGCGCAGGGCAGTCTCGACCGCGGCGCGGTCGAGGACCGACGCCGCGCACGACGGGCACGCCCGGGCACGCAGCCGCTGCTCGAGGCCGGCGGAGAAGTCGTCGAGGACGACGACCTCGCGTCCGCTCGCCAGCAGCTCCTCGACGACGTGGGAGCCGATGTAGCCGGCGCCGCCGGTGACCAGCCACCGGCGTCACGCGAAGACCTCGCCGGTGAGGCGCTCGTACGCCTCGACGTACTTCGCGCGGGTCTGCTCGACCACGTGGTCGGGCAGCGGCGGCGGCGGCGTGTCGGAGTGCCGGTCCCAGCCCGACTCCGGCGACGTCAGCCAGTCGCGCACGAACTGCTTGTCGAACGACGGCTGCGGCCTGACCCGGGCTCCACAGCGCCGCGTCCCAGTAGCGCGAGGAGTCCGGGGTGAGCACCTCGTCGGCCAGCACGAGCCTGCCCGCGTTCTTGCCCGACCGCGCGAAGCCGAACTCGAACTTGGTGTCGGCGAGGATGAGGCCGCGCTCGCGCGCGGTCTCCAGCGCGACCTCGTAGACGGCCAGCGACATGCGCTTGAGCTCCTGTGCCTCCTCCTGCCCGACGGCGACGATCACCTCGTCGAAGGTCACGTTCTCGTCGTGCTCGCCGAGCGCGGCCTTCGTCGCCGGCGTGAAGAGGATCTTGGGCAGCTCCGAGCCGTCCTTCAGGCCCGGCGGCAGGCCGTTGCCGCAGATCTGGCCGGTGGCCAGGTAGTCGGACCAGCCCGGACCCGGCGAGGTAGCCGCGCACGACGCACTCGACGGGCAGCATGTCGAGCGCGCTCGCACACCATCGCGCGGCCGGCGACGGCCTTGGGGATCCTGCCCGACGCCACGTGGTTCGGCACCACGCCCTCGAGCCGCTTGAACCACCACTTCGACAGCGCGGTCAGGATCCGGCCCTTGTCCGGGATCGGCGGTGGGCAGCACCCAGTCGTACGCCGAGATGCGGTCGCTCGCCACGAACAGCAGCCGGTCGTCGGGCGTGCGGTAGAGGTCGCGCACCTTGCCGGAGTAGATGTGCTCGTACTCGGGCCCGAGGCCGTAGTCGGGTGCCGTCACGCTCACAGGATGTCTCCAGGTCGGTAGGACGCGGCATCGGGATAGCGGTCGACGATGACGGCGACCCGGTCGGCGATCGCGCGCACCTGGCTGGCCGCCGCACCGGTGAACGACAGCGGCTCGGCGACGAGGTCGAGCAGCTCGGCCTCCGACAGGTCGAGACGCTCGTCGCCTGCCAGCCGGGCGAGCAGGTCGTTGCTCGCCCTGGCCGTCCTCGCGCATCGCGAGTGCCACCGCACCGCGTGCTCCTTGATCGCCTCGTGCGCGGTCTCGCGGCCGACGCCCTTGCGCACGGAGGCCATCAGCACCTTCGTGGTCGACAGGAACGGCAGGTAGCGCTCGAGCTCGCGGTCGATCACGGCGGGGAAGGCGCCGAAGTCGTCGAGCACGGTGAGGAAGGTCTCGAACAGCCCGTCGATCGCGAAGAACGCGTCGGGCAGCGCCACGCGTCGCACGACCGAGCAGTAGACGTCGCCCTCGTTCCACTGGCTGCCCGAGAGGTCGGCCGACCATCGTCAGGTAGCCGCGCAGCAGCACCGCGAAGCCGTTCACCCGCTCGCACGAGCGGGAGTTCATCTTGTGCGGCATCGCCGACGACCCGACCTGCCCGGGCCGGAAGCCCTCGGTCACGAGGTCGTGGCCGGCCATGAGCCGGATCGTCGTGGCCAGGCTCGACGGGGCCGCCGACACCTGCGCCAGCGCGGAGACGACGTCGAGGTCGAGCGAGCGCGGGTACACCTGACCGACGCTGTCGAGGACGTTCGCGAAGCCGAGGTGCTGCGCCACGGCCGACTCGAGCCGGCCCAGCCGCTCCTCGTCCCCGCCCATCAGGTCGAGCATGTCCTGCGCCGTGCCGACGGGGCCCTTGATGCCGCGCAGCGGGTAGCGCGCGATGAGCTCCTCGAGCCGCGCGAAGGCGACGAGCAGCTCGTCGGCGGCGGAGGCGAACCGCTTGCCGAGCGTGGTGGTCTGCGCGGGCACGTTGTGCGAGCGGCCGGTGATGGCGGTGTCGGAGTACGCGATCGCGAGGGCCGACAGCCGGTCGAGCGCCGCCACGCACCGGTCGCGGATGATGACCATCGCGTCGCGCACCTGCAGCTGCTCGACGTTCTCGGTGAGGTCGCGCGAGGTCATCCCCAGGTGCACGTACTCGTGGCCCGGCCAGTGCGTTGAACTCCTCGATGCGCGCCTTGACGTCGTGCTTGGTGACGCGCTCGCGCTCGGCGATCGAGGCGAGGTCGACCTGGTCGATCACGCGGCGGTAGTCGTCGAGCGCCGCTGCCGGGATGTCGAGGCCGAGGTCGACCTGCGCGGCGGCGACGGCGAGCCACAGCCGACGCTCCATGACGATCTTGGCCTCCGGCGACCACACGCCGGTCATCGACGGCGGACGCGTAGCGGCCGGCGAGGACGTTGGGGATTGTGGGTTTCACGCTCACGCCGTCATCCTCCCATCTCGTCGGCGGCCCTCTTCGCGATGTCTCGGCGGTGGTGCGATCCCTGCAGCCGGATGAGGTCGACCGCGGCGTAGGCGTGCTCGCGCGCGCGGGCGAGCGTCTCCCCGTGCGCGGTCACCGACAGCACCCGGCCGCCCGACGGAGGCGATCTCGCCGTCGTCCGTCACGGTCGTGCCGGCGTGGAACACGTCGACGCCGACCTGGTCGGCGGCCTCCGCGAGCCCCTCGATGACGTCGCCGGTGCGAGGTGACGCCGGGTAGCCCTCGGCCGCGATGACGACGGTGACGGCGTAGCCGGACTGCCAGACCAGATGGGGGATCTCGGCGAGCCGTCCGGTCGCTGCCGCCATCAGCACCTGCCCGAGCGGCGAGCGCAGGTTCGCGAGCACCACCTGGGTCTCCGGGTCGCCGAAGCGCGCGTTGAACTCGATGACGCGGACCCCGCGCGAGGTCATGGCGAGCCCGGCGTACAGCAGGCCGGAGAACGGCGTGCCCCGGTGGCGCATCGCGTCGACCATCGGCTGCAGCACTCGCTCGGTCACGTCGGCGACGAGGGTCGGCGGCGCCCAGGGCAGCGGCGAGTACGCACCCATCCCGCCCGGTGTTGGGCCCGGCGTCGTCGTCGCCTGCCCGCTTGAAGTCCTGCGCGGGCTGCAGCGGCAGCGACCGTCGTGCCGTCGGTGATCGCGAACAGCGACACCTCGGGACCGTCGAGGAACTCCTCGATCACGACCTGCGCGTCATTGCCCTTGGTGAAGCAGGATCGGGCGTGCGCGATCGCCTCGGCGCGGTCCGACGTGACGACGACTCCCTTGCCGGCCGCGAGTCCGTCGTCCTTGACGACGTACGGCGGACCGAACTGGTCGAGTGCCGCGCCGACCTCGTCGATCGTCGTGCACACGTGCGCCATCGACGTCGGCACGCCGGCCTCGGCCATGACCTGCTTGGCGAACGCCTTGCTCCCCTCGAGCTGGGCCGCTGCGGCGGACGGGACCGAAGCAGGCGATGCCGAGGGCGCGCACGGCATCCGCTGCGCCGGCCACCAGCGGCACCTCGGGGCCGATCACGACGAGGTCGGCGGCCGACGGCGCGGCCAGCTCGGCCACCGCCGCGGCGGTCGCCGACGTCGACCGGATGCGTGGCGACCAGCTGCGCGATCCCGGCGTTGCCCGGGGCGGCCACGACCTCCGTGACGGTGTCGTCGGCCAGCAGCGCCGAGATGATGGCGTGCTCGCGAGCACCGGACCCGACGACGAGGACCTTCACGCCGTCAGCCTAGTGAGGCGACGAATCAGCCCTGATAGTGCTTGCCGATGGCGGCGAAGGCCTCGTCGAGGATCGCGAGGCCCTCCTTGGCCTCGGCCTCGGTGATGGTGCACGGCGGCACGACGTGGAGGCGGTTGAAGTTCATGAACGGCATCGCGCCGCGCTTCTTGCATCTCCGCGCCGAGCTCGGCCATCGCCGGCGACGTGCCGCCGTAGGGCGCGAGCGGCTCGCGCGTCTCGCGGTTCGTGACGAGGTCGAGCGCCCAGAACACGCCCAGGCCGCGCACCTCGCCGATGACCGGGTGCCGCTCGGCCAGCTCGCGCAGGCCCGGGCCCGAGCACGTTCTCGCCGATGTGCGCGGCGTTCTCGACGATGCCCTCCTCCTTCATCGCGTCGATCGAGGCGACGATGGAGGCGGCGGCCAGCGGGTGGCCGGAGTAGGTGAGGCCGCCGGGGAAGACGCGGTCGTCGAAGGTCGCGGCGATCGCGTCGGAGATGATCACGCCGCCGACCGGGACGTAGCCGGAGTTCGAGCCCTTCGCGAAGGTGATGAGGTCGGGCGTCGACGTTGAAGTGCTCGAACGCGAACCACGTCCCGGTGCGGCCGAAGCCGGCCATGACCTCGTCGGCGATGAAGATGATCCCGTACGTGTCGCAGAGCGCGCGGACGCCCTCCATGTAGCCCGGCGGCGGGATGAGCACGCCGGCGGTGCCGACCACCGACTCCAGCAGGATCGCCGCGATGGTGCCGGGGCCCTCGAACTGGATGACCTGCTCGAGGTGCTGCAGCGCGCGCTCGGACTCCTGCTCGGGCGTCGTCGACCAGAAGCTGGAGCGGTACGGGTACGGGCCGAAGAAGTGCACCTGGTGCGACGGCGTACTCGTTGGGCCAGCGACGCGGGTCGCCGGTCGCCTGGATCGCGACGGCGGTGTTGCCGTGGTACGAGCGGTAGGCGCTCAGCACCTTCTGCTTGCCCGTGTGCAGGCGCGCCATGCGCACGGCGTTCTCGTTGGCGTCGGCGCCGCCGTTGGTGAAGAACACCTTGTTCATGCCGTCGGGAGCGACGTCGACGATGCGCTTGGCCGCCTCGCCGCGCACGTCGTTGGCGTGCTGCGGGGCGATGGTGGCCATCTTGGCGGCCTGGTCCTGGATCGCCTTGACGACCTTGGGGTGCTGGTGGCCGATGTTGACGTTGACCAGCTGCGAGGAGAGGTCGAGGTAGCGGTTGCCGTCGTAGTCCCAGACGTAGCAGCCCTCGGCCGCGGCGATGTCCATCGGGTTGATCTGCGCCTGCGCGCTCCACGAGTGGAAGACGTGCGCACGGTCGAGATCGTGGACGCGCTTGCCCTCAGCGGGGTCGGCGGTGAAGGACATCAGGGGCTCCTCAGGGTCGTGCCAGTCGACGCGAGCACGGTACGCGCTCCGCCCGAGCAGGGTAAGGGGGCCGGAATGTTCACGACGATTCGGGCTGCGACCGGCCCCGCCTCCAGCACCTCGACGAACGCGGTGACGTCATCGGCGAGCCGACCCGGCTGCTCCCACAGGACCAGGTGGCCGACCCCCGCGTATGTCTCGCGGCGTGCGCCCGGGATGCCGGCGACCAGCGCTGCCTGGTCGTCCAACGTGACGAACGGATCCCTGTCCCCCCAGATCGCCAGGGTGGGCGCCGTGATCCGCCCCGTTCGCAGGGGTGGGGGCGACTCGGTGAGGCCGGCCAGGCTGAGTCTCCACACGGCCGCCGGGATGGCGAGCGCGTCCTGGACGCCGATCGGCGAGGTAGCCGGCCGGCACCTCGCTCTCGAGGCCGAACCCGGCGACGAAGTCGCGAGCCCAGTCCGGCGAGATCGGGTCCACCAGGGCGTCGATCTCGTCGGCGAAGTCGGGCCGACCGCGCGAGGCTGAGCGGAACCCCTGCGAGCACCAGGCCGTCGCACGCGATCAGGAGCCGAGACCGCCACCTGCTGCGCGACGTAGCCGCCACTGGATGACCCGACAAGGACGGCCGACGCCACCCCGACCGCATCCAGGAAGGCACGGATGTCGTCGGCGCGGTCACCAGGTCATAGCCGTGGAGCGGCTTGTCCGAGTGCCCGTGACCGCGCAGGTCGACCGCCAGCACGTGCACCGCGTCCGGCAGTCCGTCCGTCAGGCGGTCGAAACTGGCGAGGGACTCTCCCCAGGCATGAAGGAGCAGCAGCGAAGGCGCCCCGCGAGTGCCGTGCTCCCAGAACGCCATCGAGATGCCCGTGCCGACAGCGACCCTGCGGACGGGATGCAGGACACGAGACATCCCCGTCAGACCACGATGCGCGGACCCGCGGAATCAGGTGGGAAGGACTCCTTCCCGCACCTCTCGCAGACCAGGTAGCGCCCACCCTCGTCGTTGGTGGCCTTCACGTGGCGATGCAGGCCGAGCCTGCATCGCAGGCTGCGTCGGTGCTGCGGCTGTGTGGGTTCGCTCATGACTGTCTCCCCGCGGATCGAGCCCACGTGCGGACCTCGACCGCACGTCGATAGCCGTCGAGGGTACGCCGACCTGGAGGGATGCGGAAGTGCGCCGAACGAGCCGGCGACGCGCACGTCGCGTCGCAGCGGCACGCGACTCGCGCTGACACCTCAGCCGTGCCTATGCACAGCGCGGCGTCGAGCAGTCCGTCCCGCACGGTTGGCCAGTCCTCGGCCGTCACCGAGAACACGACGGTGTCCCGCACTGAGTCGTCCTGACGGCGCTGGTAGCGACGGAGCACGCCCTCGTACCGCGCGCCCAGTCGGGCGATCGCCTGCTGGCTGCGGGCGTTGCGGATGTCGGTCTTGAGCTGCACGCGACCGAACCCGTGGTCGAACGCCCACTCCATCAGCAGGAACTTGCAGGCGGGATTGACGCGAGCCGGCCCACACCTCGGGTGCGTAGACCGTGAAGCCGATCTCGAGGCGGGCGTCGACCGGGCGACACCTCGAGGAAGGAGGTCGTGCCGACGACGCGACCGTCGAGCTCGACGATCCACATCCACCGGCCCTGCCGCGTGGCGTCGAGGATGGTCTGCACGACGTCGTCCTCGGTCTCGGGCCGGCCCTTGACGTGCGTCCAGCACGCGTCGTGGTCGAGGGCCTCGAACAGCGCGAGCCCGTCCCTCGGCGTCGCCAGCCGGACGGTCACTCCGGCGTGCGTGCAGCGTCGTCGACGGCTCGAGCGGCCACTGGGCCCGCGGCCACGGAGGGTCATCGGGCCGGGGATCGACGCGCGGCACGAACCGCGGCGCTGCCGATCGTGCCGCACGAAGTGCACGTACGTCCGTCGTCCTGCGCCTCGATGGCGAAGCCGATCCGCTGGTGGAAGGCGACCGAGTCGGCGTTGACCGGCGAGGTCACGCACCGCACGGTGCTGATGCCGCGCTCGGCCATCCGCTCGGCGAACGCATCGTGCAGTGCGCGCCCGAGACCCGTGCCGCGATGCGTGGGTGCGACGCCGATGAAGTGGACGTAGGCGGCGGCGGGATCGTCCTGCGACGGGAACCCGATGAGGAACCCGGCAAGCGAGCCGTCGTCGTCGTCCGCGATCAGGCTCGTCGACGCGAAGTTCTCCAGGAACAGGGGCTGGAGCAGCGCGGTCAGGTCGCGTCCGCCCCACCACTCGGCCTGGACGGCGCGAATCCGGTCGAGATCGGCCCGGGTGGCCGGGCGCAGGCTCATGCGAGCAGGTCGTGGATCGCGATCGTCTCGTCGCGGTCCTGGCCGACACCGATCGCGCTGATCCGCGTGCCCGAGATCTCCTCGAGGTAGCGGACGTAGGACTGCGCGTTGGCCGGCAGGTCGGACAGCTCGCGCGCCGCGGAGATGTCCTCGGTCCAGCCGGGGAGGTACTCGTACACCGGCTTCGCGTGGTGGAAGTCGGTCTGCGTCATCGGGATCTCGTCGGTGCGCACGCCGTCGACCTCGTAGGCGACGCAGACGGGGATCTGCTCCCAGCCGGTCAGCACGTCGAGCTTGGTCAGGAAGATGTCGGTCAGGCCGTTGACGCGGGTGGCGAAGCGCGCGATGGGCGCGTCGAACCAGCCGCAGCGACGCGGGACGACCGGTGGTGACGCCGCGCTCGCCGCCGATGCTGCGCAGCTTCTCGCCGTCCTCGTCGAACAGCTCGGTCGGGAACGGGCCCGAGCCGACGCGCGTCGTGTAGGCCTTGAGGATGCCGAACACGCGCGTGATGCGCGTCGGGCCGATGCCTGAGCCGGTGGAGGCGCCGCCCGCGGTCGGGTTGCTCGACGTGACGAACGGGTACGTGCCGTGGTCGACGTCGAGCAGGGTGCCCTGGCCGCCCTCGAGCAGCACGACCTTGTCCTCGTCGAGCGCGTTGTTGAGAAGCAGGGCCGTGTCCGCGACGTACGGGCGCAGGATGTCGGCGTACCCGAGCAGCTGCTCGGAGATCTCGTCGACGTCGAGAGCGCGGCGGTTGAACACCTTGACGAGGACGTGGTTCTTGCCCTCGAGCGCGCTCTCCACCTTCTGCTGGAGGATCGACGGGTCGAACAGGTCCTGCACGCGGATGCCGATGCGCGCGATCTTGTCGCTGTAGGTCGGGCCGATGCCGCGTCCGGTCGTGCCGATCTTGGCCTTGCCGAGGAATCGCTCGCGTCACCTTGTCGAGGGTGACGTGGTACGGCGTGATGAGGTGCGCGTTCGCGCTGATGACCAGCTTCGACGTGTCGATGCCGCGCTCGTTCAGGCCCGCCATCTCCTGCAGGAGCACGGCCGGGTCGATGACGACGCCGTTGCCGATGACGGGTACGACCGCAGGGGTCAGGATGCCGCTGGGCAGCAGGTGGAGGGCGAACTTCTGGTCGCCGATGACAACGGTGTGACCTGCGTTGTTGCCACCCTGGTAGCGAACGACGTAGTCGACGCGACCGCCGAGGAGATCGGTCGCCTTTCCCTTGCCTTCGTCGCCCCACTGGGCACCGACGAGCACGATTGCTGGCACGGGGGAAGAGACTACCGCTCAGGCGGAGCCGGTGAGGCGCGTGGCCAGCGCCGCGCCGAGCCGGTGTCCGGACAGCCATGCCGCCTCGACTCGCGGGCCACCCGACCAGGCGTCGCCCGCCAGTCCGAGGTTCACGTCGTCGTGCAGCCAGAACGGCTCCTCGCTGCCGGTCATCGGCCTGGCGAACGTCCACCGGTGGCAGTCGACCCAGTCGGGATACGCATCGATCCCGAGGACGCGCTGCAGGGCGGCGATCGCCATCGGCGCCACCGATGCAGGGTCGTCGAGGTGCCGCGCCGCGAGCACCGGATGGACGTGGGCGACGAGGACCGGGGCCTCGTCGCCTCGGCGGCGACCGTCGTCGGCGATCCACGTCAGCACGGGGTCGTCGTTCACGAACACGCCGTCCAGCTCGATCCAGTGGCGACGGTCGAAGACGCACGTCACCGCGATGACCGGCTCCCACGTGTGGTGCGACGCCGGGAGGCCGTCGGCGATCCGCACGGCCTGGGGGTGCGGCAGGCAGAGGGCGACCGCGTCGGACGGCCGGTCGTCCACCGCGACGACGTCACCGATGATCGAGACGGACGCGACCTCGTGCGCCTGGCGAACGGCAACGCCGGGCACCGCAGCCGCCATGGCCTCGACGACGCTGCGCAGTCCGCGGGCGCTGCGTACCGCATCGGGCCCGACCGGCACGCCCTCGATGCCGGTCGGACCGGCGACGTGGAAGGAGTCAGTCCAGGGGCGCACCACGCCCCGGTCGACGAGGTCGTCGACCACGGCGACGAAGTCGGATCGTCGCGTGCCGTGAAGTACGACGCGCCGATGTCGACGACGCGGCCGTCGGCCGGCGTGCCGGTGCCGCGCAGGGTGCGCGAGGCCATGCGGCCGCCGAGCCTCCGCCCCCGGTCGAGGAGCTCGACGTCGACGCCGTGGCCGGCCAGCGACGCGGCGCACGCGACACCGCTGATGCCGCCGCCGACGACGGTCGCGGTCATCAGTCGCGCGGGACGGACGGGTCGCAGTCGTCGATGAACGCCGCCGATGCGGTCGACCTCGTCCTGCTCGCCCATGGCCGCCGCGGCGCGGCCGAGGGAGCGCAGGCAGCGCAGGAAGCCCTGGTTCGGCTCGTGGTTCCACGGCACCGGGCCGTGGCCCTTCCAGCCGTTGCGGCGCAGCGAGTCGCAGGCCGCGGTGGTAGCCGACGCGGGCGAAGGCGTACGACTCGACGACGCGACCGTCGGCCCAGGCCTGGTCGGCCAGGACGGCCCACGCGAGCGAGCTGGTCGGGTGGGTGCGGACGACGGCGTCGGGATCGGCGCCGGCGGCGAGCTCGGCGGCGGCCGGGTCCTCCGGGAGCAGCGTGGGCGGCGGTCCGTCGAGGAGGTTCTGTCCGAGGGTCATGCCGACAGCCTGCCAAGGCCGGGAGAAATGCAGCGAATCCGGGCCCCTGAGGGACCCGGGATCGCCGAACTCTCCCGGTTTCCGGGAGAAACGGACTAGGACATCTTGGTGCCGGCGGAGCGGAGGTCCTGGCAGCCGACGACGACGCGCGCGGCCATGCCGGCCTCGGCCAGCTTGCCCCAGGCGCGCGGGTCGTACTGCTTCTTGTTGCCGACCTCGCCGTCGACCTTCAGGACGCCCGAGTAGTTGGTGAACATGTGGTCGGCGACCGGACGCGTGAACGCGTACTGGGTGTCGGTGTCGATGTTCATCTTCACGACGCCGTAGTCGAGCGCCTCGCGGATCTCGGAGAGCAGCGAGCCGGAGCCGCCGTGGAAGACCAGGTCGAACGGCTTGTCCTTGCCGTACTTGGCGCCGACGGCCGTCTGGATGTCCAGGAGGATCGACGGAGTGAGAACGACGTTGCCCGGCTTGTAGACGCCGTGCACGTTGCCGAACGTCGCGGCGACCATGTAGCGGCCGCGCTCGCCGAGGCCGAGGGCCTCCGCCGTGGCCAGGCCGTCCTCGATCGACGAGAACAGCTTCGCGTCATGCGACGCCTCGACGCCGTCCTCCTCGCCGCCGACGACGCCGATCTCGATCTCGAGGATCGTGCGCGCCTTGACCGACTCCTCGAGCATGCGCTGCGGAGATCTCCATGTTCTCCTTCAGCGGCACCGCGGAGCCGTCCCACATGTGCGACTGGAACAGCGGCTCGAGGCCCTTGGCCACGCGCTCCTGCGACACCTTCGAGCAGCGGCTCCATGAAGCCGGGCAGCTTGTCCTTGGGGCAGTGGTCGGTGTGCAGCGCGATGTTGACGTCGTAGTGCGCGGCGATCGAGTGCGCGAACTCGGCGAGCGCGACGGCGCCCGCCACCATGCTCTTGACGGCCTGGCCGGACGCGAACTCCGCGCCGCCCCACGAGAACTGCACGATGCCGTCGCTCTCGGCCTCGGCGAAGCCGCGGATGGCCGCGACGATGGTCTGGGACGAGGTGCAGTTGATCGCGGGGTAGGCGAACTTGCCGGCCTTGGCTCGGTCGAGCATCTCGGCGTAGACCTCGGGGGACGCAATGGGCATCGGGGACTCCTGCGGCTAGCGGGCGGATGTAAGCGTTGCCAGTCTTCCAGAGAAGGACCCGGGTGTCATCGTCAGACGGAGGTCTGCGGCTGCTGGGGCGACTGGGACGGCAGGGCGCGCACGGAGGACGACAGGAGAGTGGCCAGGAGGGCCACCGTGATGACGGCGGCCGACAGCAGGAACGCGGTCTGCAGTCCCACCGCCGCGACCAGCGGGCCGGCCAGCGCCAGCCCGATCGGCCCGAACATCAGTGAGCCCATCGCGTCGTAGGCGCTCACCCTCGACAGCGACTCCCGCGGCACGTTCACCTGCAGCGCGGTGAACCACAGCACGCCCATCAGCTCGAACGCGACGCCCAGCACGAAGGCAGCAGCGGTGACCAGGGCCAGGTTGACGGCGAAGGCCATCGCCACCAGGAGCACGGGCAGGGCGAGCATGCCCAGCATGGCCACCACCATCGGGCGCCCAGGACGCAGTCGACTCGCCATGATGCCGCCGAGCAGGAGCCCGAGCGACATCCCGGTGAGCACCACCGCCCACCCTGCGGCACCCCCGTACTCCTCGCGCGCGAGAACGGGGCCCATGACCTCCATCGCCCCGCGCTCGACCATGACGATGATGCTGAAGGCGCCCACGATGACGACGATCCAGCGGAACGAGACGAACACGCGCCAGCCGTGCACCAGATCGCCCACGACCGTCTCCCCCGAGTCGTGCGGCCTTCGACACGTGACGGAAGGAGACCACGAGCAGTCCAGCCGTGAGGAAGGTCAGCGAGTCGATCGCGATGGCGATGCCCGACCCGAAGGCGGCGACGAGAAGGCCGCCGACGGCGCTGCCGAGGATCATCCCGACGTTCGATCCGATGCCCACGATCGCATTGGCGGGCTGCAGGTGCTCCTCGTCGCTTCACGACATCGGGCACCAGACCGGGGAACGCCGGGTACCAGAGGCCGTTCAGGATCCCGCTCACGAAGCCGAGCAGTGCCAGGAGCGGAACCGTCGCGGTTGCCCGTCAGGAAGAGGACTGCCGTCGTCATCACGACCGCGCTGAGAACGATGTCGGTGACGGCGATGACCCGCGCACGGCCGAGCCGGTCCGCCACGACGCCGCCGATCGGCAGCATGACGACCAGCGGGACCGCCTGCGCGGCAAGCACGAGGCTCAGCGACGTGGGCGCTGGTCCCGGGAAGCTCGAGGACGCCGAAGGCCAGGGCGATCGGGGCGATCCCGTTGCCGAGGTTGCTGATCGACCGCGCAGCGAACAGTCGTCGGTAGTGGGCGTTGCCCCACAGCGCGCGGTTCACGCTCATGACGGCTCTCCCGTCGGCACCTGTCCGAACTCGTGCTGGCGGATCCAGGCGTGCATGGCGATCGCGGCCGCCGCCCCCGCGTTGATGGAGCGGGTCGAGCCGAACTGCGCGATGGAGTGCACGGACGCGCATGCCGCATGCGCCTGCAGGGGTGAGGCCGTCGCCCTCCTGCCCGAACAGCAGGACGCACTCCCTCGGCAGGACCGTCGTCTCGATCGGCACAGCGCCAGGGAGGTTGTCGATCCCGATCAGCGGCAGCCCGGCCTCGGCCGCCCACGCGGCGAGCGCGTCGGCATCCTCGTGATGACGGATGTGCTGGTAGCGGTCGGTCACCATCGCCCCACGCCGGTTCCAGCGCCGCCGCCCGACCACGTGCACCTCCCGCGCGAGGAACGCGTTGGCCGTGCGGACGACCGACCCGATGTTGAAGTCGTGGTTGAAGTTCTCGATGGCGACGTGGAACGGATGGCGGCGCGTGTCGAGGTCCGCGACGATCGCCTCGAGCCGCCAGTACCGGTACGCATCGACGACGTTGCGGCGGTCACCGTGCTCGAGCAGCTCGGGGTCCAGCCGGTCGTCGTCGGGCCACGGCCCCGGGTGCGGCCCGACGCCCACGTGCGCTGGTGTCGTCGGCCTGTCCACTCTCGCGACGATAGCCTGACACGGTGAACCTGCCCGAGGCTGCTTCCTCCGTGGTCAACACGGCCGTGATCCATGCCCTCGGGCCGGACTGGCTCGACCCCGAGTACATCCTCACCTCGTTCGGGGACATCGCCTTCTGGGTCGTCGTCGGCATCATCTTCGCCGAGTGCGGCCTGCTCATCGGGTTCTTCCTGCCCGGCGACTCCCTGCTGTTCGTCACGGGGCTGTTCATCGCCAGCGGGGCGATCTCGATGAACATCTACCTCGCGTGCCTGATCCTCTTCGTGGCGGCCGTGACGGGAAACGTCACCGGCTACTGGATCGGCTACAAGGCCGGGCCCTCACTGTTCAGCAGGCCCGACTCGAAGCTGTTCAAGAAGGAGTACGTCGAGCACACGCACCAGTTCTTCAACCGCTACGGCGCACGGGCGATCATCATGGCCCGCTTCGTCCCCATCGTGCGCACCTTCATCACGGCCACGGCGGGAATCGGCCGCATGGACTTCACCAGGTACTTCATCTTCAGCGCCATCGGCGGCTTCATCTGGGCCGTGGGCATCACCCTGGCCGGATACTTCCTCGGCAACATCGAGTTCGTGAAGAAGAACCTCGAGTTCATCCTCATCCTGGTCGTCTTCGTCAGCGTGGTGCCGATCGTGTTCGAGTACGTCAAGCACCGGCGCCAGCGCTCCGGCCTGGAGTAGGCCTACGCCAGTCCGAGGTCCGACAGCTGGTAGGCCGCCCGGTACTCGAGCCCGCGCTCCACGATCGCCGGACCCGCACCGCGATCGACGATGACCGCGACACCGGCGATCCGCGCGCCGGCCTCCAGCAGGGCGTCGACGGCCGTGAGCACCGAGCCGCCCGTGGTGGAGGTGTCCTCGACGGCCAGCACGCTTGCGGCCTGACACGTCCGGGCCCTCGATGCGGCGCTGCAGGCCGTGCTGCTTCTCGGCCTTGCGCACGACGAAGGCGTCGAGAACCTCGCCGTCGCGTGCAGCGCTGTGCAGCATCGCGGTCGCGACGGGATCTGCCCCGAGGGTGAGCCCGCCCACCGCGTCGTACTCCCAGTCCTCGGTCACCTCCCGCATCACCGTGCCTACCAGCGGCGAGGCGACGCCGTCGAGAGTGACCCGGCGGAGGTCGACGTAGTAGTCGGCCTCACGTCCACTGGAGAGGACGACCTTCCCGTGCACGACGGCCTTCTCGATGATCTCTGCTCGCAGCGTGGTCCACGCGTCACTCGGCATGCGTGCAGCCTAGGGTGTCGCTCGTGACGACCGGCACGGTGCTGACACTGGGCCGCATCACGCCCGTGCCGGGTCCGGATTCGGCGCTGTCCGCCCGGATCTGCGCTGCTATCAACGAGCTCGACCCGCTGCCACCGCTCGTGATCGTGGCCGAGGGCGACGAGGCCCTGCTGCTCCCGGCGATCGCCCTGTCCCAGCGGAGCACTCGTCGCCGCGTCGGCGAGTACGTGCTCATCGACCCCGTCCTGCCCGTCTGTCACCGACACCTGGCCCGACGCCCCCGTGACGGTGGTGTCCGACGATGCGGAGGGCATCGCCTCGAGGCAGGCGAGCCTTCGGGGATGGCGCGTGCTCACCCACGCGCAGTGGTCCGAGGAGTCCGCCACGTCGACCTGATCGCCGGCGACTAGTCCCGCGCTCCGAAGCGCGGGTTGCGCTGGCGCGAGGCGGTGGCGAGCCTGGCCAGCGAGCGCGGGCCGTGCCGCAGCAGCGCCGAGAAGGCCTTGTACTGCGGTCCGGCCACGCTCACGGACCGGCCGGTCGCGAGATCGCGGAAGGCCTGCGCCACGACCTGGTCCACGTCGAGCCACATGAACTCCGGCATCGCGGACATGTCGATGCCGGCACGCTGGTGGAACTCCGTGTGGACGAAGCCCGGGCACACGGCGGTCGCGCGCACCCCGGTGCCCGAGAGCTCCTGCGCGAGGCTCTCGGTGAACACCGTCACCCACGACTTCGCTGCCGAGTAGGTGCCGCCGGTGATCCAGCTCGCCACGCTGCTCACGTTGACGATCATCCCTGTCCCCCGGTCGACCATGCCCGGCGCGGCAGCGTGCGTCAGCCTCAGGACCGCGGTGACGAGCACGTCGAGTGACCGCTGCTCGTCCTCGACGGAATTGCGCAGGAAGGCGCGGTTGAGGCCGTACCCCGCGTTGTTCACGAGCGCCTGCACCGGGCGCGTCGCGTCCGACAGCCGCCCTGCCACCCGGTCGACGTCGGCGCGCTCGCCGAGGTCCGCGGGCAGAACCTCGCACGAGACGCCGTACCGCTGCGCCAGCTCGTCGGCGACGGCCACCAGTCGCTGCTCGTCGCGGGCCACGAGGACGAGGTCGAACCCCTTCCGGGCGAAGGCCTCGGCGAATCCTCGTCCGATGCCGGCCGTCGGGCCGGTGATGAGGGCAGTCGTCACGATGAGTCCCTTCCGCGCTCCACGGTGGCCCGGCCGCCCCGAACGCTGCGCTCAGCGTTCCCGCAACGTAGCGTGGAGGCATGGGAACGGGGCGGCCGGCCGCACGTGCGGTGCTCGGCATCGTCGCGTCGCTGCTCATGCTGGCAGCGGGCGGCGTCACGAGCGCGTCCGCGTCGCAACCTGGGCGGACGCCGCGGGTGATCAACGGGGAGCCGGGGCCGGCCGATCAGTACCCCTTCCTGGTCTCGCTCCTGCTGGCGGACCGGTTCGCCGAGGACGGTGCCTTCCAGGCGCAGTTCTGCGGCGGCACCCTGACCACCCCCACCACAGTCGTGACCGCGGCCCACTGCGTCGTCGACCAGAAGACCGGCGACCAACGAGCGGCTCGCGCGATCCTCGTCGGGCTCGGTTCCGACCTCCGCGACCCGGCCCTCGGACTCGCCCGGGTCGTGCAGGTCACCGTCAACCCCGACTACGCGCGCCGCACGGCCATCAACGACGTGGCGGTGCTCACCCTCGCCGAGCCGGTCAGCGGCATCCCCTTCCTGCGACCGGCGTCGCCCGACGAGGCGCGCCCGCTCACCGCGCCGGGCTCACCCGTCCGCGTCGCGGGCTGGGGCAACACGTCGCCCTCGTCCAAGACCTTCCCCGACGTGTTCCGGGTCGGCCGGCTGGTCGTGTTCCCGGACGCCTCCTGCGGCGACGGCGAGCAGTTCGTCCTCAACGGCGTGACGTTCAACGGCTTCGACAGCGGTGACGCCGACTCACGAGTGATGGTCTGCGCGGCGGGGGCCACGGATGCCGGCACGGTCATCGACAGCTGCCAAGGCGACTCGGGCGGCCCGCTCATCGCGGGTGACGGTGCCGCGGCGCGACTCGTGGGCATCGTCAGCTGGGGCGAGGCGTGCGCGAGCCGCTTCCCCGGCGTCTACACGCGAATCGCGTCCGAGTACGACTTCCTCGACGCGAACGGAGCCGTCCCACCGGTCGCCACGGTCCTCACGACCGCACCGGCACTCAGCGTCGCGGCACGGTCGGGCCAGCTGGTCATCGCGTTCGCCGAGACTGCCGACGGCGCCGAGGTCACCGCCTTCGCCGCGACGGTCGTCGACCCGGCGACCGGACAGTCGTGGAACTGCTTCACCTCTCCCAGCCCGAACGGCGGACCCGCGTCCTGCGCCGTCGACGGCCTCGTCAACGGCACCGCCTACGCGGTCACCGGAATCGCGGGCAACGCCCTGGGCAACTCCCCCGTGGCCGGGCCGATTCAGGCCTCCCCGTCGACCCTCCCCGTCGTCGGGCGGATCGTCAAGGCGACACCCCTCGCCTCCGGCCGGGTCGTCGTTCCGCCTGACAGCGAGCCAGCCGAACGGGTCGGCGCTCACGGCGAACCGGGTGATCTGCGTCCCGGTCGGGGGCGGCGAGGCGCGCGCAGCCGACGCCACGGCGCGGCGGGCCGTCCTGACGTCGCTACGACCGATCCGCTACTCCTGCGTGCTGCACGCCGAGAACGCGTTCGGCGCGGCCGAGTCGACGCCCGTGCGGGTCAAGGTCAGCGCGCTGAGGGACGCCTCCGCGGCCTGCGTCAGGCCAGGTGTCGCTCGAGGAACGCCAGGGAACGCCGCATCGAGTCGGCCCACTCCCCGTACATGTAGTGACCCGCCCCCGGGTACTCGACGAGGCGCACGTCGACGCCGGCGGACACCAGCGCGGCCTTCGTCGTCCGCGCCCAGTCGATGGGGCAGCTCTCGTCGCGCGTGCCGTGGAACATGAGCACCGGCTCGGTGATCCGGTCGACGTAGTTCACGGCGGAGATGCCCCGCCAGAACGCCGGATCGGCCGACGGTGAGCCGTGCTGCCGGTAGATGGCCCTGCGAAGACCGGTCGTCGTCGCGCTGCCACCGGTTGAAGTTGTCGACGGCGTCCGTGCTCGTCGACGCGTAGACGATGGCGGCGTCGAAGACTCCTGGTCGGGCCACGAGGGCGTTGAACGCGACGCTCCCGCCCATGGAACGGCCGAGCAGGGCGATGCGCCCGCCGTCGAGGAAGGGCAGGTTCGACGCCCGGACGGCCACTGCCGCGTTGAGCACGTCCTCCGCGTAGCCCAGGCGCATCGTCAGGTCGTTGTCGGGATCGTCCGTCGAGCCGGCATGGTTGCGGTAGTCGACGTGCAGCGCCACGTAGCCGTTGCGGGCGAGTGCGTCCTGCTCGCGCCGGAAGCCCTGACCGCTCCAGTAGGTGGCCGGATCGATGTAGCCGTGGGCGAGGACGACGACCGGGAACGGACCCTTTCCGCGCGGCACGTTCATGATGCCCGTGATGGTCTGGCCGCCGCCTCGGTAGGAGACGGCGTACCGCGTGTACTGCGCCGTCCTCGACAGCTCGCGTCGCACCGTGAGGTCGCGACCGTCGAGCGGTTCGGCCATCAGGGCCGCCAGGGATACGTCAGTGCGGTCGAGCGCGGGCAGTGCCGCGGCGGAGGGCGCGAGCGGCGCAGCGAGGACGGCCGTCACCAGGACGGAGATCAGCGCGCGCCACCGGGCCATATGTCACTGTACGTCGGGATCCGCCAACGCGCGCGTGCGCATGAGGGCGAGCGACGCCTGCCGGGTGGCGGCCGTCTGGGCCTGCACCTGCAGGAACATCGCCTCCCGCAGGCGGCGTTCCGCCGAGCACCCCCGCCGCATCGCCGCGCCGGACCGGGCGATGACGACGCTCGTGGCGGCCCGCACGGCCAGGTCGAGGGACGCCGCGCGCAGGCCGAGCCGATCCGCCGTTGGCGCGCCGGCGTCGGCCGCCGCGTAGGCGGCGGCACGGACGGTGCGGCACTCGTCGGACGAGGGACGCGACGAGGTCGCGCATCGTGTCGTCGTCACGACGCTCGGCGACGACGTGGAGCTCGGCAATCGCTCCGCGGGCCACGCCGAACGCGGCCGGGTTCGCATCGGCCGTGCGCACCGCGTCCGCCGACAGCCAGGCGTCGCGATCGAGCACGGCGCCCACCCTGCGGTCGGGGACGTGGACCCCGTCGAGGCGCACCGGACGAGTGTGCGTGCCGGACATCGCGAGGAGCTCCAGCGCCGGTCCGGCGACGACTCCCGGCGTCGCCTCGCCAGCGCGCCCGGCCGGCAGGTAGCAGCAGACGAGCCGGTCGGCTGTCGCGCCCCTTCGCCCTGGGCCATGACCATGACCACGTCGGCCATGTCCCACGAGGTCACCCAGTCGAGCTCGCCGTCGAGCCGCCACCCGCCGTCGACGCGGGTCGCCACCGGGTTCGGAGGACCGGGGCGGCGCACGTGGGCGAAGGCCACGGCCGCCAGCAGGCGGCCGGACCGCATGCCCGGCAGCAGCTCGTCGGCCAGGCCCGAGGGGGCGCCGATGAGGAGGCCCGTCGCGGAGCCCTCGAGCGTGCGCAGGGGAGTCTGGTGCTGGACCCACGTGAACCAGGTCGTGGCATCCGCGCCCGCCAGCAGCTCGCCGAGCTCGCGCTGGGCGGCCGGCGGGTCGAGCGCGGTGCCCAGCAGCCCGGCATCGGCGAGGGCATCGAGGGTCGAGCGCGGCACTCCCTCAGCGTCGGCGCGACGCGGCGCCCGGCGCCACCACGGTCGCGATCACGTCGACGTTCGGCACGGCGGCGCCGACGGCCGGGCCGACGGGATCCACGCTCGGGAAGACCACGGGCTCGTCGATGCGCACGCTGCACGCTACCCACGACGGACGAGCCGGCGGACTGCTGAGCCCGCGCTACCGTTCCGCACATGTCCCGCCGGCAGCCCCCGCTCGTGCCGCGCATGGCCGAGCACACCACGTCGGTCTTCGCGGAGATGTCGATGCTTGCCGCCGAGGTCGGCGCGGTGAACCTCGGCCAGGGCTTCCCCGACACCGACGGCCCGCAGGCGCTGAAGGACGTCGCGATCGAGGCGATCCGGGACGGGCGCGGCAACCAGTACCCTCCGCCGCACGGGCTGCCGCTGCTGCGCGAGGCGATCGCCGCCCACCAGCAGCGCTTCTACGGCCTCGACGTCGACCCCGGCACCGAGGTCGTCGTCGGCACGGGTGCGTCCGAGATCATCCAGTCGACCCTGCTGGCCCTCGTCGACGAGGACGACGAGGTGATCGTCTTCGAGCCGTGGTTCGACATCTACGCGGCCGGCATCTCGCTGGCCCGCGGTCGCCGCGTGGGCGTGCCGATGTCGGGCCCGGACCTGCGGCCCGACCTGGACGCGCTGCGGGCGGCCGTCACGCCGCGGACGCGGCTGATCCTGCTGAACTCGCCGCACAACCCGACGGGCATCGTCTTCACGCCGCGACGAGCTGGCCGAGGTGGCGCGCATCGCCATCGACAACGACCTGCTGGTCCTGTCCGACGAGGCCTACGAGCACCTGTGGTTCGACGGCCACCCGCACGTGCCGATCGCGACGCTGCCGGGCATGTGGGAGCGCACGGTCACCGTCGGGCTCCGGCGGCAAGTCGTTCTCGTTCACCGGCTGGAAGATCGGGTGGGCGACCGGCCCGGCCGACCTCATCGGGGCGGTGCGCGTCGTGCGACAGCACCTGTCCTACGTGTCCGGCGGTCCGTTCCAGTACGCGATCGCGCACGGTCTCGGCCTGCCCGACGAGTACTTCGCCGGCTTCCGCGCGACCTGGCCGGCAAGCGCGACCTGCTCAGCGACGGACTCGCGTCCCTCGGGCTGCGGGTGATCCCGACCGCAGGGGACCTACTTCGTCACGACCGACGTGCGTCCGCTCGGCTACGCCGACGGGCTCGCGTTCTGCCGCGACGCTGCCCGGCCGCGCGGGCGTCGTCGCCATCCCGCACCAGGCGTTCTGCGACGACGAGGCGATCGGCGCCCCGTACGTGCGATGGGCGTTCTGCAAGCGTCCCGAGGTGCTGCGGCAGGCGCTGGATCGACTGGACCAGGGGTTCGCGGGCCGGGACGGGCGCCTGATGGCGATCCTCGTCGACGACGCGATGTGGCCGTGGCGCGGCCGGCTGTGGGCGCACCTGGTGAGCGACACGTCCGTCGAGGAGCTGCATGCGTTCGCGGCCCGCCTGGGGATCCCGGACCGCGCCTTCCAGGGCGATCACTACGACGTCACCGACGAGCTGCGCGACTGCGCCATCGCCGAGGGTGCTCAGGCGGTCGACTCCCGCACCGTGGTGCGGGCGCTGTGGGCCGCCGGCATCCGTCGTCGTCCGACCGCACGACCGGCCACCACCAGCCCTGACGACTTGACCCAGATGCTGGGCTGAATCCGCAGAACTGACCCAGCATCGCCTCGATTCTGCCGGATCTGACCCGGACGGGACGCCGGGCGCCGACGCACGACGCAGAACCCTGCCCGCGATCTGGGCGACATCGGCAGTTCCACCGCGGATGCTGGGCCAGTTCCGCGGAACTGGCCCAGCATCTGGGTCAACTCGTCAGGTGGTGGTGAGGGTGAGCTCGGTGCCGTCGGGCTCGACGTCGACGAGCACGTCGGACGCCGTCGCGGATCTCGCCGGACAGGATGCCGCGGGCGAGCTTGTCGCCCACCGCGGTCTGGACGAGACGGCGCAGCGGGCGCGCTCCGTAGACCGGGTCGAAGCCGCGCTCGACCAGCCAGGCGGTCGCCTCGTCGCTGACCGTCAGCGTGATCCGACGGTCGTCGAGCCGCTGCTGCAGCTGCGCGATCTGGATGTCGGCGACCTTGGCCAGCTGCTCGCGGCTCAGCGGCTCGAACATCACCATGCCGTCGAGCCGGTTGAGGAACTCGGGACGGAACTGCTGGCGCACGATCTCCAGCACCAGCTCACGCCGCTGCTCGTAGGGCATGTCGGTGTCGATGAGGAACTGCGAGCCGCTGTTCGAGGTCAGGATCAGGATGACGTTGCGGAAGTCGACCGTGCGGCCCTGGCCGTCGGTGAGCCGGCCGTCGTCGAGCACCTGCAGCAGGATGTCGAAGACCTCCGGGTGCGCCTTCTCGACCTCGTCGAGCAGGACCACCGAGTACGGGCGTCGCCGCACCGCCTCGGTGAGCTGTCCGCCCTCCTCGTAGCCGACGTACCCGGGCGGCGCGCCGACGAGCCGCGACACCGAGTGCTTCTCGGAGTACTCGCTCATGTCGATGCGCACCATCGCGCGCTCGTCGTCGAACAGGAACTCGGCCAGCGCCTTCGCCAGCTCGGTCTTGCCGACGCCCGGTCGGGCCGAGGAAGAGGAACGATCCGGTCGGCCGGTTCGGGTCGGAGATGCCGGCCCGGGCACGACGCACGGCGTCGCTGACCTCGCGCACCGCCTCGGCCTGGCCGACGACGCGCTTGCCGAGCTCGTCCTCCATGCGGAGCAGCTTCTGCGTCTCGCCCTCGAGCAGCCGACCGGCGGGGATGCCCGTCCAGCTCGCCACCACCTCGGCGATGTCGTCGGCCGTGACCTCCTCCTTGACCATCGCGGAGCGCTCGTTCGTCTCGGCGGTGACGCGGGCCAGCTCCTCCTCGAAGGTCGGGATCTCCGCGTACAGGATCCGGGACGCCTGCTCGAAGTCGCCGGCGCGCTGCGCCTTCTCGGCCGTCGCGCGGAGGTCGTCGATGAGGACCTTGATCTCGCCGATGCGGTCGAGCCCCTGCTTCTCCGCGTCCCAGCGGGCGCGCAGGCCGGTGAGCTCCTCCTGCTTGTCGGCGATCTCCTGCCGGATGCGGGCGAGCCGCTCCTTCGAGGCCTCGTCGGTCTCCTTGGCGACCGCCAGCTCCTCCATCCGCAGCCGGTCGACCTGACGCTGGAGCACGTCGATCTCGACCGGGGACGAGTCGATCTCCATGCGCAGCCGCGACGCGGACTCGTCCATCAGGTCGATGGCCTTGTCGGGCAGGAAGCGCGAGGTGATGTAGCGGTCGGACAGCGTCGCGGCCGCCACGAGCGCGGAGTCGGCGATGACGACCTTGTGGTGCGCCTCGTACTTCTCCTTGATGCCGCGCAGGATCGAGATGGTGTCCTCGACGGACGGCTGGCTGACGAACACCTGCTGGAAGCGGCGCTCGAGGGCGGCGTCCTTCTCGATGTACTGGCGGTACTCGTCGAGCGTCGTCGCGCCGATCATGCGCAGCTCACCGCGGGCGAGCAGCGGCTTCAGCATGTTGCCGGCATCCATGGCGCCCTCACCGCTGGCGCCCGCACCGACCACGGTGTGCAGCTCGTCGATGAAGGTGATGATCTGGCCGTCGCTGCCCTTGATCTCGTCGAGGACGGCCTTCAGCCGCTCCTCGAACTCGCCGCGGTACTTCGCGCCCGCGACCATCGCCCCGAGGTCGAGGGCGATGAGGCTCTTGCCCTGCAGCGACGTCGGGCACGTCGCCCTCGACGATGCGCCGGGCCAGTCCCTCGACGACGGCGGTCTTGCCCACGCCCGGCTCGCCGATGAGCACCGGGTTGTTCTTGGTGCGGCGCGACAGCACCTGGATGGTGCGCCGCACCTCCTCGTCGCGGCCGATGACGGGGTCGATCTTCCCCTCGCGCGCACGCGCGGTGAGGTCGATGCCGAACTTCTCGAGCGCCTGGAAGGTCTGCTCCGGGTCCTTGCTCGTCACCCGGGCGCTGCCCTTCACCTGCTCGAGCGCGTCCATCAGCGACGGCCGGCGTGGCACCGTTCTGCGCGAGCCGGTCGCTGACGCCCGGGCCGCCGTCCTTGGCGAGCGCGATGAGCAGGTGCTCGGTGCTGACGAACTCGTCGCCGCGCTCCTTCGCGAACGTCTCCGCCGCGTTGATGACCTTGTACGACGCCTGGCTGAGCTGGGGCGCCGCGACGCTCGATCCCGACGCCGACGGCAGCGCCGCCAGCGCGCCGCGCACCTGGTGCGTGAAGCCGGCGACGTCGACGCCGACGGCGGACAGCAGCGCGGTGGCGATGCCCTCGCCCTGCTGGAGCAGGGAGTCGAGCAGATGGAGCGGCTCGACCTGCGGGTTGCCGTTCGCGGCAGCGATGCGCACAGCGGCGCCGAGGGCGTCCTGGCTCTTGGTGGTGAACTGGATGTCCATTGCTCTTTCCCTTGTCGTCCTCGGTGCTACTTGCGCTGCCCCGGTCGCCACACGACCAGGGCTGTCGACTGCTGCTCCCTGCGGAACTCGGCCACGATGCGTCGCAGCGACGCCACCTCGGCCTGGAGCTCGAGGACCCGCCTGATGCCCTCGAGGGACAGGCCCTGGGCGGACAGGTCGGCGATCTCGCGCAGTCGTGCGATGTCGTTCGCCGAGTACAGCCGGTTGCGGCCGCCCACCCGGGTCGGGGTGACCAGGCCGAGCCGGTCGTACTGGCGAAGGGTCTGCGGATGCAGGCCGGCGAGCTGGCGCGGCGACCGAGATCGCGTAGACCGGTGCGTCGTCGGCCACGCTGAAGCCCGTGCGCGGGACGGCGGAGTCGCGGCTCATGACCCGCTCCTCGGCGACGCCCCCTCCGCCATGGCGAAGAGGTCCTTGCGCGGATCGTGGTCGGCGGTGTGCTCGGCGTACTGCTGCAGCGCCGTCGCGCGCCTCGCTCGAGAGGTTCTGCGGCACCGTGACCTCGACCGTCGCCAGCAGGTCGCCGTTGGTGCCGTCCTTGCGTCGGATGCCCTTGCCGCGCACCCGGAAGGTGCGGCCGTTGGCCGTGCCGGCCGGGATCTTGAGCGTCACGGAGCCGCCCCGCGGGGTCGGCACCGCGATCTCGCCGCCGAGCGCCGCCTCGGCGAAGGTGACCGGGACCGTGACCGTGACGTTGTCGCCCTTGCGGTCGAACACCGGGTGCGGCGCGATGGTGACGTCGACGAGGAGGTCGCCGCTGGGGCCCCCGCGCTCGCCGGAGCCGCCCTTGCCCTTGAGCCGGATGCGCGCGCCGTTGCGCACGCCCGCCGGGATGCGGGCCTGCACGGTGCGCGAGCTCAGGCCGCGGCCGGAGCCGTGGCAGCTCGGGCAGGGATCGTCCACGAAGAGACCACGCCCGCGGCAGGTCACGCACGGATCGGCGAACGCGAAACCGCCGGCATTGCGCGACGTCTGGCCCGACCCGTCGCAGGTCGGGCACATGCGCGGGACGGTGCCCGCCTTGGCCCCGGTGCCGTGGCAGCTGGTGCACGGCGCGTCGGTCGACAGCCGCAGCGGGACGGTGACGCCGTCCAGCGCGTCGTCGAACGACAGCGTCAGCGAGCTCTCGAGGTCCTGCCCGCGGCGCGGCTGCGCGGGACGGGCCCCGCCGCCGCGACCGCGGTTGAAGATCCCGCCCAGGAAGTCGCCGAAGCCCCCGGAGTCCTGCCCGAACAGGTCCTCCATGTTGACGTTGTACTGCTGGCCGCCGCCGCCGTACCCGCCGCTGCCGCTGGGACGGAAGCCGCCGCCCGCGAACAGGGACCGGGCCTCGTCGTACTCCTTGCGCTTGGCGTCGTCGGACAGCACGTCGTACGCCTCGGAGACCTCCTTGAACCGCTCCTCGGCCGCCTTGTCACCCGGGTTCTTGTCCGGGTGGAGCTCGCGGGCCAGCTTGCGGTACTTCTTCTTGATCTCGTCGGGCGTGGCGTCCTTGGACACGCCGAGCACGGCGTAGAAGTCCTTCTCGAGCCAGTCCTTGTTCACGTCGCATCCCTGCTGTCGGTCGTACGTCAGTCGGTTCCCGCGACGGCCACGCGCGCCGGGCGCAGCACCCGGTCGGCGTAGCGGTAGCCGGGCTGGTAGACGGCCACGACCGTCGGCTCGGACACCTCGTCCGATGCCTCATGCGTCAGCGCCTCGTGCACGTTCGGGTCGAACGGCTCGCCGGCCGACGCCGTACCTCTCCAGCCCGATGCGCGCGACGGTCGCCTCGAGCGCCTCGCCCACGGACTTGAAGGCACCCTCGAGCTCGTCGTGCTGGCGGGCGCGGTCGATGTCGTCGAGCACCGACAGCAGCTCGGCGAGCACGCCGCCGACCGCCGTCTGGCGGATGAGCTCCCGGTCGCGCTCGACGCGCTTGCGGTAGTTGGCGTACTCCGCGTGGACGCGCTGCAGGTCGGACGTCAGCTCGGCGAGCTTGCCCTCGACCTCGGTGACCTCGACGTCGACCAGGGCCGCCTCGACGGCCTCCTCGAGCAGCGGGTCCGCTGCGCCAGCCGGGGTGACCGGCTGGCGCAGCTCGCCCGACTCGGGATCGACACGACGCTTGTCCGTCACGCGCGGTCCCTCGAACTCCTCGTCGGTCATTACTTCTGCTCGCCCTCGTCCACGATCTCCGCGTCGACGACGTCGTCCTCGGCCGTCTCGGCCGCGGCGTCAGCCGCGCCCTCCGCCGAAGCCGTGCCCTCCTGCTGCGCCTGCGCGTACATCGCCGCGCCGAGCGCCTGGCTGGCCTGCGCGACCTTGTCGGTCGCGGTGCGCATGCCCGGGATGTCGTTGGCCTCGATGGCCTTCTTCAGCTCCTCGAGCGGACCGTCGACGTTCGCCTTGGCATCCGCCGGGATCTTGTCGGCGTTGTCGGCCAGGAACTTCTCGGTCTGGTACACCAGCCCCTCGGCGCTGTTGCGGACCTCGACCTCCTCGCGACGCTGCTTGTCCTCCTCGGCGTGCTGCTCGGCCTCGCGCATCATCCGGTCGATCTCGTCCTTGTTCAGGGCCGAGCCGCCGGAGATGGTCATCGACTGCGTCTTCTGCGTGGCCATGTCCTTGGCGGACACGTGCACGATTCCGTTCGCGTCGATGTCGAAGGTGACCTCGATCTGCGGGATGCCGCGCGGTGCCGGCGGCAGGCCGGTCAGCTCGAACGTCCCGAGCCGCTTGTTGTAGGCCGCCATCTCGCGCTCGCCCTGGTACACCTGGATGAGCACGGACGGCTGGTTGTCGTCAGCCGTGGTGAAGATCTCCGACCGCTTGGTCGGGATCGTGGTGTTGCGCTCGATGAGCCGCGTCATGACGCCGCCCTTGGTCTCGATGCCCAGCGACAGCGGGGTCACGTCGAGCAGCAGGACGTCCTTGACCTCGCCCTTGAGCACGCCGGCCTGGAGCGCGGCGCCGATGGCGACGACCTCGTCCGGGTTCACGCTCTTGTTGGGCTCCTTGCCGGTCTCGGCCTTCACCAGCTCCGTGACGGCGGGCATGCGGGTCGAGCCGCCGACCAGGACGACCTGGTCGATCTTGTCGAGCGAGATGCCGGCGTCCTTGATGACCGCCTGGAACGGCGCCTTGGTGCGGTCGAGCAGGTCGGACGTCATCGACTCGAACTGCGCGCGCGACAGGGTCTCGTCCAGGTGCAGCGGGCCGTCGGCGCTCGCGGTGATGTACGGCAGGTTGATCGACGTCTGCATCGAGCTGGACAGCTCGATCTTCGCCTTCTCCGCCGCCTCGCGCAGGCGCTGCATGGCCATCTTGTCCTTGGACAGGTCGACGCCGTGCGCGTTCTTGAAGGACGTCACCAGCCAGTCGACGACCTTGTTGTCCCAGTCGTCGCCGCCGAGGTGGTTGTCGCCGCTGGTGGCCTTGACCTCGACCACGCCGTCGCCGATCTCCAGGAGGGACACGTCGAACGTGCCGCCGCCGAGGTCGAAGACGAGGATCGTCTGCTCGGTGTCGCCCTTGTCGAGGCCGTAGGCGAGTGCGGCCGCGGTGGGCTCGTTGATGATGCGCAGCACGTTGAGGCCCGCGATCTCGCCGGCCTCCTTGGTGGCCTGGCGCTCGGCGTCGCTGAAGTACGCCGGCACCGTGATGACGGCGTCGGTGACGTTCTCGCCGAGGTAGGCCTCGGCGTCGCGCTTGAGCTTCATGAGCGTGCGGGCGCTGATCTCCTGGGCGGTGTAGGCCTTGCCGTCGATGTCGACGGTCCAGGTCGTGCCCATGTGGCGCTTGACGGACCGCACGGTGCGGTCGACGTTGGTGACGGCCTGGCGCTTGGCGACCTCGCCGACCAGGACCTCACCGTTCTTGGCGAAGGCGACGACGGACGGGGTGGTCCGTGCTCCCTCGGCGTTGGCGATGACGACGGGCTCGCCGCCCTCGAGGACCGACACGACCGAGTTGGTCGTGCCCAGGTCGATACCCACTGCTCGGGCCATGGTGGTGGTGCTCCTTCGTGTTGTCCGGGGTGTCCGGGTGGTCTGCCTCCGAGTCTCCTCCGCCTGCCGCAGTGACGCAACTGGCGACTAAGACTCTTTGAGTCGCTTCGACTCAACTACAGATCACAACGGGCACGGACGGTGCAGCATTCCCTGAGTCGGTCCGACTCATAGTGATCTACGTCACAATCGACGGTTCAGGCGGATGTCGACGACGACGACCGCCGCCACGGCGGCCAGGCCGAACATCGCGAAGGCGAGCAGGCCCGCCAGCGGCTTCTGCTGCCGTTCGGTGGCGAGGATCCCGAGCGTCCCGAAGTCCCACAGGGCGTGCAGCACCATGGCCACCAGCAGGGAGCCGGTCGCCATGACCGTCACGTAGAGCGCCGACCCGGCGAAGAAGGTCATGACCAGCTGGAGCGAGCGTCGTGCGGGCCGACTGGCCGAACAGCACGTTCATGGCGTGCAGGAGGGAGAACAGGACGGACGTGACCAGCCAGACCACGACCTCGGAGGCGCCGGCCTCCCGCAGGCCGACGGCCAGCACGCCGCGCGAGGCCAGCTCCTCGGCGAAGCCGACCAGCAGGGTGCCGACGCAGCAACAGGGGCAGCAGCCGCGCCTGAGGCGTTCGCCAGCCGATGAGAGCGATGTTGATCAGCGCGACGAGGGCGAACAGGCCGGGCACCACGAGCACCCACGACGGTCCGAGCGACCCGGGGAACAGCGCCGGCTCCCACCAGCCGAACCACGTGGTCACCACCGCGAGCAGCACGCCGCCGAGCCCGATCGGCAGCACGATGCCCCGCAGGATGGTGCTGCGGGAGTCGACGAGGTGGTCGTAGCGGGTGCCCGTCAGGCGCCACAGGACGCCGACGAGGACGGCGTACGCGACGAAGACGGCGATCGCCGCGACCGCGGGGTTCCCTGGCGACATCAGCACGGTCCTCTGCATGCCGACCGTGCCGCGAGTCCGCAGGCGGCCTCGAGGACGAGCAGTGCGCCGAGGCGGACGGTCCTGCCGTCCGGGGCGTCGGCGGCCGCGTCGATCTCCGCGATGTCGAGCGAGCGGACGCGCGGCGAGCGCGCGGCGTGGAACGCCGCCTGCCGCAGCTCGTCTGCGCTCAGCCCGCCCGGTGCGGCCGCCGGGCATCCGGGTACGACGGCACGGTCGCACACGTCGACGTCGAGATCGACGTGGATCGGCCCGCCACCTCCGCCGGCGATGGCCAGCGCCTCAGCCATGACGTCCGCGACAGGTCGCCGTCGAAGCGCGTCCCTGGTCACGACCGTGATGCCGAGGTCGCGGGCGCGGGCGGCGTACTCGCGCGAGTTGGAGAAGTCGGCGATGCCCACCTGCACGACCCGGGTCCCCGCGAGGCCGGCCTCGACGAGGCGCCGCACGGGGGAGCCGTTGCTCGTGCCGTCGCGCAGATCGTGATGGGCGTCGAGCGTGATGAGGCCGGCCTCGACGAGCCCGTTCCCCCACACGCCGAGGGCCACGCTGTGCGTGATCGAGTTGTCGCCGCCGAGCGCGATCAGCAGGCGGGTGCTCGTCGCGAGCTCGGCAACACGGTGGATCACGCGCGCCTCACCCTCCGGCCCGTCGGGATCGAGGATGTCGCCGCCGTCGCGTGCCATCAGGTCGGCCACGTCGAGGTCATGCGCCCAGGAGTACGTCGAGTACCGGGCCAGGGCCTCCCGGATCGCCGTCGGGGTGAGGTGCGCATGCGTGGCGCTGATCGACGTGCGCGACGCCGGCACGCCGAGGACGGTGACGTCGGCTGCGTCCGCCGGGTTCCGTCTCGGCCAGCCAGGCGCTGGCGCGCGGCCAGCGCGGATCGTCGCTCATCGGCTTCCCCTTCGTCGGAGGCGGGCGCGGCCCATCAGGCTCCCAATCGTCGGGACAGCTCGCGCGCCGTCCGCCTGGCCGAGCGGGCGAGGTCGACGCGCATCGCCTCGTCGACCCGCTCCGACCGGAACGTTAGCCCGATCGACGCCACGGGTCGGCCCGAACGATCGATCGCGGCGGCGGCCACGGAGGCGAAGCCGGGCATGACGAAGCCGTCCTCCTCGGCCCAGCCCTGCGCGCGCTCGGCTGCCAGCAGGCGGGTGAGCGCCGTCAGGGAGGTGGGGCCGAGCACCCGTCCGGTCGACGAAGGCGTCCTTGGACGGGAACAGCGCGCGCACCTGGGCCGCCGGCAGCTCGGCCAGCATCGCCCGCCCGCTGGCGGTCAGGGCGGCGGGCAGTCGCACTCCGACGTCGACGACCACGGTGACCGGGGTCTGCGGGGACTCGCGCAGCAGGTACAGGGTCTCGCGCCCGTGCAGCACGCCCAGGTGGGCCACGACCGCGGCGCGGGCCGCGACGTCGTGCGCGAGCCGGTGCAGGAGCGGCCGGCCCAGTCGCTCGAGCGGCTCGTGACGCAGGTAGGCCGCTCCGATCTCGAAGGCACCCACGCCCAGGCCCCACCGCTCCTCCTCGGGATAGTGGGTGACGAAGCCGGCGCCCGCCATCGCCGCCAGCAGGTGGTACGTGGACGAGCGGGGGATGCCCAGCTGGCGACCGAGAGCCGCCGCCGTGATCGGGCCCGGGCGCCGCCGCGAGCACGCGAAGCGCCTCCAGCGCCCGAGTGGCCGCGGGGGCATTGCCCGGCATCGACTCCCCTGAATCTCGTATTCCAGACTCCAACTCGCTCCAGCCTATTCCTCCCGGACGCCCTGACCGATGGAATGGCGGCATGACGACGACCTCCGGCCCCCGCCCCGTCCGCGCCGCTCGCGGCACCACCCTGACCGCGCAGGGCTGGGGGCAGGAGGCGGCCACTGCGCATGCTCATGAACAACCTCGACGCCGAGGTCGCCGAGCACCCCGACGAGCTCGTCGTCTACGGCGGCACGGGCAAGGCGGCCCGCAACTGGGCCAGCTTCGACGCCATGGTGCGCACTCTCACGACCCTCAAGGACGACGAGACGATGCTCGTGCAGTCGGGCAAGCCGGTCGGCGTCTTCCGCACCCATGAGTGGGCGCCGCGCGTCCTGCTGGCGAACTCGAACCTCGTCGGCGACTGGGCCACGTGGCCGGAGTTCCGGCGCCTGGAGAACCTCGGCCTGACCATGTACGGCCAGATGACCGCCGGCTCGTGGATCTACATCGGCACGCAGGGCATCCTGCAGGGCACCTACGAGACCTTCGCCGCCGTGGCCGCGAAGCGGTTCGGCGGCACGCTCGCCGGCACCCTCACGGTCACCGCCGGCTGCGGCGGCATGGGCGGAGCCCAGCCGCTGGCCGTCACGATGAACGAGGGCACCTGCCTCATGATCGACATCGATCCCACGCGACTGCGCCGCCGCGTCGACACTCGCTACCTCGACGAGATCGCCGAACGATCTCGACGACGCGGTCGATCGCGTTCTCGCCTACACGGCCTCGCGCACCGCGAAGAGCGTCGGCCTCGTCGGCAATGCGGCCACGATCCTGCCCGAGCTGCTCCGGCGCGGCGTGCCGGTCGACATCGTCACGGACCAGACCTCCGCCCACGATCCGCTCTACTACATCCCGGAGGGCATCGAGTTCGACGACGCCCGCGACTACGCCGACCGCAAGCCCGAGGAGTTCACCGAGCGCGCGCAGGCGTCGATGGCGAAGCACGTGGAGGCGATGGTCGGGTTCATGGACGGCGGCGCCGAGGTGTTCGACTACGGCAACTCCATCCGCGACGAGGCGCGCAAGGGCGGCTACGACCGCGCCTTCGCCTTCCCCGGCTTCATCCCGGCCTACATCCGTCCGCTCTTCTGCGAGGGCAAGGGCCCGTTCCGCTGGGTCGCGCTGAGCGGTGACCCCAAGGACATCCACCGCACCGACCAGGCCGTGCTCGACCTGTTCCCCGACAACGACCACCTGCGGCGCTGGATCACCATGGCGCAGGACCGCGTCGCCTTCCAGGGCCTGCCGGCGCGCATCTGCTGGCTGGGCTACGGCGAGCGCGACAAGGCCGGCCTCGCCTTCAACGACCTCGTCGCCAGCGGCGAGGTCAGCGCGCCGATCGTCATCGGTCGCGACCACCTCGACTGCGGTTCGGTCGCCTCCCCCTACCGGGAGTCGGAGGCCATGCTCGACGGGTCCGACGCGATCGCCGACTGGCCGCTGCTCAACGCCATGCTGAACATCTCCTCCGGTGCGTCGTGGGTCTCGATCCACCACGGCGGCGGCGTTGGCATCGGCCGGTCGATCCATGCGGGCCAGGTCAGCGTCGCCGACGGCACGCCGCTCGCAGCGCAGAAGCTCGAGCGCGTCCTCACCAACGATCCCGGCATGGGCGTCATCCGGCACTGCGACGCCGGCTACGACGAAGCCCTCCATGTGGCGGAGGAGCGCGACGTGCGCATCCCCATGCTGGAGGGCACCGGTGCCTGAGTCCTTCGGGCCCGGCAGCACGGCATTCACCGACATCGGTTCGCTCGTCACGAACGACCCGGCGATCGGTGGCGGACCCCTCGGCATCCTGCGTGACGCGGCGGTCGTCGTCGAGGACGGTCGCATCGCCTGGGTGGGTGCGAGCAGCGACTGCGGGGCGACCGACCACGTCGTCGACCTCGAGGGGCGGGCCGTGCTGCCCGGGATTCGTCGACAGCCACGCACACCTGGTGTTCGCCGGCGACCGCTCCGACGAGTTCGCCGCGCGCATGGCCGGCCAGTCCTACGCGGCGGGGGGCATCCGCAGCACGGTCGAGCGCACCCGTGCCGCGTCGGACGACGACCTGCGACGAGGACTCGCGGCGGCTGTCCGACGAGCTCCGCGGCAGCGGCGTCACGACGTTCGAGACGAAGTCCGGCTACGGCCTGACGACCGTCGACGAGGCAGCGGTCCCTGCGACTGGCAGGCGAGGTCACCGACGAGATGACCTACCTCGGCGCCCACGTCGTGCCGGCCGAGTTCGCCGACGACCCGGACGGCTACGTCGCGCTCGTCACCGGCGAGATGCTGGACGCCTGCGCGCCGCACGCCCGCTGGATCGACGTGTTCTGCGACCGGGGGGCCTTCGACGCGGACCAGGCGCGCGAGATCCTCGCCGCCGGCATCGCGCGAGGGCTGGTGCCGCGCGTCCACGCCAACCAGCTGCAGCACGGGGACGGGCATCGCGCGTGGCCGTCGAGCTGGGCGCGGCCTCCGCCGACCACTGCACCTTCACCACTGACGACGACCTCGACCTCCTGGCCGGCAGCCGGCACGGTGGCCACCCTGCTGCCCGGCGCCGAGTTCTCCACGCGGTCGCCCTACCCGGACGCCCGCCGGATGCTCGACGCGGGCGTCACCGTCGCTCTCGCGACCGACTGCAATCCCGGCTCCAGCTACACCACGAGCATGCCGTTCTGCATCGCCGTCGCCGTCCGCGAGATGCGCATGTCGCCCGACGAGGCGGTGTGGTCGGCCACCGCGGGCGGCGCCGCAGCCCTGCGCCGCGACGACGTCGGACGGATCGCGCCGGGCGCCCGCGCCGACCTGCTCAGCCTGAACGCCCCCAGCCACGTCCACCTGGCGTACCGGCCCGGCGTCGATCTCGTCGATCGCGTCTGGTCTGCGCCCCGCGCCCCTATGGTCGCCTCATGACCGGCACCGTGCGCATCTCGACGACAGGCATGACGCTCGACGACGTCATCGCGGTGGCGCGCGACGGTGCCCGCGTCGAGCTGTCCGAGGCTTCACTCAGCCGCGATGGCGGCGAGCCGCGCGCAGGTCGAAGCGCTGGCGCACGGCACCACGCCGGTCTACGGCATCTCCACTGGATTCGGCGCGCTGGCCAACCGGCACATCCCGGCGGAGAGCCGCGTGCAGCTGCAGCGCTCGCTCATCCGTTCGCATGCCGCGGGAATGGGGCCATCGGTCGAGCGCGAGGTCGTCCGCGCCCTGATGCTGCTGCGGCTGAAGACCCTCGCGAGCGGGCGCACCGGTGCCCGGCCGGTCGTCGCGCAGACCATGGCGGCCCTGCTGAACGCCGGGATCACGCCGATCGTCCACGAGTTCGGCTCGCTCGGCTGCAGCGGCGACCTCGCTCCGCTGTCGCACTGCGCACTCGTGCTGATGGGCGAGGGCAGGGCGGTGGGGGCCGACGGCGCCGAACGGCCGGTGCCCGACCTGCTGGCCGAGGCCGGCATCGAGCCGCTCGAGCTGCGCGAGAAGGAGGGCCTCGCCCTCATCAACGGCACCGACGGCATGCTCGGCATGCTCATCATGGCCATCGCCGACCTCGAGCACCTGTGCGACGTCGCCGACACGACCGCCGCCATGAGCGTCGAAGGACTGCTCGGCACCGACCAGCCGTTCCGCGAGGACCTCCACACCGAGCTGCGCCCGCACCCCGGCCAGGCGGTGAGCGCGGCGAACATGCTCCGCGTGCTGGCCGGCTCCGGCATCGTCGCGTCGCACAAGGAGAACGACGACCGAGTCCAGGACGCCTACTCGCTGCGATGCGCCCCACAGGTCACCGGCGCCGTGCGCGACACCATCACCCACGCCCGGCTCGTGGCCGAGCGCGAGCTGGCCGCCGCCATCGACAACCCCGTCGTCCTCCCGGACGGGACCATCTCGAGCAACGGCAACTTCCACGGTGCGCCCGTCGGCTACGTCCTCGACTTCCTCGCCATCGCTGTCGCGGACCTCGGCTCGATGGCCGAGCGCCGCACCGACCGCATGCTCGACAAGAACCGCAGCCACGGGCTCCCGCCCTTCCTCGCCGACGATCCCGGAGTCGACAGCGGCCTGATGATCGCTCAGTACACGCAGGCGGGCCTCGTGAGCGAGAACAAGCGCCTCGCCGTCCCCGCCAGCGTCGACTCGATCCCGAGCTCGGCGATGCAGGAGGACCACGTGTCGATGGGCTGGCATGCCGCCCGCAAGCTCCGGCAGGCGGTCGACAACCTCCGGCGGATCCTCGCGATCGAGCTCGTCGCCGCCGCACGGGCGATCGAGCTACGCGCTCCCCTCGTCCCGTCCCCGGTCACCGGCGGCGGTCATCGCTCGCCTGCGTCAGACGGTCCCCGGCCCCGGCCCCGACCGGTTCCTCGCTCCCGAGCTCGAGGCCGCTGAGAGCCTGGTCAGGACCGGGCTCGACGTCCCCCTCCCGTAGTGGCCCCTCTCACGTCCACTGGCAGGTCATAGGACGTCCAAGAAGCGCTAGTCTCGGGACGTGGATCACATGCTCGTGCGGGCCATTGTCGGCATCGCCATCACGGTCGTCCTGCTGGCCTTCGCGCTCAAGCGCGGCTGGTTCCTCGTCTCCCTCGCGCGAGTCGGCAAGCCCGCCGTGGGGCGCACGTCGGACGCACCCAAGCGGGTCGAGGCGGAGGCCACCGAGGTCCTCGGCCAACGGAAGCTGCTCAAGTGGACGGTGCCCGGCATCGCGCACGTCTTCGCCTTCTGGGGCTTCCTGATCCTGGGCATCACCGTCGTGACGGCGTTCGGCGAGCTGGTGATCGAGAACTTCTCGATCCCGATCTTCGGCACGTGGCCGGTCGTCCGCTTCATGGAGGACCTGTTCGCGATCCTCGTCCTCATCGGCATCGTGATGTTCGCGATCATCCGGCTCACCAACAACCCTTCCAAGCAGGGCCGGGCATCTCGCTTCTTCGGCTCCCACACCAAGGGCGCCTGGCTGGTGCTCCTCATGATCTTCCTCGTCGTCGCGACCTTGCTGACCTACCGCGGCGCGAAGGTGAACAACGTCGCGGACACGGTCGACCACGCGGCCGACATGAACGGCGCCTTCGCCTCACAGGTCGTCGGCGGGTGGCTCGCCCCGCTCGAGGACGCGAACCTGTGGGTCGAGACGGTCTTCATCTGGTTCCACATCACCGTCATCCTCGCCTTCCTGCTGATCGTGCTGCACTCCAAGCACCTGCACATCTTCTCCGCGCCGGTCAACGTCTACACGTCGCGCCGACCCAACGCCCTCGGACCGCTGCTCCCCATCTACTACAACGGCGAGCCGGTCAACTTCGAGGACCCGCCCGACGACGCGACGTTCGGCAAGGGACACATCGCCGAGTTCACCTGGAAGAACTACGTCGACTTCATGGCGTGCACCGAGTGCGGACGCTGCCAGTCGCAGTGCCCCGCCTGGAACACCGGAAAGCCGTTGAGTCCCAAGCTCATGATCATGAACCTGCGCGACACCATGTTCACGCAGGCCCCGTACCTCAAGGCCGCGAACGGCGAGCACCCCGGCCTCGGCGAGATGCACGAGGCAGCCCTCGCCGCCGTGAGCACCGAGGTGCGCGAGCAGGTCGAACGCCCGTTCATCGGCCCGCGTGAGGGCAGCGAGCACTCGGCGGAGGACGGCTACACCTTCGACGGCCACCGCACCACCGGACTCGAGCTGCCGATCATCGACGAGGACGCCCTGTGGTCGTGCACCACCTGCGGCGCCTGCGTCAACCAGTGCCCCGTCGACATCGAGCACATCGACCACTTCATCGACATGCGCCGCAACCAGGTGATGATCGCCACCGAGTTCCCGAGCGAGCTCAACGGCCTGTTCAAGAACCTCGAGTCCAAGGGCAACCCCTGGGGCATGAACGCCTCAGGGCGCAACGACTGGATCTCCGAAGTCGACTTCGACGTCCGGGTGTTCGGCATGGACGGCGAGGACACCATCCCCGACGACGTCGACTACCTGTTCTGGGTCGGCTGCGCCGGTGCCTTCGAGGATCGCGCGAAGCGCACCACCAAGGCCGTGGCCGAGCTCCTCACCATCGCGGGCGTCCAGTTCATGGTGCTGGGCGAGGGCGAGACCTGCACCGGCGACCCAGCGCGTCGCGCCGGCAACGAGTTCCTCTTCCAGATGCAGGCGATGCAGAACGTCGAGGTCCTCAACGAGATCAAGGCCACGAAGATCGTCGTCACCTGCCCGCACTGCCTCAACACCCTCAAGCGCGAGTACCCGCAGCTCGGCGGCAACTACGAGGTCGTTCACCACACGCAACTCCTCAACGATCTCGTCAAGGCCGGCCGCCTCACCCCGGTGGCGCCTGTGCAGCAGACGGTGACGTATCACGACCCCTGCTACCTCGGTCGCCACAACAATGTCTACGTCCCGCCGCGCGACCTCATCGAGGCCACCGGCGCCACGTCTGTGGAGATGGAGCGACACGGGGACAAGTCCTTCTGCTGCGGCGCCGGCGGCGCACGCATGTGGATGGAGGAGAAGATCGGCACCCGCGTCAACCAGAACCGCGGCGACGAGGCCATCGGCACAGGAGCCACCAAGGTCGCGGTCGCCTGCCCGTTCTGCTCGGTGATGCTCAACGATGCGATCACGAGCCGTCAGGGCGAGGGCAAGGCCGAGGGTGTCGAGGTCGTCGACGTGGCCACCCTGCTGCTGAGCGCGAGCAAGGCCTAACGCCTCGCCTGGTCTCAGGCGAACCGCGCGGGATCTCCTCCGCCCACGCGCAGCACCTCGGGCTCCGGACCGGACAGGTCGATGACGGTGGTCGGCACGTCGCCGCAGACACCGGCGTCGACGACCGCCTCCACGAGGTCGTCGAGGCGTTCCTTGACCTCCCAGCCCTGCGTCATCGGCTGCTCGTCGCCGGGCAGGAGAAGGGTGCTCGACACCAGCGGCTCACCGACCGCTGCCAGCAGCGCGGGCACGACGGCACCCGCCGGGGATGCGCACGCCCACGGTCAGCTTCTTGGGATGCAGCAGCCGACGCGGAACATCCTTCGTCGCCGGCAGGATGAACGTGTAGGGGCCGGGCGTGCAGGCCTTGATCGCCCTGAACGCACTGTTGTCCAGGGTCGCGAACTGGCTGACCTGGCTGACGTCATGGCAGACGAGCGTGAAGTGGTGCCGCTCGTCCAGGCCCCGGATCTCGCGGATCCGCTCCAGCTCCCTCGCCCGGCCCGCCAGGCAGCCCAACGCGTATCCCGAGTCCGTGGGATAGGCGATCAGACCGTCCTCGCGCAGCATCTGGGCCACCTGCGCCACGGCGCGTGGCTGGGGGTTGTCGGGGTGGATGTCGACGTAGCGGGTCACGGGTGGGGCGCTCGTGGGTGGTCTCCGCCGTGCACCTGCTCGATCGCGTGCAGCAGCACCGGTGACAGGGCGGCGATCCCGTCGATCGCGCCGCCTGCCGACCCGGGCAGGTTGACGATGAGAGTCGTGCCGGCGATTCCCGCGATCCCGCGCGACAGGATCGCGGTGGGCACGCCGTTCGCGACTCCGTGCGCCCGCACGGCCTCGGCCAGCCCCGGCGACAGCCGCTCCACGACGCGCAGCGTCATCTCGGGGGTGAGGTCGGTCGGCGTGTGACCGGTGCCGCCCGTCGTGACCACCAGGTCGACACCATCGGTGACGGCCTCGACGAGTGCCGCGTGCAGGGGTTCGCCGTCGGCGACCACGACCGGGCTCGCCCACCTCGATTCCCAGGCCGCGCAGGCCGTCGACGACGATCGGGCCCGACGTGTCCGTCCACACGCCTGCCGCTGCGCGCGTGGACGACGTGATGACCCGTGCTGTGCGCTTCACGGTTCGCGGGTCCAGTGGCCCGACCGACCGCCGAGCTTCTCGAGGAGCACGACCTCGCCGATGGCTGCCGACCTGTCGCGACCCTTGACCATGTCGATGACGGTCAGTCCGCCGACGGCGACCGCCGTGAGCGCCTCCATCTCGACTCCGGTGCGATCGGCCGTGCGGACGGTGGCGACGATCACCACTTCAGGGCCGTCGGCACCGTCGACGACCGAGACATCGACGTCGACTCCGTGCACGGCGATCGGGTGGCACAGCGGGATGAGGTCCGGCGTGCGCTTGGTGGCCTGGATCGCGGCGATGCGGGCCACGGCGAGGGCGTCGCCCTTGGGCATCTGTCCGGAACGAAGCAGGTCCGCGACCTCGTCGGACACCGTCACCCGGCAGCGCGCGGTCGCCGACCGGGCGGTCACCTCCTTGGCCGTGACGTCGACCATCCGCGCCTCGCCGCGCTCGTTGAGGTGCGTCAGGGGGTTGTCGCTCATGCGGGAACCCTATGCCGCCGCGGCGAGGCAGGGCGCACGGTCGGTCGCCGTCCGGATGGCGGCCATCACGTCCTCGAGCGCACGAAGGGAGTGGCCGGAGACGAAGGTGTCGACGTAGGGCAGGGCAGCCGCCATCCCGCCGACCAGCGGCTGGTACGACTCGACGGCCTTGCGCGGGTTGACCCAGATCACGTGGTGAGCCAGGCGGGAGAGTCGCTCCATGGACGTCCCGACCAGGGCAGGGTCGTCGATCTCCCAGCCATCGGACACGATGACGACGACGGCGCCCCTGGCCATGCCCCGCCGACCGAACGAGTCGAGGAAGTCGGCGAGCGCCCGTCCGATGCGCGTGCCCCCGGACCAGTCCGGTGCCGCTGCGGCCGCCTTGCGGTACGCGAGATCGGGATGCGTGGCCTGCAGGGGTCGGGTCAGCCGGGTGAGCCGGGTGGCGAACACGAACGCCTCGGCGTGCAGCGCCTGCACGGCGCCGCGCATGAGGTGGAGGTAGATCCGCGCGTACGGCTCCATCGAACCCGAGACGTCGGCGATGAGCACGACCCGGCGCGGCCGCTCCGTGCGCTTGCGCTGCACGAGCACCACAGGATCCCCCGCGGTCCGGTGCGCCCGGCGCAGCGTGCCACGGATGTCCATGCGGCTGCCACCGGCGTGCCGCCTGAGGCGACGGCCCGTACGCATGGGCGGCACGAGGGGCAGCTGCTCGACCAGTCGGCGGATGAGGGCGAGCTCGTCCTCGCTGCACGCGGCGAAGTCCTTGCCGGCCAGCCGTTCGCTCTGGCTGACCGCCGCCAGTGCGCTCGCTTCCTCGTCGTCGAGGTCGTCCTCGGCTCGTGGCCCCGGCGTCGCGCTCGTGCCACGAGGGCTCGTGCTGGAGGACTCACCGGAGCGCTCAGGGTCCCCCGGCTTGCGGTCGCCGGTGGGGGTCGAGGACGGCGGCGCTGGCGCATTGCTGTCGCCCCGGAAGTCCGCCATGTCGATCATGCCCTCGAACACCTGGCGGAACACCGCGTCGTAGGACTCGGTCTGGTCGCGCGCCGTGAGCAGCGTCACCCGGCCCAGCCAGTACAGCTCGTCGATGGTCGCGGGCCGCGCGAGCGCGATCGCGGTGCCGAACCGGGTCGACCGCTCAGGCGTGACCGGCACCCCCGCGGAGTGCAGCAGATGGCCGAAGCCGGCGACGATGCGGGCGAAGAGGTCCTCGTCCGCGAGGATCCCGAGCCGTCGGCACTCATGGCCGGCGCCGGATCAGGCGCCCGCGACCCAGGCGAGGCCCTCGGCACGGGCGACGTCCTGGTCCTCGCGGTACTTGAGCACCGACCCGAGGGTCCGGTCGACGGAGTCCGCGTCGAGCGACCGGATGCCGAGCAGCATGGCCGCGTTGACCCAGTCGATGGCCTCGGCGACGCCCGGCGCCTTCTGCACGTCGATACCCCGGAGCCGTTGCACGGCGGCAGCCACCTGCTCGGTCAGCTCCGGGGGTGCCTCGGGGACGCGCAGGCGCACGATCCGCGTCGCATGCTCCAGGTCCGGGTAGTCGATCCAGTGATAGAGGCACCGGCGCTTGAGCGCATCGTGCAGGTCGCGCGTGCGGTTCGAGGTCAGGATCACGACGGGCGGGACCTTCGCCCGCAGGGTGCCGATCTCGGGCACCGTGACCGACGACTCGGCAAGCATCTCGAAGAGGAAGGCCTCGAACTCCTCGTCGGCGCGGTCCACCTCGTCGATGAGCAGCACCGCGGGCTGCGGTCCGGGGTGCTCGAGCGCCTGCAGCAGCGGTCGCTCGATCAGGTACTCGCGGGAGAAGAGCGACTCCTCCTCCAGGCTGGCGCCCTTGGCCTCCGCCACCCGGATGCCGAGCAGCTGGCGAGGGTAGTTCCACTCGTAGAGGGCCTCGGACGCATCGATGCCCTCGAAGCACTGCAGCCGGATGAGCGGCGTCCCGAGCATGCTGGCAAGTGCCTTGGCGGCCTGGGTCTTGCCGACGCCGGCTTCCCCCTCGAGCAGCAACGGCTGGGGAAGTCGCACCGCGCAGAACAGTGCGGTCGCGAGACCCTCCTCGGCGAGGTAGTCGTGCTCCGCGAGCTGCGCGATGAGCGCGTGCGTATCGGGGATCTGCTCGGCGAGGCTCACGACGCTCAGGCTCCGGCGTATGCGGCCGGGTCGGCCACGAACGTGTCCCTGCAGCCCGGGCAGCAGAAGTAGAAGCGCTCTCCGTCGACGTCGGCATGGATGGAGGACTCGACGGCAGCCACCGTCATCCTGCAGATCGGATCGATCGCGGTGGTGCCGGCGGCTGGCGCGTCGACGAGCAGCGGCAGCGACCGGAAGCGCAGCGGCGCATCCCGCTCCTGGATGATCTCGGCGAAGATCGACAGGGCGACCTCCTCGGGAGTGCGGGCTCCGATGTTCAGTCCCGCCGGCGTGTGCACGCGCTCCTTGAGAGCGTCGTCGACATCGAGTGAGTCGAGGACGGCCCTCCCTCGCTTGGGGCTCGCCACCAGGCCCACGTAGGGGATGCCTGCGTCGAGCGCGTCGATGAGGGCCTTCTCCTCGTCGAACCCGTGCGAGGCGACGACGACGGCGTCGGTCGTGCGCATCTCGGCAAGCGACCACGGCTCGACGTGGTAGCCGAGCGAGGCGCCGACCACAGCCAGCGCCTGCGCGATGGGGCTGTCACCAATGACGCGGACCATCGGGGCGGGAAGCACGGGTTCCATGAAGATCTCCAGGGTCCCGCCGGACAGGCAGGGGTTGTGCACGACCGTCTTGCCGGACTGCTCCGGCTCAGGTTCGGGCGAGATGCGCAGGAGCACGGTGGCTCCCGACTCGAGCGCGGCCAGCCCCTGCGACCGCACCGTCGCCTGCGCGCACTGGCCACCGACGAAGCCCTCGATCGTCCCGTCGGCGAGGACGATCGCCTCGTCACCCGGCTTGGCGGACGTCGGTCGCTCCGCGAGAACGACGCGGGCGTGCACGAACGGGATCCCGTCGGCGCGAAGCGCCTCAGCCCGCTCGTGCACTGCCCGCGTCGTCATGTCGATCAGTGTCCGTCTACTCGACAGCCATGTCTACACGCACGTTGTTGCCCTGGATGGCGCGCCAGACGTTGGCCGGGGTGAGCGGCATGTCCGCATGGCGCACGCCGAACGGGCTGATGGCGTCGATGACCGCGTTGACGACCGCGGCGGGCGAGCCCACCGTGGCCGACTCGCCGACGCCCTTCGCACCGATCGGGTGGTGCGGCGACGGCGTCACCGTCTCGCCGAGCTCCCAGTCGGGGCACTCCATCGCCGTGGGCAGCAGGTAGTCCATGAAGGAGCCGCCGAGGTTGTTGCCGTCCTCGTCGAACGCGATCAGCTCCATCAGGGCCATGCCGACGCCGTCGGCCAGGCCGCCGTGCACCTGTCCCTCGACGATCATCGGGTTGATCCGCGTGCCGCAGTCGTCCACCGCGACGAAGCGGCGGATCTTGACCTGGCCCGTTCCCGGATCGACGTCGACGACGCAGATGTAGCAGCCATAGGGGTAGGTGAGGTTCGGCGGGTTGTAGACGGCGGTCGCGTCGAGATGACCCTCCACTCCCTCCGGCAGCTCCAGCGCGCCGTGCGAGAGCAGGGCGATCTCCTGGATCGTCTTGCCGCGCTCCTTGTCGCCCTTCACGAACCAGCGGCCGAGCTCCCACTCGAGGTCGTCGGGCGAGCACTCCAGGGCCGCGGCCGCCACGATCCTGGCGCGGTCGCGGACCTTGCGTGCGACGACCGATGCTGCCGCACCGGACACCGGCGTCGAGCGCGAGCCGTAGGTGCCCAGGCCGAACGGCGTCTGGTCGGTGTCGCCGTGGACGACCTCGATGTCCTCCGGCGGGATGCCGAGCTCGTGGCTGACGATCTGCGCGAACGTCGTCTCGTGGCCCTGGCCCTGGCTCTGCACCGACAGGCGCAGGACGGCCTTGCCCGTGGGATGCACGCGCAGCTCGATGCCGTCGGCCATGCCCAGGCCGAGGATGTCCATGGTCTTGCGCGGACCCGCGCCGACGCCCTCGGTGAAGAACGAGATGCCGATGCCCATGTACTCGCCCTTGGCGCGCTTCTCGGCCTGCTCGCGACGCAGCTCGTCGTAGCCGACCATCTCCATCGCCAGGCGCATCGTCTTCTCGTACTGGCCCGAGTCGTACTCCCAGCCGGTGGGCGAGGTGTACGGGAACTGCTCCGGCCTGATGAGGTTCTTCAGCCGCAGCTCCGCCGGATCCATCTCCAGCTCCTGCGCGAGGCAGTCGACGATGCGCTCGATGACGTACGCCGCCTCGGTGATGCGGAACGAGCACGCGTAGGCGACGCCGCCGGGAGCCTTGTTGGTGTAGACCGGCTCCACGAGGCAGTGCGCGTTCGGGTAGTCGTACGAGCCCGAGAAGATGTGGAAGAAGCCCGCCGGGAAGTTGGTGGGCTGGGCGACGCCGTTGAACGCGCCATGATCGGCGAGGACGTAGACGTCGACCGCGAGGATCTTGCCTTCCTTCGTCGCCGCGATCTTCGCCTTCATGTGGTAGTCGCGGGCGAACGACGTCGACATCAGGTTCTCGCTGCGGTCCTCCATCCACTTCACCGGCTTGCCGGTGACGATGGTGCCGATGACCGAGAGCACGTAGCCGGGGTAGACGCCGACCTTGTTGCCGAAGCCGCCACCGATGTCGGGGCTGATGATGCGGATCTTGTGCTCCGGCAGCCCAGCGACCATCGCGTACACCGTGCGGTGCGCATGGGGTGCCTGGCTCGTCGTGTACATCGTGAGCTGGCCGGTGACCTTGTCGAGGTACGACACTGACCCGCACGTCTCCATCGGGGCCGGGTGCACGCGGGGGTAGAGGATGTCCTCCTCCACGACGACGCAGTCGGGATCGGCTTCGGCCGCCGCGAAGGCCGCCTCGGTGGCCTCCTTGTTGCCCGACTCCCACGTCTGGTTGCCGTGCACGTCGGTGATGCGGTTGTCGGTCTGGCCCTTGTCGTCACGGATGACGGCGGCGTCCGGGTCGAGCGCCTTCTTGGCGTCCATGACCGGGGGGAGCGGCTCGTAGTCGACCTCGATCAGCTCCAGCGCATCCTTAGCGATGTAGCGGTTCTCGGCGATGACGTAGGCGACCTCCTGGCCCTGGAAGCGGACCTTGTCGGTGGCCAGGACCGCCTGCGTGTCGTAGGACAGCGTCGGCATCCACGCGAAGTTGTCGCCGAGGAGCGACGGGCGCGGAATGCCCTCGAGCGTCTTGCCCGTGATGACGGCGACGACACCCGGCAGCGCCTCGGCCGCCGACGTGTCGATCGACAGGATGCGGGCGTGCGCGAACGGGCTGCGAAGGATGGCGCTGTGCAGCATGCCGGGCAGGTTCACGTCATCGACGTAGTTGCCCTGGCCCCGCACGAAGCGCTGGTCCTCCACGCGCTTCATGGAGCCGAACCCGATCGGGTTGCCGGCTGCGCTGATCGGAACGTCCTCGACGGCGGTCATGCGTTCACCTCACTCGTGGCGGGGTTGTCAGCGGCCCACTGGATGGCCGCGACGATGTTCTTGTAGCCGGTGCACCGGCAGATCTGGCCCGAGATGGCCTCGCGGATCTCGTCATCCGACGGGTGCGGGTTCTCGTCGAGCAGCGCGCGGCCGGTCATCATCATTCCCGGGGTGCAGAAGCCGCACTGGAGGCCGTGGCACTCGATGAAGCCCTGCTGCACGGGGTCGAGGACCCCGCCCTGCTCGAGACCCTCGACGGTCGTGACCTCGTGGCCGTCGGCCTGCGCCGCGAGCATCGTGCAGCTCTTGACCGGCTTGCCGTCGACCCAGAGCGTGCAGGCGCCGCAGTTGGACGTGTCGCAGCCCCAATGGGTGCCGCGCAGGCCCGCGTCCTCGCGGACGAAGTGCACGAGGAGCTTGCGCGGCTCGACGTCGCGCGTCACCTGCTCGCCGTTGATCGTGATCGTTACCTGCATGTCAGGCTCCCTGGCTGGCCGCGGCGCTGCGGCGCAGCGCACGAAGGGTGAGTTCCATGGCGAGATGCTTCTTGTAGTCGGCCGGACCGCGCTGGTCGGAGTTCGGCTCGCAGGAGTCGGCCGCCAGCTGGGCAGCCTGCGCGAGGTTCTCCTCGGTCGGCGGCTTGCCCACAAGGAACGCCTCCGCCTCCGGCGCCGCGAAGTGATCGGCGCCTACGGCGGTGAGTCCGATGCCGCAGTCCGTCACCACACCACCCGAGACGACGACGTACGCACCCGCCGAGCAGACCGGCCAGTCACCGACGCGTCGTTCGACCTTCTCGTACGCGCTGCCGGCACCCGGACGGATCGGGAAGCGGGCCTCGACGAGGATCTCGCCGTCGCCGACCTTCGTCTCGTACGGGCCCTCGTGGAACTCCCGCATCGGGACGGTGCGGCGACCGGCCGCGCCCTGGATGACCACCGAGCCCTTGAGCGCGGAGCCGACGGCCGAGAGGTCCTCCGACGGATCGGCCTGGCACATCGAGCCGCCGACCGTGCCCTTGTTCCGGACGATCGGGTCGGCGATGACCTTCTCCGCCTCGCGGAAGATCGCGTAGTGCTCGGCGAGGACGGGAGATGCGAGGACCTCCGCGTGCGTCACCATCGCGCCCACGACCAGCTCGTTGCCCTCCACCTTGATCCCGCGCAGCTCGTCGAGATCGTTGATGTCGATGAGGATGTCGGGGCGGGCCAGGCGCAGCTTCATCATGGGGATGAGGCTGTGCCCGCCCGCAAGGAGTCGAGCCTCGTCACCGTGCTCCTGGAGGAGTGCGATGGCGTTGTCCACGGAAGTTGCTCGTACGTAGTCGACAGGTGCGGGTGTTTGCATCTGCCACCCCTTATCTCTGAGGGCGAATGGTTTTTGGACAGTACGGGTGAAGCGAGTTGGTGCGCAGGCTTTCGGGCGTACTAGCGGCTGGCGAGCCACCAGATGATGCCGCCGACAACGATGACGCCGACGACGACCGGGACGACGCGCTTGAGCACCGGCACGAGTGCGGCGTTGCCGAGATCGAGGGCCTCGTTGTTCATGACAGGTGCCGGCGCGGGGGCGGTCACGACCGCCTCGCCGCCGCCAGCAGCAGCCGCGGTGGCCGCATCTGCCACGCCCTGACGCGCGATGATCACCTGCTCGAGGTTGCCCGCGAACTGGCCGATGAGCCGCTTGGAGACGTCGGCCATGACGCCCTTGCCGAACTGCGCGGCCTTGCCCGTCACGGTGAGGTCGGTGACGATGTTGGCCCGCGTGCTGTTCGGACCCTCCTCGACGAGGACGGCGGTGATCAGCGCTCCGGCCGTGCCAGCGCCCTTGGTCTCCTTGCCGCTGGCGTCGATGACGGCCGTGTGCGTGGACTCGTCCTTCTTCACGAACTTGCCGGCGCCCGCGAAGTTCATGGTGACCGGACCCAGCTTCACCTTGACGTCGGCGGTGAAGTTGTCCCCGTCGAAGGAGGTGAGCGTCGCACCGGGCATGCACGGGGCGATCGCCTCGACGTCGAGCAGCGTCTTCCACGCCGTGTCGATGTCCGCCGGCACGACGAACGAGTTCTCGAGTTCCATGGAACCTCCGGGATGGGGAGACCGGCGCCGCGTTCCGCGCCGATGCCCGACAGTGTGATGGGCGTCACCCTAGACCCGAGTCCGTGAACCCGCGACCGGAACTTTTCCGTCACTGCGACGGTTCTGACACCTCGTCGTAGGCTCGCCTGCATGAGCGATCCGATGGTGGACGTGCACCTGTTCGCGGCCGCGCGCGCAGCGGTCGGAACGTCGCGATTGTCCGTCCCGGCGGGCATCCTGTCCGACATCCTCGACGGCATCGAGGCGGCCCACCCGGCGTTCGCAGCGGTCCGCCCGCGCTGCAGCTGCCTGCTGGACGGCACCGCCGTCCACGACGATGTCGCGGTCACTGCGGGCAGTCGCCTCGACGTGCTGCCGCCCTTCGCCGGCGGCTAGGCCCGCCCTCACCCGCCGATCGCGCTCATCGGGCGGTCGGGCTGGATGAACGACGGATCGTCGATGCCGTGACCGGGCAGCTTCGCCAGAGTGGAGGCCGCGAGGAGCCCGGCGATGCGCTCGCGCCGCTGCTCGTCCGTCGAGGTCCGGGTCGCGCAGGGTCGCCCGGACGTCGGTCTCGTCGCGGGCGAACAGGCAGTTGCGGATCTGGCCGTCGGCGGTGAGCCGCAGTCGGTCGCACGCCGCGCAGAACGGCTTGCTCACGCTGGCGATGATGCCCACCGTGGCGGGACCGCCGTCGACGAGGAACTCCTCCGCCGGCGCGGAGCCGCGCCCGGGGACCGGGGTGAGGGTGAACTCGGCCTCGAGCAGGTCGTGGATCTCCGCAGCGGTCACCATCACCGCGCGGTCCCAGGATCCCTGAGCGTCCAGCGGCATCTGCTCGATGAAGCGCAGATGCCAGCCGTTGGCGACCGAGTGCCGCAGCATGGGCGCGGCCTCGTCGTCGTTGATGCCCCGCATGAGCACCGTGTTGACCTTCACGGGATGCAGGCCCGCCGCGAGCGCGGCCTCGATGCCCGCGATGACGTCGCTGTAGCGGTCGCGGAAGGTCAGCCGCTTGAACCGCTCGGGGCTGAGGGTGTCCAGGCTGATGTTGACCCGCTCGAGGCCGGCGGCGGCAAGCGGCTGCGCGAGCTCGGCGAGCTTCAGGGCATTGGTGGTCAGGTTGATCCGTGGCGGCGAGGGAAGCGCATTGATGCGCGCGACGATCTCGACGATGTCGGGCCGGATGAGCGGCTCGCCTCCCGTGAGCCGGATGCTGGTGACGCCCTCATCGACGGCGACGGAGATCACCGTCATCAGCTCGTCGATGCTCAGCAGGTGGTCGCCCGGCATCCAGTCGGCGAAGTCCGGCGGCATGCAGTAGGTGCAGCGCAGGTTGCACCTGTCGGTGACGGACACTCGCAGGTCGCGGTGCACTCGCCCGTAGGTGTCGATGAGGCGTCATGCGCAGTTCACCCACTCATCGGTGCCATCGGTGAAGACCTGGTGCTTCCACACGGGCAGGCGCTCCTTGGTCAGGTCGACGAGTGCGGCGCAGGCGCGGAACGCCTCCTCGCGGTGGGCCGATGCGACGACGGCGACCAGCGCCGCATCGCCGATCGCCAGCGGCCCGACCCGGTGGGCGACCGCGAGGCAGATCAGGTCGAAGCGGGAGTCGATCTCCTGGGCAACGTCCTTCAGGACCGCCTCGGCCGACGGGTGGCCCTCGTAGGTCAGCGAGGCCACCGTGCGCCCGTGGTCATGGTCGCGGACATTGCCGCTGAAGGACACCACGGCGCCGGCCCGCTCGTCGGCGACGAGCCGTTCGACGGCTGCAGCGTCGAGCTCCCGTTCCACGACTTCGACCAGCCGGATCTCGCCCATCGGTCCATTATTGACCCCGTAAGGGCAAATCGGCCCAGAGAACCAGCTGCCAGGCAGGAGCACACGTGCGCGAGGTCCTCACGGAGCTGACCGCCATCCGCGATGCGGGCGGGGTCGCCGCCATGGCGACCGTCGTGCGCACCTGGCGCTCCGCCCCCAGGCCGGCGGGTGCCTCCATGCTGGTCAGCGACGCCGGTGAGGCCGTCGGTTCCGTCAGCGGCGGCTGCGTCGAGGGGGCCCTCTTCGAGCTGGGTCAGGAGGTGCTGGCCGACGGCCTGCCCCGCTACGAGACGTACGGGGTCAGTGACGACGACGCGTACGCCGTGGGCCTCACCTGCGGCGGCATCCTCGAGGTCTTCGTCGAACGGGTCGACGACGCCACCTGGCCCGAGCTCGACGGAGTGGCTCGCAGCATCGCCGCCGAGGAGCCGGTCGCCGTGGCCACGATCGTGCGCGGGCCCGCACTACGTCGGACGGCACCTCGTGGTGCGTCCCGACCACACCGAGGGCAGCCTGGGCACCGAACGACTCGACGACACAGTGCGCGAGGACGTCATCGGAATGCTGGCGTCGGGCACGACCGGCTTCCTGCACTACGGCCCCGAGGGCGAGCGGCTGGGCGAGGGCCTCGACGTGTTCGTCGCCTCGTACGCCCCGCCACCGCAGATGTTCATCTTCGGCGCCATCGACTTCTCCGCCGCCCTCGTGAGGGTCGGCAAGGTCCTCGGCTTCAGGGTCACCGTCTGCGACGCCCGCCCGGTGTTCGCCACGCGCAAGCGGTTCCCCGACGCCGACGAGGTCGTCGTCGACTGGCCGCACCGCTGGCTCGAGCAGCAGCACGTCGATCCGCGCACGGTCATCGCCGTCCTCACCCACGACCCCAAGTTCGACGTGCCCGCCCTCACCGTCGCCCTGCGCACCGACGCCGGCTACGTCGGTGCCATGGGCTCCCGGCGCACCCATGAGGACCGCCTGGTCCGGCTGAAGGAAGCGGGCCTGACGGACGACGAACTGGCCCGCCTGCACTCGCCGATCGGTCTCGATCTCGGCGCGCGCACGCCGGAGGAGACCGCCATCTCCATCGCCGCCGAGATCGTGCAGGCCCGGTGGGGCGGCAGCGGCCGTCATCTCGCGAGCACCCACGGGCCCATCCATCCCGGCGCGCATCGGTGACCCGGTGACCGTCGCGGGGCTGGTCCTGGCGGCGGGGGCGGGCACGCGCTTCGGCCAGCCGAAGGCACCCGTCGTCATCGACGGCGAGCGCCTCGTCGACCGTGCCGTGCGGGTGCTCACCGAGGGCGGCTGCGATCCCGTGGTCGTCGTGCTCGGTGCCTGGGTGGGCGAGGTCGACGGGGCGGACATCATCGTGAACGACGGCTGGCCCGAGGGCATGGGCTCGTCACTTCGGACGGGACTGCAGGCGCTGTCCGAGGACACCACGGCCGACGCCGTCATCGTGACCCTGGTCGACCTGCCGGGCCTCTCCGCCGAGGCCATCCGCCGGATCGCCGATACCGAAGCCGATCTCGTCGTGGCCGGCTACTCCGGCGAGCGCGGGCATCCGGTGAAGCTGAGCCGTCGCCACTGGGCGGAGGCGATGGCTGTCGCCCAGGGAGACGAGGGCGCACGCCGCCTGCTGCGCGGACGCGATGACGTCGTCCTGGTCGAAGTGGGCGATGTCGCCGAGGGCTACGACCTCGACGTGCCGGTGCCGTGATGGGCCACGCCGTCCCCACCACCGAGCACGACAGCGCCACCTGCTGCCACCAGCAGCATGGCCATGCCGACTGAGGCGACCGCCCGCGAGGACGTGCCGGGCTGCTTCTCCCAGCACAGGAGCGCCGTCACGGCTACGAGAGCCAGGAGGGGGAGGACGAACCCCGGCAGTGCCATGGCGGTGACCATGATGGCGAGCATCACGGGCCAGCACGACGCGACGCAGCGCACTCCCTGACGCAGGCCGTAGGCCGCGGGATCGCCCGCGTACGGAACGGAGCGGCAGGTCGTCAGGTGGCGCTGCATCACTGGCGTCAGCTGGTAGGCGCCGGCCACGACCCAGGCCGTCGCGATCCAGCCGGTCGTCCAGTCGACGGCATTCATCACGAGGTAGGTGGGCACGCCCGCGACGAGCCACGCGCCGATGAATCCTGCGACGAAGCGCCACGCTCCCCAGACCGATCCCTGAGCGGCACGCATCATCGGCCTGAGCACGGTGGGGATCATCATGGCGACCGACATCGCGAGCCACATGGCCGCGAACGAGGTAGCGGAGACGTGACCGCGCGCCATTGCGAGGACCACCCAGCCGCCGACAACCAGCACGGCGCCCGGAACCAGCACGCCGGCGCGGATGCGCGGGGGTGCGAGCACGAGCGGCTGCGCCATCTCCGGAGAGTAGGGCCGGTACCGCGATCCCACCACCCCTAGACCGACGAGCGACCCGCCTCCTGCACGCGCACGGGCGGCACCTGGATCCACGGGAACCGGATCCACCGGTCTGTCGAACGCCACGCGAGATCGGGTGCGTAGGTGGTGTGCGGCTTCTCGTACAGCACGGCCACATGGACGATGGCGTCGTCGGGCAGCATCGCCCTCACGAACTGAAGCGTCGCCCCCGTGTCCGCCACGTCGTCGGCCACAAGCACCCGCTTGCCGGCTAGATCCGCGAGGTAGGGAAGCTGTCCGATGAGCACCGGCTCCGGGAGGGTCTCACCCGCGTCGGTGTAGAACTCGACGTTGACGTGCCGCACGTCCTTGATGTCCAGCGCGTACGCGAGGGCAGTCGACACGAAGAGACCGCCTCGCACGACTCCGAGGATGGCGTCGGGGATCCAGTCGCGGGCGACGAGCTGCTGCGCGAGCCAGCGCACGCCCACCCCGAAGTCCTCGTAGCTGAAGATCTCGAGCTCGGAGTCCGGCGGCGTCTCCATCGACAGCAGTCAGATCTGCGTGCGGTGGAAGTTCGCGAAGGAGCGGCTCGGCGTCGGCCCGCGCTGCCCCTGGTAGCGCGATCCGTACTTCTCGGAGCCGTACGGATGCTCGGCCGGGCTCGAGAGCCGGAACAGGCAGAGCTGGCCGATCTTCATCCCCGGGTACAGCATGATCGGCAGGTTCGCGACGTTGGAGAGCTCCAGCGTCACGTGGCCGGAGAAGCCCGGGTCGATGAACCCGGCAGTCGAGTGCGTCAGCAGCCCGAGGCGGCCGAGGGAGGACTTGCCCTCGAGGCGGCCCGCGATGTCGTCGGGCAGCGTCACCACCTCGTACGTCGATCCGAGGACGAACTCCCCCGGATGCAGGATGAACGGATCGTCGCCGTCGGGCTCGATGAGCCGGGTCAGATCGGGCTGCTCGATGCTCGGGTCGATGTGCGGGTACTTGTGGTTCTCGAACACGCGGAACCAGCGGTCGAGCCGCACGTCGATGCTGGACGGCTGGATCATCGCATCGGCGTAGGGCTCGACGCCCACGCGCCCTGCATCGATCTCCGCCTTGAGGTCACGGTCTGAGAGCAGCACGGGCCGAGGCTACCGTTTCGGCCCTCTAGCCGGGTCCCGAGGGCCGCAGGCATCTCCGTCGATCACGGGCGGATGCGCCGCCACGGGAGGCGGACTGGCATAATCGCCTCGTTCCGCGGGTGTAGTTCAATGGTAGAACATCAGCTTCCCAAGCTGACAGTGCGAGTTCGATTCTCGTCACCCGCTCGCATGTCATGGCCCCCACGCTCTTCGGGGGCCTTTGTCATGCGATGGAGAGTACGCCGAGAATCGGGAGGAGCGAAGCGACGGATCTCGTCACCCGCTCCACTTCCAGGCTCCCCTCACGAGCTTGGCCTGGGCAGCCTGCATGCGTATCTTCGGGACATACGGAGGTAGCCATGAAAGAAAACTGGGCATCTCGCAGACGTTGGTCGATTCGCTGCACGGTCTTCGGCAGTCACACCTGGCAGGTCCGCAACCTCGAGGGGACTGAGCGATACGGGACTGCGTCGCGGTGCGGTCGCGTCGATGATGACTGGCTGCACCTGAAGGGTCTCCCGTTCTAGCCGGCATCGATGCCATAGTTGCGGCATGTCTCCGCGCACAGTGATGTTCCTGCGGCACGCGGAGAAGCCGGGCGACGACGGGCCTCCGTTGGGAGTGGACCAGCACGGACAGGGCGACCCGCACTCCCTGTCCGTTCAGGGATGGACCCGCGCAGGTGCGCTGGCCGCCCTCTTCTCCCACCTCCCGTCACCTGAGCGACCGGGTCTGGCGAAGCCGCAGCGGGTCATCGCCACGAGGCCCACGCACGAGTACCGGAGCAAGCGCGAACGAGACACCGCCGCGCCGACCGCCGCGAGACTCGGCGTCGCGGTCGAGGATCACTTCTCGCACAGCGACACCGAGATGGCAGTCGCCAGCATCCTCGCCGACGACAGGGACGCACTCGTGGTGTGGCACCACGGATCGATGCCTCGTCTGCTCGAGCAGTTTCCGCTCGCGAATGCCGCCGCCATCCCGAAGGCGTGGCCGGACGACCGGTTCGACCTGGTCTGGTGCCTGCAGCAGGACGCGAGTGGTCAGTACGAGTTCAGCGTCACCGCGCAGGACCTGCTCGCCGACGATCTGCCGCTGTCCGGCCAGTAGCCTGACGCTCCGTCCATCATCCGGAGGGTCCATGCTCGTCATCCGTCCGATCGTCGTCGCACTCGCCGCCGTCCTCGGCCTCTCGCTGATCGGGGCCGCTCCGGCGTCGGCGAAGGAGCAGCGAACCGTGGTGACCATCACCCACGCCCCGACGGCTCCCACGGCGGTCGTCGGGAGCGGACTGGCCACCGTGCGCACCTACTTCGTCCCCACCGCGATCACCGGCAGGAAGGCCCCCACCACCGGCTACATGAGCGGCACCCTCACGACGATCGCCACGGGGCTCCCCGACAACCAGGAGCTGCGGGCCGCCAACCTCGTCTTCGTGGTGGGGGGCGAGGCCAACCAGCTGGTCGTGGGCGGCCTGTCGCTGTACAACACCGACCTGAGCACCATCGCCGCCGGGCAGACCACGGTCCGCCCGATCATCGGCGGCTCGGGCCGCTACTCCGGTGCCCGCGGAACGGTGGTCACCACGAATCTGGGCGACCAGGGCTGGCGTCACGTGTTCCGCATCATCCGCTGACGCCCGCGCATCAGCCGGCGGGCACCTCGACGACCTGTCCGTCCTCGACGTGCCATCGACGAGTCAGGCGCACGGTGTCGAGCATCCGTCGGTCGTGCGTGACGAGCACCACCGTGCCGTCGAACGACTCGAGCGCCTCCTCGAGCTGCTCGATGGCCGGCAGGTCGAGATGGTTGGTCGGCTCGTCGAGGACGAGCAGGTTCACCCCGCGCGCCTGCAGCAGGGCGAGGGCGGCCCTCGTGCGCTCACCGGGTGACAGGGCGGACGCGGACCTCGTGACCTGATGGACGCCCAGGCCGAACTTCGCCAGCAGGGTCCGCACCTCCGCCGTCGGCCAGTCCGGCACGGCGAGCGAGAAGGCGTCGACGAGAGGCGTGTCCCCGAGGAACAGCGCGCGCGCCTGATCGACCTCGCCCACGACGACGCCTGAGCCGATGCTCACCTGACCCGAGTCCGGGACCAGGCGGCCCAGGAGCAACCCGAGCAGCGTGGACTTGCCCGCGCCGTTGGGACCCGTCACCGCCACCCGGTCGCGGGCGTCCAGCTGGAGATCGACGGGACCGAGGACGAAGTCGCCGCGGCTGCACCGAGGCGGCTCGGGCGACGGTGACGACGTCGCCGGATCGCGGGGCAGCGGCGATCGTGAACTGCAGCTGCCACTCCTTGCGCGGCTCCTCGACGACGTCCATCCGCTCGATGAGCCGGTCCGTCTGGCGCGCCTTGGCGGCCTGCTTCTCCGTGGCCTCCGTGCGGAACTTGCGGCCGATCTTGTCGTTGTCCTTCGCCTTCCGGCGCGCGTTCTTGACGCCCTTCTCCATCCAGGCCCGCTGGGTCCGTGCCCGGGTCTCGAGCTCCGCGCGGCGTCCGGCGTAGGACTCGTAGGCGAGGCGGGCCTGACGTCGGGCCACCGAGCGCTCGTCGAGGTAGGCCTCGTAGCCGCCGCCGTAGGTCGTGATGCGCTGCAGGCTTCGGTCGATCTCGACGACGCTGGTCACCGTGCGCGCCAGGAACTCGCGGTCATGGCTCACGACGACGACCGGCGCGTCCAGGCCGACGACGAACTCCTCGAGCAGGTCCAGGCCCTCGACGTCGAGGTCGTTGGTGGGCTCGTCGAGCAGGTACACGTCATAGCGCGACAGCAGCAGGGCCGCGAGGCCGACGCGAGCGGCCTGGCCACCCGACAGGGCCGTCATCGGCAGGTCGAGGGGCACGTCGAGACCGATGTCGTCGACCACCTGCTCGACGCGCTCGTCGAAATCGGCGCAGCCGAGCGCCAGCCACGACTCGAGCGCCGCGGAGTAGGCATCGTCGGCGCCCGGCAGCGCATCGGCAAGCGCGTGTGCCGCGCGATCGAGCTCCGCCTGCGCGGCCTCCACGCCGGTGCGTCGCGCCAGGTTCGTCCTCACCGACTCGCCGGGGAGGCGCTCGTGCTCCTGCTGCAGGTACCCGATGTGCGCGGTGGCGGGTGACAGCGTCACCGCGCCCGCGTCTGGCGCTCGCTCCCCCGCGAGGATGTGGAGCAGTGTCGTCTTGCCCGCACCGTTCGGCCCGACCAGTCCGATCACGTCGCCCGGGGCGACGATGAGGTCGAGACCGTCGAAGAGGACGCGGTCGCCGTGGCCGGCGGCGACCCGACTGGCCTGCAGCGTTGCGCTCATCGAGCCTCCTCGACGGCGAGGCTATCGACCGGCTCGGGGAACGCTGACGCGCGCGGGTGGTTGCGAATGTCATCTAGACAACCCATTGCCGCCGACCCGCCTGTCCCCTACCGTGATCGGGTGACCGACACCCTCCCGCTCGTGGACCCGCACACCGACGAGTTCCACCAGAACCCCTACCCGACCTACGCGATGCTGCGGTCCGAGGCGCCGGTCTACGAGATCCCCGGCCAGCCGGGCCTGTGGTTCGTCACGACGTGGGCGCTGGTCCGCGAGGCCCTGCTCGACCCAGCGCGTTTCAGCAACGTGCTGCCGCCCGCACGCCGCGACACGCCGCCGCCCGAGGTGGTCGACGAGATCGAGGCGATTCGCGCACAGGGCTTCCCGTACACACCCGCCCTCGGCACCAACGACCCGCCCCAGCACACCCGCTACCGCAAGATGATCAACCGGGCGTTCACGCCCCGAGCGATCTCCTGGATGGACCCTCTCGTCAACGACGTCGCCGACCAGCTCGCGGCGGGCCTCGAGGACGGCGAGGTCATCGACGCGATGGCGCGGATCACGATCCCGCTCCCCGTGTGGGCGATCATGCGCATCCTCGGCATCGAGGACAGGTACCGCGAGGACCTGCGTCGCTGGTCCGACTCCTCCAACGCCTCGCTGGGCGGCAAGCTCTCGGCCGAGCGCTGGTTGGAGGTCGAACGCGACATCCTGGAGTTCCAGCAGGTCATCTGCGGCATCCTCGACGAGCGTCGCGCGGACCCGCAGGACGATCTCCTCTCCCGCATCGTCGCGACCGAGGAGGGCGAGGTGCCGCTCTCGAACCAGGAGCTCGTCTGGCTCGTGCGGGAGCTGATCGTCGCCGGTAACGAGACCACGATCCGAGCTCTCGCGGACATCCTGGTGAACATCGACGACATGCGTGCGCAGGTGCCCGACATCTGGGACCGCCTGCGCGACGACGAGACCTTCCGCCGCGGCGTCGTCGAGGAGGGCATCCGGCTGGCGTCCCCCGTCATGGGCCTGTGGCGCGTGACCACCTGCGACGCCGAGCTCGGTGGCGTGACGATCCCCAAGGGCAGCACGCTCTTCCTCGCCTACAGCTCCGCGAACCGCGACGACTCGGTCTTCGCCGAGCCTGACGAGTTCGACCCGCTGCGGGAGAACGTCAAGGATCATCTGGCGTTCGGCTACGGCATCCACGTGTGCGTGGGCGCTCCGCTCGCGCGGCTGGAGGCCTCGTCCGCTCTGCGCGCGCTTGCCGACAACGTCACCGCGCTCGAGGTCGTCGACCCTGACGCGCTGCGCTACGGCCCCAGCTACGGGCTCCGCGGGCTGACCGGTCTTCCGGTACGCGTGCATCGTCGCGCCCGCACCGCGTGACCCCCGACGAGGTCGTCACGGCCCTGGTCCGCGCCTGCGAGGCCCGTGATCTCGACGCCGTCACCGCTCTGGTCACCGACGACGTCGAGTACGACAACGTGCCCATCGGCAAGGTGTTCGGACCAGAGGGCGTGCGCAAGGTGCTCTCCGGCGGGGTGACCGAGGCAGCGTCGGAGGTGGAATGGGTCGTGCACCGGCAGGTGGCCGCGGGCGACACGGTCATGAACGAGCGGACCGATCGGTTCCTCGTCGGCGGACGATGGATCGAGATCCCCATCGCCGCCGTGTTCGAGGTGCGCGAGGGCCGGGTCAGCCTGTGGCGCGACTACTTCGACCTGGAGACCTACCGCCTCCAACGACAGTCGAGCGTGTAGCGCCGCGCAGACACCACCTCAGTCGAGGAGCTCGCCCAAGTCGTCGGGGGCGTCCGCCGCGCACTCCTGCAGGGCCTCGAGCGGAACGTGGTCGAGGGCCGCCACGTTCGTCGCCCGGAGCAGGACGGGTGCGGCGACGCCCGCCTCGAAGGACTGCAGCCATCGGCCCGCGCACACCGCCCAGCGGTCCCCGGGCGTGCAGGCCCGGGAAACCGTACGCCGGCATGGGGGTGGAGAGGTCGTTCCCGACGGCCTGCTGATGTGCGAGGAACTCGCTGGTGACGACCGCGCACACCGTGTGCGAGCCGACGTCCTGGGGATCGGTGTTGGCGTAGCCGTCACGGAAGAAGCCCGTCATCGGCTCGGTGCCGCACATCTCCAGGGGCTCGCCGAGAACGTTCAGCTGCGGGGACTCGTCCATTCGTGCACTCTACGGACGCCGGGTCGATCGGCACCACCCTGACGACGGGCGATTCGAGTCGCCTGCACGCCTGCCATCGGCCTACCCTCGGCATCGAAGGAGGTGGCGGTGATGAGCCTCTCGGCCCTCCTGCCTCCGGCGCGCACGGTCGCGGAGAGCACGCCCGGTCGGACGGGACCGCATCATCGACGCTGTGCGGGCCGTGGCGCTCCTCGTCGTGGTCTTCGGGCACCTGCTCATGGCTGTCGTGTACTGGCCGGACGGGGGCGAGGCACGTATCGGCAACCTCATGGCCTCGTACCCGGCGTTGCAGTACCTGACGTGGGTCCTGCAGGTGATGCCGATCTTCTTCGCGTTCGGCGGTGCCGCCAGTGTCATCGCCTGGCGCAAGGCCGACGCCGGCGACGTCCTCTACTCCACGTGGATGTGGGGTCGGGTGCGACGACTGCTGCGACCGGTGCTCGTCTACCTGGCGGTCATGGCGATCTTCTCCGCCGTCATGACGATCGTCGTGGGACCGTCGCTCGATCCCCTGCTCTCGATCATCAACGGGCCGCTGTGGTTCCTGGGCGTCTACACGATGACGCTGCTGTTCCTGCCGTTCATGTGGTGGGTGCACCAGCACAACCGCGCGATCGCGTTCATCGTCCTCATCCCGCTCGCCACCCTCGACTCGGTCGGCGTCACGATCCTGGGCTGGCCGCTGTGGATCGGGTTCCTCAACTACCTGCTGTGCTGGCTGGTGATCCAGCAGCTCGGCTTCTTCTGGGGGGAGTCGACGAAGCACCGCACCTGGATCCTGGTCGCCGTCGTCTCGTTCGTCGTCAATGCCGCCCTGGTCTACTACGGGCCGTGGCCGATGAGTCTCGTGGGCCTGCCCGGCGACGTCCTCGACTTCGACGAGATCACCGTCCTCGGCACGACGGTCGACGTGCCCGGCTTCCACGGCGAGTACTCGAACATGGCGCCGCCGAGCGTCATCCTGATGCTCCACGGCATCGCACTCGTGTCGCTCGTCTTCATCGCCCGTCGGCCGCTCGAGCGCCTGCTCCACCGGCCGCGCGTCTGGCTCGTGACGACGTTCATGATGCTGACCTCGATGAGCCTGTACATCTGGCACCTGCTCGCGATCGTGCTCGCGCTCACGACGCTCCGCCAGCTCGGCTTCCCCCCGCCGACGCGGCTGGGCCCCGACGGCTGGCCGGAGCCCACGAGCACGGGCGGGTACGCCGTCTGGTTCGTCGGCTTCCTCGTCGTCTTCCTGGGCTACCTGGCCCTGCTCGTGCTGCTGACGTGGGGGACGCAGTACCGGCCGCTGCCGCTGTGGGACACCCCGGCACGACGCGGACTGCTCCCCGCCCGGGCACCGGGCTGGCTCTACGTCGTCCTCGTCGTGATCGCCGGCGTGATGGTCGGCGCCGGCATCCTCGTCGTCGCGCTGATCGGTTTCGCGGGCTTCCCCCTGCACAACGCCGAATGGTCCGGCATCACGTTGAACGCGGTCGTGGGGATCGCGCTCCTCCTCGGCGGGTCGCTGCTTCTGCGATCCCTCGCCCGCCAGCCCCTCGAGCCCCCGCCCTAGACGCGGTGCGGCTGGATCGCGTCGGCCGGCACGGTGCCGAGGCGACCGGCCTGGAAGTCCTCGAACGCCTCGACGAGCTCGGCCTTCGTGCACATCACGAACGGGCCGTAGGCCGCGACGGGCTCACGCAGCGGCACGCCGCCGATGAGGAACACCTCGAGGCTGGGCGAGCGAGACTCCTGCGTGGCGTCGGCCTGCAGGACGACGGAGTCGCCCGCACCCATGACGGCCAGCTGGCCGCCGCGGAAGGGGCGGCGCTCGGCGCCCACCGTGCCGGAACCCGACAGTGCATAGGCGAGCGCGTTGAACTCCGCGGGCCAGGGCAGCACGACCTGCGCTCCGGGAGCGAGCGTGATGTGCGTGATCGCCAGCGGCGTGTGGGAGATGCCCGGCCCCGCGTGCCCGTCGACCGAGCCCGCCAGCACGCGCACGAGGGCGCCGCCGTCCTCGGACGTGAGCATCGTCAGGTCGTGGCCCTGGAGGTCCTGGTACTGCGGGGCGATCCGCTTCTTCGCCCGAGGCAGGTTGATCCACAGCTGCAGGCCGTGGAACAGGCCCCCGGACTCGACGAGAGCCGCCGGCGGCGTCTCGATGTGCAGGAGCCCGTCACCGGCGGTCATGTACTGGGTGCCGCCGTCGTCGATCGTGCCACCGCCACCGTGCGAGTCCTGGTGGATGAACTGGCCGTCGATCAGGTACGTGAAGGTCTCGAACCCGCGGTGGGGGTGCCAGGGAGTGCCCTTGGGCTCACCGGCGGCGTACTCCACCTCGCCCATCTGGTCCATGTGGATGAAGGGGTCGAGCACCTCCATCGGCACGCCGGCGAACGCTCGGTGCACGGGGAAGCCCTCGCCCTCGAAGCCCGTCGGTGCCGTGGTCACGGACGTGACGGTTCGGCCGGTGACCTCGGACATCGGGGTCAGGCGGGGCAGGCTCAGGGTGTCGGCGGTGACTGCGGGCATGGTGTCCTCCTCGGGTCGTCAATACTTTAGCATTCAACTACTTGCCCCGCCAGCCCATTCCCACATCGGGCCTGTGGATCGCACCTGGCCGTCCACAGGCAGCGTCCGCCACCGTCGGCTCATGACCACTCACTACGACGACCCGCACGCCTACCACCGCCGCTGGGAGCGCCTCGATCGCGAGGCGGTCGACCGCGCGGCCCGGCGCGACCCCCTGCTGTTCATCGCCGATCACGTTCCCCTCGCCGACCGCCGTGCCGGCTCCGTGGCCGTGCACGTCCGCACGCCGGACGGCGCGTCGCTGCTCAACCTCATCGCCGATGCACCCGACGATCCGACCGACGACGAGTGCGTCGCGTGCCTCGCGACCGTCGTCGAGCGCAGTGGGGGCGAAGCCGTCGACGAGATCGGCGTCGTCCACCATCGGCGCGGCCGCGCGCACGTGGTCGAGCTCGACCGTCGCTGGCAGCAGGCGCTCGACGACGTCTGCCGGTTCTACGGCGCCGACGCAGTGGGAGTGCTGGCCCGCACCGAGTCTGGCGCGATCGTGCGGCTCAGTCCTCCGCGGAACGTGCCGTGATGTAGGCGCTGGAACGCGCGTTGAACAGCAGCCACAGCACCACGAGGTCGACGGCGATCGACAGCGTCGCCTGCACCAGGTAGCCCTGGAACAGGTAGCCGACACCACCGACCAGGCTGATGAGCACCAGGATGGCCACCACGATGCGGGCCCAGCTGCGCCCGCGGGCGAGGTACACGGCCACCATCACCCGGACGAAGGCGATGGCGATCAGCAGGACGCCGGCCAGCGACCACGCCGACCACGACCTGCTGGCCGGTGACGTCGAGGATCCCCTGGGTGACGAGTGCCGCCTCGACCTGGGTGGCGACCCCGGCCTCGGACATCTCGAGCGCGGCGGCGACGAGATCGAAGCCGGCGATGACGGCGATGACCGCGGCCACCCACTGCAGAACCACTGCGATCGTCAGCGTCACGGGGCGCTTCATGGGCGTCACGTTACGCGCCAGCGGCTCGCGACGACGGTCAATCGAACCTCAGGGGCGCGGGTCCGTCGACCGCATGCGATAGAGCACGTGACGGCGCCACCAGTCGTGCGGCGCGGCCGCGGGATGGTGGAAGGGGCCGGCAGGCGTCATCCCGATGCGCTCCATCACGGCCCGCGACGCAGTGTTCGCCGGAACGGTGAACGACACGATCTCGTCGAGCGCCTTCTCGTCGAACCCGAAGGCGACCGACGCCCGCGCGGCCTCGGTCGCTATCCCGAGTCCCCACCACTCGGGCAGCAGTCGCCACCCCACCTCGACGAGCGGTTCGGCATGGGTGAAGGGCATCGGCAGTCGGGGGATCGCCAGCCCCGTGAACCCGGCGAACGACGTGGACCCCCGATCGCTGGTGACCACCTCCACCACCCACAGCGTGTAGCCAGTCGCCGCGTCCTGCTCCTGGAGGCGATCGACCATGGCGTCCGACTGTGCGCGGTCGAGAATCCCGGGGAAGAACCGCATGACGCGAACGTCGGCGTTCATCCGGGCGAAGGGCTCGCGATCATCGTCGGACCAGCTACGAAGACGAAGGCGCGGCGTCCGGAGCACGAGTGACGCTACATCGGGAGCTTGCGGAACAGCGGCCGGGGCAGCGTCTTCAGGCCGGCCATGACGAATCTCAGCGGGCCCGGGGCGTACACCGTCTCGCGTCCCTTCCGCAGCGCCGTGACGATGATGCGCGCGACGTCCTGGGGATTGATCGTCATGGGCGCCTCAGCCATGCCCTCCGTCATGCGCGTGCGCACGAAGCCGGGGCGCACCACGAGCACGCGGGCACCGGAGCCATGGAGAGCGTCGCCGAGACCCTGCGCGAACGCGTCGAGGCCGGCCTTCGTCGAGCCGTAGACGTAGTTGGACCGACGTGCGCGATCGCCGGCGACGCTCGACATCACCACCAGCACGCCATGACCCTGGGCGCGCAGGCGGGTAGCGACCCGCAGTCCCGCGCTCACCGCGCCGGTGTAGTTCGTGGTCGCCACGGTGACGGCGGCATCGGGATCGGCCTCGGCCTGCGCCTGGTCGCCCAGCATGCCGAACGCCAGCAGGACGATGTCGACGTCGCCGCCATCGAACACCGCGTTGATCACGCCGGCATGGCTCCCTGTGTCGGTGGCGTCGAAGGCCTGCGTGACGACCCCCGCGATGCCGGCGCTCGTCAGCTCGTGTGCGGCGGCGTCCAGGGCAGGTGACGGCCGGCCGGCCAGCACGACGCGGCGCAGGCGTGCACGCGGCAGCTCCTTGACGGTGGCGAGTGCGATCTCGCTGCTGCCCCCGAGGACGAGGACCGACTGTGGCTCACCGAGGGCATCCATCACAGGGACAGTCTCCTTGACTGGTCGGAGGTGAAGACCCCGTTCGGGTCCATCGCATCGCGCACGCGCTGCCACTCGGACAGCCGTGGGTACGACGCGGCCATCATCGCGGGCGACATGCGGGAGTCCTTGGCGAGGTAGAGGCGGCCGCCGGCCGCCAGCACCTGCTCGTCGAGCGCGTCGAGGGTGGCGGCGAGCCCGTCGACCCCCGCCGGCACGTCGACCGCGAGCGTCCAGCCCAGGCTGGGGGAAGGACAGAGGTGCAGGGTTCGCTGCGCCGAAGCGCTTGAGCACCGTGAGGGCCGACAGCGCGCCGACCGCGCGCAGGGCGCCCAGCGCCTGCCGCACGAGATGGCCCGCCTCGTCCGGGACCGCGAACTGGTACTGCAGGAACCCGGCAGGACCGTAGACGCGGTTCCAGTCCTGGACGATGTCGAGCGGATGGAAGAACGCGCCGATCTGCTGCAGCTCGCCCTGCCGGCTCCGGGGTGCCTTGCGGAACCACGCCTCGTTGAACGCGCGCATCGTCAGCGGGGTCACCAGGCCGCCGGGAATGAGGGCGGGAGCGGTGGCCAGAGCCTTGGGATGGAAGGCCAACGGGGCCTGCGCCTGCTTGCCGGTCAGCCAGTCCGCGGGAGCATGGTCGCCGCGCGTGAGGACACCACGACCCGCCGGATGCACGCTGTCGATCCACGCGACGCTGTAGCGGTAGTCGTCGTCCCGCGCGATCATCCGGTCCATCACGTCGTCGAGGTCGGTGGCGCGTTCGGTGTCGACGCTGATGAGGGAACTGGTGATCGGGATCAGGTCGAAGGTCGCGTCGACGATGACACCGGTGAGCCCCATGCCTCCGACCGTCGCCCAGAAGCGCTCCGGCTCGGCGTCGGGAGCCAAGGGTGACGAGCTCGCCGCGACCGTCGACGACTGTCATGCGCAGCACATGGGAGCCGAACGTGCCGTCGACATGGTGGTTCTTGCCGTGCACGTCGGCAGCGATGGCGCCGCCGACCGTGACCATGCGCGTTCCCGGGGTGACCGGCACGAAGAAGCCCGCCGGCACCAGCACCCTCATGAGCGCGTCGAGACTGACGCCTCCGCCCGCGGTGACCGTCCCGCCGCGAGTGTCCAGGTCGATCGATGCCATCGCCGAGAGGTCGAGAAGGGTGGCCCCGCCGGACTGCGCGGCGTCGCCGTAGGAGCGACCCAGGCCGCGGGCCAGCAGGCCGCGCGGGCCAGCGCTGCGCGATCGCCTCCCGCACCTCGTCGGCGGTGCGCACCTCCGCGACGGTTGCCACGCTGGGGCACGTGCGACCCCAGCCGGTGATCACGCGTTCGCCGGAGCGCAGGGCCAGGGGCGACGTCGCGGTCATGCGCTCATACTCCCAGCGCACCGAGGCCGAAGAGCACCAGCCAGGCACCGCCCATGGCGAGCAGGACCCGGTCGTGCAGCACGACGTCCTCCGGTGCCTCGGCGTCGCCCCGGTCGACGTCGGCGGCGTACCGCAGGATGGCGAGCACGAACGGGAGCACGCTCCACTCGGCGAAGGGGAACGACGACTCCGCCAGGCCCACCTCGAAGGCCCAGAGGCAGTAGGCCGTGATGGCGACGGCGGCCGCCGTGCCCCAGACGAAGCGCAGGTACGCGGGGGTGTAGCCGGCGAGGCTGCGGCGCGTGTGCCCGACCGCTGCGTTGCCCGTCGCGCGTCGACCTGCTCGAGCTCGCTGAAGCGCTTGCCGGCCGCCATGAACAGCGATCCGAAGCCCGCCACGATGAGGAACCAGCGGGAGATCGGCAGCTCGGCGGCGACGCCGCCGGCGATGGCTCGCAGCAGGAAGCCCATCGACAGCAGGGCCAGCTCGATGACCGGCTCGTTCTTGAGGAACAGGGAGTACGAGAGCGTGAAGGCGGCGTAGGCGAGCAGTACGCCGAACAGGCCCACGTTGACCCAGAGCCCCACCCCGAGCGACACGACGGCGAGCACTGCTGCGGCGACGATTGCCGCCCCCGGCGACAGCTGCCCGGCCGCGATGGGGCGCGATCTCTTGGTCGGGTGGGCCCGATCCGACTCTGCGTCGCGCACGTCGTTCACGAGGTACGTGGCGCTGGACATCAGGCAGAACGCCACGAATGCGAGCAGGGACGGCACGAGGACGTCGGCCTCGAACAGCGAGCCGGCGGCGAGCGGCGCGGCGAAGACGAGGACGTTCTTCAGCCATTGGCGCGGACGCAGCGCCGTGATCAGCGCACCCGGGGTGGACCGCTCGCGGACGGCGACCTCACTCATCGCGGTCCACGTGCTGGCCCGGCTCGGAATCCCCGACGATGCGGGCGATCTGGGGCACCACGAGGAACCAGGTGATGACGTGCATGGACGCCAGCACCAAGCGGGCGAACCAGCCGACCGAGGATGGCTGGTTGAGCACGGGGATGAGGGACAGCGAGGGCGCCCAGGGTGCCCGACCCAGAAGACGATCCGTCGGGCGTGGGGCCATCCGCGCGCCAGGGAGGCGAGCAGCGCGAAGACGACGGCGGCCACGAGCGGCAGGAGCAGGACGACGAACCACTGGACCGGCGCGGGTTCGGTCGCGCCCTGGCACCGAGACGGTGAAGGTCATCCCGAACAGGCGCCCGATGAGGTAGATCACCAGGCTCACGAGCCCCGACCAGCCCCCGGTGACCGCGGCGGCGTAGAGCAGCTGGCGAACCGTCGGGTTCGCCGCGGTCGGCGGGCCGACCGGCGTCTTCGACGCCAGCCACGGGGAGGACATGGGGGCCATTCTTCCCATGCGGGCGCCCTGCGCGGTGGTCGAGGCCGATTTCGGGTCGGCGGCCTGTTCCTCTTGCCAAAGTTACCCGCCAGTAGCATCATGGTGTTACTGGCCGGTAACTACGGAGGTACGACCATGCCCCACTACAAGAGCAATCTGCGCGACCTCGAGTTCAACCTGTTCGAGGTGTTCGGCGCTGCTGATCGCATGGGCTCCGGCCCGTACCACGAGATGGACGTCGACACGGCGCGCGAGATCCTGCGCGAGGTCGAGCGACTCGCCTCAGGCCCCCTCGCCGAGCCGTTCGCGGACGCGGACCGCAACCCGCCGGTCTACGACCCGGCCACCAAGAGCGTCACCATGCCCGAGGGCTTCAAGAAGTCCTACGAGGCGCTGATGGACTCCGAGTGGTGGCGGCTCGACCTCCCCGAGCACCTCGGCGGCACGGGAGCACCCCCGTCGCTGCGCTGGGCAGCCAGCGAGATGATGCTGGGCAGCAACCCGGCCGCCTTCATGTTCATGTCCGGCCCCGGGTTCGCCGCCATCCTGGACCACCTCGGCAACGAGGACCAGAAGCGCTGGGCCCACCTCATGATCGAGAAGCGCTGGGGCGCCACGATGGTGCTGACCGAGCCCGACGCCGGCTCCGACGTCGGCGCCGGCCGCGCCAAGGCCTTCGACAACGGCGACGGCACCTGGCGGATCGAGGGCGTCAAGCGGTTCATCACCTCCGGCGAGCACGACATGGCCGACAACATCGTGCACCTCGTGCTGGCTCGCCCCGAGGGCGCCGGCGCCGGCACCAAGGGCCTGTCGCTGTTCGTCGTGCCGAAGTTCTTCGTCGATCTCGAGACCGGTGAGATCCAGGGACGCAACGGCGTCTACGCCACCAACGTCGAGAAGAAGATGGGCCTCAAGGTCTCCACGACCTGCGAGATGACCTTCGGCGAGAAGGAGCCGGCCATCGGCTGGCTCGTGGGCGACGTGCACGACGGCATCGCGCAGATGTTCAAGGTCATCGAGTACGCGCGCATGATGGTCGGCACGAAGGCCATCGCGACGCTGTCGACCGGCTACCTCAACGCGCTCGAGTACGCGAAGACCCGCGTCCAGGGCGCGGACCTGACCCAGATGACGGACAAGACCGCGCCGCGCGTGACCATCACGCATCACCCCGACGTGCGGCGCAGCCTGATGCTGCAGAAGTCGTACGCCGAGGGCATGCGCGCGCTCATCGCCTACACCGCCTACTGGCAGGACATGATCGAGCTCGCGGAGGCCGGCGACACTGAGATCGACCTCGACCTCGCGCTGCGCATGAACGACCTGCTGCTGCCCGTGGTCAAGGGCGTCGGTTCCGAACGCTCGTACGAGATGCTCGCCGTGGGCCTCCAGACGTTCGGCGGGTCGGGCTTCCTGCAGGACTACCCGCTGGAGCAGTACATCCGCGACGCCAAGATCGACACCCTGTACGAGGGCACCACCGCCATCCAGGGCCTGGACTTCTTCTTCCGCAAGATGGTGAAGGACCAGTTCACGTCGATCTTCCATCTCGCCTCGCAGATCACCGAGACGGTGAAGGGCGACGAGGGAACCGGTCAGCTGGCCGCCGAGCGCGAGCTGCTGGGCAAGGCTCTCGAGGACGTGCAGGGCATCGTCGGCGTCCTCGGCCAGTGGGCCATGGCCTCCCAGCAGGACTCGCGGGAGATCTACCGGGTCGGGCTGAACACCACCCGCCTCCTCATGGCGAGCGGCGACCTCATCATCGGCTGGCTGCTCCTTCGCCAGGCCGAGGTGGCCACCAAGGCACTGGCCGCCGGACCGTCGGACCGTGACCGCGTCTTCTACGAGGGCAAGGTCGAGACGGCCCGTTGGTTCGCGCGCAACAGGCTGCCGCTGCTGGCCGCCGAGCGCGTCATCGCCGAGTCCACCACCCTCGACCTGATGGACCTCCCGGAGGAGGCCTTCTAGTCGCCGTTCGTCCCGAGGGCCGTACGCTCACATCGTGAAGCGCGCGGCCCTCGGTTCTGTCCTGCTGGCCCTGGGCATCCTCGTCGCCGGGCCAGCGCCCCTGGCGTTCGCGCACACCGAGCTCGTCCTGAGCACTCCGGATGACGGCGCCGTGCTCGACGCCGTGCCCGACGAGGTGGAGCTGCTCTTCAGCGAGGACCTGCTCGCTGACAGCGTCGTCGTGTCGGTCGAGGACTCCGCCGGGTTGGTCGTCCGGGTGCTCGAGCTCGAGGTCGACGGCGCCGACGTCGTCGTCACCTGGCCGCCCGGCCTGAGCGGGCCGGACTACACCGTCAACTACCGGGTCGTCTCGCAGGACGGGCACCCGGTCAGCGGATCGCTGTCGTTCACCGTGGATGGCCCGGTCCCCACCGCCTCCTCCGATGCCTCGTCACTCGCGGTGGCGTCCGGCCCGCCCGACGACCGCCGCCGCCGCCGCCGCGAGTGACGAGGCGTCGAGCACGGGCGTCAACCCCGCCGTGGCCGCGATCGCCGCCGGACTCGGGGTCGGGATCGCCGTCGGCTTCCTCTTCTGGGTCATGCGTCGTCGAGGCGGCACCGGCGAGCCCGGCGCCCCGCACCCGGGGACCGGTCCATGACCACGGTCCAGCGCTCGACGAGGACCGGCATCGGCACCGCACCCGATCGCGCTGATCGCCGTGGCCCTCGGCGCGCTGGCGCTGGTGGCCACCGCGGTCGGCCTCGTCCTGGCCGGCGGGTCCTACGCGCCTGCCCTCCCCGGCCTGCCCGATCCCGGCGCCACCGTCGGCTGGGGCACCCCGCTGGTCCGGGTGCTGGCCGATCTCGCCGCGGTGGCGACCGTCGGCTGGCTGCTGGCGGCCACGTTCCTCGATCCGTCCGGCAAGGACGGGGTGGTGTCCCCGGCCGGCCGACGCGATCTGCGCCGGGCCGCCATCGCCGCCGCGCGGCTGGGCGGTGCTCGCCCTCGTCCAGCTGTTCCTGGAACTGGCCAACGTGCTTGGCCTGCCGCTCGCCGAGGCCGTGTCGCCCACGGTCGTCTCGACGTACGCGAACGAGATCCCCGCCACGCGCGCGCTGCTGTTCATGGCGCTGCTGGCCACGGTCGTCTGCATCGGCGCGATCATGACTGCCACCACCGGATCAGCCGCCGCCTGGCTGCTCGTCGCAGTGGCAGCCGCCGCGCTGCCCGCCCTTGCCGGACACAGCTCCGGTCTCGGCGACCACGCCCTCGCGACGACCGCCGGCGTCGCGCACGTGGTGGCCGCCGTGGTCTGGATGGGCGGCCTGGTCGCCCTCGGCGTGCACGCCGCACGACGCGACATGCCCCTGCTCCGTCCCGTCCAGCGGTTCTCCACCATCGCGCTCGTCGCCATCGTGCTGCTGGCGGCCAGCGGCGCCGCGAACGCCTACACGCGACTCGACAACGCCGGCCAGCTGTTCACCACCGGCTACGGCCAGGTGCTGGTCACCAAGACCCTGCTGATCGTGACGCTCGGGATCCTGGGCTGGGTCGTGCGCGGCCGGATCATCAGCACGCTCGACCGCACGTCCCGCGCCGTCGTGTTCGCCCGGATCGCGGGACTCGAACTGCTCGTCATGGCGGTGGCCGTGGGCCTGGGCGTGGCTCTCGCATCCAGCCCGCCACCACGCGTCGAGGTGCTGCTCCCGACCTACGGCGAGAGCCTGCTGGGCTTCCCGTACCCCCCTCCTCCCACCGCTGCCGGCGTGGGCCTCGGCTTCAGCCTGGACCCGCTGTTCCTGACGGCATCGCTGATCGCGGCCGCGCTCTACATCGCGGGCGCCGTGCGGCTGGCGCGCCGAGGCGACCGGTGGCCGTGGCTGAGGACGGCCTCGTGGCTCACCGGAATCGCCATCGTGATCTGGTGCACCAACGCCGGGATCTCGGTGTACGCGCAGGTGTCCGTCGGCCTGCACATGCTCCAGCACATGACGCTCACCATGCTCGGCCCCATCTTCCTGGTGCTCGGCGCACCCGCGACCCTGGCACTGCGCGCGCTGCGGCCAGCCAAGGGCAACGAGCGCGGACCGCGCGAGTGGCTCGTGTGGTTCCTGCACAGCTGGATCACCCGCCTGCTCACCAACCCGTTCTACGTGTTCTTCATCTACGTCATCGGGCTCTACGGTCTCTACTTCACGCCGGCCTTCGGCTGGCTCATGGGCAGCCACGTGGGGCACGTGCTCATGCAGGTGCACTTCATCGTGTCGGGCTACCTCTTCTACTGGATCCTCATCGGCATCGACCCGCGTCCCAAACCACTGCCGTACTGGGCACGACTGCTGATGCTGCTGCTCGCACTCTCCGTGCACGGCTTCTTCGCCGTCGCCCTGATGATGGGCACCGAGCCGCTCGCCGTCGAGTGGTACGGGATCGTCCAGCCACCGTGGATCACCGACCCGCTCAAGGACACGCTCGACGGGGGCCAGGTCGCGTGGGGCCTGTCGGAGATCCCGAGCCTGATCGTGCTCGTTGTCATCGCCGTGCAGTGGTCGCGCAGCGACGACCGGGAGGCGACCCGCATGGACCGCCAGGCCGACAGGGACGACGACGCCGAGCTGCGCGCGTACAACGACCGGCTGGCGGCCATCGCCCGCCGGGACGAGCGCACCCCCTGACCGTCCCCCGCAGCAGGGTGGCTGGCTGGCCGTCGAGGGCCGGTATGGGATACCCTAGGGGGTATGCGTAGTCGAGCCCTCGCCCTGTCCGTCGCCGCCCTCGCCACCGTCAGCATCGGCCTCGCCGGCTGCTCCTCCGCCTCGGACACTGCTCCCGCGACGACAGCCGCCGTTCAGGGGCCAGCGGCGCCGGTCGACGCCCCCAGCGCTCCCGAACGCGTCGACGCCGCCCGCTTCGCGGAGGTCGTCGCGGCTCCGGGCGTCACGACCATCGACGTCCGCACGCCCGAGGAGTTCGCGGCCGGGCACATCGACGGGGCGGTCAACTACAACGTCGAGGGCGCGGACTTCGCCGCGCAGATCGGCGCGCTCGACCCGGCCGGCACCTACGCGGTCTACTGCCGCAGCGGCAACCGATCGCAGGTGGCCGTCGGCGCCATGTCCCAGGCGGGCATCCCGGGCATCTACGAGCTCGAGAGCGGCATCGTCGGGTGGGAAGAGGCGGGGCTCCCCACCGTCTCCTAGCGCGGTCCGATGCGACCCCGTGACCGATTCGGCGCTTACGGTTGACCCATGACCGTCCGCTCAAGCCGCACCCCGGCCGTCCCCTTCGTGGCCAGTGCCCTTGGCGGGCTTCTCCTGCTGGCGGGCCTGCTCGCCCCTGCCGCCGCGGCAGCTGAGCCGCCGTACCACCCGTCACGGCTCGCCCACGTGCGCGATTCCGGGCAGGTCATCGTGGTGACCGCGCCCTCGTGGCGCTCGACCACCGCGACGCTGCGGGCGTACGAGCGCGACGGCGACGGCGGCTGGCGCGAAGTCATCGGCGCCACCCCCGCGCGGCTCGGCTGGAGCGGGCTCTACCTCGCCGATGAGCGCCGGCAGGGCACCGGCAAGACGCCGGCCGGCACGTTCGCGATCCCGAGGGCGTTCGGCCGCCTCGCGGACCCGGGAACCGAGCTGCCCTACCGCGAGTTCGACCGCGACGACGCCTGGACCTACAACCCCGACCGGCCCGCGACGTACAACGTCTACCAGACCTCGCGCGCGGGCTGGGCCGGCTACGGCGGATACGCCGAGCACCTGTGGTCGTACGGCCGCCAGTACAACTACGTCGCGGTCATGGACTACAACCTGCCCGGGGGACCGATCCGCACCGGCGCCGACGGCGTCCGACGTGCCGCCGAACCGGCCGACACGAAGGCCGGCGGCGGCATCTTCCTGCACGTGACGAACGGCAAGGTCACGGCCGGCTGCATCGCCATCCCCCAGCGCCAGATGCGTGACGTGCTGCGCTGGCTGGACCCCGACCGCGCGCCGGTCATCGTCGTCGGTCCGGAGTCCGTCATCACCCGGATGTAGGCCGTCGAGCACTCAGCCGATCTGGATGTCCTCGAGCACGGGGAACTCGGCACGCCACCGTGCGCTGGCATCCGGGTCGACGTCGACGATGACGACCTCCTCGTCGGTGCCCGCCTGGTAGACCACCGCGCCCTTGGGATCGACGACCACCGAGTGACCGCCGAGCTGGATGCCCGGTTGCGCTCCCACCTCGTTGCACGCGATGAACCACGCCTGGTTCTCGATCGCGCGCGCCCGGGTGAGGATGTCCCAGTGCTCGATGCGCGGGGTGGGCCAGCCCGACGTCAGCAGGAAGGCCGTGGCCCCGCCCTCCGTGAGGGCGCGGAACAGCTCCGGGAACCGAAGGTCGTAGCAGGTCGCCAGCCCCGTCTGCCCGAGCGGTGTCTCGACGACGAACAGCTCGTCGCCACCACTCATGAGCACCGTCTCGCCGCCGTCGAAGCCGAACAGGTGCACCTTGCGATAGCTGGCGATCAGGCTGCCGTCGGGCGCGAACAGCACGCTGGTGTTGTAGTGGCTGCCGTCGTCCGCGAGCTCACAGAACGACCCGCCGTGCACCCACGTCGAGTGCTCCGCGGCGAGCCCGCTGAGAGCACTGACCAGCGGCCCGTCGATGGGCTGGGCATGCTCGCGGGCCGCCTCGACGTCGAATGCCCCTACATGCCACAGCTCCGGCAGCATGACCAGGTCGACCTGCGGCGCCGTGCGGTCGACGAGCTCGAGGCCGCGCGTGACGCGGCTGGCAACCGGCTCGGAGGTGGAGCAGTCCAGCTGGATCAGACCGAGGCGCACCGTCATGCGCAGACTCTACGACGGTCGGCGCGGCCGCCCGGATACCGTGCTGCCATGCAGAATGTTGTCGCGCCCACCGTGCCCGAGCTCATCGATCTCTGGCAGTCAGCCCTCGAGACGGTCGCCCGCCTGGGCGACGCGGCGACCGACGAGCAGTGGCAGCTGCCGACGCCCTGCCCGGGCTGGTCGGTCGGCGACGTCGTGGCCCACCTCATCGACATCGAGCAGCTCATGGCCGGATCGCCGCGACCCGAGCACGAGCCCGACTGGTCGACGCTCGCGCATGCGCAGGGCGACTTCGGCAGGTTGACCGAGGTCGGCGTGGACCACCGCCGCGCGAAGCCGCGCGAGGAGGTGGTTGCAGAGCTCCGGGAGACGATCGCGCTGAGACGATCGCAGCTCGACGCCGTGCCCGAGGGGGCCGAGGTGATCGGGCCCTTCGGCAATCCCACGAGCATGGACCGACTCCTGCGCATCCGGATCTTCGACACCTGGGCGCACCAGCAGGACATCCGCACGGCGATGGGGATCGACGGCGGATGGGACACCCCGGAGGCCGCGGTGTCGCAGGAGCAGATCGTGCGGGCACTGCCCTACGTCTGGGCGCGCACGGTCAGCGCTCCCATCGGCGCCACGGTCCGCATCGAGATCACCGACGCGAGCCTGCCGCGCGATGTGGCTGTCGAGGCGGTGACCGACGGCAAGGGCGTCGACGCGCCCCCGCGTCCGGACGCCACCGTGTGGTTGACGGCGTCGTGGCCCGACATCATGCGGCTGGCCTGCGGGCGCATCGCGACCGACGATCCCGACCTGCGCGCACGCATCCTCCTGCGTGGCGATGCCGCCCTCGGTGCGGCGCTGCTGCCGGCGCTGTCGATCACTCCCTAGGACGCGCCGCCCTCACGGTCGAGCACAAGCGCCATCGCGGGGTCCTCGAGGAACTCCGCGACGCTCCGCAGCGCTCGCGAGCCGAGGGCGCCATCGATCACCCGATGGTCGAAGGACAGCGTCAGTTGCATCACCGGACGCGGCACGACCCGGCCGTCTACCACCCAGGCGCGGTCGAGGATGCGGCCCATCGCGAGGATCGCGGTCTGCCCCGGGCTGAGGATCGGGGTGCCGCCGTCCACTCCGAAGACGCCGATGTTGGTCAGCGTGATCGTGCCGCCGGTGAGGTCTGCGGGAGTGGAGCGGCCGGCGCGCGCCGTCTCGATCAGCACCTGGACCGCCTTCGCGAGATCAAGCAGGCCGAGCCCGGACGCACCCTTGATCGTGGGGACCAGCAGCCCCCTGGGGGTGTCGGCGGCGATCCCGAGGCACACCTCCCCGTGAACGGCGACGTGCGGTCCGTCGGGCGCGTCGACCCACGTGGAGTTGATCATCGGGTAGCGCACCGCGGCCCTGACGAGTGCCGCCGCCACCAGGATCATCGGCGTGACGCGCAGCTCGCTGGCACCGGGCAGGGCCTTCAGTCTGCGCAAGCGTGTCCATCGCCCGGCTCATGTCGACCTCGACCCATTCGGTGACATGCGGCGCGGTGAACGCCGACTGCACCATGGCATCTGCCATCGCCCGCTGAACGCCGCGGACGGGGACTCGCTCCCCCGGGCCGGCCGCGGAGGACGCGGCGCTCGTCACCGGCGCAGCGGGAGCGGCGGACGCCGCTGGCATCGAGCCCGCCCCCGATCCAGCGCCGATGACGTCGGCCCGTGTCACCTCGCCATGCGCACCCGTCGCAATGACCGCACTCAGGTCCACGCCGAGATCCCGCGCGAGCTTGCGCACCGGCGGCTTGGCCCGGGCCGTGGGGACAGGTGCCGCCGCGCCGTCACCCGCGTCCTCGCCTCCTGCTCCGTCGACCAGCGTCGCGGCTTCCCGACGGCGGCGACGCCGCGGTTCGGCCGCGCCCTCGCGCACCCCGTAGCCCACCAGCACGGCCTGCCGCTCGGCGGCGGGCGGTGCATCCGGCGTCTCGACGGTGATGATGGGCGAGCCGACCGGCACGATCGAGCCCTCCGTGACGAGCAGCTCGGTCACGGTGCCGGCGAACGGGCACGGCAGCTCGACGGACGCCTTCGCGGTCTCGATCTCGACGATCAGCTGGTTGACCTTCACCACGTCGCCCGGACGCACGTGCCAGCGCAGGATCTCGGCCTCGGTCAGCCCCTCGCCCACATCGGGGAGGGCGAAGGCGCGCACCTCGCTCACAGCGCGCTCACCTCAGAACCCCATCGTCCGGTCGACGGCATCGAGGACGCGATCGAGGTCCGGGAGGAAGTGCTCCTCGAGCCGGCTGGCCGGGTAGGGCACGTCGTACCCGGTGACGCGCAGCACGGGCGCCTCCAGGGAGTAGAAGCACCGCTCCGTCACCTGGGCCGCGATCTCCGCCCCGAGGCCGAGGTTGGACGATGCCTCGTGGACGACGACGAGTCGTCCGGTGCGTTCGACCGAGGCCGCCACGGTGTCGATGTCCAGGGGCGACAGCGACTGAAGGTCGATGACCTCGAGGTCCGCGTCCTCGCTGGCCTCGGCGGCCTCGAGGCAGGTGCGCACCATCGGGCCGTAGCAGACGACGGTCACGTCCGATCCCTGGCGGGCGACGCGCGCACGCCACGGATCCGGCATGGCAGGGGCTGCGGTGTCCGACGACTCCGACACCTCGCCCTTGTCCCAGTAGCGACGCTTGGGCTCGAAGAAGATGACCGGGTCGTCGCAGGCGATCGCCTGCTGGATCGTCACGTAGGCGGACTGAGGGTTGCTCGGCGTGAGGACACGCAGACCGGCGGTGTGGGCGAAGTACGCCTCGGGTGACTCGCTGTGATGCTCGACCGCACCGATCCCGCCGCCGTAGGGGATCCGGATCACCATGGGCATTCGCACGGTGCCCTCGCTGCGGCGCAACGTCTTTGCCACCTGCGACACGATCTGGTCGAACGCGGGGTACACGAAGCCGTCGAACTGGATCTCGACGACCGGGCGGTACCCGCGCATCGCCATGCCGACGGCGGCTCCCACGATGCCGCTCTCCGCGAGCGGCGCGTCGATGACCCGGTGCTCGCCGAAGTCCTTCTGCAGGCCGTCGGTGATCCGGAAGACGCCGCCGAGCCGGCCGATGTCCTCGCCGATGAGGATGACCTTCGCATCGCGCTCCATCGCCCGCCGGAGCCCGATGTTGAGGGCCTTGGCCATCGTCAGCACGGTCACGATCCGCTCCCCTCGGCGAACGAGGCCTCGTACGCGTGCAGGTGCTCGCGCTGGCGCTCGAGCGGCTGATGCGGCTCCACGTAGACATGGTCGAACATCGACGCCGGCGCGGGCTCGGGCATGGCGCGCACGCCCTCGCGCACCACGATGGCGAGCTCGTCCGCCTCGCGCTCCACCTGGTCGAAGTAGCTCCGGTCGGCGATGCCCTGCCGCGCCAGGAAGACCTTGAGCCGCTCGATCGGATCGCGCAGCCGCCAGACCTCGAGGTCCTCGGCATGCCGGTAGCGCGTCGGGTCGTCGGACGTGGTGTGCGCGGCCATGCGGTAGGTGTACGCCTCGATGAACGTCGGTCCGCCACCGGTGCGGGCCCGCTCGAGCGCCTCGCGCGTCACCGCCATGACCGCGAGGATGTCGTTGCCGTCGACCTGCACTCCCGGGAAGCCGAACCCCGCCGCACGTTCGAACAGAGGCACGCGGTTGTTGCGGTCGCGGGGCGACGAGATAGCCCACTGGTTGTTCTGGCAGAAGAACACGATGGGCGCGTTGAAGACCGAGCCGAAGACGAACGCCTCATTCACGTCGCCCTCATCCGTCGCACCATCGCCGAAGTAGGCGATCACCGCATCGTCTGCACCGTCGAGCTGCATGCCCATCGCGTAGCCGACTCCGTGCAGTGCCTGGTTGCCGATGACGATCGTGTAGATCGCGCACCCGCGGGCGTTGGGATCCCAGCCACCCGTGCTCACGCCGCGGAACATCGCCAGGATCTCCAGTGGCGGCACCCCCCGGCTCCACGTCACGCCGTGGTCGCGGTACGTCGGGAACGCGAAGTCCTTCGACTCAAGGCATCGTGCGGAGCCGACCTGTGCCGCCTCCTGTCCCAGGCTCGAGGCCCACAGACCCAACTCGCCCTGGCGCTGGAGGGCCGTCGCCTCACCGTCGATGCGGCGCACCAGCAGCATGTCCCGATAGAGGCCTCGCAGCTCCGCGTCACTGAGGGCGATGTCGTAGAGGGGATGGTGGACGCGCTCCCCCTCCGGGGTCAGCAACTGCACCGCCGAACCGAGTGCTCCGTCGCCCATGCGACACCTCCTAGGCCATCCTGCACCGCGAGCACGTCTTCGGTCACGAATTCGACGTGTCCCAGTACAACTACCCCCGTGGTGCAGAATGACGCTCATGACCTCCGCACCGCACGAAGGCCCCATTCGCGTGTTCCTCATGGACGACCACGAGATCGTCCGCCGTGGCCTCGCTGACCTCATCAGCCTCGAGCGGGACATGGAGGTCGTCGGCGAGGCGGGATCGACGGCCGATGCCCTCCATCGCATTCCGGCGGCACGGCCCGACGTCGCCGTGCTCGACGTGCGCCTGCCGGACGGCAGTGGTGTCGAGGTGTGCCGCGAGATCCGTTCCTCCATGCCCGACGTGCACTGCCTCATGCTCACCTCGTACGCAGACGACGAGGCCCTCTTCGATGCCATCATGGCGGGCGCGTCCGGATACGTCCTGAAGGAGATCCGAGGGAACGACCTCGTCGATGCGATCCGCCAGGTGGCCTTGGGCAAGTCGCTGCTCGACCCGATGGCGACCCAGCGAGTACTGGAGCGCCTGCGCAACGGCGAGAAGCACGATGCCCGCCTCGATGCGCTGTCCGACCAGGAGAAGCGCATCCTCGAGCTCATCGGGGACGGGCTCACCAACCGACAGATCGGCGAGCAGATGCACCTCGCCGAGAAGACCGTCAAGAACTACGTGTCGAGCCTGCTCGCCAAGCTCGGCATGGAACGCCGGACGCAGGCAGCCGCCTACGTCGCGCGCATCTCTGTGGAGAACGAACGCCACTAGGCCGCATCGAGCGGGACGCGCCACGTCAGCCGGGTGCCGCCGGCAGCCGACACGCGCTCGATCCGGCAGCTGCCACCGAGGTCCTGTGCGCGGGCCGAGATGTTGGCGACCCCGGAACGACGCCCGGCCCCGTCGTCGTCGATGCCGACGCCGTCGTCGGTGACGACCAGCACGACGTGGCCGCTGTCGATCTGGACGATGACCTCCACGCGCTTCGCGTCCGCGTGCTTGGCCGCGTTGGTGAGCGCCTCACGCAGGGCGGCAATGAGCTGATCGGCGGCCTCTTGCGTGAGCATCGAGTCGACGGGCCCGGCGAACCGCACGGCCGGCTCGAAGCCCAGCAGCGCTGCGGATTGCGAGGTCTCGCGGAGGACCCGACCGCGAGCGCTGGACGTCGGTCCCTCGACGGGCTCGTGCAGGGCGAAGATCGTCTGGCGGATCTCCTTGATGGTCTCGTCGAGCTCGTCGACCGCGCGTGACACGCGTTCGGCCGCCGCGTCCGGAACGTCGTCGATCCTCGTCGTACCCTGCAGCATCATCCCGGTGGCGAACAGCCGCTGGATGACCAGGTCGTGCAGGTCGCGTGCGATGCGGTCGCGATCCTCGTACACCGCGAGCCGCTCGTGCTCCCTGCGCGCCTGGGCGAGCACGAGCGTCACCGCCGCCTGCGATCCGAACGAGCCGGCGAGGTCCAGCACGTCGCTCGGGAAATGGCTGTGCTCGTCACCCCAGACGAGCATGAGCACCCCGAGAGCCCGCTCCGCGGTGCTCAGCGGCGTGACGAGGGCGGGCCCGAAGCCGTTTCCACCGGCGGCGAGCGCCAGGACCTCCGTGCTCGACGCCTCTATCCGGCCCGTCCCGTCGGTGTAGGCCGCGTACGCCAGCGACTCCCGAGGCACGCGCTGGTCCTCCCAGGCGCCGACGACGTCCAGGACCTCGCGCGCGCCCTGGCTGATCGCCACGTCGCGTCCGTCCACGATCTCGACGACGAGATCCTCATGGTCATCGGGCAGCACGACCAGCGCGACGTCCGCGCCGGTGAGCGTGCGGGCCCGGTTGGCGACGAGGGCGAGGACCTCCTCGGGGTCGGTGCCGGCGAGCACCGAGTTGGCGATGTCAGCGACCGCCTGCTGCCACTGCTCACGCTGGCGGGTGCGCTCGTACAGCCGGGAGTTCTCGATGGCGACGGCCGCTGCGGCCGCCAGGGCCATGACCGTGCGCTCGTCCTCGGAGGTGAACCCCGTACCCGTGCGCTTCTCGGTGAGGTAGAGGTTGCCGAAGACCACGCCGCGGACGCGCACCGGGACGCCGAGGAAGGACCCCATGTGGGGATGGCCGGGCGGGAAGCCCGCCGAGGACGGGTGCGAGGCGAGGTTCTCCAGCCGGATGGGCACGGGATGGTCCACGAGGAGGCCGAGGATGCCGTTCCCCGTGGGCAGGTCGCCGATGCGCTCCGCGGTGGCCCCGTCGATGCCCACGTGGACGAACTCCCCGAGCCGTCCGTCCGCGTTGATCACGCCGAGCGCCCCGTACGTCGCATCGACGAGCTCCACGGCCGCCTGGACGATGCGTCTCAGCGTGGCTCCGAGCTCCAGGCCTGCGGCCACCGACACGACGGCGGTGAAGAGCCCGCGGTCGCGATCCGGCTGCTGTATCACGCGGTCAGCCTACGGGCCCGGGCACTCCCCGCCCGATGGGCAGTTGCGGGAGGAGCGCGGCCATGTCCTGCCGCTCGGACTCGAGCCGGTACTGGCGGGCGTACCACCCGTCACGGTCCATGTGCTCGGCGTGCGTCCCCCGCGCCACCACTCGGCCACGCTGCAGCTCCACGATCACGTCGACCTCCTCGAGCCCGATCAGGCGATGGGTGATGGTCAGCACGGTGGCCGACGCGAGGGCGGTCGCCATCGTGTCGGCGAGCGCGTCCGCCGTCGGGCCGTCGAGGTGCTCGGTGGGCTCGTCGAGGATGACGAAGGGCCGCTGCGCGATGAGCAGGCGGGCGAGTGCGAGCCGCTGGCGCTCGCCGCCCGAGATCGTCACGCCGAACGATCCGACCGTGGTGGCCGTCCCGCCGGGCAGGCTCGCGACCCACTCGGTCAGCTGGGCGGCGTCCAGGGCTGCCAGCACCTCGTCGTCCGTCGCCTCGGGGCTGCCGATGCGGACGTTGTCGGCGATCGTGGTGTCGAAGATGTGCGCCTGCTGAGTCAGCATCCCGACGTGCTGACGCAGGTCGTCGCCGTCGGTGTCACCCACCTCCACCCCGGAGAAGCGCACGGACCCGGAGTACGGCAGGAAGCCCATGAGCACGTTCGCGAGCGTCGACTTCCCCGAGCCGCTCGGGCCCACCACGGCGACGCGCTGTCCCGGTACCACGTCGAGGTCGACGTCCTCGATCGCGGCCGCCGCCGCCGACCAGCGCGCGGTAGTACCCCGCAGCGTGAGCCCGCTGAACTGCGTCGGCACGTCCGCCGATGCCGCGGGCTGCGGGATCGGGGTCGGGGTGGCGTCAACCTCCTCGATGCGCACGGCCGATCCGCGCAGCCGCTGGTAGGCGATGGCCGATGCGGGCAGCCCGGACAGCACGTCGAACAGCGCCAGCGGGAGCAGGGCGACCACGGCCAGCATCACCGGCTCGATCTGACCTGACGTGACCGCGGGGACAGCGATGACGAGTGAGGCGGCGACCGCAGCCCCCTGCACGAGGACGCCGATGCCGCCGCCGAACCCGAGCGAGAAGGACTCCCGTGCGCTCAGTCGCGTGAGGCCGTCGTCGAGATCGTGGATACGCGACGACGCCGCCCCGCCGGCGCCGAAGGCGGTGATCTCCGGCGTGCTGTCGAGGGCTCGGACGACGGCGCTCGACAGCTCAGCCCGGGCGGGCGCCATCCGCTGCTCTGCCGACCGCGCCGTGCGGGCGACGAGCCAGGGGGTCACCGCGAGGGCGATGACGGACAGCACCCCGACCACGACCCCGGAGACCGGCAGCAGCCAGCCGAGGAAGGCGACCGTGCCCGCGGCGACCAGGACGGCCTGCGCCCACGGCAGGATCACGCGCAGCGGCAGGTCCAGCGCTGCGTCCACGTCTGCGACGAGGCGCGCGAGCAGGTCTCCGCGACCGAAGGCCGACAGGCCCGTCGGCGCGAGGCGCTCGAGCGAGGAGTAGACGGTGACGCGGAGCTCGGTGAGCCCTCGGAACGCGGCGTCGTGCCCGACGAGGCGTTCGGCGTAACGGAACAGCGCACGGCTGAGAGCCAGGAACCTCACCATGACCGCTGCCACCGTCAGGGTCAGCACCGGCGGCATCTCCGCGGCCGTCGCGATCAGCCAGGCCGACGTCCCGAGCAAGGCCACCGCGCTCATGGAGGCGAACGCGCCGAGGATCCCGGCACCGGCCAGCTCGCCTCGGTGGGAGGACATGCTCCGCCACAGTGCCCTCACGGGGTGCCCGGATCGTGGGGTGCGCCGCATCGTCACCACCCCACCCGCTGAATGGTCGCCGCTGCCGCCGGTGGCTCCTGGACCGTAATCGCTGTCGTGAACGACGGCTCGGTGGCGGGCGGGCTCTCGATGCGGACGATCTGGTGCGCGACCTCGATGAGGGCGGGCCGGTGCGCCACGACGATGACGGTCGCTCCGGCGGCCGCCAGCCGCGCGATCGCGTCGGCCACCGCCTTCTCCGTCGACGGATCGAGGGCGGCGGTGGGCTCGTCGAGGAGGACGACGTCGACGGGAGCCAGGAGTGCGCGCGCGAGCGACAGTCGCTGCAGCTGGCCGATCGACAGTCCCGAGCCGTCGGCCCCGAGGCGCGTGTCGATGCCGTCCGGCAGGGCTCGCACTTCGTCCTCGATGCCGGCGCCCCGCAGCGCCGCCCAGACACGGTCCGGCGTGGCGTCCGGATCGCGCAGCATCACGGCCTGCGCGATCGTCGGCGTGGCGGGCAGGTCGGCCGCGGGCAGCTGGGCCCGCTGCGGCAGCCATGCGATGCGGTGGCGCCACAGGGTGAGATCGAGGTCGTCGATCGCCGTTGACGTGCCGCCCACCTCGACGGAGAGCCGGCCACTGGAGGGCTCGATGAATCCGAGGATGCCAGCGAGCAGCGTCGACTTCCCGCCGCCGGACCCGCCGACGATGGCGGTGACGGTGCCGGGCTCGGCGGTGAAGGTCACCCCGGAGAGGGCCGGCTCGTCGCGGCCCGGATACGTCACGACGAGGTCGTCCACCACCACGCGCACGGCACCTGAGGGAACCGTCGCGCTGCCGCCCGTCGGGACAGGCGTCTCCAGGATCGTGAAGACCCGATCGGCCGCGCCGAGGCCCTCGGCGGCAGCGTGGAAGTGCTGGCCCACGAGGCGCAGCGGCAGGTACGCCTCGGGAGCGAGCAGGAGGACGAACAGCGCGACGGGGTAGCTGATCTGCCCCTCGGCGAGCCGGATGCCCACCGACACGGCGACCAGGGCGACCGAGAGCGTCGCCAGCAGTTCCAGCGCCAGCGAGGACAGGAACGACACGCGCAGCACGCCCATGGTGGTGCTGCGGTACCGGTCCCCGATGGCGCGGATCGCCGTCACCTGCGACTTCGCGCGGCCGAAGACCTTCAGGGTGGGCAGCCCGGACACGAGATCGAGGAAGTGGCCCGACAGGAGTCCGAGGGTGCGCCACTGCCGGTCCACCTGCGCCTTGGTGTACATGCCGATCAGCACCATGAAGAGGGGGATGAGGGGCAGCGTGACGGCGATGATCAGCGTGGAGAGCAGGTCCTGGCCGAGAATGGTCAGCAGCACGGCCACGGGGACGATGACGGCAAGGACGAGCTGCGGCAGGTACCGGGCGTAGTAGCCGTCCAGCGCGTCGATGCCGCGGGTGATCAGCGCCGCGGTCTCGCCGGGGCTGTGGGCTCCGGGGCCGGCCGGTCCGAGGGCGAGCACGTGCGCGATCGTCGTCTCGCGCAGCTGCTGCTTGGCGCGTGCCGAGGCCCGCACGGCGGCGACCTCCGCCAGCCACGACACGAGGGCTCGGCAGGCGAACACCGCAGCGATGACCACCACCGTGTCCCGCACGTCCGACCAGTCAGCCCCAGTCGACGTCACCGAGACGATCACGTCGGACAGCAACCGGGCCTGGACGATGACCAGCACGGCCGTCACGACGCCCAGGACGACCGCGATCGCGATGAAGCCGCGGGTGCTGCGCGCGTATCGCAGCAGCCGTGGATCGAGCGGTCTCATGGTGTCGTCATCCTGACATGCCGACGGGGCCGCCCTCGTGGGGCGACCCCGTCGAATCCGAGGTGGGGGCGTGGTGGCGCCCCGACCGGGTCTGGTGCCTGCTAGCTCGCCGCGTTCGCGAAGCGGTCGTCTGCGCGACCGGACTCCGGCTGCGGCGGGATCATCGAGGTGCTGATGCGCTTGCGGAACACCCAGAAGGTCCAGCCCTGGTAGATCAGGACGATCGGCGTCATGATCACCGCGACGATCGTCATGACCGTGAGCGTGTACTGCTGGCTCGACGCGTTCGTGACCGTGAGGTTGTAGGCCTCGTCGATGCTGCTGACCATGACGTTCGGGAACATGCCGACGAACAGGGTCGTGACCGCGAACAGGATCGTGGCGGAGCTGAACAGGAACGCCCAGCCATCGCGGCCCTTCATGGTCATGAACAGGGCTGCGAGCCAGCACACCGCGGCGACGAGAGCCAGCGGCAGCGTGATGGCGACCCGGCCGGAGTAGGCCTGGTACCACAGGAGCGACGCGACCGCGATGACGGCGGCAACCACGCCGATGCGCAGCGCGGCCTTGCGGGAGGCGTCCCGCACCTCACCCGACGTCTTGAGCGACAGGTAGATCGCGCCGTGGGCCATGAAGATCGTCAGCGTCATCAGCCCCATGAGGAGCGAGAACGGGTTGAGCAGGTTGAACAGGTTGCCCGTGTAGTTGATGCTGCCGGCGAGATCCGGCTGGGTGCCGGCCACCGGCTCGATCGGCGACCCGCCGACGACGTTGCCGAAGGCCACGCCGAACAGCAGGGCCGGCAGCGCCGAGCCCACGACGATCGCCCAGTCCCAGCGCTTGCGCCACGTGGCCGAGTCGCGCTTGCCGCGGTACTCGAATGCGACGCCGCGCATGATCAGCCCGAGCAGGACGAGGAACAGCGCGAGGTAGTAGCCGCTGAACATCGTCGCGTACCAGAGCGGGAAGGCCGCGAACGTGGCACCACCGGCGACGAGCAGCCACACCTCGTTGCCGTCCCACACCGTGGCGATCGAGTTGATCATGACGCGACGACGCAGGTCGTCCTTGCCGATCACGGGCAGCAGCATGCCGACACCCAGATCGAACCCGTCGAGAACGAAGTACCCGATCCAGAGCACTGCGATCAGTGCGAACCAGATGGTTTGCAGATCCATGACGATTCCTTCTTCTTGTTCTCGAACGGCTCAGTAGGCGAAGTAGAGCTGCTTGTTGTCGTCGTTCTTGGCATCCTCGTAGGGATCCTCGACGACGACCTCGGGCGCGCCCTTCCTGATGTACTTCAGGAGCAGCGCCACCTCGATCACGGCGAGAATCGCGTATACGAGCGTGAACCCGATCATGGAGATCCACACCTCGGTCGTCGTCAGCAGCGGCGACACACCGTCGGCAACGACCTGCTGGCCGAACACGATCCAGGGCTGGCGGCCCATCTCGGTGAAGATCCAGCCGGCGGAGATGCCGAACAGCGGGAACAGCACGATGGTCGCGCTGGCGAAGGCTGCGAACCTGCCCTTAGGTGTACGTCCGGCCCGGAAGGCCCACAGCGCCCACAGCGCGTACAGGGCGGCGATCATCCCCAGGCCGATCATCAGGCGGAAGCCCCAGTAAGTGACCGGGACGTACGGCACGAAGTTCATCTCGGCGCCGTACTGCGGGAACTCCTCGAGGTACTGCGCCTGCAGGTTGTCGATGCCCTGCACGGTGCTCTCCGGGACCGTTCCACGTGCCGGTGGCCAGGTAGGAGAGCAGGCCAGGGATCTCGATGACCGTGGTGGCCGAGTCGCCGGAGACGTCGCCGACGGCGAGGATGCTGAACGGCGCGTTCTCCTGCGTCTGGTAGAGCGCCTCGGCGGCCGCGACCTTCATGGGCTGCTGCTCGACCATGATCTTCATGTCCATGTCGCCGGTGATCGAGACGAGGACCGCGGAGACGAGGATCACCCAGGCACCGAGCTTGGCAGCGGGGCGGAAGATGTCGGCCTGACGGTTCTTCATGATCATCCAGGCGGAGACGCCGGCAACGCCGGCCCCCGACACCAGGAACGATGCGGACAGGGTGTGCAGGAAGGCGATCCATGCGGTGTTCTGGAAGAGGACGGCGCCGATGTCGTTGAGCACCGCACGACCGGTCTCCGGATCGATCTCGAAGCCGACGGGGTGCTGCATGAACGCGTTGGCCGCGAGGATGAAGTAGGCCGACAGGGCGGTGCCCAGTGCGGCGAGCCAGATCATCGCGAGGTGCAGCCGCTTGGGCAGCCGGTCCCAGCCGAAGATCCACAGGCCCAGGAACGTGGACTCGAGGAAGAAGGCCAGCAGGCCCTCCATCGCGAGCGGCGCGCCGAAGACGTCACCGACGAACCGCGAGTACTCGGACCAGTTCATGCCGAACTGGAACTCCTGCACGATGCCCGTCACGACACCCATGGCGAAGTTGATCAGGAAGAGCTTCCCGAAGAACTTGGTCAGCTGCAGGTACCTGCACGTTGCCCGTCCGGTACCAGGCCGTCTGGAAGCCCGCCACCAGCCAGACCGTGCCGAGCGTCAGCGGGACGAACAGGAAGTGGTAGACGGTCGTGATGCCGAACTGCCACTGGGAGAGTTGGAGCGCACCCATGGTCGCTGTCCTTCGTCGTCGGTTGCCGTGAGGCAGACGTGTGATGCCTGGGCCGAGGCCCCTGCTTGCTGGGTCGGATTCTTCTCCTCGCGCGGGGCGTTTTGACCGGCGTGAGTCCGTATCACTCGGGACTTTGGTCCTGAATCGACCGAGATGGCACAGTGGGCGCCGTGACGAGCATCGAGGCACGCGGCGGGCTGCGCGTCTCCGGGCTCGGCATCTGGGGCCCGCTCGTCGCGCTGTGGCTGATCTGGGGCTCGACGTACCTCGGCATCGCCGTCCTCGTGGAATCGATGCCGCCCATGGTCGGGAACGGCTTCCGCTTCCTCGCGGCGGCCCTCGTCCTGGGGACCATCCTCACGTTGACCAAGGGCCCCGCTGCCCTGCGCGTCTCCCGTGCCGAGCTCCGATCGGTCTCGATCATGGGCGTGGCCCTGCTCGGGGTCGGCATCGGCACGCTGGCGCTGGCCGAGAGATACGTGCCCAGCGGCGTTGCCGCGCTGCTGATCGCCGTGATGCCGCTGTACGTCGTCCTCCTGCGCCTTCGCGCCGGCGACCGGCCGAACGGGCTCACCCTCATCGGCGTCGCCGTGGGTCTGGCCGGGCTTGCGCTCATGCTCCTGCCCGGCGGCACCGCCCCGGTGGCCGGCACCGAGGCCGACGTGGTGATCTGGTCGGTCGCCATCATGCTCTCGACGTTCTGCTGGGCGTACTTCTCCTGGCGGTCTGCCACCTTCACCTTCCCGCGCAACGCCCTCGTGACGACGACGTACGAGATGGCGGTTGCGGGCGTGGCGCTGGTCGTCGCCGGATTGCTGAGGGGCGAGCGCGTCGACCTCGGGCTCATCAGCGCGGAGTCCTGGTGGGCATGGGCCTACCTGATCGCAGCGTCCATCGGGGGATACAGCGCGTTCACCTGGCTGCTCGGTCACGCCCCGCTGTCGCTCACCTCGACGTACGCCTACGTCAACCCGGTCGTGGCCGTCCTGCTGGGCTTCGTGGTCCTGAGCGAGCCGATCACGCGCGACGTGGTTCTCGGACTCACCGTGGTGGTCGGCGGCGTGGTCCTGGTCGTGACCGGAGAGCGACGGTGACGGCCACGACGCAGGTACGCCCCGGACCGCCCACCCCCTCGGGCGAGCGCACTCCGGGGCGGCGGCGCGACGTTCAGGGACTGCGCGCCATCGCGGTGCTGCTCGTCGTCCTCTTCCACGCCGAGCTGCCCGTGCCTGGCGGCTTCGTCGGCGTGGACGTGTTCTTCGTCATCTCCGGGTTCGTCATCACCGCCATGCTCATGCGCGAGTGGGCCCGGCACGGCCGGATCCGCTTCGGCCACTTCTACTTCCGGCGCTTCCTGCGCCTGACCCCCGCGCTCGCACTCGTCGTCGCGATCGTGGCCCTCGCCTCAGTGTTCCTGCAGAACCCGTTCGGCGCGCAGCAGACCACCGCGCGCACGGGCATGGGGGCCATGCTGCTGTCGGCCAACTACGTGATCGGGCATGCGGCCGGTGACTACTTCGCCGACAACGCCACCACCAACCCGCTGCTGCACACGTGGTCGCTGTCCGTGGAGGAGCAGTTCTACCTCGTGTTCCCCGCGCTCCTGGCCGTCGCCTGGCTGCTGGTGCGCCGTGGCCGTCCGAAGGCGCCCCTCGTCATCGTCACCGCCATCGCGGTCGCCTCCTTCGCCCTGGGTGTCGCCTGGTCCTTCGGCTCGACGTGGGCAGAGGGGCTGACCACCTACTTCGGCGGCCCGGAGTCCTTCGCCTTCTACTCCTCCCTCACCCGCGGCTGGGAGTTCGCCGCCGGTGCCCTGCTCGCCCTCGGGCTCTCGCGGATCCCGGTGCCGACACCCGCAGTGGCACGACTGATCGGCGCCGTGGGCGCGGTCGTGCTCGCGGTGTCGGCATTCGCCATCCACGACAGCCAGCCGTTCCCGGGCGTGGTCGCGCTGCTGCCGGTCGCCGGCACCGTCCTGCTGATCCTCGCCGGCTCGCACCACACGACCGGGGTCAGCTCGGCCCTGTCGACTCGGCCGATGGTCTGGCTCGGCGACATCTCCTACTCCTGGTACCTGTGGCACTGGCCGCTCATCGTCTTCGCCGCCCTGCTCTTCCCCAACCGGCCCGTGCTCCTGATCGCCGCGGCCGCCGCCGTCGCTGCTGCCGGCGCTGGCGTCGTACCGGTGGGTCGAGCAGCCGCTGCGGGGCTACCGACCGAGTAGCCGGCCGCGCGCCGGGGTACTGGTCGGCATGACCCTCGCCGTTCCGCTCGTGGCCTGCCTGGTCCTGCTCGTCGGCGCGAACGCCGGCTGGGGTCTCGTCTCCCCCACCTCCTCCGACGCCTCGTCGGTCGTGGCGGGCCAGCCCGTCCGGGATCCAGCCACGAGTGGCGAGGCATCGGACGACACGCGCACGTCGGATGCTGTCGCGGACGGAGAGGTCGCGGGCGGCGAGGGCGGCAGTCTGCGCTCCCAGCATGCCCTCGTGAAGGCCGGCTGCGTCAACACCGACCTTCAGCCCGCGGATTGCCGCTTCGGCCCGGCGGATGCCCGCGGGACGATCCTGCTCGCGGGCGACTCGCAGGCGTACGCGCTCGCCGACGGCGTCATCGCAGCGGGCGAGCGCCTCGGACTCGACACGGTCGCCACGAGCCACACCGGATGCCCGTTCCTCGGGCGCGAGTCCAGCGGCGTGCACAACTACCCCTGCCGAAGCTGGCAGCAGTCGATCGTGCGCTACGCCCTCGCGGAGCGACCCGCCGCGGTCGTGATCGCCAACCGGTCTGGTGGCTACGTGCGCCCCGGCACCGGCTGGCGCACGGTGGCACGCGATGACGGTGGCCGGGCCGACTCCCAGGACGAGGCGGCCGACCTCTACCGAGCGGGCCTCGAGCCCGTCGTCGAGCGGCTCACCCGCGCCGGCATACCCGTCGTCATCATGGCCGCGGTGCCCGAGATGACCGGCTTCACCGACCGCACGTCACTCCTGTCGAGCGCGTTCGGCTCGCAGGCGTTCGAGATCGAGCGCGACGAGGCGGAGGAGTACCGGTCGCCTGCCCTCGAGGTGGAGCGGGAGCTCGCGGCGAAGTATCCCGGCGCCGTCGTCCACGATCCGGTCCCCGCCCTGTGCCCGGATGACGTCTGCTCCACCGAGCGCGACGGATCACCGGTCTACCAGGACGAGACCCACCTCGCCGTTCCGGGCTCGCTGCTGCTGGCCGCCGGACTCGAGGACACGCTCAGCCGAGTCGTTCCCGGAGCGTCCGCGCAACCTCGATGACGCGGTCGTTCGCCTCCTGCTCGGCGATGGTGATGCGAACACCCTCGCCGGCGAAGGGCCGAACGGTGATCCCGGCCGCCTCGCAGGCCGCCGTGAACGTCCCAGAGTCCTCCCCGAGGCGCAACCACACGAAGTTGGCCTCGGTGCGGTGCACCGTCCAGCCCTGCTCGTGCAGTGCGTTCCACACGCGAGTGCGCTCGGCGACGAGGTGGCGCACCCGGGCGAGCAGCTCGTCCTCGGCGTCGAGCGACGCGATGGCGGCCTCCTCGGCGATCGTCGACACCCCGAACGGCGTTGCGGTCTTGCGCAGGGCCTCGGCCACTCGCTCATGCGCGATGGCGAAGCCCGACGCGCAGGGCGGCCAGCCCGTAGGCCTTGGAGAAGGTCCGCAGGACGACGACGTTCGGGTAGCGGCGGTAGAGCTCGATGCCGTCGGCCACGTCGTCGCCCGCGATGAACTCGCGGTAGGCCTCGTCGAGGACGACGATGACGTCCTTCGGCACTCGATCGAGGAAGTCGACCAGTTCCGCCTCCGTCACGACCTGGCCGGTGGGATTGTTCGGGTTGCAGACGAAGACGACGCGCGTGCGCTCCGTGATCGCGGCCAGCATGGCCTCGAGGTCGTGCCGCTCGTCGGGGAGCAGCGGGACCTGCACGCTGGTCGCCCCGGAGATCTGGGTCCAGATCGGGTAGGCCTCGAAGCTGCGCCACGCGTACAGCACCTCGTCGCCCGGTCCGGCCGCGGCCGCGATGATCTGCCCGCACACGGCGACGCTGCCGGTGCCCAGGGCGATCGCCTCCGCAGGGACGTCGAAGCGCTCCGCCAGCGCATCGACCAGCCGCTGCGAGAAGGGGTCGGGGTAGCGATGGATGTCCTGCGCAGCCCGCGCGATGGCTGCGAGGACGCTCGGGAGCGGCGGAAAAGGGTTCTCGTTGCTGGAGATCTTGTACGCGACGATGTCATCGCGCTGCGCGGGACGCTGACCAGCCTTGTAGGCCGGCAGCTCGTCGATGTCGGGGCGCAGTCGGGGGAGCGTCACGAAGGCGAGCCTACGTCCCTGCGTTACCGATTAGCCTTTCGGCTGTGACCCTCCGGACAAGGACGCTCCTCGCGTCGGGCGTGGCTCTCGTCGCGCTCGTCCTCATGGGTCTTGTCCTGCTCGCGCAGTACACGCTCACCGCGGCCACCAACATCGCGCTGCAGACGGGCCTGTCACCGGCCGTCGACACCACCGCGACGCTCGCGCTCGAGCAGTCGAACGCGAGCGGCGCGCTCTCGGACTACATCATGCAGAGCCGGGAGGCCTCCCTCGACGACTACCGGCAGACGATCGGCCGGGCCACCACCCTCCTCGACGAGCTGAAGGACACCGTGTCCGGAGACGCCGAGCTCACCGACCTGGTGGCAGCGGTTCGGGCCGCTCAGCGCGGCTGGGTGAAGACCGACGCCGAGCCGTCCATCACGCTCATGGAGGCGGGCAAGCGCACGCGCGCGATCAAGGAGACGAGTTCTCCGGACGCGTGGGCCTCCTACGACGCGATGACGGCGGCCACCAGCGCCCTGAACCAGTCCCTCAACGACACGCGCGATGAGGCGTCCGGCGCCGTCGCCGACTTCACCCGGGTGCTCGGCTTCTCCCTCCTCGCCGTCGGCCTGATCGTCCTGCTCGGCCTCGCCGCCTTCTTCGGCGGACTCCAGTCGTGGGTGCTCACCCCACTGCAGAGCCTGCGTGAGGACATCCAGCGCGCGGCCCGCGAGCCCGGGCACATGGCGCCCATCCGTCCGGTCGGTCCGCCGGAGCTGAAGGCCGTCGGCATCGATGCCGAGCTCCTGCGCCGGGGACTCGTCCGCGAGATCGACGAGGCGCAAGCCGCCAAGGAGGGTCTCGTCCAGGACGCTCCCCTCGTCGCCGCCATGCAGGCCGAGCTGCGCGGCTCCCCGGTCACGTCGGCCCCCGGACTCGTCGTCGCCGGCTCCATGCAGTCGGCCGAGGGCGTCGTCGCCGGGGACTGGTGGGATGCCGTGACCCGCCCGGACGGCACGGTCGCCGTGGTCGTGGCCGACGTCTCGGGGCACGGGCCGGAGGCCAGCGTCACCGCGGTACGGGTGCGCTCGATCATCCGCGCTGCCCTGCAGGCCGGCATCCCGCCCGACGCCGTGATGTCGATGGCGGCCGGCGCCTGCTCGGACGACGAGCACTTCGTCACCGCGATCGTCCTCGTGCTGGACACCGAAGGCGGCGCCCTCTCCTGGTGCAACGCGGGGCACCATCCGGCCATCGTTGTGACCCGCGACAAGGATGCCTCCCTCTGCGAGCCCACCGGGCCGCTCATCTCTGCCCTGGGCGGCGAGTGGACCATGCGGTCGCGCCTGTTCGAGCCCGGTGACGTCGTCGTGGCGTTCACGGACGGCCTCGTCGAGTCCCGCAACGCCGACGGCGACGAGCTGGAGTCGTCGAAGGTCTCCCAGTTCATCCGCGGCATGGACGGACCCGTGCGGGAGAACCCGGAGGAGCTGATCTCGCGCCTCCTGGCGCAGGTGCGGCACCGCGCGGCCGACTGGCGCCGTGACGATGTGACATTGGTCGCTGCGGCGCGCCGCCACTGAGCACGCGGTGCGGAGGTGCCTCGCTCGCATGGCACCATGGTCCGATGCGCCGACTTCCCTTCGCCCTTGCCTGCCTGTCCGCCGTGGCCGTGGCTGCCTCCCTCGTGACCGCGCCCGCCGCTCAGGCCGCGCCGGCGCCCCTGGCCCCGTCGGTCAGCCTCAAGTGGACGACCATCCAGAAGAACCTGTTCGGCATGCATGTCTTCAACCTCGAGGACGGCGTCTTCCCGACGGTCCCGGTCGGCGCGATCCGCCTGTGGGACAACGAGACCACCTGGTCGGCCATCGAGCCGGTGCAGGACCAGTTCGCCTGGGCCAAGCTCGACACGGCGGTGGCGACCGCGCAGGCCAACGGCGTCAACGACATCCTCATGGTGCTCGCCGGCACCCCGGCCTGGGCCACCAGCGACCCGGCCTCCGGCGGTCTCGCGGGAGTGCTCCCCGGCGCCGCGGGCATGCCGAAGGACCTCGCCGACTGGGACGACTGGGTACGGCAGGTGGCCACCCGGTACAAGGGCAAGATCACTGCGTACCAGCCCTGGAACGAGGCCAACCTCGTCACCTTCTCGACGGGTACGCCCCAGCAGATGGCGCAGCTGACCAAGCGTGCCTACGACATCATCAAGTCGATCGACCCGAACGCCACCGTCGTGGCGCCGAGCACCGGCACGCGACTCGGTGGCCCGTTCAAGCGGTTCTACCCGCCCTTCCTGCGCGAGCTGAAGGCGCTGGGCTGGCCCGTCGACGTCTGGGCCGCCCACACCTACCCGGCCTCGCTCGGCACCCCGGTGGAGCGCGCCGCCCTCGCCCGGTCCTTCCAGGCGGCGCTCGCTGCCGCGGGCGCCCCCGACCTGCCGATCTGGGACACCGAGAACAACTTCGGCCTGGCCGGTCCCGGGCCCGAGAACCCCGACCAGGACATCGTCGACCGGCGCGCCGCGGACTGGACCGCGCGCACCTACCTCGACTCCCTGCGTCTGGGCATCAGCCGGGTGTACTGGTACGCGTGGGGTCCGGAGAACGACCTCGTCGGGATCCAGATGAACACCGGCAGCCCCGCGGCGAAGTCCTACGCCACGCTGCAGGACTGGATCGTCGGAGCGACCTTCAACGGCTGCTCACCCGCCACCCGCAACGACGTCACCTGCCGGTTCGCGAAGAACGGCAGGGTGTTCCGGATCGTCTACCCCGAGGTTGGTCGCGAGACCTTCACCACCAAGGGCTTCAGCCAGATCTGCTCGCTCGACGGCACGTGCAAGCCGGTGACCAAGAAGAAGATCCGGACGGCCAGCCCGGTCCAGCTCCGCAAGTAGCCCTCCCCTCTCGCCGAGTGCGTAGGTGCGGCCCGTTTGAGCACCTCCAAACGGGCCACACCTACGCAGTCACCGAACTGACCGGAGGCGAAGCGCCGACATGACCGTCGCGCACATTGCCTCGGGGTGCGTCAGGTCCCGGGCCGTGAACACGATCACGAAGTAGCCCGCGTCCTGGAGGAGGTTGCGGCGGGCAGCATCCTTGCGGCGCTGGTCCTCGGACAGATGAACGATCCCGTCGTACTCGACGACGACCTTCTGCTCCTCCCAGAGCAGGTCCACGCGCGCGATCCAGCCGCCCATGCCAGAACACGTCGGCATTGCTCAGCGGGCCGGGGCACTCCGCCCATGACGAGGACGGTCCGTGCCAGCGACTCGCCCGGCGACTCCGCCCGGGGGTCGAGCAGGCCGAGCGCCGGACGCGCCCGCGACGACTCCCCGTCGCCGAGCAGCCCACCGGCACAGTCCCTCGAGGTCGTCCGTCGTCGGCCAGGTCGTGGCGCAGGACCCAGTCCCCCATGGCGACGACGTAGCCCAACGGGAGGCTGGCAGCACAGTCCAGCCACGTGCGGGCGGGCGTCGTCACCCGAAGGCCGTCACGCTCGTGACGTGGTCCGCGCGGCAGGTCCAGACGTCGCCCACGCACTCCGACTCGACGCGGCTCGACGCGCCCGGCCGAGACCGCCACCGACACCTTCGCCGGTCCGTCCCGAAGCCAGGGCGGCAGCGGCGCGCCCCACGCAAGAGCGGCGGACACGTCGGTCAGGACCGCTTCAGGGGTGCTCACCACCAGCGCAGCCTCGCTCACCAGCACCGGGTCCTCTGCGAGTTCACGTCGAATCCGTACGCCTCGGGACGGAGCGACGAAGCCTGCGCCGCGCGCCTGCTTGCGGGTCAGTCCGGCGCCCCCCTGGTCACCAACGAGGAAGAGGGCCGGTGTGTCATGGGATGCATGTCGCATGTGCGGACGGTGGCGGTCGGCGACCGGCGTCCGACAGCGCGCGCAGCCGTCCTGTGGACGCCGAACCCACGCGTCGTCGCGTCGGTGGACAGTCGAGTGCGCAGTTGTGGCCGGTTTGAGCACCGGGAACGGGCCACAACTACGCACTCGACGGAATGGGGCGGACGAAGGGCTAGGGGGAGCGCTCCTCGGCGATCGAGTTGCCGCCGTCGACGACGATGCACTGGCCGGTGACGTACGCCGCTCCCGGGGTGCACAGCCAGGCCACCGCGCTCGCGACCTCCACCGCGGTCGCACTGCGCCCGACCGGCACGCCGCGTCCCTGCGCCGCCTCGTGCGTCGGTCTGCGACCCGGTCGCGATCCAGCCGGGCGCGACCGCGTTGGCCGTCACGCCCGCTGCCCCGAAGTCGACGGCGATGGACCGGGCCAGCCCCACCATCGCCGCCTTCGCCGCGGCATAGGCAGGCTCGTCGCGCATCGCCATGACCGGACCGGTCACGCTCGCGACGTTGACGATCCGCCCGAACCCCCGCGCGACGACGTGGGGCATGGCCGCCCGGCACACCAGGAACGCGGTGTCCAGGTTGCGGGCCAGTCCGGCTCGCCAGGTCGCCAGGCTCATGGTCAGCAGGCTGCCGCGCCTCGGTGCCGCTCCCGACGCTCAGCATGCCTGCGTTGTTCACCACGATGTCGAGGGCGCCATGCGCAGCGACGACCTCGTCGACGACCCGCGCGACCTGTCCCTCGTCGGTCAGGTCTGCCACGTGGCCCGATGCCCGGGCGCCGGCGCGACTCGAGCTCGCCCGACCCGTTCGCGGATCCGCTCGGTCGTCGACGTGACTGCGACCGCCGCCCCCAGCTCGGCCAGCAGGCTCGCGCACGCGAAGCCGATCCCCGTCGACGAGCCCGAACCCGTCACGAGCGCGACGCGTCCTGACAGGTCGAACGGGGCCGGGATCACGACGCCATCAGCTGGCGCACGGCCTCGCGGAACAGGACGGTGTGCAGGTCGACGTCGGCGCCGGTCGTCGCGGGGCACATCAGCGCCATGTTGTGGAACGGGCGTGATCAGCACCCCTCGGTTCGACAGGAAGAGATGCAGGTACTCCTCGATGTCGTCATCGTGCGCTGCCGCCGACTCGGTGCCGTTGCGCGGAGCCGGACGGACGAACCGGTACTCCGCGCGTGCCCCCAGCTGGACGATCGACCACGGCACGTCGAACTCGACGAGCGTCGCCTCGACCCCCTCGCGGAAGCGAGTGGCCAGGTCGATCATGTGGTCGAACGCGGCGTCGGTGAGCACGTCGCCGAGGGTCGCGCGCATCGCCGCCGTCGAGAGGACGTTGCCGGCGAGCGTTCCGCCGACGCCACCCACGTCGACGAGGTCGGCCTCCGCATGCGCACGGATCTGCTCGGCGATCTCGAGGGTGATGCCGTAGGCGCCGGACGGGATACCGCCGCCGATGCTCTTGCCGATGACGAAGATGTCCGGCTGCAGTCCCCACGCGCGCGTGCATCCGCCCGGGCCGGCCGAGATCGTGTGCGTCTCGTCGATCAGCAGCAGGGTGCCGTACTTCGTGCACAGCTCGCGGCAGGCCTCGAGGAAGCCCGGCTCCGGGAGGACGATGCCGATGTTCGTCAGCGCCGGCTCCATGACGAGCACCGCGACGTCGCCGTGCGCCAGCGCCGGCCTCGACGGACGCGATGTCGTTGAACTCGGCGACGCGCGTGGTCTGGCTGACCGGCACGGCCGGCCCGACGTTGCCACCGCGGGGAGCGGCTGCGCCGTCGTCGCCCATGATGACGAACGTCTCGTCGACCGACCCGTGGTAGCAGTACGAGAAGGCCATCACCTTCGGCCGTCCGGTGACCATCCGGGCCAGCCGGAGCGCCCAGCGATTGGCGTCGGTCGCCGTCAGGCTGAACGACCACAGGGGCATGCCGAAGCGGCGGGTGAGGTCGGCGGCGACCCACTCGGCGTCGAGGCTGGGCATCATCGTGGTGATGCCGCCGTCGCGACCGATGCGCTCCTGCACTGCCGCGACCGTGGCGGCGGGCGAGTGCCCGGCCATCGAGCCGGTGTCGCCGAGGGCGAAGTCGACGTACTCGTGGCCGTCGATGTCGGTCACGCGGTTGCCATGGGCGGTCGCGAGGTACAGCGGGTAGCCGCCCGACCACTTGTTCATCCACGTCATGGGCACACCGCCCAGGAGGTGGTCGGCCGCATCGAACGCCGCGCGCGACGCAGGGGTGCGGCGAGCGTGCTCGGCGCGCTCGGCCTCGAGGAGCATCGCCAGGCGATCTCGATCGATGGTTGCCACAGATTGCTCCTTCGTCGGTGCGGTGTCCCGCTGCAGTGCCATCCAACCAACAGTCGTCCCGGCCCGTCGCCCGTTCGCCGGACGCCGTGGCCGCCGGCCGGACGGGGACGCTCCACGTCGTACAGGCGGCATGGCAGGCTGCTGCCGTGTCCGAGCTCCGTCGATCCAGAGAATCGCCGTCGACCTGCAGTTCCGGGTGGGGCGGCTTCTCGATGGACCCGCATCGCATCATCTACGCGACGATCCTGCTCATGACGGCCTACGCCATCTACGACGAGGGCACCGACCCGCTCAAGACCGGGGCCTACCGTCGAGCTCCTGGGCCTGTCCATCGCCCCGCTCTTCGCCCTGGCCATGGCCCATGCGTTCTCGGACGCCCTCGACCTGCAGATCCGCTACCAGCGGCGCCTCACCGGGCACGACCGTCGGCACCTGCTGGCGAGCCAACCTGCAGTACCTGTACGTCGCCATCCCGCCGATGCTGCTGATCGTCGCGCTCGGCCTGCTCGGCTGGGACGCCAACGACGTCCTCGGGATCGTGCAGCTGCATGGGCCTGCGTGTCTGCTCGGCTGGTGGGGCGTACTACGCCGGCCGCAAGGCCGGGTGAGCCGGCCGCGACGCTGGCTGTTCGCGCTCAACTACGCCTCATGGGGCTCGTCGTCATCGCCGTGGAGCTGATCCTCACCCACTGACCTGCCAGCTGGGGCACGCCGTCGGCGCCGGGACGCACGAGGATCCCGGCGGCCACTCCGCCCAGGAAGGCCGCGCCCAGTGCTCCCGGCTCCTGCAGGTCCACGACCTCGTGCGCCCCGAGCTGACGGGCCTTGGCATCCGCGACCATCGGATTGCGCGTCCAGCCGCCGGCGAGCACGGCCGAGGTGTGCGGGCCGGCCACGGTGGCCATCTGCTCCAGCGCCACTCCCGCCATGGCGGTCAGGTCCTCGACGACGCTTCGCCACGTGAGGCCGGGCGAGATCCCGTCCGTGATGCCGCCAAGGACCAGCGCGTCGTTGCCGACCTCCACGAGCCGAGGCGCGTCCTCGCCCCTGTCTACGGCCAGCGCGGCCTCGCCGAGCGCCCGACGAGCGTCACGGTCGGTCGCGCCCAGCATGGCGGCGACCCGCTCGAGCGACAGTCCGGTGAGCCGCCCCGCCAGCAGGATCTGGTGATCCGGGAGCACCGACCAGTCCACGTCGATGTCCTGATCGGTCAGCCACTCGATCTGGTCGACCTCCAACCGGCGCGAGACCGTGCGGATCAGCGCCTCCGCCGTGCCCATCGAGTCGAAGAGGGCGCCGTCGCGGGCCGCGCCGCTGACGAGGACGGCTGCCTGGTGGTCCAGTCCCGCCACCGTCAGGACCGCGCCCCGAAGGATCTCCGGGACGGCGTCTCCGCGGGCCACGCCCGCCGGGTCCCCCGCCCAGATGCGCTGCGCCGGCAGGAGGTCGCCGACGAGCTCGACGGCAACCGGCCACGGCTCGCGGCGCGTGATGTCGAGCATTCCGGTGCGGGACGCCAGAGAGGCCTCGCTCACCTCTTCGCCCCCGAGGGAGCGGACGATCCACTCGGCGACGCACAGGTGCCGCACGGCCGATGATGCGGACGGCACGTGCGCGCGCAGCCAGAGGACCTTCATCAGCGACGGCTTCGAGTTGAGGCGTCGTCCCGTCGCACGCTGGAAGTCGCGCGCAGCCACCACTGCCCGGACCGCTGCCGCATCGCCCCGCGGGTCGAACCAGGCCAGGGCCGGGGCGCACGGAGCGCCGCTCGAGTCCACGAGCACGCCCAGCCTCGGCGATGCCGGTCACCCCGATGGAGCGGACGGTGACCTGGTCTGCCGCCTGCGCGGCGGCCTCCGCGCACACCGCGATAACCGTCTCGGCCAGCACGCGCGGATCAGCGTCCGCGAGCGGCCCCGAGTGCCGCCACGGAGTCTCCCGTGAGGCGAGCGACCGGATCTCGCCCTCCGGCGTCACGGCGATCGCCTTGATCGACGTCGTTCCGACGTCGACTCCGACGAGTACCTCGTGCGCCATAACCCGCCCTCCGCGCTAGTGTCGAACACACGCTATTGGTGCCGACTCGCCCTCGCACCCGACCTGTGCGAAAGGAACTCCATGTCCGACGTGAGCTACCGCCTGCGCCGCCTGTTCAACCCGGCCTCCGGCCGCTGCCTCGACATCGCAGTCGATCACGGCTTCTTCGGCGAGAAGGCGTTCCTGCAGGGCATCGAGGACCTTCCCGCGGCGGTCGACACGCTCGTCGCCGCGAGTCCCGACGCCATCCAGCTCACCGTCGGCCAGGCGCGTCTGCTCCAGCAGCGCGGCGGCAAGGAGCGAGCCCGCACTCGTCCTGCGCACCGACGTGGCCAACGTCTACGGAGCACCGCTGCCGGACCACATGTTCGACCTGACGCTGCCGAACCCCGGGCTCGCAGGCGTCAAGCTCGACGCCGCCTGCGTCGTGCGTCAACCTGTTCGACCTGCCCGGCCGGCCCGAGGTACGCGAGGCCTGCATCCGCGCCGTCCTCAACGCCAGGGTCGACTGCGACAAGTACGGCATGCCGCTGATGGTCGAGCCGCTGGTGATGAAGCAGAGCGACAAGGGCGGCTACGAGGTCAACGGCGACATCGAGAAGATCATCCCCATCGTCCGCCAGGCCGTCGAGCTCGGCGCCGACGTCATCAAGGCCGATCCCAGCGACGACGCGAGCCAGTACCACGAGGTCATCCAGACGGCGACCGGCATCCCGGTGCTCGTGCGCGGCGGTGGCCGGGTCGACGACGACGAGCTGCTGCGCCGCACGCAGGTGGTGCTGGAGCAGGGTGCCGCGGGAATCGTCTACGGCCGCAACATCATCCAGCACGACAACCCGGGCGGCATGACCCGCGCCCTGATGGCCATGCTGCACGACGGAGCCGACGCCACGGCAGCAGCAGCGATCCTCGCCACCACGACATGAGCACGCCCCGAGCCCGTGCGGATCGGCGTCGTCGGCGCCGGCCTGATGGGCCGGGAGCTCGCCGCGGTGTGCGGTCGCTGGTCGCAGCTCATCGATCACCCCGTCGCTCCCCGGGTCGTCGCCGTGGCCGACCCGAACCCGGCCGCCCGCGACTGGTTCCGCCAGGTGGCGACCGTCGAGACCTTCGTCGATGACTGGCGTCCGCTGGTCGACGACGACCGGATCGACGTGCTCTACCTCGCCGTGCCGCACAACCTGCACGAGGACCTCTACGTTGCCGCTGCCCAGGCAGGACGCGACTACCTGGGAGAGAAGCCGTTCGGCATCGACCTGGCCGCCTCGCAGCGCATCGTGGACGCGCTGGAGGCATCGTCCAGCTTCGTGCGCGTGCTCCAGCGAGTTCCCGTTCTACCCGGGCGCGCTGCGCGCGTACGACTACGCGCGATCCGGCGCGCTGGGCGACATCCTCGACGTCCGGTCGCAGTTCGCGCACTCCTCCGACATCGATCGCACCAAGGGCATCAACTGGAAGCGGCGCGTCGAGACGTGCGGCGAGATCGGCGTCATGGGCGACCTCGGCGTGCACGTCGCCCATGTGCCCTTGCGTCTCGGCTTCCGGCCCGAGACCGTGTACGCGATGCTGGACAACGTCGTGACGGAGCGCCCGGGTCCCGACGGCGCCCTCGTCCCGTGCGACACCTGGGACAACGCCCTGCTGGCCTGCCGCGTCCCGACGGCACCGACCGACGACGCGCGTCGGTTCAGCATGCTCTGGGAGACGCGGCGCATCGCACCGGGGCAGATGAACTCGTGGTCGTTCGAGGCGCTCGGCATGGACGGCGCCGTGCGCTTCTCGACGCGCTACCCGACGACGCTCCAGCGGTTCGTGAAGCGTGACGGCGAGCAGGTCTGGGAGGAGGTCCAGCCCGGCAACGTGTCGGCCTGGCCCACCATCTCCGGCGGCATCTTCGAGTTCGGCTTCTCCGACGCGCTCATGCAGATGTGGGCGTCGTACCTGGCCGAGCGAGCCGGCGCCCTGGGTGACCGGTTCGGCACGGCCACTCCGCAGGAGGCGCTCGACGCGCATCGGGTCTTCGCGGCCGCGCTGCGTTCCGACGCGAGCGGTCGCGCCGAGGGACTCTGAGTCTCAGGACGTGACGGACAGCGCGTCCATCGCGCCCACGCACCGCGCGCACCTGCGGCACCTCGTGCGTGCGGAGCACGCTGGTGCCGCCGAGCATGGCAAGGACGGCGTAGAAGCCCTCCGCCGTGCGGAACTGCTCCTCGAACAGGTCGAAGGCGTGCGGGAGCGCGTTGCAGATGGGCACGCCCAGTGCGCGCAGCCGGAAGGCCCCGAGGATCACGCGGGCCTGGTGGCGGGAGCGCAGCAGTGGGTCGGTGAGGTTTCCGTAGTAGAAGCCCATACCTGGATCGATGATCACGCGCTCGACGCCGCGCGACCGCGCATGCTCGATGCGTCGTGCGAAGTGCTCCAGCAGGCCGGGGATCGGGTCGTCGTCGACGGTGACGTCGGTGACCTCCCTGACGTTCCCGGCACCCGAGTAGCACAGGACCACCGTCGCCGCGTGCTCGGCGGCGATGTCGAGCATGCGGTCCTGATGCTCCCGGCCGGTCATGTTGAGCACCGACGCTCCGGCCTCGAGCGCTGCCTCGACGACATCCGGCTCGTAGGTCTCGACGGAGACGAGGACGTCCTCCTTGACGAGGTGTTCGACCACCGGGACCAGGCTCGCCACCTGAGCGGCTGCGCCGACCCGTGCCGCGCGGACGGTGCTCGACTCGGCACCCACATCCACGATGTCAGCGCCCTCGGCCGACATCACCCGCGCCTTGCGTACTGCCGAGTCCACCGAAACCGCGATGCTCTCGCGGTAGGTCGAGTCTCGGGAGAGATTGACCGTCCCCATGATCACCGGTCGGGAGTCGACATCGAATGAGCGGTCCGCGATGAGCAGCGGACCGACGGAGTGGTCCAGATCCCCACGGTGCGCCACGGCGAGGTCCGCCAGGGCGGCGAGGGTGATCACCTCGGAAGTGTAGGTGCCGCAGGCAGGACGCCGCCGCGGCTAGCCTTCTGCGCATGGCCCTGCTGCGCTGCGACTTCTTCGCCGAGACCCTCGGTCTCTCCACGTCGATGACCGTCATCCTTCCGCAGGAGACATCGCGCCAGATCGGCATGAGCGGGGCCGTGGGCGAGGACGTCCCCGTGCTCTACCTCCTGCACGGGCTCTCCGACGACGACACCATCTGGTCGCGCCGCACCTCGATCGAGCGGTACGTCGCTCCCCTCGGCATCGCCGTGGTCATGCCCCAGGTGCACCAGAGCTTCTACGCCGACGAGGTGCACGGACTGCCGTTCTGGACGTTCCTCACCGAGGAGCTCCCCTCGCTGGTGCACGGCTTCTTCCGCACGTCGACGAAACGCGAGGACACCTTCGTGGCCGGCCTGTCGATGGGCGGCTACGGAGCCATGAAGTGGGCACTGCGCCAGCCGCACCGGTTCGCGGCGGCCGCCAGCCTCTCCGGTGCGCTCGGTCTCTCGGACCCCGCAGAGGGCGACGACCCTGCGATCCGGTCGGTCATCACGCGTGCGTTCGGCGAGACCGCCATCGAAGGCAGCGACAACGACGTGCGCCACCTCGTGCGAACCGCGGACCCGCCGCGCTGCCCGCCCTCTACGTCGCATGCGGCACGGACGACTTCCTCTACGGCGAGTCGCTGGCATTCGTCGCGGACGCGCAGAGCGCCGGCGTCGACGTGACCGTCAGGCTCGGCGAGGGCGACCACGACTGGGCGTACTGGGACCGCACGATCCAGGACGTCCTCGCCTGGCTCCCGCTGCGGAGGTCGTGACCTACTACTCCCCAAAGACCACGAAGGCCCCCCGCCGGAGCGGGGGGCCTTCTGGTGCTCGGGTGAAGAGATCAGGCGGCGGGGTTGATGGGCAGGAGCACCCGGTTGATGCCGTGCGCGACCTGCTTGTTGCCCTTGTTGATGTTGGTCTGGCTCAGGATGACGCGCGGGTTGGCCAGGGTCGGGGCGTAGTCGCCGAGGATGATCGCAGGCTTGCTCGTCACCTTGACGCGGATGACCTTGCCGTCGACCGCAGTCTGCAGCTTGGCACCGTTGGCCTTCAGGGCGTCGGCGGCGAGGATCGCCTTGCCGGGGACGACGTGGTAGAGCAGCACGGTCTCGACCGTGTCGATGCCCAGGCCGGCCACGACCTTGAACGCGGCCTCTTCGTCGGTGACCGTCTTGCCCGACAGCTGCGTGGCGAGGATCTCGAAGGCGCGGTCGTTCGGGATGAAGGCGGTGAGGGCGGTCTTGCCGTCGGCGAGCAGGGCCACGGCGGAGTCGGGCTTGGCGCCGAGAACGGCCTCGGCCGCTGCGGTCACGACGTCGTAGTCGGTGCCGACGGAGTCGAAGCCGGCCTTGTCGCCGACGCCCAGCACCGAGGCGAGGGAGTTGTTGCCGGTGGCAGCGTTGGCCGCGGGGGCCGCGACGAGGGCGGTGGCGCCGATGAGGGTCGCCGCGCCGAGGGCCGCAGCCCGCTTGATGGTGGAAGTGCGCATGTGAGGCTCCTTTGGTCCGCCCGAGTCGGGCCCGCCCCCGGTGGGCGGTTATGCCAGTACTTCCGGGGCACGGCGGACCCGCGGATGCAATCGCGCCAAACTTTCTTCAAATTTCTTTTTGTGAGGACTTCCTGCATCCGAAACCGCCCTTTCGGGAGAAGAAGGGCTGTACGCACACGTCCATCGACCGTCCCGGAAGGAGGCCCCATGTCGCATACTGTGATGGCGGTCTCCACGAGGGGGCCGCTCACCATGGACCGGGAGACGCGCGTGCGGGAGGAAGGCGACGACGTCGTCGCGACGCGCTTCCAGTCCGGCGATGACGAGGCCCTCGCCGTCGCCTACCAGCGCTGGTCCCCCCTCATCTACACCTCTGCCATGCGGGCCACGGGCAACCCGGCGGACGCCGCCGACATCACCCAGGCGGTGTTCGTCGGGGCGTGGCGCGGCCGGCACGGATTCGATCCGGCGAAGGGCTCGCTGCCCGGCTGGCTCATGACGATCGCCCGGCGTCGCATCGCCGACCACTGGGAGGAGCGCTCCCGGGAGGCCCGTCGTGTCTCGGCCGTGGCCGCAGCCGAGCCGGACGAGGCCTCGGCACCGCCCTCCGACTTCATCGTCGACCGCGTGCTGCTGGCCGACGAGCTCGAGCGCCTCGGCGAGCCGCAGCGCCGCATCATCGAGCTGGCCTTCTTCCAGGACCTCACCCACGGCCAGATCGCCAGCCTCCTCGACCTGCCTCTCGGCACCGTCAAGAGCCACATCCGCCGATCGCTGGAACGGCTCCGCACCAGACTGGAGGTGGACCGTGCTGCACTGTGACGACGACGAGCTCTCGCTCGTCGCCCTCGGCGAGGCTCCGAGCCCTGAGGACGAGTCCCACCTTCAGCAGTGTCCCCGCTGCCAGAGCCGCCTCGATCAGATGGCCGCCGTGGTCGCGTCCGCGCGGTCCATCACCGACGAGGACCGTCCGGTCATGCCTCCCGCCGAGGTATGGGCGTCGATCACGCGCGAACTCGGGGTGGAGGAGGACCGCACGGTCACCCCCATCTCGGCGGCTCGAAGCCGTCGCGGCGCCGGCACCTGGCTTCTCGCCGGGGCTGCGGCCGTCGTGGGCGTGCTGCTCGGCGGGATCGTCACGGCTGGCCTGCTGAACCCCACTCCCTCCCAGGACCTCGTCGCCAGCGCCTCGCTGGCCCCGATCGACGACTCGGGTTTCACCGGCACGGCAGCAGTCGAGCAGGGACCCGAGGGCGCCGTGCTCACCGTCAGCGTGCCCGATCTGCCAGCCGTGCCCGATGGCTACTACGAGGTGTGGATGGCGTCGGCCGATGCGACGACGATGGTCGCGATCGGCACCCTCAACCCGGGCCAGGAGGCGTCGTTCGCGCTGCCCGCCGGCATGGAGGTCGGCTCGTTCCCCCTGGTCGACGTGTCGGTGGAGCACTTCGACGGCGACGCCGGACACAGCGCGGTCAGCGTGGTCCGCGGACAGCTGCAGGCCTAGCCGGTCCGCACCGACATGCTCGTCGAGTCCGTCCCCGACACCGCGCAGCTGCGCGACCACTGGTGGCCGCGTCCCGGTTGGGAGCCCGAGACGCGCATGCTGGCGTGGCACCTGACCTTCGAAGGGGAGGCGCACCCTCCACGAGGCGGCTTGCGAGGTCCAGCGCGCGCTGACCGGCATCAAGGCTCTCGACCCCGTGCCGGTCGAGTGGCTCCACCTCAGCCTGGCCACCTTCGGCGCCACGACCGACGTCACCGACGACTGCGTGCGCCAGGCCATCAACGCGGCCCACGAGCACATCGGTCAGCTCGCAGCCGCTTCAGCTCGAGTTCTCGCGGATCGTGGTCTTCGCCGAGTCCGTCGTGCTGTGTCCGGACGACTCACCCCGCCTCCACGAACTGCGCTCAGCCCTGCAGGACTCGGTGCGCCAGGTGCGAGGGGCCGGTGCTCCGCACGACGGCGATGAGTTCGCGCCGCACGTCTCGGTCGCCTATGCCAACGGAACGGCGGCTGTGGCCGACGTCGTCGATGCGCTGCAGTCGCGCTGTCATTCCCGACGTGAGCCCCGTCCATCCCACCCTGACGCTGGTGGAGATGCAGCGCGCCGGCCGGCTCTACCGCTGGCGCCAGGTGAGTGCGTTCCCCCTCTAGGTCGTCAAGCACGACCGGCCCTCGAAGCGAGGGTCAGCCGACGACGCGTCCGACGCCCGAGAACCGCTCCCCGTACCAAGGCCCGAGGAAGTCGATGATCTCCACGCCGTCGCTGGGGTTCGAGGCACTCACCATCTTGCCGCCGCCCACGTAGATGGCCACGTGGTGGGCACCGCTGCCGAAGTAGAAGACGAGGTCACCGGGCTGGATCTCCGACACCGGGACGCGTCGTGTCTGGTCCCACTGCGAATAGCTCAGCGCCGTCAGGCCCACTCCCGCCTGGCCCCAGGCTGCCGCGGTGAGCTTCGAGCAGTCCCAGGAGCTCGGCGGGTTGGCACTGTAGGAGTAGGGATCGCCCACCTGTGACAGGGCGTACTGCACGGCCGCCGCGGCGCGCGATCCGCCGGTGTAGCCGCCACCTGCCTGCGAAGGACCGCTGTCGCCGCTGCCGGTATCCCGCCGGTATCACCACCGGAGTTGCCGCTGTCACCATCGGAGGCATCGTTGCTCGCTGCCGCGGCGGCCGCGGCCGCCGCAGCCGCCTGCTCCCGGGCCTGCGCTGCGGCTTCCTGCGCTGCCGCCAACTGCTCCTGGCGGCGTTGCCTCTCGAGCTCGGCCAACCGCTGCCGCTCCTCCTCCTCGAGGTCGGCGAGCACGTTCTCCGCGGCTGCGAGCCGGTCACTGACCTCGGCCTCGGCGCTGGCCATCTCGTTGCGTGCCTGCTGCGCCTGCGCCTCGCTGTCGGAGATCTCCGCCTCGGTCTGGGCCAGGCGAAGGCGCGACGTCTGTGCCCCGCGCAGCTGGTCGACCTGCACCTGCTGCAGCTGGTCCATCACGGCCGCCTGCGCGAGGAACTCCGCGGGGTTCTCCGCGAGGAGCACCTCCAGCGTGGGGTCGAGCCCGCCACCGGCGTAGGTCGCTCTCGCGATGTCCTCGATGGTGCTCTGCATGAGGCGCATCTCACGCCGTTCACGCTCGAGACGGTTCGAGATCGTGCCGAGCTTCTCCTGGATCCCGGCCAGCCGGTCACGCGCACGCTCGGCCCGCTCGTGCGCCGCACCGGCCTGCATCTGCAGGTCGCGCACCTGAGCGGCGACCTGGTCGAGATCACGGCCGGGCACCGCCTGGCTGGCCTGTGCCCCGAGCACTCCTGCCAAGGTCACGGCAGCCAGGGCGACGGCTGCGGTCCTGACGAGCCACGAGCGCGTGTGCAGGTGCACCGATGCTCTCCTCGTCACGTCGTCGGCCCGGATATGCAGAACGACGAGGACGGGCGCCCTCATCGCCCTTCGAGGGTACCCCGCCGGTCCGCGAATCACACAAACGGCGCCGAACCCGTCCGAGAGCGCCGCTGATGCGCGGGCGTCGCCTCAGCCGGCGCTGGCGTCCACCCATCGCTGCGCCAACTGCTCCGCGACGGCATTGACGGCTGCCTGGTCAAGCGGCATGTCGGTGATCCCATCGACCGTCGTGTAGTAGGTGACGGTCTGGATGGCGTTGCCCACGAGCAGGCTGATCATGTAGTTCTTCGAGCTGAACCCGGGGCTTCCGGTGTCGGGATACGTGTCGAGCTCACGCGACCAGACGCCCGGCGTCCCCTCGAACGTCAGCGCCGAGGTGCCGCTGGCCTGACGGGACTCCTGCTTCTTCTGGCTGAGGGGTCCGCTGCCGCCGTCTGTGCAGTCGAGGACCGCCGCCGTCAGCTTCCGCCAGGCCTTGCGGGCCGCGTCCGCAGTCGCGTAGGCCTCGACGCGCTGGTCCCAGGCGCCCGGCTCAGCCGTGACGCCGCCCTGTCCGCCGAAGCCCGCCTCGAAGGACGCCGTGCCCTTGGGCAGCGTGCTGTCCCCGCAGACCCACGGTCCGTTGCCGGGCTCGTAGGACTGGAAGGTCGACCAGCCGCCGTCGGCCGGCAGCGTGTACGGCAGCGAGGCGGGCACGTCGGCGGGCGTGATCATCGCGCGCTGTGCCGAGGTGAGCAGGGGATCCTGCGTCAGCGCCAGTGCTGCCGCACCAGCGAGGCGCACCGCCAGCCTCCGGCTGAGGGCGTTGATGCTGGCCGCCTGCTGCCTGCGTCGGCATGACCGTCGCGTTGAAGAGCGTGACCATCTGGATCGCGTCGCCCACGGGTCGAACGGTCGTGTAGTTGCCGTAGCCGTCGCGGCCGCTGGCATCCGATCGGATCCACCAGCCCGCCGGGCTGCCCGGCGCGGCCGCAAGGCGTCCGGACGTGATCGTCGTGGTCTCCCCGTCCTGCGTGTAGGCGCCCGTGCACTTCGCGGGCACCTTGCGGTTCACGCTCGCCCAGGCATCGTTCGCGGTGGCCGCGCTCGAGTAGTCATAGACGATCTGGGCGAAGCCGTAGGGACCGGACTGGTATGCGAGCGCGTTCTGCAGCGGGAGAGTCACGGTCGCGTTCGGCCCATAGACGCAGACCGGGAACGGGTCCTGGCCGCCGGGCGGGCTCTGGTACCCAACCGACCAGGGCCCCTTCGGGAGCAGACTCGGCGGCACGTCACCGGGACGCATCATGGCGTTCGTCGTCGCGACGAAGACGTCGGCGCTGGGTGGCGGCAGTACCGGATTCGACTGTGCCGCCCCGGAAGGCGTGGCCAGGGCCATCGTCGCCGCGAGCACCGCAGCCGAGCGCCGTTACTCCTCGAGTCCTGGACACCATGGCCGCCTCCCCGAGTTCGCCTGCGTGGTGAGGCGACCCTAGCGGGAGCCTGTCGTCACCGACGGCCTTCTCGTTGTTCGTTCTCGGCCTGCACGACCGAGTCAGGAGAGCAGGCACTCCTCGACGCGATCCGCCAGCGCCTGCACCGGCAGCAGTCCGTCGAGCTCCAGAGTCGCACTCCGGCGGATCAGCGGTTCCACCTCCGCGACATACCTCGCGATGTCCGCCTGCTGCGCTGCTTCCTTGCCGTAGGGGTTGTTGGTACGGGACCGCACCCGGTCGAGGAGTACGGGTAGCGGCGCATAGAGGTACACCACGTGCTCGAACCGGTCGTAGAACCGTCCCTGATTGCTCGCCGTCCCAGACACCGCGATCGTGGAATGCTCCGCCAGGAGTGCGTCCATCCTCGGCTCGTCCCACTGAGCGTCAGTCAGTTCCCAGCCGTCGTAGTCGGTGTCGACTGTCGGGTACCCACGCATCGCAATAGCCGCGAGGAGAGTGCTCTTCCCGGCTCCGGACATTCCCGTCACCAGCACCCGAGCCATGACCACAGCGTAGGTCGGTCGGCGGTCGTGCGATCAGATCTGGGCCATGTCGACGAAGCGCGAGTAGTGACCCTGGAAGGCGACCGTCACCGTCTGCGTCGGCCCGTTGCGGTGCTTGGCGACGATGAAGTCGGCCTCGCCTGCCCGCGGTGACTCGCGCTCGTAGGCGTCCTCACGGTGGAGGAGCACCACCATGTCCGCATCCTGCTCTAGTGAGCCCGATTCGCGAAGGTCCGACAGCATCGGCTTCTTGTCGACCCGCTGCTCAGGCCCACGGTTCAGCTGGCTGATCGCGATGACCGGTACCCCGAGCTCCTTGGCCAGAAGCTTCAGCGAGCGGGAGAACTCGGAGACCTCCTGCTGGCGGCTCTCGACCTTCTTGCCGCTCGTCATCAGCTGCAGGTAGTCGACGACGACGAGGCGAAGGTCGTGCCGCTGCTTGAGGCGTCGGCACTTGGCGCGGATCTCCATCAGCGTCATGTTCGGCGAGTCGTCGATGAAGAGTGGTGCTTCGCTGACGACGCCCATCTTGCTGGCCAGCTTGCTCCAGTCGGCGTCGCTCATCGTGCCCGAGCGCATGTGGTGCAAAGGCACCTGCGCCTCCGCCGACAGCAAGCGCATGACGATCTCGTTGCGGCTCATCTCCAGGGAGAAGATGACGCTGGCCAGGCCGTGCTTGATCGACGCCGCCCGGGCGATATCGACGCCGAGGGTTGAGTTGTGTGTCGGCACCATCGACCGACCCGCGAGATACATGTGCGACGCATTGCCTACCTCGATGCAGCGCACCGGAACACTCGGCACCGGCGCGACGTCGACCACGAACCGGCTGATGCGGCGTGCGTTCGACTGGTGCCGCGTGCGCTCCTTGTGCCTGATCTGCTTGCGGTGCAGGCGGAACACCGTGTCGTGGGTGCTGAAGTTGAGGTCGTACACCGTGGAGGAGTCGACGGAGCGACCCTGCACCGGCTTGGTGGCGACCGAGCAGCGGTACCCCAGGGAGACGATCAGCTCGTACACGCCGTCAGCCAGGGCCTTCGACGTCGTGGAGAACTGAACGTTGCCGTTGTTGGTGACCGTGCCGTCCGTGTCGAGCAGGCCCGCCAGGAGGTCACGGCGCTGCACCTCGGACGCGCGCAGGTACATGGCTGGCACATGCTTGTTGTTCAGCAGTCCGTGCTGCGCAGGAGCGCCTGCACCGATCCGTGATCGTTGACGCACTCTTGGCACCGGCCCATGCGCGTGACTGGTCCACCGCAGTCGGGGCAGGCTGGAGCGGGCAGACCTGCGCGCACGCCCTTGGCCTTGCCGCCGCAGGACCTTCCACACGTCTGTACCAGCGGCTCGTGGGGCACGAACTCGGCTCCACAGACCACGCACGTTCGAGCCGGCACGACCTCCGCCTTCGGGAGTCGTATGCCGTAGCGGAGGTTCCCGAGATGCGGTGCCTCGAGCCCTTCACCCTCGACGTACACGGCGATCTCAGGATCAGCGGAGGTGAAGTGAGCAGCAGCGCTTGTGCCGTCACCGAGCCACACACCCAGGGTGTACGGGGGAATCGGCAGGTCGGCTGTCGGGAGCTGCAGTGGAGAGGCGTTGCGGACGCTGTGATTCAGTCGGCCGTCGGCCGTCGCACAGCGAAGCGAATCGCGAATCTCTCGCGTGGTGCGGACGGAAGCGAAGGTGCGCTGATGGCGAGTGCGGTTGTACTGCGCCGCAGCAGCCTGGGCAGACTTTCGTGACGCCCGATCATCCGTCAGCCATTCATGCTCCGCATCAGCCACGATGGACGTGCCGTCGGAGAAGGTGACCCGGAAGCAGGGGCGGTTCTCCCACGTCTGCGTCACGCCGGTCACCGGAACGGGGAACCCGTCATCGCCGAGGACGAGATCACCGACCTGGATCTCGCCCATGGTCGTCCAGCCGGTGGGGGTGGCGATCGGGGTGTCCAGCGCCAGCGCCTTACCAATAGCCGGTCGGGCCGCGACGATGATCAGCTGCCCTGGATGCAGGCCGTTCGTCAGCTTGTCCAGCTCGGTGAACCCCGTCGGCACGCCGACCATCTCGCCGCCGCGATTCGAGATCGCCTCGATCTCGTTGAGCGCGTCGCCCATGAGGTCGCTGAGCGGCGCGTAGTCCTCACTCGTGCGCCGGTCGGTGACGTCGTAGACCTCGGCCTGGGCGCGGTCGACCATCTGGTCGACGTCGCCGGTGCCGGTGTAGCCCATCGAGACGATGCGGGTGCCGGCCTCGACGAGCCGGCGCAGGATCGCCTGCTCGCGCACGATGCGGCCGTAGTAGCCGGCGTTGGCTGCGGTGGGGACCATGGAGACGAGGGTGTGCAGGTAGGGCGCACCGCCCACCCGGCCGAGCTCACCGGTGCGGGCGAGGTCGGCGGCCACGGTGACAGCGTCGGCCGGCTCGCCGCGGCCGTAGAGGTCGAGGATCGCGGCGTAGACGACCGCGTGAGCCGGGCGGTAGAAGTCGGCCTCCCGCAGGACCTCGACGACGTCGGCGATCGCGTCCTTGCTCAGGAGCATGGCGCCCAGGACGGACTGCTCCGCGGCGATGTCGTTCGGCGGGGTGCGGTCCGGGCCGGGATCCTCCCTCGGATGCAGTTCCGCGACGCTCACCGGTCCCCCTTCTGTGCGGCCCGGCGACTGCGTCCCCGTGGCAGGGCCAAACGTACGGAGCCGGTCTGACGGTGTCCACGAGCCCTGTGGACAGACCTGTGGACGACTTGGGGGGCGCGCCGACGGGACCTGCTGGCCAGCTGGGGACAGGCTGGGGATTCGCGAGGGATTCGGCTCTCGGTCCCCTCGTGCGACCGGGGGAAACCGCGCCGCCTGCCTGTGGATGAAAACTCGTTCGACCTCCTCGGGCTAGCCTGCGGCCATGGTCGCGCCCACCACCCCTTACCGGATCACCGTCGTGTGCCTCGGCAACATCTGCCGCTCCCCGATCGGCGAGGCGGTGCTGCGCGCACGGCTTGCCGACGCGGGCCTGGATGACCGCGTCGTCGTCGACTCGGCAGGCACGGGTGACTGGCACCTGGGGCACGGCGCCGACCCGCGGGCGCTGGCCGCCCTGGACGCGCATGGGTACCCCCACGACCACGTGGCGCGCCAGATCGCGCCGCACTGGATGGACGGCATCGACCTCCTCCTCGCCATGGACGAGGCCAACTACGAGGACCTGAGGGCGATGCTGCCCGCCTCGGCCAGCGCTCCCGAGCTGCGCATGATGCGGTCCTTCGACCCCGCCCTGGCCCACCTGCACGAGCCGCATCCCGACCTCTCGGTGCCCGACCCGTACTACGGCGGGCCCGAGGGCTTCGACGAGGTGCTCGAAATGATCGAGAAGGCCGCCGACGGGATCGTCGACGGCCTTCTCGATGGGCGGCTGGAGGTCCGCTAGCCCGTTGAACCGAGCGGATCCGGTCCGAAGCTACGCGGGTGCGGGACCGTACTGGTTGTCACCCGGCGTGCCCGGCTGGGCCCAGAAGATGATCATGATGATCCAGCCGACGCAGGGGATCAGCCACAGCAGCTGCAGCCAGCCCGACTTGCCGGTGTCGTGCAGGCGGCGTGCACCGACCGCGATGGTCGCCAGGGTCAGGATGATGGAGATCACCCAGCCGACGAACCAGAGGAAGCCGTTGTCGCTCCCGGTCAGCCCACCCGTGAACAGCGAGACGACGAGGTTGAGGAGCCAGATGGCCAGGACCCACCACCAGAACTCGGGGCGGCCGGCCCGGCCCGAGAAGTTGGTCATGTTGCTCAGGTTGTGCGAGATCGCTTGTCCGAATCCCATTGTGTTCTCCTGTCGGTGACGAGTGTGGGTGGCTAGGCGGGCTTGGGGCCGTAGGCGTTGTCGCCCGGGGTGCCCTCCATGACGAAGAACACGATCAGGACGATGCTGCCGCAGGGCACCAGGTAGAGCAGCTGCAGCCAGCCGGACTGCCCGCGGTCATGCAGTCGCCGGCTGCCCACCGCCAGCAACGGGATGTACAGCGCGATGACCACGATCAGCCAGATGATCCAGAAGATGACCGTCAGGATCGTGAAGATGCTGCTGATCGCACCGTCGTTCGATGACGCACCGATGAGGGTCAGGATGAGGATGGGCACGTATCCGATGAACCCCACCAGGACCGCGAAGAGGTAGAACCACCAGAACTCCGAGCGCGTCGCGCGTCCGTCGAATGTGGCGAACTTGTTGATGCACGTGCGGACTGAATCGGTGAACGACATTCAGAACTCCTCGGATGGGCACCTAGCGGACATTGTGGACGTCCGATGCCCCCATAGCGAGCACATTCACGTCGCAAGTCGCATCGTGCGGAGACTGAGAGGTCGCAGACGAGGAAGGGGTGCACCCATCGGATGCACCCCTTCACGTCTAGTCGAGCTAGCCGGCGACGACCTCGAGCGTGATCTTCGCGGTCACGTCGGGGTGCACCTCGACGGTGGCGGCGTGCTTGCCCACCGTCTTGATCGGCCCGGCAAGCACGACCTTGCGCTTGTCGAGCACCGGTCCACCAGCGGCCTTCACCGCGTCGGCGACGTCGGCGTTGGTGATGGAGCCGAACAGTCGGCCCGTCTCACCTGCGTGCGCCGGCATCGTGATGGTGAGGGCCTCGAGGGCCTGCTTGATCTCGTTGGCGTGGCCGAGGTCGCGCACCTCGCGCACCTTCTGGGCGCGCTTGATCTGCGTGACCTGCTTCTCGCCACCGCGCGTCCATGCGATCGCGAACCCGCGCGGCATGAGGAAGTTACGGCCGTAGCCGTCCTTCACCTCGACCACGTCGCCGGGGGCGCCGAGACCAGGGACGTCCTGGGTAAGGATGAGCTTCATCGTCGATTCCTGTTCTTTCGGTGCCGTGCGTCAGCGTGCGGTGGACGTGTAGGGGAGAAGCGCCATCTCGCGCGCGTTCTTGACCGCCATGGCGATGTCGCGCTGGTGCTGCGTGCAGTTGCCGGTCACGCGGCGAGCGCGGATCTTGCCGCGGTCGGAGATGAACTTGCGGAGCAGGTTCGTGTCCTTGTAGTCGATGCCCTTGACGCCGTCCTTGCAGAACGCGCAGGCCTTCGCCTTGATGATCTTGTCCTTGCCGCGAGGCGACGACTTGCGGTCGCCCTTGGAGTCTCGTGCCATGTCGTGGTGCTCCTGTTCGGTTGGCGCTTGTTCGCGCCGAAGTTGTCGGGGGAGTGCTGCTGCCTAGAAGGGAGGCTCGTCGAACCCTGCGCCGCCGCCGGAGGGGCCGGACGCCCACGGGTCGTCTGACGTGCCCGACGAGCCGGACGACGCACCGCCGCCACCGCCGCCGAAGCCGCCGCCGTCACGCTGGACGCGGTTGACCTTGGCCGTGGCGCTCTTCAGCGCGGGGCCGACGTCGTCGACGTCCATCTCGACGACCGTGCGCTTCTCGCCCTCGCGCGTCTCGTACGACCGCTGCTTGAGCCGGCCAGTGACGATCACGCGCATGCCCTTGGTCAGCGACTCGGCGACGTTCTCCGCGTACTGGCGCCACACGTTGCACGTGATGAAGAGGGACTCGCCGTCCTTCCACTCGTTCGTGGTCTTGTCGAGCACTCGGGGAGTGGAGGCGACGCGGAAGTTGGCGACGGCCGCACCGCTGGGGGTGAAGCGCAGCTCGGGGTCGGCAACGAGGTTGCCCACCACAGTGATGTTCACATCACCGGCGGCCACTACTCGGCTCCCACCGCGACAGGCTCCTCGGCGCGCATGACCTTGGTGCGCATGACGGCCTCGTTCAGGGACAGCTGGCGGTCGAGCTCCTTGACGGCGTCGACGGTCGCGGTCACATGGAGCAGCGCGTAGATGCCCTCGGCCTTGTGGTTGATCTCGTAGGCCAGCCGACGGCGGCCCCAGATCTCGACGTTGTGGACGGTGCCCCCATCGGCGCGGATGACGTTGAGGAACGCCTCCAGGCTGGGAGCGATGGTCTTCTCTTCCAGATCGGGATCCAGAATGACCATGATCTCGTAGCGACGCATGAACAGCCCACCTCCTTCGGACTAAACGGCCACGGTCTCTCCGTGGCAGGAGGGTGTTTGCGTGCGATTCCCGGGGCGAACCCCCGGAATCAGCCCCTGAGGGTACCGCGAGGGGAGCTTCCGCCGGAAATCCGCCCTTCCGGCGGAAGATCGACCCGGCTTGCGGCACTAGGGTCGTGCCGTGCGGATCGCCACCTGGAACGTCAACTCCGTCACGGCCCGGCTCGACCGGCTGCTCGGCCTGGCTCGAGTCCGCCCAGCCCGACGTCGCTGGCGCTGCAGGAGCTGAAGTGCACCTCGACGCCTTCCCGCACATGCCGATCCAGGCGCTCGGCTACGAGGTCGTCGCCCTGGGCAACGGCCGCTGGAACGGGGTCGCCCTGCTGAGCCGCGTCGGCCTCGACGACGTCACGCTGGGACTCGATCGGCCAGCCGCCAGTACGAGGACGTCGACGAGCCTCGTGCCGTCGGCGCGACCTGCGGCGGCGTGCGGCTGTGGAGCGTCTACGTGCCCAACGGGCGCGAGCCCGGGTCACGACCACTACGCTACAAGCTGCGACTGGTTCGGCGCCCTGCGGCCGCACCGTCGGCGCAGAGCTGGCCGCGGAGCCGGACCGCCCGCTCGCCGTCATCGGCGACTTCAACGTCGCGCCCGACCGACGCGGACGTCTGGGACATCGCGCAGTTCGCCGACAGCACGCACGTGACCGAGCCGCGAGCGGGCCGCGCTCGCCGAGCTGCGCGGCCTCGGCCTCGTCGACGTCATGCCGCGCGCGCTCAAGGGCGAGCCGTACACGTTCTGGGACTACCGGCAGGCGGCAACTTCCACCGGGCTTCGGCATGCGCATCGACCTCGTGTACGCCAACGCTGCCTTCGCCGACCGGGTCAGCGACGCGTAGATCGACCGCGAGGAGCGCAAGGGCAAGGGCGCCTCGGATCACGCCCCCGTCGTGATCGACCTCGACGTGGAAGCCAGCCCGTGACGCTGGCCGTTCGCGTCATCACCCGCGCCCAGCACCTCGACTGGGTCGCCCGCCGCCGCACGGTGTCGTTCCTGCAGCTGCCGGAGTGGGGCGACGTGAAAGCCGGCTGGCGCAGCGAGTCGCTGGGCTGGTTCCTGGGGTCCCGGCTGGTCGGCGCCGGTCTCGTGCTCTACCGACCCGTGCCGCGACTGCCGCAGCGCTCGCTCGCCTACCTGCCGGAGGGCCCGGACATCGACTGGCGGCGCGAGGAGCACCCCGGCATCTCCCTCGACGCCTGGCTCACCCCGCTGCTCGCCCACTGCCGCGCGCGGGGCGCCTTCCAGGTGAAGATGGGGCCGCCCGTCGCCCTGCGCCGCTGGAACGCCGACACCATCAAGGCCGCGATGGCGGAGGAGGGCGGACCCGACACGCCTCAGCGAGGTGCTGGCGGACTGGCATTCCGGTCCGGGCGCTCGGGTCGTCGAGAAGCTGCTCGCCGGCGGCTGGACCCAGCAGCGCTCGTCCGGCGCCGGGTTCGGCGACGTGCAGCCGCGCTACGTCTTCCAGGTGCCGCTCGCCGATCGCACCCTCGACGACGTGTTCGCCGGCTTCAACCAGCTGTGGCGCCGCAACATCCGCAAGGCCGAGAAGCTCGGCGTCACCATCACGCAGGGTGACCGCGCCGACCTCGCCGCGTTCCACCCGGTCTACGTCGAGACGGCCCACCGCGACCACTTCACGCCGCGCGGGCCTGGCCTACTTCGAGCGGATGTGGGACGCGCTCAACGCGAACGAGGAGCGGTTGCGGCTGTATCTCGCCCACCACGACGGACACGTGGCGGCGGCCACGATCATGGTCACCGTCGGCAGCCACGCCTGGTACTCGTACGGAGCCAGCACCACCGCCGATCGTGACGTCCGCCCGTCGAACGCCCTCCAGTGGCGGATGATCAGCGACGCGCACGCCCTCGGCTGCGACGTCTACGACCTGCGCGGGATCGCGGACACTCTCGATCCGGCGAACCACCTCTTCGGCCTCGTACAGTTCAAGGTGGGCACGGGCGGCTTCGCCCAGGAGTACGCCGGCGAGTGGGACCACATCCTCCGACCGGCGTGGGCCAAGGGCTTCCGCGCCTACCAGTCCAGGAAGGGGTAAGCCATGGCCTTCGCCGTGACCGTCAACGCCACCCGCTGGCGCGACCACCAGGACGTGGTGTGCGACTCGGTGCGTCGAGCGGCGCACGCGCCCCTCGTCCCGGTCATCAAGGGCAACGGCTACGGCCTCGGACAGCGGTTGCTCGCCGACGAGTCGATCCGGCTCAGTGCCGACACCGTCGCGGTCGGGACAGTGTTCGAGGTCGACGAGGTCGCCGAGTACGGGACCTTCGACATCATCGTGCTGGAGCCGTTCGAGCCGCGCGACGACTATGCCGCCGAGGAGTGGTGGCGGCTCGGGCCAGCAGCTGCACGCGGGCCGCGTGATCCGGACCATCGCGTCGAAGGAGGCCCTGCTCTCGCTCGCCACCGGACACGGCTCCGTCCGCGTGATCCTCGAGGCGCAGACCTCCATGCACCGCTTCGGCTTCGACGAGGGCGAGCTCCTGCGCGTGCTCGCCGACCCCGAGGTCCGGTCCGCCTTCGCGATGGGGCGCGATCCTCGTCGAGGGCCTGGCCATCCACCTGCCGCTGGCCCAGCCGGCCGACGAGGTCGATCCCGAAGGGCGCGAGCCTGGGCACCGCCAAGGTCCGCGAGGTGGTGCGGTGGGCAGGGCTGTGGCAGGCGGAGACCGACGTGTGGCCGGGCCACAACTCGCCGGCCAGCCGCGTGTGGGTCTCCCATCTCGACGACGCCGAGATGGCCGCGATCGTCGCCTCGGTGCCCGACATCGTCCTTCGGCCGCGCATCGGCACGCGCCTGTGGCTCGGCGATCGCAGCGCCGTGCACGCCGCGGGCTCGGTGCTCGCCGTCCATCCGCTGCCGGTCGGCTCCCACGTCGGCTACCGCCAGCGCACAGGTCCCAAGGACGGCACGCTGGTCGTGGTGTCCGGCGGCACGTCGCACGGCATCGGACTGTCGGCCCCGACGCCCGGGGCCAACGTCCGCCAGCGGGTGGTCACCGCGGGTACGGGCGCACTCGATGCGGCGGGTCGCGCCCTGTCGCCGTTCCGGTGGGCCGGCAAGCAGCGCTGGTTCGCCGAGCCACCGCACCAGCACGTGTCGATGATCTGGCTGCCGAAGGGCTGCATGATCCCGGCCGTCGGCGACCACATGGCCGCCGAGGTCCGTTTCACGACGTCGAGGTTCGACGCCGTCCTCGGCCTAGCGTGACGACGTCGGGCGCGCCGTCGAAGACGCCGCCGCCCGGATCGTCGGCGTCCTCCTCGAACCCGTCGTTTCGCACCGGATCCAGACCCGGCGCCAGCATGTCCTGAAGGACCATGGCGGAGAAGTAGACCGTCGTGACCACGTGGATCACGATCGCCAGCGAGTACTCCTGGCCCGTCAGCCCCGTCGTGTCGTCGAGCCCGTAGCCGACGAGGAACCACCAGATGGCGGCGAAGTAGACCACCTGGCCGGCCTGCCAGATCAGGAAGTCGCGCCATCGGGGCCGGGCCATCGCGGCCAGCGGGACGAGCCACAGCACGTACTGCGGCGAGTACACCTTGTTGGTGAGGACGAAGGCGGCCACGATGAGGAACAGGACGCTGACCAGCCGGGGACGCCGCTTGGCCGCGAGGGTGACCCACGCGATGCCCACGCACAGCAGCAGGAACAGCCCGGTGGCGATCATGTTGAGTTCGTCGGCAGGGATCGACGGCAGTCCCGCCTGCGAGAGCGCGAACCAGATCGAGCCGAAGTCCTCGCCGCGCGTCGGCTGAACCGGTAGAAGTACGACCAGCCCTCGACGTTCGCCAGCATGAACGGCACGTTCACGACCAGCCACGACACTGCCGTGCCCGCCACCAGGAGCCCGAACGCACGCCACTTCGCCGTTCGGATCGTCAGGAGGAGGAAGCCGCCGAGGAAGAGCACGGGGTAGAACTTGGCCGCCACGGCGAGCCCGAGCAGGAGCCCCGCCGCGAACGGATGCCGTCGCGCCCACAGCAGCAGGGCGAGCCCGATGAAGGCCAGCGGCAGCAGGTCCCAGTTGATGGTGGCCGCGAGGATCATCGTCGGGGCCAGCGCCACCATGGCGGCGTCCCACGGGCGCCGGCGGACGGTCAGCGCGGTCGCGGCCACGGTGACGGCGAAGGCGATGAACAGCAGAATCACGTTCACGTCGAAGAACACCGTCGCGGGAGTGTCGGTCGCGAAGACCCCCGTCACGGCCGACGTGATCAGCGCCGCGACCTGCATCAGTCCGCCGGTGAGCACCGGGTACTCGAGGTGCTGCCCGTCGGGCATCGCCTGCACGTACGGGATCAGGCCGTCGGCGAAGCCGCGCAGCGAGTACAGCGGCGCGATGTCGGTGTAGCAGAGGTGCTCGTACCGCTCGGGGCTGCGCCAGCCCTCCGACCGGCAGGACAGGTCGAGCACGTAGCCGAGGATGTACGAGAACGTGGCCAGCGCCAGGAGCACGCGCAGCGGCGTCCACCAGGTCGCGCCGATGCGCGCCCAGCGGCCGAGCGGACCGCCGACGACGCCGACCGTGCTGCCCACGACCGGGTCCTCCTGAGCGGGCAGCACGATCGGGGACTGCTGGGTCACTCGGGTCTGCCTTCCTCGATCGGCTCGGGCGGTGCCTCGGTGGGCGCCGGGGACGGGGAGAACAGCGACTCGTCCGGCGACTGGCTCGGCGTCGCACTCGGCGACGCCAGCGCAGGATCGCTCGGGAGTGTAGCGATGGGAGAGGGCTCGTTGGAGAACTCCGGGACGACCTCGGGCGTCGGGCAGCCGATCGGCACCTCCTCGAGGTCGGAGCTGATCGCTGGTCGGGCAGTCCAGGGTCGGCTCGGTGTCCGGCGGCGGGGGCGGGAACTCCTCGACCGGCTGCCCCTCGAGTGCGGCGGTCATGAACGCGGTCCAGATCGCCGCCGGGAACGAGCCGCCCGTGACGGTCTCGAGCCCACCCGTGCCCGACAGGGACACCGGGATCCCCTCCTCGTCCTCCTTGGCCATGAGCACGGCGGCGGCCAGCTGCGGGGTGTAGCCGACGAACCACGCGCTCTTGTTGTCGTCCGTCGTACCCGTCTTGGCGGCGGCCGGGCGGCCCAGCGCGAGTGCCGTGCTGCCGGTGCCGTTGGTGACGACGCGGTTCAGCCCGTAGGTGACCGTGTCGGCAACGTCGGTGTCGAAGGCCGAGTCCAGCTTCGGCTGCAGCTCGAACAGCAGCCCGTCGTTGGGTCCGACGACGCGGGTCACGACCGATGTCTGCGCCATCGTGCCGCGGGCCGCGAACGTCGCGTAGGCGTTCGCCATGTCGACGCCCGACGGCGACGCCGTGCCCAGCACGAACGTGAGGTTGAGATCGTCGAGATCCATGCCGGGGGTGTCCGCAGGGACGCCGGCGCGCACCGCCGCGTCGGCGACGCGCTCGACCCCGATGTCGGACTCGAGTTCCGACGTAGGCGGAGTTGATGCTGTTCTCGGTCGCCTGGAGGAGCGTGACCGGGCCGTACGAGCGGTCGCCGTAGTTGGAGAACGTGTAGCCGTCGACGGTCGCCGGGGAGTCGCCGTTCCACACCGAGTTGAGCGGCACGCCCTGCTCCGTCGCAGCCGCGAGGGCGAAGGGCTTGAAGGTCGAGCCCGCCTGCGCGAACTGGCGCGTCGCGTTGTTGATCTGGTCGTCGATGAAGTTCTCGCCGCCGTAGATCGCGACCACCTCACCGGTGCCCGGGCGCACCGCGGCGAGCCCGATCCGCAGGCCCTCGGTGCCCGTCGTCGGACCGACCTTGCGGACTGCGGCGGTGGCGGCGCGCTGCGCCTTCCGGTCGAACGTCGAGGTGATGCGCAGCCCGCCGCGCTGGATCTCGGTCTCGTCGAACCCGAGCTCGGCGAGCTGCTGCTCGACCATGGTCAGCATGAAGCCGGTCTGACCGCCGAGCCGGTCCTTGGCCTTCTGCTTCTTGATCTTGGGGAACTCCGCGTTGTTCCGCTGCTTGGGGGTCAGCCAGCCCTGCTCGACCATCCCGTCGAGGACGTACTCCCAGCGTCCCTCGAGCGCCGGAAGGCTGTCCTCCGGAGCCAGCCCGCTGGGCGACTTGATGATGGCGGCGAGCACCGCGCCCTGCTCGAGGGTCAGCTCGCTGGCGGGCACCCCGAAGTAGGCGATCGCCGCAGCCTCGACGCCGTACGCGCCGCGACCGAAGTAGATGGTGTTGAGGTAGTCCTCGAGGATCTCGTCCTTCGACACGACGGTCTCGAGCTTGATCGCCAGGAGCGCCTCCTTCACCTTGCGGTCCCAGGATCGCTCCTGCGTGAGGAAGGCGTTCTTCGCGTACTGCTGGGTGATCGTCGACCCGCCCTGCGTCGACGATCCCGGTGACGTTGTTCCAGACCGCGCGGCCGATGCCGATGGGCGAGATGCCGCCGTGCTCGTAGAACGTGCGGTCCTCCGCCGCGAGCACCGCCTGCTGCACCTCGATCGGCACGTCGGCCAGCGCGACGCTGCGCCGCGTCGCCTCGCCGAGGCGGCCGAGCTCGGTGGTGCCGTCGGACCAGTAGACGATCGTGGCCTCGCTCGTCGACACCTCGTTGGGGCTCGGCACGGTGGTGCGGGCGAGCAGGAGCGCGAAGACGGCCGCGCCGATCCCTGCCAGCACGACCAGGCTGATGATCAGCCAGCGCAGCCAGTGCCGCGTGGGCTTGGGCGTCGTCGCGGCGGCTGGTCGACCGCCCGCGCCCGCTGGCACCGCTCGCCTTGGGCGCCGGCTTGCGGCGGTTGTCGGACACGGGTTCCTCACGTCTCGGGGAAGTCCCCGCTACGCGCAGGGGTCGGGACTACTCAAGGAGATCACGCGGCGTGGGCAGAGCCCGTCGCGGCACGCCGTCGCCTAGGACGTACGTGGTGAGCAGGAAGTTCCAGTGGCAGCGCTGGCAGACCTCGACGACGTAGACCGAGAAGGCGCCGAACTGGAAGGCCATGGCGGGCAGTTCCTCGGCCTTGCGGATGCGGCCGGAGTACGGGCCGAGCTCGTCGCCGTAGACGTAGGTGACCGTGACGAGGCCCTCGTCGCGGCAGGCCGGGCAGGGCTGGCCGGTCGGCTCGCCGTGGAAGCGGGCCGCCTTGAGCAGGTACGGGTCGGCGTCGCACAGGTCGGAGTCCAGGCCGCGGCCCCCGAAGAGCCGCTGCAGGGCGGCGCGGCGCTGCAGGCCGTGGTTGACCACGCCGCGCGGCCGGTCGGGGTGGGCCACCGGCTCCGGCGTGGGCAGCGGGCCGGCCGCCGGCCGGCGACGCGGGGACGCCGACTCGCCGCGCGCGATGGTGCCGCGGATCGCCGTCTTCCGGGGCGCTGCCATGGGTCAGAAGTGTAGGCGACCGCCCTCGCAGCTCGGTTTTGATATATCGACTTGATATGTTGTACTGAGTTATCAGGTCGACATCACCGTGGGGAGGGACGCAATGGCCAAGCGCCACGACGTGCTCGAGTTCGCCGTCCTCGGCGTCCTCTCCGACGGGCCCCTGCACGGCTACGAGCTGCGCAAGCGGCTGGCCGCCGTGCTCGGCCCGTTCCGGGCGCTCTCCTACGGCTCGCTGTACCCGTGCCTGCGCCGCGTCCAGGCCAAGGGCCTGATCGAGGAGGTCGACGTCACGGCCGCCACCGAGTCGGCCGCCCCGCCGCTGTCGGCGCGCCGCGCCCGGGTCGTCTACGCCATCACCGCCGACGGCAAGGAGGAGTTCGCCACCTGGGCGAACCAGCCGGGCCCCGAGGCGTGGGAGGACGAGGGCTTCGCCGCCCACCTGGCCTTCTTCGGCCGCACCGAGGCCCGCGTACGCCTGCGCATCCTCGAGGGCCGACGGTCGCGCCTCGAGGAGCGGGTCCAGACCCTGCGCGAGTCGCTCGACCCGCAGCCGCGAGCGCGTCGACGCCTACACCCTCCAGCTCCAGCAGCACGGGCTCGACGGCGCCGAGCGCGAGGTGCGCTGGCTCAACGAGCTGATCGCGCACGAGCACGACACCACCGACACACACGCACATCCACCGGTTCGACACACACCAAGGAGCAGTAATGGGTTCGGTACGCGTAGCAATCGTCGGCGTCGGCAACTGCGCCTCGTCGCTGGTCCAGGGCGTCGAGTACTACAAGGACGCTGACCCGGCCGACTTCGTGCCGGGCCTCATGCACGTGCAGTTCGGCGAGTACCACGTCCGCGACGTCGAGTTCGTCGCCGCGTTCGACGTCGACGGCAAGAAGGTCGGTCTCGACCTCGCCGAGGCGATCCAGGCCTCCGAGAACAACACGCTGAAGTTCGCCGACGTCCCGCCCGACCGGCATCACCGTGCAGCGCGGCCACACGCTCGACGGCCTCGGCAAGTACTACCGCGAGATGATCACCGAGTCCGATGCCGAGCCGGTCGACGTCGTCGCCGCACTCAAGGCCGCCCAGGTCGACATCGTCGTCTGCTACCTGCCCGTCGGCTCGGAGGACGCCGCGAAGTACTACGCCCAGTGCGCCATCGACGCGGGCTGCGGCTTCGTCAACGCCCTCCCCGTCTTCATCGCCGGCACACCCGAGTGGGCGCAGAAGTTCGCCGACGCCGGCCTGCCCATCGTCGGCGACGACATCAAGAGCCAGGTCGGCGCGACCATCACGCACCGCGTCATGGCGAAGCTGTTCGAGGACCGCGGCGTGATCCTCGACCGCACGTACCAGCTGAACGTCGGCGGCAACATGGACTTCAAGAACATGCTCGAGCGCGACCGCCTCGAGTCGAAGAAGATCTCGAAGACGCAGTCGGTCACCTCGCAGGTGACCTCGCACGACATGGGCGCCCGCAACGTGCACATCGGCCCCAGCGACTACATCGCCTGGCTCGACGACCGCAAGTGGGCGTTCGTCCGCCTCGAGGGCCGCGCCTTCGGTGACGCCCCGCATCAACCTCGAGTACAAGCTCGAGGTGTGGGACTCCCCGAACAGCGCCGGCGTCATCATCGACGCGGTCCGTGCGGCGAAGATCGCCAAGGACCGCGGCATCGGCGGACCCGTGCTGTCGGCGTCGTCCTACTTCATGAAGTCGCCGCCGGTGCAGTACTCCGACAGCGAGGCGAAGCAGGCCGTCGAGGACTTCATCGCCGGCACCATCGCCAGCTGCCGAGCCCACTCCAGGTCCCCGGGCCGGACGCTGAGGTCTCGACGGGCGGGTAGCGTCACCGACATGGTGGCGCTACCCGCACTTCGCGAGGTGCTCGCCGGGCGCGACTTCCGGCTGCTGTTCAGCGTCCGGCTCGTCGCCCAGTTCGGCGACGGCCTCCTGCAGGCGGCGCTGGCCACCTTCGTCCTGTTCTCGCCCGAGCGGCAGCCCGACGCCGTCAAGATCGCGGCCGCCTTCGCGATCCTGCTGCTGCCCTACTCCGTGATCGGACCCTTCGCCGGCGTGTTCCTCGACCGCTGGCGTCGCCGCAACGTCCTCGTCCGCGCCAACCTCCTCAAGGCGCTGTTCACCCTGCCGATCATCGCGCTGGTGCTCGCCGGCAACGACGGGTTCCTGCTCGGCCTCGCGGTGCTCACCGTGCTCGGCATCGGCCGCTTCGTGCTCGCCGGCCTGTCCGCGTCGCTGCCGCATGTGGTCGCCGGCCGCGACCTCGTCACGGCGAACGCGCTCACGCCCACCAGCGGCACGATCCTCGCGGCGGTCGGCGCGCTCGTCGGCGTGACGCTGCGGTCGGCCGTCGGCGGCGGCGACTCCGGCAGCGCCATCGTCCTGGCCTGCGCCGCCGGGGCCTACGTGGTCTCCGCGGTGATCGCCGTGGTCATCGCCGTCGACCGGCTCGGTCCGGACGGCACGCGGGCCGTCGGACACCCTGCGCGGCGTCGCCCTCGGCCTCGTGGAGGGCATCCGCGAGCTGCGGCTGCACGCCGAGGCCGGCCGCGCCATCGCCGTCGTCGGCGTGCACCGCCTCGTCTTCGGCGTGCTCACCGCCGGCGGACTGCTCCTCGTGCGCTACACCTTCAACATCGTCGACGAGGCCGACTCGGCGCTGAACGAGTTCGCCATGCTCACCGGTGCCGCGGCCATCGGTGCCCTCATCGGTGCGGTGCTCACCCCATGGGCCAGTCGTCGCTGGGGCTCGGTGCCGTGGTCGGTCGTCGCCCTGGCGCAGGCCGGCACCGTCGGCATCGGCCTGGTCATCGCCGGGCGCGCTCGCGCCCTCGTTCGCCGCTCCTGCTCGCCGGCAGCCTGAGCATCGGCTTCGCCGGCCAGTCGGTGAAGGTCTGCTCGGACACCCTCGTCCAGCGCTTCATCCCGGACGATCACCTGGGCCGGGTGTTCTCCCTCTTCGACATGATCGTCAACGTCTGCCTGGTCGCGGGGATCACGGTGATGGCCCTCGTCTCGCCCACCAGCGGTCAGGCCCCGGCGCTGTACGTGGCGTCCGGCGTGCTGATGGTCGGTGCCTGCCGCGTGGTATCTGCGTCGCGGCCCCCGTAGAGTCCGCACGACGGCATAGAGAGGGGACGCACGATGAGCGAGCAGGCAGCGACGGTCCAGGCACCCAAGGAGAAGCGCTGGGGTGGGCGGTCGATCGCCTCCCTGCTGCTGTTCGTCCTGGCCACGATCCTGCTGATCCCTGCCCTCCTCGGTCACTGGGGCCACCGCACCGTCATCGACGGCGAGCGCTACATCGAGACCGTCGGCCCGCTGATCAACCAGCCGGAGGTGCAGGAGGCGCTCTCGGTCGCCGTCACCGACGCCGTCGTGGCGCAGGTGAACACCGAGGACCAGGTCGGGAACCCTGCTCGGGCAACCTCTTCCCGGACGCCGGCTTCACCGACCAGCTCGCCGCCCCCATCGCTGCCGGCATCAACAGCCTCATCGGCGAGCTCGTCACGCGCTTCGTCGCGTCGGAGCAGTTCGCGACCGTGTGGATCGAGCTCAACACCGCGGCCCAGAAGGGCGTCGTCCTCATCCTCGAGGGCAAGGACGGCGGCGTCGTCAGGCTCGACGGCGACAACCTCGTCCTCGACACCTCGGTCGCCCTGCAGGCCATCCAGCAGAAGCTGGTCGACAGCGGCATCACCGCCGCCGCCAACATCACCATCCCCGACTCCGACCGGCAGATCGTGCTGGCCAACACCCCCGGCCTGGCCCAGATCCAGACCATCTACGGGCTGACCTCCCCGATCCTGCAGTGGCTGCCGCTCGTCATCGCGCTCATGCTCGGCGGCGCCATCCTCCTGGCGCGTCGCCGGGCCCGGACCACGGTGGCCGTCGGCATCGTCCTGCTCGTGTCCGGCGTGGTGATCCTCATGGGCCTCGCGGTCGGCCAGGAGGCGTTCACCAACCAGCTGGCCGGCACTCCGTGGGGACCGGCCGCGGACGTCTTCTGGGCGACCCTGCTCGACTACCTCATCGCGGGCACCCAGGCCGTCGTCACGCTGGGCGTCGTCGTCATCCTGGCGGGCTGGTTCGGCGGTCGCACCCGACTCGCCCGCCTGCTGCGCGGTCACGTCACCACCGGCCTGGCCCAGCTCAGCGGCCGCATGTCCGACGGCCGTCCCGGGACCGCTGCCCGCGCACCAGCTGGGCTACGCCCGGTGGCTCATCTACGCGATCGGCGTGGCGTTGATCCTGGTCAGCGACCTGATGTCCGTGTCCACGATCCTGTGGATCTCGGCCCTCGTCGCCGGCTTCGTGACCCTCGCTCAGCTGCTCGCCGGCCCGGGTGGCGACGCGGCGGGCGCCCTCACGGAGACCGCGACCCCCGTCGAGGGGTCGAGCGTCAGCACGTAGCTCGACTCCTCGGCCGCGTCGCCGAGGGAGACGCTGCCGTTCGCGATGGCGGCCTTGTACGCGGCGAAGTCCGACTCGACCTGGCCGGAGTACTCGACGGCGAAGTCGCGCACGCCCTGATCGAACTTGTCGCTGGTGCCCAGATACGCCGCCATCGCGACGGCATCGCCGCCGCGGGCGTGCGCGCGAGCCAGGGTGCGCCCGCAGAGCAGGGCGTAGCCCCGCAGCATCGCGGTGGTGAACGAGGCCGGGTCCGGCGAGAACTTCATGTCCCGCAGCTGGCGGACGTAGAAGTCGCGCCCGCCGCCGCCGCGCACCCAGCCGAGGAAGATGTCGGACGCCGCCTGCATCAGCTGCTGGCCCGCGACGACGCGCTCGCCCGCCATCGAGTACACCGACGGCGCGGTGAACGGCTCCAGCACGCTCGACACGGCCTGCTTCGCCTGCAGGACGATGAGGTCGTCGGGGTCGCGCCCCTGCATGAGGATGACGAACGCCAGCAGGCCCACGCTGCCGACGCCGACGACCTTGTGCGCCATGTCGATCGCGTGGTACTCGCGCAGCAGGTGCTGGCGATCGTGCGGGAGCGTCGAGCGGTACTGGTCGATCAGCAGCTCCAGCACGTCCTTGACGCCGCCCTCGCATGGGCACCGGCATCAGCAGCGGCGGCAGGTCGAGGAACCGCCGCTCCCCGTCGACGACCGTCGGTCATCTTCTCGATGGCGGACCACGCCGTTCGCGTCCTCGCCTTCGCGGCGGCCTTGGCCATCCGCTTCTCACGGTTGAGGCCCTGCTCCCGGGACAGCTGCATGATCGAGGCGAGGTCGACCCGGTCGTACCACGTGGCCAGGTCGCTCATGCCCGCGTAGAGCGCCATCTGCGTCCGGTACGACTGCGCTGCGGCCGCCGCAGCGGCCGCCTGGTCCGCCCGCGGGATCCCGTTGTCCATGCCGGCCAGCACGAACGACGTCGCCAGGCGCAGCACGTCCCACTCGAACGGCCCGGGGTGGGTCTCGTCGAAGTCGTTCACGTCGAAGACGAGCGACCGGTCCGGGGCGGCGAAGACGCCGAAGTTGGACAGGTGCGCGTCACCGCACAGCTGGCTCACCAGCCCGCTGTTGGGCAGCGAGCCGAGATCGGTGGCCATGATCGCGGCCCCACCGCGGTAGAAGGCGAAGGCGCTCGCCGACATGCGGCTGTGCCGCAGGGGAAGCAGCGCCTGCACGCGGGCGACCTCCTGCTGCCCGAGCAGCGCCACCGGATCGGGCCGGTCGGCGGCCGGTGCGTACGTTCCCAGGCCGCTGCGCGGTCGCGGCTTCCGGGCGGCCCGTCCGCGCGCCTCGCGCTCGACGACGGTCGCCGTCCGCACGGTGGTCGGCAGCATCATCGAAGGGTCGTAGCGAGCGCCGGGGCGGAGTCGTGGGGGTGGTCATGCCCCCAAGGTACGGCGCTCCTGTGACCGACATCGCACGTTCACGGGGCATTGACCGGCGCGAAACCCGCGTTGGCTAGACATGAGTCACGGTGAGATCCACCGCAGACCTCGAGAGGATGCCGTGAACAACACGACCTTCCCCCCGCCCTTCGGCACCTGGTACTCGCGCTACGCGTGGATCTACAGCGACGTTCCCACGCCCGAGCCTGAGCCCGCCGACGTCAGCCGGCTGCACAGCCTGCCGCGACTGACCGCCGCTGCCTGAGGGCTCTCGCCTGCCGGGACGGGCCGACACAGGGCGCGCCTAGGGTGGTCCCGTGCCACCGATGCCACGGATCGATGAGGCGCTGATCGCGGCCCACCTCGACGAGGGCGCCGTCGCTCGCGGATACGGCTACTTCCGCGACGGTCACGTCATCGAGTCCGTGTGGAGCGACCGGGCGAACGTCCTGACCGGGCGGGTGGCCGGCACCGCCAGCACGCCGTACTCCGTTGCAGCGATCTTCTCCCCCACCTCGCGCAGTGACGGCCGCGGTGCCCTGCTCGCGACGTCATGCACCTGCCCGCTGCAGGCATCCTGCAAGCACGTCGCGGCACTGCTCTACGCGGCCGCCGCCGCGCCATCGACCCATGAGCCCGAGCGTCCCGTGCCGTCCGCGTGGCTGGCCCAGCTGGCGCCCGTCACCCGAGCGACGTCGATCGCTCCGCTCGGTCACCGTGCGCGGGACCTCGGCCTGCAGCTGCGCGTGCAGCCTCCACTCCTCGCGACCCGCTACGCGGCGGGCACGCAGGCGCCCGGGCTCCTCGCCCGCCTCGTGGCGATGGGCAGCAAGGGCCGCTGGGTGCAGGGCGGGCTCACCTGGACGGGCCTGGCGCACGCGCACGACACCGGCACCCCGAGCCAGCGGAACGCCGTCCGCCCCCTGGCCGCCCTCCACCGGTTCGACTTCCCCTACGACACCCGCGACGCCTGGCTGCACCTCGATCGGATCAACGCCCCGCTGCTGTGGGACGTACTGGATCAGGTCGTCGCGGCGGGCGTCCCCCTCTCCCTCGACGACCGCGGGCAGACACCGGTGACGGTGCTCGCCGAGCGAGTCGAGGCGACCGTCGACATCACCCGTCAGGACGACACCCTGGTCGTCGCCGTCCCCCTCGTCGTCGACGGCGAGCGCGTCGCCCCGGAACGGCTCGGCTTCGTCGGACGACCGGCGCACGGCGTCTTCGCCTGGGACGTGCGCCCCGACGACCCTGCGGCGCAGCCCACCCGGCTCCGACTGGCGCGGCTGGCCGAGCCGCTCGATCCCGCTCTCGCCACCCTCGCCGGCCAGCCGCCCGTCCGCATCCCCGACGCGGAGGCCGAGACGTTCGCGCACGACGTCCTTCCCGCGCTTCGCACCCTGCACCCGGTCACCAGCCGGGACGGCTCCTTCACGCTGCCCGAGCTGCCCCGACCCCTGCTCGAGCTCCACCTGCAGCATCACGGCCAGGCTCGGCTCGATGCGCAATGGAGCTGGCGCTACGCGGTGCCCGGCACCGACCCCTCGAACACGCCCCGGGTGCCGCTGCGCAGCGCGCGTGGCGACGACCCCGCGGTCCGCAGGGACGCGGCCGCCGAGGAGGAGATCCTCGCCTCGCTGGACTGGCTGATCGAGCACTACCCGCATCTCGGGGCTCCCACGGCCACCGGCCACCGGTTGGCCAGCATCGGCGTGCTCGTCGGCCTGCCGATGCTCGCGTTCGCCCGCGACGCCCTGCCGGTGCTCGAGCTGGACGAGCGCATCCTGGTCACGGTCAGCGGCGCCCCGATCGACTACCGCGAGGCCACCGAGGCGCCCGCCATCACCGTGACCGCGACACCCCGAGAGGCAACCCGGGACTGGCTGGACCTGGCCGTCACCGTGGCGGTGGACGGCCAGGAGGTGCCCCTCGACGAGCTCCTGCGGGCCCTGGCCACGGAGCAGGAGCTGCTCATCCTCGCGAGCGGAACGTACCTGCGCCTCGACCAGCCCGAGCTGCGTCAGCTCCGTCGGCTGATCGAGGAGGCGCGCAGCCTCCAGGAGCACGTTCGCGACGGGCTCGGCGTGAGTCGGTACCACGTCGACCTGTGGGCGGAGCTCGAGCAGCTCGGTGTCGTCGACACCCAGGCGGCGGCGTGGCGCCAGGCACTCGCCTCGCTCGCGACCGCCGGCAGCATCCCCCCACGCGCGCTGTCCCCGCGCGTGGAGGCCACGCTGCGCGGCTACCAGTCCGACGGCTACGCCTGGCTCGCCCACCTGCGCGACCACGGCCTCGGCGGAGTGCTCGCCGACGACATGGGGCTGGGCAAGACGCTGCAGGCCATCGCCCTGATCGCCGATGCGCGCGACCAGCCCTCCAGTACGGGTAGCGACGCCGAGGCGCCCTGGCTCGTCGTCGCCCCCGCGAGCGTGGTCCACAACTGGGCGGCGGAGATCGGTCGGTTCGCCCCGTCGCTCTCGGTCCTGCCCATCGCCGAGACGTCCTCGCGCCGTGGCACCGGCGTGGCCGAGGCGTCGCGGGGGGCCGACGTCGTCGTGGTGTCCTACACCCTGTTCCGGCTCGACTTCGACGAGTTCGACGTGCTCCCGTGGAGCGGACTCGTGCTCGACGAGGCGCAGTTCGTCAAGAACCATCAGTCGAAGGCCTACGGCTGCGCCCGCCGGCTCGACGCCCCGTTCAAGCTGGCGATCACCGGAACGCCCATGGAGAACAACCTGATGGAGCTGTGGTCGCTGCTGTCGATCACCGCGCCGGGGCTGTTCCCCAGTCCCGAAGCGGTTCGCCGAGTACTACCAGCGCCCCATCGAGCGCGAGGCCGACGGAGAGCGACTGGCCCTCCTGCGCCGGCGCATCCGGCCGTTCATGCTGCGTCGCACCAAGGAGGAGGTCGCAGCCGACCTCCCGCCCAAGCAGGAGCAGGTGCTCGAGCTCGACCTCCATCCCCGGCATCGCCGGCTCTACGACACCCATCTGCAGCGCGAGCGCCAGAAGGTGCTCGGCCTGCTGGGCGACATGGACTCGAACCGGTTCCAGATCTTCCAGTCGCTGACGATGCTCCGGCAGCTCAGCCTCGACGCGAGCCTGGTGGACGACAAGCACGCGGGGATCCCGTCGGCGAAGCTCGACGCCCTGATGGAGATGCTCGACGACGTCGTCGCCGAGGGCCACCGCGTGCTGGTGTTCAGCCAGTTCACCCGCTACCTGGCGCTGGCCCGCGCCCGCCTGGACGCGGCCGGCATCCGGCACGCCTACCTCGACGGCCGTACCCGCAACCGGCAGAAGGTGATCGACGGCTTCCGCGGGGGCGATGCTCCCGTCTTCCTCATCAGCCTCAAGGCGGGCGGCTTCGGCCTCAACCTCACCGAGGCCGACTACGTCGTGCTGCTCGACCCGTGGTGGAACCCGGCGACCGAGGCGCAGGCCGTCGACCGCGTGCACCGCATCGGCCAGGACAAGCAGGTGATGGTGTACCGGCTCGTGTCGCGAGGCACCATCGAGGAGAAGGTGATGGCCCTCAAGGCCGAGAAGGCCGCGCTGTTCGCGGGCGTGATGGGCGACACCGGTGCGGTCGGGCAAGGGGCTGTCCGCCGACGACATCCGCGAGCTGCTCGGCTGATCGCGGCCGTCACGCGCGGGCGGCCCACCAGGCGCGCAGCGCCTCCTCCGCGAGGGCCGCGTCCATGGGGCCGCGGTCCAGTCGGAGGTCGAGCAGGAACTGGTACGCCTCGCCCACGACCGGGCCGGGCGGCACGTCGAGGATCGCCATGATCGCCCGGCCGTCGAGGTCGGGCCGGACGGCGTTCATCTCCTCCTGCGCCATGAGCTCCGCGATGCGCTGCTCGAGCGAGTCGTAGGACCGCTGGAGCGCCTGCGCGCGCCGGCGGTTGCGCGTGGTCGAGTCCGCGCGCGTGAGCTTGTGCAGCCGCGTCAGCAGCGGTCCGGCGTCGCGCACGTATCGCCGTACGGCCGAGTCCGTCCACTCCCCGCTGCCGTAGCCGTGGAAGCGCAGGTGCAGCTCGACGAGCGTGGAGACGTCGTCCGTCATCTCGTTGGAGAACCGCAGCTGCTGCATCCGCTTGCGGGTCATCCGGGCACCCACGACCTCGTGGTGGTGGAACGACACCCGCCCGTCGGGCTCGAAGCGACGCGTCCGCGGCTTGCCGATGTCGTGCAGCAGGGCGGCCAGTCGCAGCACCGGATCCGGTCCGCTGGCCGGCTCGTGGGCCCGCTCCAGGACCATCGCCTGCTCCAGCACCGTGAGGGTGTGCTCGTACACGTCCTTGTGATGGTGGTGCTCGTCCTCCTCGAGCCGCAGCAGGGGCAGCTCGGGCAGGACGTAGTCCGCCAGTCCGGTGTCGACGAGCAGCGCCAGTCCGCGTCGAGGATCCGGCGACATCACGATCTTCATGAACTCCTCGCGAATCCGCTCCGCGGACACGATCGACAGTCGTTCGGCCTGCGCCGTCATCGCGGCGATGACCTCGTCGTCCACGGCGAAGCCGAGCTGGGCCGCGAAGCGGGCGGCGCGCATCATCCGGAGGGGGTCGTCCGTGAAGGAGTCGTGCGCGGTGCCGGGCGTGCGGATGATCCCGGCGGTCAGGTCGGCCTGACCGCCGAACAGGTCCACGAAGGCGAGGTCCGGCAGTCGGATCGCCATGGCGTTGATGGTGAAGTCGCGGCGGACGAGGTCGCCGTCGAGGGAGTGCCCGAAGTCGACCTGGGGCTTGCGGGAGTCCGTGTCGTACTGCTCCGCCCGGTAGGTGGTGACCTCCACCTCGCGGCCGGCGACGCGAGCGCCGATGGTGCCGAACCGGATGCCGACGTCCCAGGTCGTCTCCGCGAAGCCGTCCAGCAGCGCGAGGACGGCCTCCGGCCGCGCGTCGGTCGTGAAGTCGAGGTCGGCGTCACTGGAGGTGGACAGCCGCCCGAGGAGCGCATCGCGCACCGGGCCCCCCACGAGGGCGAGCTCGTGCCCGGCCGACGCGAAGAGCTCGCCCGATGCCCGTCAGCAGCCCGGCGATCGGGGCCAGCTCCGCCACGGCACGCCGCTGGGCGTCGGTCACGCTCGAGGGGGATTCGGGGGCCACATCACCAGAGCGTAGACGCGGTGCGACCGGGGGGTGCGTTCACCCGGTTTATCCTGCCCATATGCCCAGCACCCCGAAGCCGACGCCGCGCCGTCCCGCGGTGCGCCGGGTCGAGGAGACCTCCGCGGGCGGATTCGTGCTCGACCGCAGGGGCCGCCAGCCCAAGGCGGCCCTGATCGCCCGGCGGGACCGTCGGGGCCGCCTCATCTGGTCGCTGCCGAAGGGTCACATCGAGGCGGGCGAGACGCCGGAGGACGCTGCCGTCCGCGAGGTCTTCGAGGAGACCGGCATCCGCGGCAGCATCGTGGCGAGCCTTGGCACGATCGACTTCTGGTTCATGGCCGAGAACCAGCGCATCCACAAGACCGTCCACCACTACCTGCTCGACGCCGAGGACCTGGTGCTGTCCGACGCGGACGCCGAGGTGGCCGAGGTCGCCTGGGTGCCGCTGGACGAGGTGGCCGCCCGGCTGCGCTACGCCGACGAGCGCCGACTGCTCGACCGGGTCCATGCCGCCCTGGCCGACCCCGCACTCGGACCGGGCCCGGCGTGAGGCATCCCGCAGCGGCACGTGTGCTCGCGACCGCTGCTGCTCGCGGTGGGACTCGCTGGCTCCCGCGGCGGCCACGCCGACCGCGGCGGCACCCGGGAGCGGTCCCGTCCCCGCGCCCGCCGGCGTGGCGACCGCCGACGACCCCGACGCGTCGGTCCGGATCGTCATCGACGAGCTGCGCCCGGCCATCCCCGTGGACGGCGACACCCTGCGCATCACCGGACGCATCATCAGCACGGCACGCGCACCGCTGACCTCGGTCAGCGTGCAGCTGCGCCGGTCGTCCGCGCCGCTCGCGAACCGTCGCGACGTCGTGACGGTGGCGGGCGCCCCGACGAACCCGGCCGACGGCGACCCGGACGACGTGCCCCTGTTCGCCACCCGCACCGAGGTGGCGGCGGAGCTGCCACCGGGAGGGCGCCGGGGCTTCACCCTGCGCATCCCGGTGTCCCAGCTGGGCCTGCCCACATCAGGGCACCTACGTGCTGGGGGTCGAGGCGCTCGGCCAGGAGACGGGCGTCGACGAGTTCGACGTCCGCAAGGGCGCGGTGCGCACGTTCCTGCCGTGGTTCCCCGACGGGATCGACGGTCACGCCTGTCGACCTCATCTGGCTGTGGCCGCTGGCGGACTGGCCGTCCCGCGCCGCCGACGACGTCCTGCTCGACGACCAGACCCCCGCCGAGCTGTCCCCGGGCGGACGACTGGACCGGCTGCTCGACATCGGCGACCGCAACCGCTCGACCGTGTCCTGGCTCGCCGACCCCGCCCTCCTGCAGACGGCCGACCGGATGAGCGACGGGTACCAGGTCGCTGGAGGACGGCGACCCTCGTCGTGGGCGATCGCGAGCAGCAGGCCCGCCAGTGGCTCACGAGGCTCGCCGAGGCCACCCGCCCGGGCGGGATGCGCGCACTGCCGTATGCCGACGTCGACGCCTCCGCCGTGACCCGGGCCGGGATGTCCAACGACGTCGTTCGGGCCGTGACCCAGGGACCCGGCATCGCCGCGGCAGCCCTGCGGCGCGCCCGTCCCCGGGGATCTCTACTGGGCGCCCTTCGGACGCCTCGACCGCCCCACGCCTGAACGTGCTGGCCTCGGCCGGCGTCACCACCCTCGTCCTGTCGCGCCGATGCGATGCCGCCCACCGACGAGGCGGCCTCCACCGACGGGCTGGCCACCGCCGCCCTGCCCACGGCCGTCGGGACCATCCGGGCGGTCCTCACCGATCCCGGGCCTCACCGCCGTCCTCGTCCCAGCCGCAGCGCAGCGCCTCCGACGTCGTCCTCGCCCGGCAGCAGTTCCTCGCCGAGACCGCCGTGCTCGCGGTCAGCCTGCCCGCCGACCAGATCGACCCGGGCCCTCGTCGTCGCGCCCGCATCGGTGCGCTGGACGCCGACCGCCTCGCTGCTGGCTCCGCTGCTGCGGGCGACGCGCACCGCTCCCTGGCTGTCGCCGCTCTCCCTCGAGCGACTGCTCGCCGCGCCGGCGCCGACCGTCAGCCGCCAGCGCGGCGGGTACGGCCAGAAGGCCCGCGAGGCCGAGCTGGGCGCGCAGTACATGGCGCGGGTGTCCCGGGCCAGCGCGGATCTCGACGCCTTCACGTCGATCATCGACGACCCGACCGGCATCAGCGAGCCGTACGCCGAGGCGCTGCTGCGCGCCGAGTCGTCCGCCTGGCGCAGCGAGCCGGCGCGGGGCGAGAAGCTGCTGTCGAGCATCCGGACGAGCCTGGACGAGGAGACCGCTCGAGTCCGGGTGCTGTCGGAGGGCACCATCACCCTGTCGGGCGACGCGGGCAAGGTGCCGGTCACCATCGCGAACGACCTCGACCGCTCGGTCACGGTGGGCCTCACCCTGCGCGGACGGCCACCCCTGCGGCTGTCGTCCGAGCCCCTCACCGGGATCCGCATCGAGCCGGGACGGATGGCCAGCGTCGACATCGACGCCCGGGTCGTGGGCGGCGATCCCCTGGCCGTCGACGTGCAGCTGCTCGGGCCCGAGGGCCAGGACTACGGCGACCCGGCCTCGATCACCGTCGCCTCGACGGCCTACGCGCGGGCGGCCGCCTGGGTCGTCGCCGCGGCGTTCCTCGCGATCGTGGTCTTCGTCATCGTCGGCGTGACCCGGCGCATCCGCAAGGCGCACGCCGCCCGCGGCACCGGCGATCTGGGACGGTAGGGCCATGGCGAACGACGACGAGGTCGCGGAGGCGGCGCGCGAGTCGCAGGCAGGGGACATCGCCGCCAACCCACCGTCGGCGGCCGGCAGCGCGATGGCACGCAACAGCGCCGTGATGGCGAGCGGCACCATCGCCTCCCGCGTCACCGGCGTGCTCCGCGACGTCGCGATGACCGCCGCGCTCGGCTTCTTCCTCGTCTCCGACGCGTTCTCCCTGGGCAACTCGCTGCCCACCATCGTCTACATCCTCGTCATCGGCGGCGCCCTCAACGCCGTGTTCATCCCGCAGCTCGTGCGCCGGATGAAGGAGGACGCCGACGGCGGCCAGGCGTACGCCGACCGCCTGCTCACCCTCGTCGCGACGCTGCTGCTGGTCCTGTCGATCGCGGCGGTGATCGCGGCGCCGTGGATCGTCGACCTGTACACGCCGAGCGACTACCCGCAGAACGAGTTCGACCTCGCGGTCGCGTTCGCGCGACTGTGCCTGCCGCAGATCTTCTTCTACGGCCTGTACGCGATGCTGAGCCAGGTCCTGAACTCCCGCGGTCGCTTCGGGGCGCCCATGTTCGCGCCGATCGCCAACAACATCGTGGCCATCGCGACCTTCGGCCTGTTCATCGTCATCGCCGGGACGTCGGCTGCTGCGGACGGTGCCCTGACGACCGACCAGGTACTCATCCTCGGCATCGGCACGACGCTCGGCGTCGCGCTCCAGGCGCTCATCCTGCTGCCCGTCATGTGGCGCAGCGGCTACGCGTGGCGGCCGCGCTTCGACTGGCGCGGTGCCGGACTGGGCAAGGCCGGCTCGCTCGCCGCCTGGACGATCGGGCTGGTCCTCGTCAACCAGATCGCGTACGTGTTCATCACCCGGCTGGCCACGCAGGCGAACGTCAACGCCAGCGCGACGGACGCGGTGGCCGCCGGACTGACGACGTACCAGAAGGCGCACCTGATCTTCATGCTGCCGCACAGCGTGATCACGGTGTCGATCGTCACCGCGATGCTGCCGGCCCTGAGCCGCATCGCGCACGCCGGCGACCTGCGCCAGGTGGGCTCGGACGTGGCGCGCACCATGCGCACGGTCGCCGTGCTGATCGCTCCGATCGCGGCCGTCCTCATGGTCAACGGCGCCGCCGTCGCGGTCCTGCTCTTCGGCTACGGCGCCGCCACGCCCGCGCAGGCCGGCCTCATGGGGCTCATCGTCTCCGTCTTCATGCTGGGCCTGCTGCCGTTCACCCTGTTCTACGTGCTCCTGCGCGGCTACTACGCCCTCGAGGACACGCGGACTCCGTTCTGGATCACCGTGGGCTTCAGCGTCCTGCTGCTGGCCCTGGCGTACCCGCTGTTCGCGATCGCGCCGCGGGCCGGCGGCCAGCAGGTCGCCGCGATCGCGCTGGCCTACTCGCTGTCGTACTGGGCGGGCTTCCTGCTCGCCTGGTGGCTGCTCGCACGCCGACTGGGCTCGATGGAGAGCGCGCGCACGGCCTGGGTGATCGTCCGCACCTTCCTCGCCGCCGCCATCGCGGTCGGCGTCATGGTCGCGGTGCTGGCGCTGTTCCGGGCGACCCAGCCCAGCATCGAGACGGTCACCTGGCAGGTCCGGGGCTCGCTGCTGCTCGGCGTGCTGCTCACGTCCGTCGTCGGGCTCGCGGTGTTCCTCGGCGCGGCGTGGGCGATGCGCATCGGCGAGGTCTCCGACGTACTGTCGCTCGTGCGCCGGCTCGCCGGGCGCGTCCGCGGACGTGGGGGGAAGTCATGAGGGCAACCGAGCAGCTCGGGCGCTACCGGCTGCTCGATCTCGTCACGCAGGACCCGGGGCTCGGCAGCGGCCACGAGGACGTCTACCTGTGGCACGGCTACGACGAGATCCTCGACCGCCCGGTCGCGATGCGGGTGCTCTCCGCGGACGACCCGCGGGCCCCGGCCGTCCTCGGCGCCGCGCAGGCAGCCGCGCGCGTCGACGACCGTCGCCTCCTGCGCGTGCTCGACATCCTCGACCTGTCGGCCACCGCGACCGACCCGGGCCGCGTCGCCGTCGTGAGCGAGTGGGCGACCGGACGCAACCTCGAGCGCACCCTCGCAGGACCGGCACGGGACTCCCTTCGCCGCCCCGGAGGCGCTGTCCCTGGTGGCCGAGGTCGCGCGGGCCATCGCCGCGGGCGGGCGGGAGAACGTGTCGCACGGACGACTGCGGCCGTCGAGCGTGTTCATCACCGATGCGGGCGAGGTGCGCGTGCGCGGCCTGGCGGTGGACGCTGCCCTGTTCGGACCACTGCCCGACCTGCCGGACCGGCAGCAGGCCGACGTCGACGCGCTCGGCTCGTTCGTCTACCTGCTGACCACCGGCTACTGGCCCGGCGACGCTCCCGTGGCGGCACCCGCCGCACCGCGCAACGGCGAGATCGTCCTTCCGCCCTCGCAGGTGCGTGCGGCGGTTCCGCGCGGGGTCGACGACGTCGTGGCGCGATCCGTGGTCACCGCGGCGCGTGCACGCGGCGTGGCCCGGGTGCCCGACCCGGCAGCCTTCGCCACGATGGTCGGGGCCGCGCTCGATCACGTCGCCCCCGTCTCGACGACGACGATCCGCGCGGCCGCCTCGCCGGGGCGTCGACGTGCGCGCACGGCCCTCATCGCGGTGGGCCGACTCGTCGGCGATCGTCGTGGCCGTCGCACTGGTGGCCGGGATCGCGTGGGCCGGCTGGCAGCTGCTCACCGACGGGATCCGACACCACCGCCGACGACTCGGGCGTCACCATCGACGAGATCCTCACCTCGCCGGCGCGTCCGGTCGACGACCTGTCCGGCAGCACCATCGAGCAGACCTTCCCCATCGTGCGGTACCGCTCCTACGACCCGTTCGGCGACGACGACGGCAACGGCAAGCCGGACAAGCGCAAGGGCCGGGAGAGCGAGGAGCTGGCCGTCACCGTCAACGACGACGATCCCGACACGGCCTGGCTGACGTCGCAGTACACCTCTCCCGACCTCGACGGCAAGGAGGGCGTCGGCCTGATCCTCGACCTCGGCCAGCCCCAGGACATCCAGCAGGTGTCGATGAACCTGCTCGGCGCCGGCTCGAACGTCGACGTCCGGGTGTCCGACCGGATCTTCGCCGACCCGGCGCTGTGGACGCCGCTGGCCGCGGCCTTCGCCCCGCGCAGCCGGATCGACCTGCGATCGCCCCGCCCGGTCACCGGGCGATATGTCCTGATCTGGTTCACCCAGGTCCCGCCGGCCGAGGATCAGGGGTCGGGGGTCTACCAGGGCGGCGTCAGGCGCGTGGTGGTCAGCGGCTGACCCTCTAGGCTCGGGACCGTGACGGTCCCCGAGCAGGCGAGCGACGCCGACCTGCTCGCTGCCCACGTGGCAGGCGACCCGTCGGCCTTCGAGGAGATCGTCCGGCGGCACCGCGACCGGCTGTGGGCCGTGGCGATGCGCACGACCGGTGATCCGGAGGAGGCCTCCGACGCCCTCCAGGACGCGCTGATCTCCGCGTACCGCCGCGCCGACCAGTTCCGCGGCGACTCCGCGGTCACGACGTGGCTGCACCGCATCGTCGTGAACGCCAGCCTCGACCGGCTGCGCCGCCGTGCCGTGCGCGCCGCCCTGCCGCTGCCCGACGACAACGACGCCCTGCCCGGCGCGGTGGTCGCCGACCCGGTCGACCACATGGACCGGCGGGAGATCCAGCTGGTCGTGACCCAGGCCCTGGCCGAGCTGCCCGAGGACCAGCGGGCCGCCGTGCTGCTGGTGGACGTCGAGGGCTGGAGCGTGGAGGACGCGGCCCGCATGCTCGGCTGCCCCGAGGGCACCGTCAAGAGCCGCTGCTTCCGCGGCCGGGCCAAGCTGGCCAAACGGCTGGACTTCCTGCGGAACCTGGACCAGACCGGTCCCGTCACAACGGCGGAAGGGGGTGAGCCCGAGCATGGCTGACGAGAACTACCCACGCGATCTCGACGACGAGGTCGATCCCGCTGACCTCGCTGCGGTCGAGCAGGCCCTCGCCGGGCTCGACTTCCTGCGACCCGACGGGCCGGCGCCCGACGAGCCGATGCCCGAGTGGGCATGGGACCGGCTCAGCACCGCGCTCGCGGCCGAGACCGCACGCGCGTCCGGCACTGCCTCGTCGGGGCGCTCCCGCCTGGCCCGCTGGGGCGGCGGCCTGGTGGCCGCGTCGGTCGCCGTCGTCGCCGTCGGGGTGGCCGTGACGGCGTTCCAGGGCGACGGATCCGGCGGCGGTGCGGTCGTCGCGGGCGATGCGGGGGCACCCGCAGCGAGCGTGGCCGCCCTCAGCGCCGAGGCGGGCCCCGAGCGGCTCGCGTTCGCCGGCATCTCCCCGGCGCAGATGCTCGTCGACTCCGACACCGACTACACCGCCACGGGGCTGCAGACCCAGGTGCGCCAGGTCCTCTCCGCCTTCGGGGTGGGCGATCAGGAGCAGGCGAAGGAGGCCATGGCCGCGGACGCCCCGGTCGAGGTCGAGGCGGCCGCCGTGCCGCCGTCGGGCTTCCTCGCCTCTGATGAGAGCCTGCGGGACTGCATCACCAAGCTGACCGCGGACGCGAACGCCACCGCCCTCCTGGTCGACCGATCGACGTACGAGGGCCGGGACGCGGGCGTGGTCGTCGTGCCGGAGGAGGCGCCGGTCGCCTCGGCGCCGAGCATGGACCAGCTGCTGGTCTGGGTCGTCGACGAGGACTGCGACATCGTGTGGAAGGCCATCACCCTCACCATGCGCCCGTAGAGCGCCCCGAGCGGACGACCGACCGGGCCGGGGAATTCGACGGACCGTAGGATCGTTGACGTCCGTGGAGATACCCCCACAGGTATATGACTCGATTCATGAGGAAAGGCGCGTCGTGAGCCAGGTCCGCAACGTCATCATCATCGGCTCCGGCCCGGCCGGCTACACCGCCGCCGTCTACGCCGCTCGCGCCCAGCTCGCCCCGCTGCTCTTCGAGGGCTCGGTCACCGCGGGCGGCGCGCTCATGAACACCACCGAGGTCGAGAACTTCCCCGGCTTCACCGACGGCATCATGGGCCCCGCGCTCATGGAGCAGATGCGCGCGCAGGCGGTTCGGTTCGGCGCCGAGATCGTCACCGACGACATCGTCAGCGTCGATCTCACGGACGACATCAAGACGGTCGTCGACGGAGCGGGCACCACCCACCAGGCGCACACGGTGATCCTGGCCATGGGCTCGGCGTACCGCGAGCTCGGCCTGCCGAACGAGAAGCGCCTGTCCGGCCACGGCGTCTCGTGGTGCGCCACCTGCGACGGCTTCTTCTTCCGCGACCAGGACATCGCGGTCGTCGGCGGCGGCGACTCCGCGCTCGAGGAGGCCACCTTCCTCACCCGCTTCGCCAAGACGGTCACCCTGGTGCACCGCCGCGACTCCCTGCGGGCCAGCAAGATCATGCAGGAGAGGGCCCTCGGCAACGACAAGATGCGCTTCGCCTGGAACAGCACCATCGAGGACGTCCTCGGCGACCCCAAGGTCTCCGGACTCGTGCTGAAGGACACCGTGACGGGCCAGACCCGCGAGCTGCCGGTGACCGGCCTGTTCGTCGCCATCGGCCACGACCCGCGCTCGGAGCTCGTCAAGGGCCAGGTCGACCTCGACGACGAGGGCTACGTGCTCGTCGACGGACGCACCACCGCGACCAACATCCCCGGCGTCTTCGCGTGCGGCGACCTCGTCGACCACACCTACCGCCAGGCGATCACGGCGGCCGGCTCCGGCTGCGCCGCGGCCCTCGACGCCGAGCGGTTCCTCGCCGCGAGCGAGTAGCCTGACCCAGCCGGCCCGATCACCCCTCGACCCACCCTCACCGGACACCAGGAGAAACCCCATGGGAGCAACCAAGAAGGTCACCGACGCGAGCTTCGCCGATGACGTCCTCATGAGCGACAAGCCCGTCATCGTCGACTTCTGGGCGGAGTGGTGCGGGCCGTGCAAGATGGTCGCCCCCATCCTGGAGGAGATCGCCAGCGAGAACGACGGCATCGTCATCGCGAAGCTCAACGTCGACGAGAACCCGCAGACGGCCGCCTCCTACGGCATCACGTCCATTCCCACGATGAACGTCTACAAGGGCGGGCAGATCGTGAAGACGATCATCGGCGCCAAGCCGAAGGCCGCGCTGCTCGCCGACCTCGCGCCGTACCTGTAGCCCGACCCGACCACCGCTGATCGGGGGAAGACCTGTGTCCGCCGGTCTGCGGCGTGGTGATCGCGGGCCTGCCGTGGCGGAGGTCCGCTCGCGCCTGGCCCACCTCGGCGCTGTGCGACGACGTCGCCTCCGGTGATCCGCTCGAGTTCGACGACGAGCTCGACCGTGCCGTGCGCTCGTTCCAGCAGGAGCGCGGGATCACGGTCGACGGGATCGTCGGCCCGCACACCTTCCGGCGCCTCGACGAGTCGCGCTGGCAGCTCGGCGATCGCGTGCTGTCCTACGTCCCCGGTCATCTCATGGCCGGGGACGACGTCACCGAGCTGCAGCGTCGACTCAACACCCTCGGCTTCGCCTCCGGACGGACCGACGGAATCTTCGGCGTGCAGACCGATGCGGCGCTGCGGGAGTTCCAGAAGGGCGTCGGCGTCAACGCCGACGGCACCTGCGGACCCGACACCTTCCGTGCCTTCGACCGGCTCGTGCGCACCATCTCCGGGGGCAACGCGGCCAGCCTGCGCGAGCACGTCACGCTGTCGGAACTGCAGACCGGGGTGGCCGACAAGGTCGTCGTCCTCGACCCGGGTGACACCGTCGACGCCGACCTGTGCCACGCGATCGCGGTCCGGGTCGAGGGCCGCCTGGCCGCCCTCGGCACGCAGGTGCTGCTGACCCGTCCCGCCCATCGCGACCCCGTCAGCGGGTTCCCCGACGACCCCGCGCGTGCTGCCTTCGCCAACGAGACCGGAGCCGACCTCGTCGTGTCGCTCCACGTGGACCGGGTCGCCAGCCCGCTGCCCAACGGCCTGGTCACCTTCTACTTCGGCGACCCCCGGGGCGGCACCCACTCGCACCAGCGGACGCATCCTCGCGGAGCGTGTCCAGGAGGAGGTGCACGCCCGCACCGACCTGCTGGACTGCCAGACGCATCCGCGCACCTGGGACCTGCTGCGCATGACGCGCATGCCGGCCGTGCGCGTCGAACTGGGCTACCTGTCGAACGAGGCCGACGCACGCCGGCTGACCAGCCCGGCCTTCCAGGACGCCGTGGCGGACGGGATCGCGGCGGCCGTGACGGCCTTCTGCTCGCCCCGGTAGGACTGTCCGCTCTGTCCGGAGCACCTGCCTACAGGGGACCACCTGGCGGGTCGTAGACCGCGGGGACGGAGCCCTTCCGACGCGGCCACACGAGGCGGACCATGAAGCCGATCAGCACGCCGAGTCCGATGAGCCCGATGAGGGCGAGCGCACGCCGCATGATCCCCGTCCTTCCGTTGGCCTTACTCTAGGCGGGCCAGCCGACCCCGTGCTGGCCGACAGCCACGTCAGTGGCCGCGACGCGGAGGCGAGGTGATTAGCGTGACCGGAGGTTCCCGGCTCGATCCATGGGTGGACTCGTATGCCAGTCGCGCCAACGCCATGCGCGCGTCGGAGATCCGGGCCCTGTTCGCCGTCGCCTCGCGGCCCGAGGTCGTGTCGCTGGCCGGCGGGATGCCCTACGTGCAGGCCCTGCCCATCGACATGCTCGCCGACACGGCGCAGCGGCTGCTCTACGAGCGCGGCGCGCAGGCCCTCCAGTACGGCTCGGGCCAGGGTGACGTCACCCTCCGCGAGCAGATCCTCGAGGTGATCGGCGAGGTCGGGCGTCTCGGCCCATCCCGACGACATCGTCGTGACCACCGGCTCCCAGATGGCCCTCGACCTCGTGGTCCGCATCTTCTGCGATCCGGGCGACGTCGTGCTCGTCGAGGCACCGTCGTACGTGGGCGCCCTCGGTGTCTTCCGTGCGTACGAGTGCGACGTCATCCACGTCGCGATGGACGACGAGGGCCTCGTGCCGAGCGCCCTGTCGGAGGCGATCACCGCCACCCGCGCGGCGGGCAAGAGGGTCAAGCTCATCTACACGATCCCCAGCTTCCACAACCCCGCGGGCGTCACGCAGGGACCGGCGCGGCGCGCCGAGATCCTCGCCATCGCCCAGTCGGCCGGCATCGCCATCCTCGAGGACGACCCGTACGGACTGCTGGGCTTCGAGGGCGAGCCCCCGCGCGCGATCCGCGCCGACGACGCCGACGGCGTCATCTACCTGGGGTCGTTCTCGAAGACGATCGCCTCCGGGCCTGCGCGTCGGCTGGGCCGTGGCACCGCACGGCGTGCGCGAGAAGCTGGTGCTGGCCAACGAGTCTGCGGTGCTGTGCCCGTCGAACTACTCGCAGCTGACCGTCTCCGAGTACCTGGCCACCCAGCCCTGGCGCGAGCAGATCAAGACGTTCCAGGAGGTCTACCGCGAGCGGCGCGACGCCCTCCTGGAGTCACTGCAGGCGCTCATGCCGGACGGCACCAGCTGGACGATCCCGGCCGGCGGCTTCTACTCGTGGCTCACGCTTCCGCAGGGCCTCGACGCCACGGCCATGCTCCCCCGCGCCGTCGCCAACCTGGTGGCCTACGTGCCCGGCACCGGCTTCTACGTCGACGGGCAGGGCCGGCAGAACCTGCGGCTGTCGTACTGCTACCCCGAGCCCGACCGCATCCGCGAGGGCGTGCGCCGGCTGGCGGCCGTCATCGAGACCGAGCTCGAGCTGGCCGACACCTTCGGCACCACGCACGCCCTCAATCCGGTGACGGGCTCCAGCGTGCCCGCGCCCGACCTTCAGTAGGAGCGCCCATGCACGTGCTCGTCCTCGCCGGTGGCCTGTCCGCCGAGCGCGACGTCTCCCTGCGCTCGGGCCGCCGGGTGGCCGAGGCGCTGCGGCTGGAGCGTCCCGACTGGGAGGTCCTCGAGGCCGACGTCGATGCCGGACTGCTCGACCGGCTGCGCGCGCACCGGCCGGACTGCATCGTGCCGCTGCTGCACGGTGCGGCCGGCGAGGACGGCGCCCTGCGCGACCTGCTGGAGTGCCTGCGGATCCCGTTCGTGGGCTCGGGCGCCGCGGCGAGCCGGCTGGCCTTCGACAAGCCGATCACCAAGGAGCTCGTGACCCAGGCGGGCCTGCGCACGCCCGAGTGCGTCGCCATGCCCCAGTCGACGTTCCGCGAGCTGGGCGCCGCCGGCGGTCCTCGACGCGGTCGTCGAGCGCCTCGGCCTGCCACTGGTCGTCAAGCCCACCCGCGGCGGCTCGTCCCTCGGCACCGCGATCGTGCACGCCGCCGCCGACCTGCCCTCCGCCATGGTGGGGGCGTTCGCCTACGGCGACGTCGTCCTGATGGAGAAGTACATCGCCGGCACCGAGCTCGCCATCGGAGTGTTCGAGCGGGACGACGACCTGCTCGCCCTGTCGGCGGTCGAGATCGTCCCCGAGGGCGAGCTCTACGACTACGCGGCGCGCTACACCGCTGGTACCACTGAGTTCTTCTGCCCGGCCCGGCTTGACGACGAGACGGCCGAGCGGGCTCAGGCAGTGGCCCTGAACGCGCACCTGCTGCTCGGCCTGCGCGACCTCTCGCGCACCGACGTCATCGTCGACTCCGACGGCGTGCCGTGGTTCCTCGAGGTGAACGTCGCCCCGGGCATGACCGAGACGTCGCTGTTCCCGCAGGCCCTGGCGGCGGCCGACGTCGGTCTCGGCACAGTCGTCGCGCCGAGCTCGTCGAGTCTGCAGTCGCGCGCGCCTCGAGCCGGCGTGCTGAGTACCGACCTCAGCGCCTCGGCGATGAGGTCGACGACCCGTCGCAGGTCCTCGAGGTCTGCGCACTCGATCACCAGTCGTCCCCGTGAGCGCCCCGTCGCGAAGCCGTCGGTGTGCACGCGAGTGTCGAGTACGTCCGCCACGGTCGCACTGAGGTCGGTCACGGCCTCGCGTGATGGACGGGTCACGCGGCAGCGACACGCGGGCGCGCGGCGAGGACTTGCGCTTACGCCCGTCGGCGTCGCCCACGATGATGATCTCCTCGACCGCCCGCACGCTCAGGCCCTCGGCCACGATGCGGGTGGCGAGCGCCTCCATCGCGGCCTGATCGTCGAGGGACAGCAGCGCGCGGGCATGGCCCGCGCTCAGCACCCCCGCCGCCACCCGCCGCTGCACGTCGGGCGGGAGCCTGAGCAGTCGGAGCGTGTTCGACACCTGCGGTCGCGAGCGGCCGATGCGGCGCGCGAGCTCGTCCTGGGTGCAGCCGAAGTCGGAGAGCAGCTGCTGGTAGGCGGCCGCCTCCTCGAGCGGGTTGAGGTCGGCTCGGTGCAGGTTCTCCAGCAGGGCGTCGCGCAGCATCGCATCGTCGTCGGTGTCGCGGATGATCGCCGGGATGGCCGTCAGGCCGGCCTCCCGCGAGGCGCGCAGGCGGCGCTCGCCGGCGATGAGCTCGTAGCGTGCCGTCGCCGCTGCGGCGGACGACGACCGGCTGCAGCAGCCCGATCTCCCGGATGGAGAAGACCAGTTCGGCGAGGGCGTCCTCGTCGAAGACGGTCCGCGGCTGGCGTGAGTTCGGCAGCACGAGGTCGATGGGCAGCTCGGCGTAGACGGCGCCGACCGGGGCGAGGGCGACCGGTTCGCCGGCGACGTGGCCGGCGGCGGCCGGTCGTCGCCTCGTCGGGCGTCGACGACGGGATCAGGGCGCCCAGTCCCTTGCCCAGGCCACGCTTCGGCGCTGCTGCCATGCCACTCCTCCGGGGAAAACTCGTGATATTTATGCCGATATGTAGGTATATGTCTGTGGATAACTATGTGGACAGCAGTCTCCTGACGCATCGCCATCACCTGCGCGGCCGCCTCGCGGTACGCCAGTGCCCCGGACGAGGTCGGGTCGTAGGTCACGACCGTCTGGCTGTACGACGGTGCCTCCGAGACGCGCACCGAGCGCGGGATGACGGTCTGCAGCACCTGGGCGCCGAAGTGGGTGCGCACCTCGTCGGCCACCTGCGAGGCCAGCCGGGTGCGCCCGTCGTACATCGTGAGCAGGATGGCGCTGACGGCCAGCCCCGGGTTCAGGTGGGTGCGCACCATGTCGACGGTGCGCAGCAGCTGGGACAGGCCCTCGAGGGCGTAGTACTCGCACTGGATGGGCAGCAGCACCTCTCGGGCCGCCACCAGGCCGTTCAGGGTGAGCAGGCCGAGGCTGGGCGGGCAGTCGAGGAAGACGTAGTCGAAGTGCCGAACGGCCAGCAGGGCGTCGATGGCCCGGGCCAGCCGGTACTCGCGCGCCACCTGGGCGACCAGCTCGATCTCGGCGCCGGCGAGGTCGATGGTGGCGGGCGCGGTCCACAGGCCGGGGATGTCCGGGCACTCCTGGAGGACGTCGATCAGCGCGAGCTCCCCGGACAGCACCTCGTAGACGCTCGGCGTGCCCTCGTGATGCACGGCGCCCAGGGCGGTCGACGCGTTGCCCTGCGGATCCATGTCGATGACCAGGACGGTGTGCCCGGCCTGGGCGATGGCCGCCGCGATGTTGACGGTGCTCGTGGTCTTGCCGACGCCGCCCTTCTGGTTGGCGACGGTGATGATGCGGGTGGCGGTCACGCGGGCCAGCCCAGGCCGGCTGGGTCACCGGCGGCCGGATCGCCGGTGGGACACCGACTGTTTCACGGGAAACATCCCGGGGGGTTTCACGGGAAACATCCGCTGGCTCGGTGGGCCAGCCCAGGCCGACGGCCTCGATGGTGTCCCCGGTCGTCGTCACGGCGTCATTGTGCCGTACGCCGGACGCCGATGATGACCGTTGTCGGCGGATCCACGACGCCGCTGCCGACCTCCCGCACCTCGAGGTCGGCGAGCCCCGCCGCGCGGGCAGCCGCCTGACCGTCGGCGAGCTCCTGAGCGGCGCTGCTGCCCTTCAGTGCGACCAGTCGTCCGCCAACGGCGAGGAGAGGGACCGTCCAGCCGACGAGTCGCTCCAGGGGCGCCACGGCGCGGGCCGTGACCACGTCGACCGGCTGGAAGCCTGACTGGCTGGCTGCCTCCTCCGCGCGCCCGCGCCACACGGTCACCCGGTCGCCGAGACCGAGTTCGGCGACCGCCTCGGACAGGAAGGTGCTGCGTCGCAGCAGCGGCTCGATGAGCAGCACGCGTGGTGTCCGGCCGGGCGATGGCCCACACCAGGCCCGGGCAGGCCGGCGCCCGAGCCGACGTCGCCGACCCTCGCCCCGGTGGGCACCAGGCCAGCGTCGGGATCCGCCACGACCGCGCAGTTCAGCAGGTGGCGCTGCCACAGCCGTGGCACCTCTCGCGGCCCGATCAGGCCGCGGGTCACGCCGGCATCGGCGAGGAGTGCGGCGAAGGCCGTCAGCGGGCCGGCCTGGGCGGCCAGCCAGTCGGGCAGGGGTGGCGTCGGCCCCGGTGTTTCACGGGAAACCATGGTCGGCCCAGGATCAGGCGGTCGATGACCACGCGACGCGAGGGCTCGTCGCCCTCGGACTCGCTGGTCAGGCCCGCGTCGGCCACGACATCGTGGACGACCTTGCGCTCGAACGGAGTCATCGGCTCCATGCGCACCGGCGCGGAGGTGCGCTTGGCCTCGGCCACTGCCTCCTCGGCCATCGTCACCAGCTCGGCTCGACGGGCGGCGCGATGGCCGGCCACGTCCAGCATGAGCCGCGAACGCTCGCCGGTCTCGCGGGTGGCGGCCAGCCGGGTCAGCTCCTGCAGGGCGTCGAGCACGCGGCCGTCCTGGCCGACGAGGTGCCGCAGGTCCCCGGGGTTCGCCTCGACCACCGACACCATGGCCCGGTTGCCCTCCACGTCGATGTCGATGTCGCCGTCGAGGTCGGCGATGTCGAGCAGGCCCTCGAGGTAGTCCGCCGCGACGTCGCCCTCCTTGTCCAGCAGGGCGGCGCCCTTCAGATGGGTCGGCTCCGCCGTCGGCGTCGGCTCGGCCGTCGGCTCAGCGCTCTGGTCGGTCGCGTCTTCGGTCACATCGGTCACGTCAGTCATCAGTCTCTCCACACGGTCGTGCTTGTCAGGTCGGAGGATCGCGGCGCGGCCGCGGTCACTTCTTCTTGCGCTGGCTGCGCGAGGTCTTCTTGGGCTGCTGCCGGGCAAGAGTTTCCGACGCAGTGTCGGAAACCTCCTCGCCGTCGGCCGGGATGGTCTCGATGGCCGGGCCGTTCTTCGCGGCCGCCTTGGCCGCCTTTCGGGCCTCGCGGGCCTCGAAGGCCGGGGTGCCCGGCTGCGGGTTGTTCCGGATCACCCAGAACTGCTGGCCCATCGACCACAGGTTGGTGGTGAACCAGTAGATGAGCACGCCGATCGGGAAGTTGATGCCCGACACCGCGAAGATGACCGGGAACACGTACAGCAGGATCTTCTGCTGCTTGACCATCGGGTTGTCGGGCGCGCTGTTCTTGACGATCAGCTGGCGCTGCGTGATGAACGTGGTCGCCGTCATCAGCGCGATCATGACCAGCGCGAGGATGCGCGTCGCCGTCGGGTTCGGCGTCTCCATCGCGTCCATGAACGTCGCGTACAGCGGCACGCCGAAGATCTCCGCGTCGTGCATCGACGCCGTCAGATCGGCGTACTGCGGCCAGGCGAACACGCCGGGCGCGACGTAGGTCGGGTCGTCCGGGTTGTACTGCGCCACGCCCTGCAGCACGCTGAACAGCGCGAAGAAGATGGGTGCCTGCAACAGGATCGGCAGGCACGAGGAGAGCGGATTGGTGCCCGTCTCCTTGTACAGCTTCATCATTTCCTGCGACTGGCGTTCCTTGTCGCCGGCGTACTTCTTCTGGATCTCCTTCATCTGCGGCTGGATCAGCTGCAGATTGCGCTGCGCCTTGATCTGCTTGACGAACAGCGGGATCAGCGCGATGCGGATGACGATCACCAGGCCGACGATGGAGAAGGCCCACGTCCAGCCGCTGTCGGGGTTCATCCCGAGCACGTTGGTGAACAACTGGTGGAACTGGACGAGGATCCAGCTGACCGCGTTCTTCAGCCAGTCGAGGATGAACATGACGTGTGGGAAGCCTTCCTAGACGCTCGAGCCCGAAGGGCCGCAAGGACCCATCGTTCCATGCCGTGCTTCGCCGTCCGGCAGCACGTCCGGTAACCAGTGTCCCTTGGCGGGGACGGGGTCCAGTCCACCACTGTTCCACGGATTGCACCGGACGATCCGCCAGGTCCCGAGGAGGAGTCCCTTGAGCGCTCCGTGCGTCTGGATCGCGCCCACCGCGTAGGCGGAGCAGCTCGGGTGGAACCGGCAGCTCGGCGGAGTCAGGGGCGAGATGAGCCGCTGGTAGGCCCGGATCGGGCAGGATCAGCGCCCACATCAGCAGCCAGCCGATCGAGTGGTCCCATGCCCAGTGCAGCCGGGCCCAGGTCGGGGCGCAGCCAGCCGTCATCGGGAGCCCCCTGCCCGTGTCCCGCCGCGGCGCCGACGCCGTCGGCCACGTGTCGGCCAGCTGCGGGGTCCGTGGCCGCTCCGGGCAGGGCGCGCACCACCACCCGTGTTCCGGGCGGCAGCGTCGGCAGCAGGGGCAGCAGACGCGCCTCGGATGCGGCGGGACGCCCGATGCCGAACGACGGAGTTGCCGACCGCCTTGCTCACGACCAGGCCCGCTCGCGCCGGGGTCGGCGTCCACGGCCGGCGGCCACGTAGACGACAACAGACCCGCGGGTCACCTTCGTGCCCCGGCGGGTCGTGTGTGCGAAGTCAGCCGCGGTCCGCATGCGGTTGGCGGCGGGGAGCATGCCGCGTCAGGCGGAGAGGCGCTCGCGGCCCTTGGTGCGGCGGGCGGCGAGGATGGAGCGACCGGCGCGGGTGCGCATCCGGGCCCGGAAGCCGTGGGTCTTCGCCCGGCGGCGGGTGTTGGGCTGGAAGGTGCGCTTCATGGTCTGGCTCCTGGACGCGTGCGAACGGGGAAGACTGCTACGCCCCGGATGACTCCGAGGCAGACGCCCAACAGTACGGAACCGGGGTCGAGGACGGTCAAACCGGCCCGGCGCCCAGGCGGTGTGGAGCGGGCACTTGTCCGGCGGGCGCTGGATACTGGCTATCGTCGCCCACCTGTTCCACACCTGTGGATAAGATTGTGGATAGCTTGCTGATGACAGGGGACAACGTGGATGCCACCGGCGACCTCACCGAGGTCTGGGCCACCGCCATCGCCAGCCTGTCGGACGGCAGCCTGACCCCGCAGCAGCGCGCCTTCGTGGCGCTCACCCGCCCCATGGGCCTGGTCGAGGACACCGCCCTCATCGCCGCACCGAACGAGTTCACCAAGGACGTGCTCGAGACGCGCCTGCGGCCGATGGTCGTCGAGGCGCTGTCGCGCACCCTCGGCCGCGAGATCCGGCTCGCGGTCACCGTCGACCCGTCCATCGACCCGACCCTCGACGACACCACCGACGAGGTGGCCGACGCCACCTACGCCGACGGGGTCGCCGAGCGCCCCGGCGGCCGCGCCCGTCCGTGACGACAGCCCCCGCCCCGGCACCGGCTCGCCCGGCACGCGGAGCGAGGACGGCCGGCTGAACGACAAGTACACGTTCGAGACGTTCGTCATCGGCTCCAGCAACCGCTTCGCGCACGCCGCGGCCGTCGCCGTCGCCGAGCAGCCCGCCCGCGCGTACAACCCGCTGTTCATCTACGGCGGCTCCGGACTGGGCAAGACCCACCTGCTCCACGCGATCGGCCACTACACGCGCACGCTCTACAAGGGCACCCGGGTGCGGTACGTCAGCTCCGAGGAGTTCACCAACGAGTTCATCAACAGCATCCGTGACGACAAGGCGGCCAGCTTCCAGCGCCGGTACCGCGACGTCGACGTCCTGCTCGTCGACGACATCCAGTTCCTGAGCGGAAAAGTCCAGACGCAGGAAGAGTTCTTCCACACCTTCAACACGCTGCACAACGCCAACAAGCAGATCGTCGTCACGTCCGACCTGCCGCCCAAGCAGCTGCCGGACTTCGAGGACCGCATGCGCTCGCGGTTCGAGTGGGGCCTGATCACCGACGTCCAGCCGCCCGACCTCGAGACCCGCATCGCCATCCTCCGCAAGAAGACGATCCAGGAGCGGCTCGTCGCTCCGCCCGAGGTGCTCGAGTACATCGCGTCGAAGATCTCCAGCAACATCCGTGAGCTCGAGGGTGCGCTCATCCGCGTGACCGCGTTCGCCTCGCTGAACCGTCAGCCGGTCGACCTGGCCATCACCGAGGTCGTGCTGAAGGACCTGCTGCCCTCCGACACCGGCCCCGAGATCACCGCGGCCCAGATCATGGCCGCGACCGCCCAGTACTTCGGCGTCACCGTCGACGACCTCTGCGGCTCGAGCCGGTCGCGGGTCCTGGTGACGGCCCGCCAGATCGCCATGTACCTGTGCCGCGAGCTGACCGACCTGTCCCTGCCCAAGATCGGCCAGGCGTTCGGCGGCCGCGACCACACCACCGTCATGCACGCCGACCGCAAGATCCGCCAGCTGATGGCCGAGCGGCGCAGCCTGTTCAACCAGGTCACCGACCTCACCAGCAGGATCAAGTCACAGCCTCGTCCCATGTGACCCAGGCGTCACATGCGTCCCGTTACACCGGTCTATCCCCATGCTGTCCCCACCTGTGGACAGTCGGGTGCGGCGCGTCCACATTGTTCCAGCTCTCAACTATCTGTCCCCAGCAGGTGCACATCCTGTGGATAAACCCCGTCCGATGTCCGCCGCGCGGCGACGCGGCTGGGGATAACCCGGCGACTCGCGCGCGCATCCGGTCCGCGCCGGGCCGCGTCGTCCACCGCTGTCCACAGGTCCGGCCCGCCCTCATCCCCAGCCGCTGTGCCGCGTGACACGCTCCCTGAGCAGGCCAAACGCGGGTTGTCCACGCTGTCCACAGCACCTATGACGATGACTACCTATCACTGGATCGATGAATCACGACCCACACCTGGGCGAACGACCGGTGGACAACCGCCGGACCGATCCCAGTTGTGCCCCCGCTGCACCTGCGGCCCGGTTTCCTGTAAGACTGACGCCTCATCATCGAACTGGAGGACAAGGTGAAGCTTCGCGTCGAGCGTGACGTGCTCGCGGACTCGGTGGCCTGGGCCGCCCGAACCCTCCCCTCCCGGCCGTCCCTGCCGGTCCTCGCCGGCCTCGTCCTCACGGCCACCGAGGACGGCCTGCAGCTGAGCAGCTTCGACTACGAGGTCTCCGGTCGCGTCGACATCGCGGCCGACGTCGCCACCGAGGGCACCTCCCTGGTCTCCGGGCGCCTGCTGGCCGACATCGCCCGCTCGCTGCCGCCGGCTCCCGTGACCATCGAGAGCGAGGGCACCCGCATCTCGATCACCTGCGGCCGCTCGTCGTTCACCCTGCCCGACGCTCCCGGTCGAGGACTACCCGCAGCTGCCGGTGATGCCGACCACGTCCGGTTCCGTGGCCGGCGCGGCCTTCGCCGCCGCCGTCGCCCAGGTGGCGATCGCCGCCGGCCGCGACGACACCCTGCCCACCCTCACCGGCATCCGGATGGAGATCGAGGGATCCGTCGATCGTCCTGGCGGCGACCGACCGCTACCGCCTCGCCGTGCGCGAGTTCAGCTGGAACCCGCAGGTCGCCGTCGATGTCGTCGCACGCGCTCGTGCCCGCCCGCACGCTGGCCGACACCGCGAAATCCCTTGCAGACGTTGACGAAGTCATCATCGCGCTGTCCTCGGGAGGCGCCGGCGAGGGACTCATCGGCTTCGAGGGCCACGGCCGTCGCACGACCACGCGACTGCTCGACGGCGAGTTCCCCAAGTACCGCTCGCTGCTGCCGACCGAGTCGTCGGCCGATCGCCAACGTCGAGACCGCGATGCTCATGGACGCCGTCAAGCGCGTCGCCCTGGTCGCCGAGCGCAACACCCCCGTGCGACTCGCGTTCGAGGGATCCGAGCTGACCCTGCGCGCCGGTGCCGGCGACGACGCCCAGGCGGTCGAGGTGCTGGAGAGCACCCTCGACGGCGACGCCATCGACATCGCGTTCAACCCCGCGTACCTGCTCGACGGGCTCGCCGCGGTCGGCTCCACGGTGACGCGGTTCTCCTTCACCCAGGCGACGCGTCCGGCCGTCCTCACCGGCGTCGACGACGACCAGAAGTCCCTGGACGACTACAAGTACCTGCTGATGCCCGTCCGACTCACCGGCTGAGTCGCGTGTGGGTGGCAGGGCTGCGGCTGTCGGACTTCCGGTCCTACGAGCACGCTGACATCACGCTCGACCCCGGGGTCACCACCTTCGTCGGGCAGAACGGCCAGGGCAAGACCAACCTCGTCGAGGCGATCGCCTACGCGTCCACGCTCGGCAGCCACCGCGTGGCGACCGACGCGCCCCTCGTCCGCGCAGGTGCCGAGCGGGCGGTCATCGGCGTCGACGTCTCCCGCGACGACCGCCCGGTCCTGATCGAGCTCGAGATCAATCCCGGCCGCGCCAACCGGGCCCGCATCAACCGGTCAGCCGGTGCCGCGGGCGCGCGACGTGCTCGGCCTGCTGCACACGGTCGTGTTCGCTCCCGAGGACCTCGCGCTGGTCAAGGGCGACCCGTCGGACCGCCGCAGGTTCCTCGACGACCTGCTCGTGCAGCGGTCGCCGCGCATGCTGGGCGTGAAGGGCGACTACGACCGGATCCTCAAGCAGCGCAACGCATTGCTGAAGTCGGCCGGCGTGGCGCGCCGCAGCGGCGGGTGCCGAGATGGAGCAGCACCCTCGAGGTGTGGGACGAGCAGCTGGCCGCGGTCGGCGGCGACCTCGTCGCGGCCCGCGTCGCCCTGGTCGACGACCTGCGCCCGTTCCTCGTCGGACGCCTACGCCCTCATCGCCGGTGGTGCGGACGCCGTGAGCTGCGGCCGACGTGGCCATCGGCGTACCAGTCGGCGCTCGGCGACGCGTCGAGGCCGTGACCGACCGCGACTACTGGCGTGACGCAGCTGCTCGGCCGGCATCGCGCGACGCCGGCGGGAGGAGCTCGACCGCGGCATCACCCTGGTGGGCCCGCAGCGCGACGACCTGGTGCTCGGCCTCGGCGGCATGCCGGCCAAGGGCTTCGCCTCGCACGGGGAGTCGTGGTCCATCGCGCTGGGCCTGCGACTGGCGAGCCTCGAGGTGCTGCGCGCCGACGGCGACGACCCGGTGCTGATCCTCGACGACGTGTTCGCCGAGCTCGACGCCCCGCGGCGCCGCCGGCTGACCGAGCGGGTCGCCGGCTGCACCCAGGTGCTGCTCACCGCCGCGGTCGGCGGACGACGTGCCGGCCGAGCTCGACGGCCGGCGCCTCCTGGTCACGCGGGGAGCAGGTGTCCGATGCCTGACGACGCCGGTCCGGATGCCCGCGCCGCGAGTCCCGCCGAGCCGGCGCCGGACGACCGGCCGCCGCCGACGCCGCGTCCGCGGCCCTGCGCCGGGCGACCAGGTCGACGGCGCCGCGCGCCGAAGCGGCGCGAGCACCGCGGCGCACCGGATCGCAGTACTCCGACGCCCGCGATCCGCAGCCGCTCGCCCAGGCGCTCGAGCGGCTGGTCGAGGAGCAGGGCTGGCAGGACCAGTCCGCCGTGGCCGTGCTCATGGGCGAGTGGGACGCAGATCGTCGGCCGCGACATCGCCGAGCACGTGCGCCCGGTCTCCTTCGCCGACGGCGAGCTGAGCCTCGAGGCGGAGTCCACCGCCTGGGCGACCCAGGTGCGGCTGCTCCTGCCCCAGGTGCACCGGGCCGTCGACGAGCGGGTCGGGACGGGGGTCGTCGCCGGCCATCCGCATCAGGGGGCCGCAGGCGCCCACCTGGACCGCCGGACCGCGTCGGGTGAAGGGTCGAGGACCGCGCGACACGTACGGCTAGACGGCCCCTGAAGGCCTCTGGATCCCGCTAACGGCGGCGTTTCCGTACGGGTGATTGCGGGTGGGGGGGTCAATGGCGTGAATCGGCCCCCAAGCCCCGTGGCGTGGGGATCGATGTCCGTCCGAGCAGGGTAGACTGACACGCACATCGGAGCCCGCATCAGGCGGTGCTCCGACGCCCTGTGAAGGAGGCCCGCCGGCCGTGTCCTACGACGCCAGCGCGATCACCGTTCTCGAAGGCCTGGACGCGGTCCGCAAGCGCCCCGGCATGTACATCGGCTCCACCGGCGAGCGCGGTCTGCACCACCTGGTCTACGAGGTCGTCGACAACTCCGTCGACGAGGCGCTGGCCGGCCACGCCAGCGAGATCGTCATCACGCTGCTCGCCGACGGCGGCGTGCGCGTCGTCGACGACGGTCGCGGCATCCCGGTCGACATCGTCGAGAGCGAGGGCAAGCCGGCCGTCGAGGTCGTGCTCACCGTCCTGCACGCCGGCGGCAAGTTCGGCGGCGGCGGCTACCAGGTGTCCGGCGGCCTGCACGGCGTCGGCGTCTCCGTCGTCAACGCGCTGTCGACCCACCTCGACGTCGAGGTCCGGCGCGATGGGCACGTGTACCGGCAGTCCTACCTGCGCGGCGTGCCCACCGCCCCGCTGTCGAAGGAGGAGGCGGCCGACCACACCGGCACGACCGTCACGTTCTGGGCCGACGCCGACATCTTCGAGACCACCCACTACGACTTCACGACGCTGTCGCGCCGCTTCCAGGAGATGGCGTTCCTCAACAAGGGCCTGACCCTCGACCCTCATCGACGAGCGCGCCGTCGTCATCCCCGAGCTCGACGAGGACGCCGATCCCGACGCGGACGAGGTCGAGCAGGTCCGTCGCGTGCGCTACCACTACGAGGGCGGCATCGCCGACTTCGTCAAGCACATCAACGCCAGCAAGGGCGTCGCGAACCCGACCGTCATCGACATCGAGAGCGAGTCCGACGACAAGCGGATGAGCGCCGAGATCGCGATGCAGTGGAACAACACCTACGCCGAGTCGGTCTACACGTTCGCCAACACGATCAACACCACCGAGGGCGGCACGCACGAGGAGGGCTTCCGGGCGGCGCTGACCACGCTGATGAACAAGTTCGCCCGCGAGTGGAACATCCTCAAGGAGAAGGACCCGAACCTCACCGGCGACGACATCCGCGAGGGCCTGACCGCCATCGTCAGCGTGAAGATGGCCGAGCCGCAGTTCGAGGGCCAGACGAAGACCAAGCTCGGCAACACCGAGATGAAGACCTTCGTGCAGAAGATCGTCAACGACCAGCTCGGCGACTGGTTCGAGAAGAACCCGGCCGAGGGCAAGGAGATCGTCCGCAAGTCCGTCAACGCCGCCACGGCGCGCATCGCGGCCCGCAAGGCGCGCGACCTGGCCCGCAACCGCAAGGGCCTGCTCGGCGGCGCCGGCATGCCGGGCAAGCTCATCGACTGCTCGAGCCGCGAGCCGGAGGACTGCGAGGTCTTCATCGTCGAGGGCGACTCGGCCGGCGGCTCGGCCCGTCAGGGTCGCGACCCGCGCACCCAGGCGATCCTGCCGATCCGCGGCAAGATCATCAACGTCGAGAAGGCGCGCATCGACAAGGTGCTGCAGAACAACGAGGTCCAGGCGCTCATCTCCGCCTTCGGCACCGGCATCCAGGACGAGTTCGACATCAACAAGCTGCGCTACCACAAGATCGTGCTGATGGCCGACGCCGACGTCGACGGCCAGCACATCCGCACCCTGCTGCTGACCCTGCTGTTCCGCTTCATGAAGCCGCTGGTCGAGCAGGGCACGTCTTCCTCGCCCAGCCGCCGCTCTACAAGATCAAGTGGTCCCGCGAGGTGGCCGACTTCGCCTACACCGAGCGCGAGCGCGAGGCGCTGATCGAGGCGGGCATCGCGGCGGGCCGCCGACTCCCCAAGGAGGAGGCGATCCAGCGCTACAAGGGCCTCGGCGAGATGAACGCCGACGAGCTGTGGGAGACCACGATGGATCCGGCCCGCCGGGTGCTGCTGCAGGTCACCATCGACGACGCGGCGCAGGCCGACGAGATGTTCAGCGTGCTCATGGGCGAGGACGTCGAGTCCCGCCGCAACTTCATCCAGCAGAACGCCCGCGACGTGCGCTTCCTGGACATCTGATGCACGACCACGCGAGTGATCGTGACCAACCGAGCAACGGAGAGCGTTCGTGGCTGACGACATCGATACCGCCGAAGAGACCGACCCCGGCCAGCACGGCCGGATCGAGGCCGTCGACCTCCAGACGGAGATGCAGCGGTCCTACCTCGACTACGCGATGTCCGTCATCGTCTCGCGCGCGCTGCCCGACGTGCGCGACGGCCTCAAGCCGGTGCACCGCCGCGTGCTCTACGCGATGTACGACGGCGGCTACCGGCCCGACCGCAACTTCTCCAAGAGCGCCCGCGTCGTCGGCGACGTCATGGGCAACTACCACCCGCACGGCGACAGCTCGATCTACGACGCCCTCGTGCGGCTGGCGCAGCCGTGGTCGCTGCGCTACCCGCTGGTCGAGGGCCAGGGCAACTTCGGCTCGCCGGGCAACGACCCGGCCGCGGCGATGCGGTACACCGAGTGCCGCATGGCCCCGCTGGCCATGGAGATGGTGCGCGACATCGACGAGGAGACCGTCGACTTCGGTCCCAACTACGACGGCCGCACGCAGGAGCCGCTCGTCCTGCCGAGCCGGTTCCCGAACCTGCTGGTCAACGGCTCGTCGGGCATCGCGGTCGGCATGGCCACCAACATCCCGCCGCACAACCTGCGCGAGATCGCCGAGGCGGCGCAGTGGATGCTCGCCAACCCGCAGGCCGATCGCGAGGAGCGCCTGACGACGCTCCTCGGCATCGTCAAGGGCCCGGACTTCCCGACCGGTGCGCTCATCGTCGGCCGCAAGGGCATCGAGGACGCCTACCGCACCGGTCGCGGCTCGATCACGATGCGCGCCGTCGTCAAGGTCGACGAGGACGCCCGCGGCCGGCAGGTCATCGTCGTCACCGAGCTGCCGTACCAGGTCAACCCCGACAACCTGCTGCTGCGCATCGCCGAGCTCGTCGGCGACGGCAAGCTCACCGGCATCTCCGACGTCCGCGACGACTCGTCGTCGCGCTCGGGCATGCGGCTGATCATCGAGCTCAAGCGCGACGCGGTCGCCCAGGTCGTGCTGAACAACCTCTTCAAGCACACGCAGCTGCAGGACACCTTCGGCGCCAACATGCTGGCGATCGTCGACGGCGTCCCGCGCACGCTGACGCTCGACCAGTTCATCCAGTACTGGATCACCCACCAGATCGAGGTCATCCAGCGGCGCACGCGCTACCGCCTGCGCAAGGCCGAGGAGCGCGCCCACATCCTGCGCGGCTACCTCAAGGCGCTCGACGCGCTCGACGAGGTCATCGCGCTGATCCGCGCATCGGCCACCGTCGAGGACGCGCGCGCCGGCCTGATGGAGCTGCTCGAGATCGACGAGATCCAGTCGACCGCGATCCTCGACATGCAGCTGCGCCGCCTTGCCGCCCTCGAGCGGCAGAAGATCATCGACGAGTACGACGAGCTCATGGCGAAGATCACCGACTACAACGACATCCTCGCCAACGAGCCCCGGCAGCGCGCCGATCGTCGCGGACGAGCTCGCCGAGATCGTCGACAAGTACGGCGACGAGCGACGCACGGACTTCGTCGCCTGGGACGGCGACGTCACCGACGAGGACCTCATCGAGGAGGAGGACGTCGTCGTCACGATCACGTCCGGCGGCTACGCCAAGCGCACGAAGTCCGACCTCTACCGGTCCCAGCGTCGCGGCGGCAAGGGCGTGCGCGGTGCGGCGCTCCGGCAGGACGACGTCGTCGAGCACATCTTCGTCAGCACCACCCATCACTGGATCCTGTTCTTCACCAACAAGGGTCGCGTCTACCGCGCGAAGGCCTACGAGCTGCCGGACGCGGGTCGCGACGCGCGCGGCCAGCACGTGGCGAACCTGCTGGCGTTCCAGCCGGACGAGACGATCGCGCAGGTGCTCGCGATCCCGGACTACGAGGCCGGCGACTACCTCGTGCTCGCGACCCGCAAGGGCCTGGTGAAGAAGACGCAGGCTGACGGAGTACGACTCCAACCGGCAGGGCGGCATCATCGCGATCAACCTCGCCGACGACGACGAGCTGATCTCCGCGCGGCTCGTCGCCGAGACCGACGACCTGCTGCTGGTGTCCCGCAAGGGGATGTCGGCGCGGTTCACCGCCGACGACGACACGATGCGCCCGATGGGCCGGGCCACCAGCGGCGTCATCGGCATGCGCTTCCGGGGCGACGACTCCCTGCTCGCGATGGACGTCGTGCGCCCGGACACCTACGTCGTCACCGTCACCGACGGCGGCTACGCCAAGCGCACGTCGGTCGACGAGTGGGCGCCCAAGGGCCGAGGGATCCTCGGCGTGCGCGCGATGAAGCTGGTCGAGCAGCGTGGCTCCCTGGTCGGGTCGATGGTGTGCGACGAGAACGACCAGCTGTTCGCGATCGCCTCCAACGGCGTCGTCATCCGCACTCGTGTCGGCGAGATCCGTCCATCCGGCCGTGACACCATGGGCGTCACGCTGATGAACCTCGCCGAGGGTGACACCGTCGTGGCAGTCGCGCGCGGGGCCGAGTCCGAGGGCGATGACGATGAGGAGCCCGGTGACGAGCTGGTGGAGGCTGCGGTCGACGACAGGTCGCGGCACGACGCGACGCCCATCGACGGTGAGGCCGGCGAGTGAAGGGCGGTGACGGGGTCCGCGCGCCGAAGCGCGCGCGGCTCTACGTCACCCGGATCGATCCCTGGTCGGTGACGAAGGCCGCGTTCATGCTGGCCCTCGCCATCGGCATCGTCCTCGTCGTGGCCGTGGCCGCCCTGTGGTGGGTTCTCGACGTCACCGGCGTGTTCGTCACGGTGTCGCGCACCTTCGACGAGGTCATCGGCACGGCCACCACCGGGTTCGACCTGCTCAGCTACCTGGAGCTCTCCCGGGTCATGGGGGTGGCGGTCATCGTCGCGTCCGTCGAGATCGTGCTCGTCTCCCTGCTGGCCACCCTCTTCGCCATCATGTACAACCTCACGGTGGGCCTGACCGGTGGCATCGAGGTCGTGCTGTCCGACGAGGTCTGAGCCACCGGTTGAGACCGCACCCGCGCCGTCAGGTAGTCTCTGGCGACGTTCGGGCCTGTAGCTCAGTTTGGTTAGAGCGCTTCCCTGATAAGGAAGAGGTCGGAGGTTCAAGTCCTCCCAGGCCCACCACCCGCGCCAGTCCTCCCGTGACTGGCTGAACGTCCGCCCGAGCGCCGGGGTAGGCTTCCGCACCATGAAGAAGTTGCTGCTCATCGTCGTCCTCGCCGGCATCGGCTACGTCGTCTACCGCCAGCTCTCGGCCCGCAAGGCCGAGCAGGATCTGTGGTCCGAGGCCATCAGCGAGCCGGATCTGCGCTAGTCGCACAGGGGTGGGCGCCGGCACACCCCGCCGGGGGGCTTAGCTCAGCTGGTAGAGCGCTGCCTTTGCAAGGCAGAAGTCAGGGGTTCGAGTCCCCTAGCCTCCACCCCTTTCCGTCCACTCGGCGAGTCACCGGCGACGGCCGGCGGCCGTCCGCCGCGCCCACCACGCATCCCACACCGACACGCTGTTGACATCTGCATAGTCACGATATATCGTGAACGCATCGCGACAAGACGCGATAGAAATGAGAAGCACATGAGCTACGCAGAATCCTTCCCGACCGGCCCCATCGAGGGCCCCTCCTTCACTCCGCCCCCGTGGGCGATGCGACGCATGCATCGCATGCGCATGCGGCAGCTGGCCGCCATGACCGACAACGACCCGACCGGAAGCCCCGCCGAGCCCGTCACCGACGATCGTGCCGACGGCCGCGGTCGCCGCGGCGGGCCGCACCACCGGGGCCACCGCGGTGGACCGGGACCGTGGGGCCGGGGTCCCTGGGGTCCCCCGCGTGGGCGCCGGCGCGACCGCGGCGACGTACGCGCCGCCATCCTGCTCCTGCTCGCCGAGCGGCCCCGTCACGGCTACGAGATCATCACCGAGCTCACCGACCGCAGCGAGGGTCGCTGGCAGCCGTCACCGGGCTCGATCTACCCCATGCTCAAGCGCCTGGCTCGCGACGGCCTGGTGACCGCGACCCCCGAGGACGGCAAGGCGGTGTTCTCCCTCACCGACGATGGCCGCACCCTCGTCACGGCGAAGGCGCGTCGTGGGGCGAGCCCTGGCTCCGACCCGAGGACGTCGTCTCGGCCAGTGGCGACGAACTGCTGGAGGAGTTGCGGCAGGTGGCGATGGCCGCGACGCAGGTCACCCAACTCGACGACGCCGCGCAGATCGAGGCGGCCACGGCCATCCTCGTCGAGGCCCGCAAGAGGATCTACGGCCTCCTCGCGCAGTGAACCTTGCGAGGGTGCAGTCATTGACTGCAATGACTGCACCCTCGTAGTCTCGACTCATGGCAGTCATGACGATCCGCGGCCTCGACGACGAGGTGCGCGACAGGTTGCGTCTCCGTGCCGCCCAGCACGGTCGCTCGATGGAAGCGGAGGTCCGCGCCATCCTCACCGCGGCCGTCGCGTCGCCGGTCGAACGCACTCTGGTCGACCTCCTCCTGGACATGCGTGAGGCGCTGGGAGGGGTGGAACTCGAGACTCCCGTCCCGTGTCGTCGATGCGCGTGATCCGTTCGCATGATCGTCGTCGACACGAACGTCCTGTCCGAGTTCATGCGCCGTCAGCCGGCTCAACTCGTGGTGCGCTGGCTCGAGGCCGCCGAACCCGACAGCCTTGCGCTCACAGCCATCTCCGTCATGGAGATCACGTACGGCGTAGCTCGTCTTCCCTTGGGTCATCGCAGGGACGCCACCCGCGAACGCTGGGAGAGCATTCAGGATGCCTGGACGGGGACGTTCCTCGCTCTCGGCCTCACCGAGTCCATGGCGGCCGGTGAGGTACTCGGCGCTCGCGCCGCGATCGGCAGGCCCATGGCGACTGCGGACGCGCAGATCGCCGGCAGCTGCCTTGCCTGGGGGGCGGCACTCGCGACACGCAACACGAAGGACTTCGAGGGTCTCGGCATCGAGCTCATCAACCCCTGGGACGAGCACACACATCCCATGCGACGTGAGTGACGAGCGCCATGCGAAGATCCTCCGCATGACGACCACTGCGACGATCCACACCAACCTCGGCGACATCAAGGTCACCCTGTTCGCCGACCAGGCGCCCAAGACCGTGCGCAACTTCACGGGCCTTGCCGAGGGAACCAAGGAGTGGACGGACCCCCGCGTGCGCGCGAAGTCGACGGCGCCGCTCTACGACGGCACGATCTTCCACCGCATCATCCCCGGCTTCATGATCCAGGGCGGCGACCCGCTCGGCACCGGCACCGGCGGCCCGGGGTTCCGGTTCGAGGACGAGTTCCACCCCGAGCTGACCTTCGACCGCCCGTACCTCCTGGCCATGGCGAATGCCGGCCCGAACACCAACGGCTCCCAGTTCTTCATCACGGTCGCTGCGACCACCTGGCTGAACTTCAAGCACAGCATCTTCGGCGAGGTCGCCGACCAGGAGTCCCGCGACGTCGTCGACGCCATCGCGGCCGTCACCACGGGCCAGAACGACCGGCCTCGCGAGGACGTCGTCATCACCTCGATCGACATCACCCGGGAGTAGCGCTCTCCCGTGTCGGACGCCACCTCGTCGCAGCCTGCGGCGCTGCCCGGCTGCTACCGGCATCCGGACCGGCCGACGGGCATCGCGTGCACGAGGTGCGACCGACCGATCTGCGCGGAGTGCATGGTGCCCGCCCCGGTGGGCTTCCAGTGTCCGGACTGCGTCGCGGGGGCGGCTGCGGCGCGGCCGCGCGTGACGACCGTCGCGGGCGGCACGCCCATCACCAAGCCGCTCGTGACGTACTCGCTCATCGGCGTGAACGTGGTGATCTTCCTGCTGCAGTTCACGATCGGCATCAACGCCGTCGCCGGCGACTGGGGCATGTGGCCGGTCGGGATCGCGGTCGGCGGCGAGTGGTGGCGCCTCGTCACCGCGGCCTTCCTGCACGGATCGTTCCTGCACATCGCGTTCAACATGTACGTGCTGTTCGCCCTCGGGCCGACGCTCGAACGGATCCTCGGCCACGGCAGGTACCTGACCCTGTACGTCCTCGCGGCCCTCGGCGGCGGGGTCGCGTCGTACGTGTTCTCCGACATCCGCACGGTGTCCGTCGGCGCGAGTGGCGCGATCTTCGGCCTCATGGGCGCGCTCGTCGTCGCTGGCCGCCGGCTCCGGTACGACATCACCCAGGTGCTGGTCCTGCTCGGCATCAACGTCGTGATCGGCTTCTTCGCGCCCGGGGTCGACTGGCGAGCACACCTCGGCGGCCTGGTCACGGGTGCGGTCGTGGCGGCGATCATGGTGTACCCGGCCCGCCGGCACCGGACCGCCGTGCAGGTCAGCGGCCTGCTGGCCGTGGTCTTCGTCCTGGCCGCCCTGGCCGCCTGGCGGACGACTCAGATCACCGAGCTGCTCGCCCCGCTGGGCCAGCTCACCGTCTGACCCCTCTGCCGAGCGGTGAGCCGTCGGGCGAATTCCGGGCTCAGGCGCCCGACAGCGCCCCACTCGCGTGACAATGGGACACATGACCAACGACGCTGTCATCGTCTCCGCAGTCCGCACCCCCGTCGGCATCGGCAAGCCCGAGAAGGGCGTGCTGAGCGGCGTCCACCCGATCGACCTCTCCGCGCGGATCCTCCAGGAGGTGACCGGCCGGGTGGGCCTCGACCCGGCGCTGGTCGACGACGTCATCTGGGGCGCCGTCTCCCAGGTGGGCGAGCAGAGCGGCAACGCGGCACGCAACGCCGTGCTGGCCGCCGGCTTCCCGGAGGACGTCACCGGGGTGACGATCGACCGGCAGTGCGGGTCGAGCCAGCAGGCCGTCAACTTCGCGGCCGCGGGCGTGATCGCCGGCCACCACGACATCGTCATCGCCGGCGGCGTCGAGTCGATGTCGCGGGTACCGATGTTCTCCAACATGGTCGGCGGCGACGGACCGTTCCCGGCGAGCATGCATGCCCGCTACGACAACGGCCTGGTCAACCAGGGCATCAGCGCGGAGATGATCGCGCAGCGCTGGGGCCTGTCGCGCGAGTACCTCGACGAGATCGCGGCGCAGTCGCACGCGCGGGCGGCCGCGGCCCAGGACGCGGGCCTGTTCGCCGAGGAGATCGTCACCGTCGACACGCCCAACGGTCCGGTGAGCCAGGACCAGGGCATCCGCCCCGGCACGACCGTCGAGTCCCTGGCCGGACTCAAGACGCCGTTCCAGGCGGACGGGGTGGTGACGGCGGGCAACGCGTCGCAGATCTCGGACGGCTCGGCCGCGCTGCTGATCATGACGTCGGCGCGGGCCGCCGAGCTCGGCCTCGACGCCGCTCGCCCGCATCCACACCGTCGCCATGGCCGGCGTCGACCCGGTCATCATGCTCACCGGCCCGATTCCCGCGACGCGAGCGCGCGCTCAAGCGGTCCGGGCTGGCCCTCGCCGACATCGGTGCGTTCGAGGTCAACGAGGCGTTCGCGTCGGTCCTGGGTGCCTGGTACGCCGACACGGGTGCCGACCCTGCCCTGACGAACGCCCGGGGCGGCGCGATCGCCCTGGGTCACCCGCTCGGCGCGTCTGGCGCTCGCCTGATGACCACCCTGGTGCATCGCATGCGGCAGGACGGGATCCGGTACGGCCTGCAGACGATGTGCGAGGGCGGCGGGATGGCCAACGCGACCATCCTCGAGCTCCTCTGACCCAACCCTCAGCACCCGACCGAGGGTGTGCGTTCCGTGAGGCCGGTGCACAAGTGCACGAGGTCATCCACAGGATGTCCCCAGTTGGGGACAAATGACAGCGGTGTAAGTCGGCGCTAGCGCCAGCGGGTGGCGAGGAAGAAGCCGCCGGCGATGAAGGCGAAGCCGATCCCGACGTTGACCAGGGGCGAGAGGTCCTTCATGAGCGGGATCTGCGACCCCGCGATGTAGAAGATCACGATGTAGGTCAGGCCGATGACGAACAGCGCCACCATCGTCGGGGCGAGCCAGGACGGCGAGCCGATCTTGGCCACCTTGCGCTCGCCCTTGCTCGGGGGCGGCGTGTAGGCGTCCTTCTTGCGGCCTTTTGACTCAGGCACGGTTGTCCCTCCCGGTGACACTGTCTGGCCCCACAGCCTGCCACACGGCGACCACGCCGTTGCGGTTACCGTGGTCGCGTGCGCCTGCCCGCCCGAGTGCCGCTGTCCCGGCCCCATCCGGCCGTGATCGTCAGCGGGCTGGTGTTCGTGCTGGCCGGCCTGATGTTCGCGGCGGCGGCGAACACCAGCCAGGGCACGGACCTGCGTGCGCAGCGAGCGGTGGAACTGCGCGACCTCGTGCGTCAGAAGTCCGAGCGGGTGGAGCAGCTCGAGCAGTCGCTGGCCGCGCAGCAGCGGCAGGTGGACGACCTCGCCGAGGGCCGCGTTGGTGATCCGGCGGCCGTGATCGCGCGCAGCGGCATCGCGTCGCTGCAGGAGTCGGCGGGGATGACGCCGGTCACGGGGCGGTCGCTCACGGTCACGCCTCGACGACGCTCCGCTCCGCGAGCCCGACGATCCGCTGTGGCAGACGCTGACGCCGGACGACGTCATCGTGCACCAGGCGGACGTTCAGGCAGTCGTCAACGCCCTGTGGCGCGGCGGCGCCGAGGCGCTGCAGATCATGGACCAGCGCGTGATCAACACCAGCTCCATCCAGTGCGTCGGCAACACCCTCCTCCTGCAGGGCCGGGTCTACTCGCCGCCCTTCGTCATCACGGCGATCGGTCCGGTCAAGAGGATGCGGACCAGCCTGCGCAGCGACCCGACCGTGACGGCCTACCGGGAATGGGCTCGAGGCCGTGGGACTCGGCTACGACGTCGCACGTGCGGCCGAGACGACGGTGCCCGCGTACACCGGCCCGGTGACGATGTCGTACGCGCAGACGTCACAATGAACCCCGTGACACGCATCCTCGTCGTCGACAACTACGACTCGTTCGTCTTCAACCTGGTCCAGTACCTGGCGCAGCTCGAAGCCGACGTCGTGGTGCGGCGCAACGACGAGGTCACGCCCGACGAGGCCCGGGAGTTCGACGGCGTCCTGCTGAGCCCCGGGCCCGGGGACGCCGGAGGATGCCGGCGTCTGCATGGACATCGTCCGGGAGTGCGCGGGCGACGTCCCCATCTTCGGCGTGTGCCTCGGGCATCAGGCGATCGCCGCGGCGTACGGGGCGACCGTGTCCCGCGCCCCCGAGCTGCTGCACGGCAAGACGTCCCAGGTGCTGCACGAGGGAGTCGGCGTCCTGGCCGGGCTGCCGTCGCCGTTCACCGCGACCCGCTACCACTCACTGGCGGTCGAGCCTGCCACCGTGCCCGACGAGCTGATGGTCACCGGTTCCACGAGCGGCGGCGTCATCATGGCCATTCGGCACCGTGAGCTCGCTGTCGAGGGCGTCCAGTTCCACCCCGAGTCCGTGCTCACCGAGGGCGGCCACGCGATGCTCGCCAACTGGCTCGCCGAGTGCGGCGACCCGCAGGCGCGCGAGCGAGCGACCCACCTCGCGCCGGTCGTCGGCTGACGGAGCGCTCGCGCGCTATCCGGCCGGGGCGAACTCGCTCGGCACCGGCTCCTGCGTCGGGACCGGCTCCTCCGTCGGCACCGGCTCCTCCGTGGGCGTCGGGGTCGGCGTGGGCTCCTCCGTCGGCGTCGGCGGCAGGTCGGGCGACGTCGACACCGTGATCGTCACGACGGAGCCGCGCGGAAGCAGCTCGCCGCCCTGCGGGGACTGGGCGAGCACGGTTCCCGACGACACTGACGTGTCCTCGATCTCGACGATCTGGACGTCGAAACCGGCCTGGGCCAGGTCGCTGCGGGCCTGGGCCTCGGTGCTGCCCACCACCTTGGGCACCTTCACGAGGCCGGACGAGACGGTGATGTCGACGGCGGAGCCGGCATCGACCTGCGTGCCCTCCTCAGGTGCCTGCTCGAGCACGTAGCCGGCCGGCTGCTGCGAGTTGCGCTCCTTGATGCCGCCGAGCACGAGGTTGGCGTCCTGAAGAGCGATCCGGGCCGCCTCGACCGAGGTGAGCGCGACCAGCTGCGGCACGGTCACCTGCTCCAGCCCGCTCGACACCGTGACGTTGACGGACTGCCCCTGCTCGATGCTCTCCCCTGCCGCCGGCTGCTGGGCGATGATCGTGTCGATCGGCCGGTCAGAGGTCGCCGGGGTCTGCGCGCCGAGGCGGAGCTCGTAGTCCTGCAGCGCCGATGTCGCCTGCTCGATGGTCAGCCCGTCGAGGTTGGGCACCTGCACCTGCGTGATGGACGAGCCGCCGAACACGAACCTGCCGATCAGCAGCGCGCCGATGATGGCGGCGACCACGCCGACGAGGCTGAGCGCCCAGAAGCCCGCGCCGCGCCGGCGACGTGGCCGGTCGGTGTCGTACATCGGCTCGTAGCCGGCCGCCGCGGCCGCCTGGACCGGCGCCATCATCTGCGTGCGGTCGGCGGTCACCATGGGCACGGCGGCGGTGACCGGCGATCCCGCGATGGCGCGCTCGACGTCGGCGCGGAAGTCGGACGCGGTCTGGTAGCGGTCCTCGGTGCGCTTCGCGAGTGCGTGCAGCACGACGGAGTCGACCTCGGCGGTGACCCCCGGATCGACCTGCGACGGCGGCACGGGCATCTCGCTGACGTGCTGGTAGGCGATCGACACCGGGGAGTCGCCGGTGAAGGGCGGCTTGCCCGTGAGCAGCTCGTACAGCAGGACGCCGGTCGAGTAGAGATCGCTGCGCGCGTCGACGACCTCGCCGCGCGCCTGCTCGGGGGACAGGTACTGCGCGGTGCCCATGACGGCCGACGTCGCCGTCATCGTGGTGCCCACGTCGTTCATCGCGCGGGCGATGCCGAAGTCCATCACCTTGACGTCGCCCGTGCGGGTGAGCATGGCGTTGGCGGGCTTGATGTCGCGGTGCACGATGCCGTGCCGGTGCGCGTAGTCGAGACCCGCGAGGATGCCGGCGGTGATCTCCAGCGCCCGCTCCGGCAGCAGGCGTCGGCCGCTGGCGAGCAGCTGCCGCAGCGTCATGCCGTCGACGTACTCCATGACGATGTAGGGCACGACCACGGTCTCGCCGTTGGGTGACGTGAGCGTGTCCTCGCCGGTGTCGTACACGGCGACGATGTTGGGATGGTTGAGGGCCGCGGCCGATTGGGCCTCGCGCCGGAAGCGCGCCTGGAACGACGGGTCCCGGGCGAGGTCGGGACGCAGGATCTTGACGGCCACGCGACGGCCGAGCCGCAGGTCGCGTCCCTCGTGCACCTCGGCCATGCCGCCGCGGCCGATGACCTCACCGATCTCGTATCGATCGCCGAGCATCCGGGTCTCGTCGCGCTCGGTCGTCATGTCCTCATACTCTCAGGTGGGGTCGGCATGTCAGCGCAGCACAGCCTCGATGACGCTGCGGGCGATGGGCGCGGCGAGCTGGTTGCCGCTGACCTCGGGAGCGCCCGCGTCCTCGACGACCACGGCGACGGCCACCTCGGGCGACTGGGCCGGTGCGAGCGCCACGAACCACGCCACGGCCGGGTTGTCGTTGCCGGTCTGCGCCGTGCCCGTCTTGCCCGCGACGCGCACCCCGGGGATCTGCGCGTTGCTGCCGGTGCCGTTCTCGACGACGTTGACCATCATCTCCGTCAGCTGCGCGGCGTTCAGCGGCGTCATCGCCTGCTCGTACATCGTCGGCTCGGTGGTCTGCAGGATGGCCAGGTCGGGGCCGCGGACCTCCTGCACGAGGTAGGGGTTCATCGTCTTCCCGCTGTTGCCGATGGCGGCGGCGACCATGGCCATCTGGAGCGCCGTGGCCCGGACGTCGAACTGTCCGATCGCCGACATCGCCGTCTGCGGCTCGTCCGGATCCTCGGGGAACCGCGACGTGGCTGCCCGCAGGGGAATCTCGAACGACTGGTCGAACCCCATGAGCTGCGCCTGCGTGCGCAGGGCCTCGTCGCCGAGCTGGTTGCCGAGCCACGCGAACGCGGTGTTGCACGAGATCGCCAGGGCCTGCCGGAGCGTGACGACGTCTCCGGGACCGCACGACTGGCCGTTCCAGTTGCGGATCTTCCTGGTCGAGTCCGGCAGGTCGTAGGTGCGCGGCCCCGGGATGACCGAGTCCGGAGTGAACCGGCCGGACGCGAGTGCGGCGGCGGTCGTCACGAGCTTGAAGGTCGACCCCGGCGGGTTCAGCGAGACGATGGGCCGGTTCAGCAGCGGCTTCGCCGGGTCGGCCTCGAGGGTCGCGTAGTACTCGCGGATCGCCGCCGGGTCGTGACTGGACAGGATGTTCGGGTCGAAGGACGGGAACTGCACGCTGGCGAGGATGCGTCCGGTGGCGGGCTCGATCGCGACGACCGCGCCCTTCTTGCCGCGCAGTCCGTTGAACGCCGCGCGCTGGGCGCGGGCGTCGATCGTGGTGCTGACCGCGCCGCCGGCCGGCTCTCGCCCGGCGAAGAGCTGCTCGGCGCGATCGACGACGAAGAGGGCCGACCGCCCGGTGAGGATGCGGTTCTCCGTGCGCTCGAGGCCGGTCGCCCCGTAGACCAGCGAGTAGAAGCCGGTGACGGGCGCGTAGAGCGGGCCATCGGAGTAGACGCGCAGGTAGCGCAGCGTGTCGCCCGTCTCCTTCGACCGCGCCACCGGGTTCGAGCCGACCAGGATCGGCCCGCGCTCGCGGTCGTACTCCTCGAGCAGGACCCGCTGGTTGCCCGGCCGGTCGCGGTAGTCGCCGGCGAGCACGACCTGGATGATCGTGACGTTGACGAGCAGGGCGACGAGCATGAGGCCGAGGACGAAGGCGATGCGACGGATGGGCCGTGTCATACGCGCCGCACCACCTGGGTGACGGCCTCGTCGGGCGAGGGTGCCGTGACGTCGGGGCGTCGTGCGCGGTCCGAGATGCGCAGGAGCAGCGCGACGATGATCCAGTTGGCGATCAGCGACGAGCCGCCGTACGAGAGGAACGGCGTGGTGAGCCCGGTCAGCGGGATCAGCCGGGTCACGCCGCCGATGATGACGAAGACCTGCAGTGCCAGGGTGATCGACAGGCCGGCCGCCACGAGCTGGCCGAACGAGTCCCGCACGGACACGGCGGCACGCAGGCCGCGCTCGATGAGGATCGCGTAGAGCAGCAGCATGGCGATGAGTCCGGTGACGCCCAGCTCCTCGCCGAGCGCCGCGACGATGAAGTCGGTGTTGGCGAACGGGACCAGGTTCGGGAAGCCCTGGCCGAGGCCGGCGCCGAGGATGCCGCCGTTGGCGAGCCCGAACAGCGACTGGACGATCTGGTAGCCCTGGTCGTCGGCGTAGGTCCACGGGTCGAGCCAGACCATCACGCGCAGCCGCACGTGGCCGAACGCGTAGTAGGACAGGACCGCGCCGGCGATGAACAGGATGGAGCCGAGGATGAGCCAGGAGCGGCGCTGCGTGGCGATGTAGAGCATCGACACGAACAGGCCGAAGAAGAGCAGCGACGTGCCGAGGTCGCGTTCGAAGACGAGGACGGCGAGCGGACACGAGCCACGCCACGACGATCGGGCCCAGGTCCTTGAGCCGCGGCAGGCCGACGCCGAGGAACTTCGTGCGCACCAGTGCCAGCGAGTCGCGCTTCTCGACGAGGTAGCCGGCGAAGAAGATGGTCAGCAGGATCTTCGCGAGCTCGGCGGGCTGGAACTGGAAGCCGCCGACCCGGACCCACAGCGTCGCGCCGTTGACCGTGGTGCCGATCACCGGAGCCAGCGGCAGGATGAGCAGGACGAGACCGGCGAGGCCGAGCGTGTACGTGTACCGCTGCAGGATCCGATGGTCGCGCAGCAGGACGAGCACGGCGACGAACAGGATCGCGGCGACCGTGAACCAGGTCAGCTGCGAGTAGACGTCCGGGCGTCGGCGGCGGGTTGCTGTTGAGCTCGGCGCGCTTGGCGGCGGCCACGTCCAGTCGGTAGATCATGACGAGCCCGAGGATGGTGAGCAGCGTCGCGACGGGCAGCAGGAAGGGGTCGGCGTACCTGGCCTTCCAGCGCACGACCGCGTGCATCGACGAGCGCGAGCGCGCCTACGACCCCCGCGGTGATCCACAGGCTGCTGTCCGGCTCCTCGCCGATGGCCCAGCTGATCTGCAGGGTGCCGAGGACCCCGAGCCCCCACGCGAAGACGAGCAGCAGCAGCTCCACGTTGCGCCGGCTGGGCTGCTTGCGGGCGGGGACGCCCACGGGGGCCATCACGTCCGCGGGCACGCTCACTGCACGGTCCCCGGGCAGCCGGCCGGCGGCATGAGGGTCTGGCACTCGGCCGCGCGGCTCTGCAGCTCGGCGATGATGCGCTGAGCGTCGATCTCGTTGGCGGCCGGGATGCCCTTGCTCACCAGCTCCTGGTCGAAGTACGGCAGCGTCCCGACCTGCAGCCCCGAGTCCGACCACAGGCTCGACAGCGACGTGCCGAGCAGGGAGCCCTCGACTCCGCGGTAGACGCTCACCGTGCCGGTGCCCGCACTTCCGTTCACCCCGACGTACCACTGGCCCGTGAGCCACGAGGTCGCCACGGCGGCGGCCGTCCCGAGGAGCAGGACGGCGACGATGACGATGGCACCGACCGTCCACCACACCCGCCGGCGCCGGCCGCGACGCTCCCCGGCAGCAGCCGTCTCGCGTGCCGCGCGCCGCGCGTTCTCGGTGGCCGGGACCACGATCTCGGCGTCGATGAGGGGCTGGGGTGCGGTGGGCGGTCCGCCGTCGACGGGCGGCGGCGCCTCCGGCCGGTCGGGATCCGGCTGGGCGTCGTCGGGGAACCTGACGGCGGGGAGACGAAGGCGCACCCGGGGCTCGCCGGCCGCGCCGACGACGACGGGAGCCGACCGGTCCTCCACGACGGCGACGTCGGCGGCCACCTCGGGCACGTCGACGACATCGGCGATGACCACCGTCACGTTGTCGGGCGCCCCGCGCTCGAGGGCCAGGTCGACGAGGCGCGTGACCGCCCCCGTCGGGTCGCCCTCGGCAAGGGCGGCGCCGATCTCGACGTTGCTGACGACGCCGGACAGGCCGTCCGTGCAGAGCATGTAGCGGTCGCCGTCACGGGCCTCGCGCACGGTGAGGTCGGCCTCCACCGGGTTCATGCCGTCGAGCGCCCGCATGAGCAGCGACCGGCGCGGGTGGATCGTGGCCTCCTCCTCGGTGATGCGCCCGGCATCGACGAGGGTCTGCACGTAGGTGTGGTCGTGCGTGATCTGCGACAGCTCGCCCTCGCGGAGCAGGTAGGCGCGCGAGTCGCCGACGTGCACGACCGCCAGCTGATCGCCGAGCCAGTAGATGCCGGTGACCGTCGTGCCCATGCCGGTGAGGTCGGGGTCGGCGCGATGACGTCGGCGATGCCGTCGCCCACCTCCGCGATGGAGTCGCCCAGCGCGCTGAGCACCTCGTTGGGCGCGGGCGGGTGCACGTCGAGGTCGGCGACGGTCGCGACGGCGATCGCGCTGGCGAGCTCGCCGGCCGCGTGGCCGCCCATGCCGTCGGCGACCAGCAGCAGGGCCGGTCCCGCGTATCCCGAGTCCTCGTTGCCCTCGCGGATGAGGCCGACGTCGGACCGGGCGGCGTATCGCAGGACGAGGGGCATGGTGCGCTACTTCTGGATCTGCAGCGTGGTGCGCCCGACGCGCAGCGGGGCGCCCACCGGCAGCACGGTCGGCGAGGTGATGCGCGTGCGGTCGATCCACGTCCCGTTCGTGGAGCCGAGGTCCTCGACGACCCAGGACCCCTCCGATGGGTAGATGCGCGCGTGCCTGCTGGACGCGTAGTCGTCGTCGATGATGAGGGTGGAGTCGGGTGCGCGACCGATGGTGATCTGCACGTTGCCCAGCGGCACGATCGTGCCGTTGAGCGGCCCCTCGATCACGACGAGCTTGCTGCCCTTGACCTTCTGCTGCTTGGCCACCTTCGGTGGCTTCGGAGGACGGGCCGCGCGTGCCGGCCTGCGCTCCCGGCCGGTGGGCCGGGCCTCGGCGGGCTGGCGCAGGTCGCGTCGCAGCGCGAGCACGGTGACGAGCACGAACGTCCACAGCAGCGTGAGGAATCCCAGCCGCACGAGGGTGAGCGCAAGCTCCGACACGGGTCAGCCGCTCCGGAACACCAGTTGCGTCGTGCCGATCATGATCGCGGTGCCGTCCGCCACCTCGACCTGCGAGATCTTCTGCCCGTTGACGAACGTGCCGTTCGTCGAGTTCAGGTCGCGCACGAGCACGGGTGTCCCCAGCACGATCTCGCAGTGGTTGCGCGAGGCACCCGGATCCTCGATGCGGATGTCGGTGTCGCTGCCGCGTCCCAGGCGGGTGACGGCGCGCACGAGCGGGTACGCCGTGCCGCCGACCTCGAGTCGGGGCTGACGGGTGTCGACGCTGACGGCCTCCTGGCTGCCGGCCGAGCGCACCTCGGCCCGCGCCTCGCTCCGCACCCGGAAGATGCCGGTCTCGAGCTCGTCGTCCTGCCCGAGGTTGACCTGCACGGGCCCCAGCAGCGTGTAGCGCTGCTCGGCGCCGTAGTCGCGCACGAGGGTGGCGAGCTCGGTCTGCAGGGCCTCCTTGAACACCGCCAGCCGCCGGTAGTCGTGCTCGGAGAGCTCGACGTGGAAGACGTTGGGGATGACGGTGCGCTGGCGATCGATCACGGCGGCGCGGTCGCCGATCTCCCGCTGGAGGGCGGACGCGATCTCGACGGGCTGCACCTCGGCCTTGAACGCGCGGGCGAAGGCGCCGTTCACCAGGCGGTCGAGGGAGTCCTCGAACCGTTCCAGCAGTCCCACGAGTCCTCCGCATCCACAGGCAGCGTCGATCGCGCCGACAGGGCGGCGTGGGTCGATGCTAACCCGGCGGCATCCCCCCGCTCGGGACGCGCACCGGTGCTGCCGTCCACGCGTCCACCCACCCTCGGCTCGAGCGGGATTCCGGCCTGTAGGCTTCGCTCGCTACACGCGCGAGTGGCGGAATAGGCAGACGCGCACGGTTCAGGTCCGTGTGCCCGAAAGGGCGTGGGGGTTCAACTCCCCCCTCGCGCACCACAGCGAAACCCCGGTCGGAGATCTCCGACCGGGGTTTCGACGTTGGTCGGGACTGGCAGGGCTGTGGCTCCCCACGCTGTAGGGATCGGGGCGCGTGATTGCCGAGTGGCCCACACCGGTGGGCAGCACAATCCGGGCGGACTGGTACTCGGCAAGCGTCACCCGATGTTCACCCCGACGAGTGATGGGCGTATCGCCCCGGTCGTTCTCGTCGTGGACGCTGCTGGCATGACCATGTTCGACGTCAGTGACCCGGAGCGCCGTCAGCCGTCTAAGCCGACCCCGCGATGCGCCCTCTGCGATGAGGCGGCGCAGTCCCAGTTCGGTGGGATGTGCTTCCGCCACATGGGGATGCCCGTGCACTCCGGTCAGGCCCGACGCGCCATGCGCGCTCGGCACGCCTGACGGTCGCTCTCACCTCGGGCGCAACGCCCTCCACCAGCCCTCCACGACGTCGATGACCGTCACCACGACGATGATCCACGCGATCAGGGCCGGCAAGGCATCGACCGCCGTGCTGACTTCGTCGACGGTGAGTGCTGAGACGAACGCTGGATTGAGCAGTTGCTCCGTCATGACGAGCCAGATGGCGGGAACGGCGAACGCCAGGCTCAGGACCGTGTTCACGGCGGCGAGGGGGACCGTCCAGCGGCCCGTCACGTACTTCACGATCTCCAGCGCGATGCTGGCGAGCAGGATGCCGACGAGGAAGGGGATCCAGTACGCGTTCAAGGTCGGGTCGAGGACGGGGATCGACGGTCCACCGGGATCGAACGACTCCTGATACCCGGGTTGCCACAGCAGGAGCCAGACCAGCACGGACAGGCCAGCGATGGCGCCGATCGTGCCGCCGAGCGAGATCCCCTGGCTGGGCAGCTCGGGCAGGTCGTCGACGTCCCACGTCGACCTGACCTGGGGCGGCCGCGGTCCGCGGCGGTCGATGACGGCGAACGCGACGGTCACCCAGAAGGCGATCTGCACGCCGACCGAGAAGGCGGTGCCGAAGCCGGCCGCGACGACGTCCCATGCGTCGGCACCGGAGACAGCGGTAGCGGCCCCGACGACGACCCCGACGATGGGCACGACGATCGTCAGCAGCAGCCTCAGCAGTCGGACGTAGTCGGGGTAGAGCTCCGGTCCGATGAGGTGCAGCTGTCGACCGGAGTAGGCCGCTGACACGCGCATGGGATCGCCGAGGTCGGAGAGCACGGCCCGTTCGGCGACGTCGGGAGCCTCGCCTCCGGGCCGCTCGTGAGTCGACCGCACCCGCGATTGACGCCCGCAGCTGCGCGGACACCTCCTCCTGTCGATCGGCTGGGATCCCCATCAGGACTGCTGCGACGTACCGGTCGGTCATGGTCGTGCTCGTCGTCGTCATGTCGATCACTCCCGCCTCACTGGCTACGTCTCCACGGTCCTGCGGGACCGCCCCGGGATGCAACAGTTGCGCCGGAGTTCGGGCGTCGCCTCCCCTGTTCGACGCCGCCGACGCGTCGGGCCGATACTTGGGCCGTGGGCATGGGGTCGCGGATCGTGGCGGGCGTCAGCACCGCCGCAGTGGCGCTGACCGCCCCGTTCGTGCTTGCCGCGCCCTCGACGGCGCGGCCGTCGGCACCTCCGCTCACCTTCATCGAGGCGCTGGCCGCCGTCCCGGCGGCCACCCGCGCCCTCGCGACGGCGCGCCAGGACTGCGCGCTGGCGGTCGAGCGGCAGGCAACGGTCGGTGGCGGCGGCCGCCGGTGCCGCACGCCGAGCTTGACGCGGCGACCGCCTCGACGCGCGAGACCCACATGGCGGCGGTCCGCGCCGATCTCGCGGCGGCGCGCAGCCAGGCGACCATCGATGGCATCGCTCGGCGATGTACACGTCGGGCGGCACCGGTGCCGTCGCTCGTCGACGTGATGCTCACCGCTGACAGCGAGCTCGGGCTCGCCCGGAGCCTCGTGACCCGGCAGTACCTCGCCTCGGCCGGCGACCGCGTCGTGCAGTGGGCCGACCTCGCCGATTCCGCGCGACAGCAGGCGGCGGCCAGCCTCGGCGGGCGCACGTGCGGTGCGCGACGTGCGCCGGCACCGCGGTCGGTGCTCGCCGACTCGGTCGGTCGTCGCGTCCGCGGCGACGTCGGCGCGGCGCTGGCGGACGTCGACGAGGCGCGCGATCGACCTACCGCCAGCTCATGACGCTCACGAAGGTGGACCGAAGTGACGAGTACGGACGGATCAAGCGCTGCGGCGACTGGCTGACGCGGCTGCTGTCGCGATCCGGATACGAGGGCGAGGACCTGCGCGAGGCGTGGGCGATCGTCATGCGCGAGAGCGGCGGTCGCGAGGACGCCATCTCGCCCACCGGGGACCTGGGGCTCTTCCAGATCAACACGGACACGTGGAAGGACCAGGACTGGTTCAACCGCAAGCAGCTGCTGAAGCGCAGGTACAACTCCCAGATCGCCCACCAGCTGTCGCGCGGTGGTCGCACCTGGTACAGCTGGGGCCTGGACGGGCATGGGCGACCAGAGCCAGGTGCCTACGTCAAGTCCGGCTGGTCCGACGAGCGGATCGAGTCGCACATCGTCGTGCCGTACATCCAGTGGTACGCGCAGTACCCGTGCCGTCCCGCGTACGAGCGCGACGTCGGGCTGCCCGTCCCCGAGCTGCCCTTCGACTCCTACGGCCAGCAGCCCGGCGTGCCGGAGCCCTCCGTCGAGTCGTGACCGTCACAGACGAGCACAGGCAGCCGCGACGTGGGCGCGCATGTGCTCGTTCATCTCCGGCAGCCCACCGACGCGGAACCAGTGGGCGTCGGTGACGTCGTCCGCCGGTGTCACCGGCACCTGTCCGTCCACGACCCACAGGTAGCAGAAGTCCCAGTGGGCGTGACCCGGACGGAAGGCCATCGTGTCCGGCAGGAACAGCAGGGGCGCCAGCTCTGCCGGATCTACCGCCAGGCCGAGCTCCTCCTGTGCCTCGCGCACCGCGGCGGAACGGATGGACGCGTCCTCCGGCTCGATGTGGCCCCCGGCCGTACCCCAACCGCCGGAGGCGTTGCGCGCCAGTAGCAGGGAACCGGACGAGTCCAGCACGAGCAGCGACGCCACCGCATGCCACGTCTCGTCGCGGTCGATCGGGATGGACGGTGAGGACAGGAGGCCCTCGAGCTCGACGCCGGCCCGGCTGCGGGGGTCCACCGTCCGGGTGAACTCGCGGGCATCGGCCAGCAGTGTGTCCGTCACGCGTGCGGCTCCTGGTGGCCCGAACGCAGATCGAGGACGGCTCGCAGGTCCTCGGCTGTCTCGACGAGGTGAGTGGCATTGGCGGCCTCGAGCTCCCCCGGATCCGCGTATCCCCAGCGGACCCCGATCGTTCGGTAGCCGTGGTGCTGCCCGCCGAGGATGTCCTCCTTGCGATCCCCCACCATGACCGCATCGACGGCCGCGGGGTCCAGGCCGACGCCCTCGACGCCGTGGGCGATCACCGAGGGCTTGTCCTGACGCATGAGGTCGAGCTCGGTGCCGCTCACGAAGTCGAAGAACCCGATGAGCCCTGCGCGAGTGAGCACGCGCTCAGCGGACTCGATCGGCTTGGCCGTCGCCAGCACCAGCCGTGCGTCGCTCGCCGCGATGTCCTCGATGAGCGACGCCATCCCCGGGAACACCTCGAACTCGTACTCACCGCCGCCGAAGTAGTGCGCGCGGTACTCCACGACGAAGGCGTCGAGCTCGGCCTCGGTGCGGCCGTACCGCTCGAGCACGGTGTGCCGCAGGGGTGGCCCGAGCCACGTCTGCAGCTCCTCGTCTGTGATCGACTCCATGCCCAGCACCGGCAGCGCGAGGCGCAGGCAGCGGAAGATCCCGGGGATCGAGTCGGTGATGGTGCCGTCGAGGTCGAGGAGGATGACGTCCGGTCGGCTCACTCCTGCATCCTCGCAGGCGGTTCCCGTACGTACGATGTCGGCTGTGACCCTGCAGGCGCTCCAGCCGGATGCGATGGCCGCCCTCGACGCGGCGTACGCGCGCGCCCGGGCCGTCGTCGACCCGGACCTGCTGGCTGCGGTGACGGCGCGCATCGAGTGGACGCTGTCGGGGGCTGCCGAGCCGCCCGCCCCAGCCGATCACCGCTCGGTCGATGTGGCCGCCGTCGTCGACCAGATGCTGATGGACGTGTCGCGGCTCGACGACGACACCGTGCGCCGGGCGTCGGCGCACTTCCCCGACGGCGGCCTCGCCGACCTCGTCATGGCGTCCTACATCGTCGAGGCGCGCACGCGGCTGAGGATCGCGTCGTCCCGACTCCTGGGCGGGTCGGCATGAGTCGCGAGGTTCGGGTGCCAGTCGGAGCGCGACGGACGCCCGAGCGGCCGCGACGTCGAGCTGGTGGGCCTGCTGGCTGCCTACCAGGACGCCGTGGTGCGTTCACCGCACCTCGATCCCGTGACCACCGAGCTGGTGCGCCTGCGATGCGCGCGCCAGCACGACTGCCGCATCTGCCAGACCCTTCGACTCGCATCCGCGGCTGAACTCGGTGCGGACGACGTCCTGACCGACCAGATAGACGACTACGAGTCCAGCGACCTCAGCGAGCGGCACAAGGTGGCCCTCCGACTCGTCGATGCCTTCATCTGGCGACCGACGGACATCGACGCGTCCCTCGTGGAGCAGGCGCACGCCCAGTTCACCGACGAGGAGCTGGCCGAGCTGCTCGTCGACATCACCAAGTGGAGCACGCAGAAGATCCACGTGACCCTGGGCACGGACGGCGCCGAGCGCGTTCCCGTCAACGACAAGGGGATCAGCTACCTCTCGTTCGACGGCGATGGCCGGGTCTCGTCCATGTCGCCGGACCTGCCCTGATCCTCGCCGACCAGCACCGGGCGGGGCGCTCGCCGAGTCGCGGTGCTGCGCGGCGCGTGCCACGATCGAATCATGACCACCGTGACGACGACCGCCGCCACCGCTGACCAGGAGACGCAGCTGCGCAAGCTGCGGCGGCTGAACGTCATCGCCGGGTTCGCCCACCTCATCCAGCTGGTCCTCATCCTCGTCCTGGCGAACGACTTCGCGCTCCCCGTCACGGCGGCCTACGTGGCCGGGCCGCCGGGAACGCCGGCCTCCGAGCCGGTCGTACTGGTCGACATACCGGTGGCCGCAGGAGTGGCGCTGTTCTTCGCCCTCTCGGCGCTGTTCCACTTCCTCGTCGCCAGCCCGCTCTTCTACCGGCGTTACGCGGCCGGCCTCGTCGCGCAGCACAACTACTTCCGCTGGGTCGAGTACTCGCTGAGCTCGTCGGTGATGATCGTGCTCATCGCCCAGGTCGTGGGCATCAGCGACGTGGCTGCCCTGATCGCCATCTTCGGCGTGAACGCGTCGATGATCCTGTTCGGCTGGCTGCAGGAGAAGTACGAGACCCCAGGGGAAGGCGGCTGGCTGCCGTTCTTCTTCGGCTGCATCGCCGGCATCGTGCCGTGGATCATCATCGTGATCTTCGTGATCGCGCCGGGTTCGGCGAGCGACGTGCCCGTGCCCGGATTCGTCTACGGGATCATCGTGTCCCTGTTCATCTTCTTCAACGTGTTCGCGCTGGTGCAGTGGCTGCAGTACAAGAGGGTCGGCAAGTGGGCCGACTACCTCCGCGGTGAGCGCACCTACATCGTGCTGAGCCTGGTCGCGAAGTCAGCACTCGCGTGGCAGATCTTCGCCGGAACCCTCATTCCCGCGTAGCGCCGGTGTCGTCGAGGATGGCGTCGAGCAGGGCGGCCGCGCGCTGGGCGTCGAGCGCGGGGCACGGCCCTGAGCTCAGGTGGCCTTGAAGGTCATGAGGTCCTTGGGAGTGAAGATCTTCAGCGTCTTCTTCGTCGCCGTGTAGCCGACCGCCGCCTGCAGCTTCGTCAGGAAGGACTGCTCGGCGTCCATCTTGCCCTCGCAGAACATCATCGTGGAGGCCAGCGGGCCGATGGTGAGCCGGTCGCCCTTGACCTTGTAGCTGCCCATGAACCGGTTACAGCCAGAGTCGCCGAACACCTGGCCCTCGTCGTCGAAGGTGATGGTCTGCCGGATGCCGTCGGTCGAGGTGCGCCAGTCGCCGACGGGGCTGCGCAGCGCGCCTCCGGTGTCGCCCGCGAAGGCGGGGCCCACGCTGGCGAGCAGGAGGCCGGTAGCGATGGTGGCGGCCACGAGGCCGCGGCGTGCTCGTGTCATGTGAACCGTCCCTGGGTCATTGTCGAAGCGACTGTATTCCAGTACGTGGACGTTTAGGCGGACTCGCGCGTTCCCCGACCCGGGGGCGTCGCGGCTATGGTGCGCTGGTGTTCTCGATGACGGCTCGAGCTGACGACACCGGAACCTCGGTGCTGGCGGCCGGTGCCCGCACCGCGATGACGATGGCGAGCGGCGAGGGCGAAGGGGCCGGACTGGTCGTTCGCCAGCTCGCTGCGGACGCGCGTCGCCGGCTTGGCGGCGGCGAGGAGGACGACACGCTGCGGCTCGAGGGAGTGGTGCGTGGCACCGAGTTCGTCGTCACGATGCACGACTTCGGCGAGCCCGTGACCGGACCCCCGGACGGAGTCCTGGCCCTGCTGGACGCCGGTGTCGTGACGGCGGCCGAGGCGCGCACCGATGGCGCAGGGAACATCAGCGAGGTGCGCTTCGCGCTGCCCGCCCATCACCGGGTGCTCAGCACCGAGGCGCTCGAGGTCCTTCCCGACGACTCGGCCCCGAGTCCCGAGGACGTCACCTTCCGCGAGCTGCTGCCCTCCGACGCCCCTGCGCTCACGCGGGCGCTGTACCGCACCTACGGGTGGTCCTACCCGATGCCGAGCATGTACTACCCCGATCGCATCGCCGCGCAACTCGAGGCGGGCGAGCGGATAGGGGAGATCGCCGTCACGGAGTCCGGCGAGGTGGCGTCGCACTGGGGAGCCGTCTACCTGTCGCCGACCGTCGTCGAGACGGGTGGCACGATCACCGACCCACGGTTCCGTCGCCGCGGGCTGGCGAAGATCCTCGGCGATCGGCTGCTCGCGCGACTTCTCGAGCTCGAGGTGAGCGGACGCCTGCGCGAGCCGGTGCTCACCCATCCCGCGACGCAACACATCGCGCTCGAGGAGGGTGCCACGATCGTGGGCGCCTACATCAGCATGACCCACCCGATCCAGCAGGTCGGCATCACCGACGGCGTCCAGGCGTCTCGCGGCTCCCTCTCGGTGGCCTACTCGGCGCTGCGCCCGTTGACACCCGCGACATTGTGGATCCCCGGGCCCTACGAGCCGATGGCGCGACAGGTCCTTGCGGCTAGCGACTGGCCGCGGGAGCTCGCCGCGGCCAGGAGGGACCATGGCTGCCCCGAGCGCGGCAGCATGTCGACGTCGTTCAACTCCGACAACCGCTTCGGCATCGTCGACATCGACGTGGTCGGCCTGGACCTCGTCGACGAGATCACCACGGCGCTGCACCAGATGCAGCGGTCCGGAGCCGAGTACGTCCAGGTCCGGCTGCCGGCCAACCAGCCGGCCCTCGCCACCGTCGGTGCTGGACTGGTCGAGCTCGGCCTCGGGTATGCGGCGCTCATCCCGGGCTTCCGCCCCTCGCCGGACGACGCCGGCGACGTGCTCGTCACGCAGTGGATCGAGGACCCCGACGTCGACACGTCGGACTTCGTGTACGCGACCGAGGCGGTGGGACAGCTCGTCCGGGCCGTCGTGCAGCAGGTCCGCGAAGCGGGATCGCGTGGCGGCATCCGGCAGCGCCGGGCGGCTCGCAGGGCGCAGCTCTTCGCCGCACTGGGCGATTAGTCAGTGGTGCGGTTTCCCGACGCGCGCTCGCTCAGCGTCTAGCATGGCGCTCGCGGCCGTCGTGTGCCGCACGGAGCCGGGTGGTGACCATGACGACGAGTGGACCCGAGCCCTCCGTCGCCCCTCCTCTTGCCGCGCTGTCGGCACAGGCCGGTGACGTGCATGTGTGGGTCACGCCGGACCTGCTGTGCCTGTGGTCGTCCGACGATTCCGTGCGACCCGGCGTAGCGCTGGCCGATGCGTTCGCCGTCGAGGACGCGGCAGCGGTGGCCGCGCTCCTCTCCGCCGGGCCGGCGGGCCCGGCCTGGGCCCGGCTTCGCTCCCCGGACGGAGGTCCGCGCTGGGTCAGCGTGCTCGCTGCCCCGCACACGGACGGCGGATGGGTGCTCCAGCTGCGCGAGTCGCGCCAGCTCGACCCGACGGCGGGTGGAGCCCAAACCGCAGGGGCCGGCATGGCCGAGCGCGAGCATGTCCTGAACGAGGTGGCCTGGCTGCTGTCCGCCACCCCGCGCACGGGCAAGGAGATCGCCGTGGCCAGTTGCGATCTCGATGACTTCTCGTTCATCAACGAGGACCACGGACGCGAGGCCGGGGACGAGATCCTGCGCATCGTCACCGGGCGCATCTCCGATGCCCTGCGCTCAGGCGACCTGGTGGCTCGGCTCGAGGACGATCAGCTGCTGGTCGTCCTGCGCGGGGTGCACCACCTGCGCGGCGCCATCCGGGTGGCGAACAAGATCCGGGCGGCCGTCGAGGACCCGATCGTGATGCCGTTCGGGGAGATCGTCCAGACCGTCAGCGTGGGCGTCACCCTCATCAGCCGCGGCGAGAGCGTCGACTCGGTGCTCGAGCGCGCCGAGGGGGCCATGGCCATGGCCAAGGAGGCCGGCCGCAACACCGTCATGTCCAGCCCGCCCATCTGACGTGTCGCCAACCGGAGTGCGCCCTCAACGCACCCACGCCTAGTTTGCTCATATGTCGACACCTCGAACCCGCGTCAAGATCGCCTGCGATGCCATGACCGAGGCTGGCGGTCCGCTGCCCGCCACGACGCTCTCCGCTTCCCTCTCCTGCAGCCCGCGACAGCTGCAGCGCGACTTCGCCGAGGTGCTGGGCATCACGCCGCGGCAGTTCGGGCAGGCGGTGCGCACGGAACGCACCAGGACCGCCCTGCGCACCGCTGACTCCGTCCTCGACGCGGCCTTCACGGCCGGGTACGGCTCGGTGCGCGGCTTCTATGAGGAGGCTGCCCGCCGCCTCGGCATGACGCCCTCGGACTACCTCGCGGGCGCTCCTGAGCAGGTGCTGCTCTGGTCCGTGACGAGCACCCCAGTGGGAGACGTCATCGCGGTGGCCACGCCACGCGGTCTCGCGGCCGTGCGCATCGGCGAGGAGGAGAGGCTGGTGTCCGAGATCGAGGCCGAGTTCCCGCAGGCGACGCTGACCCGCGACGATGCGGCCATGGTCGACGTCATGCGGGCCCTGCGCGCTCTCACCACCGGCAGCCCGGCCGCGGGCCTCCCGGTCGACGTGCACGGCACCGCGTTCCAGGCGCGGGTGTGGCGTGCCCTGCAGGAGATCCCCGCCGGTGAGACGCGGACGTACTCCGACGTCGCAGCGGCGATCGGCTCCCCCACGTCGGTGAGGGCGGTCGCGCGCGCCTGCGCCACCAACCGTGTCGCCCTCGCCATTCCCTGCCACCGGGTGCTGCGTGCGGACGGGGAGCTGGCCGGCTACCGCTGGGGGCTGGCGGTCAAGCGATCGCTGCTCGCCAGCGAGAGCGCGTGACGGCGCATCCGGTCAGGTCCTGGCTTCCCGCCTACCTCGTCCTCGCGCTGATCTGGGGGAACTCCTTCGTCTTCATCAAGATCGGCCTGGAGTCGCTGACGCCTGCAGGAGTGGTGTTCAGCCGACTGTTCCTCGGCATGGTCACGATGCTCATCATCAGTGCGGTCACCCGCACGCCGCTGCCGCCCCGCCGGTACTGGGGCTCGCTGTTCGTGGCAGCCCTGCTCATGACGAGTCTGGGCTGGTTCTTCTTCGCGTACGCCGAGCAGTACGTGTCGTCGGCGCTCGCGGGGATCATCAACGGCGCCACGCCGCTCCTGACGCTGGTCGCCATCCTGATCGCGTTCCCGGAGGAGAAGCCGACTCGGGAGCGCATCGTCGGGTTGGGGATCGGCTTCACCGGCGTCCTCGTCGTCGTGGGCGTCTGGCAGGGCCTCGGCACGACGACCTGGCTGGGCATCGGCGCCTGCCTGCTGGCCGTCGTGGGATACGGCATCTCGTACCCCTATGTCCGACGCCACCTGGCGACGAACTCGAGCGCGGTCGGCCCGATGACCTTCGCCACCGGTCTGATGATCATGGGAACTCTGCAGATCTCCCCGATGGTGCTGCTGACGGGCTACGCGCACGCCCCCATCGGACCGAGCGTGGTCGTCGCGATGCTGGCCCTGGGCGTGCTCGGCAGCGGCGTCGCCTACATCCTCAACTTCCTGGTCATCGCGCGCTCCGACGCGACGACCGCCAGCACCGTGACCTACGTGATCACCCTCGTCGCAGTGGTGTCCGGCGCACTGGTGCTGGGCGAGCACATCACGTGGAACCAGCCGGTCGGGGCGCTGCTCGTCGTGATCGGGGCGGCCACGGCCCAGGGACTGCTGCGGCCGCGATTCGCCCGAGGGTGAATCGTCGGGAAGAATGAGGGGGCCATGGCCACCTCCCCCGCGACCGACACGGACGTCCTCGTCGTCGGAGCCGGCCCCGCCGGATCCGCCACCGCGGCCTGGGCGGCACGGGCCGGGCTGGACGTGACCCTCGTGGATGCCGAGGTGTTCCCTCGCGACAAGCCCTGCGGGGACGGACTCACCCCGCGCGCGATCGCCGAGCTCGACCAGCTCGGCCTGTCGCCGTGGCTGGAGGGCCGCGCCCGCAACTGGGGACTGCGCGCTGCGGGCTTCGGGCAGGAGCTCTACCTGCCGTGGCCGGGCGGATCGCTCCCCCGCCACGGTGGTGCGGCTCCTCGCCTCGAGCTTGACGCGGCGATCCGCCAGGTCGCATTGGACGCTGGGGTGACTGCGGTCGAAGGTCAGCGGGCCGTCGACGTCCGGTTCGAGGGCGGGCAGGTGCGAGGCGTCGTCTTCACCACGGGCACGGGCCGCGCCGCCGCGAGGAGTGAGATCACCTGCCGACGCCTGGTGGTGGCCGACGGTGCCAAGTCGCAGCTCGGCCGCCGGCTGGGGCGCACGTGGCACCGCAGCACCGCGTACGGCGTCGCCGCCAGGGCGTACGTCAAGTCCCACCGCAGCGACGACCCGTGGATCTCGTCGCATCTCGAGCTCCGCGGCCAGGACGACGAGATCCTCTCCGGCTACGGCTGGGTCTTCCCGCTCGGCGACGGCGAGGTGAACGTCGGCGTCGGCACGCTCGCGACCGACAAGCATCCGGCCGACGTCAACCTGCGCGGCCTGCTGTCCCACTACGCCGAGTCGCAGCGGGACTCCTGGCAGCTCGAGGGAGACGTGCGGGCGCCGTGGTCGGCCCTGCTGCCCATGGGCGGGGCCGTGAGCGGAGTGGCGGGACCGAACTGGGTCCTGGTGGGCGACGCGGCCGGCTGCGTCAACCCCCTCAACGGCGAGGGCATCGACTACGGCCTGGAGACCGGACACCTGGCGGCTCAGCTTCTCGCGGGCACGATCCCCAACGCGCACCTGGACTACACCCGGCAGTGGGCGCCGGTGCTGCGGCAGCGCTACGGCACCGCGTTCTCGATCGCGCGACGGCTGGCCGGCTTCCTCACCGTCCCCGCGCTCCTGCCGACCCTCGGCCCGGTGGGCATGCGTTCCCGCGGGCTGATGACGGTCGCGCTCCGGGTGATGGGCAACCTGGTGACGCCTGAGGACACCGACACGGTGGCCCGGCTGTGGCGGACGGCCGGGCGCACGAGCATGCGCTTCGACGACCGCCCGCCCTTCAGCTAGGCCGTCGGCCCCTTCGCGCGCGCCTCCCGCACGGACGTCATGGCGTCGTCGAGCTCGGTCAGCCACTCGCCCTCGTGCTGGGCGACCAGGCGGACACACCAGGCCAGTGCGTCTGAGCGCGAGCGGGCCACGCCGGCCTCCACGAGGGTGTCGAGCACTCGGCGCTGCGGCTGCTGCAGCCGCGTCATGACGGGCACCGAGAGTCGCGTGAACACCTGGCTGGTCTCGCCGCAGGTGACGCCCCACGCGACCTTGCGGTTCGTGCGGGCCTCGAGCTCGCGGGCGATCTCGATGCGGGCGCCGCGGGTCTCCTCCCGGTAGCGGGTGATGCGGCCCGCCTCGGCGTCGGGGGACCCGGCGGTCTCCGGGGCGGGGATGGTGCCGTGGATGAGGATCTCCTCGCGGTCGACGGTGACCTCGACGGCCGTGAACCAGTCCGCGGGCAGTCGCCCCGTGAGCCAGTCGCTGACGCTGAACTTACCCTGGTCTGTAGTCATGTAATTCAAATTACAAGCGTCGGAAGGTGTGGGCAATACCCGTTCGCTGCGGGCGAATCCCTGACGGTCTGGTGACCGTCAGGCGAAGTGCTCGACCACGGGGGTGCCGTCGAAGTGCGGGCCGATCAGCTCACGCCACCGTACGAAGAGGTCCGAGCCCCGGAACCCGACGGTGTGATCCTCGAGGGAGTCCCAGCCGATGGTGAACATGAAGACGTGGGGCCGCTCGACGCACCAGCCGTGGGCGGTGAACGACACGCATCCGGGCGCCTGCAGCAGGACCTCGTCGACTGCCTGGTTGAGATCGGCCTCGAACGCGCTCTCGTGCCCGGGCAGGACGGTCACCTGCGCCACCTCGAGGATCATCAGAACGCCCTAACCACGTGGGTCATCAGAACGCCCAGTCCTCGCTGAGCACGGTCTCCTGCAGGGCCATGCGCAGCGGCTCCATGCGCAGCACTGCCGGCGGCCCGTCGAGCAGCTCGGGCATGCTCGACATCATCCGGGCGAACCCGGTCGACGAGCGATGGGCGTTCTCCGCGTCCTCGTCCTTGAAGATCTCGTACAGCCAGACGATGGTCTCCTCGTCGGGGTCGAGCGACACAACGAACATCTCGGTGCCAGGCTCCTCGTCGAGGCCGTCGGCGTAGGTGTTCAGCATCTCGAGCATCGCCGGCCGCAGCCCCTCCTGGCACGTGAGCCGCACCAGCAGGGAGCGTCGTCCCGGGAGCAGCACCTGCACCGGCTCATCGCTCATGCTGCGCTCCTCCACGTCAGGCCACGTTCTCCACGTACCACTGGTAGGTGCTCGCGACACCGTCGCGGAGTTTGATGGTGGGGTACCAGCCGAGCTCGTTGATGCGTCCGGTGTCGAGCAGCTTGCGGGGCATGCCGTCCGGCTTGGACGTGTCCCACTCGATGGTGCCCTCGAACCCGATGACCTGGGCAACCGTCTCGGCGAGCTCCTTGATGGGCATGTCGTCGCCCAGGCCCACGTTGATGGTCTCGTGCGAGTCGTACTTCTGCAGCAGCATGAGACATGCCTGCGCGAGGTCGTCGACGTGGAGGAACTCGCGCCGCGGCGCACCCGTGCCCCACACGGTGACCGTCGGGTGCGCCCGACACCTTGGCCTCGTGGAAGCGGCGGATGAACGCCGGCAGCACGTGCGAGGACTGCAGGTCGAAGTTGTCCTTCGGTCCGTACAGGTTGGTGGGCATCGCCGAGATCCAGTGCCGTCCGTACTCGGTGCGGTGGGCCTCGATGTAGTAGATCCCCGAGATCTTCGCCATCGCGTACGCCTGGTTCGTGGGCTCCAGCGGCCCCGTCATCAGCGAGGACTCGCGGATCGGCTGGGTGGCGTGGCGCGGGTAGATGCACGACGAGCCGAGGAACAGCAGTCGGTCGATGTCGGCCGCGTGGGCGGCGTCCATCACGTTGGTCTGGATGAGCAGGTTGTCCTTCAGGAACTCCACCGGGTACGTGGAGTTCGCCATGATGCCGCCGACCTTGGCCGCGGCATCGATGATGACGTCGGGCTTCGCGCCGGTGATCGCGTCCAAGGTGGCCTCCCGGTCGCGGAGGTCGAGCTCGCCCGAGCGCCAGCCGATGACCTCGCCGACTCCGGCGGCCTCGAGGGCCTCGCACGATGGCCGAGCCGACCAGGCCGTTGTGGCCGGCCACGTACACCTTGACGTCGGGCCAGCGGATCTCCTGCAGCATCCGGCAATTGTGGCACAGCGGGATCCCGCTCAGGCCGACCACGACGAGCCATCAATGGAAGGATGGCCGCCATGAGAGTCGTGTCGATCGAGCAGCTTCAGCGGATCCTTGGCAGCCTCTCCGGAGAACCCCCGTGTCGTGGCGTCAGGCAACTTCGCCACGCCCCATGTGCTGCTCGGTGCGCTTGGACGCTGTCGTGCCGGAGTACCGCCTGCACATGCTGCAACGCGCAGAAGGGCCTGCCGGACCGCGAGGGCGTCACCTACGAGACGGCCTTCGTCGGGCCGGGCATGCGCGCACCACGAGCGGCTCGTCTACATCCCCGTGCCGCCTCAGCCTCGTCCCCGTCCTCTTCCGCGACCACTACCGTCCCGACGTCGTCCTGCTGCACACCTCCTCGCGCCGTCACGACACGGTGAGCCTGGGCACCGAGGTCAACATCCTGCCGGCGGCGATCGAGTCGGTGCGCGAGCGCGGCGGTCTCGTCATCGTCCAGTCCAACCCGCGGATGCCGTACACCTACGGCGACGCCGCAGGTCTACGAGCACGAGATCGACTACCTGCGTCGAGGTCGACGAGCCGCTGCCCGACCACACCGCGGGCGCGCTCGACGACGTGGCCCGCCAGATCGGCGAGCTGATCGCCGCGCGCGTGCAGGACCACTCGACGCTGCAGCTCGGCATCGGCGCGGTCCCGGACGCCGTGCTCGCCTCGCTGACCCAGCAGAAGGGCCTGCGGATCTGGACGGAGATGTTCAGCGACGGCGTGCTCGAGCTGCACCGGCGCGACGCCCTCGACCGCGAGGTGCCGATCACGGCCTCGTTCATCTTCGGGTCGGCCGAGCTCTACGAATGGATCCACCTCAACAAGTGGATCCGCATGCTCCGCACCGAGCGCACCAACGACCCCGGCCAGATCGCCCGGCAGGCGAAGATGACCAGCGTGAACGCGGCGCTGCAGGTCGACCTCTTCGACCAGGCCAACGCGAGCCGCGTGAAGGGTCGCATCTACTCGGGATTCGGCGGCTCGACCGACTTCATCGTCGGCGCGCTGCACTCCCGCGGCGGGCAGTCGTTCATCGCGCTGCCGTCGTGGCACAAGAAGGCCGACGTGTCGACGATCGTCCCGCGCATCCAGGAGCCCGTCACGAGCTTCGAGCACAGCGCGGTGCGCGACCGAGAACGGCATCGCGTCGGTGTTCGGACGCAGCCAGAGCGAGCGCGTCACGAACATCATCGAGCGCGCCGCCCATCCGCGACGCCCGCGAGGGCCTGCGGGCCGCAGCGGCGGAGATGGGCATGCTGTAGGTGCCGGAGCTGCCGGAGGTCGAGGCGCCTCGCCCGCTACCTCGACGACCGCACGACGGGGTCGCGGATCGCGAGCGTGACCCTGGCGAGCCTCAGCGCGCTGAAGACGTTCGACCCGCCCTTCACCGCCCTCGAGGGCGCAGCACGTCGCGGGCGTCACCGTCGCGGCAAGTTCCTGGACCTGTCGACGGACGGCGGCCTGCACCTGGTCTGGCACCTGTCGCGTGCGGCTGGGTGCAGTGGCGCGACGAGGTGCCCTCGACTGCCGGTCAAGCCGGGCAAGGGCCCGCTGGCGCTTCGGCGCTGGCGTTCGTCAGCGACGACGGCGAGCCGATGGGCGGTTTCGACGTGACCGAGGCGGGCACGCGGAAGGGCCTCGCCGCTCTACGTCGTGCGCGACCCGCTCGACGTCCCCGGGGTCGCGCGGCTGGGTCCGGACGCGCTCTCGGACGAGCTCACCCTCGAGGCGTTCACCGGCGATCCTCGCCGCCGCCGGCGTCGCAGGTCAAGGGCGTGCTGCGCGACCAGTCGGTGATCGCCGGGCATCGGCAACGCCTACAGCGACGAGATCCTGCACGCCGCCCGGCTGTCGCCGTTCCATCCGTGCAGCACCCTGACGCCGAGCAGATCGCGCGCGCCTCTACGCCGCCATGCGCGCCGAGCTGACGACCGCGATCGAGAACAGCGTCGGCCACGGCACCGGCACGCTGAAGTCGGAGAAGAAGGCGAACCTCGCGGTGCACGGCAAGGCGGGCGCGCCTGCCCGGTGTGCGGAGACATCGTGCGCGAGGTGTCGTTCGCCGACTCGGCCCTGCAGTACTGCGCGACCTGCCAGACGGTGGCAAGCCGCTGGCCGACCGCCGCACCAGCAAGTTCCTAAGTCACGTCCACGTCACGGAGCGAGGCGGGTGTGACGGGGCATGTTCGGGAACAAGAAGTCTGGGGCCACGGGCGCGCTGCCGCCGTCCAAGTACCGCATGGGCGGCAAGCACTTCAAGAACGACGCCGCCTTCATCAAGACCGCGGTGCGCGACGTCAAGCGCCTGGAGAAGTACGCCGGCCTCACCAAGGACTCGGCGCTGCTCGACTGGGGCTGCGGGCCGGCCGGCTCGCGATCGGCGTGCGCGAGCACTTCGGCGGCGGACGCATCGCCGACTACCACGGGGTCGACGTCCAGCCCGAGCTCATCGACTGGGCCAACGAGAATCTCGCCGGCCCCGGGTACCGGTTCACGTGCGTCGACGTGAGCAACGAGCGCTACAACCCGGACGGCACCCCCGAGCGCACGCTCGCCGCGGATCCGGGAACGGTCGACGTGCTCTACGCCTACTCCGTCTTCTCGCACATGAACGACGAGGACACCCCCGCCTACCTCCGGCTCATCCAGGAGGCGCTCGCCCCGGGCGGCAAGGCCTTCGTCACCTGCTTCGTCGAGGAGGACGTCCCCGGCTGGGAGGAGAACCCGGAGGGCTACGGCCCCCTGGAGTGGAAGGGCCGGCTGCACTGCACCCGCTTCGCCCGCTGGCACTTCGAGGACCACGTGAACGCCGCTCGGCTCGCGGTCGACCGGTTCGAGTACGGCCAGGAGACGGACGGCCAGAGCCTCTACGTCCTGCGGAAGCGCTGACGCGCCTGCCCGTGACGTCGACCTCGACCTGAGGACGCCCTAGTACATCTCACCTCCTGTTAACCCTGTCGCTTTGCCGAATCCGCGTCCACTGGGTTAGGGTCGACGAAGTCCCTGCTCACGGTCCCGAAAGGTCCTTCCCATGCGCCGTGCCCTGGTTTCCGCCGTCCTCACTGCTGCCATCGCCGTCACCGGCCTCGTCGGCGTCGCGCCCGCCCAGGCGGTCACGGGCGGCCCGATCGACGACACCGCCTTCGGCATGCACGTGCCGCAGATCGCCAACGGGGTGACCGGCGCGGCCGTGAACTACGGCACGCTGCGGCTCTGGGACTCCGGCGTCGCCTGGGGCCAGGTGCGAGCAGAAGAAGAACACCTACTGGTGGAACGGCCTCGACGCCGCCATCGGCAACGCCAACGCGCAGGGCAAGCAGATCATGTACGTCCTCGGCTCGACCCCCAAGTGGGCGGCCAGCAACACCAAGCAGGGGACGTACCCGAACAAGGGCGCCGCCTCCAATCCCAAGAGCATCAAGGACTGGAAGAACTGGGTCACCGCCGTCGTGCAAGCGCTACGGCAACTCGATCGAGTCGTACCAGATCTGGAACGAGGCCAACCTCACGACGTTCTGGCAGGGCACGCCCAAGCAGATGGCGACCCTGACCGCAGGAGGCGTACAAGATCATCCGCAAGTACGACCCCAGCGCGAAGGTGGTCGCGGCCAGCACGACGGTCCGCCTGCAGAGCGCCTACAAGAAGTTCTTCCCGGCCTACATGAAGGAGCTCAAGAAGCTCAAGTGGCCCATCGACGTGGTCTCCGTTCACCTGTACCCGGCCAGCAAGGGCACCCCGGCTGACCGCGTGGGCTACATCAAGCAGGTCAAGGCCGACATGAAGAAGGCCAAGGTGCCGGCCAGCAAGCCGCTCTGGGACACCGAGATCAACTACGGCATCGCCGGTCCCGGCTCGGGCAACCCCGACAAGAACATCGAGGGTCCGACCGCTGCCGCGTGGGTGGCCGCAGACATACCTCGACGACGTCCTCTACGGCGTCGGCCGCGCCTACTGGTACTACTGGTACCCCAACGCGAACCTCGTCGGCATCCAGATGTTCGACGGCACCGTCGGCGCCCTGGGCTACCAGACCACCCGCAACTGGCTGAGCGGCGGCTTCTACTCCTGCACCGAGGGCCCGGTGAACACCTGCCAGCTCGGCGACAACGTCACCCCGAAGGTGGTCGCGTGGGTCGCCAAGGGCTCAGGTACCTTTACGGTGCCCGCGAACGCGACCATCACGTGCGATGCGCTCAACCAGTGCACGCCGGTGACCCCGGGGTCGCAAGTGACGATTGGAAGCATGCCGCAATGGTTCGGAACACCCGCAAGCTCGTAACGATCGCGGCGGCGCTCGCTGGCCGTGAGCCTCCTGGCAACCGCCTGCTCCTCCGGGGGATCCGACGCTGCGCCCACGGGCGCGGTGCCGTCCGCCTCAGCGACCGCGGCGCCGTCGGCCACCGGTGTCCCGGCCTCCCTCGTGGGCATGCACGTCGAGGGTGCCGAGGCCGGTGCGTGGCCGTCGGCTCCGTTCGGGGCGCTCCGCCTCTGGGACAACGGCACGGCGTGGTCGCAGATCGAGCTCGAGCCGGGCGTCTACAAGTGGGACAACCTCGAGGGCGTCCTCGAGAACGCCCAGTCCAAGGGCATGACCGACATCCTCATGGTCCTCGGCACGACGCCTGAGTGGAACGCCAAGAAGATCAGCCCTGACGACTACCCGCAGCCGGGCGCCGCCAGCGCGCCCAAGGACCTGAAGGCCTGGGACGCCTGGGTCACCGAGGTCGCCACCCGCTACAAGGGCCGCATCTCCGCCTACCAGATCTGGAACGAGGCGAACCTCAAGAACTTCTGGGGCGGCACGCCCGAGGAGATGGCCGAGCTGACCAAGCGGGCCTACGACATCATCAAGGCGATCGACCCCGAGGCGCTGGTCGTGTCGGCATCGCCGTCGACCCGGCTCACCGGTCCGTTCGACAAGTTCTTCCCGGCCTACCTCGACGCCCTGGCCGCGAAGGACTGGCCGATCGACGTCGTCGCGCATCCACACCTACCCGGCGGCCGACGGCGACCCGGTCGCGCGCGGCGCTGGTCATCAAGGCCGTCCAGGACTACCTGACGACGGCCGGCGCACCCGACCTGCCGCTCTGGGACACCGAGCTCAACTACGGCCTCGCCGGCCCCGGCGACCTGCCCAAGCAGGAGATCACCGGCGCCAAGGCCGCCGGCTGGGTCGTGCGCACCTACATCGACGACCTGCGCTACGACGTGGGCCGCTCCTACTGGTACATCTGGACCCAGAAGCCGTACGACCTCCTGGGCATCCAGGCCTACCCGGGCTCCGACGCCGAGCAGGGCTTCTTCGCCCTCGAGAACTGGGTGATCGGCGCCGACTTCGGCGGCTGCGCGACGGAGGACTCCGGCGCCGTGGTCTGCGACTTCTCCGGACGGCACCTCGTGGGTCGTCGCCTGGGCGGAGAACGGGGACGCGCCCTACACGGCCCCCGAGGGCGCCAAGCTGATCTGCGACCCGCTGGCGAACTGCCAGGAGGCCGAGGCCGGGCGCCCAGATCACCCTGACCGAGATCCCGGTCCGGATCTACTTCCAGTAACCCTCGCCGACCTTGAGGTTCCGCCCGATTTCCCGGCGGGACGCGGGCGGAACCTCAAGGTCGACGGGTAACGATCAGGCAAAACCGGTGTCGACGGACCCGGGGTACGGTGCGCCTCGCTGCTACCGTGGTGAGGCCGTGCGCGGCTGTCCGATCCCCCGGCAGCCGCTGAGCGGCACCGGGTCGGGAGGTGTCTGTGTCGCTCGAGGAGCGCAAGCCTCCGGTGGACGCCGGTCACGAGCACGGCGGACGAGCAGCACACCATCCCCCTGATGACGCCGTCGCGCATCGGCTGGGCCGAGGCCCACTCGCACCGCGACCGTCCGCACCTGCGACGTGATCCCCTGCGGGTCTACGCCACCCGCGCGTTCCTGCTCGACATGCTGGTCGTGCTGACCGCCGGCATCATCGGGCTTCGTCCTGCGCTGGGCCATCCCCTACTCGGTCGAGATCAACGACCCGACCTACGTCTCCCTCGTCTTCGTCGTCGTCGCGTCCTGGATGATCGTGCTGGTCCTGCGGGGTGCCTACGACACGCGCGTGCTCGGCGTCGGCTCGGAGGAGTTCAAGCGCGTCGTCTCCGCCACCGCGACCGTCTTCGGCGCCGTCGCGATCGTCGTCTTCGCCCTCAAGCTCGACCTCTCGCGCGGCTTCGTCCTCATCACGTTCTCGCTCGGCCTGCTCCTGCTCCTCGTCGTGCGCTGGAGCCTGCGCGCGTGGCTGCGACACGAGCGCCGCTACGGGCACTTCCTGCACCGCACGGTCGTCATCGGCGCCGATCCCGCGATGAGCGAGATCGTCGACATGCTCGACCGCGATCCCGTCGCGGGGTTCACGGTCGTCGACATGATCCCCGAGCCCGTCGCCGACGTCATCGGCCGAGGGACTCGACGCCTGGCTCGACGAGGTCATGACCCGCATCTCGCTCGAGGACGCCGACACCGTCGCGGTGGCCGGCTCGCCGTCGCTCGGGCAGCAGGTCATCCAGCGACTGGCGTGGCGGCTCGAGGGCCCGCGCGTCGACCTGCTCGTCGCGCCCACCATCGGCGACGTCGCCGGCCCGCGCGTGACGATGCGCATGGCGGCCGACCTGCCGCTGCTGCACCTCGACGAGCCCTACCTCACCGGCCCGAAGCGCGCGATCAAGCGCACGCTCGACATCGTCTTCGGCGCCCTGCTGTTCCTGCTCTTCCTGCCCGCTCATGATCGTCGGGGTGATCGGCACCAAGCTCAGCAGCCGCGGTCCCGCCTTCTACTTCCAGGACCGCGTCGGCCGCGGCGGCCAGATCATCAAGGTCGCCAAGATCCGGACGATGTACGTGGGCGCCGACCAGCAGCGCGACGTCGTCATCGGTGCCCCCGACGACGCCATCGCCGACCGCTACCGGCGGGATCCGCGGATCACCCCGTTCGGGCGCTTCCTGCGTCGCTGGTCGATCGACGAGATGCCCCAGGTCGTCGCCGTCATCGCCGGTTCGATGTCCCTCGTCGGCCCGCGGCCGGTGCTCGTCGACGAGATGCCGCTGCTGGGCGACGCCGACCATCGTCGCCACCTCACCAAGCCCGGGCTCACCGGCCTGTGGCAGGTGTCGGGCCGCAAGACCGTCGACTGGGACGAGCGCATGCGGCTCGACCTCGACTACGTCGAGAACTGGTCGCCGGCCCTCGACCTGGTCATCGTGGCCAAGACCGTGAAGGCCGTCCTCGTGGGAGACGGGGCCTACTGAGGGCGGTATCTATACTCACGGAAGTGACTGTGAGCCGTCCACGCCTCGTGCTGGGCGGCTTTCTCGTGCTCGTGGTCGGCGGCTTCGTGCTCTGGCTGCAGGCCGGCCTGCTCTACGCCGTGGGCACCCTCGCGTACGGCGGCTACGGCCTGCAGAGCAACCTCGTGCGGCGCGGCCGACGGCGTCCAGTCCGGCGACTACGACGACCGCTCGTGACCGCTACGAGGCGGCTCGTGCGTCGACCGGCCAGCTCGATCGCTCCGTCGGCGTCGGCCAGGTCGACCTCATCGGACGCATCCCCGGGATCGCCGTCGCCGTGGAGAACTGGCGCCTCGCGGTCTCGGCGGCCGAGGGCATCACCGACGGCACCGGGCGAGCTGCTCTCCCTCTACGGCGACCTGTCCGGCAACGGCGGCGGCGCGAGCATCTTCACGCGACGGCGCCATCGACCTCGAGCGGCTCGAGGACCTGCCTGATCGGGTCACGGCGACCAGCGACTCACTCGACGCCGCGGCGGCGGACCTCACCGGCATCCGCGCCGACACGTCGCCCGCGGCGATGCTCGACCGGGTGCGCGACAAGGCGCTGACGGAGATGGAGCCCGTGCAGCAGGCGGTCGACGTCGCTCGCGGGCATCGCGCCGGTGCTGCCGGACGCGCTCGGGCGCCAACGGCGTCCGCCGGTACCTCGTGGCGATCGGCAACCAGGCGGAGATGCGGGCCGCCGGCGGCGCGCCGCTGACGCCTGGTGCTCGTCGAGTTCAACGAGGGCCGCATCTCGATCCCGATCAAGGGCCCGACGAGCACGCAGCTGTTCCCGCCGCTGAACGCGCCGGTCTCCTGGTGGGGACCGGCCGCCAACCCCTTCTTCCCCGGCAACCCGCGCACCGCCCCGTTCGTCGTCACCAACACGCACCCGAACATGCTGTTCTCCGCGCAGGAGATGGCCGGCGCCTGGGACGGGCGGCGACTACCCGGCCGGTCGACGGCGTCATCACGCTGGACCTGACCGCGATCGCGGCGGTGCTCGACCAGACCGGCGCCGTGGAGTCACCGGTGTACGGGACCGTCGACGGCGCGCGCCTCGGGCAGATCCTGCTCGATCGACGCGTACCAGGAGTTCGGCCAGGAGGGCGCGACCGAGCGGCAGCAGGCCAACCAGGAGCTGCTCAACGACCTGCTCGACCGGCTGCTGTCCGGCGACGACCTCGTCTCCGCCGCCCAGGCCATCGCCAGCACGGCGCCTGGCCGGCACGTGCAGATCTGGATGCGCAGCCCCGAGCTGCAGCGGCTCGCCATGGAGAGCGGGTCGGCCGGGCGTCGTCGACGACCCGGGCACGGGCGACTGGTCGGCGGTCTACACGCAGAACGGCAACCAGAGCAAGGTCGACGTCTTCCAGCAGCGCAACGTGCTCGTGACGGCCCAGGTGGCGGAGGACGGCTCGGCGCGCGTGACCCAGCAGATGACCGTCACCAACGCGACGCCCGCCGGAGCGGCCCGAGGGCCCGCCGGAGCGCGTCGGCTACGAGACCTCGTGGCTCAAGGCGGCGTACATCCTCTACGTCCCCGACGCGGCGGTGAACTACAGCGCGTCGTACCCGTCGGGCTTCGCGGTGCGCCCGTTCAAGAACCATCCGCAGCTGGGCCGCGGATGGGTCGACGACGGCTTCGGCCATCGCATGATCCGCGTCGTGGGCTGGACGTCGCCGGGCGGGCAGAACGCCGTGTCGATCTCCTACGAGCTGCCGGCCGGCACGTTCTCCGGGAGCACGGGCGGCGAGCTCGACCTACCGTCTCCAGGCCGAGCCGCAGTCGCTGTGGAACCCGTCCACCCTCACCGTGCAGGTGACCGCACCGCCCGGCTGGACTCCCGTGCCGCAAGTCGGCATGGAGGTGAAGGACTCCACCGCTACCGTCAGTGCCGTGCAGTCGGCGCCCGTCGACGTCCTCATGCAGTTCGAGCGGTGACCATGAACAGGTACCTGATCGCGCTCGCGGCCGCGACGGTCGCGTCCGTCGCCGCGCTGTGGCTGGTGCCGCCGGTCGGGCCTCGTCGCCGTCGCCGTGATGCTCGTGCTGCTGCCGCCGTGGGGCCGGTCGCTCACCGAGCGGGCGGTGGTCTCGGGCGTCGTCCTGCTCGGCGTGGTCGCGATCGTCTTCCCGCGGGCCGGATCGATGCCCGTCACGTCGACCAGCGTGCGCCTGTTCCTCAGCGCAGCTGGTGCTGGGCGTCCTCGCCCTGCGGCTGGTGCCGCGCCTGCGCGACGTGCCGATCCCGCGCCCGACCCTGAGCGACGGCATCGCCGCGCTGCTCGGGGTGGCCAGCGCCTTCTGGCTCATGTCGGCGTACATCGGCCGATCGACGACCGAGATCGTCAGCGGCCTGTTCTTCAGCGGCTGGGACAACCACGCGCACTTCACCACGTTCGCCAACACGTACGAGTCGGCGAGCACGACGTGGCCGACCGATCGACGGGTCGATCGCCTGGAACCAGTGGTACCCGTCGCTGCACTCGACGGTCTGGTCGATCGCCGAGCTGGCGGCGCACCCGGTGTCGCCGCTGCTCGACCGGCCGGCGCTGCTGTGGCCGTACGTGCAGTGGAGCGCGATCTCCTTCGCCCTGTGCCTCGTCGCCCTCGCCTGGGTGGCCGGCGACCTCGCGGCCCGCATCGGCGGTCGGGACCGCGAGGCGTGGACGCGGCCGCTGGCGGTCGGCGGCGATGGCGCTGTTCGGGCTGCTCGGCAGCCCCGCGCTGCTGTTCAACGCGGGCTTCACGAACTTCATGATGGGCGTCACGGTCGTCGTCGTCGTCGGCCTACGTCGGGCGCCCGCAGCCTCGCGCTCGGCACGGACGCTCGGCTGGTTCATCGTGCCGCTGGGGGCGATGGCCGTCATCGGCCTGTGGACGCCGCTGGTGCTCGGCCTGGTGCCGACCGGCGTCGTCGTCGCGATCGCGCTGCTGAAGCACAACCGCTGGCTCGGCATCGCCTGGCTGGTCGCTGCCGCGGCGATCGCGGCGTTCATGGTGCCTGACGCAGCTGCTCGGCCATCCTCGGCGTCGAGCCGGGGCAGTCGACGGGCGACTTCACCGCCGACATCGGTGCGGTCAGCACCGGCATGGTGCCCTTCAACCTCGGCATGGCGCTGGCGGCCCCGGTCGATCGCGATCCTCGTCATCGTCCTGCTCGTGCGCGCCGGCCAGTGGCCGCTGGCCGTCGCCGTCGCCGGCCCGATCCTCGGTGCCGCCGCGGTGGCGGCCTACTTCGCCACCGGGTCGGACGCCGCCGGCATCAGCCGGCTGCAGTCGTACTACGTGCTCAAGCCGCTCGACGCCGCCCTCCTGGCGACCGCCGTCGCTGGTCGCGGCGCTCGCCGCGGTCGCGGTGGCGCGCGCGGTCGACGGGCTGCCGCGCGCCTCGGCCGGCATCGCGATCGCCCTGGCGGGCGTGATCCTCGTCGGCTCCTTCGGCTACGTCGGCGCCCTGCCCTCGCTCGGCCACGGACGGCCTCACCGCGGCGCCGGGCGTCCAGGCGGGTGCCGACCGCACGCGCGGCGTCGAGGACCCGCTCATCGGCGAGGCCATCATCCGCGGGCAGCAGGCAGCCGTGCCGTACCCCGACGACACCACGCTGCTGTGGGACGGCGCCGGCACCCTGCCCAACCTCTGGGTGGCGTCGCTGCACGGCGTGCTGTCGAAGTCGCCAGCAGCGCTTCTACCGCGACCTGCCGTCCTTCCCCTACGACGCGAAGACGCTCGGGCTACGTCGACCTCGCCCTGAACCTCAACCCGGACCTGCGGCTGGCCGTGCTGTGGTTCCGGCCGTCGTCGGGCGAGCTCATCGACGCCTACGCCGACGCGCGCGCGGACGGACGCGTCACCAGCGTGCCCGTCGTCATGCCGCCGAACCTGCCTGTGCCCGGAGTGCTCGCCGTGAACCGCGCGGGCGTGCGCGTGGGCGCGGTCGTCGCGCTGGCGGCCCTCGCCGCGGGCACGCCTGACCAGCGTCGGCGACCGAGCCGGGCGCGCCGACGAGCCAGCCCCAGGTCGACCGGGTCCCGCGCCTGCCCCGCCTGCCCGACGTCACCGAGAGCGGCAAGGGCCGGGTCATCGCGAGGTCGGTGCCCGGCCGCGGGGTCCGTCACCAGCGGGCGAATGGACGGTCTGGGCCGGCGGCACCGGCCGGCAGGCCGGCACGACGATGTCGATGCCGCCGGCCGGTGGCGTCCCGCTGCTCGGCGACTGGAACGGCGACGGCGTCGCCACCCCCGGCCGGTACGAGGCGGGCCAGTGGTTCGTCACCAACGCGTCCGTCGACTCGCCGCAGTGGGAGGGCAAGGCGGCCTTCGGCGGCGATCCGGCCGACGTGCCGGTGGTCGGGCGCATCGACAAGGACCGCCGCACCGACATCGGCGTGTTCCGCGCGGGTGAGTGGCACTGGCAGCGGGCCAACGGCAAGCGGTCGGGCATCGACCAGTTCGGCCAGGCGGGCGACGTGCCCGTCGTCGGGGACTGGGACGGCGACGGCCGCGACGACCTCGGTGTCGTGCGCGGCGACGTCTGGCTGCTGCGCCTCACCGGCATCGACAAGAAGCCGCGCTTCGTGGGCAAGCAGGTCGACGTCACCATGGTCCGCGACGTGCGCGCGGCCGTGCTGCAGTTCCGTTTCGGGGCTCCCGGGCGACATCCCGGTGGTGGGCGACTGGGATCGCGACGGACGCGACGACCCCGGCATGGTGCGCAACCGCTCGCGTGTGGCTGCTGAGCGAGGGGCTGAAGCATCCGCGCCGCACGTCCACCGAGTCGCACCCGCTCGTCGACGGCGAGGTGCCGCTCGTCGGCAACCAGGCCACCGCCCCGGGCCACTGCCCGACCGCCACGAAGTCCGGCGAGCGCTACGGCGAGATCGCCGCGAACAAGGTCAACGCGCCGCGAACCCCGCCGGGAACGACGGCGATCCCGGGCAATCGCGGAGATCCTCGCCACGGTTCAGGACAGCCTGCGCTACGTCGTGACCAACGACCTCACCAAGCGGCTGAAGACGCGCGTCGACCGTCCGTACTACGACCCGTTGAGCACCCACAAGTCGATCGAGGAGTCGGTCCGCCGCTCGGCCAACTCGGCCCTCGCCGCCGCCATCATGCTGACGACCACCGACTGGCAGCGACGACCAACGGGATCTCGCGGGACCAGCTGCTCGACTACGCCCGCTGGCACATCCGCTCGCTGGCCTGCCAGCACGGGGCGCTCTCGCCCGGCGGCTGGGGCAACAACTGGCAGTCCGCGCTGTGGGCGGTCACCGCCGGGCAGGCCGGCTGGCTGCTGTGGGACGAGCTCAACTACCAGGAGCGCGCCTACGTGGGCGCCATGGTCATCAGCGAGGCCGACTACGCCTCGGCGCGAGGCCCGCGCTACTTCCGCAACCGGCTCGGGCCAGGAGCTGACTCCCGGTGACTCGCAGTCCGACGCGGTGTCGTGGGACCTCATGGCACCCGCGCTCGCGCTCGCGATGATGCCCGAGCACGGCAGCGCCAAGAAGTGGCGCAATGCGCTCATCGGGATGTCGATCGCGGCCTTCGCCCGCCCGGACGACCTGCACCGCGAGCAGACGGTCAACGGCGTGCGCCTGGACATCCGGCTGCCGGGCACGAACGCCAACGAGGACGGCACGGTCACCAACCACGGCATCGTCAACCCCGACTACATCCAGAACGTGCAGCACCTGTGGTGGGCGGCGAGCCTGCTGCGTGCGGGCGATGTCGCCGTGCCCGAGGCGCTCTTCCTCAACGCCGACATCGTCTACCGCGCGCTGGCCGTCGTCGAGTTCCCGTCACCGCCCGTACGCGGCGCCGGGCGGCACGGTCTACCAGCCGCTCGGCCAGATCTACTACCCGATGGGCGTCGGCTGGGGCACGCGTCGGCCGGCGACGTTCGTCGGTGTCGACGCGTTCGCGAACGCGTACGCGGCGCCGGACGTGCGCGCCGGGGAGTTCCTGGCCGCGCACGCCGCCGACACCCGCGCCCTGCAGCTGCGGTGGACGGACGGGCACATCTACGCCGACGGTCCGTCGGAGGAGTCGTACCGGCTGGGCAAGGAGGAGTACGCGCTCCAGCAGATGGCGCTGGCCTGGTGGGCCGGCTCCGTCAAGGACGGCCTGCGCATGCGGGTCGACACGACCGCCTACCAGGGGATCAGCCTCGGGCGCGGCGACGCCGATCCCCTAGCCGCGCAGCTCGCGTCGATGAAGGCCCGAGCACTCGGCGTAGTCGCGGCAGCAGGCCCTGCTCGAGCGCCTCGGCCAGCGTCGGCGCGGCCTCGTCCTTGGGCGAGAGCAGCGAGCTCCATGTCGGGCCAGGGCAGGCCGAGTGCCGGATCGACGGGCGTGATGCCGTGCTCGTGCGCCGGGCGCGTACGGCTCGGAGCACAGGTAGCCGACGGTCGCGGACTCGGTGAGCGCGCAGAACGCGTGCCCGAGGCCCTCGGCGAGGTACAGCGCGTTGCGCGCGTCGGACGTCGAGCTCGACCGCGTCCCACTGGCCGAAGGTCGGCGAGCCGACGCGGATGTCGACGACGACGTCGAGGATGCGCCCGGAGAAGCACTGCACGTACTTGGCCTGCCCGGGCGGAACGTCGGCGAAGTGGACGCCGCGCACCGTGCCGGCCGTCGAGACGGAGATGTTCATCTGCTGCAGGTCGAGGGGGTGGCCGATGGCCTCCTCGAACACGGAGGCCTTGAACGACTCGAGGAAGACGCCGCGGTCATCGGGCCGCAGCACCGGGCGTGAACTCCCAGCACGCCCTCGATCGACCCGTGCGGTCACCTCCACGGCGGCGAGGCTACCAGCCGGAGGTCGGTACGGTTGAGGCGTGAAGGTCACCTTGATGGGCACGCGCGGCGTGCCCGCTCTCTACGGTGGCTTCGAGACCGCAGTGGAGGAGATCGGCAAGCGGCTGGTGGCCCGCGGGTACGACGTCACGGTGTACTGCCGCAACCCCGGGCAGACGATCACCTCGTACGAGGGCATGACGCTGGTCAACGCCCCGGCCCTGCGGCACCGCATGGCCGAGACCCTCTCCCACACCGCGGCCAGCACCGCGCACGCGATCGTCAAGGACCATCCCGACGTCGTCCTCCTGCTCAACGCCGGCAACGCCCCGCTGCTGAAGCCGCTGGCGCTGGCCGGCATCCCGACCGCCATCCACCTCGACGGGCTGGAGTCCAAGCGCGAGAAGTGGCGCGGGCATGGGCGCGACGTACTACCGGTGGGCGGAGCGGGCGTCGGTGAAGTGGGGCGTGGAGGTGATCGCCGACGCGCAGGCGATCGCCGACCACGTGCAGCGCGATGTACGGGCGCACCTGCGTCGTGATCCCCTACGGCGCCGAGGTCATCGATCCGGGCAGCGACCGGCTCGGCGAGCTCGGACCTGGAGCCGCAGGGCTACCACCTCATCGTGGCGCGCTTCGAGCCGGAGAACCACGTGCTCGACGCCGTGCACGCGTACCGCGAGAGCCGCGAGATGCGGCCGCTCGTCGTCGTGGGCAGCGCTCCGTACTCGCAGTGGTACGTCGACAAGGTGCGCGAGGCCGCCCGCAACGACCCGCGGATCCGGTTCACCGGCGGCATCTACGACCAGGAGCTGCTCGACCAGCTGTACGCCAACTGCGTCACCTACATCCACGGGCACTCGGTCGGCGGCACCAACCCGTCGCTGCTCCGCGCGATGGGAGCGGGTGCGCCGGTGCTCGCCTACGACGTGGAGTTCAACCGCGAGGTCACCGCCGGGTACGGCGTTCTTCTGGGCGGACGCGGCGGCCCTGACGCCGCTGCTCGACCAGATCGCCGACCGCGAGCACGATGACCGCCTGCGCGAGCTGCAGCGGCCTCGGGCAGCAGCGCGTTCGCGACGCCTACCAGTGGGACACCGTGACCGACGACTACGAGGCGCTGATCGGCCGGCTCGCGGCGCGACGGAGGCAGCGATGACCCGCGTCGCGGCCGTCCTCGTCACGCACGACGCCGAGCGCGTGGATCGAGGCGACCCTGGCCAGCATCGCGGCCCAGTCGAGGCAGCCGGACGAGATCGTCGTGGTCGACGACGCGCTCCACGGATGCGACCCACGCGATCGTGGCCCGGGTGCTCGGGGAGCAGGTGCGCATCGTCCCGTCGACGGCGACCTCTGACGACACCTTCACCCGCATCGCCCACAACTTCCGGCAGGGGCTCCTCGAGGTGGCCGCGTGCGACATCGCGGTCCTCAGCGACCACGACGACGTGTGGCACGCCGACCGGGTGGCGCATCAGGCGGCGCTGCTGGACGAGCACCCGGACGTCTCCCTGCTGGCCTCGGACGGCCGCATCGTCGACGAGACCGGGCATGCCCTGGGCGGCACCCTGCGCGACACCTTCCGGGTGCCGAGCGACTTCAATGCGATGAGCGCCGAGGATCGCATGCGGGTGGTGCTGCGGAAGTCGGTCGCCACGGGCGGGGCGAGTGCCGTCCGGCCCGACGGCCTTCGCGGACGTCGTGATCCCCGCGGGCTGGCTGCACGACCGGTGGTGGAGCCTCGTGGCCGCCGCCCGCGAGGAGCTCCTGGTGGACGACACGATCGTGATCGACTACCGGGTCTCGTCCGACCCAGGAGGTGGGCCTCGACACCGGGCACCAGGGACCAGGCCATGCTGGGACGGATGATGGCCGCGGCCGGTGGGCTGCGCGACGACGATGAACAAGCTCGACGACATCCGGCAGCTGCTGCCGGCCTACGCCACGGACGCCACTCGGCCCTCGCTCACCGGGCCGCGGCTGCTGCGCAACCTGATGTAGCCGAAGGCGTGAGCTACGCCCTCAGTCCCAGAAGCCTGCCCACTACGGACGTCCGCCGCGGTGGTGTGGCGGCCTGGAGGAAATCGTGGCTGACGCGGGACCCCGGCCGTGTGGTCGCCCGCGAGGGCAGGTCGGCGAACAGGCTGTGCCTGGCGGTGAGACGGCCGACGATCAGCGCGAGGTGCTCGAGCTGCTCGCGCTCCTCATCGCTGATCGGGAGCGGCTCGTGGTCGTCGGGGGCGATGTGGTTGGCGTGCCAGTGGCTGTCGCTGTCGTAGTGCTGGAAGTGATCGGACCAGCCATGTGTATCGGCGAGGACCTGCACCGACTCCCGCACGTTGTCGCGATGGAAGCGGTGCGCGATCGCGGCGCACTCGGCAGCAGCGAGAGGAACCGAGAGGAACGACGCGAGCGCGGCGATCATCTCGACGGATCGTGCCGCGATCCACTCCTCTCGGATCACCACGGCGTCCGGAAGCAGTGAGAAGGCCGCGTCGATGCTCTCGATGTCGCGAGTCAGCCACCCGAGGAGCTCCTCGCGGTCCGCCGACTGCGTGCGCAGCAGCGATTGGAAGGCCTGCGCGGGATCGCGGAAGATCCCGACGAGGTGGATGTGCGGATGCGGCGTCAGCGACCGCAGGACGCTCAATCGAGTGTGCCTGATGCGACTTGACGACGAGCGCGTCGAAGTCCCGCTGGTCAGGCACAGGGTGGCCGTAGACCCAGGAACCCGTCCGCACATCGGATTCGAGCAAGCACGTCGCGCACGACGTTGTACAGCCACGTCGTCCCCGATCGCGGGGGACCCCAGAGAAGAGCGACACCGCCAGTGAGCATTGATCGTCCCTTGGTCAGCCCCCGCTCCGGAGCACCGTACACATGAACACCAGGTGACGCAGAACTGGACAGCAGGTGCTGACTCCAGGGCCGTAGGCTGCGGCTGTGGCCAGCGACTGAGCGACCGGACCGTGTCCTCGTCGACGTCACCGACCTCGTCGAGTTCCTCCAGCGGCAGGGAGTCGGTCTCCGGGGTCCAGCGGGTCATCGCCGAGACCGCGCCGCTGATCCTCGCCGCCGACCCGACGGCGGCCGTGGTCATCCTCGACCGCCCGCGCGGGGTGTTCGTCGCAGCTCGACCGCCGCCGAGACCGACGTGCTCGTGCGTCGCGGAGTCACGGCCGGCCAGGCCGGTCGACCGTGATCGAGCTGGCGGCGGCCGCGTCGGGCGCCCTCGCCCGCGCGCGCACGGCGGCGCCCGTGGTCGTCGACCCGGCCTGCGTCGTCGTCTTCCTCGGTGCCGTCTGGATCAACGACGCGCTCATGCTCGCGGCCCGCGACGCCCACGCCGCGGGGGCGCGCTGCGTCTACCTGCTCTACGACCTGACGCCCGTGCTCGAGACCGGGCACACGGCGGCCGTCAACAAGCTGTTCGACCGCTACCTGACCCTCGTGGCCCAGACGGCGTCGCGCGTGCCGGCCATCTCGCGCTCGAGCCGCACGGACTTCGAGGCCTACTGCTCGCGATCACGACTGGTCGCCGCCTCCGGGCGGGGTGACGGGCCTGCCCTGCGGGATCACGCCCGGGCAGTTCGACACGTCCGCATCCGCCGTGGCCGCGGCCGTACGCGCTGTTCGTCGGCACGGTGGAGTCGCGCAAGAACCACCTGCTCGCCCTGCGGGCGTGGGCGCGGCTGATCGACGCGCGCGGAGCCGACGCGGTGCCGGACCTCGTGTGCGTCGGCCGGCTGGGCTGGCACGCCGACGCGTTCCTCGACGAGTACGTGCGCACGCGCGGCCTCGACGGCAAGGTGAGCGTGCTGTCGTCGAGCGTCTCCGACGCCGAGCTCGCGCGCTTCTACGCCCACGCCGAGTTCACGGTGTACCCGTCGCGCTACGAGGGCTGGGGCCTGCCCGTGTCCGAGAGCCTCGCCTTCGGCAAGCTGCCCGTGGTCGCCTACAACTCCTCGCTGCCGGAGGCGGGCGGCGACCTCGCCGCCTACTTCGCGTCGGACGATCTCGACGACTTCGTCACGCGTGCTCGAGGCGCGCGCGCTGGACGTCGACGCACGACGCACGGCGGAGGAGCGCATCCAGAGCGAGGGGATCGCGTCGATCACGTGGCAGCAGGTCGCATCGGTCATGCTCGACGAGGTGGCCGCGGCCGCCGCTGCGGAAGTGAGGGAGCCGTCCATGCCCGAGATCGAGCTCGGTCGCGAGTACATGCTGGCCGTCGGCCAGCCGGCGCCGGACGCCGGCCACGCCGACCAGTACCTGGCGCACCTGCAGTCCGAGGGGCTGACGCCGATGCTGCGCCAGCCCCGCGGCGAGCGGGACTTCGAGACGGTGGACGCCGCGGTGATCGGCACGTTCGGCGCGCCGCAGGTGTGGGGCAACGAGATCCGGCCCGGGCCGACGCGTGGACTTCCGGATCACCCGCCCCGTCGACGGACCGCTGGTCCTGCTGGTGGCGACGCGGTCGATGCCGGGGCTGGTGACGATCGAGGCGGTCGGCCCCGGCGGACCCGTCCGCGAGGACGTCTACCTCGGCTCGGTCGTGACGCTGCCGCTGGGCGACGGGCGGGCGGGCGAGCCGGCGCAGGTGTCGCTGACCGTCGTCGACGCGCAGGACTCGATCGAGGGCTTCCTCGGCGTGCGGTCCTTCGTCGTGCTGCGGGCCGACGACCTGCAGGCGCAGGTGATCGCGCACCGCTCGGTGGCGGAGGCGCTGCGTCAGGAGCTGGACTTCATGAGCAACACCCGGTCGTGGAAGGTCACGGCTCCGCTGCGCAGGTTCAAGGGCCGCGCCGCCCCCTGACCTCCCTTTCGTTGAGTGTGCAGTCGTTGGGGCGTCTCTACGCGGCGATGCCCAACGTCTGCACACTCAACGAGAAGCGACCTAGCGCGGGGCTTGCGGGGCGGGTTGGTGACCGTGATCGTGTAGGTCTCGCTGCCCGGCGTCAGCGTCGCGTTGCCGGGGGAGATCGCGGTGACCTGGCACTGGCCGGCGCTCAGCGCGGTGAGCACCGCACCGGCGATGGCGCACGGCCCCTGCTCGCTGAAGAGCACGGTCGTGCCGGACTGGCTCGCACCGGCGAGGGTCACCGTGCGAGCCCGCGGTCATCGTGATCGGCTGGGCGATCGACCAGACCGGCTGGCCGGGCGGGTCGACCGTGATGTTGTCGGCGGACCGGGCGGCCTGCACCAGCACGGACTGGCTGGCGCTGCCGCTGAACGGGAAGGTCCCGGCCGAGTTCGGCGTGGCCGCCGCTGTAGGTCACGGAGATCGTGTGGACGCCGGACGCGGGCGGCGCCCACTGGAAGCTGGCCACGCCGCCGCTCGTCGGGATCGAGCCGCTGATGCCCTTGCCGTCCATGCTGAAGGCGACGCTGCCGTCGGGGATGCCCGCGCCGAGCACGGCCTGGAGGACGGTCGGCGTGCCGACGTACAGGTTGGTCGGCCAGCGCATCGACACGGTCGTGACGCCGGTCGACGACGACCGGCTGCGAGATCGGGCTGGTCGACGTGAGCTGGCCGCCGGAGGCCGGGGTTGTAGGTGGCCTGCATGGCGAACGGGCCGCCAGCCGTCGGCGTCCACGGGATCGTGGCGGTGGACGTGGTGCCGCCGAAGACGCCGGTCAGCGGTGCGGTCGACAGCGCGTTGCCGCTCGCGCCGGTCTGCAGCGTCACGGTGCCGGTCGGGGCGAGCGTGCCGATCGGTGCGACGACGCCGGCGAGGATGTTGTTGCTCGACGCCCTGCTGCAGCGCGCTCTGGGCCAGCAGCACCGTGTAGGTCGGCATCGGCGCGACGGTGGCCGTCGTCGAGCCGAGGTTCGCGATGGTGCCGAGACCGTTGATGGTCCACGCGCCGGCACCGGTCGGCGTCCACGTCACGGCGCCGAACCCGTTCGACCCGATCGTCGTCTGCAGGGTCTGGGCAGCCGCGCCGAGCTGGAGCCCGATCGTCACGACCTGGCCGACGGCCTTGGGGGCGTTGATGAGGATCGACTCCGGCACGCCGACCATCCCGTTGGGCACGGCGATGAAGCCGTTCGACGCGGCCGATGCCGGCGCAGCCGACGGCCAGGGCCGTCCCTGCCGTGAGTCCGAGTGCGAGCGCTGCGGACAGGACGATGCGGCTCGCGCGGGTGCGTCGGGTCGTGCGGGACATGGGTCCTCCTCGATCGGGTCACGTCGAGGGTAGCGACGGCAACGGCCGCATTTGCCGCGCACATCGGGCAGCGGCGCGACGGGTAGGATTCCGGTGTCATGGAGATGAGGGGTGGGCGCGCGTGCTGACCGACCTCTACACCCAGCGAGCACTCATCTGGGCGTTCGCGAACCGTGACTTCGCCACCCGCTACCGGTCGAGCGTCCTGGGCTGGGCGTGGTCGCTGATCCAGCCGCTGGCCACCCTCGATCGTCTTCGCGGCGGTGTTCAGCATCGTCTTCCGCATCGAGGCGCCGCCGCTCGGCAACGGCAACGGCTCGTCCTACGCGGCCTTCCTGTTCACCGGGCTCGTGACGTGGAACCTGTTCTCCAGCCTGCTCAACCTGTCGATGACGCAGCTGAAGTCGAACGGCGAGCTGCTGAAGAAGGTGCAGTTCCCCGCCTGGGCGCCGATCCTCGGCGCCTCGATCGTGCAGCTCGTCCAGGTGCTGCTCGAGCTCGCTCGTCCTGATCGCGATGTTCCTGTTCCTGCGCAACGTCGGGCTGGACGTGGATCCTCGCCATCCCGATCCTCCTCGGCACCATGCTCTTCGCCCAGGGCATCGGCCTCATGCTGTCCATCGTCAACGCCCGCTTCGGCGACGTGCATGTACATCGTCGCCGTGGTGCTCGGCGCCCTGTACTTCCTCACCCCGGTGCTCTACCCGATCAGCATGATCGAGGGGCAGAACGAGATCCTCGGCTGGGTGATCAAGCTCAACCCGATGACGCTGGTACGTGCGAGAGCATGCACGACGTCATGTACTCGCTCGTCGCGCCGCCCGCTGTGGGTGATCGGCGCGCTGCTCGTCGGCGGCTTCCTCGTCTTCTGGGCGGGCTGGCGATCTTCGATCGCGGCAGCGAGGACATCGGGGAGCTGCTGTGACGCGTCACGCGACTTCGCCGTCGACCTGCAGGGCGTCGGCAAGCGCTTCCGGCGGCACACCGACCGGCGCAACTCGCTCAAGGAGCGCATCGTGCGCGGGCGCGCGCGCAACGCCGAGGACTTCTGGGCGGTGCGCGACGTCTCGCTGCAGATCCCCAAGGGCAGCGTCTACGGGCTGATCGGCCACAACGGCTCGGGCAAGTCGACGCTGCTGAAGATGATCGGCGGCATCTACCGGCCGACCGAGGGCACGATCACCACCGCAGGGCCGGGTCGCCGCGCTGATCGAGCTCGGTGCCGGCTTCCACCCCGACATGACCGGGCCGCGAGAACATCGCCCTGAACGGCTCGATCCTCGGCCTGCCGCGCAAGGAGATCGCCGACGTCACCGACGAGATCATCGACTTCAGCGGCCTCGGCGACTTCATCAACGACCCGGTCAAGCACTACTCGAGCGGCATGTACGTGCGCCTCGGGCTTCTCGGTCGCCGTGCACATGAAGCCCGACGTGCTCCTGGTCGACGAGGTCCTCGCCGTCGGCGACGAGGAGTTCCAGCGCAAGTGCTTCGACCACCTCTACGCCCTGCGGCGGTCGGGCCAGACGATCATCGTGGTCAGCCACGGCCTGGGTCAGCTCGAGGGCCTGTGCGACGAGATCGCCTGGCTCGAGCACGGCGTGATGCAGGAGCACGGTCCGGCCGTCGACACCATCGCGGCCTACCTGCGCAAGGTCAACGCCGACGAGTCCGCGCGCAACCCCATGGTGGCGGCCGTGCGCGGCGAGGACGACGACAGCGTGCGCGCGGGCGACCAGACCGTGCGCGTCACGCATGCGCGAGATCGTCGACCCCGACGGCAACGCCATCAGCCACGCCGAGACGGGCACGACGTTCGCGGTGCGGCGTCGGCATCACGGCGCCCGAGCGCGACGCTCGGCCCGAACGTCCGCATCGCCCTGCAGCACGACTCGGGCGCGCTCGTGACGATGGTGAGCAACCACCGCTGGGGCGTCGACTTCGGGACGATCGAGGGCGACCACGTCGTCGGCATGGCGCTCACCGGCAACCCGCTCCTGCCCGGGCGGTACCGCGTGCACATCGACGTGTTCGACTACACCGGCTCGCGCCTGCTCGACTCCTGGAACGACGCGGTCGAGTTCGCCGTGCGCAGCCCGCGCGGCGAGATCGGCCAGGGCCTCGTCGAGCTGCCCGTCGAGATCACGTTCGACTGAGCGCCATGGTCTCCGAGTCCAACCCCCTCATCCGGGCCAAGCGACGCGCCGGTCGCGTGAAGCGCTGGATCAAGCGCAAGGTGTACGAGCGCAACATCGGCAAGCAGTACAAGGCGTGGCTCGCCGAGGCGGCGCAGGTCGAGCCGGGCACGACCACCCACGACACGACGATCTCGATCATCGTCCCCGTCTACAACCCGCCGGTGACGTTCCTGCAGCGAGTGCCTGGAGTCGGTCGTCGCCCAGCAGGCCCGCAACTGGCAGCTGGTGGTCGCCGATGACGGCTCGACGAAGCCCGAGGTGGCGCGACTACCTGGCGGAGTTCGGCCGCGCAGCACGAGGGCGATGCCGCGGATCGTCGTCGTCACGAAGGAGAACGGCGGCATCTCGTCGGCCCTCAACGCCGCGCTCGAGCGGGCGACCGGGCGACTACGTCGGCATGCTCGACCACGACGACCTCCTCGACCCGCGGTGCATCGACGCGTTCTCGCGCGCGCTGGAGGAGAACGGCTCCCCGGACGCCGTCTACTCCGACGAGGACAAGGTCAACGCCGCGCGGCGAGCACTTCGAGCTCTACTGCAAGCCGGACTTCTCCCCGGAGCTGCTGCTCACGCAGATGTACCTGTGCCACTTCACGGTCTTCCGCACGGACGGCCGTCAGGCGACGTCGGCGGCCTGCGCACGGAGATGGACGGCGCGCAGGACTTCGACCTCGCGCTGCGCCTGCTGCCGCGAGCTGCGCGACGTCGTCCGCCTGCCCCGGCCGTACTACCACTGGCGGGCGTGGAGCGAGTCGACCGCGCTGACCATCGACGCCAAGCCGTGGGCGCAGGACGCGGCCGCGCGCGTCCAGCAGGCGCACCTCGACCGCACGTTCGGCGGCGGCACCGTCGGTCCCGAGCGCGGTGCCGCGGGCTGAACGAGGTGCACCCGCGGGTGGCGGGCGATCCGGTCGTGTCGGTGATCATCCCGACGATCGGCACGCCGAACGACGCCGGCACGGCTCGCTTCGTCGACGACGCCGTGCACTCCCTGATGGCGCACGAGACCGAGGCGACCCTCGAGATCATCGTCGTCACGACGGGCGTGATCCCCGACGTCCCCGTCGACCTGCACGGCAAGCACCGCGTGAAGCACGTCGTCTACGACACCGAGCGGCTTCAACTTCTCCGAGGCGATCAACACCGGGCGCGCGGCAGCGACCGGCGACTACCTGCTGCTGCTCAACGACGACACCACCGTGGCGGAGCCGAACCCGGTCACGCGCATGCTCGAGATCGGCCAGATCGACGGGCGTCGGGATCGTGGGCTGCAAGCTGACCTACCCCGACGGCCGGCTGCCAGCATGTCGGCATCGTCCTGCTGCCGAGCGGGCCGACCCACTGCTGGATCGCCAAGCCCGGCAAGGAGCCCGGCTACTTCGGCTCGACCCTGACGCCGCGCAACTACCTCGCCGTCACCGCGGCGGCGATGCTGGTGCGCACCAGCGTGTTCGACGCAGGTCGACGGCTTCGACACGGCGTTCGCCCGGGACTTCAACGACGTCGACTTCTGCCTGCGGGTCCACCAGGCCGGGCATCGCGTAGCGTGGACGCCCTACGCACACTTCACCCACTACGAGGGCGCGACGATGGCACGGAAGAAGTCCGACCCGGCCGAGGCGCGGCTCTTCACCGAGCGCTGGGCGACCGTCTACCCGGTCGATCCGTACTACTCGCCGGCGCTGAACCAGGAGCTCGCCCGCATCTACGAGGCGCTGTGAGCGCGATGACCGAGACGATCCGCTCGCGCCGAGGGCCGCACCCTCGCCGTCATCGGCGACCCGGCGCTGCTGACCATGGACCGGCTCGGCGAGTTCACCTCGCGCATCGACTCCGACCCGCGGATCGCGTCGCTGTCGCTGGTGAGCGGGCCCGTCGCGCGCGGGCCGCTGGCTGCGCGCGGCCGCGCCGGCCGGGCCGCTCGTCGCGGTCGCGACTCGACCTGCAGGACCTCGTCGGCCCGGTCGACGCGGACGATCCCGAGGCCGTCGCCGCGTGGCTGCGTCAGGGCCTCCGAGCGCGGCCTGTGGCACGACTGGTGGGTCACCGACAGCACCGACGTGGCCCGCGCGCGCCGAGCTGATGTCGGCGGCCGACGGTCGACGTGGTCGAGGCCGACGACCCGGGCAGCTCCCACCACGACGCCCTGCGGCACTACGAGCCGCGGGCCGGGCGGCTCACGGTCACCGTCGACGTCACCTGGCTCGGGCCCGTACGAGACCGGGCGCCCAGGTGCTCACGACGGCCGCCCTCGGGGCGCTGGCGCTGCAGGACGTCCGTCACGGCGATCCGGCTCGTCGGGCTCGCCGAGCTGCCGTCGTACGCGAGCCACCTCGGCGCGGCACCCGAAGATCGAGCTCGTCGGCCCGGACGAGCCGGTGCCGATGTCCGACGTGGTCTGGTACCCCAACCAGATCGACGGGCGCAGCAACATCGCCGTCGCGCGCGCGGCTCGGCGCCCGCGTCGTCACCACCTACCTCGACCTCATCGCCTACGACATCCCGCGCTACCACGGCTCGCCCGAGGCGTGGCACGCCTACCGGGCCCTGCAGCGCCGGATCGCCCTGAGCGTCGACGGCATCACCACGATCAGTGCCGACGTCGCGCACCGCCTCGCTCGAGGAGGTGCCGCGGCTGGAGACCGAGCGGGTCCTGCCGCTGCCGCTGGGGCTGGACCACATCACGCGCGGAGCAGGCGCCCGACGCAGCCGGGCGAGGACCTCGACGAGCTCGTGAAGTCGTTGCGGGGCAAGCGTTTCGTGGCCGTGCTCGGCAACGACTTCCAGCACAAGAACCGCGACTTCGCGATCAAGGTGTGGGAGGCCGCCCTGCAGGCCGGGCAGCCGTGCGACCTCGTGCTCGCCGGCCTGCACGTCAAGAGCAGCAGCTCGAAGGAGCAGGAGGACGACCTGATCGCGCGTCACCTCGACCTGCGCGGGCGCATCCACACCGTCGGTCACGTGTCCGTCGCAGAGCCGGGCGTGGCTGCTCGCGAACGCCACCGCCGTGCTCTACCCGACGAGCGCCGAGGGCTTCGGGTTCGTGCCCTACGAGGCGGCAGCCCTGGGCACGCCGACGGTGTTCACCGACTTCGGCCCGCTGGCGGAGATCTCCGGGCGTTCGCGGACTGCCCGCCGGGTGGTCGGTCGAGCAGCACGCCGCCGACCTCGTCGCCCTGCTGTCGAGCGAGGAGGCGCGGGCCGATCGCGTCGCGGCGCTCCAGGTGGCGATCGGGCGGCACACGTGGGCCGGGTTCGCCGAGCAGCTCGTCGACTTCTTCGTCGCGCGTCACCCGGATGCCCGAGGTGGCCACGAGTGCGGTGGGCGCCGACACGGCGGCGGCCGATGCCGCGGCCCTGTCGTCGATCCTGTCGAGCCGCACGTGGCGGGCGACGGAGCCGCTGCGCACGGCAGGACAGCGGCTGCGGCAAGTCCTGAGCCAGGGCGTTAGGCGCTCCGCCCGGCGAGACGGACGAGGTACTCCCCGTACCCGCTCTTGAGCAGCGGCTCGGCCAGGGCGGCCAGCTCGTCGGACGTGATCCACCCGTTGCGCCAGGCGATCTCCTCGACGCAGCCGACCTTGGTGCCGGTGCGGTCCTCCATCACGCGGACGAACTCCCCGGCGTCCTGCAGCGAGCGGAACGTGCCGGTGTCGAGCCACGCGGTGCCGCGCTCGAGCACGGTGACCGTGAGCGAGCCCCGACTTCAGGTAGTGGTCGTTGACCGACGTGATCTCGAGCTCGCCGCGCGCGACTGGGCGTGATCGACTTCGCGACGTCGACGACGGTCTCGTCGTAGAAGTACAGGCCGGGGATCGCGTAGTTGCTGCGCGGGTCGGCGGGCTTCTCCTCGACGGAGAGCACCAGCCCGGACTCGTCGAACTCGACGACGCCGTACTCGCTGGGGTTGGCGACCTCGTAGGCGAACACGTGGGCGCCGCGACTGGTCGGTGAGCTGCGGCGAGCTTGCGGCCGAGGCTCGGGCCGTAGAAGAGGTTGTCGCCGAGGATGAGGGCCGCCTGGTCGCCGGCGAGGAAGTCCTCGGCGATGAGGAAGGCCTGCGCCAGGCCCTCGGGTCGGGGCTGCACGGCGTACTGGATGGACATGCCCCAGGGCGAGCCGTCGCCGAGCAGCCGCGAGAAGGACTCGGAGTCCTCGGGGGTGGTGATGACGAGGACCTCGCGCAGGCCGGCCGCCATCGAGCGTGGCCAGCGGGTAGTGGATCATCGGCTTGTCGTAGACGGGCAGCAGCTGCTTGCTCACGCCCATGGTGATCGGCCAGAGCCGGCTGCCGGTGCCCCCGCGAGGATGATCCCCTTCATGCGAGGAACCTACCCGTTCCGGCGCGGGAGCAGACCCCGAGCGCTGCCTTTCGCCTTCGCCCAGCGGTCGTCCTCGACGGTGACGGCGAGCGCGGTGTTGACGGCGACCCGACGCAGGGTGCGCAGGGCGTGGAGCGGGCGACTGCGCGAACTCCGCGGGGAAGAGCCGCAGCCGGTTGCGCACGATGGTCGTGCGTCGCTCGGGGCTGTGGCCGGACGACAGCACGTCGCGACCGAGGACGCGCACCTGCCGACCGTCGCCGATGCGATGCCCGAGCGTCAGCGCCCGGCGCGACGACGATGTGCAGGCCCGCGGCACGCAGGCCGAGGCAGGCGGCGGCGTCGACGGCGTCGATCCCGAGCGACTCGTCGAAGCCGCCGAGGGCCGTCAGCGCGTCGACCGACCAGAGGGTCCCCGTCTGGATGACCTCGTGCGTCGTGGGCACGCCCGCGACGTCGACGACCGGGTAGCCGAGTGCGCCGCTGGCGTCGTCGATCCCGCCGGCGGCGACGGCGCCGACCGAGCCGGTGCCGAGCGCTGCGGCGGCGTGATCGGCGGCGTCGAGCAGGCGCGCGACGTAGTCGGCGTCCGAGCTCGGAGTCCTGGTCGACCGTCAGGAGCCACGTCGGCCCCGGCTGCAGCGGCGATGCCGGAGCCCGTCGTTCAGGCTGCGGGCGATGCCCGCGTTGCGGCGGTGGCGGACGACCGTGGCACCCTGCCTCGGACACGGTGCGCAGCAGCCGATCGACGGTGCAGGGGCTCGCGTCGTCGGCGACGACGACGGGCAGTCCCGCGTCCGATGAGCGAGTCGACGAGCGCGAGCAGGTCGTGCGGCATCGGGGCGGTACGACGGGGATCACCGCGACAACGTCTGGACGCACCTCCGCAGTCTAGGGAGACGGTAGGCTTGCGCGGAGTTATCCACAGGTCGGAGGAATGGTGTCTGAGGCGAAGCGCGCCCTCATCACGGGTGTCACGGGGCAGGACGGCTCGTACATGGCCCAGCAGCTGCTGGAGAAGGGCTACGAGGTCCACGGCATCGTGCGTCGCTCGTCGACGCTTCAACCGGAGCCGCATCGACCACCTGCACCACGACGAGCACATCCCGGGCCGCAACCTGCACCTGCACTACGGCGACGTGACCGACGCGGCCCGGATGGCGCAGCTGGTCCACGACATCCGCCCGCACGAGGTCTACAACCTCGCCGCGCAGTCGCACGTGCGGGTGTCGTTCGACGAGCCCGGCTACACCGCGCAGGCGACGGGCGTGTCGACGCTGAACCTGCTCGAGGCGATCCGCACGACGGACACGTCGATCCGCTTCTACCAGGCGTCCACGAGCGAGATGTTCGGCGCGAGCCCGCCGCCGCAGAACGAGGACACGCCCGTTCTACCCGCGCAGCCCCTACGGCGTGGCCAAGGTCTACTCGTACTGGATCACCAAGAACTACCGCGAGGCGTACGACATGTTCGCGGTCAACGGCCAGCTGTTCAACCACGAGTCCCCGCGCCGCGGCGAGACGTTCGTGACGCGCAAGATCACGCTCGGCGTCGCCAACATCGTCAAGGGCCGGCAGACCGAGCTGTGGATGGGCAACCTCGACTCCGATCCGCGACTGGGGCTACGCCCCGGAGTACACCGACGGCATGTGGCGGATGCTGCAGGCCGACGAGCCGGAGGACTTCGTCCTGGCCACCGGCACGGCGTACACGATCCGCGACTTCCTCACCTTCGCGTTCGAGCACGCCGGCCTGAAGTGGGAGGACTACGTCAAGTTCGACCCGAAGTTCCTGCGCCCCACCGAGGTCGACGAGCTCATCGGCGATGCCGGCAAGGCGCAAGGCGAAGCTCGGCTGGGAGGCCAAGGTCCTTCCGCCGGAGCTGGCGCGGATCATGGTCGACGCCGACATCGCGCGGCTCGAGGGCGCCGAAGAGGGCCAGTTCTAGGCCACTCGCGTGCGCGCCCTCATCACCGGAGCAGCCGGCCAGGACGGCACGATCCTGTGCACGCAGCTGCGCGCGCGACGGCACTCGATGTCGTCGGGCTGGTCAAGCCGGGCACCGGACACCGTCCTGCTGCGGCGCTACGTCGCCGGACGTCGACGTCGTCGAGGCGGACCTCGGCGACGCCGACGCACTCGCGAGCGCTCGTCGCGCGACGCGCGCCCGCACGAGGTCTACAACCTCGGCGGCTTCACGGCTCCCGGCGAGTCGTGGGACCACCAGGACGAGGTGCGCCGGATCAACGTCGACGCCGTCGCCGTCCTGCTCGAGGCGATCGCGCCGGTACCCGGGTGCCGGTTCTTCCAGGCGTCGTCCGCATCGATCTTCGAGGGCGCCGATCGGTCGCCACAGACCGAGCGCAGCGAGCGTGCGCCCAAGACGCCGTACGCCGCACTCGAAGGCCGAGGCGATGGACCTCGTCGAACGCGGCGCGAGACCGCGGCGTGCACGCCGTCTGCGGCGATCCTCTACAACCACGAGTCGCCGCTGCGCGGCGAGGGCTTCGTCACCCGACGCATCACCGATGGCCGTGGCGCGGATCGCCGCCGGGCTGCAGGACACCGTCGAGCTCGGGCGACATCGAGACCGCTCGCGACTGGGGCTGGGCGCCGGACTACGTGCGCGGCGATGCAGCTGATGATGCGCGCCGACGTGCCCGCACGACTACGTGCTGGCCACCGGGATCTCGCACCGGCTGTCGTTCTTCCTCGCCAAGGCCTTCGCCGCGGCCGGCATCGACGACTGGCACGCCGCACGTGCGTCAGCTCGCAGCGACCGCACGCGCGCCGGCGACACCAACATCCTCGTCGGCGACAGCCGCGCGGCCTACCTCGAGCTGGGCTGGCGGCACACGCGTCGACTTCGACGCACATCGCCGGCGCATGGTCGCGTACGACATGGCGCTGCTCGCGCGACCCCGACGCGCTCTGGCACGAGTCCCTGACCGACCGCGAAGGTCTCCTACGCGCAGAACGCGGAGGACGTCCGCGTCTGGCGGGCCTTCCGCGATCGGGCATCGCAGGCCGGGCTCACCTACGTCGACGTCGGCGCGAACGAGCCGCGGCACCTGTCCATCACCGCCAGCCTGTCCGACCTCGGCTGGTCGGGACTGCTGATCGAGGCCGATCCCGAGCTCGCCGAGCAGCTGCGCGTCCACCGCCCCGACGACACCGTCGTGCAGATGGCCGCCGCCGACGGCCCGGGCGAGCTGGTCTTCTACCGGGTGCCGGGCACGGGACTGGGCACCCTCGATGAGGGCGAGGCCGACGCGGCGCGTGCCCGCGGATTCGAGGTCGAGCAGGTGCGGGTCGCCACCGACAGCATCGACGCGATCATGCAGGCGCACGGCGTCGCGCGACGTGCACTTCATGTCCGTCGATGTCGAGGGTGCGGAATCCATTGTCCTGCAAGGACTTTCGCTGTCCGCGCATCCGACCCTGGGTCCTGTGCGTCGAGGCGGTCCTCCCCGGGACGACCACTCCGAGCCATCAGGAGTGGGAGCCGCGGCATCCTCGAGCGCGACTACCGCTACGTCGCCTTCGACGGCGTCAACCGCTGGTACGTCGCGGAGGAGCACGCCGATCTCGGCGAGGCTGTCGCGATCCCGTTCAACGCCGTCGACGCGGGCGAGCACGGCTGGGTGCTGGCCGACGAGGCGGAGCAGCGCCGAGCGGCCGATCGTGCAGCCATCCGCCGGGCGTGGCAGCGCGAGCTGATCCTCAACGACATCCGCGGCGAGGTGCCGAAGGAGGAGTACGAGAAGCAGATCGCCGAGCTGCGCGCGGCCCTGATCCAGGTGGAGGGCTCGCGCACCTGGAAGTACTCCCGCAAGGTGGCGCGGGTCGGCAAGGCGCGTGCTCCACCGCGCGCGTGCGATCAGTCGCCCGCATGCCCGCCCCGGTCCAGCGCGCCCGCGTGCGTCGGCAGCACCTCAAGCACGTCACGGTGAACATGGGGCACCTCACGCCACCCGGCCTGATGTCGACGCCCGAGAGCGACGTCGTCACCTGGATCACCCCGGACGGCCTGCCGGAGGTCCCGGGGTCGGGTCTCGACCTGGCCTCGTTCACGCCGAGCGATGCCGACGACGTGCGCGGCGTGGCTCGCCGACCCGCACGACTCGGACGACATGCTCGTGCGCCGCACGGACAACCACGGCGACGAGCTCGGCCGTGCGCGGGCCGCCCTGCGCCTGCGGCTGCGCGCTCGCCGACCGGCCGGCGAACCCCGCGTGGGCCGGCGGAGACCGCGTCCTGTTCGACGCCCGCTGCCTGCAGACGGCGGCCTTCGGCACCCGGGGCATCGGCCGGTTCGCCCGGGCCGCGCTCGACGCCGCGCGGGACGCCGTGGGCGACGACCGGCTCGTCCTCCTGGTCGACCGAGGGCTCGAGGAGCTCCCCGCGGAGCTGGCCGGGCAGCTGCCGCCAGGTCACCCGGATCGACGAGCGCGAGCTGCCGGCCTACGGCGTGCTCGTGCAGCCCTCGCCGATGACGGCGAGCGCGCAGCCGCTGGTGCCGATCCTGCACAGCACCGCGCACAAGCTCGCCGTGGTCTTCGACTTCATCCCGATGCACCACCCGACGGTCTACCTGCGCGACGTCGCGTCGCGTGCCGAGTACGCGGCGGCGCTGGACGCCCTGCGCCTCTACGACGAGTTCGTGTGCATCTCGCACGTGGTGCGAGGCGGAGCTCGGCGCCCTGCTCGGCCGGCCAGCCGTGGGCTCGGACGCCCTGGTGTCCCACGTGGCGTGGCCGCGCGACGTGCTGCCCGCTGGCGCACCCCGACCGGCAGGGGCGGCGACCGGACCGATCGTCGTCATGACCGGTGACGATGCCGCGCAAGAACACCTTCGGCGGGCTGGCCGGCGTCGCGGCTGCGACGGCCGGCGACGAGACCCGCGACGTCGTCGTGATCGGCATGGCGGGCACGGGCGACCGCGTGCACCACTGGTCGATCGCTGCGGCGATGCGTCCCGGCGAGGCACGGACGGCCGAGCGGATCAGCGACGAGGAGATGGACGCCCTCCTCGCCGACGCGAGCGTGGTCGTCGTCGCCGTCCTTCGACGAGGGGCTGTCCCTCCCGGTGATCGAGGCGCTGCGCGCCGGAGCCCCCGTGGTGGCATCCGACATCCCCGCCCATCGGGAGCTGATCGGCACCGGTTCGTTCCTCGCCGACCCGCGCAGCCCGGGCTCGCTCGCGAAGGCCGTGCGTGCGACGGCGGGCAAGTCCGGCGTCCGCGACCGGCAGCTGCAGCGGCTGCAGGCGCACCGGCACGCAGACCTCGAGACGGTCGATCGCCGACCGGGTCGCTCGCGAACCTGCGGACCGCCAACGGTCGACATCCCGGCGGCTGCCGGTGTTCGGTGGCCGGCGGCCCCTGAGCGTCGGCATCGGCGCGCCCTGGCCGCCGCAGCGCACGGGGATCGCCGACTTCTCCGCGGCCACCATCATCGAGCTGGCCCGGCTGTGCGACGTCACCGTCTACACGACGTCGGACGCAGACGTGGCAGGGTCGGTGCCGGCCGATGTGCGGATCGGCCACGGGCCGGATCGACGACGTCATCGCCAACGGCCACCCGCACGACGTGTTCGTCTCCGTCGTCGGGCAACAGCCACTTCCACCTGCCGTTCATCGAGGTCGTCGAGCACGGTCGACTCCGTGGTCCTCGCCCACGACACCCGGCTGGTCGAGCTGTACCTGGCGCTGCGCGACCGCGGTGGCGTCGAGCAGGTCATGCTGCGCGGCAAGGGCAGGCGGTCGCTCACGCCGCCGCTGGACGAGCAGATCGACGACATGCGCCTGCTGGAGTCCACCGCGTTCTGGGAGGTCGCCCGCCGCGCGCGCATGCTCGTCGGCCACACGCCCACCGCCGCGCGACTTCATCGAGCAGGACACGGGCGTCGCGATGCACCTGCTGCCCTTCGCGAACTACCGCCGCCCGAGCGAGGACGTCATCACGGCCGGCATGCGCGCCGACGCCCGCGCACGGCTCGGGCTTCGACGACGGCCTCGTGCATCTCGGCCTCCTTCGGGTTCATCGACACCCGCACCAAGCTGTCCGACGTCGTCGTCGAGTCGGCCGCCTGGCTCAGCCAGTGGGGTCACCGCGTGAGCCTCCACCTGGTGGGGTCGGCGCCCGGGCCGGTCGAGGCGGAGCTGCTCGCCCGGGCCGCGCGAGGCGGGCATCGAGCAGGTCGAGATCACCGGCTACGTCAGCGACGAGACCTTCCGCGACTACGTCCTCGGCATCGACCTCGGCGTGCAGCTGCGCGTGAGCCCGCTGCTCGGCGTGAGCGGTCCGCTGAGCGACATGGCCGCGTACGGCACGCCGGCGGTGGCGAACCGCGGACTGTGCGCCGATGTCGACACGCCGGCCTTCATCGATCGCCTGCCCGACGACGTGAGCCCGGTGATGGTCGCCGAGGCGATCGAGCAGTCGGCTGGCGAACCCGCTGGCCGCCGAGCGAGATCGAGGCCATGCGCGTCGACTACCTCGAGCGCAAGTCGCCGCAGCGCTACGCGGCGCGAGCTGCACGAGACTGCTGGTGTCCGTGGCGACGAGCTGCGGCGTGATGCCTGATGCACGTCGGCATCGACATCGAGCAGTTCGTGCGCGACCCCTACGGCTCGGGCATCCAGCGGGTGCTGCAGTACCTCGCGCTCGAGTGGCCGCAGGGCGACCTCCAGGCCGACTTCGTCGTGCCGATGGACGGCGGGCACGGCCTGCTGACGCCTGCGCAGGCCGCCGAGGTGCTGACCATTCCGTTCCTGCCGCGCGAGCCCGGGACCGACCTGCGCGACGTCGTGCGCGGCCGGATCGCCGAGCTCGAGCCGATTCGGGTGAAGGACGGCGACCTGCTGTCGATCTACGACGCGTGGCTGCTGCCGGAGGTGTCGTACCTGCCGTCCGTCCTGCGGCGCTTCGAGCTCTTCGCCCGCTGCGTGCCGACGGTGATGATCGGCTACGACGCCCTGCCGATGACCGAGCCCGCGAACTACCGGTTCCGGCCGGGCTCGTCGGCCTGGGTGAGCGAGTACTTCCGGCACCTGGCCACGGCGGATGCGGTCGTGTGCATCAGCGACTGGTCGCGGGACGCCATCCTCGGGCGGCTGCAGACGCGATCCGGCTCGGCCGATCACGGTCGCGCACCCGGGCGGCGACCACCTCGCCGTGCGGCCCCCGGCTCCGCCGGAGAGGCCCGTCTTCGCCCGTCTGGGCACCCTGGAGGCGCGCAAGCGCCCGGTCGAGATCGCCGAGGCCTTCCGCGAGGCCGTCGCCTCAGGAGGGCTGGACGCCGAACTGCTCTTCATCGGCGGGGCATCCGCCTCCGACGACGCCATAAACCGGGCAATCCGGGCACAGGTCGACGCCGGCGGCGTGCGCTGGGTCGAGGGCGCCTCGGACGACGAGGTGCGCGACCTCGTGCACGAGTCGAGCGCGTTCCTGTCCATCGGGGTGGAGGGCTACGGCATCCCCGTGCTCGAGGCGATCCGGCTCGGCACGCCGGTGCTCTTCGACGGGGTCCAGCCGGCCGGCGACCTCATGGTCGGCCGCGGGGCACGTCGCATCCCGGGCATGAGCCACGAAGGACTGGCCGAGGCCTTCCGGGCCTACGCCGATCCGACCGCCCTCGCGGGCCTGCGGGGCGAGCTCGACCCCGACGCGGTGCCGACGTGGCG
>CAVPPK010000005.1:0-43105 GCA_963707385.1 uncultured bacterium | reverse complement strand
TCCACACCCAGTCTTCCGGGCGTGCGCGAGCCCCGCTCGGACAGGGTTGGCCGCAATGTAGTGGACAGCCGTTTCGAGATGGTGTTCGTCCTCGATGACCGCAGCGTGGAAGCGGCTCTGGAACAACGCGCCGACGCGGCCGTGCCGGATGTTGAACAACCGTGCGTAGAGTCCGTTGAGCTGGTGCATGCCCGTGGAGAGGTTCGGCTCGGGCGTCTCGACGAGCAGGTGGTAATGCGTTCCCATCAAGCAGAGAGCGCGGCGGATCCACACGAATCGCCTCTCGACGGCGACGAGCCTACGCATGAAGCAGCGGCGATCGACGTCGTCACGAAAGATCTCGATCGGGCCCGTGCGCCGGGCGATGATGTGGTAGATGCCTCCAGGGACGAGGGTGAGCGATGGAGCGACCCATGCGTCGACGTTACGGGTCGCCGGCCACGGTGCCGGCCGTCGCAACACAGTTGGCACAGAATTGGAGCAGACACGTAACTGGTGCCTGGCACCGCTTAACGAGCCGGCGTCAGCCGTCGCGGGCGTGCCTGGGCGGTGTGCGTAGAAGGCCCGCTGGAGAGCGAGGGTCGCCACCCCCGCCGTGACGATGCAGACGAGGTTCACGCCGAGCTGGGCGGCGGCACCAGCGACTTCCGACCCGTCGCCATACGCGGCAGCGACGCCGACGTTGGCGGCGGCAGGAATCGTCGTCACCGAGATGAGCACGCCGACCAGTGCCCCGGACTTCGCAGTCGAGAACGACAGGGCGCCCGCGACGCCGGCAAGAACGACCACGAGCGAGAGTACTTGTCGGGATGGGAGATGAAGAACGTCGCCGGATGGTCCCTCGGGCGGACGATCTCCTCCGGCGCCGAATCGACAGCCCGGAGGACGTTGACGACAGCAGGATGATGGCGAACAAGCGCCAACGGAAAGCCGACGGCGAGCGCCGCCACCGAGCGCGCCGCCAGCTCGACCCGCCGTTGTACGAGCGCGACGCACAGGCCCGCCAGGGGCCGAACTCCGGCCCGACGACCATCGCCCCGATGATGAGAACGAGCGAATCCGTGAGAATGCCGACCGCGGCGATCAGTGTCGCGAGCACCATGAAAGCCACGAACCTGGACGAGAGCCCGCGCTCTCCGACGTCCGCGACTCGACGGCCTCCCAGATGACGGCGTCGGCCGACGAGCCGATCGCAGCCCGCTGGCGCGTCGAGCCGAGTCGAACAATCGCGGTCACCGGCTCGATCGCGATCGAGCCCGCCCGGTCGAGCCCGAACCGGCGCAGCTGATCGACGACCAGGCTGGTGTCCTCCCGCGCCACGTCGCAGAGGATGAGATCGCCATGCGGGCGCTCGGAGGCGCCGGGCAGCCGGACGACGTTCAATGCGGACGGGTGCTCGCTCACGACGCGGTACGCGGCCTCGGCGAGCGCCGGAGACGCGACGATGCGAAGGTGCACCATGCTCGGGGATCCTACGAGCCGCCTGTTGAGCCGGTGATCACCCCGGGAGACAGCGCCGAGACCGCGCCGCCGCCGTCGCGAGCATCGCCTCGAGCGTGTGCTCGGCACCCCGGCGCTCTTCGCGACCGCGTACGGTAACGTCGGCTCGTCGATCTACTACGCGCTCGGCCTGACGGCGGTCTACGCGCTCGGCCTGACACCGCTCGTCTTCGTCATCGCCGGGATCATCTTCGCGGCGACCGCGGCCACCTACGCGGAGGGCACCGTGCGCTACCCGGAGGCGGGCGGCTCGTCGAGTTTCGCGCGCCACGCGTTCAACGAGCTCGTGAGCTTCGGCGCCGCGTGGGCGCAGATGCTCGTCTACATCGTCACCGTCGCCACCTCGGCGTTCTTCGTCCCGCACTACCTGTCCGTCTTCTGGGGGCCGCTACGGGAGAACCCGGCCGACATCGTCGGCGGCGCCATCGTCATCGTCCTGCTCGTCGCGCTGAACATCGTCGGCGTACAGGAGGCGGCGAAGCTGAGCGTGACGCTCGCGGTGGTCGACTTCGCGACGCAGGTGCTGCTCGTGATCCTCGGCTTCATCCTCGTCTTCAGCCCGGAGGTGATCGCCGACAACATCCACTGGGGCGTCGCGCCGACCTGGTCGCAGTTCGCCATCGCGATCCCCGTGGCGATGCTCGCGTATACCGGCGTGGAAACCGTGTCGAACCTCGCCGAGGAGGCGCGCGACCCGTCGCGGACGGTGCCCGCGGCGTACAAGTGGGTGGCCGGTGCTGTCTTCGCCATCTACTTCACGCTGCCGCTCGTCGCCCTCTCGGCCATGCCGGTGCAGCTGATCGACGGCGAGCTGACGACGCTGCTCGCGCTGCCTCCGGAGGAAGGGGGCTACGCCAACGATCCGATTCTCGGAGTCGTCGACAACCTCGGCGTCGACGGGCCTGACGCTCGATGCCCTCCAGATCTACGTCGGCATCCTCGCTGCGACGATTCTCATCGTGGCCACGAACGCGGGCGTCATCGGCGCCTCGCGCATCACGTACTCGATGGCCACGTACCGGCAGATCCCCGAGGTGTTCCGCCGGCTCCATCCCCGTTTCAAGACGCCGTGGCTCTCGCTCGTCGTCTTTGCGGGAGTGGCGCCGATTCTCGTCATCCTGCCCGGCAACACGACGTTCGTCGGGACGCTGTACTCATTCGGCGCGACGCTGTCCTTCACCGTCGCCCACGCCTCGATCGTGAGGCTGCGCATGAAGCCGGCGGAGGAAGAGGAGCCGTACCGAGCGCGCCCGAACCTCCGCATGGGCGCCGTAGACTGGCCGCTCTTCGCCCTGCTCGGCGGCATCGCCACAGGCATCTCGTTCTTGGTCATCCTCATCCAGAACGCGCAGACGCGCTGGGTGGGGCTCGCCTGGATGGTGGCGCGGGGTCATCGGCTATGTCATCTACCGCCGCCGGGTGGTCCAGGTGCCCGTGGCCGAGACCGTGAAGGCACCGCCCGCGTTTGGCCCCGCGATGGCGCTCGAGTACCGCACGATCATCGTTCCCCTCGTGGCCGGGGAGCAGGCGCGTGAGGCAATGCATCTCGCGGCGCGGCTGGCCGCCGAGCGGCGGTCGACGATCGTTGCCCTGCGCGTGATCGTCGTGCCGCTGGAACTGCCACTCAATGCCGACCTTCCCGAGCAGGAGGCCCTCGCCGACGAGCTGCTCGACGAGGCGCACGACATCGGCGACCTCTACGGCGTCCGGGTCGTCGAGCGCGTCGTCCGAGGTCGCAACGCCGGAGCCGAGATCGTCGGCGAGGCCGACCGGAGAAACGCGGAGATCATCGTCATGGGCGCGCCGCGGCTGCCGCACCGCACGCGCACGAGCGAAATCTTCGGCAAGACGGCCGACTACGTTCTTCGCAATGCCGCCTGCCGCGTGATGATCGCCGCCGCCAGGAGGGCCGCAGCCTGATGCCTCCCCGCGTCGTGCTGCGTGTTCGCGGCCGTGCTGATCGGCCTCGGGATCGCGATCGCTGCGTGCAGACCGTCGCGTGTCGGCGGCGGCATCGGCTACCTGCTCGGCGTCCTGTTCATCGGGCTCGGCGCGGGCCGGCTCGACCTCCTGCGCAGCAGGCAGGGACGGAGCTGATGGCACGAAAGCTGCCCGTCCTCCAACGAGTGCTCGGCGCCCCGACGCTGTTCTCGGTCGCCTACGGCGAGATCGCGTCGTCGATCTACTTCGCCCTCGGCATCATCGCCGGCCACGCGCTCGGGCTGACACCCGAGGTGCTGCTGCTGACCGGGCTGCTCTTCCTCGCTCGTCGCTTTGTCCTACGCCGAGGGCATCACAGCCATCCCGGAGACCGGCGGCGCGGCGACGCTGGTGCGCAAGGCCTTCAACGACTTCGCCGGGCTTCTGCACCGGCTGGGTGCTGTTCCTCGACTACATCATCGTCATCACGCTCTCCGCGCTCTTCCTGCCGCACTACCTCGGCGGGGCGCTGGAGATCGAGGCGTTGCAGAGGCACCCGTGGGACGTCGTCGTCGGCGTCGCCGCGATCGTCGCCATCGCCGTCGTGCGCCTGTTCCGGCGTCCCGGTCTCTACACGGCCGGGATCGGCGTGGCCGTGCTCGACCTCGTGACGCAGCTGCTCGTCGTCGTGCTCGGCGTCGCCCTGCTCGTCTCGCCGGACGCGCTTACGCGCGGGCGTCGAGCTGGGCTCGGCCCCGACCTGGTGCGAGCTCGCGTTCGCGCTGCCGCTTGCGATGCTCGCGTACACGGGCCTGGAGACGGTCGCCAACCTCGCCGAGGAGGCGCGGCGACCGGGGATCGACATACCGCGCAGCCTGTTCGGCGCGATCGGCGTCGTCGTCGCTCTCTACATTGCGATCGCCGTTGTCGGGCTATCGGCATTTCCAGTGTCTGACGGCGAGACCGCGCTCGGGAACGAGCTGGCTCTTCGCACCGCTGCTCGGAATCGCGCAGGTGCTCGGCCAGGATGTCTCGCCGCTGCTTGCGGACGCTTTACGTGTCTTCGTCGGCATCTCGGGCGCGCTCATCCTCCTCGCCGCCGCGACGACGTCCGTGTCCGGGTTCGGCGCCTCGCCTACTCGCTGGGCGAGCACGGGATGCTGCCGCGCACGTTCGGCCGTCTGGGAGGCGCACGCTCATCTCTCCCGCGGCGCTCGCGTCGGTCGTCGTCATCGCCGCCGGCGGCCTGATCGCGGTCACCGCCGCGGTCGACGACGAGGTCGCCTTCCTCGCGGCGCTGTTCAGCTTCGGCGTGCTGCTGGCGTTCGCCGCGGCGCAGATCGCGGTGATCCGCCTGCGCTTCACGGCGCCAGAGCTGGAGCGTCCGTACCGCGTGCCGGGGAACGTCCGCGTCCGCGGCGCGGACGTTCCGATCCCCGCGGTCGTCGGGCTCGTTCTGACGCTGGCCGTCTGGGTCGCCGCCATGATCACGCACCCGGGCGCGAGGTACGCGGGCCCGATCTGGCTCGCGGCGGGGCTCGTGATCTACGGGCTCGTCCGCCGGCACCGTGGCGAGGGCCTGCTCGAGCGGGTCGTCTCGCCCGACGAGCAGGAGGAGCTGGCCGAGCCGGCGCTGCCGAAGATCCTCGTGCCGATGAAGCTTGGGCCCGATCGGCGAGGAGATGATCGCCACGGCGGTGAAGCTGGCGCAGGAGCGAGACTCCGATGTGGAGGCGCTGCACGTCGTGCGGATGCCGCTGTCGAAGAGCCTCGACGGGCCGGCCGACCCGGCGGAGGAGGAACGTGCGGTGGACTCGCTCGAAGAGGCGCGCCTGCTCGGTGACGACCACGGCGTCGTCGTCCGCGGCAGCACGGTGCGCGCGCGCTCGATCGGCGAGGCCATCGTGCGCGAGGCGACCAGCGCAGAACGTCGACCTGATCGTGCTCGGCTCGGCGCCCCGCTGGCGCCGACAGTCGCGCTTCTTCTCGCCCACCGTCGAGTACGTCCTGCGCAACGCGCCATGCGAGGTGCTCGTCGTGGCCTTCCCCGAGCACGCGCTGCGGAAGAGGCGACATAGGCCGTCCGCGTGACGCTACTCTGCGCGCGATGAAGGCTGTCGTCATCGGCTGCGGCCGCGTCGGCTCGTCGAGCGCGAAGGCGCTGCAGGCCGAGGGCTGGGACGTGTGCGCCGTCGACGAGAAGGAAGAGGCGCTCCAGCGGCTCGGTGAGAACTGGACCGGCGGTTTCGTCGTCGGTCACGGGATGGAGCTCGAGGTGCTGCGCGCGGCCGGCATAGAGGACGCCGACGCCGTCATCGTCGCCACGGACGGCGACAACACGAATCTCGTCGTCGCACAGATCGCACAGAAGCGGTTCGGCGTCGCGAACGTCGTCGTGCGCGTGCTCGATCCCGGGCGCGCGACCTTCTACGACTCGCTGGGCCTGCGCACGATCTGCCCGACGTCGAGGGCGATCCGCGCGCTGATCGAAGCCGTGCTCACGTACGAGACGGCGCCGGCCTGATGTACATCATCGTCGTCGGTGGTGGGAAGGTCGGCGCGAACCTCATGCGCAGCCTGATCGCGATGGACCACGAGGTGACGCTCATCGAGCAGCGCCGCGACCGCTTCGAGCGGCTCGAGCAGGAGTTCGAGCACCAGGTGCAGCCTGGCGACGGCACGGAGCTCTTCGTGCTCGAGCAGGCCGGGATCGCGAGGCCGCCGGACATCCTTGTCGCGGCCACCGGCGACGACGAGGACAACATCATCATCTGCCAGCTCGCCCGCGAGAAGTACGGAGTGCCGAAGGTCGTGGCGCGCGTCAACGATCCGCGAAACCAGGAGCACTTCGACTTGCTGGGCATCGGTCCCGACGGTCTGCGCAACGTCGAGCCTGCTCGCGTTCGTCGTGCACGAGGTGCCCGAGCACGGGCTCGTCCACCTCGTCGAGCTACGCAAGGAGAACCTCGAGATCGTGGAGGTGCAGATCGACGGCCGCTCCCCGTGCCTCGGCAAGGAGGTCTCTCGAGTCAAGCTGCCCGAGGGTGCTCGGCTGATCGCGGTCGTGAGCGACGGCGAGGCCCGCCTGAGCGATGGAGACCTCGTCCTCGAGAACGGCGACCAGGTGCTGGGCCTGCTCCAGCCCGGCCGGGAGGAAGAGCTACGCCACGCATTGCTCGGTCGCTAGCTGCTCTCGCCCTCGCTGCTGGTGGTTATTCCGGCCGTTGCCGGGGCAGGCGCTGAGCGGTCAGCAGCTGAGCATCGCGCGCGTCGCGCGGGGGTTCGACGTCGCCCGTGTACGTCGCGGCCACGAAGTCGGAGCCGTCCAAGCTGTATGTGGTCGAGCAGGAGGGCAGGATCTTGGTGCTCGTGAACGGTCGGCGGCGCGCGACGCCGTTCCTCGACATCCGTTCCCGCGTCGGCGCCGACTCGTCCGAGCAGGGCCTGCTCTCGATGGCCTTTCACCCGAACTACGCGAAGAACCGCCGCTTCTACGTCAACTACACCGACCTCAGCGGCCACACCCGAGTCGTCGAGTTCCGGTCCGACGGACCACGGGGGCTGACGAGGACAGCCCGTCAGCTCCTCTTCGTCCGTCAACCGTACGCGAACCACAACGGCGGCCAGCTCCAGTTCGGGCCGGACGGGAAGCTCTACGTCGGCATGGGGGACGGCGGCAGTGGAGGCGACCCGGAGAACAACGGTCAGACGCCGGCCTCGCGCCTCGCGAAGCTCCTGCGCACGAACCCGTTGTCGGTCAACTGGGAGGTAGCGGGCTTCGGGCTGCGCAATCCGTGGCGTTTCTCGTTCGACCGCAAGACCGGCGACCTCTACATCGGCGACGTCGGCCAGAACGACGTGAGGAGATCGACTACCGGCCCGCGCGACGCGCCGCCCGCCAACTACGGCTGGGCCCGGTACGAGGGAAGCCGGACCAACGAGAGCGACGTCGAGCTCGATCCTCCGTCGCCGCTCGTGTTCCCCATCTTCGAGTACGGCCACGGCCAGGGCTGCTCGGTCACAGGCGGCTACGTCTACCGAGGCAGCGCGGTGGCCGAGCGGTCGGCCGGTACTTCTTCGGTGACTACTGCTCGGGGACGGTGTGGAGCCTGCGCGTGGTCGACGGCAAGGCGGCCGGTGTACGGCGTGAGCCGTTCGACGTGAGCAGCATCTCGTCCTTCGGCGAGGGCACCCAGGGCGAGCTCTACCTCGTGTCGCACGAAGGCGACATCTACCGTCTGGCCCGCTAGACGGACTGGAGCTCCGCGAGCGAGCCGACGACGACCGCGTCGCGGCCGACCGCGTCGAGCAGCCGCTCGAGCGCGCCGGGCCCCGCCTCCAGCCGCTCCAGGCGACGGGCGACCCCGAGGTGGGCCGCGGCCACCGCGCGCGAGCGGCTCCGGCTTGGGTGTAAAAGCGCCGACGCTGACGCCGGCTGCGGCGAAGCGGCGGAACTCCGCGTTGGCCGTCGCGTCGGGCCGCAGGTAGACGCGCAGGCCTCTGCAAACCGCTTCAGCAACACGCGCCAGTTGCCGACGGCTGCGTCGAGCGAAGCCTCGTCGACTCCGTCGTCCAATTCGACGCGGTACCGCCGCTGCGCGTCCTCCAGCCATGCTCGCCACAGCGGCTCGCGTGTCGCCGAGCACGGCATCGAGGTCGACTACCACAGCCGTGCGGTTCGTCACGCGACGACTCTGCGCGCCGCTCGCCCGAGGACGTAGACGCCGATCAGCACTCCGACTGCGTCCATGAGCACGTCCATCACGGCACCCTGCCGGCCGGGAACGAACACCTGATGCACCCGTCCGTCACCGCGTAGGCGATGCCGATCGCCGCCGCCGGCAGCTCCTTGTCCACCGCCCGCAACAGTAGCGCGCCGAGCACCGCGTACTCGGCGGCATGCGCGATCTTCCGCAACGCGAGATCCCAACCGCCGAGGCCCGTCCCCAGATCCGGGATCGACGACAGCGTGAAGATCAAGGCCGCCCAGGCGACGACCGGCAGCCACGCGGAGGGGACGCGTGTCGCAGCGCAATGGTAGGCTCGGCCCAGACATAGGCGGGCGGGTCAGGGAACCCGGTGCGAGTCCGGGGAAGGTCCCGCCGCTGTGAGGGGAGACGCTGCCCCACCACCACGCCACTGGCTGACGCTGGGAAGGCGGTGGAGCAGGGAGCCCCGAGTCAGAAGACCTGCCGCCCGTCGATCCGAACCCCTCGTGGAAGGACGGATTCGTGTTTCGACGCACTCTCATACTCTCCGTGGTCGTAGGACTCGTGCTCGCGATCGTCGGCTCCGCCTCGGCCGCCGTCGTCCGCGTGCGGGTCGAAGGCAAGAGCAGCACGATCTTCGGTGCTACACAACCCCGCGCATCGGCGACGAACGGCGCTGGGCGCACTCGAGTCCGCCAGTGTCGGCGGCGAGTTCTACTACCACGTCCAGCAGACCGGCTTCGGCCCGTACGTCGACCAGATCGGCCGCAATCCGGCCGAGGGCTCGACCGGCTGGGCATTCAAGGTAAACGGCGCCTCGCCGCCGGTGGGCGCCGACAAGGTCGAGCTGAAGGACGGCGACGTCGTTCTCTGGTACTGGGCGAGCTTCAGCGACACGGGTGGACCCCGACGCTGGAGCTCGCGCGAACCGGTGGCGGCTGCTACCAGGTCGTCGCGAAGAACGACGCGGGCAATACCGTCTCCGTCTCCGCGACGCTGCGTGTGGACTCCAGGCGTCTCCCCATGCAGGGCGGTCGTGCGTGTCCCGGCCCTCATCGGAGCCTCGTCGAGGGCAATCGGCTGCCTGGCCCAAGCAGAGTAGATAGTAGTGGCTCAGGCGACCCGCGCGAGGAGGGGGTTCCGCGGCCTCACCTCGGTCCGGCCTAGTCGCGCACTGGGGTGTGTGGGCGACAAGTCGAGCGTCTTCGTCTCGACACCTGCTGGTGTGCCACCGGAATGGCCTCGTGGGACAACGACGGTGGTAGCTCGAACCGGTCGGTTCGAGCCACCACCGCCGATCGTGGTGAGGCTGTTACCCCTGGCAGCCCTTGGCGAAAGCCTTCTTCTCCTGGCCGCCGCCCAGGAACTGCACGGCCTGGCCGACGTTCTCGAACCCGAGAAGGTCCTCGGTGTTGATGCTCTTGTGCGTGCCGCCGAAGCAGGCGGCGTCGGCTGGCGCCGCATTAGCCGTGCCTGTGGTGAAGCCGACCATGGCGAGGGCGGAGATGGAGCCGATGACGAGAGCGCGCTTCATGAGACGTCCTTTCGGTTATGGGGAACCTTCACTGTTGGTGGTTCTTCCGCCAGCGAGACCCGATCGGATGCACCCCCCGTAGGGGTTTCTGTGCGCAGGCTGCCGAGCCCCTGGCTGCTAGGTGGGCACGGCCTCCGAGTGCAGGCGCTCGCGCAAGGTGGCGTGAACCGGGTTCGCGGCCGTGCGTGGAGGATGCTGGGCTGATGGACCTCGAGGCTGTTGCGCGGCGCCTGGGAGAGGAGCACGCCGAGGTCAGCGACCGACTGGCGACGCTGACCGAGGATCTCGCGTCCGTCTTCTCGGCTTCAGTGGACTCCAATGCCGATGACGAGCACGATCCCGAGGGACAGACGATCGCCTACGAGCGGTCCCAGCTGACGGCACTCATCCACGCGACGCAGGAGCATCTGTCCGCCCTCGAGGCGGCCGCCGAGCGGCTGGAGCAGGGACGTTACGGAGTATGCGAGGTATGCCGGCAGCCGATTCCGGCCGAGCGGCTGGAGGCGCGGCCCACCGCCCGCACCTGCGTCCAGCACACCGACGGCTAGGAGTCCGGCGGCGCAGCCGGGTTTCGTGTGCGCCGCAGGACGCGGGGAACCGTGTGACCGCAGCGCGAATAGGCGCATTGCGTTTCGGCATTCGTCTCCCGGGGTACACGTCGCCGACAGGCGTGCGCCGTGGGGCCACGAGATCGCGAGAGACGATGACGGCGGATGCGGTGGAGCAGGCCACCTTGTTCCGGGGGCCGACGGGCTGGCTGGCGTACACCCGGGCGGGGTCGGGACCACCGGTGGTCCTCATCCACGGCCTCGGCTGCTCGCGCCGCACCTGGCGACACGTGGCGTCGCGGCTGGCGCAGACCCGCACGGTGATCGCCATCGACCTGCCGGGGCACGGGGAGTCCGACTCCCCGCTGGGCGACTACAGCCCCGCCGGTCAGGCCACCGCCGTCCGCGACCTCGTCGAGTCACTCGACATGCCGCAGATCGACGTGGTCGGCCACAGCCTCGGCGGCGGCATCGCGATCTCGTTCGCTCATCAGTACCCGGAGCGGACGCGATCCCTCGTGCTGATCAGTACTGCGGGGCTCGGCCCCGAGGTCACCCCACTGCTCCGGGTCGCGGCGGTGCCGGGGGCGGACCGCGCGATCGGCGCGCTCGTCCGGCTCCCCGATCGGGTGCTGCGCGCGGGCCTCGGCGCCATGACCTGGGTCCCGGGGCTGGTGTCGCCGCACGACACCGATCCGTTGCAGGACACCATCGCCACCCTCGGGGACGAGATCTCGCGGCGCACCTTCGTGCGGACGGCGCGCACGGTCATCGACATGCAGGGGCAGTCAATCAGCGCCGGTGAGCAGCTCGACCGGCTCACCGAGCGACCGGTCATGCTCATCTGGGGCGCGGACGATCGCACGATCCCACCCCGCCACTTCCGCGAGCTGGCCGCCCGGTTCCCGCGCGCCCGGCAGCTCGAGGTCCCGTCGGCGGGCCACTTCCCGCACGAGACGGCGGCCGACGTGGTGGCGCCCGCACTGGAGGAGTTCCTGCTGTGTCCCTCGTGAAGAGCCTGTGGGCGAGCGTCCAGGGCGACCCGGTCTTCATGCGCCGGGTCAACGGCTGGCTGACCATCTTCTGGGTCGTGATGATCCCGGTGAGCTTCGAGACCGGCTGGATCACGTCGGTCACCTACGTCAGCATGCTGTCGCTGTGGGCGCTGGTGTCGGGCCACTGGTCGGCGTGGCAGGCGGCCCGCGTCGAGGTGAAGCAGGACGAGGCGGAGGCGGCGGCGGCGCGGCGCCCGGGCGGCGAGCGCGCGGGAGATTTCGAGCAGACGAAAGCCCGGAGCTTTCGCTCCGGGCTTGGCGACCCCGACCGGGCTCGAACCGGCGACCTCCGCCGTGACAGGGCGGCGCGCTAACCAACTGCGCTACGGGGCCTCGTGGTGAGGCGTATCCCCAACGGGATTCGAACCCGTGCTGCCGCCGTGAAAGGGCGGAGTCCTAGGCCACTAGACGATGGGGACCTATTGAGTCCCCGTCGACCGCGAAGCCGTTGGCGACCGGGCAAGCATAGGGGAGACCCCCCGGAGATCGTGAAACCGACCCTCGTGGGTGACGATGGGCGGGTGATCAACGTGACCCGCGAGGAGTTCGAGGACCTGGTCGGGGAGGGCCTCGACCTGATCCCGGACGAGCTCGGCCGCCTCATGGAGCAACGTCGTCGTGCTCGTCGAGGACCACCCGCCGCAGGGCCGGCGGCCTGCTCGGGCTCTACCACGGGGTGCCGCTCACCGAGCGGGGCACGACCTACGCCGGGATGCTCCCCGACACCATCCACATCTACCGCTTGCCGATCCTGCGGATGTGCCAGACGGAGGAGGAGGTCGTCGAGCGAGGTGCGCCACACGGTCGTGCACGAGGTGGCCCACCACTTCGGCATCAGCGACGAGCGGCTGCACGAGCTCGACGCCTACTGACGCTCCTCCCAGCGGGGGCGTTCGAGTCGGTAGACCATGCAGTCGTCCTCGCCGAACCGGCGCGGCCCGACCTGCTCGAAGCCGATCCGCTCGTAGAACTTCCGCGCCCGCACGTTCGACTCCAGCGGATCGATGAGCACGGCCGTGACGGTCCGGCGTCGGCGAAGCACCGCTCGAGGGCGAGCGCCATCAGGTCGGTGCCGAGCCCGCGCCCGAGATCCGCCGCCTCGCCGATCCAGATGTCGATCGCGCGCAGATGCGGCTCGACGTCACCCCAGTAGTGGCGTCTCCTCCTCGCGCGGATCGATGATCTGGACGACGCCGAACGGGCGGCCGTCCTCCTCGCCGATGAGCGTCTGCGTCCAGGCTGGCGTCGCGGGAGAGCTCGTCGGGCCAGTCGAGCACGTCGTCGTCACCGCTCGCCGCAATGACGTGCGGCTGCGTGTCCCAGTGCTGAGAAGCGGCACGTCCGACGGGCAGTGCCGGCGAAGCAGTGACGGTGCCCATGCGGGGAAAGTACATCTGCACGGGGTGGCCGTCACGGCAGGCGAGGCAGGATGGCGGTCATGAGATTCGAGAACTCCGTCCTGCTCGTCACCGGCGGCGCCTCCGGGCTCGGCGAGGCGGTCGTGCGACGGGCGGTCGCCGCCGGCGCCAAGGGCGTGGCCATCATCGACGCCAATGCCGACAAGGCCTTCGCCCTGGCCGGCGAGCTCGGCGAGGGCACGATCGCGATTCCCACCGACGTCACCGACTCCGTGCAGGTGCAGGCCGCCGTCGACCAGACGGTCGCCAAGTTCGGCCACATCGACACCCTCGTCGGCTGCGCGGGCATCCCGTACGCGCAGCGGACCATCGACCGCGACGGCAGCGTCCCGTCGTTCGACTGGTGGCGCAAGACGATCGACGTGAACCTCGTCGGCATGTTCGACGTCGTCAGCCGGACGGCGTCGGCGATGAGCCGCAACGAGGCCGGGCCCGACGGCGAGCGCGGCGTCATCATCATGACCGCGTCGGTCGCGGCGTTCGAGGGGCAGATCGGGCAGACCGCCTACAGCGCGAGCAAGGGCGGCATCGTCGGCATGACGCTGCCGCTGGCCCGCGACCTCAGCGCCGTCGGCATCCGCGTGCTGACGATCGCCCCGGGGCTCATCGACACCCCGATCTACGACCTCGCGCCGCCCGGGCTCAAGGAGGCCCTCGGCCAGACGACGGTGTTCCCGCAAGCGGCTCGGCAAGGCCGAGGAGTTCGCGCACCTCGCCGAGGCGCTCGCGGAGAACACGTACATGAACGGCGAGGTCGTGCGCATGGACGCGGCCATCCGCATGTCGCCCAAGTAGCACCTAGCCGTCAGGAGCACGTCATGACCTCCGTCGTCCAGACCCTCACGCCCGCGCACGCCATCATCGAGGTGACCCACACCGGCGAGATCACCGCCTCCGACCTGCGCAAGAGCGGCAGCGAGGCCCTGGCCATCGCCCGCGACCAGGACATCTGGCACCTGCTCACCGACTGCTCGGCGCGCCACCAAGGTCCCGGGCGCGATCGACATGCTCAACCTCATCGGGCTCGTCGACCAGGTCGAGCTCGACAAGGGCTTCCGGCAGGCGCTCATCTGGCCCGACGACGCCGAGACCCGGCTCGGGTTCGACTTCTGGCGCACGGTCGAGGCGAACCACGGGCTGCACGCCCGCGCGTTCGGCGACCGCGACTCGGCGATCGCCTGGCTGGAGTCGTAGGCCTCAGGCGGGGGTGGCCGCGCGCTGCAGGCGGTCGATGACGGCCGCCCCGACGCCGTCCGCGGGCGGCGGCACGGCCAGCACCCGGGCGAGGCCGAGGGCGTCGGCCTCGCGAAGCGCGGCGTAGAGCACCTGCGCGTACTCGGCGGCGGTGTGGGGCTCGCGCAGCCGGACGAGCCCGATCGGCGTGGGAACGCCGGCGAGGGCCAGCACCCCGGTGGTCGCGTCGTCCGCCGGGCGTGGCGGCGAGGGTCGCGGCATCGACGACGCGTCACGCGCGCCTGCGGCGCGTAGTGGGACGCGAGCGTGCCGGGGGCGCGCACCGCGGAGGACGCGCCGAGGGCCAGTCCGGTCGCGGCGGTGACGTCGTCGGCGCTGACGTGGCCGGGCCGCAGGATCACGGGCAGCGGGCCGGTGCAGTCGACGATGGTCGACTCGACGCCGACGCTGCTCGGCCCGCCGTCGAGGAGCACGTCGTCGGGTCCGAGGATCAGGCCGAGCTCGACCTCGACGTGCCCGACGGTCGTGGGGCTGACGCGGCCGAAGCGGTTGGCGCTCGGGGCCGCGATGCCCACCGCGGGGTCGCCGGTGAAGCCCGGCGAGGCGGTCGAGCACCGTGCGCATGAGCGGGTGCGACGGGCACCCGCACCGCCACGGTGTCCTGGCCGCCGGTGATGAAGTCGCCGGCCCGCGCGGTGCGGGCGAGCACGAGGGTGAGCGGGCCGGGCCAGCAGGCGCGGGCCAGGTCGTGGGCGTAGTCGGGGATCTCGCGGGCCCACGCGCCGAGCTCGGCGTGGTCGCGGATGTGGACGATCAGCGGGTGGTCGGCCGGCCGGCCCTTGGCCGCGTAGACGCGGGCGATCGCGTGCGGCAGGTCGGCGCGCGCCCCGAGCCCGTAGACCGTCTCGGTGGGCAGGGCCGCCAGATGGCCGGCGACGAGGGCCGCGGCGGCCTCGTCGGGGTCGGTGGTGATGCGCACGGGCCCATTCAACCGGGTGGGCTCCGCGAGGCGGTCGGACGCGCCGGATCCGGGCCGATTGTTAGGGGAATGTCAGGACTTCGCCGATTCGACGTCAGGGCGGAACGAATCGCTTGGTCTGCGTGTCCTACCTCCTGAGAATCGATCGAGGCCCTCCGCCCGGAGGCCACGCATGAGGAGGATGCAGTGAGTACCCCCGAGCCCGGCTTCGGCCCCGTCACCTACGCCGAGACCAACCCCGTACGCGACCTACCCGCCCCTGGACCACACCGCCGACCAGCCGCCCGCGCCCCCGAAGAAGGGCATCGGCGCGGGCGCCGTCGTCGGCCTGGTGGCCGGCGCGGGCCTGATCGCCATCACCGCCGGCACGATCGGCGGCGGCGTCGGCTACATGATCGCCCGCGAGACCGTGCCGGCAGCCACGAGCACCACCGAGGTGGTCGCCGCCGGCCCTGCCGAGCACCGTGCCCGGCTCGATCGCCGAGATCGCCGCCCAGGTGCAGCCCGCCGTGGTGCAGCTCAACGTCACCAGTGACGCGGGCGACGGCACCGGCTCCGGCTTCGTCATCAGCGACGACGGCTACATCGTCACCAACAACCACGTCGCCGGCGCCGGCCGGACAGGGCGGATCGATCGAGGTCTCCTTCTCCGACGGCAGCACCGCGACCGGCACCCTCGTCGGCGCCAACCCCGGCTACGACATCGCCGTCGTGAAGGTCGACCGCACCGGCCTCACGACGGTCCCGCTCGGCTCGTCGGACGCGCTCAGCGTCGGTGACTCCGTCATCGCCGTCGGCTCGCCCCTCGGCCTGAGCGGCACCGTCACCACCGGCATCGTCAGCGCGCTCAACCGTCCGGTCACCGCCGGCGGCGAGGGCGAGACCGCGTTCATCAACGCGATCCAGACCGACGCGGCGATCAACCCCGGCAACTCGGGCGGTCCGCTGCTCGACGGCACGGGCGCGGTCATCGGCGTCAACTCGGCGATCGCCACGATGGGCGCCGACGCGGGCGCGCAGGCCGGCTCCATCGGCCTCGGCTTCGCCATCCCGATCGACACCGCCAAGCGGCATCGTCGACGAGATCGTGCACGACCGGCACGTCGTCGACCCCGATCATCGGCGTCGAGCTCGACATGGCCTTCGCCGGTCCGGGTGCGCAGATCGGCGCCGTCACCAGCGGCAGCCCGGCCGAGCGTGCGGGCCTGCAGCAGGGCGACCTGGTCACGGCCGTCGACGGCAGCCCCGTCGCGGACGCCACCCAGCTGATCGTGACCATCCGGTCGCAGGCCCCCGGCGACACCGTCACGCTCACGGTCGAGCGCAACGGGTCCACCACCGAGGTCCCGGTCACCCTGGAGGCGTCCACCTCCTGACGCTTCCCCATGAACGCCGGCTCGTCCGGCCCACGCGATGGCCCACACCCTTGCCTCCTCCTGGGTGTGGGCCATCGCACGTCCGGGGAGGGGTTCTCGGGGTGCGGATCCCGCGGGCCGGAGGCACAGTAGAGCCATGCTGACGTCCCTGGCCGACTCCGCGCGCGAGCGCGTGGCCTCCGGCTTCCGGAGCATGGTCTCCGGCGACCCGACGGGAGCCCCCGAGTGGGTGCGGCAGCTGGCGCACGGCACCGACACCGGCTACTTCGGCCCGGGCTCGGCCGCCTGGGCCGTGCACGGCTCGCTGCCGACGCTCGTCGGCGGCATCCGCGCGCTGCTCATGCAGGCCCTGCATCCCGGGTGCCCTCGCCGGCGTCATGCAGCACTCGCGCTACGAGCAGGACGCGCTCGGCCGCCTCGCCGGCACGACGCAGTGGCTCACCGTCGTCACCTTCGGCGACACGGCGGCCGCCGACCGGGAGTGCGCGCGCGTGCGCGGCATGCACCGTCGCGTCACCGGCACCTACGCCACCGAGCAGGGCGAGCGCGCCGTACGCCGCCACCGACCCGGACCTGCTGCGCTGGGTGCACGTCGCCTTCACCGACTCCTTCCTCGCCACGCACCGGGTGTGGGGCGGGCCGATCCCCGGCGGCGAGGACGCGTACGTGCGGGAGTGGGCCAAGGCCGGCGAGCTCGTCGGCGTCGACGAACCCGCCGCGCTCCGTCGCCGAGCTCGAGCAGCAGATCGCCGACTACGGCCCCGACCTGCGCGGCGGCGAGGCCGCGCTGCGCACCGTCGACTTCATCCGCAACGTCCCGGTGCCGCTCGCCGGCAAGCCCGCCTACGCGGTGCTGTTCGCCGGGGCGGTCTCGACGATGCCGCCGGAGCATCGCCGGCTGCTCGAGCTGCCGACGCTGCCGCAGCTCGTCACCAAGCCGGCCGTCGGCGCGATCCTCGGCAGCCCTGGCGCATGGCGCTCGGCCCGGCGTCGCCGTCGCAGCGCGCCGCGCGCGAGCGCGTCGAGTCGCTGGAGGCCGCTGACGCCCTCGGCTAGCACCATCACGCCGATGACGGTCATGACGATCGACATGACGACCGCGTTGTTGCGCTCGAGCCAGTCGCGCACCCGGGTCAGCGGGCCGAGCATCCGCTCGCCGCAGGACGGCGTAGAGGAGCACCGGCACGGCGACCGAGATGGCCGCGACCCCGGTGAACACGGCGATGGCCAGCGCGGTGCCGCCGGAGTCGAGCTCCGCGGCGCCGATCGACAGCCCGGCGGCGGCCGTCAGGAGCAGCACCTTGGGGTTGGCGTAGGCGAGCACGATGGCCAGTCGGACCGCCTCGACGCGGCGTGGCCGACTCGATCCGCTGCATCCACGCCGGCGTCGGCTTCGGGCGTGCGGCGGGTGAGCCACTGCCGGACGCCGAGCACGATGAGGACGCCACCGAGCACGATCCGCGTCCACGAGAGCCACGTCGGGGTCTCGTCGAAGTCCTCGATCGACGGAGGCCAGCAGGACGAACGCGGTGGCACCTGCCGCGAGCGCCACGAGCCAGGCGGCGAGGAACGCGAGGCTTGTCGGCCGCGCCCGCGCGGTGAACAGCAGCAGGATCGCCGGGATGATCGTGAACGGCGACGCGGCGATCGCGATCGCCAGCGGCACGACGTCCGCGGTCTGGTCCATGGGCGCATCATGCCCACCCCACTTCCGCGAGTGGAGGACCGTGGGCGGGTCGGCGGGCGGCGAGGCGGCCACGGCCTCACCACTCGCCGATGCGGCGCGTTCGGATAACGGGCAGATTTGGCGGCTTCCTGAGACTCGGGTCATGATGTGACGAATGTTGCGCACGGGGCGAGGCCAGGGACGGTCCGCCGGTCTGACCCTCGTGGTGGCCGGCGCGACGGCGCTCGCGCTGCTCCTCACCCCGATGGCCCAGGCCGCCGACGGCGACCCCGCGCCGGCCGACCCCGCACCCACGTCGTCGAGCGCGCCGGCCGAGCCCAGCGCCCCCGCGGATCCTCCAGCCCCGGTGGAGCCGACTCCTCCGACTCCTCCCGCGACCCCAGCGGACCCGGTGGTGCCCCCTGCGCCCGCCGACCCAGTCGTGCCGCCCGCGGAGCCCGTCCCGGTCCCCGTCCCGTCCCCGTGCCGGACCCGAACGCGCCGCCGCCGCTGGTCATGCCGGCCGCGCTCGGCTCGTGGTGCGAGACGCTCTTCCCGTCGCAGAAGCCCGGCGTGGAGCGGCGCAAGGCCCGCGAGCTGATGGCCGGCAAGGTCGACATGGGCAACGGCGGCACCTACTACCTCTCGGAGCACCCCAACTGGCGGCCGCAGTCGGGCACCGACACGTCCGGCGACCGGCACGTGCACTCCCTCGACTGGGCGCTGCCGCTGCTCTACCGCGGCGTGCACAAGCAGTCACCGCGATTCGTCGAGCGCTTCCGCCAGCTCCTGTACTACTGGATCGACGACAACAAGAGCGGCCGCGGCGCGTGGGTCGACGGCTCCATCTACGGCGGCCTGCGCACGCAGACGCTCGTCTGCGCCGCGCAGACGCTGAACGACCCGACGATCGCCGCGGCGGCCCTGCGCGACGCGCAGACGATGATCCGCGGCTTCGGCTCCAACCGCGCCGTCGCGTTCGGCACGAACAACACCGACCTGATCCGGCAGACCGGCGCGCTCGCCGCCTACTGCTGGGTGGCCGACGCCCCCGGCCGCGACCGCGCCTGGCAGAACGTCCTGTCGATCGCGCGCGGCCTCGTGCAGCCCGACGGCAGCGACGTCGAGGGCTCGCCCGGCTACGCGATGTACATCGAGAAGCTGCTCGCGCAGGCCGAGCGGTCCGCGGCCACGTGCGGCATCCCCGCGACGGAGATCTCCGGCCTGCGCGGACTGCTCTACCAGTTCGTGGCGCAGGCCGTGCGTCCCGACTTCAAGCTCACCTCGATCGGCGACACCATCAACCAGTCGCTGCGCGGCACCTTCGGCGTCGGCGACTGGCGGGCGGACTGGATCCGCTCGGGCGGCGCGGCCGGCGCGCCGCCCACCCCCGTCTACACCGCCTTCGACGGCGGCTACGTCTTCGGCCGCGCCGGCTGGAACCCTGCGCCCGGCGGACCGGACACCTACTACTCCATGCGGTTCTCCTCCACGCGCCCGAACACCCCGCACGCCCACGACGACGGCGCCGCGATGACGCTCTACTCCCGCGGCGTCGAGTGGATCGGCGATCCGGGGCCGTACCGCTACGAGAACGGCAGCTCGCTGCGCTGGTTCATGAAGTCGCGCACCGCGCACTCGTCCTTCACCGTCAGCAACGTGCGGCGCTCGACCTCGGGCGGCGTGCGCAAGCTGACGTCGACGTCCGACTGGACCGGCGGCGGCAACGACACCACCTGCGTCGTCGACCGCACCTGGGGCAGCGTCAACGTCACCCGGTGCTCGACGTACGTGCGCTCCATCGACGCGATGATCGTCGCCGACTACGTCAACGCCGCGCGGCTGCCGGGCAAGAAGAAGCAGCTGAAGAAGTACGGCACCCGCACGCTCACGCAGCGCTGGCAGATCCCTCCGGGCGTCGGCGCCGTCGAGTACGTCAACGACGTGCTGACGCTGGGCGTCGGCGAGAGCCGGCTCGACGTCTACAAGTCCGGCGCGGGCGGCTGGGACGTGCGCACGGCGAAGAACGGTTCCTCGGTCGGCTGGTTCACGGGGGCGTGGGGCGAGAAGAAGCCCGGTGCGGTCCTGTCCCGTCAGGTGGGCCTGCGGCCGACGGCCGACGCGCAGGCGCTCGTCTCGGTGTTCGTGCCGCGCGTCAACGGCGAGGTCGTGCCCGTGGTCATCGACGCGAACGGCGTCACCGTCACGCGGAACGGGACGACGATCACGACTCCCCTCCCGGTGCCGCGCTAGATCCTGTTGAATGACGGGATGTCACGCGCCCGCGGCCTCCTGCTCGACGTCGGTGTCGTCTTCTTCAAGTCGGCCTGGGAGATCGCGGACGACTACGAGCGCCTGCGCGGCCTGCCCCCCGGAACGGTCGAGGGACGCGGCCCGCTCGACGTCGGCGGCGATGCGCTGTGGCAGCGCTACCTCGACGGCGAGATCACCGAGCGCGACTACTGGCTGACGTTCGCCGGCCGCGCGCAGGACAACGGCGCCCCGCTCGACGGGCACCCGACGCTGATGCGCGCCATGTTCCAGCAGCCCGGCGTGGAGGCCGTGCGGCCGGAGGGCATGGCGGTCGTGGAGCGGTGCATCGAGGCCGGCCTGCGCGTCGGCATCCTCACCAACGAGCTGATGGACTTCCAGGGCCGCGAGTGGGTCGAGTCGCAGCCCTGGTTCGACTACTTCCCCGTGCTCGTCGACTCGACGGAGCTGGGAGTGCGCAAGCCGGCGCCGGAGCCGTACCTCGTCGCGATCGAGCAGATGGGACTGCCGGCCGACGAGATCGTCTTCGTCGACGACAACCCCACGTACGTCAAGGGCGGGCGCGACGTCGGGCTGCGCAGCGTGCTGCTCGACGTGCGCGACCCGGCGGGGGCCTTCCGTGAGGCGGTGCTGCAGCTCGGCCTGCCGTGGAGGACGCTGTCCTAGCCGCTCGCTGACGGCGACGCGCCGCCGTCAGCCGTTGACGTTGACGAGCTTCTCGACGGACTCGCGGTCGGGCAGCGACGGCACGGCCCCGGCGACCGTGGCGGCCAGCGCACCCGCGGCACTGCCCCAGCGCAGCGCCTCGGCGAAGGTGAACCCCTCCGCCAGCGCGGCGGCGAATCCGCCGCAGAACGCGTCGCCGGCGGCGACCGTGTCGATCGCGAAGACCGGGAAGGCCCCGCACGAGCCGGTGGTCGAGCGGTTGGCCCACACCGAGCCGCGGCTGCCGCGCGTGATGATGGCGCAGCCGACGCCGCGATCGACGAGGGCGCGTGCCGTCGAGGTGGCGTCGACCGAGGTGCCGGTGGGCTCGCCGGTCAGCAGCGCGGCCTCGTGCTCGTTCGGGATCGTGAAGTCGACGAGGGCGAACAGCTCGTCGGGGTACGGCCTGCACCGGCGCCGGGTTGAGGATCGTCGTCGCTCCGCGCTCGCGCCCGATGCGCATCGCGGCCATGACGGCGTCCGCCGGCACCTCGCCCTGCGTGAGGACGATGCCGATGTCGGGGATGGCGGCGAGCGCGGCGGCCACCTGGTCGCCCGTGACCGTCGCGTTGGCGCCCGGGATGACGATGATGCGGTTGGCGCCCGTGACGTCGACCTCGATGACGGCGGTGCCGGCGAGTCCGTCGATGCGCGCGATGTGGGTGTCGTCGATGCCCTCGTCCTCGACGACGCGCAGCAGGAACGCACCGGCGCTGTCGGCGCTCACCGCCCCGATCATCGTCACGCGCGCGCCGAGCCGTGCGGCGGCGACGGCCTGGTTGAGGCCCTTGCCGCCCGCGTTGCGCTGCAGCGACGTGCCGAACACCGTCTCGCCCGAGTCCGGCATGCGCTCGAGGTTGACCACCAGGTCCTGGTTGAGGCTGCCGACGACGACCACGCGTTCACCCATGGGGTCGATACTCTCAGGTGTGCAGGTGAACCCGTGAGCACTCTCGGCATCGACCTCGGCACGGGCTCCGTCAAGGCCGCGGTCGTCGACGGCGACGGGATCATCCGTGCGAAGGCGAGCCGCCCCTACGCCGTCGAGTCGCCGACGCCCGGCTGGGCCGAGTCCGACCCCGAGACGTGGCTGGCGGCGACGCTCGACGTGGTCGCGCGGGCAGTCGAGGGCCAGGAGCCTGCGGCCGCGAGCTTCTCGGGGCAGATGCACGGCGTGGTCGTCACCGATGCCGACCTGCGGCCGCTGCGCCCGGCGATCCTGTGGGCCGACGGCCGCTCGGTCGACCAGGCCCGCGCCCTCGCAGGCGACCTCACGCAGGACGAGCTGAGCCGGCTCGGCTCGCCCGCCGTCACGGGCTTCGCGGCCGACGACGCTGGCGTGGCTGCTCGCGCACGAGCCCGACGTGATGGCGCGAGCCGTGCACGTGCTGCAGCCGAAGGACTGGCTGCGCGCCCGGCTGGGTGGCGGCATCGCCACCGACCCGAGCGATGCGTCGGGGACGCTGCTGTACGACGTCGTCGCCGGCGACTGGTCGGACACGGCGCTGGCGTGGGCGGGCATCGATCGCGCGCTGCTGCCACCCGTGCGCAGCTCGGTCGACCGGGTCGGCAGCATCCGGCTCGGTGGCGTGGAGCTGGCCGAGCGCGGTCGGTGGCGCGGACACCGCCTGCGCGCTGGCGGGCCTGGGCCTGCTGCCGGGTGACGGCTTCGTCGCGGTGGGCAGCGGCTCGCAGGTCGTGCGGGTCATGGCCGACCCGCGGCTCGACGGCACCCTGCGCACCCACACCTTCGCCACGGTGGGCGCACCGGGCGCGGGCTGGTACCGCATCGGGGCGGTGCAGAGCGCGGGCCTGTCGCTGACGGCGGCGCTCGCCTGGTTCGGCGCGTCGGTCGGCGAGGCCGCCGCCGCCCTCGCCGGCGGAGTGCGGGCCGACGACCCGGTCTTCGTGCCGTACCTCGCGGGGGAGCGCACGCCGTTCATGGACCCGGCCATGCGCGGCTCGTGGCACGGGCTCACGCTGGCGACCGGCCGCACGGCGATGCTGCGCAGCATCCTCGAGGGCGTCGCGCAGGCGGTGGCGCTCGGCGTCGCAGCCGTTCAGGAGTCCGGCGACGCGATGCCCGACGTCGTCCCCCTCATCGGCGGCGGCACGCACGATCCGGCCTTCCGGCAGCTGCTCGCCGACGCGACCGGCCTGGCGCTGGCGGTCACCGATGCGCCGGACTCGGCCGTCGTGGGCGCCGCCATGCTGGCCGCCGGCCTGACGAGCAACCCGCGACCGGCGGAGCGCACCGCCGTCGTCACGCCGCAGCCCACCGCGATGGAGCTGCTGGCCGGCCGCCGGGCGAGAATGGTGGAGCTGGCGACGTCCCGGGAGGGCACATGAGGATCGCGATCGGCTCGGACCACGCGGGCTTCCTGCTGAAGCAGACGCTCGAGCAGTGGCTGCTCGACAACGGCTACGAGGTGACCGACCTCGGCACCCACAGCGAGGAGCGCGTCGACTACCCGCACTACGGGGCCCTCGTCGGGCAGGCCGTGGCGCGTGGTGACGTCGATCGTGGCGTCGCCGTGTGCGGCAGCGGTCAGGGCATCTGCATGGCGGCCAACAAGGTGCCGGGCGTACGGGGTGGCGTCATCCGCGACGTGCAGGACGCCGAGATCACGCGCCGCCACAACGACGCCAACGTGGCCTGCTTCGGCGAGCGGTTCACCTCCGCCGACGAGGCGGTGGAGGCCCTTCAGGTCTTCCTCGACCACCGAGTTCGACGGCGGCCGGCACCAGGGCCGCGTCGAGAAGCTCGGCCGCCTCGACGAAACCCACGGCGCGAGCGACGTTTAGCCTTGGGCCCGGCAGGGGATAACCCGACCAGCACCATCCGACCCGATCAAGGAGCCCGATCCATGACCCGCATCCGCACCGCCGCCGCCGTCAGCGCCGCCGCCCTCCTGGGCATCACCGTGCTCGCCGGCTGCTCGTCCTCCTCGAGCGACACGGCGTCGTCCGCGGCCGCCTCCGCCGCCGCCTCGGGCAGCACCGAGATGCTCCCGCCCGTGATCATCACCGAGGACCAGGCCTCGGCCACCTGCGCGGTGGGCAACTTCCTCGACATCATCGTCCCCGAGGACAAGCTCGCCGGCACGACCGTCGCGTCCTCCGACGAGGCGCTCGTGACCGTGACGCAGGCCAAGGAGGAGGACGGCGCCCTCTTCAACCCGGGCGGCGAGTGCCTGGCCGCCGGCGAGGCCATCATCACCGTCACGAACCCGGACGGCTCCGCCCGCGAGATCGCGCTGACGATCACCCAGTAGTCGATCACCCAGTAGTCACGACTGCCCCACCCGCACCGCCATTGCCCGTTTGTCCCGGAATCCGGGACAAACGGGCAATGCGGTGTTCGGGGGGCCTCGTCTTCGCCGATTTCTCCCGGCGACGTCGTGCGACCGCTCGCGCGCACGTTCGGCCGCTCGCGGTCAGGCGCGCGGGTAGGCGGGCCAGAGCTGCGACGCCGAGCGCGTCCTCGAGCACGGCCACGGTGTGCACGTCGGGCACCGTCTCGCCCGCGAGGGTGCGGCCCAGGCTCGTCGGGTCGATCCCGGCAGCGCCGGCCACCGAGCGCAGGCTCCGACCGCCCGCCGCCGCCCGGTACCGCTGCACGACCGCCGCGGTGACGACCGCGTAGGGCGGGGCATCGGCCGCGAGGGGTCCGTCCGGCCACTCGCCACCCTCCGCGACCCACGAATGCGGCGGGGCATACTTGCGGGCGGCCATGGCGAGCAGTGTGGCCGCAACCAGTCGAGGAGTCCACCGTGCCCACCGTCGCCCTGGCCACGTGCGCCGAGTTCCCGCTGCTCGACGACGAGGACCGGCTGCTGCTGCCGGCCCTGGCCGCGCTCGGCATCGACGCCGTGCCCGCCGTGTGGACCGACGGCACGATCGACTGGTCCGCGTTCGACGCCGTCGTGCTGCGCGAGACCTGGGACTACTCGCAGGACCGTCCCGCGTTCATCGAGTGGGTGCATCGCGCCGCGAGCGTCACCCGGATGCTCAATCCCGCGGACGTCGTGGAGTGGAACACCGACAAGCGCTACCTGCGCGACCTCGTCGCCGCGGGCCTGCCGATCGTGCCGACCGTGTTCCTCGAGCCCGGCGACGACCCCGAGTCCTGGACGGTGCCCGCGGGCTACACGGACATGGTCGTGAAGCCTGCGGTGTCGGCGGGCTCGCGCGACACCATCCGCCACCATGCGGCGGAGTCCCTGGCCTCCGCGCACGCCCATACCCGCGCGTTGCTCGACGCCGGCCGCACCGTGATGGTGCAGCCGTACCTCGATGCCGTCGACACGATCGGCGAGACGGCCGTGCTGTTCCTCGGCGGCGAGTTCTCGCACGCCATCCGCAAGGGCCCGCTGCTGCAGCGAGATGTCGAGGGGGAGCGCGTCGAAGGGCTCTTCGTGCAGGAGCAGATCGACCCCCGCGAGCCCACGCCCGCCGAGCTGGACGCGGCCCGCCGCATCGTCCAGCACATCCCCGGCGGCTTCGACCGGGTGCTCTACGCGCGCGTCGACCTCATCCCCGGTCCCGACGGCGAGCCGCTGCTGCTCGAGCTCGAGCTCACCGAGCCGTCGCTGTTCCTGTCGCACTCCGCGGGCGCGCCGGAGCGGATGGCCGCGGCGATCGCGGCCCGGCTCTAGTCGCGTCCCGGCCGTTAGGCTCCCGGCATGACCCAGACACCGGACCTTCGGGCCGGCGACGAGGACCGCGACCGCACGATCGCCCGGCTGCGGGAGGCGTTCGCGGAGGGGCGACTGACCCAGGACGAGTTCGACGGCCGCATGGGCCAGGCAGCTGTCGCGCGGACGATGGGCGACCTCGCCGCACTGACCGCCGACCTGCCCGCGTCCACGACCGGGACGCGCCGCCGGCCATCCCCGCCGAGCCCGCCGACTGACGACATCGACGAGCAGCGCGACAGGCTGCGCAAGGGCTGGGCGGCCTGGGCCGGCGTCAGCGTGATGGTCAACGTCATCTGGCTCGGGACGTGGATCACCGGGTCCGGCGACGGCGCGCCCGCGTACTGGCCGATCTGGGTGATGGGCCCGTGGGGCGCCGCGATGCTGATCGGCACGCTCAGCCGCCGCCGTCACTGAGCGTAGCGGGACCAAAGTCCCTAGCAACCCGGGTCCTTCGGGTGAAAGTGCGCTCGCGGCGCCGTCGGACAATGGGGTGATCCCCATATTCCAGGAGGCGTGATGTCGCACTACCGCATGTCCATCCTCGAGGAGACCGGCTACGTGGTCCTCGACTCGTACGGCGGTGTCGTGGACCCCTCGGAGTGGATCAGCCTCGAGTACGTCGACTGGAAGTCCTCGGGCGACACGCGCTTCGCGCCGATCGCCAGCGCGCAGGGCGAGATCGAGTGCAACGCGTTCTGGCACTCGGATCCGCCGCGCGACGACAAGGACGGCATCTGGATCGACTCGCAGGTGGCCAAGGCCCCGACGCTCGTCGAGCGCGTGAAGGAGGTCGACGCCCGCGTCGGCCGCTGCCGCGTCATCGAGCTGCAGCCCAACTCCTACGCGGACGCGCTCTACAACAGCCATCTCGACGACAACAACCGTCGCAATCCCGACGGCGAGGGCTGGGTGATCCGCTCCTTCATGCAGCTGACCGACAACCCGAACTCCTACATGATCCTGCGCGAGGACATCGACGACCCGAGCACCGAGACCCGCATCGCCCTGCCCGCCGGTGCGCAGCTGGTCGTGGACTCCGAGCGCATGTGGCACTCCGTGTGGCACGTCGACGACAAGCCGCGCTACTGCCTGATCAACTCGTTCGAGTCCGGCCCCGCGCTCGAGAAGTGGATCTTCGAGCGCAACCCGGTGACGAAGGTCGACGTCGCGCGCATGGACGCGCGCTTCGCCAAGGCAGTCCGAGGAGGAGGCGCAGCAGCGCCGCGCCGCTCGCACGGCGCACTACGGCTATGACCCCTCGCGGGTGTACTCGGAGATGTAGTGCCGACGCCGCGCCACCGCTTCCGGTGGGTCTTCGTGGTCCTGGAGGGCCTGATTGCCGTCGGCGGCATCGGCGGCACAGTCCAGCTGATCACCGGCACGGCCGCGCCTCCCGTGGAGGACCTGGAACCGCTCGGCCTCACGCAGCTGGGTGCTGCCCGGCCTGTGGCTGTTCGCCTCGGTGGCCGTGCCGTCGACGGTGGCGGCGTGGCTGGCCTGGCGTCGGTCGCCGCACGCGCCGACGGCCGTGCTGGTGGCGAGTGCCCTGCTCGCGGTCGAGCTGCTGGTGCAGATCCCCTTCGTCGGACCGAGCGTGCTGCAGGCCGTCTTCGGGCTGCTGGCCGTCGTGCTCGCGGCACTCGCGCTCGTCGCTCGCCCTACGTGGCGGCCAATCGAGACCTGAGCGCGGCGAAGAATCCCGCGACATCGCCGTCGAGGGCCGTCAGCTCGTCGTTGTCGAGCAGCGTCACCCTGCCGTTGGACCGCTCGCCGACCACCATGGCGGCGTCGTCGCCGACGTGCGCGGCGAGGTCGGGATCGAGCTCGTTCAGGTGCAGCAGGTCGAACGGGATGCCGAGCTCCGCCACCCCGGCATCCCACGCCGCCTTGCGACGGAACGGGGAGTGCGTGATGTCGCACAGGCTGCACGTCTGACCGTGCAGGTAGTGGCCGGCGAGGTAGCGCAGCTCGCCGCGCAGGCCGCCGTCGGCGCGGTAGACGCCGACCAGCCGGGTGAACGTCATCGCTACAGCTCCGTGTACACCGCGTCCGCGAGCGAGCGCACCCCGGTGATGTAGGCGTCGGCGAACCCGGTGGATCCGAGCGCGGGATCGGTGCGGCGCCATTCGTAGGCGACCACGCGACGCAGGATGCGCCACTCGTCGCCGCGGCGCTCGAAGGTGTCGACGTAGCGCAGCCCGGCGGTCATGTCGGTGAGCTGGTTCTCGGCATCGGTGTACCGGTGGTAGGCGACGCAGTAGGTCTCGGCGCGTGCCGTGCCTGCATCGAGGTCGACGTCGATGAGGACGTTGCCGAGGAAGTGGTTGGTCCGCTCGAAGCGCTGGAGGCTGTCGCGGACGAACTCGATGAAGTCATCGCGGCCCCCGACGAAGGACCCGTGGTGATCGGTGCCCTCGGGCCAGTAGCACTCGCGCATGAGCTCCAGGTCGTACCGGTCAGCCGCCCGTGAGTACGTCATGATCACGCGGGTGATGTCGCGCTCGGCCTTGAGGAGGGCAAGGGTCGGGTCCATGCGTCGACGTTAGTCCTGCACCACGCGCTGGGCGACCCGTCTCGCACTCGAGGGCGGGTGGTCGCGCCGGGCGCCGAGACGGCCCACGTGAGAGGGGAGTAATCTCTGTGGCAGGAGCCGTCGAGCAATCCGGCCGCAGTTCGCACCACGCCAGCGTCACCGTCGAACCACAAGGAGAGTCGTGGCTGCCATGAAGCCCCGCACGGGGTCCGGGCCGATCGAGGCCACCAAGGAAGCTCGCTCGTACGTCATCCGGGTTCCCATGGACGATGGCAGCCGACTGGTCGTCTCGTTCACGCTGGACGAGGCCAAGGAGCTCGCGGCCCTGCTCACCTCACTGCCCGAGGACTGACTCCCGCTCGTCCCGTCCGCATGACCACCACCCGACTCGTCTGCGTCGGTGATTCGTTCACCGAGGGCATGTGCGACGACCTCCGCCCCGACGGGCACCACCTCGGCTGGTCGGACCGGGTGGCCCACGCGCTCGCTCGGCAGGCCGCCGGAACCGGCGACGCGGTGGAGTACGCCAATCTCGCGGTGCGCGGCAAGCTCCTCGACCAGGTCGTCGACGAGCAGCTCGAGGTGGCCGCGTCGTTCGCCCCCAGCGTCGTCACCTTCCACGCAGGCCCCAACGACGTGCTGCGTCGCGGCACCGACCTCGACGACCTGTTCCGCCGCTACGACGCAGCGGTGGCCCGCGTGGCCGCGTCGAGCGACCGCGTCCTGCTGTTCACCTCCATCGGCCGAGCGGGCGGCACCGGCCGGCTGGCCCAGTTCCTCGCCGACCGGTTCGCGCGCTTCAACGAGAACGTCCGCGCGGTCGGCGCCCGACATGGTGCGCACGTGGTCGACCTCGAGCGCGTTCATGTCCTGACGGATCGCCGGCTGTGGCATACCGACCGCCTCCACCTCAACGCCGACGGGCACCGACGCGTGAGCGCCGCCGTGCTCGAGCAGCTGGACGTGCGCGAACCCGTCCTCCTGGGCGGCCCAGCCGGGTGGTGGCGCGAGCCCCTCCCGCCGAGGCCGCCCACCTCGAAGAGGGAGGACCTCGCCCGCGACGTGGAGTGGGCCCGCGACCACCTGGCGCCCTGGGTCGTGCGACGAGTCAAGGGCACGTCGAGCGGCGACGGACGTGACCCCAAGGACCTGCGTCCCACGCGGGTGGACGCGGACGCGATCCTGACCTGAGGACGCGCCGAAGGAGCTCACCTCAACAGGGGACATTCGGCGGTCCATGAGCGCATCTGCCTGCGTACCATCGAGATGCATGCCTCATGTGACGGAGATCCTCCCGGGACGGCAGGTCGTCGAAGTCGTCCTGTCCGGCTCCTTGGATGATCCCGAGGCCGCTCGAGATGCTGGTGGAGTCGCAGGAACCTGCAGGAGAAGCTCGGCATCCCTGACGTCCTGCTTGACTGCACCGACGTCGTCAAGGGCCTGTCGTACCCGTCCGTCGTCGAGATGGCGGACTACGCCGTGTCGCTCGGAGTGCCGTCGAACTGGCGCCAGGCAGTCATCAAGCCCATGGACCTCACGGCCGCGGTGACGATCGGCCTGTGGGAGGCGGCGGGCACCAACCGCGGCATGACCATCAAGATGTTCCCCGACCGTGAGTCCGCACTGGAATGGCTCGCGACCCCGACGGAGACTCTGAGACCTACCTGCGCCTTCCCGGCTCCGCCCGCAGCCCGACGATGGCGGCGGCGTCGGCTCAGCTCGCTGCTGACCGTCGACCAGTATTCCTCGGCACCGTGGCCGCCCGGTTCGCTCGTGAGCCACCGCAGGACGGCGGCCTTGATCTCGTAGGCGTCCTCGACCGTGGGCACACTGGCGGCCTTGAAGACCGACCAGCCGCCCTGCTCCAGCAGCGTGATGGCCTCCCCTTCGGCTGAGTCGAACCCCACCTGGGGGTCGCCGTCCGCCTGGTGAGTGACGACGAAGATCACGGCCGGCGCGTTCAGGTCGAGCCCCTTGGTCGCGCAGTACTTGCAGGCGTCGCCGGCGCCGATGCTGCTGAGCCGGGGGAGACGACCCGGCCGCAGGTCAGGCAGCGGCATCGCCACGGCTGGTCCGCGTCGGCGAACGGCTCCAAGGGCTCGAGTCCGGCCTCGCGCATCGTCGTCGCGGCCACCTCAGGGTCCGTCCACTCCGCCATGACCGCATGGTCGCATGTGCTGGACCGGCTGCCCGGGCTCACCCGCTCGGCAGGGCGAACTGAACCCGTCGGCTAGAACGCCCGCCGGCGGCGCAGCTCGCGCGGCCGGCCGTCAGGGTCGTACAGCCGCCGGTACATCGGCGTGGCCCACAGCCGCGTGAGCGCACCGACCTGGCCCGGCCGGAAGGCACGCAGCCGACCCGGGGGACGCGGCCCGACCCGGTCGCCTGCATGCCAGGCGTCGAGTGCTCGGGCGCTCGCGGCGAACGCGTCGAACAACGCGCTCGCGGGCCGGCGCGTCGGCGTCCGCCGGGAGGTCCAGGTGCTCGGCGGCCAGCATCCCGCGCAGGTCCGCGGCCATGGTGGATGCCGGATCCCACATCGCCGCCGTGAGCTCCGAGTCGTGTGTCCACGACCGGCGGTTCGCATTGTCGGAGCCCGACGGAGGCCCAGTCGTCATCCACGACGACGACCTTGGCGTGCACGTAGATCGGAGTGCCGACGTCGTTCTCCAGCCAGTAGACACCGAGGCGGTCCGGTCCGGCCGCCCGCTGCAGGACGGCGAGCGACTGGAGCCGCCCCAGGATGTTCGGTGGTCGGCTCAGGCGCCCATCGACCTCCGGATAGCCGGGAATGACGAAGACCATTCGCAGGTGTGGCTGGCGCCTGAGCGCGGTGGCGTAGACCGAGGCGACCTCGGTCGACCACAGGTACTGGTCCTCGACATACACCAGGTCGCTCGCCCGCCGCAGTGCCTTCGCGTAGCCGTGGGCGACGCTGCGCTCGCCCTCGGGCGCGAACGGGTACCCGGGAGATCGGGCACGCGTAGGTGCGCAGCAGCTGGATGCTCGTGGTGCCCTGCTCCGCCGGGTCCGGCCGCGGAGGCGGCAGCGGGCTCGGGGTCCACGTGTCGCGGTGCATGAGCGACCCGAGGGCGTGCAGCGGATGCCGGCTGAGGGGCGAGGTGTCCTCCCAGCGCTCCCTGAAGACAGCCTCAACATCGCCGACCGCCGGTCCTCGTATCTCCAGCTGCACGTCATGCCACGGCGGATTCTCGCCGTAGGCGGCGGACATCGGCAGGGCTTGCGGATCGCCGCGGTGGTGGGCCCCGTCGCGACGGCTGAGGCACAGGTCGATGCCGCCGACGAACGCCACGTCGTCGGCGGGTCGGGTCGCGTGGCGAACGACGACCAGCTTCTGGTGGTGTGAGCCGAAGGGCGGGACGCGCATGTCGAGCAGGCACTCCCCGCCGGCCTCGTCGATCTCCTGGCCGAGCGTGCGGTTCTTGTGCGCGGCGAACTGCAGAACGTGGTGCGAACGCCACAGCAGGCCACGGACGACGGCCCCGCGGCGTGCGGCAGCCGCGAAGGTGCTGGCCACGTCCGTGCCCTCCTCGTCGGCGAGGCGCTCCTCGGGATCGCTGCGCCAGTCGGTGAAGAGCAGCAGGTCGTCGGGGCCGAGGCGGCGGACGATCTCGAGCAGGCGGGCGAAGTAGCGCTCCCCATGGACGAGCGCCGTGACGTGGTTGCCGTCGGTCCAGCTGCGGCCGTCGGCGTGCCGGCTGTCGAGGACGGTGTGGGGATTGCCCCGCTCCTGGGGCGTGAGGAACCATTCGCCGGGGCCGGACAGCGCAGCCCTGGCGGGCTCCGGCTTCTCGGTCAGCACTGCCATCAACTCCCCGCGCGCGTTCGAGCACGAGGCAAGTACCCCGAAAGCGCGCTTCGACACACCGTTGGCGCGAATCGACTGGCACTCCTGTGTTGACGGCGGCCCGGAACGAGGTGACGGGCGGCGGGTCACTGGAGACGGTGGTGGAGGACGTCGCCAAGTTCGTGGCCTCCTCCTGGCTCCCGCTGACCGTCAGCACACTCTGCCTGAAGCTGGTGCGGGCCGAGCCATTCGGTGTACAGAGCAAGTGTCGCTGCGACTGCGGGCGTGGCATCAAGAGGCTAGGGGGTCGTGTGAGAGGGTTCGCGACAGGGATTGGCGCAGGTGACGGACCCATCAGCTGCCCACCCGGGTCGCTAGCTCAATGGGTAGAGCTGCGGACTTTTAATCCGTAGGTTCGGGGTTCGAGCCCCCGGCGACCCACGTCAGAAAAGTGTTGGTAATACAACAACTATCAGGCGTCGAAATTCCTAGTCGCGGGGTAGGCAATAGCCGTTTAGCCCCAAAAATAGCCCCAAACGTACCTCTTGGGTGTTCCTGAGAGGGCCTGTGTGGGCCTCGTGGAGGCTCGATTGAGAGTGCCCTCTAGGCGGTCGGCGGAGGCCCATCGGGGACCCGGCGAGAGGCGGATCTCACGTCGCTCAACAAGGCCAGCGGCGATGCGCCTCGTCCGCACGGCGTCGCTCATTCGGCCGTCCTAGACATGTTGGCGATCGGCCTTGCAGACGCAAATGGCTGCGCGATGTCGCCCCACATCGTTCGGGCCGTGCAACGCACTCCGGCCGTTCTACGCGGTGCTAACTGAACAGGCCGCTCGTCTGCTGAGGGTAGGCGCGTGTCCAGGCGTTCCAGAGTGCGTCGATGCGCTCGTCGAGGGTCAGCGACAGGTCGAGTCTGAGCTGCGCGCGAGCGGGGTCCTGGCTGCGTTCGTCCTGTGCGCGGGCGTAGTACTTGTTCGTCGTCTGCACGTCTGAGTGGCGAAGGAGCGTGGCTGCCTCGTACTGGGTGCCGCCGCTGTCGACGACGACGCTGGCGGCGTATGCGCGTAGGTCCTTCACCTGCAGGGCGCGCCGGCGTGGGTCGAGGAGCGGAAGGTTGGGGTTGCCGACGAGTCCGGCGGCCTCGCGCGCTGGTCGCCATACTCGCGTCCCCAGTCCGACTGGTCGATGACGACCGGGGGACGTTCGGCGAAGCGTGTCCTCGTGGGGCGGAAGAGGAGGTCGCCTCCCAATCGGTCTTCGACGGTCCGGGTCGCGGCGAGATCAAGGAGTGCGGCCCACAGGGGCGCCGGCAAGGGCACGGTTGCGGCCAGGCCTGCTTTGACGGCTTCGATGACCCACTCGTGCTCGTCCTGGTCCCATGACGAAGACTCGGCGCACGCTGAGCCGGGCGCGTGTCGGCCACAGGTCGGTGACGCTGAGGCTGATGGCTTCGCTCCATCGCAGACCAGCCCAGGCGATGGTCAGGATGAGGAGGCGGTCCTCCCTCAGTTGTGGGAAGGCCGCGAGATCGGCGAGCTCCTTCCAAGACGGGAGGAGGACCGGGTCGGCGGTCGGCCCGGCTGGCCCGGCCCTTCTTGGTGCTGGTGCGCCGAACCTCCCGGGCAGGGTTGAACGCGAGCCGTCCCTTGCGGACCTCCCAGGCCAGCGCCGCACGTACGACGGCGAATGCCTTCGTTGATCGTCGGTGGGAGAACCCGATCGCCCGCAGGTCGCGAAGCCAGTCGTCCAACGTGGGACTGTCGATCAGCGACGCCTTCATGTGACCGAGGTTGGCATCGGGGTGGTTGATGACGTTCTTCAACGCGTCGCGATAGTCGCGCACAGTGTTGATGGCGATCGGGTCGAGGCCGTCGTTGCGACGGTCCTCGATGTACTCCTCGACCACGGTCGACAGACGTCGTGTCGCACCGCCGGGCTTGCCGGTCGGCTTGCACCCGAAGTCCCCGGTCCATCTCGGCAATCGGCTGCGTTCAGCGCCCGTCGGCATTCCGCGGGCGAGTAGTACACGCCGTCGATGGGGCGCCGGTGGGGATCCAGGCGTCGCGGAAGCCGGCCTTGGTACTGCCTCGAACCGGGAGGGTTCTCGCGTACCGAGCCCTCGGCTCGGTACTTCTTGATCCGAGGCATTCCGTCGCCCCCTTCCGAGTGTCCTTCGTTGGATGAACGTCGTTGAGTCTGCGAGGTAGACGACCGACGGCGCCTCGATTGGGCGTGACCTGTGGACGGCCGGAGGAGGGCTGTGGACGAATGTCACTTGCGGTAGCGGTGCTCCTCGCGACTCGCGATGAACATCTCGATGTCGGTGATCGTGTAGCGGACCAGGCGCCCGATCCGCCGGCAGGGGAGCTCACCGTCGAGCGTCAGCTGTCGGACGAGGGTCTCGGAGATCACGAGGGCGTCGGCTACTTCCTCCGCGGTGAACAGGGCGCGCGGCATAACGCTGGCGGACTGAGGTGATTCCAGGAGCTGGCTCATCGCTACACCGCCAGCCGCTGGGTGTAGCCGGCGTCGATGGCGCCGGTGGGGGGTGGGGGTGCGGAGGTGCCGTTCAGGCGGGCGTGCTCGACGGCGCGAAGTGCGGTGGTGTGCTGGCGGGTGGCGGTGCCCATGGCGTGCTTGGCCTCGCGCAGGTAGGCTGATGCGGTCCTCGAGCAGCCCGGTCAGCGGGCGGGTCGGTGTCCATGCGGTCGAGCCATCCGGGAACGACTGCCATCGGGGAGGGGCTGGCGATCCGCGGCGGCAGCCCGGGGCTGGTGATGATGGGCTCGGTGCCGTCGCCGGGGCGCATGGCAGCCCGGGCGTGGGCGAGGGCGTGGGTGCGGACGCTGGCGCGGGTGGGGATGCCGCCGGCGGTGACGATGTCGCGGATGCAGGCGGTGACCTGGGCCTGCTCGAGGGTGAAGTTGGGCTCGACACCGGAGTCCATGAGCCGGCTGGGCGGCGAGGGTCTCGGTGGCGGCGATGCGGTGCAGCAGTCGCTCCGCCTCGGGAGTGCTGATGCGGCGGGCGGCGGCAAGCTCGCTCGCGGTGGGCAGGTGGTGCCCGGGCGGGAGGGCGTCGGCGACGGGCCAGCGCAGCACCTCCGACAGCAGCGCATCGGCCTCGCGGATCACGTCGGGGTGCGGATGTGATGCCACGTGCTCGCTGGCGGTGGTCAGCGTGCCGGCGAGGTGGGCGAGCAGTTCGGGGTCGTTGTCGGCGTAGATCGCGGCGGCGAGGGTGTCGGGGTCGGTGTGCCGCAGGGCGGTGAGGATGTCGGTGATCGAGATGGCGTGCATGGCACCTCCTGGCAGGGGTTTGTTGCTCCTACCCGGACCACGGTGAATGTGGCTGCGTGCCGCGCAAGTTTCGCGCGCCCGTCTGCGATGACGCCTCGTCTACCCGGTGACGGACTCGGCCTCGAGGGGCACCGGTCGGCCCTCGGCGGTGCAGTCGATGACGGCGTCGGCGGGAATGTCGGGCTCGGGCGCGCGCACCCGGCCGGAGCGGATCGACTCGCGGATGACGTCGGGGTCCTGCAGCAGCCACGGGGTGAACCGCATCTTGTGGGCGATCTTGATCATCCGGCGTTCCTGCCGCGGCGGTGGCGTGACCGCGAGGGTGCGCCAGTGCGCGATGTTCGCCGGCGACGTGGTGATGAACGCGATGGCCTCCGGCGACCAGTCCCACTCCCGCAGCACCGGCACCAGCGCGGGCCAGGCGTCGGGGCCCTGCAGGTTCAGGCGCAGCAGGTCCATGTCGGTCGGGCAGCCGGCGCAGCGGACGGTGACGCCGTAGCACGCCGCGAGGTGCTCCAGCGCTGCCTCGATCCCGGGGTGGATGGAGCGGCCCGGCCGCTTGCGGGGGATCGCGAGCTCGAGCAGGGCCTCCTCGCGCCAGCCGAGGTCGTGCAGCACGTCGAACAGCCCCACCGTCGGGGAGTACGGGTACTGCGGCGGCTCCAGCTCGTCATGGACACCGGACGACGTCAGCGGCATCCGCCGCTTGTCGCGGCCAGCGCTCTCGCGCGCCTGGTTCGCGGCATTCGACGCCGACGCGTTCAGCAGCGCCCCAGGGTTCGGGTGCGTGGCCAGGGCGCGGCGCAGCATCCCGCCGGGCATCAGCCGCTCCGACAGCAGCAGCACGATGTCGCCGGCGATGTCCGGGTCGCGGGGCGAGCGGCGCCGGGCGAGCTCGAGCAGCGCCCGGCACGCCTCCGGCGTCGACAGGTCGGGATCGTTGATGAGCGGATCGAGCTCGTCGTTGTGCATGGCCGTGCCTCGTGTTCCTCGTCGGCGCCCCTGATCGTGGCGACGCGCTGCTAATTGACAGTGGGGGTTTTCCCGGTGAGTGCGGAACTAAAACCGTGACTGTCAGTTAGGGACCGGTCAGACTGGTTCGTGGGTAAAATGTGGGCAGCCTGGAGCGGTCGGCTCCGGTCGGGCGAAGGGTGGAGCGTGGCGGTCGAGGTGCGGGACCCGCAGTGGTTCGGCGCTGTCGTGCGGGCCGCGCTGGCGCTGCGCGGGCACTCGACCCAGGCCGACCTGGCGGCCGCGTCCGGGCTGAGCCTGAACTCGGTGGTCAACGTGATCACCGGCGCGCGGCCGTCCTACCGGCTTGCGACGATCGAGGCACTCGCCTCGGGTCTCGGGGTTCCGGCGTCGCGGCTGGTGAAGTGCGCCACCGGCAGTCCTCGGCGCCGCACGCCGGCCGACGCCGCGGCCGAGCTCCTCGAGGAGCAGCCGGGCCGCGGGTCAGGCCGCGTTCCTGGTCACCGCCGAGGGTCTGGAGGCATCCGTGGTCGAGGCGGCCCTCGGTGCGGCGCTGGCGTCACTGGCGAGTACCCGCCCCGGTGCCCACGTGTCGGTGCGGCCCGTGACCTCCTGACCCAAGCCCCAGGAGGTCCCCTCCGATACGCCGCTTCTGCTCCTATCGACTGACAGGCGTCGGGAGGCGGTCACGCCCAGGAGATCGGTGGCGGGTTCGGGGTCGAGGTGCGCGGGGCGGTGGTGTCCAGGCCGGCGGCGCGGACGTGCTCGATCGCGGGCTCGACCTGGGCCTGGTAGTCCGAGGTGCCGAGGTCGGTGGCGATGGCGGTCATGACGCGGCCGGTGGTCCAGTGGGTGGCGTTGCGGGCGTGGAACACCGCGATCGCGGCACCGGTCGGTCGATGTGAACGTGGTGCCGGTGAACTCGGCCCCGGCGAGCTGGGCCTCGGTGACGTCGGCGCCGGTGAGGTCCGCTCCGGTCAGGTCGGTGCGGGTCGAGGTCGGCGGCCTGCAGGTTCGCGGCCGTCAGGGACGCTCCCGCGAGAGTTGCCCCGGGCAGGCTCGCGCCCTCGAGCCGGGCACGGTCCAGGCGGGCGTCGGTGAGGTCGGCGCCGTCGAGCAGGGCACCGGTCAGATCAGCGCCGCGTGAGGTCCGATCCCGGGCGCGGTGACGCGGCGCAGGTCGGTGAACAGGCAGGACGCGCCGTCGAGGCGGGCGTCGGCGAGCCGGGCACCCTCGAGTCGGGCACCGTCCAGGTTCGCTCCGGTGAAGATCGCTCCGGCGAGGTTCGCTCCGGTGAAGTCGGCACCGTCCAGCCGGGCGTCGGTGAAGTCCGCACCGGTCAGGTCGGCGCGTGTGAAGTCGGCGCTGTCGAGGTCCTGCCCGGTGAAGTCCCGCCCGGTCAGGTCCAGGCGCGCGTAGTCGCGGGTGCGCATCAGCAGCCCGGGAGACGGTTCGTGCTGGGGGAATCAGGGCTGGGGTGGGGGATGTCGGTCATGGCTCTCCAGGTGTCAGGTGGTCCTACTTGATGCAACCGCTCTCATCGGGCCGGTACCGCACAATCCCCTCCCGCGGCCGTCGGCCGGACCGTGCCGTCATGTGAGTCCTTCCCCGATCAGGTCAGGGTCAAACCCGGTGAGGGCGGCGGAGGGCTGGTGCGCGGCCAGGGCGCCTCGTACGGAGGGGCGCGGCGGGTGGCGTGCCCGGGCCGGTGGAGGTCGGGCAGGTAGGGGCGCCGGGGTCCGGCGGGGATCCACACGTCGGTGCTGCGCGCCAGGGCCCGCTCGGCGAGGGCGCTGCACGCGTTCATCGCCGGGACGCTCGCGGCGACGGCGTCCAGCAGGGCGCGCTGCTCGTTCGGGTGCGCGGCGGTGGTGGCGGGGCGGGCCAGGTGCAGCATCCGTTCGACGTCGTGGCGCAGGACCCGGTCGTGCGGCTGGACGCTGCGCAGCGGGTCGAGGTGGTCAAGGACGCTGCGCCAGTGGTCGGTGACGGCGGACTGGGTGGCCGGGTCGCGCTGGCCGCTGGTGGCCAGGACGTGGGAGGTGGCCAGGCCGAGGCGGGCGATGTCGTGCAGGGTGCGGACGCTGACGTGGCCGCCGACGACTGTGGCGGTGCAGGCGGGCGTGGACGCGGGCCATCCGCTGGCGCCCATTCGTCGGCGGGTCGGTCGGCGTCGATGGCGGGGCGGGCGACGGTGAGGTCGGCGACGGCGCTGTCGGTGAACCGCAGGGTGCGGGCCAGCGACCAGGTGTCGTCGAGCAGGCCCTCGCCGAGCGGTAGGGCAGCTGTCGACGTCGGCGCGGGTCATGCCGGCTTCGCGGCACCGCAGCGCGAGGGGCTCGGTCGGGGCGACGACCGCGACCAGGCGGGTGATCGAGCCGAGCAGCTGGCCGAGGTCCGCCGTGGCGAGGTCGGCGGGTTGTTCCCGGGCGGACGGCGCCGGCGGGGTCGTGGTGCGTGGCGATCAGGTCGGTGGCGCGATCGACCAGCGTCCGTGTCCGCGTCCAGTGACTGGCCGCTGAACCCTCGCGAACGCCCGCCGTCTCGCCCTGCGGTCACGCCGGTTGCGTGCCGGTCGAGGGTGTCGAGCCAGGCGAGCGTGCGCGAGCACGGCGGGGTTGCGGGCATCGGGTGCGTGCCGGTGCGGGGTGCTGGCCCGCCACGCATCCAGACGCGGGCACCGATCACGGTGCTGGCCTGCCGCGCCAGGGACGCGAGCAGGGTCCCGCGTGCCGTCACCGCTTCCCGGGCGGCGCCGGTGTCGGGGAGCCGGTCGCGGGCGAGAGCGTTCATGCCCTGGTGCGCGGCGCGGCGGGCGTCGTCCATGAGTTGCCCGTACGTCAGCGGCGGTCGGTCACGGCAGGGTGCCGGCGTAGGCGTGGTGCGCGACGGCGGCCCGTCGCACGGCGTAGCCGCAGGCGTCGACCAGCGGCATCGGCAGCCGCGGGTCGTCGATCGACGCGACCAGGATCAGGCGCCGCAGTGACGCGGTCAGCACCGTGCGCACGTCGGCGGCGGCGACGTCGGGCACGGCCGGGGGCGGGGTGCGGACGCCGGCGTCGACGAGGTCGTCCATCGCCCACGCCATCTGCGGCTCGACCCAGACCGCGTCGGTGGTCTGCCCGGGCGGGGCGGACAGCAGGTCGTTCAGCGCGATGGCGCGGATCACGTAGGCCCACGCCCACGTGCGGTCGGCGGTCCCGGTGCGGCGGTTGATGTCCGCCTCGACGGTGGCCATCCAGGTGGTCAGGTCCATGGCAGGTGTCCCTTTCGATTCGAGGTCGAGGTCGTGGTGGTCGCGCGTGACACGGACGCAGGTGGGTCGCGTGGGTGGTGGTGCTGGGAGCGTCACCGCCGGTGGTCATGGGCGGGTGCTTCTGGGGGTGGGCTGTGGACGGGCGGCGCCGTCCACAGGCCAGCCGCGAGCTCAGGGACAGTCCCGGTGCGGCGGGTGCGCATCGACGGGGCCGCGGGTGTCGGTGCCGGGTCGGGGCGGTCCATGCCGTGGCGGCAGGTGTCCCGGCTCAGGCCGGACATGGCGTCCCGCCAGGACTGCGGCGGCAGCCCGGAGCGCAGCGCAGCGGAGACCATCAGCCCGAGGGAGTAGTCGGGGTCGTCGGCCAGTGCCCGGTCCAGGGCCACGTTCGCGCGGGCCCCGTCCCCGCCGAGCCAGTGCGCGACGGCGAGCACTGTCGCGGCCGGGGCGACAGTGCCCGTCCGGGGCCGAGCGGACCAGCGCCGACAGGCCATCGACGACGGCTCGCGGCCGGTCCGGGGACTGGCTCATCTCCCACAGGACCGTGTCGCGCACCCGGATGTCGCCCAGGCCCGCGAGTGCGTTCGCGGTCTCCTGCGGTGGGAGCGGTCCGTCGGCGTCGGATCGCGGTCGTGACGTCGCCGATCGCGGTGTCCCGCCATCCCTCGAGCGCGCGCGGCGAGGCGCCAGCCGAAGTGACCGCCTTCTTCGATGCACGCGTGGACGCGATCGCGGATCGACTGCTCAGCCGGGGCGACCTCGCGGACCAGCGCGTCGCGATTCGGCAGCATCGCGGCACCGGCGACGGCGAACTCCGCCGCCACATGGGTGCGCACCTCGGCGGGGATGACGCGTCCCTCGGGTGGGCAGCACGTCGGGTTGTCGCAGCCGTACGACCAGCGGGAGATCCCGTCGGTGAACAGGGCGTCCTTGACACCCATCCCTTGCTCGTCGAGCGCGGTCACCAAGTCGTCGACCAGCTGCCCTGACGGGAGCTCGCCACCGGGTGCGGGTGCCTGCCGGCCGAAGACGGCGATGATCACCTCCGTCGACCCGGCGCGCGCCATCGGCTCGGCCGCGGCGCGGGCCAGTCGCGCACATCGGCGGCGTCGAACGCCGCTGGGGGCGTGTTGAACCGCTGGGTCAGCAGCACCTGCGACGACCGCCCGGCGCCGTCGGGGCCCAGCCCGACCAGGACGACGGAGTCGTCGCAGGCGAAGCCCAGCATGTGGGGAACCGACGCCAGGAACGCATCCGGGCTGGACAGGGTCAACGCTGTCCCTCGACGAGGGACCGCTGGTGGAAGGCTGAGTGCTCATCGGGAACCGCCTTGAGGGTCCGGCCCCGCCAATCGAGGCCTCTACCCTCACAACGGCGTTCTCGCCGGGTGCCTCGCGAGTTTGCCGCCGAGTATCCGCTGGGTCGATCCAGAAGGAGCTTTCCACAGGTTGTCGGCGGCGGCCCTTCGTCCACAGGCGGCGCCAGCAACGGGCCTTGGCGCCGACGACTACTCCACGCTCGGGGCATGCGACAACTCGCCTTGCCCTATCCAGCTCGAACGTATGTTCGGCGTGGTGCCAATGGTGAGTCGCACCCCTCGGGTACTCTCCGAGCCATGTCGTTCACCTTCGCCGACCTGTTCGCAGGGATCGGCGGCTTCCACGCGGCCCTGGGCGCCTTTGGCGGCGAATGCTGGTTTGCTTCTGACATAGACGGCCGCGCACGCCTGGTCTACGAGAGGAACTGGCGCACGTCGGTGGACGGCGACATCGTGCCGCTTACCGATGGGCAGATGGCCGTCCCTCCGCACGACGTCTTGGCTGCCGGGTTCCCGTGTCAGCCCTTCTCAAAGTCCGGTTATCAGCGCGGCATGGACGAGACGCGCGGCACTCTCTTCTGGAACATCTGTCGGGTCCTGGAAGAGCGGCGCCCGGCGGTCATCCTGCTCGAGAACGTGCGAAATCTGGCGGGCCCACGCCATCAGACACGACGTGGAAGACGATCGTGTCGACGCTGCGGGAACTCGGTTATCGCGTCTCAGACACCCCAGCCGTCTTCTCACCTCACCTGCTGCCTCCGCATCTGGGTGGTCGCCCGCAGGTTCGCGAGCGCGTCTTCATCACGGGAACCTACGTTGGTCGAGATCGCGCGATGGCCGAGACGGACGTGGATCCAATCGTTTCTCCGCGGCCAGTGGACGGCTGGGACTCGCAGCGATGGGACCTGAAGCGCCACCTCCCGCTGGAGTCGGATCTCTCGCCGGAAGCTGTGAGCGCTTACGCACTGAGCGATGCGGAGACGCAGTGGATCGATGCTTGGGATCGTTTCATCGACCTCGTCTTGGACAACCTTGAGGGTGGCCGTCTTCCAGGGTTCCCCATATGGGCCGACGAGTTCGTGCATCCCGAAGACCTCCGCATTCCTGCCGGCACACCGGCGTGGAAAGCCAACTTCCTGGTGAAGAACGCAGAGTTCTACGCCCAGCATCAGGAGGTCCTTGACGAGTGGTTGCCCACCATCTCGGACTTCCCGCCATCGCGCCGGAAGTTGGAGTGGCAGGCGCAGGAGCCCTCATCGTTGTGGAACACAGTCATGCACTTCCGACCGTCGGGGATCAGGGCTAAAGCGAGCCACGTACCTTCCCGCTCTGGTCGCCATCACCCAGACGAGCGTGGTGGGCGAGATGCGCAGGCGGATCACGCCGCGCGAGGCCGCGCGACTCCAAGGGTTCCCGGACTGGTTTGACTTCGGCAGTCAGCCCGATGCAGCTACCTACAAGCAACTGGGAAACGGCGTGAACGTTGGGGCTGCCTACCACGTGTTCCGAGAGCACGTGTTGCGCGATGCTGATGACGTCGGCGCGTACGCCCCGCACGTCGCCGAAGCCGTCCTGGCCTCGCCGCCCAATGTCGATGAACTACTCGTCAATCCTTTCCACACCGGCCCACTCGCGATGACTGCGCAGGGCGGCGACGGAGGGGCGATGCTCGATGCGGGTCGGAAGGCGAAGCGTCACGCGGTCCTCGGCTAGCGACGCGTACCGCGTTGCCATGAGATCGGGCCGCAACAGGATTCGGTAACTCACCTCATCGACGGCGAGAGCGCCTCGGTCGAACAAGCGATGCAAATCCGACCTCAGGAGCAGGCCATTGCTCACCTTGTTGGTCGCGGGGCCCCGGTAGGGGTAGATGTGAGCCGCTTCGAGTGCCTGCGGCGCATCGAACGCCGTGATCGCGCAGCGCTCCCCGTAGGCGTCCAGGAGCGAGTTTCGGAAACTGTCCTGGCCTTCTCGCGTAGCGACCTGGACGAGTTGACGGTCTCGTTCGTCGCGCAGGAGTACAGGATCGAATGCGTCCTCAGCCAGGATCTGCTCGATGTCGTCTTCACGTGCGGCAGCCGGTTCAAGGCGTCCAGAGACGCCGTGAATCAGCAGCCCATCAAGCAGGACCTGCAGGGCACGATTGGTCACGGTCCCGCCAGGCGACAGGAGGGACGGGTCCATCGGTTCGGCGGTCGCCTTCTCGATGGCCAATTGGAGCACCTGGTCCTTGCGGCATTCCCGAAGACTCTGCTCCGGCACACCCAGACGACGCGCCACGGCATCGAGGAAGTCCCGTCGTACGGTCGAACCGTTCGACGTCGTGAAGTGCTCGATGCCGAGG
>CAVPPK010000004.1:0-1225078 GCA_963707385.1 uncultured bacterium | reverse complement strand
GGGCTCCGGTGCCACGTTCCCGCCCAGCCGAGTCAGGCGTCAGCCCTGCGGCACCGCAACCGCAAGATCCATGTACTCCGTGGTCGGCGTCGGTGCGCCCGGGGGCATGTTGGGAAGGATCACGGCCTCGACCCAGGACTGATGGGCCTCGCGCGACTCCCACACCTCGATCACGCGATACCGGTCAGTCGTCGCGCCGCTGATGTGGCTGATGAACCCGGGGTACGTCGCGATCGCGTCCAGCACTCCTGCGGCGCGCATTCCGTCGAGGAAGCTGGCATCTGCTCCCGCAACTTCGGCAATCATGATGACCGGCATAGGGCCTCCTCTAGCGGACGGGAACGGTGCGCGCCTCCGTGCCGTTCGAGGACGGCTCGCAAGCCTGCTGGAGGTGCTGCGCGGCACGATACCTGCCGTCGGAAGCCAAGTCGATGACCGCAGTGAGGCCCGGACTCCAGGGAGCCTGAGCCTCACTCGCCGTACCTTGCGTGTCAGGTCATCAGCTGTCGAGTGACAGGAAAGTGAGCCGAACAGTGACATCTACAGGGATGTGGGTGGCTCGCCCCCCCAAGCGATCTTCTTGCGTGCTCCGGGGAAGCGTGACTGGCGGCCTGGCGGGCCGTGAAGGTCGCCGAGACAGCGACGCCCGGGGCGCCGTCCTGAGAGGGTCGTGCTGCTCTGGGGCCGCACCGTCTGCCCCGCCTCCCGTGACACGGCCTCGGTCACCTGTTCGCCGGGCAGCGTGGTGGCAAGCGTCGGCGGCAGCACGGTTACGCGGACCAACCGTCCTTCCGCTTCTCGGCATCCGCGTGCAGCCGAGAAGCCTCACGCTCATCGTGAGCGCTTCCGCGCCGACCAGCCCGGTAGAGGAGGACGACGAGCACCGCGATCAAGGCGAAGCCCATTGCGAGAATCAGCACCCACTCCATTGCCGCTCCCTTTGTGGCGCTCTAGTGGCCGGAGATCCTGCGGCTGAAGTCCTCGATGGCGCCGTCGTACTCGACACGTCCGCAGCGCCCGCAGACGGAACGTCGTCCGTCGGGGCGGCCTATGCCGATCCAATTGTGGTAGCCCAGCAGGCACCGCAGGGATCTACGAGGTGATCGCTCATCGGCCATGGACTGTCTCCCCTGATCCGGTGCGCACATTCTGCTCCGAAGATCAGCCGCCAACAAGAGTCGTTGCAAGCCCTCCGACGAGGCGTACGTTCGGATCTTGCCCCAAGCCAAGGCGAAGGGCATCGAGGGAAACGGGGAAGTCTGTCATGAGCGAATCTTCCAAAGCCTCGTTAGGCAAACCGCCGCGCTGCACGTTCGGTATGCACAAGTGGGTCAAGCGGACCAACGACGAGGGTGGCCGCTATCTGGAGTGCGTGCGATGCGGCAAGGAGGACAACATCCCCGACTCAGCGGGGCCACGCATCTGATCACGGGGCGACATGACGGACTCCCAAGCGACTTGGGACCCTGCCCCCACGAAGGCCGGCCGATCTGGCCTCCCGACGATCGCGGGATGCACTGCCCCTGGGGGCTCGGCCGCCTTCTTGTTGATCCGTCTAGAAGTGAATGGCCGGACCCCCAGGGTCCTCGAGTTCTCCGCACCTGGCGCACTGCCGGTAGCGGATACCGTCGGCCCCGTTCTTGAGCGCCCACTTGTGAACGCCCAGCATGCACAAGGGTGACCAGCGTTTGGCTTGGCCCGCGCCTCCTGCCACGGCACCTCCTTGCGTCGGGCCCAAACTACCCGCCGAGAGTCAGGCTGCCCATGGTTGGCGCTGTCCGGATTTCCCGGCCTGACTCCTCTATGCCGGAGGGGGTCCGAGCCGTGTGGCTCGGACCCCCTCCGGCGAAATGTCACTCGGCATCAGCTGCAGCCGGACGTGCTCCCGCAGCCCTCGCAGACGTAGCACGAGCCCGCCGGGCGCATCTTGATCCCGCAGGTCATGCACAGCGGGGCGTCCGATGCGGTGCCGGTGATCTCCTCGAGCAGCTCGGCGCTGGAGTGCGCCTTGCTCGCGGCCTTGGCCGGTGCGGCCTTCGCGTCCGCAGCCGCCTCGTCCTCCTCGACGGCCTCGTCGATCGCGACGTCGAGATCCGCGGAGGCTGCCGGAGCAGCGGTTCCGTAGGTCGCGTTCACGGTGGCGGTGCGCTCGTCGGCGGTGAAGATGCCCAGAGCCTCGCGCTTCTCGTAGGGCAGGTAGTCCAGCGCCAGCCTGCGGAAGATGTAGTCCATGATCGACTGCGACATCCGGATGTCGGGATCGTCGGTCAGGCCCGCCGGCTCGAACCGCATGTTGACGAACTTGCTGACGAAGGCCTCCAGCGGCACGCCGTACTGCAGCGCGATGCTGATCGCGATCGAGAACGCGTCCATCACGCCGGCCAGGGTCGAGCCCTGCTTGCCCAGCTTGAGGAACACCTCGCCCAGACCGTTGTCCGGGTAGGACCCGGCGGTCATGTAGCCCTCGGCGCCGGCCACCGAGAAGCTGGTGGTGACGCTGGGCCGGCTCTTCGGCAGGCGGCGGCGCACCGGCTGGCCCGCGAGGGCTGCCGACACGGCCTCGGCGGTGGCGTCGACGATCTCGTCGACCTTCTTCGCCTTGGCATCGCTGAGCGGCTGACCCACCTTGCAGTTGTCGCGGTAGATCGCGAGCGCCTTGACGCCCATCTTCCAGGCCTGGAAGTAGATCTCCTCGACCTCCTCGATGGTCGCCGACTCCGGCATGTTGACCGTCTTGGAGATGGCGCCGGAGATGAACGGCTGCACGGCCGCCATCATCCGCACGTGACCCATGGGCGTGATGGAGCGAAGGCCCATGGCCGTGTCGAAGATCGGGTAGTGCTCGGTCTTCAGGCCGGGAGCATCGACGACGTGGCCGTGCTCGCCGATGTACTCGATGATCGCCTCGACGGTCTCCTCGGTGTAGCCGAGGCGGCGCAGCGCGCGCGGGATCGTCTGGTTGACGATCTGCATCGAGCCGCCGCCCACCAGCTTCTTGAACTTGACCAGCGAGAAGTCCGGCTCGATGCCCGTGGTGTCGCAGTCCATCATGAAGCCGATGGTGCCGGTCGGCGCGAGCACCGAGGCCTGCGCGTTGCGCCAGCCGTTCTGGTCACCGATGCGCAGCGCCTCCTCCCACGTCTTGTTGGCGACCTTCTGCACGTCGCTGTCGAGGCTGGAGACCGTGCGCACGTTGTCGTTCGCGGCCGCGTGCTTGCGCATGACCCGCTTGTGGCCGTCGATGTTGCGCGAGTAGCCCTCGTACGGGCCGACGATGCCAGCCAGCTCGGCGCTGCGCTTGTAGGCGGTACCGGTCATGAGGCTCGTGATGGAGGCGGCGAAGGAGCGTCCGGCATCCGAGTCGTAGGGCAGGCCGGTGGCCATCAGCAGCGCACCGAGGTTGGCGTAGCCGACGCCGAGCTGACGGTAGCGGCGCGTGGTCTCGCCGATCGGGACGGTCGGGAAGTCCGCGAAGCAGATGGAGATGTCCATCGCCGTGATGACGAACTCCACCGCGCGGGCGAAGCGCTGCGCGTCGAAGGTGTCGTCGTCCTTGAGGAAGGTCAGCAGGTTGAGGCTGGCCAGGTTGCAGGACGAGTTGTCCAGGCTCATGTACTCCGAGCAGGGGTTGGACGCGTTGATGCGACCGGTCTCCGGGTTCGTGTGCCAGTCGTTGATGGTGTCGTCGTACTGGATGCCCGGATCGGCACAGGCCCAGGCGGCTTCGCTCATCGTGCGGAACAGCTTGCGGGCGTCGACGGTCTCGACGACCGAGCCGTCGATGCGCGCGGTGAGGCCGAAGGGCTCGCCGTTCTCGACCGCGTGCATGAACAGGTCGGAGACGCGCACCGAGTTGTTCGCGTTCTGGTACTGGACCGACGTGATGTCCTTGCCGCCGAGGTCCATGTCGTACCCGGCGTCACGCAGGACGCGGATCTTGTCCTCCTCGCGCACCTTGGTCTCGATGAACTCCTCGATGTCGGGGTGGTCGACGTCGAGGACGACCATCTTCGCCGCTCGACGCGTGGCGCCGCCGGACTTGATGGTGCCGGCGGACGCGTCGGCCCCTCGCATGAACGACACCGGACCGGAAGCCGTGCCACCGGACGACTTGAGCAGCTCCTTGCTGGAGCGGATGCGTGAGAGGTTGAGGCCGGCACCTGAGCCGCCCTTGAAGATCAGGCCCTCCTCCTTGTACCAGTTGAGGATCGAGTCCATCGTGTCGTCGACGCTGAGGATGAAGCACGCGCTGACCTGCTGCGGCGACACGGTGCCCACGTTGAACCACACCGGCGAGTTGAAGCTGAACACCTGGTGGAGGAGCATGTGGGTGAGCTCGTGCTCGAAGATGATCGCGTCGTCCTCGGTCGCGAAGTAGCCGTGCTCGCGTCCGGCCTTCACGTAGGTGAGCACCACGCGGTCGAGGAGCTGGCGCAGGCTGTGCTCGCGCTCCGGCGTGCCGACGGCGCCACGGAAGTACTTCGTGGTGACGATCGTCGACGCGTTGACGCTCCAGAAGTCAGGGAACTCGGCGCCGCGCTGCTCGAAGACGATCTCGCCCGTCTTCCAGTTCGTCTGGACGACGTCACGACGCTCCCAGGTGACCTGGTCGTAGGGATGGACCCCGGGCGTCGTGTAGAGCCGCTCGATGGTCAGGCCCGGGTTGTGCAGCGTGTTGTGCACGAACACCTCGGTGGGGTTGCTGGTAATCGTCATGCGTCGTGCCTTTCTTCCTCGCGAGCGGTCACTGGATGTGGGAAGTCGTGGTGGTGGTGCTGGTCGGCTGGTCGTGCTGGCGTGGTGCGGCTCCTGGCCGACCGGGTCGCCCTCGGCGCGCAGCAGGGCGATCTCGGCCTCGAAGTCGTCGAGGGTGTCGAAGGAGCGGTAGACGGAGGCGAAGCGGAGGTAGGCGACCTCGTCGAGCTCGCGCAGCGGGCCCAGGATGGCCAGGCCGACCTCCATGGCGGGGATCTCGGCGCTGCCGGTGGCCCGGACGATGTCCTCCACCTGCTGGGCCAGCCGGGCCAGGTCGTCGTCGCTGACCGGGCGGCCCTGGCAGGCCTTGCGGACGCCGCTGACGACCTTGGCGCGGCTGAACGGCTCGGTGGTGCCCGAGCGCTTGGCGACGTAGAGCACGGAGGTCTCGGCCGTGGTGAAGCGCCGCCCGCACTCGGCGCACTCGCGCCGCCGGCGGATCGCCAGGCCGTCGTCGATCACCCGGGAGTCCACCACCCGGGAATCGTCGGACTTGCAGAACGGACACCGCATCTGGTGCACCCCCTTCCTCAGAAGTTCACTCTCGTCACATCAATCACGCTATTTCGGCCCTTGCTGGGGATTCTCTTGGGGATTCCCTGTGGAGGACCTGTTGATGAAGGACCACAACCTGTTGATGAATCACATCGTTGTGACTACTACATCTAGGGGTAGCAAACTAGCCCGTACAACGCGGCTTGGCAAGGCCCAATTCCCGGCGAGTCGTCCCTCAGTCGGCCGGGACCGCCGTGAGGGACCCCGGCCAGGGCGAGGGCACGGCCGACGCGGCCGGGGCGGGCGGAGGGCTCGCGGGCAGCTCCGGCACGGCCGACGGGGCCGGGGGCGGAGGCGGCGGAGAGACGGAGGCGGCGAAGGAGCGGGAGACGGAGGGTCGGCGACCGGCGCGGCGTGGGCACCGGGTCGCGCCGACCGGCTGCGTCGAGGGCCTTCAGCACGGTTCGGGCGCGCAGCCGATACCCGTACGGGCCGTAATGGATGCCGTCCCAGCCCCGAATGCCGTGGGCGCGGGCCACCGCATGCCACGGGACCACCGTGAGGTTGGGGCGCTGCTTCGCCAGCCGCCGCAGGAGGTCGTTGAACCACGCGGCCCGTGCGTCCAGCCAGGCGCTGCGCGTGAGGTGAAGGTCCACCCACAGGACCGTGCGGTCCCTCCCGAGGCGGTCGAGCAGGGTGCGCACCCTGCGCTCGGTGGTCGCCGGCGTCTCCCAGGAGATGTCGTTGGTGCCGAGGGCGACGATCACGTGCTGGGGCAGCTGCCGGGTCTGGCGCGACCGTACGACCTGGTCGATCCCCCAGTCGAGCCGGCGGGATCCCCAGCAGCGGAACGTGGGCGTCCAGCCGTGCCGGCGCATCCCCGTGGCGCTCAGGGTGCGCGACTCGCGCGTGAGGGAGTCGCCGATGATGAGCACCCGGCGCCCAGCGCCCGGCTGCCCGGAGCTCACGGTTCCCGGCCAGACGGGCCGTGGACAGGCGTCCCAGGGCGGGTTGCGCGGCCACCGGCGGTCGACGCGATTCGGTGCGGCCACGGGCGTCGACGTGGCTGCTGATGCGGCGCTGGTCGGCATCGACGTCGCTGGCGGCACCGGCTCCGGGACGGGCATCAGCGGCATGCCCGCCGCCGGTACGGACACCGTCAGCGCAAGGAGTCCCGCGGCCGCCGACACCGCCGTCAGGCGTGCACGCGATGCGCCGACCCTGGAGCCGATGAGCATGGAACAAGTATGCGCGCGGACGACGGGACGACCGGGGCCGACAGGCCACCGGTCAGGCGCCCGAGGCCCCGGTGACCGGCACGATGATCGACTGGCCGGGCACGACGGCCGCCTCGCCGAGCCCGTTCAGCTCGCGGAGGAGGGTGACCGTCTCACGCGGATCGGCCTGCGGCGCGATGGCCTGGGCGATCTGCCAGAGGCTCTCGCCTGCCTGCACCACCACGACGCCGGTGGCCCGCCCCTGGTCGGACATCGAGGTGCCGGCATCGGCCGAGAGCCGGCCGGAGAACAGGACGACAAGGAGAAGGAACACGGTGCTGAGGACGCCGAGGGCCACCCGACCACGGCGGGTGAGCCGAAGGCCGCCCCGCGCTGTCGCAGGTCGGGAGGAGCGGGTCGAGGCGGCGGCACGCGAACGCGCGGGACGAGACGGGGTCCGCGGCGCGCGGGCGGCGGGGAAGGGGGCCGCGATTGCCATGGTGGTGCCTTTCTGCCGGACGTTCCGGTCCGATGACTCGGCCGGGTGGAACGGGGACCGCTGGCGGTTCGTACAGGTGTTCGATCGAACGCCTGTACGATTTGTAGCACAGCCACCGCGACACGTCCAGCACGACATTCGAACATATGTTTGAAATTGTGAGGGCGAATCGCTACCGTGACGACACGAACAGTCGCATCGGGGTCTGACACCCCGACGGGAGCCGGACACCCTCGGGTGCCGGAGGAGAGAGGTCCGCCGTGGTCGCTCGAGTCACCGAACTGCCCGACGGACCCGCCGACGAGGCCGGTCTCACGCCGCGCCAGCGGGCGATCCTGGCGATGATCCGCGACACCGTGGAGACCCGCGGCTACCCGCCGAGCGTGCGGGAGATCGGCGAGGGCGTCGGTCTCACCTCGCCCAGCAGCGTCGCCCATCAGCTCGGCACGCTCGAGCGCATGGGCTACCTGCGCCGCGATCCCAACCGGCCGCGCGCCCTCGTCGTCTCCGAGGCCCCCGAGGCAGCCGCCGCCACCGCGGCTGCTGCCGTGCTCCGGTCGGTCGCCTCGGATGACGCGGACGTGCACCGGCCCGACACGGCCTACGTCCCCGTCCTGGGCCGCATCGCCGCCGGCGGACCGATCCTCGCCGAGCAGGACGTGGAGGCGGTCTTCCCGCTCCCCCGTGACCTCGTCGGCGAGGGCGAGCTGTTCATGCTCAAGGTCGTCGGCGACTCGATGGTCGACGCCGCCATCTGCGACGGCGACTGGGTGGTCGTGCGCCAGCAGAACACCGCCGACAACGGCGACATCGTCGCCGCCCTGCTGGACGACGAGGCCACCGTCAAGACCTTCAAGCGCCGCGACGGCCACGTCTGGCTGATGCCGCACAACCCCGCCTACGCCCCGATCCTCGGCGACCACGCCTCGATCATGGGCAAGGTGGTGACGGTCCTGCGCCGCGTGTAGCCGTCGATAGGGGACGATTGGGGGATGCGCGTCGCCCTGGGCCTGATGGCGGCCGTCACCCTCGTGGCGGCCTGCACGCCGGCTGCCTCGGCGCCCGCCGGGGGATCGATGACGAGCGCCGGTCCCCTGCCCTCCCAGGCACCCGTCCCGAGCGGCACCGCCTCTGTCCCGGACCCTCGCCCACGGCGTCGCCGGACCTCGTGCCGCTCCGGGCGATCCCACGGCCGCCGCATCGGCCGCCGCCGGCACTCCCGGGCTCATCGCCGCCTCGCCCGTCGCCTCCGGCCCGGCCCTGCCGCCGAACCCGTTCGAGCTGGGTGGGCCGGCGCCCGTCGGATCGTTCGTCCTCGGCGACTCGATCAGCCTGTCCGTCGGGCCCGCGCTGGCCCGGCTCGGCTACCCCGTCCTGGGCGTCGTCGGGCAGTCGGCCAGCGAGACCTACCTGCGCACCCACCTGGCCGGGTCGACCGCACAGGCGGCACCGGCCTGGGTCATCGTGCTGGGCACGAACAACACGGCCGATCCGGCCGACGCCGCCCGCCTGGCCGGCTGGGTCGACCTCGTCGATTCGCTGCGGTCGCCCGAGGTGCGGCAGAAGGTCTACTGGGTGACGCCGCACCGGCCGCCCTCCTACGTCGGGTCGAAGTCGCGCTGGACGCTGGACGACTTCAACACCGAGTTGAGGCGGCTGGACGACGAGCACCGGTGGCTGCGCGTCATCGACTTCGACCTCGTGGCGAAGGCGCATCCGGAGTGGTTCGAGCAGGACACCGCCATGCACCTGCACCCGGACGCCGCCGGCCAGGGCGTGCTGGTGGCCCTGATCGCGGGTCCGGACGCGGCCCCCGTCGAGATCCCGGCACCGCTGTTCACCGGTCCGCCGACGCCGAGCGCCGAACCGGCGCCGCAGACCTTCGTGAACCCACCCCGTCGGGCCTCCGCCAGCCCGGCGCCGACCACTCCGACCCCGGCTCCGACGCGTCACGTCTCCGCCCGCGCCGGATGCGCCCGTCAGACGGCGGCTGCGTCGCCGGCCCCTGTCCCGGCCACCTCGGGCGAGGCATCGCCCGCTAGCTCGGGCTGACCTCGTCGCGCAGCCGCGCGAGGGCAGCGAGCACGGTGCGGCGTTCGGTCGTGTACCAGAACGGGGGCAGGCTGGCCCGCAGGGCGCGGGCGTAGCCGGCGGTCGCCAGCCGGGAGTCCAGCACCGCCACCACGCCGCGGTCCTGGTCGCCGCGGATGAGCCGGCCCGCGCCCTGGGCGAGGAGAAGGCCGGCCCGCGGCACCGACACGGCCCGGAAGCCCGAGCCGCCCGCGTCGTCGACGGCCTTCTGGCGCGCCGCGAGGAGCGGGTCGTCGGGGCGCGGGAACGGGATGCGGTCGATCACGACGAGGATGCACGACTCCCCCGGCACGTCGACGCCCTGCCACAGCGAGACAGTGCCCAGCAGGGTGCTGGCCGGGTCCGCCGCGAACCGCTCGACCAGGCCGCCGACCGCGTCGCCACGGCGCTGCACCAGCAACGGCAGGTCGGCGCGATCGCCGAGCCGCACGCGGAGGTACTCGGCCGCCCGCTCCACTCCCCGCCAGCTGCTGAACAGCGCGAGGGTCCGACCCCCCGCGGCCTCGATGAGCTCGGCCAGCTCGTCCAGCGCCTCCATCGCGACGCCGTCACGGCCCGGCGCCGGCACGTCCTTGGCCACGTAGAGGATCCCCTGACGGGCATGGTCGAAGGGCGAGCCCACGTCGATGGTCTCGAGCCTCCGTGGCGTCGAGGCCGAGCGAGGCGAGCAGCGCGTCGAAGCCGCCGCCGACCGTCAGGGTCGCGCTCGTCATGGCGACGGGCGAGCGGTCGAAGAGGGCCGTGCGGAGCAGCCCCGAGACCGACAGTGGCGCGATCTTGAGCATCGGGGCGCGGCTCTCGCCCGGGTCGAGCCAGACCACGTCGGCGTCGCCCATCGCGAGCAGCGCGCCCGCCACGTCGTGCACCTCCTCCAATGCCCCACGCGCCTGCTGTCGCGCGGCCATGGCGTCCGGGTCCTTCGCGTCCTTGTCGGCGCTGATCTCGGCCATCGCCTGGTGGAAGGAGTCGCGCAGCAAGGTCAGGGCGAGGACCACGTCGCGGCCCAGCGCCTCCTGCCGTGTCGGCCCGGAGACCTCGTCGGCCGCCAGCCGGAGGGCGTCGTCGAGGGCGTCCGCCGCCCGCTGCAGGTTGTCGAGCGTCTCGGGATCGACCAGGCGCCGCGCCCGGCCGATCGCCTTCTCCGCCATGGCGACGGTGAGCTCGCTGGTGATCGCGGCCGTCGCCCGGTCGACGAGCTCGTGCCCCTCGTCGATGATCACCGCGTCGTGCTCCGGCAGCACTGGGATGCCCTCGAGCGCGTCGATCGCGAGCATGGCGTGGTTGGTCACCACGATGTCGGCTTCCTGCGCAATCAGCCGCCGCTTGACGGTGAAGCACTCCTCGCCGAAAGCGCAGCGGCTCTCGCCCACGCACTCGCGTCGTCCCACCGAGAACGCGCGCCACACCCGTGGGTCGACGTCGTCGGGGTACTCGTCGCGGTCCCCCGTCGACGTCTCCTCCGCCCACGCCCGCACCGCCAGCGCCTGCTGGCCGAGGGCGCTCTTCGGCGCGTCGAACAGGCCCTCGCCCTCGTCGTCGGGCATGGATCCGTGCAGCTTCTGCAGGCAGACGTAGTTGTTGCGTCCCTTGAGCACGGCGAACGTCAGCGGGCGGCCGATCAGCGGCGCCGACGGCCTCCGCCACGCGAGGCAGGTCGCGGTCGACGAGCTGTCGCTGCAGCGCGAGGGTCGCGGTGGCGATGATGACGGCCCCGCCGTCCGCCGATGCGGCATGCAGCGCCGCCGGCACGAGGTAGCCGACGGACTTGCCGGTGCCGGTGCCGGCCTGCACGAGGGCGTGCCCGCTGCCGCCCAGCGACGTCGCGACCGTCTGCGCCATCAGCAGCTGGCCCGCGCGGTCCTGTCCGCCGATCGCGGAGACCACCGCAGCGAGAGCGTCCGCGAGATCGGGCTCAGGCATCGACGGCGGCCGCGAGCTCGTTCGCAAGCGCCTCCGGCACCCGTGCGTGCAGCACCGTGCCGCCCTCCTCGTGCTCCACGCTGAGCACCTCCCCCTGCCGGTGCGCACGGCTCAGCAGGTCGCCGCGGGCGTAGGGCACCAGGACCGTCAGGTCCACGAGCTTCGACGGCAGGTCCTTCTCGATGGCGTCGAGCAGGTCCTCGAAGCCCTGGCCCGTGCGTGCGGAGACGACGACCGCATGCGGCTCGCGGCGCAGGAGCGCGGAGATCGTCTCGGGGTCGGCGAGGTCTGCCTTGTTGATGACGATGAGCTCGGGCACCTGCCCGGCGTCGATCTCGTTGAGCACCTCGCGCACCGCGGCGATCTGCTCCTCGGGTGCGTCGTCCGAGCCGTCGACCACGTGCAGGATCAGGTCGGCGTCGCGCACCTCCTCCAGCGTCGAGCGGAACGCCTCGACGAGCTGGTGCGGCAGGTGGCGGACGAAGCCGACGGTGTCGGCCAGCGTGTAGTCGCGGCCGCTCGGGCGTGCGGGTCTTGCGCACCGTGGGATCGAGGGTGGCGAACAGCGCGTTCTCGACGAGCACGCCGGCGCCGGTGATCCGGTTGAGCAGGCTCGACTTGCCCGCGTTGGTGTAGCCGGCGATCGCGACGGCCGGGATCCCGGCGCGGTGGCGCGCCGCGCGCTGGGTGGTGCGCGACGTCTCCATCTCCTTGAGCTCGCGGCGCAGCTTCGACATCTGCGTGCGGATGCGTCGCCGATCGGTCTCGATCTTGGTCTCGCCCGGTCCGCGGGTGCCCACGCCACCGCCGCCGCCACCGCCCGCACCGCCGCCCGCACCGCCGCCCTGGCGCGACAGCGACTCGCCCCAGCCGCGCAGCCGCGGCAGCAGGTACTGCATCTGGGCGAGGCTGACCTGCGCCTTGCCCTCCCGGCTGCGTGGCGTGCTGGGCGAAGATGTCGAGGATCAGCCAGGTGCGGTCGACGACCTTGACCTTGACGACCTCCTCGAGCTGGCGCAGCTGGCCGGGCGTGAGCTCGCCGTCGCAGATGACGGTGTCGGCGCCGGTCTCGACCACGATGTCGCGCAGCTCGCGGGCCTTGCCGGAGCCGATGTAGGTGGCCGGGTCCGGCTTGTCGCGGCGCTGGATGACGCCCTCGAGCACCTCGGAGCCGGCCGTCTCGGCGAGCGCGGGCGAGCTCCTCGCAGGCTGCGCTCGGCGTCGCGGACGGTGCCCTGCGTCCAGACGCCGACGAGCACGACCCGCTCGAGGCGCACCTGCCGGTACTCGACCTCGGTGACGTCCTCGAGCTCGGTCGACAGCCCCTGGACGCGGCGCAGGGCGTGCCGCTCCTCGAGCTCGTAGTCGCCGGTCGCGGAATCACGGTCCGCGGGTGACGTCGTACTCGTCGTGGGCCAGGTCGTCGTCAAGTTCGCGCATGAGGAGGTCCAGCGTGTCACGTTCGCGGCCGGCGACACACCCCCGGTCCACAGGCACGCGGGCGCAGGCGCCGCGGCGCCTCGCTAGCGTGCGCGCCATGGCCGACCCGCCCCCGACCGTCCCGGCTGGCAGTGGCGCCTCATGGCCGCGATCCTGGTCGGCATGGCCGCCGGCTTCGGCGCGGCCCGGCTGCTCGGCTTCGGCGAGTCGTCGCTCCAGGCGGCGGTCGTGGCCGGGCTCACGCTGCGCCGCGGGCAGCAGCGGCCGCCTGCGCACGGCCGTCCCGGTCGCGGGGGTCCTCGGCCTGGTCGTCGTGGTCTACAGCACGGTCGGGGCGCTCACCACCGGCTACCCGATCGCGGCGGCGCTCGCGATGGCGCTCGTCGCCTTCACGACCAGCGTCATGACGGCCGCCCGGCCGGTGGGCCTGCTCATCGGGATGGTGGCGTCCTACGCGTACTTCCTCGTCACGGGGATCGGGGTGCTGGAGCAGAAGGCGGTCGGCGGCAGCCTGTCCCAGATCGGGCTGCTCGGCCTCGTCGGCCTGGTGACCGGCCTCGTCCTGGTCGCCCTGCGTGCCGCGGCCGAGCAGGCCGTCGGCACGGCGCCCCCGGCAGGCGCGCGGCAGGCCGCCGCCATCCCTGCTCGGGCCCATGCGCGAGTCGCTGCGCACCTTCGACAGCCACGCCAAGGACGGCGTGCGCCGGGCCATCGCCCTGGGCATCGCCATGTTCGGGTTCCAGAGCCTCGGGACGCACAACTCGTTCTGGGTCATGCTCACGGTGTTCGTCATCCTCGCCCCGAACGGGCGGACGACCGTGCAGAAGGCCGCCGTCCGGGTCGTCGGCACCCTCGTCGGCGTCTCGGCCGTCGTCGCCCTGTCAGCGATCCTTCCGGAGCAGGCGGCCCTGCCCCTCGCGCTCCTCGCCCTGGCCCTGTCCCTGGCCGCGTCGACGCGCTCGACCACCGTGAGCGCCGCATTCGGGGCGGCCGCCGCCGCCACCCTGACCGCCGTCCCGTCCGGGGACTTCCTCGGGTTCGCCGCAGCCCGCCTCGTCGACACCCTCATCGGCGCCGCCCTGGCACTGGCCGCCGGCTACCTGCTGTGGCCGCGGTCGAAGCACCTGGCGTCGCAGGTACCCGATGACCTGACCGCCGACGCCTCCCGAGCCGGTGTCGGCCCCGATCGGGAGCTGACCGGAATCCCCGTCGCGCGCGCTCGTCCTCGCTACGGTGAGGCCATGCCGTCCGACATCGAGATCGCCCAGGCCGCGCACGATGGACCGCATCACCGACGTCGCCGACCGGCTCGGCATCCCGGACCAGCACGTCGAGCCGTACGGGCGCTACAAGGCCAAGATCTCGCTCGACTACCTCGCGTCCCTCCCGGAGAATCCCGGACGCCCGGCTGATCCTCGTCACCGCGATCAGCCCCACCCCGCCCGGCGAGGGCAAGACGACCACGAGCGTCGGGCTCGCCGACGCGCTCCGCGAGATCGGGCAGGCGCACGATGGTGTGCCTGCGGGAGCCGTCGCTGGGGCCGGTGTTCGGCATGAAGGGCGGGGCCGCCGGCGGCGGTCACGCCCAGGTCGTGCCCATGGAGGACATCAACCTCCACTTCACCGGTGACTTCAGCGCGATCGGCCTGGCCAACAACCTGCTCGCGGCCCTCATCGACAACCACGTGCACCACGGCAACGCCCTCGACATCGACGTGCGCCGGGTGACGTGGAAGCGCGTGCGTCGACGTGAACGACCGGGCCCTGCGCGACATCACGATCGCCCTCGGCGGCCCGGGCAACGGCTACCCGCGACAGGACGGCTTCGACATCGTGGTCGCGTCGGAGATCATGGCGATCTTCTGCCTCGCCACGTCGCTGGACGACCTCAAGGAGCGGCTCGGCAACATCGTCGTGGCCTACACGAGGGCCAAGGAGCCGGTCCGAGCCCGCGACCTCGACGCCCACGGCGCGATGACGGTCCTGCTGAAGGACGCGCTCGCGCCCAACCTCGTCCAGACGCTCGAGCACACCCCCGCCTTCGTCCACGGCGGTCCGTTCGCCAACATCGCGCACGGCTGCAACTCCGTCATCGCCACCGCATCGGCCATGAAGCTCGCCGACTACGTCGTGACCGAGGCGGGCTTCGGCGCGGACCTCGGCGCAGAGAAGTTCGTCGACATCATGTGCCGCAAGTCGGGCCTGCGTCCCTCGGCGGTCGTGATCGTCGCGACGGTCCGGGCGCTCAAGTACCACGGTGGGGCCGACCTTGCCGACGATCACCGAGGAGGACCTCGACGCGCTGTCCGCCGGCATGGTCAACCTCGAGCGTCACATCGGCACGGTGCGGGGCGTGTACGGCCTGCCGTGCGTCGTGGCGATCAACCGCTTCGACACCGACACCTCGGCCGAGCTCGAACTGCTCGAGTCGCGCGTGAACGCGCTCGGCGTCGACGTGCGTGCTCGCCTCCCACTGGGCTGACGGCGGCAAGGGCGCGATCGCCCTGGCCGATGCGGTCGTCGAGCTCTGCGAGCAGCCCTCCGAGATGACCTTCGCTGTACGAGGACTGCATGTCCCTCTGGGAGAAGGTGACCGCCATCGCCACCCGCGTCTACGGCGCCAGCGAGGTGACCGCCGACTCCCGGGTCCGCGGCCGGATCAGGGACCTCGAGGCGCAGGGATACGGACGGTTCCCGGTGTGCGTGGCGAAGACGCAGTACTCGTTCTCGACGGATCCCGGCCTGCGCGGAGCCCCCAGCGGCCACAGCGTGAACATCCGCGAGGTGCGGCTGGCCGCCGGGGCCGAGTTCGTCGTCATGGTCTGCGGCGACATCATGACGATGCCGGGCCTGCCCAAGGTGCCGTCGAGCGAGCGCATCGACCTCGTTGACGGCCAGGTCGTCGGCCTGTTCTGATGGGACCTCACCACTAGTGGGGTGCCGCATGGGCGTGACGACGAGTCGTCGAGGCATCACCCGCGTCGTCGACGGCGCAGCATCGACGACGACCGATGCCGTCGCCGTCGAGGCGCCCCTGACGATCATGCTCGACGGCGACGGTGCTCGTCACGACGATGCGCACTCCGGGCCACGACCTCGACCTCGTCGCCGGCTGGCTGGTCAACGAGTCCGGGGTCGCGCGCCGCAGGCGACATCGCCGGCATGGGTGCCTTCGCCGCCCACGACGACGACGACGTCGACACGGTCCGCGTCAGCCTGGCACCCGGCGTGACCCCGCCCCGACCGCGGGCCTTCGTCACGAGCAGCGCCTGCGGGGTCTGCAGCGCCGACGTGCTGGCCGGCTTCACCGGCCCCGACTGCACCGCTGCACAGCGACGTCGTGGTCGCTGCCCGGTGGACGCGATCCCCGCCCTCATCGACGGCATGCGCGACGGCCAGCGGATGTTCGACCAGACGGGCTGCCCTGCACGCCGCCGCCCTGGTCGGCCCGGACCTGGAGCCGCTGTGGGTGCGCGAGGACGTCGGCCGGCACAACGCCGTCGACAAGGCGATCGGCAAGGCGCTGTTCGAGGACCGCGTACCGCTCACCGACCACACCCTCGTCGTGAGCGGTCGCATCTCCTACGAGATCGTGCACAAGGCGCTCACCGCCTGCATCGGCGCCGTCGTCGCGGTGTCCGGGCCCACCAGCCTCGCCATCGACCTGGCCCGCGCGCACGGCCTGGTTCTCGCCGGCTTCGCGCGGGGCGACCGGGTCAACGTGTACTCCGGGGACGACGCGCGTCACCACCGGAGGCCCGCCATGACGCCCGGCTCACCGCGACTGGTCGCGCGGACGCGGCCGCGCGCCGTCCTGGCACGCATCGACGAGCCCGGCCCCGTCCTCGTCGCGCTCCAGTCGCTGCAGGAGGAGTTCGGCTACGTCCACCCCGACGCGCTCCAGCTGGTCGCGGACGCGTTCAACGTGAGCCGTGCCGACGTGTACGGGGTCATGACCTTCTACAGCGACCTGCGCAGCGCGCCGCCCGCCGACGTCGAGGTCCGGGTGTGCATGGGCGAGGCATGCCAGGCAGTCGGGCGCGCGGACCCTGCTCGCGGCCGTCCAGTCGGTGGCTGTCCGGCCGGCGTCGACGTCAGCCACGTGTTCTGCATGGGCAACTGCGCGCTCGGGCCCGACGGCGGTCGTCAACGGCCGGCTGCTCGGCCGGGCGAGCGTCGACAGCGTCCGACTCCGCGGTCCGAGGAGGCGGGCGCATGACCACCGATCTACGTCCCGCGGGACAGCGCCGCCCGATCGGTCGGCGCCGACGACGTCGCGGCGGCCCTCGCGCGACGCCCTGCCCGAGGCGCGCATCGTGCGCAACGGCTCGCGCGGGATGCTGTGGCTCGAGCCCCTGGTGGAGGTCGTCACGCCGCGACGGGCGTGTCGCGTACGGCCCGGTCACCGTCGACGACGTGCCCTCGCTGGCCGCCGTCCTGCCCGACGGCGGCGCCCACCCGCTCCGGCTCGGCGTGACCGACGAGCTGCCGTGGCTGGCCAGCGCAGACGCGGCTCACCTTCGCCCGCGTCGGCGTCGTCGACCCGCTCGACCCTGACGACTTCGTCGCCCATGGCGGCCTGGCCGGCCTTCGGCCGTGCATGGCCGATCGGCGCGGAGGCCAGCGTCGAGGCCGTGCTGGCGTCGGGCCTGCGCGGACGCGGCGGTGCGGGCTTCCCCGCGGGCATCAAGTGGCGCACCGTCGCGCAGGCTCGATGCCGCCGCAGAAGTACGTGTGCGTCAACGCCGACGAGGGCGACAGCGGCACCTACGCCGACCGCATGCTGATCGAGGGCGACCCCTTCACCCTGATCGAGGGCATGGCGATCGCCGGGCTGAGCGTCGGGCGCCACGGTCGGCTACGTGTACCTCCGGTCGGAGTACCCGGACGCCGTCGAGCACCCTGCGCACGGCCATCGCGCTGGCCCGCGAGCGCGGCTGGCTGGGTCCCGACGTGCTCGGCAGCGGGCGCGCCTTCGATCTGCACGTGCGCGTCGGGGCCGGCTCCTACGTGTGCGGCGAGGAGACCGCCATGCTCGAGAGCCTCGAGGGTCGCCGCGGCATGGTGCGCGCCAAGCCCCCGCTCCCCGCCCTCGAGGGCCTGTTCGGCCAGCCGACGCTCATCAACAACGTGCTCACGATCGCCGCGGTGCCGGCCATCCTGGAGCAGCGGCCCGGCGGCCTACAGCGCGCTCGGCTCGGAGCGCTCCCTCGGCACCCAGGTGTTCCAGCTGTCGGGCAACATCCGGCGGGGCGGGATCGTGGAGACGGCCTTCGGCGTCACCCTGCGCGAGCTCGTCGAGGGGTACGGCGGCGGCACCCTGTCCGGCCGCCCTGTGCGTGCCGTCCAGCTGGGTGGCCCGCTGGGCGCCTACCTGCCGGCGAGCAGCCTCGACGTCCCCATGGAGTACGAGGCGGTCGCGTCAGCCGGAGGCATGCTCGGTCACGGCGGAGTCGTGGTCTTCGACGACACGGTCGACATGGCCGCGCAGGCCCGCTTCGCGATGGAGTTCTGCGCCGAGGAGTCGTGCGGCAAGTGCACGCCGTGCCGGATCGGCTCCGTCCGCGGCGTCGAGGTGATCGACAGGATCGTCGACGGGAGCGACGTCGACATGAACCGCCGGCTCCTGCTCGACCTGTGCGAGGTGATGACCGACGGGTCGCTGTGCGCCATGGGCGGCCTGACCCCCCAGCCCGTGCTCAGCGCCCTCGAGCACTTCGGCGAGGACTTCGAGCGGAGCAGCGCATGACGATCGCCGACGACATCGACTACGGCACCCCCGCGAGCACCTCGACCGAGGAGGTCCACCGTGTCGATCGACGGGGTGGCCGTGACCGTCCCGTCGGGCACGTCGGTCATGCGCGCGGCGGCCGAGGCCGGCATCGCCGTGCCGAAGCTCTGCGCCACCGACAGCCTCGAGGCGTTCGGCTCGTGCCGGATGTGCGTCGTCGACATCGACGGCCGCCCGGGCACCCCCGCCTCCTGCACGACCCCGTGCGCCGACGGCATGGTCGTGCACACCCAGACGCCGCACGTGGCGAGGATCCGCCGCGGCGTGATGGAGCTCTACATCTCCGACCATCCGCTGGACTGCCTCACCTGCCCCGCCAACGGCGACTGCGAGCTGCAGGACATGGCGGGCGTGGTCGGGCTGCGCGAGGTGCGCTACGGCCTCGACGGCGACAACCACCTCCAGGCCCCGAAGGACGAGAGCAACCCGTACTTCACCTTCGACGCGAGCAAGTGCATCGCCTGCAGCCGATGCGTGCGGGCCTGCGGCGAGGTGCAGGGCACCTTCGCGCTCACCATCTCCGGCCGTGGCTTCGCGTCGAAGGTGAGCGCCGGGGCCGATGAGGCGTTCCTCGACTCCGAGTGCGTCTCGTGCGGCGCCTGCGTGCAGGCCTGCCCCACGGCGACGCTCGAGGAGAAGAGCGTCATCGAGCTCGGCATGCCCACCCGGACCGTCAAGACCACCTGCGCCTACTGCGGAGTCGGCTGCTCCTTCAAGGCCGAGCTCCGCGGCGACGAGCTCGTGCGCATGGTCCCCGACAAGGACGGCGGCGCCAACGCCGGGCACTCGTGCGTCAAGGGCCGCTTCGCCTGGGGCTACGCCAGCCACCCCGACCGCGTCGTCACCCCGCTGGTGCGCGACGCCATCACCGACCCGTGGCGCGAGGCCACCTGGGAGGAGGCGATCGCGTTCGCGGCCACGCGACTCCAGGCGATCCAGGCCGAGCACGGCGTCGACTCCATCGGCGGCATCACCTCGTCCCGCTGCACGAACGAGGAGGTGTACGTCGTCCAGAAGATGATCCGGGCCGGCCTTCGGGAACAACAACGTCGACACCTGCGCGCGCGTCTGCCACTCCCCCACGGGCTACGGCCTCAAGCAGACGTTCGGCACCTCGGCCGGCACGCAGGACTTCGCCTCCGTGGAGGAGTCCGACCTCATCGTCGTCATCGGCGCCAACCCGACGGACGCCCACCCGGTCTTCGCCTCGCGCATGAAGAAGCGCCTGCGCGAGGGCGCCGCACTCATCGTCATCGACCCTCGTCGCATCGACCTCGTGCGCTCGCCGCACGTCCAGGCGGCGCACCACCTGCAGCTCCTTCCGGGCACGAACGTGGCGGTCGTCAACGCCATCAGCCACGTCATCGCGACCGAGGACCTCATCGACCGCGCCGTTCGTCGCCGAGCGCTGCGATCCCGCCTCGTTCGCGGCCTGGGAGGAGTTCATCCGGCTGCCGGAGAACAGCCCCGAGCACCTGGCGGAGCAGACCGGCGTGCCCGCCGACCTGCGTCCGTGCCGCCGCACGCGCCTACGCCGCCGCACCCAACGCGGCCATCTACTACGGCCTCGGCGTCACCGAGCACAGCCAGGGCTCGACCATGGTCATGGCCATCGCCAACCTCGCCATGGCCACCGGCAACATCGGCCGCCGCGGGCGTCGGGGTCAACCCGCTGCGCGGGCAGAACAACGTGCAGGGCTCGTGCGACATGGGCTCGTTCCCGCACGAGCTGCCCGGCTACCGGCACGTGTCCGACGACACCGTCCGCCACCTGTTCGAGGGAGCCTGGGGCACGGAGCTGCGCGCCGATCCGGGCCTGCGGATCCCCAACATGCTCGACGCCGCGACCATCGGCACGTTCCGCGCGCATCTACATCCAGGGCGAGGACCTCGCCCAGTCCGACCCCGAACACCACCCACGTCAAGGCCGCGCTGGCGGCGATGGACCTCGTCATCGTCCAGGACCTCTTCCTCAACGAGACCGCCGCCTTCGCGCACGTCTTCCTGCCCGGCACCTCCTTCCTCGAGAAGGACGGCACCTTCACCAATGCCGAGCGCCGGATCAACCGCGTGCGCCCGATCATGGCCAGCCGCACCGGCAAGTCCGAGTGGGAGGTCGCCTGCGACCTGGCCACCGCGATGGGCTACCCGATGCACTACGACACGGCAGCGCAGATCATGGACGAGATCGCCGCGCTCACGCCGACGTTCGCGGGCGTCTCGTTCGACCTGCTCGACCGGGTCGGCAGCGTGCAGTGGCCCTGCAACGAGGACGCGCCGCTCGGCACGCCGATCATGCACGAGGACCACTTCGTGCGCGGGCTCGGCAACTTCGTCACGACGCCCTACGTCCCGACCGACGAGCGCACCACCCGCAAGTACCCGCTGCTGCTGACCACCGGCCGCATCCTGAGCCAGTACAACGTCGGGGCGCAGACTCGGCGCACGGCGAACGTCACCTGGCACCAGGAGGACGTGCTCGACATGCACGAGGCGGACGCCGAGCTGCGCGGCATCGCCGACGGGTCATGGGTCGAGATGAGCAGTCGCGCGGGAGCCACGTCGATGCGCGTGCGCATCAGCGACGAGGTCCCTCCCGGCGTCGTGTACACGACCTTCCACCATCCGGTCAGCGGAGCGAACGTCGTGACCACGGACAACTCCGACTGGGCCACGAACTGCCCGGAGTACAAGGTCACCGCCGTCGAGGTGCGACCGCACGCGGCGGCCGGCCACCCTGCCGCCAGCGCCGATCGGGCGGTCACGTCGGCGTGAGGGACGACCGCCTCGTGACGATGGCCAACCAGATCGCTGCCAACGTCCCCGACCCCGCCCGATGCCGCCGAGCAGACCGCCGCCCACCTGCGCACGTTCTGGGCGCCGGTCATGATCGAGGACCTGGCCGCGATCGCGGCCGAGCAGCCCGAGCGGGTCACCGCCGCCGTGCACGAGGCCCTGTCGACCTTGAGGTTCGCGCCGGATTCAGCCCCCTGAGGCGTCCGGAACCTCAAGGTCGAGCTGCATCAGGACCTGGTCGAAGCCACGGGGCGTGCCCGTCGTGCGTCCCACCTCGATGAAGCCGAGCGCGGCGTAGAACTCCGGCGCCTGGAAGGTGTGCGTGTCCAGGATGATCGTGGCGCAGCGTCGTCGGCGTGCCTCGGTCACCGCCGCCTCGACCAGTCGCCGACCGAGTCCCGCGCCGCGGTGCGGCTCGCGGACCCACAGGTACTCGATGCGGGCGTACCCGCCCCACGTGAATCCGTCGAGCCCGGCGACGAGCGTGCCGTCCTCGTCACGCAGGTAGCAGTTGAGCGGCTGCCCGTCGCGGTACCCCGTGCGTGCGGCGTTGTAGGCGTGGAGGAGCGCACGAAGCGCCTCGGCATCGTCCGGTCGGTCATCACTGCCGATCGACGATGTCCACGGCGCTCAGGGTCGCACAGCGCAGATCGGGCGGCCAGTGGCCGCCCGATCCCCGTGCTCCGCGCGCGTCAACGCGACCGGTGCCTCCCTGCCGGAATCTCACCTCGACTCGGGCGTCGCTCCGCGCGGAACCGACACCGCGGCTTACGGCCGCCGGCGACCGTCGCTCAGCGCAGTACCGTGTACGTCCGCCAGCGCGGCATGCGGAACGCTCACCGCGACCACCCCACTCGCAGGCGCCACGACGACGGTGGCGTCCAGTGCCGCAAGCGCGCCATGCGGCACCACGGCGGTCGCCGCGACCGGGACAGCAGTCGGCACGACGGCCTCCTGCGCCCGCAGGTAGGCGATGCCACCCATGGCCGCCAGCAGCAGCGCGAGCCCGGTCACGCCGATGATCGCGGTCCGGTGGGACGGACCGGCGGTCGGGGTGGTCGGGCTGTCGGGATACGTCGACGTCGGCGGCAGGTATGTCGGGGTGTGCGTCGCGAACTGCGCTACGCCTGCCCGGCCTCCCGTCTCCCGACTCGTCGGCTGCGAATACTTCCGTCTGGTACTCGGTCCTCGTCATCTCAGATCCCCTCCTCTGGCTCTGTCCTGCACCTCCACTGTCCCGCCGAGGGCACGGCACCGGGCATCCGTGGAAACACCGGGATTGCGAGGACCTTCGGCACTCCCCGCCAGCCCGTCCCGCATGGGGACAATGGGGAGTGATCGTGGGTCGGTCCACGGAACTGGACGAGTTGGACCGCCTGCTGGGATCCGCCGTCACGGGGGACAGCGGGCGGGTCCTGCTTGTCGGCGACCCGGGACTGGGCACGACCACGCTGCTGACGGCGGTCGCGCAGCGTGCCAGGCGGCGTGGAGTGCGCGCCATCCTGTCGAGCACCGTCGCGCGTCTGCGAGCGTCATGAACGATGTCCTCGTCGCGCGGGCAGGCGCCACTCGCCGTTCTCCTCGATGACGGCGAGGACGCCGACGCCGCCCAGGTGGCCGACGTGGTCCGGCTCGCGGACGAGCTGGCCACCCGACCCGCCCTGCTCGTCGTCGCCGCGCGGCCCGCGGCGCGAGATCGTGCCGGCGCTGGAAGCATGGCCCCGGCTCGTGCTCGGGCCGCTCGCCGTGGCCGACGCGGTCGCGATCCTTCGCGCGGCGCTCGGCGACGATGCCGCCCCGGATGTGGTCTTCCGGCTGGCGGAGGAACTGGCCGGCAACCCCCTGGCGCTGCACGAGGTGCCCCGTCTGCTCACCGCGGAGCAGCGGACCGGCCGGACGCCACTGCCCGCGCTGCTCCCCGTGCCACCGCCACTGGACCGGGCCTGGGGACACGTGATCGACGGCCTTCCCGCCAGCCGTCCGCGCCGCTGCCGTCGACCTGGCGATCGTGGGACCGCGCGCCGACCTGCTCGCGGCGATGCGGCAGGACAACGGCTGGGAGCCACCACGACCTGGCCGCGCTGGTCGACGCCGGAGTGGCCGTGACGACCACCGATGTCACCCCCGACTTCGTCAACCCGGTCGTGCGCGCTGTCGTCCTGCACCACGCCTCCGCGGCGGCAGGTGCAGGAGCGGCACGCGCGGGCCGCGGCGCCTGGCTGCCGAGCTGGGCATGCCTCCGCGCATCGTGGTCCACCACCTCGTCCGCAGTGTCGCCACCGCCGACGAGGTGGTGGCCGCCGCAGTCGAGGCCCAGGCCCGACGGGCGGAGGACCTGGACCAGCTGTCCGTCGCCAGCGACGCCTGGCAGGCGGCAGCCCGCCTGTCGACCACGTCCGCCCGCCCGGAGCACGCGGGCCCTCAGCGGCCTGCGACTGGTCATCGCCAACGGCCTCGACTACGCCGGCACCGACGCGCTGCTCGACCTGCTGGCCGACGTGCAGATGGAGGCGGAGTGCGCCGTGTGGGTGGAGTGGCTCAGCTCCCTGCAGCGATCCGAGGCCGACCCCGACAGCGCCCTCACCGCCCAGTGGTCGACCATCCGCCGCGCCCGGGTTGCCGCTCCCGCCGCCCTGCGGGTGCTGCTGTGGGACGCGGCGATGAACGCATGGAGCCTCGGTGACACCGATGCCGGACTGCGCGCGGCGCGGGAGTACGTCGAGGTCGAGCGCACCCTCGCGTCGAGCGAGGACGGGGTCGAGCCACCGTGGGCGGGGCTCGCGCTGGTCGCCGCCGGTCTCTTCCAGGCCGGTGACGTCGGTCCGGCGACGGCGATGCGGCGCGAGGCCATCGAGCGGGCACGTGACGTCGACCCACACGCGATCCCCTTCGACCGCCTGCTGAGCATCGTCTTCCTCGACGACCTGCTGCTCGACACGTCACCCGGAGTCGGCCAACCGGCTGCTCGTCGCGACCCAGCGCGAGCGCGAGCGGTCGTCGTCGCTCGCCTGCCTGCAGGGCATCCGGGCCTGGCGGGCCCGCGCAGCCGGCGACTGGACGCGGGCACTCGACATCCTCGACTCGGCCCGGCCGCTGGCCGCCGTCACCGGCGCGACAGGGGCACAGCTGGGCATGGGCGCGCTCGCCGCCGAGCTCGCCGGGCTCCAGGGCCGGGATGACGTCCTGACGGACGAGGTGACCCACCTCCGTCGGCGGGCGCAGCACATCGGCGACCGCCGGCGGATGGCCACCCTCGACCGGGCCGTCGGCCTGCACGCCCTCGCGCATGGCCGGCTCGACGAGGCCGTCGCCTCGCTCGCGGCGGCCGCCGATGTGCCGTTCCTCGGCCGAGGCCTGCGCGATGCCGTGCTGCCCGCCCGCGGCGACCTCGTCGAGACCCTGGTCCGCCTGGGCCGCACCGAGGAGGCCCGCATCCGCGCCGCCGCACTGAGCGATCTGCTATCGGCCATGGACGATCCACTGGCCCGTGCCCTGGACCTCCGCGCGCAGGCGCTCTCGGCGGACGGCGCGGATGCGGAGGAGCTGCTGCGTGCGGCCTTGGCCGCGCACCAGGAGGCGCACGACCCCTTCGAGGAGGCCCGGACCCAGCTGCTCCTCGGGGAGCACCTGCGTCGCGACCGGCAGCGGTCGGCCGCGCGCACCTGCCTGCTGACGGCGCAGCGCACCTTCGAGCAGCTCGACGCTGCGCCGTGGCTGCATCGCACGCAGACCGAACTGCGGGCCGCCGGAGGCCAGCCTCGCGCATCGGCGGGTCTGGAGGTCCTGACTCCACAGGAGCGGGCGGTGGCGGAGGCTGTGGCGTCGGGACGCAGCAACCGCGAGGTGGCGGAGGAGCTCTTCCTCTCGCCGCGGACCGTCGAGTACCACCTGGGCAGCGTCTACCGGAAGCTCGGAGTGCACGGCCGCTCGGCGCTCGCCCACCGCTGGCGGCGACCGGGGCCTAGAAGGGCAGCAGGACGGTGCCGCGCGCCACGAGGTCGGCCGGCCCGCGTGAGCAGCAGGGAACCCGTCGGCCGTCTCGGTGACATGGACGGTGCCGCCGGGGACGTCGACCTGCCAGGTCGACTCCCCCGCCTCGTCCGAGCCGGCGCGGCGGCGTGCGGCCCAGGCCACCGCGCACGCTCCCGTGCCGCACGACAGGGTCTCCCCCACGCCGCGCTCGTGCACGCGCATCGCGACGTGGTTCGCGCCGCGGTCGACGACGAACTCCACGTTCACGCCGTCGGGGAACACGTCGGCGGGAGTGACGTCGGGAGCGACGGCGAGGTCGCCGGCCTCGTCGAGCTCGTCGACGAACACGACCGCGTGCGGGTTGGGCACCAGGACACCCGGTCGCCGGCCATGAACGTCCCCCCACGGCCACCTGCGGAAGCGCCTTGGCCCGTGGTGTCGTCGCCTTGCCCATGTCGATCGTGATGGTGCGGTCCGTGTTGATCGTCACGCTGCGCAGGCCGCCGCGCGTGGCGATCACGACGTCGTCGTCGGTCACCAGCCCGGTGGCGTCGAGGTAGCGCACGAACACGCGAGCACCGTTGCCGCACATCTCCGCGAGCGAGCCGTCGGCGTTGCGGTAGTCCATGAAGAACTCCGCGACGGGGGCGAAGTCCTCGAAGCCCGGGCACGTGCTCGGTGCGGACGACGCGAAGGACGCCGTTCGCCGCCGATGCCGACGTGGCGATCGCACAGCCAGCGCACCTGCTCGGGCGTCAGGTCGAGGTGCCCGTCGATGTCGGGGATGATGACGAAGTCATTGCCGGTGCCGTGGCCCTTGATGAACGGCACCTCGTTGAGTCTCGCCATGCCGCGAGCCTAACGTCAGGTCGGAGGACGCCCCCGCACGCGCATACGCGTCGCGGACGATCTCGAGCACGTGCGGCCACGCGTCCTGCGGCGGAGTGGTGCGGTTGTGGTGCGTCAGGCCGTCGAGCAGCGCGCGGTCGCGACCGAGCCGCACGAGCGCGCGGGACGAGCCCGGCGTCGTCCGCCGCCAGCAGTCCCTGCACGCCGTCCTGCACGAACTGCGTCGTGCCCGTCTGGCTGCGTGCCACCACCGGCAGCCCTGCAGAGCGGCCCTCGAGTGCCGCCAGCCCGAACGACTCCTTGACCGACGGCTGGAGGTACACGTCGGACTCGGCGAAGACCTCGCGGATGCCGGCCGCGTCGAGACGGCCGGTGAACCGCACGACGTCGGCGAGGCCGTGCTCCTCGCGCGTACTTCTCGGCCCGAGCCCGCTCCGGCCCGTCGCCCACGAGCGTGGCCGTCACGCGCACCTGCGGCGCCGAGCTCGCCGGCGGCGGCCTCGCACGATCCGCACGAGCGGCAGCGTGCGCTTGCGCGGGGCCATGCGCATGACGGTGGCGATGCGCAGGCGCGACGGGTCGGCGCCCCGCGGCTCGACCGCCCAGGCCTGCGGGTCGATGCCGTTCGGGACGACGAGCACCTCCCCCGCCCGCGGTACTGCCGCCGCGATGCGTCGCGCCGCGACGTCGCTCACCGCGCTGAGGGTCACGCCCCACCTGGCTCCAGCGGACGAGGCCGTCGGACAACCCGAAGCCCGGACGGGCCAGCGGTCCCCAGACGCTGTGCACCGTCACGAGGGTCGGCACGCCGCGGCGAGTGGCCGCCCGCACCGCGCCCCAGGCGAACGGCGACACCACACCGGCGTGCACGTGCACGACGTCGACCGGATGGCGATCGAGCAGGCGCCCCACCTCGGTGACCGTCCGCGGATGGATGGGCAGCTCGAACGGGCAGGTGCGCCGCGACGCGATGGACCGTCAGCCCGTCGACGACGTCGTCGCCCGCGAACACGTCCGGCGTGGCCGGGCGTCGCCGTGATGACGCGCACGTGGTCGCCGTGCGCCGCCTGGCGACCGGCGAGGGCCCGCACCTGCGTCTCGATGCCGCCCGTGCGAGGGGCGTAGCAGTCGCTGACGTGGGCGATCCTCACAGTCGCCGACCGTACGCCACAATGCGTCCCATGAGCCGCACGCCCCGCACCCTGGTGTTCGTGCACGCGCACCCCGACGACGAGGCGCTGCTGACAGCCGGCACGATGGCCCGGGCGACGAGCGAGGGGCATCGCGTGGTGCTCGTGGTCGCCACCGACGGCGCGGCCGGACTCACGTCGCAGGAGTTCCAGTCGCGACCTCGCGGGCACGCGCCTCGCCGAGGTCGAGGCGTCCGCACGCGCCCTCGGGGTCGCCCGCACCGTGACGCTCGGCTACCCCGACTCCGGGCTGCACGGCGACGTGCCCGGCGGCTTCGCGCAGGTCGGGCGCTTCACGATCGCCAGGCGCATCGCCGCGATCTGCGACGAGGAGGATGCCGACGTCCTCGTCGGATACGACCCGTCCGGCGGCTACGGCCACCCCGACCACGTCCAGGTGCACCGCTCGGTGCGCACGGCTGCTGCGCTGTGCGCACGGGTCCCCCGGCTGTTCGAGGCGACCCTGCCCCGCGAGCCCATCGCGCGCGCCGCCCACCTGGCCGCCACGCTGCGGCTCACGCCAGCGGAGTTCTCGCGCAGCGGAGTTCGACTCGGCCTGGACGCCACGGGCGGAGATCACGCACCGCGTCGACGTGCGGTCGCTCAGCTCGGCTGCCAAGGACGCCTCACTTCGCGCGCACTCGTCGCAGGCCGCCGCCGACGGCACCACGCGGACGCTCGCCGTGCTGACCCGGCTGCCGCGGCCCCTGCAGGCGCTGATGCTCGGGACGGAGTACTACGTCGCGGTGCCGGCCTCCCACGCGGCGAGGGCCTCGTCGACGGCGGTCGGGCTGTCGTAGCGGATCCACGTGATCCGCGGGTCCCGGCGGAACCAGCGCTGCTGCCTCCGGGCGAACCGGCGCGTCGCATCGACCGTCTCCTGCCGCGCCTGCGCCTCCGGTGACGTCGCCCGCCAGGAGGGCGAGCACCTGCTGGTAGCCGAGGGCCCGCGACGCCGTGGGCGTGCCGGCGAGCCCCTGCGCGGCCAGCAGCCGCACCTCGTCGACGAAACCCTGATCCCACATCCGGTCGACCCGCTGCTCGATGCGCGCATCGAGCTCGTCCCGGGGGATCTCGAGGCCGACGCGCACGGCGGGCAGCACCTCGGTCGGCTCGGGCAGCGTCGCCACGAACGGCTCCCCGGTGATCTCGATGACCTCGAGCGCGCGGACGATCCGGCGGCCGTTGGTCGGGAGGATCGCCTCGGCGGCCGCCGGGTCCACCTCGGCGAGGCGCGCATGCAGGCGCTCGGGCCCGACCGCGGACAGCTCCGCCTCCCAGCGGGCCCGGACCTCCGGATCGGTGCCGGGGAAGCGCAGGTCGTCGAGCACGGCCGACACGTACAGGCCGCTGCCGCCCACGACGATCGGCACCCCTCCGCGAGACCGGATCCCGCCGATGGCCGCCCGCGCCTGCGCCTGGAACTCCGCCACGCGTGACGGCGTGCGACGGGTCCCAGACGTCGAGCAGGTGGTGGGCCACTCCCCCGCGCTCGACGTCGCGTCGGCGTCGCGGTGCCGATGTCCATGCCCGCGGTAGACCTGCATCGAGTCGGTGCTGACGATCTCCGCCCGTCCGCCGATGCGATGCGCGACCTGCCACGGCGAGGGCCGACTTGCCGGACGCCGTCGGCCCGACGATGGCCAGCAGCGGTGGGGTCACGCGCGCACGGTCGGCAGGCCCAGCAGCACGGCCGTCGCGGCGTCCGGCTGGGTCGCCGTCCGGGCTCGCTCGGCGGCATCGCCCGGCGCGGGTGCGGCGCACGGCGAGCACGCGGTCGGCGACGAGATGGTGCGGGGCGGCGTACGTCACCTCGGCGGTGACGACGTCGCCCGGGCGCGGCACGCCCACCGCCGGATCGACCGCCACGTGCACGAGCCGGTTGTCGGGCGCGCGGCCGGAGAGTCGCTCCGTCTGCTCGTCCTTGCGTCCCTCGCCCTCCGCCACCAGCACGTCGACGACGCGGCCGGTCTGCGCGCGGCTCTCCGTCCAGGCCACGTCGTTGACGAGCGTCGACCAGCCGCTCGTACCGCTCCTGGACGACCGCGTGCGGCACCTGGTCGGGCATGGTGGCGGCGGGCGTGCCCGGCCGCTTCGAGTACTGGAACGTGAAGGCGCCGGCGAACCGCGCCTCGCGGACGACATGCAGCGTCTGCGCGAAGTCGTCCTCGGTCTCGCCCGGGAAGCCCACGATGATGTCGGTCGTGATGGCGGCCTCGGGCATGGCGGCGCGCACCCGCTCGATGATGCCGAGGTAGCGGTCCTGCCGGTAGGAGCGGCGCATGCGCTGGAGAACGGCGTCCGAGCCCGACTGCAGCGGCATGTGCAGCTGCGGCATGACGTTGGGCGTCTCGGCCATCGCGGCGATGACGTCGTCGGTGAAGTCGCGCGGGTGCGGACTCGTGAACCGCACGCGCTCGAGGCCGTCGATCTCCCCGCACGCGCGCAGCAGCTTCGAGAAGGCCTCGCGGTCGCCGAACTCCGAGCCGTACGCGTTGACGTTCTGCCCCAGCAGGGTGATCTCGAGCACGCCCTCGTCGACGAGCGCCCGGATCTCGCCGAGGATGTCGCCCGGCCGGCGGTCCTTCTCCTTGCCGCGCAGCGCGGGCACGATGCAGAACGTGCAGGTGTTGTTGCACCCCACGCTCACCGACACCCACGCCGCGTAGGCGCTGTCGCGCTTCGTCGGCAGCGTCGAGGGGAACACCTCGAGGGACTCCTTGATCTCGACCTGGGCCTCCTGCGCGATGCGCGCACGCTCGAGGAGGACCGGCAGCGAGCCGATGTTGTGCGTTCCGAACACGACGTCGACCCAGGGGGCCTTGGCGAGGATGTCGCCCTGGTCCTTCTGGGCGAGGCAGCCACCCACGGCGATCTGCATGCCCGGGATGGTCGGCCTTCACCGGCACGAGGTGGCTGAGGTTGCCGTAGAGCCGGTTGTCGGCGTTCTCGCGGACGGCGCAGGTGTTGAACACCACGACATCCGCGGTCGCGCCCTCGTCGGCCGGGACGTAGCCGGCGTCCTCCAGCAGGCCGGACGAGCCGCTCGGAGTCGTGCACGTTCATCTGGCAGCCGTAGGTGCGCACCTGGTAGGTGCGCGGCGCCAGGTCCGGGCGGGGAGGCGTCACGGTCTCAGAGTCTAGGCAGTGGACCGCGCAGGGCGACGCGACCGGCTCAGCCCAGCGATCCAGTCCGTCAGCTGGCACGCCGACAGGATCTCGTTCACGCCGGCCCTCAGGTCGTCGGACATCACCGGCTCCAGGCCGAGCACCTCCGCGATCGCGAGGACGAACGGCAGCCGGGTGATGAACCACCCGGTCCCCGCGCCCTGGCCCGCCGATCGCTGGGTGCCGTCCTTCTCGGGGCCGTGGCGCGCCTCCGCGAGGAGGCGATGGAGCTGCCGCTCCTTCGCCAGGTAGTCGGTCGTCGGGATCGGGGCTCCGCAACGTGGCCAGGATGATGTAGGGCTCGGGCAGCCCCGACTGGCGGCTGAACTCGCTCACCACGCGGCCGTCCTCGTCCACGGTCGTGCTGCTGACGTTGAGGTAGCGGAAGTCCAGTCGGGCCGAGGTCCTCGGTGTTCCACCCGAACGGCGGATGCGCGAGGTAGGTCGGCGTGGTGAAGACGTAGATGCCCGGCTCATCGGTGTCGACCCGCTCGCTCTCGGCCTCGACGAGGCGGCCGGCGTCCACGTCCTGCGACGGCGCCACGACGACCGCCGAGGCGTACGCGTCGCTGACCGCATCCAGCACCGCGGACACGGCGTCCGACGCTCGCCAGGGGCAGTCCGCGCAGCACGACCCGTCGGATGCGCTCGACCCAGCCGACGTAGCTCTTGCCGGTGGATCCGGCCACCTTGCGGGGCATGCGGCCGGCGAAGATCGACGCCAGCGGCCACATGACGTGGAGGGTGTATCCGGCGCTGCCGCCGAACACGGTGCCCGTCAGGTCGGCCGTGCTCATCTGCGGGTTCGCCATCAGGGCCTTCAGGGCGTCGCTGACCTTGCCGCTGGCGAGGGTCCGATCGGCCAGCAGCCGCTCGCCGATGACCTCGAGCGCGGGGCCGTGCTCGGCGGGGTCGTACCCAGGGGTCGCGCACCGGCTTCAGGGTCTGCACCGCGATCCACAGCTGCAGCGCCCGAGCAGGGGTCATCGGCGCGTCGACATCGGCTGTCACACGCGTCACCCCTCTCGCACGAGCCCGATCCTAGGCGAGGTAGCGCCGCCGGTACTCGTCGGCGGACAGCTCGTAGATGTCCTCCGGCCCGTCGACCTCGTCGATCTGCTGGCCGTGGTGCTCGAAGCCGAACCTCCGGATGATCGCCTGCGAGGGTGCGTTGTCGGGACTGACGGTGTACCGGAGCGTGCGGACTCCTGGCTGCGTGACGACCCACGCCCACATGCCGCGCAGGAGTTCCTGCGCGTAGCCGCGGCCCCGCTCCTCCGGCACGATGCCCAGCCCGATCTCGATCATGCCGTCGTCGTCGGGACGGGCATGGAACCCGGCGCTGCCGATGACGATCGCCTCGCTCACGCAGCACGGCCAGCCGGAGCAGGTAGGGCGCGGCGTCCGGATCCGCGGCGACGCGCGGGATCCGGAACGGCAGCGGCCCCGGATCGTCCACCAGGTGGCCGAGCGGGTTGGTGAAGCCCCGGTCTCGCCCACAGCCGTGGGTCGGCGCGATCGTGCTGGAGGATCGCGTACTCCGCGGGCAGGACGGTGTGGAGGTCGAGGCGCTCGGTGGTGATCAGCAGGTCGTCCGCGGTCACGGCGCGGATCCGTCCCCGGCGGCCACCTGCGCGTAGTACGCCTCCTCCGCGTCCTTGCGCGGGATACACGAACAGGACGAGGGCCAGCCCGACGAGCGTCATGAGCAGGGCGACGGCGATCGCGGCGCTCTTGCCGGAGGTGAATGCGTCGGCCGCCGCGCTCGTGATCTGGCTGGCGTAGTCGGGGTACTGCTGCGCCACCTGCTCGGCGCTCTGGAAGGACGACGTCAGCGCATCGGCGGTGTCGTCGCTCACCTTGGCGGCGTCCTGCGGCGGCAGCGCGGCCAGGTCGGCGCCGATCCGCGCCGCGTACGCTCCGGCCAGCAGGGCGCCCATGATCGCCTGCATGATGGCGCCGCCGAAGTCGCGAGTGAGGTCGAGGAACGCCGAGCCCATGCCGCCGCGGCTCGCCGGCACCGACGACATGAGCGAGCGCGACGCGGGCGTGGCGGCCAGGCCCACGCCCGTGCCGACGAGTCCATAGGCCAGCAGCACCCAGCCCATGCTGGCGCCGCTGGTCCAGGCGACGAGCATCACGGTGAACGCCGCGGCCACCGAGCCCAGGCCGAGCATGAACGTGAACTGCGAGCCCCGGGCGGAGATGAGCCTGCCCGCCAGCTGGCCGAAGATCGCCGTGCCGATGGCCGCCGGGAGCACGACGGCCGCCGCCGTGAGGGTGTCGTAGCCGAGGACGTTCTGCGTGTACTGCTGGCCGATGAACATCGCACCGATGAGCGACCCGAAGGTGATGGCTCCGGCCACGAAGGCGACCCAGAACGTGCGGGCCTTGGCCAGCGGCAGCGACATCAGCGGTCGCGGTGCGCGGGTCTGCCGCCAGAAGAAGAGAACGAGGCTGACGATCGGCGACCACCGCGATGATCGATCCACTCGGTGGTGATCCCCTTGTCGATGCGCTCGATCATGAGCACCAGGCCGCCCGATGCCCAGCACCGACAGGACACCGCCGAGGTGATCGACCGGGAAGACCTCCTCGCCCGCATGCCAGGGCAGGACCCACAGCCCGATCACGAGGGCGAGGACGACGAGCGGCAGGGTGATGAGGAAGACCGAGCCCCACCAGAAGGACTCGAGCAGCCAGCCGCCGATCAGCGGCCCGAGGGCGGCCACGCCGCCGCCGAGACCGGACCACAGCGCGATGGCGGTGACGCGCGCGCGCGCCGCGGTACAGCGCCGAGATCAGCGACAGCGTCGTCGGGAAGAGCAGTGCGGCGGCGAAGCCGCCGGCGAAGCGGGCCAGCGTCAGGACCTCCGGCGACGGCGCCCACGCGGCCAGCATCGCGGTCGGCACCGTCAGCACGCAGCCGAGCACGAACAGCAGCTTGCGCCCGTAGCGGTCGCCGATCGAGCCGAGGTAGAGGACCGTCGACGCGAGGCCGAGTGCGAACGCGTTGGCGATCGAGGTGAGCTGGTCCTGCGTCGCACCGAGGTCTGCGCCGATCGTCGGCAGGGCGACGTTGGCGATGCTCAGGTTGATGTTCGAGACGATCGCGCCGGTGACGAGGGCGAGCAGCACGAGCGCGCTGCGCGGCGGCCGGTCAGGCAGCGCTCGACGCGCCCGACATGGCGGCGCTCGGCGCCCCCCGGTGCTGTCATGCGCCTCACCGTAATGCCGCGAGCGGCCAAAGTGCGGCGTACGCACTTTGGCCGCTCGCGGGTGTCTCCGTGCTAGCGGGCGCCGACGGTCTCCGGCTCGCCGACGCGACTCGGCGGCTCGCCCAGCGACTCCGGCTCGTCGTCGGTGAGCTCGTCCTCCGGCGCCTCGATGTGGATCTTGGGGAGCAGGCGGTCGAGCCAGCTCGGGCAGCCACCAGTTCGCCTTGCCGAGCATCGACATGAGCGACGGCACCAGCACCAGCCGCACGATGAAGGCGTCGATGATGACCGCCGACGCGAGCGCGATGCCGAACAGCTTGATCGTCGCGTTGGTGCTCGGGACGAACGCCAGGAAGACGCTCGACATGATGGCTGCGGCGATGACGACGACGCGACCGGACCCGGCCAGGCCGCGCCGCACGGCCGCCTTGTTGTCGCGGGTGTGCACCCACTCCTCCTGCATCCGCGACACCAGGAACACCTGGTAGTCCATCGACAGGCCGAAGAGGATCGCGAACACCATGATCGGCAGGAACGGGAAGATCGGCCCGGTTCCCGGGATGCCGAGCAGGTCCATGAACCAGCCCCACTGGAACACCGCGACCGTGATGCCCATCGCCGCGGCGAAGGACAGCATGCTGGTGATCGCCGCCGTCAGCGGCACGACGAGCGAGTGGAACAGCAGCACGAGGGCGAGGAAGCCCAGGCCGACGACGATCGCGAGGAACAGCGGCAGTGCGTCCTGCAGCACCGTCGTGAAGTCGCTCGTGATCGCCTGCGTGCCGCCGACGTAGAGCTTGGCTCCCGTCGACTCCTGCAGGGCGGGGTTCGTCTCGGTGCGCAGCCGCTCGAGCAGCTCCGTGGTGGCCTCGTCCTGCGGGGACGTCGTCGGGTACACGGCGATCGCCTGGACCGTCTGCGGCGCGGCGGCGCCCTCGGCCTGCGCGTTCTCCGCCGCAGCCTGGGACGAGCTTGCCCAGGATCGGCAGCACGTCGGCGCTCGGCGACGTGCCGGCCACGCCCTCGGTGGCGGCGAGGCCGGCGATGATCTGGCCGTAGGCCTCCGGGCTGGTCGCCTCGGACAGGTCGGCCACCACGAGGAACGGCCCGTTCACGCCGGGACCGAAGCCCTCGGCGCGCAGGTCGTACGCGATGCGCGCCGGCGAGCCCTCGGGCTTGCCGGAGTCGTCCGCGAAGCCCTGGCGCAGGCTGAGCATCGGGATGGCGAGGACGAGCACGACGGCGAGCGCGAGCAGCGCCGGGATGATCGGCTTCTTCTGCAGGATGCGCCCGTAGTGCGCCCACGCGCGGCCCTCGGGGTGGCCCTTCAGGGCTCCGGGCTTCTTGCCCCACGGCAGCCGCCAGGCCAGGGCCTTGGTGCCGAGCAGGCTGAGCAGGGCCGGCAGCATCCACAGCGCCGACAGCATGACCATCAGCACGGTCACGGCGGCGGCGACGGCGAGGCCGTTGAAGAAGTTGATGCCGAGCACGAACAGGCCGAGCAGGGCGATGATGACGGTGCTGCCGGCGAACAGGACGGCGCGGCCCGCGGTCTGCACGGACTCCATCGCCGCGTCCTTCGGCTCCCGCCCGTGCAGCACGGCCTGGCGGTAGCGGTTCATGACGAACAGGGCGTAGTCGATGCCGACGCCGAGGCCGATCATGGCCGCCAGGGTCGGCGCGAACGTCGCGACGTCGAGGAAGTTGGCGACCACGAGCACGAACATCTGCCCCATCGTCAGGCCGACGAGCGCGACGACGATCGGCATGCCGGCGGCGACGATCGAGCCGAAGGCGATGAGCAGGATGATGATGGCGACGAGGAGGCCGATCGCCTCGCTGCTCGGCGGCTCCTGGCCGGCGAACTCGAGCACCTGGCCCTGCGCGCCGACGGCGAGCTGGTCGCCGTTGAGCGCCTTGACGCCGTCGAGGATGACCTTCGCGTCAGCGGTGGAGACGCTCAGCTCGCCGTTCTCGTCGGTGACGAAGGAGACGGTCGCGTACGCGACGGTCTGGTCCGGGCTGATGGCGGAGAACGAGGCCGCCAGGATCTGCTGCTCCTCGGGCGTCAGGGTCGCGATGGCGGCCGGGTCCGGACCGGTGGACTCGGGGCAGTCGGTGCCGAGCGGCCGCGCCCTGCGGATCGAGCGGGTTGGTCACGCAGGCGACCGATTCCAGCGCCGCGACCTCGGTGAGGAAGGGCACGATCTGCTCGGCCACGGCCGGGTCCACCGCCGTGCCGGTCGCGGGCGACCACACGATGGTCGCGCCGCCGTCGAGCCGGCTGGTGTCGGTACCGCTCGACGCGAGCAGGTCGGTGGCGACCTTGGACTCGGTGTCGGGCAGGTCGAAGGAGTCGTTCAGCTCACCGCCCACCTGGGTGCCGAGGCCGACGACGACCACGAGGGCCACGAGCCAGGAGACGAGGGCGATCACCGGGCGGCGAACCGCCCAAGCGGACAAGCCGGGCATGGGGCCTTCTTCCAACGTGAGGGGCGTCAACGAGTGCTAGGCATAGCGAACGCCATCGTTCCCTAACTGTCAAATCGAGGGAACGGTTTCGTTCCCTATCGTGCTATCGTGCAGACGTGGTCGAGACCTGCGTCATCCGACGCCGCGGCGAGGTGCTGCGCGAGGCCGTCTTCGAGGCGGCGCTCGCGGAGATCGCCGAGCGCGGCGTGCGCGGCGCCTCGATGGACCGCATCGCCAAGCGGGCCGGCACCGGCAAGGCCGCGCTGTACCGCCGCTGGCCCAACGTCCGCGCCCTCGCGCTCGACGTCTTCGTCACCACCCTGGCGGAGTCGCTGCCACCCGTCGCCACCGGACAGCGGGTCCCTGCGCGACGGACATGATCACCTCGCTCACCACCTTCACGAGCCAGCTCGACGGCGGGCTCGGCATCGTGCTCCGCGAGCTCATCAGCGAGGCCGCCCACGACCCGACCCTCGCCGTCGAGTTCCAGACGCGCTTCGGCCAGGCCAAGCAGGTCGAGGTGATCGGCATGTTCCAGCGGGCGATGGCGCGCGGCGAGATCCCCGCCCAGCCCATCGACCCGTACGTCCTCGAGCTGCCGGCCGCGCTCACCATCCACCAGCTGCTGCTCGCCGGCTCGGTGCCATCCGCACGCGCAGGTCGAGCACATCGTCGACTCGATCATGCTTCCCCTCCTCGGGATCGTCCGCCTCGAAGGCGCTGGGCAGGCCGTCAGTCACTGACCGTGTCGCCACCGTCGTCGGGTGAGGCGTGCGCATCCGGCAGCTCGCCCAGCACCTCGGTGACGACCGACAGCGCGGTGCCATGCCGATAGCCACGGCGCATCAGCATGGAGACCAGGCGCCGTGCCCGCACCTCGGGCTCGAGGCGCGCCATGGAACGGACCTTCACCTGGACCAGCTGCACCGCGCGGGCTCGTTCGGCTTCCTCGTCGATCGCGTCGAGCGCGAGGGCCGCGTCGTCGTCGCTGATCCCCTTGGACCGCAGCTCCTGGCGCAGGATTCCGCGGGCCGCGCCGCGCGTGCGCTGACGCGACTCCACCCACGCCGCGGCGTAGGACGTGTCGTCGATCAGCCCCACCTCGGTGAAGCGGTCGAGCACGCGGTCGGCGACGTCCTCGGCAAGCCCCCGTCGCAGGAGGTCGGAGCGCAGCTCCGACCTGCTGCGGGGGGCGGCCGACAGCCGCCGGAGCAGGATCGTCCGGGCGACCTGCTCCGGGTCGGCGTCGTCCTGCAGGTCACCCGGCGAGCCCGGCGTCGGTTCGGTGACGTAGCGCATCAGCGCGGTGACTACTCGTCGATGGGTGCCAGCGCAGGTGCAGGCGCGTCGGCCGGCGCGTCGACCTGTGGCCCGATGCCCGAGCGAGTCCTTGATGCGCTTCTCGATGTCGTTGGCCAGATCCGGGTTGTCCTTGAGGAAGGTGCGCGCGTTCTCCTTGCCCTGGCCGAGCTGGTCGCCCTCGTACGTGTACCAGGCGCCGGACTTGCGCACGATGCCCGCGTCGACGCCGATGTCGATGAGCGATCCCTCGCGCGAGATGCCCTCGCCGTAGAGGATGTCGAACTCGGCCTGCTTGAAGGGCGGGGCGACCTTGTTCTTGACGACCTTGACGCGGGTGCGGTTGCCGACGGCCTCGGTGCCGCCCTTCAGGGTCTCGATCCGGCGGACGTCGAGGCGGACGGACGAGTAGAACTTCAGCGCCTTGCCGCCGGTGGTGGTCTCCGGCGAGCCGAACATGACGCCGATCTTCTCGCGGAGCTGGTTGATGAAGATGCAGGTCGTGTTGGTGTTGCTCAGCGCACCGGCCATCTTGCGCAGCGCCTGGCTCATCAGGCGGGCCTGCAGGCCGACGTGCGAGTCGCCCATCTCGCCCTCGATCTCGGCGCGCGGGCACGAGTGCCGCGACGGAGTCGATGACGATCAGGTCGATGGCACCGGAGCGGACGAGGGTGTCGCAGATCTCGAGGGCCTGCTCACCGGTGTCGGGCTGCGACACGTAGAGGCTGTCGAGGTCGATGCCGAGCCGCGAGGCGTAGTCGGGGTCGAGGGCGTGCTCCGCGTCGATGAACGCAGCGAGACCGCCGGCCGCCTGCACGCTCGCGATCGCGTGCAGGGCGAGGGTGGTCTTGCCCGAGGACTCGGGGCCGTAGATCTCCACGATGCGGCCGCGGGGCAGCCCGCCGATGCCGAGCGCGATGTCGAGCGCGATCGAGCCGGTGGGGATCACCTCGATCGGCATCCGGCCCTCCTCGCCGAGGCGCATGATCGAGCCCTTGCCGAACTGGCGCTCGATCTGGGCGAGGGCGGCGTCAAGGGCCTTCTCACGGTCGTTGGCGGCGCTTGCCATGGTGTCTCCTCGGTGACTCGGTGGGCGATGCGGCGAAACTACGAGTGCCGGTCTGACAGTCGACCACGCCTCGCCGCTCCCTGTGAACGGTGCCCGCACCGCCGTCGTGCCGTGAATCTATATCGAACGGGTGTTCGAATGCACGCGACACGCCGGGCTCGCCACGGCCACGCCGAGGACGACGAGCGGCACGACCGCCACGGCGCACAGGACGCCGTAGGACGACACCAGCACCACGATCCCCGCCACCGCTCCCCCGACCGCGCCCGCGCCGTTCATGACCAGGTCCGACAGCCCCTGGACCGCCGGCCGCTCGGCGGCGGCGACCTCGTCGGTCACCATCGTCGAGCCGGCGATCAGGGTGCACGACCAGCCCGAGTCCGAGCAGGAACAGCCCGATGCCCGAGCATCGGCACGGCGTCCCCGGGCGCCAGTCCGGCCACCACGCAGGCGGCGGTGAGGATGACGATGCCCGCCACGACGACCGCGATCCGGCCGAAGCGGTCGACGCACCAGCCCACGACCGGCGACAGGGCGTACATGCCGGCGACGTGGACGCTGATGACCAGCCCGATGAGCTGCAGGGTCACGTCGACGTGCGCCATGTGCACGGGCGTCATGACCATCACCATGACCATCACCACGTGGCCCACCGCGATCGTCGCGATGCCGAGCAGGGCGCGCGGGCGGCCGCGCAGGTGCTCGATGCCGTCGCGCAGGCGTGGGCGGACGACGTCCTCGCCCCGGCTCTCGCGATGGGCGATCGACGTGAGGTAGGGATCGGGCCGCAGGAAGATCAGCAGCACGGCCGCCGTCAGCGGCGAGGCAGCCCGCCGCCACGACGTACGGGACCGGACAGCTGCGGCAGGCCCATGGCCATGCCGAGCGCGCCGGACGCGTTGAGCAGGTTCGGCCCGAGCACGGCGCCGACGGTCGCCGCCCAGACCACCCAGGACAGGGCCCGGGCGCGATGCTCCTCGGGCGCGAGGTCGGTCGCGGCGTACCGCGCCTGGTAGCCGGAGGCGGACGCAACCCCGACGAAGAAGCAGCCGAGCAGCACGAGCGGCAGGTTGCGCAGCACGGCCGCGACGACCACGATGACCGCGCCCATCGCGCCGAGGCCGTACCCGGTGGCCAGCGCGAGACGGCGACCGCGGCCGAGCGCGATCCGCGCGAGCGGCAGGGCGAGCACCGCGGCCCCGAGCACGCCTGCGGTCTGCGCGAATCCCGCGGCCGCCTCGGAGTCCGCGACGGACGCGGCGATGAGCGAGCCCGCCGCCACCGATCCCGCGACCGCGATGCCGCCGAAGACCTGACCCACCGAGAGGACGGCGACCGTGCGTCGCTGCACGGCGGCGATCGCCGGATCGTGCAGCCCCTGGTCGACCGTGGCGGTCACGCGAGCACCGCCGGGACGTCCGTCGTCGCGCAGACGGCCCGCCAGATGTCCTTCGTGTCGACGCCCGGCGTCGATCGCCTGCGCGACGGTGAGGCCCGAGCGGCGGCAGGACGACGTCGTGCGCCCACGACCGCGCATAGGCCGGGCCGAAGACCTGGTCCATGCGATCCCAGAAGTCAGTGAGGCGCACGAGCGGCAGTCTGCCCCATCCAGCACAATCAAGGCGTGAGCGCACCCGCCCGAACCCTCCGCCGGGTCCCGGTCGTGCCTCCCCAGCACGGAGCATGGGCGTTCCTCGCCCTGCCCGTCGCCGTGGCCGTCACGGTCTCCCCCTGGACGCCCCTGCTGCTGCTCCTCGCAGTCGCGTGGGTCTGCGCCTACCCGGCGTCCTACTTCGTGCTGGCCCTCGTCCGCGACCGCACCTCGCGTCACCCGGACGCCCGCCGCTTCGCCCGACCGCTCGCCATCTGGTGGCTCGCCGACCGTGGCCGCGGGCTCCCCCTGCTGGTCGCCCGCCCGTGGCTCGCGCTGGGTCGCCCTCGGCCTACGCCGCCCTGTTCACCGTCAACATCGCCTTCGCCCGCCGGCGCGACGAGCGGGCCCTCGTCAACGACGCGGTCTTCATCGTCGAGTGCGCGGCCATGGTGCCGGTGACATGGGCAGTGGCCGCGGGCGGCTCGACCCTCGCTCCTCCCCCGCTCGCCGGCCGTGCCGGTCCACGTCTGGGTGCTGACGGTGGCGGTCGCGCTCCTGCTCGAGCGGATCGACCCTCCACGTGAAGTCGCTCATCCGCGAGCGCGCCGATCCGCGCTTCGCTCGGGCGTCGCGCGCGTTCGCCTGGGCCTGCCTGCCGGCCGCTCTCGGTCTCGCGGCGTGGTGGGGCCTGCCGTCCGGCCTGCTCCTCGTCGCCCCGTTCGCCTGGTTCGTCGCTGCGGTCGATGCTGCTCGCCGACCCGTCGAGCAGGCCCGGGCGGATCGGCATGGTGGAGCTCGTGGGCTTCGTCCTGCTCGTGCTCGCATCTGCTCTGGCCACCGCCGCCGGCGGTGCCGCGTGAGCGACTCGGGCCTGCAGACGCTCTCGCCCGCCACCCGGGCCTGGTTCACCGGGGCGTTCGCCGCGGCGACGCCAGCCCAGGTCGGCGCGTGGTCGGCCATCGCGAACGGGCGACGACACCCTGGTCGTTGCGCCGACCGGCAGCGGCAAGACCCTCGCGGCCTTCCTGCACGCGATCGACCGGCTCATGCACGACCCGGTTCCCGCCGACCGGCTGCGCCGCTGCCGCGTCCTGTACGTGTCCCCGCTCAAGGCGCTCGCCGTCGACGTCGAGCGCAACCTGCGCAGCCCGCTGATCGGCATCGAGCGGGAGGCGACGCGACTGGGCCTCGAGGCCGCCGACGTCACCATCGGCATCCGCACCGGCGACACCCCGCCCGCCGAGCGGGCCCGGCTGGCGAAGCGTCCGCCCGACATCCTGATCACGACGCCGGAGTCGCTCTTCCTCATGCTGACCTCGCAGGCGCGCGAGGCCCTGCGCGGCATCGACACCGTGATCCTCGACGAGGTCCATGCCATCGCCGGCACCAAGCGCGGCGCGCATCTCGCGCTGTCCCTCGAGCGCCTCGACCTGCTGCTCGACCGTCCCGCTCAGCGCATCGGCCTGTCGGCCACGGTCAGCCCGCTCGAGACGGTGGCGACCTTCGTGCGGCCGGGCCGGCCCGCCACCGTCGTCGCCCCTCCGAGCGAGAAGCAGTGGGACCTGCAGATCCGCGTGCCCGTCGACGACATGGCCGAGCTCGGCGCGACCACCGAGATCTCGGGCAGCGCGGCCGGCTCCGTCGCCCGCACCTCCATCTGGCCGCACATCGACGAGCAGCTCGTCGACCTCATCGAGCAGCACCGCACCACCCTGGTCTTCGCCAACAGCCGCCGCCTCGCCGAGCGCATCACCGCGCAGGTGAACGAGATCGCCCTGGCCCGCGCCGTCGCCGCGGGCCAGCCGGACCCGCAGCCGATCGCCCGGGCCCACCACGGGTCGGTCAGCAAGGAGCAGCGCGCACTGATCGAGGACGACCTCAAGGCCGGACGGCTCCCGGCCGTCGTCGCGACGAGCAGCCTCGAGCTCGGCATCGACATGGGGACCATCGACCTCGTCGTCCAGGTCGAGACCCCGCCCAGCGTCGCCAGCGGCCTGCAGCGCGTCGGGCGTGCCGGCCATCAGGTCGGCGCCGTCAGCCGCGGGATCGTCTTCCCCAAGTACCGCGGCGACCTCGTCACGTCCGCCGTCGTCACCTCGCGCATGCGCACGGGCCAGATCGAGGACCTGCGCATCCCGCGCAACCCCCTCGACGTGCTCGCCCAGCAGATCGTGGCGTGCGTGGCCATGGACGACTGGACGGCCGACGACCTGCTCGCGATGGTGCGCCGCGCCGCGCCGTTCACCGGCCTGACCGACGCCGTGCTCGACTCGGTGCTCGACATGCTCTCCGGCCGCTACCCGTCCGACGAGTTCGCCGAGCTCCGGCCTCGGCTCGTGTGGGACCGCGACAGCGGGCAGCTCAGCGGCCGGCCCGGAGCCCAGCGCCTCGCGGTCACCAGCGGCGGCACGATCCCCGACCGCGGGCTGTTCGGCGTCTTCCTCGTCGGCGAGGGCGCCTCGCGCGTCGGGCGAGCTCGACGAGGAGATGGTCTACGAGTCCCGGGTCGGCGACGTCATCGCCCTGGGGGCCTCCTCGTGGCGCATCGAGGACATCACCCACGACCGGGTCCTCGTGTCGCCCGCGCCCGGCCAGCCCGGGCGCCTTCCGTTCTGGCACGGCGACGCCCTCGGCCGTCCAGCCGAGCTCGGCCGCGCCGTCGGCGCGTTCGTCCGGGAGGTCGCCTCGGCGCGCGACGACACCGACATCCTGTCGGGGACGGGCATGGACGAGCGTGCCAGCGCGAACCTGCGGCAGTACGTCGCCGAGCAGCGCGAGGCCACCTCGGTCGTCCCCAGCGACACCACGATCGTGGTGGAGCGGTTCCGCGACGAGCTCGGCGACTGGCGGGTCGTGGTGCACACGCCGTTCGGCGCGAAGGTCCATGCGCCCTGGGCCCTGGTGATCGGCGCCCGCATCCGGGACGCCATCGGCATCGACGCACACGTCATGCACGCGGACGACGGCATCGTCCTTCGCCTGCCCGACGTCGACGACGAGGAGTCCGCCCGCTCGGTCATGGACCTCATCACCATCGAGCCCGAGGAGGTCGAGGCGCTCGTCACGGCAGAGGTCGGCGGATCGGCGCTGTTCGCGTCGCGCTTCCGCGAGTGCGCGGCCCGCGCCCTGCTCCTGCCCCGCCGCCGCCCCGACCGGCGCACGCCCCTGTGGCAGCAGCGCCAGCGGTCGGCGCACCTGCTGGGCGTCGCCTCCGAGTACGCGTCCTTCCCGATCATCCTCGAGACGGTGCGCGAGTGCCTGCAGGACGTCTACGACGTGCCAGCGCTCCGCGAGATCCTCACCGAGCTGCGCGACGGGCGCATCCGCGTGCACGAGGCGTCGACCGAGCAGCCGTCGCCGTTCGCGCAGTCGCTGCTGTTCGGCTACGTCGCCTCCTTCCTCTACGAGGGCGACTCCCCCCTCGCCGAGCGACGCGCGCAGGCCCTGACCCTGGATCCCGGACTCCTCGCCGAGCTGCTCGGCACCCCCGAGCTGCGCGACCTGCTCGACGCCGGCGCCCTCGACGAGGTCGAGGCCGAGCTGCAGCGCCTCACCCCTGCCACCCGGGCCCGCGACGTCGAGGATGCCTCCGACCTGCTGCGGATCCTCGGCCCGCTGTCGGACGAGGAGGCCGCCGCACGGGGCATCGACCCGCACTGGCTGGCCCGGCTGTGCGGCGATCGGCGCGCGATCCGCATCCGCACGGCCGGCGCCGACCGCACCGCCGCCATCGAGGACGCCGGACGCCTGCGGGACGCCCTCGGCATCGCCCTGCCGGTGGGCATCCCGGACGCGCACCTGGCCCTCGTGGCCGATCCGCTCGGCGACGTGGTGGGCCGCTATGCCCGCACGCACGGGCCGTTCACGGCCGAGCAGGTCGCCACCACGCTCGGCCTGCCGCCGGCCGTCGCCCGCGAGGTGCTGACGCGCCTGGCCGCGAGCGGGCCGGCTCGTGCGGGGCGAGTTCCGTCCCCTCACGGGAGTCGCGCGCGAGCAGGGCTCGCACACCGAGTACTGCGATGTCGAGGTGCTGCGTCGCATCCGGCGACGCAGCATCGCCAAGCTCCGACACGAGATCGAGCCGGTGCCGCCGGCGCGCTACGCAGCCTTCCTGCCTCGGTGGCAGCGGGTCGCCTCCTCGGGGTCGCGCTCCGAGCTGCGGGGCGTCGACGGGTGCTACGACGTGATCGAGCAGCTGGCCGGCACCGCACTGCCCGCGAGCACCTGGCTGCGCTCGGTTCTGCCGGCCCGGGTCGACGACGTCCACGACGGGATGCTGGACGAGCTCATCGGCTGCGGGTGACGTCGTCTGGTGGGGCGTGTCCGCGCTCTCGGGCGGCGACGGCATCGTGTGCCTGGCCCCCACCGACCGCGCGTCGCTGCTGCGGCGCCCGCCGACGGTCGTCGACGACGACCCGGCCGCCGCCGCGGTGATGGCGGCCCTCGACGCGGGCGGGGCGCTGTTCTTCCGCGACCTCGCCGATCGCGTCGGCGCCGGACGATCGGGCGCTCCGATCGCGTCCGACACCGACCTCGTCGAGACCCTCTGGCGACTGGTGTGGTCCGGCGCTGTCACCAACGACGGGTGGAGCGCCCTGCGCGCCCGCATCAGCGGGACCCGGCCGCGGCCCAGCACCCGTCGCGGTCGGCCCGGACTCCCCCATCGCTCCGGCCCGCCGGCGGGCGCCGGACGCTGGTCACTGCTGCCGGGCCTCGCCGCCGACCCGACCGCGGCGGCCTCGGCCACCGGCCAGGCGCTCCTCGACCGGCACGGCATCGTGACCCGCGGCACCGTCGTCTCCGAGCGCATCGACGGGGGCTTCGCCCGCATGTACCGGGTGCTCACCGCGTTCGAGGATGCCGGACGCTGCCGTCGCACCTACGCGATCGAGGGGCTCGGCGCATCCCAGTTCGCCCTGCCTACCGCCGTCGACCGGCTGCGCGCCACCGCTCGCACCGGGCACGTCGTGACCGTGCTGGCCGCCACCGACCCGGCGAACGCCTACGGGGCGGCGCTGCCGTGGCCGGTGCTGGCGGTCGACGTCAGCCACCGTCCGGCGCGCAAGGCGGGCGCGATCGTGGTCATCGTCGACGGCGAGCTCGTCCTCTACCTCGAACGAGGTGGGAAGAGCCTCCTGGTCTGGGACCACGATCCGGAGATGCTGGCAGCCGCGGCGGCGGCCCTGGTCCGTGACGGCCAGCGCATGGGCATGGACCGGGCCGTCATCGCCCGGGTGAACGGGGCGGCGCCCGGTTCGGCGCACGCCCGGCTGCTCGGCGAGGCCGGTTTCCTGCCCACCCCGCGCGGCCTGCGGCCGCCGAGGCCCTAGCCGTGCCCGAGGGAGACACCGTCTGGCTGGCGGCCCAGCGCCTCCACGACGCGCTCGCGGGCGTCGAGCTGACCGGCTCGGACTTCCGGGTGCCGGCGCTGGCGACGGTCGACCTGGCCGGCGTGCGCGTGGACGAGGTCGTGCCCCGCGGCAAGCACCTGCTGTTCCGGCTCGCCGACGGCCGGACCCTGCACACCCACTTCCGCATGGACGGCTCCTGGCACCTGTACCGACCTGGCGCGACCTGGCGCGGCGGCCCCGATCACACCATCCGCGTCGTCCTCACGACCGCGGACTGGACGGCGGTCGGCTACCGGCTGCCCGTCGTCGACCTGCGTGGCGACCGCGGACGAGGCCGTCGTGGTCGGACACCTCGGACCCGACCTCCTCGGTCCCGACTGGGACCCGGACGAGGCGGCGCAGCGGATCCGCGCGCATCCCGAGGCGGAGATCGGCCAGGCGCTGCTGGACCAGCGCAACCTCGCCGGCATCGGACTGGTCTACCAGTCCGAGACGCTGTTCCTGTGCGGGGTCAACCCCTTCGCGCCGGTCGGCTCGGTCGAGGACCTCGACACGGTGATCGGGACGGCGCACCGGCTGATGACGCGCAACGCCCCACGACCGTCGCAGGCGACCACGGGCGACGAGCGCAGACCGCACTACGTGTACGGCCGGGCGGGACGAGCGTGCCGTCGATGCGGGACGCGAGTGCGCACGGCCAAGCAGGGGACGCCGCCGCAGGCCCGCGACGCGTACTGGTGCCCGACCTGCCAGCCCGGGGGCTGACGCGCCGGCGTGGGTCAGACGGGCGCGAACGCCCGGTCGCCGGACTCGGCCTCGGCCACGTGCGTGCTGACGGAGGCGAGCACGTCGGAGAGCGACACCTCGAGGGCTCCGCAGATGGCCGCGAGCAGCTCGCTCGAGGCCTCCTTCTGGCCGCGCTCGACCTCGGAGAGGTATCCCAGCGAGACCGCCGCGGCGCCGGAGACGTCGCGCAGGGTGCGACCCTGGTCCTGACGACGGCGACGCAGTTCGTCACCGATCACCTGTCGTAGAACGATCATGACGCCTCCCTTCTGCCGTGGCCTCGGGCTCGTACGGTACCTCCGTCAGACGGCTCGCGCCCGACGGAGGTTCCTGACACGCCCAACGCCCGGCGCCCGCGGCCTATTCCCCGTCGTCCGGCGCCGGCGGCGCGAGCGTCTCGAGGACCAGGTCCCAGCATGCCGCCACGGTCTGACGCCGGATCGACGACCGGTCACCATCGATCGACAGGTGCCGGGCCGCGGTCCCGTCGGGAGCCGCCACCGCGATCCACACCGACCCGACCGGCTCGCCGTCATGCGGGTCCGGTCCGGCCACGCCGGTGGTGCCGATGCCGACGTCCGCCCCGAGCCGCTCGGCGGCGCCCACCGCCATGGCGATCGCGACGTCGCTGCTCACGACGCCTCGGGCGATGGCCTCCGCCGGCACTCCGAGCAGGGACTGCTTGATGTCCGCCTGGTACGCCACCACGCCACCGCGCAGCACCGAGGAGCAGCCGGGCACGTCCGCCATGCGTGGCGGCCACGAGGCCGGCCGTCAGGGACTCGCCCGTCGCCACCGTCAGCCCACGTTCCAGCAGCAGTCGAACGACGCTGGACGGGTCAGGCGGCACGGTGGACGCCCAGATTGCTGGCGGTGGCCGGCGGCGTCCGCCGCAGCCGCAGCGCCCGGACGACGTAGTCCAGCCCCGTCACCACCGTCAGGATCACGGCCAGGCCCATCGCGACCGCGCTGGCCGTCGGCCACCAGTCGATCGGCACGTCGGCGAGGTACATGGCGATGGCGACCGTCTGGGCGACGGTCTTGAGCTTGCCGCCGCGGCTCGCCGGGATCACGCCGTGCTCGATGACCCAGAAGCGCAGCAGCGTGACGCCGATCTCGCGCACGAGGATGATGCCGGTGACCCACCAGGGCAGGTCCCCCAGCAGCGACAGGCCGATCAGCGCGACGCCCGGTGAGTGCCTTGTCCGCGATCGGGTCGGCCACCTTGCCGAACGTCGTCACCAGGCCGTAGCGCCGGGCGATGGCCCCGTCGACGAGGTCGGTGATCGACGCCAGGACGAACAGGATCGCCGCTGCGTCGCGGGCCGGGCCGAGCTCGCCGCCGTCCATCGCGAGCAGCACGGCGAGCACGGGGACGCACAGCACCCGCAGCAGGGTGAGCGCGTTGGGCACGTTGACGAGCGGAGCGTCGCCGACCGGGTCGGCCGCCCGGTCCGGGATCGGCGGCTTCATCCCCCGTTCGCCCGACGGACCAGCCGCGCCACCAGGTCGACGCCCTCGACGTCGATGACGACCGCCTCGACGACGTCGCCGACCTCCACCGCGGCGTCGCCGAGGCGCACGACCGTGCCGGCGTCGTCGGGACCCTGGTGCCCGGCCCGTCCCACGCCCAGCGCCCACTCGTCGCTGTCGTAGTCGAGGGACTCGATGAGCACGTGGACGGTCTCGCCGATCCGGTCCTCCGCGCGCTGGGCCATCACCTCGTCGACGAGCGCGGTCACCTGCTCGACGCGTGCCCGGACGACGTCCTCGTCGATCTTGTCCGGCAGGGTCGCCGCCTCGGTGCCGTCCTCGTCGCTGTAGCCGAACACGCCGACCGCGTCGAGCCGCGCCTGCTCGAGGAAGGCGAGCAGGTCGGCGAACTCCTCCTCGGTCTCGCCGGGGAAGCCGACGATGACGTTGCTGCGGATGCCGGCCGCCGGGTCGAGCCCGCGGATGCGGTCCACCAGGTCGAGGAACTCCGACCGGCCGCCGAAGCGGCGCATCCGGCGCAGCACGGTCGGGCTGGCGTGCTGGAACGACAGGTCGTAGTACGGCGCCACGACGGGCGTCGTCGCGATCGCGGCGAGCAGGTCGGGCCGCACCTCGGCCGGCTGCAGGTAGGCGACGCGCACGCGCTCGACGGAGGTCTCCTTGGCGATGCGGGGCAGCAGCGCCTCGAGCAGGCGCAGGTCGCCGAGGTCCTTGCCGTAGGACGTCGAGTTCTCGCTGACGAGCACGACCTCGCGCACGCCCTGGCCGACCAGCCAGTCGACCTCGGCGACGATGTCCTGCGGCGGCCGCGACACGAACGACCCGCGGAACGACGGGATGGCGCAGAACGAGCAGCGGCGGTCGCAGCCGGACGCCAGCTTCACGGGGGCGACCGGGCTGCCGTCGAGCCGGCGCCGCAGCACGGGCGGCTGCCAGCCCGGGATGTCGTCGTCGACCACGACCGACGCGTGGCCCGGCACGTCGCCCGCGGCGGCCTGCCGGTCGACCGGCGAGATCGGCAGCAGGTGCCGCCGGTCGGTGGGCGTGTGCGGGACGTGCTGCTCGCCGGCGACGATGCGGCGCAGCTTCTCGCCGATGTCCGGGTAGTCGTCGAAGCCGAGGACGGCGTCGGCCTCGGGCAGCTGCTCGGCCAGCTCGCGACCGTACCGCTCGGCCAGGCAGCCCACGGCCACCACCGTCGTCGGGCCGCCGGACCCCTTGAGGTCGGCGACGGACAGGATCGCGTCGATCGAGTCCTTCTTGGCCACCTCGACGAAGCCGCACGTGTTCACCAGGACGGCGTCGGCGTCCTCGGGATCCTCGACCAGCTCCCAGCCGTTCGCGGCGAGCCGACCGGCCATCTCCTCGGAGTCGACCTCGTTGCGCGCGCAGCCGAGGGTGACGACAGCGACCTTCTGGCGGCTGGGGGACGAGGTGGGCACGGGCCCAGCCTACGCAGGTTCCGGGGCGCCCCGGTCAGTCGATCGGGTGGTCGCGCAGCCCGGCGTTGAAGGCGTCGACGAGGTCCTCGGGATCCAGGCCCAGCACCGGCGCCATGGCGCGCAGCTGGCCGCGCGCGTAGACCAGGCCGCCGCAGTGGCTGAAGTCGTCCTCCTCCATCGCGGACAGGATGGACGCCCGCAGCTTGGTGGCGTCCGCGAGGTCGTCAAGGCTCATCCCGCGCTCCGTGCGCGCAGCCCTGAGCATCTGCCCTGCCGACATCGACCCTCGAATCCCTAGTCCCGTGTCCAGCATCGTATGGCGGCCCCCCTGCGCGCGCAGGGGAACCGGTCGAACCTGACCGCTACTCGGCGCCGCCGCGGATCACGAGGAGCAGGCCCGGGAGCTCGTCGGGCTTCACGAGGACGTCGCGCGCCTTGGACCCCTCGCTCGGCCCGACGACGCCCCGCGACTCCATCAGGTCCATCAGCCGGCCGGCCTTCGCGAAGCCGACCCGGAGCTTGCGCTGCAGCATCGACGTCGACCCGAACTGGGTCGACACCACGAGCTCGACCGCCTGCAGCAGGATGTCGAGGTCGTCGCCGATCTCCTCGTCGACCTCCCGGGAGGCGCTCGGGGCGGCCACGACGTCGGGGATGAACTGCGCCTCGCCCTGCGCCTTGCAGTGCGCGACGACGGCCTTGATCTCGGCCTCGGACACGAACGCGCCCTGGATGCGCATCGACTTGTTCGCGCCCATCGGCAGGAACAGGCCGTCGCCCTGGCCCACGAGCTTCTCCGCGCCCGGCTGGTCGAGGATGACGCGGCTGTCGGTGACGCTCGACGTCGCGAACGCCAGGCGGCTGGGCACGTTGGCCTTGATCAGGCCGGTGACCACGTCGACGCTGGGTCGCTGCGTCGCGAGCACCAGGTGGATGCCGGCGGCGCGGGCGAGCTGCGTGATGCGGACGATGGCGTCCTCGACGTCGCGCGGCGCCACCATCATCAGGTCGGCGAGCTCGTCGACGATGACCAGCAGGTACGGGTACGGCTCGATGACGCGCTCGCTGCCGGGCAGCGGCTTCACCTTGCCCTCGCTCACCGCCTTGTTGAACTGGTCCACGTGCCGGTAGCCGAAGTGCGCGAGGTCGTCGTAGCGGCGGTCCATCTCCTTGACGACCCACTGCAGCGCGTCGGCCGCCTTCTTCGGGTTCGTGATGATGGGCGTGATGAGGTGCGGAACGCCCTCGTACGCGGACAGCTCGACCCGCTTCGGGTCGACGAGGATGAGCCGCACCTCCTCGGGAGTGGCCCGCATGAGGATCGACGTGATCAGGCTGTTGATGCAGCTGGACTTGCCGGCGCCCGTGGCGCCCGCCACGAGCAGGTGCGGCATGCGGGCGAGGTTGGCCATGACGAAGCCGCCCTCGACGTCCTTGCCGAGTGCCGCCGCGAGCGGGTGGTGGTCGCTGGTGGCCGAGCTGCTCCGCAGCACGTCGCCGAGCGCCACGAGCTCGCGATCGGTGTTCGGGATCTCGACGCCGATCGCCTTCTTGCCCGGGATCGGGCTGAGGATGCGGACGTCCGCGCTCGCCACCGCGTAGGCGATGTTCTTCGACAGGGCCGTGACCCGCTCGACCTTGACGCTCGGGCCGAGCTCGATCTCGTAGCGCGTGACCGTCGGGCCGCGCATGAAGCCGGTGATCTGGGCGTCGATGCCGAACTGCTCCATGACCTCGGTCAGTGCCGCGACGACGTGGTCGTTCGCCTTGGTGGCGGTCTTGTGCGCCGGACCGGTCTTGAGCACCTCGCGCTTGGGCAGCTTGTAGGAGCCCCGGCGCGGGATCGTCAGCTGCTCCGCCCGGCGGGCAGGGGCGTCCTTGGAGATGACGACGGTCTCGCTGCGGGCCGGGTGACCGATCGGGACGGGCTCGGTGAGCAGCGGCTCGGGCTCGGTCACGCAGATGGTGGGACGTCTCGTGCCCCGTCACGCCCGCCATGAGGATCGCCGCCGGGCGGTCCTCGTCCTCCAGCATCGTCGTGTGCTGGTAGTCGTCGACCGCGTCCTCGAACGAGCGTGCTCCTGCGGGCAGGTCGCCCTCGTCGTCGCCGGTCTCGTCCGCCTGGCGCCTCGCTGCTCGACCGCGGCGCGTGAATCGCGGCGCACCAGGCCCACGGCCCCGCGGGCGACCCTGCGCGACCCTGCGCGCACGGAGGCGATGGAGGTCGCCGTCAGGACCATGAGGCCGAAGACCAGCAGCAGGCTCAGCACCAGGCCGGCCACGATCGGGCCCGACCGCAGCGACGATCGGAGCGGTGGCGATCCAGCCGATCACGCCGCCGCCGGCGGCCATCGCCTCGGCACCGTCGCTCGGCGTCGCCGAGTCCATGACCAGGTGCCACAGGCCGATGATCCCGACGAGCACCGCACCGGCGCCGATGACCAGGCGGCCGGTGGTGGCGTTGTCGTCCGGGTGGCGCAGGAACCGCCAGGCGAGCCCCAGCAGGATGAGGGGCGAGACCCACGCGAGGGCGCCGATCAGCGACGTCATGACCATGTCGGCCCACGAGACGAACCAGCCGTCCACGCCGAACCAGGTCGCGGCGATCGAGCGTCGCCGCGCCGGCCACCAGGGCCAGGCCCAGGCCGTCGCGCCGGTGCGTCGGGTCGAGGTCGCGCGCGCCGCGACCCATCGCACGGGCGGTCGCCCCGAGCAGGTGGGCGAGCCCGAACCAGACGGCCTTGCAGCATGCGGCCGATCGCGGTGATGAACCGCGGCACCGGACCCGGGCGCACGGGGCGGCGGGCGGGCGCGGCGCTTCGGCCGGGACGCGGTGGCCCTCGGTCGGGCCTTGCGCGGCCGGACGTCGGGTCTTGGGAGCAGGCCGGGACGGCCGCGCGGGGGAAGACGTGCGGGAAGCCATGGGGCGAGCGTAGTGGTCAGATCACACCAGTCACGTCTGTAACACGCGACACACCGCTATGCGGACCGGTCGCCTCGTCGTCGACCGCCCGGATCGGCAGCGACGCCCGGCCGAACATGTACCCCTGGCCGAAGTCGATGCCCGGCCTCCCGCACCACGTCCCACTGCTCGTCGGTCTCGATGCCCTCCGCCAGCGACCGGGCGCCGATCGAGCGGACCAGCTGGGCGGTCGCCGCCACCAGGTTCCGGCGGCGGCGGTCGAGGCTGCCCAGCAGGAAGGCCCGGTCAAGCTTCACCACGTCGACCGGGATCCAGTCGAGGTAGCCGATCGAGGAGTAGCCCGACCCGAAGTCGTCGATGGCCACGAGCGCGCCCATCTGCCGCAGCTCAGCAAGCTGGTCGCGCAGCCGGGCGGAGTCGGGGAGGATCGCCGACTCGGTGATCTCCACGACGAGGCGCGCGGGATCGACTCGGTGCTTCTCCAGCGCCAGGGCCACCTCGGCCGGCAGGTCGGCCTGCAGCATCTGCACCGCCGACACGTTGACGCCGACGGTCCGGTCGTGACCCCCCGCGGCGACGTCGGCCACCGCACGATCCAACAGCCAGTCGCCGAGCCGCACGATCGTCCCCGTGGCCTCCGCGATGGGGATGAAGCGCCCCGGCATCAGCGTGCCGTGCTCCGGGTGCTGCCAGCGCGCCAGGGCCTCGTCCCCCACGTGGGCACCCGTGTCGATGCGGACCACGGGCTGGTAGGCGATGCGGAACTCGCCGCGGGCGACGCCGGCACGGACGTCCTCGCCGACGAGGTAGTCCGCGAGCAGGTCGGCCCGGATCTCCGGACGGAACACCGTCAGCTGGCCGCCGCCCTCGCGCACCGAGTGCCGCAGGGCCGTGTCGCAGTCGCGCAGCACGTCGTCGACCGACATCCCCGGCTCGATGACGCGAAGACCGCCGCTCACCGACAGCGGCGGGAGGCCGAGCTGGTCCGAGACCTCGCGCAGCACGCGGTTGGCGTGCGCCCGCGCGAGCTCCGAGGCCGCCGCGTCGACTTCGCCCGGGATCACCGCCGCGCACGAGTCCGCACCGATGCGGGCCGGCAGCACCAGCCACGGATCCAGGGTCCGCAGCGCGCGGGCGAAGGCCACGAGCGCCGCATCGGCCCGGCTCGAGCCGACGAGGTCGTTCAGCCTGCCGAAGTTGTCGATGTCGACGACGATGACGGCTCCGGCCGCCTCATCGGTAGGACGCCGGCTCATCCACTCCCCGAGCCGTCGTCGGAACTCACCGCGGTTGTCCAGCCCCGTGAGAGCGTCCTGACGATGGCCGGTGGCCGCCGAGACAGGCGCGTCGATCCCTTCGGGCGTCTCGGCGTCGGCCGCCCACCACTCGTTGATCAGGACATCTGGTCCGAAGGGCGTCACGACGTTCTCGAACCGACCGACCCCGCCGTGAACGGACTCCGTGGTGATGACGACGCGGCGCGGCGCCCGCTCGTCGATCGCCTTGTGCAGCACCGCGAGCAGTCCGGATGACTCGACCTCGGGGAACCACTCCCGGATCGGGGCCCCGACCCACTCGTGAGGCGCGCGCCCGGTCGGGCCGGCTGCGACCTCGTTCACGAACTGCAGCCGGAACTCGGCGGCTCCGTCGTCCCCCGCCATAAGCCGGTAGATGGCGAATCCGTCCGGCGAGGCGTTGAGGGCCACGGCCAGCAGGTCGCGGTCGGCCAGGGCCTCGGCCCGAAGCCTCTCGGCCTCCCGGGTGCGCTGCTCTCGGTCAGTGACGTCCCACAGGAGCAAGCACAGCTCATCGCCGCCGAGCGGGATGCAGCGGATCTCGGCCGTCGCGGTCGATCCGTTCGCTGTCGTGCGGTCGAAGGTGAACGCCGCTGGCACGCCGGTGCGCAGTGCGCCCAGGTACGTCGGCAGCCGGTCGTGCAGGCCGGTGGGGATCAGCTCGGAGTACCGGCGTCCCTGCATCTGGTCGAGCGATCGCTCCAGCCACCGCGCGAGACTGGTCGAGGCCTCGACGAGCTCGAGGTCGACGAACTCCCCGAGTCCCCCGCGACCCCGGTCCAGAAGGACGTCACGGAAGGCCCCGCCTCGAGGGCCATCCGCAAGCGGCGCACCGTGGCTGAGTCCTCCATGCGCCACTTGTACGCGATGCGTCACCTCAGATCAACAACGACGCGCTGTCGAGTGGTGACTCGTCGTCGGGACACGCGGGGGCACCCGACACGCATCGCTACGCCTCGATCCCTCGCAGCCGCCGCTCCGGGCTCGCTGGCGCTCGCTCCTCGCTACGCCTCGACGACGACGGGGATGATCATCGGGACGGCGGCGGTGCGTCGTGTTGACCCACTTGCCCACCGCGCGCCGGATCCGCTGCTGCAGGTCGTGGGTCTCGTCGGCGCCGTCCGCCAGGGCCGACTCGACGACGCGCGCGCACCTGCTCGGCGATCGGGGCGACGAGGTCCTCGTCGGCGCCGAAGCCGCGGGCATGGATCTCCGGGCCGGCCACGATCGTGCCGTCGACGATGTCGACCGCGACGAAGATCGAGATGAAGCCCTCCTCCCCCAGGACGCGGCGGTCCTTCAGGGAGGTCTCGGTGACGTCGCCGACGCCCGACCCGTCGACGTACACGAAGCCGACGGGGACGTACCCGACCACCGACAGCCGACCGTCGACGAGGTCCATCACCGTGCCGTCCTCCGCGAGCACCACCCGGTCCTCGGGGATGCCGACGCTCGTCGCGATCGCCGCGTTGGCGCGCATGTGCCGCCACTCGCCGTGGATGGGCAGCACGTTGCGCGGCTTGACGATGTTGTAGACGTACTGCAGCTCGCCGGCCGCCGCGTGCCCGGAGACGTGCACGAGCGCGTTGCCCTTGTGCACGACGTGCGCACCGAGGCGCGCCAGGCCGTTGATCACGCGGAACACCGAGTTCTCGTTGCCCGGGATGAGGGACGAGGCCAGGACGACGGTGTCGCTCGGGCCCGACGCTGATGGCGTGGTTGCGGTTGGCGATGCGCGACAGCACCGCCATCGGCTCGCCCTGCGAGCCGGTGCAGATGAGCACGGCCTCGTCGTCGGGAAGGCTCGGGCAGGTCGTCGGACGACGACCATCGTGCCGCCCGGGATCTTCAGGTACCCGAGGTCGCGGGCGATGCCCATGTTGCGCACCATCGAGCGGCCGACGAACGCGATCTTGCGGTCGTGCAGCACCGCCATGTCGATGATCTGCTGGATGCGGTGCACGTGCGACGCGAACGACGCCACGATGATGCGGCCCTCGGCCCGCAGGAACACGGCGTCCAGCACGGGGACGATGTCGCGCTCGCTCGAGACGAAGCCGGGCACCTCGGCGTTGGTGCTGTCGACCATGAGCACGTCGACGCCGGCGTCGCCGAGCCGCGCGAACCCGTTGAGGTCGGTGATGCGGCCGTCGAGCGGCAGCTGGTCCATCTTGAAGTCGCCGGTGTGCAGCACGACGCCGGCGTCGGTGCGGATCGCCAGCGCCATCGCGTCCGGGATCGAGTGGTTGACGGCGAGGAACTCGACCTCGAACGGCCCGAGCGCCACGCGCTGGCCGTCGTCCACCACGGTGGCGACCGGCGAGATCCGGTGCTCGCGCATCTTCGCGTCGATGAAGGCCATCGTGAGCTTGGACCCGAAGACCGGGATGTCGGCGCGCTTGCGCAGCAGGTACGGCAGCGCCCCGATGTGGTCCTCGTGGCCGTGGGTGAAGACGACGGCCTCGATGTCGTCGAGGCGATCCGCGATGGGACCGAAGTCGGGGAGGATCAGGTCGACGCCCGGCTGGTTCTCCTCCGGGAACAGCACGCCGCAGTCGACGACCAGCAGGCGCGCCGCCGAACTCGAAGACGGTCATGTTGCGGCCGATCTCGCCGAGTCCGCCGAGCGCGAAGATGCGCAGGGCACCGTCGGCGAGCGGGGGCGGCGGCGGAAGCTTGGCGTGGCTCATGCGGGGAAGCCGCGCACGCCGCCGAGCGCGAGGTCGGCGCGCAGCTGCTCGCGCTGGGCGTCGGTCGCATCGACGAGGGGCAGCCGCACCGGACCGGCGGGCAGGCCCTGCATCGCCAGCGCGGCCTTGGTGAGGATGACGCCCTGCGTGCGGAAGCAGCCGGTGTAGACGGGCAGCAGGGCGGCGTTGATCGCGGCGGCCTCGTCGGCACGACCGGCCCACAGGGCCTCGGCCATCTCCTTGAGCCGGTCGCCCACGAGGTGCCCGACGACCGAGATCATGCCGACGGCGCCGAGGGCCAGCAGCGGGAGGTTGAGGATGTCGTCGCCCGAGTACCAGGCCAGCCCGGTGGTCGCCATGCCCCACTGCGCGAAGTCGAGGTCGCCCTTGGCGTCCTTGTTGGCGACGATGCGCGGGTGCTCGGCGATGCGGATCATCGTCTCGAGCTCGATGGCCGTGCCCGTGCGCTTCGGGATGTCGTAGGTGAGCATCGGCAGGTCGGTGGCGTCGGCGATCGCGTGGAAGTGGCGGACGAGCCCCTCCTGCGGAGGACGGTTGTAGTACGGCGTGACCGCCATGACGCCGTGCGCGCCGGCGTTGGCGGCCGCCCGTGCCGCCTCGACCGAGTGCGCGGTGTCGTTGGTGCCGACGCCCGCGACGATCGTGGCCCGGTCGCCGACCGCGTCGAGCACCGCCCGCAGGACGGCGATGTCCTCGGCGTCGGTCTTGGTGGCCGACTCCCCCGTCGTGCCGTTGACGACCAGGCCGTCGTGGTGCAGGACGTCGACCAGGTGCGACGCCAGCCGCTGCGTGCCGTCGAGGTCGAGCGAGCCGTCGGCGTGGAACGGCGTGACCATCGCCGTCAGCATGACGCCGAACGGGCTCTTCGCAGTGGTCGGACCGGGCATGGGCACAGGCTATCGCGCCCCGTCAGGGGGCGACTCTGCCGTTCTTCACGAAGGCGGCGTGGGTGATCGGCATGAGCCGGGCCCACTCCTCCTCGTAGCGCTCCGCGACCATCTCGATCTCCCGCTGGGGGTACGACGGGAAGTGCGAGCCCTCGGCCTTGCGGCGCAGGGACAGGAAGTTCATCAGCGACCGGGCGTTGAGCGTGACGTAGGCGCTCGAGTAGATGGAGACGGGCAGCACCATGCGGGCGACCTCGCGGGCGATCCCGGCGTCGAGCATCCGCTGGTACGAGGCGTAGGCGGCGCGGCAGGACTCGCGCATGTCCGACTCGATGAGGTCGTACTGCTCGTCGCTGCCGGGCAGGAACTCGTAGGCGCCCGGTCTTGCCCACCTGGACCACGGGGCGCTGGCGGTCGGGCACGTAGAAGACCGGCTCGAGCTGCCGGTAGCGGCCGGACTCCTCGTTGTAGCTGGCGATGCGATGCCGCATGTGCTCGCGCCACACGAAGATGGGCGCCCGCACGAAGAAGGTCATCGAGTTGTGCTCGAACGGGCTGCCGTGCCGGTCGCGCATCAGGTAGTTGACCAGCCCCGCCGACCGCTCGGCGTCGGCGTCGACGTCCTCGAGCGACTGCTCGCCCGCCGTCGAGACCCGGGCCGCGAAGATGACGTCGGCATCGGTGGCACTGGCGCGCACCAGCTCGACGGTCACGTCGCTGCGGAAGGCGATCTCCTCGTCCTGCGTCACGCTCGTCACCCTATCGACGACGGCCCGGGATGCCGGGAACGGCGACTCGGACACAATGGGCCCATGCCCGAATCCGGAGTCCGCCTGGCCCGCACCTCCGACGTCGACGGCATCGCCGACGTCAACGTCCGGTCCTGGCGCCAGCGCTTCGCCACCACGCTGCCGGCGCGAGGTCCTCGACGCGATGGACCCGTCGGACCTCGCGATGGTGTGGGCCAGCGGCATCCTCAACCCGCCCACGACCGGGCCACCGGCTGCTGGTGGCGGTCGAGGGGCAGCGACGTGGTCGGGTACGCGGCGATCGGTCCCGAGCCAGGACCCGGACGCCGAGCCGGGCGCCGGCGAGCTGCTGGCCCTCGAGGTCGATCCGGAGCAGCAGCGCCACGGGCACGGCTCGCGCCTGCTGGCCGCCGCCGTCGAGCACGCCCGCGCGGGCGGCCTTGACGACGCTCCTGGTCTGGTGCCCGCTCGACGACGAGCCCCGGCGGGCCTTCCTCCAGTCCGCCGGCTGGGCGCCCGACTCCGCCTACCGCGACCTCGCCGTGGGCCCGGCGGCAGAGGGCGACGACCGGCTGGTGCGCGAGGTCCGCCTCGTCGGCGGCCATCGACTGAGCGGTCCGCCGGGCATGTGAAAGCCGGCGAGACCCCCGCGCTCGCCGGCGCTGCCATCGTGTCAAGGCGCGGGCGTGGGGGCCAGTCCGTAGCGTCCCCCACCGGGGGGACGGGCGTCAGCGCGCTCCCGGGCTCGTCCTGCGACGGCAGCAGGCCGTCCCGGCTGGCCGCGGCGTACAGCTCGGTGCGCGTTCGGGCCGGCCGCCCGACCTGCTGGTACTTGGCGCGGACCCGGTCGAGGTACTCCTTCGCCGTGTGCGGCGAGATCCCCATCCGATGGGCCACCGCGGTCAGCTTCAGGCCCGAGGCGTACAGCCGCAGCGCGTCCAGCTCCCGCGGGCTCAGGTCGGGGGTGTCGGCCGCCGAGGCCAGCATGGCGGCGAGGTCGACCGACAGGTACAGCTCGTCCCTGGCCACCGTCGACAGGGCCTCCATGAGCTGGCCGTACGACACCCGCTTGGGCACGAAGCCGAGCGCCCCGGCGTGCATCCCCGACCGGATCGCGACGGCGTCGTCGTAGGCGCTGATCAGCAGCACCGGGATCCCGGCCGCTCGGCAGGAGGCGGTGTTCGTGGCCACGTCCGCTGCCCCGGGCCCGAGCTCGACGTCGAGGAGCATGACGCCCGGAGCAGCTGGCGATCGGCCTCGGAGACGACGTCGCCCGAGTAGACGATCACCACCGCCTCGGACGCCTGGGTCTCGAGGAGCGCCCGCATGCCCTCGCGGACGAGCTCGTGGTCGTCGACGATGGCCAGCCGCAGCAGCCCGCGCCGACGGCGTCGTCACACCGGGCTCTCGGTCGCCAGTCGGACTTCCCAGAGCATGACCGGGTCGGACGGATCCCCCGGATCCGTGTCGATTCCCGGCACTGGCAGTGCACGCATGTGGTCCCGCTCCCCGTCGATGATCGGCGTCAGCAGCGTGACGACGACCTCGTCTCCCTCTCTCCGCGCGGTGAGCCGCGCGGAGTCGTCCGGCACCGTGCTGTCCACGGCGCTGCTGAATGATTCCGCAACCTCGGGCCCCACCACAACCGCGGGCATGCGCGGCAGCGAGAGGTCGGCCCGCAGGTGCACGCCGCGCCGGTGGGCCGACCGCGACAGCCGAGCGGCCATCGCCCGGAGCCGGTCGGCCTCGGGATCGATGCGGACGAGGTTGCGGATGAAGGTCTCCTCGAGCCCGGCCCGCCGCCGCACGTCGGGATCCTCGGGATCGACCCTGCCCGTCGACGATGCCCGTCAGCAGGTCGATCGCCTCGGAGTCCTCGAGCGCGCCGTAGCGGGCGCGCAGGCGCGCCAGGCTCTCGCGCGTGACGTCGAGGGCGGTCTGCGCGGACACCCGCCGGAGGTGGGCGACCTCGACCGCTCGCGAGTCGCGGCGCAGGCTGCGGCCCATGAGGGAGCCGCCGAGCACGACGACGGTCGCCGGCTGCAGCACCGTGGCCGACGGGGTCGCCCTCGATCAGCAGCCACGACGCCAGCAGCGGGATCCACGCCCCGCGCGGACCGATGGCCCCGGCGGCCATGAAGAAGGCGGCGATCGCGGCGAGTGCCCACCCGCCGCCGAAGGCCGCATCGGTGGATTCGCCCGCCGAGGCCTGGAGGAGGGCGAACAGCGGTCCGAGCGCGCTGATGGTCAGGATCAGCCCCCACGGCATGGGCGCCTCGGGCGTGGCCAGCGAGATGAGGATGCCCAGCACGGCGACGAGGGCGACGTCCGTCGCGCTGATCGGCGGATGGTCGAACTGGAGCCACGCCAGGCAGGCGGTCGCCGCCAGGAAGAGGCCGAAGGCGGCCACGGCGGGGAGCACGAAGCCGCGGCCCCCGGACCGGTAGCGGTCGATCGCATCGGTTCGCCGGCTGGCCCACTCCAGGACCACGCGCGTGCCGTCGCCCGGACGCGATTCCACCCGCGCCGCGCCGCCCACCTCCTGCATCGGCCCGGTGATGGCCCGGTTCAGCCCGAAACCACGCGGCACCCGAGCCGGGTCGAAGCCGATGCCGTCGTCGCGGACCTCGACGCGGACCGACGTGGACGGGTCGGTCCGCACCCGGACCAGGACCCACGCGCGCCGGGCGTGGGCGTGGCGTGCGACGTTCGTCAGCGCCTCGCGGACGGCGGTGAGCAGGGCCCCTCGAACCCGCTCGGGCACGTCCTCCAGCGAGTCCAGCACCACGTCGACGTCGAGGCCGCCGGCCCTGCAGGCCGTCGATGAACGAGCTCAGCTCGGCGTTGAGCATCACGTATCCGAGCGGCGAGACCGAGATCGTCGGCTCGAGCGCCTGGGCGCCCGACTCGAGGTCGGAGAGGACGTCGATGGCCTCGACGCAGCGCTGCTCCAGCACCGATCCGGCCACCGGCGTCCGCGCCAGCCCTCCGCGGGCGATGGCCGTGAGCGTGTTGAGCACCGTCTCGTGCAGCAGCCGCTCCTGCCGGCGCATGGCGCCCTCGACGCCCTCCACCATCCGCTGCTGGCGCTCGATCTCGTCGCGGCGAGCCGTGTCCTCGTCGACTCGGCGGGCGTTGCCCTCGAGCACCAGCCGGACCCCGATGATGCACCCGCCGATGACCGCCACGTAGGCCGCGACACCGGTGGCCGGAGCCCCGACGGGTGACGCCGCCCGGCCGTAGTCGAGGACCGGTTCGAGGGTGACGAGCGCCAGCAGGCCCACCAGCGCGAGCGCCGCCCGCACCTCGACGAGAGCACCGATCAGCCCGGCGCACAGCACCGCGAGGGAGTAGGCCTCGTCCCATGAGTCGGTGGCCTCGGCGGTCGCACCGCTGGCCACCACGGCGAGCGCCACGGCGGCCACGTCCGCGTAGCGCATGCCCATCGGCGCTGGCGAGCGGAGCCCCGGTACTGCAGGAGGAGCAGCCCACCCCAGGTGAGCAGCGACACGGCGACAGCCGCCGCCGCGAGCGGTGACCTCAGGTTCGTGGGCCACAGGGCCGGGCTCGCGAGGATCCAGACGGCCTGGACGACGATCGCGAGGGAGGTGAGCTCCCGGAGCACCATGCCCGTGGCACTCGTCGGGAGCCCTCGGCGCCGAGGATCCCCCGTCCCGTCAGTGTGCACCCGGGAACTGTGACACATCGGGTCGCCTCACTCACCCCATCCGGACGAGCAGATACCGTCCCCCTCGTGCCCGACCGCATCCCGGCCCGCCGCCACCGGCGGCAGATCACCTCGAAGGCCGTGGGCATCGGCCTGGCCACCGGGCGCCTACGGCCTGTCGTTCGGAGCGATCAGCGTCGCCAGCGGGCTCGACGCCTGGCAGACGCAGGCCCTGTCGCTGCTGATGTTCACGGGCGCATCGCAGTTCGCCCTGGTCGGCGTCCTCGGGGCCGGCGGCGGCGCCGTGGCCGCCGTGCTGACCGCGTGGCTCCTCGGCGCCCGCAACAGCGTGTACGCGCTCAGCCTGGCGCCGGTGCTGTCGGTGACGGGCCCGACGAAGCTCGCCGCCGCACAGCTGACCATCGACGAGTCGACGGCCATGGCGCTGTCCCACCCCGGCGGGCCGACCGCCGCGCGGCATGCCTTCTGGAGCACGGGCGTGGCGGTGTTCGTGCTGTGGAACATCGGCACCCTCGTCGGCGCCCTGGGTGCCTCCTGGATCGGCGACCCCGCCACGCTCGGCCTCGACGCCGCGATCCCCGCCGCCTTCATCGCCCTGCTGTGGCCGCGCCTCGTCGACCGCACGATGTGGGCCGTCGCCCTCGCCGGGCGCCGCCGTCGCGCTGCGTGCTCACGCCGGTGCTGCAGCCGGGCCTGCCCGTGCTCGCCGCCGGCCTCGTGGCGCTCGTCGCAGCGGCCGGACTGATGGGCAGGCGGCCGATGATCTGGGTGGCAGTGCTCGCCGGGTCGCTCGGCTGCTACGTCGAGAAGCTGCTCGGGTACGCCCTGCCGAGGTCGGTGCTGGAACGAGAATCCGTGCGGCGGGTCTCGGGGCTGCTCCCCGTCGCCATGCTGGCCGCGCTCGTCGCGGTGCAGACGTTCGCCGACGGGCAGGACCTCGTGATCGATGCCCGCGTCGCCGGCCTGGTGGCCGCCGTGATCGCCCTGATCCTGCGCGCGCCGTTCCTCGTCGTGGTCCTGGTCGCCGCCGTGACGGCCGCCGGCCTCCGCGCCACCGGGGTGGCGTCATGAACGAGCCGCGCAAGCCGGTGTTCGGCTTCCTGTGGCCCAAGCCCGATCCCAACGCCCCCGTCGACGGTGCCTACCGCCAGGTCCGTCGTGTCCGCATCACCCCGCGCGGACCGATCCGACTCGCGACCCTGCTCGTCGGCTCGGCGGTCGTCGCGATGACGCGGCGCCTCGCTCATGATGGCGGCCCTCACCACCGTCGTCTCCGCCGCCACCGTGATCGGCGGCGCGCTGGTGGCGACCGCGATCGTGCTGATCCTGCGTGGCTGGGTGGTGGGCACGTACGTCAGCGACGAGGCGCTCACCGTGGAGACGACCTGGCGCCGCACCACGATCCCGTGGACCGCCGTGCGCGCGGTCACGACCGAGGAGTGCCGGGCGCCCTTCCTGGGCCTGCCCGTTCCGCGTCTCGGCGACGAGGTCGCGTGGTGACGACGACGGACGGCGCGAACGCTGGCGACCCACGTCTACTCCTGCTCCCCCGACCTGTGGCTGCGCGCCGAGGCCTTCGACATGGCCCGGCTGCGGCTCGAGCGCTGGCGGGACGAGCGCTGACCGCCCGTGGCGTCAGGCGTCGTGGAGGGCGATGGCCCGGCGCATGGCCGCCCGTGCGCGCTTGCGGTCCCGCGCGTCGTCGTAGCCGATGGCCAGCCGGTACCAGGCTCGCCAGTCGTCCGGTGCCTCCTGCACCTGCTGCTCGTACGTCGCGAACCGCTCGTCAGCGGCGTCCTTCTCGATGCGACCGGACGGGGTGCGCGGCAGGTCGTCGACCGGCAGGCCGCCCTCGACGCCCGAGCTCACGTCCCAGCCGCTGCGTGTGCATCCCGAAGGCCAGCTCGCGCCAGAGGACCCACGCGCCGATGACCGGGATCACGATCACGCTGAGGCCGAGCAGCACCGGGCACCGGATCGCCCGTCGAGATGAGCACCCACGAGCGCGCCGCGGTGAAGAGCAGGTAGACGGCGACCGCCGCCGCGACGATCCAGGCGACCGTGCGGGAGCTCACGCGCCGAGATCGAGGTAGTCCGCAAGGCCGACGGTCAGGCCCGGGTGCCTGGCCACCTCGCGCACGCCGAGCAGCACGCCGGGCATGAACGACATCCGGTCCAGCGAGTCGTGCCGGATGGTGAGCGTCTCGCCGATGCCGCCGAGGATGACCTCCTGATGGGCCACCAGGCCACGGACGCGGACGGAGTGGACGGGGATGCCGTCGATGGCACGCGCCGCGGGCGCCGGCGACCTCGTGCGACGTGGCATCCGGCGCCGCCGGCAGGCCGGCGCGCGCCTGCGCGATCAGCCGTGCGGTGTGGGTCGCGGTGCCCGACGGGGCGTCGACCTTGTCGGGGTGGTGCAGCTCGATGATCTCCGCCGAGTCGAAGTACGGAGCGGCCATCGCGGCGAACCGCATCATCAGCACGGCGCCGATCCCGAAGTTGGGGGCGATGAGCACACCGACCTCGGGGCTGGCCGTCGCACCACGTGCGCACCTGGTCGAGGCGCTCCTCGGTGAACCCGGTGGTCCCGACGACGCAGTGGATGCCGCTGCCGATGCGCGGTCTTCAGGGTGCGCATCACGGCGTCGGGAGTGGTGAAGTCGACGATGACGTCGGACGCCGGCCTCGCGCAGCGCGGTCGGCGGCACGCCGATGTCGACCGCGGCGACCAGATGCATGTCGTCGGCGCCCTTCACGGCCTCGACGACGGACTGACCCATGCGCCCCTTGGCGCCCACCACGCCGACCTTGATCACGCCGGACAGACTACTCGCGGCCGTCGCGGGCGCGCCGTCAGCCGATGGCGTTGAAGGTCGTGGTCTCGTCGAAGGGGCCGATGACGGCCAGCGTCGTGGGCGCGGTCAGCAGGTCGTGCGCGACGGTGCGGATGTCGTCGGACGTGACGGCGTCGACCCGGGACAGCAGGTCGTCGATGCCCAGCAGCGGATCGGCGTGCAGCTCGCTCTTGGCGATGCGCGTCATGCGCGCACCCGTGTCCTCCTGGCCGAGGACGGTCGCGCCGCGGACCTGACCCTTGCCGCGCAGGATCTCGTCGTCGGTCAGGCCGTGGTCGGCCACCTGCTGCATCTCGGTCAGGCACACGTCGAGGACGGTGTCGACCTTGCCGGGCAGGCACCCGACGTAGACGCCGAACATGCCGTCGTCGGAGTAGCCCTGGGCGTACGAGTAGACGGAGTAGGCCAGGCCGCGCTTCTCGCGCACCTCCTGGAACAGCCGGCTGCTCATGCCGCCGCCGAGGGCGGTGGAGAGGACGGAGAGGGCGTAGCGGCGATCGTCGCCGCGGGTGATGCCCGGGCACGCCGAGCACCAGGTGCGCCTGCTCGGTGGGCCGCTTGGCGACCTTGACGCCGGCCGCGTGCGGGCGCGGACGCCTCCGCGGCCGGGCGGCGCTGACCTCGGCCGCGTCGTCCAGCACGTGGGCGAAGGCCGCCCGTACCTGGCGCACGACGGTGTCGTGGTCGAGATTGCCGGCAGCGGCCACGACCATCGACTCCGGGCGGTACTTGCGGCGGTAGAAGCTGTTGATCGACGTGCGGCTGATGCCCTCGATCGTGTCGATCGTGCCGAGGACGGGGCGGCCCAGCGGGGTGTCGCCGAACATCGCCGCGGCGAACTCGTCGTGGACGACGTCGCCGGGGTCGTCGTCGTGCATGGCGATCTCCTCGAGGATGACGCCGCGCTCGGCCTCGACGTCCTCGGTGCGGATCAGCGCATCGGTCACCACGTCGCAGACGACGTCGATGGCCAGCGGCAGGTCGACGTCGAGCACCCGCGCGTAGTAGCAGGTGTACTCCTTGGTGGTGAAGGCGTTCAGGTCGCCTCCGACCGCCTCGATGGAGGAGGAGATCTCCATCGCGGACCGCGTGCGCGTGCCCTTGAACAGCAGGTGCTCGAGGTAGTGGGCCGAGCCCATCTGGGTGCCGGTCTCGTCGCGGGAGCCGACGTTCACCCACACACCGAACGCGACCGAGCGGACGCCCGGCACCTGCTCGGTGATCACGCGCAGGCCGCCCGGGAGGGTGGTGCGGCGGACGAGTCCGCCGTCACCCTCCCGAAGCAGCGTGCGGGTCTGCGCCTTAGGCATCGGCCGCCGCTGCGTCACCCTCGAGCACGGGGATCAGGGACAGCTTGCCGCGCGAGTCGACCTCCTTGATCTCGACCTGCACCTTGGCACCGACCTGGAGGACGTCCTCGACGTTCTCCACGCGCTTGCCGCCGGCCAGCTTCTTGATCTCCGAGATGTGCAGCAGTCCGTCCTTGCCCGGCATGAGCGAGACGAACGCGCCGAACGTGGTCGTCTTCACGACCGTGCCGAGGTAGCGCTCGCCGACCTCGGGCATCGTCGGGTTGGCGATGTTGTTGATCGCCGTGCGAGCCGCCTCGGCGGACTCGCCGTTGGTCGCGCCGATGTAGATCGTGCCGTCATCCTGGATCGTGATGTCGGCGCCGGTCTCCTCCTGGATCTGGTTGATGATCTTGCCCTTCGGCCCGATGACCTCGCCGATCTTGTCGACCGGGATCTGGATCGCGATGACGCGGGGCGCCGTCGGGCGCCATCTCGTCGGGCGAGTCGATGGCCTCGTTCATGACCTCGAGGATCGTCAGGCGCGCGTCGCGAGCCTGCTGCAGGGCGGCACCGAGCACCGAGGCGGGGATGCCGTCGAGCTTGGTGTCGAGCTGCAGCGCCGTCACGAAGTCCTTCGTGCCGGCGACCTTGAAGTCCATGTCGCCGAAGGCGTCCTCGGCACCGAGGATGTCGGTGATGGCGACGTACTCCGTCTTGCCGTCGACCTCGCCCGAGATCAGGCCCATGGCGATGCCCGCGACCGAGGCGCGCAGCGGCACACCGGCGTTGAGCAGCGACATGGTCGAGGCGCAGACCGAGCCCATCGAGGTGGAGCCGTTGGAGCCGAGGGCCTCGGACACCTGACGGATCGCGTAGGGGAACTCCTCCTTCGACGGGAGCACCGGCAGCAGGGCGCGCTCGGCGAGCGCTCCGTGGCCGATCTCGCGGCGCTTGGGCGAGCCCACGCGGCCGGTCTCGCCGGTGGAGTACGGCGGGAAGTTGTAGTTGTGCATGTAGCGCTTGCGGTTCTCCGGGTTGAGCGTGTCGACCATCTGCTCCATGCGGAGCATGTTCAGGGTCGTGACGCCCAGGATCTGGGTCTCGCCACGCTCGAACAGCGCCGAGCCGTGCACGCGCGGCAGGACGTCGACCTCGGCCGACAGCGTGCGGATGTCGGTCAGGCCACGGCCGTCGATGCGCACGTGGTCCTTGAGGACGCGATCGCGCACGACCTTCTTGGTGACCGAGCGCAGGGCTGCGGACAGCTCCTTCTCGCGACCCTCGAACTGCGGGCGAGCTCGGCGAGCACGACCTTCTTGATGTCGTCGAGACGGTCCTCGCGCTCCGCCTTGCTGACGATGGTCATCGCCTCGCGGATGTCGGCGATCGACAGCCGCTCGACGGCCTCGTAGGCGTCGTCCTGGTAGTCGAGGAAGATCGGGAAGTCGGCGGTCGGCTTGGCGGCCTTGCCGGCGAGGTCGATCTGCGCCTCGCACATCGTCTTGATGAAGCCCTTGGACGCGTCCAGACCGGCCGCGACGACCTCCTCCGTCGGCGCGGTGGCGCCGCCGGCGATGAGCTCGATGGTGCGCACGGTGGCCTCGGCCTCGACCATCATGATGGCGACGTCGTCACCCGCGATGCGGCCCGCGACGACCATGTCGAACACGGCCTCCTCGAGCTGCTCGTAGGTCGGGAAGGCGACCCACTGGCCGCGGATGAGGGCGACGCGGACGGCGCCGACGGGGCCGCTGAAGGGCAGGCCCGCGATCTGCGTCGACGCCGACGCCGCGTTGATCGCGATGACGTCGTAGAGGTCGTTGGGGTTGAGCGCCATGACGGTGATGACGACCTGGACCTCGTTGCGCAGGCCCTTGGTGAAGGTGGGGCGCAGCGGGCGGTCGGTGAGACGGCAGGTGAGGATCGCGTCCTCGGACGGACGGCCCTCGCGACGGAAGAACGAGCCGGGGATGCGCCCGACCGAGTACATCCGCTCCTCGACGTCGATCGTCAGGGGGAAGAAGTCGAACTGGTCCTTCGGCTGCTTGCCGGCCGTCGTGGCGCTGAGCAGCATGGTCTCGTCGTCGAGGTAGACGGCGACGGAACCGGCGGCCTGGCGGGCCAGTCGGCCGGTCTCGAACCTGATGGTGCGCGTGCCGAACGAGCCGTTGTCGATGACGGCTTCTGCGCTGGAGATCTGGGGACCCTCCACGGGTGCCTCCTGTTTCTGTGACAGGGGCGCACACGTCAGGCGACCGGTGGCGGTCTTCGATCGAGGCCCACGGGCTCAGCCGCTCGAGGCGGGGCTCCCGGAGGCCACTACCGAGGACCGACGGACGACACTCTCGCGGCGCCCCGGATTCCGGTGTGGTGTGTGTTCAGTTGTGGTGGCGGCCCTGCCGCCCGCCGGAAGGCGACGGCGACAGGGCCAACGGTGGTCCGGCTAGCGCCGGATCCCGAGCTTCTCGATGATCGTGCGGTACCGCGCGATGTCGGTCTTCACCAGGTACTGGAGCAGGCGACGACGCTGGCCGACCAGGATCAGCAGGCCGCGCCGGCTGTGGTGGTCGTGCTTGTGGGTCTTGAGGTGCTCCGTCAGGTCGGAGATGCGACGCGTCAGCATCGCGATCTGGACCTCGGGGCTGCCGGTGTCACCGGGCTTGGTGCCGTACTCGGCGATGATCTCCTGCTTGGTGGCGCTGTCGAGCGGCATGCATGATCCTTTCGGGCGTTCCCGAGGGAACGGTCGAGATGACACGAATCGCGGAGCACGCGCCCCACGACCGTCGGTACCCCCGAAGGCTACCAGTCCGCCGCGCACGGCCCGACCACCGCTCAGCGGACGTCCAGGAGCCGGCGCGCCTCCTCGACGTCCACGGCCATCCGCTCGACGAGCGCGTCCACCGAGGCGAACCGCTCCTGCCCGCGGATGCGCGCCGACGAAGCTCACGCCGACGTCCGCCCCGTAGAGGTCGAGGTCGTCGCGGTCGAGGACGTACGCCTCGACGCGTCGCTCCCGGCCGTCGAACTGGGGGTTCGTGCCGACCGAGATGGCCGCCGGCAGGTCCGATCCCGAGCCGAGGACGCGGAGCCGGCCGGCGTACACGCCGTCGGCCGGCACCGTGGGGTCGCCGGTCCAGTGCAGGTTCGCGGTCGGGTAGCCGAGCTCGCGGCCGCGGTGGTCGCCGTGCACGACGACGCCGTCGATGCGGTACGGGCGCCCGAGAGCAGCGGCCGCGGCGGCGACCTCGCCGTCGACCACGAGGGCCCGGATCCCGGTCGACGACCACCGCTCGGCGCCGTCGCCGACGAGGGGAGCCGCGACCGCCCGGAAGCCGTGTCGCTCCCCCTCGGTCACGAGCGTGTCGTACGTCCCGGCAGCGCGGTGGCCGAAGCGGAAGTCCTGGCCCACGACGATCTCGCGCACGTGCAGCCGGTCCACGAGCACCCGGTGGACGAACTCCTGCGGATCCATCGACGACATGGCCTCGTCGAAGTGCAGGACGTCGACCTCATCGGCGCCGGCGGCCAGCAGCAGCTCGATGCGATGGGGCACGGTCGCCAAGGAGGTGGGAGCGTGGCGTGGTCCCACGACCGCTGCGGGGTGCGGGTCGAAGGTGATCGCCACCACCGGCAGGCCCAGGGCGTCGGCGCGACGACGGGCGATGTCCACCAGCGACTGGTGACCCCGGTGGACGCCGTCGAACACGCCGATGCAGGCCACGCAGCCGCGCTGGTCGGCCGGCACGGCGATCGGGTCCGGTGTGGTCATGGCCCGCCAACCCTAGGCGAACACGGCGAGGTAGCGGGCGGTGCCGGCATCGTCCGTCGCCAGCGCCAGGAACTGCCCCTCCGGGGAGATGAGGGCCGTGGGGTCGTCGCCTGGGAGCGGCCCGGTCCACGGGATGCGCCGGCCCACGCGGGCCGCATCGGCGGCCTCGCCGTCCAGTCGCCAGAGCGGGAAGCAGATGGGCGCGACCGCGTCGATCCCCAGCGAGCGCGCCAGGCCCCTGGTCGACGAGCTGCTCGAGGGACAGTGCCGCGGCCAGGTCGAAGGGACCGACCCTGGTGCGCCGCAGGCTGGTCAGGTGCCCCCCGACACCGAGCGCCTCGCCGAGGTCGCGCGCGATGGCCCGGATGTAGGTCCCCGTGCTGCACGTCACGTCGATGTCGACGTCGACATGGCCCGGTGACCACCGCAGGTCGCCGATGTCGATGCTCGGCCACCTGCACGGTCCGCGCGGGCAGGTCGACCTCCTCGCCCGACGCGGACGCGCTCGTACGCTCGACGCCCGTCGACCTTGATGGCGCTCACCGAGCTCGGCCGCTGCTGGATCGTGCCGACCAGTCGCCCGAGCGCATCCGCGATGTCGGCGTCGTCGAGGGCCTGCACCGCCTGCGCCGGGGCGACGGTGAGGACGTCTCCCTCGGCGTCGTCGGTCACCGTCGAGGCCCCGAGCCGGATCGTGGCGAGGTAGCGCTTGTCGCGCAGCGGCGAGGTGGCCCAGCAGGCGCGTGGCCCGGCCCGACGCCGAGGATGAGCACGCCGGTCGCCATCGGGTCGAGGGTGCCGGCATGGCCGACCTTGCGAGTGCCGAGCGACGCGCCGGGCCCGGGCCACGACGTCGTGCGACGTCATGCCCGCCCGGCTTGTCGATGACGAGGATGCCGGAATCGGCCTCCGCCACTACTCGTCCTCGGCCTCGGCGTCCGGGTGCCGGTAGGGATCGGCGTCGCCGGCGAACGTGGCGCGGGCCGCCTGCGCGTGCACGGCCGCGTCGGCCTCGGCCGCGACCTTCAGCAGCTCCTCGAGGTGGGCGGCGGTCTCCGGGATCGCGTCGGGGATGAACTCCAGCGTCGGCGTGAACTTCACCGCCGTCTGCTTGCCGACCTCGCTGCGCAGGACGCCCTTGGCGGACTCCAGGGCCGCGGCCGTGGACGCGCGGGCCTCCTCGTCGCCGTACACGGTGTAGAAGACCGACGCCTCGCGGATGTCCGAGCTGACGCGGACGTCCGTGACCGTGATGAACCCCAGCCGCGGATCCTTGATCCGCTTCTCCAGGGTCTCGGCCACGATCACCTTGATGCGGTCGGCCATCTTGCGCTGGCGCGCCTCGCTGGTCATGCTCCAGCTCCGTTTCTCCCGGATTCCGGGACCAGTCGGTGATCAGGGGCTCGCCACCCCGGTCCTTGCCCGTTTGTCCCGGATTCCGGGACAAACGGGCAGGTGCTGCTTACGGCTTGCGGGGGATCTCGCGCATCTCGAAGGTCTCGATCACGTCGTCGACCTTCACGTCCTGGTAGTTGCCCAGGTTGATGCCGCACTCGAAGCCCTCGCGGACCTCGGTCGCATCGTCCTTGAACCGGCGCAGGCCGGCGATCGTGAGGTTGTCCGCCACCACGGCGCCGTCGCGGATGAGGCGGGCCTTGGCGTTGCGGCGCACCTCGCCCGACTGCACGAGGCAGCCGGCGATCGTGCCGAACTTGCTCGACTTGAAGACCTCGCGCACCTCGGCGGTGCCGAGCTGCACCTCCTCGTAGATCGGCTTCAGCATGCCGCGCAGGGCCGCCTCGACCTCGTCGATCGCCTGGTAGATGACGCTGTAGAAGCGGACGTCGACGCCCTCCTCCGACGCGAGCTCGGCCACCTTGCCCTCGGGTCGCACGTTGAAGCCGATGATGACGGCCTTCGACGCGCTCGCCAGGGTGACGTCGTTCTTGTTGATCGCACCGACGCCGCGGTGGATGACGCGCAGGTTGACCTCGTCACCGATGTCGATCTTGAGCAGGGCGTCCTCGAGCGCCTCGACGGAGCCGGACACGTCGCCCTTGATGATGAGCGTGAGCTCCGCGACCTCGCCCTTCTCCAGCGACTCGAGGAAGTCCTCGAGCGACCGCTTGACGCGGTTCTTGGCCAGCAGCGCGTTGCGCTCCCGGGCCTGCCGGGTCTGGGCGATCTGCCGTGCCACGCGATCCTCGGCGACGACCATGAAGCTGTCGCCGGCGCCGGGGACGGAGGTCAGGCCGAGCACCTGGACGGGCATCGACGGCAGCGCGACCTCGACCGGGTTGCCCTCGTCGTCGAGCATGGCGCGCACGCGACCGAACGCGTCTCCGGCCACGATCGAGTCGCCGGCGCGCAGCGTGCCGCGCTGGACGAGGACGGTCGCGACAGGACCGCGACCGCGGTCGAGGTGCGCCTCGATGGCCACGCCCTGCGCGTCCTGGTGCGGGTTGGCCCGCAGGTCCAGGGTCGCGTCGGCGGTGAGCAGCACGGCCTCGAGCAGGTTCTCGATGCCCGAGCCCTGCTTCGCCGAGACGTCGACGAACATGGTGTCGCCGCCGAACTCCTCGGCCACCAGCCCGTACTCGGTCAGCTGGGCGCGGACCTTCATCGGGTCGGCGCCCTCCTTGTCGACCTTGTTGACGGCCACCACGATCGGCACGCCGGCGGCCTGCGCGTGGTTGAGCGCCTCGATCGTCTGCGGCTTCACGCCGTCGTCGGCCGCGACCACGAGGATCGAGATGTCCGTCACCTGGGCGCCACGGGCACGCATGGCGGTGAACGCCTCGTGGCCCGGGGTGTCGATGAAGGTGATCTTGCGCTCCAGCCCCTCGCGGGTGACCGTGGCCACCTGGTAGGCGCCGATGTGCTGCGTGATGCCGCCGGCCTCGCTGCTGATCACGTTCGTGGAGCGGATCGCGTCGAGCAGCTTGGTCTTGCCGTGGTCGACGTGACCCATGACGGTGACGACCGGCGGACGGATCTCGAGATCGACCTCGTCGCCCTCGTCCTCGCCGAACTCGAGGTTGTAGGACTCGAGCAGCTCGCGGTCCTCGTCCTCGGGCGAGACGACCTCGACGGCGTAGTTGAGCTCGCCGCCGAGCAGGCGCAGGGTGTCGTCGTCGATGGACTGGGTCGCGGTGACCATCTCGCCGAGGCCGATGAGCACCTTGACCAGGTCGGCCGGCATCGCGTCGATCTTCTCGGCGAAGTCGGTCAGGCTGGCGCCGCGCGGCAGCCGCACGACCTCGCCCTGCCCGCGCTTGATCCGGACGCCGTCCATGATCGGCGCCTGCATGTTGTCGAACTCCTGGCGCTTCGCGCGCTTGGACTTGCGACCGCGTGACGGCCGGCCGCCGGGACGCCCGAAGGCACCCGCGGTCGTGCCACGGCCGCCCGCACCACCCGGACGACCGGGGAAGCCACCGGGACCGCCGGGTGCGCCACCGGGACCACCCGGACGACCCGCACCGCCGCCGGGACCACCCGGACGACCGGCGAAGCCACCCGGACCGCCCGCGCCACCGGGACCGCCGGGACGACCGGCGAAGCCACCGGGACGAGCACCGGGACCACCGGGACCACCCGGGCCGCGGCCCGGACCGCCGGGGCCGGCAGGACGACCGGGAGCACCGGCAGGACGCATCGGCCGAGGCGGCATGGTGCCGGGATTGGGACGGGGCGCGCCGGGGACGGCGGGAGCCGGGCGACCCATGCCGGTACCGGTGCCGAACGGGTTGTTGCCCGGACGCGGACCAGCGGGACGGCCCATGCCGGTGCCGGTGCCGAACGGGTTGTTGCCCGGACGCGGACCAGCCGGGCGCGGGGCCGGACGCGGGGCGTCGTCGGCGAGCGCGGCAGGCGCCTCGGGCACGGCGGGCGCGGCCGGGGCGCCGCGGGTGACTCCGGCGGCAGGTGCAGGGGCTGCGGCCGGCGCCTCGGGGGCCACCGGAGCAGGTGCGGGCACCGGGACGGGGGCGGCCGGGATGGGCGAGGGCGCCTCCACGGGCGCCTCTGCTGCGGGGGCTGCCTTCTTGGCGGCCGGCTTGGCCGCGGGCGCTGCCGCCGCGTCGGCCTTGGGAGGCATGGCCTCCTTGATGCGACGGACGACCGGCGGCTCCAGCGTCGACGACGCCGACTTCACGAACTCGCCGAGGTCCTGCGCCTTGGCGAGGACTTCCTTGCTGGTGTACCCGAGCTCCTTCGCGAGCTCATGGACCCGAACCTTCGACACGACTCTCCTGTCTTGGTCCGGGCGGGGTGCGCCGGACCGTCAGTGCAAGCGATACACGTTCATGCTCGCGTGCTCATGGGGTGTTCATCCTCGAACTCCCGATCCGCTCGTCCGGTGACGGTCACCGGTCTGCTGCGACGAGGGCGGACGCCCACGCCGATCCGTGCTGCCACTGGCCGACGGCCCGTGGTTCCTCATGCTGCGTCCCGCTGATCGATGTCCCGCAGCTGCGGCCAGGTCCAGGGGACCGGCCACGCGCAGGGCCCGGGGTAGTGCCCGCTTCCGCTCAGCGCGGTCGAGGCACTGCAGGGTCGGATGGAGGTGTGCTCCCCGGCCCGGCAGTCGTCGGTCGGGATCCGGGACACAGGCCCCGGCGACGACGACCACCCGTAACAGGTCAGACGCGGCAGCCCGCTGCCGGCACCCGACGCACGTCCTCTCGGACACGCGTCGTGACCCTGACGGGCTGCCTGCGCCCGAGTGTACCCCGCCCGACACCCTGCTCAGTCCGCAGCAGGCGCGTGTCCGGCCGGGGCGCTGCCGGCGCTCCGGCGGCGTCACGGGCGCGGTGTCCGAGCGGATGTCGATGCGCCAGCCGGTGAGGCGGGCCGCGAGGCGCGCGTTCTGGCCCTCCCGGCCGATCGCCAGCGACAGCTGGTAGTCCGGGACGATCACCCGCGCGGCCCGGGCCACCGGGTCGACGATCATCACGCCCGTCACGCGCGCCGGCGACAGGGCGTGGGCGATCATCTCCGCGGGATCCTCGCTGCTGTCGACGATGTCGATCTTCTCGCCGTTGAGCTCGGACATGACCTGGCGGACCCGCTGGCCCAGCGGTCCGATGCAGGCACCCTTGGCGTTGACCCCGGGCACCGTCGACTTCACGGCGATCTTGGTGCGATGACCCGCCTCCCGCGCGATCGCGGTGATCTGCACGGTGCCGTCGGCGATCTCGGGCACCTCGAGGGCGAACAGCTGCTTGACCAGGGCCGGGTGGGTGCGCGAGACGGTGACCTGCGGGCCCTTGAAGCCCTTGCGGACGTTGGTGACGATGCACTTCAGCCGGGTGCCGTGCGGGTACGCCTCCCCCGGCGCCTGCTCCTCGGGCGGCAGGTTCGCCTCGATCTTGCCGATGTCGACCCGGACCATCCGCGGGTTGCTCGACTGCTGCACCACGCCGGAGACGAGGTCGCCCTCGCGCCCGGTGAACTCGCTGAGCGTGACGTCGCCCTCGGCCTCGCGCAGCCGGGCGAGCAGGACCTGCTTCGCCGTGGTCGCGGCGATCCGGCCGAAGCCGTCCGGGGTGTCGTCGAACTCCCGCTGCGTCACGCCGTCCTCGTCGGTCTCGGCGGCCCAGACCGTGACGTGACCGGTCTTGCGGTCGAGCGTGACCCGCGCCCGCTGGGCAGCGCCCTCGGTGCGGTGGTAGGCGACGAGGAGGGCCTGCTCGATCGACTCGACGACGAGATCGAGCGAGAGGTCCTTCTCCCGGACCAGGGCCTTCAGTGCGCTGACGTCGATGTCCATGACGGCTACTCCTCCTCGATCGCGTCGGGGTCGACGGACGCGTCGACCTCCGCATCCGGCCGGTTGAACTCCACCTGCACCACGGCGCGCTGCACCTGCGACAGGGCGAGCGCGGTGTCGCCCTGCGTCCGTCGTGATGACCACCTCGTCGTCGGACGGCACCGCCGTGACGCGGCCGACGACGGTGCCGCCGTCGACCGTGGTCACCTCGACGAGGCGGGTCAGCGCGCGGCGCCAGTGCCGGGCCTCGGTGAGCGGGCGATCGACCCCGGGCGACGTGACCTCGAGGACGAAGGGGCCGGGCAGTGCGTCGGACAGCGGCGGGACGTCGAGCAACTCGGAGGCCAGGCGGCTGACGGTGGCGACGAGGTCGAGGTCCACTCCCCCGTCACGGTCGACCACGATGCGCACGACGTGACGGCGACCGGCCTTCTGCACGTCGACGGTCTCGACATCGACCCCGAGCTCGGAGAGCGGCCCGACCAGCCCCGCCTTCAGCGTGTCGCCGGATGCAGTCATGGAGTTCTCCCGGGGTCCTGTTGTGGTGGAGCAGTTGTGGTCGTGCCGTGCGCACAGCACTGTACCTACTGCGTGCCATCCTTGGCACATGCCAGACGCCGCAGAGCCCGTGTGGATGACGGGCCGCGCGGCTCACGTTCGTCGCGGCCGCGGCCTGACCCGCCGCGAGGGGCTCCTCGCCCTGGCCGTCCTGGCCCCCGTCGGCCTCGTCTCGGCCTGCACGGGATCGTCCGAGCCCTCGACACCCACCGCCGCGGGCAGCGCGCCACCCGCCGACATCGCGGCCGAGGTCGCCGCCGAGGAGTCGGCCCTCGTCGCGACGTACGACGCCGTCCTGGCCACAGCCTCTGGACTCGGCGACGAGGCGACCGCGCTGCTGACGCTCATCCGCGACCAGCACGCGCAGCATCGCGACTCCCTCGGCGGGTCGGCATCGCCGTCGGCACCGGGATCCCCGTCACCCGCAGACGCGGCGGCGGCGCTGTCGCGGCCTCATCGCCGCCGAGCGCGAGGCGGCGCGCAGCCGCGTTCGCGCGTGCGTGGCGGCCGACGACGCGGACCTCGCACGTCTCCTCACGTTCATCGGCGCCTCGGAGGCCTCGCACGTGCCTGCCCTGCGCGACCTCGGCCGGCCGGCGCATGACCCCGCATCGAGGCGTGGTCGGCCGTCGTCGCGGGCGAGGACGCAGCCGTCTACGCCTACTCGGTGGCCGGCGGTCGCGTGTCGGCCGGAGCGCGCCGCCGCGCGCTCGCGGGCCTGGACGCGCACCGCGCCAGCCGGTCGCGCGCAGCCGCCGCGGTGGCCGCGGCCGGCGGCACCGCACCGCCCGCGGCCGCCGCCTACGAGCTGCCCGACGACATCGCCACGCCGCGCGGCGCACGCGCGGCGATGGCTGCCGTCGACACGGCCCTCGTCGCGACGTACGCCGACGCGGCCGCGGCGGTCACGGGAGACGACCGGCGCTGGGCAGCCCGCACCGCCGCCGACTGCGCCGTGCGCGCGGTCGCCTGGGGCGCCGCCCCGCAGGCGTTCCCCGCCCGGGCCTGAACGTCCCGTCGCCCGCCGGGTTCAGCCGAGCAGGTCCCAGCCCAGGCGCAGGATGAGCACCCCGACGACCGCGAGGAAGACCAGCCGCACGAACTCGCTGCCCCGCCGGATGGCCATCCGCGCGCCGATGACGGCGCCGATGACGTTGCACGCGCCCATCAGCAGACCGAGCAGCCACAGCACCGAGCCGGTCACGCCGAACACGACGATGGCGGCGAGGTTCGTCCCGAGGTTGACCACCTTCGCGGTGGACGAGGCGTTCAGGAACGAGTAGCCGAGCACGGCGACCAGCACGATCAGCAGGAACGAGCCGGTGCCCGGCCCGATGAGGCCGTCGTAGAAGCCGATGGCCAGTCCGGCGACCGTCGCGACCACGTAGTGGCGTCGGCTGCCGTGCCAGCGCAGCTCCTGCCGTAGGCCCATCTGAGGAGCTCAGCAGCGTCCACACCCAGACGCACACGAGCAGCACGACGATGACCGGCTTGAACACCTCCGCCGGGAGCCGGCTCGCCGTGGCGGCGCCGAGCGTCGCGCCGACGACGGCCGCGACCACCATCGGCATCGCCGTCCGCACGTCCGGGCGGCGCCTTGCGGGCGTACGTCGCCGTGGCGGCGGCGGTGCCCAGGATGCTCGACGCCTTGTTCGTCGCGAGCACCTCGACGGGGGCGGCCGTCGGGAGCGCGAGGAAGAGGGCCGGCAGCTGCAGGAGACCGCCGCCGCCACTGACGGCATCGACCCAGCCGGCAACGCCGGCGGCCAGGCACAGCAGGAGGATCGTCCCGAGGTCGGGCAGCGCGCAGCGGGTCCACGCCTACTGCCAGGACTCCACGATCGCGAAGACGTCCAGCAGCCGATGGGCGATGGCGTCCGGCTGCGCAGAGTCGTCCGGCACCTGGTAGCCGGGGATGTTCGAGTGCGGGATCCAGATGGCCCGCATGCCCGCCTGCTGCGCCCCGGCGACGTCGTCCCACAGCCGGTCGCCCACGTAGACGGACTCCTCGGCGGCCAGGCCGAGTGCGTCGAGGATCATGCGGAATGCCTCGGCATGCGGCTTGGCGACCGGGATCTCGCTCGTGTACACGGCCGCGTCGATGTAGGCGTCGAGGTCGTCGCGCGCGAAGACCTCGGTGTGATGGGCCGCGGTCCACATCGTGTTGCTGAGCACGCCCACCTTGTAGCCGCGGTGCTTCAGGGCGGCGAGGACGTCCTTGGCGTCGGGGTCCGCGTACGTGTGCGGCGCCCAGAAGTCGAGGTAGCTGCCCAGGGCGCGCAGATGCCGCGCGCCGTTGATGTCGATCCCCTCGTCGATGAACAGCTGGTCGAGCGCGCCCGCGGGGATGGCGCCGTTGGTGTCGCGCTGCTGGCGCCAGCGACGCTCCTCGCCGTCATGCAGGCGATGCGCCAGCGCGGCCGCGTTCTCCGGGTCGTACACCTCCGAGTAGGCGTACCACTGGGCGTACAGGTCGACGTCGTGCCACGGCGTCAGCGTGCCGCCCCAGTCGAAGATGACCCCCCGAATCCCCACGTCAGCCCCCCACGATCTCCCGGATCCGCTCGACCGCGGTGTCCACCGGCACGTCCTCGCGCTCGCCGGTGCGGCGGTCCTTGACCTCGACGAAGCCCTCCGCCAGGCGCTTGCCGACCACGACGATCGTCGGGATGCCGAGCAGCTCGGAGTCGTTGAACTTCACTCCCGGGGAGACGCCGCGTCGGTCGTCGTAGAGCACGCGCACGCCCGAGGAGTCCAGCTGGGCGGCCATCGCCTCGGCGGCCTCGAAGGGCTCGTCGGCCTTGCCCGTCGCGATCAGGTGGATGTCGGCCGGCGCGATCTCCCTGGGCCAGATCAGTCCCTTGTCGTCGTGCGACTGCTCGGCGATGGCCGCGACCGCTCGCGAGACGCCGATGCCGTAGGAGCCCATCGTGACGGTGACCAGCCTGCCGTTCTCGTCGAGCACCTTCAGGTCGAGCGCCTCGGCGTACTTGCGGCCGAGCTGGAAGATGTGACCGATCTCGATGCCACGCGCCAGTCGCAGCTCCGCCGCCGCAGGACGGGCACTCGTCGCCTTCGCGCACCTCGGCCACGTCGATCACGCCGTCCGCCGTGAAGTCCCGGCCGGCCACGAGGTCGTAGACGTGGCGGCCGGGCTCGTTGGCGCCGGTGATCCAGCGGGTGCCGTCGACGACCCGCGGATCGACGAGGTAGCGGATGCCGCTCGTCCCGCTCTCGCCCAGCAGCGGCGGGCCGATGTAGCCCTTGACCAGGCTGGGGTGCTTGGCGAAGTCCGCCTCCTCGAAGGGGCCCGCCTCGCTGGGCTGCAGCACGGCCTCGAGCCGCTTCATGTCGACCTCGCGGTCGCCGGGCAGGCCGACGGCCAGCGGGTGGCGCGTCCCGTCGGGGTCGGTGACCATGAAGACGACGTTCTTCAGGGTGTCGGCACCGGTCCAGGCGCGATCGTCGCGCGCAAGGTCGGGCCGTGAGTTCGAGACGTCGACGAGGGTGTCGATCGTCGGGGTGCCGGGCGTGTCCTCGACGTGCGCGGCGGGCACGTCGGCGTAGTCGAGCGCTGTCGGGAACGGGCGTGGTGACAGCCTCGACATTGGCCGCGTAGTCGCACGCACTGCAGCGCACGAAGGAGTCCTCGCCGACCTCCGTGGGCGCGAGGAACTCCTCGCTGGCCGAGCCGCCCATCGCCCCCGACATCGCGGAGACGATGACGAACTCCAGCCCGAGCCGGTCGAACGTCGTGATGTACGCGTCACGATGCCGCTGGTACGACCGCTCCAGGCCGGCGTCGTCGACGTCGAAGGAGTACGAGTCCTTCATGACGAACTCGCGCCCGCGCAGGATGCCGGCGCGGGGTCGCGCCTCGTCGCGGAACTTGGTCTGGATCTGGTAGATCACCAGCGGCAGGTCCTTGTACGACGAGTACTCGCCCTTGACCAGCAGCGTGAACATCTCCTCGTGGGTGGGGCCGAGAAGGTAGTCCGAGCCCTTGCGGTCCTGGAGCCGGAAGAGCGTGTCGCCGTACTCCGTCCAGCGATGCGTCTGCTCGTACGGCTCGCGCGGGAGCAGCGACGGGAAGTGCACCTCCTGGAAGCCGGCCCGGTCCATCTCCTCCCGGATGGCGTTCTCGACGTTGCGGTAGACGAGGAAGCCCAGCGGCAGCCACGTGAACACGCCGGGAGCCACGCGTCGGACGTAGCCGCCGCGCACGAGCAGCCGATGGCTCGGCACCTCGGCGTCGGCCGGGTCGTCACGGAGGGTGCGCAGGAACAGGGTCGACATCCGCAGAATCACGGGCCCACCCTAGCCAGCCCCCAGCACGCGCGAGCGGCGCCGCTGGGCCGGGGCTCGGGACGACCGGCGACTCAGGCGCCCGCCTGCGCGTCGAGGATGTCGAGGTCGCGAACGGCGAAGCGATGATGCTCCCACTCCTCCTCGAGGATCACGTGGAGGCAGGACAGGGTGGTCTCCTCGTAGTCGGAATCCCACGGGCTCGGGTGCGTCTCGGCGAGCACCTCCGGCGTCAGCACGGCGAGGAAGTCGCGCACCATGGCGACGCGCCCTGCGCGCACGACCAGCACGTCGTCATACGACGGTGCCTCTGCGGTGAAGACCGACATGTCGTTGCCGTCAGTCTCGTACTCCACGTTGGGCTGGCCGATCGGGTGGAAGGGGCGCGACCGACCGAGGACTGCCCCGCCCAGCCATGCGTCCGTGGCCATCACCAGGTGTCGCAGCGTCTGGGCGAACGACCATTCCCCGCCGACCGACGCGTCGACCGTGCCCGACGGCATGGTCTCGACGCGTGCGCACGTGGCCGCCCAGGTCCGCTCGAGCGCGGCCCACGCCGCGCGCAGGGTCTCTGGATCGCCGGCCCGGCGTTGCGCGCGGCCCGGGAAGCGGCGGTCGAGCTCGGCCTCGACGTACGGGACCACGTCGACCCCGTTGACCAGCAGGGAGCTCTCGCCGTCGAGGAGCCACGGCGCATCGACGTCCGCTCCCCGGATGTGGACGGCGCGCATCACGGCGTCCGACAGATCGGCCCTGACGAACCTGGCTCCGCTCAGGTCCACATCGACGAACTCGGCTCGCGGCTGGTCGGCGGAGGGGGTGTGGGATGCCATGGCGCCTCCGGGTGCGTCAGAACAGGACGGTCGCGAACGTGCCGTGCTCGCGGAAGCCCGACGGTGCGGTAGCACTTGCGGGCGGCGGTGTTGTACGAGTTGACGTAGAGAGACACGGTCGGAGCGATCGACTCACGCGCCAGCGTGGTCACGGCGGCCATTCCGGACTCCGAGTGCCCACGACCTCGATGGGCCGGGTCGACCCACACCCCCTGGACCTGGCAGACGTCGCTGGTCACGGCGCCCACCTCCGCCTTGAAGACCACGTCGTCGCCGTCGATGCGGACGAACGAGCGCCCCTCACGGACGATCTCGGCGATCCGCGCGCGGTAGGCCGCGCCCATCCCGCCGGCGACCGGCGACACTCCCACCTCGGCCGTGAACATGTCGATGCAGGCCGGCACCAGCAGGTCGAGGTCCGCCGCGGTCGCCCGTCGCACGAGCGGGTCGGCCGGCACGCGCGGCTCCGCGTCGATGACCATCAGCGGCTGGTCGTCGCGCACCTCGCGCGCGGGGCCCCAGGCCGGCTCGAGGAGGCGCCAGAGGTCGAGCACCTCGTGCGCCGAGCCCACGAAGGAGGAGCAGCGCCGGCCCGCCGGCCGCAGCCGGTCCGCGAACGCGGCCCGGGCCGCTGGCGTCGTGGCGACCGGAACGAGGTTGGCTCCCGCGTACAGGAGCGACACCAGCCGGTCGTCGTCGTAGTAGCCGAGGAGCTCGCCGCCCAGCCGCCACGGGTCCAGTCCCCCGCCCTGCACGCGCGACGCCACGAAGCAGTGCGCCACCGGATCGCCCGCCAGCACGCGATCGACCGCCGAGGCATCGCGCGACGTCACCATCCGCACCGCGTTGACAGCCGTCGAGATGGTCATGGGCTGACGTCCCTCAGGAGGTCGTGACGACGATCGGGGCGCCGGACTGATCCTCCATGGCCTCGGCCAGCTTCATGGCCTCCTCGATGAGGGTCTCGACGATCTGCGACTCGGGCACGGTCTTGATGACCTCGCCCCGGACGAAGATCTGGCCCTTGCCGTTGCCCGAGGCGACGCCGAGGTCGGCCTCCCGCGCCTCGCCGGGCCCGTTGACGACGCAGCCCATCACCGCCACCCGCAGCGGGACCTCGAGCCCCTCGAGGCCCGCGGTCACCTGCTCGGCGAGCGTGTAGACGTCCACCTGGGCGCGCCCGCAGGACGGGCACGACACGATCTCGAGGCCGCGCTGGCGCAGGTTGAGCGACTCCAGGATCTGCAACCCGACCTTCACCTCGTCCGCAGGAGGCGCGGACAGGGAGACGCGGATGGTGTCGCCGATGCCCCGGCTCAGCAGGCCGCCGAAGGCGACCGCCGACTTGATCGTCCCCTGGAACGTCGGGCCGGCCTCGGTGACGCCGAGGTGGAGCGGGTAGTCGCACGCCTCGGCCAGCTGCATGTAGGCCTGCATCATCACGACCGGGTCGTGGTGCTTCACCGAGATCTTGATGTCGCGGAAGTCGTGCTCCTCGAACAGCGACGCCTCCCACAGCGCCGACTCCACCAGCGCCTCGGGGGTCGCCTTGCCGTACTTCTCCATGAGGCGCTTGTCGAGCGAGCCCGCGTTCACGCCGATCCGGATGGGGGTGCCGGTGTCCTTCGCCGCGCGGGCGATCTCGCCCACCTTGTCGTCGAACTGCTTGATGTTGCCGGGGTTCACGCGCACCCCCGCGCAGCCGGCCTCGATCGCGGCGAAGACGTACTTCGGCTGGAAGTGGATGTCGGCGATCACCGGGATGCCGCTCTTGCGGGCGATCTCGGGCAGGGCGTCGGCGTCATCCTGGCTCGGCACGGCGACCCGCACGATCTGGCAGCCCGAGGCCGTGAGCTCCGCGATCTGCTGCAGGGTGCTGTTGACGTCCGACGTCAGCGTCGTGCACATCGACTGCACGCTCACGGGCGCGTCGCCGCCGACGGCCACCGGGTGCGTGGGGTGGCGAAGGAGGATCTGCCGACTCGCTCGACGAGGAGCGACGACGGGCGGGGGCGGGACGGGGATCCCGAGGTTCACGGTCACCGCCTCATTATGGGGGCAGGACCGGCTGCCCGCCTCAGCCCAGCGTGATCGGCTTGACCAGGTCGGCCCAGATCACCACGACCGCCATGGCCATGAGGGCGCCCGCGACGACGTACGCGACCGGCATGAGCCGGGCGATGTCCACGGGACCGGGGTCCGGGCGTCCCCGCCACTGCGCCACCTTGCGTCGCGATGCCTCGTAGAGCGGCACCGGCGACGTGACCCGCCGTCCAGGGGCAGGATCGGCAGCAGGTTGAACAGGAACAGGAAGAGGTTCAGCGAGGCCGCGAGGCCGAGGAAGGTGGCGACCTTCGCGTTCAGCGGCTCGTCCATGGCGGCCACGTCGCCGCCCAGGCGGCTCACCCCCACGACCGAGACGGGGCTGTCCGCCTGGCGCTCGCCGCCGCCGATGAGGGTGTCGGTGACCAGTTCGTACAGCCGGATCGGGAGCATGACGAGGGCCTGCGACGGACCGCACCGTCAGGTCCCACATGTACTGCGGGCACGGCCGTCCAGGGCTGGCTGACCCAGGCGAACTCGGGCGCCAGGCCCACGTAGCCCGCGGAGATGAACTCCTCGGTCGGATTGCCGTCCTCGTCGAGCACCGGCCGCTGGGCCGTGGCGATCGTCGTGGTGAGGTCGACGGTCTCGCCGCCGCGATCGACGGTGAACACCGCCTCCTGGCCGGGATGCGCGCGGATCCAGGCGGTGGTCTCGAGCCAGTCGGTCGCCGGCACGCCGTTGACGGCGACGACCGTGTCGCCCGGCTCGAACCCGGCCGTCGCGGCGGGGGCGGGCTCGCTGCCGGTGGGGCACTCCCCCGACGGCAGCGGCTCGCCCGACGGCTGCGCGGCGGTCGGCGTGCACGCGGCCACCGTGCTGACCTGCATCGTCGTCTGCGGCAGCCCGATGCCGACCAGGAGCAGGGCGAACAGCACGAAGGCGAAGAGGAGGTTCATCGTCGGCCCGCCGAGCATGACCACCACCCGCTTGCGCACCGGCAGCCGGTAGAACGCGCGGCCCTCCTCGCCGGGGATGATCTCGTCGACCGACTGACGCCGGGCGTCGTCGATCATCGCGCCGAAGCGTCCGGTGGTCATGGAGCGGGAGGTGCCGTCCGCGGACGGCGGGATCATGCCGATCATGCGGATGTAGCCGCCCACCGGGATCGCCTTCATGCCGTAGCGGGTCTCGCCGCGCACCGTGGACCACATGGTGGGACCGAACCCGATCATGTAGTCGGTGACCCGGACGCCGAACCTCTTCGCGGGCACGAGGTGACCGAGCTCGTGGAGCGCGATCGACAGCCCGATGACGGCAGCGAAGATCAGGATGCCGACCAGCTCAAGCATGTCGTCCCTCCGTCGTCCACTCCTGGCGAGCTCGGCTGCCCGCCGCGCGCCCATGCGTCTGCAGTACTGACGTCTGCCAGCGTCGCATTGTTCCCGTCGACCCAGGACCCGGCCGGATCCGCGGCCGTCGAGGTGCTCGTCCACGACCCGCTGGACGGTGGCCACGATCCCGGTGAAGGGCAGCGATCCCGCCATGAAGGCTGCCACGCAGGCCTCGTCGGCCCCGTTGAAGACGGCGGGCGCGGTGCCGCCGGCCGAGCCCGCCGTGCGCGCGAGCCGGATCGCCGGGAAGGCGTCCTCGTCGAGCGGGAAGAAGTCCCACGACGTCGCCGTCGACCAGTCGCAGGCGGGGGCCGCGTCCGGCACCCGATCGGGCCAGCTCATGCCCCACGCGATCGGGATCCGCATGTCCGGCGGGCTGGCCTGGGCGATCGTCGAGCCGTCGACGAACTCGACCATCGAGTGGACGACCGACTGCGGGTGGACGACGACGTCGATCGCGTCGAACGGGACATCGAACAGCAGGTGGGCCTCGATGACCTCGAGCCCCTTGTTCATCAGCGTCGCCGAGTTGATCGTGACGAGGGGGCCCATGGCCCACGTCGGATGCGCAAGCGCCTGCTCGACGGTGACACCCTCGAGCGCGGCGCGGTCCCAGCCGCGGAAGGGTCCGCCGCTGGCCGTCAGGACGAGTCGGCGCACCTCGGTGGCGCTGCCCGAGCGCAGGGCCTGGGCGAGCGCGGAATGCTCGGAGTCGACCGGGACGATCTGCCCGGGCCGGGCCACGCGCCTTGACCAGCGGTCCGCCGATGATCAGGGACTCCTTGTTCGCGAGGGCGAGCGTGCGGCCGGCCTCCAGGGCGGCCAGCGTGGGGCGCAGCCCCGCCGCGCCGGCAAGGCCGTTCAGCACGACGTCGCAGTCCCAGCCGGCGAGCGTCGGTGCTGGCGTCGGGCCCGGCGATGATGCGCGGCAGCGACGCCTCGCCCGTGGCGAAGCCGCGCCGCTGGGCCTCGGCATACAGGGCCAGCTGCACGTCGTTCACGGCGGTGGCCTGCTGGACGGCGACGACCTCCACGCCGAAGTCGAGCGCCTGGCGCACGAGCAGGTCGACGTTGGCGCCGCCCGCGGACAGTCCGACGATGGCGAACCGGTCGGGATTGCGTGCCGCCACGTCGAGCGCCTGCGTGCCGATCGACCCCGTGCTGCCCAGCACCACGACCCGACGCGGGTCCGCCACGATCAGTCCTCGTGACCGGGCTGCTGGCCGGACTCCGGTCCGTAGCCGGCGTGGGTGAGCATCCGCCGGAGGTCGGTGATCTGCTCCATGGTGACGTCCTTGGAGTGCGAGCGGTCGAACACCTCGACCTCGGAGCCGAGCGTCACGCGGAAGCGACCGTCGTGCTTCTCCTCGATCTCTCCCACGGCGCCGATGAGGCTCACGACATCGACCCAGCGGATGTTGTGGCTGGTCGGGTGGGCGAACAGCGCGGTGAGGGTGTCGCGGTGGTGGTTGTTGAGGCTCGCGTCGGTCATGCGCCGAGGCTACCCGCGGTCCGACGACGGGCGCGTCCGCGGTCGCGCCGCCGGGCGCGCCGCCGCCAGCGCGAACCACAGGTCGGCGCGCACGGCAGGGTCGTCGAGCGAGCGGCCGAGCACGCCCTCGGCGCGACGCAGGCGGTGGCGCACGGTGTGCCGATGGATGCCCGAGCCGCTGGGCGGCGGCGTCGACCTGTCCGTGCTGGTCGAGCCAGGCGCGCAGCGTGTCCATCAGCTCGGGCCCTCGGCGCGAGGTGCGCAGCTCGCCGAGGTAGCCGTTCGCCCACGACGCGGTCGTGGCAGCATCGAGCAGGGAGGTCAGCCCGCGGGCCGGCTCGTCCGTGAACAGCCGCAGCCCCGACCCGACCGCCGCCGCCTGCTCGGCCTGCTGCAGGGCCTGTCGCACGTTGGCGGGGTCGGTGAGGTCGAGCACGCACGACACCCCGACCACCTGCACGTCCGGTGCGTCGGCGAGAGCGCGCACGATCGACGCTGGCGCGCCGTCCTCGTCGGCCGCAGCGAAACCGGTGAGCTCTCCGGTGCCGGTGCGGCAGAGCACCGCGCGACCGCTCCGGTGCAGGCTGGCGAGGTCGGCGTCGGCGACGGCGCACCGTCCACGCCGCGCACGGCGATCCCGACGGCGCGCCGGGGGCGCAGGTCGGCCAGCCCGAGACCGGCGAGCAGGTCCTGCGCCAGGCCGTGCTCATGCGGCGACGGCCAGGAGCAGCCGACGCCAGCGCATCCATGCCCGCCTCGGTCGCGACCGGCTGGGACGCGCGCCACGACAGCACCGAGACGGCCAGGTTCATGACGGCCTGGTCGGCCGAGCGCAGTGGCGCGGGGCGACCCGACCACGAGGAAGCCCTCCGCGGACCCCTTGACGCCGATCGGCAGGATCACGACGTGCTCGTCGGCCGTGGCGACGGCGGCCGAGGCCAGCAGGCCGCGCGCGCGCAGCCGGTCGACCTCGGCGGCCAGGTCGGCGCGCCCGGCTCCGCGGACGAGGGCGGATAGGCGGCCACGAACGCTGCCCGCGAGGTCCAGGTGGAGGGCGAAGCCGCCCGACGTGCTTGGCGAGGACCGGGATCACGCCGGCAGCGCCGGGCTCCGCCAGCGCGGCGCGGATGAGACGGCGCTGGCTCTCGAAGGACGCCGCCGACTCGGCGTACTCCTCGTCGGTGAGCAGCCGCGAGACCGCCTTGCTCAGGGCGACGAACGGGATCGGCTGCGGCACCTCGAGCAGCGGCAGCCCGGCCGCCTCCGCGGCGGCCACGAGGGCCGGCGGGCACCGACTGGTGCGACAGGCCCGACGCCGAAGCCCAGGGCGGCGACGTCGGCCGCCACGAGTCGCGTCGACGTAGTCGGCCGCCTGGTCGGTCGTCGCCGGTGATCGACATGCCGGTCGTGAGCAGCAGGTCGCCGCCCTCGAGCCACGGCGTCGGGTCGGCGTGCTCGGACACCGCCACCCAGCGGACGGCTCCGGCCGAGGTCGGCGGCCGACGGTGCGCACGGACAGGCCGAGGTCGGGCAGCGCGGCCACCTGGCCGACGGTCAACGGCACATCACCCTCCAACGATCTGGACAAGGGTAGGCCACCCGCTGTCCAGACTGGAGCCTGCCAGCCGGTCGCGGTCGCCCTCTAGGCTCGTACCACCGACCCGGGAGGACCCTCGATGACCGCCACCGCCGATCGCACCGACGCCACCACCAACGGCCTGCCCCAGGAGCGCCGCCTGGTCACGACCATCCCGGGCCCGCGCTCGCAGGCGCTGCAGGCCCGCAAGACCGCGGCCGTGTCGGCCGGCGTCGGCGTGACCCTGCCCGTCTACGTGGCCAAGGCCGGCGGCGGCGTCCTCCTCGACGTCGACGGCAACTCGCTGATCGACATGGGCTCCGGCATCGCCGTGACCACCGTCGGCAACGCGAACCCCGAGGTCGTCGCCGGCGTGCAGAAGCAGGTGGCCGAGTTCACCCACACCTGCTTCATGGTGACGCCCTACGCCGGGTACGTCGAGGTGTGCGAGGCGCTCAACCGCCTCACCCCCGGCGACCACGAGAAGCGCTCGGCCCTGTTCAACTCCGGTGCCGAGGCCGTCGAGAACGCGGTGAAGATCGCCCGCGCCCACACCAAGCGGCAGGCCGTCGTCGTCGTCGAGCACGGCTACCACGGGCGCACCAACCTGACGATGGCGCTGACCGCGAAGTCCATGCCCTACAAGCACTCCTTCGGGCCGTTCGCCCCCGAGGTCTACCGCGTGCCCGACGTCCTACCCGTTCCGCGACCGCGGCCTGAAGGGCCCCGAGATGGCGCAGATCGCCATCACCCGCATCGAGAAGGAGATCGGCGCCGACGAACGTCGCCGCCATCATCATCGAGCCCATCCAGGGCGAGGGCGGCTTCATCGTCCCGGGTGACGGCTACTTCACGGCGATGGCGGAGTTCGCGACGGCCAACGGCATCGTGTTCGTCGCCGACGAGATCCAGTCCGGCTTCTGCCGCACCGGCGACTGGTTCGCCAGCGAGTACGAGGGCGTCGTGCCCGACCTCATCACCACCGCCAAGGGCATCGCCGGCGGCATGCCGCTCGCAGCCGTCACCGGTCGCGCCGAGATGATGGACTCCGTGCACGCCGGCGGCCTCGGCGGCACCTACGGCGGCAACCCGGTGGCCTGCGCCGCCGCGCTCGGCTCGATCGGCTGGATGGAGGCCAACGACGCCAACGGCCTGGCCAAGGCGATCGAGGCCGTCATGCTCCCGCGCCTCAAGGCGATGGCCGAGCGCTACCCGGCCATCGGCGACATCCGCGGCCGCGGCGCCATGATCGCGATCGAGCTGGTCAAGCCCGGCACGATGGACCCGGACGCCGACCTCGCCGGTGCGCTCAACAAGCACTGCCACACGAACGGCGTCGTGACCCTGACGACCGGCACCTACGGCAACGTCTTCCGCTTCCTGCCGCCGCTCACGATGCCGGTGCACCTGCTGGAGGAGGCCCTGACGATCCTCGAGCAGGGCTTCGAGGACGCCACGCGCTGACTGTCCACAGGCCCTGCGCCTGACGCTTGCCCGCCGCATGCCCCCGACCTACCGTCGGGGGCATGCGCATGTCCGGGGCACTGCTCGCCGTCCTGGCCCTCGCTCGCTGCCCGGCGGCCCCGGCGGCCGCGCCCACGTCCGACGGACCGGCCTACTTCTGGCGGTGGAGCGACGGCAGCGAGGCCCGGGCACGGACGTTCGCTGAGCATGTCTACGGCGACGCCGTCCCGGCTCCCGCGGCTGGTCGTGCAGACCCATCCCGTCGACCGCGGGCCGGCACGTCGTCCTGCAGGCACGCGTTCGGGACGCATGGACGACCGAGGACGCCGCGAGCACGGACGCGCGCGGCACCGTGCGGCTCCAGCTCAACCCCTACTGCTGCGAACGGTGCACTGGTGCCGACGGACCGGCCACGTCTGCGACTACCGCGCTCCGTCGTCGGCGACCGGCCGGACGCGCGAGCCGTGCGCGGGTGGTCCGTCGCCCGCTCGACCGCCGGCCACTCGCGGCTAGGCCTGGCTGTCGCGGATCCCGTGCGGCTGGCCGTAGCCCTCCGACATGAGGTCCAGGTACGGCAACCGCGTCGAACGCCTCGGGACCGAGCACGCCCGTGCCGCTCCATGCTCCCGAGCTCAGCAGCTCCAGCGCGATGACCGGGTTCATGGCCGTCTGCCACACGACTGCCTGCACGCCGTACTCGGCCATCGTCCACTCGTTGTCGGCCACGTGATAGAGGTACACCTCGCGAGGCTCGCCGTTCGTGCCCGTGCCGGTGACCCAGGTGCCGGCACAGGTCTTGCCCGTCATCTTGTCGCCGAGCGTGGCCGGATCCGGCAGTGCAGCCGCCACGACGTCGCGAGGGCTGACCTGCACGCCCTTGACCGACACCGGCTCGGTGCGGTCCAGCCCCAGCTTGTGCAGCGTCTTCAGGACATCGATGAACTCGTCGCCCAGGCCGTACTTGAAGGTGACCCGCTTGCAGTCGATCCAGCGCGGGACCAGCAGGACCTCCTCGTGCTCGACGTTGATCACCTCGACGGGGCCGATGCCCGTCGGGGAAGTCGAAGACCTCGGCCTCGGAGAACGGCTCGGTCGTGAACCAGCCCCTGTCCTTCTCCCAGATGACCGGCGGGTTGAGGCACTCCTCGATGGTCGTCCAGATCGAGAAGGACGGCGCGAAGTCGTAGCCCTCCACGACGAGGTTGGCGCCGTCGCGGATGCCGATCTCGTCGATCTCGCTGAAGAGATGGTCGGCCGCGTACCTCGCGAACACGTCGGCCAGGCCCGGCTCGACGCCCATGCCGCACAGCGCCAGCCGCCCGTTGTCGATCCAGGACTGCTCCTTCGCGAACTGCTCGTCCCCGAGCTTCACGCCGACCTCGGCGTACGGGGCACGCGGGTTCGGCCGGGAGAGGCTCATGGCCGTGTCGAGGTAGTCCGCGCCCGCGGCGAAGGCGCCGTCGAAGATCGGCATGACGAAGCGGGGGTCCACCACGTTGAGCACGTGCGTGATGCCGTGGGCACGGCACAGGTCCGCGACCGCATCGGCGCTGGACGCGTCGACCTGAGCCGCGGAGAACCGATCGTCGCCCACGCGGTCGACCACTGCGCGGGCTCGGTCGGCGTCGTAGTCCGCGATCACGACGTGCTCGAAGAAGTCTCGCCGAGCGGCGATCAGGGCTGCTGAGGTGCCGACGCCGCCGGCGCCGACGATGAGGATGCGCATGAGTTCCTGTTTCGGGTGCGGGCCGCGCGGGATGCGCCACCCTGGGTCGCCCGCCACGCTATGGCATAAGCGGCTTATATGATGACGCGATGGCCATCCACGTCACCCGATGCCGCGCACCGTCCTCCGCGGCGCGGGTCGAGGGCCGATCGTGCGTTCGCCGCGAACGTGCTCGGAACGCTGGCCCAGACCGTCGCCGATCGCGTGACCCTCGGGGCCGAGGCAGCGGCCGGGCGGGGGGCGGCGGCACCGGCAGCGCTCGTCACGCTGCTGTGGTACCCCGATCGACCGATCTCCTTCCTGGCCGCTCGACTGCGGATCACGCACCCCGGGGCTGTCCAGCTGTCCGAGCGATTGGAGCGGGACGGATTGGTCGAGCGGATCCCGGGGGCCGACGGTCGTACGCGGCTGCTCGCGCTGACCCCCGCGGGCGAGGACGCCGCCCTCCGGGTGCTGGCGGCCCGCCGCAGTGTCCTCACTCGGGCGGTGGCGGCGTTGGACGACGACCAGGTCAGGGCCCTGACCGACGCGGCCGAGGCGATGCTCGATGCACTCGCCGACGACCTGCTGACCAGCGAGTTCATGTGCCGTCTCTGCGACGAGCTGGCGTGTCCCGACGCGCGCTGCCCCGTGGAGAGTGCGGTGCCGACCCCCGCGCACCGACGGGGCACGGGTTATGGGGTCGCGGACGAGTGAGGCGAGCCGTGGACGAGCGCTCGGCAGGAACGTCAGGAGTCGAAGCCGAGGCCCATGCGGTCGAGAGCCTTCAGCCACAGGTTCCGCCGGCCACCGTCGGCGTCGGCCTTCTGCAGCGCCGACGTGGTCAGGGTGATGCCCCAGGAGCGGATCGGCTCCGGCGGGAACGGCAGCGGCTTGCGTGCGCACCATCTCCAGCTCGGTGCGCTCGGTCGTCCGTCCGTCCAGCAGGTCGAGCATCGTGGCGGCACCGAAGCGTGACGCCCCCACCCCCAGCCCGGTGTAGCCGGCCACGTAGGCCACGCGGCCGTCGTGAGCCGTCCCCCAGAACGCGCTGAAGCGCGAGCAGGTGTCGATCGCGCCGCCCCACGCGTGCGAGAAGCCGATTCCGCGCAGCTGCGGGAAGGTCTGCAGGAAGTGCTCGGCCAGCCGCTCGTACGACTCGCGATTGTGGTCGTACTGCGGGCCGAACCCGTTGCCCGAGTGGTAGATGGCGTCGTAGCCGCCCCACAGGATCCGGCCGTCCTCGGTCGTGCGGTAGTAGTGGAACTGGTTCCCGGTGTCGCTGACGCCCTCGCGCCCGGTCCAGCCGAGCTGCGACCACTGAGCATCGGTGAGCGGGTCGGTGACCAGCACGTAGTCGTACACGGGCACGACGTAGTGCGTGAGCCTGCGCAGGAGCGGCGGGTAGGCGTTGGTGGCAAGTGCCACCCTCTCGGCACGGACGACGCCCCGGCGTGACGCGGCGACGACGTGGTCGTCGCGGCCCGTGATCGAGTCGATCGGGCGTGCGCTCGAACAGCCGCACGCCGGCGTCGAGGCACGCTCGGCGAAGTCCCCAGGCCAGCCGTGCCGGGTCGACGAGGGCGACCCCGTCAGAGTCGTAGGTGGCGCCCAGGTACGCGGGCGAGTCGACCCGCGCCCGCACCTGCTCGGCGGTCAGGAACGTGCACGTCCTGTCCCATGGCCGCCGCCCGGCTGGCGTGCTCGCGCAGGCCCTCGACCTGGTACGGCTCGACCGCGACGTCGAGCTCGCCGGTCCTGACGAAGTCGCAGTCGATGCCGAGGTCGCCAACGGCCTTCTCGATGGCATCGAGGTTCTCGCGCCCCATCCGGAGGAGCGTTGGCATGTCGGCGGGCCAGCGCTCCATACCGTTGGCGAAGCCGTGAGTCAGCGACGCCGAGACGAAGCCGCCGTTGCGCCCGGTCGCGCCGTCGGCCGCGCGGCCGCCCTCGACGAGGACGACGTCGCGGCCGGGATCCGCCTGCTTCGCGAGCAGGGCGGCCCACAGGCCCGTGAAGCCGGCTCCCACGACGAGCAGGTCCGCCCGCACGGAGCCCTCGAGGGCGGCCGCCGGGGCGGGCCGTTCAGCGCGGTCGAGCCAGTAGACGGAGTGGCGCGTGGCCGCCAGCGAGGCGAGGGCGTCGGCGCCGGGAGTGTTGCGGAACATCGAAGGATCCTTCGGGAGGAGGTCGACCGTAGGGTCGACGACAACGGGTCGGAGTGCGGAGCCTTCGCGCTCCGTCGTCCCACCAGTCCCTTCATGCTGATCGCAGGTGGGTCAAGGGTAGGCGACTGCCCGCGATTCGACCAACCAGCGCGACGAGCGCGCATGCGCGCTAGGAGCGCGACATCAGGTCGACGGTGATGGGCGCCGGCTTCTCCAGCGCCTTGCGACGACGACTGCTGACGAGCTGACCGCCGAGCACCACGGCAAGGGCGACCAGGAACACGATCGTCGCGAGGGCGTTGACCTGGACCGGGATGCCTCGCTGGGCTGCGCCCCAGATGTAGATCGGGAAGGTCACCAGGGTGCCGGCGTTGAAGAAGCTGATGATGAAGTCGTCGAACGACAACGAGAAGCCCAGCAGGGCCGCACCGAGGATGCCGGGGAGCACGAGCGGGAACGTCACGTACCGGAACACCGCACGCGGGTTGGCGTAGAGGTCGCGCGCGGCCTCCTCGAGGCGGGGGTCCATGCCCTGCAGTCGCGCCTTCACCGTCACGACGACGAAGGAGATGATGAACATGATGTGCGCGATGATGACGGTCCCCTGACCGAGCGGGAAGCGCAGATTGAGGAACAGGGCCAGCAGGCTGGCGCCCATGACCACCTCAGGGGTCGCCATGGGAAGGAAGATCAGCAGGTTGGTGGTGCTGCGACCGCGGAAGCGGTAGCGCACCAGCCCGAAGGCGATCATGCGTGCCGAGCAGGGTCGCGCAGAGCGTGGAGATGAGGCCGATCTGGATGCTCGTGACGAACGACGAGCAGACTCCCGGCACCCCGCACAGATTGGTCCACGCATCGAGCGAGAACTCGTTCCAGCTGAGGTTGAACTTGCCCGTCGGCTTGTTGAACGACAGGACCATGATCACGGCGATCGGGATGAACAGGTAGACGAGCACCAGGATCGGCGATGATCCCGACGAGGTTCTTCCGCAGCCAGCGCATCAGACGAGGTCCTCCGTCCCGGCTCGGCGGATATAGGTGAACACCAGCACCAGGATGATCGCCATCAGCATGAACGACAGCGCACTGGCGGTCGGGTAGTCGCGGAACTCGATGAAGTTCGTCTGGATCGCGTTGCCGATCATGCGGTTCTCGGTCGAGCCCAGCAGTTCGGCGTTGATGTAGTCGCCGGCGGCCGGGATGAAGGTCAGCAGGGTGCCGGCCACGACGCCGGGCATCGACAGCGGCCAGGTCACCTTGCGGAAGGCCGTCTGCGGCGACGCGTACAGGTCGCTGGCCGCCTCGATGAGGCGCGGGTCGATCTTCTCCAGTGCCGCGTACAGCGGCAGGATCATGAACGGCAGGAAGTTGTAGGTCAGGCCGGCGACGACGGCGATCCCGGTGTTGAGGATGCGACCGTCCGGGAGCAGGTGCAGGGCGTTCAGGGTGCTCGTGATGATGCCCTCGTCGGCGAGGATCGTCTTCCAGGCGTAGGTGCGCAGCAGGAACGACGCGAACGAGGGCGCGATGACGAGCACCAGCATGAGCGAGCGCCACCGGCCGGCCCGGAAGGCGATGAAGTACGCCAGCGGGTAGGCGATGCACAGCGCCAGAAGCGTGGCGATGCCCGCGTAGACGAACGACCGCAGGAACTGCGGCCAGTACTCGGCGAACGCCTCGACGTAGTTGCTGAACTCGAGCCCGGACATGTACTTGCCCGACTTGCCCGGGATCGGGCTGCTGGAGGCTGGTCACGAAGAGCGTGACGAACGGGATGGCGAAGAACACGCCGAGCCACGCGAGGCCGGGGAACAGCAGCAGGTAGCCCGTGCGTCGACGAGCGCTGCGCCACGACCGCGGCGCTGGCCTGGCCGGCCGTGGTGGGGACGACGGCGACCATCCTCAGGCCTCCGGCGCGTCGCTGATCAGCGAGGCGTTGACCGCCTCGAGCGCGAGTACCTCGGGATCGACGCCCACGTTGGTGCCACTCGCTGCCGTCGAGGCCGAACGTGTGCTTGGGCGACCAGTGCAGGACGACCGCGTCGCCGACCTCGCTGCGGTCGCCGACGACGACGTTCTGCTCGAAGACGATCAGCTCCTGCTCCCAGGCGGTGCGCACCAGGTACTGCGTCGAGACGCCCGTGTACGAGACATCGGTGACCGTGCCGCTGAGCCGGTTGTGGTGCTCGGGGATCCGGTCGGCGTCGACGGCGTCGAGGATGGTGATCTTCTCCGGCCGCACGCCGACGATGGCGGACGAGCCCTCGGCGAAGTAGCGGTCCGACGGGATCGCGAACGTGAGGCCGCTGGCCGCGACGAGCACGTCGTCGCCCGACGTCCCGGCGCGGCGTGCCCTCGATCAGGTTCGACTGCCCGAGGAAGTTGGCCACGAAGACGGTGCGGGGCAGCTCGTAGATGTCGGCCGGATGGCCGAGCTGCTCGATCCGTCCGGCGTTCATGACGGCGACGGTGTCGGCCATGGTCATGGCCTCCTCCTGGTCGTGCGTGACGTGCACGAACGTCGTGCCGACCTCGGTCTGGATGCGCTTGAGCTCGATCTGCATCTGGCGGCGCAGCTTCAGGTCGAGCGCCCCGAGCGGCTCGTCGAGGAGCAGCACGTCCGGGCGGTTGATCAGCGCTCGGGCGACGGCGACGCGCTGCTGCTGGCCGCCGGAGAGCTGCGTCGGCTTGCGCCGGGCCATCGGGCCGAGCTCGACGAGGTCGAGCATCTGCCTCGACGGTCCCCTTGACGTCCTTGACCCTCGACGCCGCAGGCCGAAGGCGACGTTCTCGAAGATGTCGAGGTGCGGGAACAGCGCATAGGACTGGAACACCGTGTTGACGGGACGCTCGAAGGCGCGCAGCCCGGTGATGTCCTGGTCGCCGATGGTGATCGTCCCCGCCGTCGGGTCCTCGAGCCCCGCGACCATCCGCAGCGTGGTCGTCTTGCCGCACCCGGAGGCCCCGAGCAGGGCGAAGAACGACCCCGCCGGGATGGTCAGCGTGAGGTCGTCGACCGCCGCATGGTCGCCGAACCTCTTGGTCAGGTTCTGCAGGTGCAGATCCTCCACTGCCCGCGTGCCCTGTGCGTCCGCCACTGGTACCTCTCTCGCTGTCGTGTGCCGCCGCCGCGACCGTCAGTTGCCGATGGCCTTCTGGAAGGCGCGCTCGTACTGGTCGTTCTGCTCCACGGTGAGCTCCATGAAGACGAAGGTACGGTCCAGAGTGGCCGCTGTCGGGAAGATGAACTCATTGGTCGGCAAGCGCGGGATCGATCGCCTCCATCGCCGCCTGCGCGCCCTCGACCGGGCAGATGTAGTTCACGTAGGCGGCCACCTCGGCTGCGACGGCCGGGTCGTAGTAGTAGTTCATGATCGCCTCGGCGTTCTTCTTGTGCTGCGCGAGCGCCGGGATCGAGCATGTTGTCGGTCCACAGCGTGCCGCCGCTCTCCGGGATCTCGAAGGCGAACTCGTCGCCGAGGGCGAAGATGTCGCCCGACCAGCCGATGACCGCGATGACGTCGCCGGACTCGAGTGCCGCGATGTAGTCGTTGCCCGTCACCTGGCGGATCTGGCCGCTGTCGACCTGCTTGGTGAGCTCCTCGATCGCCACGTTGAACTGGTCCTCGGTGAAGTTGGACGGGTCGTTGCCCTGCGAGGCGATGATGCACCCCATGGTGTCGCGCATCTCGGACAGCACGGTCACGCGGCCCTTGAGCGCCGGGTCGAACAGGCCGTCCAGCGTGACGAGCTTGTCCTTGCCGGTGGCCTCCTTGTACGCGGCGACGTTGTAGCCGAGGCCGCCGATGCCCGACTGCCACGGCAGCGTGTACTCGCGGGTGGGGTCGAACGACACGCTCGCCAGGCGCGGGATGATGTTGCCCGAGTTGGGCATGGCCGCCTTGTCGAGCTTCTGGGCGAAGCCGTTCTGGATCCAGAGCGCGGCCATCCAGTCGGTCAGCACGACGATGTCGCGACCGATGTCCTGGCCCTGCTCGAGCTGGGTGCGCACCTTGGCGTAGAACTCGTTGTTGTCGTTGACATCCTCGGTGTAGGTGACCGTGATGCCGGTCTCCTTCTGGAAGGCCTCGAGGGTGGGGCGCTCACCGGTCTCGTCGTCGATGTCGATGTAGAGCGGCCAGTTGGACCAGTTGGCGGTCTTGTCCGTGTCGCTCATGTCCTCGGCGGCGGCCGCGGACGGCGCACCCGTCGCCTCGGCCCCGTCGCCACCGGCGCCGCAGGCGGCAGCCGCCATGGCGACGCCGCCGAGCCCGGCCGCCTGGAGCAGGCGACGGCGCGACACGGACGAGCGCATGGTGCCGGCGATGGCGGCGATGGCTTCGGGGCGCTTGCGTGGTCATGTGCGTTCCTCCGGTAGGTGTGCGTGTCGGGTGCAGCGGTCAGTGAGGCTAGCGGTCAGTGAAGATCGTGCGGTGCCACGGCTTGCGTGCTTCCCCCGTGATGTCCATCGAGACGTGCTTGACGTTCGTGTACTCCTCGAAGGAGTACGATGGACATATCCTTGCCGAACCCGGACTGGCCGAAGCCACCGTGGGGCATCTCGCTCACAATCGGTATGTGATCGTTAATCCAGACGCAGCCGGCCCGGATCTCCCGCTGGGCGCGCAGACCGCGGAAGATCCCCGTGGTCCACGCTGAGGCGGCCAGCCCGTAGACGGTGTCGTTCGCCAGCGCGATCCCCTCGTCGTCGGTGTCGAACGGCAGCACGACGAGCACCGGCCCGAAGATCTCGTTCTGGACGATCTCGGAGTCCTGGGCGACGTCGGTCACGAGCGTCGGCTGGTAGTAGGCGCCCCGGGCGAGGTCCCCTCCGGGCGCCGATCCGCCCGTGACGACGCGCGCCCCGTAGCCGCGGGCGCGGTCGACGAACGCCGGCGACCCGCTCGGCCTGGCGAGCCGAGATGAGCGGGCCCGAGGTCGGTGGCCGGGTCCTCGGGCGGGCCGATCCGCACGCCGTGCGAACAGGTCGGCCACGCCGGACACGAAGGCCTCGTACAGCGGACGCTGGACGTAGGCGCGGGTGGCGGCGGTGCAGTCCTGGCCGCTGTTGATGAGCGAGCCGGCGACGGCGCCGTGGACGGCGGCCTCGAGGTCGGCGTCGTCGAACACCACGAACGGCGCCTTGCCGCCGAGCTCGAGGTGGACGCGCTTGACGCTCGCGGTCGCGAGCTCCATGACGCGCCTGCCGACCGGGGTCGACCCGGTGAACGACACCATGGCGACGTCGGGGTGGCTGACGAGGGCCTCGCCGGCCTCGGGGCCGGCGCCGACGACGACGTTCACGACCCCGGCGCGGGATCCCGGCGGCGATGCAGTCCTCGGCGAGCATGAGGGACGTCAGCGGCGTGATCTCCGCCGGCTTCAGCACGATCGTGTTGCCGGCGGCGATCGCCGGGAGGATCTTCCACATCGCCATCTGCAGCGGGTAGTTCCACGGCGCGATCGAGCCGACGACGCCGATGGCCTCACGCCGGATGAGCGAGGTGTGCACGCCGTCCCACTCCGCCGACGCCTTGCCCTCGAGGTTGCGGGCAGCGCCGGCGAAGAACGACACGTTGTCGATGGAGCCCGGAACGTCGAACTCGGTCGTGAGTCGGATCGGCTTGCCGCACTGCCGCGTCTCGACGAGGGCGTACTCCGCCGCCCGCCCCTCGAGCCGCGCGGCGAGCCGGGTCAGCGCGGCGGACCGCTCCGCCGGGGTGGCGCCGGACCACTCGGGGAAGGCCGCCGTGGCGGCGCCGACGGCCGCGTCGACGTCCGCGGCGGAGGCGTAGGCGAGGGTGTCGAGGACGGTGCCGTCGGCCGGGTTGACCACGACGCCGTGTCACCGCCGAGGACCCGGCGCGGGACTGTCCGCCCGCGAAGACCGCGTCCGTCACCGCACCTCCATCGATCCGTGGAGTCACCGCGCCGCCGCGGTGCCTGCGCATACAACCACGGAATCCAGGCGCCAGACAAGGGTCTTACAACAGGAAGTGTGAGTCGAAACGCAATCGTAACGATGGAAATCGTTGCGAAACCGTCACGTCGCGACGGATTGTCACACTCCGCGCAGGGTGGGACCGGCCTTGGCCGCGGCCGCGAGCGCGGAGATCACGTGCTGGAGCTGGTCGCTGTCGTGCTCGTCGAGGACGCCCGTCGTCACCCGCACGTGGCTGCTCGGCCCGCCGTCGACCATGAACGGCGATCCAGGCGACACCCGGACCCCGAGCGCGGCCAGGGTGATCAGCGCCGACCGCTCGTCGGCCGACCTCCACCCAGGCGTTGATCCCGTCGCCCATCGTGCTCACGACGCCCTCACCCGCCAGTCCGGCCCGCACCGCGAGGCTGCGCATGGCGTAGGTCGACCGCGCCCTCGTGACCGCCGCGATGGCCGCCGGGTCGGTCAGCAGCTCGACCAGCACGGCCTGCAGCAGCCGGCTGGTCCAGCCCGGACCCAGCATGCGCCGCGAGACCAGCGGGTCGATGACGTCCGCCGACCCGCCCACCGCGGCGATGCGCAGGTCGGGTCCGTGCGACTTCGAGTAGCTGCGGATGTGGACGGTGCGATCGGGCAGGAGCTGCCCGAGGCTGACGTCCTCGCCGGTCGCGATGTCGCCGGAGTGGTCGTCCTCCACGATGACCGCCTGGCAGCCGGCCAGCACGTCGGCCAGCTGCCGGCAGCGGCCCACGCTCATGCTGATGCCGGTCGGGTTCTGCGCGCGCGGCTGCACGAAGACCGCGACCGGCTCGAGCGCCAGCGCGTCCGCCAGCGAGCCCGGGATGATGCCCTCGTCGTCGAGGTCGACCGCCACGATCTCCGCGCCCGCCCGCTCGAGGATGTCGATGAGCGGCGGGAAGCCGGGGTTCTCCATGACGACGCGATCGCCGAGGCGCACCACCTGGTCGACGACGCGCGACAGCGCGTCCAGGGCGCCGTCGACGACGGTGAGGCGGGCCGGCGGCGAACGGCCAGTCCCGGCGCAGCAGGTCGTCGAGCTCGGGCAGGACGGGGTCGTCGAGGTAGCTGGTCGTCCACGAGGTCGACCGCGCCACGACCCGCTCGACCGCCTCGCGCAGGGGCGGCAGCAGCGCCGGGTCGGGCGTGCCGGTCGACAGGTTGATGCCCTCGGCCAGCGGCGCCCCGCCGATGCCGAGGTACCGCGCGGGCCGGGTCGGCTCGACGGTGTCGCGGACGAACGTGCCCGGCGCGGCCGCGAGCCTGGATGGCGCCCACGGCGCCGAGCGCCTGCCACGCCTCGCTGACGGTCGCCGGGCTGATGTTCGAGGTCCTTGGCGAGGTCCCGCACCGTCGGGAGGCGGTCGCCGGTCTGCAGCCGGCCGGCGCGGATCAGGCGGTGCACGGCGGCCGCGATGCCCTTCGGGCGATCGGTCGACGACCGCCTCGGCGACCAGCGCCCGGACGGCGCCGTCGTCGGGCACGGCGCTCAGCGTCACGGTGCCTCCCGTCGCGCCGCCGCCGGATCCTGCGAAAGTCCGGATTCTTTGTAGAAACGCCGTTGTAACACAAACGAAAGTGTCTAAGGTCAAGAATCACAAAAAGCCCGACCACCCCACGCCCGCGCCACCGTCGCGGTGCCCCAAGGAGGACCGCATGACCGTCGTACGCGCCGCGCTGGTGCAGACCAACTGGACCGGCGACAAGGAGTCGATGATCGTCGCCCACGAGGAGTACGCCCGCCAGGCGGCCGCGCAGGGCGCGCAGGTCATCTGCTTCCAGGAGCTCTTCTACGGCCCCTACTTCTGCCAGGTGCAGGACACAGCAGTACTACGAGTACGCCGAGTCGATCCCCGGCCCGACCACCGAGCGCTTCCAGGCCCTGGCCAAGGAGCTCGGCATGGTGATGGTGCTGCCGATGTACGAGCAGGAGCAGCCGGGCGTCCTCTACAACACCGCCGCCGTGGTCGACGCCGACGGCACGCTACCTCGGCAAGTACCGCAAGCACGCACATCCCGCACGTGAACGGGCTTCTGGGAGAAGTTCTACTTCCGCCCGGGCAACCTGCGGCTACCCGGTGTTCGACACCGCGGTCGGCAAGATCGGCGTCTACATCTGCTACGACCGGCACTTCCCCGAGGGCTGGCGCGCCCTCGGCCTCAACGGCGCGCAGATCGTGTTCAACCCGTCGGCCACCTCGCGCGGCCTGTCGCAGTACCTCTGGAGCTCGAGCAGCCGGCGGCCGCGGTCGCCAACGAGTACTTCGTCGGCGCCATCAACCGCGTCGGCATCGAGGACCTCGGCGACGACGACTTCTACGGCCAGTCCTACTTCGTCGACCCCGAGGGCAACTACGTCGGCGAGAAGGGCGACCCGTACCAGCCCGAGCTCGATCGTCCGCGACCTCGAACATGGACCTGCTGCACGAGGTCCGCAACCGCTGGCAGTTCTACCGCGACCGTCGTCCGGACGCCTACGACGACCTCGTCCGCCCGTAGCGCCCGCCCGAAGGGAGATCCAGATGACCATCCTGATCAAGAACGGCACCGTCGTCACCGCGCAGGGCAGCACCGCAGGCCGACGTCCTCGTCGACGGCGAGACGCATCGCCGCCGTCCTCGCGCCGGGCGACACGTCGCTGGGCGCGAACCTGGCCGCCTCCGCCGACCGCGTGATCGACGCGACCGGCAAGTACGTCGTGCCCGGCGGCATCGACGGCCACACCCACATGGAGATGCCGTTCGGCGGCACCGTCGCGTCCGACACGTTCGAGACCGGCACCCGCGCCGCGGCGTGGGGCGGCACGACGACGATCATCGACTTCGCCGTGCAGACGCAGGGCGAGCGCGTGCAGGACGGCCTGGCCGCCTGGCACGAGAAGGCCGCGGGCAACTGCGCCATCGACTACGGCTTCCACCTGATCGTCGGCGGCGTCGACGAGCGAGTCGCTCAAGGCGATGGACGAGCTCGTCGACGAGGGCGTCACCAGCTTCAAGCTGTTCATGGCCTACCCGGGCGTGTTCTACAGCGACGACGGCCAGATCCTGCGGGCGATGCAGAAGGCGGCCGGCAACGGCGCGATGATCATGATGCACGCCGAGAACGGCATCGCGATCGACGTGCTCATCGCGCAGGCGCTCGCCGAGGGCAAGACCGACCCGAAGTACCACTCGCTCACCCGGCCGTGGGAGACCGAGGCGGAGGCGACCAACCGGGCGATCATGCTGGCGCGGATGACGGGCGCGCCGCTGTACATCGTGCACATGTCGGCCAAGCAGGCGGTCGAGGTCGCTGCAGAAGCACCGCGACGAGGGCTGGAACGTGTTCGGCGAGACCTGCCCGCAGTACCTGTACCTCTCGCTCGAGGACCAGCTCGTCGCAGCCGGGCTTCGAGGGCGCGAAGTGGGTCTGCTCGACCCCGCTGCGCTCGCAAGGCCGAGCAGCACCAGGACGAGCTGTGGCGCTACCTGCGCACCAACGACCTGTCGGTGGTCAGCACCGACCACTGCCCGTTCTGCTTCAAGGAGCAGAAGGAGCTGGGCCTCGGCGACTTCTCCAAGATCCCGAACGGGATCGGCTCGGTCGAGCACCGCATGGACCTGATCTACCAGGGCGTCGTCGAGGGCCGCATCAGCCTCGAGCGCTGGGTGGAGCTGTGCTCGCACGACGCCGGCCCGCATGTTCGGCCTCTACGCCGAGAAGGGCGCGATCGCGCCGGGCTTCGACGCCGACATCGTCGTCTACGACCCGGCGGGCCGCACGCGAGATCGGCTTCGCACAAGACCCACCACATGAACATGGACCACTCCGCCTAGGAGGGCTTCGTCATCGACGGCCACGTCGACACCGTCCTGTCGCGCGGCAAGGTCGTCATCGACGACAACGCAGTACCTCGGCACCAAGGGCGACGGCCGCTTCCTGAAGCGCGGCCTGTCCCAGTACCTGATCTGACACCGGAGGCTTCCTTGCGCACCATCGATCACTGGATCAACGGATCGCTCGTCCCGTCGGCCTCCGGCCGCATCGGGGCCGGTCTACAACCCCGCCACCGGCGAGCAGCAGGCCGCGGTCGGCCTCGCGTCCGTGGCGGAGGTCGACGACGCCGTCGCGGCGGCCAAGGCCGCCTTCGCCGACGTGGCGCGCGACGTCGCTCTCGCGCCGGGCCGAGGTCATGTTCACGTTCCGCGAGCTCGTCGTCGAGCCACCGGGACGAGATCGCCGAGCTGCGTGTCGATCGAGCACGGCAAGGTGCCCAGCGACGCGGCCGGCGAGCTCGCGCGCGGCATCGAGAACATCGAGTTCGCCTGCGGCATCCCGGCCATGCTGAAGGGCGGCTACTCGGAGGGCGTCTCGGGCGGCGTCGACGTGTACTCCATCAAGCAGCCGCTCGGCGTCGTGGCCGGCATCACGCCGTTCAACTTCCCCGCCATGGTGCCGATGTGGATGTTCGCCAACGCCATCGCGACGGGCAACACCTTCGTGCTCAAGCCCAGCGAGAAGGACCCGTCCGTGTCGCTGCTCCTGGCCGACCTGCTCAAGCAGGCCGGCCTGCCCGACGGCGTGTTCAACGTCGTGCAGGGCGACAAGGTCGGCCGTCGACCGGATCCTCGAGCACCCCGACATCGAGGCGGTCAGCTTCGTCGGCTCGACGCCCATCGCCCAGTACATCTACGCGACGGGCACGGCCAACGGCAAGCGGGTGCAGGCGCTCGGCGGCGCCAAGAACCACATGGTCGTGCTGCCCGACGCCGACATCGACATGGCCGCCGACGCCGCGGTCTCCGCCGCCTACGGCTCGGCCGGCGAGCGCTGCATGGCGATCTCGGTCGTCGTCGCCGTCGGCGGCGTCGGCGACCGGCTCATCGACGCCATCACCGAGCGCCTGCCCAAGCTCAAGGTCGGCCCGGGCACCGACCCGAGCGCGGAGATGGGGCCGCTCATCACCGGCGAGCACCGCGACAAGGTGGCGTCCTACCTCGAGACCGCGCCGCGCGGAGGGTGCCACGGTCGTCGTCGACGGCCGCGACGCCGACCTGCCCGGAGCAGGGCTTCTTCCTCGGCGTCTCGCTCATCGACAACGTCAAGCCGGGCATGTCGTCGTACGACGACGAGATCTTCGGGCCCGTGCTGTCCGTCGTGCGGGTCGACACCTACGACGAGGCCGTCGACCTCATCAACCGCCACCAGTACGGCAACGGCACCGCCATCTTCACCCGCGACGGCGGCGCGGCCAAGCAGTTCCAGTTCGACATCAAGGTGGGCATGGTCGGCATCAACGTCCCCATCCCGGTGCCGGTCGCCTACTACAGCTTCGGCGGCTGGAAGGCCTCGATCTTCGGCGACAGCAACATCTACGGTCCGGCCGGCGTCGAGTTCTACACCCGCACCAAGACGGTCACCTCCCGGTGGCCGGACCCGGCGACCTCGTCGGTCGACCTCGGCTTCCCCCGCACGCGCTAGCCCGACCGTCCCACCAGCGAAAGGCGACACATGGATCTCGGCGTCGTTCTGCAGTGCACTCCCCCGGCTGCCCGCGTCATCGACCTGGCCAAGCGCGCGGAGACGTACGGGTTCTCGCTACGTCTGGACGTTCGACTCCCACATCCTGTGGGAGGAGCCGTACGTGATCTACAGCAAGATCCTCGACGAGACCCGCAAGGTCATCGTCGGCCCGATGGTCACCAACCCGGCCACCCGCGACATCACGGTGACGGCGTCGGTGTTCGCCACCCTGAACGAGATGTACGGCAACCGCACCGTGATCGGCATCGGCCGGGGCGACTCCGCCGTGCGCGTCACCAACGGCAAGCCCGTCACCGTCGCCGAGCTGCGCCAGGCCGTCATCGACCTGAAGGGCCTCGTCAACGGCGAGGCCATCGAGTACAAGGGCAACCACCTGCGGCTGCCCTGGGCGGGCGTCCTCGCATGCCGGCGTGTGGGTCGCCGCCTACGGGCCGAAGGTGCTCGCCCTCACCGGCGAGGTCGGCGACGGCTTCATCCTGCAGCTCGCCGATCCGCACATCGCCGAGTGGACGATCGAGGCGGTCCGCGAGGCCGCCGCAGCCGCCGGACGCAATCCCGACGACGTGTACATCTGCGTCGCCGCGCCCGCCTACGTGACCGACGGCTCGCAGGAGGCGCACGCCCACGCGCGCGACCAGCTGCGGTGGTTCGGCGGCATGGTGGGCAACCACGTGGCCGACATCGTCGCCCGCTACGGCGAGAACGGCGGGGCCGTCCCCCAGGCGCTCACCGACTACATCAAGAACCGCCAGGGCTACGACTACAACGAGCACGGCCAGGCCGGCAACACCCACACCGACTTCGTGCCCGACGAGATCGTCGACCGCTTCTGCATCATCGGCCCGCCCGAGGAGCACATCCGCCGGCTGGAGGAGCTCAAGGCACTCGGCGTCAACCAGTTCGCCCTCTACCTGCAGCACGACGACAAGGACCACACGCTCGCCCAGTACGGCGAGAAGGTGCTGCCAGCCGTCCAGGAGCACCTCAAGGCGACGTCCTGACCCACGCGCGCGCCGGAACGAGTACGTAATGGGAGCGAAACTTACGTGACTGAGAATGCCGCCGTGCAGGCATCGACGGAGGCGCGTCCGCGCCGGCAGAGCACCGTCGCGCGCCGCGTGAGGCGAGGGGCCATCGGCGTGCTGTGGGCGCTCGCGGGCCTGGCCCTGACGATCCTCATGTGGGAGCTCGCCAAGTGGCTCGGCGGCATCATCAGCCTGCCGTTCAAGACGTCGGACTCGGCGATGCCGCACGTCTGGACGATGTGGGCCGGTGCCCTCGCAGCCCGAGGTCCGGGGCTCCGACACCACGGTGCTGCAGGCCGTCGTCTCCGCGTCCCTGTACTCGCTGCTCATCGCCATGGGCGGCTTCGTCATCGGCGTCAGCATCGGCCTGCTGCTCGCCGTGATCATGCAGCGGTTCGCCTTCATGGAGCGCGGACTGCTGCCCTTCGTCATCGCGTCGCAGACCGTCCCCCTGATCGCGCTGGCGCCGCTGATCACGGGCATCGGCAACCGGATCAGCATCGGGCCCGTCCAGTGGAACACGACGTACTCGGTCATGTTCATCGCGTCGTACCTCGCGTTCTTCCCGATGAGCGTCGGCGCCCTGCGCGGCCTGCACGCGCCGACGCCCACCGTCGCTCGAGCTCATGCGGTCGTACGCGGCCACGCCCAGGGCCACCCTGGTCAAGCTCCGCTTCCCCGCGTCCCTCCCCTACCTGGTGCCCGCCATGAAGGTGTCCGCCGCCGCCGCCGTCGTCGGCACCGTCGTGGCCGAGATCTCCACCGGCGTCCGGGGCGGCATCGGGCGCCTCATCGTCGAGTACGCCCGCGAGGCCACCGTCGCAGCCCGCCAAGGTCTACGTCGCCGTGTTCGGCGCCATCACCCTGGGCCTCATGGCCGCGGCCCTCGTCACCGCCATGGACGTCTACCTGACCCGCAACCTGCCCAAGGAGAGCCGACCATGAGCACCCCCACGACGACCGACACGGCGGTCCGGGCCACCGGCATCTGGAAGGTCTTCAACGAGGGGCTGCCCAACGAGGTCACGGCGCTGCAGGACATCGACCTCACCGTCGGGCAGGGCGAGTTCATCTCGCTCATCGGCCCGTCGGGCTGCGGCAAGAGCACGCTGCTGCGCGTCATCGCCGACCTCACCGACGCCACCCGCGGCGAGATGGAGGTCGCCGGCATGCCGGCGGCGAAGGCGCGCCAGGAGCAGCGGTACGGCATCGCGTTCCAGCAGGCGGCGCTGTTCGACTGGCGGACGGTCCGCCGCAACGTCGAGCTGCCCGCTCGAGCTCCAGGGATGGGACAAGGCCAGGCGGCAGGCCCGGGCCATGGAGCTGCTGGAGATGGTGCAGCTCGCCGACTTCGCCGACCACCGGCCCTGGGAGCTCTCCGGCGGCATGCAGCAGCGCGTGGCCATCGCCCGCTCGCTGGCGGTCGACCCGCCCCTGCTGCTGATGGACGAGCCGTTCGGCGCCCTCGACGAGATGACCCGCGAGCGCATGCAGAACGAGCTGCTCCGCATCCGCGCTGGAGACGGGCAAGTCGATCATCTTCGTCACCCACTCCATCCCCGAGGCCGTCTACCTGTCGGACCGGGTCGTCGTCATGTCGCCTCGGCCGGGCCGGATCACCGACATCGTCGACGTCGACCTCGGCGAGCGCAACGAGGACACCCGCGAGGCGGAGGTCTTCTTCGAGGCCGTCACGGCCGTCCGCGAGGCGCTTCGCGGTCACGGCGGCGGCTCCGTCCGCGCCCGGGTGGGCGAGGTCTGATGGGAGGCCGGCTGCGGGCCGTGTGGCCGCCCGTCCTCATCGCCCTCGTCTTCCTTGCGGCGTGGCAGCTGCTCGTCGTCGTGCAGGACATCCAGCCGTACCTGCTGCCCGCGCCGTCGCTGATCGCGACCAACTTCTTCCGCGACCTCGGCCTGATGTGGGGGGCGACGAGCTACACCGGCGGCACCGCGCTGCTCGGCCTGCTCTTCGGCACGATGCTCGCCATCGTCGCCGCCCTCCTGGCCCAGCGCTTCATCGTCGATTAACAATCTGGTCACGCCGCTTGCCGCTGGCCTCGCCGCTGTGCCCATCATTGCCCTGACGCCCCTGCTCAACAACATGTTCAACATCACGAGTCGCACCCCCAGGGTGCTGGTGACGGTGATCATCGTGTTCTTCCCGATGTTCGTGAACGTCACCCGCGGCCTGGTCCAGGTGCAACCTGTCCAGCTGGAGCTGATGCGCTCGATGAACGCGAACCCGCGCACGGTGCTGCGGGTCCTGCGCGTGCCCAACGCCATTCCCTTCTTCTTCACCGGCCTGAAGATCGCGGCGCCGCTCGCCGTCATCGCCGCCCTCGTGGCGGAGTACTTCGGCGGGCCGCAGGAGGGGCTCGGCAGCCGCATCACGTCGGCTGCGGCCAACACCGCGTACGGGCGGGCGTGGGCGTACGTCGTCGCCTCGATCATCCTGGGCCTGCTGTTCTACCTGACCGTCGCTCGCCCTCGAGACGATGGACGGCCCCCTGGGCGGGCCACCGGGCCCGACCCTGACCACCGACCGCACGTGCCAACCAACCACAATGAGAAACCATCAATAGGAGGAAGAATGCGAGCAATCGCACGCAGTCCCTGGGTGCGCGTCGCGGCCCTGGCAGCTGCTCGGTGCCATGGCCCTGTCGGCCTGCAGCAGCAGCGACAGCACCTCGTCGGAGAGCTCGGCGGCTGCTGAGCCCACGACCGCCGCATCATCGGCTGCGGCGTCTGCCGCTGCCTCGGAGGCACCTGCCGCGGAGTGCACCGAGCTCACCCCCGTCAGCCTGCAGCTGCAGTGGTTCGTCCAGGCCCAGTTCGGCGGGCTACTACGCCGCCAAGGACAAGGGCTTCTACGAGGACGCAGTGCCTCGACGTCACCATCCTCGAGGGCGGCGTCGACATCGTCCCGCAGACCGTCCTCGCGCAGGGTGGCGCCGACTACGCGATCTCCTGGGTGCCCAAGGCCCTCGCCTCGCGTGAGCAGGGCGCGATGATCACCAACGTCGCCCAGGTGTTCCAGCGCTCGGGCACGCTCCAGGTGTCCTTCAAGGACAAGAACATCACCACCGCCGCGGACTTCAAGGGCAAGAAGATCGGCAACTGGGGCTTCGGCAACGAGTACGAGGTCTTCGCCGCCATCACGAAGGCCGGGCTCGACCCCGCCGCCGACGTCGAGCTCGTCGGGCAGCAGTTCGACATGCTCGCACTGCTCAACGGCGAGATCGACGCCGCCGAGGCCATGACGTACAACGAGTACGCGCAGGTCCTCGAGGCCATCAACCCCGACACCGGTGAGCTGTACACGCCCGAGGACTTCAACGTCGTCAACTACAACGACGAGGGCGTCGCGATGTACCAGGACGCCATCTGGGCATCCGAGGAGCGCCTGGCCGATCCCGCCTACCAGGACACGACGCAGCGCTTCGTCACCGCGTCGCTCGAGGGCTGGATCTACTGCCGCGACAACGCCGCAGGAGTGCGCCGACATCATCACGGCCAACGGCTCGAAGCTCGGCGCCAGCCACCAGCTGTGGATGATGAACGAGGTCAACAAGCTGATCTGGCCGTCCCCGGCCGGCGTCGGCGTGATCGACGAGGCCCTGTGGGGCCAGACCGTCAACGTCGCCCTGAACACCAAGAACCTCGAGGGCGCCACGATCATCACCGCGGAGCCCGCGGCGGAGGCGTGGACCAACCAGTACGCCGAGGCCGCCAACGCCGCCCTGACGGCGGACGGCCTCAACACGACCGGCGACGCGTTCGCGCCGATCGAGGTCACCCTCAACGAGGGTGGCAACTAGCAGTACGGCACTGTGGCGGGGCGGGTCCTTCGGGACCCGCCCCGTTGCATGTCCCAGGGGCACGGTCCTCGTAGAACCGCCTGCACGGGGCGGCTCCGCGCGAGACACTCGTCACTCGACCGATACCTGCCGATGGGTCGCCCTGGTGACCCAGCCTCCCAAGGAGCCCCTCGTGATCATCCACCGCAGTCCCCTTCCCGACCTCGCCATCCCGGACGTCCCCATCTCGGAGTACGTCCTCCACGGTGCGGACGCCTACCCCGACCGACCGGCGTTGATCGACGGGCCCTCCGGGCGCACCTACACGTACGGCCAGCTCAAGGGCATGGTCCACTCCTTCGCGGGCGGCCTTGCGGCGCGAGGCCTGGGCAAGGGCGACACGATCGCCCTGATGGCCCCGAACATCCCGGAGTACGCGATCGTCTTCCACGGCGCAGCCGTGGCCGGGGTCGCCGTCAGCACGATCAACCCGACCTACACCGCCGAAGAGGTCCGCTTCCAGCTCAACGACTCGAAGGCCGCGCTGCTCATCACGATCGCGATGTTCGTCGAGACCGCCCAGGAGGCCATCGTCGGCACCGGAACGGACGAGATCGTCGTGATCGGCGACGCCCCCGAGGGCACCACCGCCGTGACATCCCTGTTCGGCGCTCCGATCGCCCAGGTCCCCGTGGATGTGGACGAGGACGTCGTCGTCCTGCCCTACTCGTCGGGAACGACGGGCTTCCCCAAGGGCGTCATGCTGACCCACAAGAACCTGGTGGCCAACCTCGTGCAGTGCGAGGGGGCCCTGACCGTCGAGGACGGCGAGATCATCCTCGCCGTCCTGCCGTTCTTCCACATCTACGGCATGCAGGTGCTCATGAACGAGTTCCTGTCGCGGGGCGCCACCATCTACACGCTGCCCGCGGTTCGACCTCGAGCAGGCCCTCACGACGATCCAGGAGAAGCGCATCGGCCGGTTCTTCGTCGTGCCGCCCATCGTGCTCGCCTTCGCCAAGCATCCGATGATCGACCAGTTCGACCTGAGCAGCCTGACGCAGGTCTTCTCCGGTGCTGCGCCGCTCAGCGCTGAGCTCGCGCAGGAGGCCGCCGACCGGCTCGGCTGCGAGGTGATCCAGGGCTACGGGATGACGGAGCTGAGCCCGGTGAGCCATGCCGTGATGTCCGGTCAGGACAAGCCGGGGACGGTCGGGGTCACCGTGGCGAACACGGAGGTGCGCATCGTCGACCCGGCGACCGGCGAGGACCAGGGTGTCGACCATGAGGGTGAGCTGTGGGTCCGTGGCCCGCAGGTCATGAAGGGCTACCTGAACAACCCCGAGGCCACCGCGAGCACCATCGACGAGGACGGCTGGCTGCACACCGGTGACATCGCCACCATCGACTCGGACGGGTACGTGGCGATCGTCGACCGGCTGAAGGAGCTCATCAAGTTCAAGGGGTTCCAGGTCGCGCCGGCTGAGCTCGAGGCCCTGCTGCTCACGCACCCCGCGATCGCCGACGCCGCCGTGGTCGGAGTCCCCGATGACGAGGCAGGAGAGGTCCCCCGCGCCTTCGTGGTCATCAAGCCCGGCCAGTCGCTGGAGCCGGCGGACGTGACCTCGTTCATGGAGGGCCATGTCGCGACGTACAAGGTGATCCACGACGTCGTGGTCATCGACGCGATCCCCAAGTCGGCCTCGGGCAAGATCCTGCGCCGCATGCTGCGCGACCAGTAGTCGACCACCCCGGTCGACCCGCCCTTTCGCCGACCTTGAGGTTCCGCCCACAATCCGTCCCGGATTCTGGGCGGAACCTCAAGGTCGGCGGGTGGTCACGCATCCACAGGCGACGACTGTGTCTCGCGCGAAACGTGATCATCGCTCCAGCATCGTCCCATGACGGACCACCGCCCGATAGTGACCAGTCTCGAGCGGCTACGCCTCGAGGGACATCCGCCTGCCGAGATCCGGCGCTCGGTGCGGGGGCGCGACCTGCTGCGTGCCTACCGCGGCATCTACGTCGGCGCGGCGGGCGCCGACGACATAGACGATCTCTGCCGCATCACGGCGGCCTATGTGCACCTAGGCCCGGACTCCACCGCGGTCCTGGCGTCAGCGCTGCTCATCCACGGCATCCAAGGCGTGCACGGCCACCGTCCTCCCGAGTTCGCCCTGCCTCCGGGACTGGAGAAGCACCAGCGGTCCGGGCTCTCCATTCACTTCTGGCAGATCCGACCCGAGGACAGGATCGTCGTCGATGGGCTTCCGGTCACCACCGTCATCCGCACGCTGGCGGATGCCGCGCGGCTGCTGCCTCGCATGCAGGCCGTCGCGTGCATCGACTCGGCCCTGTCGCGGGGGCTTGTTGCAGCCGAAGACCTCAATCAGGTGGCCGAGCTGCTACACCGCCGTCGCAATTGCGTCGCAGGCCGGCGTCACCTCGCCGAGGCGCGGTTTGACGCGCAGTCACCGCTCGAGACGCGGGTGCGGCTGAGGGCCGATGATGCAAACCTTCGCCCCGACGCTCTCCAGGTACCGATAGTCGATCCGGACGGCGCACTGCTCGGGTACGGGGACATCGGCTACCGCCTGGCGAACGGCGCGTGGCTGATCGTCGAGGCGGACGGTCGGTCCGTCCACGAGCGGCCGGAGGCGATCCTCCACGACCGGCAGCGTCAGAACGCGTTCCTGTCGCGGGGGCAGGCAGCCACCGTCCGCTTCACCTGGGAGGACACCCGCCGCGACAGCGACATCCCGCGCGTCCTTCGTCCCCTCCTCAACCGCGCAGGTTGGCGCCCCGACCCCCGTCGACCTTGAGGTTCCGCCCAGATCCGCTCAGCGAAAATGGGCGGAACCTCAAGGTCGGCGAAGGGGTGGTGGGCGTCGACGCGACCGCGTGCGCTCGGTCAGGCGATGCGGATCATCTTCTTGTTGATGAACTCCTCGATGCCGAGCGTGCCCAGCTCACGCCCGAAGCCTGAGCGCTTGGTGCCGCCGAACGGAAGCTCGGGGGCATCCATGCCGACCCCGTTCACGAAGACCATGCCGGTGTCGAGGGCCTGCGCCACCCGGAGCGCCTGCTCCGGATCGGTCGTGAAGACGTAGGAGCCGAGGCCGTAGGGAGTGTCGTTGGCGATGCGGATGGCATCGGCCTCGTCCGCGGCCCGGTACACCTGCGCGACCGGTCCGAAGAGCTCCTCCTTCGAGATCTCGTTGTCGGGCGTCACGTTGCTGAGGACCGCCGCGGGGAACCAGGCGTCCTTGCGCTCTCCCGCCGAGGCCAGGGTCGCACCCTGGGCAACGGCGCGCTCGACCTGCCGGGCCAGATTGTCGGCCGCTGCCATGGAGCTCAGCGGGGCCGCATCCAGGGCCAGCATCTTCTCGGTGAACTTCTCGACGAAGGCGTCGTACAGAGGGTCGACGATGACCATGCGCTTGCCGGCGTTGCAGGCCTGCCCGTTGTTGTCCGTGCGGGCGAAGATCGCTGCATCAACGGTCGCATCGAGATCGTCGGTGCTGAGGACGATGAACGGGTCGGAGCCACCGAGCTCGAGCACGCACTTCTTGAGGTTGCGGCCGGCGATCTCCGCAACCGCGGCACCTGCCCGCTCCGAGCCGGTGAGCGAGACACCACGGATACCCGGGTGGGCGATGATGTCGGCGACCTGCTCGTTCGTGGCGTAGATGTTGACGTACACCCCGGCGGGAACACCGGCCTCGTCGAAGATGCCCGCGATCAGTTCGGCCGACTCGGGACACTGCGGTGCGTGCTTGAGCAGGACGGTGTTGCCGACGACCAGGTTCGGGGCCGGCGAATCGCGCCACCTGGTAGGCCGGGAAGTTCCACGGCATGATGCCCAGGAGTGCGCCCACGGACGACGGACGGATGAAGGCCGACCCCTCGCCACCCAGCAGCGTGATCGGCCTGTCGGCGAGCAGCTCCTCGGCGTGGTCGGCGTAGTACTGGTAGATGGCGCCGGAGAACTCGACCTCGCCCACGGCGTCGGCGAGCGGCTTGCCCATCTCACGGACGATCGCCTCGCCGAGTTGCGCGGAGCGTTCGATGTGCAGGTCCCCGATGCGGCGGACCACGGCCGCCCGTTCCGCGATCGTCCGGCTGGCCCAAGGCGCATGGGCACCGACGGCCTGGTCGATGGCAGCACCGATCTCCTGGTCGCTTGCCGTCGGATAGGACCGCGCCTTCTCGCCGGTCGCCGGGTTGATCACCGCGTACTCAGTCATACGTCTCCCTTGTTGGCCGATAGCCTCGGACGATTCACCGAATCGCTTCGGAATCCGTGGCTTGAGAGTCAAAATACCGCGAAATCACTTGCCATGGCTACCCCCAGTGACCCATTATGTCGGTCATGCCGCCGCGTGATCGAATGCCCGCCGCCCCCTTGGACGATGTCTCCAAGGCGATCATCGAGCAGCTGCAGCAGGACGGGCGGCGGCCCGTACGCCGCCATCGGCAAGGCCGTCGGCCTGTCCGAGGCGGCGGTACGGCAACGGGTGCAGCGGCTCCAGGACACCGGGGTCATGCAGGTCGTGGCCGTCACCGATCCGCTCCAGGTGGGGTTCTCCCGCTCGGCGATGATCGGGATCCGAGTGGAAGGCGATGCGGAGGCGGTAGCGGACACACTGGCCGGCATGCCCGAGGTGGACTACCTCGTGGTGTGCGCAGGCAACTTCGACATCCTCGCGGAGGTCGTGGCGGAGGACGATGACCACCTGCTCGAGGTCATCAACCGCCGCATCCGCGCCATCCCCGAGGTCCGCTCGACCGAGACATTCGTCTATCTGAAGCTGCGCAAGCAGATCTACACCTGGGGAACCCGATGACCATCTCCGAACAGTCCTTCACCGAGCCCGGCCGCGACGATCTCGCCGACAAGGCCCGCGACCACCTGTGGATGCACTTCACCCGCCACTCCGTCTACTACGACGGCAGCGGCCACGTGCCGGTCATCGTCAAGGGCGACGGCGCCTACATCTGGGACGACCAGGGCAACAAGTACTTCGACGGCCTCTCCGGCCTCTTCGTCGTCCAGGCCGGCCACGGCCGCAAGGAGCTCGCCGCGGCCGGCGCCAAGCAGGCCGAGGAGCTCGCGTTCTTCCCGATCTGGTCGTACGCCCACCCGAAGGCGATCGAGCTGGCCGAGCGCCTCGCCCACCTGGCCCCGGGCGACCTCAACCGGGTGTTCTTCACCTCCGGTGGCGGCGAGGCCGTCGAGACCGCCTGGAAGCTGGCCAAGCAGTTCTTCAAGCTGACCGGCAAGCCCACCAAGCACAAGGTGATCAGCCGGAACATCGCGTACCACGGCACCCCGCAGGGCGCGCTGTCGATCACCGGCATCCCCGGCGCCAAGATCCCGTTCGAGCCGCTCGTCCCCGGTGGCGTGAAGGTGCCCAACACCAACTTCTACCGGGCGCCGGAGGAGTACCGCCACGACGAGAAGGCGTTCGGCCTGTGGGCGGCGAACCGCATCGCCGAGGCGATCGAGTTCGAGGGGCCGGACAGCGTCGCGGCCGTCTTCCTCGAGCCGGTGCAGAACTCCGGCGGCTGCTTCCCGCCGCCGCCCGGGTACCTCGAGCGCGTGCGCGAGATCTGCGACGAGTACGACGTCATCATGGTCGCCGACGAGACGATCACGTCCTTCGGCCGCATCGGCGACATCTTCGCGATGAACCGCTTCGGCGTGACGCCCGACATCATCACCTGCGCCAAGGGCATGACGTCCGGCTACGCACCGATGGGCGCGATGATCGCGAGCGACCGGCTGTTCGAGCCCTTCAAGCACGGCACCAACGCGTTCCTGCACGGCTACACCTGGGGCGGCCACCCGGTCGGCGCGGCGGTCGCGCTGGCCAACCTCGACCTGTTCGACCGCGAGGGGATCCTGCGAGAACGTGCGCGACAACGAGGGCACGTTCCGCCAGACGCTGGAGAAGCTCACCGACCTGCCCATCGTCGGCGACGTGCGCGGCGCCGGCTACTTCTACGGGATCGAGCTGGTCAAGGACAAGGTCACCCGGGAGACGTTCAACGACGACGAGGCCGAGCGGCTGCTGCGCGGCTTCCTGTCGAAGGCGCTGTTCGACGCCGGCCTCTACTGCCGTGCCGACGATCGCGGCGACCCGGTCGTGCAGCTCGCTCCCCCGCTGATCATCGGGCCCAGCGGAGTTCGACCTGATCGAGCAGACGCTGCGCTCGGTGCTGACGGAGGCCTGGTCGATCCTGTGACGTCGCCCGGGCTCCACCGACCGCACCCGGGTGCGGCGGCTGCCGGACAAGGCCGTCACGGACACCGCCGTCCTGCACGCGGTCCTCGACGCCGGGCTGGTCGCGCACGTGGCGGTCGTCGACGACGGCATGCCGTTCGTCGCTGCCGGTCGCCTACGCGCGCCGCGGCGACGAGGTGCTCTTCCACGGCTCCACCGGGTCGCGCCTGTTCCGGCTGCTCGCCGCCGGGCAGCCGACGTGCCTGACCGTCACCCTGCTCGACGGCCTGGTGCTGGCCCGCAGCGCCTTCGAGTCGAGCATGAACTACCGGTCGGCCATGGTGCTGGGGGTGGCGCGGCGGATCGAGGGCGACGACGAGCTGGACGCCCTGCGCACGATCTCCGAGCACCTGCTTCCCGGCCGCTGGGACGAGGTGCGCCCGCCGCAGCCCAAGGAGCGGGCAGCCACGCTGACCCTCGCCCTCGACCTCGCCGAGTCGTCGGTGAAGGTCAGCACGGGCGGGCCGGACGACGATCCCGCCGACCTGCGCCGATCCCGACCTCATGCGCCTGTGGGCCGGGCGCGTGCCCCTCGTCGGAGTCGTTCGGCGAGCCGGTGCCGGACGACCTGTGCCCGCCCGGGACACCCGTTCCCGACTACGTCCGACGCCTGGAGGCGTGCGTGACCGACGACCTGCGCCCGCTCTCCCTGTGGTGGGACACCCTCCCCGACGACCTGCGCACCCCGCTCGGATCACCCCTTGCCGGCGACACGACCGCCGACGTCGCCATCGTCGGGCGCCGGCTACACCGGCCTGTGGACCGCCTACTACCTGCTCCAGCGCGACCCGACGCTGCGCATCGTCATCCTCGAGGCCGAGCAGGCCGGCTTCGGCGCCTCCGGCCGCAACGGCGGGTGGGCGTCGGCCCTCTTCCCGGCGAGCCTGCCGGCGCTGGCGCGGCAGTCCACGCGCGACGCTGCCATCCGGCTCAAGCGCGAGATGTTCGCCACCGTCGACGAGATCGGTCGCGTCGCGTCCGCCGAGGGCTGGGACATCGAGTGGAGCAAGGGCGGCACCGTCGTCGCGGCGCGCACTCCCCTGCAGCTGGCGTCCGCGCGCGAGGAGATCGACGAGCTGCGCACCTGGGGCTTCGGGCCCGACGACTACGCCCTGCTCGACCGGGCCGAGACCGAGCGGCGCGTCGGCGCGACCGACGTCCTCGGCGGCACCTACACGCCGCACTGCGCGGCAGTGCACCCCGCACGCCTCGTGCGCAGCCTGGCCCGCAGCGTCGTGCGCGCGGGCGCCGTCCTGCACGAGGGCACGCGGGTCGAGGCGATCGAGCCCGGCATCGTCCGCACCGCGCACGGGCACCGTGCGCGCCGAGTTCGTCGTGCGCGCCACCGAGGGCTACACGCGCACACTGAAGGGCCAGACGCGCGTGCTCGCCCCCGTCTACTCGCTCATGCTGGCCACCGAGCCGCTGCCCGACGAGGCGTGGGACCAGATCGGCCTCGGTGAGCGCGAGACCTTCGCCGACGGCCGGCACCTGATCATCTACGGCCAGCGCACCGCCGACGGCCGGCTCGCCTTCGGCGGGCGCGGCGCGCCGTACCACTTCGGCTCGCGCATCACGCCCGAGCAGGACCGCAACGCCGCGGTGCACGCCGCCCTGTGGGAGGTGCTCACCGACCTGTTCCCGGTGGTGAGCCGCTCCGCCGTGACGCACACCTGGGGCGGGCCGCTCGGCGTGCCGCGCGACTGGTGGGCGTCGTGCGGCCTCGATCGCCAGACCGGCCTGGCGTGGTCGGGCGGCTACGTCGGCGACGGCGTGGGCACCTCCAACCTGGGCGGCCGCACCCTCGCCGACCTCATCACGGGCAGCGACGTCCGACCTCGTGTCGCCTGCCCGTGGGTCAACCACCGGTCGAAGCCGTGGGAGCCCGAGCCGTTCCGCTGGCTCGGCACCAACGTCGGCCTGCGCGTGATGACCAGCGCGGACGACAAGGAGGCCCGCACGGGCCGGCCGTCCCGGCGCGCAGCGCTGTTCGCGCGCAAGATCGGGCACTAGTCTCCCTTCATCGCCTGCGACGGGAGGCCTCGTGGAGGTCAAGGAGCTCGGCCACCTGGTCCTCTACGTCCGCGACATCGCGACGTCGGCGCGCTTCTACCGCGACGTCCTGGGCTGGCGGCAGATCATGGGCGACGACCTGAGCGGCATGCCGGTCGCCGCGTTCGCCGCCCCGAACCTGCGCACCCACCACGAGCTGCTGCTGATCGAGGTCGGCGCCGGACGCCACCGCCATCCCCGCCGGCCGACGCGTGGGCATGTACCACTTCGGGCTGAAGGTCGGCGACAGCGACGACGAGCTGCGCGACGCGGTGCGCACCCTTCAGGAGAACGGCGTGCCGATCCTCGGCGCCAGCGACCACACCGTCACGCACAGCCTCTACATCGCCGATCCCGACGGCAACGAGATCGAGCTCTACATCGACGTCCCCGGCGTCGACTGGCGCAACGACCCGTCGCTGGTCGCCGCCCCCGTCAAGCCGCTGCGGCTCTAGCCGAGGGCACGGTCGGCTCAGGGCGTGCCCGGAGAGGTGTACGCGGTCTTCGACGTGGTGAAGAACTCCACCGCCGCCGTGCCCTGCTCGCGTGGACCGTGGCTGCTCTCGCCCCGCCCGCCGAACGGCACGTGGAAGTCCACGCCCGCGGTCGGCAGGTTCACCATCACCATGCCCGCCTTGGAGTTCCGCTTGAAGTGCGACGCCTCGGCGAGGTCGGTCGTGCAGATGCCCGGCGGACAGGTTCATGGTGCTGGCGTTGGCCGCCTCGAGCGCCTCGGCGTAGTCGGCCACGCGCACGACGCGACATCACCGGCCCGAACACCTCCTCGCGGTTGATCGTGTCGCCGATCGACGTGCCCACCGCCAGCGCCGGGGCCAGGAAGTGGCCGGACGTGCCCGCGTCCACGGGCGCCCCGCCGAGGATGTCGGCGCCCTCGGCGCGGGCGACGTCCAGGTAGCGCAGGTCCTGCGCCAGCTGGCCGTCGTCGACGACCGGTCCCATGTCGATGCCCGTCGCGCGCGCGTCGCCGACGCGCCACTCGCGCATCCGCGCCGCCATGGCCTCGACGAAGGCATCGTGGACGTCGTCGGTGACGACGAGGATGGACGACGCCGTGCAGCGCTGGCCGGTCGAGCCGAAGCCGCCCTGCATCGCGCACTCGACGGCGACCGCGAGGTCGGCGCTGCCCCGTGACGACCAGCGGGTTCTTGCCGCCAAGCTCCAGCTGCACCTTCACGCCCTGCCCGGCCGTCGACGGCGAGGATGCCGCGGCCGGTCTCGACGCTGCCCGGTGAACGTCACGGCCGCGACGCGCGGGTCGCCCGTCAGCACCGGGCCCACCTGCGACCCGCGGCCGAGCACGAGGTTGAGCACGCCGGCGCGGCAGCCCGGCGCGATTGAGGATGTCGACGAGCTCCCACGCGCTCGCCGGCACCAGGTCGGCCGGCTTGAAGACCACCGTGTTGCCGAAGGCGAGCGCCGGGCGCGATCTTCCACGCGGGGATCGCGATCGGGAAGTTCCACGGCGTGATGACGCTGACGACGCCGACCGGCTCGCGGGTCACGGTGACCTCGATGCCCGGGCGGACGGAGTCGAGCGCCTGGCCGTGCGGCTGCAGCGCGACGCCCGCGAAGTACTTGAGGATCTGGCCCGCGCGCACCACCTCGCCGCGCGCCTCGGGGTAGGTCTTGCCCTCCTCGCGCGCCAGCAGGTCGCCCAGCTCGTCCGCCCGCGCCATGACCTCCGTGCCGGCGCGGTCGAGCACCTCGGCGCGCTGCCACGGCGTCGTGCGCGACCATGCGGCGAACGCGGCGTCGGCAGCCGCCACCGCATCGACGGGCGACGTCCGGACCCGCGATGCTCGCCATCGCGACGACGTCGGACAGGTCGGACGGGTTGACGTCGGGTCGCTCCTCCGGACCGGTGACGGCGACGCCGCCGACGACCGACGTGAGGATGCGCGCGCTGCGCTCATCGGTACGCCGCGATGCCGGTGAGCGCCTCGCCGACGACGAGCGTGTGCATCTCGTTGGTGCCCTCGTAGGTGAACACCGACTCGAGGTTGTTCATGTGCCGGATGACCGGGTACTCGAGCGTGATGCCGTTGCCGCCGAGGATGCTGCGGCACTCCCGCGCGATGGCGAGCGCCTCGCGGGCGTTGTTGAGCTTGCCCAGGCTGACCTGCTCGGGCCGGATCAGGTGCTCGTCCTTGAGCCGGCCGAGGTGCAGGGCGAGCAGCATGCCCTTGCCGAGCTCGAGGGCCATGTCGGCGAGCTTCTTCTGGGTGAGCTGGAAGCCGGCGATCGGCTTGTCGAACTGCTCGCGGTCGATGCTGTAGGCGATGGCGGTCTCGAGGCAGTCGCGTGCCGCGCCCAGCGTCCCGAAGACGATCCCGAAGCGGGCCTCGTTCAGGCAGGACAGCGGACCGCGCAGCGACGCGACGCCGGGCAGCACGGCGTCGGCCGGCAGGCGCACGCCGTCGAACACCAGCTCGCTGGTCACCGACGCGCGCAGCGACATCTTCTTGTGGATCTCGTTGGCGGTGAACCCGGGCGTGTCCGTCGGGACGACGAAGCCGCGGATGCCCTCGTCCGTGCGGGCCCACACCACGGCGACGTCGGCCACGTTGCCGTTGGTGATCCACATCTTCGAGCCGTCGAGCACCCAGTCGTCGCCGTCGCGCTTCGCGCTCGTGCGCATGCCGCTCGGGTTGGAGCCGAAGTCGGCCTCGGTCAGGCCGAAGCAGCCGATCGCGTCGCCGGCGGCCATGCGCGGGCAGCCACTCCTGCTTCTGCTCCTCGGAGCCGAACGCGTGGATCGCGTACATCGCCAGCGAGCCCTGCACGCTGACCAGCGAGCGGATGCCCGAGTCGCCCGCCTCGAGCTCGAGGCAGGCGAGGCCGTAGGCGACCGCCGACGTGCCCTGGCAGCCGTAGCCCTCGAGGTGCATGCCCAGCACGCCCAGCGTGCCGAGCTCCTTGGCGAGCTCGCGCGCCGGGATCTTGCCCGCCTCGAACCAGTCGGCGACGTTCGGCTTGATCCGCGTCGTCGACGTACTCGCGCACGACGTCGCGGATCGCCCGCTCCTCCTCCGACAGCAGGTGGTCGATCGCGAACAGCCCGAAGGGCGACTGCGGCGTGATGGTCATGGGTCCTCCGGTGGGTCGGGCGGTGCGGATCGAGTTGTCGTCGAGCGGGTTCGGCGACGATTGGATCCAATCCTGCCAGACTGTATCCAATCTAGGCGCGGGGGGCCTCCAGGACGGCGCGGACCGCGGCGACGGAGTGGTCGCGGTGCCGGTCGTGGAGGGTGACGAGCGCCTCGGCGTCGCGCTGCCGCAGTGCCCGGATCATGGCCGCGTGCTCGCCGGCGACCCGGTCGCGGTTGGCCGCCGCCTGGAAGTACAGGGCGCGGTAGGCATCGGTCGCCTCCCACAGCTGACGCAGCAGCCGCGACAGGCGCGGCATCCCGCGGCGTCGAAGAGGGCGAAGTGGAAGCGCCGGTTCGCGGACGGTCATGGCGATGACGTCTCCCCCGTCGGCCGCGAGGTCGATCGTCGTGCGCGAGGTCGGCGAGCGCGTCGACGTCGTCGTCGCCGAGGGTCGGCACGGCAGCCCGGATCGCCTCGGCCTCGAGGAGGGCGCGCAGCCGGTAGACCTCGAGCAGGTCCGCCACGCTCAGCTCGGCCACGAAGTACCCGCGATGCGGGTGGTACACGACCTGCCCCTCGCTCTCGAGAGTCTTCAGCGCCTCGCGCAGCGGCACCCGGCTGACGCCGTAGCGCTCGGCCAGCAGCTCCTGGACGATCTGGTCGCCCGGCCCGAGGTCGCCGGTGAGGATGTCCGACCGCAGGGCCGCCAGCACCGCGTCCTGGGCCGTCGCCCGTCGCTCGGTCGCTCACGCCTCGGCCAGCCCGAGCAGTGCCAGCACAGCCGCGCGATCCTCGTCGACCAGCGGCGGGCGCGCGTGCGGTAGGCCGACGGGCGTCGCGGAGTACGCCAGCGGGTTGGCGACCTGCCGCTGGACGCCCTCACGACGCGGATCGTCGATCTCGACGACCGGGTCGCAGCCCGAGCCGCTCCGCGAGCGCGAAGCCCTGGGCGATGTCGTTGATGGGCCCGCAGGGCACGCCCGCCGCGGTGATGGACTCCTGCCAGGCGTCGGCCGACTGCGTCGCGAGGGCCGCCTCGAGCGCGGCCTTGAGCTCCTCGCGGTGCTCGACGCGGGCCGCGTTCGTGGCGAAGCGCGGATCGGCGGCCAGCGCCGGCAGCCCGAGCACGTCGACGAGTCGCGCGAACTGCCCGTCGTTGCCGACCGCGAGGATCATGGAGCGGTCGGCCGCCGCGAAGACCTCGTACGGCGCGATCGACGGATGGGCGTTGCCCATGAACGCGGGCACCGCGCCCGCCCCGACGAACGCCGAGGCCTGGTTCACCAGCGACGACTGCAGGCTCGTCAGCAGCGTCGCCTCGATCCGCTGGCCCTCCCCGGTGCGGTCGCGGTGGTGCAGCGCGGCGAGGATCCCGACCGCGGCGTGCAGCCCGGTCAGCACGTCGACGACCGCCACTCCGGCCTTCGTGGGCTCGTCGGTCCCGGTGATGCTCATCAGCCCGCCCATGGCCTGCACGAGCAGGTCGTAGCCGGGCAGGTCGGCGCCGGCACCGGAGCCGAAGCCCGAGATCGAGCAGTAGATGACCGCGGGGTTGACGGCGCGCACCTGCGCGTAGTCCAGCCCGAAGCGGGTGAGCGCGCCCGGCTTGTGGTTCTCGACGAGGACGTCCGCGCGCGCGGCGAGCGCGTGCGCGATCTCCCGGTCGGCCGGCCGCGCCGAGGTCGAGGGCGATCGAGGCCTTGTTCCGGTTGACCGACTGGAAGTAGGTCGACTGGCCGTCAGCGGCGAAGGGCGGGCCCCACGCGCGGGTGTCGTCCCCGCTGCCGGGTCGCTCGACCTTGACGACGGTGGCGCCGAGGTCGGCCAGCAGCATGGTCGCGTACGGACCCGCCAGGACGCGCGAGAAGTCGGCGACCACGATCCCGTCCAGCGCTCCCGTCACCTGCGGATTGTATCCAATCCGTGGACGGCGGGGCGCGACCCGCTCAGCCCTCCAGGAGCGGGGTGATCGCCTCGAGCACGCGGACGTCCTCGATCGTGCTCGGCACCGGCTCGGGCCGGCCGTCGGCGATGCCGCGCATCGTGCGCCGCAGGATCTTGCCGGACCGGGTCTTCGGCAGCCCGGGCACGACGACGACCTCCTTCAGCGCCGCCACCGGTCCGATCTGGTCGCGGATCGCGGCCACGATCTCGCGCTGCAGGACGTCGGCGTCGATGTCGACGCCCGCCTTCAGCACGACGAACGCCCGCGGCACCTGCCCCTTGAGCGGATCGTGCACGCCGATGACCGCGCACTCCGCCACCAGCGGATGCGCGGCCACCACGGCCTCCATCGACCCCGTCGACAGCCGGTGCCCGGCCACGTTGATGACGTCGTCCGTGCGGCCCATGACGAACACGTAGCCGTCCTCGTCGAGGTAGCCGCCGTCGCCCGTCGTGTAGCAGCCGGGGAACACGCTCAGGTACGAGTCGATGTAGCGCTGGTCGTCGCCCCAGAGGGTCGGCAGCGTGCCCGGCGGCAGCGGGAGCCGGATGACGATGGCGCCGTCCTGGCCCGCCGGCACGTCGTTGCCCTCCCCGTCGACGACGCGGACGTCGTACCCGGGCACGGGCACGGTCGGCGAGCCCGGCTTGATCGTCATCGGCTCGAGCCCGCGCAGGTTGCTCGCGATCGGCCAGCCGGTCTCCGTCTGCCACCAGTTGTCGACGACGGGGACGCCGAGCTGCGCAGCCGCCCAGTAGTAGGTGTCCGGGTCGAGCCGCTCGCCGGCGAGGAAGAGGGCGCGCAGCGAGGACAGGTCGTGGCCCGGGATGAGGCGGCCCTCGGGGTCCTCCTTCTTGATGGCGCGGATCGCGGTGGGCGCGGTGAACAGGCCGGCCACCCCGTACTCGGCGATCACCCGCCAGAACGCCGCGGCATCGGGCGTGCCGACCGGCTTGCCCTCGTACAGCACCGTCGTGGCTCCGCTGATCAGCGGGCGCGTACACGATGTAGGAGTGGCCCACCACCCAGCCGACGTCGGAGGCCGCCCACCAGGTGTCGTCGGGACCCATGCCGTAGACGTTGTCGAACGACCACGCCATCGCGACGGCATGACCGCCGTTGTCGCGCACGACCCCCTTGGGCCTGCCCGGTCGTGCCGGACGTGTAGAGGATGTAGAGCGGATCGGTGGCGCGCACCGGCAACGGGCGCGTGCGGACGCGACGCCGCGATCCGCTCATGCCAGTCGACGTCGCGCTCCCCCATCTCGGCTCGCATCTCGGGTCGCTGGAGGACGACCGATGCGACGGGCACATGGCGGGCCAGCCGCAGGGCCTCGTCGAGCAGCGGCTTGTAGGCGACGACGCGCGACGGCTCGATGCCGCAGCTGGCCGAGACGATCACCGTCGGCTCCGCGTCGTCGATGCGGGCCGCGAGCTCTGCCGGCGCGAACCCGCCGAACACGACGGAGTGGACGGCCCCCAGCCGCGCGCACGCGAGCATGGCCACGACCGCCTCGGGGATCATCGGCATGTACACGAGCACCCGATCGCCGCGACCGACGCCGAGATCGGCCAGCACTCCCGCCGAAGTGCGAGACCAGCTCGAGCAGCGCCGCGTAGGTGATCGTCGCCTTGGTGCCCGTCACCGGGCTGTCGTAGCGGATGGCGGCGACGTCGCCGCGTCCCGCGGCCACGTGCCGGTCGACCGCGTTCGCGCAGGTGTTGAGCATGCCGTCGGGGAACCACCGGTACAGCGGGGCGGCGGAGTCGTCGAGCCCGACCGTCGGCGCGTCGATCCAGTCGATCCGGCCCGCGGCCGCCAGCCAGAAGGCGGACGGATCCGCCAGCGCCTGGTCCCGGGCCTGCTCGTAGCCGGTCACGCCGCTCCGCCTCCCTCGCCCTGCGGCCCGTGCTGCGACTCGCGCCCGCAGCTGCAGCGCCTTCTTGGCCGCCCCGCCCATCACCCTGATCAGCACCGCGATGAAGGCGATGTCGAGCGCCATCTGCACCATCGTCACCGAGCGCGCTGGCACGTTGGTCGGCGCGATGTCGCCGAAGCCGACGGTCGCCAGCACGGTCAGCGCGTAGTAGTAGGCGGAGAAGCTGTCGAGCGGCTCGGTGAACGACGACGGGTCCCGGAGCGAGATCGTCACGTAGACCATCGAGAAGATGGCCAGGAACATCGCCGCGGTGAGGACGAGCGCCTCGGCAGCGCGCAGCGTGGGGTACCGAGCCTTGTAGACACCGCGGATCTGGCGCACGAAGAACGTGACGTAGATGGCGATGCCGGCAACGGCGAGGAGCGCCGGGTAGAGCGCCGAGTCCTCGGCGGTCTTGGGCGCGAGGGACATCAGCCACAGGATGAACACCAAGCCCGACCAGGAGGCGGGCACCCGCCTGAAGCAGCGCGACGATGATCTCGCGCCTGCTCAGGTGCAGCGGTCGGGCCGTTGCTCGTCGTCCTCCGACAGCCCCCCGAGGGACGAGATGGTCATGACGCGAAGTCTGCCACCAGCGACAGCGTCACGTCGTGACGGCCGCGAGCTGCCCGCAGGCTCCGTCGATCTCGCGACCGCGGGTGTCGCGCACGGTGACGGGCACGCCGCGACGCTCGAGCGTGCGGACGAAGGCCCGCTCGTCCTCCGGGCGTGACGCCGTCCACTTGGAGCCGGGCGTCGGATTGAGCGGGATCAGGTTGACGTGCACGAGGTGCCCGACGAGCAGGTCGGCGAGCAGGTCGGCTCGCCACGCCTGGTCGTTGATGTCCTTGATCAGGGCGTACTCGATGCTCACCCGCCGATGCGTCGCGTCGGCGTACGCCCACGCTGCGTCGAGCACCTCGCGCGACCTTCCAGCGCGTGTTGACCGGGACGAGGGTGTCGCGCAGCTCGTCGTCGGGCGCGTGCAGCGACACGGCCAGCGTCACCGGGATGCCCTCGGTGGCCAGCTCGCGGATGCGGGGCACGAGCCCGACTGTCGACACGGTGATGCCGCGCGCGCTCATGCCGAGACCGGACGGTGCGGGCTCGATCAGGCGGCGAACGGCGCCCACCACCGCCGCGTAGTTGGCGAGCGGCTCGCCCATGCCCATGAAGACGACGTTGGACACCCGCCCCGTCCCGCCGGCGATCTCATCGCGGGCGAGGGAGCGAGCACCGGCGAGGACCTGCTCGACGATCTCCGCCGTGGACAGGTTGCGCGTGAGGCCGGCCTGGCCGGTGGCGCAGAACGGGCAGTTCATGCCGCAGCCGGCCTGCGAGGAGATGCACATCGTGACCCGCTCCGGGTAGCGCATCAGCACGCTCTCGACGAGCGCTCCGTCATGCAGTCGCCACACCGTCTTCACGGTCGTGCCGTTGTCGCAGTCGATTGCGCGCACGGGCGTCAGCAGGGTGGGCAGCAGCGCCTCGGCGATCGACGTCGCGCGCCGCGTCCGGCACGTCGGTCCAGGCCGCGGGATCGTCGCTCAGCCGGCCGAGCCACTGTCGCGACACCTGGTCGGCCCGGAAGGCCGGCAGGCCGAGCGCCGTGACCGCCTCGCGTCTCTGCGCCGGATCGAGGTCCATCAGGTGTCGCGGGCGGCTTGCCCCTGCGGGGCGACGCGAAGACGAGCTCGCCGGGTGCAGGCATGCCGTCAGCCTCCCGTGCCGCTGCCGAGGAACAGCGTGAACAGCGCCCAGGACGTGAACGCGTTGGGGATCAGGGAGTCGAGACGGTCCATCATGCCGCCGTGACCGGGCAGGAACGTGCCCATGTCCTTCACGCCGAGGTCGCGCTTGATGGCGCTCTCGGCGAAGTCCCCCGCGGTGGCGGTCACGGTCATGACGAGACCGGCGACGACGCCCTGCCACCACGGTGCGTCGAGCAGGTAGACGAAGCTCAGCGCGCCGACGAGGCCCTGGAGCGCGACCGATCCGGCGAAGCCCTCCCAGGACTTCTTGGGACTGATCTGCGGCGCGATGGGGTGCTTGCCGAAGAGCACGCCGGTGGCGTATCCGCCGATGTCGTTCGACACGGTCAGGAGGATGAACACCACGACCCGCTGCGGCGCCGTTGTCCGCCGCGAGCGTGAGCATGAGGAAGCCGGCCATGAACGGCAGGTAGGCGACGACGAAGGCGCTGGCCGCGACGTCCCGGACGTAGCCCTCGTACCCGCGACGGATGCGCCAGATCAGGATGGCCAGGACGACGATGCCGGTGGTCACCAGCTGGGCGGTCGCGCCCCACACGTAGGCCGCGGCCGGCACGGCGACGGCTGCCGCGTACAGCGGGCGTGCGCGCCAGTCGGATCCCCGACTGGCCGAAGGCCGACACCAGCTCGGGATCGCGATCACCAGCGCCGCGATCACGACGACCGCGAAGATCCACTTCAGCGTGAACAGGCTGACGAGCACCACCACCGCGAGCGCGACGGCCGACCCGATGGCCGCAGGCAGGTTGCGCCCGGCCCTCGACTTCGGCGCCGGGTCCGCGGCTGCGGCGTCTGTGTCACCCATGGGGACGGCTCAGACCTCGAGCAGTTCTGCTTCTTTGTTCTTGAGGATCTCGTCGATGTGCTCCACGTGCTTGTGGGTCGCGTCGTCGAGGTGCTTCTCCGCGCGACGGACGTCGTCCTCGCCGGCCTCGCCGTCCTTCTGCAGCTTGTCGAGGGCGTCCTTCGCATGGCGGCGGATGTTGCGCACGGACACGCGGGCGTCCTCGGCCTTGTGCTTGGCCACCTTGATGTACTCCTTGCGCCGCTCCTCGGTGAGCTGCGGGAGGTTGATGCGGATGACGGCGCCGTCGTTGCTCGGGTTGACGCCGAGGTCGCTCTCGCGGAGCGCCTTCTCGATGGCGACCATGGAGCCCTTGTCGTAGGGCGTGATGAGGATCGAGCGCGCCTCGGGGATCTGGATGGATGCCAGCTGGTTCACGGGGGTGAAGGTGTCGTAGTAGTCGACCATCACCTTGTTGAACATCGCCGACGTGGCGCGGCCCGGTGCGAATCGTGCTGAAGTCCTCGCGGGCGACCGCGATGGCCTTGTCCATCTTCTCCTCCGCGTCGAGGAGGATGTCGTCGATCTGATCGCTCACTGCTGCTCCGTTCGATCCTCAGGTGTCTGACGAGACTAGCGTCCCGATCGTCTCTCCCCGCACGGCGCGGGCGATGTTGCCCTCCACCAGCAGGTTGAACACGACGATCGGCAGGTCGTTGTCCTGGCACAGGCTGATGGCCGTGGCGTCGGCCACCTTGAGCCCGCGGTTGAGCACCTCGGCCGGCGTCAGGCGGTCGAAGCGGACGGCATCCGGGTTCGTGCGCGGATCGGCGTCGTAGACGCCGTCGACGCCCTTGGCCATGAGCACGACCTGGGCCCCGACCTCCAGCGCCCGCTGCGCAGCCGTGGTGTCGGTCGAGAAGTACGGCAGCCCCATGCCGGCACCGAAGATGACGACCCGGCCCTTCTCGAGGTGGCGGATGGCCCGGCGCGGGACGTACGGCTCGGCGACCTGGCCCATCGTGATGGCGGTCTGCACGCGCGTCTCGACCCCGGCCTTCTCGCAGAAGTCCTGGAGCGCGAGGCAGTTCATGACGGTGCCCAGCATCCCGATGTAGTCGGCGCGTGCGCGCTCCATGCCGCGCTCGGACAGCATGGCCCCGCGGAAGTAGTTGCCGCCGCCGATGACGACGGCGACCTGCGTGCCCTGCCGGACGACGTCGGCGATCTGGGCCGCGATCGAGGCGACGACGTCCGGGTCGACGCCGAGCCCCTGGCCGCCGGCGAAGGCCTCACCGGAGAGCTTCAGCAGCACGCGGTGCCAGCCGCCTTCGGGCGCCTCGGGCCAGACGTCGATGGTTCCGTCCAGAGACGGCTGAACGGCGCCGGACTGTCCTGAGTTCATGGTCCCCTCCGAATCGTCCGACGCCGTCCAGTATGTCGTGGCGTCAGGCCTGGCCGGGCTCGAAACGGGCGAACCCGGTCACGGTCGTGCCGGACTCGGCGAGCACCTGGGCGACGTTCTTCTTGCTGTCGACCACGCTGGGCTGCTCGAGCAGGCAGTTGTCCTTGAAGAACGCGTTGACCCGGCCCTCGACGATCTTGGACATGGCCGCCTCCGGCTTGCCCTCCTCCTTCGCCGTGGCCTCGGCGATGCGTCGCTCGTTCTCGACCACGTCGGCGGGAACCTCGTCGCGCGTGAGGAACTGCGGACGCATGGCCGCGACCTGCATGGCCGCGCCGCGAGCCGCCGCCTCGTCGCCGGTGTAGGCGACGATGACGCCGACCTGCGGGGGCAGGTCGGACGAGCGGTGGTGCAGGTAGACCGAGACCGGCTCGCCGAGGACGGCCACGCGGCCGAGCTCGATCTTCTCGCCGATGACGCCGGCCATCTCGGTCGTCGCCGCCTCGACGGTGCGTCCGTCGGCCAGCGTGGCGGCGAGCAGGGCGTCGCGGTCGCCGACCTGGCCCGCGTTGGCGGCCGTGGCGATCGCTCCGGCGAGCGCGAGGAAGTCTGCGTTCTTGGCGACGAAGTCGGTCTCGCACAGGACCTCGACGAGGGCGTTGCCCTCGGCCGCGACGAGACCGTTGGAGGCCTCGCGCTCGGCGCCGCGCTTGGCGGCCTTCGAGGCGCCCGAGATGCGCAGCAGCTCGACGGCCTTGTCGAAGTCGCCGTCGGCCTCCTCGAGGGCCTTCTTGCACTCCATCATTCCCGCGGACGTGAGGTCGCGGAGCTTCTTGACGTCAGCGGCGGTAATGGTCGCCATGGTGATTCCTATCCTCCAGATACGAGATGTGCGTGAGGGGCCGCCAGGGCGGGCCCGGACAGACGTTCTCCGGCGAGCGCAGCTGCGCCCGCCGGAGAACCGGACTGGACTATTCGGCCGACTCGACCGTCTCGGTCGGCTCGGCGACGACCTCGGCCACGACGACCGGCTCGGCGACGACCTCGGCCACGACGACCGGCTCGGCGACGACCTCGGCCACGACGACCTCGACCGGCGCCTCGGTGCCGGCGAGGAGCTCGCGCTCCCACTCGGCCAGCGGCTCCTCGGCCACGACGGCACCGCTGACGGCCCCGCCGGCGCGGGCCATGAGGCCCTCGGCGACGGCGTCGGCGATGACGCGGGTGAGCAGGGCGACGGAGCGGATCGCGTCGTCGTTGCCCGGGATCGGGAAGTCGACCTCGTCGGGATCGCAGTTGGTGTCGAGCACCGCGATGACCGGGATGCCCAGCTTGCGAGCCTCGCCGACGGCGATGTGCTCCTTCTTGGTGTCGACGATCCAGACGGCGCTGGGGATCTTCGTCATCTCGCGGATGCCGCCGAGGGTCTTGCTCAGCTTGTCCTTCTCGCGACGAAGGACGAGGAGCTCCTTCTTCGTCAGACCGGAGCCGGCGACGTCGTCGTAGTCGATCTCCTCGAGCTCCTTGAGGCGCTGGATGCGCTTGTGGACGGTCTGGAAGTTGGTCAGCATGCCGCCCAGCCAGCGCTGGTTGACGTAGGGCATGCCGACGCGCGTCGCCTGCTCGGCGATGGCCTCCTGGCCCTGCTTCTTCGTGCCGACGAACATGACGGAGCCGCCGTGCGCGACGGTCTCCTTCACGAACTCGTAGGCGCGGTCGATGAACGACAGCGACTGCTGCAGATCGATGATGTAGATGCCGTTGCGCTCGGTGAAGATGAAGCGCTTCATCTTGGGGTTCCAGCGACGGGTCTGGTGTCCGAAGTGGACACCGCTCTCGAGCAGCTGGCGCATGGTCACGACGGCCATGGATGCACTCCTGTTCGCGCCGGCTCCATGAGCCGACGCCTGTCGGTTTCGGCGCCGGACGGTTGACCGGCACCCCTGACGGCCCCCGGCGCTGATGCCCGCCCGAGGGCAGGACCGACCAGCGCGCGGCCGCACGCGAGGTGCGGATCGGGCCGTGTGAATTCCCGGCGGGCGGCCGAGGCCGCCATCCGGGTGCCCCCATCCTAGGCCCTGCTCGGGGATGGTCTGTCCACAGCCTGCGCCGTGGCCGCCTCCTGCCCACACCTGTTCGCCTGCGCGGCCGCGCGGCTCCCCGGGACCGCATCCTCCCGCCATGGGACCTGCCGCCTCCGCCCTTCTCGCCCTCGCGCTCGCCGCCCCGGTGGGGTGGCCGGTCGATGATCCCGTCCTCGTGTCCGGATTCCGGCCGCCGGCGGCGGACTGGCAGGCCGGCCATCGGGGAGTCGACCTTGCCGCACGGACGGGGGATCCCGTTCGGGCGATGGCCGCCGGCGTCATCGGGTTCGCCGGCACGGTCGCGGGCAAGGGCGTCGTCACGGTCGTGCTGGCCGGCGGGGCACGGCTGACCTACGAGCCGGTGCGGGCTTCGGTGCGCGTCGGCACCCAGGTGCGCGACGGCCAGGTGATCGGGACGGTGGTCGCGGCGGGCGGTCACTGCGGCGGGGAGCGAGGGTGCCTGCACATCGGCCTGCGGGCCACGTCGGGCGCCGGGCCCGCCTTCTACCTGGACCCGCTCAGCCTCCTCGAGCGCCGACCTGCAGTCCTGAAGCCGCGCTAGTGGTCGGGCGTCGACGCCCGTGGATGCGCCAGGGCGAAGGTCGCCCGCAGCCGTTCGACGGACACGTGCGTGTACCGCTGCGTCGTGGCCAGGGTCGCGTGACCGAGCAGCTCCTGCACCGTGCGCAGGTCCGCCCCGCCCTCCAGCACGTGGGTGGCGGCCGTATGCCGCAGGCCGTGCGGTGCCAGGTCCCGGACCCCCGCCCCCGCGGTGAGTCGATGAACCACGGTGCGCACCGTTCGCGGATCGATCCGGCCGCCCCTCGCCCCGACGAACAGTGCGGTCTCCTGTCGCCGTGCGATGGTGAACCGTGCGTGCAGCCAGTCGTCGAGCGCGCGCTCCGCGGGCACGCCGAACGGCACCGTCCGCTCCTTGTCGCCCTTGCCCCTGACCCGCACCGTGCGACGGGAGGCGTCGATGTCACCTGCGTCCACGGCGCACAGCTCCGATACCCGGATGCCGGTCGCGTACAGCAGCTCCAGCATGGCTCGATCCCGGATGGCGAGCGGCGAACCGTCATCGGCGGCGACTGCCGCGTGATCCATCAGGGCGGCGGCCTCTGCCGTGTCGAGCACGTCCGGGAGCGTGCGGCCTGCCTGAGGACTCGTGAGCCGGTCGCCAGGATCGGCGGTGGCGATGCCACGGCGCACGCACCAGGCGGTGAACGCGCGTGCGGAGGCGGCCCGGCGGGCGATCGTCGACCGCGACCGGCCGTGCGCGCTCTGGAGGGCCAGCCAGCCCCGCAGGTGCGCGAGCGTGATCGCCGAGGGCGCGGTCACGCCCTTCATCGAGCAGTACAGCAGCAGGTCCGCGACGTCCCCCCGGTAGGCCCGCACGGTGTGCGCGCTGCACCCGCGTTCGTCGCGCAGGTGGGAGACGAAGCCGTCGAGCGGCGACGCGAGCCCTGGCGGCAGGTCGCCATCGTTCGTCCGGAGAGCGGCGGTCATGCCGTCATGGTCGCAAGGCGGGCGCCGATCATGCGTCAGGCGCGCGGTCTGTCCCCTCCGACCGGCGCCCGCGATCGAGCCGCCAGCCGCCGCCCTCCTCGCGGATCCAGCCGTCTGCCGCCAGGAGGCCGAGAGCGGCGAGCACGTCGGTGTGCGACTGTCCTGCCGCCCGGACCACGCCGTCGAGCGCCAGCACGCCTTGCGCAGGAAACGCGTCCAGCACGGTGCGCTCCCGGGCTCCGAGGCTGTCGCGGGAGCGCTCCGCCCACGTCTGCCTCGTCCCCCTCGGCTGCGCTCGACCCCCGTGCGCGAGGTCCAGCATGTCGAGCAGGTCGGGGACGTCGGCGACGAGGATCGCCACCCCCTCGCGGATCATCCGGTGGCAGCCGGCCGAGGATGCCGACGAGACGGGGCCGGGCACGGCGAGCACAGGCCTGTTCATCGCACTGGCCGCACGTGCGGTCGCGGTGGTTCCGCTGCGGTCGGCCGCCTCCACCACCAGCGTCGCCCGGCCGAGCGCGGCGATCACGCGGTTGCGCGTCAGGAAGCGCTGCCGGCGCACGGACTCGCCGGGTGGGCTCTCGCTCACCACGGCCCCCTCCTCCGCGATACGGGCCAGGAGCGGCGTGTGCGCTCGGGGGTACGGCACGTCGACACCGCCCGCCAGCACGGCCACCGTCGAACCGCCGGCCGCGAGGGCGCCTCGATGGGCGGCGGCGTCGATGCCGAACGCGGCGCCCGACAGCACTGTCCACGCGTCTGACGCCAGCTCGGCGGACCACATCCGAGCCACCTCCTCCCCGTACGCGGTGGAGGCTCGCGCTCCCACGATCGCGACCGATCTCAGCGCCAGCAGGCGCAGGTCGGCCGCCCCTCGCACCCAGAGGGCGAGCGGGACCTGCTCACCCAGCGCCGCCAGCTGCGTCGGCCACTCACGATCCGTCCGCGTGATGATGCGCGCGTCGCACTTCGCTGCGCGCTCGTCCGCATCGACGACGCCGGCTGCCGCGAGTCGCGCGGCAAGGCCCTCCCCGTGGCGCAGTCCGGTCCGACCGGCCCGGATCCTGTCGACGAGCGCGCCGGGCCCGACGGCGGCGAGCAGCCGACCCACGGATGCGTCACCGGGCTCCACGCAGTGCGCGAGCGCGATGTAGGCGTCCCGGTCGCTCATGCCGCCCATCCCGCACTCGCCCCTCGCAGGCTGCTCGCCATCGCGATGTCGTCCCTGCCAGGGCGGGCCCGGCCGGCGAGGTCGGCGACGGACCAGGCCATCCGCAGGACGCGGTCCGGGCCGCGCAGGTTGGCCGCCCCGCGGTCGAGGTCGCGGAGGAGGTCGGCACCGTCGGGATCCGGTGCCCAGCGTCGCCGCAGCTCCCCCGCCGGGATCTCGGCGTTGAGTCGGTAGGGCAGCCCCGCGAATCGATGCGCCGTCCGTGCTCGCGCTGCGCAACCCGCTCTCGGACCGTGGCGCTGTCCTCGGCCGGCTCGGTCGAGAGGAGCTCGCCGTCGGACGGCCGCAGCACGGCGAGCCGGATGTCGATGCGGTCGAGCAGCGGACCGGAGAGGCGCGCCGCGTAGCGTCGAACGGCAGCGGGCGCGCACGAGCAGCCCGACCCCGAGCCGATGCGCAGACCGCACGGGCAGGGGTTGGCGGCGAGGACGAGCTGGAACCGCGCGGGCAGCGGGCCGGACCAGCCGCTGCGGTCCAGGGATGCCCAGCCCGACTCCAGCGGCTGCCGCAGGCCCTCGAGGGCCGGTCGCGCGAACTCGGGAGCCTCGTCGAGGAACAGCACGCCCCGATGCGCCAGCGTGGCCGCCCCCGGAGTCACGCGAGCGCCCCGCACGGACCCGAGGATCGCGGCCGACGACGCCGAGTGGTGCGGAGCACGGAACGGCGGTCGGTGCCGCTGGCCCTCGGGCCGGACCCTGGCCCGCGACGCCGTGCAGGGCCGCCACCTCCAGCGCGGCGTCCTCGTCGAGATCCGGCAGCAGGCCCGGCAGGCGCTGGGCCAGCAGCGTCTTGCCCACGCCCGGCGCACCGACCAACGCGCAGTGATGACCACCCGACGGCCGCCACCTCGAGCGCCACCCTGCCCATCAGGTGACCGCGGACGTCCACGAGGTCGGGGCCGAAGTCCGGGGTGACCGCTGGACGGCGGGGCGGGGCGTCGTCGTCAACGGCACCGGCCGACGTCAGCACGGCGATCACCTGCGCAAGGTGGTCTGCGACCACGACCCTGATCCGGGTCAGCCCCTGCAGCTGCTCGGCGCTGTCGGACGGCACGATCAGGCGGGCCACCCCGGCTGCGCGTGCGGCGAGTGCGCCGGCCAGGACGCCGCGCGTGCCTCGGATGCGGCCGTCGAGCCCGAGCTCTCCCACGAACGCCGTGCTGCGCATCGCATCGACCGGTACCTGATCGCTGGCGGCCAGCACGCCGACGGCGATCGGCAGGTCCAGACCGGCGCCCTGCTTTCTCACCTCAGCGGGTGACAGGCTGATGGTGATCCGGCGGTTGGGCCACTGCAGCCCGATGCTGTCGATGGCCGACCGCGCCCGCCATCGCGCTTCGTTGACCGACGTGTCCGGCAGGCCCACCACACCGACGCTCGGGAGGCCGTCGGCGACGTCGACCTCCACCCGCACGAGCGCCCCGGTCACGCCCGCAGATGACCACCCCGTCCACCTGAGCGAGGGCCACGGCTCAGGACACCCCCTTCAGGTGCTGCAGCTCCGGGGCCCCGGCGGGCGGCTGCACGATGCCGATGACGTCGAAGCGGATGTCGGGCACGTGGATGCCCTGCTCGTCGAGCCACCGCAGGGCGAGCCCGCGAAGCCGGCGCAGCTTGCGCGGGCTCACCGCCTCCACGGGATCGCCGAACGCGCGGCTGCTCCGCGTCTTGACCTCGCACACGACCAGCGTGCCGCCGTCACGTGCGATGACATCGAGTTCGCCCGCCCGGCAGCGCCAGTTGCGAGCCAGGATCGTCAGCCCCTGCCGTCGCAGATGCTCGACCGCGAGCTCCTCGCCGTACCGTCCGAGCGCATCCTTGGCGCGCATGCGACCACCTCCGGGTCGCACTGTGGCGCGTGCGGAACGGCTGGGCCCGACCTGTCACCTGGCTGTGGACCGCGCACCATGGATGCTGCTGCCTGTGCACGTGGCTTCAGACGCCGCTGGGTCCCGCCGCGGGCCGGCAGCTAGCCCTCGGGGTGTGTTGTTTCGTGCCAATCCGACGAAGCCGCGTCACTCATATCGGGGACGGGCAGGCGCCAGCTCCGGCGGTGCTCCACGCAGGGGCCGTGCTCCTCGAGCGCCGCGAGGTGGTCGGGACTCGCGTAGCCCTTGTTGCCGGCCCAGCCATAGCCCGCATGCCGGCCGCCCAGGTCCACCATGATCGCGTCCCGCTCGACCTTGGCGAGCACGCTCGCTGCGGCGACGGACGCGCACGTCAGGTCCGCCTTGATCCGCATCGTGACCGGCGGAGGCGTCGCGCCGAGCGGCTCGTCGAACAGGCTGTCCTGCCGAGGTGGCGTGAGCCAGTCGTGCTTGCCGTCGAGGAGGACGGCGTCCGGCGCCACCGGTAGCGCGGCCGAGCGCCCGCATCCCGGCTCGTCGCAGCGCCGCGATGATCCCGACCTCGTCGATCTCCGCAGCCGACGCGTGCCCCACCGCGTACGCGACCGCCCAGGTCCGGATGCGCGGCACGAGCTCGGTCCGGGCTCGCGGGGTCAGCAGCTTGCTGTCACGCACTCCCGACAGCGAGCGCCGCACCGACGCGTCCACCACCACCATGCCGACCGACACCGGGCCGCTGAGCGCACCGCGGCCGACCTCGTCGACACCGCACACGAGCACTCGCGCCGCTCGCGAGAATCTGCCGCTCGACGCGAAGGGAGACCGGCGCGGGAGACATGGCTAGGGCTTGGCGCCTTCGGTGATCGTGGGGTCGGCGTAGATCTCCGGGATCGGCACCGTCGAGAAGTTCGCGAGAGGCCAGATCACGATCACCACGCGGCCCACGACGTCCGCCTCCGGCACGGCGCCGTTGTCGACCTCGAGGTGGTAGCGCGAGTCCCGGGAGTCGCCTCGGTTGTCGCCCATGACGAAGACCGAGTCGTCGGGCACGACCACGTCGAACTGCACCTGGTTGGTGGGTCCCTTGATGTAGTCCTCGACGAGGGGCACGCCGTTGAGGACGATGCGCCCGTCGGAGTTGCAGCAGGCGACGCGGTCGCCTGCCGACGCCGATGACGCGCTTGACCAGGTCCTGGCCGGTGTCGCTGGGCAGCAGCCCGATGAACGTGAGGCCGGTGCGCAGGGCGCCCGCGCACGCCGCCGGGCGGCGGGGGCGGCTCGGGCAGCCAGTCCCCCGGGTCCTTGAACACGACGACCTCGCCGCGGCTGGTGCCGGACATCGTCGTCGTGATCTTGGAGGCCACGATGCGATCGCTGATGAGGAGGGTGTCCTCCATCGACGCGCTCGGGACGAAGAAGGCCTGCACGAGGAAGGCACGCACGAGTGCCGAGAGCACCAGCGCCGACACCACGATGATCGCCGTCTCGCCGAACCAGCGGCCGGCACCGCTGCGCTGGGGACGCGGCCCCCGGCCCCTGGCATGACGTGCCCGGCCCTCGGGGGGCTCGGGCAGCGGACCCTGCGGGTCGCGTGCGGAGACGGCCATCAGGACCGCCCGGCGAGGCCGGCACGGAGGCGAAGGTCTCGGGGATCTCGATCGACTGCAGGCGGGACAGCGGCCACAGCACGGCCATGGCCCGTCCGACGACCTTCGACTCGGGCACGAAGCCACCTCCGGGATCCCCCATGTGCGCGCGCGAGTCCGCCGAGTTCGAGCGGTGATCGCCCATCACCCACAGCATGCCCTGCGGCACCACCACATCGAAGGTTTGCGTGCTCGGCGCGTCGCCGGGGTACAGGTAGCCGATCTCCTCGAGGGGCACGCCGTTGACGGTCATGCGCCCCTCCGCGTCGCAGCACGTGACGCGGTCGCCGCCGACGCCGATGACCCGCTTGATGAAGTCGGTCGAGTCCGGCGGCACGATGCCGATCGACTGCCCGGCCCAGGCCAGCACCGCGGCGACCGGATTGCGCTCCGGCGCGTCGCCGGCCGGCACGAAGGAGTCCGACCCGTCGAAGACGACGACGTCGCCGCGCTCGATGTCGCGCAGGTGGTAGACCGCGCGGTTGACGAGGACGCGGTCACCGATGCCGAGGGTGTCCTCCATCGACCCGGAGGGGATGGAGAACGGCTTGGCCAGGAACGTCGTGATGAGGAGGACGACCCCGACCGCGATGGCGATCGTCAGCGGGATGTCCCACCAGGCCGACTTCTCCCGCGAGGGATCCGTCTGCTCGGCGGGCTCCGCCTCGCTCACTCCCCGATCGGGCCGGTCGGCCAATCGGATCAGGCCTCGGTGGTCTTGACGTTCTCGCGACGCTCGCGGATCTTGGCCTTCTTGCCGCGCAGGTCGCGCAGGTAGTAGAGCTTGGCGCGACGGACGTCACCGCGGGTCACGACCTCGATCTTCTCGATGATCGGCGTGTGCAGCGGGAAGGTGCGCTCGACACCGACGCCGTAGGACACCTTGCGGACGGTGAAGGTCTCGCTCACGCCGGAGCCGGACCGGGCGATGACGACGCCCTGGAAGAGCTGCACGCGGGTCTTGTTGCCCTCGACGACCTTGACGTGCACCTTGAGGGTGTCGCCGGCGCGGAAGTCGGGGAGGCCGGTCTTGAGCGAAGCCGCGTCAACGGCGTCCAGGGTCTTCATGTCGGTATCGCTTCCTGCAGGCGCCACAGGTCGCCCACGGTCGTGGGGATGGGGTACTGCGTCACGGCCGGAGCCGGTCACCTGACCGGACCGCGTCCCCTGTGGCGGGGCGGGCCGGGGCCCGAGTTCGGGCCGAAGGCCCTCGTAGTCTGCCACGATGGTCCTCCCGGGCCAAAACCAGGCCGTCCGCACAGGGAGCCGCATGTCCAACCACCCTCGGGCCGGCCAGCCGGCCGCCGCCTGCCGACCTGATCGACGTCGCCGCCCTCGTGACCGCCTACTACTCCGTCCACCCGGATCCGGCCGACGTCGGGCAGCGGGTCGCGTTCGGCACGTCGGGTCACCGCGGCTCCTCGCTCGACGGCGCGTTCAACGACGACCACATCGCGGCGACGACCCAGGCCATCTGCGACCACCGGGCGGCGGCCGGCATCGGCGGACCCCTCTTCCTCGCCCGTGACACCCACGCCCTCAGCGAGCCGGCCTGGACGACCGCGCTGGAGGTGCTGGCCGCCAACGGCGTCCGCGTCCTCGTCGACGCGGCCGACCGGCTACACGCCCGACGCCGGCGCTGTCGCACGCGATCCTCGTGCACAACGACGGGCATGGCCGGTCGACGACCCGCGACGGGCCGACGGCATCGTCGTGACGCCGTCGCACAATCCGCCGCGCGACGGCGGCTTCAAGTACAACCCGCCGGACGGCGGGCCGGCCGGCGGCGACATCACCGGTCCGGTGCAGGACCGTGCCAACGCCTACCTCGCCGACCGCCTCGCGGGCGTCCGCCGGATGACGCTCGCCCAGGCGCTCGCGGCGGACACCACCGGCCGTCACGACTTCATGGGCGAGTACGTCGACGACCTCCCCGCAGTCATCGACCTCGACGCGATCCGATCCGCCGGCATCCGCATCGGCGCCGATCCGCTCGGCGGGGCGAGCGTCGACTACTGGGCGGCCATCGCCGATCGCCACGGCCTCGACCTCACCGTCGTCAACCCGCTCGTCGACCCGGCCTGGCGGTTCATGACCCTCGACTGGGACGGCAAGATCCGCATGGACTGCTCGTCGCCGCACGCGATGGCCTCGCTGATCGGCCGGCGCGACGAGTTCGCCATCGCGACCGGCAACGACGCCGACTCCGACCGGCACGGCATCGTCACCCCCGACGGCGGGCTGATGAACCCGAACCACTTCCTCGCCGTCGCGATCGAGTACCTGATGTCGCACCGGCCCGACTGGCGCCCCGACGCCGCCGTCGGCAAGACCGTCGTCAGCTCGTCGATGATCGACCGCGTCACGGCGTCCCTGGGCCGGCGGCTGTGGGAGGTGCCGGTCGGGTTCAAGTGGTTCGTGCCGGGCCTGATCGACGGATCGGTGGCCTTCGGCGGCGAGGAGAGCGCGGGCGCGTCCTTCCTGCGTCGCGACGGCTCGCGTCTGGACGACCGACAAGGACGGCATCATCGCGGCCCTGCTCGCGTCGGAGATCCTCGCCGTCACCGGCGAGTCGCCCGTCGGAGCGCTACCGCGACCTGACCGCGCGCTTCGGCGATCCCGCCTACGCGCGGGTGGACGCACCCGCCACCCGCGAGCAGAAGGCGGCCCTCGGCCGGCTGTCGCCCGAGCAGGTCACCGCGACCGAGCTGGCCGGCGAGCCGATCACCGGCCGGCTCACCCACGCGCCCGGCAACGGGGCGGCCATCGGCGGCCTGAAGGTCACCACGGAGAACGGCTGGTTCGCGGCGCGGCCGTCGGGCACCGAGGACGTCTACAAGATCTACGCCGAGTCGTTCCTCGGCCCCGAGCACCTGGCCCGGATCCAGGCCGACGCCCGCGAGGTCGTCACCGCCGCCCTCACCTGACCCCTGCAGAGTTGACCCAGCATCCGGGCGAGTTCTGCAGAGTTCACCCCGCATCGCCCCGGATCCGGCGAGCTGACCCAGATGCTGGGTGAGATCACCAGCCCGAGGCGGATGCCGGGTCAGTTCCGCAGAACTGGCCCGGATGCTGGGTCAACTCTGCAGGTCGGGACGGTGGTGGCGGGTGCGCTACCGGGCCTGCTCGAGGCGCCACTGCGCGATCCGGCCGTGGTGGCCGCTGACCAGCACGTCGGGGACCTCGAGGTCGCGCCAGGCCGGCGGCTTCGTGAAGACCGGACCCTCGAGCAGGTCGGCCATCGCCCCGGGCGCGAACGAGTCGTCGACGACGCTGTCGGCGTTGCCCAGGACTCCGGGCACCAGCCGCACGAGCGCCTCGACCATGACGAGCACCGCCGCCTCGCCGCCCGCGAGCACGTAGTCGCCGATCGAGACCTCGCGCACCCCGGCCCAGTCGTCGCGCGCGGCGTAGTGCTCCGCGACGCGCGAGTCGATCCCCTCGTAGCGGCCGCAGGCGAAGACCAGCCAGTCGCGCCGCGCTCCACTCCTGTGCCGTGGCCTGCGTGAACGGGGCTCCCGACGGCGTCGGGATCACCAGCGTGGGCCGTCGCGTGGCGTCCGACGCGGCCACGGCGTCGAGCGCCTCGCCCCACGGGACCGGGCTCATGACCATGCCCGGGCCACCGCCGTACGGGGTGTCGTCGACGGTGCGATGGCGGTCGTGGGTGAACTCGCGCAGGTCGTGGACGCGGAGGTCGACGGTGCCCGCATCGATCGCCTTGCCCACGAGCGACAGCCGCAGCGGCTCGACGTAGGCGGGGAAGATCGTGACGACGTCGATGCGCATCACGGCTCGACGTCGTCCAGCAGTCCGAGCGGCGGGTCGATGACGATCCGCCGGGCGACGACGTCGACCGCGGGCACGATCTCGCTGACGAACGGGACAAGGACGTCGCGCTCGTCGGGGGTGCGCACCGACAGCAGGTCCTGCGCCGGCAGGTGCACGACCTCGGCGACCGTGCCGACGACCGTGCCGTCGGACAGGGTCACCTCGCAGCCCTCGAGGGAGCTGTCGTAGTACTCCTCGGGATCGTCCGGGCACCTCGTCGGGGTCACGCTCGACGTGCAGGAGCAGGCCGCGCAGCGCCTCCGCGTCGTTGCGGTCGTGCGCTCCCGCGAAGGTCACAAGCAGACGCCCCGAGTGCCAGTGCGTCCGCTCGACGACCAGTTCCTTGACTGGTCCGTCGACCGACAGCACGGCACCCGGGGCGAAACGCTCGTCGGGCTCGTCGGTGCGGGTCTCGACCGTCACTTCCCCACGGATCCCGTGGGGCCGGCCGATGCGCCCGACGACGACGCGCATCGAGGACTAGCGCTCGACGACGTCGAGGAAGTCGATGCGCACGCCGCGATCGTCGTTCAGGGCGGTGACGACGGTGCGCAGCGCCGTCGCCGTGCGGCCGGAGCGACCGATCACGCGACCCATGTCGTCCGGGTGCACCCGCACGTCGAGCGACCTGCCTCGACGGTTGGTGCGCATCCGGACGTCGACGTCCTCGGGATGATCGACGATGCCACGGACGAGGTGACCCAGGGCCTCCTCGAGCATCAGGCCTGCGCCTCGTCGGCAGCGGCCTCGGCGGCGTTCTCGATCGCCTCGACGGCGGCCTCGTCGGCGACGGCCTCGACGCCGCGGCCTCCTCGGCGACGGCCTCGGCCTCCACGGCGGCCTCGACGGCCGCCTGCGGCTCCTCAGCGGAGCGGCCTCGGCGGCTCCTCGGCGACCTCGGCGACAGCGGCCTCCTCGGCCTCGGCGACGGCAGCCTCGGCGGCATCTCGACGGCCTCGGCGACGGCCTCGATCACGATCTCCTCGACGACGGCCTTCTCGACGACGACAGCCTCGACGGCGGCCTCGAGCTTCGGCTTCGGCTTGGCCTTGGGCTCCTTGGCGGCAGCCTGGACGGCGGCCTCGAACGCGATGGTCTTGCTGGGCTTGGGAGCAGCGACCTCGAGGGTGCCCTCGGCGCCCGGCAGGCCCTTGTGCTTCTGCCAGTCGCCGGTCACCTTGAGGATCGCGGCCACGGCCTCGGTGGGCTGGGCGCCCACGCTGAGCCAGTACTGGACGCGCTCCGAGTCGACCTGGATCAGGCTCGGGTTCTGCATGGGCTGGTAGACGCCGATCTCCTCGATGGCACGGCCGTTGCGGGCGGTGCGGGAGTCGGCGACGACGATGCGGTACTGGGGGGCATGGATCTTGCCCAGACGCTTCAACTTGATCTTGACGGCCACGGGTGGCTTATCTCCTGTTGTATGGGTGCGGCGCCCGCCGTCGGACGCGTGGGGACACGGCCTCGAACGGGTTCCTGTTGACTGCCGGTCCGGAGGGTAGAGGGCCTACCGGGCGGCAAGTGCCCCCATAGTCTGCCAGACGCGGACCCGTGCCCCGAATCGGGACCGGTCGCGGCGACGCGCCCATGGCACGATTCACCGATGCTCACCCCGGCCGCCTACCTCGATGCGCTCGCGCGCGACGCCGCGTCCTTCATCGGACATCGTCGCATCGACCGATCCCGACGCCCCCGTCCCCGCGTGTCCCGGATGGCGACTCGCCGACCTCGGCCGACACCTGGGCTCGGTGCATCGCTGGGCACTCGAGGCCGTCCGCACCGGGCACCCGGGCGAGCGGCCGGCCGGGCCGCAGGATCGACAGGCGCTGGTCGGCTGGCTGAGCGAGGGGGCCGACCACCTGGTCGCGACGCTGCGCGACACCGACCCCGAGGCGCCGACGTGGACCTTCGGCCCGCCACCCCATCTGGTCTCGTTCTGGATGCGCCGCCAGGCGCACGAGACGGCGATCCACCTGGTCGACGCGCAGCAGTCGGCGGGGCTGCCCGCGCGCTTGGACGCGCGACTGGCCGCGGACGGCGTGCTCGAGGTCACCACGATGATGTTCCCGCGGCAGGTCCGACTCGGGCGGATCCCGCCGTTGGCGGACGGCCTGCGCGTCGTCCTGACGGACGCACCGGTCACCGCCCTCCTGGCGGGTGACGGGACCGATCCCGGCGCCCCAGCGGCCGCCACGGTGACCGGCCGGTCCGCCGACGTCCTGCTGGTGCTGTGGGGCCGTGCGGGGCTGGAGACACTCGAGGTGCAGCGGGGACCCCGACCGTCGCGGCAGCGGTCCTCGCAGCCGGAATCACGCCGTAACACGGCGATCACCCGGCTCGGGCACAATGGCCCCGTGACCGATCCCCTGCTGGCCGCCGCCGCCGACCTGCCGCTCGAGACGATCCCCGCGGGGGCCGTCTTCGTCGAGGAGGGCACCGATCCCGGGCGCCTGCTCGTCCTCGTCTCCGGCGAGGTCACCGTCGAGCGCGACGGCGTGCCGTTCGCCCGCATCGACCGCCCCGGCGCGGTCTTCGGCGAGATGGCTGCCGTCCTGCGCCAGCCGGCGACGGCGACCGCACGTGCGGCCACCGAGGTCGTCGTCCACGTCGTCGACGATCCCGAGGCGTTCCTCACCGAGCGTCCCGGGGCTGCCCTCGCCGTGCTCCGCGTCACGGCGGCGCGGCTCGACCGCATGACGCAGTACCTCGTCGACGTGAAGGCCCAGTTCGCCGAGGAGGAGGGCCACCTCGGCATGGTCGGGTCGATCCTCGACACCCTCGTCCACCATCAGGGCGCGCCCGCCCGCACCGGCTCCGCGCGCGACCCCGAGGGCGACCACGTGCACTGACCGGCGTTCGCCGGTTACGTCGAGGTGCCGAGCAGGCCAATTCCGGGCGAATCACCCCCACGGCGGCCCGCCGGCCGCGAGGATCGAGCAGGTCCGGGTCCCCGGGCCGAGGCGAAGGCAGCCAGGGAGCCCGACATGACCGCAACCGACGACACGATCACGACGTCCGATGCCCGAGCCGCGGCGGCCGTCGCGCCACTGGCCGACGAGGAGATCGCCGGCGTCGACGCCTTCTGGCGGGCCTGCAACTACCTCACCGTGGGTCAGATCTACCTGCAGTCGGACCCGCTCCTGCGCGAGCCCCTCGCCAGCGAGGACATCAAGCCCCGGCTGCTGGGGCACTGGGGCACCTCCCCCGGGCTCTCGTTCATCTATGCCCACCTGAACACCCTCATCCGGCGGACGGGCCAGGACTGCGTCTACCTCACCGGCCCCGGCCACGGCGGACCGGCGCTCGTGGCCGCCGCCTACCTGGAGGGCACCTACAGCGAGGTCTACCCGGACATCTCGCTCGACGAGGGCGGGATCCAGCGACTGTTCCGCCAGTTCTCCTCCCCGGGAGGGATCCCCAGCCACGTGTCGGTCACGACGCCGGGCTCGATCCACGAGGGAGGCGAGCTGGGCTACGTGCTCATGCACGCCTTCGGCGCGGCCTTCGACAACCCCGACCTCCTCGCCGTCGCCGTGGTGGGCGACGGCGAGGCCGAGACCGGTCCGCTCGAGGGATCGTGGAAGGGCATCTCGTTCCTGAACCCGGCCCACGACGGCGCGGTGCTGCCGATCCTGCACCTGAACGGCTACAAGATCGCCGGCCCGACGGTCCTGGCCCGCAAGGATCCGCAGCAGCTGCACGACCTGCTGTCCGGGCACGGGTACGAGGTGCTCGAGGTCGGCGGCGACGACGTGCCGGGCATGCACCACCGGTTCCACGAGACCCTGGGCCGGGCCTACGCGAGCATCCGTCGGATCCAGGACGCGGCCCGGTCGGGGAACCCCATCGACCAGCCGCGCTGGCCGCTCATCGTCCTGCGCACCCCCAAGGGCTGGACCGGACCGTGGGAGGTCGACGGCGTCCAGGTGACGGACTCCTGGCGCGCCCATCAGGTGCCGCTGTCGGGCGTCAAGGGCAACCCGGAGCACCTGGCCGATCCTCGAGGACTGGATGCGCTCCTACCGTCCCGGCGAGCTCTTCGACGCGGCCGGGGCGCCGCTGCCCGTCGTCCGCGCGTCGGCCCCCGAGGGCGACAAGCGGATGTCGGCGACCCCGTACGCGAACGGCGGCAAGGACGTGCCCGCCGTTCGTCCTGCGCGACCTGTCCGGACTACGAGGTCGACGTGCCCGCCCCCGGTGTCGTCCAGCTCGAGTCCACCCGACAGCTGGGCGCGATGATGCGCGACTTCTACGTCGACAACCCCACCAGCTTCCGGCTGAGCAGTCCGGACGAGACCAACAGCAACCGGCGTCGGCGCCGTCTTCGAGGTGTCGGACCGGGCCTTCATGGAGCTGGCCCTCCCCTCCGACGTCGCGCTGAGCGCGGACGGGCGGGTCATGGAGGTCCTCAGCGAGCACAACTGCCACGGCTGGATCGAGGCGCTACACGCTCACCGGCCGCCAGGGGCTGTTCGCCACCTACGAGGCCTTCGCGATGGTCAGCGCCTCGATGACGATCCAGCACACCAAGTGGCTGGAGGAGGCGCACCACCTGCCGTGGCGCAATCCGGTGCCCATCGCTCAACATCCTGCTGACGAGCACCGTGCTGGCGGAACGATCACAACGGCTTCAGCCACCAGGGGCCCGACCTGATCCAGAACGTCATCAACAAGCGCGGGACGGTCTCGCGCATCTACTTCCCGCCGGACGCCAACAGCCTGCTGGTCGTCGGCGACCACTGCTTCCGCACGCAGAACCGCGTGAACCTGATCGTCATCGACAAGCAGCCCCAGCTGCAGTACCTGACGCTCGCCGAGGCGAAGGCGCACTTCGAGCGCGGCGCCGTCGGTGTGGGACTGGGCCGGCAACGACGAACCCGGGCGGCGATCCCGACATCGTGCTCGCGTGTGCCGGGGACGTGGTCACGATGGAGTCCCTCGCCGCCGCGCAGATCCTGCGCGAACGAGTGCCCGACCTGGGTTTCCGGTTCGTCAACGTCGTCGACATCATGTCGCTGACGCGCCCGAAGGACCACCCGCACGGCATGAGCGACCGGTACTTCGACGAGCTGTTCACCGACGACAGGAACGTCATCTTCGCGTTCCACGGCTACCCGGGCGCCGTGCACCAGATCGTCCACGGCCGTCCGGACGCCGACCGGTTCCGAGTGCGCGGATTCCTCGACCACGGCACCACCACGACCCCGTTCGACATGGTCGTGCGCAACAGGGTCGACCGGTACCACCTCGTCATGGACGCCCTGAACAACTCCGAGCGCACGGTGCGCGGCTCAGCCGCGCTGTACGCGTGGTGCGAGGAGCAGCTGGCCCGTCACGAGAGCTACGTCGTCGACCACCTCGAGGACCTGCCGCAGGTGCGGGACTGGACGTGGGGCGCGCCGATCGAGCGGACGGACTGAGGGCCAGCAGCGAGCGTCAGAGGTCGATCGACTCCACCGAGTAGACCCCGAACCACTCGGCCGTCCCGGCCTCGGTGTCGATCGTGATGTGCGCCGGCACGGGGCCGCTGCGCTGCTTGCCGGCGTTGAACACCCGCGTGGCACCGAGGCGGTCGTGCCACGACCCGCCCTCGATCCACGGCGCCTGGTGGATGTGGCCGCACAGGACGAGATCGGGCTGGTGCTCGTCGATCCAGGCGGCCAGGTCGTGGTCGGGGAACTCGCGCCGGCCGTCGCGGCACAGCACGGTCCCGGCGGGCGGCGAGTGGTAGAGCCACACCCAGCGCTCCGGCCGGTCGATCGACGCCTCGGCGAGCAGGGCGCCCACCGCGTCGCGCGTCTGCGGCCCGTCCCACCAGGGGCAGATGGTGAACCGCGTGCCGTCCAGGTCGACGGAGCTCCCGTCGACATGCACGGCATCGCCCGCGGCACGCTGCAGCCACCCGGCCACCTGCTCGCCATGGCCGCCCGGTCCGTCGAGATCGTGGTTGCCGGAGGACGCCAGCACCACGGCCTTCTCGCCCAGGACCGTCAGGTACTTCTCGAGGACGACCACCTGGGCCTCGAACGGCACCGGCGTTGACCACGTCGGCCAGGTCGCCCACGAGCGCCACGACATCGGCGTCGTCGGCCGCCTTCACGAGCCAGTCGTAGTGCGGGAGCCGGTAGTGCAGGTCGGAGACCACGAGGATGCGCACGCCGAGGATCGATTCCGCAGCCTCAGCCGAGGAGGTTGCGAAGCTCCGGCGGCAGCGACGACACGTCGAACGGCTCGTCGGGCACCTGCTCGACGTCACCTGCACCCGACTCGACCGCGGCGCGCTTGGCGGGGTTGCCGCTGCGGCTCTTGCCCTTGGCGGGCTTGCTCGCCTTGGCCATCTTCCCCTTCGACTTCTTGCTGCCGCCGAAGCCCGGCATGCCTGGCATCCCGGGCATCCCCGGCATCCCGCCCTTGCCCATCTGCTTCATCATCTTCTGGGCCGCGCGCGAACCGCTCGACCAGACCGTTGACGTCGCTGACGGTCGAGCCGGATCCCTTCGCGATGCGGGACCGTCGGGAGCCGTTGAGGATCTTGGGATCCTGGCGCTCGGCCGGCGTCATGGACTGGATGATGGCCGCGACGCGGTCGAGCTCGCGGTCGTCGACCTGGTCGAGCTGGGCCTTCATCTCCCCCATGCCCGGGCAGCATCCCGAGGATCTTGCCGAGCGAGCCCATCTTCTTGACGGCCTGCATCTGCTCCAGGAAGTCGTCGAGGGTGAAGTCCTCGCCCTTCGACACCTTGGCGGCCATGCGCTCGGCCTGATCGGCGTCGAACGCCTTCTCCGCCTGCTCGATCAGGGTCATGACGTCGCCCATGTCGAGGATGCGCGACGCCATGCGGTCGGGGTGGAACGTCTCGAAGTCGCCGAGCTTCTCGCCGATCGACGCGAACATGATCGGGCGCTGCGTGACCGTGACGACGGACAGGGCAGCGCCGCCGCGGGCGTCGCCGTCGAGCTTGGTGAGCACGACGGCGTCGAAGCCGACGCCGGACTCGAACTCCAGGCCGTGCGCACGGCGTCCTGGCCGATCATCGCGTCGACGACGAGCAGCACGTTGTCGGGCCGCGCGGCGTCGCGCACGTCGCGCAGCTGCTGCATGAGGTCGGCGTCGACCGCGAGCCGGCCGGCGGTGTCGACGATGACGACGTCGTGCACCTTGGCCTCGGCGAACTCGCGTGCCGCCCTGGTGACCGCGACCGGATCGCCGACGCCGTTGCCGGGCTCGGGGGCGAAGACGACGACGCCCGCCTGCTCCCCCACGACCTTCAGCTGGTCGACGGCGTTGGGCCGCTGCAGGTCGGCCGCCACGAGCAGCGGCGTGTGCCCCTCGCCGCGCAGGTGCAGGGCGAGCTTGCCCGCGAGGGTCGTCTTGCCCGCTCCCTGGAGGCCGGCCAGGAGGATGACGGTGGGCCCGGACTTGGCGAAGGTCAGCCGTGCGGTCTCGCCGCCGAGGACCGCGACGAGCTCCTCGTGGACGATCTTGACGACCTGCTGCGCCGGGTTCAGCGCCCCGGTCACCTCCGAGGAGAGCGCGCGCTCCTTGACCGTGGCGCAGAACTGCCGGACGACCGGCAGGGCGACGTCGGCCTCGAGCAGCGCGGTGCGGATCTCGCGGACGGTGGCGTCGACGTCCGCCTCGGACAGCCGACCCTTGCCGCGAAGGCCCTTGAAGGTGGCGGCGAGACGGTCGGAGAGGGTGGCGAACACGGACGTCAGCGTAACTGGCGAGCGGGTCGCCGAATCACGTGAGGGACGACAGGACGGTCACGCGCAGGGCCGCCTGCCGGTCCGGGGACAGTGGCCCGCCGTCCGAGTCGGTCACGAAGAACACGTCGACGGCATCGGCGCCGAGCGTGGACACCTTCGCCCCGACGATGGTGGCGTCGGCCGCGGCGACGGCACGGGTGACCCGGTAGAGCAGCCCGGGCGCGTCGTGGGCCCGCACCTCGACGACCGTGGTGCCCCGGGACGCCGCCGCGAGGGTCACGACCTGCGGCTCCGGGTAGCCCGCGGGCAGCGGCGCGCGCGCTGTCCGCCTCGCGCTTGGCGAGCCGCTCGGCGACGTCGTAGGTCCCGTCGACCGCGCGGCGGATGTCGTCGCTGAGCTGCTCGATCGACGGCGGATCGCCGAAGGCGGGCCGGACCGTCCACTCCTGGACCGCACGGTCCCCCACGGTGGTGACCTTGGCGGCCAGCACGTTGAGGCGGTTGAGCGACAGGACGCCGGCGACGAGCGAGAGCAGGCCGATGCGGTCCGGGGCGGCCACCGTCACGACCGAGGTGCTGTCGCGGACGTCCATCAGGACCCACACGCCGGACTGCCGCAGCGCCACCTCCTGCTGCTCGGTCAGGTCGGGCGGCTCCGGAAGCGGGCGCCCGGCCATGGTGGCTCGCACGCGGTCGACGAGGTCGTGGATGAGGCTGAAGCGCCAGTCCGTGCAGACCGACGGGCCCGTGGCCAGCGAGTCCGCGATCGTCAGCTCGTGCAGCAGGTCGAGCACCCCCACGTCCGCCAGGGTCCCCGCCACCGACCCGATCACCTCGGGATCCTCGAGGTCGCGCTTGGTCGCGGTGTCGGGCAGCAGCAGGTGGTGCAGCACGAGCGCGACGATCACGGCGACGTCGTCCTCGTCGAAGCCCATGCGCGCGGCGAGGTCCGCGGCGAGGCGCGCGCCGACCTCGCTGTGGTCGCCGCCGCGCGCCTTGCCGATGTCGTGCAGCAGCGCGCTCACCAGGAGGAGGTCGGGGCGGTCGACGTTGCGCGTCAGGGCGCTGGCCTGGATGGCCGTCTCGACGAGGTGGCGGTCCACCGTGTACGTGTGCAGGGCGTTGCGCTGCGGCGCCGACCGCACGACGTCCCAGCCCGGGATGAGCCGCGCGATGACGCCGGCCTGGTCGAGCGACTCCCACACCCGGGCCATGCTCGGGCCGGCACCGAGGAGCGCGACGAACGACTCGCGCACGTCACGCGACCACGGCACCGCCGGGTCGGCCGACTCGGCCGCGAGCCGCTCGACGGTGTGCGGCGACAGCGGCAGGCCCGCCTGCGCGGCAGCGCCGGCGGCCCTCAGCAGCAGGCCTTCGTCGGCCGACGGGTGCGCCTCGAGGGCCAGCACGGCCTCGCCGTCCTGCATGACGACGCCCTCAGCGAGCGGGAGCCGGTTGGCGGTCTGCCGGCGCAGGGCGCGGAAGGCGGACCGCTGGCGCCCACGCGCCAGCCGGTCGACGCGGTACCAGGTGACGTCACTGGCGTACGCGATGTTGCGGGCACTGTCGTAGACGGCGCGCAGCAGGGCGTCGGCGTCGGGCACGCCGACCAGCTCGACGGCCACGGCCTCCTGCTCCTGCATCACGAGGCGGTCGCCGCTGCGGCCCGGACACCCGATGCAGCGCGTCGCGCACGTCGAGCAGGAACGCGACCGAGTCCTGCCATCCCTGGTGCGGCACGTCGGTGACCCACGACGCCGCGACGCCGGCGAGCACGGTGGCATCGCGCAGCCCGCCGTAGGACTCCTTGAGGTCGGGCTCGAGCAGCTGGCTCGCCTCGCCGAACTTCGTGCGGCGGTCCATCACCAGTGCCTGCAGGTCGGGCAGCCGCTTGTCGGCCATCGCCCGCCAGTCGCCGAGCACGGCCCCCTGCAGCTGCTCGGCCATCGACGCGTCGCCCGCGATCACGCGGGCGTCGAGCAGCCCGAGCACGACCTTGATGTCCTCGCTGGCGAGTCGGCGCGCCTCGCTGACGGTGCGCACGCTGTGGTCGAGGCGCAGGCCGGAGTCCCAGATCGGGTACCAGATGCGCTCCGCCACGCGGGCCGCCTCCGGGGCCCCTGCCTTGTGCAGCAGGAGCAGGTCGAGGTCGCTGCCGAGCGTGAGCTCGCCGCGCCCGTAGCCGCCCACGGCGACGAGGCAGAACGGGTCCTTCTCCCCTGCCGTCGCGGTGGCGAACCCGGCGGTGAGCCATTCGTCCGTCAGCGACGTGAGCGCAGCGCGTCGCCCCGGGCCGGTGAGCCCGGGGCGACGCGCCAGTTCGTCACGCGCGGCGGGGAACGTCGAGGTGACTGATTCCACGTCCGCGATCCTCCTAGAGTGCTGCAGAGCCGCGCTCGCCGGTACGGACGCGCACGACCGTCTCGACCGAGCTGACCCAGACCTTCCCGTCACCGATCTTGCCGGTCTGGGCGGCCGACACGACCGCGTCGACCACATCGTCGACGAACTCGTCGTCCACGAGGATCTCCAGCCGGACCTTCGGCACCAGGTCGACGGTGTACTCCGCACCGCGGTAGACCTCGGTGTGGCCCTTCTGCCGACCGAAACCGGAGGCCTCGGACACCGTCAGACCGTGGACACCGTGCCCCTCGAGGGCGGCCTTGACGTCCTCGAGCTTGAAGGGCTTGATGATTGCCGTTACGAGCTTCACCGCTCCACCTCCGTGTTGTGACGACCAGCGAGGCCGACGCCGGCGAAGACGCCGCCGCCGCCAGTGTTGTCCAGGACGTACGCCGACTCAGCGTGCTCGGCGAGATCCAGGCCACCCATCTCCTGCTCCTCGGTGGACCGGATCCCCATGACGCCCTTGAGGATGAGGGCGATGATCGCCGTCACCACGAGCGAGTACAGGAGCACCGCGCCCGCACCGACCGCCTGCTTGCCCAGCTGGTCGAACCCGCCGCCGTAGAGCAACCCGTCGATCGCGGTGGGCGATGCCGCCGTGGCGAAGAAGCCGATCGCGAGCGTGCCCACGAGGCCGCCCACGAGGTGGACGCCCACGACGTCGAGCGAGTCGTCGTACTTGAGCTTGTACTTCAGGCTGACGGCCAGGGCGCAGAGGACACCTGCGATCAAGCCGATCGCCATGGCCCCCAGGGGGCTCACCGCGGCACAGCCCGGGGTGATCGCCACGAGTCCGGCGACGATGCCGGACGCTGCGCCCAGGGACGTCGCGTGACCGTCGCGGATCTTCTCCGTGATGCAGCCACCCGATCGCCGCCGCACACGTCGCTGCGAAGGTGTTCATGAACGCCACCGCCGCCGCGTTGTTCGCCGCGGTGGCCGAGCCGGCGTTGAAGCCGAACCAGCCGAACCACAGCAGCGCTGCGCCGATCATGACCAGCGTGAGGTTGTGCGGCTTCAACGGCAGGCTCTTGGGCCAGCCGATGCGCTTGCCGAGGATGATGGCCAGCACCAGTCCGGCGATGCCGGCGTTGATGTGGACAGCAGTGCCACCGGCGAAGTCGATGACGCCGTACTTGTAGATCCAGCCGCCGTTGTCACCGGCCAGGTTGAAGACCCAGTGCGCGACGGGGAAGTAGACGAGAGTCGCCCACAGTCCCGCGAAGACGAGCCAGGCGGCGTACTTCATGCGGTCGGCGACCGCACCGGCGATCAGGCCGACCGTCAGGCAGGCGAACATCGCCTGGAAGGCGACGAACGCCATGGCCGGGTAGGTGACCTCGGGGTTGTCCGCCATCAGGCCCTCGAGCCCGAGGTACTGCGTGACGTTGCCGAGCAGGCCTGCCTGCCCGTACGAGTCACCGAAGGACATCGAGTAGCCGTACAGCACCCACAGGACGCCGACGACGAAGAGCGCGCCCATCACCATCATGAGCATGTTGAGGACGGACTTCACGCGGACCATGCCGCCGTAGAAGAAGGCCAGTCCGGGGATCATGAGCAACACCAGGGCTGCTGAGGTCAGCAACCAGGCGGTGTCACCTGTATTGAGAGCGGATTCCATGCGAGTTCTCCCTCCAGTGGCGATATTCACCTCGCAGTGCAGAGACTCGCGGGGGGAGGTTTCGCCGGACTCGCCCGGGGATTTCGCTCGCGTGACGCGGGCCGCTCCAGCGTTAACAACGCGTTACGCCCGGGCGACGATGAGGGGTGGGGAGTCAGTCCTCGATGAGGGCGTCCACGAACACGTCGGCCTCGAACGGGGCCAGGTCGTCCGGACCCTCCCCCAGGCCGACCAGCTTGACGGGCACGCCGAGCTCGCGCTGGACGGCGACCACGATGCCGCCGCGAGCCGTGCCGTCCAGCTTCGTCAGCACGATGCCGGTCACGTCCACGACCTCGGCGAACACCCGGGCCTGGACGAGCCCGTTCTGCCCGGTGGTGGCATCGAGCACGAGGAGCACCTCGTCGATGGGCGACTGCTTCTCGATGACCCGCTTGACCTTGCCGAGCTCGTCCATGAGGCCGGTCTTCGTGTGCAGGCGCCCGGCCGTGTCGATGATCACCGTGTCGACGTCGGCGGCCATGCCGGTGGACACCGCGTCGAACGCGACGGCCGCCGGATCCCCGCCCTCCGGGCCGCGCACGACTGCGGCACCCACCCGGTCGCCCCAGGTCTGCAGCTGCTGGGCGGCGGCTGCCCGGAAGGTGTCGGCAGCACCGAGCACCACGGTCTGCCCCGAGGCCACGGCCAGCCGCGCGAGCTTGCCGGTGGTCGTGGTCTTGCCGGTGCCGTTGACGCCCACGACGAGCACGACCCCCGGCCGGCCGTCGACCTTCTCCGCCCGCACGCGCCGGTCCATCGTCGGGTCGACGAGAGCGATGAGCTCCTCGCGCAGCATCGCGCGCACCTTGGCGGGCTCCGAGGCGCCCTCGACGCGCACGCGGGTCCGCAGTCGCTCCGATCAGCTCCTGGGTCGGGGCGACGCCCAGGTCGGCGGTGAGGAGGGTCTCCTCGACCTCGTCCCAGGTGTCCTCGTCGATGTTCTCGCGGCTCAGCAGCGTGAGGAGCCCGCGGCCCAGCGTGTTGTGCGAACGGGCGAGCCGGGCGCGCAGCCGCTGGAGCCGCCCGGCTGCCGGCTCGGGAACCTCGACCTCGAGAAGACGCCTCGAGGTCCTCGGCGGTGAGCTCCTCCGCCTCGGGCTCCGGCAGCAGCGACCGCCGTCGTGTCCGCAAGGGGCTCGCCCACCTCGATGACGTCGACGGTGCGCCGCGGAGTGTCGCGGGGGACGGAGTCGTCGTCACCGACGCCCGGCGCGTAGTCGATGCCCGGGCGCGGCTTGGTCTCGACCGCCCTGCCGGAGCCGCCGCCGCGGCGACGGGCCACCACGACGACGGCCGCGATGAGGAGGATGACGAAGCCGAGCGCGACATACAGGAGAACGGAGTCCATGGGCGGCATCCTCCCACGCGCCTCGTGCGAGGATGCCGCCCATGATGGCGCGCGGGATGCTCATGTCGGCGTACGTCCTCGTCGGCGTGCTGAACGTGATCGCCGAGGCGTCGAGCAACGCCGACGCCATCACGCTGACGAAGCCGCTGCTGATGCCGCTCCTGCTGGCCTGGCTCATCACGCTCGTGGGCCGCTGGTGGCCGGTGCCGCTCCGGTGGATCGCCGTCGGGATCGTCTTCGCGTGGATCGGCGATCTCGCACTCATGGGCGAGGGCGACACCGCGTTCATGCTCGGGATCGCGGCGTTCCTCGTGATGCAGGTCTGCTACCTCGTGGCCTTCCTGCGCGTCCCCGGACCGGGCCTGGTCCGCGCGTGGAAGATCGCGCTCCTCCCGTACGTGCTCATCTGGATCGGCATCAACGTCGTGATCAGCAACGGGGTCGGGGCCATGCGCATCCCCGTGCTCGTCTACAGCGCGGTCGCGCTCGCGATGGCGGTGGCCGCGCTCGACCTGGTGCTGCGGCTTCCCCAGCCGCTCGCCTGGCGCACGGCCGGCGGGGCACTCCTGTTCGTCGTCTCCGACGCCCTCATCGCGATGACGGCCTTCGGTCCGCTGTCCGAGTCCGCCGGCTGGTCCGCCCTCATCATGGCGACCTACGTCGCCGCTCAGGGGCTGATCGTCACGGGGTTCGCCCACGGCGTCCAGCGGGCCATGGCGCCGGACCCCGTGGCCGTCACTACGCGCTGACGGGCTCGCTCTCGCGGAGCCGCTGGCCGATCACCTGGGTCACGCCGTCGCCGCGCATGGACACGCCGTACAGCGCGTCCGCGATCTCCATCGTGCGCTTCTGGTGCGTGATGACGATGAGCTGGGACGACGAGCGCAGCTCCTCGATGATGTCGATGAGTCGGCCGAGGTTGACGTCGTCGAGCGCGGCCTCGACCTCGTCGAGCACGTAGAACGGGCTCGGGCGGGCCTTGAACAGGGCCACGAGGAACGCGACCGCGGTCAGCGAGCGCTCGCCTCCGGACAGGAGCGACAGCCGCTTCACCTTCTTGCCCGGGGGACGGGCCTCGACGTCGACGCCGGTGTTGAGCATGTCCGACGGATCGGTGAGGATCAGCCGCCCCTCGCCGCCGGGGAACAGCCGGGCGAAGATCCCCTCGAACTCGCGCTCCACCGCCTCGTACGCCTCGGTGAACACCTGCAGGACGCGGGCGTCGACCTCCTTGACGATGTCGAGGAGGTCCTCGCGCGTGCGCTTGAGGTCGTCGAGCTGCTCGGTGAGGAAGTTGTGCCGCTCCTCCATGGCCGAGTACTCCTCGAGCGCGAGCGGGTTCACCTTGCCCAGCAGCGCGAGGTCGCGCTCGGCGGCCTTGAGCCGCTTCTCCTGCTCGGACCGCACGAACGGGTACGGCTGCGGCTCCTCCGCCGGGACGTCGTCGCCGGGTGACGGCGGGGTCGGCGGGACGAGCTGCTCGGGGCCGTACTCGGCGAGGAGGACGTCGGCCTCGACGCCGAAGTCCTCGAGCACCTTGTCCTGCACCTGCTCGATGCGCATCCGCTGCTCGGCACGCGCCACCTCGTCGCGGTGCACCGAGTCCTTCAGCCGATCGGCCTCGGCCCCGAGCGCGCGCAGGGCGGCGCGGACGGTGGTCAGGTGCGCGTCGCGCTCCTTGGTGGCGCGCTCGACCGCCGTGCGCTCGCGCCCGGCCGAGCCGACGGACGACTCGATGCGGGACAGGTGATGCGAGCGCCCTGGAGCACGGCCTGCGCGACGACGAGCTCGCGTGCGCGACGCAGCCGTCGCTCGATGCGCGGCCGCACGTGCCTGCCGCTCGTTCTCCGCCGCGCGCTCGAGCTGCTGGGCACGTGCCGCAACCGCGGCGACCCGCTCCTCGGAGGTGCGCAGCGACAGGCGCGCGTCCACCTCGTGGCGGCGGGCCGCGGACGCCGTCGCGGCCAGGTGCTCGCGGTTGTCGGCCGCGGGCTCGTGGTCGGGCTGCTCGGCCGCGGCGGCGAGCCGGGCCTGGAGTCCCTCGAGCTGCTCGCGGTCGGCGGCCAGGGAGGCCTCCGCCGCGGCCTGCGCCTGCGACGAGCCGGTCCGCCTCCGCGAGGGCGGACCGGGCGACCTGCCCGAGCTGGCCGAGCTGCTCGGCCACGGCGGCCATGCGCGCGTCGGACTCGTGCAGCCGGGCGAGGGTCGCCTCCGCCCGGCGCGCGGCGTCCGCCTGCCGCGTGCGGGCGGCGGCGAGGTCGAAGCGCAGCCGGTCGAGCTCGTGGGTGACGGCCTCGAGGGCTGCCATGGTCTCGTCGTAGGCCGCCTGCACCTCGAGCAGGCTCGGGGCGCTGGCCGATCCGCCGTGGACGACCCCCTGCGACAGGACGTCGCCCTCGGGCGTGACGAACGACAGGCCGGGGTGGTGCGCCGCGAGCTCGGCCGCCTCCCGGAGGTCGGACACGAGGGTCCAGCGCTCCAGCAGGTGGTCGACGACGGGCTGCAGCACGGGCTCGCAGTGGACGAAGTCGAGGAGCGGCCGGCCGGCGTCGCGCACGTGCGGACGCACCGGACGGGCGGCCTCGGCGTCGGCCACGACGAGCGCGGCGCGGCCGGCGTCCTCGTCCTTCAGCAGGACGACGGCCTGCATGGCCGCGTCCATGCCCGTGACGACGACGGCGTCGGCGATGTCGCCGAGCGCCGCTGCCACGGCGGTCTGCGCCCCGGAGTCGACGTGGAGCAGCGAGGCCAGCGGGCCCGAGCACGCCGGACACCCGGTCGGTCGCGTCGACGAGGCGGGCTCCGGCGTCCTTGCGCTCGAGGCCGAGGGCCAGCGCCTCGCCGCGCGCGGCCAGGGCCGTGCGCTCGCGCTCGGCGGCCGCCTCGCGCGACGCGCAGCTGCTCGACGCGCGTCGTCGGCCTGCGCCAGCGCCGCCTCCGCCGCCTCGTGCTCGGCATCCAGGCTCACCTCGCCGGTCTCGAGGCCGGCCGCGTCCATCTCGATCCGCTGGAACTCCTGCTGCGCGGACTCCCCGCGCTCACGCGCCTCGGCGATCTGCACCGCCAGGCGCGCGATCTCCGCGCCGCGGGTGTCGAGCCGGGAGCGCGCGGCGTTGACCTGTCCGGTGAGGCGGGCGAGGCCCTCGCGACGGTCGGCCGCGGCCCGCTCGGCCTCCGCCACGCGCCGCTCCTCCGCGGCCGCGGCGCTCTCCGCCGCCATGCGCCCGGCCTCCGCGTGCGACAGCGCCTCGCGGGCCGCCTCCACCTGCCGGCCGAGCTCGAACTCCTCCGCCCGCAGCGCGCGGGCCTCCGCCTCGATCTGCTCGGGGTCGCGTCCGGAGTCCTCCTCCTCGGGCTCCGGCTGCAGGTGGCGCACGCGCTCCGCGGAGAGCTGCACCAGCCCGTGGAACCGCTCGCGCAGGCCGCTCAGGGCGAACCAGGTCTCCTGGGCCGTGGTGAGCCGGGGCGCGTCGAGCGCGGCCTGCTCCTCGGCCGCCGCCTCCTGGGCGAGCAGGGCGGCGAGCTGGGCGTCGACCTCGGCCTGCCGGTCGCGCAGGGCGGTCTCGTCGGCGACCTCGGCGGCCAGGGCCTCGCGCAGGTGCACCAGGTCGTCGGCCATGATCCGCAGCCGCGCATCGCGCACCTCGGACTGGATCACGACGGCCCGGCGGGCCACCTCGGCCTGCCGGCCCAGCGGCTTGAGCTGGCGGCGCAGCTCGGCGGTGAGGTCCTGGAGGCGGTTGAGGTTGGCCTGCATCGCCTCGAGCTTGCGGAGCGCCTTCTCCTTGCGCTTGCGGTGCTTGAGGACGCCTGCCGCCTCCTCGATGATGTGGCGGCGGTCCTCGGGCGTCGCCTCGAGGATCGCGGTCGAGCCGGTTCTGCCCGACGATGACGTGCATCTCGCGGCCGATGCCGGAGTCGCTGAGCAGCTCCTGGACGTCGAGCAGGCGGCACGGCTCGCCGTTGATCGAGTACTCGGACCCGCCGTTGCGGAACAGGGTGCGCGCGATCGTGACCTCGGTGTAGTCGATCGGCAGCGCGCCGTCGGAGTTGTCGATGGTGAGGGCGACCTCGGCGCGGCCCAGCGGGGCCCGGCCCGAGGTGCCGGAGAAGATGACGTCCTCCATCTTGCCGCCGCGCAGCGACTTGGCGCCCTGCTCGCCCATGACCCAGGCGAGGGCGTCGACGACGTTGGACTTGCCCGACCCGTTCGGGCCCGACGACGCACGTCACGCCGGGCTCGAAGTGGAGGGTGGTGGCGGAGGCGAAGGACTTGAAGCCCTTGAGCGTCAGGTTCTTCAGATGCACGACCGGACTCTACCTTTCGGCGGCGGGGCCCCGCCGTGGGGCGCGCTGGCAGGCGGGGCAGAAGTAGGAGGACCGGTTCATGAAGGCGATCCGGCGGATCGGCGTGCCGCAGCGCGGGCACGGCAGCCCCTCCTGGCCGTAGGCCGCCAGGCTCCGGTCGAAGTAGCCGCTCTCGCCGTTGACGTTGACGTAGAGGGCGTCGAAGCTGGTGCCGCCCTGCGCCGAGCGCCTCGGTCATCACGTCGCGCACCGAGCCGAGCAGGCCAGCCACCTGCGCCCGGCTCAGCCGGCTGCCGGGCCGGCCGCCGTGGATGGCGCTGCGCCACAGCGCCTCGTCGGCGTAGATGTTCCCGATGCCCGAGGCGACGGTCTGGTCGAGCAGGATCCGCTTGATCTCGGACTCCTTGGCGCGGACCCGGCGGACGAAGGCGCGCGTCGTCGAACGCCGGATCGAGCGGGTCGCGCGCGATGTGCGCGACCGGCGCCGGGATCGCGCCGCCGGCGTCGTCCGGCACGAGATCGGCCACCGCGAGGCCCCCGAACGTGCGCTGGTCGACGAAGCGCAGCTCGGGTCCGTCGTCGGCGAAGGTCAACCGGACCCGCAGGTGCTTCTCGTCGGGAGCGCCGGGGTCGAGCATGAGCAGCTGCCCGCTCATGCCCAGGTGCCCGACGACCGCGACGTCCGGCGGCTGCGCCCCGTCGGACAGCGGCAGCCACAGGTACTTCCCGCGACGGGACACGCACGTCGACGGTGCGGCCCCGCAGCCGGTCGACGAAGTCGCCCGGGCCGTCCAGGTGGCGGCGAACGGCCCGTGGGTGACGGACGTCCGACGTCGACGATCGTGCGGCCCGCGACCCACCGCTGCAGCCCGGACCGGACCACCTCGACCTCGGGGAGCTCCGGCATGCGCTGCGCTAGGCCGAGTGGGCCTCGAGGGCCGGGTGGTCGCGCAGGACCCGGGCGTACGCCGTCGCGGCGGCCCGCTGCTCGGCCACCTTCTTGGACCGCCCGGCCCCCTCGCCGAGCACCTCGCCGCCGATGACGGCCCGGGCGGAGAACTCCTTGGCGTGGTCGGGGCCGACGTCGGTGACGTGGTACTCGGGCACGCCGAGCCCGGCCGCGGCGGAGACCTCCTGCAGCGACGTCTTCCAGTCCAGGCCCGCGCCGAGCTCGGCCGCCCGCTCGATGAGCGGGTCGAACAGCAGGTGGATCACCGCCCGGGCGGTGTCGATGCCGGAGTCGAGGAACACCGCCCCGAACACCGCCTCCATCGTGTCGGCGAGGATCGAGGACTTGTCCCGGCCGCCGGTGGTCTCCTCGCCGCGACCCAGGTAGAGGTACTCCCCCAGGTCCAGTGAGCGGGCCACGTCGGCGAGGGCACCGGCGTTGACGACCGCCGCCCGCAGCTTGGCCAGCTGGCCCTCGGGCCAGTCCGGGTACTGCGCGTAGAGGGTCTCGGTCACGACGATGCCGAGGACCGAGTCGCCGAGGAACTCGAGCCGCTCGTTGGTCGGCAGGCCGCCGTTCTCGTAGGCGTAGGACCGGTGCGTCAGCGCCAGGGTCATGAGTGCGGGATCGATCGTGACGCGGAGCCGCTCCAGCAGGCGTGCGGTGTCCGTCCTCATGGGGCTCCTTCCGTGCGGCGCTGCGCCCCAGCCTGCACCGCCGCGACGAGATCGGCCACCGTGACCGCCCCGGCGAGGTCGGTGTCACCGAGATGGCAGGCCAGGCCGGCCGCACTGGCGGCGCTGCTGACGGCGTCGCTGACGCACACGGCGTCGGCCACCGTCATGCCCAGCACGCTCAGGGGCGAGTCCTCGCGGAGCTGGCGGACGACAGCCGGGTCGAACACGGCGGCGAGGGCGTCCTCGACGATGCCGGCGGCCACGCGGCGGTCGACTCCGTCGGTCATGAGCGCACCACCGTGGCGAGGGCCGCCTGGGTGGCGGGCACGAGCTGCATGCGCGCGGCCCGGTCGGCCAGCCGCACGCACGCGACGATCTCCTCGGGCGTGCCGGCACCATGGCCGACGACGGTGACGCCGTTGACCCCGAGCAGCATCCCGCCCGCGAAGTCCGACGTGGCGGTGTCGCGGACGACGGCGCGGGCCGGCTCGCTGTCGCCGTACGCGGCACCGATGCGGTGGGCAGCCCAGCGTGACAGCGCCCTCGATCCCCTTGAGCAGCACGTTGCCGGTGAAGCCGTCGGTGACGATCACCTGCGCCCGCTGGCCGAGTGCCACGTCATGGCCCTCGACCGCGCCGGCGTAGGCGACGCCGCAGCCGGGGAGCGTCTCGCGGAGCAGGTCGTGGGTCGACTTGCGGAGTCGGTCGCCCTTGCCCTCCTCGCTGCCGATGCTGAGCAGTCCCACCGACGGGGTCGGCGACGCCGAGGGCGCGGGCGTAGGCCCAGCCGGCGAGCGCGAACTGCCGCAGAACGTCGGGGGTGGCGTCGGGGGCGGCGCCGGCGTCGACGAGCACGACGGGACCCGCGAGGGCGGGGACGACGACGGCGAGGGCCGGGCGGGACATCCCCGCGATCCGGCCCAGTCCGAGGACGGCCGCCGCGACGGCAGCGCCGGTGTGGCCGACGGAGACCCAGGCGTCGGCGAGGCCGCCGGAGACGAGGCCGACCGCGACCGACACGGTGACGTCGTCATGGGCCCGCAGGGTGGACAGCGGGTTGCCGGACATCGGGCGCGCCGCGACCGGCATCGACGATGCGGACGGCGTCCACCGGGCACCCCCGCTCGGCGAGCAGGGTGCGCGCCAGCGCGGCCGGGCCCACCACGATCAGGTCGATCGGGTCGCCGGCCGCCTCGGGATGCGCACAGGCGGGCGATCGCGTCCGCGACAACACCGGGTGCCCCGTCGCCGCCCAGCAGGTCGAGGGCGACAGTGGCCAACTGCTAGACGTCCAGGACGCGACGCTTGGCGTAGGTGCCGCAGGTCGGGCACGCCGTGTGCGCGATGTGCTTCTCCTTGCACCGGGCGCACGCCACCAGCGTCGGCACGGTGGCCTTCCACTGCGAACGGCGGTGACGGGTGTTGGAACGGGACGTCTTCCGCTTCGGAACGGGCACGGTACTTCCTTCGGTCTGGGCGTCTCGCGGGGCGAGGGTCGCTACGTGGTTACTGAACGTCCGGGTCGGCGAGTGCGGCCAGGGCCGCCCACCGGGGATCGGTCGTCTCGTGCGCGTGCTGCGGATCGTCCTCCAGCCGGGCCCCGCACTGCGGGCACAGGCCGAGGCAGTCCTCGCTGCACAGCGGGGCGAGTGGCAGGTCGAGCACCACTGCGTCCCGCACCACCGGCTCCAGGTCGATCAGGTCGTCCTGCAGTACCGGCAGCGGATCCTCGGACTCGTCCTCCTCCTCGACGATCGCGCCACGGGCGTCGGTCGACGGGTATCGGAACAGCTCGGTGAGGTCGATCTCCTCGTGCCAGTCGAAGGTCTCCAGGCAGCGCGAGCACTCCGCGCTGACCTGCAGGTCCGCCGAACCGGACACGAGAACGCCCTCGAGAACGGACTCCAACCGCAGATCCAGGTCGATTGGCGATCCCTCGGGCACCCGAGCCATCGCGACGCCAAGGCCAGCCGGGGCCGGAACGCTTCGGGTCACGGTGACCATCGACCCGGCCCGGCGCTGCAGGATCGTGCGCACGTCGATGACGAGCGGATCCTTCGGGTCGAGGCCGGTCACTGGGACCCTCCACTTTCGGCACGGCTAACCGTGGCCTCGCTAGAGGCCTCGCGCGAAAGGTTACCCTGCGGCGCTTCGGAATGGCCTAAACGGCCACGTCGCCGTGCGGTCGCTACCGGCGGTCGTCGAAGTCGCCGGGCGCCTCCATGAAGCCGGTGTCGAGGGACTCGTCGTACACGGCCTCCGAGACCGGCGCCAGCTCCTGGTACATCTGGCTGCGCAGGCGCTCCCGGCCCCGGTCGACCGTCTGCAGCGTCTTCTGCAGCGTGATCTCGAAGGTGGCCAGCTTGGCGTCGATGTAGTCGTCGGTCTCCTTGCGCATCCGCGCCGTCTCCGCCGCGGTCTGCCGGGTGAGGGCGTCGGCCTCGTCGACCGCGGCGAGGTACACCTCGTGCTCGGAGACCAGCCGGTCGGACTCGGTGCGGGCCCGGTCGAGGATCCGGTCGGCCTCGCGGCGACCGTCCTGCACGACCGCCTCGCGGTCGGCGAGCAGCTCGTCGGCGCGCTGGACCGACTCCGGCAGCAGCTGGCGGATCTCCGAGATGAGGTCGAGCACCTGCGCCCGGTTGACGATGCAGGACGCCGAGAGCGGCATCGCCTTCGCGTCCTCGATGAGGACGGCGAGTTCGTCGAGTCGTTCCTGAACGTCCACGAAGGCTCCTTGACGCGGCTGGCTAGGGCTGTTGCCCCATTGTGTCCGAGAGTTTCGCGCGCAGCCGCATCAACACGGTGTCGGGCACCAATCCGTCGACGTCGCCGCCGAACTTGGCGACCTCCTTGACCAGGCTCGACGACAGGAAGCTGTAGAGCGGGTTCGTGGTGATGAACATGGTCTCCACCCCCGCCAGGCGGTAGTTCATCTGCGCCATCTGCAGCTCGTAGTCGAAGTCGCTGACGGCCCGCAGGCCCTTGACGATCGCGGTGATCCCGTGCTCCGCGCAGTAGTCGACGAGCAGCCCGTGGAACGAGTCGACCCGGATGTTCGGGAACGGCGCGACCACCTCGCGCAGCATGTCGATGCGCTCGTCGATCGTGAACAGGCCGGCCTTGGTCTGGTTGATGAGGACGGCGACGACCACCTCGTCCGCCATGGCAGCCGCCCGGGCGAAGACGTCGAGGTGCCCGTTCGTCACGGGGTCGAAGGAACCCGGGCAGACGGCGGTGCGCATCAGTCCCCCTCCTCGGCGTCCTCGTCGATCGGACGCCACTCGACCGTACCAAAGCACGGTGTCCCCGTACGGGCGTCGACGCGGCTCGGGCCAGCCGGGCGGGAAGGGGCTCAGCGGGGTCACGCGCGGGCCGCTCGACGACCACGACGGCGTCGGGCGCGATCCAGCCGGCGGCGCGGAGGCCGTCCAGCAGCCGGACCAGGTCGATCGCGGGCCAGTCGTACGGGCGGGTCGGCGAAGACCAGGCGGGCGGCGGGCTCGGGCGCGGGCTGCGCGGCCAGCTGGGTGGCGTCGCGGATGACGACCTCGGCGCCCGGGCAGCCCGACGGCCGCCACGTTCGCGGCCAGGGTGCGGGCCGCCGGCCGGGACCGCTCGACGAGGTGGGCGCGCGTCGCACCCCGGCTCAGGGCCTCGAGGCCCAGCGCCCCGGATGCCGGCGAACAGGTCGAGGACGGTCACCTCCGGCCACGTGGACGCCCTGGGCCACCCACTCGCTCTCGAGGGCGGAGAACAGCGCCTCGCGCACCCGATCGGACGTGGGCCGCGTGCCCGTGCGCCGGCACGGCCAGCCGGCGACCGCGGGCGGCGCCCGCGATGATGCGGGTCATCCCTTCTCCAGGAACTCGGCCTGCTGCGCGTCCACCATCGCCGCGACCGCCGACGCGAGCGCCGGATGGCGCGGCCAGCGTCGGGATCGTCCTGCACCAGGGCCGTCGCGGCCGTGCGGGCCGCGGCGATGACGTCGCCGTGCTTCGAGCCACCTCGAGCAGCCGCAGCGAGCTGCGCACGCCCGACTGCGAGCTGCCGAGCACGTCGCCCTCGCGGCGCAGCTGCAGGTCGAGCTCGGACAGCTCGAAGCCGTCGGTCGTGGACGCCACGGCGGCGAGCCGCTCCCGGGCGGGCGAGCCCTCCTCGGCCGACGGTCACGAGCAGGCACAGCGACGGGCAGCCCGCCTCGACCGACGCGGCCGCGCAGCTGGTGCAGCTGCGAGATGCCGAACCGGTCGGCGTCCATGATCACCATCATCGTCGCCTGCGGCACGTCGACGCCGACCTCGATCACGGTCGTCGAGACGAGCACGTCGAGCCCGCCCGTGGCGTCCGGGTCGGAGAACCGCCGCATGGCGTCCTCCTTCTCCTCGGCGCGCCATGCGGCCGTGCAGCACCCCGATCCGCAGTCCCGCCAGCTCGCCCTCGGCCAGCGACCGGGCGAGGTCGAGCACGGAGGACCCGGGTGCGCCGCCGTCACCGGTCGGGCGTTCCTCGTCCGCGTCCCACATCGCCTGCGGCTCGGAGACGGACGTCGTCGTCCCCGATCCGCGGGCAGACGACGAACACGCGGTGGCCCTTCTCGGCCTCCTCCCGGACGCGAGCCCACGCCCGCGCCAGGAGCCGGGGCTGCTCCGGCGCCCACGACATGCGTCGCGATCGGAAGCCGGCCCGACGGCAGCTCGGACAGGACGGACACCTCGACGTCGCCGAACACGGTCATCGCGACGGTGCGCGGGATGGGCGTGGCCGTCATGACGAGGACGTGCGGCCGCGACCCGTCCAGCGCCTTGGCCGCGAGCGCCGCCCGCTGCTCGACGCCGAACCGGTGCTGCTCGTCGACGACGACGAGCCCGAGGTCGCCGAAGGTGACGGTGTCCTCGAGCAGGGCGTGCGTGCCGATGACGATGCCCGCATCGCCCGTCACGACGTCGAGCAGCTCTCGGCGCCGGGTCGCCGACCCGCTGCGACCCGGTGACGAGGGCCACCCGGGTGGCCGCGTCCGCCGCGCCGAACCGCCCCGCCTCGGCGAGCGGCCCGAGCATCGCCGTGATCGACCGGTGGTGCTGGGCCGCAAGCACCTCGGTCGGCGCCAGGAGGGCCGCCTGGCCGCCGGCGTCCACGACGCGGAGCATGGCCCGCAGCGCGACCACGGTCTTGCCGCTGCCGACATCGCCCTGCAGCAGCCGGTGCATCGGATGGTCGCGCTCCATGTCGGCGTCGATCTGCGCGCCCACCTCGCGCTGCCCGGCCGTGAGGTCGAAGGGCAGTCGCGCGTCGAAGGCGTCCCGGATCGGGGTGCTGCTCGGGCACGCGCCGCCGGGCCGGCAGCGCAGCCGCCTCCGCACGTCGCTGGGCCAGCAGCACCTGCAGGACGAAGGCCTCCTCGAACCGGAGTCGGGTCGACCGCCGCGTCGACGTCGTCACGGCTCGTGGGGCGGTGGATCGCCCACAGTGCGTCGCTGAGGGAGATGAGGCCGTGCGCGGCGCGCAGGTCGCTCGGGCAGCGGGTCGGGAAGCTCCTGCACCTGGTCGAGCACGACGTCGACGGCCTTGCGCACCTGCCAGGAGGCGACCGCCTTGCTGGCCGGGTAGATCGGGATGAGGGCACCGGCGAACTCCAGCACGGTCAGCGGATCGTCGTCGACGCCGTCGGGCAGCAGCTCGAACTCGGGGTGCGCCAGCTGCCACTTGCCGTTGAACCGGCTCAGCTGGCCCGCGAACAGTCCCCGTCGGCCCACCGTCAGCTGCCGCTCGCGCCACTTCTGGTTGAAGAACGTCAGCGACATCGACGACTGCCCGTCGCTGATCGTCGCCTCGAGGATGGTTCCGCGCCGCTGGCGCATGGGGCGCACGGTCACCTGCGTGACCTCGGCCATGACGGTGACCTGCTCGCCCTCGCGCAGCGTCGAGAGGTCGGTCAGCTCCCCGCGCTCGGCATACCGCCGCGGGTAGTGGCGCAGGAGGTCCTCGACGGTCAGCAGGCCGAGTCCCTTGCGCAGCGCGTCGGCCGTCTTGCCGCCGAGCACGTTCGCGAGCCTGCTCCCGAGGAAGCCGTCGGACGTCGCGCTCACTCCACGCCCATGATGATCGGCCAGAGCGGCTGCCCGCCGTCGTACACGACGACGTCGGTGAGCGGGTAGCGCTCGGCGAGCCACTCCGGCAGGTCGTCGGACAGGTCGGGGCCGGCGTCGGCTCCGAGCACGAGGGTGACGAGCTCCCCGCCGATGGCCAGCATGCGCGTCAGGATGTCACGCGTGACCGACGAGACGTCGTCGCCGACGACGACGATGTCGCCGTCGACGAGCCCGAGGACGTCGCCCACGTCGCACGGCCCGACCGTCGTCAGCGCTGCTCGACTCGCCACCGTCACGGCCGCGTAGCGCGTCGCTCCCGCCGCCCGCGTCATGGCCACGACGTCGTCGTCGAACCGGATCGACGGATCGTGCACGGCCACCGCCGCCAGGGTCTGCACGATCGACCGGGTGGGGATCACCGAGACCCGCATGCCCTCGCGCACGTGCCTGCTCCGCAGCCGCCTCGGCCACGCCGCGGGTGTCCTTGTCGCTCGGGAGGACGATCACCTCGGCCGCGTGCGTCAGCCGCATGGCATCGAGCAGCTCGGCGGTCGACGGTCGCTGTCGGGCGAGGGCAGGGACGATGCCCACGCCGGCGCTGCCGAGCAGGTCGGCCACCCCGGGACCGTGCGACACCGCCACGAGGGCGCGACCGTCGACCCGGCCGGTGGTCGGCACGACGGTCTCGAGGTGCGTGATGCGCAGGCGGTACGGACGGCCGGCCGCCATCGCCGCCTCGACCGCCGCGCCGGCGTCGTCGACGTGCACGTGGACGTTCCACAGCCGGTCGCCGCCGACGACCACGAGGCTGTCGCCGAGCGCGTCGAGCTGCGGTTCGCAGCGCGGGCACGGCGTCGTCGTCGGCCTCGAGCAGGAACATCACCTCGTAGGCGGGCCCGCCGTAGTGATGGCTCGCCTCGACGTCGACCGGGCGCGGCACCGGGGCGTGCAGGCCGACTGTCGCCGCTCGCGCGCCGCACGCCGGAGACGACCTCGGCGAGGGCGTCGAGCACGACCACCAGCCCCCGCCCGCCGGCGTCGACGACCCCCGCCAGCCGCAGCGACTCGAGCATCGTGGGGGTGAGCGCGAGCGCGTCGCGAGCGCCCTGCGCCGCGGCCTCCACCACGGCCGCCGCGTCGGCCGCCCCCTCCTGGACGCGGGTGGACGCCGAGTCGGCGGCGGCCCGGGCCACCGTCAGGATCGTGCCCTCGACCGGGCGGGCGACCGCCTCGTAGCCGAGGTCCGCGGCCCGGGCGAGGAGTCGGTGGACGGTCGACCCGTCGAGCGCGTCGCCGTCGGTGAGGCCGCCCAGGATCTCGCTGGTGCCGCGCAGGATCTGGGACAGGATCACCCCGGAGTTGCCCCGTGCGCCCATGAGCGCGCCGGTGGACATCGCCCGCGCAGCCTCGTCGACACCCGGCGCCGCTTCTGCGCTCCGACCAGCACTGGTCGACCGCCTGGCAGGCGGACTCCATCGTCAGGTAGAGATTGGTGCCGGTGTCGCCGTCGGGCACCGGGAACACGTTGAGGGCGTCGATCTCGCTGCGGGCGTCGCCCAGTCCGCTGAGGGCGCGCTGCGCCCAGTCGCGCACGAGCGACGACGACACGATTGCGGGCACTCCGCCTGCCTCCTCATCCCACGACCGACGCCCCGACCGTACCCTCAATTTGGGGGACCGACGGGCGCTCGGCTACCCTTGACCCTCGCGGCAGCACCTGCCGCCGATCCACCGACCACCGCATCGTGCGGGACTGAAGGAGTGCACCGTGGCTGCCAACTGCGACATCTGTGGCAAGAGCCCCAGCTTCGGGAACAGCATCTCGCACTCCCACCGTCGGACGAGCCGTCGCTGGAACCCGAACATCCAGCGCGTGCGCGCGATGGTCGGCCGCACCCCGAAGCGCCTCAACGTGTGCGCCGCGTGCATCAAGGCCGGCAAGGTCGTCCGCGCCTCCTAGTCACATGGAAGAGGGGCCGTCGCTGAGCGACGGCCCCTCTTCCTTTGCCGCCGCCGAGTGAGGCGCCGTCAGGCGAAGTGCGGTGGCCGCCGGCCGCCTCGCGCGCGCGGCGCCGTCGACGCGTCACGCCCGGCTCCCCCGCCGTGACCCGCCCGATCAGGGTGAAGCCCGCCGGCAGCGCCGTTCCCGCCGGGAACGTGGCCAGCAGGGCGTGATCGTCACCGCCCGTGAGCATCCACTCGCGCGGGTCGACGTTGTATGCCGACGCCGCCGCCTGCATCGGCTCGGGGATCTCCCAGTCGCCCGTGTCGATCTCGAGGGTGACGCCGGACGCCTCGGCGACGTGGCCGGCGTCCGCGACCAGGCCGTCGCTGATGTCGATCATCGAGGTGGCACCCGACGCGGCGGCCAGCGGCCCGGCCGCGTACGGCGGCTGCGGGAAGCGGTGGGCGTCCACGAGCGCCTTCGGCGACCGGAAGCCGCGGGACAGCAGGGCCAGGCCGGCAGCCGCCCAGCCGAACCGGCCGGCGACCGCGACGACGTCACCCGGCTGCGCGCCCGAGCGCAGCACGGGCGACGCGCCCCTGGAGGTCGCCGAGGGCCGTCACGCTGATGACGACCTGGGGCGACTCGACGACGTCGCCGCCCGACGAGGTGGGCGCCGACGAGCGCCGCCTCCTCGCGGATGCCCGCCGCGCAGCTGACCGCCCACGCCGCCGGCAGGTCGCCCGGAGCGCCGAAGCCGACGACCAGGCTCGTGGCCACGCCGCCCATCGCCGCGATGTCGGCCAGCGATGCCGCTGCCGCCCGTCGGCCGATGTCGATCGGCGTCGACCAGTCGCGTCGGAAGTGCCGGCCCTCGACCAGCACGTCGCAGGTGACCGCCACGCGTCCGTCGGGCGCGGCGACCACGGCGGTGTCGTCACCCGGGCCGACGATGACGCCCTCGGCGCCGGTCATCCCCGCGGTGATCCGGTCGATCAGCCCGAACTCGCCGACGTCCTGCAGCGTTCCACCACTGTCGTTGCTCATGGGCGCTAGTCTCGCAGGCATGTCCGTTCAGGCTTACGTGCTGATCCAGACGGAGGTCGGCAAGGCCGCCACCGTCGTGCAGGCCATCCGCGACATCGCCGGCGTCACCCTGGCCGAGGACGTCACCGGCCCCTACGACGTCATCGTGCGCGCGGAGTCGCGCACCATGGACGAGCTGGGCAAGCTGGTCGTCGCGCGCATCCAGGCCGTCCCCGGCATCACGCGCACGCTGACCTGCCCCGTCGTCAACCTCTAGGCCGCCGCCGGCGTCGCGCCGATCAGTGCAGGCCGGTGCCCTTGCGGAGCGCGTCCGCGACGAGCCGGTCGACGAGCTCCGGGTAGTCGATCCCCGTCGCCGCCCACATCCGCGGGTACATCGAGATCGACGTGAAGCCCGGCATCGTGTTGACCTCGTTGACGACGACCTCGCCGGTGTCGCGCACGAAGAAGTCGACGCGGGCGAGCCCGTCGCAGTCGAGCGCGTCGAAGGCCCGGACGGCCAGGACGCGGACGCGGTCCTCGACGCCGGAGGGCAGGTCGGCCGGCACGACCAGGGTGGCGGAGTCGTCGAGGTACTTCGCCTCGAAGTCGTAGAACTCGTGGCGGGCGTTGACGATGATCTCCGCGCACCGGCTGGCCCGCGGCTGCTCGTCGGCGTCGACGAGCACCCCGCACTCGATCTCCCGTGCCGGCGACACCGCCGCCTCGACGATGACCCGAGGGTCGTGCTTGCGTGCTCCCTCGATCGCGTCACGAAGCGCCGTCGGCCGTCGTGACGCGGACGATGCCGAGCGACGACCCCGCCCGCGCGGGCTTGACGAACACCGGGCAGGCCGAGGCCGGCCACGTCGGCGAGCACGCGGTCCGGCGTCGGTTCGCCACTCGCGGTCGGAGACCACCACGTACCGGCCGACGTCGAGCCCGGCACTCGCCAGTGCGGCCTTCATGAAGCCCTTGTCCATCGCCACCGCCGACGACAGCACCCCCGACCCGACGTAGGGGACGCCCACGCGTCTCCAGGAGTCCCTGCACCGTGCCGTCCTCCCCCCACGGTCCGTGCAGCACGGGGAACACCACGTCGGCGTCGAGGCACGTGGACAGGTCGGCGGCCGGTGCGTCGGCCGCGATCTCGGGCAGCGGTCCGTCCTGCGCGAGGATCCCCAGGCCGCCGTCCGGACTCGCGCACCCATCCCCCGTCGCGACGGATGCCGACGACGCGTGACGTCGTAGCGCTCCGGGTCCAGGGCCGCCACGATCGACCGGCCGCTGATGCAGGAGATCGAGTGCTCGCTGCTGCGGCCGCCGATGAGCACGACCACGCGGATGCGGTTCACGGCACGACCGTACCCCGCGCGCGCGCGTGACGGCGGCTAGGGTCGGCGTGTGCCCGAGCCCGACCCGCTGTCCGTCGAGACGATCGTCGTGAGCGCCGGGCGCCCGGCGCCCGGTCCGGACCAGCCGCTGAACACGCCCGATCGTGCCGGCGTCGGCGTTCCATGCCGGCGGTTCCATCGAGTACGCCCGCGAGGCCGCGCCGACCACGTCCGCGCTGGAGGAGGCCATCGGCGCGCTCGAGCACGGCACGGCGGTCGCCTTCTCCTCCGGCATGGCCGCCGCCAACGCCGTGATGGACCTCGTTCCGCCCGGGGCCGTGGTCGTCGCCCCGAGCGCCGCCTACACCGGCGTCGCCGTGCGGCTGCGCGAGCTCGACGCGATCGGCCGGATCAGCCTGCGCATCGTCGATGCGGACGACACCGACGGAGTGGTCGCCGCCTGCGCGGGCGCGCACCTGCTGTGGCTCGAGTCGCCGACCAACCCGCTGCTGCAGGTGGCCGACCTGCCGGCCTGCATCGCGGCCGCGCACGCGGCCGGGGCCGAGGTGCTGGTCGACAACACCTTCGCGACGCCCATCCTCCAGACGCCACTCGACCTCGGCGCCGACCTCGTCCTGCACAGCGTCACGAAGTCCCTCAGCGGCCACTCGGACCTGCTGATGGGCGCCATCGTGGCGCGGGATCCTGACCGCGCGGAGGCCGTCCGCATCAGGCGCGTGCTGCTGGGCGCGGCGCCCGAGCGCCTTCGACTGCTACCTGGCCCTGCGCGGCATCCGGACCCTGGCGCTGCGGGTCGAGCGGGCGCAGCAGAGCGCCGCGGAGCTCGCCCGTCGGCTGGACGGGCCATCCGGTCGTCGACGCGGGTGCGCTACCCCGGGTTCGGCACCATCGTCGGCCATCGACGTGGCAGGCGGGGCCGCCGTCGCCGACGCGCTGTGCGCCTCGGTGCGGGTCTGGACCTACGCGACCAGCCTCGGCGGCGTCGAGTCGCTGCTCGAGCGCCGTCGCCGCTGGCCGCTGGAGAGCACGACCGTCCCCGAGGGCCTCGTCCGCCTCTCGGTGGGGATCGAGGCGCTCGAGGACCTGTGGACCGACCTCGACCGCGCCCTGCGGCTGGCCCCGGACGCGGCGCGCGTGCAGGGCCGTCCGGCCATGCCGGCAGCCGGCGGCGCCTGAGCCGCTAGTCGCCGAGCAGGGCCTCGGCCTTGGGCTCGCGCGCCATGAACGAGGCGGCCATCGTCCGCGGCGAGCGCCCGCGATAGAGCACCTCGACCACCTGCTCGGTGATCGGCATCTCCACGCCGTGCGCCTGCCCGAGGGCGAGGATCGGCTGGCAGCTCTTGTAGCCCTCGCACGTCTGCTTCGTCGCGGCGATCGTCTCCTCGACCGTCAGGCCGCGGCCGAGGTTCTCGCCGAAGGTGCGGTTGCGCGACAGCGGCGACTGGCAGGTCGCGACGAGGTCGCCGACCCCCGCCAGTCCCTGGAAGGTGAGCGGGTCGGCACCGAGCGCGACTCCGAGCCGGGCCATCTCCGCGAGCCCGCGCGTGATGAGCGAGGCCTGCGAGTTCTCGCCGAGGCCCATCCCGACGGCCATGCCGTTGGCCAGCGCGATGACGTTCTTGACCGCGCCACCGATCTCGGTGCCGATCACGTCGGTCGTCCAGTAGGGACGGAAGTAGTCGGTCGTGCAGGCGTCCTGGAGGCGGCGCGCGCTCTGCTCGTCGGCGCAGGCGACCGTGGTGGCGGCCGGCTGCCGCTCGGCGATCTCCCGCGCGAGGTTGGGACCGGACACCACGGCGACCCGCTCCGCCTCGACCCCCGCCGCCTCCCGGATGACCTCGCTCATCCGCTTGGTCGTGCCGAGCTCGATGCCCTTCATGAGGCTCACCAGCACGGCGTCGGGGTCGATGCCGTCACCCCAGGTCGCGAGGTTGTCGCGCAGCACCTGGGCGGGGACGGCCAGCACCACCAGCGAGGCGCCGTCCGTGGCGGCCCGCGGGTCGGTGGTGGCGCTCATGCGCACGGGCAGCTCGATGCCGGGGTGGTACGCCTCGTTGCGATGCCGCTCGTTGATGTCGGTGGCCACGTCGGCGTCTCGGCCCCAGATGACCACCTCGCTGCCGGCGTCGGCCAGCACCATGCCGAAGGCCGTGCCCCATGAGCCGCTGCCCATGATCGCCACTCGCGTCATCGGAGTCCCTCCCGCTCGGACGGCACGCGCGCCGTCGAGGTCATTCTGTCGGCTCCCGGCGGAACACCATGCGAGTCGCGGGTGGCTCCTCGTGCCGGATCTCGGCGAGCATCGCGGTGATCGCGTCCATCAGCCGGTCTCCCGCGAGCGCCAGGGTGGCGGCGTCGACGGGGTGGCCCTCGAGGTCCGAGAGGTCGAGCGGGTCGCCGAACCGGATGTGCATCGTCTTGCGTGGCAGGAGCCTCGAGCTCCTTCGTGTAGGGGCCCATGACCTCGTGCGCGCCCCACTGGACCATCGGCACCAGCGGGCCGGCCCGACATCAGCGCCAGCCGCACCGCGCCGGTCTTGGCCGACATGGGCCACAGGTCGGGGTCGCGCGTGATCGTCCCCTCGGGGTACACGACGACGCACTCGCCCGCCGCCAGGGCCGCCAGGGCGTCGCGGACGGCGCTGCTCGCGTCAGCGGTCTCGCGGTACACGGGGATCTGTCCCGCATGCGTGATGATCGCGCCGAACACGGGCGTGCGGAACACCGCCTCCTTGCCCAGGAAGCGCGGGGGGCGGTCCGCCTGCCACAGCGCGAACGCCACCACGGGCGGGTCGAACCAGGACAGGTGGTTCGGCGCGACGATGACCCCGCCGGGGGCATCGGTGATGCGCTCGTCGCCGGCGATGTCCCACTTGACGATCGTCCGCATGAGCGGCCAGAGGATGGCGACGGCCAGGCGGTAGGAGAAGCCCAGCCGCTGCCTGCGACGCACGCGTGGCACCCGGCGCATGACCCCTCCCCTCCTGCTCCCGCGAGGGTAGCCCGAATCCCGCGGCGACGGGCGGCGCTACGACACCTCGCTGGAGCGGACACGTCATGCGCTTGGATGAGGCGGTGATCCCGGCTGCACTCGAGACGACGGCCGCCTGGTCGGTGGTCTTCCCGGTGAAGGTGCTGGCGGCGGCCAAGTCGCGGCTTGCGTCCGGCACCCCGGCTCCGGGCGAGCTCGCGCTGGCGTTCTTCCTCGACGCGATCGCCGCAGCCGTGGCGACTCCGCGTGTGGCGCGGGTGGTCGTGGCCACCGGTGACGAGCGGGTGCGCACGCACGCCGAGTCCGTCGGGTGCGCTCGTCATCGACGATGCCGGGCACGTCGGCATCAACGCCGCCGCTCGGTGGGGCGCCGCGCACTGCGGCGCTGCCGGCGGCATCGCCGTCCTCGTCTCCGACCTGCCCTGCCTGACGCCGGCTTCGCTGGAGGCCGCGCTCGCGGCCGCCGAGCAGCACCGGACGTCGTTCGTCGCGGACCTCGACGGCACGGGCACCACGATGTGGTGCGCCACCGCAGGCGCACACCGTCGATCCCCGCTTCGGCCCGGCTTCGCGCGCTGCCCATCTGGCGGCCGGCGCGATCGATCTCGTCGCCGAGCACCCGATCACTGCGGTCGTCCCTCGAGCCCGGTCCGCTGCGACGTCGACACCGATCTCGCCCTCCAGCGCGCACGCGACCTCGGGGTGGGACCCGCGACCGCAGCTGCCCTGGCATCGCGGGCCTCCTGAGCCCACGCGGAGGGCCACGACGCGACGAGGCCCCCCACCCGCAGGTGGGGGGCCTCGAACGACGGGGAAGCGGCGGTGCGACTACTTCTTGGCAACGGCCTTCTTGGCGGGGGCCTTCTTGGCCGGGGCCGCCTTCTTCACGGGAGCAGCCTTCTTGACCGGCGCCGCCTTCTTCACGGGAGCAGCCTTCTTGACCGGCGCCGCCTTCTTCACGGGAGCAGCCTTCTTGACCGGCGCCGCCTTCTTCACGGGAGCAGCCTTCTTGACCGGCGCCGCCTTCTTCACGGGAGCAGCCTTCTTGACGGGAGCCTTGGTCACGATCTTCTTGGCGCCCGACACGACTGCCTTGAACTCCGCACCCGGGCGGAACTTGGGCAGCTTGGTGGCCTTGATCTTCACGGTCTCGCCGGTGCGCGGGTTGCGGCCGAGGCGGGCCTTGCGGGCCTGCGACTCGAACACGCCGAAGCCGCTGACAGCGACCTTCTCGCCACGCACGACGGCCTTCTTCGTCTCCTCGATGAACGCCTCCACGATGTCGGTGACGTCGCGCTTGCTGTGGCCGAGGCGAGTGGCCACCGCATCAATCAGTTCTGCCTTGTTCACAGGAAAACCCCTCCGGAGGGTGTGATGTCCGGCCGGTCGGCCGGTCGTACCAGCCTATGCCCGTGCGCCCGGGTGAACGAAATCGCCACGCCGGGGATTGCCTTGCCGTGCAACGGGATTCGGTTGCTGGTGGGGCGGAGGTGACCTACATCACCGCAGTGGTGGTCGGCTGTGAACGCCGGGCGGCTGCGCTCGAACTCGTCGATCTCCGCCGCCGAGGTCAAGGTGATGCCGATGTCGTCCAGGCCCTCCATCAGCCGCCAGCGCACGTAGTCGTCGACGTCGAACTCGGCGACGATGTCACCGGCAGTGATCCGCCGGTTCTCGAGGTCGACCGTCACGGCCAGCGTCGGGATCGGCCTCGATCGCCGCCCACAGCTGCTCGATCACCGTCCTGCGCGCACCTGGGCCGTGAGCAGTCCGCCCTTGCCGGAGTTGCCGCGGAAGATGTCCGCGAACCGCGAGGAGATGACGACCGCGAACCCGTAGTCCTGCAGCGCCCAGACGGCGTGCTCGCGGGACGAGCCGGTGCCGAAGTCGGGGCCGGCGACGAGCACGGTCGCGCCGGCGTACTGGGGCTGGTTCAGCACGAAGCCAGGGTCCTTGCGCCAGGCGGCGAACAGGCCGTCCTCGAATCCGTGACGGGTGATGCGCTTGAGGTACTCCGCCGGGATGATCTGGTCGGTGTCGACGTTGCTGCGACGCAGCGGGACGGCGGTGCCCGTGTGGACGACGAACTTCTCCATGTCAGTCTCCGATCAGTCTCAGGCGACGGGGGGCAGGTCGGCGGGGGCGGACGAGGTGGCCGGTGACCGCGGTGGCGGCGGCGACGGCCGGCGACACGAGGTGCGTGCGACCGCCCGGGCCCTGCCGGCCCTCGAAGTTGCGGTTGGAGGTCGACGCGCTGCGCTCGCCGGGCGCGAGCTTGTCGGGGTTCATGGCCAGGCACATCGAGCAGCCGGCCTCGCGCCACTCCGCTCCTGCCGCGACGAAGACCTCGTCGAGCCCCTCCGCCTGCGGCCTGCATCTTGACCCGCACCGAGCCGGGGACGATCAGCATGCGCACCGAGTCGGCGACCGTCCGGCCGCGCAGCACCTCGGCGACGGCGCGCAGGTCCTCGATCCGGCCGTTGGTGCACGAGCCGACGAACACCGTGTCGACGGCGATGTCGCGCAAGCGGCGTGCCGGGCGTCAGGTCCATGTACTCCAGGGCCCGCTCGATGGCGACGCGGTCGACCTCGTCGCGGGCATCGTCGGGCGAGGGCACCGATGCGCTGAGCGGCAGGCCCTGGCCGGGGTTGGTGCCCCAGGTGACGAACGGCGCCAGCGTCGCCGCGTCGATGACGACCTCCGCGTCGAAGGTGGCGTCGGCATCGGTCGGCAGCGTCCGCCAGTAGGCGACGGCCTCGTCCCACTCGCGCACCCGACGGCGCGTGCGGCCGGCCCTCGAGGTAGGCGAACGTCGTCTCGTCGGGGGCGACCATGCCCGCCCGGGCACCCGCCTCGATGGACATGTTGCACAGCGTCATGCGGCCCTCCATCGACAGGCCGCGGATCGCGGAGCCGCGGTACTCGAGCACGTAGCCCTGCCCGCCGCCCGTGCCGATCCGCGCGATCACCGCGAGCGTGATGTCCTTGGCGGTCACGCCGGGCGGCAGCTCGCCGTCGACGGTGATCGCCATCGTCTTGAAGGGCTTCAGCGGGCAGCGTCTGGGTGGCGAGCACGTGCTCGACCTCGCTGGTGCCGATGCCGAACGCGAGCGCGCCGAACGCGCCGTGCGTCGACGTGTGCGAGTCGCCGCAGACCACCGTCATGCCGGGCTGGGTGAGGCCGAGCTGCGGGCCGACGACGTGGACGATGCCCTGCTCGATGTTGCCGAGCGAGTAGACCGGCACGCCGAACTCGGCGCAGTTGGCGCGCAGGGCGTCGACCTGCGCCCTGGAGATCGGGTCGGCGATCGGCTGGTCGATGTCGATGGTCGGGACGTTGTGGTCCTCGGTCGCCAGCGTCAGGTCGGGGCGACGGACGGGCCGACCGGTGGCGCGCAGGCCGTCGAACGCCTGCGGGCTGGTCACCTCGTGGACGAGGTGCAGGTCGATGTAGAGCAGGTCGGGCTCGCCCTCGGCGTGCCGGACCACGTGGTCCTGCCAGACCTTCTCGGCCAGCGTGCGTCGCCATGCGTCCTCCCGGCGGCTCCGTCTGACTCGCTTGACATCTCACTATGTGAGACGCAAGTATCACTATGTGGACGATACTAGCGGAGTCGGCGTCATTGACAAGTCCGTGGCCCTGCTCGAGGCCGCCAGCCGGGCACCGGCCTCCCTGTCCGACCTCGTCAGCGCCACCGGGATCGCCCGCCCGACCGCCCACCGCATCGCGGTCGCGCTCGAGCACCACGGCCTGCTGGCGCGGGACGACGAGGGCCGCTTCGTGGTCGGGCGCGACGCCTGCTGCGCTGGGGCGGGGAGTCCGACCCGCTGCTGCGCGCTCGCCCAGCCGATCGTCAGCGACCTGCGCGACGCCACCGGGCGTCAGCGCGCAGGTGTACCGGCGCAGCGGCGACCAGCGGATCTGCCTCGCCGCCGCCGAGCCGTCGTCGGGCCTGCGCGACACCGTGCCCGTCGGCGATCGCTGCTGACCCTGAAGGCCGGTTCCGCGGCCCAGGTGCTGGTGGCCTGGCTGCCCGCCGCCGAGCGGACGGACCTGCTGCGACGACGCGGCCTTCGACGAGGCCGACCTCGCCCGCGTGCGCCGGCGCGGCTGGGCCCACAGCCTCGCGCAGCGCGAGCCGGGCGTCGCCTCGCTGTCCGCGCCGGTCCGCGGACCCGCGGGCGAGGTCGTGGCCGCCGTCAGCCTCTCCGGCCCGATCGACCGGCTGTCCCAGGCGACGAAGGCCCAGGTCGCGGCCCTCCTCGGCGCGGCCTCGCGACTGTCCGGCGGGGGCTAGGCTCCCCGCAACTCAGGAGGATGACATGGGGCTGAACGCCGACGACCGCGACCCGTCGATCGAGCCGGGTGAGGACTTCTACCGGTTCGCCAACGGAGGCTGGCTGGATGCCAACCCCATCCCGCCGGGGTACGGCGTCCTGGGGAGCCTTCCACGAGGTCGACCATCGCAACCGCGAGATCCTGCACGCCCTGCTCGAGCGTGCAGCCGGGTCGCCGCAGACCGACCTCGATCGCCTCATCGGCGACTACTTCGCCGCGGGCATGGACGTCGACGCCGTCGAGGCCGGCGGCCTCGCCCCCCTCGAGCCGTACGTGGACCGCATCCGCGCCCTGACGACGCATGACGACGTGCTCGCGCTCATCCCCGTGCTCCACCGCGAGGGCCTGCCCGTCCTGTGGGGCTGGGGGGTCGACGTCGACCACGACGACTCCACCCGGCACCTGCTGTGGCTCGTGCAGGGCGGCCTGGGCCTGCCCGATCGCGACGCCTACGACGACCCCTCGGATGCCGCCGCGGACCTGCGCGAGGCCTACGTCGGGCCACATCGCCGCCCAGTTGGGGGCCGTCGGAGACTTCGACGGCGACGAGCGACGGGCGACCTCCTCGATCGCGCGCGTCGGGTCCTGGACTTCGAGTCGCGACTGGCCGCCCACCACCTGCGCAGCGAGCAGCGACGAGACACGAGCCTGACCCTGAACCGGCACGACATCGATCAGCTCGCGACCCTGAGCCCCGCACTCGGCCTGCCGCAGTACCTCACGGCGCTCGGTGCATCCGATGCGCGCACCGTCAACGTCGAGAGCACCGGCTACCTGGCGGCACTGCCGGTCGTCCTCCTCCAGACCGACGTCGCCGTCCTGCGCGACTACCTGTCGTTCCACCTGATCACGGCCGTCGCGGAGGCGCTCCCCCGCTCCGTCGACGAGGAGCACTTCGAGTTCTACGGCAAGCGGATCCAGGGCAAGACCACCCAGCTCGAGCGCTACAAGCGCGTGATCGACGCCCTCGGCAGCGACCTGGGCGAAGCGCTGGGCCGTCGCTTCGTCGAGGAGACGTTCCCGCCGACCGCCAAGGAGCGCGCGGTCGCGATGGTCGACGAGATCCTCGCCGAGATGCGTGCCTCCCTGCACACGCGGGAGTGGATGAGCGAGCCCACGCGCGTCGCGGCGCTGGCGAAGCTCGACGCCTTCCGCGTCAAGATCGGCTACCCGACCAGTGGCGCGACTGGTCCGGCCTGCGCATCACCCGCGACTCCTACGCGGCCAACCGGCTCAGCGCGGCCCGCTTCGAGGCCGACCGCCAGCTCGCCCGCATCTCGAGCCCGGTGGACCCGGCCGAGTGGGAGATGCCGCCGCACGCGGTGAACGCGTACTTCCACCCGTTCCGCAACGAGATCGTCTTCCCGGCCGGCATCCTGCAGCCGCCGATGTTCGACCCCGACGCGGACGATGCGCTCAACTACGGCGGCATCGGGATGGTCATCGCCCACGAGATCACCCACGCCTTCGACGACCAGGGCCGCAGGTTCGACGCCTCCGGCGCCTACCGCGACTGGTGGACCCCCGAGGACGAGGCGCGGTTCTCCGAGCTCGCCGACCGCCTGGTGACCCAGTTCGACGAGTACGAGGTGGCGGGCGGGCTGCACGTGAACGGCCGGCTCACCCTCGGCGAGAACATCGCCGACCTCGGCGGCCTGGCCCTGACCACCCGTGCGCACGCCCGCGTCAGCGCCGGCTCCGATCCGGTCGATGGGCTGAGCCCGGCGCAGCGGCTGTTCCTGGCGTACGCGACCCTGTGGCGCTCGCACATGAGCGACGAGCTGATGCGCACGCGCATCCAGACCGATCCGCACAGCCCTGCCCGCCTGCGCGTCATCGGGCCGCTGTCCAACTCGACGGCCTTCGCCGAGGCCTTCGACCTGGCCGACGACGCACCCGTCATGAGGGCTCCGCAGGAGCGCATCGAGATCTGGTAGCAACGCAGCGATCTGGTAGCGACGCAGAAGGCCCCCCGCGATGGCGGGGGGCCTTCTCGCGTAGCCCCGACGGGATTCGAACCCGCGCTACCGCCTTGAGAGGGCGGCGTGCTAGGCCACTACACAACGGGGCCGTGCACTGTGGTGCTGGTGGAGCGTGTCGAGCAACGTGCGGCGACGAGCGTAGCGCGCGCGTGACGCAGCGGTCTCACGTGGGACCGCGTGTCGCTGGGGTACCAGGACTCGAACCTAGACTAACTGAACCAGAATCAGTTGGGCTGCCAATTACCCCATACCCCAAGGCTGCCGATTGCTCGGCGATCTTCACTGGCTGGGAAAGTATAGACGAGGCCCATCCCGTGCCGATGACACCCTCCTACCGAGCCGCCTGTCAGGCGCTCGAGAGTGGTGTCACGGCCGAGGATCTCCAGCGACTCGAACAGCGGCGGCGACACCCGTCGACCGGTCACCGCGACGCGCACGGGACCGAAGGCGACCTTGGGCTTCAGCCCGAGTCCGTCGATGAGCGCACCGCGCAGCGCCTGCTCGATCGGCTCGGCGTTCCAGTCGTCGAGCGCCGTCGAGTGCCTCGATCGACGCCTCGATCACGGGCTGCGCGTCGGCGGTCAGCACCGCGGCCGCGTCGGCGGCGTCGACGGCGAACCGCTCGCGCGGCACGCAGCAGGAAGCGCCAGCATCGCCACCGACTGGCGCAGGGTCTCCATGCGCTCCTGCACCAGCGGCACCGCCGCGTCGAGCACGGCCTGCTGCTCGGCGGTGAGCGGCTCCGTCACGACGCCGGCGTCGACGAGGTACGGCACGATCCGGGCGGCGAGGTCGTCCGGCGCCAGCGTGCGGATCCAGTCGCCGTTGATGGCCGTGCACTTCTTGAGGTCGAAGCGCGCGGGGTTGGGGCTGACCCGGTCGAGCGTGAAGGCCGCGGCCATCTCGTCCTTGCCGAAGAACTCCCGGTCCTCGCCCATCGACCAGCCCAGCAGCGCCAGGTAGTTCAGCAGGCGCCTCCGGCAGGAAGCCCTCGTCGCGGTACCACTGCAGCGAGCGACTCCGGGTCGCGCTTGGACAGCTTGCGGTTGCCCTCGCCCATGACGTACGGCAGGTGGCCGAACCGCGGCGTCGTGCCGTCGCTGACCCCGACCGCGGCGAGCGCCCCGTACAGCGCCAGCTGGCGCGGGGTCGACGACAGCAGGTCCTCGCCGCGCAGCACGTGCGTGATGCGCATGAGCGCGTCGTCGACCGGGTTGACCAGCGTGTAGAGCGGCTCGCCGTTCGCCCGGACGAGCACGTAGTCGGGCACCTGGTCGGCCGCGAACGTGATCGGTCCGCGGACGAGGTCGTCCCACGTCGAGTCCTGGTCGGGCATGCGGAAGCGCAGCACGGGCGCGCGGCCCTCGTCGACGAACGCGGCCACCTGCTCGGCGGTGAGGTCGCGGCAGTGCCCGTCGTAGCCCGGCGCCCGCTTCTCGGCCATGGCCTGCTCGCGGCGCTGCTCGAGCTCCTCGGGCGAGCAGTAGCAGTCGTAGGCGAAGCCGCCGTCGCGCAGCCTGCGCGGCCACGTCGGCGTACACGCCGTCCCGCATGCGCGCGGACTGCCGGTAGGGCTCGAACGGACCGCCGACCTCGGGGCCCTCGTCCCAGGTCGAGGCCCAGCCAGCGCCAGGGCCTCGAGGAGGGCCTCGTACGACTCCTCGCTGTCGCGGGCGCTGTCGGTGTCCTCGATGCGGAAGACGAACGTGCCGCCGGTGTGCCGGGCGTACGCCCAGTTGAACAGCGCCGTGCGCACCATGCCGACATGCGGGTTGCCCGTCGGCGACGGGCAGAAGCGGACGCGGACGTTGCTGTCAGTCACGATCGATCACCGGATTCGTCAGTGTGCCAATGCCGTCGATGGAGACGGAGACTGTGTCGCCGGCCACGATCGGGCCGACGCCGGCGGGGGTGCCCGTGAGGATGACGTCGCCGGGCAGCAGCGTCATCACCGAGCTGATCCACGACACCAGCTCGACGACGTCGCGCACCATGTCACCGGTGCTGCCGCTCTGCCGGAGCTCGCCGTTCACGAGGCAGGTGATGTCGGCGTCGTCGAGGTCGACGCTCGTCTCGATCCACGGGACCGAGCGGGCAGAAGGAGTCGAACCCCTTGGCCCTCCCCCACTGCCCGTCGGTGCGCTGGAGGTCGCGGGCGGTGACGTCGTTGGCGCAGGTGTAGCCGAGGACGACCTCCGGCACGCGCTCCTCGGGCACGTCGCGGCACAGCCGGCCGATGACGACCGCCAGCTCCGCCTCGTGCTCGACCTGCTCGGACTGCCACGGCAGGGCGATGGGATCGCCCGGACCGATCACGGACGTGCTCGGCTTGAGGAAGATCATCGGCGCTGCGGGCACCTCGCTGCCCATCTCCCGCGCGTGCTCGGCGTAGTTGCTGCCCGACCGCGATGACCTTGCTGGGCAGCACCGGAGCCACCAGGCGCACGTCCGCGAGCGGCAGCACCCGTGCCGTCGGGCTCGAACGGCCCGAACGGGTGGCTGCTCAGCAGCGCGACGGCCTCGCCCTCGATGACCCCGTAGTGGAGCTCGTCGCCCACGGCGACCCGGCAGATGCGCACGGACGTGACCCTACCGCCCGTGGATCACCGCTCCCGGCGGAGCAGCCCGTACCGTGACGGAGTCCTCCAGCGCACGCCAGGACGCCGCGATGACGTTCTCGTGCACGCCCACGGTGCTCCACGAGTCGTGCCCGTCCGACGTCCCGATGAGCACGCGTGTCTTGGCGCCGGTGCCCGACTTCTCGTCCAGGATGCGCACCTTGTAGTCGACGAGTCGCAGCGTGTCGAGGTCCGGGTACTTCTGCACGATCGCCCGTCGCATCGCGCGGTCGAGGGCGTTCACCGGGCCGTTGCCCTCGGCGGTCGAGATGATGCGGTCGCCGTTGATGTGCACCTTCACGGTCGCCTCGGTCTTGACGAGCGCCGTCGGCGTCCTGCTCGACGATGGTGCGCCAGGACTCGACCTCGAAGGCCACTTCCTTGCCCTGGGCGTCCATGATGAGCAGCTCGAACGACGCGTCCGCGGCCTCGAACGTCCAGCCCTCGGCCTCGAGCGCGCTTGACCTGCTCGACCACGGCGCGTGACGACGTCGGGCTGACCCGAGCAGGTCGTGGCCCAGCTCGGCGCCCTTCAGCTCGATCGAGGCGCGCCCGGCCATCTCGGTGACGAGGACGTTCTGCGCGTTGCCGACGATCGCCGGGTCGATGTGGTTGTACAGCTCGGCGTTCACCTTGAGCGCGCTCGCGTGCAGGCCCGCCTTGTGCGCGAACGACGCCCACGCCGGCGTAGGGCTGGTGCGTGTTCGGGCGCGATGTTCGCGATCTCGGCGATCGCGTGCGAGATGCGCACCGTCTCGGCGAGCGCGCCCTCGGGCAGGCAGTCGATGCCGAGCTTGAGCTGCAGGTTCGGCACGACGACGAAGAGGTCGGCGTTGCCCGTGCGCTCGCCGTAGCCGTTCGCCGTGCACTGCACGTGCGTCACGCCGGCCTCGACCGCCGACACCGAGTTGGCGATCGCGCAGCCGGTGTCGTCCTGGCAGTGGATGCCCAGGCGCACGCCCGATCGCTCCTTGACGTCGGTGACGATCTCGAACATGCCGTGCGGCAGCATGCCGCCGTTCGTGTCGCACAGGACGCCGACCGACGCGCCGGCCTCGGCCGCCGCGACGAGAAGGCTGACCCCGTAGTCCCGGTCGTGCTTGTAGCCGTCGAAGAAGTGCTCCATGTCGACGAACACCCGCCGGCCCTCGCCCACGAGGAACCGCACGGTGTCCTGCACCATGGCGAGGTTCTCCTCGTTGGTGGTGCGCAGCGCCTCGGCCACGTGCCGCACGTCGGACTTCGCGACCACGGTGATCACCGGCGCCTGCGAGTCGAGCAGCGCCCGGACCTGCAGGTCGTCCTCGACCCGGACGCCGGCCTTGCGCGTCGCGCCGAAGGCGACCAGCTCGGCGTTCTTCAGGGACAGCTCGGTGCGGGCGCGCTCGAAGAACTCGGTGTCCTTGGGCATCGCACCGGGCCAGCCGCCCTCGATGAAGCCGACGCCGTAGTCGTCCAGCAGCCGCGCGACGGCGAGCTTGTCGGCGACCGAGTACGAGATGCCCTCGCGCTGCGCGCCGTCGCGCAGGGTGGTGTCGTAGACGTGGAAGGCGTCAGGGCGAGCCATGGGAGTTCCTTACCCTCGTGCTGGTCGGGTCCGCCAACGAAAAAGCCCCCCGCGGGTGCGAAGGGCTGCGCGTCGACGAGGCGTCGACGCGCTAGTGAATGATGATGGCGGTGCGGTGCACGGCCCAAGTCTGCCACACGGCCGCGATGACCCGTCGGCGGCGTCGCATCGAGGGTTCAGCAGATCGTGTGCAGCCAGTTGTGCGTGTCGGGCGCCGCACCGGTCTGGATGTCGAGCAGGGCCTGACGCAGCCGCGTCGTGACGGGCCCGGTGCCGCCCTCGCCGACCGTCCAGGCAGCCGCTCGTGCGCGACTTGACCTCGCCGACGGGCGTGATGACGGCGGCCGTGCCGCAGGCGAACACCTCGGTGATCTCGCCGCTGGCGCAGCCCGTCGCGCCACTCGTCGACGCTGATCCGGCCCTCGTCGGCGCGGATGCCGAGGTCGGCGGCCACGGTGAGCAGGGACGAGCGGGTGATGCCGGGCAGCAGCGAGCCGGTCAGCTCGGGGGTGACGAGGCGGGCCGAGTCGCCGTGACCGAGGACGAAGTAGAGGTTCATGCCGCCCATCTCCTCGATCCAGCGACGCTCCACTGCATCGAGCCACACCACCTGGTCGCAGCCGTGCTGGGCGGCCTCCGCCTGGGCGACCAGCGAGGCGGCGTAGTTGCCCGCGCACTTGGCCTCGCCCGTGCCGCCGGGAGCGGCCCGCACGTAGTCGTCGGAGATCCAGACGCTGACCGGCTTGAGCCCGCGGGGGAAGTAGGCGCCCGCCGGCGAGGCGATGAGCAGGTACTCGTAGCGGTCCGCCGGGCGCACGCCGAGGCCGACCTCCGTGGAGATCATGAACGGACGCAGGTAGAGCGACTTCTCCTGGCCGCTGGGCACCCAGTCGCGGTCCTGGCGCACCAGCGCCTCGATCGAGCCGAGGAAGAGCTCCGTCGGGCAGCTCGGCCATCGCCAGCCGGCGGGCGGAGTTGCGCGAACCGCTCGGCGTTCTGGATCGGGCGGAAGGTCCTGATCGAGCCGTCGGCATGCCGGTAGGCCTTGAGCCCCTCGAAGATCGCCTGGCCGTAGTGCAGGAAGTTCGTGGCCGGATCGAGGACGAGCGGGCCGTAGGCCTCCAGCCGGGCGTCGTGCCAGCCGTCGTCCGCCGTCCACGTCGCGCGGACCATGTGGTCGGTGAACGATCGGCCGAAGCCGGGGTCGGCGAGGATCGCGTCGCGGTCGGCCGCCGTCGCCGGGTGGTCCGACGGGCTGATCGTGATGGGCCACAGCGCGGTGCCCGTGTCGGTCGTCGTCATGGCTGGAAACTACCCCCTCGAGGCGGCCACGGCACCGGCGGCGAGCGCATCGCCGATCTCCGAGGTGCTGCGGGACGGCCGGTGCCGCGCGTGGACAGGTCGGTGGCGACGGCGGTCTCGACCCAGGCGGCCGCCGTCGGTCTCCCCCACGTGGTCGAGCAGCATCGCCAGCGACATGACGGTGGCCGTCGGGTCGGCCTTGCCCTGGCCGGCGATGTCCGGCGCGGACCCGTGGACCGGCTCGAACATGCTCGGATTGGTGCGGCTGGGGTCGATGTTGCCGCTGGCGGCCAGCCCGATGCCGCCGCCGATGGCCGCGCCGATGTCGGTGAGGATGTCGCCGAACAGGTTGTCGGTCACGATGACGTCGAACCGCTCGGGGTTCGTCAGGAAGAACATCGAGGCCGCGTCGACGTGGCAGTAGTCGGTCTCGACCTCGGGGTACTCGACCTTGACCCGGTCGAACGCCTGCTGCCAGGTCTGGCCGGCATGGACGAGCACGTTGGTCTTGTGCACGAGCGTGACCTTCTTGCGCCGACGCATGGCGCGCTCGAACGCGTCGCGGATGATGCGCTCGGCCCCGTAGGCGGTGTTGATGCTCACCTCGGTCGAGACCTCGTGCGGAGTGCCCTTGCGCAGCGTGCCGCCGGCACCGACGTACGGACCCTCGGTGCCCTCGCGGCACACGACGAAGTCGATGTCCTCGGGTCCCTTGCCGGCCAGCGGACCGTGCGACGCCCGGGTAGAGCTTCACCGGGCCGCAGGTTCACGTGGTGGTCCATGACGAAGCGCAGCGGCAGCAGCACGCCGCGCTCGAGGATGCCGGGTGCGACGGACGGGATCGCCGATGGCGCCGAGCAGGATCGCGTCGTAGCCGCGCAGCTCCTCGACCACCGCGTCCGGCAGCAGCTCGCCCGTCGCGTTGTAGCGGCGCGCGCCGAGGTCGTACTCCGTGGTCCGGACGTCGAGATCGGCCGCGGGCGCGATCGCGGACAGGACCTTGACGGCCTCCGCGACGACCTCGGTGCCGATGCCGTCACCGGGGATGAGGGCGATGTTCAGGGTTCGTGGCATGGGGGAAGGGTAGTTGCCGTCCGGTGGCAACCCGCACGCGCATCCGTCATCGTTGGGGGTGGAGGTGTGTCATGGCACGCAAGCGCTGGAGTGACCTGTCGGACCGCGAGAAGACCGCCGTCCTCGTGATGGCATCGGTGCAGATCTCGCTCGCCGCGACCGCGTGGATCGACCTGGCCCGACGGCCGGCCGAGCTGGTCCGCGGGCCCAAGCCCGCGTGGGCACTCGGCATCGCCGTGAACTTCGTCGGGCCGATCGCCTACTTCACCGTCGGCCGGCGGCGATCGCCGACCGCACCATGAGCTGATACGGCAGCGACCGGCTCTCGATCTGGTTGACCGTGCCCACGATGGAGAGGCCTCGCGCCGGACACCGGTACATGACCACGCCGGAGGCGCCGGAGTGCCCAACGAAGGGCGGTCACGGTCACGACGCGGCGAGGCGCCGAGCGGAGCGGCCCGAGGTGCCGCGCCAGCAGGCCGAGCGCCATGACGACGAGCAGCGCGGCCGAAACCACGCCACCAGCCGACCGGACATCTGCAGCGGGCCGTCGACGCCGCCGCCCTGTGTCCAGCGGCCCAGGGGCGCGTCCAGCGCGACGGCGACCTGAAAGACTACGACGACACCCATGAGGGCGGCTCCGCACGATCCGGCCACGACGGCGACGTGCCTTCGCGGTCGAACGTCGTCGGCCGACCCTTGCGCCGTCCCTCGAAGTAGTCGGCGATCCCGGACGTGTGGGCCAGGAGCTCGCGGACGGTCATCTCCTGCGAGCGGTCGCGGCCGCCCGTCCATCGACAGTCCACTGAGATCGAGGTCCGGGAGCAGCGCGGCGACCGGCGCGTCCCAGTCCGACGCCGCTTCTCGACGCGCAGCTGGGCGAGGATCGCAGACGTGGCCAGCTTGGTCGCGCTCGCGAGGAAGAACGGCCGAGACGGGTCCCCGTACGTGACGTCGAGCTCGCCGTCGTCGCTGCGCACCCGCCAGAGGACCTCTCCGGTGCGACGATCCGCCGTCGGCCTTGTCGATCGCGGCCAGGACCCGCGACTCGCTCATCCGAGCGTGACCCGAAGGCCGATGTGCCGGATCTCGCCGCCAGCGGCCTTGCGTGCCCTGCGGGAGTTGAGCCAGCCCAGGATCCGCCCCATCAGTCCGTAGCGCTTCTCGATGAGCGCCATGGTGCGCTGCGTTCCGGCCTCGTCGTCGAGCTCGACACTGGCCGTCGACCACCGCGCATCGGGCTTGACCCGGCCCCGCATGTCGCACGGAGCGAGCCAGCACGGCGGGGTTGGCGCGCAGGCGGCGCACCTTGCCGGAGGCGGGATCGGTCAGGACCCGCAGGATCTCGCCGTCGCGCACGACCCACACCGGGGTCGCGACCGGGCGTCCCGTCGGCGCGGAACGTGGTGAGCGAGACGTACTTGGCCGCCCCGAGCGTGTCGAGGAGGGTCGCGGTCGTCATAGTGTATATCTAACAGATATAGTGCGCCCATGGCAAGGCAGGCACAGACCTCGACGGCAGTCCTCGGTGCGCTGTCCATCGAGCCGATGACCGGATACGAGATCCGCCCGGCGATCAGCACCGGTCCTCGGTCACTTCTGGCACGAGAGCTTCGGGCAGATCTACCCCTGCCTCGCCGACCTCGAGGCCAGCCGGTCGACGTGCGGAGCACCCCGGGCGACCGACCGGGCTCGACCCGCTACGAGATCACCCCGGCGGGCCGGACGCCGCCTCCGGGAGCTGCTCCGAGAGCCCGCTGCGTCCCGCAGCCCCCGCGCAACGGCACCCTGCTGCGCGTCTTCTTCGGCGCGAGCGCTGCCCCCGGACGACCTCGATGCGCTCCTGGCGGCGGACGAGGAGGCAGCGCCGGGCCCGGCTGGCACGGCTACGCCGGCGATCCGCGCCGGTATCGCGCGAGGAGGACGAGCACGCCGAGCACACCCCGTACTGGCTGGCCACCCTCCGGGCCGGCGAGCTCAGCACCGAGGCCCACCTTGCAGTGGCTGGCCGGAGACTCGGGCGACGCTCAGCCCACCTGCTACCCTTTCCCCATCATGACGACAGCGCTGCTCCTTCGCTGCCGCGACGAGGCCTAGACCGCCGGCCTCCTCGTCGCGGGATTCGTCGTTCGCCGGTACCAGCCCGAGTTTGGCTGCCAGCCCTGACGAGATCCTGAGGAGCACCACATGTCCGGCACGTTCGATCGCACCATCCCCTACGAGGCCCGCAACGCGCAGCGCCCGTCCGCGATGGCCTACTCGCGCTACCAGCCGTTCGCGCCCATCGCCCTGCCCGACCGCACCTGGCCGAGCACCGTCATCACCGCAGGCCCCGCGCTGGTGCGCCGTCGACCTGCGCGACGGCAACCAGGCCCTCATCGACCCGATGACCCCGCAGCGCAAGCTGCGGATGTTCAACCTGCTGGTCTCGATGGGCTACAAGGAGATCGAGGTCGGCTTCCCGTCCGCCTCGCAGACCGACTTCGACTTCGTCCGCATGCTCATCGAGGACGACCTGATCCCCGACGACGTCGTCATCCAGGTGCTGACCCAGTCGCGCGAGCACCTGATCGAGCGGACCTTCGAGTCCATCGCCGGCGCCGACCAGGCGATCGTCCACCTGTACAACTCCACCTCGACCCTGCAGCGCCGGGTCGTGTTCGGCCTCGACCAGGCGGGCATCGTCGACATCGCGGTCCACGGCGCCCAGCTGTGCCAGAAGTACGCCGACCAGATCGCCCACGAGACCGACGTCTTCTTCGAGTACTCCCCCGAGTCGTACACCGGCACCGAGCTGGAGTTCGCGGTCGAGGTGTGCGACGCGGTCACCGACGTCTGGCAGCCGACCCCCGACCGCAAGGTGATCCTGAACCTGCCGGCCACCGTCGAGATGGCGACGCCGAACGTCTACGCCGACTCGATCGAGTGGATGAGCCGCAACCTGGCCCGCCGCGACTCCGTCGTGCGTGTCGCTGCACCCGCACAACGACCGCGGCACCGCCGTCGCCGCGGCCGAGCTCGGGCTACATGGCCGGCGCCGACCGCATCGAGGGCTGCCTGTTCGGCAACGGCGAGCGCACCGGCAACGTCTGCCTGGTCACCCTCGGCATGAACCTGTTCAGCCAGGGCATCGACCCGCAGATCGACTTCTCCGACATCGACGAGATCCGCCGGACGGTCGAGTACTGCAACCAGATCCCGGTCCACGAGCGTCACCCCTACGGCGGCGACCTCGTCTACACCGCCTTCTCCGGCTCGCACCAGGACGCGATCAACAAGGGCCTGAAGATGATGGAGGCCGACGCGGCGGCGGCCGGCGTCCCCGTCGACGACTTCACCTGGGGCGTGCCGTACCTGCCGATCGACCCGCAGGACGTCGGGCGCACCTACGAGGCGGTCATCCGCGTCAACTCGCAGTCCGGCAAGGGCGGCGTCGCCTACATCATGCGCACGGAGCACAAGCTCGACCTGCCGCGTCGGCTCCAGATCGAGTTCTCCCAGGTCGTCCAGCAGGTGACCGACGCCGAGGGCGGCGAGGTCGGCCCCGGCGAGATGTGGGCCGCCTTCTCCGGCGAGTACCTGCCCGACCCGACCGCGCCCTGGGGCCGCTTCAAGCTCATCGGCGTCAAGCAGGACTCGGCCGTCGACGGCGACACGAGCATCGACGTCGTCCTGAGCGACAACGGCCAGGACTTCATGCTCGGCGGGCACGGCAACGGTCCGATCGCCGCGTTCTGCGACGCGCTCTCGACGCACGGCGTCGACGTGCGGGTCCTCGACTACGTCGAGCACGCGATGTCGGCCGGCGGCGACGCCAAGGCGGCCTCGTACGTCGAGTGCGCCGTCGACGGCAAGGTGCTGTGGGGCGTCGGCATCGATCCCTCCATCACGACGTCGAGCCTCAAGGCCATCATCAGCGCCGTCAACCGCGCCGTGCGCGAGGCGTGAGCGGCGCGCTCCCCGACGTCCCCAACTTCCGGGACGCAGGCGGGCTCAGCACGGGCTCCCTGCGTCCCGGACTCGTCTACCGGTCCGCACAGCTGTCTCGCCCTGACCGACGCGGACCACGCACGCCTCCTCGCCCTCGACGTGCGGGCCGTGTTCGACCTGCGCACCGCGGACGAGGTCCGGCACCGGCCGGACACGCTGCCCCCTGGACTCGAGGCGACGGTGCTGGACGTCCTGGCCGATCGACCGCACAGCGGAGCGGCCGCCGTGGCGTCGCTCGTCACGGCCAAGCAGGACCAGACCACCGTCGAGGACGTGAACGACGCGGTCAGCGACGGCCGCGCGCGGGACCTGATGATCGAGACCTACCGGCATCTCGTCAGCCTGCCGTCGGCCCATGTCGCCTACCGGACGCTGCTGGCGTCGCTGGCCAAGGGCACCGGGGCGTCGGTCATCCACTGCACGGCGGGCAAGGACCGCACCGGCTGGGCCATCGCGCTGCTGCAGGGCCTGGGCGGGGCCTCGACCGACGACGTCATGGCGGACTACCTGCTGAGCAACGTCGCCATGGAGACCACGTATCGGCCGATGCTCGACGCGTTCGCCGCACGCGGGGGGCGACGCGGAGTCGCTGGCCGACATGATCCTCGTGCGGCCCGAGTACCTCGAGGCGGCCCTGACGCTCATGCGCCGCGTCCACGGCGACCTCGACGGCTACCTCACGCAGGCCCTGGGCCTGGATCCGTCCGACCTCTCCCGTCTGCGGGCCCGCCTCCTCACCTGACCGCCTTCGTTGAGTGTGCAGTTGTTGGCGTGGCCGAGGTACCGATGACCCCAACAACTGCACACTCAACGAGGGTCAGGCGGCGTCCTCGGGCTCCTCGAACTGGCTCTGGTACAGCCGGTAGTAGGCGCCCCTGGCCTCCATGAGCACGTCGTGGCTGCCCTGCTCGACGATGCGGCCGTGCTCGAGCACCACGATGACGTCGGCGTTGCGGATCGTCGACAGCCGGTGCGCGATGACGAAGGCGGTCCGGCCGGCCCGCAGCTCGGCCATGGCCTGCTGGATCAGCACCTCGGTGCGCGTGTCGACCGAGCTGGTGGCCTCGTCGAGGATCAGCACCGACGGATCGGCGAGGAAGGCCCGTGCGATGGTCAGGAGCTGCCGCTCGCCGGCGCTGATGTTGGCGCCGCCCTCGGTGAGGAGCGTCTCGTACCCGTCCGGCAGCGTGCGGACGAAGTGGTCCACCCGGGCGGCGCGCGCGGCTGCCTCGACCTGCTCCGGCGTGGTCCCCGCGGCGCCGTAGGCGATGTTGTCCCGGATCGTCCCCTCGAAGAGCCAGGTGTCCTGCAGGACCATGCCGAACGACCGACGCACGTCGTCGCGCGTCATCGTCATGGTCGGCACGCCGTCGATCGTGATGCGCCCGCTGTCGACGTCGTAGAACCGCATGAGCAGGTTCACGAGCGTCGTCTTGCCGGCACCCGTGGGCCCCACGATCGCGACGATCTCGCCCGGCTCGACCTCGAGGTGGAAGTCCTCGATGAGAGGTGCGTCCGGCAGGTAGCGGAACGCCACGTCGTCGAAGACGATGCGACCCTCGACGGAGTCCAGGGACACCGCCGAGTTCGACGTCGGGCTCCTCCTCGGGCTCGTCCAGCAGCTCGAACACCCGCTCCACCGACGCGACGCCGGACTGCAGGATGTTGGCCACCGCGGCGATCTGCGTGATCGGCATCGTGAACTGCCGCGAGTACTGGATGAACGCCTGCACGTCGCCCAGCGACATCGCGCCGGTCGCGACCTGGAGCCCGCCGATCACGGCGATGGCGACGTAGTTGAGGTTCGACACCACGGTGATGGCCGGCTGGATGATGCCCGGAGATGAACTGCGCCTTGAAGCTGCTCTCGTACATGAGCGCGTTCGTGCCGTCGAACTGGGCGATCGACTCGCGGCGATGGCCGAACACCTTGACGAGGTCGTGACCGGTGTAGGTCTCCTCGACGTGGCCGTTGAGCGCGCCCGTCCACTTCCACTGCGCGACGAAGTGCGGCTGGGAACGCTTCGCGATCAGCATCGTGACCCAGAAGGACAGCGGGACGGTCAGCAGGGAGATGACGGCCAGCAGCGGGCTGATCCAGAACATCATCGCCAGCACGCCGATGACGGTCAGCACCGACGTGATCAGCTGCGTGAGCGTCTGCTGCAGGGTGTTGGCGATGTTGTCGATGTCGTTCGTGACGCGGCTGAGGACGTCGCCACGCGAGACGGAGTCGAAGTACCTCAGCGGCAGCCGCCCGAGCTTCGTGTCGGTGTCCTCGCGCAGCCGGTACATCGTGCGCTGGGTGACGCCGGCCATGAGGTAGTTCTGCGCCCACGACAGGACCGAGCTCAGGACGTACACCACGACGACGAGCGCGAGGATCTGGGCCAGCGCCGCGAAGTCGACGCCCTGGCCCGGGGTCACGGTCATGGCGGCGAGCATCTGCGCCTGGTCCGAGCGGCCGGCCGCCTCGAGGGCGGCGACCGCCTGCTCCTGGCTGACGCCCGCCGGGTAGCTGCTTGCCCGACGACGCCCTCGAAGATGACGTTCGTCGCATTGCCCAGGAGCTTGGGACCCAGCACCGCCAGGAAGACGCTCGTCGACGCGAGCACGAGGACGAGCACGATGAGCCAGCGCTCGGGGCGCAGCCGGCCGGAGAACCGCGCGATCGAGCCGCGGAAGTCCTGCGCCTTCGCGTCGCTCACCCCCATGCCCATGCCCATGGGGGCGCCACCGCCCATCGGGCCGCCCGGTCGCCGCGCCGGCGCCTGCTGGCTCATCGTGACTCCTCCAGGACCGCCTGCGAGGCAACGATCTCCCGGTAGGCCGGGCAGTCCGTCGAGGAGCTGGTCGTGGGTGCCCGTGCCGACGATGCGGCCGCCGTCGAGCACGATGATCCGGTCCGCATGCATGATCGTGCTGACCCGCTGGGCGACGATGATCACCGTCTTGCCCACCGTGCGCGAGACGAGGGCCGCCCGCAGCCGCGCGTCCGTGGTGTAGTCCAGCGCCGAGAAGCTGTCGTCGAAGAGGTAGATGAGCGGCTCGCGCACGATGCACCGGGCGATGGCGAGCCGCTGCCGCTGGCCCCCGGAGAAGTTGGCGCCGCCCTGGTCGACGGTGGCATCGAGACCTTCGGGCAGCAGGTCGACGAACTCGCGGGCCTGCGCCACCTCGAGCGCGTCCCACACCTCCTCGTCGGTGGCGTCGGGTCGGCCGAAGCGCACGTTGCTGCCGATCGTCCCCCCGAAGAGGAAGGCCTTCTGCGGCACGATGCCGAACAGGCCCCACAGGTCGTCGAGCGGCAGCGTCCGGATGTCGACGCCGTCGATGAGCACCGCCCCGGACGTGACGTCCAGCAGGCGGGGCAGCAGGTTCACGAGAGTGCTCTTGCCCGAGCCGGTGCCGCCGACGATCGCGGTCATGGCGCCCGGCTCGAACACGCAGGAGATCTCGTTCAGGACGGACTCCTCGGCCCCGGGATAGCGGAACTCGACGTCCACGAGCTCGATGCGACCCGACTGCGGGGAAGATCGGCGGCGGGACGGGCGGGCTCCGCGATCTCCGGCTCGGTGACGAGGACCTCCTGGATGCGGTCCGCCGAGGCCGCCGCGCGCGGGACCATCATCATCGTCATCACGGCCATCATCACCGAGAACAGGATCTGCATGATGTAGGCCTGGAACGCGAACAGGTTGCCGATGGGCATGCTGCCGTCGTCGATCAGGTGGCCGCCGAACCAGATGGTGGCCACGATCGCCAGGTTCATGATGAGCATCAGCGTCGGGAAGATCAGCGCGAAGAGCCTGGTCACCTTCAAGGTCGTCTGCGTGAGGTCGTCGTTCGCCACGGCGAACCGCTCCTGCTCGTGCTCGGTGCGCACGAAGGCCCGGATCACCCTGATGCCGGTGAGGTTCTCGCGCAGGACCCCGTTGACCGCGTCGATCTTCACCTGCATGACGCGGAAGAGCGGAACCGCCTTCGCGATCATCAGGCCGATGACGATGAGCATCAGGGGAACCGTCACGAGCAGGAGGCTCGAGAGCTGCACGTTCTCGCGGATCGCCATGATGATGCCGCCGATGGCCGTGACCGGCGCGAGCACCATCATCGTCAGCCCGACCATGACGAGCATCTGCAGCTGCTGCACGTCGTTGGTGTTCCGCGTGATCAGGGACGGCACCGTGAAGCGGTGCATCTGCGCCAGGGAGAACAGCTCCACCCGGCGGAAGAGGTCACCGCGGAGGTCCCGGCCGAATCGCATCGACGTGCGCGCGCTGAAGTAGACGGTGACCACCGACGCGATGCCGACGAGCACGGACAGCACGAGCATCACCCCGCCGATGCGCAGGATGTAGGCAGTGTCCCCCGTGACCACGCCGTTGTTGATGATGTCCGCCATCAGGCTGGGCAGGATCAGGCCGCCGATGGCCTGGACGAGCAGGAGGAACGCGATGAGCACGAGCACGCGCCAGTGGGGCCTGAGGTAGCCGACCAGCAGGTCCTTCACCCAGTTCCCTTCGTCGACCCCCGAGCAAGGCTAACCCCATCGCGCTGGGGTTCATTCCTCCGGCGCGACGACGACCTCCCGCCGGCTCCGCTGCGCCCACGCCACGCACACCACCACCACGAGTGCCGTCGCCACGGTCAGCAGCGTCACGGTCTCGCCCAGCAGCAGAGCCGACCACAGCAGCGTCAGCAGTGCCTGCAGCTGCTGCACCTGACCGCCGTAGGCCGCGCCCGCGAGCGCCAGTCCCCGGTACCAGGCGAAGAACCCCAGGTACATGGACGAGACGCCCAGCAGGACGAGCGACATCCACTCGACGGCGCTCGTGTCGTAGTCCCCCGACGTGGCCCACCACAGGACCACGGAGGCGGGCACGGTCACCGGCAGGGCGAGCACGACGACCCACGAGATGACCTGCCATCCGGGCATGACCTTGGTGATCGCCGCTCCCTCGACGTAGCACCAGGACGAGCTCAGCACAGCACCGACGATCAGGAGGTCCGCGACGAGATCACCGCCCTCTGCGCCTCCGCGGGACAGGGCGAAGATCACGAGCGCGGCCGTCCCGCCGCCCGCGGCGATCCAGAACTGCCGCGGCACATGCTCGTGGTTCCGCAGCACGGCGAACAGGGCTGTCGTCAACGGCATGAAGGCCGCGATCACGGCGGCATGGGCCGACGTCGTGCGCTCGAGGGCGAGGGCGAGCAGGATCGGCCAGCCGAACACCGCTCCGAGCATCGTGAACAGCAGCGGCTTGAGCTGGGCTCGGGCCGGCCACGGCACCCGCCGCAGTGCCAGGAACGCCGCCGCGATGCTGCCCGCGATGACGGCCCTGCCGGTAGCGGTGAAGAAGGGGTCGAATCCCCCGACGGCGACCTTGGTCAGCGGCAGCGAGAACGAGAACAGCAGGACCCCGACGAACGCCCACGCGAGGCCGTTGCGGTGCGTCCTGTCCATGCGCTCCTGCTAGTCGAGGTCGACGGCCTTGCCCGAGTGCGCCCCGATCTCGGCGACGATCGCCTCGAGCCGCCCCGGCTCGATGACCGAGTCGACCGTCAGGACGATGAGTGCGTGGCCCGATTCGTCGCGGCTCACCTGCATGCCGCCGATGTTGACGTCACCCTCGCCCAGGATCCGGCCGACCGTGCCGACGATGCCCGGGACGGTCGTGGTACCGGAGGAAGGCCATGTGGTCGCTCACGGGCACGTCGACGTCGAAGCTGTCGACCTCGACGACCTTGGCCACGTTGCGCGGTCCGGCGACGGTGCCGGCCACGCTGACCTTCTCGCCGTTGGTCTGCGTCAGGGTCACGCGCACGAGCGAGCGGTGGTCCTCGCTGGTGCGGTCCGTCGTGAGGGCCACCTCGACGCCGCGCTGCTCGGCGAGCACCGGTGCGTTGACGTAGGACACGGGATCGTGGACGAGCATCTGGAAGACGCCCTTGAGCGCCGACAGCTCCAGGACGCGGACGTCGTGGTCGGCGATCTCGCCCAGTGCCTCCACGTCGATCCGCACGACCGCGGCATCGGCGAGGCCGCAGGCGATGGAGCCGATCTTCTCGGCCAGCGGCAGCATCGGCTTGATGACCTCGTCCAGCTGGCCGCCCTGCACGTTGACCGCATCGGGGACGAGCTCGCCGGACAGCGCCAGGCGGACGGATCGCGCGACGGCGATGCCGGCCTTCTCCTGAGCCTCGTCGGTCGAGGCCCCGAGGTGCGGCAGCGCCACGACGGTCTCGAGGGTGAACAGCGGGGAGTCGGTGCACGGCTCCTTCGCGTAGACGTCGAGGCCCGGCGCCGGCGACCCGGCCGTCGACGAGCGCCGAGTAGAGCGCAGCCTCGTCGACGATGCCGCCGCGAGCGGCGTTGATGATGTGGACCGTGGGCTTGACCTTGTGGAGCTCGGCGTCGCCGATGAGGCCGATCGTCTCCGCCGTCTTGGGCAGGTGCACGGTGATGAAGTCGCTCTCCGCCAGCAGGTCGTCGAGCGTGACCATCCGGACGCCCAGCTGCGCGGCGCGGGCCGGCTGCACGTAGGGGTCGTACGCGATGAGCTTCACGCCGAAGGCGCTCAGCCGCTGGGCGACGAGGACGCCGATGCGGCCCAGGCCGACGACGCCGACGACCTTGTCGGCGACCTCGACGCCGGTGTACTTCGAGCGCTTCCACTCGCCGCGCGCGAGCGCGGAGCTGGCGGGCACGACGTTGCGGGCGGAGGCCAGCAGCAGGGCGACGGCCAGCTCGGCCGCGCTCACGATGTTGGAGGTGGGCGCGTTGACCACCATCACGCCGGCCTGCGTCGCGGCCTTGATGTCGACGTTGTCCAGGCCCACCCCGGCACGGGCGATGACCTTGAGCCGCTTCGCGGCGGCGATCGCCTCGGCGTCGACCTGGGTGGCCGAGCGGACGAGGATCGCGTCGACGTCGGCGATGGCCGGCAGCAGGGCTGCCCGATCGGCACCGTCGCACGAGACGATCTCGAAGTCCGGGCCGAGGGCCTCGACCGTTGCAGGGGACAGTTCTTCGGCGATGAGCACGCGTGGCTTGGTCACGCGGGGAGTCTAGCGAGCGTCCAGGGGGCCTTCGCCGGGCCGACCTGTCCCTGTGAAGCCCGTCACGGGGCTCCCCCCAGGTCAGCGGGCGGCAGTGCCCTCGACGTAGTCGTCGCCCTTGGTGTCGACCCAGCTCATGAGGCCGCGCAGCTCGCGCCCGACCTTCTCGATCGGGTGCTGCTCGCCCTTGGCCCGAAGCTCCTTGAACTCCGGTCCGCCGGCCAGCTGGTCGTCGACGAAGCGCTTGGCGAAGGAGCCGTTCTGGATGTCGGCCAGCACGGCCTTCATGTTCTCCTTGACGTGCGGGTCGATGACGCGCGGGCCGGAGACGTAGTCGCCGTACTCGGCGGTGTCGGACACGCTCCAGCGCTGCTTGGCGATGCCGCCCTCGTACATCAGGTCGACGATCAGCTTGAGCTCGTGAAGGCACTCGAAGTACGCGACCTCGGGCTGGTAGCCGGCCTCGACCAGGGTCTCGAAGCCGTACATGACCAGCTGCGAGGCGCCACCGCACAGAACGGCCTGCTCGCCGAACAGGTCGGTCTCGCACTCCTCGGTGAACGTCGTCTTGATGCCGCCCGCGCGCAGCGAGCCGATGGCCTTGGCGTACGACAGCGCCAGCGGCCACGCGAGGCCGGTCGCGTCCTGCTCGACGGCGACGATGGCCGGCACGCCGCGCCCGGCCACGTACTCGCGACGCACGAGGTGACCCGGGCCCTTGGGGGCGACCATGCACACGTCGACGAACGCCGGCGGGGTGATGTAGCCGAAGCGGATGTTGAAGCCGTGCGCGAAGAAGAGCGCGTCCCCCTCCTGGAGGTTCGGCTCGATCGACTCCTTGTAGAGGGCCGCCTGCACGTGGTCGGGAGCGAGGATCATGATGACGTCGGCCTCGGCGGCCGCCGTGGCGGGATCGACGACCCGGAGGCCGGCCTCCTCCGCCTTGGCCGCGCTCTTCGAGCCCTCGCGCAGCCCCACCCGCACGTCGACGCCCGAGTCGCGCAGCGACATCGCGTGCGCATGCCCCTGGCTGCCGAACCCGATGATCGCGACAACGCGGTTCTGGATGATGGACAGGTCAGCGTCGTCGTCGTAGAACAGTTCGGCCACGGGGGCGCTCCTCTTTAGGTCGGGTAGGCGGGGGAAGGGTATCGCTGGGGGGGGCTCAGGCGGTGCGGTCGACCGGTCGGACCGAGCGGTCGGTGATGGAGCGCGGCCCGCGCCCGACGGCGACCATCCCGGACTTGACCAGCTCCTTGATGCCGAACGGCTCCAGGACCTTGAGCAGGGCCTGCAGCTTGTCGACCTTGCCGGTCGCCTCGATCGTGACGGCCTCGGCCGACACGTCGACGACCTTGGCGCGGAACAGCTGCGCGGTCTCGAGGATGTGCGAGCGCGTGTCGATGTCGGACTTGACCTTGACCAGCATGATCTCGCGCTGCACCGATGCATCGGGGTCGAGCTCGACGATCTTCAGCACGTTGATCAGCTTGTTGAGCTGCTTGGTCACCTGCTCGAGCGGGAGCAGGTCGACGGTGACGACGATCGTCATGCGCGACACGTCGGGCAGCTCGGTCGGGCCCACGGCGAGTGACTCGATGTTGAAGCCACGCCGCGAGAACAGGCTGGCCACGCGGGCCAGGACGCCGGGCTTGTCCTCGACGAGGACGGAGAGGGTGTGTCGGGACATCAGTCGTCTTCTCCGCTCCAGTCGGGCGCCATCTCGCGCGCGACCATGATGTCGTCATTGCTGGTTCCGGCGGCCACCATCGGCCACACCATCGCGTCCTTGTGGACCACGAAGTCGATGACCACGGGGGCATCGTTCATGCCCATGGCCTTCTCGATCGTCGCATCGACCTGCTCGGGCGACTCGCACCGCAGCCCGTGGCAGCCGTAGGCGTCCGCCAGCTTCACGAAGTCGGGGATGCGATGGGACTCGAGGTTCGTGTTCGAGTAGCGCTCGTTGTAGAACAGGGTCTGCCACTGGCGGACCATGCCCAGGTTGCCGTTGTTGATGAGCGCGACCTTGATCGGGATGTCGTTGATCGCGCAGGTGGCGAGCTCCTGGTTGGTCATCTGGAAGCAGCCGTCGCCGTCGATGGCCCAGACCGTCTTGTCCGGCATGGCCACCTTGGCGCCCATGGCGGCCGGGACCGCGTAGCCCATGGTGCCGAGACCGCCGGAGTTCAGCCAGGTGTTCGGGTGCTCGTACCCGATGAACTGGGCGGCCCACATCTGGTGCTGGCCCACGCCGGCGGCGTAGATCGCCTCCGGCCCCGAGATGAGGCCGAGCCGCTGGATCACGTACTGAGGCGAGAGCGACCCGTCGTCGTACGACTCGTACCCCAGCGGGTAGGTCTCCCGCATGCGCGACGAGCAGCGTCCGCCAGCCCTCGTAGTCGGCGACGGCGCCGGCCGCCAGCTCGGCCTCGATGGCGGTGATCAGCTCGGGGATGATCTCGGCCAGGTCGCCCACGATCGGGACGTCGGCCTGGCGGTTCTTGCCGATCTCGGCCGGATCGATGTCGGCGTGGATGATGCCCGCGTTCGGGGCGAACGTCGACAGCTTGCCGGTGACGCGATCGTCGAACCGGGCGCCCAGCGTGATCAGCAGGTCGGCCTTCTGCAGGGCGCCGACGGCTGCGACGGTGCCGTGCATGCCCGGGCATGCCCATGTGCAGCGGGTGGGAGTCCGGGAAGGCGCCGCGAGCCATGAGGGTCGTGACCACCGGGATGCCGGTGAGGTCGGCGAGGCGGCGCAGGGAGGCCGCCGCCCTGGCGCGGATGACTCCGCCGCCCACGTAGAGCACCGGCTGCCTCGCGGCCATGATCATGCGCGCGGCCTCGCGCACCTGCTTCGAGTGCGGCTTGGTGACCGGGTGGTAGCCGGGCAGGTCCATCTGGACGGGCCAGCGGAACTCGGTCTGCGCCTGCAGCGCGTCCTTGGAGACGTCGACGAGCACGGGGCCGGGCCGGCCCGTGCTGGCCAGGTGGAACGCCTCGGCGACCGCGCGCGGGATGTCGTCGGGGTTCGTGATGAGGAAGTTGTGCTTCGTGATGGGCATCGTGATGCCGCGGATGTCCGCCTCCTGGAAGGCGTCGGTGCCGATCGCGCCGCTCGGCACCTGGCCCGGTGATCGCCACCACCGGGACGGAGTCCATGTTGGCGTCCGCGAGCGGGGTCACGAGGTTGGTCGCACCGGGGCCGCTGGTGGCCATGCACACGCCCACCCGCCCGGACGCCGCAGCGAATCCCTCGGCGGCGTGGCCGGCGCCCTGCTCGTGGCGTACGAGGATGTGGCGGATCGTGGAGTCGAACAGGGGGTCGTACAGCGGGAGGATCGCGCCGCCGGGGATCCCGAAGATGTCGGTCACGCCCGCTGCCTCAAGTGCGTAGACCAGGCTCTGCGCCCCGGTGATCTTCTCGGCCATCTCGTTCCTTAGCTCGACGCCTTCAATGAAAAACCCTCCGACCCAAATCGGGTAACGGAGGGAGCGCGCGGGTGACCGAAGGTCAGCCCACGCGCCTGTCTACTACGAGAATTCGTGCCACGGACGACACCATACCCAACGGCCGCAGCCTCCGGCCACCCGGCCCTCGCGTGACCTGCGTCTCGCGCTCACTCGCTCCGCTCACTCCTCGCCTAGTCGCGGGTCCTAGGCGCCTCGGCTCCGGGGCTCGCTCCGCTCACTCCTCGCCTAGTCGCGGGTCCTAGGCGCCTCGGCTCCGGGGCTCGCTCCGCTCACTCCTCGCCTAGTCGCAGACCGCGCCGCGCGAGGCGGACCCCACCAGCCTCGCGTACTTCGCCAGCACCCCACGGGTGTAGCGCGGGGGCAACGGCTCGAACGCCGCGCGGCGGGTCTCGAGCTCCGCCTCGTCGACGAGCAGGTCGAGCGTGCGCTTCGGGATGTCGATGCGCACGCGGTCGCCGTCGCGCATCAGGCCGATCGGGCCGCCGTCGACCGCCTCGGGCGCGACGTGGCCCACGCACAGTCCCGTCGTGCCGCCGGAGAACCGGCCATCCGTGATGAGCATGACGTCCTTGCCCATCCCGGCACCCTTGATCGCGCCGGTGATCATCAGCATCTCGCGCATGCCGGGGCCGCCCTTGGGCCCCTCGTACCGGATGACGACGACGTCGCCCGGCTGGATCGTGCCGTCCTCGAGCGCCGCCATCGCCGCCTCCTCGCGGTCGAACACGCGCGCGGCCCCCTCGAAGACGTCGACGTTGCACGCCGGCGTTCTTGACGACGGCTCCCTCGGGACACATCGATCCACCGAGGATCGTGATGCCACCGGTCGGGGCGAGCGGACGTGCGATGGCACGGATGACGCGTCCGTCCGCACCGGGCGGATCGATGTGCGGCGAGATTCTCCGCCACCGTGCGTCCCGTGACCGTCAGGCAGTCGCCGTGCAGCAGGCCCTCGTCGAGCAGCATCCGCATCACGACCGGCACGCCGCCGACGCGGTCGAGGTCGAACATCACGAACTCGCCGAACGGCTTGAGGTCGGCGAGGAGGGGCACCCGCTCGCTGATGCGCTGGAACTCGTCCAGCTCGAGCTCGAAGCCGCACTCGTGGGCGATCGCGGGGAGGTGCAGGACCGCGTTCGTCGATCCGCCGAGCGCCATGACCACGGTGATGGCGTTCTCCAGCGACTCACGCGTGATGATGTCGCGCGTGGTGATGCCACGCCGGATCAGCTCGATGACGGACTCCCCCGCGAGTCGGGCCAGCCCTGACCGCCGGGCGTCGACGGCGGGCGGCGAGGACGACCCGGGCAGGGCCATGCCCATCGCCTCGGCCGCGCTGGCCATGGTGTTGGCGGTGTACATGCCGCCGCAGGTGCCCGCACTCGGGCAGACGGCCCGTTCGATGCGGTCGAGGTCCCCGTCCGACATGAGTCCTCGGGCATTGGCGCCGACCGCCTCGAACGCGGTCACGATGTTGACGGTGTGCTCGCTGCCGTCCTCGAGCCGCACGTGCCCGGGCAGCAGCGAGCCCGCGTACAGCAGCACGCTGGAGACGTCGAGACGAGCCGCGGCCATCAGCATCGCCGGAATGCTCTTGTCGCACCCGGCCAGCGTGACCATGCCGTCGAGCCGCTCCGCCTGCATGACCGTCTCCACCGAGTCCGCGATGACCTCGCGACTCACCAGCGAGAAGTGCATGCCCTCGTGACCCATGGAGATCACGTCGGAGACCGTGATGGTGCCGAACTCCATCGGGAAGCCGCCGCCGGCCTGCACCCCCTCGCCCACCGAGGCGGCCACGTCACGCAGCGACATGTTGCACGGGGTGATCGAGTTCCAGCTCGACGCGATCCCGATCTGCGGCTTCGTGAAGTCGGCGTCGGTCATCCCGAGGGCCCGAAGCATGCCGCGGTTGGGTGCTCGGTCGCGACCCTGCGTGACCAGCGAACTGCGCGGCGTCATCGTCATCGCCGTAGTCTAGGCACCGGTCGGAGACGTCTCGAGGAAGCAGAGCATGGGATACACGACGCTGATCACTGCCGGCGAGCTTCAGGCGATCCTCGACGATCCGGACACGGTGGTCCTCGATGCGCGCTTCACCCTGGACGACGAGGAATGGGGTCAGCACGTGTACCCGGAGGGACACATCCCGGGTGCGCAGCAGGCTGACCTGGCGCTGCACATGGCAGGCCCGATCGTCCCCGGCGTGACCGGCCGCCGACCCTTCCCGGATCCGGAGGACTTCGCCCGCCAGCTCGGTGCCTGGGGAATCGACGAGCGCACGCAGGTCGTGGCCTACGACGCCGAGGGCGGGCTCATGGCCGCGTCGCGCCTGTGGCTGATGCTTCGCTGGCTCGGCCATGACCGAGTCGCCGTCCTCGACGGCGGGCTCGCCGCCTGGCTCGCGGCAGGGGGCGCCCTCTCCACGGGCGTCGAGTCGCGCCCGGCACGCCCCTTCACGGCACGCCTGCGACCGGAGCTGCTCGTCGAGGCCGACGTCGTCGATGCCGCCCGCGTGCGTCCGCAGACCTGCGTGTTCGACTCCCGGGGCGCCGAGGGGTACCACGGCGGCGGTGTCTACCACGATCCGGTGCGCGGCCACATCGCCGGCGCGGGACTGGCCGACCGCGCGGAGACGATGACGACCGACGGGCATCTGCGCCCCGCCGACGAGCTGCAGGCCCACTACCGCGAGCTCATCGGCGACCAGGACCCGGCGGACGTCATCTTCTACTGCGGGTCCGGGGTGACCGCTGCGCAGAACGTCCTGGCGATGACCCATGCCGGGCTCCCCGGCGCACGCATGTACGTCGGCTCCTGGAGCGAGTGGATCACCGACCCGGCCCGGCCGGTGGAACTGTGACCCGTCCGTACCGCTTCGCCGTCGTCGGCACCGGATTCTTCGCGCAGAACCACCTCCATGCGTGGGCGGAGATCCCCGAGGTCGAGCTGGTGGCCGTGTGCGACATCGACGCCGACCGCGTGAACGCTGCGGCCGCGACGTTCGGTGGCCGTGCCTACACCGATGCGTCCGAGCTGTTCGCCAACGAGGAGCTCGACTTCGTCGACATCGCCACGACTCCCCCGACGCATCGCATGATGGTCGAGCTCGCCGCCGCGCACGGGGTCGCACCCATCTGCCAGAAGCCGCTCGCGTGGGACATGGCAGATGCGAAGGCGATGGTCGACGCGTGCGCCGATCGCGACCTTCCGTTCATGGTGCACGAGAACTTCCGGTTCCAGCACCCGATGCGGCGGATCAAGCAGCTGCTCGACGGCGGGGCCATCGGTCGCCCATTCTTCGGACGGATCTCCTTCCGGACGGCCCATGACGTGTACTCGGCCCAGCCGTGGCTGGTCGACAGCGAGCGCATGATCATCGTCGACGTCGCCGTGCACCTGTTCGACCTCGCCACCTGCTTCGTCGGTGAGCCCCGAACCCTGTTCACCGACGCCCTGACCGTCAATCCGCGCATCGCCGGGGAGGACGTGGCCACCGTCCTGATGCACATGGACGACGCCACCTGCATCGTCGACGCCAGCTACGAGACGCGTTCGGACCACAACACGTACCCGCAGACGTTCGTCGTCCTCGAGGGCACGGAGGGCACGATCACGCTCGGCCCCGACTACCACCTGCAGGTCGTCAGTCGCGGCGGCGTGACCGACGAGGACCTCGTGATCCCCGACCACGGCTGGACGAGCGAACCGTGGAACGCGATCCAGGACTCCGTCTACACGATCCAGCGGCACTGGATCCACTGCCTGCAGACCGGAGAGGAGCCGGAGACGTCCGGCGCCCGCACCCTGCGGCTGCTCGACGTGACCCTCGGCGCCTACGAGTCGCTCGCCTCCGGCGCGCGCTACACCGTCGGGAGCCTGTCCTGACCGTCCTGCACGCCGGGCCGCTCACGGTCACCTACGCGGACGGCGACCTGCGCGACATCCGCCTCGGCGGCACGGAGATCGTGCGCCGGATCTACATGGTCTTCCAGGACCTCAACTGGACGGCCCGGCCCTGGACCATCCTCGAGGAGGACCTGCGGTCGGCCGGAGACTCCTTCGTCATCGACCTGCGGGCGCGGGGCTCCTTCGACGCGGAGCCATTCACCTGGACGGGGCGGCTGAGCGGGTCGGCCGACGGGACCATCCGCTACGCCGTCGACGGCAGCACCGACGCGCCCTTCGTCCGGAACCGGCTGGGCCTGTGCGTGCTGCACCCGGCCACCCTCGCGGGCCTGCCCGCCACCCTGGAGACGGTCGACGGCAGCGGTCGTGGAGACCGGCTTCCCCCTGGCCATCACCCCGGACCAGCCCTTCACGGACGTGCGGGCTCTCAGCCACCAGGTCGTCCCGGGGGTGCGCGCCACGGTGCGCATGAGCGGGGAGACGTTCGAGAGCGAGGACCACCGCAACTGGAGCGACGCCTCGTTCAAGCACTACTGCACTCCCATCTCGCTGCCCTTCCCTGTGACGGTCGAGCCCGGGCGATGGCATCGCCCAGGCGGTCGAGGTGACGATCCAGGGATCGGTGCCGCCCGCGCACTGGGCGCCGCCGGCGCTCCGCATCGACCTCACCGACGACGAGCGCCCGCTGCCGCGGATCGGCATCCAGCTCGACCACGACGGGCACCGCCTCACCTCCGAGGAGATCGAGCGGCTGGCCGCGCTGGGCCTCGATCACGTTCGCATCGACCTCGACGTGTCCTCCCCCGCCGCCCTGCCCCGTCTCGAGGCAGCGCTGCAGGATGCCGAGGCCGTGGGCGCCCGCCTCGTGCCCGCTCTCCACGTCGCCGACGCGGCCGAGCTCGCCCGGCTCGCCCCCTGGGCGGATGACGAGCGCATCGACCACTGGCTGGTCTTCGACCCGACGACCAAGGTGACCGACGCCGCGCTCCTGCGCGCGGCCTCAGCCGTGCTCGGGCAGCGCGTCGGCGGCGGCACGGACCTGTACTTCACCGAGCTGAACCGCGGGCGGCCGGCGCCGGCGCCGTTCGTCGCCTTCTCTCTCAATCCCCAGGTGCACGCATCGGACGACACGTCCGTCATGCAGAACGCGGCGACGCAGGCGGCGATCGCGCGCAATGCCCGGGCGCTGTACCCGGATGCCTGGCTTGAGGTGTCGCCCATCACGCTGCGCCCCCGCTCCAACCCGAACGCGACCGCGCCGGAGCTCGACCTCAGCAACACCGCCCTGCCGAGCCGGGTCGACGCCCGGCAGTGCAGCCCCTTCACCGCAGCCTGGACGGTGCTGTCGCTGAAGGCGATCGCCGAGACCGGTGCCCTCGACGCCGTCACCTACTACGAGGCGACCGGGTGGGAGGGGCTCATGGAGCGCGCCGAGGGCTCGCGGCAGCCCGATGACTTCGGGTCGACGCCGGGGGCGATCTTCCCCGTGTACGACGTGATCGCCGAGGTGGCTGAGGCGGCCAGCGTGCGCATCTGCCGCTCGACCGACCCGGCCCGCGTCGACGCGCTGGCCCTCGGCAACGGCACCGTCCTCGTGGCCAACGCCACGGCGCGACGAGCAGGCCGTCGACGTCGAGCAGCACCGCATCACCGTCGCCCCCTACTCGGTGGCGCGACTGTCCCTCCCCAGGAAGGAACCCTCATGAGCACCGAGCTGTTCTCCCTCGCCGGCAAGAACGTCCTCATCACGGGCGCAGGAGGGGTCATCGGCACCGAGGTCGCCCACGCCATGGCCGCCGCCGGTGCGGTCGTCGGCGCCCAGGACCTCACCATGGAGCGGGCCGATGCGGTCTCTGCGGACTTCTCGTTCGCCGCCGACCTGTCCGTCGTCGACGAGTGCCGTGCACTGGTCGCGCGAGCCGAGGAGGAGATGGGCGGGATCGACATCCTCGTCAACTGCGCGGGCATCAACCGCCGCAAGCTCATCGACGACGTGACGCCCGAGGACTTCGACGCCATCGTCGCCGTCAACATGCGGGCGGTCTACTTCGTCAGCCAGGCGGTGCATGCCGGCATGAAGGCTCGCGGCGGCGGAGCCATCGTCAACATCTCCTCGATGAGCGCGCGGTACGGCTACAACACCATCTCCGTGTACGCCGCGACGAAGGCAGCTGTGACGTCGATGACGCGGTCGTTCGCACGCGAGTGGGTCAAGGACGGCATCCGCGTCAACTGCATCGAGCCGGCCGTCGTGAAGACCGAGTTCACCAAGCCGCTCTGGGGCGAACCGCATCGTGAGCGGTGGTTCGCCGACAACATGCCCATGGGGCGGCTCATCGACCCGCCCGAGCTCGTCGGCGCCGTGATCTTCCTGGCCAGCGGTGCGTCGAGCTACATCACCGGGCAGGCCATCACGATCGAGGGCGGCCTGCTCGCGGGAGCCGACTGGGACGCGTACCGGGAGGACTAGGCGGGCTGCCCCGTCAGGGTGCCTCGACGCAGCGCTGGCGCTGCTCGCCCAGGCCGGTGATGCCCAGGGCCATCTCGTCACCCGCCCCGAGCCAGGCGGGCTCGGCCATGCCCATCGCGACACCCGGCGGAGTGCCCGTGTTGACGAGATCACCGGGATCGAGGACGAGGTACTGGCTGATGTAGTGCAGCAGGAACGGCACGTCGAAGATCAGGTCCGACGTGTGCCCGGTCTGCCGCCGCTCGCCGTTCACGTCGAGCCACAGGTCGAGGCCAGCCTCGAGATCGAGCTCGTCCGGCGTCACCAGCCACGGACCGCAGGGGTTGAAGGTCTCGCACGACTTGCCCTTCACCCACTGCCCCGTGCCCTCGAGCTGGAAGGCCCGCTCGGAGACGTCGTTCGAGATGACGAAGCCGGCGACGTGGGCGAGGCTCTCCTCCGGCGACCCCAGGTACCGGCACGTGGAGCCGATGACCACGCCCAGCTCCACCTCCCAGTCCACCTTGGTCGATCGGCGGGGCATCATCACGTCGTCGTTCGGGCCCACCACCGCGTTCGGGGCCTTGTTGAACAGGACCGGCTCCGCTGGGATCGCCATGTTCGACTCATTGGCATGGTCGATGTAGTTCAGGCCGACGCACAGGACGTTGCCTGGCCGGGCGATGGGAGCACCCACCCGGAGATCGTCGGCAACCACCGGGAGCGACGCCAGGTCGGCCGGTCCGGAGCCGTTCGATCCCCCCGCTGCCGAAGAAGGCGGAGTCGAAGTCCGCCGTGATCGTCGACACGTCTCGACGCTGACCGTGCTCGTCGAGCACGACCGGGGTCTCGGAGCCCATGGGCCCCACGCGCATGAGCCTCATCGCTGCCCCTAGTCGCAGACCGCGCCGCGCGACGCCGAGCCGACCAGGCGCGTGTACTTGGCCAGCACGCCCCGCGTGTAGCGGGGCGGGAGCGGCGTGAAGGCCGCGCGACGGGTGGCGAGCTCCGCCTCGTCGACGAGCAGGTCCAGCGTGCGGTTCGGGATGTCGATGCGGATCCGGTCGCCCTCGCTTCACCAGGCCGATCGGACCGCCGTCGACCGCCTCAGGCGCGACGTGGCCGACGCACAGGCCCGTGGTGCCGCCGGAGAAGCGGCCGTCCGTGATGAGCATGACGTCCTTGCCGAGGCCGGCGCCCTTGATGGCTCCCGTGATCATCAGCATCTCGCGCATGCCCGGACCGCCCTTGGGGCCCTCGTACCGGATGATGACGACGTCCCCCTTCTGGATGGTGCCGTCCTCGAGGGCGGCCATCGCCGACTGCTCGCGCTCGAACACGCGCGCGACGCCCTCGAACACGTCGACGGGCACGCCGGCGTTCTTGACCACCGCGCCCTCCGGGGCCAGCGAGCCCTTGAGAACGGTGATGCCGCCGGAGGTGGCGATCGCGTTCCTGGACGCGTAGAGGATGTCGCCGTCCGGGTCCGGCGGGTTGATGTCCGCGAGGTTCTCGGCCATGGTCCTGCCGGTGACGGTCAGGCAGTCGCCGTGCATCAGGCCGGCATCGAGCAGCGCCCGCATGATGACGGGGACGCCGCCGACCCGGTCGACGTCGCTCATGACGTAGCGGCCGAACGGCTTGACGTCGGCCAGCAGCGGGACCTTGGAGCCGATGCGGTGGAAGTCCTCCATCTCCAGCTCGACGTCAGCCTCGTGCGCGATGGCGAGCAGGTGCAGGACGGCGTTCGTGGAGCCGCCGAACGCCATCACCACGGCGATGGCGTTCTCGAGCGACTGCCTGGTGATGATGTCGCGGGTGGTGATGCCCTGGCGGATGAGCTCGACGACCGCCTCACCCGACCGACGGGCGAACCCGTCACGACGACGATCCACGGCGGGCGGCGCGGCGGAGCCGGGCAGTGACATGCCCATCGCCTCGGCGGCGCTGGCCATGGTGTTGGCGGTGTACATGCCGCCGCAGGCGCCCTCCCCCGGACAGATCGCGCGCTCGATCGTGTCGACGTCCTCGCGGGACATCAGGCCACGGGCGCAGGCACCCACGGCCTCGAACGCGTCGATGATGGTGACGTCGCGCTCCGATCCGTCGGAGAGCTTCACGTGGCCGGGCAGGATCGAACCGGCGTACACGAACACGGACGCGACGTCGATCCGCGCCGACGCCATCAGCATGCCGGGCAGCGACTTGTCGCAGCCGGCGAACGTGACCATTCCGTCGAGGCGCTCGGCCTGCATGACGGCCTCGACCGAGTCGGCGATGATCTCGCGCGAGACGAGCGAGAAGTGCATGCCCTTCGTGTCCCATCGAGATGCCGTCCGACACCGAGATCGTGCCGAACTGCATCGGGAAGCCGCCGGCGGCGTGCACGCCCTCCTTGGCGGACCGCGCCAGCCGCTCGAGCGACAGGTTGCAGGGCGTGATCTCGTTCCAGCTCGACGCCACACCGATCTGCGGCTTGGGGAAGTCCTCGTCGGACATCCCCACCGCACGGAGCATCCCGCGGGCGGCCGCCCGCTCGAGCCCGTCGGTGACGTCGGAACTGCGCGGCTTCATGTTCGTCATGACGAGCAGCCTATTGACCCGTCCGGCCGCGCCGAACCAAGCCTCCCGTCGATCAGAAGCGGCAGGCCGGGGTGTCCTGAGCCCGCTTCGGTGCGTCCGCTGCCAGCGGATCGAACGCCGGCCCGCAGACGCTGCGTACCCTCACATCGAGTCGATCCGTCTCCTGCGACGTCCCGGCCCAGCCTGCGGAGCCCTCTCGGTAGCCGCGGGCCCGCGGCTCATCCGGCGTTGCACGGCCACCCGCTGTTCTGGGTCGCGATCACACCCTTCGTGGCCGCGTCGAAGCCACCCATGGCGTTGCCCGTCGGGATCAGCCAGGCCATCGGGACCGCCGAGGTCGTCCCGTTCCCGTCGGGAAGGTCGGCAGCTGCACGGTCGCCGCCCGGGCCCGCAGGGTGACGCTGCTGGCTGACGTCCCGAGCCAGCAGCCGCTCGCCTGCTTCGCGGCCTTCGGCCTGCGCGCGGGTCACCACGGTGCCGGGTGCGTAGCCCTTGTACTGGACCACGATGACGGGTCACGGCGTTGATGTCCGAGTCGACCGCGGACCCATCGACGAGGAACGACATCCCCGGGGTGTTCGTCGGTCGGGACCTGCATGATCGCCGACGCCGTCGCTGACCTTCACCTTCGCGCCGGTGTAGTCCGGCCTCCTTGCCGTCGGCGTCCTCGCGCAGCAGCATCGGCTGGATCGTGCAGCCCTCGCAGTCGCGCACCTTCAGCGTGATGGTGGTCATGCCCTCGGCTGATGCCGGCGGGGCGGCCACCCCGATCGCGGCGACGGTGAGCGAGACTGGCGAGGGCAGCGACGGTGCGCTTCATGGGACCTCCCTGGGGCCTAGCGCGAGACTACGGAGGCCAGCGGCTCCCCCGCGGCGAAACGTCGCATCTGCCGCTCCACCAGCCTGCGCGCGCGCGGCAGGAAGGCCGAGGTGTTGCCGCCCACGTGCGGGCTGACGAGCACGCCGGGAAGGGTCCACAGCGGATGGCCGGGCGGCAGCGGCTCGGGGTCCGTGACGTCCAGCGCGGCCCGGATCCGGCCCATGGCCACGTGCCGGACGAGGGCGTCGGTGTCGACGACCGGCCCGCGGGCGACGTTCACGAGGAGGGCGCCGTCGCGCATGCGTGACAGGAAGGCGTCGTCGACCAGTCCGGTCGTGTCCTCGGTGAGCGGCACGGCGAGCACCACGACGTCGACGGTCGGCAGCAGGACTCCCACGTCCTCGATGGCCACGACTCCCTGCCGGGCGGTCCTCGCGGCCATCACGACGTCGGTCTCGAAGGGCTCGAGGCGGCGCTGCACGGCTTGCCCGACGCCCCCGGCGCCGAGGACCAGCACGCGCTTGTCCGCCAACGCCTCGCGTCGGGCGTACATCCACGCGCCCGAGGGCATCGCCCGGGAGAACTCGTCGAGGCCGCGCATCGAGGCGAGGATGAGCCCGACCGCGAGCTCGGCCGTGCTGGCGTCGTGCACCCCTCCGGCGTTGCACAGCGTCACGCCCCGGGGCACGTAGCGAAGCGCGTTGTCGTAGCCGGCCGTCAGGAGCTGCACGACCTTCAGGTTCGGCATGAGCGACATCAGTTCGAGGTCGGCCACCGGGCCCATGTAGCGAGGCACATAGAAGACGACACGGTCCGGCTCGTCGACCAGCGGCAGTGGCGGCTTCGCCGGACGGACGTCCTCCGGCAGCATGGCGCCCAGCACGTGCTACTCCGAGACGCCGAGCCGCTCGAGCAGCAGGGCCCGGACCTTGCGCGGCGTCGGCCTGCCCGCGCGTCGTCTTCATCACCGCGCCGACGATCGCCCCGGCTGCCTGCACCTTGCCGCCGCGGATCTTCTCCGCGACGTCGGGCTGCGCGGCGAGGGCCTCGTCGATGGCCGCCAGCAGCGCGGAGTCGTCGCTCACGATGGCAAGGCCGCGACCGGCGATGACGTCATCGACGTCGCCCTCACCCGACGATGACGCCCTCGAACACCTGGCGGGCGAGCTTGTCGTTGAGGCTGCCATCCGCGACGAGCGCCTCGACCCGACGGATCTGGGCCGGCGTCACCGGCACGTCGGCCAGCTCCATGCCGCGATCGTTCGCGATGCGCGCGAACTCGCCCGTCCACCACTTGCGTGCGGCGGCCGGCTCGACGCCCGCGGCGATCGTCGCCTCGACGAGCTCGACGGCACCGGCGTTGACGAGGGTCTGGAACTCGTGGTCGCCGATCCCCCACTCGGCGCGCAGCCGGGCGCGCTTGACGGACGGCAGCTCGGGCAGCGTGCCGCGCAGCTCCTCGATCCACTCGAGGGTCGGTGCCACCGGGCACGAGGTCGGGCTCGGGGAAGTAGCGGTAGTCCTCCGCCTGCTCCTTCGAGCGACCGGACGTCGACCGGCCGGTGTCCTCGTGGAAGTGCCGGGTCTCCTGGATGACGCGGCCGCCTGAGGTGAGGACATGCGCCTGCCGCTCGATCTCCGAGTGCACCGCCCGCTCGACCGAGCGCAGCGAGTTGACGTTCTTGGTCTCGCTGCGGGTGCCCCACGGATCGCCGGGGAGGTTGAGCGACACGTTGACGTCGCAGCGCAGCGAGCCCTCCTCCATGCGGACGTCCGAGACGCCCAGCGCGCGCATGAGGTCGCGGAGCTCGGCGACGTAGGCCTTCGCGACCTGCGGACCGAGTGCCCCCGTGCCCGACGATGGGCTTGGTGACGATCTCGATCAGCGGGATGCCGGCGCGGTTGTAGTCGACGAGCGAGTAGTCGGCCCCGTGGATGCGGCCGGTCGCGCCACCGGCATGCGTGAGCTTGCCGGTGTCCTCCTCCATGTGGACGCGCTCGATCTCGACGCGGAACTCGCGCGGGCCCTCGTCGGTCTCGACAGTGACGTCGAGGTAGCCGTCGATGCACAGCGGCTCGTCGTACTGGCTGATCTGGTAGTCCTTCGGCATGTCCGGGTAGAAGTAGTTCTTCCGCGCGAACCGGCACCACGGGACGATCCGGCAGTTCAGTGCGAGCCCCATGCGGATCGTCGACTCGACCGCCGCGCGGTTGACGACCGGCATGGATCCGGGCAGGCCCAGGCACACCGGGCACACCTGCGTGTTGGCGTCGGCTCCGAAGGCCGTGGGGCAGGAGCAGAACATCTTGGAGTTCGTGCCGAGCTCGACGTGCGTCTCGAGGCCCAGGACGGGCTCGAAGACCGCGAGGGCGTCGGCGAAGTCGATCGTGTCGTGGCTCGTGGTCATAGCGCCGGCGCCTCCTCGATCAGCAGGTGACCCCAGCGGTCGACGAGCGCCGACTCCAGGGCGGAGCCGACGAGGTACAGGCGGTCGTCGGCCATGGGCGGGGCCATGATCTGCAGGCCCACGGGCAGTCCGTCCTCCGGCGCGAGTCCCACCGGTAGCGACATCGCAGCGTTGCCGGCGAGGTTGACGGGGATGGTCGCGATGTCGTTCAGGTACATCGCGATCGGGTCGTCGACCTTGTCGCCGATCTTGAAGGCGGTGGTCGGCGCCGTCGGCGAGACCAGGACGTCGACCTTCTCGAACGCCGCGTTGAAGTCGCGCGTGATGAGCGTGCGCACCTTCTGCGCCTGGCCGTAGTAGGCGTCGTAGTAGCCGCTCGACAGCGCGTAGGTGCCGATCATGATGCGGCGCTTGACCTCGGCGCCGAAGCCGGCCTCGCGCGTGAGGGCCATGACCTCCTCGACGGAGCGGTTGCCGTCGTCGCCCTCGCGCAGCCCGTACCGCATGCCGTCGAAGCGGGCCAGGTTGCTCGAGGCCTCCGACGGGAGGATCAGGTAGTAGGCCGCGAGCGCGTACTCGAAGTTCGGGCACGACACCTCGACCACCTCGGCGCCGAGCGCCGTCAGGATCTCGACCGCCTCGGTGAAGCGCTGCGAGACGCCGGCCTGGTAGCCCTCGCCGCTGAGCTCCTTGACCAGGCCGATGCGCAGCCCGCGCACGTCACCGCGCCGCGCGGCGGCCACGACGTCGGGGACGTCGGCGGCGATGGAGGTCGAGTCGCGGGGGTCGTGCCCGGCGATCGCCGCGTGGAGCAGCGCGGTGTCCATGACCGTGCGGGCGCACGGGCCGGCCTGGTCCAGGGACGAGGCGAGCGCGACGAGCCCGTAGCGCGAGACGGCGCCGTAGGTGGGCTTGACGCCGACGGTGCCCGTGACGGACGCCGGCTGGCGGATCGACCCGCCGGTGTCGGTGCCGATGGCCAGCGGCGCCTCGAACGAGGCGAGCGCGGCCGACGAGCCGCCGCCCGAGCCGCCGGGGATGCGCTCGAGGTCCCACGGGTTGCGCGTGGGCCCGTAGGCGGAGTGCTCGGTGGACGAGCCCATCGCGAACTCGTCCATGTTGGTCTTGCCGAGGATGACGACGTCGGCGGCCCGGAGCCGCTGCACCACCGTCGAGTCGTACGGCGGTCGCCACCCCTCGAGGATGCGCGAGCCGCAGGTGGTGGGCACGCCCTTCATGGTGAGGACGTCCTTGAGCGCCAGCGGAACGCCGGCCAGCGGACCGAGGGGCTCCCCCGCCGCACGCTTGCGGTCGACGGCTCGCGCGGTCTCGATGGCATCGTCGTTCAGCACGTGCAGGAACGCGTGGACGCGCTCGTCGACCTCGGCGATCCGGTCGAGATGGGCCCGGGTGACCTCCTCGCTGGACACCTCGCCGGCCGCGATCGCCTGCGCGAGCACGGCGGCCTCCTGCCGGATCAGGTCGCCCTCCATCGCCGCCACGACTACTCCTCGTCCAGGATGCGCGGGACGCGGAAGCGGTCGTCCTGCCAGGCCGGGGCACCGGCCGCGACGATCGCGCGCTCGAGGCCCGGGCTCGGCGACGTCGTCGCGGTACACGTTCTCGACCGGGATCGGGTGCGAGGTCGGCGGGATGTCGTCGGCCGCGACCTCGGACACGCGCGCGACGGACTGCAGGATCACGTCCAGCTGCCCGGCGTAGTGGTCGAGCTCGTCCTCGCTGAGCTGCAGGCGGGCCAGGCGAGCCAGATGCTCGACGTCGGCACGGGTGATCGCGGTCATGCCGGCAATCCTATTGAGGCGTCGCGAAGCCGCTGACCCACCACCGTCACGGCTCGTTGAGTGCGCAGCTGCGGCCCGTCTGAGGGTGGTCAGACGGGCCACGTCTGCGCACTCGACGAGGGGTCAGAGGTGCGACGGATGGGGCGAAGGCCGGCCCGTGGCCCGGGGACGACCAGCGCCGGGGCGCGAGGCCGCGGATCGCGGTCGCGCGAGCGGCCGCAGCACCTCCGGCGTCCGGTGCGTAGGGGTCCTCGTCCGGACCGCCCTCGAACCACCAGGCGTGCGTGCAGACGACCAGGCCGTCCTCGCCCTCGATCAGCGTCGAGATGTCCTCGGCGGTGTGCCCGGGGGTGCGGATCAGCCGGATGCCGTCGGCGAGCACCCTGCCTTCGGCGTCGCCGTCCGCCACAGGTCGCCCTGGTAGACGGCGGCGAAGTCGTGGAAGCGCGCGTTCGGGAACAGGGCCGCGTTCAGCGTGTGGTCGATGTGCTGGTGGCTGAACACCACGTCGGTGATCTGCTCGTGGCGTCGACGCCGAGCTCGAGGAGCGGATCGAGGATCAACCCCGACGCCGGCCACCAGCCCCGGGTCGACGATGACGCGCACGGCACCCGACTCGGCGTAGATGACGGTCGAGCCGACGTGCATGCCGTCGGCGTCTCGTCGCCGACGTAGCCGGCGTGCAGGATGCGGTAGCTCGCGGTCATCAGTCCTCCTGTCCTGTGCGTGAGTGCAGCGTCCAGTCCGTCGGCGAGGAGCGCCGTGAATCCGTCGAGCCCGACGACGGGGACGCCCAGGCTGAGCGCCTTGTCGAGCTTCGAGCCGGCGTTCTCGCCGGCCACCACCAGCTGCGTCTTCTTCGAGACCGACGACGCCACCTTGCCGCCGAGGTCGGTCACCGCCGCCGCGGCCGAGTCGCGGGTGAAGCCCTCGAGGGAGCCGGTGATGACGACAGTGATCCCGTCGAGCGGCTGCGGGCCCGACGTCGACGACCTCGTCGGCCATGCGCACGCCGCCGCGGCGCCACTTCTCGACGATGTCGCGGTGCCAGTCCTCCTCGAACCACTCCCGGACGGCCTCGGCGATGACCGCCGCCGACCCCGTCGGTGCTCGGCGAGCTCCTCGACCGATGCCGTCGATGATCGCGTCGAGCGAGTGGAACCGCCGGGCCAGGCCCTGCGCAGCGGTGGGTCCGACGTGCCGGATCGACAGCGCGACGAGGACCCGCCACAGCGGCTGCCGACGCGCGACGTCGAGGTTCGCGAGCATGGCGCGCGCGTTCTCGGACAGCTGGACGCCGTGCTCGCCCTTGCCCGGCTCGCGGGTGAAGAACGGGCAGCGGAGCAGGTCGGCGTCCGTCGAGCAGGAAGAGGTCGCCCTCGTCCTGCACGAGCCCGCAGTCGAGCAGGGCGATCGCGGCCTTGTAGCCGAGGCCCTCGATGTCGAACGCCCCGCGGGAGGCGACGTGGAACAGCCGCTCGCGCATCTGGGCCGGGCAGCTGCGGGCGTTCGGGCAGCGGATGTCCTTGTCGCCCTCCTTCTCCGGCTTGCAGCGGCGTGCCGCACTCGGGGCAGCGCGTCGGCATCACGAACGCCCGCTCGCTGCCGTCGCGCTCCTCCAGCACCGGGCCGAGCACCTCCGGGATGACGTCGCCCGCCTTGCGCAGGAAGACCATGTCGCCGATGAGCACGCCCTTGCGCTCGCACCTCGAAGGCGTTGTGCAGGGTCGCCATCGACACCGTCGAGCCGGCGACGCGCACCGGCTCCATCACCGCGAACGGCGTCACGCGCCCGGTGCGTCCGACGTTGACCTGGATGTCGCGCAGGCGCGTGCGCACGACCTCCGGCGGGTACTTGTAGGCGATCGCCCACCGCGGCGCGCGCGACGTCTCGCCCGAGCTGCTGCTGCAGCGAGATGTCGTCGACCTTGATGACGACGCCGTCGATCTCGTGCTCGACGTCGTGCCGGTGCTCGCCGTAGTAGCGCGATGAAGTCGAGGACGCCTGCGGCATCCGGGTGGACGCGGGCGCGGGAGCTGACGGGCAGCCCCAGGTCGGCCAGCACCGCGTACCCGTCGCTCTGCCGCTCGATGGTGATGCCGTCGACGGCCCCGATCCCGTGAACCGTCAGCCGCAGGCCGTTCAGCCGCGCGACCGCGCGCGCCAGCTCGGCCTCCATGCGGGCGATCGCGGCCCTCCGCCCGCTCGCCCGACTGCGCCCGTCGGCGCGCACGGCGGCCAGCTCGGCCTCGCGCCGGTCGACCCGCTGCCGCAGCGAGCCGGCCGCGGTGTTGCGCGGGTTGGCGAACGCGGCGAGGCCGAGGTCCTGCTGCTCGCCGTTGATGCGCTCGAAGTCCGCGACCGGGCATGAACACCTCGCCGCGCACCTCGAGCAGGCGCGGGACGGGCTGGCCGGACGCGGAGGCCAGCCGACGCGGGCACCGAGGGGATGTAGCGCACGTTGTAGGTGACGTCCTCGCCCACCCGCCCGTCGCCGCGGGTGGCGAGCGTGGTGAGGCGTGCCGTCGACGTAGACCGCGTCGACCGCGAGCCCGTCGATCTTCAGCTCGCACAGCAGGTCGGGCAGCGAGCCGAGCCCGGACTCGACGCGGTCGAGCCAGGCCGTCAGCTCGTCGGTGTCGAAGGCGTTGTCGAGCGAGTACAGCCGCTGGAGGTGCTCGACCGGCTCGAACATCTCCGACCGCTGGCCGCCGACCGTCTGGGTCGGCGACTCGCCGCTGACCAGGTGCGGGTTCGCCTGCTCCAGCGCGACCAGCTCGGCGTACAGCGCGTCGTACTCGGCGTCGGAGAGCGTCGGCGCGTCGTGCTGGTAGTAGGCAGCGCGCGCCGCGTTGATGACGTCGACGAGCTCGGTCCAGCGTGCCCGTGCGCCGGAGACGGCCGGGTCACCTGCCATCGCGCTCCTCCGTCCGGTCGTCCTCGTCGTGCCGGAGCACCCGGCCCACCGCCCGGCACGCCGCGAGCGCCGTGCGCGTCCACTCCGGGCTCGCGCCCGGCGAGGCCGCACGTCGGGGTCACGGCCACCTGCGCGAGCCAGCGGTCGTCCTCCAGGCCGAGCCGGTGCAGCAGGGCACGCAGCGCTGCACTGGCAGCAGTGTCGCCCAGGCCGCCCGACACCCGTCGAGGGCACGACGCCGGCCAGGATGCCGATGCCCGCCTCGAACGCGAGCCCGAGGTCCTCGTCGAGCGCGTCCCCGGCCAGCGCCAGGTCGAGGCTGACGAACTGCGGCCCCGGCCGACCGCAGGAGCGTGCACCGGCGGCTCCGCAGCGCAGCAGTGCACGCCCGGCGACGGCCCCGGCGTCGGCCGCGCGTGCGAGCACGTGCCCGAGCACCCGCTCGGCCGTCTGGGGGTCGACGGCCCGGTAGGACGACAGCCCGCTCGCGGTGCCGACGTGGCCGGCGAGCACGGCGGGCAGGCCCGGCTCGTCGAGCTGCACGACGACGGCCGACGCCGACGGCAGCCGGCGGCGCAGGTCCGCGACCTGGCCGACGACGGCCTCGCCGAGGGCCTGCGCGATGTCCCACGCGGCGGCGGGATCGCGCAGCGCACGCTCGCCCGACGTGAGCTCGATGGCCGCCGCCAGCGTCCACGGGCCGGCGACCTGGCACCTTGACCGGTCCGGCGTAGCCCGACGGCGGACTCCTCGAGCGCGTCGAGGTCCTCGCCGAGGAAGGACACGGCCCGGCGCATCTCGCGGCCCAGTCCCGCGGTGAAGCGCCAGCCGTCGGGAGTCGTCTCCAGCCCCATGCCCGAGGACACCGAGGCCAGCAGGCCGCCGGTGCGGCCGATGATGTCGGCGCCCGGGCCCGCGGGCCGGGAGCTCGGCGACGTGCAGGAAGCCGGGCAGCTCGCCGGCGACGATGCGGGTCGCCTCGCGCGACGGACGTGCCGGGCATCGAGCCGACCCCGGTGGCGGCGACGGGCGTCCAGGGCGGCGTCACGGAGTCGACCCGGCCGAGTCACGCGATGGGTGGCGTCCACGGTGGCCGAGCCGATCACGCGGGTGCCGTCGTAGAGGACGACGGCCTGGCCGGCGGCCAGGCCGCGGATCGGCTCGTCCAGGTCGACGACCAGCCGGTCGCCGTCCATGCGGGCGCGCGCCGGCACCGGCAGGCCGTGCGCCCGCACCTGGGCCTCGCACGCCGCACGGGCTCCGCGCCCACGGCGGGCCGGCCCACACGACCCGGATGCCCTCGATGACGTCGACGTCGAGCAGCTCGGGCGGGCCGACGCGGACGGTGCTCGTGACGATGTCGACGTCGACCACGTACCGCGGCGCGCCGTCGGCCGCGGGCACGCGCAGGTTGAGTCCGCGGCGCTGCCCGATGGTGAAGGCGTGCGCGCCCTCGTGATGGGCGAGCGACCTCGCCGGTCGTCGGCGTCGACGACGTCGCCGGGAGCCGCGCCGACCCGCGACCGGACGAACGCGGCGGTGTCGCCGTCGGGGATGAAGCAGATGTCGTGGCTGTCGGGCTTGCGCGCCACCAGCAGCCCGCGGCGCTCGGCCTCGTCGCGGATGACGTCCTTGACGTCGTCGCCGAGCGGGAAGGCCGAATGGGCGAGCTGCGTCGCCGTCGAGCACACCGAGCACGTACGACTGGTCCTTCGCCGGATCGACCGCACGATGGAGCTCCGGACCGTCGGGTCCCTGGACGATGCGCGCGTAGTGGCCCGGTGGCCACCAGCGTCGAAGTCCATCGCGAGCGCGCGGTCGAGCACGGCCGAGAACTTGATCTTCTCGTTGCAGCGCAGGCAGGGATTGGGGGTGCGGCCGCTGCGGTACTCGTCGACGAAGTCCGCGATCACGTCGTCGCGGAACCGCTCGGACAGGTCCCACACGTAGAACGGGATGCCGAGCTTGTCGGCCACGCGCCGCGCGTCGCGGGCGTCGTCGAGGGTGCAGCACCCGCGTGACGCCGACGCCGGCCGACGCACCCGACCGCGACAGTGCCAGGTGGACGCCCACCACCTCGTGTCCCGCGTCCACCATCCGCGCTGCGGCGACCGAGGAGTCCACGCCGCCCGACATCGCCGCGATGACGCGCACGTCAGCCCGCCCGGGACGCGAGGGACCCTGCCCGCCGTGCCCGCTCGACAGCACCCGGGCAGCGCCGCCAGGACGGCATCGACATCCGACTGCGTCGATCCCTCGCCGAGGCTGAAGCGCAGCGAGGACCGGGACAGCGACTCGTCGACCCCCATGGCGAGCAGCACGTGGCTCGGCTCGGGGATCCCGGCCGTGCAGGCGGAGCCGGTGGAGCAGTCGACGCCGGCCGCGTCCATCAGCATGAGCAGCAGATCGCCCTCGCAGCCGGGGAAGGACAGGTGCGCGTTGCCCGGCAGCCGCTCGTCTGCGCCCGTTCCCGGGTCGCCGTTGAGGACCGCGTCGGGCACGGCGTCGAGCACGCCGCGCACGAGGCTCTCGCGAAGCGCCGTCAGGCGCGCCATCCGGTCACGCTGGCCGGTCACGGCCTGCTCGACGGCGACGGCGAAGGCCGCGATGGCGGGAGCGTCGAGCGTGCCCGACCGGACCTCGCGCTCCTGGCCGCCGCCGTGGAGGACGGGGGTGAGCGCCGTGCGGGGATCGGCGATGAGCGCGCCCGACGCCGAACGGGCCGCCGATCTTGTGGCTGCTGATCGTCACCGCGTCCGCGCCCAGGGCGCCGAGATCGACCGGGAGGTAGCCGAGCGCCTGGACCGCGTCCGTGTGGAAGGGCACTCCGGCCTCGCGGCACAGCGCCGCGATCTCGTGCGACCGGCTGGACCGTCCCGATCTCGTTGTTGGCCCACATGACGGTGCACAGGGCCACGGCGTCAGGGTCGGCCAGCGCCGTCGGCGACGGCATCGACGTCGCACCCGCCCGACCGGGTCGACCGGCAGCCAGGTCGACGGCCGCCTCCTGCTCCTCCTCCAGCCACAGCACGGGGTCGAGGACGGCGTGGTGCTCGATCGCCGACGCCAGGATCGCGCGTGGCACCGACCGCGCGCCTGCCGTGACCAGAACAGGCCCTTGACCGCGAGGTTGTCGGCCTCCGTGCCCCCGGAGGTGAACACGACCGCGCTGGGCCGCACTCCCAGCAGCGCGGCGATCGACTCGCGCGACTCCTCGACGACGCGACGCGCCCGTCGCCCGGACGCGTGGAGCGAGGACGGGTTGCCGACCTGGGCCGACTGCGCGACCCAGGCGTCGCGGACAGCCGGCAGCATCGGCGTCGTCGCCGCATGGTCCAGATACGCCCGGTCGTCCACGACGGGCAATGCTAGTCAGGTGCGCTAGCTGGCCCGGTTCTTGATCTCGTCGGTCAGTTGCGGGACGACGGTGAACAGGTCGCCGACGACGCCGTAGTCGGCGAGCTCGAAGATCGGCGCCTCGGGGTCCTTGTTCACCACGACGATGGTCTTGGACGTCTGCATGCCGGCGCGGTGCTGGATCGCCCCGGAGATCCCGTTCGCGATGTACAGCTGCGGGGACACCGTCTTGCCGGTCTGCCCGACCTGGTACTGGTGCGGGTACCAGCCCGCATCCGTCGCCGCGCGGGACGCGCCCACGGCCGCGCCGAGGGAGTCCGCCAGCGCCTCGATCACGCCGAAGCCCTCCGCACCGCCCACGCCACGGCCACCGGAGACCACGATCGCGGCCTCCGTCAGCTCCGGACGACCGCCCTTCGCCGCGACGGTGCGGCCGGTGACGGTGGCCTTGGTCGCGGCATCGGAGAGCGCCACGGCGACCTCGACGCGGGCCGGCGTCGCCGGAGCGGCCTCGGGGGCGACCGAGTTGCCGCGCACGGTGAAGATCGGGGTGCCGCTGGTGACCTTGGAGTGCACGACGGTCGAGCCGCCGAACACCGACTGCGTCGCGGTGAGCGAGGCGTCGATGTCGACGGCGTCGGTGATGACGCCGGAGTCGGTGCGCACGGCGAGGCGACCGGCGGCCTCCTTGCCGTCGGCGGTCGAGGCGATGAGCACCGCGGTCGGCGCCTTCTCGGCGACCAGCTGCGCGAGGACCTCGGCCTTCGGCGCGACCGGGTGCTTGGCCAGGGCCTCGTCGCCCGCCACGTACACCGTGGTGGCACCGAACTCGCCCAGCGCCGCGACGGCCTCGTCGCTGATGCCGGGGCCGACCCACACCGCGCTCGGCTCGCCGAGCCGGCGCGCGAGCGTCAGCAGCTCGCTGGTGACCTTCTTGACCGACCCGTCGGACTCCTCGACCAGGACCAGGACCTCACCCATGACGACTCTTCCCTCTTCTTCGGTCTCGGACTCAGATGAACTTCTGCTCGGACAGGAACGCAGCGACCTTGACGCCGCCGTCGCCCTCGTCCGTGACGACGGTGCCCGCCGCCTTCGGCGGGCGGGCCGCGAAGTCCGCGACCTGGCTCCACGCCGCCGACAGGCCCAGGCGCGAGGCGTCGAGCCCGGCATCGGCCACGGACGAGCGTCTCGACCGGCTTCTTCTTCGCCGCCATGATCCCCTTGAACGACGGGTAGCGCGGCTCGTTGATCTTCTCCACCACGCTCAGCACCGCGGGCATCGACGCCTCGACCGTGTCGTAGCCGGTCTCGGTGGCCCGCTGGATCGTGACGGTGCTGCCCTCGACGTCGACCTTCTGCGCGAACGTCAGCTGCGCGACACCCGAGCCGCTCCGCGACCATCGCCGGCACCACGCTCATGCGCGCATCCGTCGACTCCGAGCCGAAGATGACCAGGTCGAACCCGCGGCCCTTGAGGATCTCCGCCAGCGCGTAGCTCGTGGCCAGTGCGTCGGACCCGTGCAGGCCCGCGTCGACGAGGTGCACCCCGGCGTCCGCGCCCATGCTCAGCGCCTTGCGGACCGTCTCGCCCGCACGCTCCGGGCCCATCGTCACGACGACGACCTCGCCGCCGTGCGCCTCCGCGAGCTTGAGCGCCTCCTCGACCGCGTACTCGTCGAGCTCGTTCATCACGCCGTCCGCGGCGTCACGATCGAGCGTCGAGTCGGACGCCTGCAGCGTCTTCTCCGCCCACGTGTCCGGAACCTGCTTCACGCACACCGCGATCTTCATGGGGGTGTTCCTCCTGGAGACGGTCGTTAGTTACTCGCGAGTAATATAGCCCATCACGGCGCCGCCGCACGGCGGGCGGGCCTCCCGCGGACCACCCCACGGTAGACCGCGTCGGTCTGCTCCGCGATGGTGGGCCACCCGTAGCGGGCGACGACGTCGGCACGCGCCCGAGCCGCCCGCCGCCGAGCCTCGCGGGGGTCGGACAGGGCCTCCCCCAGGACTCCGGCCAGCGCCTGGGCGTCGCCCGGCGCGAACTGCCAGCCGGTCTGCCCGTCCTCGACGATCGTGGCCAGACCGCCGGTACGCGCGACCACGATCGGCGCACCCAGGACGATGGCCTCGAGGGCGACGAAGCCGAACGGCTCGTAGAGCGACGGGACGACCGTGACGTCGGCTGCCGAGATCAGCGCGCGCAGATCGGTCTCGGACACGTAGCCCAGGAACGTGACCGCGTCGCCGAGCCGTCGGCGGCGGCCATGCGCACGCAGATCGCGCTCGGCACCGCCCTCGCCGATGATGACGGCACGGACGCCGGGAACGGCGCGCCGAAGCGCGGGCATCGCGTCGATGAGGGTCTGGACGCCCTTCTCGACCTCCAGCCGCCCGGCGAAGACGACCAGCGGGGAGCCGTAGCGGCGGCGCATCGTGCGGCGGCGCGCGTCGGTCGTCCGCCAGTCGTCCGGGTCGATGCCGTTGGGGATGACCGCGATGCCCTCGGCCGCACGACCGAACAGGGTCGACACCTCATCGCGCATGTAGTCGCTGCAGACGATCACCGCATCGGCGTGACGGACACCCCAGTCCTCGGTCGAGTCGATGTCACGCGAGAGATCCGTGGTGAGCACGCCGCCCTGGCGACCGGACTCCGTGGCGTGCACCGTCAGCACGAACGGGACGCGCGCAGCCTCCTGGACGAGGACGGCGGCCTGCGCGACCAGCCAGTCATGCCCGTGGACGACGTCCGGTCGCCACTCGCGGGCCAGGGCGATCCCGGCCCGAGCGACGGCGACGTTGAACCCGAAGGTCCACTCGATGAAGCGCTCACGCCAGTCGGCGACGTCGGGCGCGTCACGCGCGACCCGGATGACGCGCACGCCGTTGACGACATCGTCCGCCGCATGACCGGTCGCCGCCTGGGTGATGACGACCACCTCGTCGCCTCGTGCCGCCTGGTTCTCGGCCAGGGCGTGCACATGCCGACCGAGCCCGCCGTACATGACGGGCGGGTACTCCCAGGACAGGTGGAGGATGCGCACGACTAGTTGCCGGTGAACTCCGCCGGGCGCTTCTCCATGAAGGCCGCCATGCCGATCGACTGGTCGTCGGTCGCGAACAGCGCGGCGAAGCGCACGCGCTCGATGTCCAGTCCGGTCGCGAGGTCCGTGTCGAGGCCGTGGTCGACGGCCTCCTTCGCCGCGCGGAGGGCCAGTGCCGGGCCCTTGGCGAGCCGCTGCGGCCAGCTCCTGCGCGGCCGTGAAGACGTCCGCCGACGGCACGACCTGGTTGGCGAGCCCGATGGCCAGTGCCTCCTGCGGCATCGACCTGGCGGCCGGTGAAGATCAGCTCCTTGGCCCGCGCGACGCCGACGAGGCGCGGCAGCCGCTGCGTGCCGCCGGCACCGGGGATGATGCCGAGCAGGATCTCGGGCTGGCCCAGCTTGGCGTCGTCCGCCACGATCCGCAGGTCGCAGCACAGGGACAGCTCGCAGCCGCCGCCGAGTGCGTACCCGGTCACCGCGGCGATGGTCGGCTGCGGGATGCGGGCGACCGACGTGAAGGCGTCCTGCAGGCCGGCCGAGGCGCGCAGCATGTCCTGGTAGGTCATGCCGCCCATCTCCTTGATGTCGGCGCCGGCGGCGAACACCTTCGGCCCGCCGTAGAGGATCACGGCGCCGACGTCCGACCGCGAGCCGACCTCCTCCGCCGCGTCCCTGATCTCGCGCTGCATCTGCAGGCACAGGGCATTCATCGGGGGCCGCTGCAGCAGGATCGTCGCGACGCCGTTGCTCGACGTCGACCGAGATGAACTCCGCCATGGCACTTCCTCCGACTCCGTGCACGGGCCGATCCCGCGCCGACATCGCCGAGCGTAGTGGCGCCTCGGAGCGCCCGCCCGCCGGCCTGTACCGTGTGCGCGTGACTGGCCACGGCTCCGCAGGGTGGGATCCGCTCGGCGTGACACCGGACCGTCACGGCGGCGCCAACGTCGCGATCTGGGCGCAGGGCGCCTCGTCCGTCGACCTGTGCCTGTTCGACGAGCTCGGCCGCGAGGAGCGCATCCCGCTGACCGAGCGGGTCTTCAACGTCTACCACCGCCACCTCGACGACCTGCCGGCCGGAACCCGCTACGGCTTCCGGGTGCACGGCGAGTGGAACCCGGCGGTCGGCCACCGCTGGAACCCGAGCAAGCTGCTGCTCGATCCGTACGCCAAGGCCATCGAGGGCACCTTCCGACTGAACCCGGCCGTCTACGGCCACCTCGGCTCCGACGACCTGACGATCAACCCGGCCGACTCCGCGCCCTTCGTGCCCAAGGGCGTCGTGGTCGACGACCACTTCGACTGGGGCGACGACGAGTCCCCCGGCACCGCCTGGGGCGACACCGTCATCTACGAGACGCACGTGCGCGGCATCACCAAGCTGCACCCGTCGATCCCCGAGCACGAGCGCGGCACCTACGCGGGCCTGACCCATCCAGCGGTGCTCGAGCACCTGACGACCCTCGGGGTCACGGCCATCGAGCTGCTCCCGGTGCACCACTTCGTCGACGAGGTCCACCTCCTCGAGGACGGCCTCACCAACTACTGGGGCTACAACTCGCTCGGCTACTTCGCCCCGCACGCCGCCTACTCCTCGACCGGCGCACGCGGCGGCCAGGTCTCGGAGTTCAAGCGCATGGTCAAGGCCATGCACGCCGCCGGGCTCGAGGTCATCCTCGACGTCGTCTACAACCACACGGCGGAGGGCAACCAGCTCGGCCCGACCCTGTCCTTCCGCGGCATCGACAACGACGACTACTACCACCTGCGCGACGGCGGACGCTTCTACGCCGACTACACCGGCTGCGGCAACACCCTCGACGTGTCGAAGGCGCACGTCCTGCAGCTGGTCATGGACTCGCTGCGCTACTGGGTCGAGGAGATGCACGTCGACGGCTTCCGCTTCGACCTCGCCTCCGCGCTGGCCCGCTCGTTCCACGACGTCAACATGCTCGGCAACTTCATGACGACGATCCAGCAGGACCCGGTCCTTCGCCGCGTCAAGCTCATCGCCGAGCCGTGGGACGTGGGTCCGGGCGGGTACCAGGTCGGCGAGTTCCCGCCGCTGTGGACGGAGTGGAACGACAAGTACCGCGACAACATCCGCGACTTCTGGCGCGGCGCCGCGGGCATCGGCGAGCTCGGCTGGCGCCTGTCGGGCTCGGCCGACCTCTACGCCTCGGAGGGGCGCCGCCCGTTCGCGTCCATCAACTTCGTCACGGCCCACGACGGCTTCACGCTGCGCGACCTCGTCACGTACGAGCGCAAGCACAACGAGGCGAACCTCGAGGGCAACCGCGACGGCACCGACAACAACCGGTCGGCGAACTACGGCGTCGAGGGCGAGACCGACCGACGCGGCGATCAACGACGTGCGGCACCAGCAGCTGCGCAACCTGCTCGCCACGCTCCTGCTCTCCACCGGCGTCCCGATGATCGCCGGCGGCGACGAGTTCGGCCGCACCCAGCTGGGCAACAACAACGCCTACTGCCAGGACAACGAGATCTCCTGGTACGACTGGCAGTGGGAGCCCTGGCAGTCCGACCTCAAGGTCTTCGCCAGCCAGATCCTGCGGCTGCGGCGGCTGCACAGCGCCTTCCGGCAGCGCTACTTCTTCGACGGCAAGCCGCTGCACGCCGGCGGCCCCAAGGACCTGGCCTGGCTCGGGCCCGACGGCCACGAGATCGCCGAGACCGCCTGGCACGCGGCCGACAGCCGCACGCTGGGCATGTTCCTGGCCGGCGAGAGCCACGGCCTCGACGACGACGACCTGCCGATCCGCGACCAGTCGTTCCTGGTGCTGATGCACGCGGGTGCGAAGCCGGTGCCGTTCACCCTGCCCGGCGCGCCGTACGGGCGCGCGCTACCGCCTGCTCATCGACACGACGACCGGCCAGGCGGTCGAGTCCGACGACGAGCTGGCCGCGGGCTCGGTCGTCACGATGCCGCCGCGCAGCATCCTCGCCTTCCATGCGCTCTCCGCCGCGGGCCACCCCGACGACCACGCGCACTGACCGACGTCGAACTAGCCTCGCCGGATCCGCTCCGCCGTGGCCGCCAGTGTCGACGGGATCCCCCGGCGTGACCGTCCACGGAGGCGCGAGGCCGTCGTCGGACCAGCGGGGCAGCACGTGCAGGTGCACGTGGAACACGGTCTGCCACCCTGCCGGCTCGTTCGCCTGGAACAGCGTGAGGCCGTCGGGCTGCAGCGTCCGGGCCAGCAGCCGCGCCACCGACTGCCCGGCGGCCATCATCGCCAGCGCATCGGCGCGGTCGAGGTCGAGCAGCGTGCGGGCATGGGCTCGGGGCACCACCAGGGTGTGCCCCGAGGTCGCCGGGTTGATGTCGAGGAAGGAGATCGTGCGTTCGTCGGAGTGGATGACGTGTGCCGGCGCCCGCCTGGCGACGATCGCGCAGAAGATGCAGCCCTCGGGGTCACTCATCGCCTCATCGTGCACCCAACGACGAAGCTGCGTCACTCGTTGATGCTCCGGACGCACGGCCCGGCATCAACGAGTGACGCAGCTTCGATGAGACCTAGCGCAGGACGCCGTCCGCGAGGCCGACCGACGGCGCCGGCACGGCCTGCAGGCCGAGCTCCTCGGAGGCAGCGAGGCCGGCGTGGTTCGGCAGGACCCGGACCGTGTAGCCGAACGGGCCGTTGCGGTCGAGGCTGATGACGAGGCTGTACTGCCAGCGGTTGCCGTCGTACCCCTCGATGGGCTCCATCGCCGCGTGCGCGGGCGCGATGAGCCGGTCGTCGGCGTCGACCCGACCGTGCACCGCCTGCACGACGACGTCCTCCGGCGTCAGCTGCCCCAGCGAGACGTACGCGCGGATGGTCACGGGCGTGCCCTGCATCACCGCATCGCCGACGCCGTCGGCCTCGACGTGCTCGATGCGGATCGACGGCCACTCGGCGCGGATGCGCTTCTTCCACGCGGCCAGGTCCTTGGCCACGGCGAAGGAGTTGGCATCGACGGCGCGCGACGAGATGGCCGCCGGCATGTACAGGCGAGTGACGTACTCGCGCAGCATGCGACTGGCCAGCACCTTCGGGCCGAGGGTGCGCAGCGTGTGCTTGACCATCGCCAGCCAGCGCGGCGGCAGGCCGTTCGCGTCGCGCGTGTAGAAGGCGGGCGCGACCGAGTTCTCGATGAGGTTGTAGAGCGCCTCGGCCTCGAGGTCGTCGCGGCGGTCGGCATCCTCGATGCCGTCGGCCGTCGGGATCGCCCAGCCGTTCTCGCCGTCGAACCACTCGTCCCACCACCCGTCGAGGATCGACAGGTTGAGCGCGCCGTTCAGCGCGGCCTTCATGCCCGACGTGCCGCTGGCCTCCAGCGGGCGGATCGGGTTGTTCAGCCACACGTCGCAGCCCGGGTACAGCGTCGTCGCCATCGAGATGTCGTAGTCGGGCAGGAAGACGATGCGATGACGCACGTCCTCGGCGTCCGCGAAGTGCACGAGCTGCTGGATGAGCCGCTTGCCGCCGTCGTCGGCCGGGTGCGCCTTGCCCGCGACCACGAGCTGCACGGGCCGCTCGGGATCGGTGAGCAGCGCGCGCAGCCGCTGCGGGATCGCGCAGCATGAGCGTGAGCCGCTTGTAGGACGGCACGCGGCGGGCGAAGCCGATGGTGAGGATGTCGGGATCGAGCACCGAGTCGATCCAGCCGAGCTCGGCGTCGGACGACCCGCGGTTGACCCATGACTCGCGCAGGCGGGTGCGGGTCATGTCGACGAGCTCCTGCCGCAGCGCGCGCTTGATCTCCCACAGCTGGTGGTCGGGGGTGTTCGCGATGACGTCCCAGCCCTCGGCATCGTCGACGGACGTGCCGTGCGCGAGCTCGATGACCTGACGGGCCACCCACGTGGGCGCGTGCACGCCGTTGGTGATCGAGGTGATCGGCACGTCGTCGCTGTCGAAGCCCGACCACAGTCCGGCGAACATCCCGCGCGAGACGTGGCCGTGCAGCAGGCTGACGCCGTTGGCGCGCTGGGCCATGCGCAGGCCCATGACGGCCATGTTGAACACGGCCGGGTCGCCGCCCTCGTAGGTCTCGGCGCCGAGCGCGAGCACCCGGTCGACGGGCACGCCCGGCGACGCGTTGTCGCCGCCGAAGTGCTGGGCGATGAGGTCGACCGCGAAGCGGTCGATGCCCGCCGGCACGGGCGTGTGCGTGGTGAAGACGGTGCCCGGCGCGGCTGACCTCGAGTGCCTCGTCGAACGTCATCGACGGGTTCGCGGCGACGAGCTCGCGGATGCGCTCGAGGCCGAGGAAGCCGGCGTGGCCCTCGTTGGTGTGGAACACCTCCGGGGCCGGGGCGCCCGTGATGCGGCAGTAGGCACGCAGCGCGCGCACGCCGCCGATGCCGAGCAGCATCTCCTGCTGGAGGCGATGCTCGCTGCCGCCGCCGTAGAGGCGGTCGGTGACCTCGCGCTCGGAGGCGTTGTTCTCCTCGACGTCGGAGTCCAGCAGCAGCAGCGGGACGCGGCCCACCTGCGCGACCCAGATGCGGGCCGCGATGAACCGTCCGCCGGGCAGGCCGACGGCCACCTTCGCGGGGGCGCCGTCCGGCTCGCGGAGCAGCGACACGGGGCTGCCGTCGGGATCGGTGACCGGGTAGCGCTCCTGCTGCCAGCCGTCGCGCGAGAGCGACTGCTTGAAGTAGCCCGAGCGGTAGAACAGGCCGATGGCGATGATCGGCACGCCGAGGTCGCTCGCCGTCTTCAGGTGGTCGCCGGCGAGGATGCCCAGGCCGCCGGAGTACTGCGGCAGCGCGGAGGCGATGCCGTACTCGGGTGAGAAGTAGGCGATGCCGGCGGGCGCCTCGGCGCCCAGCGACTGGAACCACCGATCGGAGGCGAGGTAGCCGCGCAGGTCGTCCCGCGACCGATTGGCCCAGTCGACGAAGCCCTGGTCGGCGCTCAGCTCCGCGAACCGCTCGGCCGACACCTCGCCCAGCAGCCGGACGGGGTCATGGCCGCCCTCGTCCCACAGGACCGGGTCGATGGCCGCGAACACGTCGCGGGTCTCCGGGTGCCAGGACCAGCGCAGGTTGATGGCGAGCTCCTCGAGGGCGGCGAGGTTCTCGGGCAGCACGGTGCGGACGGTGAATCGTCGAATGGCTCTCACGGCGCACACGCTAGCGGCTCGCACGTCCGCACCGGGCCAGCGGACCCCGGATCCCGTCATGTAATTGATGGAATCTTTCATGCAACGCAAGTTCTTTCTCTCTGGTCACACGATCACCCCCCTGCGCCCCTCACGCCGCCGGTAGTGTTGCGCACCATGGCGGGACCACGACGGGGGAAGGCGCCGGAAGCGGCGGCGACATCGGCGATCCCCCACGAAGCAGCCTCCCCTGAGCCCTCCACACGCACCGCCGCCCCGGTTGCCGAGCCCGCATGGCAGCCGCCCCTGCTGCCGCCGCCGCCGGAGCTGGCCGGCCGGTTCCCCATCACCGACGTGTCCCCCGCGAGCCTGGGCGGCCGTCGGCCGGCCGCGGCCGCCGTCGGCGAGGCCATCCCGGTGCGGGCCACGGCGTTCCGCGAGGGCCACGACAGCATGGGCATGACCGTCCGGCTGCACCGGCCCGACGGGTCGCTGGCCGAGACCGTTCGGATGGCCCCCGAGGGCATCGGCATGGACGGCTGGCTCGCGCACGTGCGTCCGACGGACGTCGGCGACTGGACCTTCACCCTCGAGGCGTGGAGCAGCCCGTGGGACACCTGGGTGCACCGCGCGACCATCAAGATCCCGGCGGGGGTCGACGTCGAGCTCGAGTTCGCCGAGGGCGCCCTCCTGCTGGAGCGGGCCGCCGCCCTGCTGCCCGCCGGCCGCCGATCGCACGACGCCTGACCACGGCGGCCACCACGCTCGTCGCTGACCGCGCTGCCGGTGCCCGTGCGCCTGGCTGCCGGCACCGATCCCGAGCGTCGCCGCCCTCATGCACCGCCACCCGCTCCGCGAGGGCGTCACCGAGAGCGGACCGTGGCCGCTTCGCGTGCAGCGGCGCCGGGCACTCGTCGGCGCCTGGTACGAGTTCTTCCCGCGCAGCGAGGGCGCCACCCTCGACCCGCCGCGCTCCGGCACGTTCCGCACGGCGATGCGGCGTCTCGACGCGGTCGCGGACATGGGCTTCGACGTCGTGTACCTGCCGCCGATCCATCCGATCGGGCGCGTCAACCGCAAGGGGCCGCAACAACACCCTCACCCCCGGCCCCGACGACCCCGGCTCGCCGTGGGCCATCGGCGCCGCGGAGGGCGGCCACGACGCCGTCCACCCCGACCTCGGGACGATCGACGACTTCGACGCGTTCGTCGCGCGCACGCGCGAGCTGGGCATGGAGGTCGCGCTCGACCTCGCGCTGCAGGCGGCGCCCGACCACCCGTGGGTCGCCGCGCACCAGGAGTGGTTCACCACCCGGGCCGACGGCACGATCGCGTACGCGGAGAACCCGCCGAAGAAGTACCAGGACATCTACCCGCTCAACTTCGACAACGACCCCGAGGGCCTCTACGCCGAGGTCGAGCGCGTCACCCGCTACTGGATGGCCCACGACGTGCGCATCTTCCGCGTCGACAACCCGCACACCAAGCCGCTGTGGGTCTGGGACCGCCTGCTCAGCAGCATCTTCGCCACCGACCCCGACGTGCTGTTCCTGGCCGAGGCGTTCACGCGGCCGCCCATGATGCGCGCGCTCGGCCGAGGTCGGCTACCAGCAGAGCTACACCTACTTCACCTGGCGCAACAGCCGTGGCGAGATCGAGCAGTACGCCAGCGAGCTGGCCGGACCGGCCGTCGTCCTACATGCGTCCCAACTTCTTCGTGAACACCCCCGACATCCTCCCCGAGTACCTGCAGCACAGCGGCCCCGCCGGCTTCGCGATCCGCGCCACGCTGGCCGCCACCCTGTCCCCCACCTACGGCGTCTACAGCGGGTTCGAGCTGTACGAGCACGTCGCCGTGCGTCCCGGGCAGCGAGGAGTACCTCGACTCCGAGAAGTACCAGTACCGGCCCCGTGACTGGGAGCTCGCCCGCAAGCAGGGCCGCACCCTCGCGCCCTACCTCACCGTCCTCAACGCGATCCGTCGCGAGCACCCGGCGCTCCAGGACCTGCGCTCGCTGCGCTTCCACGCCTGCGACAACGACGACGTCATCGCCTTCTCCAAGGTGGACGGCGACGACATCGTCCTCGTCGTCTGCACGCTCGACCCGGACCGCGAGCACGAGGCGACCGTCTGGTGGGACCTGGCCGCGCTGGGCCTGCCCGAGGGCGAGCGGTTCGTCGCGCACGACCTCGTCGCGGACACCACCTGGACGTGGGGCCCCAGCACCTACGTGCGCCTGCGACCATGGGACCACGTCGCCCACGTCGTGCACGTCCGCCGTTTCTGACGCCCGCACCACCGACAAGACCGGAGCAGCGATGACAACCCCTGGCCCAGCCCCGCGCGAGGTCTCCGTGCTCGACCTCGACCGGCTCGTCGACGGCTGGCACCACGACCCGCACGGCATCCTCGGCCCGCACGCGGACGGCGGACGTCGTCACGGTGCGCGTCCTGCGCCCGGGCGCCGAGGCCGTCACCCTCGTGACGCCGGACGCGCGGATCCCGCTGGAGCACGAGCACCGCGGCGTGTGGGTCGGCGCGCTCGCCAGCTGCCACCGTCCCCGACTACTCGATCGACGTCGAGTACGGCGGCACGATCATCCCCGGCGACGACCCCTACCGCTTCCTGCCCACGCTCGGCGACATCGACCTCCACCTCATCGGCGAGGGCCGGCACGAGCAGCTGTGGGAGGTCCTGGGCGCGCACGTGCGCACCTACCAGACCACCATCGGCATCGTCAGCGGCGTCTCGTTCGCCGTGTGGGCGCCGAACGCCCAGGGCGTCCGCGTCGCCGGCGACTTCAACTTCTGGGACGGCACCGCCCACCCGATGCGCTCGCTGGGCTCGACGGGCATCTGGGAGCTGTTCATCCCGAACATCGGCGACGGCACCGTCTACAAGTTCCACATCCTCGGCCGCGACGGCGTCTGGCGGGAGAAGGCCGACCCCTTCGCCTTCGCGACGGAGGTGCCGCCCGCGACCGGCTCGGTCGTCTACACGCCGACCTACGAGTGGGGCGACGCCGACTGGATCGACGTGCGCGCGCGCACCCACCAGCACAAGCGGCCGATGTCGGTCTACGAGGTGCACCTCGGCTCGTGGCGCGTGGGACTGGACTACCGCGAGCTCGCCGCCGAGCTGACCGAGTACGTGCGCGACGCCGGCTTCACCCACGTGGAGTTCCTGCCCGTGGCCGAGCATCCGTACGGCCCCTCGTGGGGCTACCAGGTCACGTCGTACTTCGCCCCGACCTCGCGCTTCGGCAAGCCCGACGACCTGCGCTACCTCATCGACGAGCTGCACCAGGCGGGCATCGGCGTCATCGTCGACTGGGTGCCGGCGCACTTCCCGAAGGACGAGTGGGCGCTGGCGCGCTTCGACGGCACGGCGCTGTACGAGCACGCCGACCCGCGCCGCGGCGAGCAGCCCGACTGGGGCACCTACGTCTTCGACTTCGGCCGCACCGAGGTGCGCAACTTCCTCGTGGCCAACGCGCTGTACTGGCTCGAGGAGTTCCACGTCGACGGGCTGCGCGTCGACGCCGTCGCGTCGATGCTCTACCTGGACTACTCGCGCAAGGACGGCGAGTGGTACCCCAACCAGTACGGCGGCCGCGAGAACCTCGAGGCCGTCGCCTTCCTGCAGGAGCTCAACGCGACCGTCTACAAGCGCGTCCCCGGCGTCACGATGATCGCCGAGGAGTCGACGGCGTGGCCGGGCGTCACCCGGCCCACGTTCCTCGGCGGGCTCGGCTTCGGCTTCAAGTGGAACATGGGCTGGATGCACGACAGCCTCGAGTACATCTCGCACGAGCCGATCCACCGGCAGTACCACCACAACGAGATGACGTTCTCGATGGTCTACGCGTACAGCGAGCACTTCATCCTGCCGATCTCGCACGACGAGGTCGTCCACGGCAAGGGCTCGCTGGTCGAGCGCATGCCCGGCGACCGCTGGCAGGAGCTCGCCAACCTGCGCGCGTTCCTCGGCTACATGTGGGGGCACCCGGGCAAGAAGCTGCTGTTCATGGGCTCCGAGTTCGCGCAGTCGAGCGAGTGGTCCAGCGAGCGCAGCCTCGACTGGTGGCTGCTGCAGTTCCCGGAGCACGCGGGCGTCCTGCAGGCGGTCACCGACCTCAACGCGGTGTACGCCAGCACGCCCGGCGCTGTGGCAGCGCGACGACGAGCCGACCGGCTTCGAGTGGATCGACGCCAACGACTCCGGCTCGAACTCGTTCAGCTGGCTGCGCTGGGACGACGACGGCGGCTGCGTCGCGGTGATCGCCAACCTGTCGCCGGTGCCCCGCGAGGGCTACCGCCTCGGGCTGCCCTTCGCCGGTCGCTGGGAGGAGATCCTCAACACCGACGCGGCCGCGTACGGCGGCTCGGGCCTGGGCAACTTCGGCGCCATCGAGGCCGAGGCGACGTCATGGCACGGTCGCCCGGCGTCGGCGCAGATCATCCTGCCGCCGCTGTCGACGAGCTTCTTCCGCTTCACCGGCTGACCTCGGAGTCGGCCGACGTGCGCACTTCGGCCACTCGCGGGACTAGAAGAGGGCGCTGGCCAGGGACGTGCGCGCCTTGGGCACCGCCGGGTCGTCGCCTGCGAGCAGGAAGTACTCGAGCACCCGCGCTCGGGCCGCCTCGCGCTCCTCGCCCGACGTGACGCGCACGACGTCGATGCCGAGGGCGAAGGCCGTCGGCCAGTCGTTGCGGAGGGCGGCGAAGTCAGCCGCCTCCAGGCCCGTGGTTCCCGCGGGCGGCTCGTCGCGGCCGTCCGTGCGGGCGTACAGGCCCACCATGGCCAGGCCGGCAGCCGCATCGGGATCGGCCGGGGACGCGGCGAGCACCGCCTGGTACGCCGCGCGCGCGGCATCCCAGTCGCCCGCCTCGATCGCGTCGTAGGCGGCCTCGAAGCGCGGGTCGACGGGCGGCTCGGCGATCTCGGGCTCGGCCACCTCGCCGTCCGGCGCCTCCGCCGACAGGGTGCCGGCCACCCCCTGCTCGGCCGCGACGCGCAGCAGCTCGTCGAGGATCTGGCGGATCTGCGCCTCGGGGTAGGCGCCCTGGAACAGCGGCACCGGCTGTCCGGCGATGACCGCGAACACCGAGGGGATCGACTGCACCTGGAAGGCAGCGGCGATCTGCTGCTCGGCGTCGACGTCGACCTTCGCCAGCACCCAGCGACCGCCGTCGTCGGCCGCGAGCTTCTCGAGGATCGGCGACAGCTGCTTGCACGGTCCGCACCACTCGGCCCACAGGTCGAGGACCACCGGCACCTGCATGGACCGGTCGATGACCTCGGCCTGGAAGTTCTCCGTGGTGACGTCGATGACGACGCCCGCGGGTGCGTTGGCCATGGCCTGCGCGGCCTTCTGCTGGTTCTGCCGGGCGGTCGCCAGGGCGCCGAGGTCGACGGCGCCACGGGCCGAGAAGGGAGTCGATGCCATGACGGCATTCTCTCCCATCGGCCCGCGGCGTGCCGAACGGGTGCTAGCGCAGCAGGCCGCGGTTGCGCAGCGTGCGCTGGCGCAGCGGCGCGAACACCACCCGCTCCACCAGGATGCCGACGGCCATGATCATCGCGATCGAACCGAGGACGAGCGCCATGTCGCCGAGGGTGCGGCCGGTGTCGAGCATCTGGCCGAGGCCCGGCCCGAGGGCCGGGGAGACGGCGATCAGCTCGGCGGCCATGAGCGACCGCCACGCGAACGCCCAGCCCTGCTCGAGGCCGGCGAGGTAGCCGGGCCACGCCGCGGGCAGCACGATGCGCCACGGCGCGCGGCAGCCCCTTCGCGCCCAGGATCTGGCCGACCCGCAGGTAGATCGTGGGGATCTGGTCCATGCCGGCGATGAGGCCGTTCGCGATGGACGGCACCGCGCCCAGGAGGATGACGGTGTAGATCGTCGCGTCCGACAGGCCGAACCAGATGATCGCTGCGGGCACCCACGCCACCGACGGGAGCACCTGCAGGCCGGTGAGGATCGGCCCGAAGATCGCGCGCAGCTTGCTGTTCAGCCCGAGGGCCAGGCCGATCGGAGTGGCGATGATGATCGCGATGATGAAGCCCTGGGCGGCACGTCGGATGCTGTTGAACGTCGCCTGCCACAGGATCTCCTGCTCGGCCTGGTTCGCCAGCGCGTCCCACACCTGCCGCGGTCCCGGGATGATGTAGTCGGGTTGCAGCTGCAGGTAGAAGACGATCTGCCAGATCACGATGATCACGCGCGATCGCGATCAGCGGCGACAGTGCCCGCGCGAACAGGCTCTTGACGCTCGGGCCCTGGTGGCCGCCGGTCTCGAGGCGTCGAGCCCGGACTCCAGCTGGCTGAGGTCGGTGCGGGTGGCCGGCGTCCACCTTCTCGTCAACGGGCATGGCGGATGATCTCCTTACGAAGGCGTCGGTGATCTCGCTGGCGAGGTTGGCGACGTCGGGTGAGTCGAGGCGCCACGGCTCATGGCCGCCGATGTTCCACTCCTGGATGATGCGGCCGGGGCGCGACGACATCAGCAGCACGCGCTGGCTCAGCCGAACCGCCTCGCGCACGTTGTGCGTGACGAAGATGATCGTCATTCCGGTCTCGAGCCAGATGCGCGTCAGCTCCTCGTGCAGGAGGTCGCGCGTGATGGCGTCGAGAGCGGCGAACGGCTCGTCCATGAGCAGGATCGACCTGCCCTGCGCGAGCGCGCGGGCGATGGCGACGCGCTGGCGCATCCCGCCGGAGAGCTCGTGCGGCCGCTGGTCGTACGAGCGCTCGAGGTGCACGAGACCGAGGAGCTCCTTCGCCCTGGCCTTGCGGTCAGCGCGCGGCACCCCGCTGAACCTCAGCGCGAGCTCGACGTTGCGTCCGGCCGTGAGCCACGGGAAGAGCGCCGCCTCCTGGAACATGAGGGTCGGTTCCCCGACGGTCTCGATCGTTCCGGACGTCTGCGTGTCCAGCCGGGAGATCAGGTTGAGGAGGGTGGACTTGCCGCACCCTGACGCCCCGACGAGGGACACGAACTCACCAGGGCGCACATCCAGGCTGACGTCGTCGAGGACGATCGGGCCGTCGGCCGTGAACTGCTTGACCACGTGCTGGATGCGGACCGCGCAAGTCGTCCGCAGCCGATGCATCGACTACTGGATGTGCGCCACTGGTGAGCGTCATGTCAACGAGCCCTCTCTGATAACGGCCGAATTCGATTCACCTTGGGACTGCTGGGCTACTGACGACCCAGACCCTGGGCCGACACGGGCTTCGCGGCGGCCGCCTTGAGCACCGAGTTCAGCAGCCGCAGGTCGTAGATCCCCGCCAGCTTGTTCTGGCCGAGCTTGAGCAGGCCGGCGTTGACCGCGTCGTCGGCGCTCTTCGCCAGCGTCAGCGGCAGCGGGTCCCAGGTGAAGCGCAGGTTGCCCCACGAGCGGGTGATGACCGCGTCGGGAAGCGGCTTGCCGGTCCACTTGGTGATCTGCTCCTGGACGACGTCCTTGGACTTCGTCACGTTGGCGGCGATGTACTTGATGGCGCTGTTGTTCGCCTGCAGGATCGAGCGGACGGTACCCGGGTACTTCGCGAGGAAGGGCTGGGCGGCGATGATGTTCGTCGTCACGAACTGACCGGCCGGCCACAGCGTCTTCTCGTCGAGGAACACCTTGGCGCCGGCCTCGAGGACCAGCCGCGACGCCCACGGCTCGGGGAGCCAGGCGCCGTCGAGGTCGCCACGCTTGAACAGCGTCAGCGTGGTGGCGTTGTCGGTCGGGACGATGGTGACGTCACCGCCGCCCGAGACGCTGGTCGCCAGGCCCTGATCCTTCAGCCACGACCGCAGGGCCACGTCCTGGGTGTTGCCGAGCTGCGGGGTCGCGATCTTCTTGCCCTTGAGGTCGGCGACCGAGGTGATGCCCGGCTTGACGACGAACTGCGCGCCTGCCGAGGTCGACCCCGACACCACGCGCAGCAGCGTGCCGCCCGTCGACGTGTAGCCCGAGATCGACGGGTTGGGGCCGATGTAGGAGACGTCGATCGCGCCGCCCTTCATCGCCTCGACGACGGCCGGGCCGGCGTTGAACGCCGTGTACTCCACCTTCGTGCCGTCCTTGCCGAGGAAGGCTTCGAACAGGCGCAGCTGCTGGGCCACCAGCGCCGGGGCGTGCGTCACGTTCGCGAAGAAGCCGATCCGGACCACGGGGGCGGTCGGCAGCTTGGGCAGCGGCGCGGCGGGCTTGGTGACGGTGGGGGCCGCGGCCGGGGCGGCCTGGGCGGCCGTCGGCAGCGCGATGCCGGCGGCCAGCGCCATGCTGACGAGGCCGGCCACCGCGGCGCGGCGGGTGAGGCGGGTGCGGTTCATCCGTGTCTCCTTCATTGCTGGTCTGGGTCGTGCCGGGGACGTCAGGACGGCAGATGATCCTACCGGTCCGAGATCTTTCCAACTATTTCTATTTTGTCTATCAGGTTTATAGCAATATAGTCATGACAACCCCGTCCGCCAAATCCCCGACACCGCGTGTCGCGCCCCCCTTCGGAGCCTCCATGCTCAGTGACCGTGCTCCAGCTCCCCGGCGGGTCGCGGGAGAGAGACGGCGGCGAACCCGCGAGAATGCCGGCATGCATGTGTCCGCGAAGGCCGACTACGGGATGCGCGCGCTCCTGGAGCTCGCGGCCAGCTACGCGCAGAACCCCGCGCAGCTGGTCAAGGGCGATGCGATCTCCAAGGCCCAGGACATTCCGCTCAAGTTCCTCGAGGGCATCCTGCGCCAACTGCGCCAGTCCGGCATCGTGGCCAGCCAGCGCGGCGCTGACGGCGGCTACCGCCTCGACCGCGATCCCAAGGACGTCACCATCGCCGACGTCGTGCGAGCACTGGACGGGCCCCTCGCAGCCATCCGCGGCCAGCGGCCGGAGGACCTGGACTACACGGGTGCGTCCGAACACCTCCGCGAGGTGTGGATCGCCGTTCGAGCCTCGATGCGGCACGTCCTGGAACACATCAGCCTTGCGGACGTCGCGACCGGGAGCCTGCCCGCGCCGGTCACCGACCTGCTGTCCGAGCCTGGTGCCTGGCAGCGTCGCTGACCCCCCGGTCGATCGGCTTGCCCAGGCCGGACGCTAATGCGACAATCTTGACCAGCAAAGTAGACAATGCCACCGCTATCCCGGTGCACCCTGGAGGATCCCATGCGTTCCCGTCTCACCGTGACCGTCGCCAGCCTCGCCCTCGCCGTGACCGCCGTCGCGGGGCTCTCCGCCTGCTCGACGACCGCCTCCGGTGCGAGCGGCGACGCCGTGGTCTCGGAGGCCGACCTCAGCGGCACGCCCGTCACTGCCGCGGAGGACATGACCGCGCTGTGCGAGCAGATCATCGCCGAGTCGCTCCCCCTCGAGGCTGCAGTCGCGCTCGCCGAGGCCAGTGGCTACGCGACCCGCGTCAGCTCCATCGACGGTGAGGCGCAGGCAGTCACCAAGGACATCCAGGAGGACCGGTTCACCTTCGAGACAGAGGGCGGACTGGTCACGGGCTGCACGATCGGCTGACGACTCACCCGGGGCTGGGGGCCATGAGGTCCCGCAGTACCGGATTCTCGATCGACTCCGCGACCAGTGCCGCGCCACGGGCGGCGTCGTCATCGCCGAGAGACGCCCCGTGCAGGAGCGAACGAACGATCATCTCCCGCATCGACGTCCGAGCGGCCAACGTCTGCATGGTCTCGACCCACTGCGGGGTGTCGGGGTGCCCGTGCGCACCACCGAGCGTGCACTGGGCATCGAGGATGTAGGCATCGAGCCACACGTAGGCGTCGGCCAGCCGGTTGCACCGGAGGCGGGCGTCCGCCAGCAGGCCGAAGGCCTCGTCCACGTGCCCGCGCGCCGCCGCCACCAGGGCTGCTCCGCGTGCCGACATGCCCTCCCAGCAGGGGTCCCCGAGCTGGCAGGCGCGGGCGAACGCCTGCTGCAGCACCTCGTCCGCCGCGTCCACCCGCCCCAGGGACAGTTCGACCTCGCCGAGCATCGCCTGCGGCCAGGGGAGGAAGGCGAGCCAGCGGTCCCGCTCGCACTCGCGGATCGACGCGCGGAGGTCGTCGGCGGCGGGCCCGAGGTCACCGCGGAGCAGGTGGATGCGGCCACGCATGGACAGGACGTACGCGAGGCGCCTGCTGTCGGGACCGGGCTGCAGCAGCAGCTCGGCGGCTCCGAGCTGTGCCAGCGCCGCGGGGTAGTCGGCGCGGTCGCTCATGACACTGCCGAGGTACATCCTGGCCCGGGCCATCGCCGCGGGTGCGTCGGCAGCCAGCGAGATCGCATCGTCGAGCCAGTGCTCGGCGCGGTCGTACCGCGCCCGCAGGAAGTCGACGTAGCCGAGCTCCGTTCGCGCCTGCGCCATCACCGCCCGATCGCCGTGCTGCTCGGCGATCCGGTCGGCGGCGTGCAGGGCCTCGATGCCCTCCTCGTCCAGTCCCCGCACCGAGTGGATCAGCGCCTCTGCGAGGACGAGCCGCGATGACATCCGCAGCGACACGTCAGCCACGTCGTCCGCCAGGCGGACCGCCGTGCGCAGCGATGCCACGCCCGACCCTCCGGCGCCAGCAGCGACGGCGGCCGATCCCGCCTCGAGGATCGCCTCGACGGATGCCCGATTCACCGTGGGTGCGGAGGACGGCACCTCCTCGCGCAGCGCAGACTCGACGGCCACTCCCGGGCGGATCCCGAGCTCCTCCCGGAACAGGGAGACGCACGCCTCGTACTGCGCCCGGGCGCCGTGGACATCCCCTCGGCGTCGATACAGCCGGATCGCCAGCGCCTGGTTGTTCTCGTCGAGCGGGTTCATGGCCAGGCATCGCAGCGCCAGGTCGAGGGCCGCGTCGGGTTGCCCCTGGGACAGGGACGCAAGGGCGGCCTCGTGCAGCATGGCCTCGGACGCCGCGGCCACCCGGCGACGCTCGGCCAGCAGCCAGGTGTCGAAGCCGGCGGCCCCACGCGGGGTCAGCTGCTCGAGCAGCTCCCGTGCCCAGCCCGGGCAGCGCCACCGCCTCGACCCATGAGCCGTGGGAGAGGACGGCAACGTCGACGGTGGTGACGGCCGGCAGCGACACGATGACGGGGTCGCCCTCGACCGAGGCGCTCTCACCCAGGCCCCGCCTGATCTCGGCGAGGCTCCAGCGCAGCGCGCGCAGGGGGTCGTCGGCCGAGTCGAAGAGAAGCTCGCACAGGTGCGCCCGCGTCGGCGGACGCTCGGACAGCAGGAGGTAGGCGAGCAGTCCCCAGCTCTTCTGGCTCCGGAACCGATACGACGCACCCGAGTCGGGCTCGATGTGCGGACGGCCCAGCAGGTGGACGGAGATGCTCATCGCGAGCATGGTCGCACGAGGCGAGGGGCGGGGCGGCCGTTCCCGCGGAAACAGCCGCCCATCCCCTACTCGCCCTCGGAGACGAGGTAGATCTCCTGCGCGACCAGCCCATGTGCTTCGCGGTGAACGGTGTTCGCCGCCTCAGCATCCGGCGCCTCGACGAGGCAGAAGATCTTGCCGGCGTCCTCGTCGACCCAGTACTTGACGTAGTTGACGCCGTGGGCGCCCTGCGTCTCGAGGTCGGCCTGATGCGCGCCCGCAACGTCTGCGGCGGACACGCCGCCTTCCATGGTGTGAACGTCCATGAACATCGGCATGAGTACTCCCGTGGTCTGGGCGCGGTCCCTGTGCCGCGCCTCTCCCCGGAGTCCAGGCCACCGGCGTTTGACGCGTCGTTTGACGCCGCTAGGACTCGTCGACGAGCCGCGGCCGCCGCGCTGTGCGGGTCGAGCCGCCCGGCAGCCACGTCTGCGGCTGCTGCCGTCAGCCGCTCCGATCCCTCGCCTGCCGCCAGTCGGCGCCGCAGGATCGCGACCGCGAGCGCCTCGACCTCGTCGCGAGCGCGACGCACCCGTCGCACGTCGAGCTCGCCGGACGCCAGCAGCCACGCCCGGTGCTCGTCGATCGCCGTCACGAGCCGGTCGATGCCCTCACCCGTGGAGGCGACAGTCTTGACGACGGGAGGCTTCCAGCCGCGCTCGGAGTTCTCCCCCAGCGCGATCATGTTGCGCAGCTCGCGCACGGTGGAGTCGGCGCCGTCGCGGTCGGCCTTGTTGACGACGAACACGTCGCCGATCTCGAGGATGCCCGCCTTGGCCGCCTGGATGCTGTCCCCCATGCCCGGGGCCAGGAGCACCAGCGTCGTGTCGGCCGCCGCGGCGACCTCGATCTCCGACTGGCCCACGCCGACGGTCTCGATCAGCACCACGTCGCAGCCCGCGGCGTCGAGGACGCGCAGCGCCTGGGGCGTGGTCGCCGACAGTCCGCCGAGGTGGCCGCGCGAGGCCATCGACCGGATGAAGACGCCCTCGTCGGTGGCGTGCTGCTGCATGCGGATGCGGTCGCCGAGCAGCGCACCGCCGGAGAAGGGCGACGACGGATCGACGGCGAGCACGCCCACGCGCTGCCCCCGCGCCCGCATCGCGGCGATGAGGGCGGCGGTCGTCGTCGACTTGCCCACACCTGGCGAGCCGGTGATGCCGATGATGCTGGCCCGGCCCGAGGTCGGGGCCAGTTCGCGCATCAGCGCGGGGACCTCCGGCGAGCCGTCCTCGATGAGCGAGATCAGGCGGGCGATGTCGCGCACGCGCCCTGCACGGGCCCCCGCGACCAGCGCGGGCACGTCACGGCTCACGTTCGGATCCCGCCGCCCTACGCCTGGGGGACGCGGATGAGCAGGGCGTCGCCCTGTCCGCCGCCGCCGCACAGCGCAGCGGCACCGACGCCACCACCGCGACGCTGAAGCTCCAGGGCGAGCGACAGCACGAGCCGGGCGCCGGACATGCCGACCGGATGGCCGAGGGCGATCGCGCCGCCGTTGACGTTGACGATGTCGTCGCTGACCCCCAGCTTGCGGGTGGACACGATGCCGACGGCCGCGAACGCCTCGTTGAGCTCGAAGAGGTCGACGTCCTCCACGGCGATGCCCTCGCGCGCGCACGCCTTGATGATCGCGTTGGCTGGCTGCTCCTGCAGGGACGCGTCCGGGCCGGCGACGACGCCGTGGGCGCCGATCTCGGCGAGCCACGTGAGCCCGAGCTCCTGCGCCTTCGCCTTGCTCATCACGACGACGGCTGCGGCCCCGTCGGAGATCTGCGACGCACTGCCCGCGGTGATGGTGCCGTCCTTGGCGAAGGCGGGGCGCAGCTTCGACAGCGACTCCGCGGTCGTGTCCGGACGCACACCCTCGTCAGCCGTGACCATGACGGGATCGCCCTTGCGCTGCGGAACGGCGACCGGCGCGATCTCCTCGGCGAACTTGTCAGCGGCAGCGGCAGCACGCTGATGGGAGCGGGCGCTGAAGGCGTCCTGCTCCTCGCGCGTCAGGGCGTAGCGCTCGTTGTACTGCTCGGTGCTCTCGCCCATCGCGCACTCGTCGAACGCGCAGAACAGCGCGTCATGCGCCATGGAGTCCAGCATCTGCCAGTTGCCGTACTTCACGCCCTCGCGCGATCCGACGAGCAGGTGCGGCGCGTTGGTCATCGACTCCATTCCGCCGGCGACGACGACGTCGAACTCGCCCGCGCGGATCAGCTGGTCGGCCAGGGCGATGGCATCGATGCCCGACAGGCACACCTTGTTGATCGTCAGCGCCGGGACATCCATGCCGATACCGGCGTTGACCGCCGCCTGCCGTGCCGTGATCTGGCCCGCGCCCGCCTGGAGCACCTGACCCATGATCACGTAGTCGACCTCACCGGGCGACACGCCTGCGCGCTCGAGCGCTGCCTTGATGGCGACACCGCCCAGATCCGCGGCGCTGAACGACTTGAGCGAGCCCTGAAGCCGGCCCATCGGCGTGCGTGCGCCCGCGACGATGACCGAACCGTTCGAGAAGGACATCCCGTCTCCCAACCTCTCCTGCGATGGTGACACCATATTGCCCATGGAATCCCTGCTGACGCGCATCGACCACGTGGGCATCGCGGTGCCGGACCTCGACGAGGCCATCGCCTTCTACGGTCGGGCCTTCGGTCTGTCCGTCCTCCACGAGGAGGTCAACGAGCGGCAGGGCGTCCGCGAGGCGATGCTCGGCGTGGGTGACACCGGCTCGTGCATCCAGCTCCTGGCGCCGCTGAACGAGGACTCCACGATCGCCAAGTTCCTCGACCGGTCGGGTCCGGGCATCCAGCAGGTCGCATACGGGGTCGACGACGTGGAGGCGGCCGCCGACGCACTGCGCGCGGCCGGCGTGCGCCTCCTCTACGAGACGGCCCAGGTCGGCACCGCGGGTTCGCTCGTCAACTTCTGCCATCCGAAGGACTGCGGCGGAGTCCTCATCGAGCTCGTGCAGGCTGCACCGGGCGGGCATCACTAGCCCTGTTGGACGCAGGTCACATCGCTTGCCCCGCGACGATCGGGGCGGCTCTGGCATAGTGATTCGGGCAGGGCACGCACCCGAATCGGAGGCCAGACATGGACCGGATCCGCGAGGCGATCATCAGTGACGCCCCGGCCGAGGAGTTCGCGAGCATTCCCGTTCCGGAGTCGTACCGGGCGGTGACGGTCCACAAGGACGAGGCGGACATGTTCGCGGGGCTGCCGTCGAACGAGAAGGATCCGCGCCGGTCGCTGCACCTGGACGACGTGCCGACGCCGGAACTGGCTCCCGGCGAGGCGCTGATCGCGGTGATGGCGTCCTCGATCAACTACAACACCGTGTGGACGAGCATCTTCGAGCCGGTGTCCACGTTCGGCTTCCTGGAGCGGTACGGCCGCACCCACGACTACGCCAAGCGGCACGACCTGCCGTACCACGTGATCGGCTCCGACGCGTCCGGCGTCGTGCTGCGGGTCGGGCCCGGGCGTCACCGCGTGGAAGCCCGGCGACAAGGTCGTCGCGCACTGCCTGTCGCGTGGAGCTGGAGTCCCCGATGGGGCACAACGACACGATGATGGATCCCGAGCAGCGGATCTGGGGCTTCGAGACGAACTTCGGCGGCCTGGCCGAGCTCGCCGTCGTCAAGTCCAACCAGCTGCTGCCCAAGCCCGCGCACCTGACGTGGGAGGAGGCCGCGTCCCCCGGCCTGGTCAACTCCACCGCCTACCGCCAGCTCGTCTCGCGCAACGGCGCCGGCATGAAGCAGGGCGACGTCGTCCTCATCTGGGGCGCCTCCGGCGGCCTGGGCTCCTACGCCACCCAGTACGCCGTCAACGGCGGCGCCATCCCCGTCTGCGTCGTCTCCTCCCCGGAGAAGGCCGAGCTCTGCCGCGCCATGGGCGCCGAGCACGTCATCGACCGCTCCGCCGAGGGCTACCGGTTCTGGAAGGACGAGCACCACCCAGGACCCCAAGGAGTGGCAGCGGTTCGGCAAGCGGATCCGCGAGCTCACCGGCGGCGACGACCCCGACATCGTGTTCGAGCACCCCGGCCGCGAGACCTTCGGCGCGTCCGTCTACGTCACCCGCAAGGGCGGCACCATCGTCACCTGCGCCTCGACGTCCGGGTTCATGCACGAGTACGACAACCGGTACCTGTGGATGAACCTCAAGCGGATCGTCGGCAGCCACTTCGCGAACTACCGGGAGGCGTACGAGGCCAACCGGCTCATCTCCCGCGGCATGATCCACCCGACGCTGTCCCAGACCTTCCCCCTCGAGCAGGCCGGGCAGGCCGCGTACGAGGTCCACCGCAACGCCCACCAGGGCAAGGTCGGCGTCCTGGCGCTGTCCCCCGAGCCCGGACTCGGCATCACCGACCCCGAGTTCCGCGCGCGATTCGAGCCCCAGATCAACCGGTTCCGCGACGCGTAGGACGTCAGCCCAGCACGTACGATTGGCGCGTGACGACGACGCCCACGGGCCGGGCGCAGTGCCGTGGACGCTGGATCGCGGCCGACGCGGCGGCGAGATGGGCTACCTGCCCGGACTCGACGGCATCCGCGCGCTCGCCGTCATCGGGGTCCTGCTCTACCACGCCGACCTGGCCTGGATGCCGGGCGGCTTCCTCGGCGTCGACGTGTTCTTCGTGCTCAGCGGGTTCCTGATCACGTCCCTCATCCTCGAGGAGTTCGACCGGTCCGGCCGCATCGACTTCGCGAAGTTCTACCTCGGGCGCGCACGGCGCCTGCTGCCGCCGCTCGTGCTCCTGCTCGCCGTGGTGGCCGTTGCCGCGGCCTTCTTCTTCCGCGACGCGGCGGCCCAGGTGCGCGCCGACACTGTCGCGTCGATCTTCTACGTCAACAACTGGTGGTACATCCTCAACGACTCCTCCTACTTCGAGTTCATCGGACGACCCCCGCTGCTCAAGCACCTGTGGTCGCTCGCCGTCGAGGAGCAGTTCTACCTGGCCTGGCCGGCCATCACCTACCTGATCGTGCGACGGGCCGGCCGGCGCGGTGTGCGCATCGCGGCGCTCGTCCTCGCCGTGCTCTCCACGGCGTGGATGATCACGCTGTCGGTGCAGAACGGCTTCCCGGAGTACGCCGACCCGAGCCGCGCCTACTTCGGCACCGACTCGCACGCCATGGGACTCCTCATCGGTGCGGCACTCGCCACGGCGTGGCGACCCGGTCGGCTCAAGGCCGACCTGACGCCCGGGGCGAAGGCGCTGATCACCGCGCGCCGGCATCGTGGCCCTGCTCACCGTCGTGTGGTTCTTCGCCTTCGTCGGCGAGTTCACGCCGTGGCTGTACCGCAGCGGCGGCTTCCTGGTCCTCGCCGTCGTCGTCGCGGTGCTGATCGCCATGGCCACGCATCCGGCCTCACCCCTGGGCGGGTGGCTCGGCACCCAGCCCTGGCGCTACATCGGCCAGCGCTCCTATGGGCTGTACCTGTGGCACTGGCCCATCTTCATGCTCACCCGACCCCAGCTCGACGTCCCCCTCGACGGCATCCCGCTGCTCGTCCTCCGGCTGGCACTGACGTTCGGGATCGCCGAGCTGAGCTTCAGGTTCGTCGAGATGCCGATCCGCCACGGTGCGATCGACCGCTGGGTCAAGGCCTGGCGCGCGTCGCGCGGTGCGGAGCGCACGCGCAGGACGCGACGCGGCGTCACCGTGCTGGCGTCGGCGCTGGCGGGCATCCTCGTCGTCGGCATCGCCCTGGCGACCGCTCCCGCGCCGTCCGCGGAGGAGGGCCTGGCGCCCGACGTCGCCAGCGCCCTCGGCATCGCCGACGGCGGGCCCACCGAGGTCAGTCTCGACGACGACGACCCGAGCCCCGCCGCGAGCGCCTCCCCCGAGGCCAGCCGGCGGTGACGCCGCGGACGCGACCCCCGCGAAGAACCCGAACGGCAATCTGAGCGCCATCGGCGACTCCGTCATGCTCGGCGCCCGAACCGTCCTGAAGGAGACCATCCCAGGCACGAAGGTGGACGCCGCGGTCTCCCGCTTCCCGGGTGCCTTCATCGGCCGCCTCAAGAAGTACGTGGCACGCGACAAGCTGGCCGACGTCGTCGTCCTGCATCCGGGCACCAACGGAGTCCTGCCCGAGGACATGATGCGCGACATGCTCGACGTCGTCGAGGACGTGCCGACGGTGGTCGTGGTCAACGACAACATGCCGCGGTCGTGGCGCAACCCCAACAACAAGGTCATCGCCGCGGTGGTGCCCGACTACTCGAACGCCGTGCTCGTCGACTGGTACGCGGCGTCCAAGGACAATCCTGAGTACTTCGTCTCCGACGGCATCCACCTCACGCGCCAAGGGCGCCAAGGCCTACGCCAAGCTGATCAAGTCCGCCGCCGGCCTCTGACAGCCCGTCGGTCAGGCGTGGCGCGGGCCGCGCACGACGCTCAGGAACTGCACCAACGCGGCCGACACGGCCTCCGGGTCCTCCACGTTCGACAGATGGCCGGCGCCGGGCACGACCACGAGGCTGGCATCGGTGACCGCGCCGGTCATGCGGTCCTGCTCCGCGCGGTCGCTGAGCGCGTCCTCCTCGCCCCAGACCACCAGGGTCGGCACGTCGACGTCGGCGAGATCGGCCACCGAGTCCGGTCGATCGGCCATCGCCCGCTGGTACCAGGCCACCGCCGAGGCGTCGGCACCGTGGAGCCAGTCGCGCACCCGTTCGACGACCTCGGGCCGCCGCTGGCGGGTGGTGTCGCCGAGCAGCCCCGGGAGCACCGCCTGCTCGAGCAGTCGGTCCACGTCGCCGCCGGCCTCCAGCGCCAGCCCGGCCAGCCGCTCGCGGTTCGCCCGCGCCTCCGGGCCGTCCGCGGACGCCTTCGTGTCGCAGAGAACCAGAGCGGCGATCAACGACGGTCTCGTCCGCAGCAGCTCCATGGCCACGTAGCCGCCCAGCGACACCCCACCGAGGACGCACCTGTCGACGCCGCGGTCGTCGAGCATGCCGGCCACCGCATCGGCGACGACAGACAGGGCTGGGGCGGCCGCCGGCAGGGGCGACTCGCCGAACCCCGGCAGGTCAGGCACGAGGACCCGCCAGCCGGCGGCCACGGCTGCCTCCGCCTGCGGCTCCCACATCCGTCCGTCGCACGGGAAGGCATGCAGCAGGACCAGGACGGCGCCATCGCCGACGTCGCGCACGTGCATGGTCATCGGGCCTCCACTAGATGTCGCTCCACCGGGTCATCGGTCCGTCCCACTCGGTCGCCAGCGGGGAGCGGGACGGTGCGACCATGCCGACGACCTCGTCGAGCACCCGCTTCACGTGCTTCTCCCCCACCCACAGGTGCTTGGCACCGTCGATGCCCCGGACGTCCGCCTGCTCGACTGAGGCGAAGCGCTCGCGTGCGGCATCCGGCACCAGGTAGTCGTCGAACTCGGGCACCAGGCAGACCAGCGGCCGGCCCGGGGCGTTCCAGCGGGCCAGCTCCTCCTCGGTCGTGAACCGCAGGGGCGGCGAGAGCAGGACCGCGCCCGCCACGCCGTCGACGTTGCCGTGGCGGAGGATCACGTCGGTGCCGAAGGACCAGCCGACCAGCCAGGGATCCGGCAGCCCGCGGCGGCGCACCTCCGCGATGGCCGCCGCCAGGTCGAGACCCTCGCCACGCGCCTCGTCGAAGGCGCCCTCGCTGGTGCCCGCCGCGCTCGTGGTGCCGCGGGTGTTGAACCGCAGCACCGCGACGTCGGCCAGGGCCGGCAGTCGCCAGGCCATCTTGCGCAGGACGTGGCTGTCCATCATCCCGCCGTGCGTGGGCAGCGGATGCACCGTGACGATGGTGCCGACCGGCGGAGCCGCCATCGGCAGGGCCAGCTCGCCCACCAGCGTGAGCCCGTCGGCGGTCCGCAGGCGCAGCGGCTCGTGCCGGGCCGGCAGCACGGAGTTCGCGACGATGGACTCGGTCATCAGTACCGCCCCGCGCCCGGCGACCGGCGGTCCCGGGCGGCCCAGCACGGGGTGTGCCAGTGGCGACGGTGCTCGACGCCCTTGGCGTCGTCGGATCGGAAGGCCACCGTGTGCGGCGTCGCGGGCGGGATCTCGTGGTCGCACCCGGGGCACCGATAGGGCTTCGTCGCGGCCGAGCCGGTCACCTTCTGGACCACCCAGTCGCCGTCGGGATGCGACTCGGTGGTCCGGCTGGCGTACGACGGACCGAGCTCGCGCACGTCGTCATCGCGACGCCGGTGCTTGCGTCCCATCAGGAGACCCGGAAGCCCCGACCGGTCTTGCGGCCCAGGTAGCCCGCCGTCACGAGGTGCTCGAGCCGCGGCGCCGGCGCGAAGCCGGGCTCGCGGAACTCCAGGTACAGCGTGCGCTCGATCGCGAGGGACACGTCCAGCCCCACGACGTCGAGCAGCTCGAACGGGCCCATCGGGTAGCCGCAGCCCTTCTTCATCGCCAGGTCGATGTCGTCGGCGGAGGCGTAGTTCGCCTCCAGCATCTTGATGGCGTCGTTCAGGTAGGGGAAGAGCAGCGCGTTCACGATGAACCCGGCACGGTCGCCGCAGCGCACGGGGTGCTTGCCGACCGCCCGGCAGAGCGCGACGCAGGTGTCGGCGACGTCCGACGCGGTCGACACCGTGCTCACGACCTCGACGAGCTTCATGAGCGGCGCGGGATTGAAGAAGTGCAGCCCGATGACGTCCTCGGGGCGCGAGGTCACGACCGCCATGTCGATGACCGGCAGGCTCGACGTGGTCGTCGCCAGGATGGCACCGGGCTTGCAGATGCGGTCGAGCTCGACGAACAGGGCGGTCTTGACGTCGATGTCCTCGACGACCGCCTCGACGACGAGGTCCACGTCGGCGAGCTCCGCCATCGAGCTCGTCCCGCGAACGCGCGCCAGGGCCGCGTCGCGGTCCTCGGCGGTCAGCTTGCCCTTGTCGACGGCCTTGCCCAGCGACGTCTCGATCCGCGACAGTGCGACGGCCGCGCGATCATCAGTGCGCGCCACGAGGACGACGTCGTGCCCGCCCTTGACGAACACCTCGGCGATGCCGCTGGCCATCGTCCCTGAGCCGACGACGCCCACCGTGCGCACCTCGCGCACGCGGACCGGCCGGCACCTCGCCGTCGGCGACCGCGTCGGTCACGACCGGCGAGCCCGGGGCCTCGTAGGTGTAGAAGCCGCGGCCCGACTTGCGCCCGCGCAACCCCGCCGTGACGAGCTGCTTGAGGATCGGGGCCGGCGCATGGAGGCGGTCGCGGCCCTGCTTGTACATCGTGTCGAGGATCTCGTAGGCGGTGTCGAGCCCGATCAGGTCGAGCAGCATCAGCGGCCCCATCGGGTATCCGCAGCCGAGGCGCATCGCCGCGTCGATGTCCTCGCGGCTGGCGTACTTCGACTCGAACATGGACACCGCGTGGTTGAGGTAGCCGAACAGCAGCGCGTTGGCGATGAAGCCAGCGCGGTCGCCGATCACGACCGGCTGCTTGCCCAGCGAGCGGGCGAACTCGGCAGCCTCGTCGACGACGTCCTGCGACGTGACGACCGTGCGGACGACCTCGACGAAGGCCTGCACGGGTGCCGGGTTGAAGAAGTGGATGCCGACGACGTTGGCCGGCCGGCTGGTCGCGACGGCGATGTCCGTGACCGACAGCGACGAGGTGTTGCTGGCGAGGATCGCGTGCGGGGGCGCGATGGCGTCGACCTTGCCGAAGATCTCCTTCTTGAGGTCCAGGCTCTCGCTGACGGCCTCGATGACGAGGTCGGCGCTCGACAGGGCCGGGTAGTCCGTCGTGAACGTGATGCGGCCGAGCAGGGCGGCACGGTCCTCCTCCGAGAGCTTGCCGCGGGCGACCGCGCGGGCCGTCGAGCTCTCCAGCGACCCGCGGCCGTGCTCGAGCGCCGCGGTGCTGCTCTCGATCGCGACGACCGAGTAGCCGTTGCGCGCGATCACCTCGGCGATGCCGGCACCCATGGTGCCCAGACCGATCACGCCGACCGTGGAGATTGCCATGCCCATCCTTCCTCCGTGCGGCGTGTCGCCGCCGCCACGACCCTATCTCCCGGGCTTGGCCGAACCCGCGCCGTCGTCACCCCGCCCACGGCAGAATGCGTTCGGTGTCACGCCGCCTGATCGCCGCCGCTCCTGCTGGCCTGCGCCGGGCCTGGCGCTGGCCCCGCCGGCCGCGGCGGCCGACGACCCAGCCGGCCAGCTCGCCGACCGGTACTCCCCCATCGTCGTGATCCGCGACCAGCCCACGGCCTGCGAGGAGGGCGAGCCGTACCTGCCCGCCGTCGTGGAGACGGTGCTGGGCCAGCCCGACGTCGTGCTGCGCGGGCCCGCGGGCGAGTCCGTCGCCGCGCCCACGGCAGCCGACCTCGCCGGCAAGGGCGACGGGTGGTACCTCGACATGCCGGGCAACCCACTCGCCCCCGAGTGCGACTACGAGCGCTGGTTCAGCGAGCGGAGCCCGCAGTACCCGCCCACGGTGTACGCGCGCATCGGCACCGACCCCGACCACCCCGGCACGCTCGCGCTCCAGTACTGGTTCTGGTGGGTCTTCAACGACTGGAACGACCGGCACGAGGGCGACTGGGAGATGGTCCAGCTGCTCTTCGACGCGGACTCACCCGAGGCGGCGCTCGCGTCGGCGCCGCCAGCGCCGCGTTCGCGCAGCACGAGGGTTCGGAGACGGCCGAATGGGCCGACCCGAAGCTGCTCCGCGTCGACGACCACGTCGTCGTGTACCCGGCCCAGGGCTCCCACGCCGCGTACTACACGCAGGCCCACTGGTTCGGGAAGAGCGCGGCCGCCGGCTTCGGGTGCGACAACACCCGAGCCCAGGGCGTCGAGGTCCGCCCAGAGGTGGTCCTGCTGCCGGAGACACCCAGCGGCGAGTTCGCCTGGCTCGACTTCACCGGGCGCTGGGGAGAGAAGGCGCCCTCGTTCAACAACGGGCCGACGGGACCGAACACCAAGACGCAGTGGGCGCACCCCGTCACGCTGGCAGGTCGAGGAGGGGCGCGAGGGCGCGGTCGCCCTGCCCGTCGTGGGCGGTCCCGCAGTGGACTCCTTCTGCGACCTCACCCAGGCGGGATCGCTGCTGTTCATCGCTGCGCTCGACTCCCCCGTGCTCGTCGGCGTCGTGCGTCCTCGGCTTCGTCGTCCTCCTCGTCCTGCTCATCCGGGCGACTCGCTGGCGGCATGGTGGGGACACCCGCCCGGACCGAGAGCGGCGCGCCGGTCAGGTCGTCTCCGCCTCCTTCGGGCTGCTCTTCCGGCGCCTCGACGTCGCTGTGGCCGATCGTCGTCGTTGTCGGCCTGGCCAACGCCGGAGCGCTGGCCCTGCAGCGCCTCGTCCTGCACAACCGGCCGACAGAGGACATCACCGACGTCAACGGACTCGCCGACACGCCGCTGGCCCTGCTGGCCGCGCTGCTCGTCGCCTTCGCACTGGCGCCGCTGGTGGCCATCGCGCAGTCTGCGACGAGCCGCGTCGTCGAGGGGATCGCTCACGGCCACCGCATCTCCGGCTGGTCGGCGATCGTGCTCGCCGTCCGCCGGCCGGCAGGCGCCGTGGTGCAGCTGGTCCTGTTCATGGTGGTCACGGTTCTCGCGTCGTCGCTGTTCGGCGCTTCCGCTGGCCCTGCTGCTGATCGCGTTCTTCGCGGTCGCGATGCCGGCCGCGGTGATCGAGGGCCGTGGCGTCGTGGCCGGCCTATCGACGAAGTGCTCGGCTGACGAAGGGCCGACGCTGGCGAGCGGTGTTCCTCAGCGCCCTGCTGGTGTGGGTCGGGTTCAGCCTGCCCGGCGCCCTGGGCGGGATCCTGCTGCTGGTGACCGGCTGGCCGTTCTGGATGTCGAACGTGGTGGCCATCGTGGCGGGGTCGGTCCTCATGCCCTTCTCCGCGATCGGCCTGACCCTGCAGTTCTACGACTTCCGGCAGGAGGAGGCGCGCGACCGCGTGGACACGGTCTAGAAGAGCCGGGCCCCCACGTCGTCCACGCCCGCGCAGGGCGTCGTAGTCGAGCACGACGCACTCGATCCCCCGGTCCTCGGCCAGCACCCGCGCCTGCGGCTTGATCTCCTGGGCCGCGAAGATCCCGCGCACGGGGGCGAGCAGCGGGTCGCGGTTCAGCAGCTCGAGGTAGCGCGTCAGCTGCTCGACCCCGTCGATCTCGCCGCGACGCTTGATCTCGACGGCGACCGCGCGCCCGTCGGCGTCGCGGCACATGAGATCGACCGGCCCGATGGCCGTGGGGTACTCGCGCCGCACGAGCCGCCAGCCCTCGCCCAGCACCGCGACCTGCTCCGCCAGCAGCTTCTGCAGGTGGGCCTCGACTCCGTCCTTCACCAGCCCCGGGTCGACACCGAGCTCGTGGTCGGCCGAGTGCAGCACCTCGTGGACGCTGATGACGAGCTGCTCCCCCGCCTTGTTCTCGACGGTCCAGACCTCGACGGTGCCGTCCTCGTCGGACGCGACGATGCGGGTCGTGCACGGCGGGCTCATCCAGTTGAGCGGCTTGTAGGAGCCGCCGTCGGAGTGGATCAGCACCGAGCCGTCGGCCTTGACCATGATCACGCGGGTGGCCTCGGGCAGGTGGGCGGTCAGCCGTCCCACGTAGTCGACGCGGCACCTGGCCACCATGATCCGCACCGCGGCAGCGTACCGACCCGTCGTCGATGTCCGTTTCGTGCCATCATCGAGGGCGTGACCACGCCGGCAGTCAGCGTGACCGACGTCCGCAAGCGCTACGGCGACCTGTGGGCCCTCGACGGTGCGACCTTCGAGATCGCCACGGGCGAGTGCTTCGCCCTGCTCGGGCCGAACGGCGCCGGCAAGACCACCGTCACGGAGATCCTCGAGGGATACCGCACCCGCGACTCGGGCACGGCCCAGGTGCTCGGCCAGGACCCGGCCCACGGCGACCGCGCCTGGCGTTCCCAGCTCGGCATCGTCCTGCAGTCCGATCGCGACCTCGGCGACCTCACGGTCGCGGAGGCCGTGCGCCACTTCGCCGGCTACTACGCCGACCCGCGCGACCCCGACGACGTGATCGAGGCCGTCGGGCTCACCGAGAAGCGCAAGTCGCGCAACGAGAAGCTCTCCGGCGGCCAGCGACGACGCCTGGACGTCGCACTCGGCATCATCGGGCGGCCACGCGTGCTGTTCCTCGACGAGCCGACGACGGGCTTCGATCCCGAGGCCCGCCGGGACTTCTGGACGCTGATCGAGGGGCTCAAGGCAGGAGGGCACGACGATCCTGCTGACCACGCACTACCTCGAGGAGGCCGAGCACCTGGCCGACCGCGTGGCCGTGATCGACCGTGGAACCGTCGTCGCCTGCGACACCCCCGCCCGCCTCGGCGGTCGCGAGCGCAGCAGCGCCCGCGTCACCTGGCTCGAGGACGGCGTCCACGTCGAGTCCCAGACCATGGATCCCACCGCCGCCGTGGTCGAGCTGTCGCAGCGCTTCGGCGGCGAGATACCCGGACTCGAGGTGCACCGCGAGACGCTGGAGGACGTGTACCTCTCGCTCCTCCAGGGCGACCGCTACGACGAGGCGGGTGACAGCCAGTGAGCACGACCGTCGAGCACCCGACTCATCGCTCGCGACTGCCCGGCATGGTCGCCATCGGTCGTCGCCGCGTCTCGATCGAGCTCAAGCAGTTCTTCCGCGACCGCAACTCCGCCGTCTTCAACTTCGCCTTCCCCATGGTGCTGCTCGTCATCTTCGGGTCCGTGTTCGGCGGACAGGAGATCGCCCCCGGCATCACCTTCGCGCAGTACTTCGTCGCCGGGATGATCGCCTCAGGCGTGCTCTACACGTCCTTCCAGAACCTCGCGATCGCGATTCCGCTCGAACGCGAGGACGGCACTCTCAAGCGCCTTCAGGGCACGCCCATGCCGAAGGGCTCGTACTTCCTCGGGAAGATCGGCACGGTCTTCGTCGCGTACATCGCCCAGGTGACGATCCTGATCACCGTCGGCGTGCTCTTCTACGGCATCGACCTGCCACAGACGACCCTGCAGTGGTTCACCTTCGTCTGGGCGAGCGTCCTGGGCCTCATCGGGTGCACGCTGCTCGGCATCGCGTTCTCCGTGGTGCCCAAGACGGGCAAGGGCGCGTCAGCCGTCGCGACGCCGATCGTCCTGGTCCTCCAGTTCACCTCCGGGGTGTTCTTCGTCTTCAGCCAGCTGCCCGAGTGGATGCAGACGTTCGCGTCGCTGTTCCCCCTCAAGTGGCTCGCGCAGGCCATGCGCAGCGTGTTCCTGCCGGAGTCAGCCGCAGTGGCCGAGGTGGCGGGCAGCTGGGAGCTGGGGATGTGCGCGTTCATGCTGGCCCTCTGGTGCGTCATCGGCCTGGTCCTGTCGGTGCTGTTCTTCCGCTGGACGCCGCGCGGCTCGAACTGACCCTCCGGCGCCGCTCGGCGACACCACGGGTGGCGCACCGCACGATCGCGAGGGACCATGGTGCCGTGCCGGCGTGGGGTTCCTTCTCGTACGTGTTCGGTCCGCTGATGGCCATCGGGCTCATCGGGCTCTTCGTGCTGATCCTGCGCTGGGCGTTCAGCCGGGGATCGTCCGTGGTTGCCGCCGCGCCGACGCCCGGAGCCGACCATGAGTACGGACTCCTGGTGCCCGTCGCCTCCCCGCCCACCTACATCGAGGGCGAGGTGATGCGACGCCGACTGGAGGATGGCGGCGTGCGTGCCAACCTGGCCACCACGACCGACGGGCCCCGGGTCATGGTGTGGCCGTCGGACGAGGCGCGCGCCCGCGAACTGCTGGCTAGCGGTCGCTGATCTCCTCGCGCACGACATCGGCGCCGAGCGCCCTGCAGGGCCGGAACGAAGCCCGCGTAGCCCCGGTCGATGTGGCCCACGCCGTAGACGGTGGTCTGCCCTTCCGCGACGAGCCCGGCGAGCACGAGGCCGGCGCCCGCCCGGATGTCCGTCGCCTCCACCGGTGCCGCCGACAGCATGCCGCGCCCGCGCACGAGCGCGTGGTGCCCGTCGGTGCGCACGTCGGCGCCGAGCCGGGCCAGTTCCTGGACGAACCGGAACCGCGCCTCGAACAGGTTCTCCGTCACCAGCGCGGCGCCCTACGGCGATCGAGTTCAGGGCGATGAACTGCGGCTGCAGGTCCGTCGGGAAGCCGGGATACGGGAGCGTCACGATGTCGACCGCCTTGGGACGCGCCGTCCATCACGACCCGGAAGCCGTCGTCCAGCACGTCGACCGAGGCCCCGGCGATGACCAGCTTCTCCAGGGCGATGCTGAGGTGGCCGGCATCGGCGTTGCGGATGGTGACGTCGCCCCGGGTCATGGCCGCCGCGACGGCCCAGGTGCCCGCCACGATCCGGTCCGGCACCGTGGCGTGCTCGACCGGGCAGCAGCGCCTCGACACCCTCGATCGTCAGCGTCGACGTGCCGACACCGTCGATGCGGGCGCCCATCGCCTGGAGCATGAGGCAGATGTCGACGATCTCCGGCTCCCGCGCCGCGTTGTCGATGACGCTCTCCCCGCGCGCCAGGACGGCGGCCATGAGAACGGTCTCGGTGGCACCGACGCTCGGGAAGTCCAGCCAGACGTGCGCACCCGCGAGGCCGTCGGGCGCCTGGGCCAGCAGGTAGCCGTGCTCGCTCGTGACGTGAGCGCCCATGCGCCGCAGCCCGTCGACGTGCATGTCGAGCCCGCGGGACCCGATGTTGTCGCCGCCCGGGAGCGCGACGTCGGCGGCCCGCACCCGGGCCACCAGCGGGCCGAGCACGCAGATCGAGGCACGCATCCGGCGGACGAGGTCGTAGTCGGCCCGGTGGTCCGGCTCGTCTGGGCACGGTGATGCGGACGGTGGACGAGGCCAGGTCGTGCACGACCTCGCAGCCCAGGCGCCGGAGCAGTTCGGCCATGATCTCGACGTCGAGGATGTCCGGGACGTTGGTGATGGTCGACGTCCCCGGGGCGAGCAGCGCCGCCGCCATCAGCTTGAGCACGGAGTTCTTCGCTCCGGTGAGCGTCACCTCACCGACCAACGGGCTTCCCCCAGTGACCCGCAAGACCTCCACGCCCGCATCGTACGGCCGCGCCCGTTCGGGGTCGCGCCGTGGGAGTGCTGCGGCCCACGGGGTGCCGTAGGGTCGCCGCATGGTCAATCTCACGCGCATCTACACCCGCACCGGCGACGACGGCACCACCTCCCTCGGGGACATGAGCCGCACCGGCAAGAACGACCCGCGCCTGAAGGCGTACGCCGACGTCGACGAGGCCAACTGCGCCATCGGGCTGGCGCTGGCCACGTCCGAGTTCCCCGAGGACGTGCGCGCCCTGCTGCTGGCGATCCAGAACGACCTGTTCGACGTCGGCGCCGACCTCTGCACGCCGGTGGTCGAGACCCCGGCGCATCCCCCGCTGCGCGTCACGGAGCCCGTACGTCGAGCGGCTGGAGAAGGCCTGCGACGAGTACAACGAGCGGCTCGAGCCGCTGCGCTCCTTCGTCCTGCCCGGCGGCACGGTGGCGGCCTCGCAGCTGCACGTCGCCCGCACGGTCGTCCGCCGCGCCGAGCGCTCCACCTGGGCGGCCATCGACACCTACCACGGCGGCATGAACCCGCTCACCGCCACGTACCTCAACCGGCTCAGCGACCTGCTGTTCATCCTCGGCCGCCTGGCCAACAAGGACGCCGGCGGCGACGTCCTGTGGCAGCCGGGGGCCAACCGCTAGCAAGACAGTTGAGTGGCGGCCCGTGGCCGTTCCGATCGGTGCCGGAACGGCCACGGGCCGCCACTCAACAGAGCAGGTGTGCGGTGAGCTCCTAGCGGACGTGGACGCCCTTCGCGACGCTCGCGGTCTGGATCCGAGCCTCGGCGCGACGGATCGCGGACACCTCGTCCGGATCGTCTGCACCCGCCGCCTGTGCCCGCGCCAGTGCGGCCTGCGCACGCTCGAGGTCGATGTCCTCGGCGAGCTCGGCCACCTCGGCGATGACGTTGACCTCGTTGCCCGACACCGAGAAGAAGCCACCGTGCACGGCCACGACGAGCTTGGAGCCGTCGAGCTCCTCGATGCGCAGCGGGCTCTCCACGAGCAGCGCGAGCACCGGCTCGTGCCCCGGCAGGATGCCGATGTCGCCCTCGGGCGTCTTGGCCACCAGCGACTTGGCCTGTCCCGACCAGAGCGCACGCTCCGCCGAGACCACGGCCACGTTGAGGACCTTGTCTCCGTCAGCCATCTGCGGGCTAGCCCTTCGCCAGTGCGGCCGCGTTCCGCTCGACATCCTCGATGCCGCCGGCCATGAAGAAGGCCTGCTCGGGCAGGTGGTCGTACACGCCCTCGCAGAGTGCCTTGAACGAGGCGATGGTCTCCTCGACCGGGCACGAACGAGCCGGGCTGGCCGGTGAAGGCCTCCGCCACGAACATGTTCTGCGACAGGAAGCGCTGGATGCGGCGTGCGCGGCCGACGAGGATCTTGTCCTCCTCGGAGAGCTCGTCGATGCCGAGGATGGCGATGATGTCCTGGAGGTCCTTGTAGCGCTGCAGGATCTCCTTGACGCGCGCCGCCACGGCGTAGTGCTCCTCGCCGACGTAGCGCGGATCGAGGATGCGCGACATCGAGTCGAGCGGATCGACGGCCGGGTAGATGCCCAGCTCGGAGATCGGGCGGCTCAGCGTCGTCGTCGCGTCGAGGTGGGCGAACGTCGTCGCCGGGGCCGGGTCGGTCAGGTCGTCTGCGGGGACGTAGATGGCCTGCAGCGACGTGATCGAGTGGCCGCGCGTCGACGTGATGCGCTCCTGGAGCTGGCCCATCTCGTCGGCCAGGGTCGGCTGGTAGCCCACGGCCGAGGGCATGCGGCCGAGGAGCGTCGAGACCTCGGAGCCTGCCTGCGTGAAGCGGAAGATGTTGTCGATGAACAGGAGCACGTCCTGCTTCTGCACGTCGCGGAAGTACTCCGCCATGGTGAGCGCCGAGAGGGCGACGCGAAGGCGCGTGCCCGGGGGCTCGTCCATCTGCCCGAACACGAGGGCCGTCTTGGCGATGACGCCCGACTCGGTCATCTCGAGGAAGAGGTCGTTGCCCTCGCGGGTGCGCTCGCCGACGCCGGCGAACACCGAGACGCCGCTGAAGTTCTCGGCGACGCGGTAGATCATCTCCTGGATGAGGACGGTCTTGCCGACACCGGCGCCGCCGAACAGGCCGATCTTGCCGCCCTTGACGTACGGGGTCAGCAGGTCGATGACCTTGATGCCCGTCCAGAAGACCTCGGTCTTCGACTCGAGCTGGTCGAAGGCGGGCGCCTGACGGTGGATGCTCCACCGGTCGGTGATCTCCAGCGACGACTCCGGCACGTCGAGCGGGACGCCCAGCGTGTTCCACACGTGGCCCACCGTGACGTCGCCGACGGGAACGGTGATCGAGTCGCCGGTGTCGCGCACCTCGGCGCCGCGGACCAGGCCGTCGGTCGGCTGCATCGAGATGGCGCGCACCATGTTGTCGCCGATGTGCTGCGCGACCTCGAGGGTCAGGGTGCGGTTGCCGCCACCCTCCTCGCCCTGGCCGAAGTCGACGTCGACGTGCAGCGCGTTGAAGAGCTCGGGCATGGCCTCGACGGGGAACTCCACGTCGACGACAGGGCCGGTGACGCGGGCCACGCGGCCGACGCCGGTCTTGGTCTCGGTCGTTGCGGTCATTTTCGTTCCCTCTCCTAGCGCGCGCTCGACAGCGCGTCTGCGCCGCCCACGATCTCGCTGATTTCCTGGGTGATCTCGGACTGACGTGCCTGGTTCGCCTGACGGGACAGGGACTTGATCATGTCCTCGGCGTTGTCGGTCGCGGACTTCATCGCGCGACGACGGGCTGCATGCTCGGAGGCGGCTGCCATGAGCAGTGACGTGTAGACGGTGTGGTCGATGTAGCGCGGCAGGAGCCCGTCGAGCACGGACTCGGCGTCCGGCTCGAACTCGTAGAGGGCCGAGATCGGGGCGCCCTCCTCCCTGACGACGACCTCGTCGACGACCTCCAGCGGCAGGATGCGCCGGATGCGGGCCTCCTGCGTGACCATCGAGTGGAAGTGCGTGTAGACGATGTGGATCTCGTCGACGCCGCCCTCCTCGGTCGGGGTCATGAACGCCTCGAGCAGGTCGTCGCCGATCCGCTTGGCATCGGCGTAGGAGGGCTGGTCGGTGAACCCGACGTACTCCCCGCCCATGACGCGGTCGCGGAAGCGGAAGTACGACACGCCCTTGCGCCCGACGACGTAGGGCACCACCGTGATGCCCTTCTCGCGGAGGTTGGTGGTCAGCGCCTCCGCCTCCTTGATCGCGTTCGAGGAGTACGCGCCGGCCAGGCCGCGGTCCGACGGTGATGACCAGCACGGCCGCCCTCGAGCGGTTCTCGGCGTTGGCCATCAGCGGATGCTTGGCGACGTCCGTGGCATCCGTCGCGGCCGCGTTGATGGCCGCATAGAGATGCGTCAGGTACGGCAGCGACGCCTCGAGCCGCTGCTGCGCCTTCACGATGCGCGACGAAGCGATGAGCTCCATCGCCTTCGTGATCTTCTTGGTCGCCTGCACGGACTTGATCCGCCGCCGGTAGACCCGCAGTTGTGCGCCCATGTCGGCTAGCCCCGCACCTGCCGCTTGATCTGCGTGGGGTCGATCTCCTCGTCGGCCACGGCGGCTACCGGCTCGTCGTTGACGAGGAGGTGGCCGGCGGTGGTGGTGAACTGCTTCTTGAACTCGCCGATGGCGCTCTGCAGCACCGACACGGTGTCGTCCGACAGCTCGTTCGGTCGTGCGGATCGCGTCGAAGATCTCGGGCTTGGCGCGCTCGACGTACGTCGAGGAACTCGGAGTCGAAGCGACGGATGTCCTCGACCGGGACGTCGTCGAGACCGCCCGGTGGTGCCGGACCACACCGAGACGACCTCGCGCTCCATGGCCTGCGGCTGGTACTGCGGCTGCTTGAGCAGCTCGACCAGGCGCGACGCCGCGCTCGAGCTGAGCCTTGGACGCGGCGTCGAGGTCGGAGCCGAAGGCCGCGAAGGCCTCGAGCTCGCGGTACTGGGCCAGGTTCAGGCGCAGGCTGCCGGCGACCTTGCGCATGGCCTTGGGCTGCGCCGAGCCGCCGACGCGCGACACCGAGATGCCGACGTTGATGGCCGGGCGGACGCCGGAGTTGAACAGGTCGGACTCGAGGAACACCTGGCCGTCGGTGATCGAGATGACGTTGGTCGGGATGTAGGCCGACACGTCGTTCGCCTTGGTCTCGATGATCGGCAGGCCGGTCATCGAGCCGGCGCCGAGCTCGTCGGACAGCTTCGCGCAGCGCTCGAGCAGACGGCTGTGCAGGTAGAAGACGTCGCCGGGGTACGCCTCGCGGCCCGGCGGGCGGCGCAGCAGGAGCGACACGGCGCGGTAGGCCTCGGCCTGCTTCGACAGGTCGTCGAACACGATGAGGACGTGCTTGCCCGGCGTACATCCAGTGCTGGCCGATGGCCGAGCCGGTGTACGGGGCGAGGTACTTGAAGCCGGCGGGGTCGGACGCCGGGGACGCGACGATGGTCGTGTACTCCATCGCGCCGTACTCCTCGAGCGCACCCTTCACCGAGGCGATGGTGGAGCCCTTCTGGCCGATGGCGACGTAGATGCAGCGCACCTGCTTCTTCGGGTCGCCCGACTTCCAGTTCTCGCGCTGGTTGAGGATCGTGTCGAGGCAGACCGCCGTCTTGCCGGTCTGGCGGTCGCCGATGATCAGCTGGCGCTGGCCGCGGCCGATGGCGGTCATGGCGTCGATGGCCTTGATGCCGGTCTGCATCGGCTCCTTGACGGGCTGGCGCTGCACGACGGTGGGCGCCTGGACCTCGAGGGCGCGACGGCCCTCGGCCTCGATCGGGCCGAGGCCGTCGATCGGGTTGCCCAGCGGGTCGACCACGCGGCCGAGGAAGGCGTCGCCGACGGGGACCGAGAGGACCTCGCCCGTGCGACGGACCGCCTGGCCCTCCTCGATCTTCGAGCCGTCGCCCAGGAGGACGACACCGATCTCGCGGACGTCGAGGTTGAGGGCCACGCCGAGCAGGCCGCCCTCGAACTCCAGCAGCTCGTTGGTCATCGCCGAGTGGAGACCCTCGACGCGCGCGATGCCGTCGCCGGTCTCCATGACGCGACCAACCTCTTCGCGGGCGGTGCCCGGCGAGTACGCCGCGACGTTCCGCTCGATCGCATCCCGGATCTCTTCCGGCCGGATCGTCAGCTCCGTCATGGTGTCCTGCTCTCTTTCTCGGCCCGCGGCGCGGGCGATGTGTCGTGTCGGTAGTGGCTGTATCGGTAGTGCGTGTGCCGTGCTCGTCAGCCCAGCAGGGCTCGGCGAGCGCCTTCCATGCGTGCGGAGACGGTGCCGTCGATGACCTCGTCGCCGATCCGGACGTGGACGCCGCCGAGGACGCTCGGGTCGACCGCCACGTTCAGGCGGACGGTGCGGCCCTTGAGCCGCGACAGCGCGTCGGCGAGCCGGCGCTGCTGCGCCTCGTCGAGCGGAGCCGCCACGCGAACCTCGGCGACGACCCGCTCGCGCTGCTTGGCGGCGAGCTCGCAGAGGTCGTCGACCACGGCGTCGATCCGGCGGCCGTGCAGGTGCCCGACCGCGTACTCGAGCACCTCGCGCGTGGCCGCGGTGCTGCGGTCCTGCAGGAGGGTCCGGACGACGGCGGCCTTCGTGGCCGCCGACTGCGCCGGGTCGGTGAGCGTCATCTGCAGGTCCGAGGACGAGTCGAGCGCCCGGCCGAACCGGAACAGCTCCTCCTCGGTGGCGTCCAGCGTCCCGTCGGCCTCGGCCACCGTGAAGGCGGCCTGGTCGGCGAGCTGCTCGATGGCGAGGACGAGGTCGAGGTCGGACGACCAGCGACGATCGACGGCCATGAGCACCACGTCGATGGCGAGCTCGCTGATCTTGCCGCCCAGCACCTCACGCACCAGTCCGTCGCGGACCGAGTGCGGCTGGCCGGAGTCGGCCAGCGTGCTGCGCAGCTGCATCTCCCGCTCGAGCAGGCTCGAGACGGCGAAGAGCTCGCCGGACAGCTGGGCGAAGCCCGCGTCCTGCCGGCGGGCGTCGAGGCCCTCCTGGCAGGCCGCGAGGCTCTCGCGGCTGGATCCGAACATCAGTTCGCGCTCCCCTGTGCCTGCCGCTCGAGGTCGGCGATGAAGTCCTCGACCGTCTGGCGGACGCGGGCGTCGTCGCTGAGCGACTGCCCGACGACCTTGCCCGCCAGCGTCACGGCTCATCTCGCCGATCTGGCGGGTGAGCGCCGAGGTCGCCTGCGACCGGTCGGCCGCGAGCTGCGCCTCGGCCTGCGAGGTCACCTGCTGGGCGGCCAGCCGAGCCTCGTTGCGAGCCTCGTCGATGATCGCCGAGCGGTCGGCCTGCGCCTGCGTGCGGATGGCGGACGCCTCCTCACGTGCGGCGGCGAGCTGCGCGCGGTACTGCTCCGCCAGCTCCTTCGCCTCGGCCTCGGCCTTGGCCGCCCGCTCGATGCCGCCCTCGATGGCGTCTGCGCGCTCGTCGAGGGTCGCCTTGATCTTCGGCAGCGCGATCTTGGCCAGGCCGCCGAACACGATCAGGAACGCGATGATGCCGATGATCAGCTCATCGATGGGCACAGCGAGGACGGAGGGCATCTCCTCCGCACCTTCCTCGCCTGCGGCGAGGACCGCAGCGCTGGCTGCGGCAAGGACGTTAATCACGACGGTGACCTTCCCGTGTCAATCAGTGGACCGAACCGTGGATGGTTCGGTCACACGCCGAAGACGAACGGGGCGACGAAGCCGATGAGGGCCAGCGCCTCCGTCAGGGCGAAGCCCAGGATCATGTTCTGGCGAATGACGCCGTAGGCCTCGGGCTGACGTGCGATGGCCTGCACGCCCTGACCGAAGATGATGCCGATGCCGACACCGGGGCCGATGGCTGCCAGGCCGTAGCCGATGGAGCCGAGCGATCCGGTGACTTCCGCGAGAAGCGACATGTCGTTTCCTTTGCTTTCCTGGCCGGCGGTCGTTCCGCCGGTCTGGGGTTCGTGGGGTTATTCAGTTGTGGTGGGGCGGCTCAGTGCTCAGTGCGTGCAGCGCACCAGCGATGTACACCGCGGCGAGCAGGGTGAAGATGTAGGCCTGAAGCGCCTGGATCAGCATCTCGAAGCCGGTCAGCGCCACCGCGACGGTGAAGGACGCGGCCGAGCCCAGGAGGCCGATGACGCTGGCGCTGAGCAGGTAGAAGGCGGCGATGCTGAACGTGGCGATCAGCAGGTGGCCGGCGAACATGTTGGCGAACAGACGGATGGCGTGCGTGGCCGGTCGCACGATGAGGTTCGACAGGAACTCGAGCGGGACGAGCAGCACGTACATCGCCTTCGGCACGCCCGGCGGGAAGAGCATGTTCTTGAAGAAGCCGCCGAAGCCCTGCTTGTAGACGCCCAGCGGCACCCACGTGACGTACACGATGAGCGCGAACGCCACCGGGATGGCGAAGATCGACGTGACCGGGATCTGGGCGAAGGGGACGATGCCCATGAAGTTGCTCAGCCACACCAGGAAGAAGAACGACATCAGGAACGGCACGAACTTGTCGCCGTCCTTGCCGATGGTGTCGCGGGCGATGCCGTCGCGGATGAACAGGTAGCCCATCTCGCCGACGTTCTGCGCGCCGCGCGGGCACCAGCTTGGGCTTGCGGAAGGCGTAGATGAAGAAGCCGAGGATCAGGAACACGCAGAGGAAGAGCAGGATCGTGACCTTGGTGATCCCGAACTCGAGGCTGCCGATCGTGAACGTGGCGATCTCGTCGAACAGGAAGATCTCAGCGCCCGGGCGCGGGGAAGCCACAGCCCGAGTTGAGGTGGCAGTCCGGACCGCCGGAAGCGACCACATTGCTAAGCGACACCAGGCTCCTCCATGCCACGAACGTTCCTGCCAGTCGTCATGCCGTGTCCTGCCTCTGTCGCGCTGCTCGTCCTCGCGCGCCTCGTGCGCGAGGATACGTGAACATCAGGTAGTACGACAGCGCCAGTCCGACCATTGCCCCGATCGCCATCAGGAGCGCCTGGTGGCCCGACCCACCGCGACACCAGCCAGCCGAGGCCGGTGTAGAGGAGCAGACCAGTGATCAGGCGACTGCTGTTGACCCACGCGGAGTTGGACATCCTTCGGGCGTCGTCCAGTCGTGACGGTCCGCCTCCGCGCGCCCGAACGGTACCAGCCGGACCGGTACCGGGCCGCTCCGGGGGCGGTCACTTCCGCGCCTCGGATTCGGGGCTCGTCGCGGCCGGCGATTCGGCCGGATCGACGTACAGGACCTGGGTGCCGCGAGAAGATCCACACCGCCGACGAAGGTCCACGCGAGCGTGCACGCGACGATCGTCGGCGGCGAAGACCTTGGGAGCGAAGAAGGTGGCGTCCTGCAGCACCAGGAGCAGCACGAACAGCAGGACGCCGATCTGCCCCAGGTAGACCACCGGACCGTCATGAACGCGGTCTCGGGGCTGTTCTTCAGCACGCGGCCGACGATGTACTGGCCGACCGCGAAGAAGGTCACCGACGATGATCGTGCCGAGCACGCCGGCGAGAAGTCCCTTGGAGCCTGCGACGACGGTGCCGATCACCGTGCCGACGACGCCGACGGCCAGCGTCACCAAGGCTGCCCGACGAAGGACCACGGATGTCGTTGGTCGGGCACAAACCGACGCGTATCGCAAGGGGTTCGGCACCCCCAAATGCCGACGGCTCCGGCAGGCGTGGCCTTGCTCACGCCACCCCACGGCAACGGGTCCGCCTCGGCGCCGTGGGCGGGAAGGCTCAGGCGCCGGTTCCCGTGCGCAGCGACCGCACCTCGGCCTGGGCGGCCCTGCCCGGACGCCGGACGGCGAAGATGAGCAGCCCCAGCCCGACCAGGAAGCCGATCGCGGCATAGCCGAGCGGGACGAAGGCGATCGCCACGGCCGTGCCGGCGATGAGGGCCGTCCAGGCGTACATCAGCAGCACGGCGCGCACCTGGGAGTGACCCATCTCCAGCAGGCGGTGGTGCAGGTGCTGCTTGTCCGGCGCGAACGGGTTGCGCCCGGCCCGCGTGCGACGGATGACGGCGAGCAGCAGGTCCATCAGCGGGACCGCCATCACGGCCACCGGGAGCAGCACCGGCAGCAGGGCCGGGAAGAGCGTGCCGCCGGCCATGGCGCTCGGGTCGACCTGGCCCGACAGGGTGATGGTCCCGGCGGCGAGCAGCAGGCCCAGCGTCATGGAGCCGGTGTCCCCCATGAAGATGCGGGCCGGGAAGAAGTTGTTGGGCAGGAAGCCCAGGCAGACGCCCACCAGCAGGACCGACACGAGGGTGGCGAGGGTCGCGCGCTCGAAGCCGAGCTCGACGGACAGCAGGTAGGCGTAGGCGAAGAAGGCGCCCGCCGCCACGGCCACGATGCCGGCGGCCAGGCCGTCGAGCCCGTCGACGAAGTTGATGGCGTTGATGCTGACCAGCACGATGATCACGGTGAACAGGACGCTCGTGATCGGGTCGAGGACGAAGGTGCCGCCGATGGGCAGCCAGATGATGGCGATGCCCTGGAAGGCCATCACCCCCGCCGCGAGCACCTGGCCGGCGAGCTTGGTCGGGGCGTCGAGGCCCCACCTGTCGTCGACGATGCCGAGCGCCACGATGATCGCGACGCCGGACAGCAGCGCCACGGCGGTGTTGCCGCCGGCCTCGAACACCGACCGCATCATCGGCAGCTTCGACGCCAGCAGCAGGCCCGGCCACGATGCCCCCGACCATGGCCAGCCCGCCCAGGCGGGGCGTCGGCTCGTCGTGCACGTCGCGGTCGCGCACCTCGGCCATGAAGCCGAACCTGAGTGCCAGCCTGCGGACCGGTGGGGTCAGCAGGTAGGTGACCGCCGCGGCGGCCAGCAGGCACAGCAGGTACTCGCGCATGCGCCGGTCAGCCCCGTGGGTACGCCGGGTGTCGCGTGACCAGCGTGGTGACCTCGTCGGCGATCGCCGGAGCGTCGCGTGCCGTCCTCGTCGCGCACGGCGCGGGCGATGAGCGACGCGACCTGCGCCATGTCGCCCTCGGTCATGCCCTGGGTGGTGACGGCCGGCGTGCCGACCCGGATGCCCGAGCCCTTCGACGGCGGCTGCGGGTCGTACGGGATCGCGTTCTTGTTGAGCGTGATCCTCGCCGCGTCGCAGCGGGCCTCGGCGACGTCGCCGGTGACCCCGGCGCCCTGGATGTCGATGAGCGCCAGGTGGGTGTCGGTGCCACCGCTCACCGGGACGCATGCCCTCGGCGTCGAGTCCGGCCGCCAGCGCCTGGGCGTTGAGGATCACCTGGCGCGCGTACGCCTCGTACTCCGGTGTCGCCGCCTCCTTCAGCGCCACGGCCTTGGCGGCCACCGCGTGCATGAGCGGGCCGCCCTGCATCATCGGGAACACGGCCTTGTCGATGGCGGCCGCGTGCTCGGCCTTGCACAGGATCATGCCGCCGCGCGGGCCGCGCAGGACCTTGTGCGTGGTGAACGTGACGACGTCGGCGTACGGCACGGGGCTGGGGATCGCCTTGCCGGCGACCAGGCCGATGAAGTGGGCGGCGTCGACCATGAGGATCGCGCCGACCTCGTCGGCGATCGCGCGGAAGGCGGCGAAGTCGATGAGCCTGCGGGTAGGCAGTGGCACCGGTGATGATCATCTTCGGACGGTGCTGCGAGCGCGAGGGCGCGCACCTCGTCGTAGTCGATGAGCTCGGTGTCCTGGCGCACGCCGTAGGAGACGATGTTGAACCACTTGCCGGAGAAGTTGACCTTCGAGCCGTGGGTGAGGTGGCCGCCGTGCGGCAGGCTCATCGCGAGGACGGTGTCGCCGGGCATGACGAAGGCGCCGTAGGCGGCGATGTTCGCGCTCGCCCCGCTGTGCGGCTGCAGGTTGGCGTGGTCGGCGCCGAACAGCGCCTTGGCGCGCTCGATGCCGATGATCTCCGCGCGGTCGACGTCGGCGCAGCCGCCGTAGTAGCGCTTGCCCGGGTAGCCCTCCGCGTACTTGTTGCTCAGCGTCGATCCCAAGGCCGCCAGGACGGCCGGCGACGTGAAGTTCTCGCTGGCGATCAGCTGGAGGCCGCCGCGCAGGCGATCGAGCTCCGACAGGATGATGGACGCGATCTCGGGGTCCTCGTCGGCGAGCTGATCGAAGTCAGGTCCCCAGAACGGCGTGCTGTTCATTGATCTCCCTCGGTGGAGCCCCTGCTCGCGGGGCTCGGCTCGGCGTCACTCTACGCGGTGGCGGACCCCTCGTCCGCGAGCACATGCGGGCACACGCGGCGCAACCGCTCGACCGGAATGGCGCCCGATCCGGACCACCCGCGGCTGGCTCGCCGGTGACGTCGACGACCGTGCTCGGGAGCGGCTCGGCCTCGGAGAGATCGCCGGCGTCGAGGGCCAGCCCGATCGCGTCGCCCAGCTGCGTGACGGCGTCGTCGACGTCGGCCGGCGCGGGCATGCCCGGCTGGTTGGCCGTGGTCGCGACGAGCGGCCCGCTCTGCGCGAGCAGCGCGAGCGCGACCGGGTGCAGCGGCATCCGGACGGCGAGCGGGGCATCCCCGGCGAGGTCCCACGCGAGAGTCGGCTGCGGCGTGAGCAGCAGGGTCAGCGACCCGGGCCAGAAGGCGTCCATCAGCGCCCGGGCGTCGTCGGGCACGCGCGCCGCGATGCCGGCCACGGTCGTGCGCGCACCCGACCATCACGGGCAGCGGCACCGACTCGTCGTATCCCTTGGCGTCGCGCATCGCGGCGACGCCGCGTCGGGAGAACGCGTCGGTGGCGATCGCGTAGACCGACTCCGTCGGCATGAGGACGAGGTCCCCCCGCCGCACGGCGGCCAGCGCCGCGGCGACCGCCCGGGTCGCGATGGGCGCCGTCGGCGCACGCGATGCGCTGGGTCACGAGGCGACCGGGCCCGTCCCGCCCGGATGCCGCCCGTGCGCCGCGCGAGGGTGAAGCGCGGCAGGCCGTTCAGGTCGATGCGATCGGCGATCGTCGGTGAACAGCCGCTCCCCCACCGGGACGCCCAGCTGGGCGGCCAGGGCGGCGTCGGCCACCATCGCCGCGGCGACGCCGGGCACGCCCGGCCATGCCCGCCTTGGACCCCTGGACGTCGGCGTGCTCGACGACGACGAGCCCGCCGGGCCGCAGCAGGATCGCGGCCGTGCGCAGGACGCCCTTGACGACGTCGAGGCCGTCCTCGCCGCCGTACAGCGCGATCTTCGGCTCGTGATCGCGCACCTCGGGGTCGCGCGGGATCATCTGGTCCGGGATGTACGGCGGATTGGTGACGACGACGGCGACCGTGCCGGCGAGGTGGGCGAGCGGCTGCCCGGGGTCGGCCACGGTGGTCGCGTCGTGGTGGACGACCTGCACCCGCGAGCCGACGGACGTGAGGCCGCGTGTCATGGGCGGCCACGTTGCGACGGGTCCACTCGACGGCCTCGTCGCTCAGCTCGACCGCGTGGACGCGGCTGCCGGACACCTCGACGCCGAGCGAGATGGCCACGGCACCGCTGCCCGCGCACAGCTCGACCCCGAGCCGGCTGCCCGCGGGCTGGGCCGCGAGCTCGCGGATGCCGGCCTCGGTGACCAGCTCGGTCTCGGGCCGCGGGATGAAGACGCCGGGCCCGACCTCGACCTCGATCCGGCGGAAGCCGGTGCGTGCCGAGCAGGTGCTGCAGCGGCACCCGCGAGAGGCGGCGCGTGAGCAGCTGCTCGACGCGGACCTTCTGCTCGTCGGTGACGGCGTCCTGGAGGAAGAGCCGAGTTGCGCGTGGTGCCGAGGGCGAAGGCCACGATCTCCGCCGCATCGACGCTGGGGGACGGGACGCCGACCGCGTTCAGTCGGTGCTCGGCGTCGAACAGCACGTCGCGCACGCTGACGCGTCCGCCGATGGTGTGGTCCTCGGTCCAGGACATCCTCAGCCCGCCGGCTCGGTGAGCCGGGCGGCCTGGTCGGCGGCGACGCAGGCGTCGATGACGTCGTCGAGGTCACCGTCGAGCACCTGGTCGAGGTTGTGCGCCTTGAAGCCGACGCGATGGTCGCTGATGCGGTTCTCGGCGAAGTTGTAGGTGCGGATCCGCTCGCTGCGGTCGACCGTGCGCACCTGCGAGCGGCGCACGTCGGACGCCTCCTTGGCTGCCTGCTCCTCGGCCACGGCCAGCAGACGGGCCCGCAGGATGCGCATGGCCGACTCCTTGTTCTGCAGCTGGCTCTTCTCGTTCTGGCACGACACGACGACGCCGGTCGGCAGGTGGGTGATGCGCACGGCCGAGTCGGTGGTGTTGACGCTCTGGCCGCCGGGACCGGACGAGCGGTACACGTCGATGCGCAGGTCGTTCGCGTCGATGACGACGTCGACCTCCTCCGCCTCCGGGCAGGACGAGCACGCCGGCCGCCGACGTGTGGATGCGACCCTGCGACTCGGTGACGGGCACGCGCTGCACGCGGTGGACACCGCCCTCGAACTTCAGCCGCGCGTAGGGCGCGGTGCCGGGCTCCGGAACGCCCTTGGCCTTCATGGCGATCGAGATGTCCTTGTACCCGCCGAGGTCGGACTCGACCGCGTCGATGATCTGCGCGGTCCAGCCGTGGCGCTCGGCGTATCGCATGTACATGCGGGCGAGGTCGCCCGCGAACAGGGCGGACTCCTCGCCGCCCTCCCCGGCCTTGACCTCGACGATGACGTCCTTGTCGTCCATCGGGTCGCGCGGCAGGAGCAGTTCGGTCAGCCGCTCCGCCGCCGCCGTCCGTGCGCTCCTCGAGCGAAGTGACCTCGTCCGCGAACGACGGATCGTCGACGACGAACTCGCGGGCCGCCGCCAGGTCGTCCGAGGCCGCGAGCCACTCCCGGTAGGCCGCGACGACGGGCCGCAGCTGCGCGTAGCGACGGCCGAGCTGCCGGGCCGCCGCCTGGTCGCCGTGGACGTCGGGGTTGGCCAGCTGCTGCTCGACATCGGTGTACTCGTCGACGAGCTCGACGCAGGACTCGAACATCAGCGGACTCCAGGGGCAGGGAAAAAGGTCCGGGCGCCGGTCGGGGGCCGACCGCGCGACGGGGGAGACACGCGGTCGACCCCGGGCCGGCGCCCGGGGGTGAAGCTACTTGTCGGTGGAGGTCTCCGCGGTCTTGGTGCCGTAGCGGCTCTCCCACTTGGCGACGCGGCCACCGGTGTCGAGGATCTTCTGCTTGCCGGTGTAGAACGGGTGGCACTGCGAGCACACGTCGGCGTGGATGACACCGTTCTTGGCGGTGCTCCGCGTCGTGAAGGTGCTGCCGCAGCTGCACGTGACGGTGGTCTCCGCGTACGCGGGATGGATGTCGGCCTTCATAACTCCCTCTCGTGGATCCGGGTCGACCGCCCGGCTGGGCGCCCGTGAACCGGAACCGGCTCAGTATGCCAGTTCCCCCTCGTGCGGAGGAAATCCGCCCTCACGGGGACGGATCGGTCAGTCGTCGTCCCGCGAGCCGCTGACGGCAGGCGACGTCTTCTGCACCTGGAGCAGGAACTCGCTGTTGCTCTGCGTCTCGCGGAGCTTGTTGAGCAGCAGCTCGATCGACTGCTGCTGGTCGAGGGCGTGGAGCACCCGGCGCAGCTTCCAGACGATCTTGAGCTCCTCCGCGGACATGAGGAGGTCCTCCTTGCGGGTGCCCGACGCGTCGACGTCGACCGCCGGGAAGATGCGCTTGTCGGCGAGGCGCCGGTCGAGCTTGAGCTCCATGTTGCCGGTGCCCTTGAACTCCTCGAAGATCACCTCGTCCATGCGCGAGCCGGTCTCGACCAGCGCGGTGGCGAGGATCGTGAGCGACCCGCCGTGCTCGATGTTGCGGGCGGCGCCGAAGAAGCGCTTCGGCGGGTACAGCGCCGTCGAGTCGACACCACCGGACAGGATGCGGCCCGGACGCGGGGGCGGCCAGGTTGTAGGCGCGGCCGAGTCGGGTCATCGAGTCGAGCAGGACGACGACGTCGTGGCCGAGCTCGACCAGGCGCTTGGCCCGCTCGATGGACAGCTCGGCGATGATCGTGTGGTCCTCGGCCGGCCGGTCGAAGGTGGAGGCGATGACCTCACCCTTGACCGAGCGCTGCATGTCGGTGACCTCCTCGGGACGCTCGTCCACGAGCACCACCATGAGGTGCACCTCGGGGTTGTTCGTCACGATCGCGTTGGCGATCGACTGCAGCACCATCGTCTTGCCGGCCTTCGGGCGGCGAGACGATGAGTCCGCGCTGGCCCTTGCCGATCGGGCGCCACGAGGTCGATGACGCGCGTGGTGAGGTTGCCCGGCGTCGTCTCCAGGCGCAGGCGATCCTGCGGGTAGAGCGGCGTCAGCTTCGAGAACTCGGGCCGGTTGCGGGCGGCCTCGAGCGGACCGCCGTTGACCGTGTCGATGCGGACGAGCGGGGTGAACTTCTCCTTGCGCTCCCCCTCCGGCGGCGCCTTGGTCGCACCGGTGATGGCGTCGCCCTTGCGCAGGCCGCTCTTGCGGACCATCGACAGCGACACGTAGACGTCGTTGTGGCCCGGGAGGTAGCCGCTCGTGCGGACGAACGCGTAGTTCTCCATCACGTCGAGGATGCCGGCGACCGGGACCAGCACGTCGTTCTCGCCGATCTCGAGCTCGGCGTCGTTGTACGACGCGCCGCCGCGCTGGCGGTCCTTGCGGTCGCGGAAGCGGTCGCGGCCGCGACGGCGGCGGCTGCCGCGGTCGTCGCCCTGGTCGTCGCGGTTGCTGGTCGGCACCTGCTCGCGGTTGCCGCCCTGGTCCTGACGGTTGCGATCCTGGCGATCGCGGTTGCCGCCCTGCTGCTCGCGGTTGCCGCCCTGGTCGCTCGCGGTTGCGGTCCTGGCGATCGCGGTTGCCGCGATCCTGGCGTCGCGGTTGCCGCCCTGGTCCTGACGGTTGCGGTCCTGGCGATCGCGGTTGCCGGACGACCCCTGCTCGCGGTCACCGCCCTGGTCCTGGCGGTCGCTGCCGTCGGCGCGCGAGGCGCCCGGTCAGCGGCGGGCGGCCGTCGCTGCGGCGCGGCGCGGGTGCCGATCGGCTGCGCTCGGCTGCTCGGCGGTCGCCGCCGGCGCCTGCTCACGGCGCGACCCGCGGCGGGGGCGCTCGGAGTCGGCGGCCGCCGACGAGGCGGCGGAGCGCTGGCGCTCGCCGATGGCGGCCACGAGGTCGCCCTTGCGCATGCCGCTGGCGCCGGAGATGCCCATCTGCTGGGCGAGTTGCTTGAGTTCGGGCAGCAGCATGGCCGAGAGGCCGGTGGCCTTGGCGGGTGCGGTGCTGGCCTGGACTTCAGTATCTGTCACGAAGTTTCCTTTGTGGAGTGGCCCTCGAGGATGCGAGGGATTCGACTCGAGTCCCTCGTAGGTGCGAGGAGCTCGTATACCCACGGGGCACGGACGTGCCGTGAAGCGTGTGGGTGCATCCAGTGCGACCGTGTCGCAGGAAGGGCAGTTGTCCGCAGGAACCGGCATTCCGCCGTTGCTGGTGCGAGATGAGCATAACACCCACGGGGCTGCGACGCCCCGTGACCGGGGTGTGCGGTCCGTCAGGGCAGGGGCGGAACGGGCACCTCGCGCGCACCGCTGCCGGCGGTCGCGACCGGCAGCACGCGCCAGCCGGGGCTCGGCCGCCGACCCGACCACGGGCAGCGTCTGCGCGTCGGCGAAGGCCAGCACCGTGGGGCCGGCGCCGGAGATCACCGCGGGAACCCCGGCCGCACGCAGCCGGGCGACGAGCGCCACCGAGTCCGGGTAGGCACTCGACCGGCACTGCTGGTGCAGTCGGTCCGACGTGGCCGCCATGAGGCGGCGCGGATCGGTCGTCATGGCGTGCACGAGCAGCGCCGACCGGGACACGTTGTGCGACGCATCGGCGAACGGCACCTCGGCGGGCAGCAGGGCGCGGGCCCTCGTCGTCTGCAGCTCGCGTCGGCGGGATCAGGACGACCGGGTGGACGTCCGGATGCGGATCCATGCGCACGACGTCGGCGAATCCGTCGTCCTCGAGCCAGGCGACCGTGAATCCGCCGTAGAGGGCGGCGGCGAGGTTGTCGGGGTGCGACTCCTGGCGCAGGGCGAGCTGCAGGACGTCGCTGTCCGTCATTCGCTCGCGCCCGTCGGCGACCATCGCCCGGGCGAGGACGATGCCGCCGATGATGGCGGCGGCGGACGATCCGAGCCCGCGGCCGTGCGGGATCGTGTTGGCGCAGCGCAGGATGAAGCCCGGGACCGTCGCGTCCATCTCGGCGAACGCCGCGCGCATCGACCGCACGACGAGGTGCGACTCGTCGAGCGGAAGGCGTCCCTCGCCCTCTCCCGCGATCTCGACGAGGACGCCGTCGTCGTCGGTCACCATCGCGATCAGCTCGTCGTAGACGGCCAGGGCGAGCCCGGCCGAGTCGAACGCCGGGCCGAGGTTCGCGCTGGTCGCGGGGACGACGACGCGCACCGCATCGCGACGCAGGTCGGCCATCGACTACTCCAGTCCGAGGGCGTGCGCGACCGCCCCGGCGTCGACGGGCACGACCACCGGCTCGGGCGCGGCCTCCAGCGCCCAGTGCGTGTCCTTCAGGCCGTTGCCGGTGAGCGTGCAGACGACGACCTGGCCGCGATCCAGCGCGCCGGCGGCGTGCATCTTGAGCAGGCCGGCGACGCTGGCCGCGCTCGCCGGCTCGCAGAAGAGCGCCTCGTCACGTGCGACGCGGTGGTACGCCGCGAGGATCTCGTCGTCGGTCACCGCATCGATGACGCCCGCCGGACGCGTCGCGGCGCCTCGATGGCCTGGTGCCAGGACGCGGGGTTGCCGATGCGGATCGCCGTCGCGATCGTCTCGGGGTGCAGGACCGGCTCGCCGCTGACGAGCGGCGCCGCGCCCGCCGCCTGGAACCCCCACATGCGCGGCGCATCGGTGGCGATGCCGTCGGCCGCGGTACTCCGAGTAGCCCTTCCAGTACGCCGTGATGTTGCCGGCGTTGCCGACGGGCAGGCAGTGGATGTCCGGGGCGCGGCCGAGCTGGTCGACGATCTCGAAGGCGGCCGTCTTCTGCCCCTCGATGCGAGCCGGGTTGACGCTGTTGACCAGCTCGACCGGGTAGTCGACGGCCAGCTTGCGCGCGAGCTCGAGGCAGTCGTCGAAGTTGCCGTCGACCTGGAGCAGCCGCGCGCCGTGCACGATGGCCTGCGCCAGCTTGCCCATGGCGATCTTGCCCTGGGGCACGAGCACCGCGCACGTCATGCCGGCCTTCGCCGCGTAGGCCGCGGCGCTGGCGGAGGTGTTGCCGGTCGATGCGCAGATGACGGCCTTCGCGCCGGCCTCGGCGGCCTTGGAGATCGCCATCGTCATGCCGCGGTCCTTGAAGGAGCCGGTGGGGTTGGCGCCGTCGTACTTGAGCCACACCTCGCTGCCGACCAGCTCGCTGAGGGTGCAGGCGTAGACCAGCGGCGTGCCGCCCTCGCGGAGGGAGACCACGGGGGTCGCGTCAGTGACCGGGAGCCGGTCGCGGTACTCCTCGATGAGACCGCGCCACACATGTGCCATCGCTACGCTCCCGCTTCGCCCTCGACCCGCATGACCCCCAGCACCCTGCGCACGGTGTCGAGGCTGCTGAGCTGCTCGACGGTCATGTGCAGGGCGGCGTCGCTCGCCTGGTGCGTGCGCACGATGAGCCCGGCCTCGTCGCCGTGGCCGTCCTGGCGCACCACCTGGATGCTCACGCCGTTGTCGGAGAAGGCGGAGGCGATGCTGGCGAGCACGCCCGGCCGGTCCGTGACGGCGAGGTTGACGTAGTACCGCGTCAGCGCGGCGCCGATCGGCAGCACCGGCAGGTTCGTGTAGGTGCTCTCGCCCGGGCCGCGTCCGCCGCTCACCCGGTTGCGGGCCGCCGAGACGACGTCGCCGAGGACCGCGCTGGCCGTCGGAGCGCCACCGGCACCCCGGCCGTAGAACATGACCTCGCCGGCCGACTCCGCCTCGATGAACACGGCGTTGAAGGCTCCGCGCACGCTGGCGAGCGGGTGGCTGCGCGGCAGCATCGTCGGGTGCACGCGCACGATGACGCCGGCGTCGGTGACGCTCGGCGACGGCCAGCAGCTTGATGACGAAGCCCATCTGCTGGGCGGCCGTGATGTCCTCCGCCGTGACCTTCGAGATGCCCTCGCAGTAGACGTCGTCGAGCGTCACCCGAGTGTGGAAGGCCAGCTCGGCGAGGATCGCCGCCTTCGCGGCCGCGTCGTGACCCTCGACGTCGGCCGTCGGATCCGCCTCGGCGTAGCCGAGCGCCTGGGCCTCCGCGAGGACGGTCGCGTAGTCGGCGCCCTCCTCGTCCATCTTGGTGAGGATGAAGTTCGTGGTGCCGTTGACGATGCCGAGCACCTTGGTGACCTGGTCGCCGGCGAGCGACTCGCGCAGCGGCCGCAGCAGCGGGATGGCTCCGGCGACGGCGGCCTCGAAGTACAGGTCGACGCCGTTGCGCGCGGCCGCCTCGTAGAGGGTGGCGCCGTCGGCGGCCAGCAGGGCCTTGTTGGCCGTGACGACGCTCGAGCCGGCGGCCATGGCCGACAGGATCAGCGTGCGGGCCGGCTCGATGCCGCCCATCACCTCGACGACGATGTCGGCACCGCTCGCGGCGACGGCCGCCGCATCGGCCGTGACGAGGTCGGCCGGGACGCCAGGACGGGGCTTGTCCAGCGTCACGGACGGCGACCGCGGTCAGGACGACGGGCGCCCCGACCCGCTCCTCGAGGTCGCGGGCGCTCTCGAGCAGGAGCCGAGCGACGGAGGCCCCCACGGTGCCGCCGCCCAGCAGGGCGACCGTCAGCGGCCGCGCGTCTGCTGCGGACGACATGCGAACTCCTCGGGACCGGGGTGGACGTGCAGGAGCACAGCCTCTCAGGTGCCGGTGGTCGCGTGGCCAACCCGGCTGGCGCAGGGCGCGCCTTCTCGCCATACTCCCCCACGCGCGAGACGATGTGCGCAATCGCTTCCCGGCGACCGCCGCCGACCCCATCCGGAGGTAGTTCATGAACACCGCGGCCCGCAAGCTGCTCGCCGAGTTCGTCGGCACCTTCCTTCTCGTGTTCCTCGCCGTCGGTGCGGCCGTGTTCGGCATCGCCGCCAAGGTCGGCGCGGACGGCAACGGCCCCGGCAACGGCGTGGTCGGCGTCGCCCTGGCCTTCGGCCTCGTCCTGCTGGGCATCGCCTACGCCTTCGGCCCCATCTCCGGCGCCCACGTCAACCCGGCCGTCACGCTCGGCATGCTCCTGGGCCGGCGGATGCCCACCAACGAGGCCGTCGGCTACTGGATCGCCCAGTTCCTCGGTGCCATCGTCGCCGGCGCCGTCCTCAAGCTGTTCGTCTCCTCCTTCGGCGTCACCGACTACACCGGCGCTCTCGGCACCAACGCCTACGACAACGGCGCCATCAACATGCCGGGCGCCTTCGTGCTCGAGACCCTGCTCACCGCCGCCTTCGTCCTGGTCATCCTCCTGGTCACCGAGCGCGTCGCGGCCCCCGGCTTCGCCGGCATCGCGATCGGCCTGACCCTGACCCTCGTGCACCTCGTCGGCATCCCGCTGACCGGCACCTCGGTCAACCCGGCCCGCTCGTTCGGCCCCGCCCTGTTCGCGGGCGGCGACGCCCTCGGCCAGGTCTGGCTGTTCATCCTCGCCCCGCTCGTCGGCGCGGTCGTGGCCGTCGTCGTCTGGAAGCTGACCCGCACCAGCGTCGAGGAGCCCGAGCCCCTCGTCGCCGGCTCCGAGCGCGAGTAGCACCGCACCCGTCAGCGAATCCTGCAGTTCGCGTCGCACCGGACCGCTGCTTGCGACGCCAGCTGCAGGATTCCTGCGTTGTGGCGTCAGGCCCCGGGATCGAGCCGCAGCAGGTCGTCGAGGGTCTCCCGGCGCAGCACGACCGTCGTGACGCCGTCTCGGGCGGCCACCACCGCGGGCCGGGGCAGGTAGTTGTAGTTGGACGCCATCGACCGGCAGTACGCCCCGGTGGCGGCCACCGCGAGCAGGTCGCCGGGGGCGAGGTCGGCGGGCAGCCACGCGTCGCGCACGACGATGTCGCCGCGACTCGCAGTGCTTGCCCACCACGCGGCTGAGCACCGGCTCGGCGGTCGGACTCGCGCGACGCCAGCACCACCGTGTACTCCGCGTCGTACAGCGCCGTGCGGATGTTGTCGCTCATGCCGCCGTCGACGGAGACGTAGGTGCGCGATCGCGCCGCGGTCGAGCTCGACGGGCTTGACCGTGCCGACCTCGTAGACCGTGACGGCGGCCGGGCCCGACGATCGCGCGACCGGGCTCGAAGGCCAGCGCCGGCATCGGGATCCCGGCGGCCGCGCACTCCTTGCCGACGATGTCGCCGATCTGGAAGGCCATGTCGGCCACGTCGAGCGGGTCGTCGGTCTCGAGGTACGCGATGCCCATGCCGCCGCCGAGGTTCAGCTCCTCGATCTCGATCCCCTGCTCGTCCCAGATGCGCTGCGCCAGCGACACGACGCGCGCCGCCGCGACCTGGAAGCCCGCGGCGTCGAAGATCTGCGAGCCGATGTGCGAGTGCAGCCCCATGAAGTCCAGGCTGGGCAGCTTCGCGATGCGCCGGACGGCCTCCTCGGCCGCGCCCGAGGACACCGACAGGCCGAACTTCTGGTCCTCGTGCGCCGTGGCGATGAACTCGTGCGTGTGCGCCTCGACCCCGACGGTGACCCGGACGAGGACCGGCTGCACCACGCCGGCGCGGGCGGCGGCGTCGGCGATGCGGACGACGTCCTCGAACGAGTCGATGACGATGCGCCCGACGCCGGCCGCGACGGCGGCCTCGATCTCCGCCATCGACTTGTTGTTGCCGTGCAGGAGGAGCCGCTCGCCGGGCACGCCGGCCCGCAGGGCGACGGCCAGCTCGCCGCCCGAGGCCACGTCGATGCCCAGGCCCTCCTCCGTGACCCAGCGGGCGATCGTGGTCGTCAGGAACGCCTTGGCCGCGTAGTAGACGAGCCGCGCGCCCGCGTCGACGTAGGAGCCGCGGTAGCGCCGTGCCCGGTCGCGCAGGTCGGCCTCGTCGAACAGGAACAGCGGCGATCCGTGCTCGCGCGACCGCGTCGCGCACGTCGACACCGGCGATCTCCATCGCCCCGTCGGCGTTGCGTCGGCAGGACGAGGGCCACACCGCGGGCGACAGCCGGTTCATCTCCTCGCGCGGACGACGGGCCGGGCGGCCGAGTCGTGCAGCGAGAGGCCGTCGGCGTGCAGTGGTCCAGCGGGATGGGCGCGCATGCCGAAAGGCTAGGGCATCGCGCGGCTCGCCTACATGCGGTCGGGGGCGCTGACGCCGAGCAGGTCCAGCCCGTTCGCGATCGTCTGCCGGGACGCCGCGCACAGCCACAGCCGCGCGACGTGGATCGGCGCGAGCTCCTCGTCGCCGCGCGGCAGCACCCAGCACACGTCGTAGAAGCGGTGGTACGCCGTCGCGAGGTCCTCGAGGTACCGGGCGACGCGGTGCGGCTCGCGCAGCTCGGCGGCGCTGACGCCACGACCCGCGGGAACTCGCCGATCATGCCCGAGCAGGTTGTTCTCGCGCTCGTGGTCCAGCAGCGACGGGTCGAAGTCCAGCGTTCCGCCAGTCGATGCCCAGCTCCTCGGCGTTGCGCAGCACGGACGAGATGCGGGCGTGCGCGTACTGGACGTAGAAGACGGGGTTGTCGCTCGTGGCCCGGGTGACCTCCTCGAGGTCGAGGGTCATCGGCGTGTCGACCGGGTAGCGGGACAGCGTGTAGCGCGCGGCGTCGACGCCGACCTCGTCGACGAGGTCCTCGAGCGTGACGATGTTGCCGGCGCGCTTGGACAGCCGCACCTCCTCGCCGCCGCGGGTGATCTTGACCAGCTGGCCGATGAGCACCTCGATGTTGTCGTCCATGTCGTCGCCGGCGCAGGCGGCGACCGCGCGCAGCCGGTTCACGTAGCCGTGGTGGTCGGCGCCGAGCAGGTAGATGCTGAGGTCGAAGCCGCGCGACCGCTTGTCGACGTAGTAGGCGGTGTCGGCGGCGAAGTACGTGTAGTTCGCCGTCGGCCTTGATGAGGACCCGGTCCTTGTCGTCGTCGAAGTCGGTCGTGCGCAGCCACATCGCGCCGTCGAGCTCGTACACGTGACCCTGCTCGATCAGCTTCGTGAGGCCGCGCTCGACCGCGCCCGACTCGTAGAGCGAGCGCTCGGAGTACCAGACGTCGAAGTGCGTGCGGAACAGCTCCAGCACCTGCTGCTGCTGCCTGAGCTGCAGGGCGTAGGCGGCCTCCCGGAAGGCGACCAGCTGCTCGTCGTCGGGCAGGCTCATGATGTCCGGCTTCGCGATCGACGATCGCCGCCGCCAGGTCGACGATGTAGCCGCCGTGGTAGCCGTCCTCGGGCACCGGCCTGCCGTGCGCCGCCGCCATGACCGAGGCGCCGAACTTGTCCATCTGGACGCCGCGGTCGTTGATGTAGAACTCCGTCGTCACCGTCGCCCCGGCCGCCGTCAGGACCCGCGCGATGGCGTCGCCCACCGCGGCCCAGCGGGTGTGACCGAGGTGGATGGGGCCCGTCGGGTTGGCGGAGATGAACTCGACGTTGACGACGCGGCCCGGCCAGCGCCGTGCCGTGGCCCCAGCGGTCCGCAGCCGTGACGACCGTTCGCGCGAGCTCGCCCTGGCTCGCACTGTCGAGCCGGATGTTGACGAACCCCGGTCCGGCGACCTCCGCGCTCGCGACGCCCGGGACCTCGGCGAGCCGCTCGGCCAGCAGCGCCGCCAGGTCGCGCGGAGGGATGCCTGCCCTCTTGGCCAGCGCCAGGGCGACGTTGGTGGCGTAGTCGCCGTGCTCCCGCGACTTGGGTCGCTCGATCCGCACCTCCGGCGGGTCGTCGAGCACCAGTCGGCCCTCGGCGGCCAGCGTCGACACGATGTCGGAAACGGCGGCGGCAAGCTGGTCGGGAGTCACGGCGCGAGCCTACCGACGAGGCTCAGGCGGAGCCGTTTGCCCGGCATGCACCCATCAGGGCACGAAGTGGGCTATGCTCATGGGGTCAGGTACCGCGCCGGGCATACGCCCGGCGCGTTCGTTTTTCGCAAGGAGATTCAGCATCATGGCTCAAGGCACCGTCAAGTGGTTCAACGCCGAGAAGGGCTTCGGCTTCATCGCCCAGGCCGACGGCGGTCCGGACGTGTTCGTCCACTACTCGGCCATCCAGTCCGATGGCTACCGCTCGCTCGATGAGAACCAGCTCGTCGAGTTCGACATTGTCCAGGGCCCGAAGGGTCCGCAGGCTGACAAGGTCCGCATCGCCTAGTCCACACAGACTTCGTCACCGGTCCCGGCGGACCACGTGCCTCGGCACGAAAATCCGCCGGGACCGGTGTCGTTTCGGCCTCGAGTGGCTATGCTCATGAGCAGGCAAGGCCACGTCAGCACCACCGTTCTGAGATGCCCGCCGCGAGGCGGGCATCGGTGTTTCTGAGCTCGTGCGCAGACACGGGACGCACGGGTTGGATCGGCTCAGCCACGTGCCGGGCGACCGTTCGACACGAAGTTCCCGCAAGGAGAATGTGCATCATGGCTCAAGGAACCGTGAAGTGGTTCAACGCTGAGAAGGGCTACGGCTTCATCGCCCAGGCCGACGGTGGCCCGGACGTCTTCGTCCACTACTCGGCCATCCAGTCCGACGGCTACCGCAGCCTCGAGGAGAACCAGGCCGTCGAGTTCGACGTCGTCCAGGGCCCGAAGGGTCCGCAGGCCGACAACGTCCGCATCGCCTGACCCCCGCAGCACGTACGAAGGGCCCCGCCGCGCGGCGGGGCCCTTCGCTGCTGTCCGGCCACCGGTCCCCCGACCCGTCCCGAACACTCGCCGGTATGCCCACGCCGAGCGACGGCCCAAACCTCGAACGGCGCGAAGTCCGGCGCTGAGGCACAATGGACGCATGGCCGAGGACGAGATCGAGCGGCTCCTGCGGGAGATCGACGCCACCAGCGGGGCGAAGCCGCCCGCGGCGCCCGCTGCCAAGCCGGCAGCCGAGGTGGCGCGCACCGACGACGGCAAGCCCGGCGGACGGGTCGCCTTCGCCGTCGGCGCGGCCGCCGTGACGGGCGTCGGCGCCTGGGTCTTCGGCGTGTTCACGCCGTGGACCGACGCCCTCGACATGGGGTTCGCCGCGGCGGCGGCGGCCTTCCTCACGGGGCTGGTGGCTGGTCCCCCGCGCTGGTTCTCGTCCTAGCGTCGTCCGCCTCGATGATGGCGCCCCAGAGCAGCGCGACGAAGCACAGGTAGAGCCACAGCAGGATCACCACGGCCGTGCCGAACACCAGCACCGCCGCGCTCAGGCTGGCGGAGAACCGGGCGTAGATCCCGACGCCGACCGTGGCCGCCGCCGATGCCCAGCGTGGCGACCACGGCGCCCCGCGAGGTCCACGGGACCGCGGCGATCGCGGTTGGGCGCATGGTGCAGGATCCAGCGAACGGCCAGGAAGATGAGCGCGAGGACGATCAGCCAGTCGACCAGCCAGTTGCCCGTGGTGAGGCGGACGTCGGTGATGCCGAGCCAGTCGAGACGCTCGCGGCAGCGATGGTGAGCACGACGACCACCGCGACGCCGGCGACCAGGCCCACGAGGGTGATCGACCGTGGCGATCGCCTCGCTCGACGAGGCCGCTGCGCGTCTCCTCCACCCCGAAGACCGTGTTCATCGCCATGCGCACCCCGAACACGACCTTGGACGACGCGTAGATCGCGATGAGCGCGCTGACGATGGTCGTGAGGGTGAAGGCGCTCGCCGAGGCGGTCTCGACGGTCGAGACGAGTGCCTCGATGACGGGCTGCAGGTCGCCCACGGTGCCGGGCGCGCGCTCGGCCAGCCGCTCGAGGACCTCGCGCACGTCGGCCGGGTCGAGGAACAGCCCGGCGAGGGTGCCGAAGGCGAGGGCGGCCGGCGCGAGCGACAGGGCGACGAAGTAGGCGAGGCCACCGGCGGCGAGGGAGGCCCGCGTCCGGGTGTACTCCAGGCCGAGCCGGGAGCCCCACGCGACCACCGCCTGCACGCGCTCCTTCACGCGCCCATCCTTGCCGACGGCGCGGTCGCAGGGCCGCCGCGCCTCGCTGGTAGCCTGTGCCGGCCCGAGCCCCCGTAGCTCAGGGGATAGAGCGCCGGTTTCCGGTACCGAAGGTCGCAGGTTCGAATCCTGCCGGGGGCGCCACATGAACAGTCCCGCCACCAGGCCCCCCGACGGGGAGCGCGTCCACTTCGCGATGACGGGCGCGGGCGTCTACCCCGTCGTCGTCGGGGTCTTCGTCGGGCTCCTGCTCATCTCCAACATCGGCGCCGTGAAGCTGATCGCGTTCGGCCCGATCATCACCGACGGCGGGGTCTTCCTCTTCCCGCTGACCTACATCGTCGGCGACGTGCTCAGCGAGGTCTACGGCCTCAAGGCGGCCCGCAAGGCGATCTTCATCGGCTTCGCGATGTCGATCCTCGCCGCGCTCACCTTCTGGATCGTGCAGATCTCGCCGCCGGCCGCCGACTGGCCGAACCAGGAGGCGTTCGAGTCGGTCCTCGGCTTCGTGCCGCGCATCGTGCTGGCCAGCGTCTGCGGCTTCCTCGTCGGCCAGCTGCTGAACGCCTACGTGCTGGTCCGGATCAAGGAGCGCACCAAGGAGAAGGCGCTGTGGCTGCGGCTCATCGGCTCGACCGCCGTCGGCGAGTTCGCCGACACGCTCGTGTTCTGCACCATCGCGTTCTACGGCGTCATCACCGGCGCCGAGTTCTGGAACTACGTGCTGGTCGGGTACCTGTACAAGACCCTGCTCGAGGTCGTGCTGCTGCCCGTCACCTACCGCGTGATCGCCGCGGTGAAGCGGCGCGAGCCGACCTACGCCGTCGGCTGACGGCGCCTAGCGCCCAGCCTCACGGCCCAGCACGTCGTCGCGCAGGTCCTCGAAGGTACCGTCGACGATGCTGGCCCGGATGCGATCGATGAGCCGGACGATGTAGCGCTCGTTGTGGATCGTGGCGAGGGTCGAGGCGACCATCTCCTTCGCCTTGAACAGGTGGTGCACGTAGGCGCGCGTGTAGTGCGTGCACGTGTAGCAGTCGCACGTGTCGTCGATCGGCGTGAAGTCGCGCTTGTACAGCCCGTTGGTGAGGTGGAAGCTCTTCGTCGGGTGGTAGACGGTGCCGTTGCGCGCGTTGCGGGACGGCGCCACGCAGTCGAACGTGTCCGCGCCCGACGCGACCGCCGCGAACACGTCGTCCGGCGTGCCGATGCCGAGCAGGTGGCGCGGCTTGTCCTCCGGCAGCTCCTCGCAGACCCAGCGGACGATCGTGCCGAGCCGGTCCTTCTCCAGCGCTCCGCCGATGCCGAAGCCGTCCAGCGGCAGCGCCGGCGAGCCCGCGTGCGGACTGCCGGCGCAGGTCCTCGTACTGCGCGCCCTGCACCACGCCGAAGAGCGCCTGGTACGGGCGATGGGCGCGGAGCTCGGTGAGGCGCTCGTGCTCGGCCACGCACCGCTCGGCCCAGGCGTGCGTGCGCGCCACCGAGCGCTCCTGGTAGTCGCGGGTGTTCAGCAGGGTGGTGCACTCGTCGAACGCGAACATGATGTCGGCACCGATCTGGTGCTGGACCTGCATCGAGACCTCGGGCGTGAACCGGTGCATGCTGCCGTCGAGGTGCGACTTGAACGTGACGCCGTCGTCGTCGACGTGGGCGAGGCGGTCCTTGCCCTCCGCGATGACGTCGTCCGAGCGCACGCTCGTCGCGTCCATCGCCAGGATCTTCTTGAAGCCGACGCCGAGGGACAGGACCTGGAAGCCGCCGCTGTCGGTGATGGTCGGGCCGTGCCAGCCCATGAAGGCCGCGAGCCCGCCCGCCTCGTCGACGACGTCGGCGCCCGGGCTGCAGGTACAGGTGGTACGCGTTGGCCAGGATCACCTGGCCGCCGAGCTCGCGCATGGTCTCCGGCAGCACCGCCTTGACGGTCGCCTTGGTGCCGACCGGGGTGAAGGCCGGCGTGCGGATGTCGCCGTGCGGCGTGCGGATGACCCCGGCGCGCCCGGGCCCGGACGCCAGGGAGTGCTCGACGTCGAACGAGAAGCCGCGGTCCGTCACAACGGCTCGCCTGGCTCTGGTCCACGCATGCCCCGACCCTAGTTGTCGATGTCGCGGATGCTGACGCGCCATCGCGCCGCTCCTCGCAGCCACGACAATGGGCGCATGACCACGCCTGAGCTCGGCTCCACCATCGATGTCGGGGGCATCGCGACGAACGTGCACGTCGAGGGCGACGGCCCGCCGGTCCTGCTGCTCCACGGCTCGGGGCCGGGCGTGACGGCGTGGGCGAACTGGCGCCTGACCATCCCCGTCCTTGCCCGCCACTTCCGCGTGATCGCCCCGGACATCGTCGGGTTCGGCTTCACCGACCGACCCGCGGGCAGTGACCTACGACCTCGACACCTGGACCTCCCACGCGCTCGGCGTGCTGGACGCGCTCGGCATCGAGCGGGCGCACGTCGTCGGCAACTCCTTCGGCGGCTCACTGGCGATGTCGCTGGCGATCCGCCATCCCGAGCGGGTCGAGCGGCTCGTGCTGATGGGCTCGGTCGGAGTGCCGTTCGCGATCACTCCGGGCCTGGATGCGGTGTGGGGCTACGAGCCATCCGTCGAGGCGATGGAGGGGCTGCTGCACCTGTTCGCGTACGACCGTCGACCTGATCGGACCGGACCTCGCGCAGCTGAGGTACGAGGCGAGCATGCGCCCGGGCGTGCAGGAGGCCTACCGCGACGATGTTCCCTGCGCCGCGGCAGCGCGCGCTCGACGCGATGACGCACCCGGTCGAGGCGATCGCGTCGATCACCGCACCGACGCTCGTCGTCCACGGCCGCGACGACCAGGTGATCCCGCTGCAGAACGCGTTCGACCTGCTCGGCCTGATCGACGACGCGCAGCTGCACGTCTTCGGCCACTGCGGGCACTGGACGCAGCTCGAGCATGCCGCTGCGTTCACCGCACTCGTCACGGACTTCCTGCTCGTCGAGCACCGCGGAGGGTGTGCACGAGTGACGTGTGCGCCTGCCGTGGTGAGGGTGTGATCAACGGGTCAGGATTTCCTCGGAAATCTTCGGCAAACCCTTGATACGCCGTCGCGAACGCGAGTAGAACTTACCTACCGCGCCGCAAGGAGCGGGTCGATCCAGGAAGTGCAGACCGTACGACGGAAGCCAACCGCAAGGACGGCGCCGGAGGGTCCCGAGTGCTGGCGGGGCTGGTCGAACGGAACGGGTCGAGGAAGCGATAACGACATCGCCGATGCACCGGAAACGGAGCATGAGCGCCGCGATCTGCACTTAGCGCGGGCGCCCCGAGAGATCGGGCGGTGGGCGGACGCTTCCATGTGAAGGCCCCTCGAACTCATACTTCGAGGGGCCTTCCACATTTCTAGGGCATCGAGCGCCCGGAATCCCGGCAACGCCACGCGAGTATCAGGCGAAGGACGCCGCCAGCCGCTCCAGGCCCTCGTCGATGCCGACCCGCGGGCTGCCAGTCGAGGGCCGCTGCGCGTCTCGCCGCTGGTCGAACCAGTGCGCCGTCGCCAGCTGCTCCGCGACGAAGGCCGTCATGCGGCGGCTCGCCGGCACGGCCGGACCGCACCCACGCGCGCTCGACGAGTGCGCCGGCGGACCGGGCCGCGCGCGAACGGGATGTGCCGGGTGGGCGGCGTGCCCCCGGCGGCGAGGGCGATCCGGCTGACCAGCTCGAACACCGTCCGCGGCTGGCCGTTGGAGATCGACGAACGCCCGGCCGTGGACGTCCGGGTGGGCGCAGCGCTCGACCGCCTGGGCGATGGCCTCGGCCGCGTTGTCGATGTACGTGGTGTCGATCAGGGCGGCGCCGTCGTCGACGAGCACGAGCCGGCCGGCCCGGGCCCGCTCCGCGATGCGCCCGATGAGCTGGGTGTCGCCCGGTCCCCAGACCAGGTGCGGGCGCACGGCCGTCACGGCGAGGCCCGGCGTGTCCGCGGCCAGCGCGAGCAGCTCGGCCTGCGCCTTGCTGCGCGCGTAGTTGCCCCGGGCATGTGCCGGGATCGGCGCGCTCCCGCCGGCGCGCCGACGAGCGGCTCCCCGGCGTGCGCCACCGACGGCGAGGACACCTGCACCATCCGCGTCACGCCCGCCGCGGCCGCGGCCTCGACGACGGTGCGCGTGCCGCCGACGTTGACGCGCTCGAACTCGGCCCAGGGGCCGACCATCGAGACCCGGGCGGCGAGGTGGACGACGGCCTCCTGCCCGGCGACCGCCGCCGGCGACCGCCGCGGGATCGGTGACGTCGCCCAGGACCTCGCGGACGCGCCGGCCCGTGCCCGGCGGTCGAGCGCTGGAAGCTCGTGACCTCGTGCCCGCGCGCCGCCAGCTCGCGCACGACCGCGGAGCCCAGCAGCCCGCGGCCCCCGGTGACGAGGACCTTCATGCGGACGAGCCCCGTCCGGTGCGGCCGGCCAGCGTCGACGCCGCCCAGTCGGCCAGCGCGGCCCGGTCGATCTTCGACCGGTGCCGGATGTCGACGGGCAGCTCGCGACGCACGAGCACGGCGGCGACGTCGACTCCCGCCGCCGCCCGCACGTCAGCCGTCAGGGCCAGGTCGGCCAGGCCCGTCCGACGCGCCGTCGGCGACCACGATGACGACGACGGCCTGCGTGCCCCGGGGTCCCACGCCGACGCACGCCGCCTGGCGCACGCCGGACAGCTGCTGGACGGCCTGCTCGATCGCGCACGGGCGCGAGCGGGCCGTCCGGCGTCGTGATGACGTGACCCAGCCGGCCGCCGATCCACAGGCGCCCCTCGGCGTCGAGGCGGCCGACGTCACCGGTGCGATGCCAGCCCGGATCCCGGGAGCTGGCCCGCTCGGTGGCCCACAGCCGGTCGTACCGGTCCTTCTTGTGCGCCGCCCGGACGACGACCTCCCCGAGCACGCCGGCCTCATCGGTGAGCGGGCCGGTGGCACGACCGTCGTCGTCGACGGCGCTGACGCGCACGTCCACGCCGGGCAGGGGGCGACCGACGAGGACGCCGTCGCCGTCACCGGCCGCGTCGATCTCCGCGACCGTGACGTCGGTGACCGGCAGCACCTCGGTCATGCCGTAGGGCGTGCGCACGTCGGCGTTGACGCACAGCCGGGCCATGCCGTGCAGCAGCGGCCGGCGAGACCGGGGCGCCGGCGCCGAGCACCAGCCGCAGCGTGCCGAGCGCCGCCATGTCGTCGTCGGTCAGGGCCGGCGCCGTGTCCAGGATCCCGCCGAAGGCAGCCGGCGACGCCCACACCAGGGTGCCGTCGACGACGCGGACGGCATCGGCGAAGGCCCGCGCGGTGAGCGTGCCGGGCGACGTGAGGTCCATGTCCGGGATCGACGACGCGATGCCCAGCGCGGGACCGAGCACCGCCCACGGCGCGAAGGCCGCCACCAGCGCGTCGGACGACGTGATGCCGTAGTGCGTCGCGCAGCGTGTCGCGGGTGCGCTCCACCTGGCGGTGCCGGTAGACGACGCCCTTGGCCGGCCCGGTCGAGCCGGACGTGAAGGCGACGACGGCCTCGTCGTCCGGCGACACGCCCGTCGCCGGCAGCGGGTGGGTGGCGCCGAGGCGCGCGATGGCCGGCAGCTCCGCGCACGGCGATGCGCTGACCCGGCAGCCGCAGGGCGCGCACGAGGGCCATCGCCTTGGGGATCGCGATGACGTGGCGCGGTGCGGCACCTCGCAGGGCACGGTGGATCCCGCGCACGCCGAGGCCGGAGTCGGTGACCACGACGCTGGCCCCGATGCGCCAGCAGGCGTAGACGACGGCCAGCAGGTCGGCGCCCGGCGTGATCAGGACCGAGACCCGATCGCCGCGGCGCACGCCCCTGCGCCGCCAGCCCGCGAGCGAGCAGCTCGACGTTGCGGTGGAGCAGCGACCACGAGACCGATGCGCCACCCGCCGTCGGCGGAGCGGCTCGGCGAGAGCGACGCCGTCGGGATCGGCCGCGGCGCGGGCGGCCAGCGCGGCCCACAGCGGCTCGCGCTCGCTCGGCGGCCCGCGTCGGGGCCGTGACCTGCCGCGGCCGATGGCTCGGCGATCGCCAGATCGGCGACCCAGGTGAGCAGGTCCCCGATCGAGGCTCGGCGCGTCCTCGCTGACGAGGTGGCGGGCGCCCTCGTACCGGTGCACGTCGGCCTGCGGCAGGCGGCCGACGAGATCGTTCAGGTAGCGGTCGGAGAACACCGGGTCGCCCGGCCCCCACAGCAGCAGCACGGGCACGTCGAGCGTCCGGATGCCCGTCGGCGATGGCGTCGAGGACGCCGGCGCTCGGGTGGCCCGGCTCGAACGGGATGTCGGCGACGAACGCGCCGACCGCGGCCCGGCGGTCGCGGCGTCGCGTACGGAGCGGCGAAGGCGGCGGCCACGTCGCGCGGCATCGACCGCCCGCTCAGGGCCGAGGTGCCGCGGACGAAGACGGGCGTCTGGACGGTGTTGAGGCGCAGCAGCGGCGCCGACCGGGCGAGCCGGATGATCGACGGGCGACGGCGAGCCCTCGGGCTGGTGGACGGCGGTGTTCGAGCAGGACGACCCCGCGCAGCTGGTCGCGATGGGCCAGCGCCCAGCCGAGGGAGATCGGGCCGCCCCAGTCGTGGGCCACCGTGACGACCGGGCCGTCGATGCCGAGCGCCGACGACACGCCCGCCGAGGTCGGCCACCCGGTCGCCCAGCCGGTGCACGGTGTGCGTGCGCTCCGAGTAGCCCATGTCGAGCTGGTCGACGGCGACGACGCGGACGCCGTCGGGGCCTCGGCCAGCAGCCGACGCCAGAGGTAGGACCAGGTCGGGTTGCCGTGCACGCACAGGAGGGTCAGGCGGACGTCGTCGAGACTGTCGGTCCGCATGCGTGTCGAGCACGTGCCACGTCCGCTGGACGCCGTCGCCGTCGCGCGCGCTGACCAGGCGCGACCACGCGGGGTCGAGCCCGGGAAGTCCCGGGAGGTGGCAGGGTGGCCGGCTCGGCTCCGTCCGCTGTCACCACGCGATTTCGATGACGGCCGCGTTCAGGCCGGATCCGATGCCCATGCAGGCGATGCGCTGGCCGGCCTCGAAGCCCGCCGCGTTGAGGGCCAGGGTGAAGGGCACCGACGCCGGGCCGATGTTGCCGCGCGTCGGGAAGATCACCGGCGTGCGCGCCGGGTCGATCCGCAGGGCCGACGTGATCGCGGCCGTGTGGACCTTCGAGACCTGGTGGATGACGTAGGAGTCGAGGTCGCTCCAGTCGAACTCCGGGCTGGCGTCGCGCCAGGTGTCGACGGCGAGCTCGACACCGGCCTCGAGCAGGCCACGGGCGTCGGTGGTCATCCGCTCGAGGTCGCCCGACGCACAGGCGGTTGTGCTGGGTGGCGGCCCGGCCGACCCCGCCGACGAAGCGGTGCCCCTCCGGGTGCTCGGATGCCCGCCCCAGGACCATGGCCGCGCCGCCCGAGCCGAGCGTGAGGGTCGCGAAGTTGTCGAGGATGTCGGACTTCGTGGTGTCCGTTGACCGCGCAGCCGCTCGATCGTCGCCTCCTGGGGGCGTCGGCTGCCCTCGCCGTCGACGATCAGGGCGTACTCGATCTGGCCCGCGTCGATCATCATGGCGGCCAGCTGCATGCCGTTCATGAAGCCGAGGCAGGCGTTGCCCAGGTCGAAGTTCAGGCACGAGCGTCGGCAGCGCGAGCTGCTCGTGCACGTCGACCGCCGCCGACGGCTCGAGGTGGTCGCGGCACACCGAGGTGTCGATGAGCAGGCCGACGCTGGACGGGTCGATGCCCGCCTCGGCGATCGCCTTCGCGCCGGCCATCGAGGCGGCGTCGGCGAACGTGACGTCCTGCGGCCACCAGCGCCGCTCGGAGATCCCCGCCAGCGACTCGAGCATGCCGCGGCTGCAGGCCGGTGCGCGCGTACGTCTCGGCTCAGCTGCTCGTCGATCTCGTCGGACGTGACCACGATGGGGGCATCCGCAGCCGTCACCGAGAGGATCGCCGTGTCGCGATACCGGTAGGTCGCGTTGCCACTCATGGGTGTCCCTTCGAGCCCCGGGCGCGGGGAGATCGCGGGACAATGCGATAAGCCTGCCATGCCGCGTCAGCACGGCAAACCGCGGCACTGTGGTTCCCGGGCTGCGGCGCAGGTGACGTACGGTGACATCGTGAATCGTGTCCGGGGGATCGCCTCCGTCATCTGCGCCCTTGCTCGTCGTGACCGGGCTCGCGCCGGCAGCCTCCGCCGCCGCGCCCACGGGAGCGCCGGCCGTCGCGCTGGCGGCCGCATCCGTCGACCGATTACCCGGCCGAGCTCGCCCCCTTCTACACCCAGCGCCTCGCCTGGAGCCGCTGCGAGCAGGATCTCGAATGCTCGTGGCTGACGGTCCCCCTCGACTACGCGGACCCCTCCGGCCCGACCATCCGGCTGCGGCTCTCGCGGGTCGTCGCCTCCGGCCCGGCCGGCCAGGCGGCAGGGGTCCCTCGTGGTCAACCCGGGCGGCCCGGGGGCCTCCGGCCTGGACTTCCCCGCCTACGTGGCGGCCGCCATCGCCCCCACGATCGCCACCGAGTTCGACATCGTCGGGTTCGACACTCGAGGCGTGGGCAAGTCCGAGCCGGTCACGTGCATGACCGGTCGCCAGACGACGACGGTGGCTGCGCGCGGACGGCTCCCCCGACACCCTCGCCGAGCAGAAGCGGCTGATGTCGCTCGCCGCGCGGCTCGCGCAGGGCTGCCTCGACATGTCGCCCGACCATCGCCCAGCACCTCGGCTCGGCCGACACCGTCCGCGACATGGACATCCTCCGCCAGGCCATCGGCGACGATCGGCTGAATCTCCTCGGCTACTCCTACGGCACCTTCCTCGGGACCCTCTACGCCGAGGCGTTCCCGGCCAACGTCGGGCGGCTCGTGCTCGACGGCGCCCTCGACCCGAGCCTGGACGTCATGGAGGTCTCGGAGGGCCAGTCCGACGGCTTCCAGCTCGCGATGACCCGCTTCGCGCGCGACTGCACGACTCGGCGCTCGTGTCCGTGGTCCGGATCGGCCGCCGACCGTGCTGCGTGGCATCAACACCATCCTCGCCCGGGTCGATCGGCGTCCCCTGCCGACGGAGAGCGGACGGGACCTCGTCCAGGCGGAGGCCCTGGGCGCGCTGTTCTACGCGATGTACTCCCCCACCCTCTGGCCGTCCCTTCGCCAGGCCCTCGCCCAGGCGAGGGTCGGCGACGGCTACGGCCTGCAGTCCATCGCCGACTACGCCGCCGAGCGCACCGGACCCAACACCTACGCCACGAACATGGCCTCCGCCTTCCCCGCCATCTCCTGCTGGGACTCGACCGCCGCTCCCGGCATCGCCGGCCTGCGGGCCGCCGCTGCGGCCTGGTCGGCGGATGCTCGGGTGCCGGACATGGCCCGGGCCATGTCGTGGGGAAACGCGCCCTGCGCGCAGTGGTTCGGCCACTCAGGACGGGTGCCCGCCCCGGCGAGCACGACGACGACCGCGCCCATCCTCGTCGATCGGCACGACCTACGATCCGGCCACTCCGTACGCGTGGGCGAAGGCGCTCACCCGGCAGCTGCCCACGTCGACGCTCCTGACCTACCGGGGCGACGGTCACACCGCCTTCGGCGGCAACTCGCGCTGCATCGACGATGCCGTGACGACGTACGTGCTCACCGGGACTGTCCCGCCGGCCGGCACGGTCTGCCGCTGACTGCAGAGGCAGACCTGACGCCGCGTCGTCGGTCGATTAGCGGCTGTGCTTCTTGCCCTTGGCCGCCTTGACGACCTTCGCGACCTGCGCGGGCATCGCGACGTTGACCTGCATGAGCGTGTCGCCCTCATGACCGGCCACGACAGGCTGCGGGTTCACCGGAGTGGGGGCGACGTACAGGACTGCGACGGCGGGCGAGTCGGCGTTGACGGCCTCGTCCGCGGAGGCGGCTGCGGCTGCCGCCACGGTGCCGACGAGCGAGAAGCTGGCGGCGGCGATCAGGGCGGCTGCGCGGCTGATCGTGCGGCTCATGGCTTCTCCTGTGTCGTGGTGCCCCCGGCGGGCACAACCCAAGAGAACCGTCCGAGCCTCACGGAACACTCTCGACAGCCTCCCCCCTGCGTCACGGCCTCGCCGACGGACACGGCCGGCAGCGGATCCAGACAAAGGGGACGGCCCCGTCACCGCGGCACCGGGTGGGGGGCGCACCGAGCACTAGGAACTCGGCGCAGCGACCGGGGCTGCGGAACGGGGCCGTCCGTCAAGGGGCTTCGTCCAGCGAGGCTGGGTGCGAGGCGTACGCCCTAACCAAGTGGCCGACGCTCTCGTTTGCCTCACGTTTTGCCCTCAGGTCCCTCACGGCGGGTCCGCAATCACGGATTCGCTCCGATAGCGCCCGATCGGGCGGCCTCGGCCGAACACGGACGGCGGCCCCGTCTCCGCGAGCACCGGGTGGGGTCTGCGCCGAGCACTAGGAGCTCGGCGCAGCGGACCGGGGCTGCGGAGACGGGGCCGCCTGATTGCGGGCCGCGCTAGCGGACTATCGGTTGTCGCTCTTCAGCAGGCGCGTGCCGGAACCGGCGGCCACCAGGGCGGCAGCGGCCACCATGGCGATCCCCCAGATCGGGAAGTCGGTCTGCGGAGCGGACGAGCCGCCACCGGCCGGGACGGCCGAGGGCACGGTTGCCGCAGTGGGCACGGACGCCGTGGAGACGACGCCACCGTTGACCGTGGCCGGCGTGGGCGCCGACACGGTCGCAGCGGCGGGCACGGCGATCGTGGTCGCGGGAGCGGCGACGGTGGCCGCTTCGGCCGCTGCCACCTCGACCGGGACCTCATCGATGACGGGCGTCGTCGCAGCCTGGACCACGACGGCCGGCTCGACGGTGGATTCGGGCGCCTGCACGTCAGGGGTCACGGGCGTCACGTCCACCGGGGCGTCGTCCTCGCCGTTGTCGCCGCCCTCGTGGTCGCCGTTGTCGCCGCCCTCGTGCGTCGCCGTCCGTTGTCGCCGCCCTCGTGGTCGCCGTCGTCGTCGCCGTTGTCGCCGCCCTCGTGGTCGCCGTTGTCGCCGCCCTCGTGGTCGCCGTTGTCGCCGCCCTCGTGGTCGCCGTTGTCGCCGCTCGTTGTCGCCGTTGTCGCCGCCCTCGTGGTCGCCGTTGTCGCCGCCGTTGTCGCCGTTGTCGCCGCCCTCGTGGTCGCCGTTGTCGCCGCCCTCGTGGTCGCCGTTGTCGCCGCCCTCGTGGTCGCCGTTGTCGCCGCTCGTCGCCGCCGCTCGTGGTCGCCGTTGTCGTCGCCGTTGTCGCCGCTCGTCGTCGCCCTCGTGGTCGCCGTTGTCGCCGTCCTCATCGCAACCGCGGGCGTTGCAGTCCGCGTTCTCGTTCGCGTTCTCGACGCTCGCAGAGTGGTTGGCGTCTGGGTCGTTCTGGCCGTTGGTGTCCGTGTGGTCTCCGGGGGCGCCCTGGTTCTGGCTGTTGCCCCCGCCCGGCGTGGCGGAGGCCGAGGTGGCGAGGGCGACGGAGCCGAACATCGAGATGCCGATGGCACCCAGGACCGCTCCGGTGCGGAGGATGGCGCGCTGGCGGGCGTCGCGATTGGCGTTGTGCTCGCTGGCGAAGTCGGTGAACAGCATGTCGAGTCTCCTTGGCTGACGGCCGCCTAGTGCGGCACACCAGAAGGAGACCAACCCAGACTTGCGGATTCCTCACGATCCGCTGACGTCAACCACTCGATCCGTGGCGAAACCTCACGACGGCGCCCGATCTGCCCCGTTGAGTGCGCACTTGCGGACCCGTTTCGACGCCCCGCAGACGGGCCGCAACTACGCACTCGACGAGCTCAGGCGCCGGTCTGCTTCTCCGGGTCGTCGGGATCCTCGAGGCTCGACAGGAACAGCTCGACCTGGGCGGCGATCTCGTCGCCCGTCGGCACCCCGCCCTCGGCGAGGTCGCCCAGACCCCCGGTCGCACCGGAGGTGATGGCCGCCATCTGGTCGTACTGCTGCTCGAGCGCGGCCACGACCGTGGCGAACTCGTCGTTGCCCTCGAGCTGCTGGGCGACCTCGGCGTCCGCACGGCGAGCGGCCGGCTCGAGGTCGGCCACCGGCAGGGCGAGGCCCGTGGCGGCCGACACGCCGGCCAGCAGCGTGCGTCGCGGCCCGGGGGAACTCGAACTGGACGAGGTAGTGCGGCACCTGCGCGGTGACGCCCATCGACGGGATCCCCTGCTGGCCCAGGTGGAGCTCCAGCATCGCGCCGACGTGCCCGGGGACCTCGATCTCGCCGATCACGGACACGTGGCCCGCCACCAGTCCGGGCTCGCTGCCGTGCACGGTGATGCCCAGCGGCCGGGTGTGCGGGATGGGCCACGGGATCGCCGACAGGCCGATCGCGAGGCGCACGTCGAACATCTCGACGAGGACGTCGACCGCGGCCATGAACCGCATCCACTGGTAGTCGGGCTCGGGGCCGGTGAGCAGCAGGAACTGCTGGCCGGTCGCGTCGGTCACCTCGTGCAGCACGATCTGCTGGACCTCGACCGACGCGAAGTGGTCGACGACGTAGGTCATCTTGGGCCGGCGGGCGCGGTAGTCGAGGAGCTCGTCGATGTCGAAGGTCGCGACGAGCTGGTGCTGGCAGCTGGCGAGCAGGTGCTCGGCGGCCAGGCGGACGCCGCCACCGGCATCGACGAAACCCGAGAAGGCGTAGACGAGGATCGGCCGGTCGTCGAAGGTCACGTCACGGTGAACCGTGAACAGCTCCTCTGGCGCGCGCATGACCCACCTCCACCTGAACGATCCCACACACCGCAACGGGGTGCATCCAGGCGATGTTCCGGCGTTCGCCGTCGGCGAAGCGCCGGGACCGCTGCCTCTAGGCCTCGGGAGCGGCCTCGACGGCGTCGACCGCGTGCTCCGCCTTGGGGGTGCGCTTGCGCGGCGCGGCCTTCTTCGGGGCCGGCGCCTCCACCGCCTCCGCGGCCTCCGGCTCGGCGCTGGCGGCAGCCTCCTCGGCCGCGGCCTCCGCCGCCTCCGAGACGACGCCGGCCACGTCGAGCGCGGTCTGGCCGGTCTTCTCGGCCAGGGCATCCGCCGTGGCGCTCGTGGCCTGCGCGACGTCGTCGGCCGAGGACGCTGCCGATGCGGCGACGTCGGCCACCTTCTGGGCCGCCGAGTCGGCGGCACCCGAGAAGGCGGTGGCCGCGCTCGACACCTTGCTCGCGGCGGTGTCGGCTGCCGACGAGACCGAGCTGCGCCCAGAGGTCGGCCGTCGACGAGACGTCGTGCGTCGCCCCGCGACGCCGCCACGCGATCACGCCCGCCGCAGCCCCTGCGGCCGCCGCGACCACGAGCAGTGCCTTCTTCATGTGAAGCCTCCCTCTGTCCCCCCGGACGCTAACACCCGGAGCCCGCCCGTGCCCGCGGGATCCTCGCAGGCGCCCGAGGCACTACGGCCGGGCGCCCCGTCGCTGGGCGTCCTTGAGGTAGCCGAGGAAGTACTCGGTCACCTGCGGACCGCTCAGGAACTGGTCGCGGGTCGCGTCGTCCATCGTCAGCGCGTACTCGCACACCCGAGACCAGGCGTGCCCCACTGCCTTGGTCAGCGCTCCCGCAACGGTCGCCGAGATGGCCGAGCCGGCGATGGCGCCGCCCGGGATGAACTTCAGCAGGCTGGTGACCGCGTACCGGCCGGCCATCGTGGCGCCGCCGGTCAGGACGACCGATCCTGCCGTCGCCAGCGCCCGCGACCGGTTCGGCGGCAGCCCGTAGGCCGCCGTGATGCGGGCGATCATCGTCACCTGGTTGGGGACCAGCAGGGCCGCGTCAGCGAAGGGGATCGGCGTTGCGCCTACCCCAGCGGCGACCACGACGGCCTGGTTGATGATCGCCGCCACGGCTTTTTTCTTGCGTCCGACGTCGAGCATCTGCGCGGCGGTCAGCGCCGCCTCGGCCACCTCGGGGATGACCGCGTAGGTGTCGTCCAGCAGCGTCTGCAGGCCGAACACCGGGCTCTGGGTGAAGGGATCGCTCAGGGCGTTGGTGAGCACCACCCGGCCGTGCGGCCGGATCGGGCAGGCCGAGGGACTGGATGTACTCGGCGAACTCGACCGCCTCCGGGTGCACCCGGCCGTCGCGCGTCGGGCACCTGCGTCATCACCACGATCACCGGGCAGGCCGAGCGAGGCGAGCTCGCGCACGAACTGCTCCTGGGCGCGCTCGAACCGTCGGTCGGACCAGCGCACGAGGTACCAGACGGCGTGGATCTGCTCGTCGACGGCGCGCGTGCGGTGGTCGGCCACCAGTCGCCGCAGGCCGTCGACGATCGCGTCGCCCGCGGTGCCGGTCTCGAAGCCCTCGGAGTCGTAGAGACCGAGGAAGCCGTCCGGATGGCGGTAGTAGACGAGTCCGCGCGTGACCGGGCTGCCGACGCCGGTCGCGGCAACGTCACGGCCGAAGATGGCGTTCACGAGAGTGGACTTGCCGACCCCCGTCTTGCCGAAGACGGCGAGGTTGAAGCAGCCGAGGGCCGCGAAGGCCTCCGCGAGCCGCTCTCTCGAACATCCCCTCGACCTCGACCTTGGAGAGGTCGGCGCCGAGGTCGCCCTGCCGGAACCGCCCGCCGAGGGAGCTCCTGCGGGCTCGATGGTCACCTCGCCACCGTACGCGCGGCGCGGGGGTTGGACAAACACCCCGGGGTCCGGGTTACCGTGGACTGCATGAGCGCCACGGGTACGCAGGCGCCACCGCGTGCCCGCCGGCGCTCCCGCTTCCCCGCGGTCGTGGCCCTGATCGCTCGTCGTCGCCCTGGTCGGCTCGGCGCTCGTGGGCGGCTGGCTGGCCCTGGGCGCGGCCCAGGACAAGGGCATGCTGGGCGGTGCCATCGTCGTTCCCGAGGACCTGCGTCCCGTCATCCGCAAGGCCGCCAAGCGCTGCGACGCGGTTCCCCTCGAGGTCTTCGCCGCCCAGATCGCGGCGGAGAGCGGCTGGGACCCGAAGGCGGTCTCCCCTGCCGGCGCCCGCGGGATCGCCCAGTTCATGCCCGCGGTGTGGGAGCAGTACGGCATCGACGCCAACGACGACGGCGTCGCCGACATCTGGGACCCGGTCGACGCGATCCACTCGGCCGCCGAGCTCAACTGCGTCAACCGCCGGCTCGTGCGCGACGCGTCCGGCAACCGGCTCCACAACACCCTGGCCGCCTACAACGCCGGCTTCGGCTCGGTGCTGAAGTACGACGGGGTCCCGCCGTTCCCCGAGACCGAGACCTACGTGCAGCGGATCCTGGACTACGCCAAGACGATCGTCGTGTCCGAGCGCGCTGCCTGACCGCTCGCGTCAGGCCGTCGGCGTCGGCTCGAGCGGATCGACCTGCTCATGGACCTCCGCCGCGATCACCGGCGCGCCCGACGGGCTGCGAGACCAGGACCTGACGCAGCACCGCGTCGGCCTGGCTGTCGCTGCCGCTGCTGACGCCCCAGTTCTTGAACTCGCGCAGGAGCGCCTCGCGTGCGCGGGCCACCTGCTCGGTGACCACCCGCTTCTGCGCCCACTCGAGCTCGCGCTCACGCAGGGCGCGCTCGATGCTGAGCGAGCTGCTGCGCCGTGACCGGAAGGTCGTACGCCGACGACGACGAAGCGGGCGATGTCCTCGCGGTAGTCGTGGCCGCGACGGCCGAACGTGCCGGGCACGACCTCCATGGCGTTGACGAGGTCGATGCCGGTCAGGACGAAGCTGACGCCGGGACGCCAGGTGCTCGACTTCGGCACGCCCGGCGGGCGCTGCTCGGGCGGGCCGAGCCACCACGGGCGACGCAGCAGGATGTTGGTGCCGAACTTCGGGATCGGGTCGTCGTAGTGGCTGATGAGCACGTGACGGACCCGCTCCTGGTGCTCCGGCGGGCAGGTCGGCGAACTGGCCGTAGTTGTCGACCTCGAGGAGCTTGCCCTCCGGGTCCACCTTGTCCGGGTTCATGCGCCAGCCCTTGGCGAACTCGGTCGCGGACGGCGTGCCGAGGAAGATCGACGAGTGGACGAAGTCGCGGTCCATCGCCTCGACCGTGCGGCGGCGCCACACGTCCTGCATCGTCTGCGCGCCGAGGCTCTCGCCGAACAGCACGAAGCGCGGACGACGCTCCGGGTCCATGCCCCGCAGGTAGCCGGTGATCGCGTGCATGAGGTCGCGGTTCTGCTCGACCGCGAGCCCGGTGCGCGTGAGCGACATCGACGACGGCAGCATCGAGTACTGCATCGTCGCGATCGCGCAGTCGCCGAGGGTCATGTACTCCAGCGCCTCGGCCAGCACGTAGTTGATGTAGCCCGAGCCCGTCGGCGACGCGAAGCACAGCACCTTGCGGTCGAAGGCACCCGTGCGGACGAGCTCGTCCATCACGAGGTCGACGCGGTCCTCGACCTCCGCCGCCGAGTCGAGCCCGACGAAGACGCGGATGGGGTCGGCTACCGCCGGCTCCCCCATGACCTCGTCGATCTCGTCCCGCGTCAGCACCATGTTGACGAAGCGACGGCCCTCGCGGGAGAGGGTGTCGAACGGCACGACGCTCTGCGGACCGCCGGAGACCATCGGCGACTGGGCGGCGACGTCGTAGGCCGGCTCCACGGCAGCGCCGCCCTGCTCCACGCGACGCACGGCGTACTCGTAGCCGGCGTACATCCCGCCGCCGAGCATGGTCAGCGCCACGGCGTGGCCGATCGGGTTCGCCACCACGTCGTAGTTCGGGGCGACCTTGGAGACGACGACCGACACGCCACGGGCGATGAGCCGCTCGCCGACCTGAAGGCCGATGACACCGGCCCCGACGCCGACGGCGATGCCGGCGGACTTGGCGAGCGAGACGTTGTCGATCGTCGTGTCACCCGCCTCGGCAGCCTTCCGGTGGACCCGGTGGATGTGCCAGGCCGACACCGCCGTGCCGGCGGGCAGGGCGAGGGGGATCCGGGTCATCCAGCGCCGGCTGGCGTTGCGCTCGACGCCGAGGTCGCCGGTGCCGATGACGGCCGACAGCCCGGCGCCGAGCGCCGCGACCCGGGCCGTGCGGTTGGCCGCCACGCGCAGCAGGCCGCGGCGCATGCGCTCGTCCTCGCGTGGGCGGCAGGGCGCGGGACAGGCCCTCGGCCACCGCGCCGATGACGATGTTGCTGCCGACGGTGAAGGCCAGCCGTGCCGACGCGGACGCGGCGTCCGTGCGCCCGCCGGTGATCAGGCGGGCCGACCGTCTCGATGCCGCTCTGGGCGACGGTGACGGCCGACAGGGTCGCCGCCGCGATGACGCCGGTGGCGATCGCCTGGTCGATGGTCCGACGCGGCTGCAGCCCCGGCTCGAAGGACGGCCCGACCGACGCGGCGGCGGCGAAGAGCGCCACGCGCTCGGTGAGGCTGCGGTCGGGTCCGAAGGCACCGATGACCCGGTCGGCGAGGTGCGCCACGCCTGCCGAAGGGGCCTCGGTCAGCGCGATGTCAGAAGCCATGGCGGCATCCTGTCATGACCGGCCATGCCCCATGCAGCGACGGCTCAGGCTCCGATGACCATGGTCTGGAGGTTGTCGACGGCGAGGCGTCCGTCGGGCGTCCAGAGCCGGCGATGCTCGCTGGCGAAGCCGTCGGCCGCGGCGGTGACGAACGACTCGTGGAGCAGCAGGTCGCCGTCGGCCACCGTCGCCGGGTCGACCAGGAGGTTGGCCGTGAAGTTCACGGTGGCGATCGCGCGGCATCTCGGCGAGCATCGGCAGGCTGGCCGGCCACCAGGCGTCGACGAGGGCGAGCAGCGTCGACCTCCGACGGGCTCGGCGGCTCGACGCAGACCGAGCCACCCGACCGATTCGGCCGGCGCGCCGGACAGCGGGATCCCGCTCGCTGGCCGCATGTCGAGGTGCTGCATGAACACCGGGAAGGGCGGACCGCTGGGTGCGCGTCGCAGGCCGTCGGCCGACGGGACGACCGGCGCTGAGGCAGTACCCCAGTCGCGGCCCTCGTGAGTCCGCACGGTCCCACGCGGGACCGCCCGTGATCGCCACCATCGAGGCCACCTCGCCGCCGTCGGGATCGACGAGGACGGCTGACCAGGTCGACATCCCCGTGCCCTGCCGCACCGCGCGGGTCTCGATCACGTGCGGGCCCACGAGGGCTGGCGCCATCATCTGGACGCTGATCGTGCGCACCGTTCGCTCAGGATCGGGCTCCGTCGCGACGACGGCGCGGACGAGCGCTGCGACACGAGGCCGCCCCAGGCACCGCGCCCCTGCTGCCAGCCGTCCGGCACGGTCCAGGAGAACTCGCCGTCGGCCGTGCGGCTGGATCGGGCGTGGCGTCGTCGAACGGGGTCATGCCGGCCGCCTCTCAGGCGCTGGCTTCCTGCCCGCCGCTGCCCGACGTCGCGTCGGACGTGTCGACCGTGCCGCCGCTGCCGAGCGCCGACTTCTTGAGCCACTGGTCCCACGGGATGTTCCACAGTCCGCCGGCGCCGTTCCAGGACTGCACGGTCGTCGCCGCCGGTGTTCTCGTAGAGCACGACGTCACCGGGGATCGTCTTGTCGTAGATCCACTTGGCGTCCGCCTCGTACATGTTGGTGCAGCCGTGGGAGCCGTTGTAGCGGCCGATCCGGCCGTAGGCCCACGTCGCCGTGTGGATGAACTCGCCGGTCGGGGTCAGCCGCGTGTTCCAGGGCGCCTCGAGCTCGTACTCCTCCTCGGGGCCGAGGTTGAGCGAGGTGCTGAGGTAGGTGTGGGTGGGCTCCTTCTGGGTGCTGATGACCTTCACGCCGTTGCGGGTCTCCCACTCGTCCTTGCCGAGCGACACCGGGATCGTGCGCACCTTCTTGCCGTCGATCCACACGCGCATGTTGACCTTCTGGCCGTCGACCTTCGCGATGAACTTGCGGGCCGTGCGGAAGGTCCACGTCGTGGCGAGGTCGCGGGAGCCGACGACGTACTTGCTGCCCGACTTGCCCATGACGGCCCGGTCGAGGGTCGACGTGACCGTGATCGTGGCGTTGCCGGGCCAGTACTTGATCGGGCGGAAGACGGCGCTGCGGTCGCTCATCCAGCCCCAGGCGCCCTTGACCTTCTTGACCCGGCCGTCCGCGAGGATCGCCTGCACGGTCAGGTGCGTCTCGACGACGAGCTTGTCGGGGATGGCCCGCGTGAAGCTGATCTTCGGGAGGGTGCCCACGCCGAGCTTCGTACGGGATCCGTCGACCCCGAGGCTGTTGCTGGCCGCGTTGAAGGTCGCGTTGACCCAGGCGCGCGGCTTGGGCAGCGTCGTCGGGCTTGGCCGGATCGGAGGCGGCCGGGATGGACGGCGTGCCGGTCGCCGGCGCGCTCGAGGCGCCCGGCCCGATCGCGTTGACGGCCCGCAGCGGCGACCGTGTACTCCGTGCCGTTCGTCAGGCTCGTGAGGGTGCAGGTGCCGGTCGAGGCCGACGCACGGCCACCAGGTGGCGCCGCCGTCGAACGTGACCTCGTACGACGTCACGGCGCTGCCGCCGTCGCGTCGCCGGCGCCGTGTACGTCGACGCGGAGCTGGCCGCTCACGAGGCCACCCGTGACCTTGGTGATGGTCGGGTGCCGCAGGGGACCACGGGGGCGGGAGTCGACGACGACGGGGCCGTCGGCGACGGGGAGGTGTCGGCCTGCGCAGGGGCCGAGACGAGCACCGACGAGACGACGAGGCTCACGGCCGCGAGACTCGTCGCCGCTACTCCGAGGACGCGACGCACGAGATAAGGGTAAGGCCCCCGAAGGGATGCTGTGAACGCTACGGTCGCCGTGGGCCAGCGGCACGACGGCTGACCCCTGTGACCGGGATCACGGAGGTGGGCATGGCCAAGGGCGGATCGGCCACGGCAGCGTCCGCGGCGCCGGAGGCCTACCGCACCGGCCGGGTGGTCCGGCTGGCCGCCACCGCAGCCCTCGGCGGCTTCCTCTTCGGCTTCGACTCCGCCGTCATCAACGGCGCCAACACCGCCATCGCGGAGACCTTCGACCTGAGCTCCGGGATGATGGCCTTCGTCGTCTCGATCGCCCTCATCGGCTCGGCGGTGGGCGCGTGGTTCGCCGGTCAGCTCGCCGACACCTTCGGGCGCCGACGGGTCATGCTGATCGCCGCCGTGCTCTTCGCGGCCAGCGCGGTCGGCACGGCGTTCCCGCCCAGCGTCGAGTGGCTCATGTTCTGGCGTCTCGTCGGCGGTGCGGGCATCGGCGTGGCCAGCGTCGTCGCGCCCATGTACATCGCCGAGATCGCGCCGTCGGGCCTCCGCGGCCGGATGGGCTCGCTTCAGCAGCTCGCGATCGTGCTCGGCATCTTCGCGACCGGCGTCACCAACTACCTGATCGTCCTGGCCGCCGGCACCTCCACGTCCGAGTGGCTGTTCGGCATCGAGGCGTGGCAGTGGATGTTCCTCATCGAGCTGTTCCCCGCGATCCTGTACTTCCTGCTCGCGCTGCGCATCCCGGAGTCGCCGCGCTACCTCGTCGAGGTCGGCAAGCTCGACGAGGCGCGCGCCGTGCTCGAGACCGTCTTCACCACCGACCAGAGCGCCAAGGTGCTCGACATCCAGCGCACGATGGACGCGGACCACAAGTTCAGCATGGGCGACCTGCGCGGTCCGCGGCTCGGCCTGCTGCCGATCGTCTGGGTGGGCATCCTGCTGTCCGCCTTCCAGCAGTTCGTCGGCATCAACGCCGTCTTCTACTACTCCAACCTGATCTGGGAGTCCGTCGGCTTCAGCCAGGACCAGGCCTTCCAGACGTCGATGATCACCAACGCCATCAACGTCGCCACCACGCTCGTGGCCATCGCCCTGATCGACCGCATCGGCCGCAAGCGGCTGCTGCTCGTCGGCTCGTCGGGCATGGTGGTGATGCTGGCCGCGCTGACCTACCTGTTCGGCACCGCGCCGCAGGTCGCCAACGGGACGGGCGGCACCGAGCCGTCCCTCACCGGCATCAGCGCCACCGCCGCGGTGCTCGCGTTCAACGCTCTACGTCGTCTTCTTCGGCATGTCGTGGGGCCCGGTCGTGTGGGTGCTGCTCGGCGAGATGTTCCCGAACCGCATCCGCGCTGCGGCCCTGGCGCTGGCCGCGTCCGCGCAGTGGATCGCCAACTTCATCGTGTCGACCGCGTTCCCGCCCGTGGCCGCCCGCAGCCTGACCATCGCCTACGGCATCTTCACCGCGTTCGCGCTCGCGTCGATCTTCTTCGTCCGCGCCAAGGTGCCCGAGACCACGGGGCGCTCGCTCGAGCAGATCAGCGACGAGGTCAGCGCCTGACCGGCGCCCGCCACCCCGCCGGTAAAATCCGTCCATGGGCTTCTTCAGCAGGTTCCGCAGCCGTCCGTCTCGGCGGCTGACGCCATCCAGCAGGTCGCCGAGGCGCCACGCTGCTCGACGTCCGCGAGAACCGCGAGTGGAACGCCGGGCACGCGCCCGGCGCCGTCCACATCCCCGTCGACCAGGTCGCGGCCACCGCGGCGCCGGCTGCCCAAGGGCAAGCCGGTCATCGTCGTCTGCCGCACCGGCGCGCGCGCGAGCGGCGCGACCACGACCCTCGTCGGCCTCGGGATCGAGGCCGTGAACCTCAAGGGCGGCATGCGGGCGTGGGAGTCCGCGGGCGGCGGGTCGTCGGCAAGGGCAACAGGCCCGGCATCGTCGCCTGACCCGGCTACCGTGGCGATATGTCCACCGTGCGGGCCCGTCCTGCAGGTCGAGTCCCTCACCAAGCGGTTCGGTCGCCGTCCCCCGTGACGGCCGTGTCGGACCTCTCCTTCGAGGTCCGGCCGGGACGGGTGACCGGCTTCCTCGGACCGAACGGCTCCGGCAAGACCACGACGCTGCGCTGCCTGCTGGGCTGGTCGCCCCCACCTCCGGGCGCACGCTCATCGACGGCGCCCTACGCCGCTCCGGACCCGACCCGGACGTCGGCGCGGCCCTCGAGGCCAGCGGCTTCCATCCCGGTCGCACCGGCCGCAACCACCTGCGCGTGCTCGCCGCCGCGAACCAGCGTGCCCGACGACGCGGGTCGACGCCGTCCTCGAGCTCGTCGGCCTCACCGACGCCGCGCGCCGACGCGTCGTCGAGTACTCGCTGGGGATGCGCCAGCGCCTCGCCCTCGCCGCCGCCCTGCTGCCCGACCCCGCCGCCCTGATCCTCGACGAGCCGGCGAACGGGCTCGACCCCGAGGGCATCGCCTGGCTGCGCGGCTTCCTTCGCGCCCAGGCCGCGGAGGGCCGCACCGTCCTCGTGTCCAGCCACGTGCTCTCCGAGGTCCAGCAGACGGTCGACGACGTGGTGATCATCAGCCACGGCCGCCTCGTGCACGCCGGGCCGCTCGACGAGATCGGCGCGGGCGGCACGCCGTCGGGTGGTCGTCCGCAGCCCGCAGGCGGCGCGACTCGCGGCCGCGATCGCCGCGGCCCACGCGCCCGGCGGCCGCGGTCGAGAGCGCCGACGACGGCTCGCTGCTGGTCACCGGGCTCAGCACGGCCGCAGGTCGGGCCGACTGGCCTTCGCCGAGGGCTGCGAGCTCCACGAGCTCTCCGACCGCCAGCCGACGGCCTCGAGCAGGTCTTCCTCGAGCTCACCGGAGGTGCGTCAGTGACCGGCGGATGGGCTCCCCTGCTCACGTCCGAGTGGCGCAAGGTGACGACCACCAAGATGCTCTGGGTCCTGGCGCTGATCGGCATCGTCTACAGCTGCGTCAACACCGTCACGCTCACGCTCGTCGCGTCCGGCCTGTTCCCGGGCGTGCCGGCGAGCGACGGCGGGAGCATGCTGCTGGAGCCCGACTACATCACCACGCTGCTCGCCCAGGTCGGCACGCGCGGCCACCTTCGTGCTGATCCTGGGCATCATCGCCGTCACCGGCGAGTACCGGCACATGACGATCACCTCGACCTTCCTGTCGACGCCGCGCCGCGGCCGGGTGCTGACCGCGAAGATGGCCCTCTACGGGATCCTCGGGGCGGTCATCGCGATCGTCACGATGGCGGCCGTCACCGTCGTCCTGGCCCTCGCGCTCCTCAGCGCCGACCACGCACCGATCACCGCCTCCGTCGGTCGCCACGGTCGGCGATCGGTGCGCTCATCGGCTTCACCCTGTACGCCGTGCTCGGCGTCAGCCTCGGGGCGCTGATCCGGAGCCAGATCGGGGCGATCATCCTCGCGCTCGTGTGGGTGCTGCTGCTGGAGGCGCTCGTCGGGCTCGCGTTCCCGTCGGTCGCGAAGTGGCTGCCGGGCGGCGCGCTCAACTCCGTGATGGATGTCAGCCTCGCAGGCCGACATGGCCGGCCAGTTCACCGCCGCCGACCGGCTGCCCGCCTGGGGCGGCGTGCTCGTGCTGCTCGCCTACTCCGTCGTGCTCGGCGCTGCTCGCGGTGCGGACCACGCTGCGACGCGACATCACCTAGCCCGCCGACGGCTCCCGGCTACGCTGGACTTCCCGAGCGTGCCGCACCGGTGCGCATCCGCCGTGAGAGGACCTGACGTGGCCGCGGAATCGCCCGAGAGCCGGCTGGTGGCATTCGGCCCCAACGAGTGGCTCGTCGACGAGATCTACGAGCAGTTCCTCGCCGATCGCTCGAGCGTCGACCCGGCCTGGTGGGAGTTCTTCGAGGGCTACACGCCGCCCGACTACTCCCCGCTCGCGACCCGGCCGGCGAGCCCGCCGCGCCGGCAGCGCCGCCGCGGCCCGCGCCGCATCCGCTGCCGCGCAGCCGCCGCGCCCCGCCGACCGATCCGCGCCACCGCCGCCGCACCGCCCGTCGCCGCCACCCACGTCGCTCCCGGCTCGACCTCGCTGCCGGCCACCGCCGACCGCGAGCGAGGCGGAGACCGTCGTCCTGCGCGGGCCCGCCGCCCGCGTCGTCGACAACATGGAGGCCAGCCTCGCGGTCCCCACCGCGACCAGCGTGCGCGCCGTGCCGGCGAAGCTGCTCATGGACAACCGCACGGTGATCAACAACCACCTCGCCCGCGGCCGGGGCGGCAAGGTCTCGTTCACCCACCTCATCGGCTACGCCGTGGTGCGCGCCCTCGTCGAGAACCCGGCGATGAACAACGCCTTCACCGTGCTCGACGGCAAGCCGGCGGTGATCCACAACCCCGACGATCAACCTCGGGCTCGCGATCGACCTCGCCAAGCCCGACGGCACCCGCCAGCTGCTGGTGCCGAGCATCAAGGGCGCCGAGGCGCATGGACTTCGCCACCTTCTGGGCGACCTACGAGGACCTCGTCCGCAAGGCGCGCGGCGGCAAGCTCCAGGTCAGCGACTTCACGGGCACCACGATCTCCCTGACCAACCCCGGCACCATCGGCACGCAGCTGTCCGTGGCCCGCCTCATGGCCGGCCAGGGCTGCATCGTCGGCGTCGGCGCCATGGAGTACCCGGCCGAGTGGCAGGGGGCGTCGGCCGAGTCGCTGGCGCGCAACGCCGTCTCCAAGATCCTCACCCTGACGAGCACCTACGACCACCGCGTCATCCAGGGTGCGCAGTCGGGCGAGTTCCTGCGCCGCATCCACGCCCTGCTCCTCGGCGCGGACGACTTCTACGGCGACATCTTCCGCTCGCTGCGGATCCCCTACGAGCCGATCGTCTGGGCGCAGGACATCTCCGCCAGCCACGAGACCGACCTCAGCAAGACCGTCCGGGTGCAGGAGATCATCCACGCCTACCGCGTCCGCGGTCACCTCATGGCCGACACGGACCCGCTGCACTACGAGCAGCGCATGCACCCCGACCTCGACGTCCTCCAGCACGGGCTGACGCTGTGGGACCTCGACCGCGAGTTCGCGACCGGCGGCTTCGGCGGCCGGCCCCTGATGAAGCTGCGCGAGATCCTCGGGGTCCTGCGCGACTCGTACACGCGCACCGTCGGCATCGAGTACATGCACATCCAGGATCCCGAGGAGCGCGCCTGGATCCAGGCGCACGTGGAGGTGCCGCACGAGCGCACCGCCCGCGACGAGCAGCTGCGCATCCTGCACAAGCTCAACGAGGCCGAGGCCCTCGAGTCCTTCCTGCAGACGAAGTACGTCGGCCAGAAGCGCTTCTCCCTCGAGGGCAGCGAGTCGCTCATCCCGCTGCTCGATGCCGTGCTCATCAGCGCCTCCAACGACAACATCGTCGAGGTGGCCATCGGCATGCCGCACCGCGGCCGCCTGAACGTCCTCACCAACATCGCCGGCAAGTCCTACGGCCAGGTGTTCCGCGAGTTCGAGGGCGACTTCGGCGACGACCAGGTGCAGGGCTCCGGCGACGTCAAGTACCACCTCGGCACCAGCGGCCACTTCACCGCGCCCGACGGGTCGCAGACGCGCGTGTACCTCGCCGCGAACCCGTCGCACCTCGAGGCCGTCAACCCGGTGCTCGAGGGCATCGTGCGCGCCAAGCAGGACCGGCTTCCCCGCGAGGACGCCTTCAGCGTGCTGCCGGTGCTCATCCACGGCGACGCCGCCTTCGCCGGGCAGGGCGTCGTCGCCGAGACGCTGCAGATGTCGCAGATCCAGGGCTACCGCACGGGCGGCACCGTCCACGTCGTCGTCAACAACCAGGTCGGCTTCACGACGAGCCCGCAGTACAGCCGCTCGTCGGTCTACCCGACCGACGTCGCGCGCATGATCCAGGCGCCGATCTTCCACGTGAACGGCGACGACCCCGAGGCCGTGGTCCGCGTCGCGGAGCTCGCCTTCGACTACCGCCAGACGTTCCACAAGGACGTCGTCATCGACCTCGTCACGTACCGCAAGCGCGGGCACAACGAGGCCGACGATCCGTCGCTCACGCAGCCGCTGATGTACGCGATCATCGACCAGAAGAGGTCGGTGCGGAAGCACTACACCGAGTCCCTGATCGGGCGCGGCGACATCACCCTCGAGGAGGCCGAGACCGCCCTGCGCCACTTCCAGGAGCAGCTCGAGCGGATCTTCCAGGAGACGCGCGCCGACGACGGCGAGACCGAGTTCAGCCACTCCAAGGCCGACGTCGTCGCGCAGGGCCAGCGCACGCTGGCGCCGCAGGGGCCGGCCGCCGACATCGACACCGCCATCTCCGCGGAGCAGATCGAGACCGTCATCGCGTCGCAGCTGACGATGCCCGACGACTTCACCGTCCACCCGCGCCTGCAGCCGCAGCTGCAGCGTCGCGCCACGATGGTCGCCGAGGACACGATCGACTGGGGCATGGCCGAGGCGCTGGCCGTCGGCGGCCTGCTCATGGAGGGCCGGACCGTCCGGCTCGCCGGCCAGGACGTCCGGCGCGGCACGTTCGGCCATCGCCACATGGTCATCGTCGACAAGGAGACGGGCTGGCAGTACAAGCCGCTCAAGCAGTGCTACCGCGACGGCGGCAAGCTCTACGTCTACGACTCCCTGCTCAGCGAGTACGCGGCGATGGGCTTCGAGTACGGCTACTCGGTGGCACGGCCCGATGCGCTGGTCATGTGGGAGGCGCAGTTCGGCGACTTCGCCGACGGCGCCCAGACGATCGTCGACGAGTTCATCTCCTCGGGCGAGCAGAAGTGGGGCCAGCGCTCGTCGCTGACGCTGCTGCTGCCGCACGGCTACGAGGGCCAGGGCCCGGACCACTCGTCCGCACGGCCCGAGCGGTTCCTGCAGCTGTGCGCGCAGGACAACATGATCGTCGCGATGCCCAGCACGCCGGCGTCGTACTTCCACATGCTGCGGCTGCAGGCGAACGCGAAGATCGTGCGTCCCCTGGTGGTCTTCACCCCCAAGTCGCTGCTGCGCTCGAAGGCGGCGGTCTCGAACAAGGCGGAGTTCACGACCGGGCACTTCCACCCGCTCATCACCGATCCCGAGTTCGAGGGACCGCAGATCCGCAAGGTGCTCATGTGCAGCGGCAAGGTCTACTACGACCTCGCCGCCCACCGCGAGAAGCACGGGCATCACCGACGTCGCGATCCTGCGGTTCGAGCGGCTCTACCCGCTGCCGTTCCGCACGCTCCCGCCGGCGCTCGAGAACTACCCGAACGCCGAGCTGACGTGGGTGCAGGAGGAGCCGGCGAACCAGGGCGCGTGGTCGTTCATCGCCATGAACCTGCCGGAGGTCGTCAACCGTCCCGTCAGCGGCGTCAGCCGGCCCGCGTCGTCCTCCCCCGCCGTCGGCACGCACCAGCGGCACGAGCAGGAGCAGCGCGCCCTCGTCGAGCAGGCGTTCGCGTAGGCCGCCATGTACTTCACCGACCGCGGGATCGAGGAGCTCCAGCGCCGCAAGGGCGAGGAGGAGGTGTCGGTCGACTGGCTCGCCGACCGGCTGCGCGAGTTCGTCGACCTCAACCCGGAGTTCGAGACGCCCATCGAGCGGCTGGCCACCTGGCTGGCCCGCCTCGACGACGACCTGGACGACTAGCCCGTTTCTCCCGGATCCGGGACCAATCGGCGATCCGCGGCCCGACAGCCCGGATCGCCCGTTCTCCCGGCGCGCGACTCAGGGACGGCGACCGGCGATGGCGCGCACGTGCCGGACATCGGTGCCGCAGCAGCCGCCGAACACCGTGACATTCGGCAGCGACTGGCGGAGCCTGGCGTAGTCCGCGGCCAGCTCCGACGGATCGCCGTCGTCGAGCGTCCTCGGCCTCGTCCAGCTCGGCATGGCTCATGCGCGAGGCGTTGGCCCGCACCGCCCGGATGCGCTCGGTCCACTCACCGCCGTCGGCGAGGGCCGGTGCCATGTGGTCGGGGTGCGCGCAGTTGATGCCGTAGTAGGCGACGTAGCCGTCCGTGCCGCGTCGATCGTCTCGATCGCCTCCCGCAGGCTGGAACCGTCCGGCAGCCGCCCGTCCGTCTCGACCGTGAAGTACAGCACGACCGGGACGTCCGGCGTCCCGGGCGGCCTGGGCGATGCCGAGGCCCTCGTCGGCGTAGGTGAGCGTGAGCACCGACACGAGATCGCACCCGGCATCGGCGAAGACCTGGACCTGATGCGAGTGGTACTCGCCGCGCCTCCTCGGCGGACATCACGGTCCCGACCGAGTATCCGTCGCCTCGGGGGCCGAGGTTCCCGCTGAGCGGCATGGGACCGGTGACCTTCGGGCTCGAGTCGCGGATGCGCGGAGAGGAATGCGACGGCCGCTCGGTCGAGGTCGTCGAGCTGCTCCCTGGCGTGTAGCCGAGCGACGTGCCCCAGTCGGGGTTGCTCCGCCACGTCGGCGTCTCGAGCACGTACCCGAGGCCGTGCTCCGCGGCGACGGCGAGGTGCTCGCGGTAGTAGCGCTCGAGGATGGCCCGCCCGTCGTCGTCCTCCAGGAGCGGGAAGGCCGCGAACGCCGGGCAGGTCCCGGCCGGCGCCGAAGATGATGTCGGTCTCGATCCCCGAGTCGGTGAGCATCACGCGGCCGTCGAGGTGGGCGAGGGCTGTGGGCGTCGAGGACATGTGACTCCTTCCGGCTTCGCCCCCCAGGCGTGCGGATGCGAGCGAACCTAGGCCCGCGACCGCGGCCCGCGCAAGACCCGGTCAGCGCGTGAGGACGAGCTTGCCGCGCACCTCACCGTCGTTGAGCACCGCGAACGCCTCGGCCGCGCGCTCCATCGGGAGCACGCGGTCGATCACCGGACGCAGCCCCGTGCGCACCATCAGGTCGATGAGCTCGCGGAACTCCCCGATCGTTCCCATGGTCGAGCCGACGATGCTCAGCTGCAGGAAGAACACCCGGTTGAGGTCCGCCGGCGGGTTGGGTCCCGACGTGGCGCCGGAGATGACGACGCAGCCGCCCGGGCGCAGGGACCGCAGCGAGTGGTCCCAGGTCGCCTGGCCGACCGTCTCCATGACCGCGTCGACCTTGCCGGGCAGCCGGGCCCCGGACTCGAACGCCGCGTCGGCGCCCAGCGACAGGGCCCACTCCCGCTTGGCCTCGTCCCGCGAGGTCACCCAGACCTGACGGCCGAGGGCCTTGCCGAGCACGATCAGCGCCGTCGAGACCCCGCCGGCCGCGCCCTGCACCAGGATCGTGTCGCCCGGCCGCGGTGCCGGACTTCGTCGCGATCATGCGGTACGCCGTGAGGTACGCCGTCGGCAGGCACGCGGCCTCCGCGAAGGTCAGCTCGGCAGGCTTGTCGACGAGGTTGCGGGCCGGCACGCGCACGCGCTCGGCCAGCGCACCGGGGTAGCGCTCGCTCAGCAGCGTGCGCCGCGGGTCGAGCGTCTCGTCGCCGCCGCCCGCCGCCGGGTCCCCGAGGACCGCGTGGATGACGACCTCGCGACCGTCGTCGGTCACCCCGGCGGCGTCGGTCCCGAGGATCATCGGCACCTGGTCGGCCTTGAGCGCCTGGCCCTTCAGCGCCCACACGTCGTGGTGGTTGAGGCTGGCGGCCCGCACCTGCACGGTGACCCAGTCCTCGGGCGTCTCCGGCTCGGGCAGCTCGCCCACGGCGAGCACCGACAGCGGGTCGTCCCGGTCGATGCCGGATGCGTAGACGGCGAACATGGCGCGACCCTACCTGCGTCTGACCGTGCGCGCCGGGTGCCGCTAGACGCAGAACTCGTTGCCCTCGGGGTCCGTCATGGTGACCCAGGTGTGCGGACCCTGCCGGCCCTCGTGGAGGACCGTCGCGCCGCGCTCGACGAGGCGCTCGCCGGATCGCGACGACGTCCGCGTCGCCGGTGCGGATGTCGAGGTGGACCCGGTTCTTGACCGTCTTCGGCTCGGGCACCTCCTGGAACAGCACGCGCGGGCTGCCCGGCACCGCAGCTCGTCGGGAGCGACGATCGCCGCGCCGGCGCGCCACACGAGCGCCCCGCGGTGAAGGGTCGTCTCGGACTCGTCGGCGTGACCCTCGGCGACCATGCGGCGGATGAAGGCCTCGTCCTGGGGCTCCACCTCCCAGCCGAGGGTCTCGGCCCACCAGTCCGCGAGCTCGTGCGGACGATGCGCAGTCGACGGTGACTTGGAACGTGAAGGCCATGGCCCAAGGCTAGGCGAGCGTCACTCGCCGCGGTAGGTGAAGGGGAACACGTCCGGCGAGGGTCCCTCGGCGCGCAGGCGCAGCAGCATCCGCTCCGCCTCCTCCAGCGGAGGCAGTGTGGCCCTCCTCGACGGGCCAGCACACGGTCATCGGCTCCGTCGCCCGCTCGAACCAGGTGAAGCGGTCCTGCAGCGCACCACGGTGCTGGTCGTGTCCCACCACGAACGCCCGCAGCGACGCGAGGTCCCGCCAGACCGACAGGTTCACGATCATGCCGTCGTCGCCGAGGATGCGGTAGCTCGTCGACCCGGGGCCGTCGTCGTCCTTCAGCCGCCAGATGAAGCCGTCGGCCGACTCCGCACCGGCATTGACGTCGGCGAGCTGGCTGACGAACGTGGCCATTCCCGGCGAGTCCATGGGGAAGCGCATGCGGGCGACGTTCAGCTGGGCGAGCGGCATGCCCCTAGTCTGCCGACGCCCGCCGCAGCGGGCGGTAGCGCCACCACAGCCGTCCGACGACGTTCGCGTCCGGCACCACGCCGAACTGCCGGCTGTCCTCGCTGGCATCGGGATTGTCGCCAAGGACCCACCATCCGCCGGCCTCGCGTCTCGACCAGCCGCTTGACGATCGAGGAGGTCCGGCCGCCGCGGGTGGGTGATGAGAGCCACGTCGCCCGGCTTCACGTGACGGCGTGCGACGCACGATCCACCACTCGTCGTTGAGCACCGTCGGGGCCATCGACGGCCCGACGATCCGCACGCGGGTGACAGGAAGCACAGCCCACATCCTGCCTGCTGCCGCGCGGCCGGATCGGCGCTATCGTCTACGTGCGGCCAGTCGCTGCACCCACACGTCCCAGGAGGAGTCCCATGCTCACGAGTCTCATCGCCAAGATGACGGCCCCCCGCACCACTGCCTACGCCCACTGCGACCTGCCCTGCGGCGTGTACGACCCGGCCCAGGCCCGCCTCGAGGCCGAGTCGGTCAAGGCCTGCATGGTCAAGTACCACGGCTCCGACGACCCCGACTTCAAGGCTCGCGCGATCTCCATCAAGGAGGAGCGCTCCGACCTGGTCAAGCACCACCTGTGGGTGCTGTGGACCGACTACTTCAAGGCGCCCGCACTTCGAGAAGTACCCGCAGCTGAACGACCTGTTCAACCAGGCCACCAAGCTGGCCGGTGCCGGCGGCACCAAGGGCACCACCGACGTCGCCGTCGCCGACGACCTGCTCGCCAAGATCGACGAGATCGCCGCGATCTTCTGGGAGACCAAGCAGGCGTGAGCTCGCCGAGAACGTGCCTCTGAGCAGGCAAAACGCTAGATGGACGCCGCCTCAGTCCGCAACGAGTCCGCAAGGACCAGCGGGCTTAGGGCGGCGTCCATCACGTTGCGGGTCCGTCATCGTTGCCTGCGACGGCCCTGCACCTAGCTGACGAGGCAGTCATCAGGAGGCGGTGGCGGTCACCGTGAGGTTCAGAGGGTCACTGCCTCCGTTGGCCATGACGACCCACATCTGCGGCGGGCGGTCGCCGTTGTTGCAGGGCCGGGTGGCCGTGAACTGACCCCCGGCGAGGGGGACGACGGTCCGCTCGGTGACCAGAGGCAGAGGCGCGAACAGGTTGGATGCGCAGTAGACGGTGGGCGGGGAGCCAGGTGCGACATCCAGTCCGGCCGCCATGACACTCGCGAGGTCGCCGCCCGGTGCGCCGGTCGCTCCGACCGACAGCGTCTGCGCACCGTCGGGCCAGTCCACGAGCAGCGCGGCACAGGTCAGCGGCTTGATCTTCACCACCGTGCTGGCCGATCCGCCCGCGGGGGGTTCCATGGTCCCGGTGGGTCCGACCGCTTGGGCGTCGAGTTCGCTCAGGCCCCAGGTGATGGGAACGCCGCTCGCTGATGGCAGGGTGCCGCCGAAATAGCTGCTGGTGGCCCAGGCGAGCAGCGCCTTGGTGAGCTCCTTGTCGGTGAACCGCTGGCGGATGATGCGGGCCAGCCGCGGATCCTCGTTGAACCTCCTCGTCTGCGGGAATCGCATCCTCTCGCGCAGCAAGGCGGCATACGCGGTGTACGCCGAGCCCGACGGTGCCCCGAGCAGCGAGTACCAGAACGGCCACTGGGCGTACTCATCGATCTCGGTGTCACCGTCCACCGGCACGACATTGGTGTTCGGGTCGCAGGACCACATGGGGAACACGCCCCCGACGAGGCCCGCCGCGAGGGCATTGGGCACCGCTTCATTCCACGGGCCCTCAATCGCGGTGCCGTTGATCCGGCGTCCGGGGTTGGCTGAGCGAGCACTGCGACGCATGCACGAGCTCATGCGCCACCACCCCACGCGTGAACTGGGCCCTGTCGGCGTCCGGCACCTCCGCGGGGAATCCGAAGACGACCATCTTCGAAACGGTCCGGTACTTCCACGCCCCTCCCCGGAAGGCGTAGTACGACGTGCACTTCGTGATGCCATCCGTTCCGATCTCTGTACATTGCCCATGGTCTTGGCCGCTGACGAACACGTCGTATGCGCCCGAGCCGTCGTCGGACACGTCGTACCGGCCCTGGGAGACGCGCTGGATGCCCTTGTCGCTGGGGGGCATAGGCAGGCCTTGCGCCTTGAACCCGCGGATGACCTCTTCGACCTGGGTCGCCATCCACGGCACCGATTCAGGGACCGTTGAGCACCGTCCATCCGAGGCGACGCCTGTGTCATCGCCCGTGAGCACACCCTGCCGGATCTTCTCGGTCCACCAGATCCGCACCTTGCCGGACGGGGAGTCGTGCGAGCAATTGGGCTGGGGGAAGGAGCCAGCCGACGGTGCGCTCGCACCTGCCTGTTGTCCCGAAAGAACGGTGAGAACCACGACTGCAACCGCGGCCGATGCCGTCACCTTGGAGCGCAAGCCTCGCATGTGGGCCTCCAGCTCGATCGCAAGCGGGCCGATGATGCGACACATTAGGGCCACGAGGATCCACGCGAAAGGGTCGGCGCTTGAGGAGCCGGATACGCGAAGGGTTCACGCGTCAGGGGCCTGCCTCCACCGCGAAGATCGCGGCGGGCGGCAGCGGCACGTTGCGGGCTTAGCATGAAGGCGTGCCGAATCCCGTACGCAGTCTCGCCCCCGATCATCGAGTGGTCGAGATCGTCGTCGCTGGCGGGATGAGCGATCCGCTGGTCACGGGGCTGATCGACGAGACGCTCGCCATGCTCGGGGAGACCGGCTTCACGGACGTGCTCGTTGACGCGTCCGCCATGACGCACGAGATCTCGTACACGCGGATAGTCGAACTGGCGACGCAACTCGCTGCCCTCGGAATCCCGCCCCATTGGCGACAGGCCATCATCAAGCCCGACGACCTCTCGACCGCAGTCGCGGTGAGCCTGTGGGAGGCGGCCTGCAACAACCGAGGGCTCAGGGCCAAGGTCTTCCCTGATCGTGTCTCGGCACTGGAGTGGCTCGCCCTGACCGTAGGGTGACCCGATGCCTACCGGACTGATCCGCCGAGCACTCCCCGACGACGTGCCCGAGATCCTCGCGATGGTGCGAGACCTCGCCGAGTACGAGCGGGCCGCCCACGAGGCCGTCGCCACCGAGGAGCAGCTGCACGCAGCCCTGTTCGGCGACGAGCCCAAGGTCTTCGCGCACGTGGTCGAGCACGAGACCGACGACGGCCATCGACTCGGGGGCTTCGCCATCTGGTTCCTCAACTTCTCCACGTGGCTCGGCGTGCACGGCCTCTACCTCGAGGACCTGTACGTGCGACCCGAGCTCCGCGGCACCGGGTACGGCAAGCGGCTGCTCGCGACCCTCGCGCAGGAGTGCCTCGACAACGGCTACGGACGCTTCGAGTGGTGGGTGCTCGACTGGAACGAGCCGGCGCTCGGCTTCTACCGCAGCATCGGCGCCGTGCCGATGGACGAGTGGACGGTGCACCGGGTCACCGGCGAGGCGCTCGTCCGGCTCGCCGCAGGCAGCCGACTCCCCCGGTGACGTCGACGCGATCTGAGCACGCATCGCGGATTCGCCCCTACAGTCGCCCTGACGACGTCAGCGCGTGGACGAGGGAGACGAGCCATGACCGACACCGTGACCCTGGCGTTCCCCGCCCGAACGCAGAACGTGTCCCTCGCCCGCACCGTCACCGCCGCCATGGCAGCGCGCGCGGACCTCCCGCTCGACCAGCTCGAGGACGTGCGGCTGGCCGTCGACGAGGCCGTCAGCCAGCTCATCGCCGACTGCCCCGCCGGGCGGTGAGATCAGCTGCGCGTTCCGCGTGCGCGGCGGCGGGTCTCGACATCCGCGTCACCGCTCCGAGCACGTCCGGTCGCGTGCCCCCCACCGGGACGTTCAGCTGGACCGTGCTCACCGCACTCGTCGACAGCGTGACGGCCACCGTCGACGACGGCGCGGTCGCCCTCGCGCTGCAGGTGACCCGGTCCATCTCGGTGGACGTGTGACGCTCAGGAGCGTCGGCTCCGAGCACCAGCCTGTCCGGTGCCGAGCGGCGACGACGCGAACGAGAGCTGCTGACGGAGCTGGCCGACCTCGAGCCGGACGATCCGCGTCGTGCCGCGGTGCGCGACGAGCTGGTGACGATGCACCTGCCGCTCGTGCAGCACCTCGCCCGCCGCTACCGCGACCAGGGCGAGTCCGTCGACGACCTCGTGCAGGTCGGCACCGTCGGGCTCATCAAGGCCGTGGACCGGTTCGACGTCGTCACGGGACGTGGAGTTCTCCACGTACGCGACCCCGACGATCCTGGGCGAGATCAAGCGGCACTTCCGCGACCGCACCTGGGCCGTGCGGGTGCCGCGCCGCCTGCAGGAGCTGCAGTCTCAGGTGACCGCTCGCAGCGACGAGCTGACGCGCACGCTGCATCGCGCTCCCGACGGTGCGCGAGCTCGCTGCGTCGCTCGACGTGAGCGAGGACGACGTCCTCGACGCCATCGAGGCACGTCATGCGTACTCCACCGACCCGATCGACGCGGGCGACGATGACGACGGCGCCGCGTCGGTGACGTCGCGACTCGGCATCGACGACCCTGCCTTCGAGGCCATCGACGACCGGGAGACGCTCCGCCCCCTGCTCGAGCAGCTGCCGGAGCGCGAGCGACGGATCATCCTGCTGCGGTTCTTCCACAACATGAGCCAGACGCAGATCGCCGAGGAGCTCGGGATGTCGCAGATGCACGTGTCCCGGCTGCTTGCGCGATCGCTGACGCAGCTGCGCAGCGGGATGGTGGCCGACTAGCCCTCGACCGGCTCGTCGATCGCGCGGGAGACGGCCGGGGCGAAGGACAGCACGAGTCCGAGGATGCCACGAGCACGCACGCGTATCCGACCATCCGCTCCACGGATCCCTCGGACTGCGACAGCTCGTATCCGATCAGGCCGAAGATCACCTGCGTGAGGATGAACGGGGCGCGCGCCCATCGTTGGGCGCGCCACCAGCCCCGGGCCACCAGCAGGAGCCCGACGCCGAAGGCCGCCGTGATGACGATGAGCAGGATGAGCGCCGGTGCGTTGGACACGTCCTCGGGGCCCGTGGTGCCGACGCGCAACGCCTCGACGACGTCGAACAGGGCGTAGCGCGATGAGCGCCGCACCCTGGAGCAGCGCGATGAGCGCCAGGACGACGAGCGCTCGGTCCGGGGCCTTCACCTGGCCCACGTTATCGGGCCGCACGCCGCACTAGGCTCGCGGTGTGCGCGGCCTCCTCGTCGTCAATCCGCGGGCCACGACGACCTCCCCTCGAGTGATCGACGTCATCGTCCACGCCCTCTCCGACGAGCTCGACCTCGACGTCACCGTCACCACCCACAAGGGCCACGGCATCCTCCTCGGCGAGCTCGCCCGCGAGGAGGAGCTCGACCTCGTCGTGACGCTCGGCGGCGACGGTGTGGTCAACGAGGTCGTCAACGGGATGCTGGTCGACGGGCCCGGCGAGAAGGTGCCCGCTGCTGGCCACCGTGCCGGGCGGCAGCGCCAACGTCTTCGCCCGCTCCCTCGGGATCCCGAACGACGCAGTCGAGGCGACCGGCGTCCTGCTCGACCGCATCCGGACGCGACCGTTCCGCACCATCGGGCTCGGCACGGCGAACGATCGCTGGTTCCTCGCCAACGCCGGCATCGGCATCGATGCCGAGATCATCGCCGCCATGGAGCGCCACCGGCACGCGGGGCGCACGGCCACGCCCGCCCGGTACTTCACCACGACCCTGAACGCGTTCTTCCGCGGCACCGACCGCAAGGAGCCGGCCCTCACCCTCACCCGCAGCCGATCCGCTCACCCACGCCGTGGAGCGGCTCGAGGGCGTGTTCTTCGCCCTCGTCCAGAACACGTCGCCCTGGACCGTACTTCGGCACCTGGCCGGTCAACCCCTGCCCCGACGCGTCCTTCGACGCCGGGCTGGACGTCTTCGCGATGCGGCGCATGCGGGTGCCGACCGCCCTGATCGCCGCCCGCCGGATGCTCACGAGCACCACCGGCGGCAGCGCCCGGGGCGGCATCGTGAACTGGCACGACCAGACCGGCTTCACCCTCACGGCCCAGCGGCCGGTCGAGTTCCAGATCGACGGGGAGGGGATCGGCGCCATCACGGAGGCGGTGTTCGCCAGCCATCCGGACGCGCTGCGGGTCTATTGCTGAGCCTGCAAGCGTTTTCGGCGCGTGTCCGATTTTCGGTCGGACAAATGGTGCTAATGGTGCGTTCGTAATCCGTTTGTGACCTAGACGACAGTCGAAGGGGGCGCGAAACGGCGATTTCCCCTTGTGGGCATCGGGATCCTCTGCGAACCTATACAGGCCCGTTGCTGACATGGGCTGGCTACCTTCCTCCGATCGCGGACCCGGGCAATCCCCGGACACGCCCGGTTGAGCCAGCACGTGAAAGCAATCACGAGCGCCGGAGGACCCCGGTGCCCTGCCCCAACTGGAGTGATACGCATGGACTGGCGCCACGAGGCCGCCTGCCGTGACGAAGACCCTGAGCTCTTCTTCCCCATCGGCAACACCGGACCAGCCTTGGTTCAGATCGAAGAGGCCAAGGCTGTCTGCCGTCGTTGCAGCGTTGTGGACGAATGCCTGCGATGGGCACTCGAGACCGGCCAGGACGCCGGAGTCTGGGGCGGGCTGAGCGAGGACGAGCGTCGCGCGCTCAAGCGCCGCAACGCCCGACTCCGGGCACGCAGCAACGCCTGATCCTCCGCGTCGCCGGAACCCGCTAGTGCGGATCCGGCACTGTCACCCGCACCGTCGTGCCGCCGCCGGGCGGACCCTGCACATCGCATGACCCGTGCAGGTCGCCGGTGATGAGCGACAGGACGATGCTCAGGCCCAGTCCGGCATGCTCCTGCTCGAATCCCTCCGGCAGGCCACGCCCGTCGTCGGCGACGCTCAGCGTGAGCTGGTCCTCGTCGCGATCGAGGCTGATCGACGACCGCCGTCGCCTGCGCATGCTCGACCGCGTTGTGCAGCAGCTCGGACACCGTCATCGCAAGCGGGGTGGCGAGGTCCGACGGCAGCGACCCCCACGACCCCTCGCGAGAGATGCGGGGCGGCTCGCCCGTGCCCGCGTAGGCGGGTGCCAGGTCGCGGACGAGACCGACGATCCGATCGACGATCTCGTCGAAGTCGACCCGCTCCCCCGCCTCTGCCGACAGCGACTCGTGCACGACCGCGATGGCCGCCACGCGCAGCTCCGCCTCGGCCAGCGCCTCCCTGGCCTCCACCGTGGACGCGCGCCGCGCCTGGAGCCGCAGCATGGCGGCCACCGTCTGCAGGTTGTTCTTCACCCGATGGTGGATCTCGCGGATGGTCGCATCCTTGCCGATCAGCGCGCGCTCGCGACGACGCAGGTCCGTCACGTCCTGGAGGAAGACGATCGCCCCCGTGCGCACCCCGTCCCGGACCAGGGGGATACCGCGCAGCAGCACCACGGCGGTCGCGTTCTCCACGTCCGCGCGGCCCGCCGCCGCGCCCCGACGCCACCACCGACAGCGTCTCGTCCATGGGCCCATGGCGATGCGACAGCCGCACGGCCAGCTCGGCGAAGGACGAGCCGACCACGTCCGTCGCCAGGCCGAGCCGCCGCAGCGCGCTCACCGCGTTGGGGCTCGCATAGGACACCGTGCCATCCGCTGCGAGCCGCACGATCCCGTCCCCGACACGGGGGGTCTCGGTGGTCTCGGAGCGGGCCTCCGCCACCGGGAACTGCCCGTCCACCACCATGGTGAACAGGTCGTCCGCGGAGGTCAGGTAGATCTCCTCGAGCTGACCGGCCACCCGCGGCGCCCCCGAGGCGTGCCGGGCGAGCACGCCGATGACCTGCCCGCGATGCCGTACCGGGTAGGCCTCGATGCCGCTCGGCACCCAGGGATGCTGGATGTCGCGCAGCGTGACCGGTCGGCCGAACGCCGCCGCCTGGTCCAGCTGCGGATGCCGGCCGCGGGGCGAGTAGGTGCCGACGAGGTCGTCCGGCACGACCGTCGGCGCGGTTGTCGGCCGCACCTGCGCGACGGCCACGAGACCGCCCTCGTTCCAGGTCGGCACCCACAGGACCAGGTCGCTCAGCGCGAGGTCGGCCAGCAGCGACCACTCCTCCACGATCCGGGCGAGGACGTCGATGTCCTCGACGCCGAGGTCGGTGCGCTCCTCGACGACGCGGGTGAAGGTTGCCACGAGCCGAGAGGATACGCGGGCGAGCGACCCGGAGGGCGCAGCGCTACCAGTAGTGCAGTCGGGAGATCGGCACGCTCGAGACCGGGTCCATGACGAGCGGCTCGCCGTTCCAGGTCACTCGGCCGCCGTCGTCGTCGACGTGCACCGCGCCGACCTGGCCGTGCCGCACCAGATCGGACGCACGAACGGTGCGGCAGTCACGCACCGCCACCAGCCGGCGCGAGCCCGGAGCAGGCGACTCCGCCACGGCGGCCGCGTTGGAGAAGATCACCGAGAGGTCCGACGGCACGACCCCCAGCGCGCCGTACTGCGGGCCGAGCACGAGCGGCTCGGCCGAGTCGATGCTCGCGTTCGGATCGCCGGTGACTCCCCAGGCGGGGAAGCCCCCCTTGATGACCAGCTGCGGCTTCGCGGCGAACAGCTCCGGCCGCCACAGCACGATGTCGGCGAGGTGCCCGACCGCGAGCCGCCCCACCTCGTGGGCGAGGCCGTGCACGAGTGCCGGGTTGACGGTGATCTTCGCGAGGTAGCGCAGGATGCGCTCGTTGTCGTCGTCCTCGCGCTCCGGATCGATGCCCGCGAGCACGCCGGCCAGCGCGAACGTGCGCCACCACGTCTCCCCCGCGCGCCCCATCCCCTGGGCGTCCGACGAGGTCACGCCGATCACGCCGAGGTCGTGCAGCCGGCCCTCGGCCGCCATCGTCACGCCACGGACTCGCGAGCGGGCGATCCGCACGTCGCTCTCGTTGCCGGGGTTCATGCCGTGGGACAGCAGGATCATGTCGACGTGCTCGGCCACGGCGTTCACGCCGTAGGGAAGCGTCGGATTGGTCGACGAGGCGAGCACGTTGTCGACGCCGGCGAGCTGGAGGACGTTCGGCGCATGACCGCCCCCGCACCCCTCCACGTGATACGCGTGCAGCACCCGGCCGTCGAGCACGGCGAGCGTGTCCTCGACCGACATCGTCTCGTTGAGCCCGTCGGTGTGCAGGGCCACCTGGATGTCGAACTGGTCGGCCACGCGCAGCGCGGTGTCGATCGTGCGCAGGGTCGCGCCGGTGTCCTCGTGCACCTTGAGCCCGCACACGTGCGCGCCGATCGCCTCGCGCACTGCGTCGTCCCGCGACGTCGACCCCCGACCCAGCAGCCCGACGTTGACGGGGTACGACTCCATGGCGCGCAGGCCCGCGCTCGAGCACCCACGCCGAGCCGAGGCCCACACCCCACATCGGGCCGGCCTCCTGCCCGATGACGGTGGTGACGCCGGACGAGATCTCCGCCTCGAACACGCGCGGGCTGAGCGTGTGCACGTGCGTGTCGATTCCCCCCGGCGTCGCGATCAGCCCATCGCCGTCGATGACGACGGTGCCGGTGCCCACCACGATGTCGATGTCGTCGGACGTGTCCGGGTTGCCCGCCTTGCCGATGCCGCTGATGCGGCCCTCGCGGATGCCGATGCTCGCGACCCGCACGCCGTCGACAGCATCGAGCACGACGACGTTCGTGATGAGCACGTCGCACGACTCGCGCGCCGACAGGGCCTTGAGGCCCATGCCGTCACGACCGGTCTTGGCGAAGCCGACGCGGATCTCCTCGTCGGCGTCCGGCACGCGCTCGGTGATGCGCAGGCGCAGCCGCGTGTCGCCGAGCACGATCACGTCGCCCTCGAGCGGCCCGTACTCGCGGCTCACGAGTCGACTCCATCGGCCCGGCTGACGAGACGCATCGCCGCGGCGACCGCCCCGGCAGCCGTCTCGGCGTCGCCCGACGGCACGCCGTCGACGACGTCGAGGTACCCGCACGCCCGCAGCGCCGAGATGGCGCGCGTCGCGGACCACAGGGTCGTCGAGCGACCCGTCGACGAGCCCGGTGTTGCCGACGACGATCCGGTCGCCGGTGATGGGACGGGCCGGGAGATCGACGGACTCCCCCGGGCGGATCCACACCGTCTCGCCGGTGGGGATGGCCGGGCGCATGCCGAAGGCCGCCGCGCGGTCCAGGCGCAGCCGCGGGTTCACCTCGGCCAGATGGATGTGCGACGTCAGCCCGATCGCCGTGGTCGCCTCGTTCGACGACGGTCAGCACCGCGGTCGCCTCGGGTCGCGCGGGCGGCTCATCGGCCTCGGGCTCACCCGCGCCGAACGGATCCTTGACGACGACGAGCCGGGTGCCGTCGTCGAAGCGCGCCTCGACGCGCACCTCCGTCAGCGCATCCGGCACGCCCGGAAGAACGTCGGCCGCGGTCAGCAGCAGCGCGCGCCCGGTCACGTGCCTCGATGAGGCTGAGCCCGTCCCTGGCCCATTCGCACACGGCGTCGGCGATGAGCGCCCGCGCCTCAGGCACGTTGAGCCGCAGGCCCCGCTCCCGGCGCCGCTGAGCCAGGGATGCCTGCGAGATGGAGCAGCAGGCGGTCGCCCTCACCGGGGGTCAGGGGCATGTCACCCTCCGTGGACGCGGTGCCCGTCGCACCAGGTGCCGAGGACCTCGATGGCCTCGATCTCCAACGGTGGCACCCTACGCGGGTCCTGCGCCAGCATCACGACATCGGACCGGGCGCCGGGGCGCAGCACGCCGCCCGCGTTCGTCGCCGGCCTGGAACGCGACGCCCGACGTGTACGCCGCGAGCGCCTGCTCGACCGTGAGCCGCTCCTCCGGCATCCAGGGGTCGCGGAAGTCGCCCTCGGTCATCTGCCTGGTCACCGCGACCTGGATCCCGGCCAGCGGCGCGCACGTCGTGACGGGCCAGTCGCTGCCGAACGAGAGCGGCGCCCCGGTGTCGAGGATCGTGCGCATCATGAACTGCCGGTCGGTCCGCTCGGTGCCCAGCCGAGGCGCGGTCAGCTCCGTCTGCCAGGAGTCGAACTTCGCCCAGTAGGGCTCGAAGTTGGCGATGACCCCCAGCTGGACGAACCGCTGCGATGTCCGCGTCGTCGACGATCTGCGCGTGCGCGATGGTGGCCCGACGGTCCCGTGCACCGTTGACGGCGTTCGCGTGCTCGATCGCGTCGAGGGCCATGCGCGCGGCGGCGTCGCCGATCGCGTGGATGTGCGGGCTGAAGCCGAGCGCGTCGACGGCGGCCACCGCCTCCTTCAGCTCCTGCGGCTGCCAGTTGGGCAGGCCCTTCGAGTGCGGGCAGTCGCAGTAGGCCTCGAGCAGGGCGCCCGTGCCCGACTCGATCACCCCGTCGGCGAAGAACTTGATCGTGGTGGCCGTCAGGCGTCCTGCCGCTCCGGCCGCGACGCGATCGCGCGTCGCGACGAAGTGGTCGAGCTGGTCGCGCCACGTGTTCGGGTCGCACCACAGGCCAAGGTCGGCCCGGAAGGTCAGCACGCCCTCGTCGGCAGCCGCCAGCCATGAGTCCACGTCATGCGGCTCCACCCAGGCGTCCTGCACCCACGTCAGCCCGGCCGCCGCGAAGGCCGCAGAGGCCAGCGCCAGCGCATCCAGGCCCTGCTCGCGGGTCATCGGCGGCATGAGGTCGTAGACCGGGCGCCAGGCGCCCCACTCGCGAAGCGTGCCCGACCGGGGCGCCGTCGTCGTCGCGGACGATCTCCCCGTCGTGCGGCTGCGGTGTCTGCGCGTGTACCCGGCACGGCGCAGCGCCTCGGAGTTGACCCACACCGTGTGGTAGTCCGTGGCACGCAGGACGACCGGGCGATCGGGCACCTCGGCATCGAGCCACGTCCGCCAGGAAGATGCCGCCCGGCGCGAGCGTGTGGTCGAAACCCTCGCCCCGCACCCACTCGACCTCGGGATGCTCGGCCGCCCATCGCCCGACGGCGGCCGCGATCTCCTGCGGGGTGGAGTGATCGCGCACCGGCGCGATCGCGTGCTCGAACCCGCCGGGGATCGCGTGCACATGGCCGTCGCGGAAGGCACTGCACACGAAGCCACCACCGGCGTCGATGACGTGGTCGGCGGCGAGTGCCCGCGCGGCATCGCCCAGCGCGAGGATTCCGTCGTCCGTGAAGGCGATCGCATCGGACTCGACGATGCCGCCGTCCGATCGGACGCCCGTCCAGACGACGGCGTTCTCGATCCGGGTCATCGGGCTGTTCGTGGGCATGGGCCTCCTCATCCACGCCGGACGCTACCGAAGCCCGGCGCCGCGGACAGGCAGCACATGCGCGATAGTGACCCGATGCCCTCCGACCTCGTGATCCGGCCCGCCCGTCGAGGCCGACCTCGAGACGGTCGGCGCCATCTGCGTGGCCGCCTACGACGCGGCCGGGCAGCTCGAGCCGGGCTCGCCGTACGCGTCGACCCTGTCGGACGCCCGCGCACGCATGGCGGACGGGCTGCTGCTCGTCGCGGAGCGCGACGGCGTCGTCGTCGGCACCACCACCATCACCCCGCCGGGCTCGGAGTTCCGCGAGATCGGCCGCGACGACGAGGTCGAGTTCCGCTTCCTCGCCGTCGCTCCGTCCGCCTGGCGCACCGGGGTCGGGGACGCGCTCGTCGCGGCCTGCGAGCAGCATGCCAGGCAGACCGGCGCGACGGCTCTGGCCATCTGCGTGCGCGACACGAACACGTCGGCCGCAGCGATGTACGAGCGCATGGGCTTCACGCGGATCCCGGAGCGCGACTGGACTCCGCGACCGGGAGTCGACCTGCTGGCGCTGACGCGGCCGGTGCCCGCCCCCTAGGTCAGAGCAGGATCGCGATGACGTCGCCCTCGCGGACGACGTCGCCGGGCGCGACGCTGATCTCGGTGACGGTACCGGCGGTCTCGACGACGACGGGGATCTCCATCTTCATCGACTCGAGGATCACGATCGTGTCGCCGATGGCGACCTCGTCGCCCACCTGCGCCACCACCGAGTGCACGGAAGCCACCATCTCGGCCCGCAGCGTCTGCTCCACGTCGTCTCCCTGTCGCCTTGCCTAGGGGACGAAGGCTAGTCGTCGCGCTGGGTCGAGCGGTAGGTGATCGACACCTGGCGGATCCGCGTCACGATCTGGACGCGCAGCTGCTCGGGCGCGTGCTCGCACGTGCACGAGCGGTGCACCAGCGCCTTGACGGCCTGCTCGAGGCCGTACTGACGCAGGCAGGGCTGGCACTCGTCGAGATGCTGCGACGATGCGAGCACGATCGGCATCGGACGTCTCGCCGTCGAGGAACTCGTAGACCAGGTCGAGGACCTCGGAGCAGTCGGTCTCATGCGGGTTGCCGCAGCTCATGACTCCTCACCTCCGTCGGCGGCGACCGCCGCCGGGATCAGGCCGCGCTCGATCGCGTAGTCCTCGAGGAGCTCGCGCAGGAGCTTGCGGCCGCGGTGCAGCCGGGACATCACGGTGCCCACCGGCGTCTCCATGATCTCCGCGATCTCCTTGTAGGCGAAGCCCTCGACGTCGGCGAGGTACACCGCCATGCGGAAGTCCTCGGGCAGCGCCGCCAGCGCCTCGACGACGTCGACGTCGGCCAGCCGGTCGAGCGCCTCGACCTCCGCGGATCGCAGCCCACGCGAGGTGTGGCTCTCCGCCTCGGCGATCTGCCAGTCGGTCAGGTCATCGGTGCCCGTCTGGTAGGGCTGCCGCTGCTTCTTGCGGTAGATGTTGATGTACGTGTTGGTCAGGATGCGGAACAGCCATGCCTTCAGGTTGGTGCCGTCCGTGAAGGAGTCGAACGCGGCGAAGGCCTTGAGGTACGTCTCCTGGACGAGGTCCTCGGCGTCGGTCGGGTTGCGCGTCATGCGCATGGCCGCTCCGTACAGCTGATCGAGGTACTGCATGGCGTCGCGCTCGAACCGCGCAGACCGCTCGTCGGCGGTCTCGTCCGGCACGTCCGGGCCGTTGTCCACGGCGTCGTCGCTCATCGCCGTCGAGCCTAGCCCGATTCCGCCACCGGGGAGGTCGAGGGTCGGCAGGCCACCCTCGGTGGCGGTGATCAGCAGCACACGGGCCTCAACGCGGTCGATGTCCGGTTCATTCCACGGTCTCCCGCAGGAGTGCGCAGGGCCTCGTCCAGGGCGGGCGCCAGCGATCCGCGACGCAGACCGTGGTCACCGCCGGGAACCGCCACCACGGTCACGCCCGGCGCGGCCATCGCCAGCTCGTCGGCCGAGCCGAAGGCATCCCGGTCCCCCTGGACCACGACCACCGGCACCCTCGCGCCCTCCAGCTCGTCCACCCGGCTGCGATCCGGTCGCCCCGGCGGGTGCAGCGGGAACGCGAGGCACAGCGCCGCGGCCGCGCCCACCTGCGGCCGCGGTCCGGCAGGCGACACGAGCCCCCGCCGAGCGGCCGCCCACGATCACCGGGCCGCGGAGCCGGAGGGCCGCAAGCACCTGCACCCACGCGTCGTCGAGCGCGGCAGGGCGCGGGGCGATCCGCCGGCCGGCCACGCGCCAGGGCTGGTCGACGAGCACCACCCGGAATCCGGCGACGACGGCCGCGCCGGCCAGGGCCTGCAGGTCCGGCGACTCGACGCCTCCGCCGGCGCCGTGACCCAGGACGATGACGGGTGCGCTGCCAGCTCCCCGCGGGCGTGCACCGGTGGACCCGTGCGGGACCTGCCGTCGTCGGCCACCTGGCGCACCGACCAGGCAGGGCTCACGTCGCGTTCAGCGGCATCGGCTCGATGAGCTCGGGCCCGTTGTTGCGCACGCTGTTGACGAGGGTCGAGACCGGGTACGCGTCCAGCTGCGTCGCTGACGGCCGGCGTCAGCAGCGGGGCGACCTCGTCGGCCCCATGGGCGGGATCGAGCCACGCCTCCCAGTCCGCTCGACCGATCGTCATGGGCATGCGGTCGTGGATCCTGCCGACGTCATCGGTCGCCTCCGTCGTGATCACCGTGCAGGTGAGGCGCCACGCCTGCGGGTCGTCGTCCGCCCGCGTCGGGTCGCGCCACCACTCGTACAGGCCCGCCATCGCCAGCGACGAGCCGTCCGCAGGGTGGATGAAGAACGGCTGCTTCAACGGCTTGCCGCCCTTGCCCACCGGGGCGTCCGGCTCGGTCGGCAGGTACCACTCGTAGTACCCGTCGGCGGGGACGAGGCAGCGTCGCTTGGCGAACGCGCGCCTGAACGCCGGCTTCTCGGCGACCGTCTCGGCCCGCGCGTTGATCATCCGGCTGCCGATGGACGGGTCCTTCGCCCACGAGGGCACGAGCCCCCACCGGCCGATGACGAGAGCCCGTTCGAGCACGTCGTCACGCGGCCGGTCGACGACGAGGTAGACCTTCTTCGTCGGCGCGACATTGAAGTCCGGCTGCAGCTGCTCCTCCGGCGCCGAGGCGACCTCGAACTCCTCGACCAGCGCGGCCGGGTCCTTGGCCGCGGCGTAACGTCCGCACATGCCCTAAGCCTGCCACTCGGGGTAGGTGGCGAGCTGGCTTCGGATGTGATCGAGCCGGCCCAGCATCGACACCGAGGCGAGCACGTCGCCGACCTGGGCGTGGTGCTCGGCGACGTCGTCGGCCGTCTGCCTGAGCTGCTCCGACAGCTCGCGATCGAGCGCCTCCGCGGCGGCACGATCCGCCCGACCGACCGGCTCGTCGCCGACGCCGAGGACAAGCCCCATGAGCTCGACCAGCTGCTCGACGAGGGGCGCCGAGCCGTGCATGGTCGAGGCTCGGCTCGAGTCCGGGCTGGTCGTAGAGCCGGTTCGCGGCGCCGACGATCCCGCGCACCTGCACGCCGATGCCGCTCAGCCGCCGCAGCCGGAGGGCTCGGGCGTCCAGCTCGGCCGGCACCTCTCCGGCCCGCATGTTGAACTGCGACCCCTCCACCAGCCGCAGCAGGGCGTCGCGGGCGTCGTCGGCCCGGTCGCGCAGGCGTCTGCTCGGTGACACGTAAGCGTGCAACTCGTCCGGCCCGAGCGGCCGGCCCAGCGTGCCCGACTCCGCTCCCACGCTGCGCAGGATCTCGACGACGGCATCCCGGTAGGTGCGCATGGCGGCCTCGAACGCGTCCGGCCGGGGCCGAGGCGGGAAGACGAACACCGCGAGCAGGCCGATCGTCCCGCCGATGATCACGTCGAGCACGCGCCAGGCGTCCTGCTGGATCGAACCCGGGCCCGAGCGCCAGCACGAAGACGACGGCCACCGGGATCTGCAGCTGCCCGCCCAGGGACCAGGGCAGCAGCCGCGCGATGAGCAGGGCGGCGAGCACGCCGATGAGGAACGACCACCACGTCAGGCCGACGACATTGACGTAGACCGACGCCACGAGGACGCCGAGGCCGGTGCCCAGGATGCGCTGGACGGAGACGCGCGAGCGTGGTCCACGGCGACGTCTGGACGACCAGCAGCGTGGTGATGGGCGCGAAGAGCGCGAACTCGCTCTGCGACACCGCCTCCGCCACGACCCACGACACAGTCACGGCAAGGGCGATCCGGACGGCGTGCCGCGCCGACCCGATGCCGGCCGGTCGCTGGCGCAGCGCGTCGGCGACGCCCAGGTCGGGGAGCAGGTCGTCGAGGTCGGACCGGGAGTCGGACCGGGTCACCGGGCCCTGCCCCACGCACGACGCATGCCTCATCGCCTCAGGCTAGCGATCGGGCCGTCGGTACACTCCCCTCGTGGAGAACCGGGACGCGCAGCGCAGGGCAGGGCCGCGCTCACCGCCGGTGCCCTCCTGCTCCTGACGATCAGCGGCCACACGGCCGGCGGCGGGTCCGTCGACATGCTGGGTCTGGCGCTCGTCGGCGGCGCTCTCCGTCGGCCTCGCCGTCAGCACCACCGCACGCCCGCTCAGCCTCCCCCGCCTGCTCGACCGTGCTCGTCGCCGGCCAGGTGCTCCTGCACCTCGTGCTGACCTTCACGGCCGGCCATGCCGCGCACGGCGCGCCCTCCCTGCCGTTCGGCGCCATGGTCGTCGGACACGGCGTCGCGGCTCTCATGGCCGCGCTCGTCGTGCTGCACGCCGACGGCCTGGTGTCGCGATGGATCGCGTTCGTCTCGACGGTGCTGGGCCCACGTCCCCGGCCCGTCGCGCCCGCTCACGGCGGCGCGGCCTCGTCCGCCATCGCTCCTGCCGTCCGGTCACTGGTCGGCAAGGACGCGCTCCTCCATCAGGTCGTACGTCGCGGGCCGCCCGCAGGGATGCACCTCCTCCCTGCCTGACAGCAGCGACGCCCCGTCGTGGGCGCTGCTGCGTCTCCCGTTGACGCACCACGACCCCTGAGGACTGTCCATGACCCGTTCCCTCCGCTCCACCATGCTCCGATCCGGAGCCGCACTGACCGCCGCGCTGCTCGCGGCCGGCCTGGCCGCCGCGCCCGCCCAGGCCCACGAGACGCCCACGCCGGGCGCGGCCTGCGCCATGTCCGGCATGACCGAGATCGACCACGGCAAGGTCTACGTCTGCGTCAGCCGCACCGAGGGCGCCAAGCCGCGCTGGGGCAAGGGACTGCCGGTGTCCCGCGCCGCCACTCACCCTCTCCGACGGGTGGGCCAAGGCCGCCGACTCGGGCATGTCCGCCGCGTTCGGCATGGTCACGAACCCGACCGCGAAGCCCGTTCGCATCATCGGCGCGTACAGCTCCTACGCCAAGGCCGTCCAGCTCCACGAGGTCGTGGCCAAGGACGGGGCCATGGTCATGCAGCAGAAGACCGGCGGCTTCGCGATCCCGGCCGGCGGCATGCTCGAGCTCAAGCCCGGCGGCAACCACCTGATGTTCGTCGGCATCACCAAGCCCATCACGGCCGGGCGCGATGATCCCGGTGACCCTGATCACCGCCGACGGCGGCCTGCTGCGGGTGAAGGTGCTCGCCAAGGTCTACAACGGCGCCAACGAGACCTACACTGCCGGGGATGTAGGCGAGCTGATGCCTGACAGCACCCCCACGATCACCCGGCGGGGCATGCTGGCCGCCGGCGGTGCCGCGATCCTCGGTGCCGCCGGCGGGTACGCCCTCGGCGTCCGTCAGGGCGACCCGCTCGGCCGCCACCCCGACGGCCGCATCCCCGACGCCCAGCGCATCCGCCCGCGGGCGGCCCCGGCGCAGACCACGTTCGCGTTCTACGGCGAGCACCAGCCGGGGATCGAGACGCCGCCGGCCCTGCTGCAGACGTTCATCGGCCTCGACCTCGTCGATCCGACGCCGTCCAACGCCGACGCCGTCCTGCGGCTCGTCAGCGACGACGCCGCGCGCCTCATGGCCGGCGAGCCCGCGCTCGGCGACACCGAGGCGGAGCTCGCGGCGCATCCGGCCGGCCTCACGGTCAGCGTGGGCCTGGGCCGGCCGCTGTTCACGCGCACCGGCCGCGCCGACGCGCATCCCCGCCCAGCTCACGGAGATCCCGGCCTTCAGCACCGACCAGCTGGAGGACGCCTGGTCGCAGACCGACCTGCTCCTGCAGGTCGGCAGCGACGATGCCGTGACCCTCGCCCACACCGTGCGCATGCTGACCAAGGACCTCTCGACGCTCGCCCGCGTGCGCTGGATGCAGCCGGGCTTCCGCGTCGTCCGCGCCCGCCGTCGAGGGTGGCACCACCACGCGCAACCTCATGGGCCAGGTCGACGGGACCGATCAATCCCGGTGCCGGGCACGCCCGAGTTCGCCGAGGTCGTGTGGATCGACGACGACCCCGCGTGGCTGCGCGGCGGGACGGTGCTCGTGCTGCGCCGCATCCGCATGCACCTCGACACGTGGGAGGTCCTCGACCGGCCGGTCCAGGAGTCGGTGATCGGGCGGGTCATCAGCACGGGTGCGCCGCTCGGCGGGACGTCGGAGTCCGACCCGGTCCCGTTCGACGCGGTGGATGCGAACGGGCTGCCCGTCATCCCCCAGGACGCGCACATCCGCGTCGCGCACGCGGCGACGACCGCGCGAGATGATCCTGCGACGGCCCTACTCCTACGACAACGGCATGCACGACGGGACCAACGATGTCGGCCTGCTGTTCGCCGCCTACACGCGCGATCCGGCGGTGTCGTTCGTGCCGATGCAGCAGCGCATCGCGCACGTCGGACGCCTTCAACACGTGGAACACCACGATCGGCTCGGCCGCGTACCTGCTCCCGGCCGGCGCCGCCGAGGGCGGCTACGTGGGCCAAGGCGCTGTTCGCGTGATCCGCGTCGGGATCCAGCGCGCGCTCGCTGCCGCTGCCGCTCGCCCTCGCCGTCGGTGTCCTGGCCGTGCCGCCGGCGGCTGGCCACGCCTCGCAGACGGGCTCGTCGCCCGCGGCGGGGGCGGTGCTGGACGCGGCGCCCTCGATCGTCGAGGTCACCTTCGACACGCCGCTGATGGACGTCGGCGCCGCCCTCGTGGTCCGGACGGCGGACGGCACGGTGATCTCGGAGCCGCACCCGAGGTGGACCGCGACGGTCATCCGGGTCGCCGTGGCGCCCGACGCCCCGCCCGGCGTCTACACGGTCGCGTTCCGCGTCGTGTCGCAGGACGGCCACCCGATCACGTCCACGTTCGACTACACGGTCGCGGGCGACGTGCCCTCGCCCTCCGCCGCCGCAGCCAGCCCCGCCGCGACCACCCCGCGCCGCGACCCGCCCCGCCATCGGCCAGCGCCTCGCCGCCCTGCCGAGCCGTCCGGCGGACCGCCCTACGCCCTCATCGCGGGAGGGCTGCTGGTCCTGACGCTGATCGTCGGCGGAGCGATAGCCTTGCGGAGATGACGACGACAGAGAACGCGACGACTCCGGACCTGTGGCCCGCCCCGACCGCCACCGGCCCGGTGGATGCCGTCGTCCCCGTGCCCGGATCGAAGTCGGCGAGCAACCGCGCCCTGATCCTCGCGGCGATCGCCGACGGGCCCAGCACCATCACCGGGCTGCTGGACGCCCGCGACACGCAGCTGATGATGGCCGGGCTGCGACTCCTCGGCAACGAGGTGCACGTCGTCGATCACGACCCGGTCGGCAACGTCACCGTCGCCGTGACCCCGCACTTCATGCGCGGGCCGGCCACCATCGACGTCGGCCTGGCCGGCACCGTGATGCGGTTCCTGCCGCCCGCGGCGTGCCTGGCCCACGGCGAGATCACCTTCGACGGCGACGCGCACTCGCGCCGCCGGCCGATGGCGACCGTCATCGAGTCCCTCAAGGACCTCGGCGTCACCATCCACGACCGCGGCACCGGGCGGCTGCCGTTCATGATCGAGGCGACCGGCGAGGTCACCGGCGGCGAGGTCTTCGTCAACGCGTCGAAGTCCAGCCAGTTCATCTCCGGCCTGCTCATCAGCGCGGCCCGGTTCAACGCCGGCGTCACCGATCCACCACGTCGGCGATCCCGTGCCGAGCATGCCCCACATCGAGATGACCATCGCCATGCTGGCCGAGCAGGGCGTCCCCGTGCGCTTCGACGGCGACTCGGTCTGGCACGTCGATCCTCAGCAGCTGCGCGCACTCGATCGCCACATCGAGCCCGACCTCTCCAACGCCGCCCCGTTCCTCGCCGCCGCCATGATCACCGACGGGCGCGTGCGCATCCCCGACTGGCCCACCGCCACGACCCAGGCGGGCGACGCCCTTCGCGTCCTGCTCGCGCGGATGGGCGCCGACGTGGCAGCTGACCGCGGAGGGCCTGACGGTCACCGGCGGCGCGGCCATCACCGGACTCGAGGCCGACCTGTCCCACGCCGGCGAGCTCGTCCCGACGCTCGCCGCGCTCGCGGCCCTGGCCACCTCGCCGACGCCGGCTCAGCGGCGTCGCCCACCTGCGCGGCCACGAGACCGACCGCCTCGCGGCCCTCGCCGCCGAGATCAACGGGCTGGGCGGCGCCGTCACGGAGACCGACGACGGCCTGGTGATCGAGCCCCGCCCGCTGCACGGCGGCGCCTTCCGCACCTACGGCGACCACCGCATGGCCACGGCGGGAGCGCTCATCGGCCTGCGGGTCCCGGGCGTCGAGGTCGAGGACATCGGCACCACCGGCAAGACCATCCCCGACTTCGCCCGACGCTGGGCCGACATGCTGGGCGCCGACGGAAACCCGACCCCCGCCGCGTGACCCGCAAGCACCACCTCCTCGACGAGGACGACGTCCGCGTCCGTCCCGGACGAGGCAAGTCCCGCCCGCGCTCGAAGGACCGGCCCGAGCACGCCGAGGCCCGCTCCGGCACCGTGATGACCGTCGACCGCGGCCGCTTCACCGTGGAGCTCGACGACGGAACCGACATGTACGCCATCAAGGCCCGCGAGCTCGGCCGCAAGGGCATCGTGGTCGGCGACCACGTCGACATCGTCGGCGACGTGTCCGGCGACACCGACACCCAGGGCCGCATCGTGCGACGCGACGAGCGCAGCTCGACCCTGCGGCGCACGGCCGACGACGACGACCCGGTCGAGCGCGTGGTCGTGGCGAACGCCAACCAGCTGGCCGTCGTCACGTCGACCGTCGATCCGGCGCCGCGCACAGGACTCATCGACCGCGCCATCGTCGCTGCGCTCGACGCCGGCATCGAGCCGCATGCTCGTGGTGACCAAGACCGACCTCAAGCCGCCCGACGAGCTGCTCGCGCTCTACGGTCCCCTCGACCTGCCGCTGTTCACCATCACCGGCAAGCAGGTGCCCGACGAGCTTCGACGGGTCGCTGGACGGCCAGGCCACCGTCCTCGTCGGCCACTCCGGCGTCGGCAAGTCCACGCTGGTCAACAACCTCATTCCGTCGGCGGAGCGTCTCATCGGGCACGTCAACGCCGTGACCGGCCGCGGCCGCCACACGTCGACGAGCGTGGTCGCCCTGCACCTGCCGGACGGCGGCATCATCATCGACACCCCGGGCATCCGTTCCTTCGGGCTCGCGCACATCGACGTGGCGCGCATCATCAACGCCTTCCCGGACCTCGCCGCGCTGACCGAGGGCTGCCCTCGGGCCTGCTCGCACGACGAGCCGGACTGCGCACTCAACGACGTGTCCGGGGCCGGACGCGGATCAGGCGACGCTCGCCTCGCGCATCGACTCGCTGCGACGGCTCATCAGGAGCCGCACGAGCGCGATCGACGACGACCCGACCACCTAGTCGCGCGTGACGCTAGCCGTCGGTGCCCTTCACGACGCCCGACCAGACGGCCTCCGCGCCGGAGTGGCCGACCCGGATGGTCCAGTAGATGGCGAACACGGACGCCAGGAAGAGCACGATCGCGTAGACGATCAGCCAGCCCGGGCGCGGCTTGTTGCCGGGGATGCCGCGATCGACGAGCCAGAACACGAGCCCGAGGACGAACAGGCCGAGCGCGACCCAGCGGCATGACGTCGCCGAGCTCGGCGTGCGCCTCGGGGGTGCCGACCCGCTCGGCGAGCTCCTCGCCGGACAGCTTCGAGCGCCGATGCTCGCGCCTGCGCCCGCTCCGGCGACGATGACGACGAGCACGCCGAACCGTCGGGAGAACGACGGCAGGACGGCCATCAGCATGAAGCCCACCGCGGCCAACGGCACGAGCACGACGACCGCATGGACGACGAGGGGATGCAGGGGCAGCCCGGCGACGCTGTCGAGGATTCCGTCCACGGGGCAACTGTAGGCACGGCGCCGTCCGATTCGTCCGCATTACCGCCGCGGCGTGGCGCGATAGGTTGCCGCCGTGACCGCACTCGCCGACGACCTGTCCTTCGCGCTCGAGCTGGCCGACCTCGCGGACGGCCTCGCGCATGGCCAGCTTCCGCGCCGTGGACCTCGTGGTCGAGACGAAGCCCGACCTGACGCCGGTGTCCGAGGCCGACCGCGCCGTCGAGCGAGCCATCCGCGAGCAGCTCGCGCCGCATCGCCCCGACGACGCGGTGCTCGGCGAGGAGTACGGGCAGGTGGGAACCGCGAGCCGGCGCTGGGTCATCGACCCGATCGACGGGACGAAGAACTACGTCCGCGGCGTGCCGGTGTGGGCGACCCTGATCGCCCTGCTCGACGGCGACGACGTCGTCGTAGGCGTGGTGTCGGCCCCGGCGCTCGCCCGGCGCTGGTGGGCCGCCGCGGGCTGGGCGCCTACGCCACCGATCCCGGCAAGCACGCAGCCTCGCCGGCTTCAGGTGAGCGCCGTCAGCGACCTCGCGGACGCGTCGTTCTCCTACTCCGATGCGATCGGCTGGGCAGAGCGCGGCGCGGCCGACGGGCTGCGCACCCTGCTCAGCGGCACCTGGCGGCAGCGCGCCTACGGTGACTTCTGGTCGCACATGATGGTCGCCGAGGGCGTCGTCGACGTCGCCGCGGAGCCGCAGCTCGAGAGCTACGACATGGCCGCGCTCGTGCCGATCGTCGAGGAGGCGGGCGGACGGCTGACCGCGTTCGACGGCGGGTCAGCCATCGCCGGGCGGCTCGGCACTGTCGTCGAACGGGCTCCTGCACGGCGAGCTCGTCCGGCTGGTGAATTCCTGACGACGCCGCCGCGTCAATTGTCCAGAACGTAGTGACAAACCGGGCGGCACACGGGAGCATGGCGTCAACCGCGAGCTGTGGAGGCGCCCATGCAACTGTCCACGATCATCGCTGCCAAGGGCGGGTTCGTCGCCACCATCCAGCCCGATGCCACGGTCGGCGACCTCGTCGCGATGCTCGCCGAGCACGGCGTCGGCGCACTCGTCGTCTCCGCGGACGGTCGCACCATCACCGGCATCGTGTCCGAGCGCGACGTGGTGCGAGCCATGACGCACGGCGCCGACGCGCTCTCCCGTCCCGTGGCCGCGATCATGACGACCCACGTGTTCTGCGCCCCGCCCGAGGCGCACGTCGACGAGCTCATGCACGTCATGACCGACAAGCGCGTGCGGCACATCCCCGTGACCGACGCCGACGGGGTGCTGCTGGGGATCGTGAGCATCGGCGACGTCGTCAAGTCGCGCCTCGGCGAGCTCGAGGGCGAGCGGGCAGCGCTGCTGGAGTACATCACCAAGGGCTGATCACGCGTCGCCGAGTCCGACAGGTGCCAGGCCGCCCCGAGTCCGACCGGTGCCGTCACATGCCGGCCAGTGTGTGACGGCGCGGGTCGGACTCGGTGAGCTAGGCGGCCCGCAGGCGGCTTCGAGGCGCCTGCGCAGGCGGTCCGGACGCCGCAGGTCCGCCCAGCCCCACCGGATCACGCGGAAGCCGAGCTCGCGCAGCCAGTCCTCGCGTCGCTTCTCCGCGTAGTTGGCCTCGCGGTCGTCGTACTTCAGGGCCCCGTCCGCCTCACCGATGACGCCGAACTCCTCCCACAGGAAGTCGACCCGGCCGACGAACCGACCGGCGTGGTCCTCGATCTGCACCTGCACCTGCGGATCGGGCAGCCCCCACTCGTGGAAGCATGCGGCCGACCAGGACTCGAGCGGAGTCTCACGGCCAGCATGGACGAGTTCGGCGGCGACCCGGGCTCGGCGGCTGCCGCGGCCCCGGACACTGGCAGCTGCCTCGCTCAAGGCATCCGCACCGAACAGTCCTCGACGGAGGCCGCGGTCGCCGAGCGACAGCCCGTCCGCCAAGGTGCTGCTCCGCGCGACATCGACCCACGTGCGCAGGGGCGAGGTCACCCGCAGGTGACGGTGCTCCGGGGCGGCTCCCGGCAGATTCGGGAGGAGCACCACGTCGGTCGTCTCCAGCGGCAGGCGGTGGATGCTCACCCCGTCGCGCGTCCCCGATCGGCCCCGCGCACTGATCAGGTGCACCTCGCTGGGCACTGCGGACACGGTCGGGAGCCCATGCACGGCAGCCGCACTGCTCATGGCGATCACCGCGTCCGCAGTGCGTCATGGCTGCCGCGAGCGCCCGGTGCACATGCGCGAGGCGTGCACGCTCATGGGGATCGGCCACCTCGACCTGGGTGCGCAGGAACACCCCGCGAGCGACGACCCGCCACCTCCCCGATCGCACTCGCTGACGCACCTGGTCGCCGGTGAGCCCGGCGGCGCGCGCCTGTTCGCTCGTGACGAGGTCGCGGGAGGCCGATCGGGTCGGGACCAGAGCGCGCAGGCATGGGCACAGGGTGGCCCGAAGGGCGGTTGTCGCGCTCCGGCTGTCCACAGGCAGCCCCGAGTCCGACCCGCGCCGTCACACCCGGGGCGCTTTGTGACGGCGCGGGTCGGACTCGGCGCGGGTCGGACTCGGCGCGGGTCGGACTCGGTGGGCTAGCGGCGGTGGGCGCGCAGCGGCAGGCCGCCGACCGGCCGGACGGTCACCAGCGGCTCGGCCACCGGGATACCCCCGCCGTCGGGGTAGGAGAAGGAGTACCGGCCCGCGATGGCCGAGAGCATCAGCGCGCCCTCGACGTAGGCGAAGTCCCTGCCGATGCACTGGCGCAGGCCCGCCCCGAACGGGATGAACGCGGTGCGGTCGGCCTCGCCGGACAGGAAGCGATCCGGGCGGAAGGACTCCGCGTCCGGCCACACGGCGGGGTGGCGGTGGAGCAGCCAGGGGCTCAGGATCAGCAGCGACGACTCGGGGATGTCGTGCCCGCCCAGGGTGTCGTCACCGAGCGACTTGCGGGTGATGAGCCACGCGGGCGGGTACAGCCGCAGGGCCTCGTCGAGGATCGCGCGGGCCAGCGGCAGCCGGCCGTAGTCCGCGAAGGTCGCAGCTCGGCCCCCGAGCACGGCGTCCGACTCGTCCTGCAGGTCGCGCTGGACCTGCGGGATGCGACGGCCAGCAGGGCCCACGCCCACGTGAGGGCGCTGGCGACGGTCTCGTGCCCCGCGACGATGAAGGTCACCACCTGGTCGCGGATCTCCGTCGCGGTGAGGCCGGCACCCGAGTCGTCGCGCGACGCGATCAGCAGGTCGAGCATGTCGGTGGGCACCGTCACGCGGCGATCGGTCGCCGCTCGTCCATCATCCGGCGCACGGCGCCGTCCAGCTCGTTGACGGACGCAGCGCAGCTGGCGGTTGGCCGGCGTCGGGACCCAGCCCGGCGGCGTGACCGGCACGCGCGCCCGCGCCACCACCACGTCGAGCGCCGACAGCGTCGCGGTCGCCAGCCGGTCCGCGTCCGCCGACAGGTCCGTGCCGAACAGCGCATGCCCGACCACCTCGAGCGCGCCGTGCATCATCGCCGCGTCGACGTCGACGACGTCGCCCGGCGGCGAGCACATCCCAGCGGGCGAGCATCCGCTGCACCGCCACGTCGACGTGACTCACGATGTGCTCGAGCGTCTCGTGGTGGAACGCCGGCTGCACCAGCGGCCGCTGGCGGCGCCACGCCTCGGTGTCGGCGACGAGCAGCCCCTCGCCGGTCACGAGTGACAGGGACCGGTACTGGATCGTCGACTTGCCGTAGTTGCGCCCGTTGGCGACGAGCACCCGTCGCACGCCCTCAGGATCGTTGACCAGGTAGCTCGGCGGCTTCGGGATCGGGAACTGCACGACGTCGCCGTACTCCCGCCAGACGGAGTCCAGGTACGCGAGCGGGTTGCGGCGGATGGCGCTGAAGGCCTTCAGCATCTGCGGGCCGACGGGGCCGGGTGCCGTGGCCGGCGTCCGGACGAAACGACGCCCCTCCCAGGACGCACCGGCGGTCATGAACCCATCCTTCCGCGGCTCACTCGCCGGGAGTCAGGTGGCGTCGCACATGCGCCTGCGCGTGCTCGATCGCGTCGGGCAGCGACGTGAACACGTGATGCTCGGCGCCGAGCGCATCGATGGCGCCGACGGCCTCGAGGATGTGCATCGGCCGCTCGCCGACGCCGCAGAGCAGGACCGCGATCCCCCGGGAGCGCAGGCCGACGATGATCTCGTCGAGCGCATGCCCGCCGCTCGCGTCGATCACGCGCACGCCGCCGAGCCGCAGGATGACGACCCGGACGTCGGAGACGCTGACGAACTCGTCGAGGAACTGCTGCGCCGCGCCGAAGAACAGCGCCCCGTCGAGTCGGTAGACCGCGATGTGCTCGCGCAGGAGCGTGCTCTCCTCGATCGTCGCTGATGGTCTCCGCATCGACGGTGACGTCCTCCTGCTCGACGGTGCTGCTCTTCGCCATCGCGCGCAGCGCGAGCACGGCCGCCACCGCGATGCCGATCTCGACCGCCAGGATCAGGTCGAACACGATCGTGGCGGCCGCGGTCAGCACCATGACGAGCGCATCCGAGCGCGTCGACCGCAGGATCGACATCGCGGAGCGCCGGTCGACCATGCGCACCGCCGTCACCATGAGCACTCCCGCGAGGGCGGCCAGCGGGATCACGGCCACGACCGCCCCCGCCAGCAGGACGATCAGCAGGATGAGGATCGAGTGGACGATGGCCGCGACGCGGGTCCGAGCGCCGGCACGCACGTTGACCGCCGTGCGGGCGATCGCACCGGTGGCGGGCATGCCGCCGAAGATGCCGCTGGCGACGTTGGCCAGTCCCTGCCCGAACAGCTCCCGATCCGGGTTCAGCCGCGACGTGCCCGTCATGCCGTCGGCGACGCGGGCCGACAGCAGGCTCTCGATCGCGGCGAGGGCCGCCACGGCCAGGGCCGCCGAGAACAGCGCGCTCGTCGTCGCCGTGTCCAGCACCGGCAGCCGCGGGGTGGGCACGCTCCCGGGGAGCGGCCCGATCGTCATGACGTCCCAGTCGAGAACGGCGACCACGACCGTCGCCACCGCGATGGCGATGATCGACCCCGGGATGGACCTTGCGGATCCTGCGGCAGCAGGACCATCAGCACGGCGACCAGCGCCACCAGCGCGAGTGCGGGCAGCGCCGCACGCCAGTCGGCCGTCGCGATCGCGGTGAGCGCGACCAGCGCGGTGTTCTCCCCCTCCGGCTTCGGCATGTTGAGGGCGAGCGGCACCTGCTGCAGGAAGATGATCGTGGCGATGCCGATGGTGAAGCCCTCGACCACCGGCCACGGGATGAACGTCACGGCGCGCCCGAGGCCGAACAGCCCCATGGCCATGACGAGGCCGCCGGCCATGATGGCCACCGGGATCACGGCCTCCGCGCCGTAGCGCGACACGATCGGCACCAGCACGACCGCCATGGCGCCCGTGGGCCCCGACACCTGGAGGTTGGATCCGCCGAACACGGCAGCGACGAGGCCGGCCACGATCGCCGTGATGAGCCCCGCGGCGGCACCGACGCCGGACGTGACGCCGAACGCGAGGGCGAGCGGCAGGGCGACGACGCCGACGGTCAGGCCGGCGACCAGGTCCGCCTTCCAGCTGCGGCGCAGCCCCGCAGTAGTCGGAGGCGCTCGGGCAGCGCGCGCTCGCGGACGACCGCCAGGAGCTCGCTCGCCGGTCACGATGCGGGGCATGAACACGTTCTCCGTCACGACGAGGCGCACGCGCCCGCTGACGTGGGCGAGCGAGTCCGCGGCAGTCGCCTTTCCGATGTCGCTCGCGTAGGCGGCGTCGAAGTCCGCGCGGGTGTCGAACCACAGCTCGGAGACGCCGTCGATGCCCGCCTCGTCGAAGCCCTCGTCGACGACGTTGAGGATCACCTTGCGCACGCCGGGCAGCCCGGACGCGAGAGGCACGTGATCGTCGAGCCACCACCGCACGAACTCGTCATGGGACATGTCGTCGCGCCGGGTGAGGGCGATCATGGCCTTGAACACGGGCTGCTCCTAGGACGGTGGGCTTGCGGACGCGGGCGTTGGGACGGCCGCCGGCGCTGAGGGCGAGCGCGATGACGAGCTCGTCCGGGCGCGGGGCGTCGGGCAGGGACACGTCGATGGCGTCCATGTCGTCGAACACCCAGCGATCGTCCTTGTTGCCGATCGGCATCGGTGATCGACGAGCCCGGGGCCCCGACCTTCTTCGTGCCGGGGATGATGTCGGCTCCCCCGCCGATGGCTGCCCGCACGGGCGCCCCGAACCGCGGGTGCAGCACGGCGGCCGTGTGCTCGCGGTCGCCGTCGATGCCGACGATGGCGCCCTTGCCGTAGCCGCGCACCTGCTCCGGCGTGACTCCCACCGACGCGAGGACGGCGAGGGCGCGCTCGACGAGCAGGCCTGCCGCGTCGGCCCCGAGCGCCTCGAGCACCGCGAGGTCGAGCGACCCGACCGTGACCGGCGAGCGGGTTGCGCACGACGATCACGGCCGGTGGCCACGGTGGTGGGCGGATCGACGAGGGCGCCTGCCTCGTGGAGGGTCTGCTGCACGCTGGCGACGATCATCCGGACGTCCATGCTCGACCCTCCTCCGTCAGGCCCGAGCAGCCAGGGGACGGCCCGAGCCGTACAGCGTGGTGCGCTCGACGAGGGTGCGGCCGATGGGCTCGACGACGGCGCGGAGCTCGTCGACGGTGATGCCCTGGCCGTGGGCGGCGCCGGCGGCGCGGGAGATGTTCTCGTCCATGAGGGTGCCGCCGAGGTCGTTGACGCCGGCGCGCAGGAGCTGCTGGGCACCGGCGACGCCGAGCTTGACCCACGAGGCCTGCACGTTGTCGATGTGGCCGTGGTAGCCGATGCGGCCGACGGCGTGCATGAGGACGGTCTCGCGCCAGGTCGGACCGCGGCGGGCGCGGCGCTTGAGGTAGATCGGGCGAGGCCATGTGGACGAACGGCAGCGGGATGAACTCGGTGAACCCGCCGGTGCGCTTCTGCACCTCGCGGGTGCGCACGATGTGCCTCGCCCAGTGGATCGGCTGCTCGATGCTGCCGAACATGATCGTGATGTTGGAGCGCAGGCCGACGGAGTGCGCGATCTCGTGGGCCTCGAGCCACTCGCTGGTGGTGACCTTGTCGGGGCAGAGCACCTCGCGGATGGAGTCGTCGAGGATCTCCGCGGCGGTGCCGGGAAGCGACGCGAGACCGGCGTCCTTCATCCGGCGCAGGTAGGACTCCAGCGGCTCGCCGAGGCGGCGGGCGCCCTCGGTGACCTCCAGCGCGGTGAACCCGTGCACGTGCATCGACGGGACCGCGGCCTTCACGGCCTTGGTGACGTCGAGGTAGTAGTCGCCGTCGAAGTCGGGGTGGATGCCGCCCTGCAGGCACACCTCGGTGGCGCCGAGCTCGGCGGCCTCGCGGACCCGGTCGGCGATCTCGTCGTTGGTGAGCAGGTACGGCTTGCCGCGCAGGTTGAGCGACAGCGGGCCCTTGGAGAACCCGCAGAACGTGCACTTGAACGTGCACACGTTGGTGTAGTTGATGTTGCGGTTGCGCACGAACGTGACGTCGTCGCCGACGACCTGCTGCCGCAGCCGGTCGGCGAACTCGGCGACCGCGACGACCTCCGGCCCGCGTGCCTGCGAACAGCGTCGTGAGCTCGTCGATGCCCGGGCTCCTGGCCGAGCTCGACGCCGGTGAGCACCTCGGCGACGGCGGTGCCCGCATGCGACGGGCCCGGCACGAGCACGGGCGGGGAACGGTCGGCGCCGGAGTACCACGCCGTCGAGCGGCGGCCGACCTGGATGACCTCGGCACCGGTGCCGACGTTCGCGGCCGCCTCGTGCCGCTCCGGGTACGTCGCGCCCGGGTCGTCGCGGCCCATCGACTCCGCATCCGAGCGGTCCAGCACGGCGAAGCGCACGTTCTCGTCCAGCCACCGCGCCGGCTCGGACGCGAACTCCGGGTAGATCGTCAGGCGCGGCGCCAGCGCCAGGCCGCGGGACTCCACCGCCGCGCGCAGCACGTCGACGTGCGGCCACGGCCGCTCCGGGTTCACGTGGTCGGCGGTCACCGGCGAGATCCCGCCGAAGTCGTCGATGCCCGCGTCGATCAGCGCGCCCGGATCGTCGACCAGGTTCGGCGGCGCCTGCAGGTGCACCTCGGCGGGCAGGATCGGCCGGGCCAGCGCGATCGTCTCCAGCAGGTCGTCCATCGAGCAGGCGGGCGCGTCGCGCATCAGCGTGCCCGGCTTCGGCACGAAGTTCTGGACGATGACCTCCTGCACGTGCCCGAAGTCCCGATGCGCCGCGGCGATCGCCTCCAGTGCCACCACCCGGTCCGAGCGGGACTCCCCGATCCCCACCAGGATCCCCGTCGTGAACGGGATGGCCAGCTCGCCCGCCCAGCGCAGCGTCGCCAGCCGCCGCTCGGGGTCCTTGTCCGGCGCGCCGCGATGCGCGGCCAGGTCCGGGTTCAGGGACTCGATCATCATCCCCTGGCGACGGCGACACCCGCCGCAGCGTCGCGAGGTCGTCGCGGCCCAGCGCGCCGGCGTTCGCGTGCGGCAGCAGCCCCGTCTCGTCGAGCACCGCCTGCGCCGCCTGCGGCCAGGTACTCCACCGTCGAGCCGAACCCGTGCGCCGTCAGCCACTCCCGGGCCACCGGGTAGCGGTCCTCGGGGAACTCCCCCAGCGTGAACAGCGCCTCGTGGCAGCCCGCCTCCGCGCCCGGCCCGCGCGATCGTCGAGCACCTCGTCGATCGACAGGAAGGCCGACGGGCAGGTGCGCCGGCGACTGCGCGAACGTGCAGTAGCCGCAGCGGTCCCGGCACAGCATCGTCAGCGGGATGAACACCTTCGGCGAGTAGGTGATCCGGCGAAGCGGCGGGCGGGTGACCTCGGGCGACGGGCGCAGCGCGGACGTCGCGGTCACCTGCGCCTCCCCATCGGGCTCGAGGGCGGACACCCCGGACCCTCGAAGGCGCTCATCGTCGCACACGGTCCCCCTCGCACGGGGTCCTCGTGGCGCAGGTCACGTTCTGCAAGATCTTGCGTGAGCCTGCTCACATAACGTCAGATTTGTTTGCTCGAACGACAAATCTGAGACATAATCGTTATGTCAGACGGGAGACCCCCAGACGACACCGGATAACCAACGACTACAGGAGTGATCCTCCGTGAAGGCACTTGCGAACGTGTTCGCATCCATGTTCGGCAGCCAGCCGCTCGACCATGAGCAGGCCCGCAGCCGCCAGATCCACCTCGAGTGGGACCGCCAGCGCGCCAACGCGATGAGCGACTCCGAGCGTGAGGAAATCGACGCGATCTTCTCGCGCAACCTCTAGGACCTAGCCGAGCCTCACCAGCACGAGGCTCGGAACGAGGCCCCCGACCACGGTCGGGGGCCTCGTCGCATTCAGGACGGGCACCGACCCGTGACCCACGTTCAGGCGAAGGTGACGGTCAGCGGGGCGTGGTCGCTCCACCGCTCCGCGTAGGTCGCCGCCCTGCCCACGACCGCGGACGTGCAGCGCCCGGCCAGGGCCGAGGTGGCCAGCGCGTAGTCGATGCGCCAGCCGCCGTCGGTGTCGAAGCCCTTGCCGCGCCAGGACCACCACGTGTACGGGCCAGGGCCCTCACCCCCGTGCGCCCGGCCGAGGTCGACCCAGTGCCTGGCCAGCCACGTGTCGAGGTGCGCGCGCTCGTCCTCGAGGAAGCCGGCCTTGCCACGGTTGCCGCGCCAGTTCTTGATGTCCACCTCGCGGTGGGCGACGTTCAGGTCCCCGCACACGAGCGGCGTGCCCCTTCCTGCGCGCGACCGACGCGCGGAGCTTGTCGAGCCGCACGTCCATCGCGTCGAGGAACGCGTACTTGTCGACCTGCTTCGGGGTGTCCGCCTCGCCGGAGTGGACGTAGGCCGAGACCACGGTCAGCGGCCCGAGCTCGCTGGCGACGTCCACCTCGATCCAGCGTCCCAGCCCGTCGATGCCCGCCAGTCCCGTCTCCGTGCGGATGGCGGACGGCTGCTCGCGCGTCAGGACCGCCACGCCCGCCCGCCCGAGCTGCGGCGCGGGCGCATGCGACGACGTGCCAGTCGCGCAGGTCGGACTCGGCGAGCGTCTCGTGCAGCTGCTCGTGCGTGGCCCGCACCTCCTGCAGGCAGACGCACGTCCGCCGCCGCATCGGCGAGCCACCGCAGTCCCCCGCGCCGGCTCGCCGCCCGGATGCCGTTGACGTTCGCCGTGACGACGGTCAGCGCCACTAGGTGGTCTTCAGCTGGAACTCGATGCCGATCCACTCCTCGTTGAGCCCGGCGCCGAGGGTGTAGCCGTAGCGCCCCGGCTGGTTGACCTCGAAGGTCAGCTCGAACGTGCCGTCGGACTTCACCACGGTGCTCGTGGCGGCCACGGGCTCGAAGTGGCCGGAGCCCTTCTTGTCGGTGGCGACGAAGCGCTCCAGCGACAGGACGGTGCCGGGCTTCAGCTCCGTCGGCGCCGTGCCGGAGATCGTGACGGGCGCGCCCGCCTTCGCCTTCGAGGTGCTGATGGTCGCCGTGCCGCCCCAGCCGACGACGTTCGGCTTCTTGGTGAAGCCAGCGGCCGCGAGCTTCTTTCCGTTCAGCTCCACGGCGGTCGCCTGGACCCGTTCCGGGCGCGGGCTTGCCGCTGCCGGTCGTCGTGAACTGGAACTGGAAGGCGACGAGCTCAGGGCTCGATCCGCGCGGTGGTGTAGCCCACGGCGTACCCGTACAGACCGGGCATGCCCAGCTGGAAGTGCAGGGTGAAGCTGCGGTCCGGCTGCACCACCGCCGTGATGTTCAGGGGCTTCTGGACGCCGTCGCCCGTGGTGTTCGTCGGCACGTAGCGCGACATCGTGAGCAGCTGCCCGGGCTGCGTCATCGTCGGCGCCTTGCCGGTGATGATGACGTCCTGCCACTGCGGCGCCGTCGTGGTCGGCAGCGCCGCGGACCCGCCGGGCGCCCAGGCGGTGACGTTCGGCGTGGTGGGGAACCCCTGGTCGGTCAGCTGCTGCGAGGTCAGCGTCACGTTCTTGTCCGCAGGCGCCGCACCGGCCGGCTGCGCCCCCAGCAGCGCACTCGACAGCAGGGCCAGCGCCTGCCACGCCACTGCGAATCGACGCTTCATGGTGTTCCTCTCATCGAGCCGTCAGGCGACGGCGTTCCAGTCGGACTCCGCCGCGACGCGCAGTGCCTGCGCCGCGATGGTCAGTGCCGGGTTCTGCGCACCCGAGGACGGGAAGAACGCGGAGTCCACGACGAACAGGTTCGGCACGTCGTGCGACCGGCACCACGGATCGAGGACGCTCGTCTGCGGGTCCGTGCCCGCCACGGCCGTGCCGCACATGTGGCTGTTCATCGCGATGTCGAAGCGCTGCTCGAACACCGCCCGGTACCCGGCCTTGTGCAGCACCTTCTTGGCCCTCGACGAGCATCGCCTCATGACGGTCGTAGTTCGTGCGCCGCCACGACACCTGGATGCGGCCGTCGGCGTCCACGGTGACCCGGTTGTGCACCGACGGGAGATCCTCGCTCATGACGACCCACTCGATGCTGTGGTCGGCGACCCGGTCGAGCATGCCGCAGGGGCGCACGGGTGGCGTGCGACTTCATCATCGAGCCCTGCACCTTGCCGATCAGCTGCATGGCACCGCCCGGGTAGCCGTCACCCAGGTCGTCGTAGAAGTCGTTGACCGCCAGCGTCTTCTGGAACACGACGTCGTTGCGGCGCCGCGGGTCCACCGCGGCGATGTGCGTGTTGTTGTGGACCATGTAGTTGCGACCGACGAGGCCGGTCGAGTTCGCGAGCCCGGTCGGGTGTCGCATCGCTGCGGCTGGCCAGCAGGAGGGCGGCGGAGTTGGCGGCGCCCGCCGACAGCACCGCGACTCCGCGCCTCGACGACCAGTGGCTCCCCGTCGACGTCGCCGACGAGACGGGTGACCCGCCCCGAGGCGTCCACCTCCAGCGAGCGGATCCGCGCTCCGGTGAGGAGCCGGACGCTCCCGCCGGCGAGCGCCGGCCCGAGGGCGCACGTCTCGGCATCGGACTTGGCACCGAGCCGGCACGGGAAGCCGTCGCACGTCTGGCAGCGCACGCAGGTGCCGCCGGGCCGCAGGTCGATGCCCATGGACGTGCTGGACGGATGCAGGCCCTGCGACTCCAGCCGTGCCATCGTCTCGAGGATGTACGGCTCGTGCGGCAGCGGCGGGTACGGGAACGGGCTGCTGCGCCAGGGCTCCGACGGATCCTCGCCCGTGGTTCCGTGGACGCGGTACAGCGACTCGGCCTGCCCGTAGTACGGCTCCAGGTCGCCGTACGAGAACGGCCACGCGGGCGAGATCCCGGACGGGAACGCGGTCTCGGCGAAGTCCCGCTCACGCAGTCGCGGCAGGCTCGCGCCGTAGACCTTGGTGTTCCCGCCGACGACGTAGTGGACGCCGGGGTGGAACTCGTTGCCGTCGTCGTCCAGCCAGGTCTCGTCCGGCTTGTACCGCCGCTCGAGGAATACAGCCTCCGGCGACCAGTTCTGCGGCTCACGGGGCAGCACCTCGCCCCGCTCGATCACGAGCGTGTCGATGCCGCGCTGCGCGAGCCCCCAGGCGAGCGTTCCGCCGCCCATGCCACTACCGACGATGACGACGTGCGCGGACTCCTCGATCACCCGCTCAACCTATCTGCCAACGCGCGTGAGTCACGGGCAGCGCGCGGTCGGCCTCTGGTGACTCTCGCCTCAGCCGAGCTCGAAGCTGGTGATCCCGAAGATCCGACCGAGCGGCAGGCTGCGGGTCGCCGCCGCGGTACATCCGTGCCGTCTCGAAGACCGGCACCAGGCCACGCTCCCGGGCGAGCGCAACGCCGTCCGTGTTGGGCTCGGGCACGTCGAGGAACACGGTTGCGCCCTCGCCTGCGTGGTGGACGAGCCCGTCGAGAATCGCGCGCGGCAATACCGGCGTCATCCGCGAAGAGCGGCCCGACCTTGTACCCGTCGTGCGCCGGCCGGATGACGCCGTAGCCCGACAGGCGCCCCCCGGATCGGACGCCGAGTGCCTGCGCCCCGGGCTGGGCGAGCCACTGCCTCGAGGAACGCCCTGCGCGGCGCACCGAAGCACGGCTCGTCGTACGCGGCCACCAGGTCGACGTCGGCAGCGGTCAGCGGCACGACGTCGTCGTGCGCGCGCCCGGCTGCCACCCCGCCGAACCGGACGTTGCGATGTGCGAGGACGAAGCCGGATCGCGCGTAGTTGTCCTGCTGCGCGACGACGCCGTCGAGCCCGGTCACCGACGCCCTCGAGGCGCTCCATCGCTGCCGTCCAGATCCGCATGCCGAGGCCCATGCCCGCGGTACTCGGGGTCGACGATGTACAGGCCCACGAACCCGAGCCCGGAGTAGCGGACCGCGCTGATCGTGGCCACGAGCCGACCGTCGAGCATGCCGACGAGGAAGCCCTGCGGGATCCGCGGCACGGAAGCAGCGCGCGTCGGCCGCGCCGGGGTTCCAGCCCTCCCGCTCGCGCCCACTCGAGCATCAGCTCGACCTCCGTCGGCGAGGCGACGGTGATCCGGAAGTCCGCGGTCGTCGGCCACTCAGTCCTCCGCGGTCACGAAGTCGATGAGCTCCTCGACGCGCCCGAGGAGGCTGGGCTCGAGGTCCGTGTAGTCGTCGACCTTCGCCAGCAGTGCGCGCCAGGCCCGGCCCGTGTCCGCGCCCCAGCCCAGGGCCGCGCACACGCCTTCCTTCCACGGCTGCCCGGGCGGCACGACCGGCCAGGCCGTGATCCCGGCCGACCTGCGGGTCGCACCGCCTGCCAGACGTCGACGTACGGGTGCCCCAGCACGATCACGTCGTCGGGCCACTCCCCCGTCACGGCGTCGGCGATCCGGGTCTCCTTCGAGCCCGGCACGAGGTGATCGACGAGCACTCCGACCCGACGCGACCGGCGCCGGGGCCGAACTCGCGCACCCGGCCCGGCAGCTCGTCGACGCCGCCGAGCTCCTCGACGACCACGCCCTCGACCCGCAGGTCAGCACCCCACACGCGCTCGACGAGCTCGGCGTCGTGCCGCCCCTCGACCCAGATCCGCGAGGCGCGCGCCGTCCGCGCCCGCTGCCCGGCGACCGCGACCGAGCCCGACGCCGTGCGCGCTGGCGCGGCGGTGGCCGGCGCCGCCCGAGGCCGCTGCAGCGTGACGAGCTGCGCCGTCGATGAGGAAGGACGGCCCGAGGGCGAACGGCCGGCGCCGGCCCGCCCGGTCCTCGAGCATCACGGCCCAGCCGTCGGGTCCCTTCTGCCAGCCGACGACGGCACCGCACCAGCCCGTGCGCGCGCACTCGACGACCAGCCCCGGCACCGCATCGACCGGTGGGCACGCGCGCAGGACGGGGATGCGGGTCGTTCGGCGAGGACGTCGCGGCCGTAGCGATCGGAGGGCACGACGCGACGATACGGCGCCCCGAGCCTGCCCGGCCCGGGCGACATGCGGGGATACGGTCGCCTCGTGGACTCCGCGGCGCCGAACCACGATCGTCATCGGTGACGAGCGCCTCGACCGGGACGACCTGCGACGCGGCCGTCGCGGTCGCGGCGCGCACGCTACGCCGGCGTTCCCGTCATGGCCGTCGTCGCGGAGCCGACGCTGCGGACGGTCATCACGATGCTCGCGGGCATCGAGGCCGGCAGCACCGTCATCCCGATGAGCCCCGACGCCGGCCCGCGCGAGCGCGACCACGTGCTGGCCGACTCGGGCGCCAGCCTGCTCGTCGATCGCGATCGACGTCGACGACCTCGCACCGACCTCGGCCGCCGCCGTCGGCCTCGGTGCCCCTCGTCCTCTACACGAGCGGCACCACCGGCCCGCCGAAGGGCGTTCCGATCACCCAGGCCGCGATCGCGGTCGTGCCTCGACGGCCTGGCCGACGCCTGGGCCTGGACGCCCGACGACGTCCTCGTCCACGGCCTGCCGCTGCATCACGTGCACGGCCTGGTCCTCGGCGTCCTCGGGCCGCTGCACGTCGGGTCGGGCCTGCACCACACCGGGCGGCCCACCCCCGCCGCCTACGCCGCCGCCGCGGGGAACCCTGTACTTCGGCGTGCCGACGGTCTGGTCGCGCATCGCGGCGGATCGAGGCGTCCGCGAGCGCGCTGCGCGGCGCGCGCCTGCTGGTGTCGGGAAGCGCCGCACTGCCCGGGCCGGTGTTCGACGCGCTGCTCGGGCAGTGCGGGCAGGCGCCGGTGGAGCGCTACGGCATGACCGAGACCCTCATCACCCTCGCCGCCCGCGCCGACGAGCCGCGCCTGCGCGGCAGCGTGGGACGTCCGCTGCCCGGGATCGAGGTGCGCGTCCTGGACGATCGACGGCGATCCGTCGCGCCGCACGGCGACGGTGGGCGACGCTCGAGGTGCGCGGCGGCTCGGTCTTCGACGGCTACCTCCACCGCCCGGACGCCACGGCCGCGTCGTTCACCGACGACGGCTGGTTCCGGACGGGCGACGTCGCCGTCGGTCGATGCGCAGGGCCGGTTCCGCATCGTCGGCCGCGCCGCCACCGACCTCATCAAGAGCGGCGGCTACCGCATCGGGGCGGGCGAGGTCGAGGACGCGCTCCTGTCGCATCCGGCAGTGGCCGAGGCAGCCGTCATCGGTGCACCGGACGACGACCTCGGCCAGCGCATCGTCGCCTTCGTGGTCGCGGACGACGTCGACGAGGCCGAGCTCGTCGCGCACGTCGCCACGCAGCTGTCGTGGCACAAGCGCCCCCGCGCGGTCGTCTTCGTCGACGCAGCTCCCCCGCAACGAGATGGGCAAGGTCGACAAGAGCCGGCTTGGCACCTGACGCCCCCGTACGATGACGGCACCTACTGACGAGGACGCCGCCATGACCGCAGTCGCCCGTACCCGCCGCACCTCCCGCCTGATCGGCCTCGCGGGTGCCTGCGCACTCGTCGTCGTGTCGCTCTCGGGCTGCCTCAAGCTCGACGCCGACCTGACGGTCAACGCCGACGCGACGGCGTCCGGGACGCTGGCGATCGAGTTCCAGAAGGAGGCGGCCGGCTTCCTCGGGATCAGCGACCTGGCCTCCTTCGAGGAGAACTTCGCCGGCGAGGAGCTCGGCGCGGAGGGCCTGGACCAGTTCACCGACTGCACCACGTCGGAGACCGACGCCGCCTACGTCTACACCTGCACCTTCGAGAACGAGACGTTCGAGGGCACCGGACGGGCCATGGTCGATCACGAAGGAGGGCGACCTCGTCGTCCTGCGGGTCGTGAACGAGGCGCAGTCGGGCGATCCGACGCCGCCCTCCTCGGCGACGCGAACCTCGGCTCCATCACGGTCGTCGGCCACGTTCCCCGGTCCCATCACCGCGGTGTCCGGCGAGGGCGTCGAGAAGACCTCCGACACCTCGGCGACCATCAGCGGCAGCCTGACGGAGTCCATCGACGCCAGCGTCACCGCGGAGTCCTCGGGTGGCGGCTTCTCGATCTCGTCCCTGCTCGTCGCTCCTGCTGGCGCTGGCCGTGCTCGCGCTGATCGTCGTCGTGGTCGTCGTCCTCCTCATGCGCCGACGCAAGGGCCGCGGTCGACGAGGCCGGCGCGCCTGTCGACGCCGCGCCGTGCGCCGGTCGCTGCTGCGGCGGCCGCGTGGCGGTCGGTCGCCGCCGATGACGAGCCGACCGCGACAACCGACGTCATCGACGTTGTCGAGACCGACCGAGATCGTCGAGCCGGTCACCGAGGCCGCTCCCACCGAGATCGTCGAGCCGGTCACCGACGCCGCTCCCACCGAGGTCGTCGAGACCGGTCACCGACGCCGCTCCCACCGAGATCGTCGAGACCGTCGAGACGGTCGAGACCGTCGGAGACCGTCGAGACGGACCCGGAGACGCCCTCCGCCTAGCCGCGCACGGCGATCACGACCGCCGTGATGACGGGGGCCATCAGCAGGGCCGGCAGCAGGTCGCCGACGGGCACCTGCCGGATGTTGAGCAGGCGCAGGCCCACGCCGAGGAGCAGCACGCCGCCGGTCGCCGTCAGCGACGCGATGAGCGCGGCCGACATGAAGGCGCCGAGCAGCGCGCCGAGGACGGTGAGCAGCGCCCTGCCAGACGCCGACGGCGATGGCCGATGCGGCGACGCCCCAGCCGAGCGAGGCGGCGAAGGCGAGCGAGGCGAAGCCGTCGAGCGTCGACTTGAGGGCGAGCTGGTCGATTCCCTGGCCGAGGCCGTCGCTCAGCGAGCCGAGCACCGCCAGCGGGCCGATGCAGAACACCAGCGACGCGTCGACGAAGCCCTCGACGAAGCGCGCACGCGACTCGGTGGCTCCCCCGCGCGTGAACCGGCCCTGCAGCCAGGCGCCGAAGGACTCCAGTCGGTCCTCGATCCGCAGGAGCGAGCCCCCGATCCCGCCGATGAGCAGCGCGCCGAGGACGACCAGCAGGGTGCCGCCGCCGCCCACGGCTGCGATGTAGTCCTCGTCGGTCAGCGCGACGATGTTGAGCCCGCCGATGACGAGCGTGACGAGTCCGAGGGCGTCGGTCACGGTCCGGCGCGTGCGCTCGGGGAGCCGGTGGCCGATGAGGACGCCGAGCCCGGCGCCGACGAGGATGGCGACGACGTTCAGGACGGTGCCCAGCCCGCGCATGCCCCACCTCCCCAGCCCGCGCGCAGCCTAGCGAGGTGCCGCGGGGCGCAGCGCAGACTCAGGGCAGGTGGTCGGGATGCACCACCGCTCGCCGCACGCGTGGCGAGCTGCTCGCGTCGGGCCGCCGCCGCCTCGTCGATCGTGATGGACCGGAAGGCCACCGGCGTCGCCCGGCCGCAGCAGGCTCAGTCGATCCAGGTCGACGGTCGCCACCACCCCGACGACCGGGTAGCCGCCCGTGAGCCCGCCGTCCGGGCCGAGCACGACCGCCTCGCCCGACGGAGTGACCTGGATGGCGCCCGGCACCAGCGGCATGCTGGGCACGGAGCCGCTCGCCGGGACGGGACCGCCCGACGAGTCGTGCGCCCGAACGGGCGATGGACGACACCCGTCCAGGTGGCGCGGGCGAAGGCGCGCAGGCCGCGGTGCCCGGCGTCCGCCACGCGGATCGGGCCGGTGGGCTCGCTGATGGCGCGGTGGAACGCGCCGACGCGCGCAGCGCCGTCGCCGGAGGGCGCGCCGCGGAGCTCGGTCCCCGGACGAAGAGCCCCGCCGCCGATCCGCGAGAACGTGTCGGTGGCCGCGGACCCCAGCGTGAGCGCGGGCTCCCATCCGTCGACCACCACGTAGGCCGGCCCGGGCCCCGCGTGGGCCACCTCCGACCACCGCACCGGCGATGCACCCGCACGACGGCGCCCCCGGCCTGGCGGCGGCCATCAACGCTGAGCACGGCCGGCCCGACGACGGCCAGGATGCAGGTGGTGCGGACACGCCAGGGCGAGCGTCGCCACCGAGCAGCTCGATCGCCGGGCCGCTGCGCATCAGGCTCACCACTGAGCAGGGCTGTCGCGACGAGGTAGCGCACGCGGTGGAAGGCTCCGGAGACGGGCACGCCCACCGCGGTGAACCCGGGGCGCCCGCCGTCCTGGATGGTGGCGAGTCCGGGTGACCGCACGGTCGCGATGACGCTCACGCATCCGCCTCCGGTGAAGCGGACGACATCGGACGGGTGGAGCAGGCTCGGGGACGAGGCACGGTCCGCGTCGAACAAGCGTGACCGCCGTGCGTCCGAGGAGCTGCCAGCCTCCGGGCATCGCCTCGGGGTAGACCGCGCTCATCCCCGCCGCGAGCGCCACGCTGCCCGACGGCACCCGCTCGCGCGGGCGGTCGCGTCGGGGAACTGACGACCAGTCGAGCAGCTCGGGCCCCTGCGGGACGAGGTAGCCGAACCCCGCGGCGAAGCCCATCATCGCCACCGACCATGCCTGCTGCCTGGTGAGCGGCCACGAGCGTGTCGACGCTGCAGCGCAGGAGATCCGGCCACCTCGTGCAGGTCGGCCCCGGAGTAGTCGACGGGGATCGTCACGTGCGCAGGCGTGATGTGCCGCGTCGACCCGCCCGGTGTCGATCGCTGCCAGGGCGACGCTCGACCGCGGCCAGCAGCCCGGCGTCGGGCTCCGGCGCGACCACCAGCACCGACTCCATGCCGGGGCGCACGTCGCAGTGCGGCAGCGACTCGGCCAGTCCGGCCGCCACGCCCGACCGCCGTGACGGTTCCGCGAGTGCGACCATCACGGCGCGGTCGCCGAACCAGGCGGCCGAGCCGATCGTCACCTGCCGGCTCCACGTGCGGCGACGACGACGCCGCTCTCCTCGAGTCGGTGCCGCACGAGTCGGGCGATCTCGACGGCCCCGGCCGTGTCGCCGTGCAGGCACACCGTGACGGCCGGAACGCGGAGATCGGTGCCGTCGATGGCGATGATCCGGCCCTCCGTCACGAGCCGCAGGACCCGCTCGGCCACGCTCAGCCGGATCGTGGAGCACGGCGCCCGGCTGGCTGCGCGGCAGCAGGGAGCCGTCGGGCGCGTACGCCCGATCGGCGAAGGCCTCCGCGATGAAGTCCAGTCCCCCGCGCGCGCGCACGCCCGATCGAGGGCGCTGCCGGGCATGCCCATGACGCGGGATCGCCGCCATCCCGAGATCGCGTGGCCGGCCGCCTGCACGCCGTCGAGGAACGACCGCGTGAGCGCTGCGTCGGCGGCGGCGTCGTGTGTACAGCGCACCGTGCGCCTTCACGTGGGACAGCCCGACCCCGTGCTCGGCGCACGCCGCCGCCACGGTCAGCACCTGATCGCGGACGAACGCCGACGATCGACGGCGCATCATGCGCATCGGCGCGCGAGATCCGCCCGAAGTCCGGCGCGATCGGGGTACGACGGATGCGCACCCACGGCCACGCCCGCCCGGGCCGCCAGTGCCGACGGTCGTGGCCAGCACGTCGCCGCCGCCCGCGTGGCCGCCCGCCGCGACGTTGGCCGTCGTGACGATGCCGAGGAGGCTGGCATCGTCACCGCACTCCTCGCCCACGTCGGCGTTGAGATCCACCACGAGCGGCATGACCGGAGTCTAGGTAGCGGGACGGACGCAGCGCCTCGGTACCGTTCGCGCATGCCGCAGAACGTGATGCCCGTCGAGGTCTGGTCCGATGTCGTCTGCCCGTGGTGCTGCATCGGCCGGGCGCACCTGCAGGCGGCGCTCGCCGAGTTCGAGCACGGCGATCCGTCGACGTGACCTGGCGCAGCTTCGAGCTCGATCCCAGGTGCGCCGCCGATCGCGACCGCGTCCCTCGCCGAGCAGCTGGGCCGCAAGTACGGCGGCACCCCGGCCGACATCGAGGCCATGTTCGCGGGCGTCACCGCTCGTGCCGCGACCGTCGGACTCGACTTCCGTTTCGACCGGGCGCAGTCGGGCAACACCGTGGACGCGCACCGGCTCCTGCACCTGGCCCGCGAGTCGGGGCAGCAGGACGCACTGAAGGACCGGTTCTTCACCGCGTACTTCACCGAGGGCGAGGCGATCGGCGATCCGGGCACGCTCGCGCGGCTGGCGAAGGAGGTGGGACTGGATCCGACCGAGGTCGACGACGTGCTGGCGACGGATCGCTACCTCGACGAGGTGCGCGCGGACGAGGCGGAGGCGCGTGCGCTGCAGGTGATCGGGAGTGCCGTTCTTCGTGATCGACCGGCAGGTACGCGGTGGCGGGGGCACAGCCGACGGAGGTGCTGGTCGGGGCGCTGCGGCGGGCATGGGCGGAGCGCGAAGCGTCGTAGCCCCAGCGGCAGCGGCGGAGCGCGAAGCGTCGTAGCCCGAGGCGGCGGATCCACTTCGTAGCGCGTAGTAGAACCGCAGCTCCGTCGGCTCGCGGAGCAGGTCGGCGAGGTTCGGCGTTGCCGCGCGTGACGTGGGCGGTGCGCATGTGCTCCTCCCAGTCGGCGCGCGACCGGAACTTCTCGAGCATGAGCCAGGTCGTCGGGTCGTCGTCCGACACGACCAGCTCCATGTGGATGCAGCCCTCCTCGGCATGCGTGCCGGCCATCAGCGCCCGCAGCTCCGCCTCGACCTCGGCCGCCCGCTCCATCCGGGGCCGGATGATCGCGATCAGGTAGAGGGGGTCATCAACTGCGTCCACGGAGCCTCCTCGATGGGTGTGGGCCGGCCGTAGAAGTATCCCTGACCGCGATCGCAGCCGAGGTCGAGGAGCCGCCGCCCCTGCTCCTCGGACTCGATCCCCTCGGCCACGACGGTGAAGCCGAGCTCGTGGGACACGGCGATGACCGCGCTGATGATGGCCGTCTTGCGCTCGTCGATCCCGACGTCGTCCGTGAAGGACTTGTCGATCTTGACGATGTCGACGGGGAACTGGGTGAGCCACGACAGGCTGGAGTAGCCGGTGCCGAAGTCGTCGAGCGAGATCCGGATGCCCGCCTCGCTGAGCCGGGCCAGCTCGCGCCCGGATCGCGCCGGGTCGTGGATGAGGGCCGTCTCGGTCACCTCGATGGCCAGGCACTCGGGTCGCACCCCGGCGAAGGCGATCTGCTCGAGCAGGTAGTCGGAGAAGCCGTCCTCGCGCAGCTGCGTCGGGCTGACGTTGATCGACAGGGTGATCGTCGTGGCTGACCTCGTGCAGGCGGACGAGGTCGACCAGCGCCTGCTGGACCACCCACGCACCCATGGGCACGACCAGCCCGGTGGCCTCGGCCTGCGGCACGAACTCGCCGGGCGACATCAGCCGCCCGTCGGCGCCGCGCATGCGGATGAGCGCCTCGGCGCCGACGAGCTCGCGGTCGTCCAGCCGGACGATGGGCTGGTAGTGCAGGATCGAGGCCGCCGGTGTCGATGGCCCGCCGCAGCTCGTGCTGGATGTTGACGGCGTGCTGCACCTCGTCGTCCACGGAGCGCTCGTAGACCTCGACCCGGTTGCGGCCCTGCTCCTTGGCGCGGTACATGGCCAGGTCTGCCCGCCGCAGCAGCTCGTCGACCGTGACGTCCGCATCGGTCGTCATGGCGATGCCGATGCTCATGGCCGGCCGGAACACCTGGTCGTCGTGGACCCACGGGGCGCTGAGCTTGTCCTGGAGCCGCAGGGCCATCAGGACCGCGTCGTCCGGATCGGTGATGCCCTCGCCCGAGCGCGACGAACTCGTCGCCGCCGAGCCGCGCGATCGTGTCCTCCGGGCGGAGCGCCGACCGGAGCCGCTCGGCCACCTCGACGAGGAGCTGGTCGCCGACCTGGTGGCCGAGGCTGTCGTTGACGTCCTTGAAGTGGTCGAGGTCGCAGAACAGCACCGTCACGATGCCCGGGATGCCGACGCAGCCGCTGCAGCGCGCCGTCCATGCGCTCGTGCAGGGCGCGCCGGTTCGGCAGCCCCGTGACCGCGTCGCGCATCGCCTGGTCCGACAGCGCCAGCTCGGCCTCGCGCCGCGCGGTGAAGTCCTCGAACTGGGCGACGATCTCCGGCGTGCACGTCGTCGCCGCCCCGCGACGGCGGCCGCGCTCATGAGCACCCACACGATCCGGCCGTCCTCGGTGCGCATGCGCAGCTCGCGCTGTCGCGCGACGGGCGCGCCCGCCCGCCCGGCGTCCTCGCGCGCGAACGAGAGCACCTCGAGCGCCGTGGCGGCGTCGGCCGGCACGACGTGGTCCATGAGGTCGCAGTCGTCGATCGCGCCCGGGCCGTGCGCCGAGGAGCGTGCACATGGCCGCGTTGGCAGCCCGCGACCTCGATGCCCTGCGCCCTCCTCCATGGTCAGGCGGATCGCCGGCGTCGGGCGACATCTCGAACACGGCGTGCAGCAGCTCGCCCTGCCGGACGAACTCCTCCCGCGAGCGGATCAGCTCGGTGATGTCGGTGGCCACGCCGGCCACGCCCCACACGTGGCCGTCCTGGTCGTCGAGCGGGAAGGACGAGCTGCTGTAGATGTGGGTGCTGCCGTCCGGCCAGAGCGAGCCGCTGCTCGGTGAGCAGCGGCGTCGCCGGAATCCATGACCTGGAGGTCGGCCTCGCGCAGGCGAGCGCGCCACCTCGTCGGGCAGCATGTCGGCGTCCGTCCGGCCGATGACGTCTGCCGCGTCGAGCCCGGTGATCCGGCGCGAGGCCTCGTTGGCCAGGACGTAGCGGCCGCTCGACGCCCGTCGCCGTCGTACGCCTTGGCGAAGATGGCCGCCTCCGAGCCGTTGACGACGTCCCGGAAGAACCGGTTCGCCGCCGCCAGCTCGGTCCGCGGCGCGACGCCGCGCGTCGCGGAGCACGCCGAGGGTGAGGATGACCGACGCCATGACGACGCTGAACAGCTCGACGGCGAGCAGCCGGTCGAGCGGCGTCGGGTGCCGCGCTCGGCCATGGCGCCACGCCCGCCGCACCGTGCAGGACGACGGCCGCCCAGAACTGGACGGCCACCACGGGCGCCGCCGCCCTGACGCCGAGGCGCACGGCGATCCAGATCGAGCCGAGCACCGACGAGGTAGGGCCAACCGAGCAGGCCCTGCGTCGCCGGGGACGACGACGAAGAAGATGAAGTAGGTGGTCACGGCCGTGTAGGCGACGGCGATCAGGTACTCCGCCGAGCGCCGCCACGACCAGCTGCGCGGGCGGCGTGATCGTGGCGATCGCCGGCGTGATCACGATCGAGGCCGAAGAGGTCGTCGATGACCCACGAGCGCCACACGTGCAGGGATCCGTCCATCGGCGAGGTCGGCATCGACGAGCGGCCGCGCAGCGTGACGATGACGCCCCCGGCCGCGGTGACGCCCAGGGCCGTGAGGCCGTACCGCAGCAGGTCGCCGGTCTCGCGCAGCCGCCACGCCCCGACCGCCGCAGCAGGACCACGAACGCGACGATCTCGGCGGCCACCACCAACGCGACCGTCAGGAGGAAGAACTCGAACTCCTTGTCGAGGCTGAACCGGGCGAGGACGCCCAGCGACGGCCCCGACGGCGAGGGGTGGCAACAGCGTCAGGGGCAGGCGCAGCCCGACACCGACGGCGACGCCGTTGACGATGCCCGAGAAGCAGGATCGATTCCTCCCCGGCGAGCTGCTCCGGCGCCAGGAGCGGGAGCAGGAAGTAGGCGAGGAACGAGCCGGTGAGCACCGCCGACGGCGAGGGCCCACGGGTAGCCCGCGAGTCCTCCGGCCGAGCGCGTGCGCGGTCGTCCGACACGTCGGCCCACCCCTCTCCCGTGTCTGCTGCGAGCCTAGTGTCTGGCGGCCTGCCTTCACCCGCGACAGACGTGGTTGGGCACCACATCGCAGGACGTCCAGCGGTTAACCGGGCCGACATGCGTCCGCGCCTAGGATTCGTGGCGAACATTCCCCACGACCCGAGGATGTCCATGCGCAAGCTGCTGATCGCCAACCGTGGGGAGATCGCGATCCGGGCCGCCCGGGCGGCCCGCGAGCTCGGCATCACCTCCGTGGCGATGTACAGCGCCGAGGACCGCAGCGCCCTGCACCGGCTCATCGCCGACGAGGCGTACCAGATCGGCGAGGCCGGGCATCCGGTCCGGACCTACCTCGACATCCCGGCCATCATCGACATCGCGCGCCAGTCCGGCGCCGACGCGGTCTACCCCGGCTACGGCTTCCTCAGCGAGTCGGCGGTGTTCGCGCAGGCCGTCATCGATGCCGGCCTGACCTGGGTCGGGCCGACGCCCGAGACCCTCGTCCTCACCGGCGACAAGGTGCGCGGCCGCGAGTCGGCCACCCGCGCCGGTGTCCCGGTGCTCGGCGCGTCCGATCCCGTCGCCACCCTGCAGGAGGCGCTGGCCGAGGCCGAGCGCATCGGCTACCCCGTGTTCATCAAGGCGTCCGCTGGCGGCGGCGGCCGCGGCCTGCGGCGCGTCGACAGCGCCGAGGAGGCGACCCTCGTCTACGACGCCGCCAAGCGCGAGGCGGCCGCGGCCTTCGGCGACGACACCCTGTTCGTGGAGCAGGCGGTCGTGCGGCCGCGGCACGTCGAGGTGCAGGTGCTCGCCGACGGCCTCGGCAACGTCGTCCACCTGTACGAGCGCGACTGCTCCGTGCAGCGCCGCCACCAGAAGGTCGTCGAGATCGCGCCCGCGCCCGGGCCTGCCCGCGCGAGCTCGTCGACCGGCTGTGCTCGGACGCCGTCAACTTCGCGCGCGAGGTCAACTACGCCGCGGCGGGCACGGTCGAGTTCCTCGTGTGGCGCGACCCCGAGGCGCAGGCACCCGCCCACGTGGCGGGCTACGGCTACTCGTTCATCGAGATGAACCCGCGCATCCAGGTGGAGCACACGGTCACCGAGGAGGTCACCGGCGTCGACCTCGTGCTGTCGCAGCTGCGCATCGCGCGCGGCGAGACGCTGGCCGACCTCGGCATCGCCCAGGAGGGCATCAGCGTCCAGCGCAGCGCGATCCAGTGCCGCCTGACCACCGAGGATCCCGCCGACGACTTCCGCCCGGCGACCGGCACGATCGTCGTCTACCGCTCCCCCGGCGGCCCGGGCGTCCGCCTCGACGGTGCCACGTACGCCGGAGCCGACGTCACCCCGTTCTACGACTCCCTCCTGGTCAAGCTCACGACGAGCGGTGCCGACTTCACCAGTGCCGCCCGGCGGGCGCGCCGTGCGCTGTCGGAGTTCCAGGTGCGCGGCGTCGCCACCAACGTCAGCTTCCTGCGCGCCCTCCTGAGCGATCCCGACTTCCTGTCCGGCGAGCTGACCACCGCCTTCCTCGACGAGCATCCCGACCTCATGTCCGCGCAGCCCGGTGCGACGCTCGGTGCCGCGTCCGGGCTGCTGCTGCGGCTGTCCGAGACGACGGTCAACCGGCCGCACGGCGAGTCGCGCGCCGATCGTTCGCGAGCCCGCGACGCTGCTGCCCGCCGATCCGGTCGCCGGCGAGCACGCCCGCAGCGCACCGCCAAGCAGGTGCTCGACGCCGACGGGCCCGAGGCGCTCGCCGCGTGGCTGCGCGCCCTCGACCGCGTGGCCGTCACCGACACCACCCTGCGCGACGCGCACCAGTCCCTGCTGGCCACCCGCGTGCGCACCCGCGACCTCGTCATCGGCGCCCGCGCGCAGGCCGCGCTGCTGCCGGGGCTGTTCAGCCTCGAGTGCTGGGGCGGAGCCACCTTCGACGCGGCGCTGCGGTTCCTCGGCGACGATCCGTGGAAGCGGCTCGAGCAGCTGCGCGCCGCCGCCCCCGGCACGCTCACGCAGATGCTCATCCGCGGGCGCAACGCGCTCGGCTACGCGCCGTACCCCGAGGACGTCGTGACGGCCTTCGTCGCGGAGGCGCGCGCAGCCGGCATGGACGTCTTCCGGGTGTTCGACGCCCTGAACAGCGTCGAGAAGACCCGACCCGTCATCGACGCCGTGCGCGAGCACGCGGGGTACGCCGAGGGCGCGATCTGCTACACCGGCGACGTCCTCGACCCCGCCGAGACGACGTACACCGCTCGACTACTACCTGCGCGTGGCCGAGCAGTACGTCGACGGCCGGGCGCGCACGGGCTCGTCATCAAGGACATGGCGGGCCTTCTCCGCCCGCCCGCCGCGACCGCCCTCGTCGTCGGCCCTGCGCGCCCGGTTCGACGTTCCCGTCCGCCTGCACACCCACGACACCGCGGGCGGCCAGCTGGCCACCTACCTCGCGGCCATCGAGGCTGGCGTCGACGGCGTCGACTGCGCCTCCGCGCCGCTGGCGTCGGGCGGCAGCCAGCCCAGCCTCGGCGCGCTGCTCTCCGCCATGGCGCACGCGCGACCGCGATCCCGCGGCCGGCGGCGGCCTGGACCTCGCGCGATGCGGCCGCGCTCGAGCCGTACTGGAACGCCGTCCGCGATCTGTACGCGCCGTTCGAGGCCGGGCAGCGGGCCCCGGCGACGAGCGTCTACCGGCACGAGGTCCCGGGTGGGCAGCTGTCGAACCTGCGCGCCCAGGCCGACGCGCTCGGCGTCGGCGCCAGGTTCGCCGAGGTGCTCGACGCCTATCACGACGCGAACATCCTGCTGGGCCGTCCGGTGAAGGTCACGCCGAGCAGCAAGGTCGTCGGCGACCTCGCGGTGTGGATGGTCGCGGCGGGCGTGAGTCGCGTCGAGCTGCTCGCCGCGCCCGCGGGCCATGACCTGCCGGCCTCCGTGATCGCCTTCCTGCAGGGCCAGCTCGGCGTTCCCGAGGGCGGCTTCCTCGAGCCGTTCACCAGCCAGGTGCTGGCGGGCAAGCCCCCGCTCGCCGAGCCGGTCTTCAACGCCGCGGACCGCGCGGCCCTGCGCGATCCGGCCACGCGCCGGGCCGCGCTGACCCGGCTCATGCTCCCGGCGGAGGCGGCCGCGTTCGAGACGTCGCGCCGCACGTACGGCGACATCTCGGTGCTGCCGACGCACGCCTACCTGTACGGGCTGCAGACGGGCAGCACCGAGGTGATCGACATCGCCGCCGGGCAGCAGATGTTCGTGGAGCTCGACGCGATCGGCGACCTCGACGACGCGGGCCGGCGCAGCGTCCACCTGCGCGCGAACGGCCAGCCGGTGGCACTGCGGGTCGTCGACGAGCGCGCGCCCAAGACGGCCAACGTGCGCCCCAAGGCGGAGGCCGGCAACCCCGGCCACCTCGGCGCCTCCGTGCCCGGCGTCATCACGGTCCTCGTCAAGGCCGGCGACCAGGTGCAGGCCGGCGACAAGGTCGCGGTCATCGAGGCGATGAAGATGGAGTCGGCCGTCACCGCGGGCACCGCCGGGACGGTCGATACGGTGCACGTGCAGGACAAGGCACAGGTGGAGCCCGGCGACCTCGTGGTCGCGATGACCCCGGCTCCCCCGCGTGATCCGGACCCGATCGAAAGGATGCCGAGCGTGAACCCGACTCGATCGAATGGACGTCACCGTGCCTGAGACCACGGGCGGATACACCTCCGAGCAGCTGGCCGCCGAGCAGTCCGAGCTCGAGCTGGCGACGTTCAGCCCGGCGGAGGCAGTGGCCCTCGGGCTCCTGGCCACCGACCGGGCGATCACGCAACAGCTGGCCATCATCATCGAGGTGTACCACCTCGGCCGGCTGGCCTACCGGGCCGCGCTGCCCGGCTCCATCCCCGACTCCGACGACTGGCTCGCCCGCAAGCGGCGCACCGTCGAGCGGTACGAGCGCTCGACCCTGGCCACGAAGGTCAAGTACCAGGAGCGCGGCACCACGTTCAACGAGTCGACAGGGCTGAGCGAGCTCGAGTACGCGGCGCACGGTGGCGGCATGCCGGTGTTCGTCGCGGGTGTCGGCATGGTCGGGGGCTTCTACGCCTCCGGGCTGCCGGAGGTGGAGGACCACCAGTTCCTGGTCGCCTGCCTGCGCGACCTCCAGGGCGGCGGCGTCTAGTCGGTCCGGGTGCGCTCGACCTGCTCGTCGAGGCGTGCCACCAGCACTGAGTGGTCCCAGCCCTCGGCGAGCGCCTGGCGCACGAGGTCGGCCTGCGTGGGCGGGGCCAGGCCGCCGATCGGCTGATCGCGGTCGAGGTTGGTCGGGAACGCGTACCCCTCGGCGCTTGCGGCGATGACGTTGTCCAGCGCGCGCGGATCCCAGCCCTCCGTCACCTGCGCCTTCACCAGGTCGTCGAAGATCGCGACCGACACGGCCGCCCGGTCGATCGACTCCATGGCACGGCCGAACGCCGATGACACCTGGAGCAGGTTCGCCATGCGACGGACGTCGGCCGTGTGGTTGGTGCCCGCAGCGTGGAACAGGGCCGGGTTGAAGAAGACGGCATCGCCCTTGGCGAGGGGCAGCTGGACGCGGTGCTCGTCGAAGTACGCCCGGAACTCGGGGCGCCGCCAGGCGAGGTAGCCGGGCAGGTACTTCTGCGAGTGCGGGAGGAGCAGGGTGGGCCCGCTCTCGACGGGCATGTCGGAGTGCGCCACGGCGCCCTGGAGCGTCAGCACCGGCGACAGCGCGTGCACGTGGGCCGGGTACTCCTCGGCGACCGCGTCCGACTGGAAGCCGAGGTGGTAGTCGCGATGCACGGCCTGAGCCTGCCCGCCGGGATTGACCACGTTGACCTGCGACGTCATCTGGTAGCCGGGGCCGAGCCACGCCTGCGACACCAGGGCGAGAGCGTCGTTGGCGTAGTAGCGGACGAACAGGTCGGGAGCGCGCAGCGCGAGCTTCTCGAGCGCGTTCCAGATGCGGTCGTTGGCGCCCGGCTTGCCGAAGTGGTCGCCCACCGGGCCGCCCTGGGACCGCTCCTCGGCGATGATGTCGTCGAAGGCCGCCGTGACCGCGTCGACGACTGAGATGTCCTCGTACGCGCCCGCGAGCACGACCACTCCGGGTCCGTTCGCGAGGGCATCGGCGAGCTCGCCCTGCAGCACGCGCCGCATCGCGGGATCGCCCATCGCCGGGGCAAGCGTCGCGCAGTCGTAGACCAGCACGCCCTGCGCCGACTCACGTGCGCTCGGGTACCGCGCGAGGTCGGTGCCGTCGGCGAGCACCGAGATGAGGTCCTCGAGGCGGCAGTCCGCGGTCGACAGCCACTGCTGCGGGTACGTCATGGCTCCTCCAGCGCGTCGTGCCCTACTTGTCGGGGTTGGGCAGTGTCACGTCGCGGACGAACGCCTCGAGCTCGGTGTTCGCCGACAGGAACTGCCGCAGGGTGCGGGCGGTCGCGCCGTAGCTCGTGAACTCGGCTGGGGCCAGGCCGTCCTCGTCGTAGGCCTTGCGGAACTCGGGGAAGTTGTCGTACAGGTCCTCGACGATGCGCGGATCGACCGGGTCGTCCAGGCGGTGGGTGGGCTCGATCCGGCTCGCGTTGATCCGCTTCTGCCAGCCGAAGGGCGGCGAGATGACGACGTTGCCGCCGATGAACTCGCTCCAGTGCATGTGGTTGCGGAAGGCCGCCGACAGCAGTCGGGTGCGGTAGCCGCGCTCCTGGTACAGCCGATAGGCCTTCTTGAACACCGCGACGCCTGCCCACTCGGTGATGCCCGGATCCACCGTGATCTGGTCTCGCTCGGCCGAGACGCGCATCCAGTCGTCCGTGCGGCCGACCATGATCGTGCAGACCGGGCCCATGGTGCTCACGTCGAGACCCTCGGCCTCCCGCCGGCGCAGCCCGCGCTCGACGGCCTCGGCCACGGCGATCGCCTGCGGCAGGGTGAAGGAGACCGTCGCGTTGACGCTGACGCCGCGGTACGTGACCTCCTCGAACGCCTCGATCCCCGCAGCGGTGACGGGGATCTTGACGATCATGTTCGGAGCCAGCGACGCGAACTCCACCGCCTGCTCGATCAGCGCTGCGGTGTCGCGGTAGAAGCGGGGATCCGTCTGGATCGACAGCCGCCCGTTGACGCCCTCCGTAGCGCTCGAAGGCGGGCTCCAGCAGTGCGGCCGCCTCCACGGACAGGCGCTTGACCATCGCCCAGCCGATCTCGTCCTCGGTCGCCGTCGGGTGCGCGGCCGCGTACTCGCGGATCCTCGCCGCCCACGTGGGTGCATCCGCCTTGAGCGCCGCCAGGGCGATGACCGGGTTGCAGGTGGCTCCCACGGCGCCCCAGCCGATCGCCTGCGCCAGCTCGACGGGGTCTGCCGAGTCGTTCCACAGGCAGGTGGGCGTGGTCTGCGTCATGCGCAGGAGCGGGGACTCGGTCGTCGTTGTCGTCGTCATCGTCGTCCGCTCCTCAGGACTGGGTCGGGAAGCCGAGGTTGATGCCGCCGTGGCTCGGGTCGAGCCAGCGGCTGGTGATGACCTTGCCCCGGGTGAAGAAGTGGACGCCCTCGGCGCCGTGCGCGTGGGTGTCGCCGAACAGGGAGGCCTTCCAGCCGCCGAACGAGTAGTACGCCATCGGCACGGGGATCGGGACGTTGATGCCGATCATGCCGACCTCGATCTCGTTCTGGAAGCGCCGCGCGGCCCCGCCGTCGTTGGTGAAGATCGCCGTGCCGTTGCCGTACGGATGGTCGTTGATGAGCTGCACGCCGGCCTCGTAGGAGGGCACCCGGACGACGCTGAGCACCGGCCCGAAGATCTCGTCCGTGTAGATGCTCATGTCCGGGCGTGACGTGGTCGAACAGCGTGGGCTGCAGCCAGAAGCCGCCCTCGTCGCCGTCCACGTCGATCACGCGGCCGTCGACCACCAGCGTCGCGCCGGCGGCCTCGCCCGCGTCGATGTAGGACTTCACCTTGTCGCGGTGCACGCCAGTGACCAGCGGGCCCATGTCGCAGCCGCGGCGGCCGTCACCGGTGCGCAGCGACGGCATCCGCTCGGCGATCTTGGCCACCAGCGCGTCGCCGATCGGCTCGACCGCGAGGACGACGGAGATCGCCATGCAGCGCTCGCCCGCCGAGCCGAAGCCGGCGTTGATCGCCTGGTCGGCGGCGAGCTCGAGGTCGGCGTCCGGCAGCACGAGCATGTGGTTCTTCGCGCCGCCGAGGGCCTGCACCCGCTTGCCGTTCGCCGTACCCGTCGAGTAGATGTACTGGGCGATCGGCGTGGACCCGACGAACGAGATGCTCTTGACGTCGGGGTTCTCGAGGAGGCCGTCGACGGCCTCCTTGTCGCCGTGGACGACGTTGAAGACGCCGTCGGGCAGGCCGGCCTGCTTCCACAGCTCGGCCACGTACATGATCGCCGACGGGTCCTTCTCGCTCGGCTTGACGATGACGGTGTTGCCCGTCGCGATCGCCAGCGGGAAGAACCACATCGGCACCATGGCCGGGAAGTTGAACGGCGAGATGATCCCGACCACGCCCAGCGGCTGGCGGATCGAGTACGAGTCGACGCCGCTCGACACGCCCTCCGAGAAGCCGCCCTTCATGAGGTGCGGGATGCCGCAGGCGAACTCGACGACCTCCTGGCCGCGGGTGACCTCGCCGAGCGCATCGCTCAGGACCTTGCCGTGCTCCTCGGTGATGAGGGCGGCCACCGTCTCCTTGTTCGCGTTGAGCAGCTCGCGGAACGCGAACAGGATCTGCGCACGCTTGGTCAGCGAGGTGTCACGCCACTCGGGGAACGCGGCCTTGGCCGACGGCGACCGCATCGTCGAGCACGGCTCGCGAGGCGAAGTCGACCTGCTTGGTCACCTTGCCGGTGGCGGGGTCGTAGACGTCGCCGGTGCGGTCGGCGGTCCCCTCCCAGAGTCGTCCGTTGATCCAGTGGGTGACGCGTGCGGTCATGGTCGCCTGCTTCCGATGTGAGGGTCGTGCCGAGTCTAGGACGGGCCTCCGCGCAAACGTCAATATGTCTTTACAAATCGCGCGACTCGAGGCCTAGCCTCGGTCCATGTCGCTGGACCTGTCCCTGGATCGCGGCAGTCGCGTGCCCCTCTACTTCCAGCTGGCCCAGCAGCTCGAGGACGCCATCCGTGACGGCCGGCTGCGCCCCGGCGACCGCATCGACACGGAGACCGACCTCGCGGAACGGCTCGGCCTGGGCCGGCCGACCGTGCGGCAGGCCGTCCAGGAGCTCGTCGAGCAAGGGCCTGCTCGTGCGGCGCCGCGGTGTCGGCACCCAGGTGGTGGCCGCGCAGTTCAGCCGCCCGCTCGAGCTCACCAGCCTGTTCGACGATCTGGCCGCCGCCGACCACCGCCCGAGCACGCCGCGTCCTCGCCCTGCGCGAGGTGCCCGCCGAGGCGCACGTCGCCGCGGCGCTCAGCATCCCGCCGCGACACCTCGGTCATCCACATGGAGCGACTGCGCCTGCAGCAGGACGAGCCGCTGGCGATCATGCGCAACTGGATTCCCACCGGACTGGTCGACCTGGACGAGGATCGGCTGACGTCGACCGGCCTGTACGAGCTGCTGCGGCGGTCCGGCGTGCACCTGCGCATCGCCGACCAGCGCATCGGTGCCCGGGCCGCGACCCGGCCCGAGGCGCTCCTGCTCGGCGTGAAGACCGGTGCTCCCCTGCTCACGATGCAGCGCACCGCTTTCGATGACGGCGGACGTGCGGTGGAATACGCGGAGCACTGCTACCGCGCGGACGCGTACTCGTTCGACACCACGCTCGTGTGTCGCTGACGCCGACGTCAAGGAGAGACCATGGAGCACGCCTCTCGCGGGACGGCCGTCGTCACCGGTGCCAGCAGTGGCATCGGTGCCGCGACGGCGCGAGCCCTGGCCCGCGAGGGGTACCGCGTGATCGCCGCGGCCCGCCGAGTCGACCGGCTCACCGCCCTCGCCGCCGAGCATCCCGCTCATCGAGGCGCGCGCAGTGCGACGTCACCGACGACGCCAGCGTGGCCGCCCTGGCCGAGTCGCTCGCCGACGAGGACGTCACGCTCCTGGTCGCGAACGCCGGCGGCGCCTTCGACGCCGCCACCGATCGCCGACGCCGACCTCGACGCCTGGAGCCAGGGCGTACGAGGTGAACGTGCTCGGCACCGTGCGCACGGTGCAGGCCCTGCTCCCCCGCCTCATCGCCTCGCGGCCGCGGCCTCGTCGTCCTCATGGGGTCGACGGCGGGACGCGTCGCGTACGAGAACGGCGGCAGCTACGTGGCCGCGAAGCACGCGGTGGCCGCCATCGCCGGCACCCTGCGGCTCGAGCTCTGCGGCGAGCCGGTGCGCGTGACCGAGATCGCGCCCGGCATGGTGCGCACCGACGAGTTCGCCGTCAACCGCTTCGGCGGCGACGCCGAGCGCGCGGCCGCCGTCTACGCCGGAGTGGCCGAGCCGCTCACGGCCGACGACGTGGCCGAGACCGTGGCGTGGGTCGCCACCCTGCCGTCGCACGTCAACATCGACCTGCTCGTCGTGCGGCCGGTCGCGCAGGCCGCCCAGCACAAGGTGCATCGCGTCCTGCCCTGACGCCCACGGGACCTCCGACCCGGGTGATGACCGGATGGTTGACGATTCAGCGGTCCTACGTCCCCGCCGATCGATGGACTTTGGTCCCTACTTGGCTCCGACACCGATAGTTGACGTCGCAAATGCTTCCCCTGCGCACCGCGCAGGGTGGAGAGTGAACACGTCGGCCAAGGGTTGGCCGACGTGGGGAGGCAGTACACATGTCCAGCAACTCAGGCTCCGGCTCGGCCAAGTGGATCAGCATCGTCGTCATGGTGATCGGATGCCCTCATGGTGATCGCCGGCGCAGTGACTTACGGGCAGGTCAGCAGCACGCTCGCGGATGAGCGCATCACCGTGTCCGAGGACGCCTGCCTCGGTGGCCAGTCGGTGTCCGGACCGTTCGCGGCGTACTGCGAGGCACAGATCATCCAGACTCATGCGCTCGAGGCCACCGGCGGCAAGACCTACGCCGAGCTCGATCGTGAGGATCCGCTGCGCACGGTCGCGATGAACGGCTCGTTCCTCCGCGCGTCGCTCTTCACCTCGGTCCTCGCCTTCGGCGTGTCGGCCATGGCGATCGGCGTCGGCATCGTGTTCATCCTGATCGGCGTCGCCCTGCTCAACCTCTCGGGCCGCGTCGGTGGCGCGAAGGCCGCCTAGCACCACAGGCAACGAGAGGGGCGGGTCCAGTCGGACCCGCCCCTCTCGTTGTCTGGCCCGTCGTCGAGTGTGCCCGTGCGGGCATCTGCCGAGTGCGTGGTTGTGGACCGTTTGAGTCCCGTGGACCGGGCCACAACTGCGCACTCGCGGGCGCGGGTAGGCACCGGCGCGAGCACACAGAGGAGGGGCGGGTCCGTTCGGACCCGCCCCTCCTCGTATGTCTATGCGTCAGCAGGCGTGCTGCAGCTCGCGATGCTCGACGGGGGCTGCCTCGCGCAGGAGAGCGGCGACCTGGACGGCCACGCGGGCGTACGCGCGGATGCGGGCGACCTCCGGCTCGTCCTCGTCGACCATGAGCGACACCAGCAGCTCGTTCACGCCGAGATCGCGCGCGGTGTGCGCGAGGAGCAGCAGGTTCACCGGGTCGCCGGTGATGCCGTCTGCCTCGAGCACGAAGTCGAGGGACTTGATGCGCGCGGTCGTGGTGTGCGTGTCGAGGGTCATGTGGTGCTCCTTTCGTCTTCGACCAAGGTTACGAGATCCTCGACATAATGAAAAGCGATGTTTTCTGATCGTGTCGATCACATAGACTGATGTTCATGCCCTTCGAGCAGGTCGAGTTCCGACACCTCCGCGCCCTGCGCGCCGTCGCCGAGGAGGGCTCGTTCATCGGGGCCGCCGACATCCTCGGCTACTCGCAGGCGGCCATCAGCCAGCAGATCGCCGGCCTCGAGGCAGCCGTCGGCCAGTCGCTCGTTCGACCGTCCCGGCGGTCCTCGGCCGGTGACCCTGACCCCTGCCGGACGACTGCTGCTGCGCCACGCCGACGCCATCGCCGAACGGCTCGAGCTGGCCGAGACCGATCTCGGCGACCTCGCCTCGGGCACGGCCGGGCGGCTGCGCATCGGCACCTACCAGAGCGTCTCCGTCCAGCTGCTCCCCGAGCTCGTGCGCGAGATGCGCGTCGTCGCCCCCGACCTGGCGATCACGCTCGTCGAGCACGACCTCAACGACGACCTCACCGAGGAGCTCGTCGCCGGGGAGATCGACGTCACGTTCCTGCAGGGGCCGTACGAGGACAGCCGCCTCGACATCGTGGATCTCGGCTTCGACCCCTACGTCGTCGATCCTGGGTGCCGACAGCGGATTCGCGCGCACGTTCGCCGGCAAGGCCATCCCCACCCGGGAGCTGTCGGGCGTGTCGATGGTGGGCCAGAACCCGCCCAGCCGCGGCCGCGATCCGATCGACGACCAGCTGCGCGCGCACGGGGTGAAGACGCGATACGTGTTCCGCTCCAACGACAACGGAGCCATGCAGGGCATGGTCCGTGCCGGCATGGGACCGGCGGTCATGCCGCTACTTGCCGTCGACACGTCCGACCCCGGAATCGTCATCAAGCGCCTCGATCCGCCGCTCGACCCGCGCACCATCCTCATCGCCACGCCGAGGGGGGCAACGCCGATGCCCGCTGCCCAGCGTTTCGTCCGGATCGCCAAGACCGAGTGCCGCAAGCGGCTCGCCAAGGCCGTGCGCTGACCGGCCAGGCACAGACGACGAGGGGCCGCGACCCTGCGGTCGCGGCCCCTCGTGTCGTGCGGGATCAGCAGTGCCAGCGACCGCCGCCCCAGTGCGCGATGCCCGAGCCGGTGTGCTCCCAGTTCGCCACGGTGTGGAACGCGGCGTCCTGCCAGTAGCGGGGCCACGTGTTCATCGGCTTCGCGCGCAGCTTGGCGAGCGTCTGCTTAGCCGCCTTGGTGCCCATGAGCTGCTTGTGCTCCTTGAGCATCATCCAGGTGGCACCGCGCGCCAGGGATGCGGACACCTGGTACGCGCCACGGTAGGCGCCGCTCGGGTTGACCACGTCGTAGTGGCCCTCGCTCTCGCGGTCGACGATGCACTTGCGCTTCGCCTCGATCGCCGAGCGGTAGTACTTGCCGCGGTACAGGCTCGACTCGACGCCGCGCATGTCCTTCGTGGCCTTCGAGGACACGGTGAACCGGGCGAACGACGCCTGCTTGGCCACCAGGGCCTGGCGCGCGCTGACGGCGCGGCTGGGACGCCTTGGTGCGGAGGTCTGGCCCTGCGCGGTGACGCCGGTCGTCGGCGACCGAACCACGCCACGAGGCGGGCTGGACTGCACTGGCAGCCGCGGCGACGGGTGCAGTCTCAGCGACGACGGCTGCCGGGGCTGCGGTCGGCACCGACGGGCGCGGCGGTGGCCGAGCTCACCGATGCGGTGATGATGACGCCGGCGGTGATGGCGCCGACGACCTTGGCGGAGCGAACGATCGTGCGTGTGTACATACATCCTCATGCGACGGCACCGACTGATCCCAGCCGATGCGCGGGAGCGATGCGGGTCCGTGCCAGGACGAGGACTCATGTCTGCCTCGTCTGGCTCTCCAGCCGTGCGCCTGCCAGGTCGAGTCTCACGCCCTGGCGTTGCTGGTCGCACGGTTCCCGGTGGCGGCAACCACTGGGGCATCGCGAAGTGCTACCTCGCCGGACAGCCGGGGAAGGCTGCCATCCAGGGAAAAGTCTAGGCAGCGCAACGACATGCGGCCAGTCGGGCGTGCGAGCCGGGGACCGGTGAGCGGTCCCTTATGTCCGTTTGACCGGATGGCCGACGTGATCTGCGCCACACGTCATGAGGGCCCACGTGAACTCGTGAATGTGACATGAGTCTCGCCCCATGAAAGCGCTTACGGCGTGTCGCCCGGCGGTCAGCCCTCCTGCAGAGCCTGCATCCGCTCGATCTCCGCCGTCTGGGTCGCGATGACGGCCGCGGCGAGGGCCTGCACCTCGAGATCGTCCGTCGTCTCGAGCACCTGCTCCGCCATCTCGACGGCGCCCTCGTGGTGGGCCACCATGAGTTCGAGCCACCTCGCGTCGAACTCAGCGCCGGTGGCCTCGGAGAGGGCGAGCAGCTGCTCGCCCGTCGCCATGCCGGGCATCTCGTGCTCGTGATCGTCGGTCTCGTCGCCCGGCCCACCGCTGTGCGCGAGCTCCTCGGCGCCCCAGTCCCGCAGCCACTTTCGCATGAGCACGATCTCCGGTTCCTGCGCCGCCTGGACCTCCTTGGCGAGCGCGGTCACCTCCGCCGATGCCTTCGCGCCCAGCGCCAGGGCGGACATCTCGAGTGCCTGCTCGTGATGCGGAATCATGTTCTGCGCGAAGGCGATATCGCCCTCCCGCCCCGTTGCGGCCTCATGCCCGCCGCACGCGCTGAGCAGAAGACCGACGAGCACGACAGCGATGACGCTCAGTCGACGCACAGGGCTACTCCTTCGGGGTGAGAAGCGTTCTCCCATTCTGCGGGAGGTGCGCGACTCCCGCATCCGGTGTGTTCCGCGTTCGAGTGGAGGGCGAGGCTAGGTCGCCGCCTCCACGGCCTCCGCCGACTGCCGGGCGATCTCGGCCTCCTCGTTGGTGGGTACCACGAGGATCCGGAGCGGCCCGGTGCCGTCGTCGATCGCCCGCGCCCCGCCGGCGGGTCCGCGTTGAGGCCGTCATCGAGCGCGATGCCCAGATGCGCGAGCGGCTGGCACACGTCGAGGCGCAGGGCGGCGTCATGCTCGCCGATGCCCGCCGTGAAGACCAGGGCGTGGACGTCCGGAACCGTCGCGAGGTACGCGCCGATGTACCCGCGGATGCGGTAGGCGTACACGGCGAGCGCCCGACGTGCCCGCCCGTCACCCGCGTCGGCCAGCGTCCGCACCTCACGCATGTCCTGGGTGCCGGCCATGCCCTTCAGCCCGCTCGACTTGTTGAGGAGTGCATCGGCCTCCTCCAGCGAGAGTCCGCCGACGCGGACCAGGTGGAGGATCACCGCGGGGTCGAGGTCGCCCGAGCGCGTGCCCATCGCCAGGCCCTGCAACGGCGTGAGGCCCATCGTCGTGTCGACGCTCTCGCCACCGCGGATCGCGGCCATCGAGGCACCGTTGCCCAGATGGCACACGATCAGGTTGACGTGGTCGACCGGCACGCCGAGGATCTCGGCGGCCTTGCGCGTGACGTAGCGGTAGCTGGTGCCGTGGAAGCCGTACTTGCGGATGTGGAGGGACTCGGCGAGCTCCGCGGGAATGGCGTAGGTGTACGCCTCCGGAGGCATCGTCGAGTGGAAGGCGGTGTCGAACACGGCGACGTGCGGGACGTCGGGCAGCAGTCGCCGCAGTTCGCGGATGCCGCGCAGGCTCGCGGGGTTGTGCAGCGGCGCCAAGCGGGATGAGTCGCTCGATGGACGCCTCGACCTCATCGTCGACGATGACGGGCTCGCGGTACTCGCTGCCGCCGTGCACGACGCGATGCCCGACGGCGAACAGCCCGTCGAGTCCCGACTCGGTCCTGCCCCAGCATCTGCAGCATCAGCGACGAGCGCAGCGGCGTGGTCCGGTAGGTCGGCGTCGTGCTCGACGAGCCGGCCGTCCGCCCACTCGTGGTGCAGCTGCGGCGCGGCCTCGCCGATGCGCTCGACGAGCCCCTTGGCCACCCACTCGCCCGTGGCGGGATCGATGAGCTGGTACTTCAGGCTCGACGATCCGGTGTTGACGACCAGCACCCTGCGGCCGATGCTCACGCGCGCCTCTCGCCATCGGTCATGCGGACTCCACCTGCTGGGCCTGGATCGCCGTGATGGCAACGGTGTTGATGATGTCCGGCACGGTGCACCCACGCGACAGGTCGTTGACCGGCTTGCGCAGGCCCTGCAGCACCGGACCGATGGCCACAGCACCGGCCGATCGCTGAACGGCCTTGTAGGTGGTGTTGCCCGTGTTGAGGTCCGGGAAGATCAGGACCGTCGCGCGTCCGGCGACCGGATTGTCGGGCATCTTCGAGTGGCCGACGCTCTCGTCGACGGCCGCGTCGTACTGGATGGGACCGGCGAGCGGAAGGTCCGGACGCCGCTGGGCGACGAGTTCGGTGGCGGCGCGCACCTTGTCGACGTCGCTGCCCGAGCCGGACGACCCGGTCGAGTACGACACCATGGCCACCCGCGGCTCCACGCCGAACGCACGCGCGGTGTCCGCACTGCTGATGGCGATGTCCGCGAGCTGCTCCGCGGTCGGATCGGGGTTCACCGCGCAGTCGGCGAACACGAGCACCCGATCCGGCAGGCACATGAGGAACGCGCTCGACACCAGCGAGGCGTCAGGCGTCGTGCGGATGATCTCGAGCGCGGGTCGGATGGTGTGCGCCGTGGTGTGCGCGGCTCCGGACACCATTCCGTCGACGCGCCCGGACTGCACGAGCATCGTGCCGAAGTAGGTGGCGTCGAGCATCGCGTCCTGCGCCTGCTCGACGGAGACACCCTTGTGCGCGCGCATGGCGGCGTACTCCAGTGCGAACGACTCGCGTAACGGCGACTCCGCCGGATCGATGAGCGTCATCCCGGTCAGGTCGACGCCCGACGAGATCGCCTTGGCCTGGATCTCCGTCGCCCCGCCCAGCAGGATCACGTCGACGACGCCCGCGTGCACGAGCTCCTCGGCGGCACGCAGGATGCGCTCGTCGGTCCCCTCCGGCAGGACGATGCGACGCCGATCCAGGCGGGCGCGCTCGAGGAGGTCGAAGGAGAACATCAGCGGCGTGATGGCCTCCGGATGCGAGAGCCGGATGTTCGACGCGAGCTCCTCGACGTCGACTCCGGCATTGAACTCCCCGAGGGCGGCTGCGATCTTGCGCCGGCTCGTGGTGCGGATCTCGCCGCGCAGGGACTCCAGCGCGTGGAGAGTCGCATACGTGTCGGGCTCGACGGCGACCACCGGCATACCGGATGCGGTCAGCAGCGACAGCGTCATCGGATCGGGTCGGTGGCCGCAGGTGAGGAGGACGCCGGCCGGGGTCGGCATGTCGCGGCTCAGCGCAGAAGCGGCCGTACCGACGGCGAGATCGGCCCGGTCGCCCGACGCGACGACGAGCGCCCCGTCCGAGAGGATCGGCAGCAGGGTCTGCAGGTGCCCGGAACCGGCGACGTACGCGTCGACCTCGCGCTGGAGGCTGTCCGGGCTGCCGACGAGGACGACGCCGCCGAGACCGTCGGCGACCTCCTCCACCGTGAGGGCGGACAGCACGGGAAGATCCCTCAGGACGTAGACCGGGGTTCCGTGCGGCTCCTCGCCGACATGCGCGCGGACGGCGCCCACGAGCGCTGGGATCCACCCGGTTCACGATGGTGGCCATCACGGTGCAGCCGAGCCGCGACAGCACGCTGATCGACGAGTCCATCGCGTGGTCGATCGCCGCCACGTCGAGCTCGTGGCCACCCACCACCGCAAGCACGGGAGTGCCCATGTTCGCCGCGAGCCGGGCGTTGAGGGCCAGCTCCGTCGACGGCGACGGTCCCGTGAAGTCGGTGCCGATGACGAGCACGAACTCGTAGTCGTCCTTGAGGTGCATGAACAGGTCGACCAGGTGCGCCACGAGTCGGCCATCGCCGTTCTCGTCGACGTACGACGCCGCCTCGGCGTAGGTCAGCCCGACCTGGGGCTCCACGGCGCCCTGGTACCGGTCGACCAGGAGGGCCAGAAGGGCATCCGACCCATCGGCGTGGTCCACGATCGGACGGAACACGCAGATCCGGCCGACCTGGCGGGCGAGGGTCTCCAGGGTGCCGAGCGCGATCACGGCCTTGCCGGCCCTGATCGTCGTGGACGTGATGTAGAGGCTGTTCGACACCTGGCTCCGCTCATGCTCGGGTTCCTGCGCCACCGACCGTACGCTGTCCCCAGCACGGACGTCCGCTCAGCCCTGCAGGGAAGGTGGGAGCGTGAAACAACCGTGGCGGCCAGCCTGGGTCGCCGGGCTGGCCGTGGGCCTGCTCGCCTGCCTCGCGCTGCTGGTGGTCCCCATCGACTCGGTGCCGTGGGTGGCGATCTCGCGCGTCGGCGGCATCCTCTCCACGCTCGTGGTCGTCGCAGCCACGGTCCGCATGCCGCTGGGCATCCGATCGGTGTGGTGGTGGTTCAGCGCGTTCGCGATCCTCGTCGTCCTCGGCGACATCGCCTACGACGTCCAGCAGTACGTGATCGACGACCTCCCGTTCCCGGGCGTCGCCGATCCGCTCTACCTCGCCTCGTACGTGGCGGCGTTCGTGGCGCTGAGCCTGCTCATCCGGAAGGTGTACGCGAAGCGCGACCGCGAGGCCTGGATCGATGCGGCCATCATCGTGGTGGCCGCAGCGTCCCTGGCGGCCACCTTCGTCATCGCGCCGATGCTGGACGGCCTCGAGTCGTTCGACGCGCCCACGATCGTGGCGCTCGCTGTACCCCGTCCTCGATCTCGTCCTTCTCGCGGGACTCGTCCGCCTGCTGGTGGGCATGGGTCGGCTGCGCCTGTCGATGACCCTCCTCACCACGTCATTCACCGTGTACCTCGTGGCCGACGTCCTCTACAACGCCAGCGTGATCTACGGGTTCGACGACGCCACCAGGGCGTTGACCGAGGCCTTCTACCTCGCAGCCCTGGTCCTGCTGGCCGGTGCGGCGACGGCCCCCGACGTCGCGGAGCTCGCACTGCCCCGGAGCGCCGACTCACTGGTGCGGCCCAAGTCGCTGCGCCTGGTGGCGCTCACCATCGGCGTCCTGACCGCGCCCGCCCTGCTCTTCGCGCTGTCGTGGAGCGAGGGGCAGACCCTCGCCCGCATGCTCGCCAGCGCCACGATCGTCGTCATCCTGCTGGCGCTCTGGCGCATTCGCGAACTGCTCTCCACCGTGGACGACCAGGCCGTGCAGCTCGGCCAGCAGGCTCGCACCGATTCGCTCACCGGACTGCCCAACCGGCGAACCCTCGACTACGAGCTCGACGCGGGCGGTGCAGGTGGCGGATCGGGATGGCACTCCCCTGACGGTCGCCATGCTCGACCTCGACCACTTCAAGGACTACAACGACGAGCACGGGCATCAGGCGGGCGACGCGCTGCTCATCGCCTGCGCCCGCGCGTGGCAGGCGGCGGCGCCCGACCCGTCGTTCCTGGCCCGCTACGGCGGGGAGGAGTTCGCCCTCCTGCTGCCCGGGATGGACGGCGCAGCGGCCGAGCCGCACCTGGAGCGGCTGCGTCAGGCGACCCCCGCTCCCGTGACGGTGTCGATCGGCTACTTCGTGCGGACCGCCGGTGCCACCGGGGACGAGAGTGTCCTCCGTGCGGACCGGGCGCTGTACGCGGCCAAGGAGCGCTGGTCGCGACCGCGTCGTCGGCGCTTGACCGTCCGCGCTCGTCAGCGGCCTAGGGCGCAGTCCAGAGGGAGGCGGCGAGCAGCTCGGCCACCAGGACCTCGGTCAGCAGCCGGACGTCGTCGACGTCGTCGCCCGCGGTAGCGGACCACCTGCGCCGCGCCGGGCACCTCGCCGCCCACGCTGACGAGCGTCGAGCCGCGCTCGGCCACCCAGGTCAGGAGCTGCGGCTCCCACCGGGAGCCGGCGAACAGCACCAGCCGGTAGTCGGTCGTCTTCGTGAGGTAGACGTCGACGTGGCTCCAGTCGCCGGTCTCGCACCCGACGGCGGGCAGCCGCGGTGTCTCCCGCAGCATCAGTGCCGCCTGCTGCGCCGAGCTGAGCCGCCGGGCCGGCGCGACGAAGTGCGTGCCCTGGGGCCCGATGGCGCGCTCGGACAGCTCGGGCAGCCACTCCTCCTCCCGCGCCAGCAGGTCGCCGGTCGCCTGCGCCGCGGCATCGACCAGGGCCGGCACGTCGAGCCCGCCGAGCAGCCGGGCCTCGAGGGCGAGCCAGAGCGCCAAGCGTGTGCTGGAACGAGCGGCACGCGACGCCCGATCGCTCGACGTCGGCGAGCATCGGGATGACGCTGGTGGCGGCCGAGGTGATGGCCGAGCCCTCGGTGTTGGTCAGGGCGACGACGGGGCAGCGCGCCCTCGTAGCGGGAGACGGCGTCGAGCGTCTCGACGCGAACCGCCGCTCGCCGACACCGCGACCACCACCGTGCCCGGGCCGAGGCTGCGGGCAGCAGGTCGCTGCTCGCCAGCTCGGCCACCGCGTCGATCCCGCGCGCGCGCAGGCGGGCAGCGGCGACGGCGTTCGCGTAGTGCGACGAGCCCATGCCCGAGCAGGACCAGGTGGGTGTCGGGGCCGATCGGCGGCCTCGGACCACGGGTCGGACTCGCGCAGGGTGCCGGCCAGTCGTCGACAGCGCGTCGGGCTTGGCGGCGAGGTCCGCCCGGAAGTGCTCGGGGTTCACGTGGTCTCCGTCTCGGCAGGGGCCCGGCTCAGCAGGGCGGGCAGGGCGGCGTCGGGCACGTACCGCCAGTGCGGAAGGTACCGGGCGGCGTAGGCGTACTCCCGGCACTCCTGCTGCACCTGCATCGCCAGCAGCAGCGACTCGTCGAGGAGCGCCGGAGCGGCCGGCCGGCGCGAGCAGCGTGCGCGGTAGTCGTCGAGGAAGGCCGCCTGGGCGCGCTCGATCCAGTCCAGGACGCGGGCGACGGCCGCGTCGTCGAGACCGTCGGTGCGATGCAGGACCACCCTGCCCACGTGGTCCCACGAGGCGAGCATGCCGGCCACGTCACGCGCGGCGGGCTGCCGGCGCATGCGCGCTCGCGCTCGTCCTGGGTGGGGTTGCCGTCGAAGTCGATGACGGAGTACTCGCCGCGGCTCGCCGACGGCGAGCACCTGCCCGATGTGGAGGTCTCCGTGCACGTCGATCGTCTCGGTGCCGGCGCATCGGCCGAGCGCCGGCGAGTCGTGCCCGCACCGCGTCGCGCACGGTCCGGGCTCGAGGTCCGCCGCAGCGAGATCCGCCTCGGCGCCGGCCAGCCAGCCCGCCGCCTCGTCGGGCGTCGCGCGGTCGACGCCCGCCCTCGGCCAGGGCCAGGTGGAGGCGGCCGACGAGCCGGGCGACCTGCCGCACCGTCGTCGAGGACCTCGTCGGCACGTCGCGCTCCCCGAGCGCCATCCGCCGGACATCGCGGACGGCCCAGTCCCAGCCGTCCTCGGCCCCGGGCAGGTACTCCGAGACCGTGGCGATCAGCACGCGTTCGTCGGCCGACCGCCAGGTGCACCAGGCCCCACGTGCGAGGGGTGCCGTCGAAGCCGGTCTCGCGCGAGGGTCGTCAGGCGACTCGGCCCGGGCTGGTCGCCCGCGACCGGATGCAGCATCCACTTCACGACGGCGGCATCGCCGACGACGACGAGCTCGTTGGTCTGGTCCACCGTCGATGGCACGCTCGCCCGCGGACGTGCTCCGCGTGGAACACGGTCGCCTCGAGGCCGGCCGTCCCGCTGCCGCCCGTCGCCAAGCGCGGACACCAGCGCCTCGGCTGCGCCGTCCCCGGCCACCGCACGCCGCCACCCGGCCGGCCCGACCACCGCCGGCACCCCGTAGGCGACGCCGCGGGCGTCCTCGACGAGCAGGTACTCCACCCCCTCCGCCAGCGGCACCTGCGCGACGAGCCGCAGCGGGCTCGGTGACGCGGGCAGCCTCGTCCGCCCGTCGGCCCGGCAGCAGCGAGGCGGCGGGGGTGGACGCGAGCAGCGCCTGGCCGTCTGCGCTCACGCGCGCCCGGCGTGGGCCTTCCCCACCTGCTCGATCACGTCCGCCCCGCGACGCAGCCCGTCGCGTGCGCGGATGGCCTCGCCGATGCGCGCCAGCCGGTCGCGCAGGTCCGCGTCGCCGAGCAGCCGGTCGATCGCGCCCACCAGCTCCTCGTCGGTGAACGCGTACGTCGGCAGCCGGACGCCGAAGCCCGAGCTCGTCGATCCGCTGGGCGTTGTCGTACTGGTCCCAGAAGAGCGGCAGCAGCGATCATCGGCTTGCCGAAGTGCAGCGCCTCGGTCGTCGTGTTGTTGCCGCCGTGGGTGATGACGAGGTCGACCAGCGGGATGAGCGTCGTCTGGGGCAGGAACTCCGCGCCCCACATGTTGTCGGCGCGAGCTCGTACTCGGTCGTGCTGCGGGCCCTTGCTCGACGATGTAGCGGTGCGGCGTGTCGCGCCGAGGACGTCGACGAGCCGCTGCATCAGGTCGACGTCGGCGCTGCCCAGCGAGCCGAGCGAGAGGTAGACGAGCGCGCTGCCCGTCGGGCCGGTCGGCCAGCAGCGGCCGGCAGCTCGACGTCGTCGTCGGTCTGCGCGGACGCTCGAGTCGATGCGGTGCCACGTCGCGTCGAGCGGCCGCCGGTCCGTGTAGTCGGCCTCCTGCGGGTAGACGTAGAGGTTCGGCGCGTCCGACGTCGTGGATGAACTCGAGGTCCGGCAGCGGCCGGCGCGCCCTGCTCGACCGACCCACGCGTTGAACGCCGTCCCACATCGCGCGGTGGGTCCGGTCGTACTCGGCGCGGAACGCCGCCCACTCGCTCCGGTCGTCGGCCGGCAGCCCGGAGTAGGCCGGCGGCGACGTCCGGGCCCTGGCACCTCGAGCGGGTTGCACGACACGATCCGGACGAACGGCGCGCCCGACGGTGACGCAGCGCCGGGAAGCGCGACGACGTTGTCCTCGACGATGACGTCGGGCTGCTGACCGGCGCGATGATCTCGCGCAGCTGCGGCTCGCAGTACTTCGCGCCGTCGATCAGGGCCTGCCACGTCGGCTGCATGAACGTCGTCGAGCTGCTCGATCGTCGGCTTGCGGAACTCCGGCGACGTGTCGCGGATGAAGTCCTTCCAGAACTGGCCGGCGTCCTGCTCGTCGGCGTCGTCGGCGCGGCGGCGCGAGGTCGACGAGGTCCTCGACGAAGCCGAGCGGCTCGAGCTTGCCCTTCCACGACGCCTCGGCGGCGAACACGACGCGATGGCCGCGCTCGCAGCAGGACGTCGCCGATCCCGATGCAGTTGTTGGTCGGGCCCGTAGGCCGACTCGGGCATGAACAGGATCGTGAGCGGTCGGTCGGTCATGCGTCTCCATGGTCGGTCGGCGGTCGTGGCTCCGTGGGCAGGGGTGGCGGGTGGCGAGACGGGCGTAGCTGAGGATCAGCTCGGCAGTCGCATCATGGTCGAGGGTCGGGTGACCGGCCATGATGCGGTAGCCGTAGGCGTCCTCGAGCGCGACCAGGTTCCGCGCGATGGTGATCGCGTCGGCCGCGAGCGTGAACACGCCCTGCGCCGCACCCGGACTCGAGGATGGCCTGGTACATCGCGACCTGACGGTCGAAGAGCGACGTGAGCAGGACGGCGTAGACGGTGTTGCGGGCTGCCTCGCCGCCCAGCGCGCACAGCAGCCGCACCTCCTCGTCGTCGCCGTCGAGCGGGAGCCCCGACGTGATGGTGACGACGAGCCGGGCCGCCGGGTCGCTGATGCCCTCGATGGCCTTGACCCGGGCATCGTGGAACCGCTCCATGCCGGCCCGGTTCGCGTCGACGAGCAGGTCCTGCAGGTCCGGGTAGTGGTAGAGGATGGCTCCCGACGTCAGCCCCGCCTGCTCGGCGACCTGGTTGAGGCGCACGCCGGCGCCGTGCTCGGCCATCGCGCGCTGGGCCGCCTCGAGGAGGTCGGCCTTGCGCTCGCTCTTCGACCGGGCCACGTCGGGAGCCTAGACGTTACTTAATTGGAATTCAGAATTTTCACGAAAGGCCTTCTGCTGAGCGTCGCGAGTGGGGTTTCATTCCTTGAATCCCGGCTTAGCGTTCGGCTGCCGGAGTCGAAGGAGAGCTCATGCGACGTCGATCCACCCTGGCCCTCGTCGGCCTGGCCACCTCAGCCCTGCTCCTGACCGCCTGCAGCAGCGGCGACTCCGGCGACACGCGAGTCCGGCTCCGCTGCGGCCTCCGTCCGGCGTCCTCCGCCGCGTCCGCCGCGTCCGGCGGAGTCCGCGGCGACCGAGGCGGCTGCCGCACCCGACACTGACCGGCCAGACCCTCACCGTCTCCAACTGGGCGGGCTACTACCCCGAGGACCTCGCCGCGCAGGTCGAGGCAGCCAACGGCACTCCCGTGACGATCGCCAACCACGCGACCAACGAGGAGATCATGGCCAAGCTCACCGCCGGCGGCGACTCGGGATTCGACGTGGCGTTCGTGTCCGGCCAGTACGCCCAGGCCCTGAACGACGCCGGGCTGCTCGAGCCGATCGACGCCGCGCAGATCCCGAACCTGTCGAACCTCTACCCCGAGGCCACCGAGCTCGCCTACGACCCGGGCAACACGTTCTCGGTCCCGTACGCCTGGGGCACCACCGGCATCTGCTACCGCAGCGACCTCATCGACGAGCCGACCAGCTGGAACGCCATCCTCGACGCCCGACGAGGACAGCAAGGGCAAGGTCACCCAGATGACGACCGAGCGCTGGCTCGCGCTGCCGGCCCTGAAGGCCCTGGGCTACAGCATCAACACCACCGACGATGCGCAGCTGCAGGAGGCCAAGGACCTGCTCATCGCGAGCAAGGACGACCTGCTCGCCTACGACGACACGACGTTCTACAGCCGCCTGGTGTCGGGCGAGGCCAACGCTCGTCGTGGCGTGGGACGGCTGGTGCAACTACGGCATCGCGGAGAACCCGGACATCAAGTTCATCGGTTCCCACGGAGGGCAGCGACCTCTGGGCCGACACGATGGTCATCCTGAAGTCGTCGCAGAACAAGGAGGCGGCGCACGCCTTCATCAACTTCATCCTCGATCCCGCGAACCACGCCTGGGTGGCCGAGAACATCCTCTACAAGGTCCCGAACAAGGCAGCCATGGAGCAGGTCGGGCGCCGAGCTCGCGGCGACCTACCCGAACATGGGGATGACGCCGGCCGACCTCCTCGCAGGGCGAGGCCATCGTCGACCTCGGTGAGGACAGCGTGAAGTACACCGACCTCTCCACCGAGGTCACCTCCAGCTGAGCGCTCCTGCACTCAGTGACCGCACCCACGACCGAGCCAGAGCGCGGCGCCTCCGGGCGCCGCGCTCTGCTCGGCCGTGCCGTGTTCGCCGGCCCGGGCCTGCTGTACGTCACCGCTGTTCATGACCATCCCCCTGCTGATCATCGCCAGCTACACGGTCCTCAAGCGCGGACGCTTCGGCGGCGTGCAGTGGGAGTTCACCCTCGACAGCTTCAGCCAAGGCCCTCGAGCCGACCTACCTCGCCATCCTCGGCAACTCCCTCCTCATCGCGACCGTCACGACGGTGCTCGCGCTCGCGCTGGGCTACCCGACCGCGTACGCGATCGCGCGGCTCCCCCGGCGCTGGCGGACGGTGGCGCTGGTCCTCGTCGTGCTGCCGTTCTGGTCGAACTTCCTCATCCGCACCTACGCGTGGATCGTGCTGCTCAACTCCGAGGGCCCGATCAACCAGGTGCTCGTGAACCTCGGGGTCGTCGGCGCGCCGCTCGAGCTGCTGTACAACCGCGGGGCCGTCGTCGTCGGGCCTGCTCTACGCCTACCTGCCGCTGATGATCCTGCCGGTGTACGCGTCCATCGAGCGCGTCGACCCGCAGCTGCAGGAGGCTGCGCGCAACCTCGGCGCCGGGCCGCCTGCGCGCCTTCCTCGACGTGACGCTGCCGCTGACCCTGCCGGGCACCCTGATCGGCGCGATCTTCGTCTTCGTCCCGAGCATGGGCAACTTCATCGTCCCGGAGCTCCTCGGCGGCGGGAAGACGGTCATGGTCGGCAACCTCATCCGCGACCAGTTCCTCGAGGCGCGCAACTGGCCCTTCGGGGCCGTGCTCGCCCTGTCCGTCGTCGGGTTCCTGATCCTGCTGTTCGCCCTGCAGGCCCTGCGTGGCGCGACGCATCAACGGCGGCGGTGCACGTGCGTAGGCTCGGCTGGCTCAACCTGCCCCTGTGGCTGACGTACGTCTTCCTGTACGTGCCCGATCGCCGTCCTCGTCGTCATGTCGTTCAACGCGAGCAAGACGCCCTACACCTGGACGGGCTTCAGCACGCGCTGGTACGGCGAGCTGTTCGCGGACGAGCTGATCCGCGAGGGCTTCGTCAACACGATGATCGTCGCGGTCGGCGCGACCGTCATCGCGACCATCCTCGGGACCCTGCTCGCCATCGGGCTCAACCGCTACTTCCGGTCGGCCCTGCTCGAGGCGTACTCGCTGACGCCCGCGATCATCCCCGACCTCGCCCTGGCCATCGGCCTGCTCGCGTTCTTCGCGCTCGTCGGGGTGACCCTCGGGCTGCACACGGTCCTGCTGGCCCACGTGGTCTTCGGCATGGCCTTCGTCGCCGCGGTGGTCCTCGCCCGGCTGGGCCACACCGACCCGAGCCTCGAGGAGGCCAGCCGCGACCTCGGTGCCGGGCCGGTGGGCACCTTCTTCCGCATCACCGTCCCGAGCCTGATGCCGGCCATCGTCGCCGGCGCGCTGCTCGTGTTCACGCTCAGCCTCGACGAGTTCGTGATCGCCTTCTTCACCAACGGCCCGTCGACCCCGACCCTGCCGATCGTCATCTACTCCATGGTCCGCTTCGGCGTCACCCCCGAGATCAACGCCCTGGCTGCCTTGCTGCTGCTCGTCAGCTTCACCATCGTGATCGCCGCCCAGCGCATCACCAAGCTCACGGATGACCTATGACCGAGACCCGCCCCGCCCTGCTGTCGATCCGCGAGCCTCTCCAAGCGCTTCGGCGACGACCGTCGCGGTCGACGACGTGAGCCTGGACATCCGGCAGAACGAGTTCTTCGCCCTGCTCGGGCCCGTCCGGCTGCGGCAAGACGACGCTCCTGCGCAGCATGGCCGGGTTCGAGCAGCCCGACAGCGGGACGATCACGATGCCCGGCACCGGCGGCGCGCCCGAGGTCGACCTGCTGCGCGCTGCCGCCCGAGCGCCGGCCCGATCAACCTCATGTTCCAGTCCTACGCGCTGTTCCCGCACATGTCCGTGGAGAAGAACGTCGCCTACGGCCTCGAGCGCGAGGGGCTGCCCAAGGCCGAGGTGCGGGCGCGGGTCGCAGGAGGTCCTCGAGACCGTCGGGCTGACCGGCAAGACGAAGGCGCGTCCCGCCCAGCTCTCCGGTGGCCAGCGGCAGCGGGTCGCGCTCGCCCGGGCGATCGTCAAGCGGCCGCGGCTGCTGCTGCTCGACGAGCCGCTCTCGGCCCTCGACCGCAAGGTCCGCGCGGAGATGCAGCTGGAGCTGAAGCGGCTCCAGCACGAGGTCGGGCATCACCTTCGTGGTCGTCACCCACGACCAGGAGGAGGCCATGTCGATGGCCGACCGCATCGCGGTGATGCACGACGGCCGCGTGCAGCAGGTCGACACCCCGGTCGACCTCTACCACCAGCCGGCCAACACCTTCGTCGCCGACTTCATCGGATCGAGCAACTCGTTCGCCGGCACGCGCACCGACGACGGCGTCGACGTGCCGGGGCTCGGCGTCCTGCCCGGACGCGCGGGCGACATCGCGCCGGGCGACGCCGCGGTCCTGGTCGTCCGCCCGGAGGACATCAGCCTCGTGGCCGCGGGAGAGGGCCGCCTGGCCGGCACCGTGCTCGACACGCAGTTCTACGGCGGGCGATCGACCATCGCCGTCGAGGTCGCCGGGCACGCGAGCCCCGTCACGGTCACCTGCCAGGGCACGGCCCACGTCGCGCCGCGGCACCGGGCGTCGACCTGGCCTGGGCGCCGGAGCGGGCCGTCGTCCTCAGCGCGCAGGACTGACGGCCGCCTCATGACCCAGCCCAGCATCCGGACGGCCGACGCCCTGCGCGACGCCGTCCCGCGACCCTTCTGGACCGATCGCGCCGATGCCCCCGCGCCGGCGGCCCCGCTGTCCGGCGGCATCTCCTGCGACGTCCTCGTCGTGGGCGGCGGGCTGACCGGCCTGTGGGCCGCGATCGAGGCGCGCGCCGAGCGACCCGTCCGCCGACATCGTCCTCGTGGAGGCCGAGACCATCGCCTTCGGCGCATCCGGGCGCAACGGCGGCTTCTTCTCCGAGTCGCTGACCCACGGCATCGCCCACGGCGTGGAGCTCTGGCCCGAGGACCTGCCGACGCTGCTGCGTCTCGGGCGGCAGAACGTGCGCGAGATCGTCGCCTTCACCGAGAGCGAGGGCATCGACGCCGGCATCCGGCTGTGCGGGAAGACCGCGGTCGCCACGCGGCCCCACCACCTCGATGCGCTCGCAGCGGCGCACGCGCTCAACGAGCACCACGGCGAGGACGTCACGCTCCTCGACCGCGAGGAGATGCAGCTCGACGTCGCCTCGCCGACGTACCTCGGCGGACTGCGCTACCGCACCGGAGGCGGCCTGCTCGATCCCGGCGGCCCTCACCTGGGGGCTCGCCGCAGGCCGCCAGGCGCCGAGGAGTCCGGATCCACGAGTCCACCCGGGTCCGCTCGATGCGCGGCGGTCGCGCGCCGTCGAGGTCGCCACGGACGCGGGCAGCATCCGCGCGCGCAGCGTCGTGCTGGCCACCAACGCCTACCCGCCGCTGCTGCGTCGGCTCCGGCACCGCGTCATGCCCATCTACGACCACGTGCTCGTGACCGAGCCGCTCTCCCCCGCGGCGCTCGGCAGCATCGGCTGGGCCCAGGCCCAGGGGCTCACCGACGTCGGCAACCAGTTCCACTACTACCGGCGCACCCCGGACGACCGGATCCTGTGGGGCGGGTACGACGCGATCTACTACTTCGGCAACCGCACCGACGCGGCCCGCGAGCAGCGGGACGCCTCGCACGCGCCTGCTCGCCCGGCAGTTCTTCGAGACGTTCCCCCAGCTCGAGGGGCTGCGCTTCACCCACCGCTGGGCCGGCCTGATCGACTCGACGTCGCGGTTCACGCCCGTGTTCGGCACCGCCCTCGGCGGCCGGGTCGCCTACACCGTCGGCTTCACCGGCCTCGGCGTCGCCGCGTCCCGCTTCGGCGCCCGGGTCGCCCTCGACCTGCTCGCCGGCCGCGACACCGAGCGCACGAGCCTCGACCTCGTGCGCCGGAAGCCCGTCCCGTTCCCGCCCGAGCCGCTGCGCTACCCGGTCGTCCAGGCGACCCGGGCCGCGCTCGCCGCGCGAGGACGCGACCGGGCGGCGCGGCGCCTACCTGCGCACGCTCGACCACTTCGGAATCGGATTCAACAGCTGAGGAGCAGGGCATGACCCTGCACACCGGGCATCCACATCGACGGGACCAGCACGGCCGGGCGCGGCGAGGTCGGGGTCATCGTCAACCCGGCGACCGACGAGGTCGTCGCCGAGGTCGCCCAGGCGTCGCCCGCCGACGTCGCGCCTCGCCGCCGCGTCCGCCGCGCGCGCCGGCGCCGAGTGGGCCGCGCGCACTCCCGGCGAGCGGGCCCGCGTGCTGCTGCGCCTCGCCGACCTGCTCGAGGAGGACGGCGCCGAGCTCACCCGGCTCGAGGTCGAGGAGACCGGCAAGCCCGTCGCGGTCGTCGCCGACGGCGAGCTGCCCTTCGCGGCCGACAACCTGCGCTTCTTCGCCGGCTCCGGCCGCTCGCTCGAGGGGAGCGGCGCCGGGATCCTCAGCACGGGCTACACGTCGATGCTGCTGCGCCGGCCCATCGGCGTCGTGGGCAGCATCGCGCCGTGGAACTTCCCGCTCGTCATGGCGATCTGGAAGCTCGGGCCGGCGCTGGCCGCCGGCAACACGGTGGTCCTGAAGCCCGCGCCCGTCCACGCCGCGGAGCACCCTGCGCCTCGCCGAGCTGGCGGTGGCGGCCGGGCTCCCGCCGGGCGTGCTCAACATCGTCACGGGGGGCGCCGACGTCGGCGAGGCGCTGGTCCGCGACCCGCAACGTGCGGATGGTGTCGGTCACCGGCTCCACCCGCACCGGTCAGGCGGTCATGCGGGCGGCCGCCGACTCGACGAAGCGCGTCCACCTCGAGCTCGGCGGCAAGGCGCCCGCGCTCGTGTTCGCGGACGCCGACGTCGAGCAGTGCGCGCGAGCGGTCACCCTCGGCGCCACGTACAACACCGGCCAGGACTGCACGGCCGCCACGCGCGTCTACGTCGAGCGCTCCCGGCTCGCGCGACGTCACCGACGCGCTGGTCGACGCCATGGCGTCCGTGCGGTTCGGCGATCCGCTCGACCCGGCCACCGACGTCGGCCCGCTGATCTCGCGGGCGCACCGCGACCGCGTGCACGGGTTCGTCACGCCGGGCGGTCGAGGCGGGGGCCGACGGCCGCGACCGGCGGCCAGGTGCCGGACCGCGTCGGCTCGTACTACCCGCCCACCGTCGTCGTCGGTGCCCGCCAGGACAGCGAGATCGTGCAGGGCGAGGTGTTCGGCCCGGTGCTCGTGGTGGTGCCGTTCGACGACGAGGACGACGCCGTCGCACTCGCCAACGACAGCCGGTACGGGCTGGCCAGCTCGGTGTGGACGTCGGACGTCGCGCGGGCGCTGCGCGTGAGCCACCGCGTCGAGGCCGGCGTCACCTGGATCAACGACCACCTGCCGATCGCATCCGAGGCGCCGCACGGCGGCGTGAAGGGCAGCGGCTTCGGCAAGGACATGAGCCACGAGGCGGTGCTCGAGTACACGGTCACGCACCACGTGATGATGAAGCACGCCCAGCCGCAGCAGCACGACTCCTTCCGCCCCGCCTGATCCCTCGTTGAGTGTGCAGTCGTTGGGCACCTGGCGGGCCCGCGGCCAACAACTGCACACTCAACGAAGGGGATCAGTGGGGAGGCGGACGGACACCCCGTCGATGACCACGTCGGCGCGCACGTCGGCGACGTGGTCGATGCCGTCCGGCAGGTGGACCACGACCCCGCTGATGAACGCGACGTCGACCGGCTCCGCCCCGCGGGCCAGCTCGATGAACCGGGTCATGTCCTCGACGCTCGCCTGCCGGGCGCGCTCGGTCAGGTCGGCGAGGCTCGGCAGTCACGTCCGGCGGAGACGAGGTCCTGCAGCCGCATGCGCAGCAGCGACTGCTCCACGTCGTCCCGGTCGAGCGTCGAACGCACGTTCCCCGGCCTCCAGCTGAGCGCGGAACGACGCCAGCGCGCCGCACGCGGACGACGCCCGGTACATCCCGCGTCGCTGGACGCGCCCGACGGTGCCGTCCTCGTCGATCCCGATGTGCGGGAAGCAGAACACGACGAATCGGTGCCGGCCGTCCTCGCCCGGCACGTGACCGAGCGCCGCCTGCACCCCGGTGCGTCCCAGGAAGACCAGGCCGGCCAGCGAGCCGGCCTCGAAGGGCTGCCCCCAGACGTCCGCGACGGCACGGCCGAAGTCGGCCATCAGCTCGTCGCGGCACACGGCGACGACGGGCAGGCAGTTGGACGGACGGAAGCCGACCCGGGCCAGTGCCCACTCCGACCAGGTCATGAAGTCGTCGACCGCGACCGTCTCGCCGTAGCACGTCGGCCAGCGCGGCGACGCGCGGGGTCGACGGGCACGGTCAGCGCGCGATGATGGCGATGACGACGATCCCGATCGCCACGGCGGCACCGATGGCGATCCACGGGGCGGACTTGCGGACCCGATGGAAGCGGGGCTTGCCGGAACCGTCGGCGATCTCCCCCGACGCCTTGAGGCGATCGTTGCTGCGCGCGATCCGGTTGGCCTGCGCGATGCGCTCGTCGGCGGCCGCCTCCTTGGGGCCGCCGGTGACGAAGTCCTCGTCGAGCACGAGCTCGTCGAAGGGATCGGGTTCGCTGGTCATCGTGCTCCTCGCGTCGGCGTGAGAACCAGCCTACGCAGCAGCCGCGCTACGACTGCGAACCGACGTGCTCGGCGACGAGATCGGCGAACCGCTCGGGATCATGCAGGTGCGGCTCGTGGCCGGCTCCGGGGAACACGACGAAGCGGCTGCCGGACAGCAGCTCGTGGGCCGCCTGGCCATGCCCCATCGGGATCATCGGGTCGCGGTCGCCCCAGATGATCAGCACGCGCGAGCCCTCCATGAGATGCAGCTTGTCGAGGGCGGAGACCCGCTGGCCGCGCGGGCTCACCACGCTGCGCAACGTGGCGAGGAAGGCGGCCCGTCGATCCTCCTCGCCCAGCCACGAGACGGTCTCGAGCGCGTGCGGGCTCAGCGCATGCGGCGTCACGCCGACGCGGCTCAGCTTGTCGCCGAGCCAGCTCGCCCCCGCCAGGGTGCGCTGGTTGATGGCCCACTTGATGGCCAGCTCCGATCCGGGCAGCGCCGCCGCGCGGAGCCCCGTGAACGCCTCCTCGCCGAGGCCGCCGCTCGACTCGAGGATCATGGCGGCGACGCGATCCGGGAACTGGTACGTGAACTGCATCGAGACGCCGCCGCCGAGGGAGTGGCCCACCAGGTGCGCGCGCGCGATGCCGTGCTCGTCGAGCAGGTCGCGCAGCGTGCTCGCCAGCGAGCCGAGGCTGTAGTCGCCCGGCCCCTTGGACGACTCGCCGTGGCCGGGCAGGTCGACCGCGAGAACGCGGATCCCCTGCGCTGACAGGCGTTCGGGCAGCTCGCCCCAGGTGTCCGAGCTCGACCCGATCCCATGGATGAGCAGGACGGGGGTGCCGGTGCCGGGCAGCTCGCGGAAGGCGAGGTCGCGCCCGTTCAGGTGCACGTGCTGCCGGGGGTGCCGGCTGACGGTCTCGCGCTCGCTCATCGGTTCCTCCCGGGGTGCCTGACCGTAACTTACTCTACCGTAGGTTACGGTTCCGTAACCTACGGTCGAACGAAGGCATTCCGCCGGCCTAGGGTTGCGCGCATGGCGACGACCCCCCTCATCCGCGCCCGCGTCGCCGTCTCGGTGCTCTTCGTCATCAACGGATTCGCCCTCAGCACCTGGCTCCCCCGCCTCGCCGAGCTGCAGTCCGACCTCGGCCTGAGCGACGCCCAGCTCGGGCTCGTGCTCGCGGCCGGTGCGGCCGGCGGACTGATCGTGGGCCCGCTCGGCGGCTATCTGATCGCGCACTCGAGCAGTGCCCGGGTCTCGGTCTGGTGCTACCTGCTGATCGTGCCCGGCGCTGCCGCTCATCGGCCTGGCTCCGAACGGCTGGGTCCTCGCCGCGGTGCTCCTGTGGCTGGGCGCCCTCGACGCCGTCATGGACGGTGCCATGAACGCCCACGGCCTGCGGGTCCAGCAGCGCTACGGCCGTTCCGTCATCAACAGCTTCCACGGGTTCTGGTCGCTCGGGCACGGTGGCCGGCGCCGTGGTCGGCACGGTGTCGCTGGCGCTCGGACTGTCCGATCGCCTGGATGATGACCGGCGTCGCGGTGGTCTCGGTCATCGCCCTCGCCCTGACGGCCCGCTGGCTGCTGCCCGGGCGCGACCCCGTCAGCCACGACGCCGACGAGGCCGCCCGCGCCGAGGCCACGGCGACGGCCGACCCCGGCTCGGTGCAGACCGCCGGCTACGGGCGCGTCCTCACCCGCGCGACGGCCCTGCTCGGCCTCTTCACCCTGCTCGCCGTGATCATCGAGGACATCCCCGCGCGCTGGAGCTCGATCTACCTCACCGACATCGGCGCGCCCGCCGCGCTGGTCGGCGTCGGCTTCACGGCGTTCACGATCGCCATGACCATCGGGCGATTCGCCGGCGACCCGCTCGTCAACCGCTTCACCGAGCTGGTCGTCGTGCGCGTCAGCATGGTCTGCTCCGGCGTCGCCCTGGCGGTCGCCCTGCTCATCGGCACCGCGTGGGCCTACATCGCCGCCTGCGTCGTCATCGGCCTCGGCGTCGCCACGCTCTTCCCCGCGGCCATGCACGCGGCCACGCAGATCCCCGGCGTGCGGCCGGCCATGGGCGTCGCCACCGTGGGCTGGCTCGCACGCGGCGGCTTCGTCCTCGCCCCGATCGCCGTGGGCGCCGTCGCCGAGCGCTTCGGCATCGCCTGGGGGCTCACCGTCCCGATCCTCGCGGCCGCGCTGCTGGTGCCGCTGAGCGCGATCCTGCGCCCGCGCCGCCCCGACCCAATACCCTGAGCCATGCCCACCTCCACCTCCGTCCGGCTCGCCCGGCGCCCCGTCGGCATGCCCGTCGCGGACGACTTCCGCATCAGCATCGACGAGATCCCCGAGCCCGGCCCCGGCCAGGTCCTGGTCCGCGTCACGATGATCTCCCTCGACCCGGCGATGCGCGGGTGGCTCGACGACCGGCCCGTCCTACCTCCCCCCGATCGCCATCGACGAGGTCATCCGCGCGGGTGCCGTCGGCGAGGTCCTCGAGTCGCGTCACCCGAAGTTCCCCGTGGGCGCACTCGTGCAGGGCGGCTTCGGCGTGCAGGAGTACGCCGCTGGCGGACGGCGCGGGGCTCGTCCGCGTCGATCCGGCGCTCGGCACGCCGTCGATGTACCTCGGCGTGCTGGGCATGACCGGGCATGACGTCGTACTTCGGACTCTTCGAGCACGGTCGGCCGCGCGCCGGCGACACCGTCCTCGTCTCCGCCGCCGCCGGCGCGGTGGGCTCCATCGCCGGCCAGCTGGCGCTCATCAACGGCTGCCGCGTCGTGGGCGTGGCCGGCGGCGCGGACAAGTGCTCCTACGTCACCGACACTCTCGGCTTCCACGCCGCTGTCGACTACAAGGGCGGCAGCGTGCGCAAGGCCGTTCGCGAGACGCTGTCCCGATGGCATCGACCTGTACTTCGACAACGTCGGAGGCGAGGTGCTGAACGCGGCCCTCACCAACCTCGCGATGCACGCGCGCATCGTCATCTGCGGAGCCATCTCGCAGTACAACGCCGAGTCGGCCACCCCGGGGCCGTCCAACTACATGGCCCTGCTCGTCCGCCGCGCGACCATGACGGGCTTCCTCGTCTTCGACCACGCCGCGGAGTTCCGCGTCGCCCGGCAGCGCATGGCGCAGTGGGTGGCGGAGGGCCGCATCGTCGCCCCCGAGACCATCGTCCCCGGCGCCGTGACCGACTTCCACGAGGTGTTCCTGCGGCTGTTCAGCGGTGACAACCTCGGCAAGCTCGTCCTCGACATCTCCGCCTGACCCCGACCCGCCACGAAGGAGCACCATGGCCAGCAGCAAGACGCTCGAAGGACGCACCGCGGTCGTGACGGGCGCCTCCCGGGGCATCGGCCGTGCCATCGCGACGCTGTTCGCCGCGAGGGCGCCAACGTCACCCTCGTGTCCCGCTCCGCAGACGCCCTGGGCGACGTGTTCGCGGAGATCACCCGCCGCGGCGGGCGCGCGCTGGTGGTCGCGGCCGACGTCACCGCCGACGACGCGCCCGCACTGATCGTCGACCGCACCCTGGCCGAGTTCGGCGGCCTCGACATCCTCGTCAACAACGCCGGCGGCAACTCCTTCATGGCGCCCCTCGAGACCATGCGCTTCTCCGGTTGGCAGAAGACGATGGCACTGAACCTGGACTCGACCGTGCGCCTGATCCAGGCGGCCCTGCCCCCGATGAAGGCCGGCGGCCGAGGCTCGATCATCAACGTCTCGTCGGTCACCGGCCTGCGCGGATCGCCGCTGATGTCCCACTACGGCGCGGCCAAGGCGGCGGTCATCTCACTGTCGCAGAGCCTCGGCATCGAGCTCGCGACGCAGGGCGTGCGCGCGAACTCCCTCGTGCCCGGCTGGATCGAGACCGACCTGACCGGCTTCGCCCGCACGGACGAGTCCATCGAGGACGCCCTCATCGGCCGCGTGCCCATGGGCCGCTGGGGCACCGCCGACGAGATCGCTCAGGGCGCGCTGTTCCTCGCCGGCGACGCCTCGTCGTTCATGACGGGGCAGTCGCTGATCCTCGACGGCGGGCTCAGCGCCAACCCGTGACGGTCACCCGCGACGATGCCTGAGCCGCGCTAGCCTTGCGATGCCCGCCACCCGAGCAAGGAGTCCGCCGTGCGCACCCTCATCACGATCGCCCTCATCGGACTCCTGGTCATCGGGGCGATCGCCCTCGGGGTCAAGTTCTTCAGCACCTCCGTGCGCGACGAGGAGGACAGCAAGGGCTGGGACGAGTGACGGCGGACGCGCGATACGCCCTGACACGGCAGCGAGCGGCGCCCTAGCCTGACCACGTGTCGTCAGCGCTGAACCAGTACCTGCCGATCACGGGATGGCTCCCGCGGTACCGGCGGCGGCTCATCGCGGGCGACGTCCTGGCCGGACTCGTCGTCGCGGCGCTCGCCGTTCCCCAGTCCCTCGGCTACGCCGGCATCGCCGGTGTGCCCGGTCATCGTCGGCCTGTACGCCATCCCGCTTGCCCTCATCGCGTACGCCGTCCTGGGCTCGTCGCCGCACCTCATCGTCGGACCCGTCTCGACCGTCTCGGTGCTGACCGGCTCGCTCGTCGCCGACATGTCCCAGGGCGACCCGGCACGCGCGGTGGCGCTCACGTCGGCGCTGGCCATCGGCGCCGGCATCGGCCTGCTCATCGGGGGCCTGGCCCGGCTGGGCTGGGCCGCGGAGTTCATGTCCCGCCCCATCGTCACCGGCTTCGTCTTCGGCCTGGTCATCCTCATCATCATCGGCGAGATCCCCAGCCTGCTCGGGATGCCGATCGACGTCCGGCGCGGTGCAGGAGCGGGTGTGGTCGATCCTCACCTCCGTCCCGCAGCTCGACAGCACGACCGCGATCGTCGGGCATCGTCGTCGCTCATCGATCCTCTTCGGCGGCGCCCGCCTCGCGCCGCGGGTGCCGTGGGGCCTCGTCGTGCTGCTCGTCGGCGCCATCGTCGTCTCGAGCGTGTTCGACCTGGCGGCCGAGGGGGTCGTGACGGTCGGTGCGGTGCCGCAGGGCCTGCCGCCGCTCGGCCTGCCCGACATCCCCGTCAGCGACCTGCCACCGGTGGCCTTCGGCGGCCTCGCCCTCGCCCTCGTCGGGCTGGCCGAGGGGCTGAGCGCCGCCCGGCTGTTCGCGGCGCGGGAGGGCTACGCGATCGACACGAACCAGGAGCTGCTGGCCACCGGGGCGGCCAACATCGCGCGCCGGCGTCTCGGGCGGCCTCGGCGTCGCTGGCTCGCTCTCCAAGACCGCGGCATCGCGCCGATCCGGCGGCAGCACGCAGATGACCGGCGTGACGGCCGCCCTCCTCGTCCTCGTCGTGCTGGTCGCCCTGGCCGACCTGCTGGCCCCGCTGCCGCGTGCCGCCCTCTCGGCCATCGTCATCCAGGCGGTGTGGGGGCTGATGGACGTGTCGGCGCTGCGTCGCTACCAGTCCATCCGCCGCAACGACATCATCGGCAGCCATCGCGGCGATGATCGGCGTGCTCGTCGCTCGGCCCGCTCTACGGCCTCCTCGTCGCCATCGGCCTCGCGGTGCTCGGACTGGTGTACCGGTCGAGCCGGGTCGAGACGGACGTCATGGGCAAGGTGCCCGGCGAGAAGGCCGCGTGGGGCAGCCTCACCGACCACCCCGAGCGGCGCACCTACGACGGCATCCTCGTCCTGCGCCTGGACGTGCCGCTGTTCTGGGCGAACGCCTCCGAGATCCACGATCGCGTCCTCGGCACCGTCGAGGAGTACCCGGACACGCACGTGGTGCTGCTCGACCTCGAGGCGACCAGCCAGCTCGACACGACGAGCATCGACATGCTCGAGCTGATCCTCACGCGGCTGCGCGAGCGCGAGATCGACCTGTACCTCGTCCGCGTCTTCTACCGCGCCCGCCTGACCCTCGCCAAGGCCGGCTTCATCGAGCAGCTCGGCGAGGACCACATGTGGCACAGCATCTCGGCGGGAGTGCGTGCGGCGCGGGCGTCGAACCACCTGACCGCGAAGTCGCACGCCCAGGCGGTCCCGTGGCCCGCCCAGCCCGACGACCGACGAGGACCTCGATCAGCCGGTCGAGCCGGCCGAGGAGCGCATCGTGGTCGACCACGACGTCAGCGCGCCCACGCCCGAGGCCATCGACGAGGTCGCGCCACGCGGCGGGCTACCAGGACCCCGAGCGACTCGGTCGGCGGTCGAAGAGCCGCTACCCTCGTCCCTGACCTGACGGCCACGGCGCGGCGGACTAGGAAACGCCCGAGCCCCTCAACCGAGAGACCGGTATGCACCGCGACGAGGTTCGGCTCGGCATCGCCCGACGCGAGTACCCGCGCGTCCTGCTCTGGACCGGCGGTCTGCTGCTCGTCCTGTCCCTCCTGACCTACCTCGAGGAGCCCGAGGCGTCCGTTCTCGATGCACGTGATCGACGTCATCGCCGCGGCTCGTCCTGCTCGCCATCGGCGTCGTGATGACCCAGGTCGGCCCTGCCCGACCGGCTGCTGCCGTGGCTGTTCGCCATCGCCGTCGCCTTCCTCGCTCGCTGGCGCTGCTCTACCAGGTGGAGATCGACCAGGAGGCCGATCGGCTTCGTCTACGTCACCATCGTGCTCACCGCCCTCGGCCCGACGATCCTGAACTGGGCCGCCTTCGTCGCCGTGTCGCTGGTCGGACTCGGCGGAGTGCTGCTCGTCGTCACCAACTGGGAGCCGGGCCACCCCGCGCGAATGGATGATCGTCTCGCTCGCCGCCGTCCTGGTCAGCAGCGTGCTCCTGCGCACCCGGCTGCGGAGCATCGACGACCTGGCCGACGCCTCCGAGCTCGCCCGCCAGCTCGCCGTCACCGACGAGCTCACCGGGCTGCTGAACCGGCACGGGCTGCAGGCGCAGATCCCCCGCCTGGTGGCCATGTCCAGCCGGCTGGACAACACCATGTTCGCGATCTTCGTCGACATCGACGGGCTCAAGCTCGCCAACGACCGTCACGGGCACGCCTTCGGCGACGAGGTGATCGAGGTCGCCGGCCACGCGGTGCTCGCGTCCGTGCGCGGCGGCGACCTGGTGGCCCGCTACGGAGGCGACGAGATCGTGGTGGTGGGCATCGGCCACCACCCCGATCCGGACGCGTTCGCCCGACGCCTCGACGAGCACGTCACGGCCAGCGGCATCGACCGCGTCGAAGTGGCCCGGGCACCTCAGCGCCGGATTCGCCGACGGGCGATCCCGGCCGAGGTCTCGGCCGACGATCTCATCCACCAGGCCGACGCCGACATGTACGGTCGGCGGGGGGCCCGATAGCAAGGAGGCACCATGAGCGCAATCCTGGTCGTCATCATCCTCGTGGTGGTGCTCGGCGCGATCGCCCTGTTCGTCGTCTCCCAGTTCAACCGGCTGCGCCGCCTGGACGTGCAGGCCCAGGGCGCCTGGGCGGGCGTCGACACCCTGCTCGCCAAGCGTGCGGACCTCGTGCCCAACCTCGTGGAGACCGTCAAGGGCGCCGCCGACTTCGAGCGCGGCACGATGGAGGACGTCACCACGGCCCGCGCCCGGGCCGCCGGCGCGACGACCGTGGCCGAGAAGGCCGAGGCGGACGGCATGCTGACCCAGGCGCTGGGCCGGCTGTTCGCCGTGGCCGAGGCCTACCCGCAGCTCACCGCCACGGCGGGGTTCCGCGACCTCCAGGCCCAGCTCACCCAGGTCGAGGGCGAGCTGCAGTTCGCCCGGCAGTACTACAACGACTCGGTCGTGACGCTGAACACGGCGCTGCGGACGATCCCGTCGATGTGGTTCGCCGGCATGGCCGGGGTCCACGAGCGCGAGATGTACAGCGAGGCCGACGCCGGCCGTCGAGCCGCTCCGACCGTCGACTTCTGATGCTGCCGGCGACGGCTGGGAGTCGCTCCTCGGCGCGCTGCTCGCTCGCCGGCGGCACCGTTGTCGGGCTGGCCTCCCCCGCCGCGGCCGAGTACATCCGCGAGCTCGACGTGGCCGTCACCGTCAATGCCGACACCTCCATCCGGATCGTCGAGACGATCACCTACGACTTCGAGTCCGAGTACCGGCACGGCATCTTCCGCGACATCCCGGTGTACGACGAGACCCTGACCGGCCAGCGCCGTCAGTACGGGGTCGCCGGTGGCCGACGTCACCATGGACGGCGCGTCCGGTGCCGTGGGTCACGTCCGAGAGCGGCCCCTTCCTCAACGTGAAGATCGGCGACCCGAACGCGACGATCACCGGCCCGCACACGTACGTCATCACCTACACCGTCACCGACGGGCTGCGGGTGATCACCGAGGACGACGCGGCCGACCCCGCGATGCCGGACGCCGTGTCGGCCGGTGACGTCGAGCTCTACTGGGACGTGATCGGCACCGGATGGGACGTCCCGATCGGCTCGGCCAAGGCCACCGTGTCCGGCCCCGGCGCCGTGCTGAGCGCGGTCTGCTACGTAGGGGCGGCCGGCAGCGACGCCCGCTGCCCCGCCGCGCTCGGTGAAGTCCATCGCCCTCCTGGGGCCGGCGCAGCTGGCCGCCGGGGAGGCCATGACGACGGCCGTCGTCTACCCGGCGGCGGCCTTCACCTCCACGCCGAGCGAGAACCGGAGCCAGGGGCTGCCCGTCCAACCCGCTCGTGGGCGTCCTCGGTGCCCTCATCCCCGCCGGGCTCCTGGCCGCCGTGCCGATCGGCATCGCCATGGCGCGCCGCACGGGCGGACGCCGGTGCCCCGGTGCCGGGCGCCCCGCCGCAGTACGCGCCGCCGGACGACCTCACGCCCGGCCGAGCTCTCGGCCGCATGGGAGGGCCGGGCCGGATCGCCGATCCGCGCGTGCTCGTGGCGACCCTGCTCGAACCTCGCCGAGCGTCGCTGGATCAACCTGTCCACCGACGCCGCCGGCGACCTGCAGGTGGACTGGGTCGGCACCGGCAGCCACGCCGCTGCGCCCGTGGGAGGAGTCGCTCCTCGGCGTCATCCTGAAGGGGGGCAGCACCGCGACGCTCGACGGCTACGACAAGGAGATGGCCACCCTGTGGGGCTCCTCGGTGCGCACCCTCGTCGACGAGCAGGAGGCGGCCGGCCGGCGCAATCCTCGGGGCGACGAGCCCGACCGACGCTGGCGGGGACTCGGCGCGGTCGCGTTCGCCCTGCTGGCCGTGGGCGTCGTCTGCCGTGTTCATCGGTCAGCCGTTCCTCGCGGCCGTCGGCCTCACCGCAGGCGTCGGTGCCCTCATCGGCTTCTTCGTCGCGCGCGCGATCACACCGCGGCGCCAGACCGAGCAGTCGGCACTGTTCCTCGCCAAGGTCGACGGCTTCCGGAAGGTGCTCGGCACCGATGCGGCGGCAGCCCGACGCGAGTTCGCGCAGCGGTCGGGGCTCTCGCACGGACGCGATCTTCGCCACGATGCTCCCGTTCGCGGTCGTCTTCGGGCTCGAGAACTCGTGGATCGGCGCGTTCCCCGACCTGAGCCCGGACCAGCTCGTCAGCCACGGGTTCTACGTCGGGAGCATCGCCTCGATGGACGGCCTGGTCAGCAGCAGCACGTCGTCGATGTCGAGCGCGATGACCGCCCCGAGCAGCGGCTCCGGCGGAGGCGGCTCGTCCGGTGGCGGCGGTGGCGGCGGCGGCGGCGGGTCCTGGTGACGCGCAGCGCCTAGGCCGACGTGCTCGCCCCAGGTGTGGTGCACCGCCTCGACGTTGTTGCCATCCGGATCCCGGACGAACGCCCCGAAGTAGCCAGGGTGGTACTCGGGCCACACGCGCGGCTCGTGCAGCACCTCGGCGCCCAGCTCGACGGCGGCGTCGTGGAAGGCCTGGACGGCCATCGCGTGACGGCGCACGGAACGCGATGTGCGTCTCGCGGAAGCCCGGCACCGCTGTCGAACGGGCCGATCCAGAAGCTCGGGAAGTCGACGCCGTAGCCGATCGCCTCACCGTGGTCGATGATCCGACGACCGCCGATGGCGCCGAGCACCCGGTCGTAGAAGGCCGCGCTGGCAGCCAGGTCGCGCACACTGGATCGACACGTGATCGAGCATGACGCCAGCCTGCCAGCAACGGCTGCGGCCGTCGACCCGGCGCGTCAGCCTGCCGTGGTCTTGCAGGCCTTGATCAGGTTGCGGATGCCCTCGACGTCACCGGGGCTCAGCGTGTTGTTGCTGTCGACGAGGTAGTACATGACGTTCTGCTCGGACGTGCCGTGCCCGAGCCCGAGGGCATGACCCGAGCTCGTGCAGGTACAGGGCGCTCTGCTTGGCCTTGTTGATCTTCTTCACGTATTCGATGCTCAGGACGACGCTGCCCTCGATGATCTCCTTCGAGTCCTGCCACACCTTCGTCGGGGAGGCGAAGCCCACGGTGCGGGTGTCGAGCAGCGTCGACTCGGCGTCCCTGAGGAACGCGACGTACACGTGCCGCTCGCTGGGGTGCTGCTCGCTCGTGACGACGTAGTTGGTGTCGTCGTAGATGACCGGGCACCTCGCCGACGTACTGGAACTCGAGGCCGGACGCGTCTCCCCACTTCTTGAAGTCGGTGGTGAGCTGCGTGATCGCGACCTGCTGGTCCGCCGCGCTCGACGCGGCTGGTGTCGAGGCTCCACGTGACCGGCGTGTCGCAGTCGGCCCAGCCGCTGTTGATCAGCTCGGGGGCGCTGCCGACGAAGATCGACGCGACCTGCGACTCCGCATACGCGACGACGCCGATGATCGACAGGAAGGCTGCCGACACGACGACGGTGGCCAGCTGCCAGGCGGGCTTGCCCTTGCGGCGATCACCCTGCCGCCGATCGACGCCGCGGCGCTCGACCCCACCGGGCGGGCTGGCATGCCGGCCGGACCGGCGGTCGCCCTGACGACGGTCGGCCGTGCGGCGATCCGGCGGGTGCGTCTTCTGGAAGTACAGGGAGCCGAGCATGCCGAGGCCGTACATGACCACCAGCAGGAGAACCCACCAGTACCAGCTCATGCCCTCACCCCCAGCGACAGCCCCTGGCGCTCAGTATCCACCGATATCCCCTCGAGTCGGCCCGTCACCGCTGGTCAAAACGGTCAAGGTTTCGCGTTCACCTGGGACGTGTCCGGGGTCCGCTCCCGCCGCATCACCGCCCGCCATCCCGCGCGCTGCCGATGCCACACTGGACGGTAACGAGGGAGGTGTCGAAGAGATGACCACGCCCGTGATCCATCATGTGGGACTCAGCGTCCACGACATCGACAAGAGCACCGACTGGTACGTCCGCATGTTCGACCTGAACGTGGTGGCCGAGTTCGAGGAGCCGGCCCCCATGAAGGTCCTGATGACGTCCGACGGACAGGCGATCGACCTGCGCCAGGACCCCGCCGTGACGCCGGAGAACTTCACCCAGGAGCACGTCGGCCTCGACCACGTCGGCTTCGTGTGCCGCAGTCGCGACGAACTGGACACCTGGCGGCGCCGGCTCCAGGACGCAGGGGTCGAGGAGTCCGGCGTGGTGGAGTCGCCGTTCGGCTGGCACGTGAACTTCCGCGATCCCGACGGGATCCCGCTCGAGTTCTTCCTGCCGCGAACCGCCGGCCTCCTGAGCCGCTACTCCTCCTCGGGGATGAGCTCGCCCAGGACGGCTGTCGCCGCCTGGAACATGTAGGTGAGGACGCGGGCCAGGTGCATCGGCACCAGCGGCCTGCCGTCGACGTTGCCCGAGACCCACACGTGCTCGTCGAGGGTCGAGAAGGTCACGAACGCCGAGCCCGCGTTCTCCTCGTTCAGGTAGGTCAGCAGCTCGGTGGTGGCTCGATGCCGGCCCGGAAGCCGGAGCTCGAGGCTCACGACGAAGTCGCTGAGGACTCCCACGAAGAGTGTCCCGACGTCGGTCTCCGCCGCCAGCGCGTCATCCGGCACGGGCACGAGCTCGAAGCCGAACAGCGGCGGGAACAGCTCCCCGACGATGCCCAGCAGCGCCTCGTCGTCGTCCACGGTGATGACCGCGTGCTCGACGTCGTCCAGCTCCAGGACCGACTCGTCCCGCTCGTCGCTCATGGTCGCCCCTCCCGGTCGCCCACGACCGACCCTACGCCCCGCGCATCGCCGATGACCGGGTCTGCATACTGGAGACAGCCCCACAACGAAGGAGCAGCCATGACCGGACCCACACCCGAGAAGGCCGACTGGCAGGGCGTCGGCGATTCGTTCCGCTCGCTGGGACGCCAGCTTGAAGGATCGCGCGGTCGACGCCGGCACCGCGATCTCCGCCGCCAACGACCAGGCGACGAGCGGGGTCGTCGAGCAGGTGAGCACCGCGTTCACCACCGCCATCGCGAAGCTCGACGAGACCACGACGGACCCCGAGATCGGTCGCGCCACCCGCACGGCCACGGCGCGGCTGCTCGACGCGATCAAGGCCGAACTCACCGGCGGCGACCCGGAGGCCACCGACCCGCCGGCCGATCCCGGACCCCCGAAGCCCATCGAGCCGGGTCCAGGCGGCCTGATCAGGAGCCGGGCCCGACCTGCTCCTCGGCCGGCTCGATCCCGCGCGGCTGGCGTCGGCGATTGCGGCGATGCACCAGGTCGCTGACGTACACCCGCGGCAGCATCTTCGCGATCGCCAGCGTGACGTACATGATCGTGTTGATGGCGACGAACGCCGCCAGGACGGCGAAGAACTCGCTCTGCAGCACCTCCTCGGGCAGGAGGATCCCGCCGATGACGGTGGTCATCACTCGGCCTCCGCGACGCATGGGTGCGGTGTCGTGCTGCACGTGCCCCCATCGTGCGACCCGCCCGAACGTGATGTCGAACAGTCCCTTCACGAAGACGGCACTGAGGTACATGTCGTACGCGAGCTCCGGGAAGAGGGAGGCGGCCACAAGGCGCGCGCGCCAGCCTCCGCGCCACACGGTCACGATGCGCTCGAGCACGAAGATGCAGCCGATGCCGATCCAGAACGGGAACCACACCCACTGGTCGACCGCGAGGATCGTGATGAGCATCAGGAGCATGAACGCGTAGATCGCGATCGTGCCGTACCCGATGGCCACCTGCTGCCCCCAGTAGCGCGCGGTCGCCGGCGTGAGCCCGTACGCGCCGATGTTCTCGACCGCACCCCGCTGCCAGCGCATGCGCTGGCGCCACAGGGTGGTCCAGGTCGGCATGAGCTCCGTGACCACCGTGCACGGCGGCGGCGACACCATGATCGCGCCCAGCGACTTCAGGGCGATCGTCAGCTCGTTGTCCTCGGTGAGGGCTCGGGTGTCGTACACGTCCCCGCGCCGGCCGGGGATCGTCACGCTCCGCGCCGCCGCCACCGCACGCAGTCCCGCGGGGCGGAACAGGGACGACGTACCGGTCAGCACGAAGACACGTCCGCGCCGGCGGTTGATCTGGCGTGAGTAGCGGATGTACTCGTTGCGCTGGAACTGGCCCAGCCATCCGTTGCCCTCCTCCCCGTAGAAGATGCCGCCCACCGCCATGAGTGCGCGGTCCGTTCTCGAACCGACGCACCGCCTCAGCGATGAACCCCTGGTCGAGGGCCGTGTCCGCGTCCATCACCATGACCACGTCGTTGTCCCCGAGCGACGGCAGCAGGTCCGCGAGCACCTGGTTCAGCGCCCCCGCCTTCTTCTCCGTGTTGCCGACGGTCTCGAACCACTCCACCCCGGTCGCCTCGGCGACCGCCACCGTCCCATCGGTGCAGTTGTCGGCGACGACGATGACCCGGTCCGGACGGCGCGACTGGGAGAGGAGCGCCGGCAGGGTCGACGGCAGGATCGACTCCTCGTCGTGCGACGGGATCAGGACCGTGACCGTCACCGGCCTGCTGTCCCAGGTGGTCTGCGCCATGCGCACGACCGGAGCGAGCGGCGTCTCGAGCGGATCGAGCGATCTCCGCGACCGGGCGGCCGCGATGCGCTCCACCAGTGCGACGCTCGAGGCCGCGAGCACCGCGATCGCGACGGCAGCCCAGAACACCCGCGCCGGCGGACGCACGCGCGCGTAGAGGAAGTCCCAGCCGAGCACGAATCCCTCGTTGATGGAGGGGATCGGATTCACCGGCATGTCCGCACCCGACGGCGAACCAGAGCAGCACGGCCGCGCCGATCGCGGCAGCGCCGATGACGAGCCCGATGATGCGGCCGAGCCACGTCGTCTCCACTGGCTCCTCCGGAATGCGGTCCTGGGCAGGGCGAGAGGAGCCGCGCGCCTCGATGCTAGTGCGCGACCTCGTCCCGCCGGCGATACATGTCCGTGTCGGCGCGCGCGATCAGCGCCGACACGTCAGCGTCGCCCGGACCGCAGGCGAACCCGACCGTCACCGATCGCGCACCGTGCCGCGGACGCCTCCGAGTCCCTCGCGAGCACCGCATTCATCCGGACGTTGAGTTCCTCGGCCGAGCCCGACGTGCCCTCGCCGATCACGACGAACTCGTCCCCGCCCCAGCGGGCGATCAGGTCGTTGGCACGGACGCAGGCGCGCAGGGCATCCGCGGTCGCCCGGATGACGGTGTCTCCGAAGAGCGTGGCCGTGCTCGTCGTTGGCCTGCTTGAGCGCACGGACGTCGACGAACCACACCAGCACCTGGGCGCCGTTGCGGAGCGCCGTGGCGGACACGGACGGGATCGCGCGCTCGAGGCCGTTGCGGTTGAGCACGTCGGTCAGTCGGGTCGTACGTCGCCTGGTGGTCCAGCTGCACCTGCGACTCGGCCAGTTCGTCGAGCGCCTTGATGCGCAGCCGCAGGAGGACCGCGCTGATGAGCAGCGCGGCGACGCAGACGAGCGTGTCATCGGCGACGTCCACCGTCGGGAGATGCCGAGAAGGCGACGACCGACACGGCGAGCATTGCGGCGGCCGCGGCCCAGAACGGACGCCCAGGCATGGGTGAGCGGGCCGAACGCCGTCATCACGGCGACGATGTAGGCCAGGCTCGACGCCGTGGGCTGCTGATGGAAGACGATCGCCAGCATCACGACGAGCAGGAAGCTGCACAGGGCCCAGACCGCCGGTGCGAGCCTCGCGGTGATGTGGTCGCGCCGGAGCGCCCAGGCCAGCAGGATGAAGAGCGGCCCGAACACCACGTTGGTCGCCCACGACCAGGACGACTCGCCCGGCAGCGTGAGGTAGTTGACGATGCCGAACACCAGGGTGAGGACACCGGCCCAGGCGAGCACCTCGGGGATCTGGTGGCTCGCGAGGCTGCAGGCGCAGCTCGCGTCGCTGCTCCGTGCTCGCATGGTGCTCCATGGCCGCCCCCTCGCGCCAGAGTACGCGGCGGGGCACGGTCGAAGGGCGCTCAAGCCGTGCGGCGCAGCCACCACAGGCCGACGAACGGGAGGATCAGCGGGATGAACAGATAGCCGCTGCCGAAGCCGGACCAGACGGACGCCGAGGGGAAGGCAGTCCGGAACGAGCAGGCTCACCGTCCCCACCGCAACGACGCCCACGAGCTCGATCGTGATGGCCACCGTCGCCACGCGCCGCGACGTCCGGTCGCCGCGCGCGAGCGCCACGGTGGCGACGATGTAGACGATCGCCGAGAAGGCCGAGAGCACGTACGCCACCGGTGCCTCGTCGAACCTCGTGGCGATCTGCACGAAGGACCGCGCCGTCGCCGCGAGCGCGAAGATCCCGTAGACCGCGACGAGGACGCGGCCGAAGCCCCGGCCGGTCGAGCGGGTCGGCGTGCCGTCGGCAGGCGGCTGTGCGCTCAGGCACCGGAGCCCGCCCACACCTGCTGGACGCGGACGATCATCACGGGCAGCACGAGGAGCACGACCGTGAGCACGCCGGCCGCGGCACGCGACGTCTCGCCGCGCACCCACCAGGCCGCCACCGGCACGACCGCCGCGCACGCGAGCAGGTACAGCACGAACTCGAGCCTGGCGAAGTCGCGGTCGCTCCCGAGCATCTGCACGACCCCTCCGACCAGGAACACGAGCAGCAGCACCTCGAGGCCCGCGAGCGCGAGCCACAGCGGGCGGCCGGGTGGACGGTTGGCGATCACCAGCACCAGCGCCCACAGCGACAGGAGGAGCGACACCACGATGATGGCGGTTGCGAAGGGCCCGGTCACCCCGGGATTGTGCCACCCGAGCGCCGGCCGCCTACTCGATGGACCAGGCCACGTTGAGCGTGACGCTCACCGTGTGTCGTGCCCGGCTTCGATCGGAGTCGGCACCTTCTCCGCCGGCGCGGCGGCCTGGTCCGCGTAGGCGATCGGTGGCGGTGCGATGGTCGATGACGACTCCGAGACCGACGCCACCGGGCCGAGGCGTGAAGCCGAGCAGCTCCGCGTACTGGGCGGCCTGGGCCTCTGCGATGTCGACCGCCTGGGCACGAGCCTTGTTCGCCGCGATGGTGGGATCGGTGACGTACGGGGCGAGGGAGTCGATGCGCGCGGCGTTGCCGCCGGCGGCGACCACCGAGTCCAGCGTCGCGCCTGCCGTGGTCAGGTCGCGCAACGTCACGGTGATGGTCTGCGCTGCTCGATATCCGAGGAGGGTCTGCCCGCCATCGGCGGTGTAGTTGTAGGTGGGACCCGACGCTGATCCCCTGCGTGGCGATGTCCGCGTCCGGGACGCCCGCCGCCGTGAGCGCGTCCAGCACCGCGGTGGCGGCCACCGCGGCGTCCTGCTGGGCCTGCTGGGCTGAGGCGGGATCGGTGACCTCGACGGTGATCGACGCCTTGGCCGCGTCGGGGACGGCCTCGGCCTGACCTGTCGCCGACACGCTCACCGTGCGCGGGGCCTGCACCTCCGTCGACGTGACGGTCGTGGGCGAGCACCCGGCCAGGGCAGCCAGGGCGAGCGGGAGCGCCAGCAGGGCGAGGGGTCGTCGGCTCATGGCCACCATCCTGCCCTCTGCAGGAGCGGAACGGGGTCGCACCCGGACGCGCGCGCCGCTCAGCCTGTCGGCGAGCAGCTGCTCGAGGGCAGGGTCGCTGAACGGGTTGCCCAGGGTCTGGCCGTTCACGATGACCGTCGGCGTGCCCCCGACCCCTCGCCCGAAACCGGCCTTGGTGGTCGCCGCCACGAACGGGCACGTTGGCCTCGCCCTCGATGCAGGCGAGCGACTCCGCTGACGCACCGGCCGCGGTCGCGAGCTCGGTGAGCGCCTCGGCGCTGAACTGCGTCGGGCGGCTCGCTGGGATCAGCGGCGGCGAACACCGCCTGAGAGAAGTCGACGAACGTCTCGACGCCGTCCTGGTTGACGACGCAGGCCGCCGCGCTCGCCGCTCGCGCCGAGGCGCCGGCCGGCGTCAGGGTCGGGCTGGTCTCGCCCAGGAAGGCGAGGTTGTACTGCTTGATCAGCAGGTCCGACCCGGGCGTGAGCGCCTTGGCGGCGAGCGGCGTCCCGATGGCCTCCTCCCAGCGCTGGCAGAACGGGCACTGGTAGTCGATGTAGACCTCGACGACGTTGGCGGCGTCCGGGTCGCCGATCAGCACGGCGCCGGTGGAGTCGACGCCGGCCGGCATCGTCACGCCGGCCTCGAGATCGCTGGCCGCGCCCAGCTGGGTGACGGCGGCCGGCTCCTCGCCCGCGGACTGCTGCTGCGCGGCGGCTTGCTCCGCGGGCTGCGCGGCGACCGCGTCAGCGGCCCGCGAGCTGAGCGCGGACACCTGGGCCGTGAGGTCGTCGAGCTGCGCTCGACTGCCCGCCAGCGCGACGCCCAGGCCGACGGCCAGGACGACGAGGAGCGCAAGGCAGGCGACGACGAGGTACCGCACCGTGCGCACCTGGCCACGCAGGCTCGCCATCCCGGGGCTGGCGTATCCGGCGGCGGGCACGACCGGCGGCGCGGTCGGGTAGCCGACCACGGTCGTGGGCGTGGGGACCGCGTCGGGCACGGGTGGCTGCTCCGGGGCGTCGCTCATGAGCAGCACAGTAATGCGCTCACGATGAGGCCTCCCACCGCCGTGCGCACGGGCGCGATCAACCGGCTGCTGGGGCTGACGATCGGGAGACGGACGAAGGACTTCTGCGTTTTATGGCACGATCCATAGACCCGTTATGGCACGATCTACCTGTTCGACCGCGGGGGATTCGAACAGCCGGTGCTCCGCCCGCCGTCCCGCGTCCGCCGGGGCGATGCGGGCGGAGCACCGAGCTCCCGGCGGCGGGGAGTCTGCCGAGGGCCACATCACCCACGGGGAGCCTGATGGCCAACCCAGTCCGGCGGCCGGCCACCATGCGCGATGTTGCCGAGCGTGCCGGCGTCTCCCGGTCGCTGGTCTCGACCGTCTTCCGCGGCGTCCCGGGCGCCGGTCCCGCCACCCGCGAACGGGTCCTCCAGGCGGCGGCCGACCTCGACTACCGCCCTGACGAGCGGGCCCGCCAGCTCCGCCGCCACCACAGCACCCTCATCGGGGTCACCCTGACCGCCACGCAGCCGTTCCATGTCGCCCTCGTCGAGCTCCTGCACGACGCCGTGGACCTCAGCGGGTTCGAGCTGTCGATCACGTTCAGCACCGACACGCGCACGCTCGAGCGCGCCACCGACGGGCTGCTCGCGCAGAGGTGCGCCGCCATCGTGCTGATCGGCCCGAAGGCGCCCGACGCGGAGATCGCCGCCCTGGCCGCCTCCGCGGGAGACGTTCCGATCATCGTGGCCGATCGGCGGCTCGAGCATCCCGGACGTCGATGCCGTGCGGATCGACGACACCGCAGCCATGCGTCGGCTCGTCGGGCACCTCGTCGACCTCGGCCACAGCGAGATCTGGCACGCCAGCGGCATCGGCTACGTGAGCGCCGATCCGCGGCTCGACGGCTACCTGACGGCCATGGCCGAGCACCGCCTCGCTGACCGCGCGCACGTCGTGGAAGCCGGTGGCTCAGCCCGCGAGGGCGCGGCAGCGGCCATGCGCCTTCTCGCTGACGGCCACCTGCCCACAGCGATCATCGCCTACAACGATCGCGTGGCCTGCGGCATGATCGACGTGCTCTGGCGCAACCACGTGCGGATTCCGCAGGACATCTCGGTCGTCGGCTTCGACAACATCACCGAGGCGGCCATGCCGCACATGGACATCACCACCATCGAGCAACGCCCGGAGGACCTCGCCGGGGCCATCGTCGACCTGCTTCTCCACCGGATCGGCGGCGAGCCGGCCGCAGGACTGCACCTGATGGCCCCCGGCCCCCTGATCGTCCGGTCGAGCAGCGGACCGCCACCCCTGCGCGCTGCCGCCGTGTGACGGCACCCGGCACTCGTCGGGCGCGCCTCCCGCACCCTGTCTCGCTACCGTGGAGCCATACCTACCGAAGGGACGATGATGGACGCCGCGATGCTGCAGAAGATGAGAGACGGCAAGGGGTTCATCGCCGCCCTGGACCAGAGTGGCGGCAGCACGCCCAAGGCCCTGCGCCTCTACGGCGTCGAGGAGTCCGCCTACTCCGGCGACGCGGAGATGTTCGACCTCATCCACCAGATGCGCTCCCGCATCATCACGAGCCCCGCCTTCACCGGCGACCGCATCCTCGGCGCGATCCTGTTCGAGATGACGATGGATCGCCAGATCGACGGGGTCGGCACCGCGGAGTACCTGTGGACGCGCAAGCAGGTCGTGCCCTTCCTCAAGGTCGACAAGGGCCTCGCGGACGAGGTCGACGGCGCCCAGGTCATGAAGCCCATGCCCGACCTCGACGCCCTCCTCGCGCGAGCCACGGCGCACGGCGTCTTCGGGACCAAGATGCGTTCGGTCATCACGCTCGCCAACCCGGCGGGCGTCGACGCCGTCGTCGGCCAGCAGTTCGAGATCGGCCGGCAGATCCTGGCCGCGGACCTGGTCCCGATCATCGAGCCCGAGGTCGACATCCACAGCCCGGAGAAGCAGGCAGCCGAGGACCTCCTCAAGGCGGCCCTCACTGCGGAGCTGGACGCGCTGCCCGAGGGCCAGCAGGTCATGCTCAAGCTGACCCTGCCGAGCACGGCCGACTTCTACCTCGACCTGGTGAACCACCCACGGGTCCTGCGGGTCGTCGCCCTCTCGGGCGGCTACAGCCGGGCCGAGGCCGACACCCTGCTCCGCGCCAACCACGGAGTCGTCGCGTCCTTCTCCCGGGCCCTGACCGAGGGTCTGAGCGCGCAGCAGAGCGAACCCGAGTTCGACGCCATGCTCGACGCCACCATCCAGAGCATCTACGACGCGTCCATCACCTGACGTCGACGGCCACCGCTGCGGCCTCAAGCTGCGGCTCAGTCGAGCAGCTCGAGGGCGTCGCCCACCCGGATGCGGCCCTCCGTGACGACGGTGGCGTACACGCCGAAGTTGAAGCCCATGCCGAAGATCGAGTCCTCGCGGCCGCGGTAGTCGCCGATCAGTGCGAGCGTCTTGAGGTCCACCTGGCCCGGAGCCGGGGTTGCGGGTCGTCCCCGCGCAGCGCTGCACCGGGCCACCCACCTCGACGACGACCGTGCCCACCTGAAGCCGCTGTCCCGTCCACCGGTCCTCCGCGTGCGCGGCAGCGCCGTCGAACTCGACCAGCATCCGGAACCGGCGGCTGTCCACGTCGGGCAGCCCCGCCTGCTCCGCCAGCCGGGCCGTGGACGCCGTGCCCAGCAGCGTCAAGGGCTCGACGTCGTGCCCGCCGCCCGCGGCCGCGGCCTTGACGAGCCGCAGCGGGCGGCCGGCCCGCTCCGACAGCACCGCATCCCATGGCCCGGGCGCGAGGCGGCCGTCGACCTGCTTGAAGGCGAAGAAGTTGGCCGAGTGCGGTGCGCCCTCGACGACCGGGCCCTCGGCGATCACGTCGGCGCCCTCGCGGATGGCCAGCCGGCCGGCGTCGACGTCGTAGTCGGCGTGCAGGCCGACCAGGCTCCCCGTCTTGGCGATCGAGTAGAGGGTGTCGCGGTCGTCGACGAGGTAGAACGCGCGGTCCCCCGCCACGCCGGACGTCGTGACCTCGATGGCGTCGGGATGGTGCAGGGCGAAGCCCTTGACGGGCGTGACGGAGAGCCGGGTGACGCGCATGCACCACCGTAACCCGGCAGCGGTGAGCGGCGCGCGCCGGAGCCGTCAACTACTATGACGTCCACACATTTCCTGCGAGGAGTCCGCATGCCGGTGATCGAGGGTCCGTACCGTGCGAGTGACGTAGCCACCTGGGATCGAACCGCCGACGTGGTCGTGATCGGCCTCGGCATCGCCGGCTCCTGCGCCGCCCTGGCCGCTCAGCAGGCCGGAGCCGACGTCCTCGTGCTCGAGCGAGCCGGTGCCGGTGGCGGGGCCAGCGCCCTGTCGCAGGGCCAGTTCTACCTCGGTGGCGGCACCGCCGTGCAGACCGCCTGCGGCTACCCCGACTCCCCCCAGGAGATGTACCGGTTCATGCGGGCCGTCACGACGACGGACGAGGAGGAGAAGCTGCGCGTCTTCTGCGACGAGAGCGTCGCCCAGTTCGACTGGCTCGAGGCACAGGGCGTGCCCTTCGCGCGCGTGGCCTACAAGCACAAGGCCGTCTACACCCGCACCGGCGAGGGCCTGCTCACCACCGGCAACGAGAAGGCATGGCCGTTCCGCGAGCAGGCCGTGCCCGCCCCGCGCGGCCACCAGGTGTCCGGAGACGGCGACATCAGCGGCGGCAACGTCGCCATGAAGGCGATCCTCGGCACCGTCGAGCGCGAGCGCGTTCCGGTCATCTACGAGGCCAATGTGGTCGGACTGGTGCAGGACGACAACGGGCGAGTCGTCGGCGTGAAGATGCGCAAGGACGGGCTCGACGAGTTCGTCGAGGCACGTCAAGGGCGTCGTTCTCGCCGCCGGCAGCTTCAACCTCAACGCCGACATCATCGCCGAGAACATGCCCCTGTTCGCCGAGCACGGCAAGCCACTGGGCGAGCCCACCAACGACGGAGCCGGCCTGCTGCTCGGGCGGACCGTGGGCGTCGCCGAACGCGGCATGCACGGGCCTCATCGCGACGGCGTCGATCTATCCCCCCGAGGACCTCATCAAGGGCATCGTCGTGAACGCCAATGGCGCCCGCTTCGTGGCCGAGGACGTCTATCACGGCCGGATGTCCCACTACATCGCACGCCAGCCGGGAGCCAAGGCCTTCCTCATCCTCGACGAGGAGATCTTCGGCTACCCCAAGCACGGGTCGCACACGTTCATCGATGCGTTCGAGACCGTCCAGGAGATGGAGGCAGCACTCGGTGTGCCAGCGGGCTCGCTCGCAGACGACTCTCGATCGGTACAACGCCGACGTCGCCGCCGGAGAGGACGCGCAGTTCCACAAGGGCAGCGAGTGGCTGAAGGTCCTCGCCGGCCCCGTATGCGGTCTTCGAGATCTCCGTTCCCACCTCCGACTACCACTGGATGTCGCTGGGCGGGCTCGTCACCGACGCCGATGGTCGGGCGCTGCGCGAGGACGGCACCCCCGTGCCGGGCCTGTACGCGGCCGGCGCCTGCACCAGCCACCTGCCGCAGGACGGCGACGAGTACGCGAGCGGCATGAGCCTGGCGGCCGGCTCGATCTTCGGGCGACGTGCCGGCGCCCACGCAGCCGCCTCGCAGCCGGCCTCGCGCGCATGACCTGACGCTGCTCCTGCCCGCCGGCCTGGCCCCGCGCCTCATCGCGGTCGACCTCGACGGCACCCTCGCGCCGCAGAGCGGGGAGGTCCCGCCCGGCGTGGCCGAGGCGGTCAGCCGCGTGACCGGACCTGGGCGCCGTCGTCGTCGCCGCAACAGGCCGGTCGCTCACCACGACGGCGCCCCTCGCCCGCGCGGCCGGACTGCACGGCTACGCCGTGGTCAGCAACGGGGCGATGATCATCACCGTCGACCCGGCCGACGGTGGTCGAGGCGCTCACCTTCGACGCGACGCGAGCTGCTGCGCGAGCTGGCGCCCCTCCTCCCGGCTGCCACCTTCGCCGTCGAGACCACCGAGGGCGTGTTCCTCACCAGTCGTCACTTCGTCGACCGCGGGGTCTCCCTCGACATCCGCGAGGTCGCCGTTCGAGGACCTCGCCCGCGAGCCCGTCGTGCGCGTCATCGTCCGCAGCGACGATCACGTCGACGAGGGGCTGGGAGCCGTCGTCGAGCACCTGGACATGCACTCGATCGCCTTCGGCGTCACCGACGTCGCGTGGCTCGACCTCGGCGTCAAGGGCGTCACCAAGGCCACCGGCCTGCAGAAGCTCTGCGCCCGGCTCGGCATCGACAGCAGCGAGGTGCTCGCCATCGGCGACGCCATGAACGACATCGAGATGCTGCAGTGGGCCGGCACTGCCGTCGTCATGGGCCATGCCAAGGACGAGATCAAGGCCCTGGCCGACCTCGTCACCGGTCCGGTTCCCGGGCTGGGCGTGATCGAGGTGCTGGACCAGCTCTACCGCTGAGCGTGCCCTGTCAGCCGCGGGGCGTGAAGGTGATCCTCAGGTCCTTCAGCGAGTAGAAGATCAGGCCCTCGACGCGCTCCGGCGTCGAGCCCGGCGCGAGGGCGATGTCGTCCATGCGGTCGAGGATCTGGTCGAAGCCGATCATGATCTCCTGCATCGCGAGCGGCTGGCCCACGCAGAAGTGCGGGCCGCGCGAGAACGACAGGTGCTTGCTCGCGTTGTCGCGCGTGATGTCCATCCGCGCCGCCTCCGGGAACATCGCCTCGTCGAGGTTCGCCGACCCGTAGCGCGTGTGCAGGATGCTGTTCGCCGGGATGTGCACTCCGCTCAGCTCGGAGTCGACGGTCGAGCGCCGGAACAGGCCCTGGACGGAGCTGGCCAGACGCAGGGACTCGTCGACGAAGTTGCGCAGGAGGCTGCGGTCGTTGCGGAGCAGTTCCATCTGGTCGGGATGCTCGATGAGCAGGAGCATCGCGTTGGCGATGGCGTCGGCCGTCGTGGTGTAGCCGCCGGTGACCAGCTGGTTCATGATGTTCTGCAGCTCGGCCATCGTCAGGGGCGCGTCGCCCTCGGCCGACTCCGCCACGATCGCCGACATCAGGTCGCCCGTCGGGTTCACCATGCGGTCCTCGAGGATCGGCGCGAAGAAGCGCTGGGCCTCCGCCTCGATCCCCGAGTAGTGCTTGGCCGAGGCCTCGTCGACCAGCAGCCCCTGCGCCGGCGACAGCATCGCATCCGACCAGCGCTTGAAGGTGTTGATCTCGTTGGCGTCGAGGCCGATCTGCTCCGCGATGACGATGCCCGGCAGCGGGAACGCGAAGTCGGCGACGAAGTCGCAGGTGCCCGCGTCGATGAACGAGTCGATGAGCGCCGTAGACGTGCGCTCGACGCTCGGGACCATGCCCTTGACCATCGACGGCGTGAACGCCCGGTTCAGCAGTCGCCGGTAGCGGCTGTGCTCGGGCGGGTCGGTGCGCTGCAGCGTCTGCACGTGCCCCCAGCCGGCCTCCGCGAGGTTCTCGTCGTACATCCGGCCCAGGTCTGCGGCAGCCTCGCCGGCGAGGTGCTCGATCATGATGTCGTTCGAGTACGTCTGCGGATCACCGAGCACGGTCTTGAGGTCCTCGTAGGTCGAGATCACGTAGAAGCCGGTCTCCGGCATGCGGTAGACGGGTGCCTTCTCGCGCAGCTGCTCGTAGTACGGGAACGGGCAGGCCTGGACCTCCGGGTCGAGCAGGCTGCCCTCGATGGCGGGCTCGGACATCTCGGTGGTCATGGGGTGCTCCTGCCGTCGGGGATGCACCGATCAGATCAGAGGCGCCGCCGCGGTGTCCCACGTTTCACGGAATTGATCTAGATGACTCCCGGACGGTCCGCGAACGGGTCAGCGGTGCTCGACCGACTTGCCGCCGTCGCGCCCGCCGCCGATGAGGATGTTCTGGCCCGTCACCCAGCCGGCCGCCGGCGACGCGAGGTAGAGCACGGCAGCGGCCATGTCGTCGGGCGTGCCCATCCGACCCAGCGGCACGGTCTGCGCCAGCTTCACGAGGTCGTCCTCGGTGAACTGCAGGACCCGGAAGAAGGACTCGGTGGGCACCATCCCCGGCGAGATCGCGTTGACGCGGATCCCGTCCGGCGCCAGCTCGGCGGCCAACGTCTGCGTGAGGTTGAGCAGGGCGGCCTTCGACGCGGCGTACGCGCCGGTGTTCGGGGCCGCCCTCATGCCCGCGCCCGAGGAGATGTTGACGATGGCCCCGCCGCGCGTCATGCGCAGTGCCGCCTCCCGCGACCCGGCGAACGCCGCCATCAGGTTCAGCTCGAACATGTCCCGCATCTGCTCGTCGGTCGTGACCGTGAGCGGCTGGACATGGGCGTCGTCGGTGCCGCCCGCGTTGTTCACCCAGATGTCGATTCGGCCGAACTCCGCCACCGCCGCCTCGGCCAGCCGCGCCGGCATGCCGGGCTCCTTCAGGTCGCCGGGCAGCTCCAGCGCGCGCCGGCCCCGGGCGCGCACCTCGCCGGCCACGTCGGCCACCTCGTTGGCGCGCCGGCTGGTGATGACGACGTCGGCGCCCGCATCGGCCAGGCCGAGGGCGATCGCACGGCCGATGCCTCGCCCGGAGCCCGTGACCACCGCCACCTTGTCGTCGACGCGGAAGAGATCGAGAAGTGACATGCGCCGGAGTATCGCAGAGCACCGCCTGCCTAGTAGACGACTCCGAAGACCGTCGACCCACAGCCCATGCACAGCTCCTCGCCGAGGGCGTACTCCGGGGCGACGAGGGCGCCGCAGTAGCGGCAGACCACGAGGATGGGCGCCTTCGCGAGCGCCGCGGCGTCGACCGCCGTCCGCAGGTCGTCGAGCAGGACGTCCGTGTCGGCGTCCGCCGCAGCCCGGCGACCGGTGTCGTCAGGTGCACGACCGGCGCGGCGATCGGTCCACAGCAGCGGATGCACGCCCGCCCACTCCCCGACGGCCATGCCGACGCGTCACCGCAGGGCTCGGCGTCGTCGGTCACGAGGATGCCCACCGACGGACCCGCACGGCCGACGAACAGCGTCCCGGGACGCTCCATCTCATGCTCGGCGAAGCGCTCGACGACCTGCCAGGGACCGCCGATCGCCTCGAGCAGCTCGCGCGGGCCCACCCGCAGGCGCTGCGAGAGCTGAGTCGTGTCTGACTCGTCGATCCACATGGGGGCATTGTCCCCCGCACCGAACGGTGGTGACGCCGGGCGTCAGCGGACCGTGAATCGCACGCTCGGCGGGGACTCGGGCGACGGGCCCATCTGCGTCTCGGCGTGGACCGACACGGTGTAGGTGCCGCGCCGGGTCGGGGCCGGGCAGCTCAGGCGTGGTGGTCGTCGGCGACGGCGGGACGAGCGTGCACACCACGGTGCCGTTCTGGTCGCGGACGACGTACGACGTCACGACCGCCGACGTCTGCCCGGCGATCGTGGTCACCGTGATCGTGAAGCGGCGCCTCGACGTCTCCCGGACGGTCGGAGCCGGCGGGGCGGGCGGCGAGGCCACGCGCAGCACCTGCTCCGGCCGGCAGTGCGTCACCCTGGTTCTCCGCGTTGCGGCTGCGCACCGTGTACGCGTACGTACCGTCCGGCAGTCCGCTGACCGTGCAGCTCAGCTGGTCGGTCTGGCAGACGAGCGCGCCGTCGGGCGTCAGCACGTCGTAGCCGACGACCGTCCCGGGCGACTGGGTCGGCGCCTTCCACGTGACCACGACATCGCGGTTGCGTGCCGCGAGACCGGAGACGACGGGGGCGGACGGGATCGTCAGGTAGCCGGCCTCCGCGAACGCCGCGTTGACGAGGTCGAGGTAGCCCACCGCCACGAAGCCGATGTCGTCCGGCACGGTCGGTCACGTCGGTGGCGCACGAGCCGTTCGAGCCCGCCACAGTGCCGACGAGCACGGATCCCGTCGCCTCTGCCCGGAAGGCGGGGCTGCCGCTGTCGCCCGGGCAGACGGACTGCGTGGCCGTTGTCGTCGTGGAGAACGTCATGCCGAAGCTGCTCCGCAGCGACAGCGACTTGAACGGCAGGTCGATGGCGCGCGGGATCCGGCTGTAGCGCGCGGAGCCGGCGCTTCCGTAGCCCACATGAGTGAGGGGTGCCTTCTGCGCCCGCCAGGCCGCGAGCTCGAGCTGCGTCGCGAAGCGCGTGTAGGGCGTCGGCCCCAGGTCGCCGCCCAGCAGGACGGTCGCGACGTCATTGGGCTGCACCAGCGAGGCCCGCGGGCCGTCGGCAGGCCCCAGCCACCACTTCAGCACGCGGATCTTCGCGGGCCGCTTGGGGCCGGTGTCGGAGTAGATCACCGCCTTGGCCCCCGGCCGGAACACCCGGACGCGCTGGACGCTCTCACTCGAGCCCGCCCTTGTCAGGCAGTGCGCGGCGGTCATCAGGACACGCGGTCGGATGAGGGCTGCCGTGCACACGTTCCACCTGGTCCCGTCGAAGACGGCCATGGCCACCACCCCGGGGAAGCCCACCGCGGGCTCACCGCCGATGACGAGCGGCTCCCGCGCAGGCGCCCCCGCAGCGGGCGGTAGCACCGCCGTCGTCGCGGCCAGCGCGGCTGCCGCGCCGATGAGGGCGAGCAGCCGGGTGATCACCCGTCCACGGTACGTCCCCAGACCAGTCCTAGGCGGACGATCCGACTCGCGGCTCCCCTACACGGCCCGTTGAGGGCGGCGAGCGTCATCCCGAGCGGGGCGTCGATCCGCAGCGACGCGACCTCGTCTCCCCGCGTGGGTCCCTGGTTCACGATCGCCACTGGGATACCCGCGCTGGCGGCGCGCATCACGAACCGTCGCCCGGAGAACACATGGAGCGACGAGCCGAGGACCAGCAGGACGGCTGCGGCGTCGACCCATGCGTACGCCTGCTCCACGCGCGCACGCGGAACGTTCTCGCCGAAGTAGACGACGTCGGGCTTGAGCACTCCCCCGCAGATGTCGCAGTCGACGGGCGTGAAGCCGTCCAGCTGCGCGTCCGCGAGGTCCGCGTCGCCGTCCGGGTTCATCGCCAGCGTCTGCGCGTGCCAGTCGGGGTTCGCCTCGCGCAGCCGATCGTCGAGTCGACGGCGATCCGAGATCGAGCCGCACGACAGGCACGTGACGCGGTCGAGCCGCCCGTGCAGGTCGATGACCAGGTCGGATCCCGCCGCCTGGTGGAGCCCGTCCACGTTCTGGGTGATCACACCGGTCACCACTCCGCGGCGCTCGAGATCGGCCACCACGTGGTGGCCGGGGTTGGGTCGGGCACTCGACATGTGCTGCCAGCCGAGGTGACTGCGCGCCCAGTAGCGGCGCCGCGCGGCCGGATCCCGGACGAAGGCCTGGTAGGTCATGGGCGCGTGCCGACGCTGCGCTGCCCCGCTGGGTCCGCGATAGTCGGGTATCCCCGACTCGGTCGACAGGCCCGCCCCGCTCAGCACCACGACTCCGCCGCCGGCCATGAGCGCGACCAGGTCGTCGACAGGAGCGATCAGCGGCGGGGTGTCCGCCTGATGCGTCGGTGTCACCAGGCGTACGCCTCGGGGGCGGTGCCTCCGGGCCCGGGAAGATCGTCGTCGATGCGTTCCAGGGCCTCCGCGTCGAGAGACACGTCGAGCGCCTTCAGCGCGCTGTCGAGCTGCTCGAGGTTGCGCGGTCCCACGATGGGCGCGGTGACGGCGGGCTGGTGGAGCAGCCACGCCAGTGCGACGTCGCCGGGGCCCTCGCCGCGCTCGTCGCAGTACGCCTCCCACTGCTCGATCGCGGACCGGTGCTTCTCCAGCGTGTCCGACGCGCGCCCGCTGTTGCTGCGGTGGGCGTCTCCGGCCGCCTGCTTGCGCAGGACGCCGCCGAGCAGCCCGCCGTGCAGGGGCGACCAGGGGATGATGCCGATCCCGTACGCCTGCGCGGCCGGCAGCACCTCGAGCTCGACGGTGCGCTCGACCAGGTTGTAGATGGACTGCTCGCTGACCAGGCCGAGCTGCCCGCGCCGATTCGCGGCCTCCTGGCCCTGCGCGAGGTGCCAGCCGGCGAAGTTCGACGAGCCGACGTAGAGGATCTTGCCCTGCTGGCGGAGCAGGTCCATCGCCTCCCAGATCTCGTCCCACGGCGTCTCCCGGTCGATGTGGTGCATCTGGTAGAGGTCGATGTAGTCCGTCTGCATGCCGGCGCAGGGAGGCGTCGCACGCCCGCCGGATGTTGAGCGCGGAGAGCTTGCCGTCGTTGGGCCAGTCGCCCATGTCGCCGTAGAGCTTGGTGGCCAGCACGGTCCGCTCGCGACGGCCGCCGCCCTGGGCGAACCACTCGCCGATGATCGTCTCGGTGAGGCCCTTGTTCTCGCCCCAGCCGTACACGTTGGCGCTGTCGAAGAAGTTGATCCCGGTCTCGTGCGCGCGGTCCATCACCGCGTACGAGTCCTCGCGACCGGTGACCGGCCCGAAGTTCATCGTTCCGAGGCAGATGCGGCTGACGAGCAGGCCGGTGCGGCCCAGGTGCGTGTACTCCACGGAGTCCTCCTGAGGGGGTGGCGTCGTCCCGACGATAACCGCTGGTCGCCGGGTCGACCATCGCGGCCGGATACGATCACGCTGACGACGAGGAGCGGCCATGAGCGATGCCCACGACGACGCTGTCACCGTGCCCGACGAGGATCACGCCGCGCACGACCGTCGCTACCGGCTCTTCGCCATCGGCCTGGCCGTCGTCGTGCTGGCCTTCGCCGCCATCTCCATCACCGTCGTGGTGATGACCTCGACCTAGCGGGGCGGGAAGGACAGCGTCGCGCGCACCATCTGGTGGTCGGACGCCTGGTAGTCGGGCGAGAAGGTGCCGTCCGCGTTGAGCCTGATGACCACCTCGTAGTCGAGTGGCAGGATCCCTGCGCCCTTCGCCATCACGTAGTCGATGCGCGTCGCGTCGAGCACGGGATTCTTCTTGCTGGTGCGGAACTCGTAGGGCCTGGACGGGAAGCCCTGCTCGTTGAGGCCGAGCAGCGGGTTGTAGTTGATCGTGGAGAACTGCACGTTGCGCTTGGCCGGGGCGGTCGCAGCATCCGTCCACCCGGAATCCACCAGGACCCGCTGCGCGCCGTTCGGCTGCCTCTTCGCATAGGAGTTGAGGTCGGCCATGAGGACCACGGGCGCCCCTGCCATGCCGTGCGCGGCGTTCCACCCCTGCGCCCACGAGTCGAGTGCACCGGCGATCGCCACCCGTGAGGCCTCGGCCTCGGGCGTCTTTGCCGAGTCCGTGTGCATGCTGATCGCCAGGAAGGGCCCACTGCCGTTGGCGCCCTGAAGGTAGGCCCAGGCCACGGACCGCATCGCGGAGTTCGGATCGACGGCGGGCGTGATCGTCGACGTCAGGATGATCCCCGCCGACGGCCGGCCGCCGGGCAGTGCCACCTGGTCGACCGTCGCGTCCTTGAAGAGCAGCATCGCGGTGTTGTCGCAGGGCGACGGGCCGGCGAGCTGGCCCGCCGCGTCGCGCGGACGACGGCATTCGTTCGCCTCGATCGGGTAGGACGGTGTGCGGTAGCCCGCTGGGGCGACCAGGTTGGCGATGTCCTCGGCCTGCGTCTTGGCTGTCGACGTGGCGTTGTTGGTCGCCTCCTGCACACCGATGACGTCGGCGCCGGTCTCGGCGATCACGCGTGCGACCCGCTCGCGTCGGACATCCCAGGACGGAGCCGGCGCCGCGCAGGCGACCTTGCAGACGTTGAACGTGGCGAACACGAGGGCCGGCCCCTGGACGGTGGCGGCCTGGACCGCGACCACGGAGACCGGCTGGGAGGTGTCAGCCGGCTCGGGTGCCGATGGGGTATTCGTGGCCATCCCGACGGGTCCGAGAGCGGGGCTCGTGGCGGGTACCGGATCGGGCGCTGCAGCCAGCACCAGGGCGGCGAGTGACGCCACCCCGACCGCCGCCAATCCCGGTACCGACCAACGCATGAGCCACCCTCCCACCCTCACTATCGTCCCGACCCGGCGCCACAGGACCGGCCGGCCGGGAGTTCACCGGCCCTACTTCGGTCAATGACCGGGCACCCGGCCCGGCCGCTCTCGTCGTGGGCCCTGCGCTCCCGTCCCGATTAGGCACCCCGTGGGAAGCGTGTTACCGTCGAAGCACGCGCAGGCCGCCCATGGCCGCGCTGATGGACACCGCCCGGCACGGTGAGCGCCCCTGACAGGGCAGCTCCTGAGCGAGGCGGGCCACCAAGACCACGTGGTGCGACCGCCGTCCGGCGGGGTGCGCCGAAGAGGAGAACCACAGATGTACGTCACTTCCCTGCCCCGCCTTGCCCTGCTCGACGACGAGCGGCGCGAGCCGATGGGCCTCACCGACCACGATCGATGCCGCGGCTGCCGTGGCCCGATCCACCGCACCGATGCCTCCGGGCTCTGCTGGAGCTGCATGCCCACCTCCTAGGAGGCCGGCATCGATCACGTCACACTCCGCGACCGCGATCTCAGAATGCGGGTCTGCTGAAGCCGGGTTAGCGTCGAAAAGACAGCCCAATCGACTTCAGGGAGACCCGTAATGAAGAAGCTCACCATCGCCGCTGTGGCAGTAGCCGCAGCGCTCACTCTCGCTGCCTGCAGCAGCTCGTCCGACGAGACGGCGGCAAGCCCCGCAGCCTCGGAGTCCGCCGCCGCCGCCGAGTCCTCGATGGCGTCTGAGGCCCCCATGGCCGGCGACATCATCGAGGTCGCCAGCACGACGGACGGCTTCGCGACCCTCACGGCCGCCGTCACCGCCGCCGGACTCGTCGAGACACTGCAGGGCGAGGGACCGTTCACGGTGTTCGCACCCACCGACGACGCGTTCGCGGCCCTTCCCGCGGGCGTGCTCGACGCGCTCCTGCTCCCGGAGAACAAGGACGCACTCACGAAGATCCTGACCTACCACGTGGTGTCGGGCAAGGTCATGGCCGCTGACGTGACGGACGGCGACGTCCCCACCGTCGAGGGCCAGACCGTGGCACTGTCCACCGCCGACGGCGTGACCGTGAACGGCGCGAAGGTCATCCAGGCCGACGTCGAGACGTCGAACGGCGTCATCCACGCCATCGACGCCGTGATCCTTCCCCCGGACGTCGACGTCGACGCGCTCCTCGCGCAGTAGTCGCACCCGTCGATCGGAACGCGGAGGCGGGGTGGGCCATTGGGCTCACCCCGCCTCCGCGTGTTCGAGGGCGAGGCGGATCGCGCCGTCGATGGGAGCATCCGTGACGACGATCAGCTCGGCCTTCGGGACCCGCGCGACGAGCACGTCGGCCACCGCTGCAAGCAGGGTGGCATCCCTGCCCGCGACGATGCCGCCGCCGAGCACGACAGGCACCGGATGGGACTGCAGGTGCAGTCGCTCGATGAGAGCGGCGGCGATCAGCGCGATCTCACGGCCCTGCCTGGTGACGAGGTCGCGCGCCACCCGATCGCCCTCTGCAGCGAGGGCGAACACCTCGGGCACATGGACGCTCCACTCCGCAGGGTCGAGGCGGCCACGATGGACGCCCACCGACACGTCATCCATGCGGTCGGCGCCCGCCCAGCGGAGCACCGCGTCACGCAGGCGCGTCGGCTCGCCCCGACCGTCGTCGGCTCGTGCCGCGTACCACAGGGCCGTCTTGGCCAGCTCCGCCCCGCCACCCCAGTCCCCCGAGCACGCGCCCAGGGCGACCAGTCGCGCGACCTCGCCGTCGGCACCGACCGCCAGCCCGTTGATGCCGGTGCCGCAGACCACGACCGCCGCCGGCCTGTGACCGGTGCCGGCCCGCAGCAGGGCGAAGAGGTCGTTGTCCACCACGAGGGACCGGGCACCCCACGCGGTGCGGCCAAGCAGTCCGGCCATGACCGCCTGCTCGTCGGGCAGGTCGATCGCCGTGAGGTAGCAGCCCGCGTGGACGACGTCGGCGGCATCGACCGCCGCCTCCGTGAGCGCCGCCAGGACGCACGCGTCGATCACCTCGGCGGCGCGCTCGGGTCCGAGGTCGTGCTGCGAGCACCCCGGACCGCGATACCGGCCGCGCACCGCGCCCGTCAGTGCGGCTGACGATCGCGACGTCGGTCTTGCTGCCCCCGCCGTCGACGGCGACGACGACCTGCCTGCCGTCGTGCGTCGTCACGCCCACGCCAGGTACTCGCGGTTGCCGGAGATGAGCGCGTCGGACAGCCGGTTCGCCACGTCCCACTGCCCCACGAGGGGATGGGCGAGCAGGGCCGACACGACGCGGTCACGGCCACCGCGGAGCGCTGCGTCGAGCGCCAGCTCCTCGTAGGCGCTGACGTGCGCGACGAGTCCCGCGAGGAGCGGCTCCATCGGACGTACCGGGACAGGACGCGCTCCGTCGGGCGTCACGTCGCAGGACGTCTCGATGACCGCGTCGTCCGGCAGGAACGCCGAGCGTTCCTGCGTTGCGCACATTGGCGACGTGCCGCCCATCGGCCGACCGCCCCAGCAGCGACGCGAGGAGGGCGACGGCAGCCTCCGAGTAGTACGCGCCGCCCCGCTGCTCGAGGAGCGCCGGTTTCGTGACCAGCGACGGATCCCGGTAGAGCTCGAGCAGCTGCGCCTCGATGCGCTGCACCTCGGCGGCCCGGGTGCCCTGGCGCAGCAGCTCCGCGACCACCTCGTCGTGGGCGTAGAAGTAGCGCAGGTAGTACGACGGGATCATCCGAAGGTGGCGGATCAGGTCCAGCGGGAGCTCGAGGCGATCGGCCAGCTCCGTCACCGTGCTCGTCGAGAAGGCCCGGCAGCATGTCGACGCCGTCGACGCGCGCCTCGCGAATCCATGTCAGGTGATTGAGCCCCACGTGGTCGAGCTCGACACGAGCCGGATCGGTGCCGAGCCACCCCGCGAGGAGGCGCTGGAACCCGATCGCCACGTTGCACAGCCCGATGGCACGGTGGCCGTCGTCGAGCAGGGCTCGGGTGACGATCCCGACGGGGTTGGTGAAGTCGACGATCCAGGCGTCCGGGGCCGCACGCTCCGACACGGTGCGCGCCAGGTCGAGGGCCACGGGAACCGTGCGCATCGCCTTCGCCAGTCCACCGGCCCCGGTGGTCTCCTGCCCCACGCAGCCGCAGTCGAGCGGGAAGGTCTCGTCCTGGGCGCGCGCCTGCTGCCCGCCGACGCGGAACTGCAGCAGCACCGCTGACGCCGAGTCGATGGCGGCCTCGCGGGTCGGCCGTCATGACGAGCCTCGTCGACGAGTCCGCCTGCCGCAGCATCCGTGCGGCGAACGTCCCCCACGACCGCCAGCCGTTCGGCGTCCGGGTCCAGCAGCACGAGCTCGTCGATGGCCAGGTCCCCGGCCAGCCGGCCGAGGCCGTCGACGAGCTCCGGCGTGTAGGTCGAGCCACCGCCGACCACCGTGAGCTTCACGGAGCCAGCCTCCCACGCGAGGCTCTATCGTCATCCGGTGAGCGTCGCGCCGAAGTACCTGGATGCCCTCGGCCTCGAGCCCGCGGAGCCCAGCCTGCCCTTCCTGACGCAGATCACGCGCCGGCACGTGTCGACCCTCGCGTTCAGCAGCGTCGGACCTCGGCTGGGCGACGACCTCCCGCTCGGTGCCGAGCAGCCTGATCGATCGCATCGTGGTGCGCCGTCGCGGCGGCTACTGCTTCGAGCAGAACGGCCTGCTGTTCGAGGTGCTGCAGGAGCTGGGCTTCGACGCGCGCATCCAGCTTGCGCGGGTGATCCACAACCAGGACATCCATCCGGGCCTGACCCACCGCGTGACGCTGGTGACGCTCGACGGACGGGATCTACGTCGTAGACGTGGGCTTCGGCCCGCTCGGTCCGCCGACCCCCGTGCCGATGCCGGGGGATGCGTCGGTCGACGACGGTGCCCCCTTCCGCGTGCACGAGGCGCGTCCCGGCGAGTTCCACATGCAGTCGATCGTGGACGGTCAGCGCTACTCGCTCTACCGCTTCGATCTCGCCCGGTACGGGCAGTCCGACTGCGAGCTCGGCCACTTCTACTCCCACAAGCATCCCGAGGCCACGTTCGTCAACACCCTCGTGGCGTCGCTGATCCTCGATGACGAGATCCGCTCGCTGCGCAACCGCGACTACTGGGTCATCCGGGCGGACGGAACCACGACGACCGGGATCACCAGCGCCGAGCAGCTGCGGGACCTGCTGGCCTCGGAGCTCGGCCTGCGGGTCAGCGCGACGGAGGCCCGGCGGCTCTTCGACGGGTCGCCGCCCGGCTGACCCGACGGGCGAGTGCGTCACTCGTTGCTGCCACCTGCCCGGTTCGTCCAGCAACGAGTGACGCAGCTCGCGGCTCAGGCCGCGGCGGCCACGTCGGCGAGCACCGTGGCGACGCGCAGCGACTCGGCCAGCGGCACGCACCAGGCGTCCTCGCCCTGGATCCTGGCGCTGACCGCCTCGACCATGAGCTGGTACGCGTCGACCGGCGGGAACGACTCGACGTGCTCCCCGACGAGCAGGGTCGTCGGCTCGCGCCAGGCGGTGAATGCCGCTCCGGCGCCCGTGCGCACCTGCACCTGCGTCCCGGTGACGACGAGGAACTGGTGCTCGGGCATGGCGAACGACGCGACCGCCGTCGCTCGCGTGCTGCCGTCGAGTGCCGCAGCGATCCGCGTGGTCAGGTCGATCCCCGTGGCGCCATTGGTGCGCTCGACCCGATCGAGGCGCACCTCGGGGGCACCACCGGTCAGGGCGAGCCATGCATGCACCTGGTACCCGCCGACGTCGAGCAGCGCTCCTCCCCCGCACTCGCGGTCGGCGCGATAGTTGCCTTCCAGCTCGGCGGGGAAGGTGAACGCGCTGTCGATCGACAGCAGCTCGCCCAGGTCACCCGACGTCGAGAGGTCGGCGAGGCGACGGAACCGCGGGTGCCAGCGGGACCACACCGCCTCCACGAGGACCCGATCGGCGTCGCGGGCGGCGTCGGCCATCCGCTGCGCCTGGGCCGGTTCGGTCGCGAGCGGCTTCTCGCACAGCACGTGCTTGCCGGCCGACAGCGCCCGGACGACCCACTCCTCGTGCTGGTGGTTCGCGAGGCAGACGTAGACGGCGTCCACCTCGGGATCCTCGATGAGGGCGTCGTACGTGGGACGCGTCACGACGGGCTGAAGGCGAGCCGAACGCTGCGGGTCGCGGCTGGCCACGGCGTGGAGCGTGGCGTTGCCGGCGGCATGGACGGCCGGAGCCATCGCCTGCGCCGCGATCCAGCCGGCGCCGACGAAGCCCCAGCGAACCGTCATGCCCGCAGGAGCGCAGGAGTGACCGGTAGCGCGTTCACCCGCGCCGACTCCTCGGCCGCCTCCATCAGCGCGACCACGTCGCGTGACTGCTGCGGCGGTGATGGGCATCGGCGCCCCCTCGAGCAGGTGCGCCGCGACGGACCGATGGAACGAGTGCGGCTCGACCTCGACCGGGACCACGGCCTCGCGCGTGCCGTCCTCGCGGAACAGGGTGAGGATCGCGGGCCGGTCGGCGACCGCCGGCTCGGCCGCAGGGTCCCAGTCGCCCACGATGGCGCCCTCGGTGCCCAGCACGTAGAACTTCGGCTTGCGCGCGGCGGCCAGGTCGGAGTTCACGAACGTCGCCTGCGCTCCGTCGGCGAAGGTGATCGTCACCTGCGCGTGGTCGGCGTTCGTGGCGTGCAGCCAGCGACGCTTGTGGTTCTGGCCGCTCACGTGCGCCACGGCACCGGGCATCACCGTGAGGACCTGGTCGAGGTAGTGGCTGCCCCAGTCGAAGATCGCCCCGCCGGACACCGCGGCATCGGAGTGCCAGTAGTCGCAGGGCCTGCTGAAGCCGCCCACGAAGGAGTCGTACTGGAACACCTCGCCGATCGCTCCGGCGCCGATGAGCTGGGCCATCGTGACGAAGTCGGCGTCGTACCGACGGTTCTGGTACACGACGAGCAGCAGCCCCGATGTCGCCGCGAGGTCCATCAGCTCGTCGCACTGGTCGGCCGTCAGGGCCATGGGCTTCTCGAGGATGACGTGGATGCCGCGCGTGAGGGCCGCATGGGCCCACCGGTAGTGGCTGTCCGGTGGCGTCGACACGATGACCAGGTCGATGCTCCCCGAGTCGAGCATGGCCGTGGCGTCCTCGAAGGCGGTCGCGTCCGGGGCGAGCTCCTGCGCGGCGGCGATACGTTCGGGATTCGTGTCGCACACGGCCGTCAGCACCAGGCCACGGGTCGCCTGCACGGCCAGGTTGTGCTCGTGGCCGATGGCACCGTAGGCGAGCAGTCCGACCCGGATGTCCGTGCTAGTCATTGGCGATGCTCCAGTCCATGCCGTCGGGGGTGTCCCGAACCTCGATGCCGGCGGCCGCGAGCCCGTCGCGGATCACGTCGCTCATCGCGTAGTCCTTAGCCTGACGGGCGCGGAGCCGGGCGTCGAGTGCCACCTCGACAACGGGAGAAAGGATCGAGCGCGGGTCGCGCAGGCCCAGGACCGCGGACCCGGCCAGGCCCACCATCATCGAGCGGAGCGCCTGCCGGGCCACGTCGATGTCGTCGCTCTGGAGGGTGTCGGCCGACCAGGCGTGGATGGCGTCCTCCAGGTCCAGGCATGCGGCCAGCGCACCGTCGGCGTCCGCCGCCGCGAGGCGCTCGTCGAACTGCAGACGAAGCGACTCCGCGGTCGCCCGCAACGAGGTCGCAGGCTCGTCCTTCGACTCGGGCTCGCCGCCGGCCGGCGTCGCGTGCACGGTCGTGACGTGTCCCGTGGCGGCGCCGGCGAGGAGCGCGGCCAGGTCCGCCAGCGCGATGGCGTCACCGGCGGGCACGAGTTCGCTGACGCCCCGGTGGCGCAGGGTCATGGCGCCGGCGCCGTGCACGGTCGCGGTCCCGTCGGCGGTGTCGACGACGACGGCGGTGTGCTCGTCGACGCCGAGGACGCCGACGTCGAGCGGGAGTCCGGCCTCCATCGCCTCGAGCCGCTGGGACCCGAGGTAGCAGAAGCGCGTGTCGTGGCGGCCACCCTCGCGGTTGTCGAAGTGCGGGATGACGGCCGCCGAGATGCCGGTCAGCTGCCCCAGGAGGTCCAGCCCCGGCAGCCAGCTCGGGTCCTCGCCGACCTTGTAGATCTCGTACACCGGCACCGCGTAGCTGCCCACCGTGACGGCCGCCGCGCTGCCGAGCACGACGGTGCCGCCGCGACCGACCACGTCGACCAGGGCGCGCGGAACGGGAGTCTCCTGCCACTGCCGCAGGGCGTAGGTCGGGCTGCCGGGGCCGGCGAAGACGAAGCTGGACCGCTGCAGGAGCGCAAGCGACCGCTCGCGGTCGGCGACCGCCTCGTCGCGTCGGCGCCAGCGGGCCACCTCGAGCCGATCGCCCACGGAGTCGGCGAAGTACTCGAACACCTTCTCGGTGAGGTCGTCCGCGTTGGCCTGGAAGCCGAAGGGGGTGTCGAGCATCGCTCGTGCGCCGGCACCGGCCTGCTCGATCAGTGCCCGGTGCACCTTGACCATGGTCGGAGCGGTCTCCCCGGACCCGACGATGACGATGCGTCCACCCACGCGCTCACCCTTTCATCCGATGCGGCACCTCGCAGATGCGGGTGCGGGGAACCCGTCAGCGCGGGTCGAGTGCGCCGTCGAGCACGGCGCGGAAGTCGACGGTGGCATCGATGCTGGTCATCAGCGCCAGCATGCCGGTGACGGCCCGGTGCTCCAGCAGGAGTCCCGGCGGGAAGGTCAGCTTGCCGACGTTCTGCATCGAGGCGGCCGGATCGGCCCAGCCGTCCGCCCGGCCGGTCATCCACTCCGACGAGAACCGGAACTCGTCCTCGTAGTACGGGGTCAGGTCGATGGCGAGCAGCTCGACGAGCTCCTCGGCGGTGGTGGACTCGACGAGCATGCCGGCGTCGAGCCACATCTGGCGCAGGCCCTCGAGGTCGTCGGCAGCGGCGAAGTCGAAGGTGCGGACGAACAGGTCGGTGAAGGCTCCAGCGGGGTGGCCCACCGAGCCGAAGTCGAGCACTCCAAGCGAGCCGTCGTCCAGGAGCCGGTAGTTGCCCGGGTGCGGGTCGGCGTGCACCGCGCCGACGAGGTGGGCGGACCACAGGGTGAAACGCGCGAGGAGGCGGCCGGCGGCGTCGCGCTGCTCGGCGGGGGCGTCGGCGAGGCTGGCGTAGGGGATGCCCGGGAGCCACTCCGTCACGAGGAGGGTGGGGGACGCATGCAGCACGCGCGGGATCGTGACAACGCCGGGCCTGGCGGCTCCCCAGGCGTCGCGGAACGTCGTCTGCCAGCGCGCCTCGCGCGTGTAGTCCAGCTCCTCCCAGAGCCGCTCCGCGTGCTCGTCCAGGAGGGACTTGACGTCGAGGGTCGGGAAGAGCCGATGGATGAGCGGGATGAAGGTGCGCAGCTGGAGCATGTCGGCGCGCACGATGCGATGCGCATCCGGATACTGGATCTTGACCGCGATACGCGTGCCGTCCGGCCACGTGCCGGCGTGCACCTGACCCAGGCTGGCCGCCGCGATCGCGTCGGGATCGATGTGCGTGCCGGCCGGCAGCCCGACCACCAGGGGCGCCACCTTGTCCCACGGCCGCGGCTCGGCGTTCTCGTACAGGCGCCCGAGCGATGCCAGCTGGGCCGCCTGCTCCGGCGGCAGCGTCGAGGAGAAGAGCGCGAGGATCTGGCCGAACTTGAGCGCCGGCCCGCGGGCCTTGGCCAGTGCGCTCGTGAGGGACTCGATCGACGACGACAGCGCGTTGCCGTACGCCGTGTCCTTGTCGGCGCCGAAGGCGGTAGCCGTGGCCGCGCCCGCGAACCGGGCGCCCGTCTTCACCGGGACGGCGGCAAGGGACGCTGCACGGGAGAACATTCCCATCAGCAGGCTCCTCGGGGTCCACGACGCCGCGTGCGCTCGTCGTTGCAGGCTACCCCGGACCGGGGATTCCGGCACTGTCGTGAGCGTCGGACCGACGGACGGCCCGAGGCGGTACGTTCCCGGCATGACGACGCTTCGCGGCTACGTGCAGGCGGCCCACGCGGCACCGACCGTCGTCGTGACGCTGATCATGACCGTCTTCGCCTGGAGCATCGGCTGGCGTGGCGTCTCCCTTGTCCTCGTCCTCCTGGCCGTGCTGGTGGGGCAGTTGTCGGTCGGGTGGAGCAACGACGCCTTCGACGCCGCCCTCGACCGCCGGGCGGGGCGGCGGGACAAGCCCACGGTCGCCGGTGCCGTCGCGCCCGCGCGACCTGTGGGTGGCGGCCTGGATCGCCCTGGCAGTGGCGTGCCTCCTGAGCTGGGTGGCGGCCGGCCCGGTCGGCGGGTCCTTCCACGTCCTCTTCCTCGCCATGGCCTGGATCTACAACGTCGCCCTGTCGCGCACCGTCTGGTCGTGGCTGCCGTATGCCGTCGCGTTCGGGGCGATGCCTGCGTTCCTGTACGTCGGCCTCGACGGCACCGCTCCCCCGTGGTGGACCGTGGCGGTCTTCGCGATCATCGCCACCAGCGCACACCTCGCCAACGCCCTCCCCGATCTCGAGTCCGACCGCGAGACGGGCCTCGGTGGCCTGGCCGTGCGACTCGGGCGGCGGCGCTCGACGCTGCTGTGCTGGCTGCTGCTCGCCAGCGGCACCGGCATCCTCGTCGCGGTGACGTGGACCGTCAGCCCCTGGACCAGCGCGGTCCTGGTCGCGGGCTTCGCGGGCGCGCTCCTCCTGGGCAGCCTCCGGCCGGCCGCGATGTTCTCGGCGCTGCTGGGCGTCGTGGTCCTCGACGTGGTCGCGCTGATCGCCTCGCCCGCGCTCTGACGTCCGAGGCCGCCCATGCCGCCGGGCGTCAGGAGGCGAGCGAGTCGACGATCCCGCGGAAGGCGAACGGCAGACGTTCGGCCGCGGGCACGATCATCGACCGCAACGGCCGGTGCGAGCCGGCCCAGAGCAGCCCATTCGTGAGCCATCGGTAGGAGCGGGTGATCGAGCCCCAGTCCGCCTCGTAGCGGCGGGGGTCCTCGGCAACCACGGCTCGGACCGCGGCGTCGGCCTCGGCGAAGCCCACCCGAAGCCCTTCGCCCGTCAGGGCGTCGACGTAGCCGGCGGCATCGCCCACCAGGAGCGCGCGTCCGCAGGTGCGAGCCGTCGACGACTGCCGGAGGGGCCCGGCCCCGCGGAGCCGCGACGTCGGATCAGCGCCCCGCAGGCTTTCGGCCAGCAGCGGAAGGCGCGCGACGGCGCGGTCGAGGTTCAGCGGTGCGCCCCCGAGAACAGCGACGCCGACGGTGTCCGTGGCGACGGGAGTGACGTAGACCTCGCAGTCATCCAGCCAGTGCACCTCGACCAGGTCGGTCCAGGGGGCCACCGCGTAGTGCTGCCGGACCCCGAAGCGCGGGCGCCCCCGGCCGCGTGCCTGCAGCCCGACCAGGCGTCGCACCGTCGAATGCAGCCCGTCGGCACCGACGAGGTAGCGAGCGCGGATGCCCGCCGCCTCGACGCCGGTCTCGTCCTGCACGACCGACTCGACGCGCGCATCCACCGTCGGTGACGCCGAGGTCCCGCGCCCGAGCGGCCATCGCGTCGTGCAGCTCGGTCCGCCGCACGCCCCGCCCGGGACCGCGCGGAGAATCGGCCCTCCGCCTGACGGTCCGCATGCAGGTACCGGATCCCGTGGAAGTCCACGCCCGCCGGGTCGACGCCGAGCAGGCGCAGCCGGGCGAGCGCATCCGGCATGAGGCCCTCGCCGCACGCCTTGTCGATCGGGCCGCCTCGGGGCTCCACCACGGCCACGTCCAGGCCCGCGAGACGCGCGCCGATGGCCGTGGCCAGGCCGACGGGGCCCCCGCCCACGACCAGCAGGTCGATCACGGCAGCGTCGCCAGGGCAGCGTTCTCGACGCGCAGGCGTACGGCGAGCAGCGGGATGTTGAGCAGCGGTGAACACGAGCGCCGTGACCCAGGCGAATCCCACCATCGGCAGGGCGATGCCCTCGATGACCACTGCCACGTAGTTGGGATGGCTCATCCACCGGTACGGCCCGCCGGTCACCCTGGGCATCCCGGGCACGACGACCACGAGCGTGTTCCAGCGCCGGCCCAGGGTGGTGATGCACCACCACCGCAACGCCTGCGACGCCAGGACGAGCGCCAGCATCGACGATGGACAGCGCCGGGACGAGCGGGCGCTGCCAGACCCAGACCTCGACGAGGCAGCCGACGAGCAGGAACACGTGGAGCGCCACCATGAACGGGTAGTGCGAGTGCCCGTACTCCACGCCGCCGTGCTCCCTGCTCCACCGCAGGTTGCGCTTCGAGACGACCAGCTCGGCGACCCGCTCGAGGGCGACCAGGACCACCAGGACGGTGAAGGCGACGAACCCCGTCACCACTGCAGCAGCACCAGCTCGGCGCAGAATCCCGGGCCCATGGCCATCACCATGCCCGGCGATCCCTCCGCGGGCCGACTGACCCCGCGGCCCTCCATGGTGTCGCCGCAGCACGTGCAGCACCGACGCCGACGACAGGTTGCCGATGCTCGCCAGCGAACGCCACGTCACGTCGAGCTGGCCGTCGTGGAGGTCGAGGGCGGTCTGCATCGCCTCGAGCACCCGTGGACCGCCCGGGTGCGCCACCCACGCGCCGATGTCCGTCGTCTTGAGCTCGTGGTCGACGAGGAAGTCGGCGACGTCGTCGCCGAGATACCGGCTGACGACCTCGGGCACGCCGGCCGACAGCACGATGCGGAAGCCGCTGGCGCCGATGTCCCAGCCCATCGTGCGCTCGGTGTCGGGGTACAGCCGGCTGCGCGACGCGATCACGGTCGGGCCGCTGCAGCCCCATCCGCGCCGCGCGACGGCTGCCGACCATGACCACGGCCGCGGCGCCGTCGCCGAACAGCCCGCTGGCGACGATGTTGGGCATGGACGCGTCGTCGCGCTGCACCGTGAGCGAGCACAGCTCGACCGACACGAGCACCGCCACCTCGTCCGGGTGGCCGACGAGGTAGTCGTTCACCCGCGCGATGCCCGGCCGCGCCTGCCACGCAGCCGAGCCCGAACACCGGGATCCGCTTGACGTCGGGCCGCAGTCCGAGACGGGCCACCAGGAGGGCGTCGAGGGAAGGTGCCGCGATCCCCGTGACGGACGTCGACATCACGAGGTCGACGTCGGCGGCGTCGAGTCCCGCCGCGTGCAACGCGCCGGCGATCGACTCCTCGGCGAGATCGAGGCCCACCCGGATGAACGTGTCGTTGGCCTCCCCGAAGTCCGCGATGTCGACGTAGGCCTCGAGCGGGAGCGCCAGGTGCCGGCGCTCGACGCCGGTCGCCGCGATGGATCCGCTGGATGACGTCGCGATGCTCGCCGTCCGGAGACACGACCGACGAGAAGGCCGCCGTGATCTCCGCCTGGCTGTAGCCGAAGCGGCCGACGGCACCGTGGACTGCGGCAATGGTCGTCACTTCCCGATGGTAATGCCGCGGGTGCGGAGGGGAAGCCGACGGTCGACGCGTGCGGCTGTGTCAGGCTGTGCCCCGCACGACCTGAGGAGGCCGCACGTGTCAGACCTGAGTACCCGTCCCTGGCTGTCGCAGTACGCCCCTGGCGTGCCCGCGGACGTCGAGCCCACGGACGAGACGCTCTGCGACCTGCTCGACGGAGCCGTGGCCAGGTTCGCGGACCGGCCCGCCCTCGACTTCTACGGCAAGGTCATGGCGTACGGCGAGCTCGGCGAGGCGGTCGCCCGTGCGGCCAGGGCGCTGCGCGATCTCGGGGTCGCTGAAGGGCGACCGGGTCGCCCTCGTCCTGCCGAACTGCCCGCAGCACGTCGTCGCGTTCTACGCCGTGCTTCGCCTCGGTGCCGTGGTCGTCGAGCACAACCCGCTCTACACGACCGAGGAGCTCACCACCCAGTTCGCCGACCACGGCGCGCGGGTCGCGATCGCGTGGGACACCACGGTCCCGGCCCTGACGGCGGTCTCCCAGTCCACTGCCCTCGACACGATCCTGGCGGTGAACCTGACCAGGGCCCTGCCGCTCGGCAAGCGGCTTGCGCTGCGGCTTCCGGTCGCGAAGGCCCGGGCCACGCGCTCGGCCATGACCGCCAAGGCCCCCGGTACGCCGTCGTGGGACGCGACGGTGGCCCGAACCGCGCCGATCGAGAGCGGTCACCCCCGGCCATCGGCCGACGACATCGCCGCACTCCAGTACACCGGCGGGACGACCGGGACGCCGAAGGGCGCGATGCTCACCCATCGCAACCTGCGGTCGAACGCGGCGCAGGGTCGCGCCTGGGTCCCGGGGCTGGCGGACGGCGAGGAGGTCGTCTACGCCCTCCTCCCCCTCTTCCACGCCTACGGCCTCACGCTGTGCCTCACGTTCGCGATGAGCATCGGCGCGACGCTCGTCCTGTTCCCGCGCTTCGATGCGACAGCAGGCGCTCGAGGCCATGTCGCGCCGCCCCGCGACCTTCCTGCCGGGAGTCCCGCCGATGTACCAGGCGCTCGCCGACGCCGCGCTGGAGCGCGGGGCCGACCTGCGATCGGTGCGGTTCGCGATCTCGGGCGCCATGTCGCTGCCCACCTCGGTCGTCGACCACTGGGAGGCCGTCACGGGCGGACTGCTCGTGGAGGGCTACGGCATGACCGAGACCTCACCGGTGAGCGTCGGCAACCCGATCGCCCCGTCCCGCCGACCCGGCGCCATCGGGGTGCCCTTCCCTTCGACGTACGTGCGCATCGTCGACCCGCTGGACCCGGACACGGACAGCGAGCCGGGCGACCCCGGCGAGCTGATGGTCCGCGGGCCGCAGGTCTTCATGGGCTACTGGAACCGGCCCGAGGACACCGCGGCCGTGCTGTCGCCCGACGGATGGATGCGCACGGGCGACATCGTCACGATGGATGACGACGGCTTCATCACCGTCATCGACCGCATCAAGGAACTGATCATCACGGGCGGCTTCAACGTCTACCCGTCGCAGGTCGAGGAGGCCCTGCGCCGGGTGCCGGGCGTCATCGATGCCGCGGCCGTGGGCCTGCCCGACGGCTCGGGAGGCGAGCGCGTGGTGGCGGCGATCGTGGTCGAGCCGGGGCAGAGCCTGGACCCGGAGGAGGTGCGGGCCGCCACGCGCCAGCACCTGACGGGCTACAAGGTGCCGCGTCAGGTCTTCATCGTGGACGAGCTGCCGCGGTCACTGATCGGCAAGGTGCTGCATCGCGCGGTGCGCGACCAGCTGCTCAACCACCCGACCAGCGCTAGCCGCGTGCCTCGGCGGCACGCAGGCGAGAGGCGAGGACCTTGAGCAGGGCGAGGGCCACCGGCGGGTTCTCCTGCAGGATGGGGGCGAAGTCGAACGCACTGAGCGCGAAGGCCTGCATGCCGTCCGGGCCGGCGACGACCGTCGCCGATCGGGGCTGGCCGTCGATCAGGGAGGTCTCGCCGAAGTACTGGCCCTGCGTCAACGTGATGCGGTGCTCGCCGTGCACCTCCACGTCGGCGCTGCCGTCAAGAATGACGTAGAAGCACACGCCGTTGGGCGAGAAGGACGCCCAGCCCTTGACGCTCGAGCCCTCCTCCGTGACGGGCGTGCCCGCGTCGAACGTCACGGTGCGGCCCTCGGCGGCGATCCTCTTGATCACCTTGTCCGGCAGCCCGGAGAACAGGTCGACCTCGGACAGGGTCTTCACGATCGCGGCGTCACTCATGGGGGCAGGGTAGCCAACGAACCTTCGCGGCGGCACAGGTTCGCCCAGAACTGCGCCCCGCTGGACCGCCTTCGACGCCGGACGCTGGCTACCGTGAAGACATGCGAGCAGTGGTGGTGTACGAGTCGATGTTCGGCGACAACCGGCAGGTGGCGCACGCGATCGCGGCGGGACTGGGAGCGAGCGGGGTGAGCGCCGAGCCCGTCGAGGTCGGTGTCGCGCCGACCTTGGTCCCGGCGGACGTGGACCTCCTGATCGTCGGGGCACCGAACCACGCCTGGAGCCTGCCCCGCCCGGCCACCCGTCAGGACGCGGCCGCCAAGACCGACGATCCCCTCGTCAGCCCGGGCACCGGGGTACGTGAGTGGCTGGAGGCGGCCACGCTGCCCGCCGGCGTCCGCACGGCGGCCTACGACACCCGCGGTTCCCATCCCAAGGCCGTCGTGAAGCTCGACCATGCCTCGACGACGATCGAGAAGGCGCTCGCGAAGCTGGGCGGGACACGGGCAGCCCGCGCCGAGCATTTCCTGGTCATGGACGTCAAGGGTCCGCTCGAGCCCGGCGAGCTCGACCGAGCCCAGGCCTGGGGACGTGACCTGGCCGGGGTGCTGCTCGGCTGACCGTCGTCAGACCGCGGACCAGCCCGCATCGACCGGGAGCACGGCGCCACTGATGTCACTTGCCAGGTCGGATGCGAGGAAGACGATGGCGGCAGCCACCTCGTCTGCCTCGGCCATGCGCCCCATGCTGCCGAGGTAGCCCATGATGATCCCCGGGCCCGCGGCACCCTCGGCCGGCGTGAACGCGATGTTCGTCGCGGTGCCGCCCGGAACCACCGCGTTCACCCGGATCCCGCGAGCGCGGTACATCACCGAGGCGGACCGGGTCAGCCCGACCACCCCGTGCTTGGACACGGTGTAGGCAGTGCCGGCCGCGCTACCGCGCAGTCCGGCCTCCGACGCAGTGTTGACGATCGCCCCCTTGCCCGCGGCCAGCATGTGCGGTGCAGCGGCTCGGGTGAGGAGGAAGGGTGCGGTCAGGTTGATGCGCAGCACCCGTTCCCATTCCGCGTCGGTCACCTCATCGGGCGCTGTCATCGCGTCCATGATCCCCGCGTTGTTGACCAGCACGTCGATGCCGCCGTACTCCGCGAGGCACCTGTCGATGACGCGGTCCACGACCGCTTGGTCGCTGACGTCGCCGGTGACCGCGATGGCCGTCCCTCCCGCAGCCGCGATCTCGGAGACGACGGCGTCGGCGCGCTCGGGCACGAGATCGGCCACGACCACGCGGGCGCCTTCGTCTGCGAACTGGAGCGCCGCAGCGCGGCCGATGCCCGAACCGGCCCCGGTGACGATCACCCGTGCGTTCATGAGCCCTGTCGTGCGCGGCATGTCGGCCTCCCGTCGTTCGTGCCTCAAGTGCAGCACAGTGCCCGAGTCGTTGCAGCGCCAGCGCGAACGGTGACCGGGGGCTCGGGCCCCGTGCGCCTCGCCTCGGGAGGCCGTGAACGTGGCTACGTTGTGCCCCATGATGTTCGCGATGTTCGTGCTGTGGATCGTCGCCTTCGTCGGCGTCTTCTTCCACCGCCGCTGGACCATCCCGGTGGTCCTGGTGGCCCTTGCCTGGACGGCGGTGATCCTGAAGCTCCACATGAGCTCCGACATCCCGCTCAACTTCTAGGGGCGCCGCGATGACGTCACCTGACACCGTCACCCGGCTCGAGGCACGCGAGACCCAGCTCGCGCGCTGGATCAACATCCTCGCCCTGTTCGCGCTCATCGGCGTTCTCGCAGGATCCCTGCACCTGCAGTTCGGCATCGGTGAGCAGCCCTGCCCCCTGTGCCTCGTGCAGCGCTCCGCCATGATCGGCCTCGCGGTCGGACCGCTCATGAACCTGCTCTGGGGCATGAAGCCCGCGCACTACGCGCTGAGCATCCTCGCCGCCATGGTGGGTGGCGCGGCCAGCACGCGCCAGATCCTCCTGCACATCGCGACGCCCGGCGATCCGGGCTACGGGCCCGCCGTCATGGGACTGCACCTCTACACGTGGGCGTTCATCACCTTCGCCATCGCCATCGTGGGCTGCGCGATCATGCTGCTGTGGGACGCTCCGTTCCGCGCCAGGGACGTGGGACTACGAGGGCAGCGCCGGGGCATGCGCATCGTCGCGTTCACCGCCATCACGTGGGTGACGCTGGACCTGCTGGTGATCGCGATCTCGGTGCTGCCGGAGTGCGGGCTGGGGATGTGCCCCGACGACCCGAACGACATCAGCGGCCTCGGGGACGCACCCGGATGGGCGGTCGTCATGTCGCTCGGCCTGCTGGCACTGGCGATCGCCTTGGGCATCGTCCTGGATCGCCGGGTCGTCCCGGTCGAGGCCGAGAACCCGACCGGCGTAAGGGCTGCCTGAGCCGCTTACCGCCAGTCCGGGGATGCGTGGAGCACGGCGGCGCCCCCGAACGCGCCGGCCGCAAGGTCGCCCAGCGCGCGGTCGGCCGACGCCATCGAGTACGGCACGGTCGTGGCCCGTACGCCCAGCCGAGGCGCGAGACGGAGCAGCTCCTCGCCGTCGGCGCGGGTGTTGGCGGTGACACTGCGCAGCCTGCGCTCGTGGAAGAGGTCACGCACGTAGTCCAGCGACGGGATGTCGGACAGCCAGATGCCGGCCGTCGCGACCGTCCCGCCCCGATCCAGCGCGCGCAGGGCCACCGGGACGAGCTCCCCGGCGGGGGCGAAGACGATCGCCCCGTCGAGCGGCTCCGGCGGCTCGTCCGCCGCCCCGCCGACCGAGTCGCAGCCCACTTCGGCCGCCAGTCGCCGGTTGTGCTCGCCACGGGTGAGCACGTGCACCCGCAGGCCCTGGGCGAGCGCGATCTGCGCCGTCAGGTGCGCGGACCCGCCGAACCCGTAGATGCCGAGCCGTCCCCCCGCGGGCACCTCCGCCAGTCGCAGCGCCCGGTAGCCGATGATGCCTGCGCAGAGCAACGGTGCGGCCTGCTCGTCGTCGAGGACGTCGGGCAGCTCGTAGGCGAACCGCTCGTCCACCAGGCAGTACTCGGCGTAGCCGCCGTCGACGTCCCATCCCGTGAAGGTCGGCCGGCTGCAGAGGTTCTCGCGACCCGCGCGGCAGTACCGGCACGTGCCGTCGGTACGACCCAGCCACGCCACGCCGATGCGCTGGCCGACGCGGAGCCGCACGGTCCCGGCGCCCACGCGATCGACGACCCCGACCACCTCGTGCCCCGGCACCGTTCCCGGACGGCGCGGCGCGAGATCTCCCTCGGCGAGGTGCAGGTCGGTGCGGCACACGCCGCAGCACGACACCCGCACGCGCACCTGTCGGGGTCCGGGCTCGGGATCGGGTCGCTCGACCAGCGTCAGTGGCGCGGTCGACATGGGCCCGGGCGTGCCGACCGCCCACGCCCGCATGCGCCGGCTACTTCGCGTGATCCTGAGCGCTGACCACCTGGGTGCCGGAACCCGGGAACACGATCGACTCGTGGCCGTTGTCGGCCCACCTCACCAGGAACGGCGGGTCGCCGTCGTCCCCATGGACCTCCAGGATCTCGCCGTCGCGCCACGCGTCGTCGACGTGGGCGCCGTGGACCACCAGGCGGTCACCGACCTTGGCCTTCATCGCAGCCTCCCTTGCGGGTCGCGTTCCCGAACGAGTTCAGGCTACGCCGGGAGACGCGCCTTCGGCAGGCCGAACGTCCCCCACCGTCACCGCGACCCGGTCAGTCCGAGGGCCGCCGGAGCAGGCCCAGAAGATCGTCGTACTGGCCGATGACGTAGACGCTGTCGCCTGCACCCAGCGTGGTGTCGGCCGCCGGCGGATGCTCCACGGCGGTCTCCGATCCCCCTCGCGCGATCGCCACGACGCGCGCGCGTGTCTCGATGCCCCGCACGGCCATCCCCTCCAGCGGGCCGCCGCTGTCCACCTCCAGTCGGGCGGCGATGAGCAGCGTGGGCCCGAGGTAGAACGTGCCGAGAACGTCGATCCCCAGTGCGGCACCGACGAACCACGGGGAGGCCAGTTCGGCGATCGAGCGGGTCAGGCCCGCGTCGAGCTCGGCGCCCACGAGCCGGGCGAGGTTGCGGCTGAACATGCGCAGGACGATCGGCACGGGCCGGTCGCCCATCACGCCGCGCACCGCGAGGCCGGTCTCGATGTTGACGAGGTCGTCGCTCGTGAGCACGGCCACTCCGGCCGCTCGGTGGATGCCGGCGGCCCCCTGGGTCTCGGGCAGGGTCGCGTCGCCGATGAGCACCGGGATCCCCGCCTCCCTCATCTGGGGGATGAAGCGCTGGCCGTCGCCGCCGTCGATGATCGCCACCTCGTAGCCGGCGCGGCGAAGGTCCATGGCCACCGCGCTGCCGACCCGGCCGAGCCCGACGACGACGATGTGGTCCTTCAGCCCGGTGAGCCGCTGACGGCCGAGTGACTGCTCGAGCCGCCTCGTCACGAGGGCGTTGGTGAGCAGGGCCGTCGCGATCGCGACGAGGGCGGCTCCCATGAGGATGAGGACCACCGCCCACAGGCGCAGCGGTCCCGGCTGGTCACGGAAGTAGAAGTCACCGAACCCGACCGTCGCGATCGTCTCGGCGGTGAAGTACAGCGCGTCGAGCAGGCTCATGCGGCTGCCGTCCGGCTCGCGGTACGACGTCATGAGCACCGCGATGGACACCGCAGAGAGCGCCAGGAGGACGCCGAACGCGATGCGGAAGGGCCGGTCGACGGCATCGGACATGGCGGCGATGCCCTCACGGACACGGCGTCTCATGTTGGGGCCGATCGCCTCGGCGTGCTCGACCTCCGGCTCGATGCCCGCCTTCCGGTAGTCGGCGTCGGTGCCGATCAGCGTCACGAGGTCGCCGGCCTGCACGCGGTGCTCCGGGGAGTGGACGGGCACGGCCGGCGATCCGGCGTCGGCGCGCACGGCGACCGGCGCCAGGCCGTCCCAGATCTCACCGACCGTCCCGCTGCGCGGGCTCGGCCGGGTGGCGAGAACGAAGCGCCTGCCCGCGAATGGTGATCGCGTGCGTGCTGCGCGAGATGGCCGCCTCCACGAACGAGGCCGACGCGAGAGCGGCGACATCGAGCACCGCGCCGGGTCGGGCGACGCCCGTCAGTGCCCGCCCCACCGACGCGTTGGCCATGCGCACGACGATGCGGATGTCGGGCGACACGTCGCGCGCCAGCAGTGCGAGCCGGATGTTGCGCACGTCGTCGTCCGTGACGCACAGCACGGCATCAGCCCGCGCCACGCCTGCCGCAGCGAGGGTGTCCTGGCTGTCGCCGTAGCCGGCGAGGTAGGCCGCGCCCCAGCGGCGGAGATCCACCTGCTGCGCAGCATCGGCGTGGGGGTCGACGACGACGACCTGTCGGCCGCCCGTGGTCAGCTGCCGGACGATGCGACGCCCGACGCCCTGGAATCCGAAGACGACGATGTGGCCACCGGCCGTCGCGGCCACCGCCCCGTCATCCGCGTCCACGTCCCGAATCTATTCACGTTCTCCGTCCGAAGGGTGGTTTCCGGATGTCGTCGGTAGCATCGGGGCATGACGATGTATGTCGAGCCCGAGAGCCCGTCGTGGACCACCACCAAGGTCGTCGCCGTGATCGTGGCCATCCTCACCGCCGGCTACATGGCGCCGTGGGCGATCGCCGCCGTCCGGAACGTGCCGCACTGGTCGGTGTTCTGGGTCAACCTGCTGCTCGGCTGGACTCTCATCGGCTGGATCGTCGCGCTGGTGATGTCGCTGCGCGCGCAGCGCCAGGTCATCGTCGGCTAGAGGATCAGGTCGTCCCAGGCCGTCTCGGCCCAGCAGGGTTACCCGACGGGCGCACCGGACGGAGCTGGGTGACAATGGCTCCATGACCTCCCCCGAGAAGCTGCAGGATCTCTCCTTCGTCGCCAACACGGGCGCCACCGTCGACATGTCCGAATTCGCCGGCAAGCCGGTGCTGATCGTGAACACGGCCAGCAAGTGCGGCTTCACCCCCCAGTACGACGGACTGCAGAAGCTCTACGAGGAGTTCGGGCCCAATGGGCTCGTCGTCCTCGGCTTCCCATGCGACCAGTTCGCGCACCAGGAGCCCGGCAGCGACGCCGACATCGAGGAGTTCTGCCGGGTCAACCACGGCGTCACCTTCCCGCTGTCGACGAAGGTGGACGTGAACGGCAAGAACACCCATCCCGTCTTCCAGTTCCTCAAGGAGAGCAGCAGCGGCCTGCTGGGCTCGACCATCAAGTGGAACTTCACCAAGTTCCTCGTCGCGCCGGACGGCACCACCGTCAAGCGCTACGCACCCAAGACCGAGCCCGAGGCGCTCGCCGGCGACATCAAGGCGCTGCTCGCCGACTCACCTGAGTAGCGGCCGCGCTCAGCTCATGCTCGCGCTGCTGTGAAGATGCTCGAGAAGAAGCCGGCGAGCAAGTCGGTCCCGCAGCGGGGCGGGGAGGGACTCGAGCAGGGCCTGAATGCCGGCCGAGTCCTCGGGAAGCCCTGGCCCGTCCACTCCGCCCAGCCCCGCGAACGCCAGCAGGCCGGCCACCGTCGCCTCGTCCAGCGTCTGGGGATCCAGCGCCTCCGCCGCGGCCGCCAGTTCAGGGTCCGCCGCCGACCACGGCAGCTCGCGGCACTCGTCCGCTGCGGCGACGAGGTCGCTCACGAATCCGTCCACCGTGTCGAGGGACGTGGGCTGGACCGTGAGATGGACGTTGCGGGGCAGGTCGTTCACGGCCGGCTGCGGCTGGATGAACCAGCCCCTGTGGCGCATGCGGTCGGCAAGCGTGAACGGGATCCACCCCTCCGGCGGTCTCGTCCCCGTCCGCGCCGATCGCGACGAGGGTGGCGTCGGGCGAACCGAGCACGCGCAGCCCGGGGATCTCGCCCACCGCGGCGACGATCCTGTCGGTCGCCAGTGCCGTCCGGCGCGCCGCCTCGGCGAACCCGGTGTCGCCGAGCACCTGGGACACCACCCACGCCGCCGCCATCGGTCCGGCCGACTTGGTGCTCTGCAGAGTCGTGTTCACCACCGGGTACCCGGGCCACCGCGAGTAGGTGAAGAAGGAACCGAGCCGGTAGTCGGTGTCCGAGAAGAGCAGGAGCGACGTGCCCTTCGTCGCGTACCCGTACTTGTGCAGGTCCACGGAGAGGGAGCGGACCCCCGGCACCGACAGGTCGAAGTCGGGCACGGCGCGTCCCTCCCGGCGCAGGTACGGCAGCACGAGTCCGCCGATGCAGGCGTCCGAGTGGCAGGCGACGCCTCGTGCGGACGCCAGCGCGGCCACCTCGGCCACCGGGTCCACCACGCCGTGCGCGTACGACGGCGACGACACCACGACCAGCGCGGCCGCGTCCCCCACCTCGTCGAGCGCCGCCGCGACTGCCTCGGGTCGTACCCGCATGGTCAACGGATCGACCGGCACGATGCGCAGGTCCAGCCCGAGCAGGTGGGCAGCCTTGGCGAACGCGGGATGCGCGGTGACCGGCATGACGAGCACCGGGCGACCCTGTCCCCCGCGGCGGCGCCAGTCCTGCCGAGCGGCCAGCACGGCCACCACGCACGACTCGGTGCCTCCGCTCGTCACCACTCCGCATGCGGCCTCGTCCCCGCCGAGCAGGTCGAGACCCCAGCCCACGAGGTCGTTCTCCAGCCTGGCGACGCTCGGGAAGACCGTGGGATCGAGCGCGTTCACCTCTCCGAAGGACGGCGAGTGCCTGCCGGCCCGCCTCGGCGAGCCCTGGCACACCTGAGTCGTACACGTACGCGAGCACGCGTCCCCCGTGGACGGGAGCATCCGCGCTGCGCAGGGAGTCCAGGTCGGCGAGGACAGCAGCGGTGCTCGCGACCGTCGCGCGGGATGCTCATGGCGTGCCTTCCAGGGAGGGGATGATCGGATCCAGCCGGAACCGGAGGATGAGGGGCAGGCTCACCGCCACGAGCGCTGCCGGCAGGACCGAGAAGGCGAGCAGCACACCGGTCTCGGCGGAGGCGGGCTGCACGGCACTTCCGTCCGACGACGACACGAAGCCCGTGACGGCCAGCATGAGCAGGACGAGGGCGGGGCCCACGGCGAAGCCGATCGTCTCCCCGGCGGTCCAGACCCCGGTGAACGAGCCCGCACGCTGCTGACCCGAGGCTCGCCGAGTCGACGGCGATCGTGTCGGGCAGCATCGCCAGCGGGAACATCTGCATTCCCGCGTAGCCGATCCCGCACAGGGCCACCATGGCGAGGACCGCGCCCGTCGGCACGAGCGGGGCGACGAGCAGGGTGAGGGCTCCGCCCAGGAAGACGAGCGACGACACGAGGTAGCCGACCCGCTTGCCGCGTCGGTGCCCGACCCGTGCCCACAGCGGCATCACGACGAGCGCCGGAACGATGAGGGCGGCGAAGAGCACGTCGCTCAGGCCCTCCTGGTCCATCACGTAGGTGGCGAAGTACTGCGCGGCCGCGAGCATCGCCCCCGTGGCCAGCGCCTGGATCACGAACGCCATCAGCAGCAGTCGGAACGCACGGGTGTGCCAGGCGACTTCGAACTGCTGGCGCAGCGAGTGGGACGGAGCCTCGACGACGTCGCGCGGCACCGGTCGGGTCCGACGGAGCATCCACCAGCAGCCCAGCATCCCGATCGCTATGACCAGTGCCACCCCGATCGCCATCGCCAGATAGCCGGCCGACCCTCCGTTGGCCGCATCCCGCAGGGCCGGCGCACCGACCCCGAAGAGCAGGATGCCGAAGGCCAGGAAGGCGACGCGCCACGACATCATCGTGGTCCGCTCCTCGACCGAGTCCGTGATCTCGGCAGGCATGGCGATGTACGGCACCTGGAACACCGCGAATGCCGAGGCGGCCAGCAGGAAGAAGACGAGCACCCACGCGGCCGAGAATCCCGTGCCGAATCCCGTCGGAGCGGCGAACGTCAGGATGAAGACGATCGGCAGCAGCAGCCCGCCCGACGAGGAGGAAGGGTCGGCGCGAACCGCGCCGCTGGGCAGAGCGATCGCTCATGGTGCCGACGATCGGCAGGAAGACGACGTCCCACAGCTTGGGAACGAGCACCACCAGCGCAGCGACGGCCGCCGCGACCCCGAGGCTGTTCGTCAGGTAGTACGCGAGCAGCAGGCCGGGAACCGTGGCGAACCCCGCCGTGCCGACCGAGCCGAGCGCGTATCCGAGGTAGGTTCGGCGACCGAGGGGCTCGACACTCACGACGTGACGGTATCGGCGCAAGGGGTCTGATGGACACCGGAACGGTCGTGTTGGTCGCCATCGCGGTAGCCGCCGGCGGGCTCGTGCAGGGCCTCAGCGGCCTCGGCTTCGCGCTCGTCTCGGCACCGGTGGTCGCGCAGGTCGTCCCCGGTACCGCCGGCATCGGGCTGGTCAACGCGCTGTCCATCGTGCAGAACCTCTGGCTCATCGCGCGCACGGACGGCCGGCTGGCCTGGCGGGAGGTGCGACGCATGCTCCCGGGGCTTGCCGTCGGCGTGTTCCTCGGCTGGCTCGTCCTGCGCGTCAGCTCGCCCGCGCTGTTCGACGTCATCGTGGCGGTGTCGGCCTGCGGCTCCGTGGCGTGGCTGCTGCTCGCCGGCCGGTTCACCGGCCCGGCGGCCGGGGTCGTGTCCGGGGTGTGGGGTGGAACGGTCAACACGGTCTCCGGCGTCGGCGGACCGCCCATCGCGGCGTACCTGATCACGCGGGGGCTCGATCCGTACTCGTACCTGCGCACCCTGCAAGTGGTCTTCGCCGTGCTCAGCCTCGTGAGCCTTCCTCTGCTCGGGGTGTACGTGCCATCGATCGCAGCGGCCCTCGCCTGGGTGGTCGCCCTGACCGCCGGATCGATCGCCGGCGAGCTGATCCGGCACCGGGTCAGCCCGATGACGGCGCAGCGGATCGCACGCATCGCCATCGTGACCGTCTGCGCCGCTGGCTCTCGTCCGAGCGCTCTGGGTGCTTCCGGGCCATCTCGCCTGAATCCAGCGGGCACAATGCGCAGATGGAAGCCGATCCGCTCCGCACCGGGATCGCGCTGGCCGTCCTGCTGGCGGCCGCCTTCGTCGTCATGTCGATCGGCGGCCTCGGCTACCGCAAGGAGCTCGCGATCGCCGCGGCCCGCGCCCTGGTGCAGCTCATCGCGGTGGCGCTGGTCATCGCGTGGATCTTCACCCACCCCGAGGGAGCCATCCTCTATCTCGGCGTGATGCTGCTGGTGGCCGCCTGGACGTCGACGCGGCGCATCGGCGGAGACCGCCAGGACGGGCTCGCCGTGCTGCTGGCGATCTTCCTCGGCGCTGCCGCCACGGTGAGCATCGTCGCCGTCACCGGAGCCCTCGAGTTCAGCGCGCAGAGCCTGCTGCCCTTCAGCGCTCAGATGATCGGCGGCGCGATGACGACGGCGTCGCTCGCCGGCGTACGGCTGCGCGACGACGTGCACGACCAGCTCATGACGTTCTCCGGCTACGTGGCCCTCGGCGCCACGTACCGGCAGGCGGGTCGCGAGTTCGCGCGCCGCGCCTCGGAGCGCTCCCTGTTCCCGACCCTCGACCAGACCAAGAGTGCCGGCCTCGTGACCCTTCCGGGCGCCTTCGTCGGCATGCTCCTCGGCGGCGCGTCCCCCATGGCCGCGGCCCAGGTGCAGCTCCTCGTGCTCATCGGCCTGCTGCTGGTGCAGGTGATCACCGCCCTGGTCACCACGCGCCTGATCAGTCCGCTGCCGCCCGGCCTCGGCCTCAATGTCGCCGTCGGAGAGGCCGCCCGATGACCGACGCGCTTCGTGGTCGAGGGGGTGACCGTCACCTACGGCTCGGTGCTGGCCCTGAGCGACGTCTCGATTCGGGTGCCACGCGACGGCGTCACCGCCCTCATCGGCCCGAGCGGCTGCGGCAAGTCCACCCTGCTGCGCACCTTCAACCGCATGAACGACCTCATCGCCGGAGCCCGCCTCACCGGGACCGTGCTGTTCGACGGCGTCGACATCCACGGCGCCGACGTCGACCTGATCGATCTGCGCCGACGGGTCGGCATGGTCTTCCAGAAGCCGAACGCCTTCCCGCGGTCCGTGTACGAGAACGTCGCCTACGGCCCGACCCTGCACGGCACCAGGGTCGGACTCGACGACCTGGTGGAGCAGTCGCTCACGCGCGCCGGACTGTGGGACGAGGTCAAGGACGACCTGGGCCGCAGCGCCACCGAGCTGTCCGGCGGCCAGCAGCAGCGGCTGGTGATCGCACGCTGCCTCGCCGTCGGTCCCGAGGTGATCCTCATGGACGAGCCGACCGCCTCCCTCGACCCGGTGGCCACGTCAGCGATCGAGGACCTGATCGTGGAGCTCGCCCGCGAGTACACGATCGTGCTCGTCACGCACGACCTGGGCCAGGCGGCCCGGGTGTCCGACCGCACCGCGTTCTTCGTCGCGCATCAGCACGACGACGAGGGCCGGCACGGCGAGCTGGTGGAGTACGGCCCGACCGCGGACATGTTCGCCAGCCCTGCGGATCCGCGAACGGCCGAGTACCTGGCCAGCGGCCGCGGCTGACCTGTCGTCACCTCAGCAGGGTGATGACGTGCCGGTACGAGCCGTCCGCCCGCCGGGTGGTCCTGACCTCGCCGCTCGCCCCGAGGTAGTCGCCGGTGCCGCCGACGATGGCGATGACCACGGGCCGCTTCGCCGCGACCTCGGTCTCGGAGTCCGGGTAGATCGACACGCCCTGGGCGACGAGCTGGCCGCCCTTCAGCGAGAAGACGATCTCGCGGTGCCGGACCTCCTCGAAGGACCCCTCGACCGTCACATCGATGGTCTGGACGACACCGGACATGAGTCCGAGCCGCTTGCCCCCCGTTGCGCGGAGCACGGCCTCGTAGGCGAAGGAGTAGCCGGTCTCCCCCGCCTGGGCACCCGGCAGCGGAGCGATCACAGGCGCGTCCTGCCGCAGCACGATCGTGGTGGTGTCCGGCGCGGCTGCGGCGGGGGCTGCGACCGCCACCGCCAGCCCGGTGGCAACTGCGAGTGCGGTGACGGACAGGCGGATGTGCATGGCTTCTCCTCGTCGTCGTGCATGGTCCGGTCCGGAATGGACCAGGGGTACCAGGGTCAGGGACGTCGCGCGGGTGCTACGCCAGCGGGCTGCTCGACCGGCACCGCGGCACCCACGAGGACGACCATGCTGAGCCCACCGGGATCCGCCGGCAGCGGCACGGCCTTCCAGTTGTTGGCCAGCCACACGTTGCCCGCCCGGTCGATCTGCACACCGGTGTTGCGCTCGAGTCCGTCGAAGGCGAGGCCGTTCGCGACCAATGGATCCCCCGTGCGAACGCCCGGCGGGCACGCCGCCGCGGAGCCGCAGAAGAGCGACACGCGCTGGCCGCCGAAGTTGGCGACCCAGACGTTGCCGACGCCGTCCGTGGCGATGCCCCAGGGAATGGTGAGTCCGCCTCCCGAGTAGCCCTGGACCCGGCCGGCTCGCGGTGATCTCGGTGATCGTCGGCGCCTTGTCCGTGCGCCCGAGGGACGGCACCGACGGTGACCCGCCCGTCGACCCGCCGCACGGCAGGTTGATCTTCATCGAGTTGGAGATCCACTTGTTGCCCTGCGTGTCCACGGCGATGCCCAGCGGCTTCACGATGGACGGATCCGTGAACGGCGATCCGGGCAGCTGCCGGCCGTCTGGCCGGTAGGCGAACACCCGGTCGCCCCCGACGCTCGTCACCCAGGCGTTGTCGTCCGGATCGAGCACGAGCCCGAAGGGCTTGTCGATCCCGTCCCCGAAGTTCTGCGAGCGCGTGGGATCGCCGTCGACGTACCGGGTGATGGTGTCCGCCCCGCAGTTCGCAGTCCAGACCGACCCATCAGCTCCCGACGCCATTCCCTGCGGCCAGCTGATCGGCATGACGAGGCCCGCGTCGGTCACGCCGCCCTGGGTGTACCCCCCTGCGGGTGACAGCGGTTCGCCATCCTGGGTGAGCGCCGTCAGGCTGTTGGACGGCGGGTCGACCGGGCATCGGCTGCCCTTGAACCCGTAGTTCGACACCCACACCCGGCCTGCCGAGTCCATCGTGATGCCGTATCCGGCGCCGCTGATGCCCCCACCCGTGTAGGAGGTGACCGGGTGGCCTGGCGCGTACGGCTCGAGCTTCAGCACGTCGATGCCGCCGCATACCCGTCGCTTGTCCGTGGCGGGGACGTAGTTGTTGGTGATCCACAGGTTTCCGTCACCGTCGAACAGGAAGTTGCCGGGGCCTCGGAACTGCCGCCCGTTGCCGTCGAAGACGAGGGCCATCAGCCATGACGTCGGCGGCCGTACAAGCGCCGGCCGGAACCGCCCGTCCTGGAGGCGGAAGATGCGATCGGCGTTCGAGGCGGGCCGGGCGGCGATGTTCGCCACCGCCTGCAGCGTGTCCGTCGCTCGCTCGACGCCCGCTGGCGACGCAAGGCTCAGGAAGCGACGGCAGTCCTCGGCCCGGCGGCATCCCGAGAGGACGTTGCCCATCGAGTTGAGGCTCCGCCATGTCTGGGTGCGCGTGCCGTTCGGCGCGATGCGGACGAGGGTCGACGGCGCCCCACTGCGGATGTCCACCAGATTGCGCACCATCGCCATGGCATTGCCGAGGCCCGGCTGGGCACCACCGATGCGACCCTGTCTCGTGAACTGCGCGAGGGCGAAGCCGGTGGCGACGGTGGTGAGCTCGTTCACTGTGACCCGTGACGGCCAGGTGGGGCCGAGGCCGACGGCCAGGCGGACGCCGGACGGGGCCCCTCTGCCCTTCGTGGCCACCACGTAGTACTCCGTGTCGACAAGGCGACGCACTCCCCGGACGGTGAACTCGCCGCGCGCATCCGTCCGGCCGCGCGCCACCACGCGCGCCTCCCCGGGAACGCGCCCGGCCGCCATCACCCAGACCTGCGCCGAGGCGAAGGGGCGGCCGTCGAGGCTGACCCCGCCCGAGATGCTCGTCCCCGACGGTGCGGCCGGCTCCGAGCGCGGGGCGGCCGTGGCCGCAGGCGCCGACACCAGCGCCGTGGCCATCGCCATGAGCAGCCCGACAACGACGATCAGTGACGACGTCGAACGCAGGCGACCCATGCGGTGACCCTGTCGGTGTGCCGGACCCCTGTCAACGTGGCGAACGGCGCCTCACTCCGTGCTGATGGCCTCGAGCACATTGAGCCGGCCGGCGCGGAAGGCGGGCCAGAGCGCGGCCAGCACGCCGACGATCCCGGCGACGACGAGGAAGGCGAGGATCCCCAGCCAGGGGATGTCGAGCACGGCGATCCCCTGATCGATGAGCGTGCGCTGCAGCGCGACGGCGAACCACACGCCCAGCACGAGACCCGACGACCGCGCCGAAGACGGCGATCACGAGGGCCTCGAGCACGACCATGGTGCGGATCTGCCGCCGGAGGGCGCCGACCGCGCGGAGCATGCCGATCTCACGGGTGCGCTCGACGACGGAGAGCACGAGGGTGTTGACGATGCCGAGGACGGCGATGAGGATCGCCAGGCTGAGCAGCATCACCATGACGAGCAGGATCTGGTCGACGCTCGACGTGATCTGCTCCTTGAACTCCGTCTGGCTGAGCACCTCGACCGTCGGGTTGTCCGCGAGCGCGGCCGTCATCTCCTCCTGCACCGCCACCACATCGGCGTCGGGCTCGGCCTTCACGTAGACCACGGAGTCCCCTGGGTCGGCGCCCGCCGTGACGACGGAAGCGCTGTCGACGACGTATCCGCTGAAGCGGCCGGCGGACTCGTAGATGCCGGTCACCTTGTAGGCGGCCGCACCGGTCGCGAACTGGGCAGTGACGGGGTCTCCGAGGATGAGCCCGTTGTCGGTCGCCGTCTGCGCGTCCACCACCATCGCGCCGGACTCCGCGAGCGTGTCGAGCGACCCCGAGGCGAACTCGAGGTTCACGACGTCGCCGAACGTCGCGGGATCGACGCCCACCAGGGCGCTGGGCTGCTCCTGGATGAGCGAGGGCACCAGCTTCACGGGCGACACGACGGCCACGCCCGGCACGGACGCGACCGCCTGCGCCACCTCGTCGCCGAAGGGCCGCTGCGTCTGGTTGGTGATGAGGAAGTCCGCGCCGACGACACTGTCGATGACGACGGTGATCGACGACTTCGCCGACGTGGCGAAGATGGTGAGGGCCGACACCAGGGCCAGCCCGATCATGAGCGCGGAAGCCGTGGCGGCCGTGCGGCGCGGCTGGCGCTCGGCGTTCTGCACGGCCAGCGAACCCACGGTGCCGAACATGCGGGGGAAGGCGAAGCCGAGGACACGCACCATGGGCCCGGCCAATGCCGGGCTCACGACGATCGCGCCGATCAGCGCGGCGACGACGCCGAGGCCGACCAGCTGCGAGCCCGAGCCGCCGCCCACACCCGCCCCTGCCGTCATGGCGGCAAGGCCCACGACCAGCAGGATCGCGCCGGCGATGGCCCGGAAGTGCAGGGATCGCGCGGGCAGGGCGATGTCGTCGCGCAGGGCCGCCATCGGCGGGATGCGCGAGGCCCGGATCGCCGGGGCGAGCCCTGCCACGACCGTGACGAGCACGCCGATGACCAGCCCCACGATGATGGTGCGAGGGAGCAGGACGAGACCCTCGGTGGGGATCTCCGCGCCGATGGCCGAGAACAGCCCCTGCAGCCCGTAGGCGACGCCCACGCCCGACGACGAGCCCGAGCACCGCGCCGACCAGGCCGACGCCGACGGCTTCCAGGATCAGCGAGCGGACGATCTGGCCCCGGGTGGCGCCCAGGGCCCGCAGCAGCGCAAGCTCACGACTGCGCTGCGCGACCAGCATCGAGAACGTGTTGAGGATGATGAAGGTGCCGACGAACAGGGCGATCCCCGCGAACACGAGCAGGAAGATGTTGACGAAGGCGAGCCCCTCGGTGATCTGCGCCGTGGCCTCGTCGGCGGCCTCCTGACCCGTCTGCACGACCACGTCCGCGCCCGCGACGGCCCGCACGTCCGCCGCCAGCGCATCCTGCGAGATCCCCTCGACCGCAACCACGTCGATCTCCGTGTAGGCGTCCTGGCCGTCGAGCAGGAGCTCCTGGGCGTAGGCCGTGTCGAAGGCGGCGATGGTGGCGCCGGCGAGATTGCCCGACGTGCCGTACCGGAAGATGCCGACGAGTGGCGCCTGCAGCGGGCCGTCCGGGCCGACCAGCGGCACGGTGTCGCCCACGACGTAGCCGGCCTTCTCCGCCGACACCGAGTCGAGCGCGACCTCGCCCGGAGCGGCCGGACCGCGGCCCTCCTCGAGCCGGAACGGCGTGAGCTCCTCGTCGTCGTCCCAGTTGCTGCCGAAGGTCGGCGCACCCGGAGTGCCGAGCACCTCGCCCGCGGAGTCGACGATGGCGACGCCGTCGATGAGGACCTGGCCGCCCGCCTTCGCCACGCCGTCCACGCCGCGCACGTCGGTGAGCAGCGCCGCCGGGAGCGTGGCCACGGTGCCGGCGAAGCCTCGGCTCTCGACGTCCTCCTTCGGCGTCACGACGACGTCCGAGGTGGTGCCGGCGAACAGATTGGTGAACGTGGAGTTGAGGGTGTCCGTGAAGATCAGCGTGCCGACGACGAAGCCGACGCCCAGCACGATGGCCACGCCGGAGAGGACGAGGCGGAGCTTGTGGTGAAGCAGGCTCCGCCAGGCGCTGCGCAGCATGGCGCTAGGACCTCCGGCCCTTGCCGTCGAAGCCCTTCATCCGGTCGAGCACCCGCTCGGCCGTCGGATCGTCCATCGTGTCGACGATGCGGCCCGTCGGCGAGGAACAGCACGTGGTCGGCGTACGACGCCGCGGTGGGGTCGTGCGTCACCATGACGATGGTCTGCCCGAAGTCGTCGACGCTGCGACGCAGGAAGGTCAGCACCTCGGCGCCCGCGCGCGAGTCGAGGTTGCCGGTGGGCTCGTCGGCGAACACGATCTGCGGGCGGCTGGCGAGGGCACGCGCAGCAGCGACCCGCTGCTGCTGGCCGCCGGACAGCTGGCTCGGCCGGTTCGCGAGCCGGTCGCGCAGGCCGATGGTGTCGATGACCGTGTCGACCCACGCGCGGTCGACCTTCGTGCCGGCGATGTCCATCGGCAGGGTGATGTTCTCCATCGCCGACAGCGTCGGCACGAGGTTGAACGCCTGGAACACGAAGCCCACGGCATCGCGGCGCAGGCGGGTGAGGTCGTTGTCCTTCAGCGCGGTGAGGTCGACGTCGCCGATGTAGACCGTGCCCGACGTGGCGGAGTCGAGTCCGGCGCACACGTGCATGAGCGTCGACTTGCCGGAGCCCGACGGTCCCATGATCGCCGTGAACCGGCCCCGGTCGAACTCCACCGAGACGTCGTCGAGGGCGGTGACGGCGGTGTCGCCCTCGCCGTACACCTTCGTGAGTCCGACGGCCCGGGCTGCCGGACCCGCCTGCACGGGGGCGATGCTCACGCCTTCTCCGCCTCCAGACGGCGGATGTGGGCGGTGAGGACCTTCATGACCGAACGCCCGATCTCCGGGTGCGCGTCGAGAAGGTCGGAGAACGCGATGGGTGACATCGCGAAGGTGGCGGCACCCTCCGGTCCGGCGGTGACCGTCGCCGACCGCGGCGCTGCGTCGATGAGCGAGATCTCGCCGAGGTACTGGCCCGGCTGGAGGGTCGCAACGTCGTTGCCGTTCACCGAGACGACCGCACTGCCCTCCAGGATGAGCTGCAGCCCCGAGTCGGTGCTGCCCTGCTGCACGAAGACGCGGCCGGGCGCGTACTTCATCTTCGTGCCGCGGTTGATCACCTCGTCGAGGACGCGTGGCGGCAGGTCGCGGAACAGGTCCACGTTGGTGATCGACTCACGCAGCGACACGGTGACTCCCTGTGGTCAGGGCCGCCAGCGACGGCCTCAGGGAGTGATTGTGGCCCATGGCACCCTCCGGCCGATGCCCGAGGTGTCCGATTTCAGCGCGCGTCGCGCTTGGACTGCCAGCGGGCGTTGGCTCCCTGGTTGCCCGCACGCTTCTTCTCGCTCGCCGGCGAGCGGAGGCTGCGGTCGCCCGTGCGCTTCGGCGCGACGGTGCGTCCCTTGGCCCGGCTCGGTCGCCGTGGCCCCGGAACCGGCGGCCGCTCCGCCGGCCTTCGCAGGCGGCAGCCGCGGCCAGACGCTCGTCGCGCAGGTCGCGGGCCGACTGACGGGCGAGCGTCGCCAGCCGGGCGCTGACCCGGCCCAGCGCCTCCTCGAAGGCCTCGGCCTTCGTGCGGGCATGGGTGTTCTGCGGGCCGGCCTTGCCTCGCCCGCCCTTGGCCGCGACCTTGCCCGAGGCCCCCCTGCGGTAGACGCCCTGTGCCTTGGTGCGGGCGCGCTGCACCCGGGTGTGCAGGGCGGAGGTCTCGTCCTCGTCGAGCAGGGCGAGCGCGGCGGGCTCGGTCTCGGACACGAGCAGGCGCTCGGTCGGGGTGAGGGCGGCGAGCAGGGTCTTGTTCACGCGGGGGGCCTCCGATGGTCGCGATGATGTCCGCACACGCTAACGCGAATGACGCTGTCGCACCCGGTCACTAGCATCAGGGACGTGACCGGGCGTTCGTTCCGTGCGGGCGGTGGACGGGGGGACCATGAGGCTGCTGCACACCTCCGACTGGCATCTGGGCCGGTCCCTGGAGACCGTCTCGCTCGTCGAGCACCAGCGCGACTTCCTGATCTGGCTGGCCGACCTCGTGCGGACGCAGGAGATCGAGCGCCGTGCTCGTCAGCGGCGACGTCCACGACCGCGCCATCCCGTCGGTCGACGCCGTCCGCCTGCTCGAGGAGGCCCTCGTCGCCCTGGTGGCCGAGTGCCCCGTGGTGCTCATCTCCGGCAACCATGACTCCGCCGCGCGGCTCGGCTACGGCCGCGGCCTGCTGTCCGCGGTGGGTGTCCACCTCCGCTCCTCGGTCGACGACATCGACCGGCCGGTCGAGCTCGTCGACGCTGACGGCACCTGCGTCCTCGTCTACGGCGTGCCGTATCTCGAGCCCGAGGTCGTGCGCACCGCAGCTCGACGCCGACAAGTCGCACGCAGCCGTCCTGACCGCTGCGATGGACCGGGTGCGCGCCGATCTGGTCGGTCCGACGGGAGGAGGCAGCGCTCGCCGGCCGGCCCGAGCCGCGCTCGGTCGTCATGGCGCACGCCTTCGTCACCGGTGGGCAGGTCGAGCGACTCCGAGCGCGACGTCAGCGTCGGCGGCGTGGCCGACGCACCGGCGAGTGTCTTCGCGGGAGTCGACTACGTCGCCCTCGGCCACCTCCACGGGCCGCAGGCCATCGCCGCCGATCCCGTGGTCCGGTACAGCGGCACGCCCCTCGCCTACTCCTTCTCCGAGGAGGCGCACGTCAAGTCCGTCACCATCGTCGACATCGGCCCCGACGGCGCGGTGTCGATCGAGACCGTGCCCACCCCGGTGCCCCGTCGGCTCAAGAAGCTCACCGGCGACCTCGATGACCTGCTGAACGACGCGGCCCTGGCCCAGCACGAGCAGGACTGGGTGTGGGCGGATCTGACCGACGCGCGGCGGCCCGAGGACGCGATGGCGCGCGTGCGCTCCCGCTTCCCGCATGCCATCCAGCTGTCGTGGCAGCCTCGCATCGGCGGCGACCCGCTGGTCCCGGGCGACGTGCGGATCGATCCGAACACGGCGGACCCCGTCGATGTCGTGCTGTCGTTCATCGAGCACGTCACGTCCACTCCCCCGACGGACGACGAGGCTGCCCTCGCCCGCGACTCCCTCGAACGCGTGCGCATCGCGGAGGTGGCTCTATGAGGCTGCACCACCTCGTGCTGACCGGCGTGGGACCCTTCCTGCGGCGCCAGGAGATCGACTTCGACGACCTGGCAGGTTCGGGCCTGTTCCTCATCGACGGGCCCACGGGCGCGGGCAAGACCACCATCATCGATGCGATCGTCTATGCCCTCTACGGCGACGTCTCGGGCGGCAGCGACTCGGACGGCAACCGGATCCGCTCCTCGTACTGCACGGAGTCCGATCCCAGCGGCGTCCTGCTCGAGTTCTCGGTCGACGGCCGCCGGCACCGCATCGCTCGCGTGCCGCAGGGAGCGCGCGATCCCGAGGAGCCGGGTCGGGCGGCATCCTCCAAGCCGGCGCGGCAGGTGCTCGTCGAGCTGGCCGATGACGGAACGGAACTGATCGTGGTCACCAAGGATCGCGAGATCCGACAGCACGTCCACGACCTGCTCGACATGACGTCCGAGCAGTTCCGGCAGCTGGTCGTCCTCCCGCAGGGCAAGTTCGCCGACCTGCTCCGCATGACGCCGACCGACCGGCTCGCCTCGCTCGCCTCCCTCCTCGACCACCGCGACCTCTTCCAGCGGGTGCAGGAGGACCTCAAGCAGCAGGGGCTGAAGGCGGACGACGACCGGCGCGCGGCGCGCCAGGCCGTGCACTCCGCCGCCCAGCAGCTCGCCGGCCGGCTGCGTGCCCGCATCGATGCGCTCGATCCGGCCCCCGACACCGACTTCACCAGCGCCGACGCCTCCGACGACGACCGTGCAGACAGCAGTCGACCGCCCTCCTCGACGGGCTGGCAGCCGATCTCGCCACCGCGACGTCAGCACGCGACGCACACCGCGAGACCGCCCTCGTGATGGCGCGCACCGCGGGTCAGGCCCGCGCCATCGCCACTGCGCTCGCCGAGGTGGGTGACGCCCAGCGGGCCGTCTCGCGTGCCGAGCAGGCACGTCGCGGTCGTCGACGTCGGGCTCGCGGCCGCGGACGTGGCCGAGCGGATCGGCGACCTCCGCGTGCAGGAGGGTTCCCTGGGCGAGCTGGCGGCCTGGGAGGCCGGCGCCGCCGCGCGCGCCGCCGACCGGGAGCACCTCGTGCAGCGCTCCCGGGCCGGGCGCGCGAAGGCATCCGAGCTCGGGGCCGAGAAGGCCTCACTGCCCGCGCTGCGTGCCGCCCACGAGGCGGCGCGCTCCACCGCCCAGCGGCTCGCGGGATCGCTCCCGGCCGCCGCCCGGGAGGAGCAGCGCCTCACGGTCCTCGCGGGCAAGGCCGACGAGCTGACCCGTCGGTCTGCCGAGCTCGCCGGGCTCGACGGCGACCTCGCGGCGGCGGACGCGGACGGCTCGGCCCTCGCGGCAGTCGCCTCGGCAGCCCACGACGCGTGGCTCGGCCTGATCACCCGCCAGCTCGCCGATCAGTCGGCCGTCCTGGCCAGCACCCTGGTCAGCGGCGACGCCTGTCCCGTGTGCGGCTCACTCGAGCATCCCCAGCCGGCGCATCCCTCGACGCGCGCGGCACTGGTCACCGACGCACAGGTCGCGGCCGCGAAGGAGGAGGCCGACGCGGCGGCGGCAGCTGCCAGCGGGGCCGCGGACCGCGTAACAACGGCGCGCGCGGCTCGTGACGACCTGCGCCCTCGCGGTGACCAGCCTCGAAGGCGCACTCGACGGCACGTCGCCCGACGTGCTGGCCACCGACCTCGCGCACGCCCGGCAGGCGCACCAGGTGGCCGCCGACGCGGCCGAGTCACTGGCCGGCATCGATGACCAGCTGGCAGCGCTCGGCAGCCGCGAAGGCGAGCTCGATGCCGAGATCGGGATCCTCATCACCGCTGCCGCCCAGGCCGAGGGAGCGATCCAGGAGCGCGACGAGGCCGAGGCGCGCGAACAGCAGCGCGTCCGCGACGCCATCGGCGAGCGCGCCCTCGGCCGTGGATCTGCTCGCCGCGACACGTGCGCGCATCGCCCTCCTCCTCGCGCTGCAGGCGGCCCACGAGCGCCTCGCGACCGCAGCGGCGGCCGTCCCGGCCGACCATCGCGGCATCGGTGCCGCCGATGCCGCAGCGCAGGCAGAGCGGGCCGAGCAGGCCAGTCGCGCGGCCACGATGCTGCTCGCGGAGGCGGACGACGCCGTGAGCACCCTGTCGAGCATGATGAGCGACGCGACGCCGATGGCCCGGGAGTTCACCGCTGCGATGGCGCAGAGGCGAGTCATCGACCGGGCCACCGCCACCGCCGCCTCGCTTGCCCAGCTCGCGGCAGGACGCAACAACCGCAGCCTGCCGCTGCGGTCGTACGCGCTGCAGCGTCGGTTCGAGTCTGTGCTGGCGGCGGCCAGCATCCACCTCGAGCGGATGAGCTCGGGCAAGTTCTCGTTCGAGCTGAACGAGGAGGCGTCGCGTGGGCAGTCGGGCCTGGGCATCTCGCTCCACGATGCCTGGACCGGCCACCGCCAGGACCCGAAGTCGCTGTCCGGTGGCGAGACGTTCTACGCCGCCCTCTCCTTGGCCCTGGGCCTGGCCGACGTCGTGCGAGGCGAGGCCGGGGGCTCGGCCCTGGAGACCCTGTTCATCGATGAGGGCTTCGGCTCCCTCGATCAGGCCACGCTCTACCAGGTCCTCGACCAGCTCGACGAGCTGCGCTCGGGTCGCCGTGTCGTCGGCGTGATCAGCCACGTCACCGAGATGAAGGAGTCGATCCCCGACCGCATCGAGGTCACCCGCGGCGAGGACAGCACCAGCTCGGTCGCCAGGCCATCGCGGAGCGCCGCCTGATGCGCCGGCTCGCTGCGGTTGCCGCGGTCGTCATGGCGGTAACGCTGGTGACGACAGCACCGCCACTGTCGGCCGCCACGGGCAGCCCTTCCCTCGCCGTCACGGCGTCGGCTGCGGACGACGCCGCCAGAGCAAGCCGGGAGGCTCGGGTCCTGCGCCGGGAGACGGCCGCGCTGCTCGCGGGCTACCTCACCGAGTACGGCGATCGCTTCACCCCGGCGGAGAACGACGAGCTCATCGGCTACCGGGCGGTCGCCGACCGCACTCTCGCGGGCGTCGTGGTGACAACGAAGCGCCTTCAGTCTCTCCTGGCAGCGGGCGCCACGCGGAGCCAGGTGCTGACCGCGGGCCGCGCCGCCCAGCGGGCACACGCGCGAGCGCGCGCGGCGGCGGAGGCCTCCTACGAGGGCGCACGCCGCATCATGGAGCCGAGGCTCTCCCTGTTCGAAGGCATCGCCGCGATACGCGAGTACGACGCGATGCTCGGGCGGTTCGACGACCTGGGCGATCGCATCGACTCCGTCATCGCAGCAGTCCGACGCTAGGCGTCCCTCGCAGGGCTGTCCCCGTAGGCATGAGCCTTCGCGTATCGCGCCCCGGCAACGCCGCTCATCAGGCCACCGACCTCCTGCACCTGCTCCGGGCGTCAGCACGACGTCGACGGCTGCCGCGTTCTCCGCCAGGTAGGCGCGCCGCTTCGTGCCGGGGATCGGCACCACGTCGTCACCCTGGGCGAGGACCCAGGCGATCGCCAGCTGCCCGGGCGTGCAGCCGACGGCCGCTGCGTACGCCTCGACGGCCACGACGAGCCCACGGTTGTGCTCGAAGTTGTCCGCCGAGAAGCGTGGGCCGCCTCGTCGGTAGTCGCTCCCGCCCAGGTCATCCAGGTCCGTCAGCCTCCCGGTGAACAGGCCACGCCCCAGCGGGCTGTACGGCACGATCCCGATGCCCAGCGCGCGGGCGACCGGCAGCACCTCGGGCTCGAGGTCGCGCGTCCACAGGGACCACTCGCTCTGCAGCGCAGCAATGGGATGCACGGCGGACGCCCGACGCAGGGAATCGGCACTCGCCTCCGAGAGTCCCAGGTGCCGCACCTTGCCCGCGGCCACCGCCTCCGCCATCGCCCCGACGGTCTCCTCGATCGGCACCGTCGGGTCCACGCGATGCAGGTACCACAGGTCGACGTGGTCGGTGCGGAGTCGGCGCAGGCTGCCGTCGATGGCCGCCCTCGCGTTCTCCGGACGACCGGCCACCGAGCCGTCGGGAGCGAACCCGAACTTCGTCGCGATGACGACGGCCTCCCGGTGACGCTCGAGAACGGGGCCGATGAGCTCCTCGTTGCCGCCCGCGCCGTAGATCTCGGCCGTGTCCCAGAAGGTGACGCCCAGGTCGATCGCCGACTCCAGCGTGGCCTGGGCCTCGGCGACGTCGGGCGTGCCGTACACGTCAGACATGGGCATGCAGCCCAGCCCGACGGCACTGACCTCGAGACCGGACGTGCCGAGCATGCGCGTGTCCATCGACGGATCGTATGCTGCGCCCGAATCGTGATCGAGCCGGCTCGACCGCGCTCTGCGCGACCGATGGCCGCCATACTTGACCTCCCCGGAAGGCGGCGCAGATGAAGGCGATCGTGCAGGACAGGTACGGCACGAGCGCGGTCCTGCGACTGGCGGACGTGCCGATCCCCGAGATCGCCGCGGACGAGGTCCTCGTCGACGTGCGCGCGGCCTCCATGCACGCCGACGTGTGGCATGCGGTCACCGGCACCCCGTACGCACTGAGGCTCATGGGCTCGGGGGTGCGACGGCCGAAGCAGCCGATTCCCGGCATCGACGTGTCGGGGACTGTCGTCGCCGTGGGCGCAGACGTCACCTCGTTCGCGCCCGGGGACGAGGTGTTCGGAGAGACCACCCGCCGCCAGCAGTGGACCAACGGCGGGGCCTTCGCCGAGTTCACCGCGGTGCCAGCCGTCGCTCTGGCGAACAAGCCGGCCCGACTGACGCACCTCGAGGCAGCCGCCGTGCCGACGTCCGGCCTGATCGGTGTCCAGGTCGTCGAGGATGAGGGACGCGTGCAACCGGGGCAGACGGTGCTGGTCAACGGCGCCGCCGGCGGGGTCGGGGTGTTCGCGGTGCAGGTCGCCAAGGCCGCGGGCGCCTTCGTGACCGCCGTCGACCACACCGCGAAGCTCGAGGTACTGCACCGCATCGGTGCCGACGAGGTCGTCGACTACACCACGACCGACGTGACCGAGCGCCTGGCGGCCTACGACGTGTTCATCGACGTGGCCGGCAGCCGTCCGCCCCGACGAGCCCGAAGGGCTGTGCAGCCGGACGGCGCCTACGTCCTCGTCGGTCACGACCACTACGGCGCGAGCCGCAAGCCACTGGTGGGGAGCATGTCGACGTTCGCAGGGATGATGGCCGTCTCCCCTCTGGTCTCCCAGTACCACCTGCGGTTCCCGCGGCCACGGGAGTCGCGCATGCAGCGCCTCGTCGAGCTCATCGACGCAGGCCAGCTGACACCCGTCATCGACAGCGTCTTCCCCCTCGACCAGGTGCGCGACGCCCTCGACCGCCTGACCTCGGGCGCTGTCGCCGGCAAGATCGTCATCGAGGTCACGCCGCAAGGCTGATGACTCAGGGGCGCTGCTGGATCACCAGGGGGAGGACGTGCTCGGCTCCGGCCTCTCGGAGCAGCGCGCCGGCGATGGTCGCCGTCCAGCCCGTGCGCCAGGCGTCGTCGACGAGCAGCACCGTCTCGCCCACCAGGGTCGTCCCTGGCACCAACGCGATGCGACTCGACTGCACCTGGGCGCGGGCCCGCGCGGACTGGTCGGCGTCTCCTGGAGGCCCGTCGACCGTGAGAGCATCGAGGATCGGCAGCCGCCCCACCTCCCCGAGCCGCTCGGCGAGGCTGCGCACGAGACGCGGGTGTCGTGTGCTCGGCACGGGCACGATGACGCTGGGCCGCTCGAGCCACGCGTCGCGCCAGCGGACCAGCACCTCGGTGAGCCCGTCCAGCACCTCGGCCGTGAGGTCGGCATCGGGTCCGTTGGACAGGCGCACGGCCTCCTGCCACGCCGGGTCGTTCGCGTAGGCGAGCGCGCGGCCGGGCTGGATGGCCAGGCCGGCGGGGATGCGGCCGGTCCACGGGCAGGCCCGATGCCCATTGCCGCGGGGCTCGAGCACGACGTCGGAACCGCGCAGGAACGAGAGGGCGGCGCCGGACGCTCGCGGCCGAGGGTGCCGCGCCCAGCCCCTCGGGAAGGACGCCGCGACAGACGGAGCAGCGGCCGCAGTCCGACGATGCGGGATCGTCGAGCGACTCGCGCAGAACGCCCTCGAGGCAGCGCTGGGAGCGTGCGTAGGCCCGCATGAGCGAGGCCTCATGGTCGCGGGCGGCCAGCAGGGCGGCGTACCGCTCGCGGTCATAGACCCACGGCCGACCGGTCGACTGCCAGCCCTCGACGGTGCGCTCCACCGCGCCCTCGACGGCCAGGACCTTGACGAGCAGCTCGAGGCGACCCCGTCGGATGCCGGTGGCCGTCTCGAGCGACGCGATGCTCATCGATTCCGGCGACGCCGCCGCCAGCTCGGCGAGCACGGCGCCCGCGTCGTCCTCCTTCGGGATCGACGCGGTTGCGAAGTAGCGCCAGATGTCCTCGTCGGCCGGAGTGGGGATGAGGACGACCTGCGCCGTCTCGAGTGCGCGACCGGCGCGGCCCACCTGCTGGTAGTAGTCGACCGGAGAGCCGGGCGAGCCGACATGGACGACGAAGCCGAGGTCGGGCTTGTCGTAGCCCATGCCCAGTGCCGACGTCGCGACGACCGCCTTGACGTCGTTGCCGCGCAGCTCCTCCTCGACGGCCTGCCGCTCGTCGGTGAGCATCTGGCCGTGGTACGCCCGCACGCGGTGCCCGCGGGTGCCGAGGTACGCGGCGAGCCCCGTCGCCGTCTTGACGGTGGCCGCGTAGACGATGCCCGAGCCGGGCAGTCGGTCGAGGTGCTCGTCGACCCAGGCGAACGCCTCGACCTCGCCGAGCCGGGGCAGCACCGACAGGTGCAGCGACGCGCGAGCGAGCGGACCGCGGAGGACGAGAGTATGCGGGCCCAGCTGCTCGGCGACGTCGTCGCTGACGCGGGTGTTCGCGGTCGCTGTCGTCGCCAGCACCGGCAGGTCCGGTCGCTGCACGAGCACGTCGGCGAGCCGCCGGTAGTCGGGGCGGAAGTCGTGCCCCCAGCTCGACACGCAGTGCGCCTCGTCGATGACCAGCATGCCGAGCCGTTCCAGCAGGCCCGGCAGGACGTCACGCGCGAAGGTCGGGTTGGCCAGCCGCTCGGGGCTGGTGAGCAGCACGTCGAGGCGGTCGGCGCGCAGGTCGGATTCGATGCCGGGCCAGTCGGCGAAGTTGGACGAGTTGAGCGTGGCGGCGCGCAGGCCCGACCGCTCCGCGGCCGCCACCTGGTCTCGCATGAGGGCGAGCAGCGGCGAGACCACCAGCGTCGGGCCCGCGCCGGCGTCGCGCAGCGCCTTGGTTGCCATCCAGTAGACCGCGGACTTGCCCCAGCCGGTCGCCTGGACGACCAGGGCACGCCGGCCCTCGCAGGCCAGCGCGGTGGCAGCTGCCAGCTGGTCGGGCCGGACGACGGCGCCGGGGCCGGCGATGCCCGCCAGGACCGCGGCGGCCGCCTCCTGGAGCTGGTCCTGGGATGCGCGAGCGAGTGTGGGCATCGGCTACGGCAGCGAGCCGTAGGCGTGGGTGGGGTTCAGGCGTACGACCAGCCGCTGATCGGCCACCATCGCGGCCCTGTACTCCGCCCAGTCGGGGTGCTCTCCCTGCAGCCCGCGGTAGAGCTCCACGAGCTCGTCGACCGTGGCGTCGTGCTCGTCCGCAGCCACGGGCGTCAGCTCGGCCTCGCCCTCGAGGACGACGTACGACCAGAAGTCGGCAGCCGTCACGTGCAGCGACACTCTCGGATCCCGGCGCATGTTTGCCGTCTTGGCCCGGGTCGCGGTCACCGAGATGCGCACGGTGCCATCGGTGCCGATCCCGAACATGATGTTGGACAGCTGGGGCCGGCCGTCGACCTTGAGGGTCGCGAGCACCCCTCGCTTCAGGGGGCGGGCATAGTCGAGAGCGGTGGACAGGTCCATGGTCGCATTCTCCCTGTCCGCCCTGACACCGCCGCGTCCGGCCGATTTCACGTGCGCCGCCAGTAGCGTGGCGCCGTGCCCACCGCCGTCCATCCCGAGCAGCCCGTGTGCCAGGGCAACTCGTCATGACCGAATCGTGAGCGACGACACGTGCTGCCGACGATCCGGCAGGAGTAGGCGCATGCGTGGGCTCGGTGCAGCCCTCCTCGTCGCGCTGCTGACCACGACCGCCGGTGTGGTGGCCGCGTCGCCGGTGGCTGCGTCCCCCGACACCTGGGGCTCGACCATCCGGCTCGACCCGCGCCTGGTGTCGGTCGCTGGGAGGCAGGACCGCCTACGCGATGCTCGGGCCGGCAGCGACGCGGCCCCTGCTCCTGCTCAACGGCACCGGCTCGCCGATGTCGCACTGGGACCCGGCACTCCTCCAGGCCCTGTCCGTGGACCGCCGCGTCATCGTGTACGACTACCCGGGGCTCGGCGGCTCCGCGCCGCTCTCCGGCACGGTGACCTTCGACGCCCTCGCGGCGCACGCCGAGGCACTGATCGCCGCGCTCGAGCCTGCCGCAGGTGGACGTGCTCGGCTGGTCGATGGGCGGCTTCGTCGCGCAGCGGCTGGCGGTCCGCGCTCCGGGCCGCGTGCGCGCCCTCGTCCTCGCCGGCACCAACCCCGGCGGGCCACGGACCGTCCTCGGACCCGAACGGGTGCAGGCAGAGGACTCCGACGCCGACGGCACCGCCCGTGGATACGTGCGCACCAACTACCCGGTAGGAGCGCGCACGCGCGGCTGGGCCTTCGTGCACCGCGTGAACGCGGCGATCGACTCCGGCCGCTACCCGCCCGATCGCGTTCCCGAATCCACCTACGCGGCGATGGTGGCTGCGGAGGACCCGTGGCTCGCGTCGGGGGCGAGCCTCCGCCAACTGCGCACCCTGGCGCTCCCGGTGCTCGTCATCACGGGCGCGGACGACGTCGTGACGCCGCCCGCCAACTCCCGCATCCTCGCCCGTGCCATCCCGGAGGCCACGCTCGCGCTCGTGCCGCGCGCAGGGCACTCGTTCCTGTTCCAGGAGCCCCGGGCCACGGCCCGCCGAATCACCGCCTTCCTCCGCTGATCTGCGCACAGCAAGCCTTATCGTCGAACCCACCGAAGCGGAGGTCGGATGGGCACGAGGGAGCGTGGGGACCAGGGGTCTCCCAGCGAGGCGGCTGCCGCACCGCCGCGCCCGCGCCGCCATCCCGTCACCCTCGCGGTCGGGATCCTGCTGGTGGCCGCCATCATCGGCGCCGCGGGCTTCGCGGCCTGGACGCTCTACTCGGACTACGCCTGGCATGCGTCGGCGGAGTCGGCCGCCGCGGACGTCGCCGACGCCGTGCAGTCATTCAGCGAGCGAGACGAGTCGGCGCCGGAACCGGTCGATGCCGTGTCCGCCACCCCCGGTCCCGAGCAGACGGCGATCAGCGAGCTCCCGTACGCCGAGGACGTGCCGCCGGAGGTGGCCCGCATCCGGATCACGCCCGGCGGCGCCCTCTCCGTCCTGACTCGCACCGACGCGCTGTGCGCAGGCGTGACACTCGACATGGAGAGCACGCGCTCGATCGTCTCGGGCTCATTCCGGTGCGGCGAGGCTCTGCCGCCTCCGGCGCCGGTCGCGCTGAGCGCCACGCCGTTCGACGAGGCCGTGGTTCTCGAGTGGCCCCAGCCACCGGCGCCGGTCGAGGACTACGCGATCGCCTTCTCCGCCAACGACGGTCAGACCTGGGTCGCGGTCGACGACGGGGTGTCGTCGAACTCGCGGGCCACCGTGCAGCGGCTGGCCAACGGACGCGAGTACGTGTTCCGGGTGGCTGCCGTGAACCTGGTGGGCGAGTCGCCGGCCGCCACCACCACTGCGTCGCCCTTCACCGAGCCCGGCCCGCCCACCGGCGTCACGGCGGTCGGCGGCTTCCGCGCCGTCGTCTCCTGGACGCCACCGGGGGACGACGGCGGCCGCCCCATCACCGGCTACGTCGTGACCGGCGAGCCGGAGGGCACCTGCACGGCCACCGCCGAGGAGACCCGGTGCGAGCTCGCCGACCTGCCCGCGGCACCCGGGTACACCTTCATCGTGCGCGCCCTCAACGAGGCGGGTGCGGGCACGGCGAGCAGCCCCGCCACCGACCCGGTCGCCGTCTACTCCGCTCCGGGTCGCGCCGTCGCGCTGGCGGCCTCGCCGGGTGACGGCGTGGTGGTGCTGACGTGGACGGCTCCCCTCCGCGACGGCAACACGCCCATCACCGACTACACGGTCGAGTACCGGGTGGCCGGGCAGGAGGCCTGGACCGAGTTCGAGCATCCGGCGACCCCCGACACGACCATCGCGGTCAGCGGCCTGGTGAACGGTACGCAGTACGAGTTCCGGGTGCTGGCCGTCAACGCCGTCGGTGTCTCCGACCCGCCCCTGTCGCAGGTGTTCGAGACGCCGGCGACCGTCCCGGGAGCCGTCCCCTCCCTCGACCTCGTCGCTGGTGACGAGTCGATGGCGCTGACGTGGACCGCGCCCCTCTCGGACGGCGAGTCGCCCATCACGGACTACGCCATCCAGGTGCGCACGGCAGGCGCGCCCTGGTCCGACGTCGACCACTTCCCGAGCCCCGAGCTGACGTTCGACGTCACCGACCTGGAGAACGGCACCCGGCACGCCTTCCGTGTCGCCGCGGTGAACCGCATGGGCCAGGGTGCCTGGTCAGCTGCGCGCCCTCGGCACTCCCGTCGGGCCCCCGGGACCGGTGCTGGCATCCCGAGTCGGTCGGCTCGCTCACCGCCATCGAGCTGACGTGGAAGCCACCGGACAACGACGGCGGCCGCAGGCTGCTCGGCTACCGCGTCGAGTACCGGCTCTCCACGGACCAGGAATGGCGGCGATTGCCCCGCGTCCCGGCGGACCGGACCACGGCCACGCTGGAGCGGGTAGTCGGGGGCGAGTCCTACGACTTCCGGATCCTCGCCATCAACGCCGCCGGCTTCGGGCCGTCCACCGCGGACGCCACCGGCCGACCGACCCTGTCGGGCGTGATCGCGGACGAGACCCCACCCGCGCCGGAGGGGCTCACCGCGGTGCCGGGCGACGGCGTCGTCACGCTTCGGTGGGACGCGTCGCCCGCGGGCAAGGACTCCCCCATCACCGCCTACTCGGTGATCGGTGACCCGGCCGGCACCTGCACGGTCAAGCGGCTGACCTGCGTGATCCGTGGACTCACGAACGGGGTGCGCTACACCTTCACGGTGACCGCCGAGAACGCGAACATCGTCGGTCCGGCGTCCAAGGCCGTGTCGGCGGTGCCGCGCGTCTTCAACGAGGCAACCGGCGGGGTGGTCAGCACCTACACGCGGAACGGACGCACGTACCGGGTCCACTCCTTCACCAGCGGTTCGACCTTCACGATCACCTCGGCGGCCGAGCCGTTCAGCGTCCTCGTCGTCGGCGGCGGCGGCGGCAGCGTCGCGGCGCCCGACGGCACGGTGGCGGTCGGCGGGGGCGGCGGCATCATCAACGCGCGGCGCACCACGCTGCCCGCCGGCGTGCTGAACGTGGTCGTCGGTGCGGGCGGTCCCGCAGGCGCTCCCGGCGGTTCGTCAGTCGCTCGACAACGTCGGCACCGCTCCCCCGGGCGCGGCGGGTTCGGTGACCCAGACGGAGTTCTCGCCCACCGCGACGTCCGGCATCACCGGCACGCGCGTCACCTACGGCGGCACCGGCACGCCGACGAGCGGGCCGGGCATCGACGGGCGTGGCACCGGCGCCGGCGGGCCCGGCGCCAACCGCGGCGGCAACGGCATCGTGATCATCAGCTACGAGATCGCCCCCTGACCCCCTCGGCGAGCGGTCACTGCGCGCGAGCGGTCACCTACGCTGGCGCGAGTGCCATCGCCCGTCATCACCAGCGTGCGCGTCGACGTGTGGACGTGGGCCGTGCGGCTCTACCCTTCGCGGTCGGCCGCCGCGGCCGCCTGCCGCGCGGGTCACGTGAAGGTCAACGGCACGAGCGTCAAGCCCGCCCACCCTGTCCGTCCGGGCGACCTCATCCGCGCGCGGCGGGCCAGGGACGAGCGCATCGTCGTCGTCACCGGACTCATCGAGAAGCGAGTGGGCGCGGCGCTGGCCGTCGACAACTACGAGGACCGCACCCCCGCGCCGCCCCCGCGGGAGACCACCCCCGCGCCCGTGCTCCGCGAGCGCGGCAGCGGTCGGCCAACGAAGCGTGACAGGCGGCAGGTCGAGCGCCTGCGCGGACGCGACTGACGGAGCCATACTCACCCGATGGACTTCACCTTCGACGCACCGTTGTGGCGATGGGAGGGCGATGCCGCGTGGCACTTCATCTCGCTCCCCGAGGACGTCGCCGACGAGATCGAGGACAGTCCCACGCCAACGCGGCGGTTTCGGATCAGTGCGCGTGCACGTTCAGGTGGGCACGACGACCTGGTCGACGTCGTTGTTCCCCGATACCAAGCGGGGCACCTTCATCCTGCCGATGAAGAAGGCCGTCCGCACCAAGGAGCGACTGGAGGAAGGCGAGGTCGTGCACGTCCACCTGACGATCGCGGAGTGACGTCCTCTCAGGCAAAGGTGCAGCACGTACGCGGAAGGCCCTGGCGCGCACAGTCGTGACGCCGGGGCCTCCGTGAGCGACTAGCCGACTTCGAGGATCTGCGCCACTCCGCCGGTCACCGAGAAGATGACGTACTCCGGGGTGTCCATGGTCGCGCCGCACTGCGCGGCACCCTCGCCGACGACGGTCACCGTGGTGTTCAGTGACTGCTCGGTCTCCATGCTGATCGGCGTTCCGCCGAACGCGCAGCGGTCGTTCAGGAAGATCGACGAGGTCGGCTCGATGCCGTAGTTGCCGTCGGCGAGACCGGTCTGGGAGTTCTTGGCCGGGTCGACGGTGTCGACAGCGGCGTTCACGCCGAAGCCGATGAGCACGGCAGCGAGGATGCCGCCGATGACGGTGAGGATGAGGCCGACGATGCCGAGCCAGAAGGCGACCTTGGCAACGCCGCCGTTCGTGGCGAGGCCCTGCTTGGCCTTGTTCATGCCCATCCGGCCGAAGACGATGGCCAGGATCGAGCCGATCGGCCCGAGACAGACGAACTGCAGGATCGCCATGATGAGGCCGACCGTGCCCAGGCCGTTCTGGGGTGCGGCCACCGGCGCAGCGGCGGGCGGTGCCGGGGCGTAGGCGGGCGGAGGTGCGGGCACCGGCTCGGGCATGGGCTCGGCGTCAGGTCGGCGGCGGCAACCGGCTCGGGCGCAGGAACCGGCTCGGGCGCGGCCACCGGCTCGGGCGCAGCAACCGGCTCGGGCGCGGCGCACCGGGCTCGGGCGTGGGCACGGGCTCGTCAGCGGGTGGGGGCGTCACGTCGGTCATGAGGGGATCCATCTCGTAGGCGGGTGTCGGGCGTCAGTCTGCCGCAGCCGGCACCCGAGATGGCGGAGGGCCGGTCCGCGATGGACCGGCCCTCCACGCAGTGCGACCTGATCAGGCGTTGTCGGCCTTCTCCTCGGCCTTCTCCTCAGCCTCGGCCTCCTTGGCAGCGGCCTTGATGTCGGCGGCCACGGCCTTGTCGACCGCGTGCTCGACGACGCGGTTGGCCTTGTCGAGCGCCTTGCGGATCTCGACGACGGCCGGATCCGACACCAGGGCGATGATGCCCGAGTGGCCCGGATCGAGCGCGCCGGCCAGCTCGTCGGCGAGCTCGGTGCGGTGGTGCAGCTCACGGGCCTTGCCGATCGCGGCGCCGCCGGCGCCCAGCACCGCAGCGCTGGCGATGATCGACGGCGGGAAGATCACGCCGAGCACGACGCCGCCCACGACGCCCCAGCCGAGGCCGCGGCGGGTGCTGTGGTCGGTCGCCTTCTGGACCTCGATCTTGCCGTCGGCGTCGCACTTGACCACGACGACGCTCTCGATCTCGAGGTGCTGGCCGTCCTCGACGGACTTGAGCAGCTCGTAGGCCTCCCAGGCGGCGTCGAGTGTCATTGAAGTCGGCGACGATCAGCGCGTAGGCGCCGTCGCTGACGGCCACCACGTCGGCCTCGATCTCGTCGGCAGCGGGAGTGGTGGTTGCGTCCTCAGTCATGCGTTCTCCTTGTTGGATGGGGACTCCACCGTATGTCCTCCCGGACTCCGCACGCGCTGACGGGCCGTCATCCTGCTGCCATCAGAGCAGGACTCCTGACCGGCAGGGCATCTACCGTGGAGGCGTGAGCAACGACAGGCGCGTGGCCCTCGCCCTCGGCGGGGGCGGCGCTCGCGGCTACGCCCACATCGGTGTCCTGCGGGAGCTGGAGCGTCGCGACTACGAGATCGTCGCCGTCGCCGGCACGTCGATGGGTGCCGTCATCGGAGGCCTCTACTGCGCCGGGCGGCTGGATCCGTACACCGAATGGGTGACGGGCCTCAGCCAGCGGGACGTGATCCGGCTGCTCGACCCGTCGATCAAGGCCCCGGGCCTGATCAAGGCCGAGAAGGTCATGGCGGTCGTGCGCGACCTCCTCGCGGGAGCCCGCATCGAGGACCTGCCGATCCCCTTCACGGCCGTCGCCACGGACCTGATCGCCCAGCGCGAGGTGTGGTTCCAGGACGGGCCGGTGGAGGCCGCACTGCGCGCCTCCATCGCCATCCCGAGCGCCATCGCGCCCGTCATCGTCGACGGCCGGCTGCTCGCCGACGGCGGCCTGCTCAACACCCTGCCCATCACGCCACTGACGTCTGCCCGGGCCGACGTCGTCATCGCCGTGTCGCTGGCGGGCGCTCGGACGACGCCGGCCACGCTCCCCACGGCCAGGCTGTCCCCGCGTGTGCCGGGATCCGTCGCGCGCATTCCGCTGGGGCTGCGGACCGTCGACGTCGTCGAGATGGCGCTCGAGTCGATGCAGCGCCTCATCACGGGCTACCGGATGTCGGGCTACCCCCCGGACATCCTCATCGAGGTGCCGCAGGACGCGGCCGGCACCCTCGACTTCCACCGGGCAGCCGAGCTCATCGAGATCGGCCAGCAGAGGGCGCGCGACGCGCTCGACGCCCACCCCGGCGCCGTCTGACGCCGCCTCGCCTACCGTGTGCGCGTGGATCTCCCCGAGCTCGGCTGGCTGACGTGGCGCCAGGCCGTCGTCCTGGGGCTCGTCCTGCTCGGCTCGTCACTCGTCCTGCAGGTCGTGCGACGACGATCGCCCGTCGCGCGGCCGAGGCTGGACTCAGCCGCTGTCGTCACCCGCGAGGCGGCTCTGGTGCTGGGCCTGTACGCCGCCTGGCAGTACATCGGCGCCCTGTCCCTCGGCGGTCTCGAGCAGGCCGACGCGGCCGGGCTCTGGCTCGCCGACCTCGAGGCGATGCTGGGATGGCCGAGCGAGGCGAGCCATCCAGCAGATGGTGCTCGGCAATGACCAGCTCATCTACGTCGCCGACGTCTACTACACGTCGCTGCACATCCCCGTCTTCGTCGTCACCCTGCTCTGGGTGCTCCTGTTCCGGCGCGAGAGCTGGGCCTTCGCGCGCACGACGGTCGTCATCCTGACGGGGATGTGCCTGGCCATCCAGTTCATTCCCGTGGCGCCCCCGCGCCTGCTCCCGATCCTGGGGATCGTCGACACGGCGAAGGAGAACGGACGATCGGTCTACGCGCTCGTCGCGGGTGCGAACGAGTACGCGGCCATGCCCTCGGTCCACATCGCGTGGGCGGCTGCCGTGGCCCTCATCATCATCGTGGCGGCTCGCAGCCCGTGGCGCTGGCTGGCGCTGCTCTACCCGGTCGCGACGCTGTGGGTCGTGGTCGTGACCGGCAACCACTTCATCATCGACGGCGTGGCCTCGGTGCTGCTGCTGGGCGTGGCCGTGGGCATCACGATGCTGTTCCCGTCGCAGCGACCGCGCGCACCCCAGAATCGACTGAGGCCGCCGAACCGGTCCGCGTTCGGACCTGATCGACGGCCTCGAGGGCCTGGGGTCAGCGGTGACCCATCACGCCCCAGCCCATGCCGTAGTCCTTGCCGAATCCGTGGCTGATCCAGCTCTTGCCGCGACCCGGCGGGACGAGCAGCGCCTGCGGGGCATTCGGCACCGCGGCACTCACCGCGGCCACGTAGTCACTGCCTGCCTTCTCGAGCGCGGTCCGCGCAGTGCTCCTCGCGGCCTCGAGCTTGGGCTGCGCGGTCGTGCGAGCGGACTGGAGCGCGGCCTTGTAGGCCGATGCAGCAGCGTCGAGCGTCAGCCTTCGCGGTCGTCGGATCGCCACCGGTGGCACGCGTGATGGCGTAGGCGTCCTTGGCGATGTCGTAGGCGAGCTGTGCCGATGCCGTCGTGGCGCGAGCCGCGTCGAGGATGCCCTCGACCGCGTCGCGGTACGTCGTGCGAATGCCCGAGGCGGCAGTGATGTAGTCGCTGCGGGCCTTCAGGACCGCGGTGCGCTGGCCGTCAGTGAGCGTGATGGAAACGTCCTCGCGATGGTCGCGTGGTGCCGAGCCCGCGCTCTGGGCCGATGCGATCCCGACGGGAGCGAGGGCGAGAGTGAGGGTTGCCGCAGTTGCTACGGCGATCCGACCGAAGGTCTTCATGGATCGTCTCCATCCTGTTGCCGTGCGTGTACCTCCACCATGATCCGATCGCCCGGCAAGGTCAACCTCAGGGGGTTAAGGTCAGGTAAGGCCTCGATCTGGCCGACGGGGCCACGACTCGGCCGGGACCGGACCGGGCTGCTGCACGCACCCCGGTGCGGTGAGGAAGCCGGGTCCCGCCGTCAGGCCGGCGACGCCAGCAGTACGGGGATGAGCCGGCCGGCGCGCTGCGCGTACTCCGCGTATGGCGCGTACACCTCGACCGCCCGATCCCACCATTGCTCACGCTCGGCGCCCTCAAGCTCCCGCACGACGAAGTCGCGCGGCTCGGAACCGTCCTGGATCATCACGTGGGGATCGGCCACGAGGTTGGCGTACCAGCTCGGGTGCTCGGGATGGCCACCCTTGCTGGCCACCAGCAGGTACTCGCCCTCGTGCTCGACTCGCATGAGCGCGATCTTGCGGACCTTGCCGCTCCTCGCTCCCACCATCGTCACGATGATGACGGGGATGCCGGTGTCCCTCAGGGTATTCGCGCGGGTGCCGCCGGACGCCTCGTACTCGGCGACCTGATCGGCCACCCATGACGACGTGCTCGGCTCGTACTCACCGGTGATCGGCATTGCTCCTCCTTCGCGGGCGGTGACGCCCACGCGCCCGCGCTAGATGAACATGACCGCCATGGACATGGACAGGGCGACGATGGTGATCACGCCGACGGTCACGAGCAGCGTGCGGGAGCGGAAGAAGGCCATGGCCGTGATTCTCCCGGATGACGTGACGGGCCGCGACATCAGCCCGCGTGTGTGACAGGCGGGGGCCGAGTCCGACCTGCACCGTCGCACCCGGCGCCGGGAGTGACGACGCGAGTCGGACTCGACGGGGGAAGCGCGGGATCTGACCGGTCCGACGCTTACCCTGACGTGGTGACACGCACGGTGGCCGCCCTCAGCGCCTTGGTCTGCGCGGGCGTCCTCGCCGGATGCACGACGACCCCGGTCGGCTCGCCGTCATCGCCCGGCGCCAGCGCGCCGAGCCCGACCCCGTCGACGCCATCTCCGTCACCCACGACGTCATCCCCGAGTCCGACTCCGGCCGCCTCGGCGGCATCCTCGGCGACACCCTCGAGCGAGCCGTCGGTGTCGGCGTCTCCCACGGTGTCGGCCGAGGCCTCGCCCTCGCCCAGCCCGACCCGCAGGAAGTCGAACGTCGGTGCCCGCCCCCGACAACCGTCCGGCCGTGGCGCTGCCCGCCAACCCGATCGGGATGTCGCCGCTGACCGGCCGACCCATCGGCAGCTACAAGCCGGTGCTCGTCGTGAAGCTCGACAACACGCCGAACGCGCAACCGCATGCGGGCCTCATCGACGCCGACGTCGTCTACATCGAGGAGGTCGAGTACGGCATCACTCGACTCGCGGCGGTGTTCTCCAGCACAGTGCCGCGGCGGATCGGCCCCGTCCGATCGGCTCGCATCACCGACATCGACCTGTTCGCGCAGTACGGCAAGCCCGCGTTCGGCTACTCCGGCGCGCAGCGCAAGATGTTCCCCTACCTGAAGGCCGCCTCGATCTACGACGTCTCGCCCTACACCGGCAGCGGCTACAGCCGTGACAACGGCCGCCGCATCCCCTACAACATGTTCTTCGACGGACGCGCCGGCGTGAAGCGGGCTCCCAAGGCCACGCCCGCCCGCGACATGGGCTTCGTGTTCGACGAGCAGGTGCCCGACGGGCGGCCTCAACGCCACCGACGCCTCGATGCGGTGGGGCTACGCGATCGGCCGGCTTCGACTACGACAGGAAGAACGCGGAGTACCGGGTCTCGCTCAACGGCCGAACCGCGCGCGCCGAGGAGTGGAGCGGCGGCCAGCGAGCGGCGACGGTCGTGATCCAGTACGTCAAGCAGACGAAGTCCCAGTTCTGGGACAAGGGCGGCGGCAACACCCCGCACGCAGAGACCATCGGCACCGGCACGGCGATGGTGCTGCGCGACGGCCGGGTGTGGAAGACGACGTGGTCACGGCCCAACGCCAAGTCCGGCACGACGTTCACCCTGCGCGACGGCTCGCTGCTGCCGTTCAAGCCCGGCCAGCTGTGGATCGTGCTGCTCGACAGGAAGCGACCCGCCGACGATCACGCCGCTGACCAAGCCCAAGGTGGCCAAGCCCACGCCCACTCCCAAGGCGATCCCGACCCCGAGCCCGGCCGCCCCCGCCACGCCCGCGCCTCCCGCCGCGTCTCCTCCCGCGTCGACGTCGGCGTCCGCCGAGCCCTCCTCCTAGGCTGTCACCGCCGGGGCACGCCCACGCGACCGTCAGCTCGAGGAGGGACGCCATGCGACCAGACGTCGCCTTCGTGTACGTGCGCGACCTCATCGAGCGGATCACCGGGGTCCGGCCCGATCCCGACGCCGACGGCGACCTGCCCGTCCACTTCCACGGCGCGCAGTTCTTCGTGCGCGTGATCGCCTCGGCCGCGAACCCCTGGATCCAGGTGTTCAGCGTCGCCGTCGCCGACGTGGAGGAGTCCCCGGGCCTGATGTCGACGGCTGAACCAGATCAACGGCTTCATCCACTTCGCGCGAGCGTTCCACATCGGTTCGCAGGTCATCATCGAGGCCGAGATCTGGGCGGACGACGTGACGCCCGGCAACTTCCTCTACGCCTGCCAGAACATCGCGGCGGCGACCGACACCTTCGCCCCCGACATCCAGAAGGCGTTCGGAGGTCGACTGCTCTTCGAGGAGTCCAAGACCGACGCGTACCAGCAGGGCGAGCTGCCGTTCGGCCCCCTCACGGCGCGTGAGGACGAGGACGACGAGGCACCCGCCGTCTACCCGGGCCAGGGCAACTCGATCAGCCCCTACCTCTAGGCATGGCGTTCCCCAGGCTGAAGGCCGCCACCCTTGCCGCCCTGCTGGCCGCCGTACTGGCCACGTCACCTCAGGCCCAGGCTGGCGCATCGGCAGCGTCCGTCCCACTGCCAGCGGCGGAGTCGTGCGCCGTCGAGCCTCGCTTCGCCAAGCACGACTTCCGCGCGATGTGGATCGCCAGCGTCGAGAACATCGACTGGCCGTCGCGGCCAGGGCTGAGCGTGGCCCAGCAGCAGCAGGAACTCCGGGGCTGGCTGGACCTGGCCGTCCGGCTGAACCTCAACGCCGTGGTCCTCCAGGTGCGCCCGGCCGCGGACGCCCTGTGGCCGTCGCCCTACGAGCCATGGTCGCACGTGGCTCACCGGAACCGCGGGCGCCGATCCCGGCTACGACCCGCTCGCGTTCGCGGTCGCCGAGGCGCACCAGCGCAACCTCGCACTCCATGCCTGGTTCAACCCGTTCCGCGTCAGCATGGGCGGGCGGCTGAAGGCGCTCGCCCCCACTCACCCGGCCCGCCTTCACCCCGACTGGATCGTGCGCAAGGACGGCCGGCTCTACTACGACCCGGGCCTTCCTGAGGTCCGCTCGTTCGTGACCGACGCCGTCATGGACGCCGTGAACCGCTATGACATCGACGGCGTCCACTTCGACGACTACTTCTACCCCTATCCCGGCTCAGGCGCGCCGTTCCGGGACGGGGCATCCTTCGCGGCCCACGGCTCGGGCTTCGCCACCCGTGCCGAGTGGCGTCGTGCCAACATCGACGCGCTCGTCTCCGGCGTGCACGATCGCATCGCCGCGACGAAGCCGTGGGTTCAGTTCGGGGTGCTCCCCTTCGCTGTCTGGCGCAACGCGTCCACCGACCCGTCGGGCAGCGACACTCGCGCCGGCATCGAGACCTACGACGACCTGTACGCCGACGTTCGTCGCTGGGTGCGCGAGGGCTGGATCGACTACGTCGTGCCGCAGGTCTACTGGCCCCGCGGCTACGCCATCGCCGACTACGAGCGGATCGTGTCGTGGTGGGCCAACGAGATTGCCGTCAGCCGAGCCAACGGGCACAGCGTCGGCCTGTTCATCGGCGAGGCCTCCTACCGCGCGGGCACCAGCGTGGATCGACGCTGGCGCAACCCGGCCGTGCTGGCCGGCAACCGTCGGTTCACGTCCTCCATCCCCGAGGTGCAGGGCGCCATCTACTTCTCGGCACGACACCTGCGCGCCGACCGCCGCGGCACGACCACGCAGCTGGCCAGGCGTTGGTACTCGCGCCCGGCTCTCCTCCCCGTGATCGGCAGCGTCGGCGCTGGTGCTCCTGCCCCCGTCGCCGATGCCAGCCGGTCCGGGGCCACCGTTCGGTGGTCGTCGACCGACGAGCGCGCGACGACGTTCGCCGTCTACCGCGTGCCTGGCAACGACGTGGAGTCGTGCGACCTGGCCGACGCCCGCTACCTCGTGACGACGGTGCGCCGCACCGGGCGCGGACATGACCTGGACGGACGCCCGCGAGCGCGATGACGTCACCTACGTCGTCACCGCTGTCGATCGCAGCGGCCAGGAGAGCCCGGGGATCGAGGCCCGGTAGGGGCGACGGGCGACGTCGCGGCTCCCTGTCACACGTGCGACGCGGGAGGGGGGCCTTGCGCGGTAGGCGTACGTTGACGGCATGCCTATGGTCCTCCGTTCAGCGATCGCCGCGGGGGCCACGGCTCTCCTGTCCGTTTTCGTCCTCACCGTCCCCTTTGGGGCGGCCGCGCGGGCGGACGACGGGGACGTGCAGACGCAGGCCGCCAAGGATCCGGTCACCGTCACCATCCCACTGCGCACGATCGACACTCCGGGACGCAGCGGGCAGAGCGGGATCGTGCAGATGACGCGTCGGGCAGTCCGCGCCCATGTCCGTGATGCTCGACACGGGGTCCGTGGGACTTCGGCTCTGGGCTGGACGACCCGCGGGCGTACGACTGTCGACGAAGAGCGTCGAGACGTTCCTCGACGGCGCACGCGTGTCCGGCCTGCTCGGCAAGGCGCCGATGGGCCTGGGCGGTGTGACGACCACGATGGACGTCCCCTTCCAGCTCATCGACACCGACAGCTCCTACATCCAGGGCTGGAAGTCCCGCGGCATCGTCGGCATCCTCGGGATCGGCGTCGGCACCGGAGCGCTGACCAACCCGCTGGTGGCCCTGCCGGGGACGCTGGGCCTGCGGTGGAGCGTCCACTTCGACCGCAACGCCGGTGACGCGGTCGGCCGACGCGGTGCCCTGACCCTCGGTGCCGAGCCACCCACCGACTCCACCATGCACTTCGCGCTCCCGTACATCGGGCTGAACCCCAACGGGGCACTGCTGTGGAACGACCACGCGGCGGACGGCTGCTGGAAGTTCGGCTCGACCCCCATCGCAGTGCGTCCCCACGTGGTTCGACTCGGGGTTCACCGTGATGCGGGTGAAGGGTCGGCAGTTCTCGCGGGTGCCGCAGACCGCCACCAACCTCGTTCGCACGGGCACGCCCGTGCGCCTGAGCGCCGGCAGCAGCGCCTTCGTCGGTCATCGGTTCGCCGCAGGCGACACCGGCTCGCGCAACCTCGTCCGGGTGATCCCCCGGGGCAACGCGACCATCAACACGGGCAACTCGTTCTACTTCGACTTCACCGTCACCTATGACGTCGCCAACGGCGACCTCTTCCTCAGCGATCCCTCCCGGAAGGGGGCCTGACACCATGTCGGACACCACTGGAGCACAGGGCGGCCTCAGCCGTCGCCGCCTCCTGCAGGCTGCGGGCATCGCCGGCATCGCCGCCGCTGGCATGGCAGCCACGTCATCCACGGCCACGGCCGCGCCGATGGCGCCTTTCCGGCCCCGCGGACGGCTGCGCCGCCGCCCCAACTTCCTCATCGTGATGATGGACGAGCAGCGGGCCGCGCCGTTCTACGAGTCCCCTGAGCTCCAGGCCTGGCGCGAGGCCAACCTTCGCACGCAGAACCTCCTGCGCCGCAACAGCTTCGAGTTCACCCACCACCACGTGATGTCGGTGGCCTGCCAGCCCAGCCGGGCCTCGATCTACACCGGCCAGTACCCGTCCCTGCACGGCATCGCGCAGACGTCGGGTGCGGCCAAGACCGCGATCGAGCAGGACCTCTTCTGGCTCGACCCCACGACGGTGCCGACGCTCGGCAACTGGTTCCGCACGGCGGGCTACGACACCTACTGGAAGGGCAAGTGGCACATCTCCGATGCCGACCTCTACCAGCCGGGCAGCTACAACCCCCTTCCCTCCTACACCGACTCGGGTGCACGCGACCGGCACCTCGAGGACGTCTACCTCGAGTCCGAGCGCCTCGAGCAGTACGGCTTCACGGGCTTCATCGGTCCCGAGCCGCACGGCAGCAATCCGCTGAACTCCGGCTCATCGGGCCCGGGCGGCGAGGGCCGCGACGAGGTGTTCGCCCAGCTCGGTGTCGAGCAGCTCCAGCAGCTGCGCGGAGCGGACAGCCCGTGGCTGCTCGTGACGTCGTTCGTCAACCCGCACGACATCACCCTCTGGGGCAGCCTCGCTCTCGCCGGCGACCTTTCGGGCGCGCAGGGCTCGTTCTACCTCGCGGAGCAGCTGGTCGGCTCCAACGTTCCGAGGGACCTGTTCGGCCCTGCCTACACCCAGTCCACCAACGAGGACCTCAGCACCAAGCCGGTCGCGCAGAAGAGCTTCGTCTCGCAGTACCCCAAGGCGTTCCAGCCGCTGCGCAACGACTCGGACTACCACCGCTTCTACTACCAGCTGCAGCAGAACGTCGATGCGCAGATCGGCAAGGTGATCAACGCGCTGACCGCCGATCGCAAGCAGTACCGCGACACGATCGTCATCTACCTCTCTGATCATGGCGAGATGCTCGGGGCGCACGGCGGCATGTTCCAGAAGTGGCACGCGGCGTATGACGAGATGCTGCGGGTGCCGTTCATGTTCCACAACCCGGAGCTGTTCCCCACCCGGCAGAGCAGCGACATCCTCACCAGCCATGCCGATCTCATTCCGACGATGCTCGGACTGGCCGGCCTCGACGAGGCCGTGCTGGCGAAGAAGCTGCGCGACACCCACACGCAGGTACGGCGACTCGTGGGCCAGGACCTGTCGGGCTACCTGCTCGGCGAGGAGGACGCCACCCGGTTCGAGAAGAGCCCGGTCTACTTCATGACCGACGACCAGCCGTTCAAGGGCGCCAACGCGGTCTCGATCGCCGGCCTGCCCTACCAGCCGGTCGACCAGCCGAACTGCGTCGAGACCGTGGTGGCCTACCTGCCCACCGGTCCAGGCAGCATCAAGGAGCGGTGGAAGTACTCCCGCTACTGGGACAACCCCCAGTTCTGGACGTCGCCGAACGTTCAGGACGTCATGACCTTCATTCCCGGGCCGGTGAACCAGCCGGGCACCAAGGTCGCCCAGACGACCGTGAAGGCCACCAACCCGACCAATGGGCAGGTCGCCCCACCGGCCGACCAGTTCGAGCTCTACAACGCGACCGTCGATCCGGCCGAGCTCACCAACCTGTACGGCAATCCCGACTACTCCGCGACGCAGCAGCTGCTTGCGAAGCTGCTCGGGGAGCAGCGGGACGTGAAGCGGCTCACGCCGGTGCAGCAGCCGTGGGCCGACGGATCCATGCAGCAGTTCCCGTTCACGCCGACCTAGCTAGCCCTACGACGCCGATGCGCCGGGCTGCCCGATCGGGCGCCAGAGCCCCGCGCCGGGGTTGACCGCGGCGACCGCCATGACCAGCGGCACCGCGAACAGCGGGAGCACGGGCACCAGGCTGACGCCAGCACCCGCGGAGAGCAGGACCTGCGCCGAGGCGACCGGGAGCCACAGCAGCGCGAGCGCGGCGATCCGGTGGCCGTGATCTGCCCTGTCGCCCAGCACCTCGCGGGTCGCCCACACCGCCCAGGCAGCCGAGGCGACGGCGGCGGCCAGCGCGCACAGCCCGAAGGGCATCGCCGTCACGCCGGGGAGGACGACGACGAGGACCACCGCCACGGCGGAAAGGACCAACGGCACCGGACGAGCCGGTCGACGGACCACGTCGTGCCAGGTGGCACGGGGCACGACCTGCGAGCCGAAGGGGACTCGGCGCCGGCCGCTGGAGCACGCGTCGCGCCTCCTCGAGCCGGGCGAAGTGCGCCGGGTCGCCGCCCACGTCCGGGTGGGCGACCCGTGCCCACAGTCGCCACGCATGGCGCACCACGTCGGGATCCGCGTCGACACGGACGCCCAGCAGCAGTGCTGCCTCCTCGCGATCCACGACGCCTCCCGATCGGTTCTGCCTCGTCGAGGCAATAGTGCCCCCGTTCGCGCGAGGGCGACACTCGGGACCACCCGTCGGCATGGTGGGATAGCGCCATGTCAGCGCCCGCGCCTACGGCCACGAGCCGCCGTCCGCTTCCCGCAATCCTCGTCGCCGGCATCGGTGGCCTCGTTCTCGGCTACCTCGCTCTGCTCGTGGTCAACGCCGGAATCGGCCTCATCTGGGATGACATCCCCGCCTCCTGGGAGACGACTCCTGCGTGGTACGTCACCGGAGTGCTCCTTGTCGCCGCCGTGCTGGTCTACGTGGTGCGCCGGTTCGTGGGCGACACGGGCCACTCGCCGATCGGCGGCATAGCGGTGAGCGCGCTGACCCCCAGGGACTATGTGGCCGCCATCCTGGCCATCCTCGCCTCGTTGTGGGGCGGCATCGTCCTCGGTCCCGAGGTGGCGATGGTGGCCACCGGATCCATGGTCGGCACCGTGACCGCCAAGGCGATGCGCTTCAGCGACCCCGCGATGCAGAAGAGGATCGTCGGGTTCGGTGCGATCGGCGCCCTCCTCGCCCTTCTCATCGGGCCGCTCCTGTCCGGCAGCATGCAGCTCGACAGCACGCCGACATCGATCGAGCTCGCCGAGCTCGCGTGGGCCGTCCCGATGGCCATCGTCGCGAGCGTCACCGTCATGCTGTCGCGGCTCCTCGCCGCCCTGATCGCGCGCGCCGCCGGCACGGGCCCGCACCTGGTCATCCTCATCGTCGCTTCGCTCGTGGTTGCGGCCGCCGCGCTGCTCCTCCAGCTGTGGACCGGTGAGTCGGTGATGCTCGTCCTGACCTCAGGCGAGGAGATGATCACCGATCTGCCGACACTGACCACCGTCTCCACCGTGGCAGCGATCCTCGTGCTCAAGTCCGTCGCCTACGCGGTATCCATGGGGGCCGGGTTCCGCGGCGGCCCGTTCTTCCCCGCCATGTTCGTCGGGGCGGCAGCGGGCCTGCTCGTGGCGTTGCTCATCCCCAACGGGCCGTCCGTCGCAGGCCGCCCTGATCGTGGGAGTCGTGGCTGCAGTCGTCGCCACCGCCCCGATGAAGTGGCCGCTCGTGATCGCCTTGGCCGCGATCATCGGACTGCTGATGGGCACGTGGACGCTGGTGCCCGCTGCCGTCGTCGGCGCCGTCGTGGCACGCCTGATCCCGCGCTGGGGCGATCGCGTCTCGCTGCCCGCCCACGGAGGGTGATCCCCAGCCGCGTGACCGCGGGTCACATGGTGGTCGGTGCGAACCAGCACCGCCTGCGCTGCGTCGATCTAGGCTGCTGACCATGTTCATCCCCGCCGGTGGCCACCTGCTGAACGCAGTCGACTTCGGCAGCGGACCGCGCACCTTCGTGGCCCACGGCGGCTGGGTGGGCTCATGGGAGCTGTGGCAACAGCCGCTTGAGCTCATGCAGGGCAACTGGCGCTGCATCGCTTACGACCACCGAGGCTCCGGGGCGAGCACAGCCCCGCCCACCGACGTGCACCCGCAGGGTCTCGTCGACGACCTGTTCGCGGTGCTCGACCACTACGGGATAGACACGGCCGTGGTGGCCGGCGAGTCGATGGGCGCCCTGACCGTCATCGCCGCCGTCCTGCAGCGGCCCGAGCGCTTCGACGGACTGGTCATCGTCGACGGCATCACCGAGACGAGTGGCGAGCCCACGGATCACTCGGACGTGCGCGAAGACTACGACTCCTATGTGAGGGCGTTCGTCGAGGCGTGCGTTCCCGAGCCGGACAGCGAGCATCTCAAGCGATGGGGTCGCCAGATCCTCATGAGTGCCGCGCCCGAGGCGGCCGCTCGCATGCTCGAGTCGCATGACGTTCCCCGGATCTCACCCGACCTCGGTGCCGTTGAGGTGCCGACTCTCGTGATCCACGGGCGCCTCGACAGGATCGTGCCCTGGGCTGCAGGCGAGGCCGCGGCAATGGCGATCCCGAGCGCGGATTTCGTCGTGATCGAAGGAGCCGGGCACGTGCCGACGCTCACCGCTCCAGCACAGGTGGTCGCGGCGATCGACGCATGGGCGACATCACTCCCCGTCAAGGTCGTCAGGGACTGGGGTCGTACATCGGAGCAGCAATAGCCCCGAAGCCGTTGGCCCGCCCAGTTCGCAGGACAGGTTCGCTAGAACGGGAACTCCTCCACTGCATCGGTGCTGGCGAGATCGCGCAGCACGACGTCGGACACCGCCCAGTCGTCACCGAGGGCAGGAAGCGCCGGCAGCAGGTCGGCCGTCACCTCCTCGACCACGCTCACGGGACTGATCTCGCACCACTCGAACACCTCGCAGGTGCGGCACGGCGGATTCGGCCCGACCGGATGCGTCGGTGTCGAACAGCCAGGCGTCGACCCGGTCGGCGAGGGCCGTGCGGGCGACGAGGACGACGACCGGGTCGCTGGCGTCGTACTCGATCACCGCTCCCGCGTCGGGGCCGAGGAGCTCGAGCTCGACGATGCCGGGCGCCTCGGCCGGGCACGCCGTCGGGAGTGAACCCGTCGGCGAGCAGGCACAGCGACGCCGCCACCTGCGTGTAGCGGTCGAGCAGGAGGGTGCGGTCCTCCGGGCAGGCCCCGGGGGCTGAGGGTCTTGGTCTCGCGCAGCACCCAGCGGCCGTCGGCGCGGCGCCAGGCGCGTGTCGGGGCGCGTGCTGAGGATGACGTTGGCGTCGGTGTCCCAGGCGGTGACGGCGCACCTCGGTGGTCAGGCCCGTCGCGCCGGGGTCGTCGAACGGGCACCGCCCGAGGTGGTTGCAGCAGGTAGGGACGGTTCGTCGCGTACTCCTCCGCGCTCCAGCCGAGCGGCGTGTGCACGGCGTCGGCGTCGGCGCTCTCCGGCAGGTCGGCGGCCGAGCAGGCGCGACCCACGGGCATGGGCGGCCGCGAGCCAGGCATGCACCTGGGTGCCGCGGACGAGCGCGGGGCTCTCGCCCATGGACGTGCGCGGCAGGCCGAGGTCACGCGACAGGTGGAGCTGCCGCGGGCAGGCACGGTGGGTCCACAGCGCCGACGGCGAGATCGACCGCGTGCGCGCCGAGTAGCCCGTGACGCCCAGCAGTCCGGGCATCCGCAACGGTCCGGCGCAGACATGCCGGACGTTGCAGCCGGCGCAGCCGCCGCTGGGGCTCGTCGACCCCACCGGCCAGCAGGCCGAGGTGCGCGGGCACCGAGCGCGCCGTCGCCTCCGCGGCCTCGGCAGGGGTGCCGTCGAAGCGCACGTCGGTGCTGGCGTCGAGCACGCCCGACGATGCGCACCCGCACCTGCTGCGCGGGCGGCGGCTGGGTGAGGCCGCGCTTCGGCTCGAACCGCTGGTACCACTTGGCGTGCTCGGCGATCACGCCCGCGCCTGCGACGTGGGCGATCGAGGTCGGCCTCGGCATCCTGCAGGGCGACCCGGTCGGCTCCGCGCCAGCGCAGCAGGTGCGCCTCGCGCAGCGCGCCGTCGATGCTGACGTGGTGGATCGCCCACGCCCACAGCTCCACGCGGTCACCGTCCGGGTCCTGCAGCGCGACCACGTCGGGGAACACGCGCGTCTCGGGCAGGGAGCCGTCGGCGCGCAGGGACTCCAGCACCTCGAGGTAGCCGACGACGCCCGCCTCGACGGCGGCGCGCGAGTCCGGCGACCAGTCCTCCCACGACGTCCTCGATCGCACGGTCGATGGCCGCCCTGACGCGCTCGTGCGCGGTCAGCCCGGCCGAGCGCGCGACCTCGGGTCGAGCAGGATGAGCAGGGCGTCGCGGACCAGGCTCAGCGGGAACGAGCCCAGTCCGGTCGGCTCCCACGGGTGCACGGTCGTCCGTGAACACGTCGGGCCGCGCCTTGCGCGCCACCTGCTCGGCGCATCCTCGGGGGCGCAGGTGGGTCGGGGTCAGTCGCACGTAGGTCGGCGCGCTGGCCGGCCACGGCGGAGTCCACTACGGGATCGTCAGACGCACGGGAGCGGCGCCGTCGGCGCTCATGGCGTCGCCTCCGGGTCGCCGACCAGGTCGCGCTCCACCGGGCGCGCCGGCCGCAGCACGAGGTCGCGCACGTTCTGCAGGGTGCGATGGCTCGCCTCGGTGCCGGGCACGGGTACGGCGCGGTCGGAGTAGGACGGGCAGGCCACCTTGAACGGAGCAGTAGCGGCACAGCGCGCTCGGCCGGGCCTGCCATCGCGACTGCTCGTCGAAGCCGGTGCGCTCGGCCTGCGCGGCGGCCAGGTCGGCGGCCGTGCGCGCCCGGGCAGCAGGCGGTACGGGACGCACGAGCACGCGAGCCGGGTCGCCGAGGTACATCAGCGCGATGTCGGCGACGTCGGTGCCCTCGTCGGTGAGCATCTGCGCGTAGAGGAGCAGCTGCCGCCAGTAGGCGGCGGCGTACTGCGGCTTGGCCGCCGCCGGTCTTGTAGTCGAGGACCCGCACGCCCGCGTCGGAGAACTGGATCCGGTCGACCGTGCCGGCGATGTCGACACCGGCGATCGTGGCGCTGACCTTGCGCTCGAGGCCGTCGGGGATGACCTCGACGGCTGCCGGGTCCTCGAGCTCGAAGTAGGACCGCAGGGCCGTGCCGGCCCGCTCGCGCAGCTCGATGCGGTTGACGCGCTCGCCGAGCTGCGGGCTCGAGCATCGGCCCACTGCTCGGTGTAGATCTCGCGAGCGCGATCGACCGTTCGCTCGTCCGGCTCGAGCGCGATCAGCTCCTCCAGCACCGCGTGGACGAGCGTGCCGGCGCTGAGCACCGCGTTCGGCGCCGTGCGCCAGCCCTGGGCGTACTTCCACCAGTAGGCGAGCGGGCACTTGATGAAGTCGTTGACCGAGCTCGGCGACCAGACCGGGGGCAGGCCGGAGGAGCGGCTGTCGTCGACGATGACGTCGACCGGCTCGTCGGCCATGCTCACCCCCGTTCTCGTGAGTCGTCGTTCTGAGACACGACCGTAGCGGCACGGACTGACACGTCGAGGCCGGTCGCACCGCCGGTCACCGGCCGACGTTGCTCAGCTTGCTACGGGTCCACTCGCCGAGCCGGTCACGATCCCCGCCACCTCGTCGAGGTAGTCCGTCACCGAGGGCTCGTCCCCTGCGTGCACGAGCACCACCGTCGTCGCGCCCGCACCGGCGAGGTCGGCCACGGCCTGGTCGACAGCGGCTGCCGACAGCACGACCCCGTAGTTGCCGGTCTCGTACTTGCCGTCCCGCCGCAGCTTCTCCTGCGCGTCGGGGCCCCGGTAGGCGCGCAGGTAGACGACGACGTCGAACGGCGTCCTGCCGCGCGGCGCGCTCCCGCCCCTCTCGCACGGACGCGAGCGCCGACCGCAGTGCATCGGGCGAGGTGTCCTCCATGATGACGACTCCGTCGGCGGCCTCGCCCGCGAGCGCGAGCGACTTCGGGCCGGCCGCGCCCATGAGGATGCGGGTCGGCACCGAGCGGCGGCCAGTCCAGGGTCACGTCGTTGAGCCTGACGTACTCGCCGTCCATGCTGACGGTCTCGCCGGCGAGCAGCCTGCGCAGCGCCGTGAGGTACTCCCCCATCAGCGTCAGCGGCGACGCGGCGCGGGCACCGACCTGGCCCATCCACTCCTGCACGCCGTGCCCGACCGCGGGCGCGGAACCGGCCGCCGTGCATGCGGTCCAGGGTGGCGATCTCCATCGCCGTGGCCGCCACGTTGCGCAGCGGGACCGGCAGCAGCCCGAGGCCCACCACCAGTCGCTGAGAATCAGCCAGGGCCGTGGCCGCGGAGGCGATGCCGCCCTCGAGGAAGCAGTCCTCCCACAGCCACACCTGCTCGAGCCCGACGGCCTCCGCATGCCGGAAGAGGCCGCGCATGGCCTCCGGCGGGGACTGCGGCCTGATGACGACACCCACGTCCACGGTCATGCCTCACCCTCCCACGCCCGGGGCACGATGATGCCGCCGCTGCCGTCGCCACCCTCGTCCTAGCGGGCCTGTCGCGGCCATCACTCCGAGCTCGAGCCGGATGGCTCGACGGGCACCACCGGGCTGGCGACGTCCGGAGGCGACGACTCCGCCGGCAGGTTGTTGCTCGTGCCGCCACCGAAGTTGCATGCGGTGAGCAGGCTCGTCGAGAGAACCGCTGTCGCGGTCAGTGCGAGGAGGCGCCTGGCGATCCTGGGCATCGCGTACCCGCGTCAGCGGCTCTCGAACCTCCTGTAGCTGCATCCCAGGCGAGCAGCTGTCGCGAGCCCGATGCTCTCCTCTACGAATGTCGCACGCTCGCGTACACGACGTCGCCTGCGCTCCCCGAAGACGACCAAGAGGCTTCCCGCCGGTGCCTTGATTCCCGTCGCATCCTTCATGCCGTACGTCAGCAGCGACACGTCCTCGTCATACAGGTACCAGGCCCGCGCGTCGCGGACACTGATCCGTCCCGCGTCGTCGATCTCGCGCCACTCCGCGTAGCCCTGCTTGCCGATGGTCACCGCGTTGCGGCCAGCAGCCAGAGCGGCCACTCGGTCCCGCTGCACCATCACGATGCTCCCCATGCGCGCCAGCCCGGGCTTCAACGGCAGAAGGTCATCCAGGTCGCGACCCATCATGAGCGGCACCTGCAGGAACATGGATCCGACATTCGGCTGCCGGGCATCGACGGGCGACAACGTCGCGACGTCGAGATAGCCGGGCAGGCCCGGGATGCGCGAGATGGCCGTCGCCGGCGACCCCAACCACGACGTCGAGTTCGGCACGTCGCTGACGAACAGCCACTGCCCCAGACGGCTCTTCCATGCGGGTGCGATGCCGCCCGCAGGGTGCAGGCGCTCGCCGAGGATCTGCTCGCCCATGGTCGTGCCGTAGCCGTTGGGCGAGGAGATGACGAGGTAGGTCCGGCCCCAGCCCGTCACGGCCCTCAGCGATCGCGGCCGCGATTGGTCGTCGGGCCACCATGCACCGTCGGTGCGGAAGGAGAACGGGACCGGGTTCGGCACCCACGTGTCACCGCTCAGGGTCGCGAGGCTCAGGGTGTCCCCGGAACCGTGTTCGACGCGGAACCCCAGCCCCGGCGTGCCGAGGTAGGTGCCGACGATGCCGTTCACGTCGTCCTGGGTGGGTGTCGCGGGCGGAGGCCGGTCGTTGCCCACAGTCGCGGGCACCGCGGGAATGTCCCCGCGCTCGGCCAGGGCGTTGAGGAGGATCTCCTCCGCCACCGTCTCCGCCGCGGTCGAGCCGAACGTGCCGGCACCGGCGACGAAGGCGGCCAGGCCCGCCTCGGGGGCGACGATCAGGCTCGCGTGGTAGTCGCCCGTGTCGCCGCCCTTGACCCATGCCCGCACGCCGACGGAGTCGAGGGTCAGGTCCTTGACGGTGTCCCAGCCGAGGCCGTAGTTCCAGACGTTGCGGGTGAGCGGATGCAGTGTGGTGGCGAGTTGCGACCGTCCCATCTCGGCGATCGAGCCGCCCGACAGCACACGTGTCTCACCGACCTGGCCGCGGGCCATGAGCATGCGCCCGAAGGAGAGCATGTCCGCCGGCGTCGACATCAGTCCACCGGAAGCGTAGACGTTTGTGACCTCGAGGGGCCGGGTCCGGCCGTCGGCCACTACGCGGGCGACGGTGCCCGGCGCGGGCATGGCCTCCGTGACGTAGCCGGAGTCGGTCATCGCGAGCGGGGCGAGGATGTTGCGGTCGACATACTCCGTGAAGGGCACGCCGCTGACCTCGGCGACGACCTCGCCGGCGACCGTGAAGCAGTCGTTGCAGTAGACGCTGATGGCCCCAGGTGTGGTCTTGAGGCGGCTGCGTGAGAGGTTGGCAAGGACCTCCTTGGCGTAGCCCTCGAACGGAGCGGTGGTGAACGCGCCCATGTAGCTGGTGCCAGGGAAGCCAGCACTGTGATCGAGCAGCATGCGCACCGTGATCTGGCGGTACTGCGGTGAAAGCATCGAGAACTGCGGCAGGTAGCGCACGACCGGCTGGTCGAGCCCGACCTTGCCGGCGTCGACGAGCTGCATCACGGCGGCCGTCGCGAACATCTTGCTCGCCGAGCCGACGCCGTACTGCGTCGTCGGCCCGGGCACAGCGCCGCGGGCGTCGACGACGCCGGTGGTGCCCTGCCAGAGCAGTCCTGAGATGTCCGTGAGTCCTGCGGTGATGGACGTCGCGCCGGTGGCCGCAAGGGCGTTCTCGATGGACTGCTGGGCGGCGGCCGCGGTGCGCGGATACGGGTCGCTCGCGGCGCTGGAGGGCGCGAGGCCGGCGATCGAGGTCCACTACCGCCAGTGCTGCCGTCAGCGCGACGACGCGCCGGCCGGATCCGTGCCACACCGTGCTCGAAGTGATGGACATCCGTTCCCCCAGACTTCAGCCCCGTGTGCTCGTGAGCGTAACCACGGCGGCAACCGCGCTAGTCGGCGAGGCGGTCACTCCTGAGGGCGACGGGCCAGGGTGTGGCGCACGACCTGCTCGAAGGCGATCGAGCCGTCTGGTCGCGCGTAGCCCTGCAGTCGGCGCGCCGCCTCCGTGCGCACGCTCTCGCGCTCTGCCTCCGGCACCGCGAGCCACGCCGCCCGCTGCCCCGTCGACATGCTGAATGCCTGCCACTGTTCGACGTCGCTGAAGACCACCGGTACCGACTGGCTCACCGTGCGCATCTCCGTGAAGCCTGCGCGCTCGAGGAGGTGCTCCATGCCCGCATCGCTGCCGAACGGACCCTCGCTGCCGGCGGTTCGCGCATCTCGCTTGGGCAGGTACTGCACCAGCACCTCGTCGACGTCCCGCCACCGGCGATCGGTCTCGCCGAAGGTCGTGATCCCGACGCGTCCGCCGGGACGCAGCAGCGTCAGCCACTCGCTGACAGCCTCGAGCGGGTCGGGCAGGAAGAACAGCACGAGGCTTGACGCGATGCCGTCGACCGGGCCGAGGGACGGATGCGGCGTCTGGGCACTGCCCATGACGAACTCGACGTTGGCGATGCCCCGCGCGGACGCCGTGGCCGCGGCGAGCTCGACCATGCCGGCCGCGGCGTCCAGTCCGACGACGCGACCGGGGTCCACGGCTGCTGCGAGGGGGAAGCGTCACGGCGCCGCGTCCGCAGCCCATGTCGAGCCAGTTCTCCCCCGAGGCCGGCGCCAGAGCCTCGACCAGCCCGGCCGCTATCGGCTGGAAGAAGTCGACGCCGGACGTGTCGTACTCCGTGGCGAGTGAGTCGAACAGGCTCGCCGTTCGGCGCTCGGCCTCATCTCGATCAGCCATGCCATCAGAGTGTCACCGGCATCGCCCCGTGGCTAGGGCCTTCCCCGGCGAGTCTCAGGGCCTGCCGGAGCCGCCCGGTGCTGCCATGCTTCGTGAATGCTCGTCGACCTCAGCCACCGCATCCACGAGGGGATGCGCCCCTACCCGGGCCTGGCGAGCCCCCGCATCGACGTGACCGTGAGCCGCGCGGAATCGGCCACCAGGCTCGCCCCCGGCGTCTCGTTCGAGATCGCCACGGTCTGCATGGTCGCCAACACCGGCACCTACATCGACGCGCCGTTCCACTACTTCGCTGACGGGCCGGACGTTGCGCAGCTCCGCCTCGAGCAGTGCGCGAACCTGCCCGTCATCGTCATCGACGCCCGGGCCGAGCGAGCCATCGGCGAGTCCGCGCTCGACGCCTCCCTCGCCATCAATGGTGCAGCGGTCCTCTTCCGAACGGACTGGTCACGGCACTGGGGCACCTCCGACTACGAGGTCGACAGCCCCTTCCTCACCTCGGCTCTCGTGCAACGCCTCATCGAGGCCGGTCCAGCCCTTGTGGGCATCGATGCCCTCAACGTGGACCGCATCGACGACCCGGGGCGCCCCGCCCACCACGGACTGCTGGGCGCCGGCATCCCCATCGTCGAGCACCTGACCAACCTTGCGGCGCTCCCGCAGCAGGGTGCGCGACTCACGGTCGCGCCTGCTCCCATCTCCGGAATGGGCACGATGCCCGTCCGGGCCTTCGCAGTCATCGAGCCGACCGAGGGAGACGACTCATGACGACATACCTCATCCACTTCAACCAGCAGTGGGTCGGCGACCACCCCGAGGAGTGGTTCCGCGAGCGCGGGCCGCTCGCCAATGCAGTCGTGGAGGACATGAAGGCCGCGGGCGTCTACGTGTTCGCGGGCGGGCTCGAGGACATCGACACCGCCTTCAGCGCTGACGCCACCAGCGGCACGCTGTCGTTCCGTGATGGTCCATACCGTCAGACCGGAGAGTTCGTCGGCGGCCTGACGATCGTCGACGTGCCCGACGAGGAGGCGGCCAGGCTGTGGGCCGGGCGGCTCGCCGAGGCTTGCGGCTGGCCGCAGGAGGTCCGCCGCATCACGCTAGACGTCCCCGTTGGGGGCTCACACGTCGGTACCGCACCCCGACTCCGACCCCAGACGTCACAAAGGGCGAGGGGTGTGACGTCCCTGGTCGGACTCATGACGGCACCCTTGAGCGTGCACCCCCGAGACGACGAAGGGCCCCTGATCTCTCAGGGACCCTCGGTCGTGCCGCTCAACTTAGTTGAACGTTCAATCTGGTAGCGGGGAGAGGATTTGAACCTCTGACCTCTGGGTTATGAGCCCAGCGAGCTACCGAGCTGCTCCACCCCGCGTCGCTTGTTGCTCCGTAAGGATACGTGCTCGCGTGCGGACGGCCAAATCGGGCGGCCTTGCACCGAACAGACCAGATAACTAGGTTGTTGGTCATGACGACCGAGGTAGGCATCTTCGAGGCCAAGACGCGACTGTCCGAACTCGTCGACATGGTGGCGACGAACGGAGATGAGGTCGTGATCACCAAGCGCGGCAGACCGGTCGCCCGGCTGCTGCCGACCGCCTCGGACGAATCGGCCGTCGAGGGCGCACTTGCCCTCCTCCTCGCTGCGCGTGAGGCATCCGTGGCCGGCTCGGGCAGCCTGCGTGACCTCATCGATGAGGGTCGCACCCGATGAGATGCGTGCTCGATGCCTCCATGGCGCTCAGCTTCGTGCTCGGCGACGAGTTCACTGCCCAGTCCAAGAGGGTCCTGGCGCAGGTGGCACTGGAGGGCGCGCGTCGTACCGGCGCTGTGGGACAGCGAGGTGCTGAACGCGCTGCGGAGTGCGGAGAAGCGCGGGCGCCTGTCCCCCGCCGCTCTCGCCAACGCCGTCCACGGTCTCGCCGCACTGCCCATCGAACGCGACCGTTCGACGGTGGACGGTATGCGCCTGATCACGCTGGCGCGCGAGTTCGACCTCAGCGTCTACGACGCCACCTACCTGGCACTCGCCGCTCGACCACAACCTCCCGCTGGCCGCCCTCGACGCGCGGCTGGTGGCGGCCGCGAAGCTGGCGGGGGCTCGGCTGGTCAGGTAGCGACCGGCTCGTCCGCGGGGGCGTCGTCGACTGGCGCGGACTCGCTCGGCTCCGCCCACGCGCTGCGGTAGATCAGCGCCCATGCGGTCGTGAACCACGCGAGCACGAGGCCGCCGACCAGCCACACCACCAGCGACGCCAGCGGGTTGCGCGTGAAGAACGTGAACAGTCCCGCGCTCAGGTCACCGACCAGCAGGACGATCCCGATGATCACGACGGTGAGCAGCCAGCGCCAGAACCGCCGGCCGAGGGTGCGGACGTTCGCGGCCGATCGCGTTGCGATGGCCGTCGAGGGCGGCGAGCAGGAGGAACGGCGTGAGGGCGGCGACCAGCAGGCCCGGGACCGTGTTGAGCGCGAGCCCGGCGGACAGCGAGCACGAGCCAGGCCGACGGCCCAGACGGCGTAGCTCAGCGAGATGGGCTCGCAGTGTCGCTGATCGCCTGCGTCCAGCGACACGGGTCCGTCGGCGACGTGCAGGGCCGTGCCGGCCACGAGGCCGAACGAGACCCCGAAGGCCAGGGCGCTGAGCACGGCGGAGCACGCATCGGTCCACCAGCCGGTGTCGTAGGTGAACGGCGGCCACACGAGCAGCGCCTGCACGACGGCGTTCGCCGACGACGACGGGCACGATCACCCGCCAGCCGCGCCACATGCGCACGAAGCCGGAGGCGAGGGCGGAGACGCGGTAGAGGCGGGCCTCGCTCATTCGCCGACCACCCCCGTCGTGGCCCGCGCAGCCTCGTCGAGGATCTTCTGCACCTCGCCGTCGTAGACCACGTTGCCGCCGACGGTGACGGTCATGGTGTGGGGCTTGGTGCCGATGTCGGCCTGCACGTTGATGACGGCACCGTCGGTCAGGCTGCCGACGCACGACACCGTCGTCGCCCGTCTCCGTGCACACGGGCGCCTCGAGGATGCCGAACTTCCTCTCCAGGAGCACGTCGGTCGCGGCGAACTTCACGCCGGTCATGGCGTCGCCGCCGACGGGCGCGAGCCCGTCGAGCTGGGAGGCGCAGCCGGCGAGCGCGCCGACCGCGAGGGCACCGCCGCCACGGCGGAGACGCAGTCGACGGGTCATGAGGACGGCCACCCCGCCTCCCACGCCATGACGCGAGCCCGGTCGTTGGCCTGCGCGGCCTCGAGCGCGGCGTCGGTGATCGCGGACAGGTCGAACGGCGCCGGCATGAGCAGCTCGGTGTTGCGGTCCAGCGGCGTGCCGATGCGCATCGTCGGGTTCTCGACCCAGTCGTTGGCGCTCGAGCTGACGGCTCAGGCCGGCCAGCCCGATCGGGCTCAGGTCGCCGTCCCACTGCACCGGGCCGGCGTGGTCGAGCGCGGTGGTGAACAGGCTCAGGGTGCCGTCGCGGTTGTCGACGACCTCGATCACCTGCTGCTGCTGCGGGTAGTCGACGCAGGACGCGGTGGTGATCTCCCACAGCCCGCCGGGGGCGCCGTCGGCGCGCTTGTGGGCGGTGATCGTGTTGATGTGGGTGTGGCCGTTGATCCACGCGATGGCGTTCGGGTGCTCGAGCAGCATCGCGACGAACTCCTCGGCGTGCACCAGCCGCTGCGGCTCGGTGGCGAGGGCGGCGTCGTTCTCGAGGGTGAACGAGTTGTGGTGGCTGAAGATCATCGCGAGCTTGCCGTCGGCCGCCGCCTGCTCGAGGCCCGCCTTCAGCCACTCGAACTGCTGCTCCGGCACGGCGCCGTCGGGACCCGGCGACCTGGTTGCACGTGTCGAGGCCGAAGGCGCGCACGAACGGGCCGATGTCGGCGGCCCAGTAGGTCTGGCCGGTGTCGAGGTTCGCCTGCGTGAAGCCGTGGCCGACGGGGCCGGGGTTGGGCGTGGTCTCGAAGTGGGCCCGCATGAAGTCCTGCTGCTCGAGCAGCTTGCGGGCGGGGTCGGACGTGACGGCGCGAGTGCCGTAGTGGATGCCCATGTTGGTGGTCAGCGACGTGGATCACGCGCGTGAGGGCCGACGTGTCCGCCGCCCAGTCCTGCACGAAGCCGAGCCCGAGCGCCTGCCAGTCCCAGTACTTGCGGTCGCCCGACCGCGAACTCCTTGTAGCGCCATCGGGCACCGCGAGCGTGCCGAGCAGCGTGGTGTCGTGGTTGCCGTAGATCCCGTACCAGGGCACCGGCAGTCCCCCGCTGTCGACGGTCTGCGTCACCGCCGCCGTCGAGCAGGCCCGGGATGCGCGGGAAGCCGTAGTTGCCGAACCAGTCGCCTTCGGGGTTCTCCGGGTGGTACGCCCAGTAGGCCTCGTCCCACACCTGCACGCCCTCGTACACGCCGACCGCACCGGAGTTGGGCACGAGCGGGGTGCCGTCGAGCAGGTCCACGTACCAGCGGGTCTCGAGGTGGCTGAGCATGTCGGCGGTGTCGCCGGTGACGAACGCGGCGGCGAGCGGGGCGCCCGTCACCTGGCTGATGCGCAGGTCGGCGATGCTCTGCACCATCGCGGCGCCGACGTGGGTGGTGAGCGTGTCCTGCGGCCGGAACGCGCCGGCCCACGTCGAGTGGTCCTGCGCGATCATCGGCTCGAGCCGCGCCGGGCTCTGCGCGTCCATCAGGTGCATGTCCGACAGGTGCCCGATGTACAGGATGGATCGGCGGCGCGTCCTCCCGCGCCGGATCGGGGATCTGTCCGAGCAGGTCGAGCCGCGCGAAGTGCGGCTCGCCGTCACGGGTGAGCAGGTGCCGGTAGCGCTTGTTGACCTCGGGGCCGATGGCGATGGCCTGCTGCAGGGTGCTCGATGCCCTCGCCGACCGCGGCCGGTGCGGCGAGCACGCTGCCGAGCGCCTGCCTCGGGATCGCCCACGCGGCGGACAGTCCGGCGACGGTCGCGAGGAATGCACGTCTGCTGAGGCCTGGCATGTGCGAATTGTGTCGGACGGGCGCCCCGAGGGGATGCACTTCGTGAGGTACCGACGGCATACGTCGCCGCGGCCGCTGACCCCTAGTCCGCGTCGCGCGCGCTGCGCAGTCGCTTCGTCTGACCGCGGGCCTTCTTCGCCTTGATCCGCTTGTCGACCGCCGACCGGCTCGGCTTGGTGGCGCGTCGCGCCTTGGGCGGCGGGGCCATCGCCCGGCGCAGCACGTCGGCGAGCCGCTGCTCGGCCGCCTTGCGGTTCTGGAACTGGCTGCGCTGCTCCGACGCGGTGATCGTCAGGCAGCCGTCCTGCAGTCGCGCGCCAAGTCGCTCGATCGCCCGCTGGCGGAAGTGCTCGGGGATGCTCGGGCTCGTGGCGACGTCGAAGACCAGCTGCACGCGGGAGTCGGTGGTGTTGACGCCCTGGCCGCCCGGGCCGCTGGCGCGCGAGAACCTCCACGACAGCTCGTGCGCGGGGATGACGACGCCGCCGCGGATGTGCAGGGCGTCGTCCATGGGTCAAGGATGACGTATCGGCCGTCGGGCTCGTCCAACGCTCGTCAGGCAGACGGACGCTAGGTTCGACGGCGGAGGAGGACGGGCATGAACGACACGACGGAGACGCCGGCAGCCTTCGAGCTGCACTGGCCGATCAAGCGCAGCTTCATCCGCTATGTCGCGCGCATGCAGGACGGGCAGATCCTGGGCGGTCACGGCGTTCGGCTGCTCGAAGCGAGCACATTCGTCTTCCCGCCCGAGTCGACGGACGAGACGGGCGTGCTGGCGTTCGGCGGAGAGGTGCGCCTGCAGGCGCACGGCGGCGCCCTGTCCGTCCGCATCGCCCATCCGCGGGTCGAGCTCGAAGGCGAGCGTGCGGTGCTGACGGTGGACGACCCCGAGGGTGCGGGGCCTCGCGTGCGGCTCGTGACCTTCGTGGCTGGACTCGGGCCAGCCGATGACGGCCTGATCGAGTGGACCGGCACAGACGTGCGGCTGACCGCGGAGGCGCTCCCGCTGTTCGGCGGGTACTACGGCGAGGACGAGGCGTTCGACGACCTCACGATCGTGGCCGCCGCGCGCTGACTGCTCGCAGTCAACGGTGGCGGTCGAAGGCCGGGACAGATCGGCGAGGAGCGGGGATTCCGGGACCCGGATCGCCGAGTGGTCCCGGTTTCCGGGACAAACGGGGGGTCAGGCGCGCTGGGCGAGGAGCCACAGGAAGGACTGCGTCCCGCCGGCGGGCGTGACGTGCTGCTCCCGGCGGGTGTCGAGGACGGTGAACCCGTCGCCCATCGCCGCCTCGAGCTCGGCCTGCGCAGTAGCGCGTGACCGGCAGGCCGGAGCACATCTCGGGGCCGTCCTCGGCGAACGTCGCGATGATGACGTGGCCGCCGTGCGGCACGCTCTCGCGGACCAGATGCCAGTAGTGCTGCTGGTCATCGGGATCGGTGAGGAAGTGGTACGCGGCACGGTCGTGCCACACGTCGAACGTGCGGTCCGGCTGCCAGTCGCGGATGTCGGTGACGACCCACGTCACGGGCGCCTCGCCGATGCGCTGGTGCGCGGCGGTCAGCGCATGCTGGCTCAGGTCGACGACGGTGACGTCACGATGCCCGGTCTCGAGCAGCCGGTCGACCAGTCGGCTCGCCCCGCCGCCGACGTCGACCACGCTCGCGTGCTGGTCGACGACCTGACCGATGAGCGCGAGGCTCGTCTCGGGAGTGTCCTGGAACCACGAGACCTGGGTGTCCCCGATGGTCGAGTAGCGGTCGTCCCAGAACTGCGCGGAGCCCGGCACGGGCTGCGCTGCCGTGTCGGTCATGCCGCGGTGCCCTCCGACTGCATCTCGTCGCGGGCCGCCGGCGGCTGCTCGTCCGGGCAGCACGCCGCCGTTGAGCTGCGCCTGTGCCGTGGCGGCCGCGTCGAGCGCCGCCTTCAGCCGCTCCTGCGCCTCGCCGTAGGCCGCGAAGTCGCCCTTGGCGAGCGCGATCTGGCCGTCCTCGTAGGCGCGCTGCGCCTGCGTGATGGCGATGGCCAGGTCGGTCGCGGGGTCGCCGGTCGGCTCCTCGGTCGGGGTCGGCGTGGGCGTCGTCGTGCCGTCCTCGCCGTGCCGTCGGGCGCGTCGTCCGTCAGCTTCTGGTCGGCGGTCGCGTCGGGACTGGTGCCGAACACCTTGGCCAGCGCGACGTCGAGGGTGTTCTCCAGCGCCACGTTCTGGCCGTAGCCGACGAGCACCTTGCGCAGCAGCGGGTAGCCGTCGGTGGTCGCCCGGATGTACACCGGCTCGACGTAGAGCAGGCCGTCGTTGAACGGCAGGCTCAGCAGGTTGCCGAACTCGACCTCCGAGCCTCCGCGACGCAGCAGCGACAGCTGGCTCGACACCGTCGGGTCGGACTCGAAGTTGTTCTGCACCTGCTGCGGGACCGGGGATCGTCGTGTTGCTCGGCAGCTGGAGGACGCGCATCTTGCCGTAGTCCTCCCCGGGTGCCGAGCTCGACCGCCATGAACGCGGCCAGCGTCTGCCGTCGCTGCGGGGCGAACGTCGTCGTCAGCGAGAACGTCCGGAGCCTCGGTCCCGGGCATCTGCAGCGTCAGGTAGTACGGCGGCTGGAACACCTGCGCCGGGCTCACCGTCGGGTCGTTCGGCACGATCCACACGTCGGACGCGTTGTAGAACGTCGTCGCGTCGGTGACGTGGTAGCGGCTGAGCACGGCCCGCTGGATCTTGAACATGTCCTGCGGGTAGCGCACGTGCGACAGCACCTCCTCCGACATGTTCTCCACCGGCTCGACGATGCCGGGGAAGGCCTTCATCCACGTCATCAGCACCGGATCGGTGGGATCCCACGCGTAGAGCGTCACGGTGCCGTCGTAGGCGTCGACGACGGCCTTGACCGAGTTGCGCACGTAGTTGGCCTGGTCGCGCGGCAGCAGGGTGCTCGGCAGTGTCCGCGTGCTGACCGAGTCGCTCGTCGCGTCGCTCAGGCTGACGCGGCTGCTGTACGGGTACTCGTTCGACAGGGTGTAGCCGTCGACGACCCACTTGATGCGCGCCGTCGGCCACGACGGGGTACGGGTCCTGGTCGAGGGTCAGCCACGGCGCGACCTTCTCGACGCGGGTCAGCGGGTCGCGGTCCCACAGGATGCGCGACTCCGGGTTGACCAGGTCGGACAGCAGGATGTTGGTGTCCTGGAACTTGGTGGCGAACAGCAGCTTGCCGAACAGCGAGCCCATCGGGACGCCGCCCGTGCCGGTGTAGGTGTTGGTCTTCTGCCCCGTCGGGCTGGCGTCGTCCGGGAAGTCGAGCTCGACCGGCGGCGAGCCCTCGGGCGCGCCGACGATGCTGTAGGCCGGGCTCAGCTCGCCGAAGTAGACGCGCGGCTGGTCGATCTCGAGCTCGCCCGACGGACGGGATGTCGCTCTCGAAGAAGTCCGGCTGGCCGTTCGACAGGGCCGTGTTGTCGTACGCCGCCACGACGCCGTAGCCGTGCGTGTAGACGGTCCGGTCGTTGGTCCAGTTGCGCTGGCCGTCCGGGATGCCGGCGAGGTTGATCTCGCGCACGGCGACGATGGCGCCGCGCTGCGGTCGTCCTGCAGGTCGTAGCGGTCGACGTCGAGCTTGTTGTTGAACGAGTAGTAGCCGCGGATCTGCTGCAGCTGGTTGAACGTCGGCGACACGACGGCCGGGTCGAGCAGGCGGATGGCGTTGAGGGTGCCCGCGTTCGCGACGAGCACCTCCGTCGTCGGCGGCGAGACCGTGCCCGGGTAGTCGGTGACCTCGGAGTCGGCGATGTCGTACGCCGCGCGCGTGGCGTTGATGTTGCGCTCGATGAACGGCTGCTCGCGGACGAGCTCGCTGGGCCGCACCTGGAACTGCTGGACGATCAGCGGGTACAGGGTGCCCGACGACGACGCTGGTGAGGACCAGCAGGCCGGCGCCGATGACCGGGATCACCCAGTGGCGGCGGAAGACGTTGACGAAGAAGAGGGCGGCGACCAGCACCGAGATGGCGGCGAGGATGTTCAGCGCCGGCAGGACCGCGTAGACGTCGGTGTACTTCAGGCCCGTGAAGCCCGCGACGAGCTGCTGGCTCTGGGTCGCGAGGGCGAACCGGTCGAACCAGTACGACACCGCCTTGAGCAGGATGAACAGGCCGATGAGCAGGCTCAGCTGGGCCTGCGCCGCCGTGGTCGCCCGGTCGCCCTTGGGCTGCAGGCGCAGGCCGCCGTACAGGTACTGCACCGCGACGACGCGACAGGATGCTCAGGAAGATCACGCCGAAGCCGAAGCCGATGAGGAATCGGTAGAACGGCAGCTCGAACGTGTAGAACGACAGGTCCAGGTCGAACTGCGGGTCCGTCGACGCCGAACGGCGTCGAGTTGCGCCACAGCAGGTAGGTGCCCCACTCGGCCGCGGCCGTCAGGCCGGTGACGAAGCCGAGGCCGATCGCGATCGAGCAGGGTGATGCGGCGGCGGTACGGCTCGAGCGCGATCCGGTAGCGCTCGAGGCTCGCCTGCTCGGGCGTCATCCCGCGGAACGTCGGGCGGGTGCGCCAGGCGATCCACATCGACAGGCCGACCGCCAGACCCATGAGCGTGCCGAAGACGACGAACATCAACGGCGCGGGTGACGATCGAGGTGGTGAACACCTCGGTCTTGTCGACCGACACGAACCACAGCCAGTCGGTGTAGTACCCGGCGAAGATCACGAAGGCGCCGACGAGGAGGACCAGCACGATGATCGTGGGCAGCAGCACGCCCCGGCGGCGGGGCGCCTCGTCGACGGCTGCGCCGCCCGGTCCGCTGGGGCCGCCCATTCCGGGCATCTCGAAGGTCACTTGGCCAACCTACGACAGGCCATGCTCACGTGCCCCACGGGCATCCGGTCGCGGCGCATCGGGCTCACGCCCCGTCCGTCCACGGGGCACGAGGGCACGGTCGCGCCGTCGGTGTACGCGCGGATCGCGTCGATGCCGTCCGTCAGCGTCTCCACCGGCGTGACCGTCAGTCCGTCGGGGATGTGCCCCGCCGCCTCCGTGCAGTGGTCCGCCGGCATCAGGAACAGGGTCGCGCCCGCGGCGCGGGCGCCCGCCAGCTTCTGACGGATGCCCCCGATCGGGCCGACCGTGCCGTCGGGCTCGATCGTCCCCGTGCCGGCGATGTGCTCGCCGGCGGCCAGGTCGTCGGAGGTGAGCTTGTCCACGATGCCCGTGGCGAACATGAGCCCGGCGCTGGGACCGCCGATGTCCTCCAGGGTGAAGTCGATCGGGAACCCTGCCGAGTAGTACTCGCCCACGCCGATGCCGATGTACGGAACGCCGGCGTCGTCGGGGTTGTCCGCGGACGTGACGGTGACGGTCTGCTCGACGTCGTCCTTCATGACGCCGTCCACCTCGACCCCGTCACGACGCACCACGATCTCGAAGGTCGTGCCGATCGGCTCCGACCGGATGGCCTCCGCCACCTGCGTGACCTCGGTGACCTCGGTCCCGTTGATGCTGACGATCTCGTCCTTCGGCAGCAGGACGCCGTCGGCGGGGGTGTCCTCGAAGACCGCCGTCACGACGTTCTGCGTGATGAGCGGGCGGTCGAGGAACGTCATCGCCGCCGCGACCGCGTTGGACTCCGACGTGCTGAACAGCATCGCCTGGCGCTCGCGCACCTGCTCGCCCGTGACGTCGTCGGGGAAGATCAGCTCGCGCGGCACGACCGCGTCATTGGGATCGAGCCACGAGGCGATCGCGTCGACGAACGTGAGACCGCCGCGCGGGCCGCCGGACTCCAGCACCGTCGTCATGTCGAGACTGCCCGACACCGGGAAGGTCTCCGCGCCCGTGATGGAGATGACGTCGGCGCCGTCCTCCTGGCCGATGACGTTGAACGTGGGGCCGGGCGCGAGCTTCACGAAGGGCACGGGCAGCAGGAACGCGACGGCCGACGAGCGCGAGGGTCACGGCTCCGCTGATGATGAGCGTCCAGCCGCGGCGGGTGGGGTGCATCAGCGCAGCCCACCACCCGGTCTCGGACTGCTCCGTCTCGCCGATCGACTCCGCAGAGGTCGGCTCGACACGAGGCACGGTCGTCGGTTCGCTGGTCGGCTCGCCGGCCGACTGTCCAGTGCTCACGAATCAGGCCCGGGGCGCGGTATCGGTCGGATCACCGGGCGTCGCGTCGGGGGTGGCCGCCGGGTCGCTGATGCGCACGTTGCCGCTGGAGGGCATGGGCCGCTCCATCGCCTCCTGCATGCGTCGCAGTCGCTCCATCGAGTCCTCCGCTGTCGTCGGCTTGGCCGGTCGGCTGCGCAGCATGACGAACAGGACCGCGAGGACCGTGGCCACGAGCGGGATGAGCCACCAGGCCAGGGCTGACACGGGACTACCTCGTTCGTCAGGCTGCGGGAGTGGGACGGGACCGTCCCCACAGCGGTTCCCGTCAAGAGTACGCGGTGTGTACGAGAACCCCGGACATGCGACGGACCCCCGGGGCTCTCCACCGCGTTCGCCTTCCCCTTGCGAACGGGCGTGTTATCCCGGGGGTCCAACCCGCCTGAACCTAGGGAGTGCGCGACCTCGCAGTCAACGCGAACGGCGATAGTCGTTCACCTGCCCTGTGGACGACCTGTGCATTCGTTGTTGACGGGCAGGCGTGTCGCTGTGGACGGCAGGTGCATAGTGCTGGGGACGAACCTGAGGATGACGGGCTCGCACCCCCTCTGACCAGCGGAAACATCGTGCCCAGGCTGTGGACGGAAAATAGTCACAACCGCTTACCTGCCGTTCACGCTGCGGACGCACGGCTGGTCCATCCGGACGCGGGCTGGCTGCTACCGCGCCCGCGCCTGGTCGATGAGCGCCCGCACGCTCGGATCCAGCGGATCGGGGAGCGCGTCCAGGTCGAACCACCGGAGGTCGTCGGACTCGTCGCTCATGACCTCCTGCGCGTCGGCAGGCACCAGCGCCAGGTACTGCACGTCGAGGTGCTCGCTCATGCGCGCCGCCGCACGGCACGGGATGACGGTCCAGCCGCAAGGGCACCTCGGAGATCGTGACGTCGACGATGCCGCCCTCCTCGATCGTCTCGCGGCGGGCGGCCTCGCGCAGCGACGCATCGGCCGGCTCGACATGCCCGCCGAGCTGCAGCCAGCGGCCGACCTTGGGGTGCAGCGTCAGCAGCACCCGGGTGCGGTGCTCGTCCATCACGAGCGCGCTCGCCGTGAGGTGGCCGATGCGGCACTCGCGCGACATCGCGTCCGGATGCTCGCGCAGGAAGACGAGGTAGGCGTCGCGCAGCACCCGCTGCTGCGGCTCGGGGTGGTCCCAGCCGCCGAGGACGCCTGCGGCGTCGCGCGTGCAGCCGGACGAACGCCGGATCGGTCACGCGCCGGTCGGCTGGTCGTCGGCGGGGCCGTCGGAGGCGGGGCCGTCGTCCAGCCCTGCGAGGTCGTCGGGCACCTCGAACTCCAGCTCGGTCACGTTGCCCTCGATGAAGCCGAGCGGGTCGGCCAGGTCGTCGGGCCCGGGCAGCAGGTCGGGATGCGACCACAGGGCATCGCGTGCCTCGAGTCCGCGTCCGGCGCGCACGACGGCGAACAGCGTCGCCGCCTCCCGGGCCAGGCGCGGCCGCAGCTCCATGCCGACGAGCGTCGCGAAGGTCTTCTCCGCCGGTCCGCCGGCGGCTCGCCGACGACGCATCGTCTCGCGCAGCTGGGTCGCCGAGGCCAGTCGATCGGCGATGGCCTGGTCGACGACGTCGTCGACCCAGCCCTCGACGAGGGCGAGCAGCGTCTCGAGCCGAGCGACCGCCGCGCGCTGCTCCTCGGTGTCCTCCGGCTGCAGCAGGCCGCTGCCCATCAGCTGCTGGAGGGCCTCGGGGTTGGTCATGTCGATGTCGCCCATCGCCTCCTGCAGGCGGGACTGGTCGACGCGCACGCCGCGGGCGTACTCCTCGACGGCGCCGATCATGCGCGGACGAAGCCACGACACGTGGGCGAACAGGCGCTGGTGCGCCGACTCGCGCAGCGCGAGGTAGAGCCGCACGTCGTCGACCGGGATGCCGAGGCCCTCGCTGAACGCCTCGACATTGCGAGGCAGCAGCGCGGGCTGGGCATCGCTCGTGAGCGGGAGGCCGATGTCGGACGCGCTGACGACGTCAGAGGCGAGCGCGGCGAGCGCCTGGCCGAGCTGCATGCTGAACGCCGCGGCGCCGAGCTGCTGCAGCATGCCGAGCATCGGGGCCATCATCTGCGCCATCTCCGGGGGCAGCCCGCCGGGGAACATGTCGCGGAACTGCTCGGGCAGGTTCTCGTTCAGGGTGGTCAGGTCGAGGTCCTGGCCGGGCATCGACTGGCCGACGACCTGCTGCATGTGCTCGGCGATCGGCTGCACGACCTGGCGCCACACCGGCGTCGTCGCCTCGAGCCACTCGGACCTGCTCCACGCAGCCGGGGCTCGCCGTCGTGGACGGGAACGTGACCGCCGGGTCGAGCCACACGTCGGCCAGGTGCACGGCCTCGGTCACCGCGCGACGGTCGGCGTCGCCCACCGACGGGGTCGCCCGCCTGCACGAGCGCCTTGCGCGCGACGTCGGTGACCATCGCCCAGTTCACCGGTCCGCCCGCGTCCGGGCCGCTCTGGCCGGCCTGGATCATCGCGCCGAGCTGCTGGAGCGCGGCACCGAGGTTGTTCATGTCGAAGCCGCCCGGGCCGAAGCCGAAGCCGCCGGGACCGCCGGGCCGCCCAGCCGGAGCCGCCGGAGCCCCCGGAGCCGGAGCCGCCGGAGCCCCCGTCGGAGCCATCACTCATGCCGAAGCCGAACGGAATGCTCATGGATCAACGGTATACGCCCGCGCCCGCGCCGCCCGCGCGTCCTCGTTCGCCCTCAGCGTGACCCCTGATGCGTCGGGGAGATTGACAGCCGTAGCGGACCGAGTCGAGGGTCGCCGCATGGACGTGAGGGCAGCGGTGGCGGCAGCGGCGGGTCCTCCTGCTCGCGGGGTGCTCGAGCGTGGCTCCCGCGACGATGGTGGTCGACGGTCGGATCGATCTCGGGCCGCTGTGCCCGGTCGAGCGAGCCGGCTCCCCCTGCGCTGCACCGCCGGGTGCGTTCGACGGGCGCGGAGGCGGTGGCGACGTCCGGCGAAGACGAGGTGCGATCAGCAGTGGCCGGCGACGGGAGCTTCGTGCTGACCCTCGCGACGGGATCGTGGGACGTGACCGCCACCGCGGGGATGTCGTGCGCGACCGTCACGGTGAGCGCCGCCTGGACCGGTCGTCATCACCTGCGACACCGGCATCCGCTAGCAACGCCCTGCTGGCGAGCGGTGAGACGTGGCCCGGGGACGGCGGCCCGGCGGGCCACGAGCTCACCGCTCGGCACGTGGGGTCCGGACAAAGGACGAGGGGGCGACCCGCAGGTCGCCCCCTCGTCACGCGCTCAGGGCGCGAGGTGTCGGATCAGGCCTTGCCCAGGATGCGGGTCACCTTGGTGCCGCAGACGGGGCAGATGCCCTTGGCGAAGCGGCGGCCGTTCGTCTCCTCGACGTGACCGGTGAACTCCCGCTTCTCCTTGCACTTCACGCAGTACGCCTCGCCGGTGTAGCTCTCGGCCATGGGGCCCTCCTGTTTATCCGTCAGTACCGCGTGGCCGCGGTCGGCGGCTGGTGCCACCGGGTGTGCTCTTCACCCTAGGGCAGCCTCAGGGCCAATCCGGACAGCCTCGGCCCTCCTGCGGCGCGTTTTCCGGCGTTTCCTGTGGATAACTTCCGACATTAGCGACATTACGGATACTTCGCGGTAGCACGAGGTGAGCGGAAGCCCGTCCGCCCACGAGGCGGCGGTCGGCAGCGACACCACCGCGTCGCGCACCGCACAGCGCGCTCCGCCCGCTCGCGCAGTTCCGCCCGTCCGGGGAAGTCGTCGTAGAACGCGGTCCACATCACCCACGACGTCACCTGCCATCGCGGCCGGCTCGTGCACGGCACGGTCACCGCCGGCACGAGCACGCCCCGTCCGTCAGCGGCCGACGAGCAGTAGCGCAGGGACCGCTCGCTCCCGTCGGCTCGAGCCGCTCGATGGCGGAGGTGAGGGTCACCGCCGAGGGCGGCCGACGCCCGTTCAACGACACGGCCACCGCCCCGCACACGTAGCTCGGCGGTGACTGCCGAACGGCGTACGCCCGCGGCTCGACGCGCAGCGGGTCCTCGACGAGACCGGCGACGGGACGGTTGACGCCCACCGCGTTCCACACGTCGAGGGCGCCGCACTGCTCGGCGGCGAACTCGAAGGCGTTGACGTCCATGGGCAGCGGGCCGGCCTCGGTGACCTCGAAGGTGTGCGGCGCGCTGCACGGGACGGGCTCCGACGTCGGCCCAGTACCCCTCCGCTCCGGCCGCCGTCGCACCGGCGAGGGTGCCGGCCTCGATGCGGGCATCGGTCAGGTCGTAGCACTCCCCCACCGCGGGCGGGGCGTGCTCGGCCGGGTGGCTCGCGGGCGCGGCGCTCGCCGGGGCGCCGGCGAGGGCTCCGGTACGGGAGGACGACGGACAGCGAGCAGCACGACGCCCGCACGACGCATCGCCCCTCCTTCGCGTCGGATCCGTCCGATCATGGCCGCACCCGAGGGCGCACACAAGGGACGCAGCGGGCAGGATGCCCCCGTGACCCAGACCCCTGACGTGCGCATCGATGAGGACGCCCTGCTCTCGGACCTGATGGACCTGCTGCGGATCCCGTCCGTGAGCGGCAGCCCCGCCGAGCTCGAGGTGCAGGAGCACCTCGCCGCAACGTGGCGCGGCGGAGGGCTACGACGTCGACCGCTGGGACATCGACGTCGAGGGCCTCGAGCGCGACCCGCAGTTCCCCGGCATGGAGGTCGAGCGCAGCGCCGCCATCGGCCTCACGGCGACGCTCAGCGGGCGACGGCACCGGCCCCACGCTGATGCTGAACGGGCACACCGACGTCGTTCCGCCCGGCGACCTCGACGCCTGGAGCGGCGACCCGTTCACGCCGCGGCTGATGACGGTCGACGGGAGCGACCGCATCGTCGCGCGCGGGCGCGTGCGACATGAAGGCGGGCGTCGTGGCGATGTGGCACGCGGTGCGCGCCGTCAAGAACGCTGGGATCCCCCTGCGGGGCACGCGTGATCCTGGCGGCGGTGTCGGGCGAGGAGGACGGCGGCCTCGGCACGTTCGCCCTGCTGCGTCACGGCGTCACGGCCGACATGTGCATCGTGCCGGAGCCGACGGCGATGGACGTCATCCCCGCCAACGGCGGCGCGCTGACCTTCCGGCTGACCGTTCGCGGCCTCGCCACGCACGCGGCCCGCCGCACCGAGGGCGTCAGCGCGATCGAGAAGTTCTACCCCGTCATGCTCGCCCTGCAGGAGCTCGAGCGCCGCCGCAACGCGGAGGTCGACGTCGTCATGCGCCGCTGGCCGCTGGCCTACCCGCTGTCGATCGGCACCATCGCCGCCGGCGACTGGGCGTCGACGGTGCCCGACCTGCTCACCGCCGACGGCCGCCTCGGCGTCGCCCTCGGCGAGACGATCGAGCAGGCCCGCGCCGAGCTCGAGGCCACCGTCGCCGCCGCCTGCGCCGCGGATCCGTGGCTGGCCGACCATCCCGTGGAGGTCACCTGGTGGGGCGGGCAGTTCGCCTCCGGCCGCACGCCGGCCGACTCCCCCGTCATCGACCTCGTGACGGGCATCCAGCGCGACCTCACCGGTCGCGACCCGCGAGATCTACGGCGGCCCGTACGGCTCGGACCTGCGGCTGCTCATGGGCCTCGGCGGCATCCCGACGGTGCAGTACGGGCCCGGGGATGCGTCGGCGGCGCACGCCCCCGACGAATGGGTCCCGGTCGACGAGGTCCTCACGACCGCGCGAGCGCTCGTGCAGGTGATCCTGCGCGTCTGCGGCTGACCGGTTCAGGGCCCCGGCGCGCCGTCCGATACCCCACGCCGAGGGGCTGACGACGGTCGGCCCGGCTGGGAGCACGTCATGGCGATCATCCGGAAGCGCCGGTCGGCCGGCGCACCGTCGGGCCTGTCCACCGCAGGCAACACGACGGCCGTGGAGACGTCAGCAAGGGCAGCCGCGCCGTGCGAACCCATGTCCACTACGCGCCGCTGTTCGTGCTCGCCCAGGACTACGACGACGCGATGCGCGCACTGCGGGCGGCACTGGACCCGGCGGAGTTCTCCCGCCTGTCCCAGCAGGACTCGATGACGCTGACGCTGTTCACCAGCGTCGCCTCAGTGCTCAACGACATGGTCCAGCGCAGCGACCTCATCGCCCGGGCGTCACGGTCGCCGGACGGCGTGGCCGACAACATGTCGGTCGAGTCGCTCGAGGCGCGGCAGGCCACCGAGCGTGCGCTCGTCAACGAGGGCCGGGCCGCGATCGAGGCCGACATCGCGGTGCTGCGGGCAAGGCTCGCCGAGACGAAGGTCGAGTACCGGGCGGAGACCGCGCGGCTCAGCTTCTCGACGTCGCCCCCTACCCGCAGCCGGGATCGGCGGCGGCCGTGCTGTCCGTGCTGCTCAGCAGCAACCGCGCCCGCCACCGCGTCTAGCGCACCGCCGTGTCCGCGGCGCGCTCAGACCGAGGCGCTGCGCACGGATCCGTCGGGCAGCACGATGCCGACCGAGCCCGTGCGACGCGCATCCCCCACGGCCTCGACGGTCCCGTCCGACCGCGCGCCGCACCGCGTGGACGCCGCCGAAGAACAGGTTCGCGCTGCGGCCACGGCTCCAGGCCGGGCCAGTCGCGGCGCCGGGCCAGCGCGTCGAGATCGACGAGGTCCTGATCCGGCAGTCCCGGCTCGACGTGGACCGGCCCGGTGCCGGTGAGATGGACGCGGGGCGCGTCGATCGCCGCCGCCAGCGAACGGCCCTCGTCGATGAGCCGCACCAGGACCCCCAGCAGCGCCGAGCGGATGCGCTCGCTGCCACCGGTGCCGAGCGTCGTCCGCGAGCCATCGGCGAGCTCCACCAGCGTGGGCGCCATCATCGACCCCATCCGAGCGCCGGGCGGCAGCGCGGACCCGTCCGCCGGGCGCAGGTCCTCCTCGCCGAGCATGTTGTTGAGGGCCACGCCCCACCCGGGCACGACCGTGCCCGACCCCGAGCCGTTCGACGTGGTGATCGCCGCGAAGCCGCCGTCGGCGTCGACGACCGACACGTGCGTCGTGCCCGTGGGCACCTGGCCGGGTCCGCGCTGCGCCAGGGTCGCGTCAGCGAGGGCCTCGGCCACGTCGGCCCATCGAACGGCGCGCGTCGCCGCCCGGGCAGGCGCGCGAGGGCGCCCGGCGACGATGGAGCCGCCGACCGACGGCGGCGGATTCGTCCAGACCCGCGCACCCGCGCGATCGATCGCGAGCGGCGCTCGCGGCCTCGGCGCGGTACGACTCCAGGTCAGCTCGGGTGAGGAGGCCGCCGCCACCGTCGCGATCCGGCGAGCAGCGCGTCGCCGACGTCGTGGTCGGTCAGGCCCGGACGTGGCCGGCTGCCGATCGCCTCGAGCAGGTCGGCGTAGCGCTCGTTGACGTACCGGCCCGTGCGCACGGCGTCGTCGAAGACGGCGGCGCTCTCGGGGGTGAGGTCGAGCAGGTCAGCCACGAGGTGCATGAAGGTGCGCTGGCCGGCGGACAGCAGCACCCCGCCCGGGCGCAGGCGATGGCCGGGGCGACGACCGTGCGCGAGAGGAAGCCGACCCCCCCGTGCGTGGGCGTCGAGGTAGCCGGACTGAGGCAGCCCGGCACTCGCCACAGTGCCCCAGCCGCCGTGGAACACCTGCTCGCTGCTCGCCGCCGCCGATCCGGTGCGCGCGAAGTCGACCACCACCGTCTCCACCTGCGCCGCGACGCGGCGCCGCCGCCGACGCCCGGGACGTTGACGAAGAAGTCGAGCAGCTCGGGCGTCGCCCCCCGGCGCCGCAGACAGCAGGAAACCGCCGCCGCCGAGGCTGGTGAGAGCCGGCTCGGACATCACTGCTGCGAAGGCGCCTGCGAGGGCGGCATCGACTGCCGACCCACCCGCCTGCAGCATCGACGGGCGGCGGCCACGACCTCGCGCGAGCCACCGGCCGCTCCGGCGGAGCCCGATGGCCCCTCCACATGGGCAGCTGGCGTGGTCACACGCGGGACGCTACCGGGCGACGTTCGTGAATGACAGTGCTGTAGTTCGCTCTGGGCGCACCTTGGGGCTGGCGCAATCGGCCGTCAGACCGGACACTGGAGTTCCAGCACCGCCCCTTCCCCTCGAAAGACACCGCTTTCATGAACCGGACAGCACTCCGAGTCGTGACCGCGGCGGCCGCCCTGGTCCTCGGCCTCACCGCGCCGGGCACCCTCGGGACCGCTGCGGCCGACGACCGCCCCGTCGACGCACGCAGCTGGGGGCTGAGCAGCGAGCTCCAGCAGAACGCCGATCTCGTCGGCGCCCTCCACGCCGCGCGTGAGGACTACCGGTCCTCGGTGCTGTCCGCCCGCAGCACCTTCCGTACCGTCCTCGCAGGGCGTGCAGAAGCGGCATCACGGAGGCCACTGCGTCGCAGCGCGCCGGAGCCCGGACCGCCGGTGACGCCTACCGGGCGGTCCTCGAGGGCCGGTCCACCGGTGACCTGGCGCGCCCTGAAGGCCCAGTTCACCAGCGCGTGGAACGCCTATCGCGAGGCGTTCTCGGCGGCCAGGGCCGCGGCTCGGCCCGCGATGGACACCGCCGCCGGGTCGGCGAAGGCGTCACTGATGACGGCCCGCAGCATCTACACGGCCGCCGTCAACGCGGCCTTCGCCGAATACGCGGCCGGGGCCAGCGTGCCTCGGATCTCCAGGATCCGAGCGCCTGGCTGGGTGTCGGAGACACCCGGTGGCTGGCCCAGGGAACGGACGTCGACCGCTCGCCCTGAGGACATGGCCGGGCACAATCCGCGGCATAGCCATCACGGGTCGTGCACGCACTGTGTTTGGCTTGGCCCCACTAGGGGGATACTACAAGACATGCTGCACGACGTACTGGCGGAGCTGACAGCGTCCATCGCCTCCATCGACGAGGACACGGGCGACTGGGCCTGCCTCGGCCTGGTCGACACGCGCGACGATGTCGACGCGGTGCGCGCGGCGCTGGGTCCTCGGTACGAGCTCATGGCGGAGCCCTTCGAGGAGAACATCGCGATCGCCGGCGGCCACCCGTGGATCCGCGGCGCGTCGTCGTGGGAGGTCTGGGCGCGCTTCCGCTGATCACGGGCATTGACCTGTCCGCTCGTCGGGGATCACCATGGGCGTGCTGGGGGCGGCGACGTGAGGTGCCCATGGCCGTCACCGCTCCGAGCTCCTCCCCGAACGCAGTGCGGCCGCCGCCACGGCAGGCACTGCGCACACGCGTCGTCACCGTCGTCGCCGGCGGTGTCAGCGGGCTGGTGGCCGGCGGGATCCTCGGCCGACTGGGCGATGCGGCTGCTGGCCGCTGACCTCGCCGGACATCGCGCAGGGACGCCTGACCGACGATGCGGCCCGCGTCGGCCAGTTCACCCTCGGCGGCTCCGTCGGCCTCGCCCTGGCCCTGGCCGTCGTCGGAGCGGTGCTGAGCCCGACCTACCTGCTGGTGCGCCGGGTGCTGCCCGCGCGACGCGGTCTGCGCATCGGCGGCTCCGCGCTCATCACCGGGGCAGTCGGGGGTGCACTGCTCGTCCATGACCATCCGTCGTTCGACTACTCGATCCTGCAGCCGACCTGGCTCGCCGTCGTGCCTCTTCGTCGCCGTGCCCGCGACCTACGGCGCCCTGCTCGCGTACCTCGTCGAGGCGTTCGCCGCGACAGGACCCACCGACGGTTCCCCGGGCTCGCGAGCCGCCTGTGGCACGGTCGGGCCGTCACGATCGCGGGCACCGTCGCCTACTGGGCGTTCGTGGCCTGGGGCGTCTACAACATCGGCGCCGACGTCATCTCGCTCGCGTCGGACGCGGCCTCCGGTGCGCCGTTGACCATCTGAGCCCTACCGCACGAGCGGGTGTGGATCGCCACTGTCGCTCCACAGGGTGACTCCCCCATCGTCCGGGCATGACGCCTGCCCCTGCCCGGTCCGGCGCAGCGAGCGCGTCCTGCCCGACCTCGCCGCATTCCGGCGTCCGCGGCTGCGCGACGACGTCCCGCTGCTGTGGCGCGGGGAGATCGAGCATCCAGCTCGGAGATGACGTCGTCGTCGACCGCGTCACGCGCAGCCACGTCGCCTGGATGACATCCCTCGACGGGCTCGCCTCCCCCGCCGACCTCGAGGAGTCGCTCACCATCCCCGAGCACGAGGCTCGACGTCTCGTACGCGCCCTCCTGGCGGCGGGCGCCATCGACGATGCCGCCCGCATCCCGGCCGCACTGCGGTGGGCACGGCCTGGAGCAGCGCGACGCTGTCGCCGGTCGGTTCGGTGCCGCCCTGCGCACCAGTCGCGATCTCGACGCCGCCTACGCGACCCTCGAGTCGCGCGACCGCTGCACCGTGGCGATCACCGGGGACGGACCGGTCGCCGAGGCGGTCGCAACTGCCATGGCGGCCGCCGGCCTGCCGGTCGGCGCCGACCGAGCAGCCGACCGTCGCGGTGCTCGCGGACGCCGCGCACCCGGACGTGCCCGCGCTACTTCGACCATGACCTTCAGGACCGGCCGCACCTGCACATCGGCGTCCTGGGCGACCGCGCCGTCGTCGGCCCGCTGGTCGTGCCCGGCGCGACCTCCTGCCTGCGGTGCGCCTACCTGCACCTCAGGGATGCCGACGCGGCGTGGCCGCTGCTCTCGGTGCAGTGGGCGCACGCGGTGCAGGCGATGCCGTGCCCGCCGCTCGACCCCCTGCTCGTGCAGCTGGCCGCCACCCAGGCGGCGGCTGCTGCGTGCGCCGGTGGACCGATGCGCCCGCGGACCGCGACGGCTGGTCCGGCTACGCGCTCGACCTCCGACTGCCCGACGGGATCCCTCAGCGCGTGGCCCGACCGGCGCATCCCCTCTGCGGATGCCTCTGGCCGGGCGCCTGACGCGACCGCGCACCGTGCCGCCCAATCAGGTGACAATGGTCCCGTGCCCGAGATCCCGAGGAACGCGCTCACGCGCAGCGTGAAGATCGCCGCGCTGCCGGCGGCGCATGCCGGCCGCACGGCATGGGGGCTGGGCAGGCGCATCGGCGGCAAGCCTGCGGAGATCGTGCAGGCGGAGCTCCAGGCGCGCACGGCCGAGCAGATGTTCAAGGTCCTCGGCGAGCTCAAGGGCGGCGCCATGAAGATGGGCCAGGCCATGAGCATCTTCGAGGCGGCGATGCCCGAGGAGGTGGCCGGCCCGTACCGAGCCGCGCTGACCAAGCTCCAGGAGGCGGCTCCCCCGCTGCCGGCCGAGTCGATCCACGCGATCCTGCGCGAGGAGCTCGGCGACGACTGGCGCACGCGCTTCGCCGAGTTCGACGACGTCCCGGCCGCGGCCGCGTCGATCGGCCAGGTGCACAAGGCCGTCTGGCACGACGGCCGCGTCGTCGCCGTGAAGGTGCAGTACCCGGGCGCTGACAAGGCGTTCATCAGCGACCTCAACCAGATGACCCGCATGGGCAGGCTGTTCGGCTCCTGGGTTCCCGGCATGGACATCAAGCCGCTGCTCGAGGAGCTCAAGGAGCGCGCGATCGAGGAGCTGGACTACCTGCGCGAGTCGCGCAGCCAGCGCGCCTTCGCTGCGGCGTTCGAGGGCGATCCCGGAGTTCGTCGTCCCGCACGTGCTCGCCGCCGCGCCGCACGTCATCGTCTCCGAATGGATCGATGGCCGCCCGCTGTCGTCGATCATCGCCGACGGCACCCCCGACGAGCGCGACTGCGCGGGCGCGCTCTACCTCCGGTTCCTGCTGGCCGGGCCCGGCGCGTGCCGGGCTGCTGCACTCCGACCCGCATCCCGGCAACTTCCGGATCACGCCGGAGGGGAAGTTCTGCGTCCTCGACTTCGGCGCCGTGGCCGAGCTGCCGGACGGCCTCCCGACGCCGATGGGGACGCTGCTGCGCATCGCGCTGTCCGGCGACGCGCAGACCGTTGCCGACGGGCTGCGCGACGAGGGCTTCGTGCGGCCGAACGTCGACGTCGATGCGGTCCAGGTGCTCAACTACCTCGAGCCGTTCGTCGAGCCGGCCCGTCACGACGAGTTCCACTTCAGCCGAGCGTGGCTGCGCGGTCAGTTCACGCGCATGAACGACATCAAGAACCCCGACTTCAACATCGCCTTCAAGCTCAACCTGCCGCCGTCCTACGCACTGATCCATCGGGTATGGCTGGGCGGCATCGGCGTGCTGTGCCAGCTCGACGCGACCGTGCCGATGCGCGGCGAGCTCGAGCGCTGGGTGCCGTCGTTCGTCGGGGACTGACGCACGTCCCGACCGGCACCCAGCAGCCGGCCGCTCACGCCATCGACACCGTGCGCGCATCAGTCTCGCGACGGGTCCGCTGGGCGACGATAGTGCCGACGGCACCGATGGCCACGGCCACGAGCGCGATCGCCACGACCTGCCAGGCAGCGATGCCGTCGAACGTCGTCGACGTCGAGACCGGTGCGGCAACACCCGGATCCTCGGGGGGCAGCATCGCCCAGGCCGAGGGGGCGAGCAGCACCACCCCAAAGGCGGCCGCGATCGCCGTTCCAGCCGCGATGATGACCTTCTTCATGACGTCCTCCGCATCTGCCGAGGTCCGTCGGGAGTCCCTGTGATCCCGTGTCCTCGAACGAGATCCAGAGTCCCCCTGTGCGACTCCGAACCGCCATTCGTCGTTGCGCGTATGCCCTGCGGCTACGCGGAAGCGCGCATTGCCCGGGCCAGTCGGCGGTTACTACTGTGTGATGATCTTCCGTCGCGAGGGGAGGCACGATGCTGGAGCTCCCAGGCACGTCCGCGGCGGAGCTGAGCCTCATGCTCGACGTCGTCGACCGCCACCGATGCGGTGAGACCGGGCAGCACGTCCCTGACTCGCTGCTCCGCGACCTGGCCAAGCTGGTCCCGTTCGACGACGCGACCTTCCAGGTGATGGACCCGTACCGCCACGTGATCTCGATCCAGTCCGTCGAGTCGCCAGCCGCGGAGGACGACCGCGAGGCCGTCGACCTGTGGTGGCCGGCGTTCTGGGAGCACTGCAGCTATCCCCAGCGCTCGGGTGACTTCGCGACCGTGTGGCGAGGTTCTGACGCGATGCCCGGGACGAGTGCCGGTCCGCACTGGGCCGAGTACCTCGAGGCGAGTCCGGAGAGCGCCGCGCACCACGTCGTGGTGTCGCTGCCACCGTCCGGCGCCGTCGATCGACGTCTGATCCTGTGGCGCGAGTCCGATCCGGACTTCAGCGAACGCGACATCCACCTGCTCGCGCTCCTCCGGCCACACCTCGTCGAGGTCTACAACCACCACCAGGATGCTGCTGTCCGGAACCCCGGAGCTGACAGCGCGCCAATGGGAGATACTGCGACTTGTGTCGGAGGGATTCACGAACGGCCAGATCGCCCGAAGGCTGAGCCTGTCCGAGGCCACGGTGCGCAAGCACCTGGAGAACACGTACTCACGGCTCGGAGTCACCAACCGCACCTCCGCGGTCAGTCGCGCCCGCCGGCTTCCTGCAGGCGAGCTGACCAGACGGTATTACGAGGCAGTGGCTTCGCCGCACCGTCTAGCCGGTGGCACCGACCGGGTAGTCCCTGGACGGATCGGCGGTCGCATCGCATGGCCGGGTGACGGCCTTGATGCCGGCGACGTCGCCCGGACCCAGCTTCGAGACGGTGGAGACGATCGGGTACATGACGTCGGCCCGGCTTGCACTGTGGCCAAGGCCGAGCGCATGCCCGATCTCGTGCGTGACGAGCGCAACGAGCTGCGCCTCGGACGCCGAGCGGACGTAGTCGCGCTCGAACGTCCCTTCGCCGGCGAGGATCTCGCGGTTGGTCACGTCGACGGACGTCGGCTCGCCCAGACCGACGATGCGATCGCTGAGGATGCTCGAGTCCTTGTCGCGCAGCAGGGCGAGGTACAGGTGCCGACGGCGTTCCACTCCGTCCTCCGGCGTGATGACACCCGTCGAGTCGTCATAGACGACGGGCACGACTCCGGTGAACTCGAAGGCGAGTCCGGACTGACGCTCCCACAGCTGCAACGACCGGACGATGGCCCGGGCGGCCTTCAAGGCGGTACTGCGGGGCAGCGCCTCGGAGTCGACGCTGAGGCTGATCGGCTCAGGACAGGCCGCCCAGCCGCTCCCCTCCAGGGGACCGGAGTCGAAGAAGACAGCCCATGCACCGCCGCTGCTCGCCGGAACCGGTCGAACTGCGTCGGGCGTCCCCGCCGACGCAGGCATCTGCGACCCCAGCGCAACGACGCTCGCCAGCGCCAGCGTGACCGTGGTCGCGAGCCGCATGCGCATGTGCCCCCCGTTCCTGGCTCTGGGATCTGGGCCTGGACTACCGGTCAGACTAGGCGTCGCGGGCCAGGTACGCGCGGGAGACCTCGCGCGCCACGGCATGGCCGTCCGCGCTCCCCGTGACCGCCGCCGAGGAAGTCGTCGGCGCCCAGGGTGAGCAGCCGGCCCGCCGTGTCGGCCGTGACCGTCGCGGTGCGCGGCACCGCGTGGAGCAGCGCGATCTCGCCGAACCCGGAACCGGGACCCAGCGCACCCGGGCGCTGCACCCCGTCGACCGAGACCGAGAACTGTCCCTCGGCGACGACGTAGAAGCGATCGCCCACATCGCCCTGCGCGATGACGACCTGCCCCGGTACGACGTCGAGCCATTCCGCCCGTCGCGACAGCTGCTCCAGCTCGTAGGTCGGCAGCGCGTCGAGGAAGGGGATGGAACGAAGGAGCGCACTCTCGTGGGGTCGCAGCACCGCGCGGCCGTCGAGCCGGCGCAGGAGCGGGAGGCAGGCGACGCGTGAGCAGCGCAGCAGCGATCCCGAAGGGCACGAAGGCCCCCGCGGTCCCGAGTCGGTCGATCGAGGATGGGGGCGACGACCGCGCCGAGCGCCACCCCGAGCAGCGACGTGCCCTCCTGCACGGCGAAGACCCGGGCCAGCACAGCCTCGTCCGAGGTGCGCTGGAGCAGGGTTCGGCCGGCGACCATCATGACGGCTGCGGCCATGCCCGACACCGCCAGTGCCACGATGGCTGGCGCCAGCAGCACGATGAGGGCCACGGCCGCGAATGCCACACCCTGGACCACGCCGCTCGTGACGAGCACGGGCGACAGCCGGTTGCGCACCGCGAGGGATCCGGCGATGGCCCCGCCGACGCACGCCGCCGATGCCGATCGCGCCGATGATCAGGCCTGCTGCCGACTCGCTGAGCCCGAGCACCTCGTCGGCGTACGCGACGCCGAGGACGTCGGTCGCCCCACCCAGCACGAAGCGGGTGGTCAGGACCAGGAGCAGGGCGAGCGCGCCCCAGTCGCGCCAGAGGGTTCCCAGGCCGCTGAAGGCGCCGCGCCAGCTGGGCGTGCCCGAGTCCTCGAAGGGCGCCGCCGGCCCGAGGTGCAGCCCGACGCAGAGGAGGGTCGCGATGCCCGCCAGCACGCTCGACACGGACAGGACGAGCGCCGGGCCCACCAGTGCAGCCCCGATGCCGGCGGCGACGGGGCCGATGAAGAACGCGAAGCCGTCCGCGACGGACGACAGCGAGTTCGCCGAGACCAGGTCGTCCGGCGTGCGCGACAGCATGGGGATCGAGGCGAAGTGGAAGGGGCGGACGACCGCGACCGCGATCGTCGCGAGCGCGGAGCAGGTGACCACGACCGGCACCGGAGCGGACGCCAGGATCGCCACCGTCGTGGCCAGCGTCGCGATGGCGACTGCCCCGTGCGAGAGCACGAGCGCCCGTCCGCGTGGCATGCGATCACCCAGGCCCACCAGCGCGGGCCCGAGGAACGCCGCCGGGATCAGCTGGACGACGGCCACGATGCCGACGAGGCCGACGCCACCCGCGTCGTAGGCGTAGAAGATGATCGCCACCCAGATGGCGATGTCGACCACGTCGTAGATGCCGTAGGCGACGACCATGCGGCGCAGGCCACCGCGCGAGCGCAGGACGCTCAGCGTTGCCGGCACCTGCACCATGGACTGACCAGCTCCCCGTCGCTCGACTCCGGAGCATCACCCTAGGGGCGATCGGTCGCGTCGCGCTGCTCCTCGGCTGATCAGGAGTGCGCGCGGACGAGGTCGAGCACGTCGTCGCCGTAGGACTGCAGCTTCATCGGGCCGATGCCCGGGATCTCCGCGAGGGCGTCGGCGTCAGCCGGGCGCCTGCTCGGCGATGGCGATCAGCGTCACGTCGGTGAACACCACGTACGCCGGGACCGCCTTCTCCCGCGAGGTCTGCAGGCGCCACTCCCGCAGCGCGTCGAGCAGCTCGGCGTTCAGGTCGGCGGGGCAGGACTGGCAGCGGCCCAGGGTGCGCTCCTGCGCGGTGACCAGGCCCTTGCGGCAGACGCGGCAGCGCGCGGGGCCCTTGCGCGGACGCTCGCCGCGAGCCTTGCCCGAGCCGCGCTTGACGACCCCGCCGGTCAGGGCATCGCCGACGTGCGGGGAGCCGGCGAGCGCCTCGGCGAGGAACGGGCTGACCGAGCGCACCTGCCGGCCGCCCGGCTGACGGGCGCGCGCCCACGACAGGTGGAGGTGATCGGCCGCGCGGGTGATCGCCACGTAGGCGAGCCGACGCTCCTCCTCCACCTGAGCAGGGGTGTCGGCGTACTGCAGCGGCAGCAGGCCGTCGCTGCAGCCGACCACGAACAGGACACGCCACTCCAGGCCCTTGGCGGCATGGATCGACGCGAGGGTGACGCCGTCGGCGACCGGCGCGTGCTGCAGCTCGGCTCGCGAGTCCAGCTCGACGACGAAGGCGGACAGCGAGTCGCCCAGCGTCTCGGCCAGCTCGTCGGCGAGCGTCGCGAGGGCGGCGAGGGACTCCCAGCGCTCGCGCACGGCGCCGGCGGTGCGGGGCGGCGTCGGCGTCCAGCCGGCGGTGCTGAGCACCGCCCGCACCTCCTCGCCGAGCGGCAGGCCGCCGGGCTCGCCGCGCGCAGCGCCGCGCAGCCGGGTCACCGCCTCGCGCACCTCGGCGCGGTCGAAGAACCGCTCGGTGCCGCGCAGCACGACCGGCACGCCCGCCTCGGCGAACGCCTCCTCGAGCTGCGCCGACTGGGAGTTGATGCGGAACAGCACCGCGATGTCGCGCGCCGGGATGCCGTCAGCCAGGTACTGCCGCGCTCGGCGCGCCACCTGGGCCGCCTCGTCGACGTCGTCGTCGAAGACCTCGATCGTGGGCTCGGCGCCCGCCGGTCGCTGCGAGCGGAGCACCAGCGTGGTGGCGGCGTCGGGCTTCGCGGCGCGATCGATGACCGCGTTGGCGAGCGTGACGATCTGCGGCGTGCAGCGGTAGCACCGCACCAGCCGCACCTCGGTGGCGTCGGGGTACGTGCTGCGGAACGAGGTGAGGTACGCCGGGGTCGCGCCGGTGAACGTGTAGATCGTCTGGTTGGCGTCGCCGACGACGCAGACGTCGTCGCGCTCGCCGAGCCACAGGCTCAGCAGCCGCTGCTGCAGGGGGTTGACGTCCTGGTACTCGTCGACGGTGAACCAGCGGTAGGCGGCGCGCACGGCGTCGGCGATGTCGGGCCGGTCGGCGAGCGCGCCCGCCGTGACGAGCAGGACGTCCTCGAAGTCGAGCAGGCCGCGGGCCGCCTTCGCGTCCTCGTAGGCCGTCTGGAGCTGGGCGAACGCGGCCGGGTCGACCGCCAGCGTGCGGTTGGCAGCGGCAGCGCGCGCGCCCACGGACGCCCCGGTCAGGAAGTTGACCTTGGCCCACTCGAGGTCGGAGGCGAGATCGCGGACGGTGGCCGTGTCGGTGGGCAGCTTGCAGCGACTGGCGGACTCGGCCACGAGCCGGGCCTTGCTCGGCAGCAGCTCGGGGAAGGCGCCGCCGCTCAGGCGGGGCCAGAAGTAGCGCAGCTGACGCAGCGCCGCCGCGTGGAACGTGCGCACCTGCACGCCGTCGACGCCGAGGACCCGTAGCCGCGACCGCATCTCGCCCGCGGCGCGCGTGGTGAAGGTGACGGCGAGCGTGCGGCGCGGGTCGTGCTGGCCGGTCGCCACCCCGTGGGCGATGCGGTGCGTGATGGCCCGGGTCTTGCCGGTGCCGGCGCCGGCCAGGACGACGACCGGCCCGTGCAGGGCCTCGGCGACGGCGCGCTGCTCGTCGTCGAGCCCGGCGAGCACGTCAGGGCCTGGAGTCACGGCCCGATGCTCGCATGGTCGCCTGACGTCCGGGTCAAGGGGCCAAGACACCGACCCCGCCTCCGGGGGGCGGGGTCAATGGTGTCGGGGTAGCGTGGAGCGATGACCTCAGCGACGGAACTGACGATGTACAGCACCGTGTGGTGCGGCTACTGCCAGCGTCTCAAGGCGCAGATGACCCGCGAGGGCATCACCTTCGTCGAGGTCGACATCGAGGTCGACCCTCAGGCGGCGGCCATGGTCGAGGACGTCAACCACGGCAACCAGACCGTGCCGACGCTGCAGTTCCCGGACGGCTCGTTCGCGACGAACCCGTCCATCGGGCAGGTCAAGGAGCGCCTCGGCCTCTGAGCGCCGCCGAGTAGGCGGCAGCCTCAGCGGGGCACGGCGAGCGGCCGGGACCAGTCCCCCGGCAGCTCCGCGCCGTACCAGCGCTCGACGAGCCGCCGCGCGATCGAGACCGACGGCGGCAGGCGCACCTCTCCCGACGAGCAGGCCGCCGCGAGCTCGTCGCGGGTGAACCAGCGGGCCTCCACGATCTCGTCGCCGTCGACCTCGATGCGCGGGTCGTCGGCCCAGGCGTGATAGCCGAGCATCAGCGAGCACGGGAACGGCCACGGCTGGCTGCCCAGGTAGCGGATGTCGTCCGAGCCTTGGGCGATCGCGACGCCCGACTCCTCGAGCACCTCCCGGCGCACGGCGGCCTCCGCCGACTCCCCCGCCTCGACGAAGCCCGCGAGGGTGGAGAACCAGCCGTCGGCCCAGCGGCCCTGCCGCCCCAGCAGCGCCCGGTCGTCACGGTCGATGACCAGCACGATGACGGCCGGGTCCGTGCGGGGGAAGTGCTCGCTGCCGTCCTCAGGGCAGCGACGCGACCAGCCGGCCGCGTTGAACTGCGTCTCGGTTCCGCAGCGCGGGCACCGCAGATGGGTGCGCAGCCAGTTGTCGAGCGCGACGGCCGTGACCATCAGCCCGGCGTCACGGGCGCCCAGGGCCGCTCCGACCTGGCGCAGGTCCGCCCAGCCCTCGGACTCGCGAGCCGGGGCGTGCTCCGCGAAGTACGCGATGTCATCGTCATCGACGCCGAGCAGGGTGAGATCGACATCCGGCGCGATGTCGTCGACGGGAAGGAAGGCGAGCGCGGCCCCCTCCGGACCGTCCGAGGTCACTCGGGCGGCTCCCTCGCAGACCTGCAGGACGCGGGAGCGCGAGTCGGCGCGACGCGTGGCGAGCCAGTCAGCGTCCGCGCGGTGCTCGGCGGCACGATCGACGACACCGCGCGCGAGCACGAGGTTGTTCAGCAGGTGCCGGTCCGCGTCCATGTTCCGCGAGCCTAGGCGGAACGGCAGGAGGCTGCCACGGGACCCGACGGCCCACCCGATGCCGGTCATGGTTCGCTGGACCTATGGCGCCGGCGCAGGACAGGTGGGTACGCGACACCACGTTCTTCCTGTCGGGCCAGACCGTGTCCCTTCTCGGCTCGTCCCTCGTGCAGTACTCGATCCTGTGGTACCTGACCCTGGAGACGCAGTCCGGCGTCGTGCTCACCCTCGCCACGGCGTTCGGGTTCCTGCCGCAGGCCGTCATGTCGGTGTTCGGAGGCGTCTGGGCCGATCGCCACAACCGCAAGCTCCTGCTCATCACCGCGGACGCGATCATCGCGTCGACCACGCTGGTCCTCGCGATCATGCTGTGGAACGGCGTCGACGCGCTGTGGCTCATCTACGCGACCCTCGCCATCCGGTCGCTCGGCGCAGGAGTGCAGACGCCTGCGGTGGGGGCCCTGCTCCCGCAGATCGTCCCTGCGGACAAGCTCATGCGCGTCAACGGCATCAACATGAGCATCCAGTCCGCGATGACGCTGCTGGCACCCGCTCTGGCCGCGGCGCTCTTCGCCGTGCTCGGCCTGCAGGCAGTGCTCCTGGTCGACGTCGTCACGGCGGTGATCGGGATATCGCTGGTGGCGGTCATCCCCGTGGCCACGCATCGTGCGGTCCGACGCCGCCGCGACGTACTTCACCGACCTGCGCGAGGGCCTGTCGTACGTGCGCCACAACGCCGTGGTCCTGCGCGTGCTGGTGTTCTTCGCCATCGTCTTCGTGCTGATGGCGCCCCCCGGCTACCTGACCCCGCTCATGGTCGTGCGGACCTTCGGCGAGGACGTCTGGCGGCTGACCGTCAACGAGCTCGCCTTCGGGCTCGGGATGCTCGCCGGCGGTGCCGTCCTCTCGGCGTGGGGCGGCTTCCATGACCGCATGCGCATGCTCGTCGCGACCTCCTTCGCCTTCGGCATCCTGTCGATCGGCCTGGGCGTCTCCGGAGACTTCCTCGGTCTGCCGGGCTCGTTCGCCGTCTTCCTCGGCTTCATGCTCCTGATCGGGGTAGGCGTCGCGTTCTTCTCGACGACGGCCACGACGCTGCTCCAGGAACAGGTCGATGCGGAGGTACAGGGTCGGGTGTTCGGCCTCGTCGGCATCGTCCTGGCGGTCGCCATGCCGTTCGGCATGCTGATCTTCGGACCACTGGCCGACACCATCTCCGTCGAGTGGATCCTCGTCCTGACCGGAGTGCTCGCCGTTCTCGTGACCTTCGGCGCCGCGTGGCGGGCACCGGCGGCACCGGGACCGCCGCGCCTGCAGGATGCCGCCGGGTCGCCATGACACGATGACGGGACCTACTTCCCTGGGGCTCCGTCGTGAACGTGTTCATCCGCCAGCTCACCGGCATCCGCTTCGTCGCGGCCGCCTGGGTGCTGCTGTACCACCTGCAGGGGCCGCTCAACCAGCTGCACCTGCTGATCCCCGTCTTCGCCGACGTCCTGCGGGTGGGCCGCCTCGGCGTGGACCTGTTCTTCGCGCTGTCGGGCTTCATCCTCACCCACACCTACCTGCGCCGCCTCGGCCCGGCGGTGCGCGTACGCGGCACGGTCGACTTCTGGTGGCTGCGCCTGGCCCGCATCTATCCCGTGCACCTGGTCATGCTGTTCATCGCCGGCGGTGCCGTGGTCGCCCAGGCCAAGGTCACGGGCGAGGAGCTCAACCGCAGCTGGCTCAACCCGCTCGACTTCGCGAAGAACCTCCTCCTCGTTCAGGAGTGGGGCCCCGAGCCGCAGCGCGGCTGGAACTTCGTCGCCTGGTCGCTGTCGATGGAGTGGCTGGCGTACCTGATCTTCCCGCTGCTCGTGCTACTGCTGTGGGCGATGCACCGCAAGGTCGCGACGCCACTGCTCGTCATCGCGTGGGTCGCGGTGATGACGCCGCTGGTCATCTACGGCCTGTCCACGTCCGACCCCTACTACACCGACAACTGGGGCTCGACCTACCGCATCCTCACGGAGTTCACCGCAGGCGCGATCACCTACCTGGTCGTCGTCCGGCTGCTGCCCGGCGACCGGCTGTCCGAACCCGCGGGCCCCCGCGTCGAGCGCGCGGCCTCGATCCTCGCAGTCGTGCTGCCGCTGCTCGTGGTGGCGGGCGCCGTGTTCCTGTCGCAGTGGCCCGCGGCCCAGCCACCGTCGGTCGCACTTGACGGTGACGTCGAGCCGCTCCCGCCCTACTACCACCTGCTCCTCGTGCCCCTGCTGATCCTGTGGATCGGCGCGCTGGCGCTGTCCCGACGGGGCCTGGCGCGCTTCCTGTCGACGCGTGCCCTCGTGCTCGGCGGCTTCATCTCGTACTCGCTCTACATGACGCACCTGGTGTGGTTCGGCCTCTGGCGCGCCGGGATGCGTGCCGCGGGCGTCGACAGCGGCGCGCTGTACGCGCTCGCGGTGGTCGCCCTGATCGCCGGTGCGCTCGTCCTGGCGTGGCTGATGTGGCGGTTCGTGGAGGAGCCGGCCCGCGAGTTCATGCGCGGGAAGGTCGGCGTGCGGCGCACCCCGACCGAGGAGGCCGGCGAGGCGATTGCCGAGACGGCCCCCGATCCTGACAGCGCCGAGCCGGTGGACGTGGAGACCGCGCCCACCGATCCGTTCGTCGCGCAGGAGAAGGACCCCGACGGCACCGTCTGACCTCGCCGAGTGCGTAGCTCCGGCCCGTTTGGTGCCCGCGAAACGGGCCGCACCTACGCACTCGGCGAGAGAGCGAGGAGCACGTCAAGTGCGGGCCCGGTGTCGGGGCGGAGGACCTCACCGGTCGCCACGATCACGAAGGCGGCCGACACCCGCTCGACCGGCACGTCCGTGAGTCGCGCCCACGCCAGTCGGTAGAGCGCGAGCTGCATCGGGTCGACGGTGCGGGCCGAGCCCGTCTTCCAGTCGATGACGTCGTATGCGATGCCCGGCTCCTGGGCGTCGAACACGGCGTCGATGCGGCCGTTCACGACGCGACCGCCGACCAGCAGTGCGAAGGGCGCCTCCACCGCGACCGGCTGGCGGTGCGCGAACGGCCCGCCCTCGAACGCATCCTTCAGCTCGTCCAGGGCGTCATCCGCGATGCCGGCGTCGGCCGCGCCGGGCAGGTCGTCGAGACCGAGCAGCGACTGCTGCCCGTAGCGGGTCTCAACCCAGGCGTGGAACTCCGTGCCGCGACGGGCGGCGGGGGCCGGCGGATGCGGCATGGGTCGGGCGATCTCCATCGCCACCGCCTCCGGATCGGCGATCGCCCGCATCAGCAGGCTCGCCGAGACCGAGTCCGGCAGGCGCACCACGCGCTGGCGCGCGTGCCGCGCACGTGCCTCCTCCAGCAGGGCGGCCGCGAGAACGTCCCACTCCTGGACCCGCGCCCGCTCCGCTGCCGACCCACCCTCGAGGGCGGAATCGACGTCGACGCCGGGCAGCGCGGGCTGCATCGCCGGCACGGACCCCACCGCGGCAGCGACCTGGCGCAGCCGGCCTTGGCGGTCCGGGTCGGGCGCGGGGGGCCAGGCGAGCGGCATCGATGCGGCCTGCACCTGCGGGTTCACGGCGTCCTCGGCAGGCTCGGGAGCCCAGTGGGCGACGTGCCCGAATCCATCGAGGCACGCCTGGTGCACGGTCGTCAGGAAGCCGGCGGGGCCCCGCCGGGCGGACTGGGTGGGACCCCACCAGTGCCCCGACACCGCGAGGCCCTGCTCGGCGCGGGTGAAGGCCACGTACGCCAGACGCTGGCTCTCCAGCTCGGTGAGCTCGGCCAGGACCTTCTTGTACTCGGCGTAGTGCTTGGCACGCGGGCCCTCCCCCTCGACCGGGAAGGAGGCCAGGTCGGGCGTGCAGTCGTCGCGCAACGGCCATGGCACGGTGCTGGCGCTCGTGGGCCAATGCGACCGGCCGCGACCGCCCGGGAAGGCGCCCGCCGCCACGAAGGGCACGAACACATAGGCGAACTCGAGGCCCTTGGCCTTGTGCACGGTCAGCAGCTGCACCGCGTCGGCCGGGCCGGCCACGTCGAGCTCGAGGTCGACATCGAAGCGCTCCGCGTCGCGCAGCCTCCCCAGGAAGGCCCCGAGGGTCAGTCGGCCGTCGAGCTCAGTGAATTCCGCCGCGAGGTCGAGGAAGGCGTGGAGGGCGTGCTGCTGCTGCGCGGCCGCATCGGGTGAACCGAGCGCGGCCTCGACCTCCAGGCCGGTCGCCCGGATCACACGCAGCACCAGCTCCGGCAGCGGCTCCCCGACGTGGCCGCGCAGTGCGCGCAGTTCGCGGGCCATGGCCCCGAACCTCTCGACGGCGTCGACGGAGTACCGGTCAAGGTCGCCCAGGTCGTCGAGCGCCTCGGTGAGCGAGATCGACTCGACGAGGTCGGTGCCGGCGACGGCGTCGTCGAGCGCGGAGCCGATGTCGTCCTGTCCCGAGCGGTGACGACCGCCGGCGAGGTGAGCCGCCCGCTCGCCGAGGGCGGCGAGGTCTCGTGCCCCGATGCGCCACCGAGGTCCGACCGCCAGCCGTACGAAGGCCGGATTGGCGGACGGGTCGTGGAGGATCTCGAGCATGCTCCGCAGGTCGATGACGGCGGGCTGCGCCATCAGTGCGGCCGCGCCGACCAGCTGGGTGGGGATGCCGCGCCGCCGCAGCGCCGAGTCGACGGCGACGAGATCCGCGCCGGTTGCCGCGAGCACGGCGATGTCGCTCCACGCGACGGACCGTCCGGTGCCGCGGGCGGCATGGGTGGCCTCGATCTCGCCGACCACCCACTCCGTCTCCTGCGCGTAGGTCTCGAACAGCGCGCAGGTCACCGCGCCCGGCCCCTTGCCGTTCGCTCCCGCGGCCAGCGGCTCGACGCCGGCGTGCACCGTGCGCAGGTGCGCGGACGTGCGGTTGGCGACCTCGAGGATGCTCACCCCGGATCGACGGTTCTGCGACAGCGTGAAGCGGGCGGCTGCCGCGTCGGCCCCCAGCGCCGGGAAGTGCTGCGGGAAGTCCTCGATGTTGTCGACGCTGGCCCCCCGCCAGCCGTAGATCGCCTGGCAGGGATCGCCGACGGCCATCACCGGGTGACCTCCGCCGAAGATGCGCTGCAGGAGGACCCGCTGAGCGATCGACGTGTCCTGGTACTCGTCGAGCAGGACGACGGCGTACCGCGCCCGCAGGTCGGCAACGACGTCGGGGAACTGCTGGACGATCTCGCCGGCCAGCCGGATCTGGTCGGCGAAGTCGACCACGTCGCGCTCGGCCTTGGTGGCCCGCCACTCCGCGACGAGGTCGGCCAGCAGGGCGCGCTGCGTCGACGTGGCGGCCATGTCGGTGCCGACCCTCTGCAGCGTCTCGAACGAGCTCAGAAGGGCGCTCATGTCGTCGTCGAACTCGCGGAGGGCCGCTGGCGTCACCCCGAGCTCGGTGAGCTCGTCATCGAGGCTCAGCAGGTCCTTCGTGACGAGCAGCGGCGACCGACCGATGCCGGCGAGGGGCAGCGACGTCCGGCACACCACTCGGTAGGCGAGCTGCTGGCGGGCGCCGTCGGTGAGCATCGTCGGACTGGGCTCGCGACCGAGGCGGATGCCGTGCTCGGACAGGATCCGCGCGGAGAAGGCATGGTAGGTGAGGACCTGCGGCTCCCCGACCGGATCGCCCTCGGCATCGGTCTCCTCGACGATCCCGGCGTCGACGAGCGCACCGACCGATGCTCGCATCGATGACAGCAGCTGGGCGGCGGCCTTGGTGGTGAAGGTGAGCCCGAGCACCTGGTCGGGGCGGACGAAGCCGCTGCCGACCAGCCAGGCGACGCGGGCCGCCATCGAGGTGGTCTTGCCCGAACCGGCGCCCGCGACGATCACGGCGGGCGCGAACTCGGACCGCACCGCCGCCCATTGCTCGTCCGTGAGGGACAGGCCGAGCGCCGCGTCCAGGCTCGCACGCGTGAGCTGGCGTCATGGCAGCACCTGCTCGCCCCGGGCCTTGGCCGGGCAGGCCGTCGTGTAGGCGCAGTAGGAGCACCCCGGCCCCGGGGACGCCACGAAGGCCTCAGTACGCACGGTGTGAGCGGCGTCGCCAAGCTTGACCTCCACCCAGGTCGGCGCATCGGCCCCCAGGGCATCCTGGAACTGCACCTTGGGATCGTGCGAGCCCTTCGCGGCGTCCACGCGCAGCTGGACCAGCGCGGCGCCTCCGACCTCGACAGGGAGGGCAGGCTCGTCGGACCGTTCGGGAGCCACGGGCGTCATGCCTCCCTCGCGAAGCAGCAACTGGTAGACCCCGAGCTGGCCGTGACCGGGGATGTCCTTCCGTGCGACCGGGTATCGCATGTTCTTCAGGTCGATGGGCACCAGGCGACCCTGCCCGTCGCGCTCCACGCGGTCGATGAAGCCGCTGAGCCGCACCGTCTCGGTGCCCCCCTGCGGCGTGGCGACCGTCACCTCGGCCGCCACCCGGGTCTCGGTGCCCACGAGCTCCCGATCGGCGCGAAGGTGATAGCCCAGGAACCGGGCGAGGGCGGCCCTGGCCTCGCGACGCTCGGACTCCGACTGCCACCCCGCCTCGAAGCGCAGTTCGGACCACACCCGGTCGACCTCGGCGTCCATGTCCTCGAGGGTCTCGCGGATGTCGCCCTTGGCCACGAAGTCCGCGATGGCATGGACGACGCTGCCGAAGCTGGTGGCCGTGCCTCGCGGGGTCTCGGCACGCACCTCGTGCTCGAGGAACCACTTGAGCGGACAGCCCAGGATGCTGTCGAGCCCGCTCCCGGAGAGCGAGATCGGTGCCTGCGGGTCGCGGACCGGCCGGTCGCTGACGGTGGGATCCGCCAGGCCCCACCAGCGGGCGGGATCGGCGAGAGGCACCAGCGGCTCGCCGTCGGCGTCACGTTGGGCGGCCAGCACCGCGAGCCGCTCGACGGCAGCCGTGCGCAGCGCCTCCGATGAGGCCTGGTCCATCGCCACCAGGCGCAGTTCGGCGACGAGCCCGTCGAGGGACACCTGGTGACGGGGCCGGCCGGATGCGTGCCCGGACTCCGCGAGGCCGAGCACGCGGCGGACGTCGTCGAGGAACCGGCTCGGCCGTTCGCCACCCGCGTCGTGCTCGTCAATGGCGGTGATGTGCAGCTGGCGGCGAGCCCGCGTGCAGGCGACGTAGAACAGGCGGCGCTCCTCCTCCAGCAGGTCGGCCGGCCGGGGGCCGGAGCCGATGCCGGTCGAGGTGAGCTCCTCCGCCCGCAGGGTCGATCCGCGCGCGCGCAGATCGGGCCACACGCCCTCCTCCGCTCCGACGATCCACACCTCGTCCCACTCGAGCCCCTTGGCCCGGTGCGCGGTGAGGATGCGCACCGCATCGGCCTCGGTGCCGCGATCCGCGACCGCCTCCGCCGGGATCTGCTGGTCGGCGAGGGAGTCGACGAAGGTCCGCACGCCCAGGAAGCCCGGGTAGCGACCGGCCAGCCGCTCTGCGGCATCGACGAGCGCCATCACCGCGTCGAGGTCGTGGCCGGCGGAGCGCGACCCGCGGATCGCCGCCGCGCGGAGCCTGGCCGGCCAGCCGTGGGGGGTACGCCCGCCCGTCCAGAGCGTCCAGAGCACCTCCTGTGGCGCGGCCCCCGACTCGATCTGGCCCCGCACCTCGGCCAGGAGACTGGTCAGCCGGGTGACCGTGACGGCAACGGGATCGTCGGGCGGCAGGCCCGCCGCGGCGGCGGGGTCACCGAGGAGGGGGCCGAGGACGAGCTCGCGGATCAGGACGTCGGATGGTGGTGAGGCGTAGCCGGCCTCGTGGTGCTGCCTGCGCAATGCCCGCCCGAGTCGTCGGACGTCGCTCGCCGTCAGCCCCGCGAGTGGACCCGTGAGGACATCGAGCACCTGGCCGGGTGCCGCGCCATGAGGCTGTGCGGCCAGCATCATTGCGGCCAGCAGGGTGGCCACGGCCGGCTCCGATCGCAGCGGGATCTCGTCGGCGGCGACGACGACCGGCACACCTGCGGAGTGCAGGGCACGCTGCAGGGCCGCGATCTGGTTGCCGGATCGCACGAGCACGGCCAGCTCGCGCCATGGCACCTCGCGGCGGACGTGGGCGAGCCGGAGCTCGCGTGCGATGTGAGCGGCCTGCGAGCCGCGATCGCCGTAGGTGCGCACGGTCACGACGTCGTCGACCTCCGGGCACTCGACCGGCGCGCACGCGGGATTGCGGTGGGCGAGGACCTGGTCCACGCTGAGCCCGTGCGGCAGCCGGGTGCCGACGACCGCGGTGGCCACGGATCGGATGACGGGGCCGAACCGACGCGTGCGGCCCAGGACGACAACGGGTGCGGGCGCGCCCGTCGCCGTCCTGAACGACTCAGGGAAGCGCAGCAGGCCGCGCACGTCGGCACCGCGGAACCCGTAGATCGCCTGGTCGGGATCGCCCACGGCGACGATCGACGTCTGCGGCCCGACCAGGGCCTTCAGCAGGGCCACCTGCAGCGGGTCGGTGTCCTGGTACTCATCGACGTAGACGGCGCGGAACTGCCGCGCGAGCAGGGCCGAGACCGCCGGCTCGTTCGCTCGCACCACAGCCCGCAGCAGCAGTTCGCCGTAGTCCATGACGTTCTCGAGGACCATGACCTCCTGCTCCTCGCGGGCCAGCTGGCCCACGGCCGTCCAGGCGGGCCGGCCGGCTCGCTGCCCGATCCGTTTCAGGTCGCCGCCCTCGAGGCCCAGCTCGCGCGCCTTGGAGAGCACGGCGCGGACCTCGTTGGCGAGGCCGAGAGTGGGCAGGGCGCCGGCGAGGTCCTCGGGCCAGTGCGACCCTGCCGTCCTCGACCGCGCCGCGGAGCAGCTCGCGGATGCGGACGTCCTCCTCCGCCCCGGACATCAGCCGCGGGGGGTTCAGGTAGTCCTCGGGCGAGTCGGTGCGCCTGAGCAGGGCGTAGGCGAAGGAATGGAACGTGGCGACCGTCGGCACCACGCCGCCGCCGAGGCGGGCGGTCACCCGATCGCGCAGCTCGGCAGCCGCCTTGCGGCCGAACGTGAGGGCCAGCACCGCATCGGCCGGGAGCGGATCGACGGCATCGCCGAGCCGCGCGCAGATCGACTCCACGATCGTCGTGGTCTTGCCGGTGCCGGGCCCGGCGAGGACCAGCAGAGGGCCGTGACGATGCTCCACCACCCGCTGCTGCTGGTCGTCGAGGACGGCGGGCAGGGCCGGAGGCGCCGGGCTCAGGTCCAGCTGCCAGTGCATGGGGCATGGATACCACCCGGGTCCGACACCCCACGGGCGCGGTCTGGGACGATCAGGCGGTGAGCCCCGACGTCCCGTCCCCGACCGACGTCGCCGACCCGACCCCGGACGCGGTCGCCGCGTCCTCCTGAGCCCGGCGCCCACCCGTCGCCGCCGGACCCCGTCGCGTCGGTGATCATCGAGGATCGCGACATCCCCCGCCGCGTGCGTCGGCCCCTCGATCTCGCCCGCTTCGTCCTGGCCCTGGTCATCACCGCCGCCACCGTGCTCGTGGCCTGGTTCGCGACCAGCACCGCCGCCGGACTCGACGACGACATCTCCTCGGGCGCGTCGCTGCTGCCCTCGTTCGTCGTGCTGGCGCTGAACATCATCGGCGGCATCGGCACGCTGGGACTGCCGATCGCCGTGGCGGTCAACCTGACCCTGCGACGGCGCCTGCGCCAGCTGTTCGATGCCTTCGTCGCTCTCCTGATCGCCGTCGTCGTCCTCACGCTGGCCTCCATCGCCCTGTCCAATGCCGGCCTGCCGCGCCTGCTCGCCGCGCTCGCGGGATCGACGAGCCCCGACAGCGTCGCCACCGCGCCGATCCTGGGCGGCCTCATCGCCTTCGTCACCGTCGCTCGCGTCATGAGCCGGCGCCCCTGGAACGTCCTGACTGTCATCGTGATCGGCTCGCTGGTCGTCGTCACCCTGCTCAGCGGCGGCATCGCGCTCGCCGGCGTCGGGATCTCGCTGGCCATCGGCTGGGCCGTCGGCGTCATGACCCGCTACATCGCCGGCACCCCGACCACGCGCCCCAGCGGGCTGGAGGTCGCCGAGGCCCTCACCCGCGGCGGCTACCCCGTCACGATCCTGCAGGCGCGGGAGTCCACCTCGCGGGGCCGCCGGTACATGGGCACCACCCGCGCGGGCGGCCGCCTGCTCGTGACCGTCCTCGACCGCGATCTCGAGGGCGCCGGCCTCGCGAACGCGATCTGGACCAGCATGCGGCTGCGCGCCGACAGCACCACCGGCGCGTTCAACATGCGCCGGTCCCTCGACCACGCCGCCCTGGTCGCCTACGCCGCGCAGGCGGCCGGCGTGCCCGAGCCGCGGCTGCTGCTGGCCAGCGAGGTGGGCCCGGACTCCGTCCTGCTGGCCTACGAGCTCATCGAGGGCACTCGCTTCAGCAACCTCGACCGAGATCACCGACAACGACCTCATCCAGGCATGGCGCGCGATGCGCACCCTGCACGAGAACCAGATGACCCACCGATCGCTGTCGGCGGAGCACCTGCTGCGGGCCGACGACGGCGTCGGTGTGGCTGATCGGCGGGGAGACCGGCAGCGTCGCGGTCGGTGACGTGGCCCAGCGCATCGACACGGCCGAGCTGCTGACCACTCTCGCGTTGCTCACCGACGTCGACCGAGCGGTGGCGACGGGGCGCACGGTGCTCGGCGTCACCGGCCTTGGCCGGGCGCTGCCGGCCCTGCAGCCGGTGGCGCTGTCGCCGCAGACGCGCAAGGCGATCCGTCGCAACAAGGCCCTCATGGTCAGCCTGCGCGACCGGCTGGCGGAGATCCGTCCCGACGCCGCGTCGGAGCAGATCCAGTTCGAACGGGTACGCCCGCGCACCCTCGTCATGATCATCGTCGGCAGCATCGCGGGCTACGTCCTGCTGTCGCAGCTGGCACAGGTCGACCTCATCGGCCTGCTCCGCACCGCGGACTGGCGCTGGATGCTCCTCGCCCTCGTGCTCAGCGTCCTGACCTTCGTCGGCGGCTGCGTGGTCGCTGTCGGGCTTCGTCCCGGAGCGCCTCCCGCTGCACCGCACGGTGCTGGCCCAGCTCGCCGGCTCCTTCGCCACCCTCGTGTCGCCGCCGACGATCGGGTCGATCGCGATCAACGTCCGTTTCCTGACGAAGGCCGGGCTGCACCCCGCGCTCGCCGGCGCCAGCGTCGGCGTCTCGCAGGTGATGGCCTTCGTCTTCCACATCGGCCTGCTGCTCGTGTTCGGCATCGCGGCGGGCACGCAGGCGGACCACACGTTCGCTCCCCCGCAATGGGTCTGGATCGTCGTGGTCGCCCTCGTCGTGGTGGCGCTGGCCCTGCTCGCCGTTCCGGCCGTGCGGCACACGATCACCAAGCGCGTGCGCCCGACGATGAAGGAGGTGCTGCCCCGGCTCATCACCGTCGTGCAGCGACCGACGAAGCTGCTCGAGGGCATCGGCGGCATCCTGCTGCTCAACGCGGCCTTCATCGGCGTGCTCTACGCCAGCGTGGCGGCGTTCGGCGGCGAGCTCAGCGTGGCCGTCGTCGCGGTCGTCTACCTCGCCGGCGCCACCCTCGGCCAGGCCGCTCCGACACCCGGCGGCCTCGGCGCGGTCGAGGCGGCGCTGGCAGCCGGCCTCACCGCAGGCGGGCTCGACGCCGGCCTCGCCGTGTCGGCGGTGCTGCTCTACCGGCTCGTCACCTTCTGGCTCCCCACCGTCCCGGGCTACTGGGCGTTCAACTGGCTCACGAAGAAGGGTGCACTATGACCGAGCAGCATCGGCAGGTCCGGCTGACGTTCCCCCCGGGACCGGCCACCGAGCCCGTCATCTACGAGATCGTGTCCCGCTTCGGCGTCGTCCCGAACATCCGGCGTGCGGCCATCCACGACCACAGCGGCTGGATGGTGTGCGATCTCGGCGGCGACGACGCCGCGGTCGCGTCCGCCATCGCCTGGATGGAGTCCATCGGCGTCGACGTCTCGCCGGCCCAGGGCGACATCGTCGAGGGCTGACGTCGCCGACGGGCGGGATCGCCCGCATGGCACCAGACTCCGCTCATGAGCGAGGTCACGATCATCCCGACGCAGAACGGTCCCTACGAGGTCACCGGCGAGGTGAGCGTCATCGCGCCCGACGGCACCGTCATCCGCGATACCGCGAAGTCGTACCTGTGCCGCTGCGGGCACTCGGCCAAGAAGCCGTTCTGCGACGGCAGCCACAAGCGCGAGGGCTGGACCCAGGACCACGCCTGACCTGAGCATGCGTGGGCCCCGCCCTTCCGGGCGGGGCCCCTTCCCTTGCAGGCTCCTCGGTCAGGAGCGGAGCGGCTAGCGGTTCGTCGCCATCCGCAGGCCGGAGGTCACAGCGGCGGCCGTGGCCAGGGCGAGCAGGGCAAGCAGGGCAACCGGCACCTGCGGGACGGAGATCCGTCACCGGCAGGGACGGTGGCCGGCAGAGCAACCGTCGCCGGCGCGGGAACCGCGACCGTCTCCGGCTCCTGCGTCACCGTGGCGGCCTCAACCGCGGTCACGGTCACGGGCTCAGGGGCGACCGTCCCGAGAGCCGCGTCGATGGCAGCTGCCTCGTCCGTCGGTGATCGGGCACGACAGGGCATACCGACTGTGCGTAGTCGCCTGCGCATCAGCCAAAGCGGCGAGGTACGCGGCCGACGTATTGTCGGCGAACGTCGTCATCGCCGGAGGCACCGCGGCCAGATCACGAAGAGATGCAGCCGTCGGAGTCAGAGGCGGCGTGGGGCACGACAGCGCATACCGAGTGTGCGTAGTCGCCTGCGCATCAGCCAAGCGGCGAGGTACGCGGCCGACGTATTGTCGGCGAACGTCGTCATCGCCGGAGGCATCGCGGCCAGATCACAAAGAGATGCAGCCGTCGGAGTCGTCGGTCCGCACGCGGCCAGCGCCTGCGCCTCGGACTCGAACACCTTGTCCGCCGGATGACGATCCTTGTGACCGTTCTCCCACGCATTCACCGAGATGTACAGGATGTTGAAGCCTGTCTTGTTCTCTCCGCCCGTGCCGCCCTGTCCCAGATTCGGCTGACCATTGCCGTTGTTCGTGTCGGCATGGCAGATCCAGACCTTCGTCGGGCCCGCACTGTTGTCATTGCCACCACCGGGAACGCCATCACTGTTGCCCGGTGTCCTGTCGTCCTGCTGGCAGGAGGCACATCATCGTGCCCTGGGGCATTCTGGGAGTTGCCGGGGTCGTCGGGCTTGTTCGGATTGTCATCCTTGGCGTTGGCGACGCCGGCGAAGGCCAGCGCCCCGAACACCAGCGCAAGTACCGCGAGAAGGGCCGTCAGTGCGGCTGCCCATGGAGCCTTCCGTGTCGTCCTTGTCGTTGTTGTCATGTCACTCGCTCCTTCCCGGTCGTGCCGGGTCCTGCACCTTCAGGATGCGCCCGGGGACAACCGGCCGGTGATCAGAACGCGGTCATGCGGGGGCAGTGCCCGGTTGGGGACGGCATTGGCCGGTCAGAGAGATCCCGGTGGGACGTTGGTCCATGGAAGACGGGTCCGCACAGGCGTACCCTGTGCAAGTGAGGGCCGCGACCTAGGTGTCGGCGGCCCTCCCGGCTGCGTGCTTGTGCAGGTACATCTGGTCGTCTGCGTGCCGCAGCGCCTCCGGTAACGATCGATGACGGATGATGGCCGGCCCACCGAGCCGCAGCCGTAAGGGTCTCGTAACCGGGCACCCCGGATCCGCGCACCGTTGGCGCCCTAGCCTCAAGTCATCACCAACCACTGGAGGGCTCATGCGCCGCATCGTCACGGCCGTCGCCACAGCGTCACTCGCCGCGGGGGCGTTCCTCGTCGGAGTCGCCCCGCAAGCGTCCGCAGAGCCGGACACGCGCTTCGGGTCCTGCCGCGAGATGCGCGCAGTCGACCCCAACGGGGTCGCCGCCACCAAGCGGGCGGTCACGCGAGCGGTCAAGCAGGGCTTCCGGACGCCGCTGCTCTGCCCCGTCGCCTACGACGCGAACCGGCGACTGGACACCGATCGCGACGGGGTCGCCTGCGAGCGCAGGCGCTAGTAGCTGGGCTTGTCCGGCTCGATCTGGTGCACCCAGGCGAGGATGCCGCCGCCGACGTGGATGGCGTCCGAGAAGCCGGCGCCCTTGACGACCGCGAGCGCCTCGGCCGAGCGGCCGCCGACCTTGCAGTGCAGCACGATCTGCTTGTCGTTCGGCAGCTGCTCCAGCGCCGACCCGTCGAGGATCTCGCCCTTGGGGATGAGCACCGCGCCGTCGATGCTGACGATCTCGAACTCGTTCGGCTCGCGCACGTCGATGAGGACGAAGTCGATCTCGCCGGCCTCGCGGGCGTCGAGCATCTCCTTGAGCTGCACGACGGAGATCGTCGAGTCCCTCGCGGCCTCGGCCGCCTCCTCGGAGATCGTGCCGCAGAACGCCTCGTAGTCGATGAGCTCGGTGACGGTGGGGTTCTCCCCGCACACGGCGCAGTTCGGATCCTTGCGGATCTTCACCTGGCGGTACGTCATCTCGAGCGCGTCGTAGACCATCAGCCGCCCGAGCAGCGTCTCGCCGATGCCGGTGATCAGCTTGATGGCCTCGTTCACCTGGATCGAGCCGATCGACGCGCACAGCACGCCGAGCACGCCGCCCTCGGCGCACGACGGCACCATGCCGGGCGGCGGCGGCTCGGGGTACAGGCAGCGGTAGCACGGGCCGTGCTCGGCCCAGAACACGCTGGCCTGGCCGTCGAAGCGGTAGATCGAGCCCCACACGTACGGCTTGCCGAGCAGCACGCAGGCGTCGTTCACCAGGTAGCGCGTCGCGAAGTTGTCGGTGCCGTCGACGATGAGGTCGTACTGCGAGAACAGCTCGAAGACGTTCGACGAGTCGAGCCGCTCGGTGTGCAGGTTGACCTGCACGTAGGGGTTGATCTCCTGGACGAAGTCGCGGGCGCTCTCCGCCTTGGACCGGCCGATGTCGCTCTGCCCGTGGATGATCTGCCGCTGCAGGTTGGACTCGTCGACGACGTCGAACTCGACGATGCCGAGCGTGCCGACGCCGGCCGCCGCGAGGTACATCAGCGCCGGGCTGCCCAGCCCGCCGGCGCCGACGCACAGCACCTTGGCGTTCTTCAGCCGCTTCTGGCCGGCCATGCCGACGTCGGGGATGATCAGGTGGCGGCTGTAGCGACGGACCTCGTCGACGGTCAGGCTCTCGGCCGGCTCGACCAGCGGGGGCAGGCTCACGGGTGCTCCAGTGCTCGGGGTGCGGACGTCCGACAGTAACCACCCCGCCCGCCGCGGCATTCCGCTGGTCGCACTCCTGCGAACTATGTGCAGGAGGACGCCGTACCGTGCGGACGTGACCTGGGATCCGTCCGCGCCGGGCGTCATGGTCCTGCCGTCCGGACGGCTCGTTCGCGGTCGCAGCCTGCGCGACCCCCTGCCGCATGGTCCGCTGCCGCAGTTCGGCGTCTACCTGCTCGGTCGAGCGCCCTGATCCGGTCGACTGGGAAGCCGAGTGGGTGCGGTGGCCGGACTTCCGGCTCCCGGTCGACCGGGCCGCCGCCCGAGAATCCCTGCGTCGGGCCTGGCTCCGGTCAGCGACGGAGCGGGTCGAGGTCGCCTGCCGGGGCGGACGCGGCCGGACGGGAACCGCACTCGCCTGCCTGGCGATTCTCGATGGCGTGCCGCCTCGCGACGCCGTCGACTTCGTGCGCCGCCACTACAGCGGCCACGCGGTGGAGACCTGGGGCCAGCGTCGGTACGTGCACAGCTTCCGGCCGAGCCGCTGACCGCGCGTCAGTGCCCGCGCTCCTTGAAGAGCTGTCGTGAGGCCTTCGCACGCTGCTTCCACACCGCACGCGCCTCCTGTGCAGCGACTGGGTCGTCGCGCCGCAGCTGGAAGTCCAGCTCACGCCGCAGCTTGCGGTAGTTCGCCAGCCGGTCCGGGTCGAGGGTGCCGGCCTCCTGCGGCGGCGAGGACGGCGCAGCCGGGCTCGTGCTCGTGCGCGCAGTCGCGGAACCGGCACTGCGTGCCGAGCTCCTCGATGTCGGGGAACGCGGCAGCGACACCGCCGTGGTCCTCGGCGAGCGACAGGCTGCGCAGGCCGGGGGTGTCGATGAGCACGCCGCCGGACGGCAGCACCTGGAGCTCGCGGGCGCTCGTGACGTGACGGCCCCGGCCGTCGGCCTCCCGTACCGCCCCGGTGGCCTGCACCTCCCTGCCCGCCAGCAGGTTGGTGAGGGTGGACTTGCCGGCGCCCGAGGGCCCGAGCAGGACGCCGGTGCGGGCGGGCTGGAGCAGGCGCGTGACGTCGTCGGCACCGTCGCCGGTCACCGAGCTCACGCGCATGACGTCGACGCCGACCAGCCGGTCGCGCAGCTGCTGCTCCGCGGCCCCGGTGTCGAGGTCGGACTTGGTCAGCAGCACGACCGGCTGGGCGCCGCTGTCCCAGCCGATGGCCACCTCCCGCTCGACTCGGGCCATGCTCATGCGGTCGGCCGGCACGGCGACGAGGACAAGATCGACGTTCGCGGCCAGCACCTGCGTCAGGCCCGTCGGGATCGCGCCGGGCGACCTGCGACCACCGTGGCGCGATGGCGCTGACCGTGCTCGTGTCGTCGACGTGCACCCGAACCCAGTCGCCCACGGCGACCGGGTGTCCGCGACCGCGCCCGGGTGTCGCCCGCCGCCGTCGTCACCTGGCACGAGTCCATGTCCACGCGCACCACGCGTCCGGGCACGGACCCGGGCTCGTCGCGCGAGGAGAGCGCGGACGCGCTCGTCCCAGCCCAACGGGGCCAGCACGGACTCGTCCCGCACCGCCGGCATGCGTCAGCCCTCGACGCCTGCCGACGTGGTGCCCTGCGCGACGAGGTTGCGCATCGCGCGCAGCGCGACGGACAGCGTCGCGAGGTCGGGATCCTCGACCGCCGCGATGTCGTCGAGCGTCGTGCGTGCGCGCGTGACCCCCTCGATGTGGGCCTCCTCCCACATCGCCAGCCGCTCGAGCGGGGCCGCCTCGTGCGGCGTCGAGCGCAGTACCCGCGACGTGAGGCCCGCGACGACGGCGTAGAGGTCGCTGCGCAGGGCGTGCCGGGCCAGCACGCTCCACCGGTCGCCGCGGGGCAGCTCCGTGATGCGCACGAGCGTGCGATCGATGTCGTAGCGCTCGGAGATCGTGAAGTAGAGCGGCACGACGGTGTCGGCCCCTTCGCCGGTGCGGACGCAGATGTCGGTGACGTCGAGCAGCGCGAACACGTCGAGTGCGGCGGCCGCACGCTTGGCCAGGCCCTCCGGAGCCCCGGCGGCGATGAACCGCTGCGCCAGTCGGTCGAACCGGTCGCGCTCCTTGCCGAGCAGGTGGGTCGGCACGGCCCGCGTGTGGTCGGTGACGACCGACACGAACCGGTCCAGCTCCGCCTGCACGTCCAGCGACCCGCCTCGCGTCTGCAGGAACCAGCGCGTCGAGCGGTCCAGCAGACGGCGCGTCTCCAGATGCATCGTGACCTGGGCCGACGTCGGAATGGCGTTGTCCTCGCTCGTTGATCTCCTGCCAGAAGTCGTCGATACCGAAGATCTCGATCGACGCCGTGGCAGCCCGGACGATCTCGACCGCACTCGCCCCGGTCTCCTCCATCGCCCGGAACACGAAGGTGATGCCGGCGACGTTGAGCAGGCGGTTCACCGTCACCGTGCTGATGATCTGCGACCGCAGCTGATGGCTGTTGAGCTCGGCGCCGAACCGCTGCGACGAGCGTCGGCGGGAAGTACGTCGTCAGCGCCTTCGCGAAGTAGGGCTCCTCGGCGATGCGTCGACGCGTTCAGCTCCTGGGTGAGCCAGATCTTCGCGTAGGCCAGCAGCACCGACGAGCTCCGGGCTGGTGAGGCCCTCCCCCGCGATCTCCCGCGTGCGGAACTCCTCGTCGTCGGGGAGGAACTCCAGGGCGCGGTCGAGCAGGCCCAGCCGCTCGAGCTCCTTGATCATGCGCTGGTGCACGGTGATCAGCGCCGGTGCCCCGGCGCGGGCGTTGCCCAGCACGACGTTCTGCCCGTAGTTGTCCTGCAGCACCTGCTGCGCCACGTCGTCGGTCATCTCGGCGAGCAGCGCGTTGCGGTCGTCGTGCGGCAGGATCCCGCGACGCACGAGGCCGTCGAGCAGGATCTTGATGTTGACCTCGTGGTCGGAGGTGTCGACGCCTGCCGAGTTGTCGATGGCGTCCGTGTTGAGTCGCACGCCGTGGCGTGCCGCCTCGACCCGGCCGAGCTGCGTCATGCCCAGGTTGCCGCCCTCGCCGACGACCTTGCAGCGCAGATCGGTTCCGTTGATGCGGATGCGGTCGTTGGCCTTGTCGCCGACGTCGACATTCGTCTCGGTCTGCGCCTTGACGTACGTGCCGATGCCGCCGTTCCAGAGCAGGTCGACCGGCGCCTTCACCGCGGCGCGGATGAGCTCGTCCGGCGTCATGCTCGTGACGTGCCGGTCGATGTCGAGCGCCGACGCGACCTCGGGCGTGATGTCGATCGACTTGAGGGTGCGGGCGAACACGCCGCCGCCCGGCGAGACGAGCTCGGGGTTGTAGTCGGCCCACGACGACCGTGGCAGGCCGAACAGCCGCCGCCGCTCGGCGAACGAGGCGGCGGCGTCCGGGTTCGGGTCGAGGAACACGTGGCGGTGGTCGAACGCCACGACGAGCCGGATGTGCTCGCTCAGGAGCATGCCGTTGCCGAACACGTCTCCGCTCATGTCGCCGATGCCCGCGACGGTGAAGTCCTGGGTCTGCGTGTCGACCCCGAGCTCGCGGAAGTGCCGCTTGACCGACTCCCACGCCCCGCGGGCCGTGATGCCCATGGCCTTGTGGTCGTAGCCGACCGAGCCGCCGGACGCGAACGCATCGCCGAGCCAGAACCCGTACTCGGCCGAGATCGAGTTGGCGAGGTCGGAGAAGGTCGCCGTGCCCTTGTCGGCGGCGACGACGAGGTACGGGTCGTCGCCGTCGTGACGCACCACGTCGCGCGGCGGCACGATCGCACCGTCGACGAGGTTGTCGGTGATGTCGAGCAGCGACATGATGAACTCGCGGTAGGCGGCCTTCCCCTCGGTGAGCCAGGCATCGCGATCGAGCGACGGGTCCGGGAGCCGCTTCGCGTAGAAGCCGCCCTTGGCGCCGACCGGCACGATCACCGAGTTCTTGACCTCCTGCGCCTTGACGAGGCCGAGCACCTCGGTGCGGAAGTCCTCCTGCCGGTCGCTCCAGCGCAGGCCGCCGCGGGCAACCGAGCCGAACCGCAGGTGCACGCCCTCGACGCGAGGCGCGTACACCCAGATCTCGAAGTGCGGCTTGGGCAGGGGGAGGTCCGGGATCGTCCGCGGGTCGAGCTTGAAGGCCACCGACGTGCGGTCGATGCCGTCGTCATCGACCTGGAAGTAGTTGGTGCGCAGCGTCGACAGGATCATCGCGAGGTAGGAGCGCAGGATGCGGTCCTGGTCGAGGCTGGCCACGTGGTCGAGCGCCTCCTCGATCTGCTCGACGATGACGCGTCCTGGGCGACCTGGCGGTCCTCCGTCACTCCGGGCGCGAAGCGCGTCTCGAACAGCCGCAGCAGCAGTCGCGTGATGCCGACGTTGGCCGCCGACGACCTCCTCGAGGTACCGCTGGCTGAAGGTCGATCCGATCTGCCGCATGTAGCGCGAGTAGGCGCGCAGCACGAGCGCCTGCCGCCACCGCAGGCCGCCGTTCACGATCAGGCTGTTGAAGCCGTCGATCTCGCAGCGGTCGTTCCACGCGGCCGCGAAGGCCTCCTCGAACCGCTCCGCCAGCGAGCCGCGGTCGACGATGTCGGTGTCCGGGAGCAGCATGCCGAAGTCGAGGATCCAGGCGGGCTCCTTGAGCGCGCGGGCGATCTCGTACGGGTACTCGTCGACCACGTCGACGCCCATCGAGTGCAGGATGGGCAGCACCCGCGACAGCGACATCGCCGGCCCGACGCGGGTGATCTTGAGCCGGAGGTCGCGGCGGCCGCCGTTCGGGGGCTCGTAGAGCTCGAGCGACAGCTCGCCCGGCTCGAGCTGCTCGATCACCATGGCGTCGTTCACGCCGCGGCCGGGCCCGAAGTCCTCCTTGTACGCCTCGGGGAACGCGTTCAGCGTACGTGCGCATCAGCGGCGACGCAGCCGGCATCGCCCAGGCGGGTCGCGAGCATCGACGTGAACTCGTCCTGCCAGCTGCGCGTGGCCGACGCGACCCTCGCCTCGAGATCATGCAGGTCGATGGGCGGCAGCCCGTGACCGAGGGGCACGTGGATGACGAAGTGCAGGCGCGCAAGGACCGACTCCGTGACCCGCGCGGTGTAGTCGACGCTGCTGCCGCCGATGGCATCCACGAGGAGCCTCTCGATGCGCAGCCGCACCTGCGTCGTGTAGCGGTCGCGGGGCAGGTAGACCAGGCAGGACATGAACCGGCCGTAGTCATCGGGGCGCAGGTAGAGCTTGGTGTGCCGGCGCTCCTGCAGGTGCAGCACCGACTGCGCCGTCTTCGCCAGCTGGGCGTCGTGGGTCTGGAACAGCTCGTCGCGCGGGTAGGTCTCCAGGAACGTCAGCAGGTCCTTCGCGTCGTGCGAGCCCGCGACGTAGTCCAGTGCCGACTCGAGGTGCCGGGCCTTCATCCGGAGGATGGGGATGTCGAGGATGCTCTGCGTGTAGGCGCTGGAGGAGTACAGGCCCGAGGAAGCGTCGCTCGCCCGTCACCTCGCCGGCCGCGTCGAACGTCTTCACGCCGATGTAGTCCAGGTACACGTTGCGGTGCACTGTCGATCGCGAGTTCGCCTTGCTGAGCACGAGGAGTTCGGGCTGGCGTGCGAGGGCACGCACGGCCGGCGGCAGCGAGGCGAAGCTCTTCGACATCCCGGTCGGCGCGTCGGGATCGACGTCCATGCTGAGGATGCCCAGGCCGCTGCCGTCGACCGGGATGAGGCAGTCCTCGCCGTCGACGACCTTCAGCTCGTACTCGCGGTACCCGAGGAAGGTCAGGTTGTCGTCGGCGAGCCAGCGCAGCAGGTCGACCCCCTCGTCCACCTCCTCCTGTGGGCACGCCCGACCGGCGGCACGGCCGACATCTCCTCGGCGATGATGAGCGCCCGCGAGCGCATGGCCCGCCAGTCGCGCACGGCGACGCGGACGTCGTGCAGGACTCCCGCGATCTGGCGGTCGAGGCTCGCGGCGGCATCGTCGCCGTAGTCCCGCTCCATCTCGATCCACATCCACGACTCGGCGATCGTGCCGGCGGGACGCTCGTCGTCCACGTCGATGTCGAGGATCTCCACGAGTCGCGCCCGACTCGTCGCGCCGCACGACCAGCTGCGGGTGAACCACGAGGTGGATCGCCCGGCCGGTCGGCCCCGATGGCGTTGGTGACCGAGTCGACGAGGAACGGCATGTCGTCGGTGACGATCTGCAGCACGCAGTCGGTGGCCGGGGCGTGGTCGAGGTCGGCGACGCGGACGAGCGCGGTGCCAGCCGGCCGCACGCGGGCGTACTCAGCGAGCTCGGCGGCGTGGCGCGCGAGGAACGTCGACGGGCCGGTAGGCGAGGTCCTCGTCGGCGAGATACCGGGTGAACCGCGTCGTCAGCAGCCTCACCTCGGGGTCCGCGATGGCAGTCAGGGCCTCGCGAGCGGCCGCACTGGGGGTACTGGTCACGTGATCGCCTCTTCACACGACGGCCGGCACGGCGTAGCCGAGCCCGGGTCGCACGCCGTTGTGCGACTCCTCGGCAACGGTAGCCCTCCGCGTCGTCCGAGCGGTGCACTTCCGGACTCCACCCCGGAGACATCCCTGACGGCGAGTGTCCGGCTTGGAGGCGACCTCCGGCATGATGGCCGCTAGGCACTCGACAGACGCGGGCGACCGCGGGATGGGACGGCACGTGGCCACGAAGCTGACGTACGAGCAGGAGTTCCCCGCCGATCCGGCGACGGTGATGGCGATGCTCCGCGACCCGGCCTACGTCCAGGAGAAGGGCGAGCGCACCGGCTCGCACGACATCACTGTCGACGTGTCCGAGTCGGCCGACGGCGGCGTCGTCATCACCTGCACCCGGTCGATGCCGGCCGACGTCCCCTCCTACGCGGCCCCGTTCGTCGGCGACACGATCACCATCACCGAGACGCAGACGTGGTCGGCGCCTGCGACCGACGGATCGGCACGCGCCGACGTCACCGTCGAGTTCAACTCACCCCTGGCCTACTCGGGCACGATCACGCTGTCGCCCGGTGGCGCCGGGTCGGTCGCCGTCAACGAGGGCTCGTTCAAGGCGAGCGTCCCGTTCGTCGGCGGCAAGGTCGAGCGGGTCGCGGCCGAGATGACGGAGAAGTACCTCGCCAAGGAGACCCGGGTCGGCGCGGAGTGGCTCGCCCGCTAGTGCGCCGAGTGCGTCAGCCCGTCTCCGGGAACGACTCGGACTCGTGCCATGCCAGCGGGCTCGTGCGCAGCGACGTCTCCAGCACGAAGCGCATGCGGCTGTCGTCCATGAGATTCGCCCCGATCGCGACGAGATCCTCCGGACCCGGCCCGACCATGCGCACCTGCGCGCCCGCGGCTCGTACGAGCGCCGCCTCCTGCAGGGCCGCCTTCGTCACCTCCGCGCGCCAGCGCCGCTCGAGGCGGGCGGTGACCCCCGTGGGCCTGTCCATCGCGAACGACACCATGGGCGCCACGACGTAGACCTCGTCGAGCCCGGCGTGCGCGACCACGTCGATCGGACGTGGCCGACACCGCGCCACCGTCGACGAACGTCCGGCCGTTGATCGGCACCGGCGCGAACCAGCCCGGGATCGCGCACGACGCCATGACCGCACTGGAGAGCGGGACGACGGGGGCCCCGGGCCGGCCGAACACGACGCGGCGGCCGTCCTCGTAGTCCATGGCCACCACCCAGATCCCCCGATGCGGGGACCACTCGCCCAGCGGCGTGACCGCGTCGACGAGATGGCCGATCCGCTCGAGCGAGCGCGTGCCCTCCGGCATGAAGGCCGACAGCACGGTCGTGGCGGGCAGCTGCCCCAGTCGGCGCAGGCTCGAGCCGATGAGCCGCGGGCGAGCCTGGTCCGAGGAGCTTGGGGCGTGCGGGGCGGCGGCCGCCGGTCGCCCGGATCGGATCGAAGTCGTAGCCGGCGAGGGGGCCGGAGGTGACGACCTCGTCGCCGTAGTGCTGCCGCAGCTCGTCGACGGCGACGCCGCCGCCGATCAGGGCAGCGAGCACCGAGCCGGCAGACGTGCCCACGATGATGTCGGCGTCGGCAGCGGCGAAGCCGAACTGCTCCTGCATGGCCACCAGCGCGCCGACGGCCCACGTGCCGCCCAGCACCCCGCCGCCGCCCAGCACCAGCCCGCGCCGCGGCCTGCGGACCACGGCGTCCGTCATGACGACCCCTGGGCCTTCTTCTTCGGCCGTGCCGCAGCCGTGCCGCGCACGACGCGCAGCGTGCGCACCGACTGCTCGGTGCGGGCCAGCAGCTCGTCCATCGACTCCTTCAGGCAGGTGACGAGGAGGTCGAGGTCGGGCAGTGCGTCGCGATCGGCGTACAGGCCGAAGTAGACGCCGCCGTCGTAGGAGATCAGGCCGATGCTCAGCGCCTGGTTCTTGGTCAGCGGCACGCACGGGTAGGCGGCCACCATCCTCGAGCCGGCCGCGAAGAGCGGACGCTGCGGGCCCGGGCACGTTCGTGATGACGAGGTTGTAGACGCGGCTCGACATCGTCGATCCGACTCGGGCACCGAGCGCGTGCAGCGTCGGCGGCCCGAAGCCGGCGATGTTCACGATCGAGTCGGCGCCCACGAACTGGCTGCCCGCCTCCAGCTGGGCCAGCTGGTAGCTGATCTGCTGGAGCCGGACCGCGGGGTCGGCCTCGCCCACCGGCAGCTCGACGAGCGTGGCGGACACGCGGTTGCCCCCCGAATGCCCCGAGGCGGCCGAGGGCACGGCGACGCTGATGGGCAGCATCGCCTTCATGACGTCGCCCTGAGACACGCCGATGCCGCGAGCCTGGAGCCAGGCACGCAGCGCGCCGGCCACCACTGCCAGCACGGTGTCGTTGACGGTGCCGCCGAGCGCCGCTCGCACCTTCTTGAGGTCCGCCAGCGACAGGTCGACCGTGGCGAAGCGCCGCTGCTCGCCGATCGGCACGTTCAGCGGGCTCGCCACCGACGGCCGTGCGACGGCCAGCGCGGCCGAGACCATGCCCGCGGCGGTCACGCCGAACCTCGCCGCGGTCTTCGACACGTCGGTCACGGTGTCGCGCACAGCCTCCACCGCGGCGGCAGGCCGCGTGGTGAGCTCCGTGAAGGCCTGCGACAGCAGCTCGACGTCGGTCGGCTCGCGGCGCGGCCGCCAGCTGTCGTCCGGCGCCGGCGCGGTCTCCTCGGTGAGGTCGAGCATCACCTGGGCGATGTCGACCGCGGACAGCCCGTCGACGAGCGACTGGTGGCTCTTGCTGACGATGGCGAAGTTGCCGTCGGCCAGCCCCTCCACCAGGTACATCTCCCACAGCGGCCGGCTTCGATCGAGCGGGCGGCTCATGAGGCGGGCGACCAGCTCGTTGAGCTGCTCACGCGAGCCCGGCTTGGGCAGCGCCGACCGTCGCACGTGGTAGGTGACGTCGAAGCGCTCGTCGTCGACCCAGACCGGTCGAGCGACTCCGAACGGCACGTCGCGGATGCGCTGCCGGTAGCGGGGCACGAACGGGATCCGCTGCTTGATCAGGCGGACGAGGCGCTCGTGGTCGAAGCCGCCCGGCGGTGGCGTGAACACGGCCACCCCGCCCGCGTGCATCGGCGTGCTGGCGGTCTCCATGAACAGGAACGAGGCATCGAGGGCGGTCATGCGGTTGGGCATGCGGTCCTCCCTCGGGGCGCGGGGCGGGCGCCCGGCGTTACCTACTCACCAGTATCTACCCTGCGGCCAGTTCAATCGCCAACTCCCGCACGGCCCGCCGGATCCGTGACCTGCGGGCACCCTCCCCCAGGGAGCGGCCGCGTGCCCAGCAGGAGGCCACCGCCCGATCGTCCCGCGGCACTGCCTGCAGCGGCGCGGGCAGGCCCGCCGACCGCACCGCCTCGACCCAGGCGCTGCCGCGGCCCTCCGACCGGTTGCGCACCAGCGCCAGACGGGCAACCGGGGCCCGCTGGACGAGGTCCGGCCACGCGTGCGCCACGCGAGCCGCCCCGGAGGCGGACGCGTCCGCCACGGCGACCACACGGTCGGCGGCCGCGAGCGCGGTGAGGGCCGCGGCGTTGCGCCGTCGGGACCATGGCCCGGCGGACTCGTCGTCCTCCAGGCAGAAGCCCACGTCCACGACGGTGACGTCGAAGGACTCGCGGCAGGCGGCCCACACGTGGTCCAGCGCCCCCGCCCGCAGATCGGGCCAGCGGTCGGGCCGGGCCAGGCCGCCCAGGACTGCCCAGCCGGGTCGCACCTGGCGCACGAGTCCACCGAGGGTCGCAGGAGTGAGCGATCCGTTGTCCGCGTGCCGGCAGGCCACGATCAGGCCGCTGGCCTCCTCGACGATGCCGAGCGACATCGCGACCGAGGGCGCATAGGTGTCGGCATCGACGAGGCAGCGTGCGCCCCGACCGGGAGAGCTCCTCGGCGAGGGCGATGGCGATCGTCGTACGACCCGGCGCGCCCATCGGCCCCCACACGGCGAGGAGCGTGCCGGGCTCACGCGGCGCGCCGCGCCGGGTTCGTGCTGCGACGAGGCCTCATCCGTCGGCGTCCACACGCCCGTCGGCCAGACCCCCTCCGGCGAGACGGTCGACTGCCCGTCGCACGCGGAGGCGAGCAGCTCCATAGTGGCGGCTGGAGTGGGACCGACGAGGACGACGACCACGAACCCGAGGGATCGCAGCCGGTCGGCGTCGGACGTGCTCACCGCGAGCCCGACCAGGCATCGACCGCCCGACGCCATGCGCTCCACCGCGTCGGCGCTGAGCCGGGGCAGGCCGGACGAGACGACGATCGCCGCGCTGGGGTCCGCCGCTGCCGCGGCAAGCAGGTCCGCGGCGTCCACGCAGCGCCGGCGCACCTCAACTCCGTGGGACGGGCCAGCCACCACGAGGTCCGGCTCCTGTGCCAGGCCGGAGGCGGCGAGGAGGATCACCGTCATGACACGAGGTCGGCGCTGGTCGCCGGCACCGCGACCAGGTCCACCACGCCCGAGCGAGTGGCCGCGACGACCGATGCGACCACGTCTGCCGGCACCTCGAGAACGACCGCGATCTCGCCGGTGATGCCGATCGAGTCGGCCGCCACCGAGGTGACCATCGCGGCCGGCAGGACGAGCGCCGGCGCGCGGCCGCCGGCCTCACCGGAGTCGGGCCTCGGCATCGACCACACGTCGACGATGTCACCGGCCTGCAGGGTCACGGGCGCGTGCAGCGGGTCGACCGGCACCGTCACCCGGCGCGTATCGACGCGGGCGCCGGCGTCCAGCGCCGCGAGCGGCAGCAGTCCGCCCGTCACGATCGGCCAGCGCAGCCGTCCGTCGATGGCGTCTCCGGGCCGGGCGTAGCCATCACCCGCCACATCGCGGCTGACGGTCACGGGCTCGAGCGCGCTGGGCGGCGAGCCGGGGGCCAGGTCGCGGGTGGCGCGCCACACCGTGACGGTGTCCTCGCCGTGTGACAGCAGCAGGTACCCGGCAGACGGTCGAGCCCACCAGCAGCAGGATGCCGAGCCACAGGCGCAGGTCGGAGAATCGCGCCGTGCGCTGGCGGGTGGCCGCGGGGGCGGCTGTCGCCCGATCCTCGGTCGCGCACGGGACCAGTCGCCGTCCACCGTCTCATCTCGTCCCCCTCGTGCTCATCCGCCGCCGACAGGATCGCTCGCACGGCCCGATTTCGCGAACGGCTGTCCACAGGCGGCCCGTCGCCGCCCGGAACGCGCCGCGGTTTGGCACGATCGACCCGTGACTCCGCGCTTCCTCACGCTGGCCGACGTGGCCGAGACGCTGAACATCTCCGCGTCGCAGACCTACGCGCTCGTGCGCAGCGGCGACCTGCCGGCGATCAAGATCGGCGGCCGCGGGCAGTGGCGGGTCGAGTCGTCCGCGCTGGAGGAGTTCATCGCGCGGCAGTACGAGCAGACGCGCGAGTTCGTCAAGACGCACCCGTTCGGGGCCGACGACCAGGACTGACGGGTGCCGTAGCTCAGCCGAGCTGCCACGCCTCGACCGACATCAGCGGCACGACCGTCCGGCGCTCGCCGTCCGCGAGCTCCACGTGGTCCGCCCCGACGTACTGGAGTCGGCCGAGCGACCCACCGCCCCGTAGCCGTCGACGAGGCGGACCGGCTCGTCCGCCGACCACGCCTCCCGCAGCCACGAGGCGAGGGACCGCGGGGCACGACCGCCCTCCGACGCTGAGCGCCGGGCCGAGATCCGCTCACGGAGACGATCGCTGACACCGGCACGAGCAGGACCTCGCCGTCGGTGCCGCGCACGACCAGATGCCCGTCGACGGCGTCGTCGCACGCCGGCGTGAGCTCGCCCTCGAGGACGACCCCGCACCGCAGTGCGACTCGAGCGGTGCCCGCGCGATCGACCAGGCGGCACCGGGCCGCCTCGGCGACGAACACCTCGTAGGCGTCGGCGCGCAGGTCGGCGTCCAGCCACGACTGCACGCCGGCGGCCGCCTCGTGCCAGAGGTGAGCACCGGGATCCGTGGGACCGGGGTCCGTGGGCTGCTCCATGCCACGGGTGTGCCCGCCGGCCGGACCTCCCAAACCACCGGACCGGTCAGCCCGGTCAGTGTCCGCTGATGACCGGACCGGGCGGTTTGGGGGTCGCGGCGGCCGGGCAGACCCGCTCCGTCAGCGGTTGTCCACCGGCACGGATGAACCCTTGACACGGCATCGAACGGTGCCAATAGCATGCAAACGCAAGCAAATGAACGGATTCAGCCCGACGAACCGTCGGCCCCGCGAACCCCCGGCGCGGCATCCAACCCGATTCGAGCCGTGAGGACGTGCCGTGAGTACCACCATCCCGAACGAGAACCCGCAGCCAGAGCCGCTTCGCGGACCGAGCCTGAGCCTGGTGCCGGGCGCCGCCGGGCAGCTGAGCCTGCCCCTCGAGTACGAGGTCGCCCCGGGCGTCCCCGCCGTGCCCCCGGCGCCCGTGAACCTCCACCTCGTGGGCACCGCCGACCTGGGCCCGAGCGACCCGGACCTGCCCGACCCGCGCATCTGGGCCGCCAAGATGGCCCGCGCCATCTCCGAGGTGGCCTCCGGCGAGCGCCCGCCCGGCCAGCTGACGCGATGGGTCGCCCGGGACGAGCTGGCTCGGCTGGTGCGCCGGGGCCAGGCCATCCAGCGCCATCCGTCCGCGCGGGCCAAGCGCGGCGTCTCGCGGCTGCGCTCGGTGCGCGCCGTGCGGGTGTGCCAGGTGGCACCGGGCATCGTCGAGACGTCCGCGGTCCTGGTCGGCGGCGACCGGGCGCAGGCGGTGGCCATCCGCCTCGAGGTCGTGGCGGGCCGCTGGCTCGCGACCGCGGTGGCGTTGGGCTAGGCGCTCCGGCTCCAGTCCGCGCGAACCTCGTCGACGCTCGCGGCCCGCGGCTGCGCGGCCGCCGCGTGCCGCGCTGCTGCGGTGGCGAACCTCGGCGTCGGCCCGCTGGCCATGCGACCGTCGACCTCCGTCACGCTGCCGCGCGCCCTCAGGTGCGGGTGATCCGCCGCCTCGCGGTAGTCGAGCACCGGGGTGACGCACGCGTCTGTGCCGTCGAAGACCGCCGCCCATTCGTCCCGCGTGCGCGCGGCGAAGGCGTCGCCAAGCACCCGCGAGAGGGCCGGCCAGCAGGACTGGTCGTCGCGGTCGGGCAGGTCCGCCGGATCCAGGCCGAGTCCGGCGACCAGCTCGGCGTAGAACTTGGCCTCCAACGCCCCGACCGCCACGAAGCGCCCGTCGGCGCAGGCGTAGGTGCGGTAGTAGGGCACGCCCCCGTCGAGCAGGTTCGACTCGCGCGTCGTCGACCACAGCCCCAGGGCGTCGAGCGCGTAGACCAGCTCCATCAGCACGGGCACGCCGTCCACGATGGCGGCATCCACCACCTCGCCATGACCGGTCGCGTTCCGCCGGACGAGGGCCGCGAGCACCCCGATCACCAGCTGCAGGGAGCCGCCCGCGTAGTCGCCGAGCAGGTTGAGGGGCAGCACGGGCCGATCGCTGGTGCCGATCGACTCGAGCGCCCCGGTGACGGACAGGTAGTTGATGTCATGCCCGGCGCGTTGCGCCCACGGACCGTCCTGACCCCAGCCCGACATGCGCCCGTAGACGAGGCCCGGGTTGACCGCATGCACGTCGTCCGGGCCGACGCCGAGCCGCTCGGCCACCCCGGGACGGAAGCCCTCGATGAGCACGTCAGCAACGGCTGCCAGCCCCAGGAGCTCCGCGCGCTCGTCGTCGGCCTTGAGGTCGAGCCGCACCTCGCGCGCGAAGGACGAGGTGAGGTCGACGAAGGCACCCGGGCGCTCCTGTGGCGCCGATACGCGCACCACGTCGGCACCCAGCGAACCGAGGACGAACGCCGCGTGCGGCACCGGACCGATGGCGGCCAGTTCGATGATGCGGACGCCACTCAATGGCCCGGTCGGCGTCGCCGACGACGGAACCGCGGGACCTGCCATCCGGTGCCGCTAGCGACGCTTCTTGCGGTTCGCCCGCTCAGCGCGACGGCGCTCGGCGCGGGAGGCATCGGGGTCGACCTCGACGATCTCGCCGTCCTCCACCTCGAGCTGCCCGTGCATCACGCCACCGGTCTCGCTCGGCGCGCTGTACTCCATGTGCTGGGGACGCGACGGCCCGAGGCCCTTGGCCACGATGGCCGGCGCCTCCCTCTCCGCCGTGCGAGCCTCCTGCGCACCCGCCGCCACGGCAGCCGCCAGGCCCGCTGCCGCCTGCGACTGGGTCGCGTCGGCAAGCTCCTCGACCGCCGTCGCGGCCTCGTCGGACACCTGCGGGTTCACCTGCACCTCGACGTTGAACAGGTACCCGACCGTCTCCTCCTTGATGGCGTCCATCATGGCGTTGAACAGGTCGAAGCCCTCGCGCTGGTACTCGATGAGCGGATCGCGCTGGGCCATCGCGCGCAGCCCGATCCCGTCGCGCAGGTAGTCCATCTCGTACAGGTGCTCGCGCCACTTGCGGTCGAGGACCGACAGGATGACGCGTCGCTCCAGCTCGCGGGTGACCTCCTCGCCCAGGGACTCCTCGCGCAGGTCGTACGCGTGTTCCGCATCGTCGACGAGCTCGGCGACGAGGAACTCCGAGCTGAGTCCCGCGCGGCCGCCGCCCGAGCGATCCTCGAGCTCCTCCACTGTCACGCCGACCGGGTACAGCTGCTTGAGCGCCGTCCAGAGCTGGCCGAGGTCCCACGACTCGGGGTAGCCCTCGGAGGTGGCGGCCTGCACGTAGCCGGTGACCGTGTCGGTGATGAACGTCCGGACCTGGTCCTGGATGTCCTCGCCCTCGATCACGCGACGACGCTCGTCGTAGATCACCAGGCGCTGGCGGTTCAGCACGTCGTCGTACTTCAGGACGTCCTTGCGGATCTCGAAGTTCTGCGCCTCGACCTGCGACTGCGCGGACTTGATGGCGTTGGTGACCATCTTGGCCTCGATCGGCACGTCGTCGGGCACGTTGAAGCGGCGCAGGAACGCATCGACCATGTCGGACTTGAACAGCCGCATGAGGTCGTCCTCGAGCGACAGGTAGAACTGCGTCTCGCCCGGGTCGCCCTGACGGCCCGAGCGGCCGCGCAGCTGGTTGTCGATGCGTCGGGACTCGTGCCGCTCGGTCGCGAGGACGTAGAGGCCCCCGAGATCGGTGACCTCCTCGTGCTCGGTCTTCACGGAGGCCTTCGACTTCTCGAGGGCCTCGGGCCAGGCGGCCTCGTAGGCCTCCGGGTCCTCGATCGGCGACAGGCCCTGCTGCGACAGCGCGGCCGCGGCCATGAACTCGGGGTTGCCGCCGAGGATGATGTCGGTGCCACGGCCGGCCATGTTGGTGGCCACGGTGACGGCGCCACGCCGGCCCGCCTGCGCGACGATCGCCGCCTCGCGCTCGTGGTGCTTGGCGTTCAGCACCTCGTGCGGAACGCCGCTCTGCTTCAGCATGCGCGACAGGGTCTCGGACTTCTCGACACTCGTCGTGCCCACCAGGATCGGCTGGCCGTGCGCATGGCGCTCGACGATGTCCTCGACGACGGCGGCGTACTTGGCCTCTGCGGTGCGGTAGACGAGGTCGGCGTTGTCGATGCGGACCATCGGCCGGTTCGTCGGGATGGGCACGACGCCGAGGTTGTAGATCTGGTTGAACTCCGCAGCCTCGGTCATCGCGGTGCCCGTCATGCCGGACAGCTTCTTGTAGAGGCGGAAGAAGTTCTGCAGCGTGACGGTGGCCAGCGTCTGGTTCTCGGCCTTGACCTCGACGCCCTCCTTCGCCTCGATCGACTGGTGCAGGCCCTCGTTGTAGCGCCGGCCCGGAAGGATGCGGCCGGTGTGCTCGTCGACGATGATGACCTCGCCGTTCATGACCACGTAGTCGCGGTCCTTCTTGAACAGCTCCTTCGCGCGGATGGCGTTGTTGAGGAAGCCCACCAGCGGAGTGTTGACGGTGTCGTAGAGGTTGTCGATGCCGATCTGGTCCTCGACCTTGTCGATCGCCTCCTCGAGGACGCCGATGTTCTTCTTCTTCTCGTCGACCTCGTAGTCCTGGTCGCGCTTGAGCATCCCGGCGATGCGCGCGAACTCGGCGTACCAGGTGGTGGCGTTGTCCGCCGGGCCGCTGATGATCAGCGGCGTGCGGGCCTCGTCGACGAGGATCGAGTCGACCTCGTCGACGACGGCGAAGTGATGGCCGCGCTGCACCATCTCGTTCTTCGACCAGGCCATGTTGTCGCGCAGGTAGTCGAAGCCGAACTCGTTGTTCGTGCCGTACGTGATGTCCGCGGCGTACGCGACGCGGCGCTCGGCAGGAGTCATGTTGGCGAGGATGACGCCGACCTCGAGGCCGAGGAAGCGGTGGATGCGACCCATCCACTCGGAGTCGCGCTCGGCGAGGTAGTCGTTGACGGTGACGACATGGACGCCGTTGCCGGCGAGGGCGTTCAGGTACGACGGCAGCGTCGCGACGAGCGTCTTGCCCTCGCCCGTGCGCATCTCCGCGATGTTGCCCAGGTGAAGGGCGCCCCCGCCCATGATCTGGACGTCGTAGTGCCGCTGCCCGAGGGTGCGCTTGGCGGCCTCGCGGACGGTGGCGAAGGCCTCCGGCAGCAGGTCGTCGAGGCTCTCGCCGTCGGCGTAGCGCTGCTTGTACTCGTCGGTCAGTGCCCGCAGCTCGGCGTCGGTGAGGTTGACGAAGTCCTCCTCGATGGCGTTGACGGCCTTGGCCATCCCCTCGAGCTTGCGCAGGACCTTGCCCTCGCCGGCGCGAAGGATCTTGTCGAGCACTCCCACAGCGATGCGCCCTTTCCATCGAGATGCCACCTGCCCGGATCGGGCATGCGGACGCTCACGGCCGGTGTGGCCAGTCTCCCCATCGTAGATGCAGCCTGCCAAACTGCCTTCCATGCCGTCGGCACAGCACCGCACTCCCCCGATTCTGAGCGACGGGGTGGTGAGCCTGCGCCCGCCGCGGTCCGAGGACGCCGACGACATCACCCTCGGCTGCCAGGACCCGCAGTGCGCCCAGTGGACGACCGTGCCGGTCCCCTACACCCGGGCGGACGCCGAGGAATGGCTCGCCAAGCGCCCCACGCCCGCCGACTGGTGGGCCTCCCCCACGTGGAGCATCACCGTGGTCCCGAGCGACCGCTGGTGCGGCAACATCGACCTGCGCCCCGACGGGGAGGGTGGCGTCGAGGTCGGCTACCTGCTCGCCCCGTGGGCCCGCGGCCACGGCCACGCGGCGCGCGCCCTGCGCCTCGTCTGCGCGTGGGCGTTCACCGCCCTCGACGCGCAGGTCGTCACCTGGTACGCCTACGCGGGCAACGATGCCTCCCTGCACACCGCCCGCCGGGTCGGCTTCCAGATACCCGACCACGTGTTCCGCGGCTTCGGCGCCCAGCGCGGAACCCGACGCGACAGCTGGGTGGGCACGCTCACTCCCGACGACCTGGCCGCCGCGGCCCGGCACCCCGACGCCCGCGGCCGGTACCTCGGCCCGGAGCTCACCCGGCGCGAGCTCGACGTGCTCCGCCACATCACGCGGGGGCAGTCCAACCGCACGATCGCCGACGAGCTCGGCATCAGCGAGAACACCGTCAAGAACCACGTGCGCAGCATCCTGGAGAAGATGCAGGCCAAGTCGCGCGCCGAGGCAGCCGTCATCGGCCTGCGCCAGGGCATCACCTCGCTGCCCGGCTGACGGTCCCGCATCCACAGGACGCTGTCGCGGATAGCGGGACGCCGCCCGCCGCCGCACAGTGACCGCATGCGCCCACACGCCCTGCTGACCGACGTCGCCGACCTCGTCCTGGGACGCCGCTGCCTGCTGTGCGAGGCGATCGGCACGGCGCTGTGCCCGACCTGCCTCACCGCGCCTGCGCGGCCGGGTCCGAACGGTCGACGCCGTGTCGGGCCTGCCGTGGGCCACGGCGAGCCTGCCGTACGCGAACGAGGGCAGGACACTGATCCTGGAGTACAAGGAGCGCGGCAACCGCGGCCTGACGCCGATGCTCGGCGCCCTGCTCGCCGACGCCCTCGAGCCGCACCTGCCTCGACCGCCGGCCGCACCCACGGTCGTGGTCCGGGTGCCCTCGCACCGACGATCCGCACGCGGGTTCGACGCGCTGGGCGGCATCTCCCAGCGCCGCGGAGCGCGCGCTCGCAGCACGGGGCCGGCCCGTGCTCGTCCAGCCGTGGCTCGAGACTGCCGTCGACGTACCGACCGCTCAAGGACCTCACGCGAGACGAGCGACGACGGCGGATCGAGGGCGCGTTCAGGGTCCCGGCGCGTGCCCACCGGCATGGCTCGCGCGCCGCGACCGGCAGGCGTGGTCCTGGTCGACGACGTTCTCACCACAGGGGCGACCCTCGGCGAGGCGGTGCGCACCCTCGCCGCTGCGGGCATCCCCGTCGACGGCGTGGCGGTGGTGACGTGGGCTAGCCGGGATACGTGGGCGACGAGCCGCGCACCCGCTCGAGCCACGTTCCGGCGCTGAACTCGTAGACGAGCCCGTCCGCTGCCCCGACCAGGGTCGGCAGTCCGGGTGCCGCGCCGACACTGACCGGCGCCTCGGGCGCCCCGTTCGACGTGAGTGCACCACGCGCGATGTCGACGTCGAACACCTGCAGCGTGCCCGCGCTCTCGCTGCCCAGCACCGACACGGTCTCGGCACCCGACCACGCGGCATCCACGACCTCGACGAGCCGCGACTCGATGCGCACCGGCGCGTCGACGACGATGCGTGACGAGCTGCCGGCCGTGCGGATGACGCGCGCCAGCAGAATGCCCGTGCGAGGCCCGCGCCGGATGACGAGAACAGCGCGCGCGCCGTCGCGCGACGGGATGGCGGCGATGAGCGCCGTGCGCTTGCTGAGCCCGGAGACGGTGATCGGCTCGGAGGTGCCGTCGTCCGACACCGAGACCAGGCCGGCATCGGCGTCGGCGACCCACACGGACGACGACCCGTCGAACGCGAGTCCGGTCGGGGTTCCCGGCTCCCGGATGCGGATCGCGGCCGCCCCCTCGAGCATGCGGGACTCCCAGACGCCACCGTCCGGGTCGATGCCCGCGATGGACTGCGAATCGTTCGCCACCGCGATGTCGACGAGCGTGATGTCCCCGGTCCCCGCCCCTCCCGGTACGGGTTGGACTCCACCCGGGATGAGGCGCACCGCCCCTTCGGGTCGGGCGGCGTAGCCCGACGAGCCAGCGGGCAGCCCGTTGGGATCGACGGCGGGCCACGCGTCGCGTGGCTGCGGCGAGGGCGCGCCCGGGACGAGCAGCGGCTGCCCTCCCGCGGTGATCTCCACCGCCTGCACGTCCGGCAGCTGGCGCAGCGTCCAGACGATCTGCTGCGACAGCGCCTGCCGGGTGCGGTCGTCCGCCTCGCGCGCGTTCGCGGTCAGGTCGACTCGGGCGACCCCGGACTCGATCGGGACAGAGTCGATGTTCAACCGCACGCCCGCCGGGAAGCCCGTGCGCACGGCTGGCTGGAGCCAGTCACTGGGACCGGCCACCAGTCGACGGACGAGCGTCGTCGCCAGTCCCGGGCCGATGACGGGCACCATCCGCGGGTCGGGCACGAGGGTCTCGAACGCAGGGATTGAAGTAGTACACCGAGAAGCTGCGGAAGGCGCGGTCGACGTCGGACTGCGACAGCAGCAGGCCTTGAGGCAGGTCCTCGATGCGCCACTCTCCGTCGACCTTCGTCAGGTCGAACGTCGTGCGGAACTCGGCCGCCGGCCCCTTGACCTCGTAGCGGCCGTTGGCTGCGATGGTGCCCGACTCCCGCACCGCCATGACGACCGCCGACCCGAGTTCGGACAGCGACGGCACCCCGTCGTAGACGGTCACCCCGTAGTTGGTCTCCCAGGTGGCGCTCGCCTCGGGCGTCAGGTACTGGCGCGCCACCGCATGACCGCCGTCGAAGGACGCCGACGCGTCGAGGAACCCCTGGACGACCTCGCTCGACGACATGCCCGGACGCGGCTCGCGCGCGATGACGCGGATGAACTGGTCCTCCGGCTCCACGCCGACCTGCTCGCCCTGCTCGATGGGCCCCGCCGTCGGCACCTGGGCGGAGATGCCCGTCGGCAGTCCGGCGCACGCGGAGACGGTGGCGAGCACGACCGCGACCGCCGCGAGCCGCAGGCCGACGACGCTGATCCTCATGGCTGCCGCTCCCCGCCGTTGATGACGAACGTGGCTGCGGGTGAATGCGCCGGCACCGCAATGGACGGGTCCGGTGCCTCGGCGTCGACCACCGGCTCGATCGTCCCGGTGTCGGCGTCCTGGTCGGGGGGCTCGAGGGGAAGCGGCGACTCGGTGAAGCCTTCTGCCCGGTCGCGCGGCAGGGTGAGCCGGAAGCAGGCTCCCTTGCCAGGCTCGCCCCAGGCCTCCAGCCAGCCTCCGTGCAGGCGCGCGTCCTCGAGCGAGATCGACAGGCCCAGTCCGGTGCCGCCGGTGGTACGGGCGCGGGCCGGGTCCGCCCGCCAGAACCGGTTGAACACCAGTGCCGACTCGCCCGGTCGCAGGCCCACGCCGAAGTCGCGCACCGTCACGGCCACGGCTTCGTCGTTGTGGGCGATCCTGAGATCGACGCCGCGCAGGTCACCGTGCTCCACCGCGTTCTCGATGAGGTTGCGGATGATCCGGTGCACGCGCCGCGGATCGCAGTCGACAGGGCACGTCCTCTCGGTCGTGACGAGCCGGATGTCGAGGCCGGCGCGCTCGGCGAGCGGCTGCGCCCCCTCGATGGACCGCTGCACGAGACCGACGAGGTCCACCCGCTCGAGGTCGAGCACGGCCGCGCCGGCATCGAAGCGCGAGATCTCGAGCAGGTCGACGAGCAGTGCCTCGAAACGGTCGAGCTGGTTCTGCAGGAGCTCGACCGCTCGAGCGGACGGGGCGTCGAGCACGTCCCGGTCCTCGTAGACGAGGTCCGCCGCCATGCGGATCGTCGTGAGCGGGGTGCGCAGCTCGTGCGAGACGTCGGAGACGAAGCGCTGCTGCACCCGTGACAGCTCCTCCAGCTGACGGATCTGCCGGGCGAGGCTCACCGCCATGGCGTTGAACGACGTCGCGAGGCGGGCGAGGTCGTCCGTGCCCTTGACCTTCATCCGCTCCGACAGGTGCCCCTCGGCGAGCCGGGCGGCCGTCTGGGAGGCCGCCCGCACCGGCACGACCACCTGTCGGGTGACCAGCCACGCGACGAACGCGAGCAGCAGCACGAGCAGGATCCCGGTGTAGAGCACGGAGGTGCGCACGAGGTCGAGCGTCGCCTGCTCCTGGGCCAGCGGGAACAGGTAGTACAGCTCATACGGCCCCACGGTCGGGACGAGCAGCGGAGCGCCTACGACGAGACCCGGCGTGCTGCGCCCGTCGAGGAACTTGATGTCGGTGTACGTCCACGACTCGCGCTGCGACTCGACGACGGCCTGGCGCAGGGCGTCCGGCACGCTCGTCTCGGCCACCAGGTTGGTGCCGCGCTCGGGCGCGTCGCCGCTCGGCTGCGACGACAGGAGCAGGACGTCGAAGGTCGACGGCGATCCCGCGCGCGCGGCGAGCGCACTCACCACGCTGTCGACGAGCCTCGACGGCGACGGAGTGGACGGGCCCGTGTCGGCTGCATCGAGGATGCGCTGTGCCTCGCCGAGCCCGGCGGACCCCTCGCCGACGGAGATCCGCTCCTTGGCGTCGAGCAGGCCCGAGGTCACGCGGGACAGCAGCGACAGGCCGAGGACGCCCGACGACGATCACGGACAGCACGAGCGTGGTGGCCGTGACGCGCAGCCACAGCGAGCGACGCCAGATGCGCGCGATCGCCCTCGGCACGGCGAGGAAGAACCGTCTCACGGCGTTCAGGAAGCGCGTCATCGTGGTGCGGCCAGCGACTACGCCGGGCCAGCCTTGTATCCCACGCCCCGGACCGTCAGGACGATGTCGGGGCGCTCGGGATCACGCTCGACCTTGGCGCGCAGCCGCTGGACGTGCACGTTGACGAGGCGGGTGTCGGCCGCGTGCCGATAGCCCCAGACCTCCTGCAGCAGGATCTCGCGGGTGAACACCTGCCCCGGCTTGCGGGCCAGGCACACCAGCAGGTCGAACTCCAGCGGAGTGAGCGACAGCACCTCGCCGCCGCGCTTCACCGTGTGACCGGTGACGTCGATCTCGAGGTCGCCCACGAGGATCACCTGCGCCGGCGCGTCGTCGACCCTGCGGATGCGGGCGCGGATGCGGGCGACGAGCTCCTTGGGCTTGAACGGCTTGACGACGTAGTCGTCGGCGCCGGACTCCAGGCCGACGACGACGTCGACCGTGTCGCTCTTGGCCGTCAGCATGACGATCGGGGTGCCGGACTCGGCACGGATGGCGCGGCACACGTCGATACCGTCGCGGCCCGGCAGCATGAGGTCGAGCAGCACGAGGTCGGGCTTGCTGTCGCGGAACGCCGCGAGCGCCTCCGCCCCATCGGCGCAGAAGACCGGCTCGAAGCCCTCGCCCCGCAGGACGATGCCCAGCATCTCCGACAGAGCGGCGTCGTCGTCGACCACCAGCACACGGCCGCGCGTGGCTCCCGACGAACCGTGCTGGATCATGGACATGCGCCTATGGTGTCACGTCGGGCAGGCCCACGAGCAGCACAATCGCCCCCGGGGCGTTCACCACGCCGTGCGCCACCATCGCAGCGCCGGTGGATCCGGTCTTCCAGCGCACCCAGCCGAGCAGCAGCCCGGTGGGCAGCAGGACGAAGAACCTGCGTGGGCTCGAAGTGGAAGCCCGCGAACACGACCCCCGTGAAGACGATCGTGAGGACGGCGCCGACCCCCCGCTTGCGCAGCGCGGCGAAGAACAGGCCGCGGAAGAACAACTCCTCCACAACGGGCGCTCCCACCATGATCAGGAGCGCGAACGCCGTGATGGCCAGCCGGCCCGCGGACTCCTCGAGCTCGTTGGCCGCCTCCGCCGCCGCCGACGTCACGTCCGGCACGAACAGCTGGGTGAGGAGGGCAGCGATCCCCGCCAGGATCAGCCCCGCGAATCCGGCGATCACGCCCCAGCCGGTGTCCGGCCAGGTCAGGCGAAGTCCGAGGTCGATGCGCGGGCCGTTGCCGCGCCACCTCGTGACCAGCAGCGGCCACCCCGCGAAGGCGAGCCACGGCAGCGTGGTGCCGACGAGGATCTGTGCGCTCATGGGCGCGTCCACGGCCACGAGGACCGTGGCACCCAGCAGGCCGACGACGAGCGCGGCGATGCCCGCCCAGACGACGTCCCAGAGGCCCCAGCGCGGCGCTCGCAGCTCGCGGCCCGCGGCGATCGCCTCGGTCACGGTCACGGGGCAGCCCGGATAGTCGGCGGGAGGCAGCGGGCGGGGCACGCCGTCACGGTACGCGAGGGTACGGTCGTCCACGTGACCGAGCGCCCCCCGACCAAGAACGCCTGGCTGCGCATGAGCGCCCTGCCGCGGGCCGTGGGCATCGTCTGCCTGATGGTCGGCGCCGTGTGGCTCCTGCAGGGCCTGGGCGTGGCCAAGGGCAGCGTCATGACCGGCAGCGCCTTCTGGGGGGTCATCGGTGCGATCACCCTCGTCGTCGGCGCACTCGTGCTGCGCCGCGCGCTTGCGGCCGCGAAGGCCGACATCGCAGCAGACGAGGCACGCGACGCCTTGCCGCCGTCCGACCCTCCGGTCCTCTAGCCGCCACGCCGGGACAAACAGACGATCCCGGACCCACAGGGGCCCGGGATCGTCGAGTGGTCCCGGATTCCGGGAGAAACGGATCAGTAGCGGTAGTGGTCCGACTTGTAGGGGCCGGCCACGTCGACGCCGAGGTACTCGGCCTGCGGCTTGCTCAGCTCGGTGAGCCGGACGCCGAGGGCGTCGAGGTGCAGGCGCGCCACCTTCTCGTCGAGGTGCTTCGGCAGGACGTACACGCCCAGCGGGTACTCGTCGAGCTTGGTGAACAGCTCGATCTGCGCGAGCACCTGGTTGGTGAAGGAGTTCGACATCACGAACGACGGGTGGCCGGTGGCGTTGCCGAGGTTCAGCAGGCGTCCCTCGGACAGCATGATGATCGAGTGGCCGTCGGGGAACGTCCACTCGTCGACCTGGGGCTTGATCGTCTTGCGCTTGATGCCCGAGGTGTTCGCGAGACCGGCGATGTCGATCTCGTTGTCGAAGTGGCCGATGTTGCCGACGATCGCCTGGTGCTTCATCTTCGCCATGTGCTCGACGTTGATGACGTCGTAGCAGCCGGTGGCCGTGATGAAGATGTCAGCGGTGCCGATGACGTCCTCGAGGCGAGCCACCTGGTATCCGTCCATGGCTGCCTGCAGCGCGCAGATCGGGTCGATCTCGGTGATGATCACGCGAGCGCCCTGGCCGCGAAGCGAGTCCGCCGAGCCCTTGCCGACGTCGCCGAAGCCGCAGACGACGGCGACCTTGCCGCCGATCATGGTGTCGGTCGCGCGGTTGATGCCGTCGATGAGCGAGTGGCGGCAGCCGTACTTGTTGTCGAACTTGCTCTTGGTGACCGAGTCGTTGACGTTGATCGCCGGGAAGAGCAGCGCGCCCTCGCGCATCATCTCGTAGAGACGGTGCACGCCGGTCGTGGTCTCCTCGGTGACGCCCTTGATGCCGGCGGCGATGGTCGTCCAGCGCTGCGGGTCCTCGGTGAGCGAGCGACGCAGCGTCTCGAGGATGACGGCGTACTCCTCCGACGTGTTCTCGTCCGCGGACGGCACGACGCCGGCGGCCTCGAACTCCTTGCCCTTGTGCACGAGGAGGGTGGCGTCGCCACCGTCGTCGAGGATCATGTTCGGGCCCTTGCCGTCCGGCCACATCAGGACCTGCTCGGTGCACCACCAGTACTCGGGCAGCGTCTCGCCCTTCCAGGCGTAGACCGGGACGCCCTGCGGGTCGGCGACGGTGCCGTTCGGGCCGACGACGACGGCCGCGGCCGCGTGATCCTGCGTCGAGAAGATGTTGCAGGAGACCCAGCGCACCTCGGCGCCGAGCTCGACCAGCGTCTCGATGAGGACGGCGGTCTGGATGGTCATGTGGAGGGAGCCGGTGATGCGGGCGCCGGTCAGCGGCTTCGTCGTGCCGAACTCGGCACGCATCGCCATGAGGCCGGGCATCTCGTGCTCGGCGAGGCGGATCTCGTCGCGGCCGAACTCGGCCAGGGACAGGTCGGCGACCTTGTAGTCGGGGGTGCCGTCGGGCTTGGTCAGTGACATGCGCAGAAACTCCTCGTAGCGATGAGTGGCGCGAACGGCACGAGGCTTCGATGGTTCGCAGGGATCGATGGCTCGCCTGAGGCGAACGCCGGGACGGGAACCAGGGCTCCGGACCATCGCCAGCGCCCCTATTCTGCCAGAAAACCGCGGATCCGCGAGCCAACCGCACCCACGCGGCTCCCGGCTCCCCCGTACCATTCCTCAGGAGCACTGCCCTGCGCACAGAGGAGAACCGTGCGCTCGCCGACGAGGGGACCCTCGCCGAGACGATCACCGCGGACGCGGACGTCCTCGCCGAGCTGGCCGAGGCCCTGGCCGACGTCCTCTACCGGATCCAGTTCTTCCCGGACTTCCGGTTCGAGTACGTGTCGCCGTCGGTCGAGAAGCTGGTCGGCTACAGCGCCGAGGAGCACTACGCCGACCCCCTGGTGAGCGAGAAGGTCACCGACCCGCAGGACCTGGCGGAGTTCGGCCAGCTGGCTCCTCGGGCTGCCCGACGGTCCGGTGGAGTTCACCAAGCGCTGGATCGCGAGGGACGGCAGGGGCGTGTGGGCGCATCATCGCTGCCTCAAGCGGACCCGCGACGACGGCTCGGTCGTCCTGTTCGGAGCCGCACGCGACGTCACGGCCCAGTACGAGGCCGAGAAGGCGCTCGCTCAGTCACAGGAGATGTACCGGCTCCTCGCGGAGAACGCCTCGGACGTGGTGTGGCGCACCGACCTCGGGCGCCGTGCTCGAGTGGGTCTCCCCGTCGGTCACGTCGGTGCTCGGCTGGTCACCGGCCGAGATGGTCGGCTCGCCGATCCTCGACCACGTGCATCCCGACGACCTCGACCGCGTCCGCAGCGCGACGGCCACGGCCAACGACGGGGGACGCGTGTCGTTCGAGGCGCGCTACCTGTGCAAGGACGACAGCTACCGGTGGCTGGAGATCACGGCTCGCCCGCTGCTCGACGAGTCCGGCGACGTCGTCGGGAAGGTGGGCAGCTGCCGCGACGTGCACTCCGAGATCGAGGCGTGGCATGCCCTCGAGCGCAGCGAGGAGCGCTTCCGCCTCGCCATGGAGTCGGCCCCCACCGGCATGGCCATCCTCGATCTCGATGCACAGTTCGTCGAGGTGAACGCCGAGCTGTGCCGCATGCTCGGCCACGATCAGGACTGGCTGCTGCAGCACGACATGCCCACGCTGCTCCATCCCGCTGATGAGACCGTCTGCCGCCGTATGCGCGACGACGTCATCTCCGGACGCGTGCCGTCCGTGACGGAGGAGGTGCGACTCATCAGCCGTGACCACAACGTCGTGTGGGCGCAGGCCGCGCTCGCGCTCCTGCGCGACGACGACGGGCTCCCGCGGTCCCTCGTCGCCCAGTTCGTCAACGTCACCGAGGCGCACGACTCACGTGAGGCCCTGCGCTTCATGGCAACCCACGACCCGCTGACCCAGCTCCTCAACCGCCGCGAGCTGCTCGTGCGCATGAGCATGATGCTGGCGCACGGTCGCCGGGGCCGGAGCGTCATGGCGGTGCTCTTCGCCGATCTCGACGGACTCAAGAACGCCAACGACACCTACGGGCACTCCGCCGGCGACCAGCTCATCGTCGAGGCGAGCAGGCGCATCCAGGCGCAGGTGCGCGACGAGGACCTGGTCGCGCGGATCGGTGGGGACGAGTTCGTCATCGTCCTGCCCGAGGTGCTCGACGTCGACGACGCGCTGGCTGTCGCGGCCAAGATCATCCAGGGGATCGGGAAGCCGCTGTTCATCGCCGGTGCGGAGGTGCCGCTCGGCGTCAGCCTCGGCGTGGCATTGGCAGGCACGGGAGACGATGCCACGACGCTGCTGCGCAACGCCGACGCCGCGCTGTACCGGGCCAAGGCGGCCGGACGCAACCGCATCGAGGTCTTCACAGGTCCTGGAGGCCTGATCGGTCGGTCGTCCGCCTCCGAGTGCCTCGCCGACTATGCCGAGGGCGTCCGATCCAGGTCGGGCTCGAGGAAGACGTATCGGGCGGTCGGCACGGCGGAACGGACCGCCGCCTCCGCATCGTCGATGTCCTTCGCGATGGCCGCCCCCGTGCCCCCGTGGGCGATGGCGATCTTGGCAGCCACCAGCAGTTCGTCCGGGCCGACGTGCAGGGTGCGCAGATGGATGACCCGCAGCACGCCGTCGCTCGACTCGAGTGCGGCGCGAATGGCCTCCATCTCCTCCGGCAGGGCGCTCTCCCCCACGAGCATCGCCGCCATCTCCATCGCGAGGAAGATGGCGATCACGACGAGCAGCGTGCCGACGGCCATCGCGCCCATCGCGTCGAAGCGGCCGTTGCCGGTGAGGACGGCCAGGCTGACGCCGAGCAGCGCGAACATGAGGCCCACCAGCGCGCCGGCATCCTCGAGGAGGATGACTGGGCAGCTCGGGCTGACGGGCGTCGCGCACGAACTTCGCCATCGACCGCCGCCCGCGCGACTTGTTCGCCTCGCGGATGGCGGTGCGGAAGGAGAACGACTCCAGCACGATCGCGATCAGCAGCACGACGACGGCGATCCACCAGTCGTTGAGCGGCTCCGGCTCCTGCCACTTGTGCCAGCCCTCGTACAGGGAGAACATGCCGCCGACGAGGAACAGCACGATGGCGACGATGAAGCCGTAGACGTACCTGCGCCGGCCGTAGCCGAAGTTGTGATGCTCGTCGGCCAGCTTCTTCGACCGCTTGTTGCCGACGAGCAGGAGCACCTGGTTGCCGGAGTCGGCCACCGAGTGGATCGCCTCCGACAGCATCGACGACGAGCCCGTGAACAGGAACGCGACGAACTTCGCCACCGCGATGCCCATGTTCGCCAGCAGCGCGGCGACGACCGCCTTCATGCCGCCTTCAGTGCTCATCCGGATCGACTCCCAACTGCTGCTCGACCTGCACGGTCGTCGACTGGATGACGGCGACGAGCCCGTCCGCCTCGACGAAGCTGTCGGGATCGTCTGCCGAGATCACCGCGGCAGTGCCCGGGCGCAGGGTGAACTCGCCGAACTCGGACTCCACCCGCGCGGACCCCTCGACGAGCAGCACGATCCGGTAGGCACCGTGCGGGATCCGCTCTCCGCCCGACGAGATCATGCGGACGATGAACGGCGCCGCGACCGGCCAGATGACGTCGCCGTGGGACGTCGGCATCACCTGCGGCTTCTTGCGGTCGTCGAGCGCCCCGATGGCATGCTCGACGAAGACCGGCTTGTGGGTCAGCCCGAGCCGGACCACGTTGTCGGACGAGGTCATGACCTCGAGGCCGATCCCGCGGATGTAGCTGTGCGGCACGCCCGCAGGGACGTACACGGCCTGGCCGGCGTCGAGCCGCAGGTAGGCCAGCAGCGGGGTGAGCAGCGCACCGGCATCGTCGGGGTAGTTCTCGGTGACGGTGCGGTAGGCGGCGACCTCGGCATCCGGCAGGCCGGCCGCACGGGCCGCGTGCTCGAGCCCGCCGACGGCCGGATCGGGCGCCACGGACAGCAGGAGGCGGATCGCCGCGGGACGATCGCCGGACCGCAGCGCCGCCACCGCCGCCGACGCCCCCGCCACGTGCGACAGCACGTCTGCGGCCTGCTCGGCCGGCCGCCAGCCGGCGAACGCCTCGAACGCCTCGAGCGCGACCAGCATCTCCGTCTTCTCGAACGGGTCGCTGTAGACCGGCTCGGCCCCGGGCTCGTGCTGGGCGCGCCAGCCCGCGGCAGCGACCGCCTTCGGCGGGTGGACCTGCACGGACAGCGGCCGCGCCGCCGCGAGCAGCTTCACGAGCAGCGGGATCGCCTCGACGTCGAAGTGGTCGGCGAGGAGCTCGCCGGTCGGGTGCGCCCGCCGAGTCGACCACGGTGACGGCCCGCCCGGGTGCGCGCCGAACCAGAGCTCGGCCTGGGGCGCGTCGGTGGCCTGGCCGCTCCACGGCTGCAGGCCGTCGACGATGCCCCAGTCGTAGTCCTTGATGGCCCCCCGGACGATCAGCACGGGTCAGCCCTCGACCAGGGCGCCGATGCCGCTCGGGCCGGGTGTTGCCTCGTCGAGGAGCATCACGGGGATGCCGTCGCGCACCTCGAACGACGTGCGGCAGCGAGTGCACCGGATCCGCTTCGTGTCGAGGTCGGCCTCGACCGGTGCGTGCTCGGGGCACGGGCAGGCCAGGACGTCCCAGAGGTCGGCGGCGATGCCGAGCGGAGCAGCGGCCAGCGTGGTCACCAGTGTCCCCGTGGGGCTCCGTCGGTCCGACATGGTCAGGCTCCCTTGCGCATCATGGCCAGCACCTCGTCGCGCAGAAGCGCCATCTGCGCCTCGTCGCCCGCCTCGACGTTCAGGCGCAGCAGCGGCTCGGTGTTGCTGGGGCGGACGTTGAACCACCAGCCGTCGCCGTTGACGGTCATGCCGTCGAGGTCGTCGATGTCGGTGAACCCGCGCGCGACGAACGCCTCGCGGATCTCCTGCGTGACGGCCGCCTGGTCGGCGACCTCGGTGTTGATCTCGCCGCTGGAGACGTAGCGGTCGAACGGGGCGAGCAGGCTCGAGCAGCGTCGTGCCCGCTGCGGTCTCGCCCAGCGCGGCGATCGCGTGCAGCGCGGCGAGCATGCCGGAGTCGGCTCGCCAGAAGTCACGGAAGTAGAAGTGCCCGGAGTGCTCGCCGCCGAAGACGGCGCCGGTCTCGGCCATCGTCGCCTTGATGAACGAGTGGCCGACGCGCGTGCGCACCGGGACGCCGCCGCACTCGAGGACCACCTCGGGCACGGCCTTCGACGTGATCAGGTTGTGGATGATCGTGCTGCCGGGATGCTTGGCGAGCTCGCGCGACGCGATCAGGGCGGTGAGCGTCGACGGATTGACGATCTCGCCGCGCTCGTCGACGACGAAGCAGCGGTCGGCGTCGCCGTCGAACGCGAGGCCGAGGTCGGCGCCGGTCTCGCGCACCCGCGCCTGCAGGTCGCGCATGTTCTCGTCGTCGATCGGGTTCGCCTCGTGGTTCGGGAAGGTCCCGTCCAGCTCGAAGTACATCGGGTCGATGTCGAGCGGCAGGGCCGGCAGCCCGGCGCCCTCACCGAGCACGGCCGGCACGGTGAAGCCGCCCATGCCGTTGCCGGCGTCGACGACGACGCGCAGGCGGCGGATCCCGGACACGTCGACGAGGCCGCGCAGATAGGCCGAGTAGTCGGCGAGCACGTCGCGCTCGCTCACCTCGCCCAGCGGTCCGTCGAAGGCGGGGACGCCCTCGGTGATCATGCGCGTGATCTCGCGCAGGCCGGAGTCCTGGCCCACGGGCGCGGCACCCGGACGGCAGAGCTTGATGCCGTTGTACTGCGCGGGATTGTGGCTCGCCGTGAACATGGCGCCCGGCAGGCCGAGGGATCCGGAGGCGAAGTAGAGGCCGTCGGTGCTGGCGAGGCCGATCAGGACGACGTCGCAGCCCTGCTCGCGCACCCCCTCGGCGAACGCCGCGACGAGGGAGGGGCCGGAGGGGCGCATGTCGTGGCCGATGACGACCGCACCCGGGCCGCCGTCGCGCGATGCTGCTCCGACGACGCGGACGAAGGCGCCGCCGACCTCGTGGGCGAGCTCCTCGTCGAGCTGGTCGGGATACGTGCCACGCACGTCGTAGGCCTTGATGATCGCGTCGAGGTTTCGCACCCGGCAAGGCTATCGCCCAGTGGTGGTGCCGGTTCCCGCGTTGTGCGGGCGGGCCGCCGAAGCGTGAGCCGATCGTGAACGACTCGCCGGAGACCGGCCCTACACTCACGTGATGGCACTGTGCTGGTCATGCGGATCCGAGCACGACGCGACTGACCGCTTCTGCCCTTGGTGCGGCGCCCAGGCCCACCATGTCTGCGGCAATTGTGGGTCCGACCTCGTCCCGAACGCGTCATTCTGCGCCAGTTGCGGGACACCCGTCTTGCCGGCCCCCGCAGAACCGATCGCCCATCCTGAGACTCCACCGCCCAGCGAGGGCGAACGCCGGGTGGTGACCGTTCTCTTCGCTGATGTCGTTGGCTCATCCGGATTGGCAGAGCGGCTCGATCCTGAGCGCATGCGCCAGGTCATGCGCACGTACTTCGATGCGATGCGGGCGGCCATCGAGTCGGAGGGCGGCAGCGTCGAGAAGTTCATCGGGGACGCGGTCGTCGCCCTGTTCGGAGTCCCCCAGACGCACGAGGATGACCCGGAACGCTCGCTCCGCGCGGCCCTCGCGATGCTGACCGCTCTCGACCGAGTCAATGACTCGCTGGAGCACGAGCACGGGGTCCGACTCCAGATCCGCGCCGGCGTGAACACCGGCGAGGTCCTCGCGGAGGTCGACCCATCTCCGGGTGACCCAATCGTCACTGGCGACGCGATGAACGTCGCGGCCCGTCTGCAGACGCTCGCGGATCCCGGCACCGTCCTGGTGTCTGCTCGAACAGCTCGATCGGCTCGCGGCTTCCTGTTCTCAGAGCCGGCAACGGAGGAGGTTCGGGGACGATCCACGAGCGTCGACGCCATGGTGCTGTTGGGTGTCACCCCGACCCGACCCGAACGCGGCGTGCCCGGACTGCAGGCACCTCTGGTCGGCCGCGAACGTGAACTCGACCTTCTGGCCACCGTCCTTACCCGGTCCGCGGAGGAGGCCACCGCCAATCTGGTCACGATCTTCGGCGAGGCCGGCGTGGGCAAGAGCCGGCTCACGCGCGAATTCGTGGGCACGGCAAGCAGCCGATCCGGAGTACGCGCCGTGAAGGGGCGGTGCCTTCCCTACGGGTCAGGCATCGCCTTCTGGCCGCTGGCGGAGATCCTCAAGTCCCTCGCCGGAGTCGCGGACAGCGACAGCCGGGAGAGCGCGCTCGCCCGCGTGCGAGAGACGGTGCACGCCCTGCTCGCCCGCGCCGGCGTCGTGGACGTGGTTGACGTCTCCTCCGCCCTCTCGTACACCGTCGGCCTGGAGGACCCCGATCGCGCTATGGCGGGACTGGACCCGCAGACGGTGCGTCGTCGAATGCATGCCGCGTGGGTCGCGCTCTTCTCGGCTCTGGCATCGACCGGCCCTGTGATCGTCGTCATCGACGACATCCACTGGGCAGATCCAGCCCTGCTCGACCTCCTCGAGGAAGTGTCGGACCGAGTGACCGGACCGGTCGTCATCGTCTGCACCTCGCGGCCCGACCTCGTGTCCGTCCGACCCACCTGGGGAGGCGGACGCCGCAACGCGACGGTCGTCAACCTGACGCCGCTCACCGGCGCCGATGCCGGGCGACTCGTGGACGCCTTGCTCAGCGTCCATGCCCTCCCCGATCGATTGCGGCAGCGCATCCTGGCCAGGGCGGAGGGCAATCCGTTCTTCCTCGAGGAGATCCTTCGGCAGTTCATCGACGCGGGGACCATCACTCGCGTTGACGATCACTGGCAGGCGACGCAGGGGATCGACGACGTGCACATCCCGGACACAGTTCAGGGGGTGCTGTCGACGCGCATCGACATGCTGTCACAGGAGGACAAGCGCGTTCTTCGCGCCGCCGCGGTCGTCGGCCGGACCTTCTGGACCGGGTCCGTCGCTGTCCTGCTGCCTGGTGCAACGGTGCGCCCCGCGGAGATCGAGGAATCCCTCCGGCGACTTGAAGACCGGGACCTCGTCGTCAGCCGATTCCGCTCAACCCTGGCGGGCGAGCACGAGTACCAATTCGCCCACATCCTGACCCGCGACGTCGCCTACGAGTCGATTCCCCGCACCGAGCGGGTCCCTGCGCATGTGTCGATCGCCCGATGGCTCGAGTCGGAGTCAGGTGAGCGCATCGACGAGATAGCCGAACTCGTCGCACAGCATTACGCCACCGCCATCGAGCTCGGCCGCGACACCGGGGTCGCCGCCGACGAAGCGGATCGGGCACAGGCGACGGCTTGGCTCATCCGCGCGAGCGAGTCAGCGCGACTTCGCTCGGCCAACCGATCCGCACAGGTGCTGGCACTGCGCGCGATCGACACCGCCCGAACAGACGTGGAGATGTGCCGGTCACGTGTTGCGCTTGCGGACGCCTATCAGCAGGACGCGCTCGGGGAGCTCGGCTGGACAACCCTCCTTGAGGCGGCTGAGATCGCCGACCGCTCTGCCGACATCGGTGACGACTACGCGGCCCTGCTCTTCGCCCGTGCCTGCGAACTCCCGGTGCGCTGGCCCGGGATGATGACCAGCGCGCCGACATCCGCCGAGGTGCGGGTTCTGCTCAACCGTGGGCTCACACTCGTGCCCCCCGGCGACTCCGAGGCGCTGACGCGGTTGCTCGCCACTCAGGCCTCATGGGCGTGGGCCTTCCCTGACGACGTGACCGTCGACGATGTTCCCCGCCTTGCGGCCGCGGGCGTCGAGGCCGCCGACATGGCCCTCCGCCTCGGGGATCCCGATCTCGCCTCCGCCGCGCTGGACGCGGTGGCGGGAACGGTGACCTATCAGGGCGACTACTCGGCCATGGCGCCGGTGTGGGAGCGCCGTTGGGAACTGCGGGGACGGCTGTCCAATCCCATGGAGATCGTCGACCTTTACGCGATGGGCTCCTGGATGTATGAGGAGACCGGCCAGTACGAGGAGTCGATCCGGATTGCGCAGGAGTACCTGAACGATGCCGCTGAGGCTCTGACGATCCACCCCCGCGTGTGGATGAGTGTGTCCCTGTTCCGGCTGGGCCGGTGGGACGAGGCGCTGACGAGTTGCTCGGCAGGCATCAGGGCGCTGGGCGACAAGGTCGACGACCCACCCGGTTTCTCGGTGGGGCTGTTCCTCATCCCGGCCGTCATCCATCACCTGCGCGCGGATGAGCCGGCTCTCGAAGGGTTGCGCGAGTCCATCGCGCGGATCCGCTCGGGCCAGCGCGCCTTCGCCCTGCAACTATGGCTGGCCGTCGCCGAGGGCCGACCCGACCGTGCACTGAGGATGCTGAAGGCGCCACCCGCAGGCTGGCAGGTGAACGCGGGCGCTGTCTGGGAGGCCCGATGCGATGCATCGTGGAGCGGGCTCCCCGTCGACGAGGCATCCGCCACCGCCGAGGCTGCCGCCGACGTGGGCCGGCGCATCAATTCGCTCGCCACGACGGCGCATGCGCTCCGCCTGCACGGCATCAGTCGCTGGCGGGCCGGTTCGTTGGAGGATGCTCGGAACGACCTCGAGGCGGCGGCCGCGCAGTTCGGCTCTCTCGGATCGCGCTTCGAGGAGGCCCGCACGGCATTGGCTACTGCGCGGCTGCTGGACGAGATTGGCGACGCTCGTTCGGCAACCGCGCTGCGAGAACGAGGGGGCGCCGTGTACCGCGATCTCCGCGTGGAGCACGATCCGATGCTCAACGTGCTGCCAGCACCACGCCCCGGGCCACGTGCCTGAACCTGCGGAAAGGCCGATCAGTCGTCGAAGTCGAGGTAGGGCTCGGACTCCCGTTCGACGAGCCACCGGCTCGTCCACCGACGTCAGCATCCGCAGGTGCCCCCGGCGCGCCACCTCGACCGAGCCCGGCCGGCACCTCGGTGGGCAGCGGCGCGCCCGGCTCGTACCGGGGCCGGGCCGCCTCGCGCACGGCGTTCGCCAGCGCCTCGAGGTCGTCGCTCGTCGGCTTGAGCGCGTCGGGGTCGGGCGTGATGCGGACGATCTCCCAGCCGCGCGGCGCGGTGAGGCGCTCGCTGTGCATGTGGCACAGGTCGTAGCAGTGCGGCTCGGCGTAGGTGGCCAGCGGTCCGAGCACGGCCGTCGAGTCGGCGTACACGTACGTGAGCGTGGCAACGGCCTGGCCGTTGCACGACGGCTTGGAGCAACGGCGACGACTCACGGGTCGCACGCTAGTGGGAGCGCGCCGCGCGTGGGCGGACGGCGCGCCGGGTCAGCGGGTGGCGACCGCCGGGTCCTGCACCGCGGTCGGGACGGCGACCTCGGTGCGCAGCGGGCTCCAGGGGTAGCCGGTGACGAGATCGCCGAAGCGGGACTGCTCGCGGAGGCGGTGGGCGACGAGGACCGGCCCGGACCCCTCGACCGGCGTGACGACCGCCGTGTACCAGGCGACGCCGGCCGGCGGGTTGAGCCGGATGTAGCGCAGCTTGCCCGCGCCCACCTGCGACCCGGCGCGGCGCGGTGGGCACGGCGGCCTCCTTGCCCCCGCGGAACGGCAGCAGCACGATGTCGACCTCGGCCGCCTCCGTCGGGCGCCGTGATCGAGACGCGCACGTCGGTCGCGGCCCGGACGGGCAGGCCGCTCACCGCGGCGGGACCGTCGAAGGGCTGGGCACCCGCCGTGTAGGCCGTCTCGTCCCCGAAGAACTGGCGCATGCCGGCCACGATGGGCGCGTCGGACGTCAGCTCGAGCGTCGCCGGATTCCGGTCGAGGATCGGCGCCATGTCGAGGGTGACGACGGAGTCGGCCGGCACCTCGACGCGCGAGCGCTCCGCCGGCGCGTAGGTGCCGTCGGCGGAGATCACCCGGATGTTGACGATCGCGTCGTCGGCGCCCGGAGCGGCGATGGAGAGCACCCGTGCGCCGGGGCCGTTGATGATCGCCGGGCACGTAGACGCAGCGTCGCCGGCGCTGCTGCCTGCGGGCACCCAGTCGGTGCCGACGTTGGCCAGGCCCGCCTGCTGCTCGTCGTCGACGGAGGCCCCGACGCGCCCGGTGCGGGCCAGCACCTGCACGGCCGTCGCCGTGACCCCCGGGGCCAGCACGTCGAGCCGGACGACCAGCCGGTCCTGGCCCTTGACGACCAGGCCGCGACCCGCGGGCGCGTCGATGAGGCCCTTGGGGCCGCGGATGATCGACGTCGACGACGGCCGAGGTCTCGTCGGGGTTGACCAGGACGATCCGGGTCTGGCGGCCGGCGATGGCGCCGCCGCCCACGAACCAGAACTCCGAGGCGGCGGGCGCGCAGGCCGTGCTCGCCATCCCGCGGCCACGACCAGCCGGGTCGCGGCCCCACTGGTCGGCGACCAGGCCCGGGCGCGAGTGTGCCGTCGCCGTAGGCGCGGATGGCGGGCAGGCGCAGGCTGCCGAACGCCTCGATCTGGGCCTGTCCGCCCGGGACGAGGATCTTCGACTGCGCGGACTCCTTGCCGGGCAGCGTCTCCAGGCCGGCGGCACCGGTCGGCGGACTGTCCTCGTCGGCGGCCGGTCGGCCTCCTGGCCGGGCTGGCCCGGCACGATCGCCGCCGTGACGCGGACGCCGAGGTCGGTGCCGGCGCCCGGCTCGGGGCACAGCAGCACGGTGGAGCCGATCGGCTCGACCGTGACGGCCCCCTCGGCGACCTCGGGCGTCGGCTGCTGCAGGAGCGTCGCGAGCAGGGTGAGGACGGCGGCCACGGCGAGGCCGACGAGCAGGGGCCGCGCGCCGGAGATGGGCGACCCGCCCTCGCCGCGGACTGCCGCCGGCGCCGCGGCCGACGTCGGGGCGGCTCGGCCGCGCGTTCGTCGCGGTGGTCGCCGGTGTCCGGCGTCGTCGAGGTCCGCGGCGAGGTCGACCTCGAGGTCCTCCTCGCGCAGCTCGGCGTCGGCGGCCAGCGGCTGAGCCGGCGCAGCGACGTCGGAGTCCGCTCATCTGGCGTCGCGGGACCGAGACTGGCCATCGGCTCGCAGGCGGACCTTCTTGCGTCCGAACATCAGGCGCCACCCGCCTCAGCCGGCGCGGCGACGCTCGGGAGCGCGCCCGGCGTCGGCGCAGCGACGTCGGACGGTCGTCGTCGTCGAGGTCGGGATCGGGATCGAGTCGGCGACGTTCGGGCAGGGCCATCACGACGAGGGCGAGCAGGACGACGAGCTGCAGCCAGAGCCACCGCGAGCGTGCGCTGTCGTCGAACGCGACGACCACCTGGGGCGTGCCCTCCGGCGCCTCGAAGGCCTGCGACCAGGAGAGCAGGCCCGGCCCGGCGGCTGGCGGCCAGGTCGGTCTGCGTGCCGTCGGCGCCGACGGCGACCGCCCGCCACGCCGCGATCGAGCGGCGGCGCCGGTCACCAGGGTGCGCGCGCCCGTGCCCTCGGGCAGCGCCTGGTCCAGGTAGGGGTCGGCCGTCGTGGTGCCCTCGGCGGCGACGCCGAGCGGCGTCTGCTTCTCCTCCGTGACGAGCCGGGCCCGCGACGTGACCCCGGCCACCCGCCACAGCACCTCGCCGTCCGAGCTCGAGAGGCGGCGCAGGCCGGGCTCGCCGTCGAGGGTGGGCACGAGCTCGGTCGAGGCGCCCGGCGCCAGCACGACGTAGCGGATGCCGTAGCCGGCGAGCGTCTCGATCTCGTCGCCGCCGCGACCGGAGACCATGGCCGCCACGTAGGGGTCGAGCGCCTCCCAGGCGGCCGCCGGCGGGCCGGTCTCGGCGTCGCCGAGGATCGGGCCGGCGCCGTTGAGCAGGCTGTAGCGGACCCGGCCGGCGCTGTCGTCGGCGATCACCAGGGTGCGCGGCGCCTGGGCGCTCTCCGCGTCGGCGGCGACGAACGCCGGCACGGCCGACGGCCGGCTCCTTGCGCACGACGGTGTCCAGGCCGGTGCCGAACCAGGCGGCCGACAGCACCGGGGCGAGCAGCGCGACGACCGCGACGACGAGGGCGACCGGCTGGCCGAGGGTGAAGCTCGATCCCGCCAGGCGCGCGCGCAGCCCCTCCACCGCGACCGCCGCCATCGCGATCAGGGCGAGGCCGAGGAGCAGCGTCGCCTGGCCCGGCCACGGCCGGATCGCCGTCGTGGCGCCGGGCGGGGTGACGAGCACCATCGCCTGGAGCAGCCCCATCGCCAGGCCGAGCCCGCCCAGGATCGCGAAGGCGCCGATGACGCGGAGCCGGTCGGCGCGCAGGAGGGCGAGGAGGCCGGCGACGACGATGCCGACGGTCAGCCACAGCGGTGTCATGCCCGGGCCGCCCGGGATGCAGCAGCAGCACGTCCCACGGGCGCAGGTCCGGGTCGGTGATCCCGGTGCCGTTGAGTCCCGGCTCGAGCAGGAGCAGCGTCGGGTGCGGCGCAGCACGTACGCCGACCACGGCAGCAGCAGGACGAGCGGCGCGAGCAGGGCGAGCGCCGAGGCGGGCGAGCACGCCCCGGCCCGTCGCGGCGTCGCGCCGCACGAGGTGCACGGCCGCCGCCGCGCCGCCGACGAGCAGGACGATCCACATCGCCGGGGACACCGACAGCACGACCGCGACCAGGATCGCGGTGCCGGCGGACCGGCGCAGCGTGCCGTGGGGACCGCTGATCCGGACCAGCGAGCGCAGCGTGAACGGCAGCACGATGGCCAGGATCGTGGTGCCGATGCGGCCGGAGGCGACCGCCCCGGTCATCGCGGGCAGCAGGGCGTAGGCCGCCGCGGCCCACACCCGGATCGCCTTGCCGGGGACGAGCCCGCGCAGGGCGACGTAGGCGCTGGCTCCCGGCGAGCGGGATGCCCAGGAGCAGGAGGAGCGTGACCGCGGCCGGCGCCTTGCCGAGCAGCACGAACGCGACGGCCGCGACGACCGTGAGGTACGGCGGTGCCGGGGTCGTGGACCCGGGGCCCACGTCGTGCCAGGCCTGCCGGTAGGTCTCCCAGAGGTCGCCGCCGCCCGGCGGCGGCGGCAGCAGCGCACCGCCCTGCAGGACACCGTCGCCGAGCCACAGGCCGCGGGTGCCGATGACCGCGACCACGACGAGGACAGCGCCGATGAGGAAGGCCGGAGACGCCAGGACGCGGCGCAGCAGTCCGGACGAGGTGCCGTCGAGGTAGTCGGCGTCCTCGCCGACCGGTCCGCTGTCGAGCGCGCTGACCGACGTGCCGGGTGTGGACGCCCCGCTGGTCGTCAGGACGCCCGTGATGGCCTCGAGCCCCTGACGGATCTGGTCCCTGGCGCTCGGCCGCAGGTGCCGCACGACGCTCGCCGGCTCGGTCGACGTGCGGGCCACCAGCGCCCGCGAGGACCGGACCTTCGACGGGTGCAGGGCCAGTGCGAGTACCGCGCCGACCTCGTCGCGCGCGGCGGCGACGTCCTTGCCCAGCAGGTAGACGCCGGCCCGGACGAGGCTGCCGAGCAGCAGGCGCAGCGCGACGAAGGGCGCGGCCAGCGCGCTCGCCTGGGCGAGCAGGACGTGGACGGCGGCCTCGCGGTCGGCCCGGTGCGGGCTGCGGGGCGATGTCGTCGGCGCGACGGCCGTGGGCGGACGCCTCGCGGTGGTGGATGACCGCGTCGGTGGCGACCATGACGCGCTCGCCCATCCGGTGGGCGCGCCAGCAGAAGTCGAGGTCGTCGCGGAACAGCGGCAGGGACGGGTCGAAGCCCGCGAGCGCCTCCCAGACGTCGCGGCGGACGAGCATGCCGGCCGAGCTCACCGCCAGCACGTCGCGGATGCCGTCGTGCTGGCCCTGGTCGTGCTCGCGCCGCTCGAGCCCCGTGACGCGACGGCCGGAGCCGGTGACGGTGACGCCGGCCTCGAGGAGGAGCCGCCGGTCGTGCCAGCCGAGGACCTTCGGGCCGAGGACGGCCACGCTGGGGTTGTCGTCGGCGGTGTCGAGGAGCCGCTCGAGGCAGTGCGCGTCCGGGGCGCTGTCGTCGTGCAGGAGCCACACCCAGGACACGACCTCGGGGGCGAACGGCTCGTGGGTGCGGGGGCCGAGGTGGGCCAGTCCGGCGCGCACCGCCTGGCCGAAGCCGACCGTGTGGTCGAGGCGGAGGGTGCGCTCGGCGCCGAACGAGGTGTGGAGCAGGTCCGGGCTGGCGTCGACCGAGCCGGTGTCGACGCCGACGGCCGCGTCGGGAGGCCGGGTCTGGGCGGCGAGCGTGGTCAGCACCGCCGGCAGCCACACGGCGCCGTCATGGCTGACGACCACCGCGGTGACGTGGTGCTCCCGACGGGGCAGGGCCGGGCACCTCGTCCTCGAGGGCCAGGTAGTCCTCGACGCTGAACCACTCGGTGGTCTGCGGAGTGTCGCCGGCCCCGTCCGAGACGCCATCGTCGAACGGGGCGCCGATGCCCTCGAGGGCGCCGGTCACGTGCTCGTCGAAGAGCTCGTCGCGGTGCTCAGGGGTGTCGCTGGTCGGGCTGTCGCGGTGATCGAGCCGTCCGGGCGTCGTCGGCCCGCCGCACCTCGTCGTCCATCACCTGAGGAACTGTACGTGCTCGATCGACGTGCGCCGCCGACCCGCGCCGGGGCCGGAGGCGCTCAGCCGCGTCGCGTCAGACGGCGCGCTTCTTCAGGCGGCGGCGCTCGCGCTCGGACAGCCCGCCCCAGATGCCGAACCGCTCGTCGGACTGCAGGGCGTACTCCAGGCACTCCACGCGGACCTCGCACGACAGGCAGACCTTCTTCGCCTCGCGCGTGCTGCCGCCCTTCTCGGGGAAGAAGGCCTCGGGGTCGGTCTGCGCGCACAGGGCGCGCTCCTGCCATGCCAACTCCTCGACGTCAGACAGGGGCACGAGCACCATCTCTGCCACGCGAAGAACCTCCTCGACCCGAGCGACGACGCATCGCCGTTGGACGTATTACAGGGGTGTCATTCGCTCCCGTCAAGTGAGAATCGGACAAATTGGACGACAATTCCGACTTTTTCTGCCGGAAAGGCCGTTTCGGTCCCCCGATCGGGGGTCGGCAGGGGTTATGGGAGCGGAGCGACGTCGGCGAGGAAGCCGCTCAGCAGCGCCTCGTAGCGGGCCCGATCGACGTTCCAGGAGAGCAGAGTGCCCGGCCCCGTCGAAGAGCTCCAGTGTCACCAGGCCGGGCGGCGCGGCGGCCGCGAAGTCCGCCGTGACCTCCGGCGGCACGGTCGTCGTCCGTCGGTGCCCTGCACGATCAGCATCGGGCGTGACGAAGCCCGCCGGCGTCGGCCGTGTAGTCGGCCGCCTCGAAGTCGAAGCCGTACCGCCATGCGCGACCTGCATGGCCAGGCCCGCCACGAACGGCGGGATGCCCATGTCGGCAGCGCCGATGCTCGACCCCTGCGACGAAGTCCGCGTCATCGGCGCATCGAGGAACGCGCCCGACCACCCGGTCGGCGAGGCCGGAGTTCTGCAGGAAGCGCGAGCGAGACCGACCCGCCCATGCTCGTGCCCGCGAGGACGACCCGCTCGGCACCGTTGTCGAGCGCGTACTGGACGGCCGCCCTCGACGTCCTCGCCACTCGTCGACCCCGAACTGCGCGTATCCGTTGCCCGCCGGAGCGCAGGCGCGTCGTTGCGGTAGCGGATGAGCAGCATCGGGTAGCCGAGGTCCGCGACCGTGCTCGCGATGCGCAGGCCCTCGCCGCGGTGCCGGCACCTCGGCCGTGCGTGTAGCACGACCCACGTCGACGAGGTGCCGGGGATGAGCCACGCCGGCGTCGGCCCGAGCGGGCGTGTCGTACTCGACGTCCTCGTACGCGAGGCCCGAGCCCGACCAGCGGGTCGCGCGGGAAGTACCAGCCGTCGAGCGCCGCCGCCTGCCCGGCGGCGAGGCTCGGGCGGCAGGACCTCGGTCGTCGACGGCGCGCGAGTCGGCATCGCCGGTCACCGGCGGATCGTCGGTCTGGACGTAGCCCGCCCTCGACTCGGTGGCGATGGCCGTCAGGCCCTGATCGCGTCCACCCCGGCGGCGACCCCGGAGTACGACACGGTCGCCGTCGACCGCGTCGATGCGTCATCGGGAAGCCGGCATCCGGCTGCGGGACGCGGGCACCCGCGCCGATCAGGCCGCTGAAGTACCAGAGCGCCCCCGCCCGAGCGCGACGAGCAGTCCGAGCACGACGCCGAGGGCTGACCCACGGCCAGCGACGGCGGCGCCGCGGGGCGGCGTGCGAGCCGACGACGGGAGGCGCCGCCGGCTCGGTCGGCTCGACGATCCGGCTCCGGCTCGACGTCCGGCTCCGGCTCGACGTCCGGCTCCGGCTCGACGTCCGGCTCCGGCTCGACGTCCGGCTCCGGCTCGACGGCCGCGACCACCACTGACCGGCAGCTCCGCGGTCTCGTCGGTGGCCCGTGCCGCGGGTCCGTCCGGCAGCGCGCCGGACACCTCCTCGTCGGCCATGCCGCCATTCTGCGACACCCGGTCGCCGAATCCCGGCTGGCCCGATCACGGGCGTGGGCGGCGACGCGGCGTCTGACAGGATGACCGGATGCGCATCACGGTCCTCGCCGGCGGCATCGGCGGCGCCCGCTTCCTGCGCGGCCTGACAGGCCGCACCAGCCCGACGCCGAGATCACCGTCATCGGCAACACCGGCGACGACATCTGGGTGCACGGGCTGCGCGTGTGCCCCGACCTCGACACCGTCATGTACACCCTCGGCGGCGGCATCAGCGAGGAGCGCGGCTGGGGCCGCGAGGGCGAGACCTTCACCGTCAAGGACGAGCTGGCGTCGTACGGCGTCGAGCCGGCGTGGTTCGGCCTCGGCGACAAGGACATCGCCACCCACCTCATCCGCACGCAGTCGCTCGGCGCCGGCTACACGCTCACCGCAGGTCACCGCGGCGCTGTGCGAGCACTGGCAGCCCGGCGTGCGGCTGCTGCCGATGTCCGACGACCGCGCCGAGACGCACGTCGTCGTCGACGACCCGTCGGGTGGCGCGGCCCCCGACGGCACGCCGCTGCGCACCGCCATCCACTTCCAGGAGTGGTGGATCCGGTACCGCGCCAGCCTGCCCGCGCACGGCTTCGCCCTCGTCGGCATCGACTCCGCGCAGCCCGGTCCCGACGTGGTCGAGGCGATCATGTCCGCCGACGTCGTGCTGTTCCCGCCCAGCAACCCGGTCGTGTCGATCGGCACGATCCTGCAGGTCCCGGGCATCGCGGACGCCGTCCGCTCGACTCGCGGCACCGGTGGTCGGCGTCTCCCCCATCGTCGGCGGCGCGCCCGTGCGCGGCATGGCCGACGCCTGCCTCACCGCGATCGGGCGTCGAGACCTCCGCGAGCGCCGTCGCGACCCACTACGGCGGCGCGGGCGAACGGCGGCCTCATCGACGCGCTGGCTGGTCGACACCGCCGACGCGGCGCGCCGTCGCGCAGGTGGAGGCGGCCGGCATCCGCTGCCTCGCCGTGCCCACGATGATGACCGACGTCGACGCCACGGCGCGCATCGCCGAGGCGTGCCTCGAGGTCGCCCGCGGGCTGCCCGCTCGCGCATGACCGGCATCCAGGCCGTCGCCGTCGACGGCATCGGGCATCATCGAGCGAGGGCGACGACCTCGGCGCCCTGCTCGCCGGCATGCTGCGCCGGCGTGACGTGGCCCGACGGCAGCAGCGGCCTCGCGGACGGCGACATCGTCGTCGTCACCAGCAAGATCGTGTCGAAGGCGGAGGGCCGCATCGTCGCGCGCGACGTCGCGGGACGAGGCCATCGGCGCCGAGACCGTGCGCGTGGTCGCGACGAAGCAGACCCCGCGCGGCGACACCCGCATCGTGCAGACCCGGCACGGACTGGTCATGGCGGCCGCCGGAGTCGACGCGAGCAACGTCGAGGCCGGGCTACGTCGTGCTGCTGCCGGACGACCCCGACGCCTCCGCCCGGCGCATCCGGGCGGCCCTGCAGGCGGCCGCCGGCGCCCGGCTCGGCGTGGTCGTCACCGACACCATGGGCCGTCCCTGGCGCATGGGCGTCACCGACGTCGCGATCGGCGCAGCCGGGGTCACCGTCCTCGACGACTACACCGGGCGGGTGGACCCGTTCGGCCGGACGCTGGAGATGACGGTCGTCGCGGTCGCCGACGAGCTCGCCGCCGCCACCGACCTGGTCAAGGGCAAGCTCGACAACCGTCCGGTCGCGATCGTGCGTGGACTGGGCGCACCACGTCACGGCGGACGACGGGCCCGGGGCGCGCGCCGTGATCCGGCCGCTGGACGAGGACCTGTTCACGCTCGGCAGCGCCGAGGCCGTGGCGCGAGGGGCGACGCTCCGCCCCCTTCGCCCGGCGGACGGTGCGCAGCTTCACCGACGAGGCCGTCCCCGACGCCGTCGTCGAGTCCGCGGTCGCGGCCGCCGTCAGCGCACCGGCCCCGCACCACACCGAGCCCTGGCGGTTCGTCGCCCTGCGCACCGGCAGCGGAGCGCGACCGGCTCCTCGACGCGATGCGCGAGCGGTGGGTGGCCGACCTCACCGGCATCGACGGCTACGACGACGATGCCGTCGAGCGCCGCCTGCGCCGCGGCGACGTGCTGCGCCAGGCCCCGCTCGTCGTGCTGCCGTTCCTCGAGCTCGAGGGCGCCGCGCACGCCTACCCCGACGAGCAGCGCCGCGGCTTCGAGCGCGACCTGTTCGTGGTGGCCGGCGGAGCGGCCGTGCAGAACCTCATGGTGGCGCTGGCCGCCGAGGGCTGGGCGTCGGCGTGGATCTCGTCGACGGTGTTCTGCCCGGACGTCGTCCGCGACGTGCTCGACCTGCCGTCGTCGTGGCAGCCGCTCGGCGCCGTCGCCGTCGGCCGGGCCGGCGAGCGCACCCGCCGCGCGCGCCGCTCGCGACGTCGCCCGCTTCCTCACCTACCGCTGAATCGCCAGAGTTGACCCAGATGCTGGGCGAACTCCGCAGAGTTGACCCCGCATCGCCCCGATCCCCGCGATCTGACCCAGCATCTGGGTGAGTTCCACGTCCTTGGGCGGATGCTGGGCCGAATTCTGCGGAAGTGGCCCAGCATCTGGGTCAACTCGTCAGATGTGGCGGTGGTCGGCGATCGTCATGCGCGGGCCGCGGGCCGGGCGGGAGATCCCGCACACCTCGACCAGCCGCTGCACGCGGTACCGGTGCCCGGCGAACGGCTCGAGCAGCGCGGCCATCTGCTCGTCGGTGCCGTCCCGCTCGCCGGTGAAGACGTACCCGACCTGCTGCGCGAGGTGGTAGTCGCCGAAGGAGACCGCGTCGGCGTCACCGAGCGCGCGCTGCGCCACCTCGGCCACCGTCCAGGGCACCGATGCCGGTCACGGCGCCGAGCCGACGACGCGCCTGCTCCAGCGGCAGGTCCGCGCACTGCTCGAGTCGCCCGGCCACCGCCATCGCGCGCATCAGCGTGTCCGACTGTCGAGGGCCGACCCCCCAGCGATGCCACTGCCAGGACGGCACGCGACGGATGACCTCAGGTGCCGGCGGCACCCGCATGCGATCGGGCGCGGGGCCGGGCGCGGGCTCGCCGTGCGCGGCCAGCAACGATCGCCAGGCGCCGAGCGACTGCACCCCGGTCACCTTCTGCTCCAGCACCGCCACCACGAGCGTCTCGACGACGCGGCGGCTGCGCGGCACCCGCCAGCGGGGACCGAGCCGCCGCCAGGCGGGGGCCAGCTGCTCGGGAAGCAGGTCCGCCGGGGAAGCCGGCCGGGTCGTCCCCGGCACCGAGCAGGTCGGGCAGCACCGCCAGCTGCCAGGTGGCCCCGGGTCCCCAGGCCTCCGCCTGCACCGTCTCGTCCGTCACGGCGAGCCGCAGGGTCACGGGTCCATCGGGCGTGCGCGACGTGCGCCAGGCCCCGTTCGACGTCAGCCGGATGGTCGGGATCGCGGCTGCCCCGGACCCACGAGCCCAGAACCGCGCGAAGGTCGACCCGGTAGGGGGCCGCCCACTCCCCCCGGACGTCAGGAGTCGCTGGAGAACCGGACGCTGCCATCGCCCAGCTCTGCGCCCGGCCAGACGCGGACCCCGTCGAGCAGCTCGTTGCCGCTGCCCACGACAGCCCCGTCGCCGATGACGGCGCCGCGCAGCACCGTGCCCGCGCCGATCACGGCGCCGACGCCGACGATGCTGTTGATGACGTGCGCGCCCTCCGCGATCTCCGCACCGTCGAAGACCACGGCACCGTTGACGATCGCTCCGGCGCCGACGGTCGCCCCGCGGCCGATCACCGTGCCGCCGTGCACCTGTGCGTCATCGGCGATCTGCGCACCCTCGAGCGCAAGGTAGTCGCCGGTCGCCGCCACGGCCGGTGAGGGCGCGGCGCCGAGCACCAGGTCGCACGAGCCCTGGACGAAGGCGAGCGGGGTGCCCAGGTCGAGCCAGTAGCCCTTGTCGACCACCCCCGTGACGAGGGCGTTGTCCGCCAGCAGGCCCGGGAACGTCTCGCGCTCCACCGACACGACGCGACCGCCAGGGATGGCGTCGATGACGCTGCGCGTGAACACGTAGCAGCCGGCGTTGATGTTGTTGGTGACGATCTCAGCCTCGGTCTTCGGCTTCTCGAGGAAGGCGGTGACGCGGCCGGTGTGGTCAGTGGGCACCAGCCCGTAGGCCCGCGGGTCCTCGACGGGCGTGAGGTAGAGGGTGACGTCGCTGGTCGTGTCGCGGTGATGGCGCACCAGGCCGGCGATGTCGACGCCGCTGAGCACGTCCCCGTTGAAGACCAGCACGGGCTCGTCGCCGGAGCTCTCGAGGAACGGCAGCGCGTGCCGGATGGCACCGCCGGTTCCGAGCGGCTCGTCCTCCGTCGCGATGACGACCTCGATGCCGAGATCCGTGTCGTCGATGAACGCCCTGAACGTGTCCGCGCGATACGACGTCGCCAGGACGATCCGGGTCACGCCCGCGTCGCGCGCACGCGTGATCTGGTGCACGGTGAACGGCACCCCCGCGACGGGCAGCATGGGCTTGGGCGTGTTGATGGTGAGGGGGCGAAGGCGAGTGCCCTGCCCACCGACGAGGAGCACGGCTTCAGTCACGCCGCAAGGGTGCCACACCGACCCGGCCGATGGCGGCTACGGTGCTGAGCGTGAGCGACCTGTGGACCCTCCTCCAGCGGCGTCGGCGCGAGGGCGCGGGCGCCCCCGTCGTCACGTACGTCGACGCGGATGCGGGCGAGCGCACCGAGCTGTCGGCCGTCTCCCTCGAGAACGCCGCCGCGAAGATCGCCAATGCCCTGCGCGACGAGTACGACCTCGGGCCAGGAGCGACGATCGGCCTGCGGCTGCCCCTGCACTGGCAGCGGTCGGCCTGGTGCGCGGGCGCCTGGACGGCCGGGCTGCCTGGTCGCGCCGGGGTCCGTCGACGCCGATCTCGTCGTGGCGACGGCAGCCGAGGCCGCAGCACTGGCCGGCACGCGTGCGGCAGCTGGCCGTCGTGAGCCTCCATCCGTTCGGGCTGCCCATCGCCGACCCGCTCCCGCCCGGCGTCGACGACGTGACGCTGGTCGGTGCGCCAGCAGCCGGACGCCTACCTGTTCGACCCGCCAGCCTCGGGCACGCCGGCGCTGCGCATCGAGGGCGACGTGCTGGACCAGTCCGCCGTCATCGACCTCGCCCTGGCCCGCGGGTCGGCCTGGGGGCTCGAGCCCGGCGGGCGGCTGCTGGTGCGCGACTCGCTGGCAGACCATGGACGGCTGGCTGGCCGCGGTCGCCGTGCCGCTCGCCTGCCGGGCATCCGTCGTGATGGTGCAGGGCGTCGCCGACCTTCCGCGCATCTCGGACCAGGAGCGGGTCACCGCCCGGGCGGAGTAGCACTCCCGCGCACGTTGGCCGCTCGGGCGCACGTCGGCCACTCGCGCGCACTTCGGCCGCTCGGCGTCAGGAGACGGAGACGCTGAACTCCGGGCTGACGCCCACGACGGCGCCCTTGCGCACGACCAGCACGCGGTACGTCCCGGTGGCCGACGTCTGGGTCTTGCGGACGACGAACCGGTAGCGCCCCTTCGCGCTCGTGCGGTCCTTGCCGACCGTGACCCACTCGCCGTTGACCAGCTTCTGGCGCCAGGCCTTGAGCTTCGCCTTGGCCGGGCGCACCACGCCCACCACCCTGTAGGCGGCGCCGGGGGCGACGGCCACCGCAGGCGGCGTGAGCAGCGAGACCGTGCGCTGCTTCGCGGTCGACGTCGGGACGGGTGCGGGCGCCGGGGCCGGCGCGGGTGCGGGGACGGGCGTCGCGCCGGGGGCCGGGATGGCAGCGCCGCCATTGCCGCCGACGCTCGTGACCCACTTCGACTTCAGCCCGAACGCCGACTGCAGCTGGCTGCCGGTGCGGGTGACCGTCGAGCCGTCCCCGAGGGTGGCCGTCGCCGTGCGGACGGCACCGGACACGTGCCGCTCGGTGATGTCGACCTTCCAGACCTCGGGAACCCCGAACGCCTTGGCCATCTGCGCCTGCGGCACCACGACGGTCCAGGCGCGATTGGGGTTGTCCGGAGTCTGCATCCACGGGTCCGGCACGCTCACCGCGTACGGCAGCGTGCCGCCCCACACGTCCTGCACCGACTGGGTCGCTCCGCCGCTCGACGAGTGGTAGAACGCGCGGATCGGCTGGCCGTCGTAGAGGATCGCCTGCCCGGCCGTGTCGGAGGAGCGCGTGGAGTTGACGGCCTCGACCCAGCGCTCGCCCTTGGCGGAGCTGGCCTTGATCCAGCCGGTGAAGGTCTGGTCGAAGTACGGTCCGCCGCCGTCGTCCATGTGGCAGGAGCAGGCCTGCCGCACCGGGCTGGCCACCTTGCTCAGGGCGTAGGTGCGGGCCGCCATCGCCTGCGCCTGCATGGCCGCCATCGGCCACGAGCTCGAGACCTCGGAGATGCCGTACAGGTACTCGTCGTGGACGCGTACCGAGTTGACGACGTTGAGCCGCACGCCGCTGGACGTCGAGACCGGGACGACCTCGACGGTGCCGTAGCGGTAGCGGTGCCCGCTCGAGTCGAGCGACGAGCCGGCGCCGACCGCATTGAGAAGGGTCGGTCCGCCGGCCGCCGTGCCGGGCGTGCGGGTGCCCGCCCACCGCACGGTCACGGTCGGGGCCGTGCCCAGGTCGACGGCCTGACCCCCCGCCACGCGCTGCACGCCCACAGCGCCCGCCTTGGTCGTGAACCGGAACTCGTCGAGGGGTCCGCCCACCGTCACGTTCGGGCCGACCGTCACCTCGATGGCGCCACCGGACGGGTCGAGGGGCTCGGACCGCATCTTCGCGGACGAGACCTGGTACAGCAGGTTGATGCGAGCGTCCATGTCGTCCTGCACCGGGGTGACCGTGGTGCCGGTGTAGTAGTGCGTGACGATGCCGGTGGCGTCGAAGCCTTCCTTCGCCATGCCGTAGGCGCCCCACTGCGACATCCCGACGCCATGCCCGAAGCCCGCGCCCGTCAGCGTGAACTCGGTCGGGGGCGCGCACGGGTCGGGGGGCGAGTTCTCGGTGGCCAGCACGCGCGCGGTGCCCGTCCACGGGTAGGTGGCGTCACTGCCGCTGGCACCGGCGAGGGTGAGCGTGTACGAGCCGGGGGGCACCGGCTGGCCGGCGTCGTCGAGCTTGTCCCAGCCGACCGACAGCCCGCCGCCGGCCTCCTGCTGCCCTGCGAGGGTGCGCACGACGTCGCCGCACTTGTTGCGGACCGACATCGTCCAGGCGAGAGGTGCCGTCGTGGACGTGTTCACGACGATCGGTGTCGGGGCCGCGTAGGGCACCGCCGCGGCCACGGTCGGGTTGAACATGGTGACGCCCATCTTCGCGGCGACCATCGCCCGGATCGTCGGGATCTGCTCCGAGAGCACGGCGCCCGGGCAGGACGTGTTGCCGATGTCGCCGTGGCCGCCGATCACCTGCGCGACCGCCTGCTGGCCCTTGGCGTAGCGCGACGTGCCCGCCCCGGAGTCCGAGGTCAGGATCGTCGTGCCGTTCGGGTCGCGCTGCGACATCGACAGCTTCCATGCGAGCAGCGACGCGACGTTCTCGTTGATGGCGGCCTGGGAGGCGGGGTCCGGCCGGAAGGTCCGGAAGTCGCCGATGGCGGAGATGGCGAAGGTCTCCTTGTTGAAGCCTGCCGTGTGGCCGCCGATGACGGGCTGGTCGAGGCCGCCGCTGCGACCCTCGTAGAGCCGGCCGTAGCGGTCGACGAGGAAGTTGTACGCCATGTCGTCGTACCGCAGGCCCTTGGTGAACCACTGGTAGAGGTTGCGGACCTGCTTGGCGGCCTGCTCGGGCGTGTAGTCGTTCGTCGAGACCGTGTGATGGATGAAGGCGGCCTTGATGGTGCCGGAGTACTTCGTTCGACCACTGCGCCGGGACTCGTCCGCACCCCACATCGACCGGGTGATGATCGACGGCATGGGTGCCCCGACCGTGGCCGCGGACACCGTCGAGACGGGGCCGGTCGACTCCGCCTCGTCGGGCATCGGGAGCTCGGCCGTCCTCGGGCTGGGCGGGGCTGTCCAGGAGGACCACCGACGGGTTGTCCAGCGGAGCGCCGCCCGGGGTGTCGATGCGCACCTGGACTCCGTCCGCGTCGCCGGTGAGGAGCGGGTCGGTGCCGTAGCGGACGCCGGCCGCCTCCGGGGCGTCGGCGTCGGGGGCGTGATCGGCGTGGATCGTCAGCGGCGTCCACGAGGTCCACTCGTCGCCCTCCCGGACGCGGACGAGCACGCGGCTGGCCGGGTCGATCGGCGAGTCGGCCGCGATGCCGACGAGGCCGAAGTCCTTGGTCTCGAGTGCCCGGGTGGCGATCGCGGGCCTCAGCGGTCGGGCGGCGGCGGGACGCACAGCGGCGGCGTGCGGGGCGGGCGACGGCGAACTCCACGTGCAGCGGGCCGTCATCGCTCGTGCGCGCCCCAGGCCGCCATGGCGACCGCCGACGCCGACACGGCGCCCGGATCCACGCCGGAGAGTGCCAGGACCTGCTCGGTGCCGCCCACGGCGGGGCGGTCGGCGACCGTGGTCCCCGCGGGCAGGTCGATGACGGGCAGGGCCAGTCCTGAGACGACGATCGCCGGCGCCAGGGCAACGGGCAGCAGCCAGGCCCACGGGCGACGGGCGATCACGAATGCACTCCTCGGGGAAGACGGGCCGACTCGCATCGGACGTGGAGCCGGGCCCCACGGTGCCACAGAACCTCCGGCAACTCCACTTCCCACGGCCCTCATCTGTCACTTTCGTCACATCTGCCCCGTCGCGGCCCCGGACGTCCACGGAACCCGGCGATGCCCAGGTGCGTCGGTAGGGAGCAGAGGACAGCAGCACCTACCATGGGAATTCACCTCCTGACCACCCGTCGGCCCCCCGGCCGACACCCGGCCGCCACCCCGCCCGCGTGCGGACCTGACCCGATGGGACCCGTCACCGATGACCAGCAGCGGATCCGGCGCCGGCCGGCACGTCGGCCGCGTCCTGGTCACGATCCTCTCGGTGATGGTCCTCCTCACCACCGTCGTCGGCGCCGGCGTGAGCGTCGTCATGGGACAGCTCCAGGGCAACATCACGGCCGTCGACGTCAGCGAGAACGCCGGGCCCGTCAGCGCCGCCGAGCCGCTGAACATCGTCGACGACGAGACCGGCACCTACAAGCCGGTGACCGTCGTCCTGATGGGCAGCGACACCCGTGAGGGCAAGGGCAACGGCGGCTTCGGCAGCGCCAGCGAGATCGGCGGAGCGCGCTCCGACACCACGATCGTCATGCACATCAGCGGTGACCGGAAGTCGGCCATCGGCGTGAGCATCCCCCGCGACACCACGATCACGCTGCCGAACTGCAAGAAGGACGGCAAGAAGGTCGGCGGGTACACGGGCCGCTTCAACCAGGCGATCGAGCTCGGCGGACCCGGCTGCACGATCAAGGCCGTCGAGGAGATGTCCGGCCTCGACATCAACAACTTCATGCTGGTCGACTTCCGCGGCTTCAAGCGGATCGTCGACGCCATCGGCGGCGTGGAGATCTGCCTGAAGGAGCCCGTCGACGACCCGCTCAGCGGACTGAAGCTCGACGCGGGCAAGCACGTCGTCGAGGGCGAGGAGGCGCTCGCGTTCGTCCGGGCGCGCAAGACCCTGGGCGACGGCTCCGACACCTCGCGCATCCGGCGCCAGCAGGCCTTCATCTCCTCGCTCATGCGCAAGGTCCTCTCGAGCGGCACGCTCCTCAACCCGGCGTCACTGCTCGGCGTGCTCGACGCGGCGACGGAGTCGCTGACGGCCGATCCGCAGATGGCCGACATCAACAACCTCAAGGACCTGGCCCTCAGCCTGAAGGACCTCAAGCCGGGCAACGTCACCTTCACCACCCTCCCGTGGACGCCCAACGGCGACAACGCCACCGTGAGCGTCAACGCGGAGAAGGCCAAGCCGATCTGGGACGCGATGAAGAACGACACCCCGTGGCCCCCCAAGGGCGCCGGGGGCGAGGACACCGTCCTGCTCAAGACGGCGCCGGAGAACATCCGCGTCAACGTGCTCAACGGGACGCCGACGCCGGGCCTGGCCAAGAAGGTCGCCAAGCAGCTGCGCAAGCAGGGGTTCATCGTCGAGGAGGTCGGCAACGCCGAGACCACCGACTACACGGCCACAACCGTGCAGTACGACCCGGCGTACGACGAGTCGGCGACCACGCTGGCGTTCGCGGCCGGCGCCACGGTGCTGGACACGAAGAAGAAGCTCGAGTCGACGCTCAACCTGATCGTCGGCACCGACTTCACCGAGGTCCAGGATGTCGAGATCCTCGACATCACGCAGGACTACACCGCCCAGGTCAACACCGGCGACGAGAACTTCTGCGCGTCCTGAGCGGCCCTCCGTCCACGTCGGCTGCGGCTAGCCCGTCTGCGCCTAGCCGGTCTGCGCGTTGGCGTCGAGTCCCGACGTCGCCTCCGACCACTTGTGCGAGGCCTGCGCACCGAACAGCTCCTCGGCCACCCGGAACAGCCGGCCGAGCGCGTCGCGGTCCCCCGCGATCGCCGCAGCAGCGACCGCGTCGCTCCACTCCCGCTCGGTCAGCGTCACGCGTGTCAGTATGCGCCCGACGCCCCACCGGCAACAGTCCGGTCCGTGCCGGACTCGAGCCAGTCGATCGCCTCGTCCCGATCGCGGAACACCGTGACCTTGAGACCGCGATTGACCGCCGCCGTCGCGTAGAGGTCGATCCATGTGGCCGCGATCGTGTCGGTTGGCCGCACGACGGCCTGCCGGTAGCGCGTCGGCAGCCCTCGCTTCGACAGCGCGTCGGCGAAGTGCACCACCTCGGACGGCGGCGGGGTGTGCGTCACCCCTGACATGTCGGACAGGGCGTTCCACACGTCGTGCTCACGGCACAGGACGGCCCCCGCATCCACGGCCGCCCACGCGTTCTCCACGCTGAAGTGGCCGTAGGACGTCATCTCGACGATCGGATGGTCGGGCAGCAGGCATCTCACGTGCGTGCTCATGACGTCCGCCCCGAGTCAGGAGGCCCCCGCACCTGGTGGTCGTGGACCACACGCCCACGTGTCTTCAACCTTCCATACGCGCGCCGCGACATGCCACACCTCGGGCGCGTCCGGTGTCAGATGACGGGCGGCCGTCCGGCCCTCGTCATCGCCCACACCGTGCCCCACTTCATCCGGCGCCGACCCTCGGGGCGCTCGCGTGATGCCCTCCTTCAGCCCGGCGAACCAGGCGCGCGAGCGCCTCCCGGTCGTGCACGCGCAGCAGCGTCATGCCGACCCACGTGCCGACGTAGACCGGCTCCAGCACGACCGGCAGGTTGCGGCGCGCCAGCCAGACCCGGTTGCGGGCGTTGAGCCGGTAGTAGACGTCATGGCGAGCCGGGTCGATGACGGGATGGTGGGCGACGAGGTCGGCGGCGTACCAGGGCGTGTAGCCCTCGTCCCAGACCCGCCAGACGAGGTCGATGCCCTCGTGCGCGTAGAAGAACTCGTCCGGCCAGCCGCCGACGGCGTCGAAGATCGACCGGCGCATGGCGACCGCGCCCTCCCACAGCGCCGTGGCCGGGCTCGACTCGTACGGGTTGCCGACGCGCAGGCGCGGGACCCAGCGCCGTGGGGCGGCCAGCCCGGTCGGGATCGACGACCCGGGGCTGGATGAGCCCGAGCGTCGGGTCGGCAGCGAAGCGCTCGGCCACCGCGGCGAGGAAGCCCGGGTCCGGCAGCGACGCGTCGTCGTCGAGGAAGAACAGCAGGTCGCCGTCGACGAGCGGCACCCCGGCGTTGCGGCCGGCCGGGATGCCGACGTTCTCCGGCAGGTGCAGCGCCTTGACGCCCTCGGGCAGGCCCGTCGGGTCCCACGAGTTGCCGACGACGACGATGTCGATGTCGACGCCCTCCTGCGCCAGCAGCGACTGCAGTCCCCGCTCGAGGTCCTCGGGGCGCCGGCCCATCGTCAGGACGACGACGCCGAAGCGCGGCGGGGAGGTCATCGCAGCCGGCTCGACGACAGGATCGAGGCGAGGTGCCCGACGATCGTGATCGACACCGAAGACCGCCAGGAAGCCGACCAGGAAGCGCGTCGCGGCGAGATCACCGAGCAGCAGGTCGCCGACGGCGGCGACGAGCGCGAGCAGGGTGAGCTCGACGGAGTGGTAGGCGCGCTGGAACGGGAAGAACCGCACGAGCGAGCGCAGGCGGCGCAGGCCGCTCGACCGCGGCGCGGCGACCTCGGCCTTCTCCTCGAGCCGGGGCATGTTGTTGTAGGCGCGCGAGACATGGACCATGTCGTTGAGCGCCTTGTTGTAGAGCACCATGACCGAGATGAGCGCACCGATCAGCGGCCAGGGGCTGTCCAGCCAGCCCGCCTCGGGGAAGCCGGCGGCGCGCAGGCCCAGCGCGATCGGGATGAGGCCCTCGGCGGTGTAGTGGCCGACCCGGTCGATGAACACGCCCTTGGGCGACGTCGTCTGCCGCCAGCGGGCCACCTCGCCGTCGCTGCAGTCCCAGAGCATCTGCAGCTGCCCGAGGAGCGCGGCGAGGACGCGCGCCCGGCATCCCGGGGATGAGCAGGGCGAACGCCGCGCTGGCACCGGTGGCGACCATGAGCCACGTCACGCCGTTCGCGGTGATCGGCGTCCTCAGCAGGATGCGGGTCAGGTACGGCGAGATGCGGCGCTGGTAGGCGTCGGCCACCCAGTGCTCGGAGTTGCGGCGGCCGCGCACGGCGGGCGGCTGGCCCACCTCGCGGATCTGCGCGATCGTCGGATGGGCCGGACGGACCATGCGGCTGCTCCGTCATGCGCGCGCCTGTGTCTGCACGGACAACCACTGTACGGAGGCGACGACCACGAAGAGCGCGGCCAGCAGCCAGGCGGCGATCGTGAGCCCCGAGGCCAGGGTCGCCGCGCCCAGCAGCGCGAGCACGACGACGAGCGCCGTGCGGCCCTCCCAGCCCAGGCCCAGCCACAGCAGCCAGCGCGGTGCGGCACTGTCCTGCATGGCGCGGTACAGCGTGTCGTAGTGGTGGAACGCCACGATCGTCATCCACCAGAAGCCGATCACGACGACCGTGGGATGCCAGGCGAGCACGACGACCGCCACCACGCCGAGCTCGACCAGGCGCAGCAGCGCGGGCACCGACCACGCGGCCCGGCTCGCCCACCAGCGCCGACGGGTCGCCGACGGGATCGAGGGCGCCGAGCGATGCCGAGCACCGGGCCCGAGTCCCCTTGCCGCGAGAGCAGGTCGACCCCGGCGTCGGGGGTGGGTCCGCGCCAGGTGAACGTGCGCAGGGTGCGCCCCGCGGTGACGTACGCGAGCGCGAGCAGGCCGGCCACGAGCAGCACGCCCAGCGCCCACGTCGGCCCGAGGATCGCCGCGAACACGCTGATCAGCAGCCAGCGCTCGCCGATCGGCAGGTGGATCGCCCGCTTGGCCCACCGCACGGCGTCGCGTCGGTTCATGCGCGTGGACATCTCCATCGCCCCGCTGACCGACCAGCCACCCGCGGCGCCCGCGGCGCCGTCGTCCGGCAGGCGGATGTCGCGCCGAGGCACGTACGCCTCGCGCAGTCGCTGGACCCGGGAGAAGTCGTAGTCGGACATGTGGCGCGTCGTCTGCAGCACCACGAGGACGACGGCGATCCACCAGATGTCGGCGCCGAAGCGGAACGCCCCGTAGGCCAGGCCGGCGTAGGCGAGGAACTCCTTGACCCGGTCGGTCGACGCGTCGAGCCACGCCCCGAGGGCGGAGAACCGGCGGGTGGCGCGCGCCACCTCGCCGTCGACGCAGTCGATGATCAGGCTGAGCTGCAGGAGGACGGCCCCGAGCACGAGCGCCCAGCGGTCGCCGACGGCGAACGCGCCGGCCGCCGCGATGCCGACCGCGAAGGAGATCAGCGTGATGGCGTTCGGCGTCCAGCCCAGGCGCAGGGCGACGTCGCGTGAGCGGCTTCGACAGCCGGCGCACGACGAAGGTCGAGTAGAAGCCGTCGTCGACGCGGTTGGCCTGCAGCTGGGCGATCCGCGCCTCCGGGACGGACGACGCCAGCCGTCGGGCCTCCTCGGGATCCTCCGGGGAGCGCGACCACGGCACGTCGACCATGCCGACCGCCCGCAGGCCGACGCCCCCGCGGGTGATGGCGACGGCGACCAGCTCGACGAGGTCCGTGCCGGTCGTCGTCACCTCGCCCCTGTCGATCGTGCCGGCAAGGTCGGCCACGAGCGACGCGACTGCCGGCCGGTCGGCCGAGGAGATCACCAGCGCGCCGACGGACACGTGATCCGGGCGCGGCGACGTCGTGGAAGCCGGTGCCCACGCTGGTCACGACGTGGTGCCGCACCCGGACGTCCGCCCGCTGAGCGGCGGGCCGCACGAGCAGGGCCGTGGGGGCGTAGGGGTCGTGGGTGAGCGGGGCCAGGGCGGCCGGCGACACGACCAGGTCGGACGCCCGCAGGACGACGGGCCCGTCGCCGGCGGCGGACAGCAGCTCGCGCGAGTGCGGCGAGACGGCGACCGGCCCGGCGTCGGGCAGGACGATCGGCTCGACCGCTCCGACCGGAGCGCGACCGTGCGGGCTCGGCTCACGCGGACGGGGATCCGCGACGCAGCTTCTCGCGGCCCTGCTGCCGGGTGCGGCGCCACAGCTGGCCGGCCAGCTCGCGGGACGTCACGCCCTCCTCGCGGGCGGCCTCGATCACCGTCATGACGGCCTGGACACCGGCGTCCACGGGCAGCACGTCGGCCGCCCCGTCCGGCACCGGCGACGGAGGACGGGACCCGGCAGGCCAGGGCGTCGAGGTCGCCGAGGACCGTCACGCCCAGGGACCGGATCACCTCGACGGACGCCGGCCCTTCTCGGCGGCCGCGTCGAGCGCCCAGTCCGGCGTGAACAGCCGCGGCTCGTCCGGTCCCGGCTCACGCCCCTCGACCATGCCGAGTGCGACGCCGCGGCGCACGTAGCGCACGTACTCGTCCCACTGGAGCTCCTTCTTGACCTTCTTGTTCAGGCGGACGAGCAGCTCCGCCTCGGCCGCCGTCATCGACCGGTTGGACGTCAGGTCCATGCGCGAGACCAGCACCTCGGCGGGAACGGCGAGGAGCTGGGCGAACGCCTGGAACTGGGCGCTGCGGTCGACGTCCTCGAGCACGAGCACGGTCACGTGGTCGGGCCCGACCGCGTCGGTCCAGCGACGCAGCACGTCGCCGTGGTCGTGCCTCTTCCAGAAGGTGGGCGTCATGTTCTTCGAGACGCCCGGCCCCGCGAAGACGTCCGTCAGCCACTTCTCGTAGGGGGTGGTGAGGCCGTACTTCAGGTACTGCTGCCACGACGAGGGCAGCAGTCGGCCGAGGTTGCGCAGCGTGACGACGACGTGCACCCGGTCGCCGCCGAGGTCACGGGCGACACCGGCCGCGACGTCGTCCGGGGCCTCGCAGAGGAACTCGCTGCTGATCACCACCCGACCGGTCGCCCGGCTCGTGCGGCGCGCCAGCTTGTCGAAGTGGGACCGGTCCATGACGGCTCCGCCGCGGGTGTTCCAGCCCCACGGGCGACCGAGGACCGCGAGGGCGGCGCGGTGCTGGGCCTGCAGCTTGCCGGGGTAGGAGACCCCGGCGGCCTTGAGCTCCGGGCGGGCATCGGCCAGCGCCGCCTGGATGGCGGTGGTTCCGGTCTTGTGGACGCCGACGTGGAGGAGGACCCCGTTCGGGGGAACGGGCGTCGCGTCAGGCAGCATCACGCGGACAGCCTAGACGGGGCCGTCCTCGGATCCCTCCTGCGAATCGTCCGTCGCCGCCTCGGGCTGCTCTCCACGCCGCAGTTCCCGCATCCGCGCGATCGCGTCGGGCACGGACGTCTGCGCGACCACCTGCCCGGCGTCGAGCAGGATCGCTCGGTCGCAGAACCGACGGAACTGCTTCTGGCTGTCGGAGGCGAGGAGGAAGGTGACCCCGTCCTCGCGCTTGAGGTCCACGTGGGTCCAGCACCGCTGCCGGAAGTCCCGCTCCCCCACGATGAGGACCTGCTCGATGGCGTACGCCCGAGCGTCGGTCGCCATCGCGATCGACCAGGCGAGGCGTTGGCGGATGACGGGCGGCGCCGTGCCGAGGTACTTGTCGAGCATGCCCTCGACGCCGGCGAACGTGACGATCCAGCCCAGCTTCTCGCCCACCTCGTCGGGGGTCATGCCGACGTAGGCGCCGACGATGTAGATGTTCTGGCGCACGGTGTAGCCGCGGTTGAGGGCCTTGGCCAGCTCGATCATCGGGATCACCGGCACGCGCCGTCGCACGGTGCCCTCGTCGGGCATGAGCGTGCCGGCGGCCAGGCGCAGCAGCGCCTCACGCCCGGACCCCTTGCCCCCGACGATGGCGACCGACTCGCCCTCGCCCACCTCGAAGGTCGCGTGGCGCAGGCGCCAGACCTCGTCGCGCTTGACCTCGCCCGCGATGCGGCGCAGTCGCTGCCGTGCGGCCGTCGCCCTTGCGCCGACGGCGACGGGGCAGTCGCACGCCGGCATCGTCGAAGGCGACGATCGCCGTCGAGCGCGGGATTCAGCGACAGCCGGGCCACGTCACGCCTCCTTCAGGATGCGCGGCTCGAGGCGTCGGAACACCACGATCCCGATGACGAGGATCGCGAGGCTGATGCCGATCGACACGGCGAACAGGCCCGCCGCGACGTGCTCGTCCGGCCAGAAGCCGATGCGGTAGAGCCCGAACACGCCCACGAGCGGGTTGAGAGCCGCCAGCGGCTGCAGTCCCTCGGGGATGTTGGAGATCGAGTAGATGATCGGCGACAGGTAGAACATCGCCCGCAGGACGATGCGGACGATGCGCGCGAGGTCGGGGATGACGACCGCTCCGGCGGACACCAGCAGCGCGATCCCGTACATGAGGAGGAACTGCAGCAGGACGCCGACCGGGTACAGCACGATCAGCGGGCCGGGCCAGTACTGCGTCGCCACCATGGCGATGACGATGACGGGCAGCGAGAAGACGAACTCGACCATCGACACCAGGATCACCCGCACGACCCACAGCTCCGTCGGCAGCAGGCTCACCCTCAGCTGGCCGCCCGCGCGGCGGAACACCTTGGTCGACGCCGAGATGCCCTTGGTGAACCACCACCACGGCAGGATCGCCAGGCTCAGGAACAGGACGTAGGGCTGCTGTCCGAGCGCCCGGGCCCCGAGGAGCACCGAGAAGACGAACCAGAGCACGAGGGACATGCCCAGGGGCTCGAGGAGGGTCCAGAGGTAGCCGAGGCGGAACTTCGTGTACTGCTTCTGCAGGTCACGGAGGACCAGCATGCGGAGCACCTGACGGTGCTCCCAGAGAGATCGCACGCTGGTTACGATAGGTCACACCCGCGCTCGGACGATCAGGGCCACGCGGTTGACCCATCACACCAGGCGGAGACAGTGAGCACACCACGCAAGGCGTCGGACGGCCCGGTCAGGGGCTTCGCGAAGAAGGCCGCCCGGGGCGTCGCCCGCCGGATGCGCGAGTTCGGACAGGTCGAGGCCGACGGATTCGACCTGACCGACGTGCCGAGCGCCGACGTCGCGCTCTACTTCGCGGACGGCCCCACGAAGCTCTACCAGCTGACCCAGTGGCTGCCCGTGTTCGAGGCGAACCCCGACATGACCACCATCGTTGTCGTGCGCCACATCGAGACCTACCGCGACGCTGCTGGGGCTCACGTCGCTGCGCGTCCTGCTCGTGCCCCGCTACGAGATCCTGATGTCGCTGTACGACCGCGCCGACTTCCACGCCGTCGTCTACGTCAACAACGGCTGGACCAACTTCCAGTCGCTGTCGTTCCAGCAGGCGGTCCACATCCACGTGAACCACGGCGAGAGCGACAAGATCTGCATGGTCAGCAACCAGGCGAAGGCGTACGACAAGGTCTTCGTCGCGGGCGAGGCCGCCGTGCGACGCCATGCGGCCGCGCTGGCCTGGTTCGACCCGACGCACCTCGTGCGGGTCGGCCGCCCTCAGCTGGACCTGCCGGTCCCCGACGCCGTTCCCCCGTTCGACGGACCCACCATCACGTACGCGCCCACCTGGGAGGGCGAGGACGACGCGAACAACTACACGTCCGTCGACCGCTACGGCCCGCAGGTCGTGGCGGCGGCCCTCGCCCAGCCCGGCGCACGCGTGCTCTACAAGCCGCACCCTCGCGTCGCGATGTCCGGCGATGCCGGCGTGGCCCGCGGCCACCAGCAGATCCTGCGGCTCATGGACGCGGCCATCGCCGCCGATCCCGGGCGCGGCCACGCCGTGCTGATGTCCGCCGACGTGCTCGGCGTGATCCGCGTCACCGACCTGATGATCGCGGACGTCTCGAGCGTCAGCCTCGACCACCTGTACCTGCGGCCCGACTCGCCGCTCGCCCTCTGCGACCGACGCACCGACCGCGCGCGCCTGCTCGAGGACGCTCCCGTGGCGTCGGGCGCGCTCGTGGTGGACGCCACCAGCGTCGGCACCCTGACGGCAGGACTTCGCCGCCCTGCTGGCCGATGATCCGCTGCGCGAGAAGCGGCACGAGCTGCGGGACTTCTACTTCGACTCGCTCGCCCCGGGTGAGAGCACGACGCGGTTCTGGGGCGAGCTCGTCGGGGCCATCCAGCACCACGACACCGCACTGCGCGAGCTCAGCCGCATCCGCCACATCGAGGAGAACGCATGACCGTCCAGGCAGTGATCCTCGCGGCAGGTATGGGCACCCGCCTGGGTCGGCCGTGGCCCAAGCCCCTGACGCCGCTCTCCGACGGCCGCACGATCATGAAGCAGCAGATGGACAACGTCCTCGGGGCGTTCGACGACGTGCGCATCATGACGGTGGTCGGCTTCAAGCTCGAGCTCATCCTCGAGGAGTTCCCCGACGTCGCCTACGTCTACAACGAGAACTACGACCAGACCAACACGAACCGCAGCCTGCTGAAGGCACTGCGCCAGTCCGCTCCCGGTGGCGTGCTCTGGATGAACGGCGACGTCGTCTTCGACCCGCGCGTGCTCGAGCGCGTCAAGGACCTCATCGCCGCCGAGCAGTCGTTCATCTGCGTCAACACCGCGGTGGTGGGCGAGGAGGAGGTCAAGTACACCGTCGATGCCGATGGCTTCGTCGACCGCCTCTCCAAGACCGTCACCGACGCCCTCGGCGAGTCGGTGGGCATCAACTACGTCGGTGCGGGCGACAAGGACCGGCTCATCGAGCGACTGGCCGAGTGCGCGGACTCGGACTACTTCGAGCGCGGCATCGAGCTGATGATCGAGAAGGACCGCACGCACGTCGTGCCGTTCGACATCCGCGACCTGTTCGCGGTCGAGGTCGACTTCGAAGAGGACCTCAGCCGGGCCAACCAGCACCTCTGACCCCGTTCAGTGGAGGCCCGTGGCCGCCCTACCGGTCGGTAGGGCGGCCACGGGCCTCCACTGGTCACGAGGGTCAGCGCAGGACGCGGGTGATCAGGGACTCCCACTCGTCGATCACGAGGTCGGCCCGGAACCGGGACACCGCGCTGCGGGCCCGGGCGCCCAGCGACGGCACGCAGGTCGGCATCGGACATCAGCTCGTCGAGCGCCCCGGCCAGCGCGGCCGCATCGGCTCGCGGCACGATCCGTCCGGCCGTGCCGTCCTCCGTGAGCAGCCGCACGCCCGCCGAGCAGTCCGTGGCCACGCAGGGCAGGCCCAACGCCATCGCCTCGGCCAGGGCCAGCGGGAGTCCTTCGGTCAGCGACGGCAGGGCCAGCACGCCCGACCGGCGCAGCTCCGCCTCGGCGTCGGTCGACCGGCGGAACGAGGTCGACGCGGTCGCCGCCGGCGGGCAGGGCAGCCACCTGCGCGCGGACGGCCTTCTCCTCGGGGCCCGATCCCACGATGCGCAGCCGCCAGTCCGGGTGCCGCTCCGCGACCGAGCCCCCACGCCTCGACGAGGAACCGCGGACCCTTCTCCGTGCGACAGCCGGCCCAGGTAGGTCACCGTCCGCTGGCGCCGGCCGGGTCGGCCGGCTCGGCCGGCCAGAAGGCGAGCGGGTTCGCCAGCCACGTCGTGTTGTTCAGGCCGTCGCGGCGGAACCGGTCGGCGTCCTCGGGCGTGAGCAGGGTGAACAGGTCGACGTCGCGGTACAGCGCGCAGCGCCCGCGGCAGGTCGCGGCCGGCGGCCGCCGCCTCGTACGACGAGTGGTACTGGCCGATCACGGCCCAGTCGTCGTGCGGCACCTCGGCGAGGTGCTCCATCGCCCACAGCTGCGACGTGACGACGATCCCGGGCGGTCCGTCGGCGAGGACCTCGGCGAGGCGGTCGACGGCCGCCTGCCGCAGCGCGGCGCGCCGGGCGATGAGCCGGCGGACCGACGGGCGCAGCCGGCGTGACCAGCCGGCCGTCGCGCGGCGGCGCCGGCCACTCGTCCGGCATCAGCGTGAAGCGACGGAACGCCGGGTCGGCGACGTACTCGTGCCGGGGCGCGTGCGGGGCCACGCCGACGAGGTCGACGGGATAGCCGCGCTCGCCGAGCTGCTGCGCCACGACGTGGACGACCCGCTGGGCGCCACCGAGCTCGTCGATGTTGTTGGCCATGATGACGATCCGCGGCCTGGTCATCGTCGCTCCATGCGGGCGACGAGCGCGTCGACGGCCGCGCTGGGTGGACGCGCCGTCGCCGGTGCCGACCGCCCGCGCCGCCCACGCCCGCCGACGCGGGCCGTGCTCCGCGTCCCAGCCCGCCGGATCGTCGAGCCACCGCGCCGACCTCGTCGAGGAGCGACGGGCTCGCTCGGCACGACGGGCCCGGCCTCGTCGGCCCACGGGTACAGGCCCGCGCGTGCGGTTGACGTACTCCTCCCGGTCCGGCTGGAACAGCACGACCGGGACGTCCAGAGCCGCGGCGTCGCCGACGACGCGGCGAGTAGTCGGAGACGACGAGGTCGGCTGCCGCGAGGAAGGGCAGGACGTCCTCCTCGTGCGCGAGGTCGCGGACGCGACGAGCGCAGGCGCGTCGGGCACCGCGCCGCCCTCCCTCGCGAGGCCCCGGACGAGCAGGTAGGCGCGCCTGCCCAGCGCCGCGGCCCACGCGTCGAGGTCGAGCAGGTCGTCCGCCGCACCCGACGGGCCGGGGCGACGGGTGCCCACACGACGATCGCCCGGTCGTCGGGCAGGTCGAGGCGCCTGCGCAGGCCGGCCAGGTCGGTCCGCCGATCGGCCGCAGGGCCGTCGAGCCGCGGCAGCCCGACGCTCGATCGACGGCCCGGAGTAGCCGAACGCGCCCGTCAGGATGCGCGCCGACTCGGCGGACGGGGCGAGCAGGAGCCCCCACTGCCGGGCTCGACGTCGCACGGCCGCGACGGCAGCGCGGCTCACCAGCACGCTCGGGTCGTCGAGGCCCAGGCGGTGGAACGGGACACCGGTGCCGGCGTTCACGACGACGGGCTCGCGGCCCCGGTGGCGTCAGTGGCGCCGCCGTGCCGTCGCTCGACGACGACCGCGGCGCGCGCGAGCAGCCACGCGGCGCGCAGGCTCTGGCGCTCGACGGCCTCGGCGCCCGGGGGCACGCGCCCGGGGATCGAGCGGTGGACCCACGCCTGCGCGACGTCCGGGCGCGCTCGCGCGCAGGCCGTCGCCGAGCGGCCCGGACGTTGCCGTCGAACGACCGGCCGCCGTCGGCCTCGAGCACGGCGAGCCGCCTCGACGGGAGCCGGCCACCCACCCAGGCCAGCGCAGGGACGAGCACATCGCGCCGCGCGAGCGCGGCGATGGTCGCCAGCCGGGTCGTGCCCGGGCAGGCGGAACCACCGTTCCCGCATCGACGCTGAGCCGGCTCGCCGCAGCCGTCCGGAGCGCACGGCCCGCCATCCCACCGCACCGTTGTCGTGCGGCAGCAGCGCCAGGGCGTCGGGGCCCGTCCATCGCGTGCGTCCCGGGAAGGCGCAGCGCCGTCGCGCACCGACGCCGACTGCGGCGAGCGCGCACTGGTGACGTTGACGTGCTCGCCGCGCCACGAGGGCGAGGCCCACGGTGCCGCGATCCTTCTCCTGCAGCGGCCGCAGCAGTGCGTCCGTCGGCCGGGCCCTCGGCACGCCACGTGCGCCGGATGCCGTCCGTCACCCGTCCAGACGGCCGGCACCGACAGCGCCGAGCGGTCGCCGCCGATGAGGTAGCGCAGCTCGATCGCCGTCGCCTCGGCCAGCGAGCCGTCGTAGTCGACGGTGCTGCCGCTCGCCGTCACCCGCCCGTCCTGCACCGACAGCGAGTCGAGCCGGTGCAGGTACCGGCGCTGCGTGAACGGGACGTCGAGCAGGCCGCAGGTCAGTCGACGTCCAGCCATGCCTGCGCCGGGATGCCCGCGGCCGGCGTGCCCTCGTCCAGGTGCGAGCAGCCCCAGCACTGCGCGGCCGTCGCGCTCGACGATCGGCACGTCCACCACCGAGGCCCACTTGACGAAGCGCATCGCCGAGCGCACGCCCTCGAGGTCGCCGCAGAAGCAGGTGGTAGATCGCGACGCGCAGGGCCGGGCGCAGCTGCCACGCCGGCTCGAGGTTGACCTGCTCGACGTAGGGCGCGAGCCGGTCCATCAGCACCGCGGCCGTCTCGTCGTCCACCTCCAGCATCGACGACAGGTAGAGGTACAGGTCGTGCCGGAGGAACTTCAGGTCCTTGACCTGCTGGATCCGGTCGAGGCCGCGGTGCCGACCAGGAAGGCGTCGATGCGGCGGTTGATCTCGATGCGGCTCTCGACGTTGCGCGCCTCGTTGCGCCGCTGCGTGATCGACGGCTCCTCACTGAGGCGGTCGACGTACCAGCGGTAGACGACCTGCGGGATGACCGCGAGGCGGCGTGGCCGCCGCCATCGCCTCGAGCGTGAACAGCTGGTCCTCGAACAGCAGCCCCTCCGGGAAGCGCAGCCCGTTGTCGCCGCAGCAGTGCCGACCGGTAGATCTTGTTCACCGAGATCGTGTCGTAGAGCAGGTCGGGAAGATCGGCGAGGCCGTCGGCCACGCGCAGGTCCGTCGTGCACCTCGGGACGCCAGCGCCTGCACCCGGCCGGTGCGGACGTCGACGCGTTCGGCCGTGCCGCAGACGACGTCGGCCCCGGTGCGCTCCGCGGTCTCGAGAAGGTTCTTGCACGCGTGCCGCTCGTACTCGTCGTCGGAGTCGCAGAACATGACCCAGGGAGCCGTCGCGAGGTCCATGCCGCGGTTGCGAGGGGCGCTGCACCCGCCCGAGTTCTCGACGAGGCGCTCGTACCGGATGCGCGGATCGTCCTGCGCCAGGCGTCGGACGACGTCGGCCGTCGCATCCGTCGACGCATCGTCCACGACGATGATCTCCAGGGATCGCAGCGTCTGGCGCTGCACGGACCGGATCGCCCGCGGCAGTCGCGTCGCATCGTTGTAGGAGATGACGACGACGCTGACGTCGGGCGTCATCGCCGGCCCCGGAGCTCCTGCGCCCGCTCGAGGAGCACGGCGGCGCGGGCGTCGAAGCTGTGGTCGCGCGCGACCCGGGCGGCCAGCTCGAGCCGATCCGCACGACCGGGGAACTGCTCCTCGCGATCGCCCGACAGGGCTGCCACGAGCGCGCCGGGATCGGAGAACGTGCGCACGTCGGTCGCCGAACACGTCCGCCAGTCCGGTCGCCTCGTCGGTGAGGATCCGGCTGCCGCAGGCGGCCGCGTCGAAGAGCCTGTTCGAGAGGAAGCCCTCGGCCGCCATGTCCGGCCAGTGGTCGTTCAGCACGACGCCCGCCCCCGCGTAGGCGGCGGGAAGGTCGGCGTTGGCGATGAACTCGCCACGGATCTTCTCGGGCGGTAGGTACGCCTCCCAGCCGACGCCGTACACCGACAGGTCCAGTCCGGCCTCGATGGCGTGCCGCACGGCCGGCCGGTACTCGCTGCGGGTCGAGCCGACGAACAGCATCGACTCCCCCGAGTCGGGCTCCGCGGCCTCCGGACGGAAGCGGTGCGGATTGGTCGCCTGCAGCAGGGGCGTCACCGGCACGCCGAACTCGTCGGTGACGCTGCGCGACCAGTGCTCGCTCGCCGCGAAGACGGCGTCGTACTGCGAGGGCTCGTCGGCCTCGACCAGCTCGGGATGGCTGATCACCCACAGCATCCAGGTGGCATTGCCGCGCCTGGGGACGAACCGTCGCAGTCCGCGGAGGACGACGACGACGTCGTCGTACTCCCGCGCCTCGACCGTCGCGCCGCCGCGGAACACCACCCGGGCGGTCTGCCCCGCCCTCGTGAGCGCGTCGACGAGGTCGGATGCGAACCACGTGTCGCCCCACTGCTCCCCCGCGGCACCCTTGGGCGCGGCGACGACCACCGACCACGTCATCGGCTTCGCTGCTCGTCGACGGAACACGGTCAGCCCGCCGCCTCGTCGGTCGACCGCTCGGCGCGCGGGATGCCGCGCAGGAATCCCAGGCCCCAGGAACCGTGCATCGTCGCGTACACCAGCGGCAGGCGTACGACGGCCCCGCGGCCGAGTCGCGGCTGCGTCATGGCGCTCTGCGCGCTGGCGGCGAGATTGAGCGCGGCGTAGCCGAGGGGTGCCGCCAGTCCCACGGCCGCCAGCCACGGCTTGCGTCGCCACCGCGCCCGCGGCCGCGACCGCCAGCCCGGCCGTCGACCCCCGTGACCGCGACCGGTGCAGCCAGGTACCGCGCGGACAGCGTCTCGGGATGACGACGGCTCACCTCGCGACGCCACCGTCCGTAGTCGTGGTACTGGCGGGACAGCGCCTTCAGGGTGTGCCGGGGCCGGTAGGTGACGTGCATGTCGGGCGTGAACCAGACGACCCCGCCGGTCTGCCGGATCCGCAGGTTCATCTCCCAGTCCTGCGCGCGCACCATGGACTCGTCGTAGCCGCCGACGCGCTCGAGGGCCGCCCGCCGGAAGCACCCGAGGTACACCGTCAGCGCGGGACCGGGCTCGCCGCCGACGTGGAAGGCGGCCCCTCCGACGCCGAAGCGAGACGTCATCGCGCGGGCGACGGCACGCTCGAAGTCGTTCGTGCCCTCCGCGGCCATGATGCCGCCGACGTTGTCGGCGCCCGTCTCCTCGAGCGTCATCACGCCGGTGCGCACGTAGTCCGGGGGAACCATCGCATGCCCGTCGATGCGGACGACGACCTCGCCTTCACCGCCGGCGATCGCGGCGTTCAGCCCGGACGGCGTGCGCCCGGTCGGGTTCTCGACGACGTGCACGTGGCTGTTGGCCGCGGCCAGCCCGCGGGCCACGTCCATCGTCCGGTCCTTGGACGGGCCGACGGCGATGACGATGTCGAGCTCGCCGGGGTAGTCCTGCCGCAGCAGGCGCTCCACCGCGTGCAGCAGGTGCCGCTCCTCGTTGACGACGGTCATGATGATCGACACGTGCGGCCACGTCGTCACGAGACGTCCTCCGTGCCGAACTGGGCATGGCGGATGAGTCCGGCGTGCGTCGCCGTGGTCTTGGTCAGGAAGTGCTCGTCGCGCACGGACGCCGTGTGGCCGGCGGAGTGGCGCACGTACACGTAGCCGAGGCCGTGCGTGCGGTAGACGAGCCCGCCGTCGGCCAGCACGCGGTCGAGCAGTGCGCGGTCGACGCTCTTGGGCACCGGGCGCCACCCGCCGACGGCGGCCAGGTCCGCGCGCGAGATCAGCATGGTCCCGCCGGCGACGAAGTCGGCGTACTTCTCGGCCGCGTACGTCGGGCGGAACACCGTGGTGTCCTGCGACTCGAGGTACACCCAGTCCAGCGCCTTGCCGACGACCTGCGCGCCGGAGTACTGACGCGCGAGCACGAGGTCCCAGACGTGGTCGGGTCCGTAGTGGTCGTCGTCGTCCATCTTCGTGACGAGGGCGCCCTCGGCGCGATCGCTGCACGCCTGGAGGGCCTCCCCCAGCGTGCGCTGCCCGTCGATCGCCACCACGGTCACGGGGTGCGGCACCTGCTGGGCGAGGTCCCACACGCGCGCCGCGTCGACGCGGTCACCATGCACCCCCACGACGATCTCCAGCCGCGGGTAGCGCAGTCGCGACACCTGGCGGAACGCGTGCTCCAGGTGGTCGGGACGATGCGTGACGAGGACGACGCTCACGGTCGGCCACGCATCGAGCGCCGCGGCCGGCCCGTACTGACGCAGAGCATGACGACGCGCATCGATCGAGGCGACCTGCCACCCGAGGTGATCGCCCTCCGCGGGCAGGGACGTCGCGTCCGCGGTCACGACGAGTCCGCAGGCCTGCAGCTGGTGGATGACGCTCGGCGGCAGCCCCTCGCCGGCGACTGCGCTGATCGAGCGCAGCGCCGTCACGTCGGCGGAACCCACCGCACCGGCGATCACGACGCGGGACTCGGCGGTCGTGACGGTCACCGTGCCACCCGCGACGGTCGCCGCTCCCACGGCGATCGCGCCCGCCGATCGTCGGCCCACAGGGCGGTGCACGGTGGGGTCGACGTCGACATCGAAGGCGTGGCCGTCGCGCGTCCAGGTCTGTGCGGACACGTGCACCGTGGCGTGGCGCTCCGGCCAGCGCTCCGAGTCGATGTCGGGCACGAGGAGCACGTCGCAGCGCCGCACGTGAGGGTCGCGCGTCTCGTCGGCCAGGAGCACGTCGTGCACCTGTCCTGCCAGCGACGCGGCAGCGGCCGGCAGCCCCGGCCCGAAGGTCAGCATCGGGCCGACGTCGCCGACAGGGACGGGGCGAAGGCAGCGCACCGCCGCGGAGAGGACGAGGGCGGCATCGGCCGGCTCGGCGAGCGCCAGCCGCAGTCGCGCGCCCGAGCCCTTCGGCTCGACCGAGAGCTCACGGATGCCGGGCAGACCTGGCCGCCCGATCCAGCCGGGCACGGGCGGGCGCCACTTGTCGACCGTGACGTCGAGCTCGGTGACCGACCCGGCGGCGACGCTGCAGACCGCCAGCCGCTGGAGGTCGGAGAGCCGATCGGCCCGGACCTCCCACGCCGTCCCGCCCCGCCGGACGCGCACGCGGGCACCCGGAAGCTGCGGCACGGTCACACGCAGCACTGTATTGGGTCACGCACCCCGGGGCGTGCGCGTGCGCGGCAGGGTCTAGCGGAGGACCTGCTTGGCCATGACGATGCGCTGCACCTGGTTGGTGCCCTCGTAGATCTGGGTGATCTTCGCGTCGCGCATCATGCGCTCGACCGGCCAGTCCTTCGTGTAGCCGGCCCCGCCGAGGGCCTGCACCGCGTCGGTGGTGACCTCCATGGCCACGTCGGAGGCGAACGCCTTCGCCGCAGCGCCGAAGAAGGTGAGGTCGGCGTCCTCGCGCTCGCTCTTCGCGGCTGCGACGTAGACGAGCTGCCGGGCCGCCTCGAGCTTCATCGCCATGTCGGCGATCATGAACTGGATGCCCTGGAACGAGGCGACCGGCTTGCCGAACTGCTGACGGTCCTTGACGTAGGCGGCGGCGACGTCGAGGGCGCCCTGGGCGATGCCGACGGCCTGCGCCCCGATGGTCACGCGGGTGTGGTCGAGCGTCCGCATCGCGGTCTGGAATCCCGTGCCGACGTCGCCGACGATCCGGTCGCCCGGGATCCAGCAGTTGTCGAAGCAGGATCTCGCGCGTGGGCGAGCCGTGGATGCCGAGCTTGCGCTCGGGCGTCGCCGAGGGAGAAGCCCGCGTCGTCCTCGTGCACGACGAACGCCGAGATGCCTCCACGCGGGCCCTTCTCGGGGTCCGTGACGGCCATGACGGTGTAGTACTTCGAGATGCCGGCGTTGCTGATCCAGCTCTTCTGACCGTTGAGCACCCAGCCGTCGTCCTTGGCGCACGGCCCGGGTCTTCATCGACGCCGCGTCGCTGCCCGCCTCGCGCTCGCTGAGCGCGTAGGAGAACATCGCCTCGCCACTGGCCACCTGCGGGAGGTAGGTCTTCAGCAGGGTCTCGTCGGCAGCGACCAGCAGCGGCAGGGTGCCCAGCTTGTTGACCGCCGGGATGAGCGAGCTCGACGCGCACCCGCGCGCGACCTCCTCGATCACCAGGCACGCGGCCAGGGCGTCGCCGCCCTCGCCGCCGTACTCCTCCGGGATGTGGATGGCGTGGAAGCCCGACGCACGCAGCGCCTCGTAGACGTCCCAGGGGAACTCCCCGGTCTCGTCCACCTCGGCCGCTCGCGGGGTCACCTTCGCGGCGACGAGGTCGCGCACGGCCTCGCGGAGCGCCTCGTGCTCCTCCGTCAGATTGAATTGTTGGAAGTCCTTGTTTCCGGCCACGGGCGACAGACTACTAGCCTGTGGGAATGCCGCCACGTCTGTCTGTCATCGGCACCGGCTACCTCGGTGCGACGCACGCCGCCTGCATGGCCGAGCTCGGCTTCGAGGTCATCGGCCTCGACGTCGACCCCGCCAAGATCGAGATGCTGCGCTCGGGCCGGGTCCCGTTCTACGAGCCGGGACTCGACGAGGTCCTCGCCCGCAACATCGACGCCGGACGGCTGCGCTTCACCACCTCGTTCGAGGAGGTGGCGCAGTTCGCCGACGTGCACTTCATCTGCGTCGGCACCCCGCAGACCGCTGGCGCGCAGAAGGCCGACATGTCGCAGGTGTTCGGCTCGGTCGACCTCGCTCGCGCCGCACCTGCGTCCGGGCGCCCTCGTCGTCGGCAAGTCGACCGTGCCGGTCGGCACGGCCGCGGAGCTCGAGGCCCTGCTCGCCAAGACCGCGGCGCGCCGGCGTCGAGGTGGCCTGGAACCCCGAGTTCCTCCGCGAGGGCTTCGCCGTCGAGGACACCCTGCACCCGACCGCCTCGTCGTCGGCGTGCACTCGCCAGGGCGCGGAGGACCGGCTGCGCGAGGTCTACGCGCCGATCATCGCCGAGGGCGTCCCGTTCCTCGTCACCGACTTCCCGACCGCCGAGCTCGTCAAGGTCGCGGCCAACTCCTTCCTCGCCACGAAGATCTCGTTCATCAACGCGATGGCCGAGGTGTGCGAGGCCGCCGGCGCCGACGTCACGCAGCTGGCCGCCGCGATCGGCTACGACCCGCGCATCGGCAGCCGCTTCCTCGCCGCCGGCCTCGGCTTCGGCGGCGGCTGCCTGCCCAAGGACATCCGCGCCTTCATGGCCCGCGCCGGCGAGCTCGGCGCGGAGGACGCGGTGGCCTTCCTGCGCGAGGTCGACCAGATCAACCTGCGCCGCCGGGCCGACCACGGTCGACCTGGCCCGCGAGGCGCTCGGGCGGCGACGTTCCGCGGCAAGCGGATCACCGTCCTCGGCGCGACGTTCAAGCCCGACAGCGACGACGTCCGCGACTCGCCCTCGCTCGACGTCGCCGTGGCGATGAGCAACGCCGGCGCCGAGGTCGTCGTCCACGACCCCAAGGGCCTGGTCAACGCCGAGCGCGTCTATCCCGCACATGACCTACGTCGATGACCTCCGCGAGGCGCTCTCGGGCGCCCAGCTGGTCGTCCTCGGCACCGAGTGGCGCGAGTACCGCGAGCTCGACCCCGCCTCCCTCGGCGACCTCGTGGCCGACCGGCACGTCATCGACGCGCGCAACGCGCTCGACCCGGCCGCCTGGCGCAACGCCGGCTGGTCGTACCGGGCGCTCGGTCGGCCGACCGCCTAGTCAGGCGGCCCGGCTCGCCGACGACGAAGTCGACGGGCGGCGGCGCGGCGAGGGTCTGGGCGATCACGCAGTACCGCTCCGTCAGGTCGACGAGTCGCGCGACCGTCGCGTCATCTGCATCCGTGTCGAGGTCGAAGACCAGGGTCACGTCGGTCAGGCCCACCGGGACTGCCCGGTCGACTGCCAGCGTCCCGCGTGCATCCCAGTGCCCGTCCGCGAGGATGCGGGCGGACCGCATCGACACACCCATCGACGTCGACACCGAGGCGAGGGTCACCCCGGCGCACGCAACGAGCGCCTCGAGCAGCAGGTCGGCCGAGCAGGCGAGCTCCCCGCTGCCACCGGCGGCCGGATGCAGTCCTGCCACCGTGTCACCTGGCACGCGCACGATCCTGCAGGTGAGGGTTGCGACGTCGACGACCCCCTCCGCATGCGCCGGCGTGCGTGCCGTCGCCGGGTCGTCGCGATAGCGCTGCTTCAACGGCCTCTGAAGGTCCCTCAGCTCCGACGCATCCATACCGGGTCTCTTCCGTTCCGGACGCACCGATCACCACGCGTCGGCACAATGGTCCCGTGGACGGCTCCCGATGAACAGGCCCGAGGAAATACGTGCAGCTCTCACGGACAGCACCACGTGGTTCGTCGTCGGCCTGGCCGACAACCCTGCGCGAGAGGCGTACCGGGTCGCCGCCTACCTGCAGCAGGAGGGCAAGCGCATCGTGCCGATCCATCCGCGGGCGGACGTCGTCCATGGGGAGCAGGGCTACCCGACGATCGCGGAGGCCGCGGCCGTGCTCGGGGCGCCGGACGTCGTCGACGTGTTCATCAACTCCTCCCGCGCGGGCCGGTTCGCCGACGAGGCCGTTGCCGCCGGCGCAGGTGTCGTCTGGTTCCAGGAGGGCGTGATCGACGTCGACGCGGCTCAGCGCGTCATCGACGCCGGAGTCGTCATGGTGATGGATCGCTGCCCCGTGGTGGAGATTCCTCGGCTTCTGCCCTGAGCTCGACCCCATCCGGGCGCGAGTAGGGCTGGCTGATGCGCACCGACGCAAGCGCCACCGCCACGACGATCACGGTCCCTGCGGCGTTCTCCCATGCGCTGCCACCACGGGTCAAGACGAGACCGACGACGCCCATCACGAGCAGGAGGGAGGCGGCTGCGAGGTAGATGCGCACGAGCACCGTCAGGCGGCCACCGGCGATCCACGTCATCGCAGCGAGAGCGACGAGAACGAAGAAGAGCGGGAGTGTCGTCCACTCCGTGCCCTGGAGGACGTCGGGTGCCTCGTCCCCGAACGGGACCAGCGTCAGGCTGGAGAAGACCGCAGCCGCGCCGATGGCGCCGAACATGAGCAGCACGTGCATGAGCAGCCACACGCGCAGTCGCCACGGGCTCTGCGGCACCCCCGCCGGCATGACGCTCGAGAAGTACAGCGTCCAGATGGCGAAGACGACGACGAAGGTCAGGACGAAGTAGGCGGGGTTGGGGATCGTCGACCGACCCCCCAGCGTGGACACGAGGCCCACGAAAGCCTCGCCGAGCACGATGATGACGAGCTGCCCCAGCCGCTCGCGCAGGTGATCAGCGTCGAGCAGCCGGGAGCAGCGGCCCACCACCACGAACAGGGGGACGGCGGCCGCCGCGACGCCGATCGTGATGATCCAGGTGGGGGCGCCGGTCGCCGTCCACTCGGCGTCGTCGGGAAGCAGGAGGCCGAGCGCGAGGACGAGCGCGGCGAGCCCCGAACCCCAGGCGAGCACGCGCACCTGGCCTCGCACGAGCGGATCGGCCGGCTTGAGCAGGAGGAACGTCGCGCACACGGAGCCGAAGGCGACCGCGAGCGCGCCGAACCCGGTCGCGTTCGACAGCCCCTCGTCGGCGACCGTGCCCAGGGCCGCGATCACGAGCGCGAGCATCTGCAGGAGTCCGAGCATCCGGCGAGGCGCGCTGTCCGTCGGGGCGAGGTTGTTGCCGAGCGTGGTGAGCAGCCACAGGACGAACATGATCAGGGTCCATGCGGCGATCCACAGGCCCAGGCCCCACGTGGGCGCCGCCGCGAAGGTGTGCCCCGTGTAGCTGACCGCTGCGACGATGACCAGGTCGTAGAAGAGCTCGAACCAGCCGACGCGCTGGTGAGGAGACGTCACCGCGTCAGGTTGGCGTTCTTCGCCTTCGCCTGCGCGTTGAGGTCGTCCTGGTACGCGGCCATGGCGGTGACGAGGTCCGGGTCGGCGATGCCGAGCATGCGCACGGCGAGGAGACCGGCATTGCGGGCGTTGCCGATCGCGACCGTGGCCACCGGCACGCCGGACGGCATCTGGACGATCGACAGCAGGGAGTCCATGCCGTCGAGGGTCGACAGCGGGACGGGAACCCCGATCACCGGCAGCGGGCGACAGGGAGGCGAGCATGCCCGGCAGGTGCGCCGCACCGCCGGCGCCCGCGATGATCACCTTGATCCCGCGCGTCGCGGCATCCGTGCCGAAGGCGACCATCTCGCGCGGCATGCGGTGGGCCGACAGCACCATCGCCTCGAAGGGGATCCCGAAGTCCTCGAGCGCCGACGCGGCGGCCTGCATGACCGGCCAGTCGGAGTCGCTGCCCATGCAGATCGCGACCAGCGGGCTCTCACTCATCGATGACTCCCGCGAAGTAGTCGGCCGCATGCCGGCCGCGTGCCAATAGTTGCTCATAGTCGTCGCCCACGACGGTGACATGCCCGACCTTGCGCCCCGGCCGCACCTCCTTGCCGTACAGGTGCACCTTGAGCGCCGGGTCGCGGGCGAGCACGTGGCGGTACGCGGAGTAGAGGTCGCCGACGTCGCCGCCGAGGATGTTCACCATCACGGCGTACGGGGCGACGAGGGTCGGGTCGCCGAGCGGGAGGTCGAGCACCGCGCGCAGGTGGTTCTCGAACTGGCTCGTGCGCGCGCCCTCGATGCGACCAGTGGCCGGAGTTGTGCGGCCGCATGGCGAGCTCGTTGACGTACAGGTCGTGGCCGTCGTCGAACAGCTCGACGGCGAGCATCCCGGTCACGTTGAGGTCGCGCGCGATCCGCAGCGCGATCTCCTGCGCCTCGACGGCGCGGGCGGCCGCCAGGCCGGGCGCCGGGGCGATCGACCTCCGCGCAGATGCCGTCCGCCTGCACCGTCCGCACGACCGGGTAGGCGACCGCCTGCCCGTGCGGCGATCGCGCCACCTGCGCGGACAGCTCCTGCACGAAGTCGATCCGCTCCTCCGCCAGCCACTGGGCGCCGGCCGCCAGCGGGACGGCGAGCACGTCGGCGGCCTGCGCCGCCGACTCCACCACCCACACGCCTCGACCGTCGTAGCCGCCGCGCGAGGTCTTGAGCACGACCGGCCAGCCGATCTCCGTCGGCGAACTCCTCGACGTGGTCGAGCGCGGAGACGACCCGCCAGCGAGGGCAGGGGACGTCGATGTCGGTCAGCGCCTGGCGCATGTGGATCTTGTCCTGGGCGTGGAAGAGGGCCGACGGCCCCGGGCGCACGGCGACGCCCATGGCCTCGAGCTGCTCGAGGTGGGCCGGCGGGACGTGCTCGTGGTCGAAGGTCACGACGTCGCAGCCCGCCGCCAGCGCGCTTCAGCGCCTCGAGGTCGTCGTGCCGGCCGAGCACGACGTCGTGGATGACCTGGGCGGCGGACTCCTCGGGCGAGGTGGCCAGCACCCGCAGGCCGACGCCGAGCGCCGCGGCCGGGGCGGCGCTCATCCGCGCCAGCTGGCCCCCGCCCACGATGCCCACACGAGGGGCGCCGTCGAGATCCACGAGAGGAACCTACTGCGTGGCGTCCTAGACTCCCTCGCATGCCCGAGTCCGCCGATCCGGTCCCGGGGCGCGACCCGGGCCTCGTGGAGCGGCTGCTACTCGCCCATCCGGGCACTGGTGCACGAGGTGGCCAAGTTCGGCATCGTCGGGGCTGTCGCCTTCGTCATCGACGTCGGCCTGTTCAACCTGCTGCTGTACTTCGGTCCGCTCGAGGACAAGCCGCTGACCGCGAAGGTCGTCAGCGTCGTCGCCGCGACCACGTTCGCCTACTTCGGCAACCGGTTCTGGACCTACCGAAACCGCGGCCGGCGCAGCATGCGCCGCGAGTACGTCCTGTTCTTCGTGTTCAACGGCATCGCGCTGCTCATCTCGGTGGGCTGCCTGTGGTTCAGCCACTACGTCCTCGGGCTCGACTCGCCCCTGGCCGACAACATCAGCGCGAACGTCGTGGGCGTGCTCCTCGGCACGCTGTTCCGGTTCGTGGCCTACCGCACGTGGGTGTTCCCCGCGCTGCCGGACGACCCGGCCGACCAGGAGCTGGCCGAGCGCGACGCCAGCCACGCCCATCTGACGATCGGCTCAGGTGGAGCTGTTCGGGGGCAGGTCGGTCGTGTTGCCGCCGCGGCGGCGCTTCTCGTCGGCCTCGATGAACTCGTAGACCTTGCGCTGGATGTCCTCGACGTCGGGGACATCCCGCACGTCGAGGCCGTCGTTCTCCCCCGCGGACTGGATCTGCAGCTCCCCGTAGTTGAGGATGCGGCCCATCGCCGGGCACGAAGAACGACACGTTGTTGACCTTGGCCAGCGGCATGTCCTTGCCGTGCCGGGTGATGATGCCGGATCGCACGATGATCCGGCGGTCGGTGAAGACGTACTCCGTGGTCATCCAGCGCAGGAAGGGCACGATCGCCCAGAGCACGAGGATGAGGATGCCGCCGGCGAGCACGACCCAGCGGATGACGGTGCCGCCGAGCATCTCGCTGTCGATCCAGAAGTACAGCCACGTCATGCCGAAGACGGTGACCAGCAGGATGACGATCGGCACGAACAGCGCCCGCCAGTGCGGCCGCGTCTCGAACTGGATCTTCTCGTCAGGGGCGAGCAGCTTCTGCGGGTAGGCCATGGTCAGATGGTGGCATGGATGACGTCGCCGGCGGCGACCGACACCGTCGTCTCCGACGGTGCGCACGTGCAGCTGGCCGTCGTCGCCGACGCCGACCGCGCGGCCCCGCAGCTGCCTCGCCGCTGGGCAGCGTCACCGACACGTCGCGACCGATGGTCAGGCAGCGCTCGCGGTAGGCGTCCATCACGAAGTCGCTGCCCGCGCGGCGCAGGTCGTCGAGCTGGCCGTGCAGCACCGTGAGGATGTCGACGAGCAGGTCGTCGCGCGAGACCGTCGCGCCCTCGAGCAGCATCGACGTCGCGGCGGGGACCGGCAGCTGCGTCGGCCGTCTGGGTCGACGTTGACGCCGATGCCGATCACGACGGCATCCTCGCCGTCGGTCTCGGCCAGGATCCCGGCCAGCTTGCGCGGCCCGGGGCTGCCGTCGAGCGCCGTGCCGTCGATGACCACGTCGTTGGGCCACTTGAGCGCCGCCGGCACGCCGTGCCGCCGGGCCGCCTCAGCGACGGCGACGCCCGGCGAGCAGGGGCAGCAGCCCTCGCTGCGGATCCGGGGCCATGCGCACGAGCACCGAGAACCACAGGCCCGCGCCGGGCGCGCTCACCCACGCGCGGCCGAGCCGTCCGCGGCCGGCGGTCTGCTCGTCGGCCACGACGACGCTGCCCTCGGGTGCGCCCGCGCGGGCCAGTTCGAGGAGGTCGGCGTTGGTCGAGCCCGTCGATGCACGGTGACGTGCGGGCGCGGCCACGGCACCTCCCGGTCGGCGAGGCGTCGCTCCACGAGGTCGGCATCCACCGGCACCACTAGCTCGTCACTCACACCACTAAGGTACGCAACGAAGGCCTAGGAGGAGCGATGAGCGCGGCACCCGTCGACGAGAACACCCCGGACCCCCGCACCACGGCAGGCAAGGCCGCCGACCTCGCGGAGCGGCGCGCACAGGCGCTCAGCCGCCGCCAGGACGCGGTCGACAAGCAGCACAAGCGCGGCAAGCAGACCGCGATGGAGCGCGTCCTCGCGCTTCTCGACGAGGACTCCTTCCAGCAGCTCGACGGCCTGGCCAAGCACCGCTCGTACGCCTTCGGACTGGAGAAGATCCGGCCGTACGGCGACGGCGTCGTCACCGGCTACGGCACCATCGACGGCCGCCCCGTCTGCGTCTTCGCCCAGGACTTCACCGTCTTCGGCGGATCCCTCGGCGAGGTCTTCGGCGAGAAGATCGTCAAGGTCATGGACATGGCCATGAAGATCGGCTGCCCGGTCATCGGCATCAACGACTCCGGCGGCGCCCGCATCCAGGAGGGCGTCGTCGCCCTCGGCCTGTACGGCGAGATCTTCCGCCGCAACGTGCATGTCGTCGGGGGTCATCCCGCAGATCTCGCTCGTCATGGGCCCCTGCGCCGGCGGCGCCGTCTACTCGCCCGCCATCACCGACTTCACGATCATGGTCGACCAGACCTCGCACATGTTCATCACCGGACCCGACGTCATCAAGACGGTCACCGGCGAGGACGTCGAGTTCGAGGAGCTCGGTGGCGCCCGCACGCACAACTCCAAGTCGGGTGTCGCGCACTACATGGCCACCGACGAGGACGACGCCCTCGAGTACGTCAAGGCGCTGCTGTCGTACCTGCCGAGCAACAACCTCGAGGACCCGCCGACGTACCCCTTCGAGGCGGACCTGACCGTTCACCGACGAGGACTACGAGCTCGACACGCTGATGCCCGACTCGCCCAACCAGCCCTACGACATGCACCGCGTGATCGAGCACCTGCTCGACGACGGCGACTTCCTCGAGACCCAGCCGCTGTTCGCCCCGAACATCCTCTGCGGGTTCGGCCGCGTCGAGGGCCACGCCGTCGGCATCGTCGCCAACCAGCCGATGCAGTTCGCCGGCACCCTCGACATCGACGCCTCCGAGAAGGCGGCGCGGTTCGTGCGCACCTGCGACGCCTTCAACATCCCGGTGATCACCCTCGTCGACGTGCCCGGCTTCCTGCCCGGCACCGACCAGGAGTGGGACGGCATCATCCGCCGCGGCGCCAAGCTCATCTACGCCTACGCCGAGGCCACGGTGCCGCTCGTCACCGTGATCACCCGCAAGGCCTACGGCGGCGCCTACGACGTCATGGGCTCCAAGCACCTCGGCGCCGACATCAACCTCGCCTGGCCCACCGCGGAGATCGCCGTCATGGGCGCGCAGGGCGCGGCCAACATCCTGTACCGCAAGGAGATCGCCGCGGCCGAGGATGCCGACGTCGAGCGCAAGCGCCTCATCGACGAGTACCAGGACACCCTGGCCAACCCGTACATCGCGGCCGAGCGCGGCTACATCGACCGCGTGATCTTCCCGCACGAGTCGCGCATGATGATCACGCGGGCGCTGCGGGCGCTGCGCAACAAGCGCGCGAACCGGCCGCCGAGGAAGCACGGGAACATCCCGCTGTAGGGAGACGACGATGAGCGCAGAGAAGCAGGAGCCGCTGCTGCGGGTCGTCGCCGGGTCGCCGACCGCCGACGAGCTCGCCGTCGTGGTGGCGGTCCTCGTCCACGCGCGGCACGGCGCGCGCGGAGGCAGCCCGCCTTCAGCCTGTGGGCGCGCAAGAGCCGCAGCATCCGGCCGGCCCTGCGTCCCGGCTTCGGCGCCTGGCGCGCGTCGACGATGCCGCGGTAGCCGGTGCCCACGACTCGTCCTCGCCTCGCAGTCGCCGGGGCGGCTCGTCGTCCTCCGCAACGCCGGCGTCACCCCGCAGGTCCACGTCAGCGACGTCGACGAGGAGGCCATCGAGGCGAGCCTCCCCGAGGCCACGCCCGCCGAGCTGTGCCTGGCCCTCGCCGGGCCAAGGCCGAGGCGGTCGCCGGCGACTACGCCGCCGACCCCGACGCGCTCGTGGTCGGCTGCGACTCGGTGTTCGATGTCGACGGCGAGGCGTTCAGCAAGCCCGACTCACCCGAGCAGGCCTGGGAGCGGTGGGCCCAGATGATGGGCCGGTCCGGCACCCTGCGCACCGGCCACTGGCTGATCCGGCCCGCCACCGGGCGAGGCGGTCGGGGCCGTCGCCAGCACGATCGTGCGCATGGGCAGCCCCAGCCGCGCGGAGCTCGAGGCCTACCTGGCCACCGGCGAGCCGCTGCGGGTCGCCGGCGGCTTCACCCTCGACGCGCTGGGCGGCGCCTTCGTCGACGGCATCGACGGCGACCCGTCCAACGTCGTGGGCGTCTCCCTGCCCACCCTGCGGCGGCTGCTGCTCGACCTCGGCGTCACCTGGACCGACCTGTGGTCTTCGCCATAGTCCCTGAGCCCCCAAGGGCTCCCTGCAGTCGATACGCTGCCCCGCGGGTCCCCCGTGCAATCCCGGGTCGCCACCACAGAGAGGGTCCTCACGACGTGCATACAGTCCTGATCGCCAACCGCGGCGAGATCGCCGTCCGCGTCATCCGGGCCTGCCGGGACGCCGGGCTCACGTCCGTGGCCGTCTACGCCGACCCCGACCGCGACGCCCTGCACGTCCGGCTCGCCGACGAGGCCTACGCCCTCGGCGGCGACACCGCGGCCGAGACCTACCTCGTCATCGACAAGATCCTCGACGCCGCCCGCGAGTCCGGTGCCGACGCCGTCCACCCCGGCTACGGCTTCCTCTCCGAGAACGCCGACTTCGCCCAGGCCGTCATCGACGCCGGGCTGACCTGGATCGGCCCGCCGCCCGCAGGCCATCCGCGACCTCGGCGACAAGGTCACCGCCCGCCACATCGCGCAGCGCGCCGGCGCCCCGCTGGTCGCCCGGCACCGCCGACCCGGTCACGGGCGCCGACGAGGTCGTCGCCTTCGCCGAGGAGCACGGCCTGCCGGTCGCGATCAAGGCGGCCTTCGGCGGCGGCGGCCGCGGCCTCAAGGTCGCCCGCACCCTCGAGGAGATCCCCGAGCTCTACGACTCCGCCGTCCGCGAGGCGGTCGCCGCCTTCGGCCGCGGCGAGTGCTTCGTCGAGCGCTACCTCGACAAGCCGCGCCACGTCGAGACCCAGTGCCTCGCCGACAAGCACGGCAACGTCGTCGTCGTCTCCACCCGCGACTGCTCGCTGCAGCGCCGCCACCAGAAGCTCGTCGAGGAGGCCCCCGCGCCGTTCCTCACCGACGAGCAGCCGCAGCGAGCTCTACGCGTCGTCCAAGGCGATCCGCAAGGAGGCCGGCTACGTACGGCGCCGGCACCTGCGAGTTCCTCGTCGGCACGGACGGCACGATCTCGTTCCTCGAGGTCAACACCCGCCTGCAGGTCGAGCACCCGGTCACCGAGGAGGTCGCCGGCATCGACCTGGTCCGCGAGCAGTTCCGCATCGCCGACGGCGGCACCTCGACTACGCCGACCCGCGTCCTGCGCGGTCACTCCTTCGAGTTCCGCATCAACGGCGAGGACCCGGGCCGCAACTTCCTGCCCGCGCCCGGCGTCGCTCACCGTCTGGAACCCGCCGAGCGGCCCCGGCGTCCGCGTGGACGCCGGCGTCGAGGCCGGCGACGTCATCGGCGGCAACTTCGACTCGCTGCTGGCCAAGCTGATCGTCACCGGCGCCACCCGCGAGGAGGCGCTCGAGCGCTCCGCGCCGCGCGCTCGACGAGTTCGAGGTCGAGGGCATGGCCACCGCGCTCCCCTTCCACCGCGCCGTCGTGCGCGACCCGGCCTTCGCCCCGGCGCCCGGCAAGTCGCCTTCACGCGTCCACACCCGCTGGATCGAGACCGAGTTCGACAACACCATCCCGGCCTACGCGGGCAGCACCGACGGCGAGGTCGAGGCCGAGCGAGCGCGAGACCGTCGTCGTCGAGGTCGGCGGCAAGCGCCTCGAGGTCACCCTGCCCGCCGGGCTCGGCGCTGGCGAGCGGGGCGCCCGCGGCCGGCGGCCCGAAGAAGCGCAAGGCCGGCAAGAAGGCCGGCGCCGGGCGCGACCGGCGACGCCCTGGCCGCCCCGATGCAGGGCACCATCGTCAAGGTCGCGGTCGAGGAGGGCCAGGAGGTCGCCGAGGGCGACCTCGTCGTCGTCCTCGAGGCCATGAAGATGGAGCAGCCGCTCACCGCCCACAAGGCCGGCACCATCGAGAAGCTCACCGCCGAGGTGGGCGCCACCGTCCCCACGCGGCACCGTCCTCTGCGAGATCAAGGACTGACGGCACCGCTGCGTCCGTGCGCCTCGGCACCGACTGGTGCTCGCCGCCCGAATGACGTAACGTGGAAGCATGCCGCGCATCGCCTCCGCCCTGACCAGCCGTCGCTCGCCGTTGCCGCCCTGACGCTCTGGGGCGCTCCCGCCGCTCTCGCCGCCCCCGATGTGAGCGAGGCGGCCGCCGCCCTGCGGGGCGGTGACCCCGTCTACAGCGCTCCCGACGCGGAGAACGCGCTGTCGCGGCGCCGAGGTCGCCGCCCTGTCGGACCAGATCCTCGCCAGCGACGTCCCGCAGTTCATCGCCGTGCTGCCCGAGTCGGCGGCCGGCGGCGGCACGGCCGACGAGACGTGCTCGTCGCGCTGCAAGGACGAGGTGGGCCTGGCCGGCGTCTACGCGGTCATCGTCGGCGACCAGTTCCGGGCCGGATCGACGGCCCAGTCCGTGGCCGACCTCGCGACGGAGGCCTTCCGCACCCAGCGCGACGCGGGTGCCGCGGCCGTCCTCTCGGAGTTCGTCGCCCTCACCGACGAGCGCTTCAGCACGCAGCAGCACCCCGGCGGACTCCTCCTCGGGCGGCGGCGGATCCGGCGTCCTGATCCTGCTGCTCGTCCTGATCATCGGCGGGGTCGTCGTGCTCGTCGTGTTCTCCAGGCGGGCCGAGAAGACCCGCGAGCTGCAGCTCGACGGCCGTGCGCAAGACGGTCGACGAGGACATCACCGAGTACGGCGAGCGGCTCGGCTCCTTCAGCCTCGCCGACCCGGACTTCGACGATGCCACGCGCGCGGACATGCAGCGCGCCCTCGACAGCTACGACCGCGCCAAGTCGTCGGTCGCCCTCATGCGCAGCCCCGCGGACGCGGTCAACGTGACGACCGCGCTCGAGGACGGCCGCTACGCCCTGGCCTGCGTCGATGCCCGCCTCGCGCACCAGCCCCTGCCCGAGCGCCGTCCGCCCTGCTTCGTCGACCCGCGGCACGGGCCGAGCGTCGCGGACGTGGTCTGGGCGCCGCCGGGCCTGGGCGAGCGCGACGTGCCGATGTGCGCCGCCTGCCGCACGACCGTCGAGACCGGCGGCCAGCCGCACAGCCTCGAGGTGGCCACCGCTGGGGGCAACCGGCCGTACTACCAGGCCGGCCCGGAGTACGGCGCCTACGCGCAGGGCTACTACTCCCCGTTCGCCGGCGTGATGACCGCCGTCGTGATGGGCACCATGCTCAGCAGCATGTGGCACGTGCCGGGCGTCACGGGCGCGTCCGGCATGGACAGCGCGGGCTTCGGGGGCGGTGGCGGCGAGGGGTCCGGCTTCGGGGGCTTCGGCGGCGGCAGCGACTTCGGTGGCGGTGGCTTCGGCGGGGGCGACTTCGGCGGCGGAGACTTCTGACCCCCGTCGAGTGGCGGCTCGTGGCCGCGTTACCGCCCGGTAGGGCGGCCACGCCCCTCCAGTCGACGAGACGGGCGGGCTACTCCTCGCCGAGGGCCCGGCACGGATGCTCGCGCAGCCGCTCGACGTAGTCCGCCGGCGCTCCGCCGGCCTCCGCCGCGTCGGCGATGACCCCGAGATAGTGCGCGGACGGCAGGCCGCCCTCGTAGGCGTCGAGCACGTACAGCCAGGCCAGCGGCTCGCCGTCCAGCGTGTGCACGCGCACCCGGATCTTCCGCCACAGGCCGAGATCGGCGCCCTCCCACGCGTCGAGGGCCTGCTCGTCCTGCGGCGGGACGTCGTAGAGCATCACGAACACCGACGAGTCCTCGTCCTCGACGACCGTCGAGAGCGCTCCGTCCCAGCCCACGTCCTCGCCAGCGAAGGTCAGCCGCCAGCCCCGCAGCCAACCCGTCCCCTGCCCCGGCGACGCCGGCGCCCGCTGGGCCATCCGGTGCGGGTCGAGGTTCGATCCGTAGGCGGCGTAGAGGGTCACGGCCACCAGCGTATGGAACGTGACCCCGGTACGGAAGAATGCCGCGCGTGACCGACGTGCGGACCGGGAGGCAGCCTGATGACCAGTGTCGTGATCGTGGGCGGGGGTCCCGGCGGCTACGAGGCGGCTCTCGTCGCCCGGCAGCTGGGCGCCGACGTGACCCTCGTCGACCGTGACGGGCCGGGCGGCTCGGCCGTCCTCACGGACGCGGTCCCGAGCAAGACCCTCGTCGCCACGGCCAACGCCATCACCGCGGCCGCCTCGAGCGCCAACCTGGGCGTGCTCATCGACGGCCGCTCCCCTGAGCCGTCCCGCATCGGCGTCGACCTCCGGGCGGTGAACGAGCGCATCGCGGGACTCGTGCGCGCCCAGAGCGACGACATCCGCGCCCGCCTCCTGCGCGAGGGCATCACGCTGATGCCCGGCGTCGGCCGGCTCGACGAGGACGCGAACGTGGTCGTCGCGCGCCGCGACGGCAAGGAGGAGACCCTCCAGGCCGACGCCGTGCTCCTCGCCACCGGCGCGCGCCCGCGCGTCCTGCCCGATGCGCTGCCCGACGGCGAGCGCATCCTCACGTGGGAGCAGGTCTACGGCCTCGACGAGGTGCCCGAGCGCCTGATCGTGGTGGGCTCCGGCGTGACCGGAGCGGAGTTCGCGGGCGCCTACCACGCCCTCGGCAGCCGCGTCGTGCTCATCTCCTCCCGCGACCGCGTCCTGCCCGGCGAGGACCCGGACGCCGCTCGCGTGCTCGAGGAGGTCTTCGCGCGCCGCGGCCTCGAGGTGCTCGGCTCGTCGCGCGCGACCGCCGCCCGCCGCACCGACGACGGCGTCGAGGTCACGCTCGCGTCCGGTGACGTCGTGCACGGCTCGCACGTGCTCATGGCCGTCGGCTCGCTGCCGAACACCGACGAGCTCGGGCTCGCAGACGGCAGGTGTCGAGACCGACGACGGCGGGTTCATCCGCGTCGACCGCGTCAGCCGCACCACCCGGCGCGGCGTCTACGCCGCCGGTGACTGCACGGGCGTCCTCATGCTCGCGTCCGTCGCCGCCATGCAGGGGCGCATCGCGATGTGGCACGCGCTGGGCGACGCCGTGACTCCCCTGGAGCTCACCACGGTGTCCAGCACCGTCTTCACCAACCCCGAGATCGCCACCGTCGGACTCACCCAGCGCGACCTCGACGCCGGATCGTTCCGCGGCGACGTCGTGATCGTTCCGCTGGCGCCGAACGCGCGAGCCAAGATGGTGGAGCAGCGCGACGGCTTCGTGAAGCTCTTCTGCCGGCGCGGCTCGAGGATCGTCGCCGGTGCCGTCATCGTCGGACCGCATGCGAGCGAGCTCATCCACCCGCTCACCATCGCCGTCGAGCAGCGACTCACCGTCGATCAGCTGGCGTCGACCTTCACCGTCTACCCGAGCCTGTCCGGCTCCATCGCCGAGGCCGCGCGACGTCTGCACATCGCGGCGGAGTAGCGGCACTCGGATCCGAGCCTCAGGCATGCGTGCCCGGCACCGTTATCGTCGGACCGTGAGCACCCACCCACGCACTGGCCAGAGCATGCCGAGGAGTCGGCCTCGGCGCTCGCCCACCTGACCGGTGTCGCCCGGCACGACGTCGCCGTCATCCTCGGCTCGGGCTGGATGTCCGACGCCGACCGGCTCGGCCCGATCGTCGCCGACTTCCCCGTGACCGACCTGCCGCACTTCGCGCGCCCCGCGGCCGAGGGCCACGCGGGCCGCTTCCGCAGCGTCGACGCCGACGGCACGCGCGTCCTCGTCTTCCTGGGCCGGACCCACCTCTACGAGGAGCACGGCGTCGACGCCGTCACCCACGCGGTGCGCACGGCAGCCGCCGCCGGATGCAGGACCATGTCCTGACGAACGGCTGCGGCGGCACTCAACCCGTCTGGCACCCGGGCACTCCGGTCCTCATCAGGACCACATCAACCTCACCGGGCACGTCGCCGCTGCACGGAGCGCACTTCGTCGACCTCACCGACCTCTACTCGGCACGGCTGCGGTCGCCTGTGCCACGAGATCGAGCCGACGCTCGACGAGGGCGTCTACATGCAGTTCCGCGGGCCGATGTACGAGACGCCCGCCGAGATCCAGATGGCGCGAGAACATGGGCGGCCGACCTGGTCGGCATGAGCACCGCCCTCGAGGCCATCGTCGGCGCGGTCGCTCGGCATGGAGATCCTCGGCCTGTCCCTGGTGACCAACCTGGCCGACGGGCATGACCGAGCACCCGCTCAGACCATGCCGAGGTCCTCGCGGCCGGCCAGGCGGCCGCGGCTCGGATGAGCGACCTGCTCGCGCAGGGTCATCCGGCAGCTCTGACGCGGCCATGACCGTCATCGACGAGGCACGCGCAGTGGATCGCCGCCGATCCCGACGAGCGCATGCGCGACGCTGCTGGCGGCGACCGTCGCCGAGGCCGAGGCGGGCAGCGTCGAGGCGCAGGCCGAGCTGGACGACGCGTTCGCCGGAACGCTCGAGTTCGGCACCGCGGGCCTGCGCGGCCGGGTCGGCCCGGGCTCGAACCGCATGAACCTGGTGGTCGTGGCCCGCGCCGCCGCGGGCCTCGCCCGCTACCTGAACGAGCACGGCGGTGGCGCCGTCGTCGTCGGCCACGACGCCCGGCACGACTCCGACCTGTTCGCCCGCGCGACCGCCCAGATCCTGTCCGGGGCCGGGCTCAGCGTCATGATGCTGCCCGCCCACCTGCCGACGCCGGTGCTGGCCTTCGCCGTCCGGCACCTCGGCTGCGCGGCCGGCGTGATGGTCACCGCCAGCCACAACCCGCCCGCCGACAACGGCTACAAGGTGTACCTCGGCGACGGCAGCCAGATCGTGTCGCCGGTCGATCGCGAGATCAGCGCGCACATCGCCGACGTGACCGCCCTCGGCCCCGTCGCCGACCTCCCGCACGGCGACGAGTGGGTGACCCTCGGTGACGAGGTCGTGCAGGCCTACGTCGACAAGGCCGCCGCACTCGTCGAGGACGGGCCCACCGCTGCACATCCGCCTCGCCTACACGGCGATGCACGGCGTCGGCGGCGAGGTCTTCCTGCGCGTGCTGGAGCAGGCCGGGTTCCCCGCGCCCGTCGTCGTGGCCGCGCAGTTCGCGCCCGACGCCGACTTCCCGACGGTCTCCTTCCCCAACCCCGAGGAGCCGGGCGCGATGGACCTCGCGCTCGCCGCCGCGCCGCGAGTCCGACTGCGACCTCGTGATCGCGCACGATCCCGACGCGGACAGGTGCGCCGTCGGCGTGCCCGACGGCCGACGGCTGGCGCATGCTCTCCGGCGACGAGGTCGGCTACCTGCTCGGCTGGTGGATCGCCGCCGGCAACCGCCGGCTCGGCCGTCGCGGGGTGTTCGCCCAGTCCATCGTCTCCGGATCGATGCTCGCCCGGATCGCCGCGGACGCCCACCTCGAGTACGAGCAGACCCTGACCGGCTTCAAGTGGATCGCACGCGTCCCCGACCTCGCCTACGGCTACGAGGAGGCGCTCGGCTACTGCGTCGATCCGAACGGCGTGCGCGACAAGGACGGCATCACGGCCGGCCTCATGGTCGCCGAGATGGCGGCCCGGCTGAAGGCGTGGAACGGCGAGCCTGCTCGCAGGTCCTCGACGACCTCGCCTTCGAGTACGGCGTGCATGCGACCCGGCAGGTGTCGGTGCGCGTGAGCGATCTGTGCGCGCATCCCCGCCGTCATGTCGGCGCTGCGGGCAACGCCGCCGGCCACCGTCGCGGGCATCGCGGTCGCCGTCGTTCGAGGATCTCGAGGAGGGCGCGCCGGACCTCCCGCCCACCGACGGCCTGCGCATCCTGCTCGACGTCGGGAGCCCGCATCATCGTGCGGCCGAGCGGAACCGAGCCGAAGGTGAAGTGCTACCTGCAGAGCGTCGTGCCGGTCGTCGACGGCGACCTCGCGGCGGCCCGCGCTACAGGCCGAGGACGAGCTCGAAGCCATCAGTGCCGACGTGGCCCGGTGGCTAGAGTAGGCGGGTGACCGTCCACCTCAGCCTGCCTGACGCGAACCCGGGCTCGCTCCGTCGGTTCCTGCACGGGCTGCCCGGGCGTCGACGAGGTCGGCGCGCAGGCGCGCGCCGCGACCCTCGGCACCCGTTCCATCAAGAACGACGCCAAGGCGTGGGCCATCGACACCGCCATCGGCATGGTCGACCTCACCACCCTCGAGGGCATGGACACCCCCGGCAAGGTGCGCGCGCTGTGCGCCAAGGCGCGGCGGCCCGACCCGACCGACCCCACCACGCCCGAGCGTCGCCGCCGTGTGCGTCTACGGCGACCTCGTCGGCGTGGCGCGCGAGTCGGTGCGGCGAGCACCTGCACGTCGCCGCCGTGGCCACGGCGTTCCCGTCCGGCCGCGCGAGCCTCGCCGTCAAGCTGGCCGACACCGCCGACGCCGTCGCCGCCGGAGCCGACGAGATCGACATGGTGATCGACCGCGGCGCCTTCCTCGCCGGCGACTACGGGCTGGTGTTCGACGAGATCGTCGGCGGTGAAGCAGGCCTGCGGCTCCGCGCACCTCAAGGTGATCCTGGAGACCGGCGAGCTGCGCACCCTCGACAACGTGCGCCGCGCGTCCTGGCTGTCGATGCTGGCGGGCGCCGACTTCATCAAGACCTCCACCGGCAAGATCTCCCCGGCGGCCACGCCGCCCGTCACGCTGGTGATGCTCGAGGCCGTGCGCGACTTCCACGAGGCGACCGGGCGGCTCATCGGGGTGAAGGCCGCCGGCGGCATCCGCACGAGCAAGGACGCCATCAAGTACCTCGTCCTCGTCAACGAGACCGTCGGCGACCGCGTGGCTGACCCCCGACCTGTTCCGGTTCGGCGCCTCGACCCTCCTGAACGACCTGCTGCTGCAGCGGCAGCGGCTGGCCACCGGGCACTACTCCGGTCCCGACTACGTCACGATCGACTGAGTGGAGCTGCCGTGACCTTCGAGTACGCACCCGCGCCCGAGTCGCGCAGTGTCGTCGACATCGCCTCGTCGTACGGCCTGTTCATCAACGGCGAGTTCACCGACGCCATCGGGGGAACGACCTTCAAGACGGTCAACCCGGCGACCGAGGAGGTCCTCTCGGAGGTCTCCGAGGCGGGCTCCGACGACGTCGACCGGGCGGTGCGGGCCGCGCGCGACGCCTACGAGCGCGTCTGGGGGCCGATGAGCGGCCGCGACCGCGGCAAGTACCTCTTCCGGATCGCCCGCCTGATCCAGGAGCGGTCGCGCGAGCTGGCCGTCCTCGAGACCCTCGACAACGGCAAGCCGATCCGCGAGTCCCGCGACGTCGACCTCCCGCTGGTCGCGGCCCACTTCTTCTACCACGCCGGCTGGGCCGACAAGCTCGACCATGCGGGCTACGGTCGCGATCCGCGGCCCGTCGGCGTGGCCGCGCAGATCATCCCGTGGAACTTCCCGCTGCTCATGCTCGCCTGGAAGATCGCGCCGGCCCTGGCGTGCGGCAACACCGTCGTGCTGAAGCCGGCCGAGACGACGCCGCTGACCGCACTGGCCTTCGCCGACATCTGCCGGCAGGCCGACCTGCCGCCCGGCGTCGTCAACATCCTCACCGGCGCGGGCGACACCGGGCGCATGCTCGTCGAGCACCCCGGCGTCGACAAGGTGGCCTTCACCGGCTCGACGGAGGTCGGCAAGGCGATCATGCGCGCGGTCGCCGGCACCGACAAGCGCCTCACCCTGGAGCTCGGCGGCAAGGCCGCCAACGTCGTGTTCGACGACGCCCCGATCGACGAGGCCGTCGAGGGAATCGTCAACGGCATCTTCTTCAACCAGGGGCACGTCTGCTGCGCCGGATCGCGCCTGCTGATCCAGGAGTCCGTCGCCGAGGAGGTCGTGGCCTCGCTCAAGCGCCGGCTCGGCACGCTGCGCCTGGGCGACCCGCTGGACAAGAACACCGACATCGGCGCGATCAACTCCGAGGCGCAGCTGTCGAGGATCGGCGAGCTCGTGCAGAGCGGCGAGGACGAGGGCGCCGAGCGCTGGAGCGCCCCGTGCGACATCCCCGAGCGCGGCTGGTGGTTCCCGCCGACCGTGTTCACCGGCGTGTCGCAGGCGCATCGCATCGCCCGCGAGGAGATCTTCGGGCCGGTGCTGAGCGTCCTGACCTTCCGCACCCCGGACGAGGCCGTCGAGAAGGCCAACAACACCCCCTACGGCCTGTCGGCCGGGATCTGGACGGAGAAGGGCAGCCGCATCCTGTGGATGGCCGAGCGCCTGCGTGCCGGCGTCGTCTGGGCCAACACGTTCAACCGCTTCGACCCGGCCAGCCCGTTCGGCGGCTACAAGGAGTCCGGCTTCGGCCGCGAGGGCGGCATCCAGGGACTCGGGGCGTACCTGACGACGGAGGAGGGGCGATGAGCGACCAGCCCACGGAGCGGTCCACGGACCGCATCGAGGTCCGCAAGACGTACAAGCTCTTCGTCGGCGGCGCCTTCCCCCGCAGCGAGTCCGGGCGCACCTACGAGGTCGTGTCCGCCGACGGCACCTTCCTGGCCAACGCCGCCAAGGGCTCCCGCAAGGACGGCCGTGATGCCGTCCTCGCTGCGCGCAAGGCCGTCGCCGGCTGGAGCGCCGCCACCGCCTACAACCGCGGCCAGGTGCTGTACCGGGTGGCCGAGGTCATGGAGGGCCGTCGCGCCCAGTTCGTCGCCGACGTGCGTCGATGCCGAGGGCGTCGACGAGGCCGACGGCCGGACGCCAGGTCGACGCGGCCATCGACCGCTGGGTCTGGTACGCCGGCTGGGCCGACAAGCTGGCGCAGGTGCTCGGCTCCGCGAACCCGGTGGCCGGCCCGTACTTCAACTTCTCGATCCCCGAGCCGAGCGGCGTCGTCGTGGCCGTGGCTCCCCAGGACTCGAGCCTGCTGGGCCTCGTCAGCGTCATCGCGCCCGCGATCGTGAGCGGGAACGCGGTCATCGCGATCGCCAGCACTGTCGCGGCCGCTCCCGGCGATCTCCCTGGCCGAGTCGCTGGCCACCAGTGACGTCCCCGGCGGGGTCGTCAACATCCTCACCGGCGACCCGGAGGAGATCATGCCCTGGCTGGCCTCCCATGCCGACGTGAACGCCATCGACCTGGCTGGCATCGTCGATCACGACGTGGCGACGACGCTGGAGCGCGAGGCGGCCGGCACCATGACCCGCGTGCGTCGCCCGGATCCGGCCGTCGACTGGTTCGCCGATCCCGGGCTGTCGCGCATCCGCTCCTTCGTCGAGACCAAGACCGTGTGGCACCCGATGGGCGTGTGACCCATCCGCATCGGCTGGAAGGCGCTGTCGGACGGGGACGGCCCCGTCCTGCGCTACGTACCGGAGCTGCGGGAGGGCGCACCGATCGCCGACCTCGCATCCGTCACGCCTGCGGCGCTCCATCGGCGCGGCCGCGGCCGCCGCGCTCGCTTCAGCTCCCCGGCTGGCTGCTCGCCACGGACGACCTCTCGCTGGCCGGCTGCCTGGTCAAGGTGGGCGCCAAGCCCCGACGGCACGCCGTCGTCATGCAGTGCGACCTGCGCAGCCCCTTGGCCCTGGTCGATGTCGACCCGCGGTTCACGCTGCTCAGGCTCCCCGACACGTCCGACGCTCGAGCCTGGGCGCCGATCCTGCCGAGCTGGCGCGCTGCCTTCCCCCTGGACCATCCCGACCACTTCGACGGTGACGACCGGTTGGCCGTCGCGTTCCTGCGCCGCCTGATCGACGGATCGGAGCTCGGACCGCTCCACCGGTCGACGACCCTCCTGGTGGACGCGCACGGGTACGCCGGTGGCCGGCATCATGGTCAACGTCCGCAGCCAGGATCCGCCGATGGGCGGCCCCTGGATCGCCGACATCTGGCGGGATCCCACGCTGCGGGGCACCGGCGTCGGCGCGATGCTCATCAGCCATGCCAAGAGTCTGCTGGCCGAGGACGGCTACGCCTGCCTCGGCCTCGCGGTCACCGCGGGCAACCCCGCGCGCGCGACGTATCAGGCCCAGGGCTTCCGGACCGTCACCGAGTCGCAGACGGTGCTGTTACCGGCCTGACCGGTGCGACGGTCCTCAGCCGGGCTGACTACTCGAACTCGGGCGCACTCCGGCGCCTGCGCCACACCACCAGGCCGACCACGGCGACGGTCGCGAGGCCGATGCCGAGCGCCACGTAGGGCGCCCAGTGACGGCTCGTGACGATGGCCGACTCCGCCTTCAGCAGGGCGTCATCGGTCACGCCCAGGACCGCATCCGTGCGGTCGAGCGCATCGCGCACCTTGTCCAGCTCGTGCCGCAGGTCGGTCACATGGCCGTGGCCGGTCTCGACCACCTCCAGAATCGCCATGTCAGCCCCTCTCCGTCATCCGGTCCGCGAGGACGGCCCTCAAGGCAGCGTACTCCGGCTTGATGCGCTCGTTGATGATGGCGAGACGCTCGTCGAAGGGGATGAACGAGCTCTTCATCGCGTTCACCGTGAACCACTGGAGGTCGTCCAGTCCGTAGCCGAACGCATCGCTGAGGAGCACCATCTCGCGCGTCATGGTCGTGTCGGACATCAGCCGGTTGTCGGTGTTGACGGTGACCCGGAAGCCGAGGCGGCGCAGCAGCCCGATGGGGTGCCGCTCGATGCTCTCGGCCGCGCCCGTCTGGACGTTCGACGACGGGCACATCTCGAGCGGGATGCGGCGGTCGCGCACGTAGGCCGCGAGCCGGCCGAGGTGCGGCGACCCGTCCGGTGAGATCTCGATGTCGTCGACGATCCGGACGCCGTGCCCCAGCCGGTCGGCGCCGCACCACTGCAGCGCCTCCCAGATGCTGGGCAGGCCGAAGGCCTCGCCCGCGTGGATCGTGAAGTGCGCGTTCTCCCGCCGCAGGTACTCGAAGGCATCCAGGTGGCGGGTCGGGGGGAAGCCCGCCTCGGCGCCGGCGATGTCGAAGCCGACGACGCCGCGGTCGCGGTACTCGACCGCCAGCTCGGCGATCCGCCGCGAGTGGGTGGCGGTGCGGATGGCGGTGAGCAGCACGCCGATGCGGATCGGAGTGCCCCGTGGCCGCGGCATTGCGCTGGCCCTCGGCGAATCCCGCAAGCACCTCCTCGACGATCTGGTGCTCCGTCAGGCCTCGCTCGATGTGGAGCTCGGGTGCGAACCGCACCTCCGCGTAGACCACGTGATCGGCCGCGAGGTCCTCCGCGCATTCGCGCGCGACGCGGCGGAGGCCATCGGCCGTCTGCGTGACCCCGACCGTGTGCGCGAACGTCTCGAGGTATCGCTCGAGCGACCCGGACGAGGCTGACTCCACGAACCATGCGCGCAGGGCAGTCGGGATCGGTGGTGGGCAGCCCGTCGTAGCCGTCGGTCTGCGCGAGCTCGATGATCGTCTCGGGGCGCAGGCCACCGTCGAGGTGGTCGTGCAGCAGCACCTTCGGGGCACGCGCGATGAGGTCGTACGGAACGGGGGCCAGTGAGCCGGCATCGGACACCATTCCCCGAACCTAGACCATGCCCCTCGGCCCTCGCGCCGCCGTCAGTAGGGTCACCGGAGTGATCAGCGTCGTGTTCGGTCTAGCGACCGCCGTGTTCTTCGCCAGCAGCAGCCTGCTGTCGTCGCGGGCGGTGAAGGTGATCGGCTCGTGGTCCGCCGTCGCCTGGGCGATGCTCGTCGGCCTCGTGATCACTCTTCCGTTCCTCTTCGCCTCGGGCATCCCCGCCGCCCTGGGCGAGAACGCCGGATGGATGATCGCAGCGGGGCTCGGCAACGTGGCGGGCCTGGTCCTGGCGGGCCTGGCCTTCCGTATCGGCAAGGTCGGCGTGATCACCCCGATCCTCGCGACCGAGGGCGCGATCTCCGCAGTCATCGCCGCCATGCTGGGCGAGAGCATCGCCCCGATCATCGCGTTCCTCCTGATGGTGATCGTCGTCGGAATCGTCATCTCCGCCACCGCTCCGGATCCCGAGCCGCTCGCCCATGAGCGGCCGGTGCTGGCCGTCGCGCTGGCCACCGGCGGCGCGCTCGTCTTCGGCGTGTCACTGTTCGCGACCGGCCACCTCAGCGGTGACCTCCCCATCTCCTGGGTGCTGCTGCCGCCGCGACTGGTCGGCATCCTGGCCCTGACGATCCCGCTGGCCCTCAGCCGCAACCTGCGCCTCACCCGCGGGACAGCGCCGCTGGTCATCGGCATGGGCTTCGCCGAGGTGATCGGCTTCACCTGCTTCGCCATCGGCGCCCAGTACCAGGTGGCAGTGACCTCGGTGCTGGCCTCGCAGTTCGCGCCGATCGCTGCGGTCATGGCCTACGTCCTGTTCAAGGAGAGGCTCGGCCGGCTCCAGATCACTGGAGTCGTGATCCTCGTCGCCGCGGTCACCGCCCTCAGCATCGCCGCCTGACCCCCGTTTGTCCCGGAAACCGGGACAAGCACGCGATCCGACCCCGCGAGATGCCCCGCATCGCCGATCTGTCCCGGCGTCTCACGCCGTCCGGTAGCGCGAGCTCACCATTCCGCTGCCGAACACCTCATGGTCGACGAGCCGCAGCGGCGTGCTCCTCCCGATGCGGTGGAACAGGGGCTTCCCGGAGCCGAGCAGGAGCGGCACCGTGGTGAGGGTGATCTCGTCGACCAGGCCGGCGTCGAGGAACTGGCTGATGACGGTGCCTCCGTCGATGTACACGTGCCCCATGCCCTGCTCCTGCCAGCGCGCGACGGCCTCCAGCGGCGTGGTGGCGTAGAAGTCGAAGCCTTCCCGCGGGCCGAGGGCGCGCGTCGTGAACACGTGCACCGGCCGGCCGCCGTAGGGCAGCTCGGGGAAGTCCTTGATGAAGTCGTACGTGGAGCTGCCCATCGCCACGAGGTCGACGTCCGCCAGGAAGGCGTCGAACCCGTAGTCCTCTCCCTCGGCGCCGGCCGCCATGAGCCAGTCCAGCGAGTCCTCGTCGGTGGCGATGTAGCCGTCGAGGGACTGGGCGATGAAGACCGAGACGCGTGGGCGAGTCATGCCCGATTGTCGCCGATTCGGGGACAGCCGCGAAAGTGGCTACTCGATGGGGTCGCGGTCGTACTCGTCGTCGTCGTCCCGGTGCACCAGGTCGCCATGGAACGCCGGGCAGGCACACGGCGATGTAGCGCGCCCCGTGAGTGGTCGTGTAGCGGATCCGCTCCCCCGCACGGGTGATCACGGCCTGCCCGGCGCGCACGTGGATGACGCCGTCGTCGTGCTCGACGTCGATGGCACCCTCGAGCACGACGGTGAACTCGTCGAACTCCGGCTCCTGCGCCGGCTCCTCCCAGCCCGCCGGCGCGAGCATCTGCGCGACCGAGACGTGGTCGTCGCCGCTCGACGCATGCCCGACGTACTCCTCGATGATCTTGCCGCCGGGCACGGGGACCATCGCCGGGGCGGGAATGAGCTCGGGCATGTTCGCCTGCCTGTCAGTCGAGGGTCACGGTGCGGCGCGGCTGCATGCCGGCCGCGACGTACAGGTCGTCGATCATCTGCATCGTGACGACCGCGTCATCGGCGTCGGTCAGGAATGGTGCCCCCTCCCGGATGGTGCGTGCCAGCGCCTCGAGCATGTAGGTGTAGCTGGAGCGGGAGCCGAGCTCCTCGACGCGCTGCTCCGTGCCCACGGTCACGAAGATGCGATCGTCCATGTGCGGGAGCAGGAACGCGGGGGCGTATGCCTCCCCGTTCGTGCCGACCAGCCGCAGCGAGAAGTCGAGGACGCCGTGCGTCATGCCGCACTCCATCGTGGCCGACAGGCCGCTCGGGTACTCGAGATCGGCGCCCAGCCAGGCATCGATGCCCGGATGGGCGGGGATCTCCCCGCCCCAGGCCCGCACGATCGAGGGCTCTCCGCCTGCGAGCACCGACATGTCGCGGATGGCGTGCACGGCGTAGCAGCCGACGTCCATGAGGCCGCCTCCGGCGACGTCCGCGTCCCAGCGGAGGTCGCCTGCCGGGGGCGGTGGCATGAGCATGCGAGCCTCGACGCGCACCAGGTCGCCGATCTCGCCGTTGCCGGCCAGGTCGAGCATGCGGTTCATGAGCGGGTGGTAGCGGTAGTGGAACGCCTCGACGCAGTGCACCCCCGCGGCAGCGGCAGCGTCGCGCACGACGCGAGCCTCGGCCGCGTTGCTGGCATAGGGCTTCTCGCTCAGCACGTGCTTGCCGGCGGCGATGGCCCTCAGGTTCCAGGGTCCGTGCAGCCCGTTGGCGAGCGGGTTGTAGACGACCTCGACGTCGGGATCGTCGATGACGTCCTGGTACGTGGCGTGCACCCGCTCGATGCCGTGCTCGGCCGCGAAGGCCGCCGCCCGCTCGGGGTCCCGCGCCGCCACCGCGAGCAGCCGAGCGCCGGTCAGCCCTGCAGGCTGGATGACGGCGATGTCGCTGATGCGGGCAGCACCGAGCAGGCCGAGCCGCAGGGGCTCCACCGGGTCAGTCCTTGCCGAGGGAGAAGACCGCGATGAGCCCGACGACCAGGAACAGTGCACCCGCGATGCCGAGGCCGACCGTCTGGCCCGCATTCATGAGGCTGAGCCCGAGAACGCACAGCACGGTCAGGATCAGCACCATGATCACGGCGCCGATCGGATGGGCCTCGGTCGTGTGCTCGCTCATGGAGATCCTTTCCGTCAGGTGATTCGGTCGATGACCAGGGGCAGTCGATCAGATCGGAGTGCCGGCGCGGTCGACGACGACGGCGCCCGTCAGGGCCTCCTCGGCTCTCGGAAGCCGACCCGCCTCGTCCGTGTAGCAGCGTCATCAGGGGGTCGCCCGGCGACGACCTCGTCCCCGGGCTTGGCATGCAGGGTGATCCCGGCACCCGCCGAGACGGGGTCCTCCTTGCGCGCGCGACCGGCACCCAGCCGCCAGGACGCGACGCCGACGCCCATGGCGTCCATCCGCGTGACGATGCCATCGACGTCAGCACGCACGACCTCGTTCTCGCGAGCCGTCGGGCAGTGGCGCATCCGGGTCGCCGCCCTGCGCCCGGATCATGCGCTTGCCAGACGTCCATGGCCGTGCCGTCCCGCAAGGTCTCGCGCGGGATCCACGTCCGGTCATGCCGGCGAGGTCGAGCATCTCCCGCGCGAGCAGCACCGTGAGTCTCGACCACGTCGGCCGGCCCACCGCCGGCAAGGACGTCGACCGACTCCTGCACCTCGAGGGCGTTGCCCGACGGCGAGGCCGAGCGGCACGTCCATCGCGGTGATCAGCGCCCGCGTCGTCGACGCCCGGCGTCGTTGCCGAGGCGCACCATCGTCTCGGCGAGCCGCCGCGACTGCGCAGGATCGGTGCGTGAACGCGCCCGAGCCGGTCTTCACGTCGAGCACGAGCCCGCCGGCTCCCTCGGCGATCTTCTTGCTCATGATGCTGCTGGCGATCAGCGGGATGGACTCGACCGTGCCCGTCACGTCGCGCAGGGCGTAGAGCTTCTTGTCCGCCGGGGCCAGCCCCTCCCCGGCTGCGCAGATGACGCCGCCGACGTCGCGCAGCACCTGCATCATCTCGTCGTTGCTCAGGCTCGGCCCGCCAGCCCGGGAATGGACTCGAGCTTGTCGAGCGTGCCGCCGGTGTGACCGAGGCCGCGCCCGCTCAGCTGCGGCACGGCGGCGCCGCACGCCGCGACCACGGGCACCAGCGGGAGGGTGACCTTGTCGCCCACTCCGCCGGTCGAGTGCTTGTCGACGGTGGGCCGCGGCAGGCTGCTGAAGTCCATGCGGACGCCCGTGTTGATCATCGCCGTCGTCCAGCGCACGATCTCGGGGTCGGTCATGCCGTTGATGAGGATGGCCATCGCGAGTGCCGACATCTGCTCGTCCGCCACCACGCCGCGCGTGTAGGCGTCGACCACCCAGTCGATCTGCTCGGGCGTCAGCTCGTGCCGGTCGCGCTTGGCCTTGATGACGTCGACGGCCGCGAACGGCTCAACCATGGAAGGTCCTGTCCTCTGCGCGTTCGACCAGGTCGTCGGGTCCGAAGGCCTGGGGCAGGATCTCGCTCATGGGCAGGATCCCCTCGGGGGTCTTGAGCAGCGTGGTCGGGCGTCCGTTCTCCCACAGCAGCTGGCGGCAGCGACCGCACGGCATCAGCGACTGTCCGTGCTGGTCCACGCACGAGACGGCGGCCAATCGGCCCCCTCCGGTCGCGTGGATGCTCGACACCATCCCGCACTCGGCGCAGAGCCCGATGCCGTAGCAAGCGTTCTCGACATTGCAGCCGACCACGATCCGGCCGTCCTCCATGAGGCCGGCCACGCCGACCTTGAACTTCGAGTACGGGGCGTAGGCCTTGTGCATGATCTCGACGGCAGCTGCGTCGAGCACCGCCCAGTCGATATCGGCCATCACTGCTTCTCGTAGGGCTGGCCGTCCGCGGCCGGCGGGCGGGCGCGTCCGACGAGGCCGGCGACCACGACGATCGTGACGAGGTAGGGCGCCATCGACAGGAACTCGCCCGGGATGGGGATGTCGAGGAGCGCGAACTTCTGCTCCAGCGACTCGGAGAAGCCGAAGATCAGCGCCGCCCCGAGTGCACCGATCGGGTTCCAGGCGCCGAAGATCATCGCCGCCAGTCCGATGAAGCCGGTGCCGGCCGTGATGTTCTCGTCGAAGCGGCCCACGGTGCCCAACGTGAACCAGGCACCGGCGAAGCCGCCGACCATGCCGCCGTAGATCACGGCCAGGTACCTGCACCCGGGGGACGCTCACGCCCAGGCTGTCGGCGGCGCGCGGATTCTCGCCGACGGACCGCGTGCGCAGTCCCCAGCGGGTGCGGAACAGGAAGAACGTGACCGTTCCGATGAGCACGTACATGCCGTACACGATGATCGTCTGGTTGAAGAACATCGGCCCGATGATCGGGATGTCCGACAGCACCGGGATCGGGATCGACGGGAAGATCGGCGCGTCGTTCCACTGGGGGTTGTCGACGAGGACCTGCGACGTCAGGAACGACGTCAGGCCCAGGACGAGGATGTTGATCACGACGCCGATGATGATCTGGTCGACGCGGAAGTTGACGGCCAGCACGGCCAGGAGCAGCGCCAGCAGCCCCCCGGTCAGGGTGGCGGCCAGCAGGCCGACCCAGCCGCCGAGGATCGATCCCATCACGACGCCGGTGAACGCACCGCCGAGCAGCATTCCCTCGATTCCGATGTTCACGACGCCGGACCTCTCGCACAGGATGCCGCTCAGGGCGCCGAGGGCGATCGGCGTGCAGCGCGACACCGTGGAGACGAGCATGCTGATGAGCGAGAACTGCTCCCCCGCCGTCGCCCACACCATCATCGCCATCGTGAAGACGCCGAAGGAGATGCCCAGGATCAGCGTGGACTTGCGCTGGAAGCCCGCCCGCACGAACTGCGTGGCGCCCAGTGCCGCCAGGAGCATCGCGAGAGCCCACAGCGACGCCGTGACCGGGATGGCGAGGGCGTCCAGCTGGATCGTCTCGCCCGAGCCGCTGAGCCCGAAGGTCGCCACGCCCTCGGCGTTCGGGATGAAGAACGCCATCACGAAGGCCGACAGCACGAGCATGACGATGCCCGAGATGCGGGCCCGCTTGATCTGCGACTTGTTGAGGGCCCGGGTGCGCTTGCCGGTCACGCTCGTAGGACTCGACCGGTGCCTTCTCGAAGGTGCTCACGCTCCCCACCCCTTGCTGATCTGGGTCGACGAGGCATCGCTCTTCACCCGGTAGATCGCGGAGATCAGGGCCGGCGCGGCCACGAAGATGATGATCAGCGCCTGGATCACCGAGATGAGGTCGATGCCGACGTCGGCGTTGGCCTGCATGTACTGGCCGCCGGCGTTCAGGCCGCCGAAGAGCAGCGCTGCGGCGACCACGCCGAACGGGTTGGAGCGGCCCAGCAGAGCGACAGCGATGCCGTCGAAGCCGAGGCCGGCGGAGAAGCCCGGACTCGCCCGGTCGAGCAGGCCGAGCACCTGGCTCGGTGCCGGCGAGGCCGGCGAGAGCACCGGAGATCGTCATGACGAGGACGTAGACCTTGGTGACGGACATGCCCGCGTACCGGGCGGCGCTCGGGTTGGCCCCGACCGCACGGAACTCGAAGCCGGTGTTGGTGCGGAAGAGCAGCCACCAGATGAACACGGCGGCGCCGAGGCGATGAACAGGCCGAGGTGCACCTTCATCGCCGGGTCGAGCCAGGCGAGCAGCGCCGGGAGCTGGGCACTCTCCTCGACGGTCTTGGAGATCGGGTCGTTGCGACCCTCGCGCTGGAACAGTGTGGTCTTCAGGAAGTAGTCGACCAGCCGGTAGGCGATGTAGTTGAGCATGATCGTCACGATCACCTCGTGCGCCCCGGTCTTCGCCTTGAGCAGGCCGGGGATGAAGCCCCAGATCGCGCCGCCGATCGCGCCGCAGATGATCGCGAGCGGGAGGTGGATGAACAAGGGCAGGCCGGTGAAGGTGAAGCCCGCCAGCACGGCGAGCATGCCGCCCATGAGGAGCTGGCCCTCGCCGCCGATGTTGAACAGGCCCGCCCGGAAGGCCAGGGCCACGGCGAGTCCGGTGAAGATGAGCGGGGTGGCCTCGGTGAGCGTCTGCGAGATGGCCCGCAGTGACCCGACGGAGCCCTGCAGGAGGGCCCGGTATGCCTCCAGCGTCTCGCCGAGGCTGTAGCCCGTGAGCATGATGATGATGCCGCCGATGACCAGGGCGGTGAACACCGCCAGCGCCGGGATGACCAGGCCGGTCTTCCAGTCGGTGGCCGTCGTGAGCTTGCGGAAGAACGAGGGTCCGCGCCCGTCGTCCGGCTCGACCGTGACGGTTCCGTCCGGTGACGTGATGCTCATGCTGCCTTCCCCGCCATGTAGAGGCCGACCTCGGTTGGCGTCGTCTCGGATGCCTTGAGCTCGGCGACGATCCGGCCGTCGAACATCACGAGGATGCGGTCCGAGAGGGCGAAGATCTCGTCGAGCTCGGTGGACACGATGAGGATCGCCTTGCCCTCGTCGCGCTTGCGGACGATCTGCTCGTGGATGTACTCGATCGAGCCGACGTCGATGCCTCGGGTCGGCTGGGCGCAGACCACCAGCGGCACGTCGCGGCTGAACTCGCGCGCGACGATCATCTTCTGCGCGTTGCCGCCCGAGAGTGCGTCGCCGGAGTTGTCGATGATGGGCGGGCGCACGTCGTAGTCCTCCACCAGCTGGGTCGCCGACTCGCGGATCACGTCGCGGTGCAGCACCCCACGCTTCGAGAAGGGCGGGGCGTAGTAGGAGTCGAGGACGAGGTTCTCGGCGATCGTGAACGAGCCGACCATGCCCATGTGATTGCGGTCCTCGGGGACGTGCGCGATGCCGGCCTCGTGCCGCTGTCGCGGACTGTCACTGCTGATGTCGGTGCCGCGGAACGTCGACCTTCCCCCCGGCGATGGGCAGCAGCCCCGTGATGGCCTCGACCAGCTCGGTCTGGCCGTTGCCCTGGATCCCGGCGACGCCGACGATCTCGCCGGCCCGGACCGTGAGGTCCACGTCGCTTGAGAAGCGACCGGCCGTAGTCGTCGAGCATCTGCACGCCGGTCAGCTCGAGCACCGTCTCGCCGGGCTCCGCCTCGGCCTTGTCGACGACGAGGTCGATGTCGCGGCCGACCATCATGGCCGCGAGGATCTCCGGAGTGGCAGTGGCCGGGTCGGCATGGCCGGCCACCTTGCCGCCACGCAGGACCGTGATGTCGTCCGCGATGGCGAGCGCTTCCTTGAGCTTGTGGGTGATGAAGATGATGCGTGGCGCCGCGTCCCTTGAGCTCCGCCACGATGCCGAAGAACTCCTCCACCTCCTGGGGCGTCAGCACCGCGGTGGGCTCGTCGAACACCAGGATCTTGGCGCCCCGCAGCAGGACCTTGATGATCTCGACCCGCTGCTGGATCCCGACGGGGAGGTCCTCCACGAGGGCGTCGGGGTCGACGGCCAGGCCGTAGCGCTCTGAGATCTCGCGCGACCTCCGTGCGCGCCTCCTTGCGGTTCATGATCGCCGAGTCCCTTGACCGGCTCGACGCCCAGGACGACGTTCTCCCACACGGAGAAGACGGGCACGAGCATGAAGTGCTGGTGGACCATGCCGATGCCCGCCTTGATGGCATCTCCCGGGTCGCCGAACCTCTGCACGACGCCGTCGATCACGATCTCGCCGGAGTCCGGCGTGTAGAGCCCCGAGAGGACGTTCATCAGGGTGCTCTTGCCGGCGCCGTTCTCACCGATCAGGGCGAGCACCTTGCCCGATCGGGCGGTCAGCGAGACGTCGTCGTTGGCGAGCACCCCGGGGAACTGCTTGGTGATGCCCCGCAGTTCGAGTTCCATCTGGCCTTCCCTCGGTCCGTGCCTGGCTGGTGCGTCCAAACCCTATCCATCAAAGAGGAGGGAGGGACCCGAAACCGGGTCCCTCCCTCGCGCTGCGTGCTGTGATACGTGACTAGCCCTTGACGCTGACCGAGCCGTCGATGATGCCGGCCTTGATCGTGTCGAGCTGGGCTGCCAGCTCGGCAGGCACGGCCGCCTCCAGGTCGTGGAACGGGGCCAGGCCGACGCCGCCGTTCTCCAGCGTGCCGACCGTGACGCCACCCTCGAAGGTGCCGTCGACGACGGACTGGATCGCGTTGAACGTCGTGACATCCATGTTCTTGAGCACCGAGGTCAGGTAGACGCCGGCGTTCGCGGTGTCGGACTCGTACTGGTCGCTGTCGACGCCGATGATCATGAGCTTGTCGGTGCCGAGCTCGCTGGCGAGCGCCGCCGAGCCGAGGCCGACCGGGCCGGCGACGGGCATGACGATGTCGGCGCCCTCGTCGACCAGGTTCTGCGCGAAGGTGCGGCCGTCATCGAGGCTCTCGAAGTTCTCGGTGAACAGGCCCTTCTGCTTGGCCGGATCCCAGCCGAGGACCTCGACCTCGGTGCCGTTGTCGGCGTTGTACTTCTGGACGCCGTAGTAGAAGCCGTCCATGAAGATGGTCACCGGCGGGATGTTGATGCCGCCGAAGGTGCCGACCTTGCCGGTCTTCGAGGTGCCCGCAGCGAGGTAGCCCGCGAGGAACGCGGCCTCGTCGGTGTTGAACACCTGGCCGAGAACGTTGTTGTTCGTGATGTCGCCCTCTGCGTAGGCGTAGTCCACGATCGAGAACGGGGTCTCGGGGTTGGCGTTGGCCGCTTCCTTGGTCGCGTCGCCGAGCAGGAAGCCGACGGTGATGATGACACCGCAGCCCTGGTCGACGAACGACTGGATGTTCGTGGCGTAGTCGGTCTCCGCCTGCGACTCGAGGACGCTGGCCTCGACGCCGAGCTGGTCGGCCGCATCCGTGACGCCCTTGTAGGCCTTCTGGTTGAAGCCCTTGTCGTCGACGCCACCGACGTCGGTGACCTGGCAGGCCTTGATCATCGCGGCGGCGGGCTCGGAGGCGGGTGCCTCGGACGCCGGCGCCTCGGATGCAGCAGCGCTGCTGGCCGGTGCGGCCGCGCTGGACTCCGCAGAGTCGCTGCTCGAGCTGCAGCCCGCGAGTGCCATCGCCGAGACGGCCACAATGGCCGCGGCGAGCTTGAGGTTGGTCTTCAATTCGTCTCCTTGTTCCGTTGCAGGACGCCGTCATGGCGCACGCACATGGGCTCACCCTAACCACCCGTCGGCGGCAGATGCGCGTGGCGTAGCGGCAGCGTCCAGATCGTTACAACGCGTTCACAATGCTCCTGTGACGGGCGTCACGGAAGTGACGCGATGCGCTCCAGCAGCAGGGTCACGAAACGATCACGATCGATGTCCAGGCCCACGAGGACGTTGGCCGGCAGGCCCGTGACGGACCATCGGTCCGCGACCGTGCGGCCGATGCACAGGGGCGACTCGGTTTCGATCTGGACATTCATGGGGAGGGCTGTCACGAGGGTCGGATCGATGAGGTGGGCGATGGTCACCGCGTCGTGGATGGGACCGCCCTCCCAGCCGAAGCGCTCCTGGTGGAAGCCCACGAAGTGGTCGAGCAGCTCCGCCACGAACCGTCCTGCGCGGCCGGTCGCCCGCAGCGCGTCGGCGTGCTCATCGGTCAGCCACGCACGGTGCGTGACCTCCAGGCCGATCATCGTCAGGGCGATGCGCTCGGCCGCGTCCCCCTGTCCCGGGGGGCGCGCGGCCCGGAAGACCACGTCTGCCGCGTGCGGATCCACCCAGATGTTGAACTCGGCGGCCGGGGTCCAGTTGCCGAGATCGACGGCGCCGCCCATGATCACCAGCTCGGCGATGCGCGGGCGAAGATGCGGAAGTCGCTCCACCACGTCGGCCATGTTGGTGAGGGCGCCGGTGGCGACCAGGGTCACCGGCTCGTCGGCGTCGAGGAGATGCTGCTCGATCACGTCGAGCGCGGGCGCGTCCAGGGCCGATCGGGTGGGTTCGGCAAGCTCGGGGCCGGCCAGACCGCTCTCGCCGTGCATCGACGCGGCGGTGGACAGCTCCCGTACGCGCGGCCGATCGCGCCCGGCCGCGACCGGGATGTCCGAGCGGTCGAGCAGGTCGAGCACCCGCAGCGCGTTTCGAGTCGTGTTCTCGAGGGTGACGTTGCCGGCGACCGTCGTGACCAGCTGCAGGTCGATGGCCGGGTCGGCCACCGCGAGCATGATGGCGATGGCGTCGTCGTGCCCCGGGTCGCAGTCGAGGATGACGGGCCGAGGACGGCCCGCCATCAGAAGGCGTCGCGGGGCGTGTACTGACCCCACACGTCGCGCAGGGCGTCGGAGACCTCCCCGACCGTCGCCTTCTCGCGCAGCGCGTCGCGCATCGGGTAGAGCAGGTTGTCGGTGCCAGCCGCCGTGTCGCGGATCGCCTGAAGCAGCGCGGCGACCTTCTCGTTGTCGCGGCCGGCGCGCAGGGCAGCCAGGCGCGCGCACTGCTCGGACTCGATCGCGGGGTTCACCCGCAGCGGCTCGTAGTGCTCCTTCTCGTCGACCGTGAACTTGTTCACGGCCACCACGGTGCGCTCGCCCGAGTCGATCTCGAGCTGCACCTGGTACGCGGACCGCTCGATCTCGGCCTTCTGGAAGCCCTGCTCGATGGCCGCCACGGCACCGCCCATCTCGTCGATCTGGGCGATGAGTCGCGTCGCGGCGTCGTCGATGCCGTCGGTCAGGCTCTCGACGACGTACGAGCCCGCGAACGGGTCGACCGTGTCGCAGACATCGGTCTCGTACGCCAGCACCTGCTGGGTGCGCAGGGCCAGCCGCGCGGCCTTCTCCGTGGGAAGCGCGATCGCCTCGTCGAAGGAGTTCGTGTGGAGGGACTGGGTGCCGCCGAGAACAGCGGCCAGACCCTGCACGGCCACGCGCACGAGGTTGACCTCGGGCTGCTGCGCGGTCAGCTGCACGCCCGCCGTCTGGGTGTGGAAGCGCAGCATCAGGGACTTCGGATCCTTCGCCCCGAACCGGTCGCGCATGATCCGCGCCCACATGCGCCGTGCCGCCCGGAACTTGGCGACCTCCTCGAGGATCGTGGTCCTCGAGACGAAGAAGAAGGCGAGGCGGGGGGCGAACTCGTCCACGTCCTGTCCGGACTCGACGGCGGCCTTGACGTACTCGATGCCGTCGGCGATCGTGAAGGCCACCTCCTGCACAGGCGTGGCACCCGCCTCGGCCATGTGGTACCCGGAGATCGAGATGGTGTTCCACTTCGGGATCTCGTTGCGGCAGTACGTGAAGATGTCGGTGATGAGGCGAAGCGACTGCGCCGGCGGGTAGATGTAGGTCCCGCGCGCGATGTACTCCTTGAGCACGTCGTTCTGGATGGTCCCGTTGAGCTGGTCCGCTGAGACGCCCTGCTCCTCACCCACCAGCTGGTACATCAGCAGCAGGACCGCGGCCGGCGCGTTGATCGTCATGGACGTGGACACCTTGTCCAGCGGGATGCCGTCGAACAGGATCCGCATGTCGTCGATCGAGTCGATCGCGACGCCCACCTTGCCCACCTCGCCGTGCGCCAGCGGGTGGTCGGAGTCGTAGCCCATCTGCGTCGGCAGGTCGAACGCGACCGACAGGCCCGTCGTCCCTGCGGCCAGCAGCTGCTTGTACCGGGCGTTGGACTCGACGGCCGTGCCGAAGCCGGCGTACTGCCGCATCGTCCAGGGGCGCCCGGTGTACATGCTCGGGTACACGCCCCGGGTGTACGGGTAGCGCCCCGGCTCGCCGAGCGCCGTCGCCGGGTCCCAGCCCTCGAGGTCGGCGGGTCCGTACACGGGCGCGAACGGGAGTCCTGACTCGGTGACCGGGTCCATGGGTTCCTCCGGTGGTCATGGGCGGGCGTCGAAGGCAATCGTGCCGCCTGCGGGCAGTCCCGTCAGCGGCCACGGGCCGTCTGTGACCCACAACATAGGGCGAGCGGGCTCATCCCGTCGCGACGGGTCCACGGCACCTCGGTACTGTTTCCCCAGCGCACCCCCGGACCGCGACTGCGCGCTCATGGGGGCAATTCCTAGGGAGGGAAGCGTGACCAGTCTGTCGGTCGGCACGCTCTACCGCGGCGGCGAAGGCATGTGGACGTGGGTCCTGCATCGCATCACGGGTGTCTCGGTCTTCTTCTTCCTGCTCGTCCACGTCCTCGACACCGCCCTCGTGCGGGTGTCCCCCGAGGCGTACGACCTCGTGATCGCCTCGTACAAGACCCCGATCGTCAACCTCCTCGAGGTCGGCCTGGTCGGAGCGGTGCTCTTCCACGCGCTCAACGGCCTGCGGGTCATCCTCGTGGACTTCTGGGCCAAGGGGCCGCGCTACCAGCGCCAGATGACCTGGGCCATCGGCACCGTGTGGGTGCTCCTGATGGTGCCCGGGACCTACTTCATGATCAAGCACACCGTCGAGGCGATGTTCGGGAGCAGCTCATGAGCACCACTGCCCAGCCCGGTCCCGTCAGCATCCCGGCGCCGCGGAGCGCGCAGCGCAACGGCCAGCGCAGCAACTTCGAGCTCTACTCGTGGCTGTTCATGCGCGTCTCGGGCATCGTCCTTGTCTTCCTGGTGCTCGGGCACCTGTTCATCATGAACATCCTCGACGGCGGCGTGCAGCGCATCAACTTCGCCTTCGTCGCCGGTCGCTGGAGCAGCCCGTTCTGGCAGATCTGGGACCTCATGATGCTGTGGCTCGCCATGCTCCACGGCACGAACGGCATGCGCACGATCATCAACGACTACGCGGAGCGCGACCAGACGCGGTTCTGGCTCAAGATGGTCGCTCTACGTGGCCTCCGGCTTCACCATCCTTCTCGGGACGCTCGTCATCTTCACCTTCGACCCGAATATCGGCTAACTCGCTCCGGGAGACGCACCCCATGCAGACGCACACGTACGACGTCATCATCGTCGGCGCCGGAGGCGCGGGGATGCGCGCGGCCCTCGAGTCCGGTTCCCGGGCGCGCACCGCCGTCCTCACCAAGCTGTACCCGACGCGCTCGCACACGGGCGCCGCTCAGGGCGGCATGTGCGCGGCCCTGGCGAACGTCGAGGACGACAACTGGGAGTGGCACACCTTCGACACCGTCAAGGGCGGCGACTACCTCGTCGACCAGGACGCGGCCGAGATCATGTGCAAGGAGGCCATCGACGCCGTCCTCGACCTCGAGAAGATGGGCCTGCCCTTCAACCGCACGCCTGAGGGCCGCATCGACCAGCGCCGGTTCGGCGGACACACCCGCAACCATGGCGAGGCCGCCGTGCGTCGCGCCTGCTACGCCGCCGACCGCACCGGCCACATGATCCTGCAGACGCTGTACCAGCACTGCATCAAGCAGAACGTGGAGTTCTACAACGAGTTCTACGTCCTCGACCTGCTCCTGAACGAGACCGAGGACGGCCCGGTCACCGCGGGCGTCGTCGCCTACGAGCTGGCCACCGGCGAGATCCACATCTTCCACGCCAAGTCGGTCATCTTCGCGACCGGCGGCTTCGGCAAGGTCTGGAAGACCACGTCCAACGCCCACACCCTGACCGGCGACGGCATGGGCATCGTCCTGCGCAAGGGCCTGCCGCTCGAGGACATGGAGTTCTACCAGTTCCACCCCACCGGCCTGGCCGGGCTGGGCATCCTCCTCACCGAGGGCGCCCGCGGCGAGGGCGGCATCCTGCGCAACGCCACCGGCGAGCGGTTCATGGAGCGCTACGCCCCCACCATCAAGGACCTCGCCCCCCGTGACATGGTCTCCCGGGCCATGGTGCTCGAGGTGCGCGAGGGCCGGGGCGCCGGTCCCAACAAGGACTACGTGTACCTCGACCTCACCCACCTGCCCAAGGAGCAGATCGAGGCGAAGCTGCCGGACATCACCGAGTTCTCCCGCACCTACCTGGGCGTCGACCCGGTCACGGAGCTCGTGCCGGTCTTCCCGACGGCCCACTACGCCATGGGCGGCATCCCCACCGATGTCGAGACCCGCGTCCTGCGCGACAACGAGCACGTCATCCCGGGCCTGTACGCCGCCGGCGAGTGCGCCTGCGTCTCGGTGCACGGCTCGAACCGCCTCGGCACCAACTCGCTGCTGGACATCAACGTCTTCGGCCGCCGGGCGGGCATCGCCGCCGCCGAGTACGCCAACCAGGCCGAGTTCGTCGACGTCCCCGAGGACGCGCAGGGCGGCACCATCTCCCTGGTCGAGCAGCTTCGCTCCAGCACCGGAGGGGAGCGCGTCGCGGTCCTGCGTCGTGAGATGCAGGAGACGATGGACATGAACGCGCAGGTGTACCGCAACGAGGCCACCCTCAAGCAGGCCCTGAACGACGTGCAGGAGCTCAAGCGCCGCTACAAGAACATCGCGATCCAGGACAAGGGCGTGCGGTACAACACCGACCTGCTCGAGGCCATCGAGCTGGGCTTCCTGCTCGATCTCGCGGAGCTCGTCGTGGTCGGCGCACTGGAGCGCAAGGAGTCCCGCGGCGGTCACGCCCGGGAGGACTACCCCAACCGCGACGACGTGAACTTCATGCGCCACACCATGGCGTACCGCCGCACCGACGAGAGCGGCAGCGAGTACGTCCAGCTCGACTACAAGCCGGTCGTCATTACCCGATACCAGCCGATGGAGCGTAAGTACTGATGACTGCCACCGTCGAGGCCCCCGTCGCGATCCCGGTCGCGACCGACGTGACGTTCCGCGTCCGCCGCTTCCTGCCCGAGATCGACTCCGATCCGCACTGGGAGGAGTACACGGTCCCGCTCTACCCCACCGACCGCGTCCTCACTGCGCTGGAGAAGATCAAGGGCGAGATCGACGGCACGCTGACGTTCCGTCGCTCGTGCGGCCACGGCATCTGCGGATCCGACGCCATGCGCATCAACGGACGCAACCGGCTCGCCTGCAAGACCCTGGTCAAGGACCTCGACATCAGCAAGCCGATCACCGTCGAGGCGATCAAGGGCCTGCCGCTCGAGAAGGACCTCGTCGTCGACATGGACCCCTTCTTCGACGCGTACCGCGCGGTGCTGCCGTTCCTCATCACCGACGGCCACGATCCGAGCAAGGAGCGGCTGCAGTCGGCCGAGGAGCGCGCCCGCTTCGACGACACCACCAAGTGCATCCTGTGCGCCTGCTGCACGACCTCGTGCCCCGTCTACTGGACCGACGGGCAGTACTTCGGCCCCGCGGCCATCGTCGCGGCCAACCGGTTCATCTTCGACAGCCGCGACGCGGGCTCGGAGCAGCGCCTCGAGATCCTGAACGAGAAGGAGGGCGTGTGGCGCTGCCGCACCACCTTCAACTGCACGGACGCCTGCCCGCGCGGCATCGAGGTCACCAAGGCCATCCAAGAGGTCAAGCGGGCCCTGATCTTCCGCAAGGTCTAGCGCCTCGCCGAGTGCGTAGGTGTGGCCCGTTTCAGGTACCTGAAACGGGCCACACCTGCACTCTCAACTGGAGGTCACGTCGACTCGGGCGGCGCATGAGGCGGCGCCCAGCCACGTGTGCGGCGCACCCTCCCAGCACCAGCCCAGCCGGGGACGCCCGTCCCGCGTGACCCACAGCGAGGGGATGCGCTTGTCGCCGGCCCGTGAGCCGAGCATCTGGTAGCAGTTGCGCTCGCGCAGGATCCCCGGGTGGGCCAGGAGCACCGCCACGCCCTCCTCCAGGGTCAGCGGCGATCGACCGGCGTCGGTGATGCGGACCAGGGCATCGCGCGGGGCGACGTCGAGCAGGTCGACGCCGAGGTCGACGCCCTCGAGGTCGTACGGTGCGGCCGGGACGTCAACGACGGGCCGGAACGCGGACGGTCGCCCGGGCCGCACGTCGACGTAGCCGGCATGCACCCCCTGTCGCGTCAGCGGCATCGCCGCCTCCGCATCGAGGCAGGGGTCGACACGGACGGACAGGACCTCACGCGGGGATTCAGGCATGTGAGAAGCCAACGCGCCGACCGACTCGGGCATTCCGGCCCGCCTCAACTGGCCGGGCGTGGTGACGTGCCCCGCACGACGAGCAGCAGCGCCAGGCCGCTGGCCCCCAGCAGGAGGAGCGGCAGCGCGACCATCGGCCCCACGAGGCCCGTGACGATGGGCGGAACGACCGCTCCCCCGGCGAACTGGGCAGTCCCGAGCAAGGACGACATCGTCCCCGCGACCCGACCGTGCGGACCGAGGGCGAGGGCCTGGGCGTTGGCGGTCATGCCGCCATAGGCGCCCATGGTGAGCACGATGATCGCGATGGGCCACCCGACGGCGGCCCCGCAGCCGTGGCCACCGCGAGCAGCGAAGCACCGACGGTCATCAGCACGAGGCCGCGTCGCAGGGCGGACCGGGGACCGCCCCTGCCCAGAGCCCGGGTGTTGATCGTCGCGCCCAGGACGAAGGCGAGCGAGTTCGACCCCACGATCAACGCGTACTGCTGCGGACTGAGGCCGTACCCGTCGATGAAGTAGAAGGGGCTGGTGGCCGACCAGCCGAAGCTGACGATGCCCAGCAGGCTGGTGATGCCCAGGATGACTCGCACCCGACGGTCGCCGAGGAGCGCACGCAGGGCCTCGCGGGTGCCGACACCGGTGGCCGCCGATCGACGGTCCACGGGCAGCGTCTCGGGGAACCAGATGATCGCCGCGACCAGACTGATGGCACCGATCACTGCGAGAGCCACGAACAGCCCCCGCCAGCTCGTGAACTCCAGCACGACGCCGCCGATGAGCGGTCCGATGACAGGGGCCAATCCGATGATCGCGATCAGCCGGGACAGGCCCTTGGCCGCCGCCAGTCCGGAGGCCAGGTCGCGGATGGACGCGCGGGCGATGACCGGCCCCGCGGCTCCGGCCAGTCCCTGGACGAGACGCAGCCCCACGAGGACCCACAGCGACGGCGCGGCGGCGCACAGAAGAGTGGCGACCGTGAACACCGCCATGCCCCCGATCATCAGCCGCCGGCGTCCGATGCGGTCGCTGAACGAGCCGAGGGCGAGCTGACCGAGGGCCAGGCCGACGAGCGTCGCCGACACCGTGAGCTGGGCCTGCGGGACCGTCACGCCGAGGTCGACGGCCAGCTCGGGCAGCCCGGGCAGGTAGAAGCTGGTCGCCAGCGGAGCCAGCATGGCGAGCAGCCCCAGGACGGCGAAGTGACCGCGGGTGAGGCGGTCGGCGGGCAGCACGATCACGACCGTAGCGGTCGTGGATTGCTACAGGTCGACGGCGAAGTACTGCGTCTCGAGGAACTCATGGATGCCGGCGAAGCCGCCCTCGCGGCCGAGGCCCGACTCCTTCATACCGCCGAACGGAGCGGCCGGATCGGAGGCGAGGCCGCGGTTGACGGCCACCATTCCGGACTCCATGCGGCGCGCCAGCCGGACGCCCGTGCCGGCGTCCTTGGCGAAGACGTAGGAGATCAGGCCGTACTCGGTGTCGTTGGCCATCCGGACGCCCTCGTCCTCGTCGGTGAACGTGACGATCGGGGCGACAGGACCGAAGACCTCGTTGCGCGTGAGGGTGGAGCCGTGCACGACGTCGCGGACCACGTAGGGGGCGATGAAGGCCCCGAGCTCGGGCACGGTTGACGACGGCGTCGCGACGACCCCCTCGCCGACCGCCTCCTGCAGGAGCTCGAGGATCTTGTCGCGCTCCTTGACGGACACCATGGCGCCGAGGTCGTTCGCCGAGTCGATGCCGGGACCGATCTTCAGGTCGCCGAATGCCGCCTCGAGCTTGGTGGTGAACTCCTCGGCGATCGACTCATGGATGTAGAAGCGGTTGGCGGCCGTGCAGGCCGCGCCACCGTTGCGCATCTTCGCGATCATCGCGCCGGCCACGGCTGCGTCCACATCGGTGCCCTCGAAGGCGATGAACGGGGCGTTCCCGCCCAGCTCCATCGACGACGGCATCACGCGCTCGGCGGTCTGCTTGAGCAGCATCTTGCCGACGTAGGTGGATCCGGTGAAGGACAGGGTGGCGACGCGCGGGTCCGCAAGGATCGCCGAGGACACCGGCCCGGTCTGGCTGGTGGTGATGATGTTGACGACGCCCGCGGGCGCGCCCGCGCGCTGCAGCACGTCGCCGATCCAGAGGGCGGTCAACGGGGTCTCGCCGGCGGGCTTCAGCACCGCCGTGCAGCCCGCCGCCAGGGCGGGCGCCAGCTTGCGCGTGGCCATGGCCGCCGGGAAGTTCCAGGGGGTGATCATGTAGGCGACGCCGATGGGGCGGTGGTCGGTGATGATCGTCTTGTCGCGGTTCGGGGCATAGCGGAAGCCGCCCTCGATCCGCGATGCCTCCTCGGAGAACCAGCGGAAGAACTCGGCCGCGTAGGTGGCCTCGCCGAGTGCGTCGCGCCACGCCTTGCCGTTCTCCAGCGAGATGATCCGCGCGCACGTCTCGAGCTCGGCGGTCATGATCTCGAAGGCCCTGCGCAGGACCTCCGCCCGCTGACGGGCGGGAGTGACGGACCAGGTCTGGAACGCGTCGGACGCAGCGCTGACGGCGTCGAGCCCGTCGCCGACCCCGGCGTCGCCGATCTCCGCGAGCACCGTGAACGTGGCCGGATCCATCACCTGGATGCGCTTCTCCGTCTGCTGCCATTCGCCACCGATGAGGAGGCCGGTGGGGGCGGTGAGGGACGACATGGTGACCTCCAGGATGCGCGGTACGGGCTTCGAGCCTACTCGCGGACGTAGCATGGACCGCCATGCCAAGACTCCATCGTGGACACCTCCGCCGGGCGGCATTCGCCGGGGCGGCGCTGGCCATGTCCATCGTCACCCTGGGTGTCGCTGCCGGCCGCCGCGGAAACGCTCGGCGGTGAGCAGCTCGCCAGTCCCACCGTCACCGTGCTCCCGCAAGCGGGCGCCGACCCCGTGCCCAAGGTGAAGGCCGCAACCTGGATCCTGGCCGATGCGGAGACTGGCGAGGTGCTGGCACACAAGGGGGCGCACGTGCGTCGAGCCCCCGCAAGCACCCTGAAGATGCTCACCGCACTGGCCGTGATGCCACGCACGTCCCCCGAGACCGAGTACGTGGCCACCACCAGGGCGGCGTACATCTACGGAGCCCGCGTGGGCCTCAAGCCGGGCAGGACGTACACGATGGACCAGCTCTGGTACGCCGTGTTCCTGCCCAGTGCCAACGACGCCGCCATCGCGGTGGCCGAGGCGAACGGTGGCGTGCGCAAGACGGTGCGTCAGATGAACGACGTCGCGTACGAGCTGCGCGCGCTCGACACCGTCGTCAAGAACACCAATGGCCTGGACGCGCCCGGCCAGCTGTCGAGCGCATACGACCTCGCGCTCTTCGCCAGGGCGGGCCTGGCCCGGGCCGACTTCGCGAAGTACGCAAGCGCGGTGCGGGCGGAGTTTCCCGACGTCAAGGGCAAGGGCAGCCATCCGATCTACACCACCAATCGCCTGCTGCTGCACGGCTGGCGCGGTGCCATCGGCGTCAAGACGGGGTTCACGTCGCGGGCTGGACGCACCTACGTGGGCGCCGCCACGCGCGGCGGGCGCACCCTCATCGTGAGCCTCATGGGCATCGGTGAGTCCAGCGAGGGGGCGGCCAAGAAGCTCCTGAAGTGGGGGTTCGCCAACGGCGACGAGGTCACGCCCATCGGCACGCTGCTCGACCCCGGCTCCCCCCTCCCGATCGAGTCAGGCCCGCAGGCCGAGTCGGGAGCAGTGCCGAGGTGAGCGACGCCGCGAACGGCGATGGCGCGAGCACGGGGACGGCGACGACGGCCGCGTCCCCGTCGTCGGAGCCGAGCACCCTTCCGTCGGCCGTGCTCATCGGAGCGGTGGTAGTGGTGGCGGCCGGCGGTGCGATCGCTCTCGCCGCCAGTCGCGTGCGCCAGCGCCCCGCAGGCCGGCACTCCGCCTGACGGCTACAGGCGCTCAGCCAGCACTGCTACCTGCCGAACGGGAAGTCGCGCACGAGGTCCCAGCGGCCATCGAGGTACTCGTACAGGCCCACGGAGGTCACGTCGATCGACGCCTCGAAGCCCGCCAGCTCGGCCAGTGCACGGTCCAGCACCGGCTCCGGCACATCGTGCGCGAGGGTCACGTGCGGGTGGTACGGGATAGCGGGTCTCGACAGCCATGTCCCCCGACCGCACCCGGGCCTCGAGCTGCTCGCACTCGGAGATGCCGTCCGCCACGGCGACGAAGACGACCGGCGAGACCGGCCGGAAGGTGCCGGTGCCCCGCAGGACGATGCGGAACGGCGACGTGGCCGCCGCGACCCGCGCGAGGTGGGCCTCCACCGCCGGCATCGCCTCCGCATCGACGTCGATGGGCGCGAGGACCGTCACATGGGCAGGGAGGTCGGATGCCGCGGGCTCGTACTGCTCCCTGGCGGCCTCGATGGTCTGGCAGTACGGGGAGGGAATCGCGACGACGACTCCGATGGTGTGGCCCCGGGCTGTCGCGTCCGCACCGTCGGTGGTCGCGCCCATGGCCACGCTGGCCATCAGCCGCGGTCCATGGGGACGAAGCCCACGCGCTGGTACACGTCGTCGAGCGTGGAGGCTGCCGTGGCCCGGGCCTTGTGGGCGCCGATGGTCATGAGGCGCCGCAGCTCGGCGGGGTCGCCCATCAGCTCGTTCACGCGCTCGCGGAAGGGACGCACGGCGTCGATCACGAGTTCGGCGGTGTCGCCCTTCAGGTCCCCGTAGCCCCGGCCGGCGTACGCCTCGACGAGCGCGTCGATGCTGCGACCCGTCAGCGCCTGCTGGATGGTGAGCAGGTTGGACACGCCTGGCTTGCGCTCGGGATCGAAGACGATCTCGCGCTCGGAGTCGGTCACGGCGCTCTTGATCTTCTTCGCGAGCACCTTGTCGTCGTCGAGGATGAAGGCGCACCCCGGGGGGCTCGACTTGCTCATCTTGGCCGTCGGATCCTGCAGGTCGAGGATCTTGGCGGTCTCCTTGACGATCAGCGGCTCCGGCACGGTCAGCGTGTCGCCGAACTTCGTGTTGAAGCGCTGGGCGAGGTCGCGCGTCAGCTCGAGGTGCTGCCGCTGGTCCTCCCCGACGGGGACGGCATCCGCCTGGTAGATCAGGATGTCGGCGGCCTGGAGGATCGGGTAGGTGTAGAGCCCCACGGTGACGCGCGACGCGCCCTCCTTCTGGGACTTGTCCTTGAACTGCGTCATGCGGCCCGCCTCGCCGAACCCGGTCTGGCATTCCAGGACCCAGGCGAGCTGGCTGTGCTCGGGCACGTGGCTCTGGACGAAGACGGTCGAGGCCTCCGGGTCCAGGCCGATCGCCAGGAGCTGGGCGAAGGACGCGTAGATGCGACGGCGCAGCTGCTCGGGGTCGTGTTCGACCGTGATGGCGTGCTGGTCGACGACGCAGTAGTACGCGTCGTGCGTGGCCTGCAGTCGCACCCACTCGCGGAGCGCCCCCAGGTAGTTGCCGAGGTGGAACGCGTCCGCCGTCGGCTGGATGCCGGACAGGACACGCGGCGGTCGGGCCGGCTGGGCGCTCATGCGGGTCATTCTGTCGTACGGCCCTACGCCTCCTGCGGCCCCTCGTCCCCCTCGGTCGGCAGGGCCACCCGCGTCACCCGCACCCGCGCCACCCGGCGCCCGTCGAGCTCCACCACCTCGAACGAGTGGGCGGCCTCGACGACGGTGTCGCCCAGCAGGGGCACTCGCCCGAGGCGTGCGATGAGGAAGCCGGCGACCGTCTCGTACGGACCCTCCGGGAGCTCGATGCCGGTGTCGTCCGAGAAGTCATCGAGGTTCAGCAGGCCGTCGACGGTGACGACCCCGAAGGTGGCGCCCTCCTCACTGGGCCGCTCCACGTCGTACTCGTCCTGGATGTCACCGATGAGCTCCTCGACGAGGTCCTCCATCGTGACGATGCCCGCCGTGCCGCCGTACTCGTCCTGCACGATCGCCAGGTGCAGGCGGATCCGCCGCATCTCCGTCAGCGTGCTGAGGACCTGCTTGGTGCCGGGGAACGAGGTGATCTCGCGCGCCAGGTCGCCCACGCGGATCGAACGCTCGGCGATGTCGGGGGCGAGGATGTCGCGGATGTGGACGAAGCCGATGACGTCGTCCGCCGAGTCGCGGATGACGGGATAGCGACTGTGCGGCTGCTCCGACACCACCTTCGCCGCCTTGAACACCGGCATGGCCGCATCGAGGAAGTCGACCTCCGTGCGCGGGAGCATCACCTCGCGCAGCTCGCGGTCGCCGGCGGCGAAGACGTCGTCGATGAGCTCGCGCTCCTCCTTCGTCAGGTCCTCGTGCGCCGCCACGAGGTCGCGCAGCTCCTCGCCGCTGATCTGCTCCTTGGCGCCGTGCGGGTCGATGCCGAAGAGCCGGACGATCGCATCCGTCGCGATCGACAGCGCCACGATGAAGGGCTTGAAGACCTTCGCAATGACGTCGATGGGGCGCGCGACGAAGAGCGCGACCTTCTCCACCCGCTGCAGGGCGATGCGCTTGGGCACCAGCTCACCCAGGACGAGCGAGACGTACGCGATGACGATCGTCACCAGGATGAACGCGAGCGTGTCCGCCACGCCCTGCCCCATCCCCCAGCCGACGAAGACCGGCGACAGGACGGGAGCGATCGTCGAGGCGCCGAAGCCCGCGGAGATGAAGCCCGCCAGCGTGACGCCGACCTGCCCGGCGGCGAGGTAGCGGTTCGGGTTCGACGTCAGGGCCGCGAGTCGCTGGCCGCGACGGCTCTCCTCGGCCAGCCGCTGCACCTGCGACTCGCGGAGGGAGACCAGGGCCAGTTCGGCCGCGGCGAAGAACCCGCCGAGGAGCACGAAGAACAGCACGACCGCGATGTTGAACCACAGGTCGCTCATGCCATGGAACACTACTGCCCACCATGGCCCGCACCCCTGACCCGCACCGCGAGGTCCGCTGGGCGTGGGGCTTCGTGGTCCTCATCGTCGCCGGCGGCGATCCTCGCGCAGTTCGTCAGCCTACGGCATCGCCGTGGCTGCTGGGCTACGGCGGACCCGACGAGGTGACCCCCCCGCTCGGGGAGGCGCTCCTCATCGCCGTGCCGGCCCTGCTCGTCGCCGTCGGCCCGCGGCTCGCGGCGCTCGTCCTGCGGCGTCCGGGCCGGCCGCGGGCGGCGGTTCTCGGCTTCGTCGCGGCAGCGGCATCGGCGCCCTCGTCGGTCGTCTACTGGGTGGTCGATCGCCATCGCGCTCATCGTCCGGGCGTGAGCGGCGCGACACGACGAAGCCCCGCCGTTCCCGGCGGGGCTTCGTGCGCGGGCGGTGCTGCTAGGCCATCGCCTTCTGCAGGTTCTCGTCGATCGACGCGAGGAACTCCTCCGTGGTCTGCCACGGGGCGTCGCGGCTGATGAGCAGGGCGAGGTCCTTGGTCATCTTGCCGCTCCTCGACCGTCTCGACGCAGACGTGCTCGAGCGTCTTCGCGAACGCCGATCACCTCGGGCGTGCCGTCGAGCTTGCCGCGGTGCTGCAGGCCCTGGGTCCAGGCGAAGATCGACGCGATCGGGTTGGTCGACGTCGGCTTGCCCTTCTGGTGCTCGCGGTAGTGCCGGGTCACCGTGCCGTGCGCGGCCTCGGCCTCGACCGTCTTGCCGTCCGGCGTCATCAGCACGCTGGTCATCAGGCCGAGCGAGCCGAAGCCCTGCGCGACGGTGTCGGACTGCACGTCGCCGTCGTAGTTCTTGCAGGCCCAGACGTAGCCGCCCTCCCACTTCATGGCCGCGGCGACCATGTCGTCGATGAGCCGGTGCTCGTAGGTGATGCCGGCCGCCTCGAACTCGGCCTTGAACTCGTTCTCGAAGACCTCGGCGAAGATGTCCTTGAACTGGCCGTCGTACGCCTTCAGGATCGTGTTCTTGGTCGACAGGTACACCGGGTAGCCGCGGTTCAGGCCGTAGCGCATCGATGCCCGGGCGAAGTCGCGGATCGAGTCGTCGAAGTTGTACATGCCCATGGCGACGCCGCCGCCGGGGAAGTCGAAGACGTTGAACTCCATCGGCTCGCGGCCGTCCGTCGGGGTGAAGGTCATCGTCAGCGTGCCGGCGCCGGGCACCTTGAAGTCGGTGGCCTTGTACTGGTCGCCGAAGGCGTGACGGCCGATGACGATCGGCTTGGTCCAGCCGGGCACCAGGCGCGGGATGTTGGAGATGATGATCGGCTCGCGGAAGATGACGCCGCCGAGGATGTTGCGGATCGTGCCGTTCGGGCGACTTCCACATCTTCTTCAGGCCGAACTCCTCGACGCGGGCCTCGTCCGGCGTGATGGTGGCGCACTTGACGCCGACGCCGTACTTCTTGATCGCGTTCGCCGAGTCGATCGTGACCTGGTCGTCGGTGGCGTCGCGGTGCTCGATGCCGAGGTCGTAGTACTTCAGGTCGACGTCGAGGTACGGCAGGATCAGCTCGTCCTTGATGAACTGCCAGATGATGCGGGTCATCTCGTCGCCGTCGAGCTCGACGACCGGGTTCACAACCTTGATCTTGCTCACGTCTGCATCTCCTTCTCGAGTTGACCCGGCATCCGGGTGAAATCTCGCGATTCGGGGCCTGCGGGGGTGTTCTTCGCCGATTGGTCCCGGAATCCGGGTCAAATCGGAGGGGGTGGGTCTAGAGGTCCTTGACGTCGGCCTGCTTGGCCTTCACGGCCTCGTAGGCCTCGACCAGCAGCGCCTTCTCGTCGTCGGTGAGCGGGGTCTCGACGACCTTGCGGATGCCCTCGCGGCCGATCTCGGCCTCGACGCCGAGGTAGGCGCCGGACAGGCCGTACTCGCCGTCGACCCACGCGCACACCGGCATCACGGCGCCGGAGTCCTCGTGCACGGCCTTCGCCATGCGGGCCGCAGCGGCGGACGGCGCGTAGTACGCCGAGCCGGTCTTGAGCAGGGCCACGACCTCGGCGCCGCCGTTGCGCGTGCGCACGACGAGCTCCTCGATCTCGTCCGCCGACAGCAGGTCGGACAGCGGCTTGCCGTCGACGGTGCAGGCCGACGCGACGGGCACCATCGTGTCGCCGTGCGAGCCGAGGGTCAGCGTGTTCACCGAGGCGACCGGGCACGTCGAGCTTCTCGGCCACGAAGTGGGTGAAGCGGGCGGTGTCGAGCATGCCGGCCTGGCCGATGACGCGCTTGTACGGGAAGCCGCTGACGATCTGCGCCAGGGCGGTCATCTCGTCGAGCGGGTTCGCCACGTTGATGATGACGGCCTCGGGCGCGTGCTTGGCGATGTTCTCGGCGACCGCGCGCATGATCTTCGCGTTGGTCTCGATGAGGTCCATGCGGCTCATGCCGGGCTTGCGCGGCAGGCCGGCGGTGATGACGACGATCTCCGAGCCCTGGATGGCCTCGTAGCCCTCGCCGTTCGGGCCGGTGGTCTGGCCGACGACCTTGGTCTCGAAGCCCTCGATCCAGCGGGACTGGTTGAGGTCGAGCGCGAGGCCCTCGGGCTTGCCCTCGATGACGTCGGTCAGGACGACCGTCTCGAAGATGTCGTACTGCGCGAGCCGCAGTGCGGTGGTGGAGCCGTAGAAGCCTGCTCCGATGACTGAGACCTTGCCGCTGCGTGCCATGGCGAGAGTGGGCCTTCCGGGACGGTGCGAAATCTTGACGTCAAGATATCGCAGGAACCGCAGCAGAAGCCCGCCGGACTGGGCGCTGGACGAGGGGCAGAGGCAGGACGTGACGGACCTCACGCAGTGGCTCCCCCGGGCCGTCGAGGCCGTCGAGCGATGGCAGTCCGAGTACGGGGACGTTCACCGCGCACCCCTCCCTCGCGGTGGCCGACGACGCGCTCGCCCGCGCGTTCGACGACCTCACCGACCGCCTGCGCGACAACTACCCCTTCTTCCACCCCCGCTACGTCGGCCAGATGCTCAAGCCGCCGCACCCGGCCGCGGTCCTCGGCTACGTGACGGCGATGCTCATCAACCCGAACAACCACGCCCTCGACGGCGGCCCCGCGACGGCAGCGATGGAGAAGGAGGTCGTCGCCCGGCTGGCCGGCATGTTCGGCGCTGCCGCAGCACCTGGGGCACCTGACCTCCAGCGGCACCATCGCCAACCTCGAGGCCCTCTTCGTCGCGCGAGAGTCGCACCCGGGCAAGGCCATCGCCTACAGCGCCGACGCCCACTACACGCACGCGCGCATGTGCCACGTGCTCGGCGTCGAGGGCATCGCCGTCGCCACCGACGCGCGCGGGCGGATGGACCTGGCGGCACTCGAGCAGGCTGCTCGCACCGGGCGGATCGGCACCGTCGTCGCCACCCTCGGCACCACCGGGCTCGGTGCCCTCGACCCGCTGCCGGAGATCATCGCGCTCGCCCGGCGCACGGCGTCGCGGGTGCATGTCGACGCCGCCTACGGCGGCTTCTTCGCGCTCATCGCCGACGACTCCCCCGACGGCGTCGCCAGCGCCCCCTTCGCCGCGATCGCGCGACGCGGACTCGGTCGTCATCGACCCGCACAAGCACGGCCTGCAGCCGTACGGCTGCGGCGCGGTGCTGTTCGCCGACCCCGCCGTCGGCCGCTTCTACGTCCACGACTCCCCGTACACCTACTTCAGCTCCGACGAGCTGCACCTCGGGCGAGATCTCGCTGGAGTGCAGCCGGGCGGGTGCCGCCGCTGCCGCGCTGTGGCTCACCCTCGAGGTGCTGCCGCTGACCGCCGACGGACTGGGCGCGGCGCTGCGGCCGGGCCGCCGCGGCGCGCTCGACTGGCACGGGCTGCTCGAGCGGTCTCCCCGGCCCTGCGCCCCTACCAGCCGCCCGAGCTCGACATCGTCACCTACCTGCCGCGACGGGCGTCGATGTCCGCCATCGACGCGGCGAGCGCAGGCCGTCTTCCGCGTCGCCGGCGAGGGCGACCCGCGGCAGCAGGTCCACGTCGCGACCTACGTCGTCAGCGGCGACCAGCTCCGGGCGCGGGGGCTCGATCCGCGTGCAGGACGTCGACCACGCCACGGATCCTGCGCAGCGTGCTCATGAAGCCCGAGAGCGAGGCCGCCATCCCGGCCATCCACGCCCGGCTCGAGCAGATCGCCGCGTCTGGTAGCAGTGCCTACGCCGGCGCACCGGGAAGGTGACCAGCGTGCGCGGCTCGGGCACCTCCGGCCCGTCGAGGTACGACTCCCAGGCTCCCCGACGACGACCCGTGGTCGGCCACCCACGCCGCACGGCCTCGAACCGCCGCACGGCCTCGTAGCTCCCACGTGCATCGTCGTGGCGGCCGTCCGCCGGCAGCGGTCGGCCTCGACCCGGCCGACGGGTGACCGGTGCCGACACCGGGAAGCCGGCCATCACGTCGAAGCCCTCGTCGGGCATGGCATAGCGGGCGAACGGCGGGCCCACGATCGCACGCCGTCCAGCGCTCCCATGATCTCGCCGAAGGCGCCACCGAGGAACTCCCCGATGCCGTCGACGGCGACATGCCCCGGACGACGGCGACATCCTGCTCCGGCAGCTCGACCATGCTGATCTCGTAGGTCATGACGCACCTCCACGTGCTGAGTCGACGGCCCGGAGGATCTCCTCGGGCGTTGCCGGGGCCCGCAGCGACGGGACCGACCCGCCGCCCGCGGCCGCCACCGCGTCGCGGATGGCGAGGAACACCGAGAACGCCAGCAGCAGCGGCGGCTCCCCCACCGCCTTGCTGCGGTGGATGGTGTCGACGGCGCTGGCGGAGTCGAAGAGCCGCGTGCGCAGGTCGAGGGGCGTGTCGTTGGCGGTCGGGATCTTGTAGGTCGTGGGCGCCGACGTCAGCAGGCGGCCGCTGCCGTCGTCCCACAGCAGCTCCTCCATCGTCAGCCAGCCCATGCCCTGGACGAAGGCCCCCTCCACCTGCCCGATGTCGACCGCGGGGTTCAGCGACCGGCCGACGTCGTGCAGCAGGTCGGCGCGCAGGACCCGGCTCTCGCCGGTCAGCGTGTCGATCACGACCTCGCTCACGGCGGCGCCGTAGCAGAAGTAGAAGAACGGGTGGCCCTGCATCGTCTCGCCGTCCCAGTGCAGTCCGGGCGTCGCGTAGAAGCCGTCCGACCACAGCTGCGTGCGCGCGGCGTAGGCCGCGGAGACGGCCTCGGCGAACGTCATCGACGTGCCGTTCGCCGACGACGCGTCCGTCGGCGAACACGACGTCCGTCGGCGCTGCCCGCCGAGCGCGGTCGGCCACGACGACGGCGATCCGGTCGCGGATGCGCCGGGCCGCCGCCTGCGCCGCCTTGCCGTTCATGTCGCTGCCGGTGGACGCCGCCGTCGCCGAGGTGTTGGCGACCTTGTCGGTCGCCGTGGCCGTCGACCGCACCCGCTCGAGCGGCACGCCCAGCTCCTGCGCCACGACCTGCCGCACCTTGGTGTTGACGCCCTGCCCCATCTCGGTCGCCGAGTGGTTCACCAGCACCGAGCCGTCGACGTAGACGTGGACGAGCGCGCCGGCCTGGTTGAACTGGGTGAGGTTGAACGAGATGCCGAACTTGACGGGCGTCAGGGCGATGCCGCGCTTGAGCACCGGGCTGCCGGCGTTGAACTGCGTCACCTGCCGCACGCCGCGCGCGGTAGTCGCTGCTCTGCAGCAGCTCCGTCGATGAGCGGCCGGATGATGTTGTCCTCGACGACCTGCCCGTAGGGCGTGACGATCCCCGCATCGCCGTCCGCCTCGGGCCGGCGGTCGCCGTAGAGGTTGCGCAGCCGCACGTCGAGCGGGTCGAGGCCCAGGTGCCGCGCGATCGAGTCGAGGACGTACTCCGTGACGAGCGCGCCCTGCGGCCCGCCGAACCCGCGGAACGCCGTGCTGCTCTGGATGTTCGTGCGCGCCGCGTACCCGCGGATCGCGACGTTCGGCAGCCAGTACGCGTTGTCGACATGGCACATCGCCCGGGTCAGCACCGGCCCGGAGAGGTCGGCGCTGTGCCCGGCCTGCGACACGAGCGTGACGTCGAGCCCGAGGACGCGCCCGCTGTCGTCGTACCCGACGTCGTACTCGTACCAGAACCCGTGCCGCTTGCCGGTGACCGCGTTGTCCTCGGCACGGTCCATGCGGATCTTGACGGGTCGCCCGGTGACGCGTGCGGCGACGGCGGCGATGCAGGCGAACTGGGCCGCCTGGCTCTCCTTGCCGCCGAAGCCGCCGCCCATGCGCCGGCACTCGCACGTGCACGCGGTTGCTGGCGAGTCCCAGGCTCGAGGCGACCAGCTTCTGCACCTCGGTCGGGTGCTGCGTCGAGCAGAGCACCGACATCCCGCCGTCGTCGCGCGGCACGACGAGCGAGGCATGGCTCTCGAGGTAGAAGTGCTCCTGGCCGCCGACGTCGAACGTGCCGTGCAGCCGGTGCGGGGCACGATGCGATCGCCGCCTGCGGGTCGGCGTCGGTGACGCGCTCGATGCAGCATCGGCGGGATGACGTGGTCGCCCGGCGGCGTGCGCCGCGCGATGGTCGAGCACGACGGGCGCGGGCTCGATCTGCAGCGTCCGCGCGATGGCATCGGCCGCCGCGGCGCGCGGACGCCCGGTCGACCGCGACGACCGCGAGGACCGGCTGGCCGGCGTACGTCACCACGCCGTCGGCGAGGATCGGCTCGTCGTGGAGGATCGTGCCGCAGTTGTTGTCGCCCGGGATGTCGGCGGCGCCGAGGACGGCGACGACCCCGTCGCGTCCGGCGCGGCCGACGTCGACCGACGTCACGACGCCGTGCGCCACCGGTGACAGCACGAGCGCGACGTGGAGGGTGCCGCGGGGCTCGGGGACGTCGTCGACGAACGCGGCCGCGCCGCGCACGTGCAGCTCGGCGGACTCCTCCGGGACCGGGAGCGCCGACGACGGCGCTGGGCTCGGTCATGCCGCGCCCCACACCTCGGTGTCGACGGCGCGAGCGGCATCGGCGGGCCGTGTCTGGAGCCACCACCGCTCGAGCAGGCCCTGCGCCACCCGCATCCGGTAGTCGGCGGAGCCCCGATGGTCGGACGATCGGCGTGAAGTCCGCCGCGAGCGCCTGCTGCGCGCTGCCTGAGCGGAGGCCTCCGTCCACGGCGCGCCGAGCAGGGCCGCCTCCGCCCCGGCCGCCCGGCGCACGACGGCGGCCATGCCGCCGAAGACGAGCGCGCACGTCGGTCATCACGCCGTCCTCGACCACCGCGGCGAACGCGCCGCTGACCGCCGAGATGTCGCTGTCGAACCGGCGGCTGAGCTTGTAGGCGCGCACGTCCCGCGCGAACGCGCTGCGAGCGGGACCTCGATGCGCTCGAGCACCTCGCCGGCGCTCGAGCACGGTCTGCCCGTAGCCGACGGTAGAACGCGCCGAGGTCGACGACGCGCGCTGCCGGCCGCGCCCCGCAGGACCAGGCGCGCGTCGAGCGCGAGGAGCACCGGCGCGCGAGTCGCCGATCGGCGAGCCGTTGACGAGGTTGCCGCCCATCGTGCCGGTGCTGCCTGATCGCCGGGGAGGCGAAGCGCAGCCACATCGGCGACAGGGCGGGCGCACGCGCCGCGAGGGCCGCCCACGCGCCTCGAGCGAGGCGCGGCGCCGATGACGAGGTGCGTGTCCGTCCGGCGACGTCCGCCAGTCCGCGACCCGTCCGGTCCAGACGATGGACGGGCGTCGGTGCGCAGCTGGTTGACGCCGAGCACGAGGTCCGATCCCCCGGCCAGCACCCGCGCGTCCGGCCGCGCGGCCAGCGCTCGACGAGGCCCTCGATCGGTGACGGGCGCGACGAAGGTCGTGCCGCCGCGCGGTAGTCGAGCACGTCGTCGGTCGGCACCTCGCCAGGCCGCGCGAGGATCGGACCGGCGTCGAGGCTGGACGCCTGCGGCGCCGGCTGCGCACGATCGCCTCCTCCGCGGCGTCGAGGATCGACCGGTAGCCGGTGCACCGGCACAGGTTGCCGGCGAGGCCGTCGGCGAGGTCGGCTCGCGTCGGCAGCCGTCCCGGTCGGCGCAGGCGTGCTCGTCCATGCACCACAGCGACATGACGATCCCCGGCGTGCAGAAGCCGCACTGCGAGCCGTGATGGTCGACCATCGCCCGCTGCACCGGGTGCAGGCTCCCGTCGGGGCCGACGTCCTCCACCGTCAGCAGCGCCCGGCCGTGGAGGGTGGGCAGCAGCGCGAGGCAGGCGTTGACGGTCGTCAGCCGCAGGGTGTCGGCCGGCCCCGTCGGCCGTCGGCACGGACCGGCTCGCCCACGACCACGGTGCAGGCGCCGCAGTCCCCCTCGTTGCAGCCCTCCTTCGTGCCGCGGGACGCGGGCTCGCGGCGCAGCCAGTCGAGCACCGTGAGGGTGGCGGGCGCGTCGTCGACCTCGACGAGCCGGCCCCTGAACCAGAAGCGGATGCGATCAGCCAAGGCGGCACCCCCCGCACGTACGTCGCGGCGATCGCCGGCTCGCGTGCCGCCATGAGGAGCCCGAACAGCAGGGCGTCGCGATCCTCGACCGGGTCGTCGCGGGGCACCCGTCCCTCGAGGACGATCTCGAGCTCCGGGCAGCCGGCCGGGATCGATCACGACGAAGTCGGCGTCCTTGCCCGGCGTCGAGGTTGCCGATGCGGTCCTCGAGGTCGAGCGCCCGGGCGCCCGCCAGCGTGCCGAGGAACAGCAGCTGCGCGGGCGTCGAGCGCGACGGCGTCGTCGCCCGCCTCGTTCATATGCGCCTTGAAGCAGGCGTTCAGGACCCTCGGGATGAACCACTCGTCACCGGCGGCGATGTCGCTGCCCGACCGCGATCGTCATCCCGCCCGCCGCGGCGCGGCGCCACGGCAGCGTGCCCGAGCCCAGGAACTGCTGCGACACCGGGCAGTGCGCCACCGACGTGCCGGCCTCGGCCATCCGCGCGAACTCCCCGTCCGAGCAGTGCACGGCGTGGGCGAGCACGGTGCGCCGGCCCAGCAGCGTGGGTCCGCCCGACGCGCGAGCCCGGCAGGAACCGCCCGTCGTACACGTCGAGGTAGCTCCTCGACGCCGAAGCCGCGCCCGCACCGCGGCCACCTCGCCGCCCGCAGGCCCGCCGTTCTCGCTGATGTGCGTCGTGACGTACACGCCGCGGTCCCGGTACTCGTGCCACAGCTCGCCCAGCGCGGCGAGCGTCGTGGTCGTGACGCTGAGCGCGAACCTCGGCACGATGGCGACCTGCACGCGCGCGGCGTGACCCGATCGTCTCGTCGAGCGGATGCCACCGCTCGATCTCGTCGCGCACGAGCTCGATCGCCTGCGTCCTCGCGTCGTCACCAGAGCGTCGGCAGCGGACGGGACCAGCCGTCATGACCGTCCGGCCCAGCACCATCCGCAGGCCCACCTGCTCCACCCGCTCGACGAGCGCCTCCTGCGCCGACCGGGAACTGCGAGCCGAAGACCATCGACGTCGTCGTGCCGGCAGCGACGAGCCGAGCGCAGAACAGCTCGGCGCACGCACGAGCATGGTCGGGGTCCGCCAGCCGAGCCTCCGCCGGGAAGACGACCCGTTCGAGCCACGGCAGCAGCTGGCCTCCACCGAAGCCGTCGACGCAGTGCACCTGCGGGAAGTGCAGGTGCGTGTCGACGAAGCCCGGCAGCAGGAACGCGCCGTGGTGGTCGATCGACCGGCGCGTCCTCCGCCGGGCGCTCGTGCCACGGGCCCGACCAGGCGATGGTGCCGTCGTCAGCGACGAGCAGTGCCGCCGTCGGGGTGGTAGGCGCAGCGCGTCCGCCGCTCCCGCGAGATCCGGCGAGCCGCTCAGGTGGACGAGCGCCCCCCGATGCCACTGCATAGCCAGCGACGGTAGTCGCCGCCGGCACGTCGATTCCTCCCGGTGCGCAGCGGCGTCAGGATCCAGCGCTCAGCGCGTGAACGGCCAGCACACCAGGGTGCGCGGCTGCGCCACCTCCGGACCGTCCAGGTAGGACTCCCACGGCCGTCCAGCCGCGCTGAAGCCGTTGTCCGACATCCACTGCTCGATCGCGAAGTAGGCCGGCGGGACGGTGTCGTACGGGCCGACGTTCATGACGGTGGCCGTCTCACCGCCGGGCAGCCGCGACGGTACGACCCGGCCCGTGGGCTCGATCGGCTCGGCGACGGGGAAGCCCACCTCGAGCAGGAAGTTGTCGCCGTCGATGTCGATGCGGCAGAAGGGCATCCCGGTGACCGACTCCTCGCCGACCACGGCGAGCACCTCGCCGAGCGCCTCGCCGATGAACGGCCCCACCCCGTCGTGCGGCACCCGCCCCACGACGGCGGCGGTGACCTGCGGCTGCCGCTCGATGATCTCGATCTCGTACCCCATGACGTGCCTCCTAGCTCGGCGCCGGGACCCAGAACGTGAAGATGGTCAGGCCGACGCCCAGCACCGCAAGGGTGAGCACGTCGACCTTGCGCGACCGCACCACCAGCATGCCCGCATCGGCGTCTGGCAGGAGGAGCCGCAGGAACGCGGCGAGGAGCACGCTCGCCGACAGGACGATCGACCCGCGACGGAAGTAGTCCAGGGCGATCATGATCATGGCGATGGCCACGCCGATGAGCACCAGGGTGATCGGCCACTCGGACAGCCAGTTGCGCCTGGCCGGCGGACGCAAGGGGACGACCGTCGCCGACGGACCCTCGTCGGCCTCGTCACCCGTCATCGCCACGACCCCATCGTGCCACCTTGCCGATGACGGACGTCCGGAGCCGTCAGCGGGACGCTGCTTCGGCGGCCTCGACAACGTTGGTGATGAGCATCGCGCGCGTCATGGGACCGACGCCACCGGGCATCGGAGCGACGAAGGCGGCAACGTCCATCACGTCGGGAGCCACGTCGCCGACGAGGCCGGACTCCGTGCGGGTGATGCCCACGTCGAGGACTGCCGCACCGGGCCGGACGAGGTCCGCCGTGACGAGGTGAGGGACCCCCGCAGCCGCCACGATGATGTCGGCTGTGCGCAGGTGCGCGGCCAGATCCTTCGTGCCGGTGTGGCACAGGGTCACCGTGGCGTTCTCGGACTTGCGGGTGAGCAGGAGGCCCAGCGGGCGGCCGACGGTGACCCCGCGGCCGACCACGACCACCTCCGCACCGTTGAGCGGCACGTCGTAGCGGCGGAGCATCTCGACGATCCCCCGCGGCGTGCACGGCAGTGGCGCGGGCTCGCCGAGAACGAGCCTGCCGAGGTTGGTCGGGTGGAGTCCGTCGGCGTCCTTGTCCGGGTCCATGAGGGTCAGCACGCGGTTGGCATCGAGGTGCTTGGGCAGTGGGAGCTGGACGATGTACCCCGTCACGGTCGGGTCCGCGTTGAGCCGACGGATCTCGTCGTCGAGCTGCTCCTGGGTGGTGTCGGCCGGGAGGTCGACCCGGATCGACGAGATGCCCACCTCCCCGCAGTCACGGTGCTTGCCGCCCACGTACGCGTGGCTGCCCGGGTCGTCGCCCACGAGCACCGTCCCCAGGCCCGGCATCACGCCCTTGGCGCGCAAGGCGTCCACCCGAACCCTCAGGTCGGCCTTCACGTCGGCCGCGGTCGCCTTGCCGTCCAGGATCACTGCAGTCATGGCGCGGATTCTCGCATGTCGGCAAGCTACGTCTGACGTCTCCCACGGGCGGCCACGGCCACCGCCACGAATGCGAGCAGCACACCGAGCACGAGGTTGAACGCGAGGTCGGTTCCCGCCGTCGGCGCGATGATGTCCAGCAGCAGTGCTCCCGAGAGCTGGCCGGCGATCGTGACGACCGCGAACAGCAGCACGCCCACGATCGGCACGGCCCAGGCCGCGATCGCGATGAAGACGATCCCGACGAGGCCGCCGATGTAGAGCCACCACGGTCCGGGCGGCAGTGTCGTGGGTGCCGTGTCCGTCACGGCCCAGACGATCCCGAACGCGGCCCCGAGCGCGAGCGTCCCGAACACGAAGTTGTAGAACGTGGCGGACATCGGGTTCTGTGCGGCGCGGGCGACGCGTCCGTTGATCGCCTGCTGCACCGCGATGGCGACACCCGCGCTGAACGCCAGCACCACGGGCAGGGCGGCGAAATCCCCGGACCCGAACCGGTTCGAGACCGCGACCGTGACCGCGATGACGGCAAGGACAGCAGAGATGACGCGCGATCGGGTGATCGCCTGCTTGCCCGCGGGGCCGAGCCCCATGCGGTCGACGATCAGGGAGTTGCTGCTCTGCCCGGCGACGACCGCCACGGTGAACACCGCGACGCCCAGCACGGGCACCGCTGCCGTCTGCACGCCGACGAAGAACCCGCCGAGAATGCCGCCCAGGACCTGCCACCAGGCCAGCTCTCCGGACCGGATCGCCCTCGGGATGCGCACGACGCCCGCGCGGATGGACGGCACGGCCAGGGCGAGGACGGTCAGGACGACCAGGCCCGAGCCGAAGCTCCAGACGGCAGCCTCGAGACCGTTGTCCAGCTCGACCGCGAGCTGGCCGTTGATGCGGGCCTGAACAGCGGTCAGGCCGCCCACGGCGAAGCTCGCCGCGATCGGCACCGCCCGCGCAAGCGCCATCAGTGGAAGAAGTGCCGGGTCCCGGTGACGTACATCGTCACGCCGGCCGCGCGGGCCGCCTCGAAGACCTCCTCGTCGCGGACCGACCCGCCGGGCTGGACGACGGCGCGCACGCCGGCGTCGAGCAGCACCTGCAGGCCGTCGGCGAACGGGAAGAAGGCGTCGGACGCGGCCACCGAGCCGGCTCGCCCGGTCGCCGGCCCGCTCGACCGAGAGGCGCGCCGAGTCGACGCGGTTCACCTGGCCCATGCCGACGCCCACGGCCGCGCCGCTCACTGGCCAGCAGGATCGCGTTCGACTTGACCGAGCGGCAGGCCCGCCACGCGAACTCCAGGTCCCGCATGGTCGCGGCGTCGGCGGGCGCGCCGCTCACGAGCTGCCACGTGCCCGGATCGTCGCCGTCCGCATCGACGGCGTCGGCCACCTGGACGAGCACGCCGCCGGAGATCGACCGGGTCTCGATCCGCTGGCCCATGTGCGGCCCGGACACCTGCAGCACGCGCAGGTTCTTCTTGGCCGAGAACACCGCCAGGGCGCCCGCCTCGTAGGCGGGTGCGACGACGACCTCGGTGAAGACGTCGGCCATGGCCTCGGCCATCTCCGTGGTCACCTCGCGGTTGGCCGCGACGACTCCCCCGAAGGCCGAGACCGGATCGGTGGCGAAGGCCCGACGGTAGGCCTCGGCGACGTCGAGACCCACGGCGATCCCGCAGGGGTTGGCGTGCTTGATGATCGCGACGGCCGGCTCGAGATGGTCGAACGCCGCGCGTCGCGCGGCATCGGCGTCGACGTAGTTGTTGTACGACATCTCCTTGCCCTGCAGCTGCTGCGCACCGGCGAGCGCCGGCTCGTGGTGCGCGGACAGGTAGACGGCCGCCCGCTGATGGGGGTTCTCGCCGTAGCGCAGGACGTTGCCGCGTCGATAGGCCGCACCTATCCAGGACGGGAAGCCGTCGCCGTCGGGATCGGGTGCGACGACGCTGCCGAGCCAGGAGGCCACGGCGATGTCGTAGGTCGCGGTGTGGGCGAAGGCCTCGACGGCCAGCGCGGCCCGCTGCTCGAGCGTGAAGCCGCCGGCCGCCACCGCGTCGAGGACGTCGGCGTACCGCGTCGGCGAGGTGACGATCGCGACGTTGGCGTAGTTCTTCGCCGACGCCCGCACCATCGCGGGCCCGCCGATGTCGATCTGCTCGACGCAGTCATCCACGCCGGCGCCGGAGGCGACGGTCTGCTCGAACGGGTAGAGGTTCACGATCACCAGCTCGAACGCGAGGATGCCGAGATCCTCGAGCTGCTCGCGGTGGGAGTCCTTGCGCAGGTCGGCCAGCAGCCCGCCGTGGATGTGCGGGTGGAGCGTCTTCACCCGACCGTCGAGGGTCTCGGGGAAGCCCGTGACGTCGCCGACCGCCGTGACGGGCACGCCGGCCGCCGCGATCGTGCTCGCTGTCGACCCCGTCGAGACGATCTCGATGCCGGCGAGCGACAGTCCGCGTGCCAGGTCCTCCAGCCCCGTCTTGTCGTACACCGAGACGAGAGCGCGTCGCACGTGACGGCGGGTCGGGTCGCTCACTGGTTCTCTCCGATCAGTTGCGCCAGTGTCTCCACCAGCAGGGTCCGTTCGACTTCCTTGATGCGCTCGTGCAGCGAGGCCTCGTCATCGTCAGGCAGTACCTCCACCGCGCGCTGGGCGAGGATCGGCCCTGTGTCGACGCCGTGGTCGACGACATGGACGGTGCAGCCGGTCACCTTCACCCCGTAGCGAAGGGCATCGCGCACCCCGTGGGCGCCGGCGAAGGCGGGCAGGAGCGCGGGGTGCGTGTTGATGATCCGGCCGGGGAAGGCGTCGACGACGGCGGGCCCGAGGATGCGCATGAACCCGGCGCTGACGACCCAGTCCGGCTCGAGGGCCCGCAGGCGGGCGAGCAGCGCCGCGTCCCAGGCCGGACGGTCGGGATGGTCGGCGGGCCGCTCGACGAATACCGGGATTCCCGCCTGCTCGGCGCGCGTGAGCGCCATGGCGCCCGGCACGTCGCTGCCGATCGCGACCACATCGGCTGCCAGCCGACCCGTTGCCGCCGCGTCGATCACGCTCTGCAGCAACGTGCCCGATCCGGACGCGAGCACGACGATGCGGGCGGACACGATCGAAACCCTACCGAGCCGCGCGCTCAGCTGTTGATGACCGCTCGCCAGATGCTCCGGTCGGTCGCCGGCCGACCCACCGTGCGACGCGGCGGCGCCTTGACCGGGATGCGCTCGGCCTGCGCCCGCATGACGACCGAGCGTGCCGGCACGAGGCTGCCGTCGGCCCCCACCACGAACAGGGTGTCCGCCACCGAGGTGCCGTCGACAACCGTCGTCTCGACCAGCGAGAGGTCCGGATTGCTGCTGAGGACGCTGAAGGCGCGGGCGCCCTCCGGCGTGGTCGCCACGTCGTGGGTGGCGGTCTCCGGCCACGGGAAGGACGTCCATTCCGCCCAGAAGGCGCGGGTCTGCACGAACGCGATCGATCCGGCGGGCAGCCGATGCCACTTCGCGTTCCCGTACTCCGCCCGCGAGAGCGCCCAGCAGCGGTCCACCCGGACGCACTTCATCACGTAGTCGGACTTCGGCGCATCCTCGGTCCAGAGCAGGGACCCGTCCGGATTGACCGTCATCGAGACCGTCACCCCCGTGCTGCCGTTCCGGGACTCGAGGAGGACGGTGGAGCCGGTCACGAAGATCCCGGTCGCCTCCACGGCGGCGCCGAGCTCAGCCGCGTACACGTCCCCGCCGACAGGCTCGGCGCTCGCCGGCAGGGGCAGCCCCAGCGAGGGTCGCCCCCGTCAGGAGCAGCCCGACCGTCGCTCTCCGCGCTGCCTGCATCGCGAGCCGCATGCTGACGGCCCCTTCCATCAGAGGGGTTCCGCTGTCACCTTCGAGGCTACGCGATGGGCTCCCGGTTGAACTGCCGGTACATGTGGGCCGTGAACAGGCAGGCGAAGGGCAGCGTGACGAGGGTCAGGAGGCCGAAGAACAGGCCCCCGAGGATCTGCACGAGCACGTTGATGATCGTCATGATCAGCGCCGGCCCGATGTTCTTGCTGACCGCCTGGTAGCTGGCCTTGAACGCGTCGCCCACGCTGAGGCCCTTGTCGAGGATGTAGTACGGCCCGAGCTGGAGGAAGAAGAAGACGAGGAGTCCGGGGAGGATGCACAGGATCAGGCCGAGGACCCCGAAGATCGCGAACACGATCATGTAGAGGATGTACCGGCCGAGGTACTGGGTCGTGAACATCTCCGAGAACGTCGGCGGGACCCCCTGCGTGCTCCGGATCGCGGCCCGCTGCACGCCGATCTGCGCGACGAAGGCGATCAGCGCGAAGACCAGCGAGATCGCGATGGCGGCGATGGCGGACAGGCCGAGGGCGGCGGTGCAGGCGTTCAGCTGGCCGGGCGTCTCGGGGTTCGAGCAGTCGACGAGGATGTTCTGCAGCGGATTGGTGCCCACGCTCTGCAGCACGTAGATGACGGTGACGACGGCGGCCAGCCCGACGAAGGCGGCCGCGTTGGACTTGAACCGGTCGAAGGCCCACGAGATCGCGGCGCCCACGTCGGCGCGCGGAGGTACCTCGGGCGGCGGAACGGGCGCACCGCCTGGCGGGAGCTGGTCAGCCATCTCGTCGTCCTCTCACGGGGTGTCGTCGATGACGCTACTCGCGCCGGGCGCATCCGGGTCGACGTTCGCAACGGTCAGCCGCCGGCGGTCGCTGGAGGCCGCGGCAGCCGCGCTCGGCGCAGCGCCCAGGACGATGAGGACGGCACCGAGGATCCCCACGGTGGCGGGCATCGGACCGAGGGAGGCCAGCCGGAGGTCGCCCAGCGAACCCGAGGCGAGGAACGCGCCCGACCGCGAGCAGCACCCCCGCGACGGCCGCCGCGCCCACGGCGAGCGCCAGTCGGACGAGTCGTGACTCGCGCCGCGCCCGCCGCGCGATCACGAGGCCGGCGAGGACGCCGGCAGCGACACCGGTCAGGGGCAGTGCCCACGCCAGCGGGGTCGCACCCTGGGGAAGGGCGGCCAGCAGCGGGAACGGCGGCAGCTGCGTGGGAGCCGTGACGGCGACGAACGGCGAGATCGTCACGGCCGGGGCGATCACGACTCCGGCGCCCATCACGTAGGCGGTACCCCACATCGCCATGACCGGCACGTAGGCCACACCGAGTGCCAGCAGCGCGAGCCCGCCGCCCAGCCCGCCGGCCAGCGACTGCGCCATCGTGACGGCGTCATCGATGTGCACGCATGAGGGAGGCGGTGGCGGCGACCGCACCGAGGCCGACGAGAGTGATGGCACCGACGACACCGGCACGCGCCACCACCAGCACGAGCGGGGGCAGGAACGGGGGCGACGGAACGCCGGACGCACGTAACGAGCCGAAGCCGAGGGAGAGCAGGGCCACGACGAACGCGCACCCGACGGCGACGGGCAGGCCCACGGAAGCAGTCGGGCGCGTGGTGAGCATGGCAAGGACTCCCGCGATCACGGCGTAGGCAGCCGGCCCCTGCCAGGGACAGCTGCGCGGCCGCGCGCACGGTGTCGACGTCGCTGCGCCTCGCGGCCCAGCCTCCTGCATAGCCAGCAGCAGCACGGGGATGACGACGAGCCCCCAGGGCACGAGCGTCAGCGTCACGCCCGCGATGGTCACGGGCACCCCGTGCGCGACGACCCACAGCAGGCCGGACAGTCGCAGCGAGTCGGTCCACGTGAGGCCGGACTGCGGGGAGGACATCCACATGACCAGCATCGGCAGAGCGGCAAGGCCCAGGCCGATCACGGCCGCCCACAGGGCGCCGAGGACGCCGTTCAGCCACGGCTCCCGTGCGGGGCTGCCCCGCCGCAGACGAGCGAACCGCCCGGCAGTCGAACGTCCGGCACCCCTCAGGCGCGCAGCGAGCGATGCACGTCGCGGCTGCTCCGCGGCGTGCTCGGGCGTCGCCGGAGGCAGCGTGGGGGCGGTCACCGTCCCAGAATCGCAGTTCAACACGACCGCGGCGGGCATCGCCACGCGAGCGACCGCCGATGGGGACGGTCGGACGCTAGTCCTGGCCGCCCATCACGGTCTGGTCCCAGTCGATGACGGAGCCGGTCACGACGCCGGATCCGTCGGACAGGAGATACACGATCATGTCGGCGATCTCGTCGGGGTCGCCCAGTCTCCCGGCGGGCAGGTCGCGTCCCGCCGCCTCCAGCCAGCCGTCCTGCGCGCCGTGGAACCGGCGCTGCGTGGCGTCCTCGCCCTCGGTGGCCGTCCAGCCGATGTTGAGGCCGTTCACCCTGATCCCGTCACGTCGGTGCGCATGCGCCGCGTTGCGCGTCAGGGAGGCCAGGCCGCCCTTGGAGGCCGCGTACGGCGCGAGGATGGCGCTGCCCGTGTGCGCGGAGATCGAGATGACGTTCACGATGGTGCCGCCCGCCTCGACGGCGCAGCATGTCGCGCACCGCTGCCTGCATGATGAAGAAGGGTCCGCGCAGGTTGGTGGCGATGTGCGCGTCGAACATCTCCGGGGTCGTGTCGAGGAGCGTGCCCCGGTCGGTGAGGGCCGCCGCGTTGACGACGCAGTCGACCCGTCCGAACGCGCTGATCGTCTCGGCCACCGAGGCCACCGCCTGGTCCACGACCGCGACGTCGGCGCGGATGAACAGCGGCTCGGTGCCCAGGGCGTCGAGCTCGTCGACGAGGCCCTCGGCCATCTCCGGTCGGCGTCCGGTGACGACGACCGCCTCGGCACCGCAGCGGGCCGCCGTGCGCGCGACCGCCGCCCCCACCCCCTGCGTGCCACCGCTCACCAGGACGACCTTGCCCGTCACCGCGTCACTGCTCAGAACCGTCATGGCGGCAGTCAACCAGCCTCAGCCGTGGACGATCAGCCACACCGCCGCGAGGGCGCTCAGCGAGAGCGCGATCGTGGTGAACACCTGCTCGTTCATCCGCCGGAACACCGCGACGCCGACGAGGGCGCCCGACGACGATCAGCGGTGACAGCCACAGGTCGGCGACGCAGGGTCTCGGCAGTGATGAAGCCGAGACCGCCGATGACGGGCACCTTGATGAGGTTGAGGATGAGGAAGAACCACGCCGACGTGCCCATGAAGGCGAGCATCGACACCCGCATCTTCACCAGGTACAGCGTCATCGCGGTGCCGCCCGCGTTGGCCGCCATCGTGGTCATGCCCGCGAGTCCGCCGAAGAACAGGATCCCTGCGCGTGATCGCATCGGCTCGAGCTCATGATCGAGGTGGTGCCGCTCGCTCCATCGCCGCCACACCTCGAGCGCGACCGACGCGAGGATGAGCACGCCGATGATCCGCCCCAGCGTCGAGACCGGCAGGAAGCGGAACAGGACCGCCGTGATCGCGAACCCGAGGAGCACGCCCGGCACGAGGCGCCGGATCAGGGCCCAGTCGGCGTGCTGCCGGTAGTAGCCGAGCGCGAAGAGGTCCCCGAGCAGGAGCAGCGGCACCATGAGGCCGGTGGCGGTCGTCGCACCGAGCGCGGCGGCCAGCAGCGGTCCGGCCAGCACCCCCGCCACCGGCATGGCCGTCTTCGAGAAGCCGTACAGGAACACGCAGACCCCGACAACTCCGAGGAGCAGCGGGGTCCAGGTGTCAGGCACGGTCGGCGTGGCGTGACTACTTGGTCATGATCTCCCGCATGAGGTCCGCGGTGGCGGACGGCGTCTTGCCGACGCGGACGCCGACGGCCTCGAGGGCCTCCTGCTTGGCGGCGGCGGTGCCGGCGGAGCCGGAGACGATGGCGCCGGCGTGGCCCATCGTCTTGCCCTCGGGGGCGGTGAAGCCGGCGACGTAGCCGACGACGGGCTTGGTGACGTTGTCCTTGATGAACGCGGCTGCGCGCTCCTCGGCGTCGCCGCCGATCTCGCCGATCATGACGATGGCGTCGGTCTCGGGGTCGTCCTGGAACGCCGCGAGGCAGTCGATGTGGGTGGTGCCGATGATCGGGTCGCCGCCGATGCCCACGCAGGTGGAGAAGCCGAGGTCGCGCAGCTCGTACATCATCTGGTAGGTCAGGGTGCCCGACTTGGAGACCAGGCCGATGCGGCCGGCCTTGGTGATCGAGGCCGGGATGATGCCGGCGTTCGACTTGCCGGGGCTGATGATGCCCGGGCAGTTCGGCCCGATGATGCGCGTGGTGCCCGCGTTGACCGCGTACTGGAAGAACTGCGCGGTGTCGTGCACGGGGATGCCCTCGGTGATGACGACGGCGAGCGGGATGGCCGCGTCGACGGCCTCCTCGACGGCGGCCTTCGCGAAGCGCGGCGGCACGAACACGACGGAGACGTTGGCGCCGGTGGCGTCCATGGCCGCGGCGACGTCGTTGAACACCGGGATGCCGTCGACGTCCTGCCCGGCCTTGCCCGGGGTGACGCCGGCGACGATCTGCGCGCCCGAGGCCTTCATGAGGCGGGTGTGCTTGGTGCCCTCGGAGCCGGTCATGCCCTGCACGAGGATGCGGGAGTTCTCGTCCAACCAGATAGCCATCTCCGCGCCCCTACTTCCCGGCCTTGCGAGCGGCGGCCAGCTCGGCCACCCGTCGCGCAGCGCCATCCATGGTGTCGACCAGCTCGATCAGGTCGTGCTCGGCCTCGACGAGGATGCGGCGACCCTCCTCGGCGTTGTTGCCGTCGATGCGGCACACGATCGGCTTGGTCACCGGCTCGCCCTTGGCGGCCAGCATCGCGATCGCCTGGACGATGCCGTTGGCGACCGCGTCGCAGGAGGTGATGCCGCCGAACACGTTGACGAACACCGCCTCGACCTCGGGGTCGTTGAGCACGATGTCGAGGCCGTTGGCCATGACCTCGGCGCTCGCGCCGCCGCCGATGTCGAGGAAGTTGGCGGGCTTGATGCCGCCGAACTCCTCGCCCGCGTACGCCACGACGTCGAGCGTGCTCATGACCAGGCCCGGCGCCGTTGCCGACGATGCCGACCTCGCCGTGCAGCTTCACGTAGTTGAGGTCGAACTCCTTCGCGCGGAGCTCGATCGGGTCGGTGTTGTCGCGGTCGACGAAGTCGGCGTGCGACGCGTGCCGGTAGTGGGCGTTGTCGTCGAGCGTGACCTTGCCGTCCAGCGCCAGGACCTGGCCCGTGGGCGTCAGCGCCAGCGGGTTGACCTCGACCAGGGTGGCGTCCTCCTCGATCAGGACCCGCCACAGCTTCTGCAGGATGTCGACGACCTGGGCCTTGACCGCCTCGGGGAACCGGGCGGCCTCGACGATCTCGACCGCCTTCTCCGGCGTGCAGCCCTCGAGCGCGTCGACCCGGATCATCGCGAGCTCCTCGGGCCGCGTGGCCGCGACCTCCTCGATCTCCATGCCGCCCGCGACGCTCGCCATGGCGAGGAAGGTGCGGTTGGCCCGGTCGAGCAGGAAGGAGACGTAGTACTCGTCGGCGATGTCGCTCGCCTCGTTGACGAGGACCTTGTAGACCGTGTGGCCCTTGATGTCCATGCCGAGGATCGCCTTGGCGATCTCCTGGGCCTCGTCGGGCTTGTCGGCCAGCTTGACGCCGCCGGCCTTGCCGCGGCCGCCGGTCTTCACCTGGGCCTTGATCACCACCTGGGAGCCGATCTTGCGGGCGGCCTCGCGCGCCGCGTCAGCGGTGGTGCAGACCTCCCCCGCCGTGACCGGGACGTTGTGCTTCCCGAACAGGTGCTTGGCCTGGTACTCGTACAGATCCACGCAGACTCCTCACATGGCACCGCTAGGTACTAGGACATCCAAGCACTTGCGGTGCGGCAGTGCGAGGGCGGGGGTGCGGTCAGGTGCGGGTCACGTGGTCGTTGACCCACTGCACGATCTCGTGGGTCGTCGTGCCGGGGGTGAAGATCTTCGCGACGCCCATCTCCTCGAGCAGCGGGATGTCGTCGTCAGGGATGATGCCGCCGCCGAACACGATGATGTCGGTCGCGTCCTTGGCCCGCAGCAGGTCCATGACCTCGGCGAAGAGCGTCAGGTGCGCCCCCGACAGCACCGACAGCCCGATGACGTCGGCGTCCTCCTGGATCGCCGCGTCGACGATCTGCGCCGGCGTCTGGTGCAGCCCGGTGTACACCACCTCGATGCCGGCGTCGCGCAACGCGCGGGCCACCACCTTGGCGCCGCGGTCGTGGCCGTCGAGCCCCGGCTTGGCGACGACGACGCGAATGGGTGCAGACATGGGCCGCAGACTACCGCCCGGAGGGATGCGACACTTCGCTACGTGACCAACGCGACAGCGCCCCTGCGCATCCTCGCCCTCGGCGGCAGCACCAAGCCGATGGCCGCGTCGGAGCGCGCCCTGCGCATCGCGGCGCAGGCGGCCACGGATGCCGGCGCCGAGGTCACCTTCGTGTCCGGCCGAGCCCTGCTCGTCCCCATCTACGACACCGAGACCACGGAGCGCACGCCCGAGACGGTGGCGATCGTCGAGGCCCTGCGCAGCGCCGACGGCGTCATCATCGCCAGCCCCGGCTACCACGGGTCGTTCAGCGGCATGGTCAAGAACGCGCTCGACTACGCGGAGGACCTGCGGCACGACGAGCGCCCCTACCTCGAGGACCGCGCCGTGGGCCTCATCGCCGTCGCCCATGGCTGGCAGACGGCCGTCGGCACCCTCAACCAGCTGCGCGAGGTCGTGCACGCGCTTCGCGGCTGGCCCGCCCCCCTCGGCGTCGCCGTCAACGACTCCGCCGGGCTGATCGGCGACGACGCCGACACCACCGACCCGGCCGTCGTGCGCCAGCTGATGACGATGGGGCAGCAGGTCGTGACGTTCGCCGCCGCGATGCGCGCAACCGCCGCAGAGCGCCGAGTCCCGGGGCTAGGCTGACGGCATGGTGACCGCGCTGTGCTTCATCACCGCCGAGCCCAGCCGCGTCAGCGACGTCGGCTCGCAGATCGCCAGCATCCCGCAGGTGACCGTCGTGTACTCCGTGACCGGTGAGCTCGACCTCGTCGCCATCGTCGAGGTGCCCGACGTCGAGTCGGTGCCCGCCGTCGTCACCGACGGCATCGGGGCGATCGTCGGCGTGATCAGCACCGAGACCCACATCGCCTTCCGCACCTACCGGCCCGACGACCTCGGCGCCGGGTTCTCCCTGGGCTACTGATGGGCCTGCGATCCCTCGTCCCGGCCGGCGCCCGCGCGCTCCTGTCGCCGACCGGCATCGCCGGCGTCGCGGTCGAGGGCGTGTGGGTCACCCTCCACCTGGCCCTGTACCCGTGGGGCCTGCTCGAGGACCGGCTCGACGAGGCCTCGCACCTGGGCGTCTCGCACCTGTCCCCCGTCCAGCGCGGCCTGATCGTCGGCGACGTCGAGGCCGCGGGCACGCCGATCATCCTCATCCACGGCGTCATCGACAACCGCAGCATCTTCACCCTGCTGCGCCGATCCCTGCGAGGCCGTGGCTTCGGCCGCCTCTACGCCCTGAACTACTCGCCGTTCACCGACGACATCACCGACGTGGCCGCGCGCCTGCGCACGCTGATCGAGGAGGTCTGCGAGCAGACCGGGCTACGAGCGCGTGCACATCATCGGGCACTCGATGGGCGGGCTCATCGCGCGCTACTACGTGCAGCGCCTCGGCGGCGACGCCCACGTGCACACCGTCGTGCACCCTCGGTACCCCGCACTCCGGGACCATCCCCGCACGCTTCGTCCTCTGGCCGGTCATCCGGCAGATGCGCCCGACCAGCGAGATCATGACGGAGCTGGCCGAGCCGGCACCGGGCTGCCGCACCCGCTTCGTGGCGATCTGGTCGGACCTCGACCAGCTGGTCCTGCCGCAGCGCAACGCGCGCATCCAGCACCCCGACCTGCGGGCGCGCAACGTGCTCATCCGCGGCATCGGGCACATGTCCCTGCCGGTCGACCGACGCGTCGTGCACGAGATCTCGACGGCCCTCGCGCAGCTCGACCATGACGGCACGCAGCTTGCCTCCGGAGTGACGTCGATCGAGAGCACCACCGGGCGGCCGCAGCCGCCGACTACAGCTTCTCGACCGGGGCGTACCTCAGCAACAACCGCTTGACCCCCGCCGAGCCGAAGTCGATCGTCGCCTCGGCCTTGTCGCCATGGCCGGACGTCGACACCACTGTGCCGAGGCCGAACTTCTGGTGGGTGACCCGCTCGCCCGCCGACAGGGAGATCACCGGACCGGTGCCGACCACCCGGTCGCCCAGGCGCAGGGCCGCACTGCTGCTGCTCGGCGCCGAGCCGTACCCGCCGGAGAGCGGACTGCGCCCGACCGGCTCCTCGCGCCGCCACTCGAGCACCTCTGCCGGGATCTCCTCGAGGAAGCGCGACGGCGGGTTGAACGCGGGGGTGCCCCACGCCGACCGCATGACGGCTCGGCTGACGTAGAGGCGCTGGCGCGCACGCGTGATGCCGACGTAGGCCAGCCGCCGCTCCTCCTCGAGCTCGCGCGGGTCGCCGAGGGAGCGCATGTGCGGGAAGACGCCGTCCTCCATGCCGGTCAGGAACACGACCGGGAACTCCAGGCCCTTCGCCGTGTGCAGCGTCATGAGCGTGACCACGCCGCCGGCCTCGTCGCCGTCAGGGATCTCGTCGGAGTCGGCGACGAGCGACACCCGCTCGAGGAAGTCGGCGAGCGTGCCCTCGGGGTTGGCGGTCGCGAACTCCTGGGCGACGGACTCGAGCTCGGCGAGGTTCTCCACGCGGGTCTCGTCCTGCGGGTCGGTCGACGCCTGCAGCTCGGCGAGGTAGCCGCTCTGCTCGAGCACCGCCTGCAGGACGGTGGCCGGGTCGGCGCCGGACTCCACCACGGTGCGCAGGTCGGCCATCATCGTCGTGAAGGCCTCGATGCTGGTGAGGGACCGGGTGGCGATGCCCGGGGCCTCGGCGGCGCGCTCGAGGGCGGCGGCGAACCCGATCCGCTCGCGCTGGCCGAACGCCTCGACCATCGCCTCCGCCCGGTCGCCGATGCCGCGCTTGGGGGTGTTGAGGATGCGCCGCAGCGAGACCTCGTCGTCGGGATTGGCGAGCGCACGCAGGTAGGCGATCGCGTCGCGGACCTCGCGGCGCTCGTAGAAGCGCGTGCCGCCGACGACGCGGTACGGCAGGCCCGACCCGGATGAAGATCTCCTCGACCGACCGCGACTGCGCGTTGGTGCGGTAGAAGACCGCGACGTCCGAGCGGCTTCATGCCCTCGTCGTCCGTGAGGCGGTCGATCTCGTTCGCGATGAACGACGCCTCGTCGTGCTCGTCGTCGGCGACGTAGGCCACGATCGGGCTGCCGGCGCCCGCGTCGGTCCACAGCCGCTTCTCGCGGCGGCTGGCGTTGCGGGAGATGACGGAGTTGGCCGCCGTGAGGATGGTCTGCGTCGAGCGGTAGTTCTGCTCGAGCATGATCGTCGTGGCGTTCGGGTAGTCGCGCTCGAACTCCTCGATGTTGCGGATCGTCGCGCCGCGGAAGGCGTAGATCGACTGGTCGGCGTCGCCGACGACGCACAGCTGCCCGGCGGGCAGGGCCTCGGTGGCGGTGCCGACGAGCTCCTTGATCAGCACGTACTGCGCGTGGTTGGTGTCCTGGTACTCGTCGACCAGCACGTGGCGGAACCGGCGGCGGTAGTGCTCGGCGACGTCGGGGAACAGCTGCAGCACGGCCACGGTGCTCGAGATCAGGTCGTCGAAGTCGAAGGCGTTGGCCCGGCGCAGGCGCCGCTGGTACTCGCCGTACGCCTCCGCGACGATGCCGCTCCATGTCGTTCACGGTGCGGCTGGCGTACGTCTCGTGGTCGATGAGCTCGTTCTTCAGGTTCGACACCTGGCCGAGGAACGACCGCGGCGTGAACTTCTTCGGGTCCAGGCTCGAGGTCGCGGATCACCATGGTCATGAGGCGCAGCGAGTCGGCCTGGTCGTAGATGGTGAAGCTGCTGCTGACGTCGAGCCGCGACGACTCCGACCGCAGGATGCGCACGCAGGCGCTGTGGAACGTCGACACCCACATGGCGCGCGCGCGGGCGCCGACGAGCTCGCCGACGCGCTCCTTCATCTCGCCGGCGGCCTTGTTGGTGAACGTGATCGCGAGGATCTGGCCGGGCTGGGCGTCGCCCGTGGCGAGCAGGTGGGCGATGCGCCGGGTGAGCACCCGGGTCTTGCCCGAGCCGGCGCCGGCGACGATCAGCAGCGGGCCGCCTCGATGCTCGACGGCCGCGCGCTGGGACGGGTTGAGGTCGTCGACGAGGCGGGCGACCGCCGGGCTGGCGGGACGGGCCGGCTGCCCGGTGTCGAGGGCCAGCTGGCCATGGTCGACGAGGGGCTCACTCACCCCCGCATCCTAGGCAGCCCCACCCGACGCCCCCTCAGAGTTGACCCAGCATCTGGGCGGACTCTGCAGAGTTGGCCCGGTTCCGGGTCGATTCCGTGGATCTCGACCCAGATGCTGGGTCAACTCGTCAGCGGTGGATCCAGCCGACGATGGTCGCCTTGACCTTGGCCGGCACGGACGGCGCCACCACGATCTTGCCGTCGGTCCCGACCTCGGCGACCACGAGGCGACGTGTACGGCGTGCCGGGCACGATCGGCGCCGACCGCGATCCCGGAGCCGCGCCGTCGAGCCCGTAGACCTTCAGGCTGCCGCCGTCCGGGCCCTTGGTCTTGGTCCGCACCTGGAGGATCACGCCGGTGACCTTCTTCTTCTTCTTGGGCAGGCCGGCCACGCCGGTGACCGGACCGACGACCAGGGGCGCCGACGGCATCGAGCTTCGCCTTGACGATCCGGGTGGCGGCGACGCTGCGCACCTTGATCGGCTTGGCGTTGATCGCGTAGCCGAGGACCTCGACGCGCAGCTGCACCGCGGCCTTCTTGGACGTGACGAACTTGACCTGGCTGCCGACGACCGGCACGACCATGACGGCCGAGCGCACGCCCCTCTTGGGGAACTGGAACGTGGCCTCGGGATCCTTGTCCGGCGAGCCGATGCGCACCTTGCCGCGCTTGGTGGCCTCCCGCGTGGTGATCAGCACGAGCGCCGCACGTCGCCTCGCCGGGCACGCCGGCCAGTCCGACGACGCGCTCCTCGCCCGGCTGCAGCGGCCCCTGCTCCGACGACTCGTAGCCGACCTCGGCACCGATCGAGATGAACTCGTCGGGCAGCTCGGGCGCGAACGTCGGACGCCTCCGGAGTCGGCGCGGGCGCCGGCGCGGCCGCAGGCGGCGGCTCGTCGCCCATCGGCATGGCCTCGCCCGGGGTCGCCTCCGTCGTGTTCGGCACGTCGCCCGGCGGGTAGTAGCCGACGACGTCGAGGGTGACGTCGGTCGCGCCCGCCGACGTGGCGAGGGCGATCGTCCCGTCACTCGCCACGGGCACGACGGCCGTCCCGACCGCGTCCATGTTCATCGGCACCTTGGCGACGACCTGGCTCTTGGACTGGCCCGGTCCCCAGATGCGCACGTTCGCCGGCGCGTTCGACGCCATCGCCGTCACCTGCACGGCCACGGCGGCCACGCCCGTCGCCGGGATGCCGCCCTGGCCGGTGACCTTCGCGTAGATGCGATGGCTGTCCCCGCTGTACCGGTCCTGCTGCAGTCGGCACCGCTCCGGCACGCCGAGCGCCTTGCGGGTCCCGAGCACCTTGACCGGCCCGACCGGGATCATGTCCGCGGCGCGACCGCCGTCGGGGATGCTGGCCGACGATCGCGCCGGCTTGCAGTACGGGCCGTCCATCGGCGGTGCCGTCCCAGAACGACGTGCGCCCGCTGGCGCCGTCCCAGGTCAGCGAGATGTGGATGTGGTTGCGGTGGCAGACGGTGTCGCTGCCCTCGCTCGGCGTGGCGAAGCAGCCCTTGAGCTCGGTCCAGCCGCGCTTGATGTCGTAGCCGCGCCAGATGCGGTCGTTCCAGCCGATGTACATGACGCCGAGCCGCATGGCGTTGCCGTACGGGTTGCCGAACTGGTCGGGGCCGAGCAGCCACGCCAGGAAGGTCTCGGCGTTCGCGCGCTGCTGCGGGTTGCGCACGCTGGTCATCCAGTCGAGGGCGCGCCCCTCCTTGTGCTCGCTCTGGCCGCCGACGTCGCAGGCGCGCGGGATCCAGACCGTCTGCGTGCTGCCGTAGGTCGCCTTGATCAGGTCGGCGAGCCTCTGCGTGCCGACCTTCGCCTCCGGAGTCGCACTGGGCCTGGCCCTCGTAGGTCGGGCGACACGTCGTAGCCCTCGGGCAGCGCCACCGGGATGGCGGGCACGGCCGCTGCCGGCAGCCCGGTGCCCGGCACCGGCGGCCCGGCCACCTCGCCGGTCCAGTCCGAGGGCGTCCAGGTGTCGCCCTCCTTGGCACCTGCCGCGAGCGGCGCCGCGAGGCCGAGGCCCGCGACGAGGCCGAGCACGAGGACTCCGGTCACGGCGCGGCGGCGCCGCTCGCGCTGGGCGCGGCGGAGCGGGGCACGGTGCCCGTGCCGGTGGGGAAGCACGGGCCTACTCTGTCACGGAAGTGACGGATGTGACTACTGTGACGAGCCGCACAGCGCGGGTATAAATCAGTACTAATCGGACACCTCCCGGTGGGACCGGACCCGACGACCACGCTAGCCAGCGCCCGCGGCCCGGCGGGGACGCCGCGGACGGATAGGGCCGGATACGCTGCCCGGCGTGACCACCGACCTGCTGACCCACACCCGCGACGGCCGACCGGTCGAGCGCGTCCTCGCCGTGATGGCGCACCCCGACGACGTCGACTTCGGCGCCGCCGGCACCGTGCGCGCGTGGACCGACGCCGGCATCGAGGTGAGCTACTGCCTGATCACCAACGGCGACGCGGGCGGCTTCGACCCGACGGTGCCCCGCTCCGAGATCCCCCGGATCCGGCAGGCCGAGCAGCGCGCGGCCGGGGCCGTGCTCGGCGTCACCGACGTCCGCTTCCTCGGCTACCGCGACGGCGAGCTGTCGGTCAGCCACGAGCTGCGACGCGACATCAGCCGGGTCATCCGCCAGGTGCGTCCCGACCGCATGCTCATCCAGTCCCCCGAGCGGAACTGGCAGCGCATCCAGTCCTCGCACCCCGACCACCTCGCGGCCGGCGAGGCCGCGATCCAGGCGGTGTACCCCGATGCCCGCAATCCGTTCGCGCACACGAGCCTGCTGCTCGACGAGGGCCTCGAGGACTGGTCGGTGCCCGAGGTCTGGGTGATGGCCAGCCCCAGCCCCAACCACTACGTCGACATCACCGACGCGTTCGACGCCAAGCTGGCCGCGCTGCGCGCGCACGAGAGCCAGACCGCGCACATGGACGACCTCGCCGACCGCGTGCGCGGGTGGATGACGATGCAGGCCGAGCAGGCGGGCCTGCCGGCGGGCCGGCTGGCCGAGGCCTTCATGGTCGTGGGCACGGCCTAGGCCCGCGGTCCGGGCGGCTCAGCCGGCCGTGTCGTCCAGGATCGCGACGATGCGGGTGAGCTCGTCTCGAAGCTGGACAAGGTCCGCCGGGGACATCCCCAGCTGAGGGAAGATCCGCGCCGGGACTGGACCGGCCTTCTCACGGAGCGCGTCGCCCTCCGGAGTGAGCCGCACGAGCACGCGCCGCTCGTCCTGCGCATCCCGTTCGCGTGCGACGAGGCCGACCTGCTCGAGCCTCTTCAGCAGCGGCGTCACCGTCCCGCTGTCCAGCCGCAGCCGCGCACTGACGTCGCCCACCGTCAGCGGCTCGTCGGCCTCCCAGAGGGCCAGCATCGTCAGGTACTGCGGATAGGTGAGCCCCAGGTCGGCCAGCACTGGTCCGTACGCACGCGTGACCGCCCGGCTCGCCGAGTACAAGGCGAAGCACAGCTGGTTGTCCAGGGCCAGCTGAGGCGCGCGGGGCGGCGGTCACCTGAGCAGGGTAGCCGACTTGACATGCACAAATCAATTGTGCACAATCTATTCATGTCCAACACAACTGAGCTCCTGCCCCTCACCGCCCTCTACACCGCCGTTGCCACGGCCACGGGCGACGGCCGCAACGGCCACACCGCCACGGACGACGGCCTGCTCGACCTGGACGTGCGCGTCCCCGTCGCCATGGGCGGCCCCGGTGGGGCGACCAACCCCGAGCAGCTGTTCGCCGCGGGCTACGCGGCCTGCTTCCACTCGGCCCTGAAGTACGTCGCCGCGGCCGAGCGGACGGACGTCTCCGACTCGCGCGTGACGGCAAGGGTCGGCATCGGCGTGCTGCCCGGCGGCGGATTCGGACTGGCGGTCGAGCTCGACCTGCACGCACCGTCGCTGTCCCGCGACGACGCCGAGCGCCTGCTGGAGCGCGCGCACCAGGTCTGCCCGTACTCGAACGCGACCCGTGGCAACGTGGACGTCGTCCTCACCGTCGTCTGACCTCCCCAACGCATCCGGCGCATAGCGTCATGCTGCGCGAAGCGGCGGCTACCAGAAGACGGCGATGACCACGTTGGCGAGCGTCAGCAGGCCGATGGTGGCCCACAGCCCCACCTGGGGCGCCGGCCTCTTCTTGCCGACGAAGGCGAGGACGGCGATCACCAGCACGATGGCGAGCTTGACCGCGATCTTCGTGTTGTCGAGCTCGGCCTTCTCCTCGTCGCCAAGGGAGCCGGAGGAGATCATCCCGACCATGATCAGGCCGGTGAGCAGCTGCGTCAGCGCGCCGTCCCACATCCACCGGGTGACCGTCTTGTTCGGGTCCTTCACCTGGACCAGGAAGGCGCCGAGCAGCAGCGCCAGGCCGACGAAGTGCAGGACGACGATGATGTGGAACAGGAACTCCATGGCGACTACTCCCACTCGATGGTGCCGGGCGGCTTGCTCGTGACGTCCAACGTAACGCGGTTGACCTCGCGCACCTCGTTGGTGATGCGTGTCGAGATGCGCGCGATCAGGTCGTAGGGCAGGCGCGACCAGTCGGCGGTCATGGCGTCCTCGCTCGACACCGGCCGCAGCACGACCGGGTGGCCGTACGTGCGGCCGTCGCCCTGGACGCCGACGGAGCGCACGTCGGCCAGCAGCACCACCGGGAACTGCCAGACGTCGCGGTCGAGCCCGGCGGCGGTCAGCTCCTCGCGCGCGATCGCGTCGGCCTCGCGCAGGATCGCGAGCCGCTCCTCGTCGACCGCGCCGATGATGCGGATCGCCAGGCCGGGTCCGGGGAACGGGTGGCGCCAGACGATCTCCGGGGGCAGGCCGAGGTCGAGGCCCACCTGGCGCACCTCGTCCTTGAAGAGCGCCCGCAGCGGCTCGACGAGGGTGAACTGCGAGGTCCTCCGGGAGTCCGCCGACGTTGTGATGGCTCTTGATGTTCGCGGTGCCGGTGCCGCCGCCGGACTCGACGACGTCCGGGTAGAGCGTGCCCTGCACGAGGAACTCGACCTTCTCCCCGTGCGCACCGGCGTCGGCGATCACCTCGTCGCTCCGCGTCCTCGAAGACGCGGATGAACTCGCGGCCGATGATCTTGCGCTTGGTCTCGGGGTCGCTGACCCCGGCCAGCGCGGTGAGGAAGCGCTCCCTCGCATCGACGACGACGAGGGTGATGCCGGTGGCCGCGACGTAGTCGCGCTCGACCTGCTCCGCCTCGCCCTTGCGCAGCAGGCCGTGGTCGACGAACACGCAGGTGAGCTGATCGCCGACAGCGCGCTGGACGAGGGCCGCCGCGACGGCGGAGTCGACGCCGCCGGAGAGCCCGCAGATGACCCGGCCGGTGCCGACCTGCGCGCGGATCCGCTCGACCTGCTCGTCGATGAGGTTCGTCATCGTCCACGACGGCGTGCAGCCGGCGATGTCGTAGAGGAAGTGCTCGAGGACGCGCTGCCCATGCTGGCTGTGCAGGACCTCGGGATGGAACTGCACGCCGGCGAGGCGGCGACCGAGGTCCTCGAACGCCGCCACCGGCGCGCCGTCGGACTCGGCCGTGACGAGGAACCCGGCCGGCGCCTCGGCCACCGAGTCGCCGTGCGACATCCACACGCTGACGTCGCCGGGGACGTCGGAGAACAGGGTGCCCGGGGTGACGACGCGCAGCGGCGTGCCGCCGAACTCGCTCAGCCCGGTGCGGGCGACGGTGCCCCCGAGCGCCTGGGCCATGGCCTGGAAGCCGTAGCAGATGCCGAAGACGGGGATTCCGGTCTCGAACAGCTCGGCGTCGAGTGACGGGGCGCCCGGCTCGTACACGCTCGACGGTCCGCCGCTGAGGATCACCGCCGCCGGCCGGCGCGCCGCGATCTCGGCGACGGGCATGGTGTGCGGCACGATCTCGGAGTACACGTGGGCCTCGCGCACGCGACGGGCGATCAGCTGGGCGTACTGGGCGCCGAAGTCGACGACGAGGACGGTGTCGAGATCCTGGGTCACGCGGCGAGCCTACCGAGCCGTTGCGGCACCTGAGCGCGTCGGCGGCTCAGGGCGAGAAGGCCCCCAGCAGGACCAGGACGGCGACGAGGAACAGGTCGACGAGCACCCCCACGACGACGGTCGCGACCAGCCACCCCCGGGTGACGTGCGATTCGTGGATGGCGTCCTCGATCCGCCCGTCGAGCATCGCCCGGTTCGTCCGGAAGCCGTAGTAGAGCGTGACCAGGCCGAGCGGCACGAAGCACAGCACGGTCGTCGCGAGACCCCACCCCAGGTAGGCCCGGGGTGGCCGAGAAGCGAGCCCGCGACTCCGCGGGCGGGGACGGATCGGACATCCCTCGCACCCTACTGGGCCGCCTGTCCCCTCCCCGGCTCGAAGTTCGCGGAATCGCCCCCGGACACCCGCCTGCCGTCTTAACGTGACTCCCGTCACACCTGCGCCACTGCGGGTCACCGTCATCCATGGGAGGGCACTCCATGCAGCACATCGCCGTCACTGTCGACGGAACGGTCTACGAATCGGACGTCGAGCCGCGCACGCTGCTGGTCCACTGGCTGCGGAACGATCTCGGCAAGGTCGGCACGGTCGTCGGGTGCGACACCTCCAACTGCGGCGCCTGCACCGTGCTGATGGACGGGCACAGCGTGAAGTCGTGCAGCGTCCTCGCCGTGCAGGCCGACGGGTCCGACATCACCACGATCCAGGGACTGTCGACGGGCGACGACTGGCACCCGGTGCAGGCCGCGTTCAAGGAGTGCCACGGCCTCCAGTGCGGCTACTGCACGCCGGGCATGGTCATGGCGGCAGTCGACCTGCTGTCCGAGAACCCGAACCCGACCGAGGAGGAGATCCGCGACGGGATCCACGGCAACCTCTGCCGCTGCACGGGCTACCACAACATCGTGAAGTCGGTCGCGCACGCTGCCGAGCTGATGGGAGGCACCAAGTGACCGACATCCTGGAGACCGGCAACGCGATCGGCCGCCCGATCCGCCGCAAGGAGGACGCGAAGCTCCTTCACGGCCGCACCAACTGGACCGACAACATCCAGCTGCCCGGCACCGTGCACATGGGCCTCGTGCGCAGCCCGATGGCGCACGCCCGCATCGTCAAGGTGGACCTGTCCGCCGCCCTCGCCATGCCGGGGGTCGTCGCGGCCTACGACGCCGAGAGCCTCGGCGACATGAACGCCAATGTCCTGTGCGTGTGGCCCGTGACGGACGACACCGTCATGCCGCCGTTCCCCGCTCTCACGGGCGACAAGGTCCGGCACGTCGGCGACGTCGTCGCGGTCATCCTCGCGACGAGCGCGTCACTCGCGGAGGACGCCATCGCGTCGGTCGACGTCGAATACGAGCCGCTGCCGGCCGTCGTCGACATGATCGATGCCGTCTCCCCGGGGAGCGCACTCGTCCACGACGCCGCCGCCAACAACACCAGCTACGTCTACGACCTCGGCGGCGGATACGACGAGGTGGCCGCGAAGGCGGACGTCATCATCAAGCGCCGCTTCGTGAACCAGCGGATCATGGCGGCCTTCATGGAGCCCCGAGCGGTCGTCGCCGCGCCCATGGGCATGAGCGACGAGATGACGGTCTGGACATCGACGCAGATCCCCCACGTGCTGCGCGTCGTCCTCACCCTGAGCACCGGCATCCCCGAGCAGAACCTGCGCATCGTCGCGCCCGACGTCGGCGGCGGGTTCGGCGGCAAGCTGCAGATGTACCGCGAGGAGATCCTCGCCCTCCAGCTCGCCCGCATGCTCGGCCGACCGGTCAAGTGGAACGAGACGCGCAGCGAGGACATGGTGGCCACGCACCACGGCCGCGACCAGATCCAGGACCTCGAGCTGGCCGCGACGAAGGACGGCACGCTGCTCGGCATGAAGGTGACCCTGCTCGCCAACATGGGCGCGTACCTGCAGATCATCACCCCCGGCACTCCCCTGCTCGGCATGTTCATGTTCCCCGGGGTCTACAAGATGGACGCCTACCAGTTCCGCTGCACCGGCGTCTTCACCAACACCACGCCGACCGACGCCATCCGCGGCGCCGGGCGGCCGGAGGCCACGTTCGCGATCGAGCGCATGATCGACGAGCTGGCGGCCGAGCTGGGCATGGACCCGATGGAGCTGCGCACGCGCAACTGGATCCAGCACCACGAGTTCCCGTACACGACCGTCGCCGGCCTGACCTACGACACCGGCAACTACGAGGCGGCGACGGCCCGCGCCCTCGAGCTCTTCGGGATGGACGAGCTCCGCGCCGAGCAGAAGCGCCGGCGCGAGTCCGGCGACCCCGTCCAGCTCGGCATCGGCATCTCGACGTTCACCGAGATGTGCGGCCTCGCCCCGTCCCGCACCCTCGGCGCGCTGAAGTACGCGGCGGGCGGCTGGGAGCACTGCACCATCCGGCTGCTGCCGACCGGCAAGGTCGAGCTGGTCACGGGCACGTCGCCGCACGGCCAGGGCCACGAGACCGCGTGGAGCCAGATCGCCAGCGGCATCCTCGGCATCCCGGTCGAGGACATCGACGTGATCCACAGCGACACCGGCCGGGCGCCGTACGGCATGGACACCTACGGCTCGCGGTCCCTCGCGGTCGGCGGCCAGGCCATCAAGAAGGCGGCCGACCGCGTGATCGAGAACGCCCGGCCGATCGCCGCGCACCAGCTCGAGTGCTCGCCCGACGACCTGGAGTTCCGGGACGGGACCTTCACGGTCAAGGGCGACCCGGAGAAGTCGGTCACCCTGGGCGGCCTCGCCTGGGCGGCGTTCTCGGCGCACAACCTGCCCGAGGGCGTCGAACCCATGATCGAGGGCGCGGCGACCGTCGACCCGGAGGACTTCTCCTACCCGCACGGCACCCACCTGGCGGCCATGGAGGTCGACACGGAGACCGGCAAGGTGCGCGTGCGGAAGTACGTGTGCGTCGACGACGTCGGCAACCAGATCAACCCGATGATCGTCGAGGGCCAGGTGCACGGTGGCGTGGCCATGGGCATCGGGCAGGCGCTCTACGAGGGCGTCGAGTACGACGCGGACGGCAACCTCATGACCGCCAGCCTCGCCGACTACCTGATCCCCAGCGCGGCCGACCTGCCGTCCTTCATCACCGACCGGACGGTGACGCCGTCGACCACGCACAGCCTCGGCACCAAGGGCGTCGGCGAGGCCGGCGCGATCGCGTCGACCCCGGCGATCATCAACGGCATCGTCGATGCCCTCCGGCCGATGGGCGTCACCGACGTCCGGATGCCGGCCAGTCCGCAGAACGTCTGGAGAGCCATCCAGGCAGCGAAGGGAGCGACCGCATGATCCCCGCGGCATTCGACTACGTCCGCCCATCGACCGTCGACGAGGCGGTGGCCGCCCTGGTGGCCGGCGGCGAGGACGCCAAGATCCTCGGCGGCGGCCAGTCGCTCATCCCGGTTCTCCGCCTGCGCATGGGCGCCCCGTCGGTGGTGGTCGACACGACCCGCATCGACGAGCTCAAGGGCATCGCCGACACGGGTGACGCCATCGTCATCGGGGCAGGCGTCACCCATGACGAGGTGGAGAAGAGCCCGCTCGTGCGGGAGAACCTCTCGCTCCTCGCCAAGGTCACCGCGACTGTGGCCGACCGGCAGATCCGCCACCGGGGCACCCTCGGCGGCGCACTCGCACACAACGATCCGGCCGCGGACCAGCCCGGCACCGCACTCGCCCTCGACGCGACGTTCACCATCGCGGGCCCGGGCGGGCGCCGCACGGTGCCGGCCGCGGAGTTCTTCGTCGACTACTTCACGACCGCGGTCGGACCCGACGAGGTCCTCGTGAACGTGAGCTTCCCGAAGTATCCCGGCTGGGGCGCGTACTACGAGAAGTTCAACCGCACCGCCCAGGCATGGGCGATCGTCGGTGTGGCCGCAGCCGTGCGCATGGACGGGGGTGCGATCGCGGAGGCACGCATCGGCCTCACGAGCATGGGGTCGGGACCGGTGCGGGCGCGCGCGGTCGAGGCCGCTCTCGCCGGTGCCTCCAGTCTGGACGCCGTCGCCGCTGGCGGCTGAGCTTGCGGCCGAGGGCACCAGCCCCACGACCGACATCCACGGGGACGCGGCCTACCGGGAGCACCTCGCCCGGGTCCTCACCCGTCGTGCCGTCGCGAAGGCGGCCGGCATGCTGTAGCGCGCACTGCTGCAGGTAAGGTCACCCTCATGGCTCTCTACACCTGTGCGAAGTGCGGCATGTCCGTCAACACCACCTGCGGCGCGTGCGACGCACCCCTGGTCGATGCGTCGATCACCAAGGACGACGGCTCGACGGTGGAGATCTCGCAGTGCCCGAACGGGCACGGCAAGATCAAGTCCCCGATGTGCTGCGGAAGCGACATGTCCTGCGCGATCTGACCCCTCGCCGACCGTGAGGTTCCGCCCGGATCACGACAGTGATCATGGGCGGAACCTCACGGTCGACTAGGTGATGGCGACGATGGGCAGGCGCAGTGCGCCCGGCGCAGCGTCGGGCACCACCGGGTTCTTCGGCGCCAGCGGGCTCAGCCGCTCGATAGCCCTCACCCTGAGCCGGTCGCTCGTCGCCCTCGCCCTTGTTCGGCCACAGCGCCATGGCACGTTCGGCCTGCGCCGTGATCGTGAGCGACGGGTTCACGCCCAGGTTCGCCGTGATGGCGGAGCCGTCGACGATGTGCAGCCCCGGGTAGCCGTAGACCCGGTGGTAGGCGTCGATGACGCCGGAGTCCGCATCGGCGCCGATGGGGCAGCCCCCCACGAAATGCGCCGTCACGGCGGCGTCGAAGTTCTCGAAGTAGCTGCCCGCAGGCGTGCCGTCGATGTGGTCGGCCATGCGGCGGACGACGTCGTGGGCGACCTCGATGTACGCCGGTGCGGGCTTCGACTCGTCCTTGCGGGTCGTCAGGTGCCACCACCCCAGGCGCGTGCGCCGTCCCGTGACCGTCAGCGAGTTGTCGACGGTCTGCATGACGAGCGAGATGATCGAGCGCTCGCTCCAGTGGCGCACGTCCAGCAGGCGAGCGGCCGTGCCGCCATTGCGGGCGACTTCGGCCGCGAACGCCCGCCACCGCTTCTGCCCGGGCCTCGGGGTGGTCAGGACGGACTGGAGCAGGCCCATCGCGTTCGAGCCCTTGCCGTATCGACAGGGTTCCACGTGCGTGTGCGGCTCGGGGAAGAAGCTGCTCGTGATCGCCACGCCCTGGGTGAAGTCGTTCGCCGTGGTGCTCGTGATGGCGCCCAGGATCGACTCGGAGTTGGTGCGCGACAGGCGACCCAGCATGGCCGACAGCCGCGGGAGTCGACCTGCGTCCTTCATCCGGTGCAGCAGCCGCTGCGTGTTGTACGTGCCGGCCGCGACGATGACCTGCTCGGCGCTGAGCGTGCGCACGCGCCCGCCCCACGTCCCGGTCCGGACGGTGTCGACCGTGAAGCCGCCGCCGTCCCGCTCGGTGAGGCCCGTGACCGTCGTCATCGGGTAGATCCGCGCGCCAGCGGCCTCGGCGAGCGCCAGGTAGTTCTTGGGCAGGGTGTTCTTGGCGTTGTGCCGGCATCCCGTCATGCACTCGCCGCACTCGATGCAGCCCGTGCGCTCCGGGCCGGCACCGCCGAAGAACGGATCAGGCCGCGTGACGCCGGGTCCGTCGCCGAAGTACACGCCCACCGGCGTCAGGCGGAACGTGTGCCCCACCCCCATCTCGTCGGCCACCGCCTTCATGACCTCGTCCGCGGGGGTCATCGTCGGGTTCTGGACGACGCCGAGCATGCGAGCGGCCTGGTCGTAGTAGGGCGCGAGCTCATCGGCCCAGTCGGTGATGCCGCTCCACTGCGGGTCGTCGAAGAACGGCTTGCCCGGCACGTACAGGGTGTTGGCGTAGACGAGCGACCCGCCGCCCACCCCCGCACCGGCGAGCACCACGACGTCCTTGAGGATGTGGATGCGCTGGATCCCCGTCAGGCCGAGCTTCGGCGCCCACAGGAAGTCCTTCAACCGCCACGAGGTCCGCGGCAGCGTGTCGTCGGTGAAGCGCCGGCCGGCCTCGAGGACGCCGACCCGGTACCCCTTCTCGGCCAGCCGCAGCGCGGACACGGAGCCGCCGAAGCCCGAGCCGATGACGAGGACGTCGAAGTCGAAGTGCGCCATGCTCGGAACCTACTTCAGCCCGATCGCCTTCGCCGCCTTGAATACGGAAGCAAGGGTGTTCATCCACTTCTCGTCGCTCCAGCCGAACTGCGGGCCGAATCCCATGATGCGCTGGGTGGCGACGGTCTGCGACTCCGTGTACTTCAGCAGGCCCTCGTCGCCGTGCCGCCGACCCAGGCCCGAGTCGCCCATCCCGCCCATGGGCGCACGCGTGCTGCCCCATGACGGGCCGTAGGCCTCGTTCACGTTGACCGTGCCCGCATGCAGCCGCTGCGCGATCGTTCGGCCGGCCGTCTTGTCGCGGGTGATGACGGCTGCGTTGAGCCCGTAGGCGGTGTCGTTGGCCAGCCGGATCGCCTCCTCGTCCGAGTGCACGGGGTAGAGGGCGACCACGGGACCGAAGGTCTCCTCATCGCACAGCACCATGTCCTCGGTGACGCCCTCGAGCACGGTGGGCTCGAAGAAGAACGGGCCGACGTCGGGCCGGGCGGAGCCGCCGGCAAGCACCCGGGCGCCATGCGAGACGGCATCGTCGACGTGCTGCTGTACCCGGGTCAGCTGTCGCGCAGAGATGAGCGAGCCCATGTCGCCACGCCAGCCGATGCCCGCCGTCATCGACATGGACCGCACGCGCGCAGCGAAGGCCTCCGCGAAGGAGGAGTAGACGTCGGCATGGACGTAGATGCGCTCCATCGAGATGCACAGCTGGCCCGAGTTCGAGAAGCATGCGCGAGCGGCGATCTCCGCAGCCCGATGGACGTCGGCGTCGGCCCGGATGATCATCGCGTTCTTGCCGCCCAGTTCGAGCGAGCAGCCGATGAGGCGCTCGCCGCAGCGCGCTGCGACCTCGCGCCCGACCCGGGTGGACCCGGTGAACATGACGTAGTCGACGCGATCGATGACCATGGGGCCCGACCTCCGGGCCCTCGCCGGTGACGACGCGCATGACCGTGTCGGGCACGCCCGCCTGGTGCATGAGGTCGATCACCCAGAGCGCCGACAGGCTGGTCTGCACGTCGGGCTTCACGAGCGCGGCGTTGCCGGCGAGCAGGGCGGGGATCGCGTCGCTGACGGCGAGCGTGAGCGGGTAGTTCCACGGGGTCAGGAAGCCGACGACGCCCTTGGGGTGCTGGTACTGGACCACGGCCACGGCACCGGGGAACACGCCGCGATGGTGGCGCGGGCGCAGCAGCCGACCGGCATCCCGGGCGTAGTGGCGCGCCGTGATGCAGACGTCGAGGAGCTCCTCCATCGCATCGCGACGTGCCTTGCCCGTCTCCCACTGCACGATGTCGAGACCCTGCTCGCGGTTGGCCAGCACGAGGTCGTGGAATCGCAGCATGATGCGCGCCCGCTCGGCAGAGGGGCCGTGCGGCCCAGCCCTGCTGTCCGCGGCGAAGGACAGCCATCGCGGCGTCGACGTCGTCCGCGTCGGACAGGGGCAGGTCGTAGATCCGCTCCCCCGTGAAGGGGGCGAGGACCTCTGCGGTGGCAGCGCCTGGTCGGACACTGATGCTCGACAGCAGTCGACCGACGAGTCCGGGATCGATGGTCACGCAGTGACCACCATCTCCACGCGCTGGAACTCCTTCACGTCGCTGTAGCCGGTCGTGGCCATGGCCTTGCGCAGGGCCCCGACCACGTTCATGGTGCCGTCTGCGCTCCGCGACGGCCCGTGCAGGACCTCGGCCAGGGTGCCGACGGTGGGCATGAGGTGGCGCTCGCCGCGCGGCAGGTGCGGATGCCAGGCCTCCGCACCCCAGTGGGCGCCGCGGCCGGGCGCGTCGGTCGCACGGGCGAACAGCGAGCCGACCATGGCCGCGTCGGCGCCGCAGGCGAAGGCCTTGACGATGTCGCCGCTGCGGCCCATCGAGCCGTCGGCGATCACGTGCACGTACCGGCCGCCGGACTCGTCGAGGTAGTCGCGTCGGGCCGCCGCGACGTCGGCGATGGCGCTCGCCATCGGGACGCGGACGCCCATGACGTCGGCCGTGGTGTGCGACGCCCCGCCGCCGAAGCCGACCAGCACGCCGGCCGCGCCCGTGCGCATGAGATGCAGCGCCGCCTGGTGCGTGGCGCAGCCGCCGACGATCACGGGCGCATCGAGCTCGTGGATGAACTGCTTGAGGTTGAGCGGGACGCCGTCGGTCGACACGTGCTCGGCCGACACCGTGGTGCCGCGGATGACGACGATGTCGGCGCCCGACTGCGAGGCGATGGGGGCCAGCCGGGCCGCGCCCTGCGGCGAGGTGGCGACGGCGACGGTGACTGCCCTGCGCCTTCAGCTCCTCGATGCGCGCCTGGACGAGGCCCGGCGTCCACCGGGCGGGCGGAGTACAGCTCCTGCAGCCGCGGCGTGGCCGCGGCGGCGTCGAGGGCCGCGATCTCCGCCAGCAGCGGCTCGGCGTCCTCGTAACGGCCCCACAGCCCCTCGAGGTTGAGCACGGCGAGCACGCCGAGCCCGGCCAGCGTGGCGGCGCTGGCCGGCGAGACGACCGAGTCCATCGGCGCGGCGAGCAGCGGCGTGTCGAACCGGTAGGCGTCGATGGACCACGCCGTCGACACCGCCTCGGGGTCGCGGGTGCGCCGGCTCGGCGCGATCGCGACCTCGTCGAGGGAGTAGCCGCGGCGGGCACGCTTCGCCCCGCCGATCTGGATGTCGGTCACGGGTTCTACCGTCCTGAGTAGTTGGGCGCTTCGATGGTCATCTGGATGTCGTGCGGGTGGCTCTCGCGCAGCCCGGCCGAGGTGATCCGCACGAACGACCCCTTGGCGTGCAGCTCGGCCATGGTCTGGGCGCCGGAGTAGCCCATCGCCGCCCGCAGCCCGCCGACGAGCTGGTGGGCCACCGCGCCGAGCGGGCCGCGGTAGGCCACGATGCCCTCGATGCCCTCGGGCACGAGCTTGTCGTCGCTGAGCACGTCGTCCTGGAAGTAGCGGTCCTTGCTGTACGAGCGGGCCTGGCCGCGCGACTCCATCGCGCCGAGCGAGCCCATCCCGCGGTAGGACTTGAACTGCTTGCCGTTGACGAAGACGACCTCGCCGGGGGCCTCCTCGGTGCCGGCGAGCAGCGAGCCCAGCATGACGGTGTCAGCGCCCGCGACGAGCGCCTTCGCGATGTCGCCGGAGTACTGCACGCCGCCGTCGCCGATGACGGGCACGCCCGCGGGACGGCAGACGAGGGACGCCTCGTAGATGGCGGAGATCTGCGGGACGCCCACGCCGGCCACGACCCGGGTCGTGCAGATCGAGCCCGGCCCGACGCCGACCTTGACGCCGTCCGCACCGGCCTCGACCAGCGCCTGGGCGCCGGCGCGCGTGGCGACGTTGCCGCCGATGACGTCGACAGTCGACTGGTGCTTGAGCAGGCGCACCATCTCGAGCACGGCGCGCGAGTGCCCGTGCGCGGTGTCGACGATGAGGAAGTCGACGCCGGCGTCGATGAGCGTGCGGGCACGCTTCTCCGCGTCGTCGCCGACGCCCACCGCCGCACCGACCACGAGCCGGCCCGTCGCGTCCTTGGTGGCGTGCGGGTACTTGTCCGCCTTGACGAAGTCCTTGACGGTGAACAGGCCCTGGAGCCGGCCGTCACCGTCGACGAGCGGCAGCTTCTCCACCTTGTGCTGGGCGAGCAGGGCGAGAGCGTCGTCCGGGGCGATGCCGAGCGGAGCCGTGACGAGCGGCATGGGCGTCATGACCTCGCGCACGGGCCGGCGCATGTCGTCCTCGAAGCGCATGTCGCGGTTGGTCACGATGCCGAGCAGCACGCCGGTCTCGTCGACGACGGGAACGCCCGGAGATGCGGTAGCGCCCGCACATGCGGTCGACGTCGTCGAGGGTGTCGTCCGGCGAGCAGGTGACCGGGTTGTTGACCATGCCGGCCTCGGACCGCTTCACCAGGTCGACCTGCGCGGCCTGCTCCTCGATCGGCAGGTTGCGGTGCAGGACGCCGACGCCGCCCTGACGCGCCATGGCGATGGCCATCCGGGCCTCGGTGACCGTGTCCATGGCGCTCGAGACCAGCGGCAGCTGGACGGCGATGTTCCGCGACACCCGCGAGGCGGTGTCGACCTCGCTCGGGACCACGTCCGACTCGGCAGGCACCAGGAGCACGTCGTCGAAGGTCAGGCCGAGGTAGCCGAACTTCTCGGGGACGCCGTCGAAGGCGAGGGAGTCGGAAAGCGGGCGGGGCTCCATGGGGTCTCCGAAGGGCACGCGTCAGGGGTCTGCGGGACGACGGCCCAAGGTTACTCGCCGACCGCGCGGGCGATCCGGGTGATGGTGTCCGTGAGGTCGGAGACCCGGCTGACACCCGGCAGCAGCTCTCCGTCGATGCCGCCACCCCGGTCCGCCGATGAGCACGGTGGCCGCCGGCCGGAAGGACGGGATGGCGCTCAGGAGGGCCGGGTCGGCGGTGTCCGGGATCTGTGCCCAGACGAAGACGACCGCGGGCCCGAGCCGCTGCACGGCGCTCGCGAGCGCACTCGTCGGCAGGCTGGCCCCGAGGATGCGGGCGCGCGATACGTCGCTCCGCGAGTCCGGCCGCGACAGCCCAGAGCACCAGTGAGTGCATCTCGTCGGGAGCGCACGCGAGCAGCACCGAGCGGTTGTTCACCGGCGGCGCGGCCGTGCGCACGTGACCCGCCAGGGAGTCCTGGATCGCCGCGCTCAGCGCATGCTCCACCTCGACGCCCCGGCCGCTGTCGCTCCACTGCTGCCCGACGCCGTTGAGCACGGGAACGATCAGGTGGTCCCAGGTCCAGACGACCCCTCGCCGCTCCATGGTCTCGGTGACGATCGCGGTGCAGGTGACGGTGTCGAGCGACTGCGCCGCTCGGGCGAGCCCGCGGGCCGCCTGCGCACCTCCGGGCATCGGGACCACGCGGCCGCCGCCGGCCCGGCCCTCCGCCTCGACGTCGGGAGTAGGGACAGGCGCGGGCAGCTGCGTGACGGGCGCCAGGACCGCGTCGTCGAACGTCGTGTCGCGGGCGGCGCGGGCCGCCTCGGCGGGCGGGATCCCGGCGATGACGAGCCGACGCATGTGCTCGAGCCGGGCCAGGTCCGCCGGGGTGTAGCGCCGGTGCGCTCCCGGTCGATGCTCGGAGGGCCCGACCCCGTAGCGACGGTCCCACGTGCGCAGCGTCGCGGGGGCCACGCCCATCCGCCGGGCGACCGCAGCGACGGTGAGCCCGCTGCCTCGAGGGTCGCTGCGGCCTCGGGATTGCCTGTCACGCGGCCATTGTGGCGCGCCCAGGGCCCGGGCCGCGACCGGAGACGGTCGAACGCGCCAGAAATAATTCAACTGAACTACTTGACCAACTCCTGACACGCTTTGTAGAGTCGATCTCAGTTGAACAACTTCTGCAACGTTTGAAGGAGATCCCCCATGGCTGACGTCTCCCGCCTCCCCGGTCCCAACGCCGACTTCTGGGACTGGCAGCTGCAGGGATCCTGCCGGGGCGAGGATCCCGAGCCTGTTCTTCCACCCCGACGGTGAGCGCGGCCCGGCCCGCGAGGCCCGCGAGACCGCGGCCAAGGCGATCTGCGCCGCGTGCCCCGTGCGCACCCTGTGCGCCGACCACGCCCTCGAGGTGCGCGAGCCCTACGGAGTGTGGGGCGGGCTGTCCGAGGAGGACCGCGACGTGATCTACCGCCGCCGTCGTCAGACGGCAGCCATCGCCTCCTGAACCACCCCGTCGAGAGGCCGCTGCGCGCACGCCGAGCGCGGTGGCCACTCGCCCAGGACGCAGCGCGCGCCGGCTGCGGACGCTGCGCGCTGGTTCCACGCCGTGCCGCGCCGGTTGCACGACCAGGTCGCCACGACACCTCGGACGACGCTGAAGGGGCCCGGACGCAGAAGCGTCCGGGCCCCTTCCGCGTTGTCGTGGCTAGTGCGAGTGACCGTGGTGCGAGTGCCCGTGGCCGTGCGCGGCCTCCGGCTCCTCTTCCTTCTTCTCGACGACGAGCGCCTCGGTGGTGAGGAGCATCGCCGCGATCGAGGCGGCGTTCTCCAGCGCGGACCGGGTCACCTTGACCGGGTCGATGACGCCGGCCGCGACCAGGTCGACGTACTCGCCGGTGGCCGCGTTGAGGCCGTGGCCAGCGGGCAGCTCGGCGACCTTGGAGACGACGACGTAGCCCTGCTCGCCGGCGTTCTCCGCGATCCACCGCAGCGGCTCGGCCATCGAGCGCCGGACGATGCCGACGCCGGTGGCCTGGTCGCCCGTGAGCCCGAGGTCGCCGTCGAGCACGTGCGCGGCCTGCACCAGTGCGGTGCCGCCGCCGGAGACGATGCCCTCCTCGATGGCCGCGCGTGTCGCAGACACGGCGTCCTCGATGCGGTGCTTCTTCTCCTTGAGCTCGACCTCGGTGTGGCCGCCGACCTTGATGACGACGACGCCGCCGGCGATCTTGGCGAGCCGCTCCTGGAGCTTCTCGCGATCCCAGTCGGAGTCGCTGCGCTCGATCTCGGCGCGGATCTGCGCGATGCGCGCCTCGACGTCGGCGGACTCGCCGCCACCGTCGACGATCGTGGTGTTGTCCTTGGTGACGACGATGCGACGGGCGCTGCCGAGCACCTCGAGGCCGACCTGGTCGAGCTTGAGCCCGACCTCGGGCGCGACGACCTGCGCACCCGTGAGGATCGCGAGGTCCTGCATGATCGCCTTGCGGCGGTCGCCGAACGCGGGTGCCTTCACGGCGCACGAGGTGAACGTGCCGCGGATGCGGTTGACGACCAGGGTCGACAGCGCCTCGCCGTCGACGTCCTCGGCGATGATGAGCAGCGGCTTGCCGGCCTGGACGACCTTCTCGAGCAGCGGCAGGAGCTCCTGCACCGACGAGATCTTGCCCTGCACGAGCAGGATGCTGGCGTCCTCGAACACCGTCTCCATGCGGTCGGGGTCGGTGACGAAGTAGGCCGAGATGAAGCCCTTGTCGAACTGCATGCCCTCGGTGAACTCGAGCTCGAGGGACGTGGTGCTCGACTCCTCGACGGAGATGACGCCGTCCTTGCCGACCTTGTCGAACGCGTCGGCGATCAGCTCGCCGATCTCGCGGTCCTGCGAGGAGATGGTGGCGACGTTGGCGATCTCGCTCTTGTCGGCGACCTCGCGGGCGTTCTCGAGCAGGCGCGCCTTGACGGCCGCGACGGCCTTCTCGATGCCGCGCTTGAGGTCGAGCGGCGACGCGCCGGCGGCGACCTGCTTCAGGCCCTCGCGCACCATCGCCTGGGCGAGCACGGTGGCGGTCGTGGTGCCGTCACCGGCGACGTCGTTGGTCTTGGTGGCGACCTCCTTGGCCAGCTGCGCGCCGAGGTTCTCGTAGGGGTTCTCGAGCTCGATCTCGCGGGCGATGGTCACGCCGTCGTTCGTGATCGTGGGCGCGCCCCACTTCTTGTCGATGACGACGTTGCGGCCCTTCGGGCCGAGGGTCACCTTCACGGCGTCGGCGAGTGCGTTCACGCCACGCTCGAGGCTGCGCCGGGCGTCCTCGTCGAATTCCAGGATCTTGGCCATCAGTCAGTTACTCCCACAGGTGGTGCGGTGTCGTGCAGGACAGAGATGGGTAGGCCCGCCGTGCGCGCGAGTGCGCGACGACGGGCCAGCCCGCAGAGGTGTTACTTCTCGACGATGGCGAGCACGTCGCGCGCGGAGAGGAGCAGGTACTCCTCGCCGTTGTACTTCACCTCGGTGCCGCCGTACTTGCTGTAGATGACGGTGTCGCCGACCTTGATGTCGAGCGGGATGCGCTTCTCGCCATCCTCGTCGAATCGGCCGGGGCCAACCGCCAGGACCTTGCCCTCCTGGGGCTTCTCCTTGGCGGTGTCAGGGATCACGAGGCCCGAAGCAGTGGTCTGCTCGGCGTCGAGGGTCTGGACCAGAATGCGGTCCTCGAGCGGCTTGATGGAGACCGACACGGTTGCATCCTCCGAAGATGTCGGTGGGGCCGTCCTTGCGGGCGGCGCACGGCTGGGTCTGGCAGTCCCCGGCGGGGAGTGCCAGATCAGACACTACGCAGGGATTAGCACTCCGTCAAGTCGAGTGCCAACGGCGACCGATCCCTGCAGCGGAGCACAATGAGCCCCGTGACGGACGACGGCGAGCGCGGGAGCATCGCCCGATGGCTGGCCTCGGCCGACGCGGCGGCGAGCCCTCGAGGCGGCCCGGCCTGGCCGTCGAGGCGCAGCCGACCGATCCGCTCGCCGCCGGCGCCTGGCTGCGGCGGCAGCTGCCCTGGACTCGAGCCCCGCCCACGCCGCAGCGGTGCTGGAGCAGGCGACGCTGAGGAGACTGGCCCGCGCCCGCTACGGGATCGAGGGCGAGCTGCTGCTCACCCGGGACGGGCTCGAGCAGGGCACCCGTCCGGACGTGGCCGCCCGACGCGCCCGCCGGTTCGCCGGCGCTGGCGCGCGCCAGGTGCTGGACCTGACCGCGGGACTCGGGTTCGACACCGCCGCGTTCCTGGCCGCAGGCCTCGCCGTGACCGCCGTCGAGCGCGATCCCGTCGTGGCGCAGTACCTGGCGCACAACTGCCCCGAGCGCCGAGGTGGTGGTCGCCGACGCCACCGATCCCGACGTGCTCGCCGGCCTCATCGCTCGACTCGCGCCCACCGACATCGTCTTCGTCGATCCCGCGCGCCGTGACCCGGCCGGCTGCGCGGGACGCGGCCTCCGCGCGCAGCCGACCGGAGCGCGACCCCGAGCGGTGGTCGCCGCCGTGGTCCTACCTCGGCTCGCTCGACCATCCGCGCGTCGCCGCCAAGGTGGCCCCCGGGTTCGGCCCGCCCCCTGGCTGGGAGGCCGAGTGGGTCAGCGTCGACCGCACCGTGGTCGAGTGCTCGCTGGCGTCCTGGCCGCTCTCGGGGGTCTCGCGACGCGCCGTCGTCATGACGCCGCCGCCACCGACGGTCGTCGACGCGGATCCCGTCGCTGACCTGCCCTCGTGCCGAGGCGATCGGCCGCTGGGTGCACGAGCCCGACCCGGCGGTCGCCCGAGCCGGCGCGGTAGCCGGCACTCGCGGCCCAGCAGGGGCTGGCCGCCATCGACGCCGGAGAGCAGCTGGCTGACCGGCGACGCTCCGTCCGGCAGCCCGGCTCTGCGCAGCTACCTCGTGGTGACGGAACTGACGGGCAGCGCGCGCCAGCATCGCCGGCAGCTGGCCGACCTGGGCGTCACGCGCCTGACCGTCAAGTCGCGCGACGTCGCCGCCGAGCCGCGCGCGGTCCTGAAGTCGCTGGGCGTGACGGAGGGCCCGGAGCGCGTCCTGGTGATGACGCGGCGCGAGGGGCGCGCGCTCAGCCTGCTGACGCAGCCAGCACATCGGCCACCCGGCTGATCGAGCGGGCATCCGTGCCGCAGCATCCGCCGACCGCCACCGCGCCCGCCGCGATCCAGGACCGCACCACGTCGTCCGGGAACGCGGCGCCGCCATCCGCCGTGGCCCCGTGCCACAGCCCGTCGCTCGCGTCCCACTCGCCGCCGGCGTTGGGGTAGACGACGATCGGCAGCGACACCACCGCGCGCATGCGCTCGACGAGACCCCGCACGTGACGCGGATCCGTGCAGTTGATGCCGACGGCCATGACCGACGGGGACGACGACGCTGCCGCCACCGCCTCCTCGATCGGCTGCCCCGCGCACGTGTGCGCATCGTCCATCGCCGAGAAGCTCATCCAGGCCGGGAGTCCGGGGTGGTCGGCCAGTGCCTCCACCAGCGCCGCGGCCTCGTCGACGTCCGGGATCGTCTCGATGGCCAGCAGGTCAGGGGCCGTCTGGGCGAGCACGTCGAGCCGTTCGCGGTGGAAGTCGACGAGCTGGCGGTGGGTGCGGCCGTACCGGCCTCGGTACTCCGATCCGTCGTGCAGGATCGCACCGTAGGGGCCGACGCTGGCAGCGACCCTCGCACCTGAGACCGCGGCGCCGTCGACCGCGGCGCGGGCGGCGCGGGTGCTCGCCCGCAGGGCGGCGTCCGCATCGTCCGCGGTCATCCCGGCCTGCTCGAACCCCCACCGCGACACCTGGTAGCTCGCCGTGATCACGACGTCGGCGCCGGCGCCCACGAAGTCCGCATGCGCGCGCTGCACGGCGCCCGGGTTGTCGAGCAGCACCCGGCCGGTCCACAGGATGCCGGAGGTGTCCTCGCCGAGCGCGGCCAGCTGCGTCGAGAGGCCGCCGTCGACGACCACGGGTGCTGTGCCGAACAGATCGGTCCAGGCGTCCGTCATGCAGCACACGCTCTCATGGGGTTGACGCGTCAGCGGGGGGCGGCAGGTAGTCGGCGAGATCCGCCGGCGTCAGGCCGGCCTTGCGCATCGCCCGGACCGCGGCCTTCAGGTCCTTCTCCAGCCGGGGGGTGAAGTGCAGCAGCACGATGGCCCCCGGTCGCAGGCCGTTGCCGAGCTCGGTCAGGCGACCGTTCTCGACCACCGCGTCCCACATGACGAACTCGCTGATGCCGCAGCGGTCTGCCGTGATCTGCGTCTCCAGCCGGTCGTACCCGGCGCCGTACGGCGGCCGGAGCATCCACGGCCTGGCGCCGAACGACCTGGCCAGGGCCCGCTGGCGTGTAGCAGATCTCGTGGTCGAGGTCGGTGGACGACCGCGCGAGGCTGGCGTGGGTGGCGGAGTGGTTCTGCACGCTTCCCCAGCGCGTGATGCGCTGGAAGTAGGACGCCCGGTCCTTGACGGTCCAGGCGCTGACGAAGGCCGTGACCGGCAGCTCGTTCGCCTCGACGAAGCGAAGTCCGCGCATGTCCTTGGTGACGCCGTCGTCGATGGTGATGAACCCGACCGGGTCTGCCGACGGCACGGTGAACGACACCGACATCGATGGCCGGACGGTCTGGACGAGACCGCGCGTCACCGACCACGTGCTGCGTCGGGACACCGGTTCGCACGTCCGCGGCGACCGACTGCGGCTCGGCGGCGGTGGCCGCGGTGATCGGCGAGGCGACGGTGAGCACGCCGGCCAGCAGCGCGAACGTGGCCGGGACGCCCGCCGCCACAGCGACGGCTCGCGCACGGAACACGGCCATGAGGCCTCCTCGCCCAGGGGAAGCCGATGACGCCGGCGGGCGGGATCGGTGAGCCAGAAGTTTCTTCTGTTGCGCCTGATTCTAACGGGACTCGATGGTCCCGTCACCAGGCCCGAACGGTCACGGGCAGCGACGAGGTGGTCGCGAAGTCGAGGGGCGAGGCCGGGACGCCGCTGCGCACGAGCCGCGAGCCCAGGGCGGCCACCATGGCCCCGTTGTCGGTGCAGAGCGACGGCCGGGGCACGCGCAGCTCGATGCCGGCGGCGTCGCAGCGCTCCTGCGCCAGCGCCCGCAGGCGCGAGTTGGCGGCCACTCCCCCGCCGACGACCGCATGCCCCACGCCGTGCGCCGCGCAGGCGGCCACGAGCCGGGCCGTGAGCACGTCGACGATCGCCTCCTGCACGGACGCGGCCACGTCGGCGACCGGCACCGGCTCGCCGGCCGCCTCGCGGGCCCGCACCCAGCGGGCCACCGCGGTCTTGAGTCCGGAGAAGCTGAAGTCGAAGGGGTACCTCTCCCGGTCTCCCGGGCCGTTCAGCCCGCGCGGGAAGGCGATGGCGTCGCGATCGCCCTCGGCCGCGACCCGGTCGATCCACGGCCCGCCGGGGAACGGCAGGCCGAGCAGCCGCGCGACCTTGTCGAACGCCTCGCCGGCAGCGTCGTCGAGCGTCTGCCCCAGCGGGGTGATCGTCGAGGCATCGTCGGCGACGAGGAGCAGCGACGAGTGGCCGCCCGACACCAGCAGCCCGATGGTCGGGTCGGGCAGCGGGCCGTGCTGCAGCTCGTCCACGACGACGTGGCTGGCGAGGTGGTTCACGCCGTACACCGGCACGCCCAGGGCGACGGCCAGTCCCTTGGCCGTCGCCGTGCCGACGAGCAGGGCCCCGACGAGTCCCGGCCCCGCCGTCACGGCGATCGCGTCGACGTCGCGCAGCGTGACGCCGGCCGTCGCGCACGCCCGGTGCAGCGCCGGCTCGATCGCCTCGAGGTGGGCGCGACTGGCCACCTCAGGCACGACGCCGCCGAAGCGCGCGTGCTCCTCGACGCTGGACGCGATCTCGTTGGCCAGCAGCTCACGGCCGCGCACGATCCCGATGCCGGTCTCGTCGCAGGAGGTCTCGATGCCGAGCACCAGCGGGTCCGTCGAGCGGCTCGTCATGCGCCACCTGCCCCTGCTCGCGAGCGGCACGGCGCAGGATCAGCGCGTCGCCGCCGTCGGGGTAGTACCGGCGCCGCTCGCTGATCCGCGCGAAGCCGAGCGACTCGTACAGCCGGAGCGCACCGGCGTTGTCGGCGCGGACCTCCAGCAGGGTGTGCGTGGCACCACGACCCTCCACGTCATCGAGGAGAGCGACCAGCAGTCGCCGGGCGATGCCCTGCCCCTGCCGATCCGGACGTACGGCGATCGTCTGCACGTCCGCGTCCGGAGGCATCACGAACATCCCGGCGTAGCCGACGACCTCCTCGCCGTCGACCGCGACGAGGTAGGTGCGGGTCGGCTGCGCGAGCTCCTGCCAGAACTGCTCCGGCGACCACGGGTCCGCCGGGAAGAGGCCGACCTCGATCGCCGCCACCTGCGGCAGGTGCCACCACCGCAGCGGGGCGAGCGTGGGTGCTCATGGCCTGGCCGCCACGGCGTCGGGGCGGCGAAGGTAGAGCGGCCGCGGCGGCAGCAGCCTCGCCCCCACGAGCGCCTCAGCGGTCGCGCCGCTGTCGTCGCCGTGGGCATCGAGCGGGAACTCGGCCATCTCCGCGGGCACTCCGGCCGCGAGGAGCCCGGAAACGCACCGCCCGATCCACGCCGCCTGCGGATACGCGGTGCCCGATGCCTCCTCGTTCGAGGCTGCCAGCACGTGACCGAAGGCCTCGGCGTGGATGACGGCGCCGTGGCCCGCCCAGTCCCCGGAACGCAGCGTCGCGTCGATCCCCGCGGGCGCCACGACCCGGGGCCCGTCGACGCGGAGGCCGAGCGCCGAGTAGCGCGCCCAGTAGACCTCCTTGCGGCGAGCGTCCAGCGCGACGCAGAGTCCGTCGGCAGCCGGCGCGACGTCGAGCGCCGCAGCCGCGACGGCGTCGAGCGAGCAGATCCCGTGCACGGGCACCTGCCAGGCCACCCCGACGGCGAGCGCGGTGGCGATGCCGACCCTGAGCCCGGTGTACGGCCCCGGACCGACGCCGCACGCGATGGCGTCGATGCGGGCGAGGTCGATGCCGGCGATGACGTCGGCCAGCAGCGGCGCCATCACCTCCGCATGTCGCCGCGCGTCCAGGTGCGACGCCTCCGCGACCACACGGGTGCCGTCGACGAGCGCGACGGACGTGAGGGCGCTGGACGTGTCGAGTGCGAGGATCATGCGCCCGCCCCCTCGGCCGCCTCGCCGGTCGTCAGCCGCTCGACCGTGAGTGCTCCGTCCCAACGGGCACCGTGGGGAGTGATCACGACAGTGCGGGTCTCGTCGTCCGCGTCGTCGGACCGCGTGAGCACGAGGTCGACCCGCGCCTCGGCGAGGCCCTCGGCGAGGCCGCCACCCCACTCCACCACGACCACGCTGTCGTCGAGTTCCGCATCGAGGTCGAGGTCGTCGAGCTCGAGGCTCGATCCCAGCCGGTAGGCGTCGACATGCACGAGGCCGGGACCGCCCTGGGGGTTCGGGTGCACGCGGGCGATGACGAAGGTGGGGCTGGTGACCGGCTCGGCGATGCCGATCCCCCGGGCCAGGCCCTGGGTGAAGGTGGTCTTGCCGGCGCCCAGGTCGCCACTGAGGATGAGCACGTCGCCCCCGCGGCAGGCCCGGCCGATCGCGGCACCAAGCTCACGCATCGCGTCCGCCGTCGGGACGACGATGGCGAGTGTCGTCGACGTCACGCTGCCCCGTCGGACGCCTCGGCTGCGATGTCGCGGCGGACCCGCTCGAGCAGCGACACGAGGTGCGCGTCGACCTCCTCGTGCTTCTCCAGCGTCAGCATGTGACCGCTGTCCGCGACGATCACGTACTCCGCCCCCGGCACGTGACGGACGATCTCGGCGCTCTGCTCCTGTGGTGTCAGCCGGTCGTTGTCCCCGACGATCACGAGCAGCTCGACGCCCTGGAAGACGCCGAGGACGGCACGCTTGTCGTGCGCCTGCAGGGCCGGCAGGAACTCGGCGACCACGTCGATCGGTGTCGCCGACACCATGCTGGCGACGAATCGGCCGGCCTGGTCGGTCGCGGTCGAGCCGAACGAGTAGAGGCGGGTGAGCAGCAGGCCCAGGTCGCTGTGGCTCCAGCGGAGCCTCTCGACGAGACCCTTGCGGCGGGCGATCGGCCGCTGCCAACGGAGGAGCGATGCGGTGGAACACCGCGCCGACGCCGGGCGGCAGACCGAGCTGCCCGCTCGACAGCCCGCCGGCCGTCGTGGCGATGAGGGCCACGCCGTAGACCCGCTCCTCGAACAGCTCCGGGCGCTGCGCGGCCAGCGCCATGATCGTCATGCCGCCCATCGAGTGCCCGACGAGCATGAGCGGCCCGGTCGGGGCGACGGCGTCGATGACGGCCCCGAGGTCGCTGCCGAGCTGGTCGACGTGATGCGTGTCGAAGTCGGCCCGCTGCGAGCGCCCGTGGCTGCGCTGGTCGTAGAAGCACCAGCCGGGCCCGCCCGCGCAGGGCCTGCCGCTGGTAGTGCCAGGAGTCCAGGTTGAGCGCGTAGCCGTGCGCGAAGACCACGGTGAGGACATCGGCGGACGACCCGTCGGCGACGTCCGGCAGGTCGTCGATCTCCACGTGCAGGACGGTGCCGTCGGATGCCTCGACCGAGCTGCACCTCGCCGCGCAGCGTGCCGAAGTCGGCCGGCTCGTCCCGGGGATCCGGCGCTCCACTGGCGCGCAGCAGCGACCGCTCCGCCACCGCACCGAGAGCGGCGCCGGCCGCCAGTGCCCCGGCCGCCAGCAGGCCGCGACCGGCCATGCCGCAGCGCGGGCGTGACATCCGGGGTCATGACTCCACCTCCACGTACTCGCGCGGCACGCGCGACCCGATCCGGGTGACGATCTCGTACCCGATGGTGTCGAGGGTGTCGGCCCACTGGTCCGCCGTCCACTCACCATGCCGACCGGGTCCGAACACATGCACATCGTCGCCCACGTGCGGCAGGTCCGCGTCACCGAGGTCGATGACGAACTGGTCCATCGCCACGCGGCCGACGATGGGATGCAGGACGCCGTCGACCGCCACGTGCACGCGGTTGCCGGCCGCGCGCGGGATCCCGTCGGCGTACCCGAGCGGCACGAGGCCCAGCGCCGTCGGGCGTGTCGGCGGTCCAGGTCCCCCCGTAGGACACCGACGTGCCGGGCTCGACGCCCTTGACGTGCGCGAGGCGGGCGCACGAGGGTCATGGCCGGCACGAGGCCCAGCTCCGCTGCCGTTCCCAGCACCGGCGCGGGCGTCAGGCCGTACATCGCGATGCCGGTGCGGACAAGGTCGAAGCGCAGCTCCGGGTGCGCCCAGAGACCGCCGCTGTTGCTGAGGTGACGCAGCCGAGGGCGGATCCCGACGGACTCCGCCTGTTCCAGTGCGTCGAGGTAGCGCTCGAGCTGGCGCTGCACCGAGGGAGCTCCCGGGGTGTCCGCGTCGGCGAGATGCGACCAGATCGCCTCGACCTCCACGAGGCCGTCGATCATGGCGCGCAGCGCCTCCTGCAGGAGCCCGCCCAGCTGGTCCAGCGCCACGCCGTTGCGGGACAGCCCCGTGTCCACCTTGATGTGGATGCGGGCGCGCGCGCCCGACCCGCCGCGCCGCCTCGACCACCTCGGCCAGCGCCCAGCTGCTCGAGACCGACAGGTCGATGCCCTCACGCACGCAGGCGGCGATGGACGGATCCCCCGGCGACCACAGCCAGGCGAGGATGCGTCCCTGGTCGCCGTTGGCCCGCAGAGCGAGCGCCTCGGACGGCAACGCCACGCCGAGCCACTCGACACCGGATCGGCGAGCCGCGCGCGCCACCGGCGCCATGCCGTGCCCGTAGGCGTCGGCCTTCACGACGGCCATGACCGTGGCGTTCCCCGCGAGCTCCGTGATCCGGGCCAGGTTGGCGGCGATGGCCCCGAGGTCGACGACGGCGGCCGCGCGCCTCATGCGTCGTCGCCGAATCGGGCAGCCCGGATCGCCGCCGGGACGGCATCGGCGATGTCGGTCGCCGTGACGGGCGCGGCGAGCGCCGCCTCGCGGCCGGCCCGGCCGTGCAGCCAGACGGCGGCAGCGGTCGCCTCGGTCAAGGCCGCAGCATCGCGGCAGCCGTCCGCCCAGGCGCGTCGACGAGCACCGCGGCCACGACGCCCGGTGAGGACGTCGCCGGACCCGGCGGTGCCGAGGTCGGCCGTGCCCTCGGTGTCGATGAAGACCGCCCCGTCCGGATCGGCGATGACCGTGCCCGGGCCCTTGAGGACGATGGTCGCCCGGAGCGCCGAGGCGGCGGCGCGGGCCGCATCGAGCCGGCCGCGCGCGGCGAGGGCCCCCGGCTGGAGCCGCTCGAACTCGCCCTCGTGGGGCGTCAGGACGGTGGGCAGCCCACGCTCCGCGCGGTCGGCGATGGTCGCCCGGACGTCGGCGGAGCCGGCGACGACCGTGAGGGCACCCGCATCGAGGACGACCGGCACCCGCGCCTCGAGCACGGCCTGCACGGCCACCACGTCGGCGTCGTCGCCGACGAAGCCCGATCCGCACGCCCAGGCGGTGGCGCGTGCCTGGTCGGCGGGCGGCTGCCCGTCGACGACGATGTCCGGGTAGCGGCTCACGACCACGGCGGCGTTGCCGTCGGCCCGGTCGAGGTAGCGGACCATGCCGACGTTCGACGAGCGTGCCGCGCTGGTGACGAGCAGGGCGGCGCCGGGGTACGGGCCGCGATCCGGCGCAGACGCCCACCACGCCGCGCCGGTACTTGTAGGCATCCTCGGCAGGCTCGGGCACCCAGCCGGCCACGTCGACGCTCTCGAGGACGGCGGCGACGGGTGCGTCCGCGAAGTCGAGCCCGATGTCGACGAGCTGGACCGAGCCGGAGTGGTGGCGCCCGGGGGCGACGAGCAGGCCGGGCTTCAGCGCGCCGAAGGTGACGGTCACGTCTGCCGTGACGGCGGCTCCCGCCGACGATCCCCGTGTCGGCATCGACGCCGCTGGGCACGTCGACGGCGACCACGATCGACCCGGCGTCCTCGACGGCGCTCACGAGCGCGGCGGCATCCGGCCTGCAGCCCGCCCGCACCACCGATGCCCAGGATTCCGTCGACGACGAGATCGGCGGCACCGATCAGCGAGACGACGTCGTGCGTCGGTCGCCTGCCACCGGTGCACGCGGCCGCCGGCGCGCTGCAGGGCGCGCGCGCCCTCGGCGTGCACGCGGTCGGACAGGCACACGGCGTCGACCCGGCAGCCGCGCGCGGCGAGCATGGCCCCCGCCCAGAGCGCGTCACCGCCGTTGTTGCCCGATCCGACCAGCAGGACCACGCGGGTCCCGACGACCCTGCCGGTGGCCTCGGCGAGCAGGCCGGCGCAGGACACCGACAGCGCCCGGGCCGCCCGCTGCATCAGCGCGCCCTCGGGCACGAGGCGGAACGCCTCGTCCTCGGCGGCCCGCACCTGGGCGACGCTGTGGACGGGGATCATGCGACGCCCGGCGCACGCGTCGCGACGACGAAGGCGATGGCCATGTGACCATCATGGCTGAGCGACACCAGCCATGACTCGATGCCGCGCGCCGCCGCCGCGGCCGCGACCGTTCCGCTCACCTCGATGATCGGCTCGCCGCAGCGGACCCGCCACGAGCTCGCAGTCGTGCCACGCCAGGCCGCGGTTGTCGACGAGCACCTTGGCCACCGCCTCCTTGGCGGCCCAGCGGGCGGCCAGCGAGTGCGGCCCGCAGAGCCGGCCCGCCCGAGAGCTCGATCTCCCGCGCCGTGAACACCCGCGGCACGAGCCGCGGGCGTGCGCGCGATGACGCGGCGAACCGGTCGGTGTCCACGACGTCGACGCCGACGCCGACGACGGTCTCCAGCCCCGCGAGGTCAGGCCCGACGAGGGCAGGTCGGGAGTCAGCGCTACTCCACCGTGACGGACTTGGCGAGGTTGCGCGGCTGGTCGACGTCGTGGCCCTTGGCCGTCGCCATCTCGCAGGCGAACACCTGCAGCGGCACGGTGGCGACCAGCGGCTGCATCAGCGTGGGCACCGCGGGGATCCGCACGATGTGGTCGGCGAACGCGTTGATCGACTCGTCGCCCTCCTCGGCGATGGCGATGACGCGCGCACCGCGGGCCCGCACCTCCTGGATGTTCGACACGATCTTGTCGTGCAGCACCGCACGGCCCCGCGGCGACGGGCACGATGACGATGACCGGGACGCCGTCCTCGATCAAGCGCGATCGGGCCCGTGCTTGAGCTCGCCGGCGGCGAAGCCCTCGGCGTGCATGTAGGCGAGCTCCTTGAGCTTGAGCGCGCCCTCGAGTGCGACCGGGAAGCCCACGTGGCGGCCGAGGAACAGCACCGACGACGAGCCGGCGAACTCGCGGGCCAGCGCGCGCACCGGCTCGGTGGTGTCGAGCACGAGGTCGACCTTGCTGGGCATGTCGTCGAGCTCGTCGAGGACGGACCGGATCTCGTCCTCGAACATCGTCCCGCGCACCTGCGCGAGGTACAGGCCCACGAGGTAGGCCGCGATGATCTGGGTGAGGAACGCCTTGGTCGACGCGACCGCGATCTCCGGCCCGGCGTACGTGTACAGGACGGCGTCGGACTCGCGCGGGATCGTCGAGCCGACCGTGTTGCAGATGGCGAGCGTCCGGGCGCCCTGCGCCTTGGCGTGGCGCAGGGCCATCAGCGTGTCCATGGTCTCGCCGGACTGCGAGATGGCGATGACCAGCGAGTCCGGCCCGACGATCGGGTCGCGGTAGCGGAACTCGCTCGCGAGCTCGACCTCGACCGGGCAGCCGCGTCCAGTGCTCGATCGCGTACTTCGCGACCATGCCGGCGTTCGCCGCCGTGCCGCAGGCGATGACGACGACCTTGTTGATGGAGCGCAGGATGCCCTCGTCGATGTGGGTCTCGTCCAGCTGGAGCCGGGAGTCCTTGCTGATCCGGCCGCGCAGCGAGTCGGCGACGGCCTTGGGCTGCTCCGCGATCTCCTTGAGCATGAACAGGTCGTAGCCGCCCTTCTCCGCGGCCGAGGTGTCCCAGTCGACGGTGAACGGGCCGACCTCGACGGGCTCGCCGGCGAAGTCCGTGACCTCGATGGAGGTCGGCGTGATGGTGACGACCTGGTCCTGGCCGAGCTCGAGCGCCTCGCGGGTGTGGTCCACGAACGCGGCGACGTCGGAGGCGAGGAAGTTCTCGCCCACCCCGACGCCGACGACGAGCGGGGAGTTGCGTCGCGCGCCGACGACGAGGTCGGGCTGCGTCGCGGTCGATCGCCAGCAGGGTGAAGGCGCCCTCGAGTCGGCGGCAGACCCGCCGCATCGCCTCGGTGAGGTCGTCGTCGGCGAGCGGCAGCTCCGCGGCGAGCAGGTGGGCGACCACCTCGGTGTCGGTCTCGGAGGCGAGCAGGACGCCCGCGGCCGTGAGCTCGTCGCGCAGCTCGGCGAAGTTCTCGATGATCCCGTTGTGGATGACGGCGACCCGGCGGTCCTGGCTCACGTGCGGGTGGGCGTTGCTGTCGGTCGGCCCGCCGTGGGTGGCCCACCGGGTGTGGCCGATCCCCGTGGTCGAGTCGGGCATGGGGTCGCTGCCGAGCAGGGTCTCGAGGTTGGCGAGCTTGCCCGCCTTCTTGCGCACCTCGAGCGATGCCGTCGCTGATCACGGCGACGCCGGCGGAGTCGTATCCGCGGTACTCCAGCCGCCGCAGGCCCGCGACGATGATCTCCAGAGCCTGCTTCTGACCGACGTACCCGACGATTCCGCACATGCGGGTCAGCCTACGCGCGGGAACTCCCGAACCGTTCTCGCCGACCCTTCGATCGGCTCACGCCCGAGGCCTCGCGGCGATCGACGCGTCGGCCGACGTGGAATGCCATCGGCCCCGCGGGTCGAGCCGCACAATGTCCCCGTGATCACGGTGCGGGTGTGCTGCCCGGCGGAGCTGTCCGCCGAGGTGCAGCAGGTGCTCGCGGACACGCCGACGGTCAGCTCCCGCGCTCTCTACCCGGGGCGAGCCAGGTGCCCGCCGGGGACGTCATCGAGGCGGACATCCCCCGCGAGGCGGCCAACGAGATCGTCGACGCCCTCATCGCGCTGGGCGTGCAGGAGCAGGGCAGCATCCAGCTGCTGCCGGTCGGCACCTGGATCTCGCGCACCGGCCTCGCGGCCGAGCACCGCGCACCCGGGGAGGGCGCCGACGCCGTCGTGTGGAGCGAGGTCATCGAGCGCGCCTACAGCGAGTCGCGCCTGACCTGGACGTTCATCACGCTTCATGGTGCTGGCGACGCTGCTCGCCGCCATCGCCATCGTCACCGACTCCGTGATCCTCGTCATCGGCGCGATGGTGCTCGGCCCTGAGTTCGTGCCGATCGCGGCGCTGGGGCTGGGCCTGGTGCGTCGACGCCCCCACCTGTTCCGTCAGGCGGCTGCGGTCGCTCGCCCTCGGCTTCGCGTGTCGATCCTCGTGACCGCCGCGATCGCCCTCGTCGCGCGGCTCGCCGGGCTCGATCGACGCTCGACGACATCTCCGTCGAGCAGCGGCCCGGCACGTCGTTCATCTACGACCCGAACGTGTGGTCGCTGGTCATCGCCGTCATCGCCGGCGCGGCCGGTGTCCTCTCCCTGACGTCGGCGAAGTCCGGCGGCCTCGTCGGCGTGTTCATCTCGGTCACGACGATCCCGGCCTCCGGCAACATCGCCCTCGCCCTGGTCTTCGCGGAGTGGACGGAGTTCTGGGGCAGCGTCACCACGCTCGTCGTCAACATCATCGGCATGGCACTGGCCGGATGGCTCACCCTGGCGCTGCAGCAGGTCGTGTGGAGCGGCGTCAGTCGATCGCGAGCTCGGCGCGCACCACAGCGGCCAGATCCTCGCTGATCCGGGCGGCGTCCGCCTCGGTCGCGGCCTCGACCATCACGCGGATGACCGGCTCGGTGCCCGACGGCCGCAGCAGCACGCGCCCGCTGTCGCCGAGTCCGGCCTCGGCCTCGGCGACGGCCGCCAGCAGCACCGGTGAGCCGGGGATGCCGGCGCGATCGACGCCGCGGACGTTGATGAGCACCTGCGGGAGCTTCGTCACCGATGCGGCCAGCGCCGGACAGCGGCTGGCCGGCGCGCGCCACCTCCGCCAGCAGGTGCAGGCCGGTGAGGATGCCGTCGCCGGTCGTGGCATGGCTCGACATGACGACGTGGCCGCTCTGCTCGCCGCCGAGCACGAAGCCGCCGTCGCGCATGGCCTCGAGCACGTAGCGGTCGCCCACGCCGGTCTCGACGACGGTGATGCCGGCGGTCCGCATGGCGTTCTTGAACCCGAGGTTGGCCATGACGGTCGCGACGACCGTGCTCTCGACGAGCTGGCCTTCGCGATCCATCGCCGACGCGAGGATCGCGAGGATGTGGTCGCCGTCGACGAGCTCCCCGTCGGCATCGACGGCGAGGCAGCGGTCGGCGTCGCCGTCGTGGGCGATGCCCGCGTCGGCACCGTGCTCGCGCACGGCGTCGACGAGGTCGCCCATGTGCGTGCTGCCGCAGTTGTCGTTGATGTTGAGGCCGTCCGGCTCCGAGTGGATCGCGATCACCGTGGCGCCGGCCGACCGGTACACCTCCGGCGCCAGCGCCGACGCGGCGCCGTTCGCGCAGTCGACGACGACGGTCAGCCCGTCGAGGGCGTGCGGGAGCGTGGTCAGCAGGTGGTGCTCGTACAGGCCGATGGCCTGCGCGTTGTGCTGCACCCGGCCGACGGCGGCACCGGTCGGGCGATCCCACGGCTCGCGCAGGCGAGCCTCGATGGCGTCCTCGATGACGTCGTCGAGCTTGACGCCGCCGCGCGCGAAGAACTTGATGCCGTTGTCGGGCATCGCGTTGTGCGAGGCGGACAGCATGACGCCGAGATCGGCGCCGAGGGCCTCCGTCAGGAAGGCGACGCCGGGCGTCGGCAGCACCCCCACGAGGATGACGTCGACGCCGGCGCTGGCGAGGCCGGCGACGACCGCCGCCTCGAGGAACTCGCCACTGGCCCGGGGATCGCGGCCCACGACGGCCTTGGGGCGATGACCTGCGAAGGCCCCGGTGTCACCGAGGACATGGGCGGCAGCGACCGCGAGGTCCAGGGCCAGCTCAGCCGTGAGATCACGGTTGGCCAGGCCCCGGACCCCGTCGGTGCCGAAGAGCCGCGCCAACGGACTAGCGCTTGCTGTACTGCGGCGCCTTGCGGGCCTTCTTCAGGCCGTACTTCTTGCGCTCCTTGGCCCGCGGGTCGCGGGTGAGGAAGCCGGCCTTCTTGAGGATCGGCCGGTTGCCCTCCTCGTCGATCCCGTTGAGGGCACGGGCCACGCCGAGGCGCAGCGCGCCGGCCTGGCCGGAGATGCCGCCGCCGTGGATGCGGGCGATGACGTCGAACTTGCCCTCGGCGCCAAGGACGGTGAAGGGCTCGTTCACCTCCTGCTGGTGGACCTTGTTGGGGAAGTACCCATCCAGGTCGCGACCGTTCACGGTCCACTTGCCGGTGCCGGGCACCAGGCGGACGCGGGCGATGGCCTGCTTGCGGCGACCCGTGGCCGCGCCGGGCGCGGTCACGATCTCGCGGGTGACGACGGGCCGGGTGGGCGTCTCGGACGTGTACTCCGAAACGGTCTCCTCCTCGAAGGTGCCGTCGATCTCGTTCTCGTCGATGGTGGCCTCAGACACTGCCACGGTTCCTCTCGTTTATGCGCCCGCGTCGCGGACTACTGCGCGACCTGGGTGATCTGGAAGGGCTGGGGCTGCTGGGCAGCGTGGGGGTGCTCGGAGCCGGCGTAGACCTTGAGCTTCTTGATCTGCTGACGGCCGAGCTTGTTGTGCGGAAGCATCCCCTTGACGGCCTTCTCGACGGCGCGGCGCGGGTTGGACTCGAGCAGCTCGGCGTACGAGGTGGCGCGCAGGCCGCCCGGGTAGCCGGAGTGGCGGAAGTCCATCTTCTGCTGCTTCTTGGCGCCGGTGAGGGCGACCTTCTCAGCGTTGATGATGATGACGAAGTCGCCCATGTCCATGTGCGGAGCGAAGGACGGCTTGTGCTTGCCGCGCAGCAGCGTGGCTGCGTGGGTGGCAAGGCGGCCGAGGACGACGTCCTGGGCATCGATGACGTGCCAGACCGGCGTGTTGTCGCCGGGCTTCGGGCTGTACGTGCGCATGTGGCCGCACCTGTCTTTCACTCGTCGGGACCTGGACTCTGTACGCCCCGCGTGTGGGGCGCCGTACTGGGCACCATCCCTGGTACCCAGGCCGTGACGGGTCACGGCAGCAGCCCAGAGTACCGGGAGGGGCCGAGGGCAGCCAAATCGCCCTAAGCGCAGTCCGCCGAGCTTGAGGTTCCGCCCCCATCCGGGCCCGGATCCTGGGCGGAACCTCAAGGTCGACGGGGCTACCAGGCCTCCCAGACCGGCTCGGGCGTCTCCTCGACGCGACCGTCGGCCCGGAACACCCAGAAGCGGTCGAAGCCACGGGTGAACCAGCGGTCGTGCGTCACGGCCACGACCGTGCCCTCGAAGCCGTTGAGCCCGACCTCGAGCGCCTCGGCGCTGGCCAGGTCGAGGTTGTCGGTGGGCTCGTCGAGCAGCAGCATCGTGGCCCCGCTCAGCTCGAGCAGCAGGATCTGGAACCGGGCCTGCTGGCCGCCGGAGAGGGTGTCGAAGTCCTGCTCGGACGCCGCGGCCAGCTCGTAGCGGTCGAGGACGCGGGCCGCCTGCTCGCGCGGCAGCCCCGAGCGCCGTTCGTCGCCGCGATGCAGGATGTCGAGCAGCGTCCGGCCGGACAGGTCCGGGCGCACGTGGGTCTGCGCGAACCAGCCCGGGCCGCACGCGTGCGCCCAGCCGGGCGGAGCCGGTGTGCCGCACCGGTGTGATCTCGACGTCGCCGACCGGCTGGTGCTCGATGTCGGGGTCGCTGCCACCGAGGGCGAGCAGCCGCAGCAGGTGCGACTTGCCCGAGCCGTTGGCGCCCAGCACCGCCAGGCGTTCGCCGAACCACACCTCACCGTCGAACGGCTGCGTCAGGCCCGTGAGCTCCAGTCCCTCGCACACCACCGCCCGCTTGGCGGTGCGGCCGCCGGTCAGCCGCATGCGGACGCTCTGCTCGCGAGGCACGGCGATGGGCGGCCCGGCCTCCTCGAACTTGCGCAGCCGGGTCTGGGCGGCCTGGTAGCGCGAGGCCATGCCGTCGTTGTACTTCGCCTTGACCTTCAGCGACTGCACGAGCTCCTTGATCTTGACGTGCTCCTCGTCCCAGCGCCGGCGCAGCTCCTCGAGCCGGGAGAACCGGTCGGCGCGCGCCTCGTGGAACGAGGCGAACCCGCCGCCGTGCACCCACACCGTGTTGCCGACGGCGCCGAGCTCGACGGCGACGATGTGGCTGGCGCACTGGTTGAGCAGCTCACGATCGTGGCTGATGAGCAGGACCGTCTTCGGCGTCTCGCGCAGCTGCTCCTCGAGCCAGGTCTTGCCGGGCACGTCCAGGTAGTTGTCGGGCTCGTCGAGCAGCAGGATGTCGGCGCTGCCGCGCAGGAGCAGCTCGAGCACGAGCCGCTTCTGCTCACCGCCGGACAGCGTCGACACGGGGCGCCAGCGCATGCGCTCGAACGTCTCCCCCATCGCTGCCATCGTGACGACGTCGAACAGCACCTCGGCGTCGTACCCACCGGCGTCGGAGTAGTCGGCGATGGCGTGCGCGTACTGCATCTGGGTCGGCTCGTCGTCGCTCTCCATCAGCGCGAGCTCGGCGTCGTCCAGCTCGCGGGACGCATCGCGCAGCGGGGCCGGGCTGACACCCAGGAGGAGGTCGCGGACGGTGCCCTCGGACATCTGCCCGATGAACTGCCGCATCACGGCTACCGTCCCGCTGCACACGATGGAGCCCTCGTGCGGCTTGATGTCACCCGCCATCATGCGCATGAGCGTCGTCTTGCCCGCGCCGTTCGCTCCGACCAGGGCCGCCGTGGAACCGTCGGGCACGCGGAAGGACACGTCGTCGAGCAGCACGCGGCCGTCCGGGAGGCCGTAGGTCACGTGCTGGACGTCGATGTGACCCATGTCAGGCTCCGGCCGTCGAGGCGCTGCCGAGCGTGCGCAGGCTGCGCGTCTGCCGCTGGCGCTCCAGCAGCTGGTCGTCGGGCGGGTAGCCGACCTCCTCGAGCACGAGCGGGAAGGCGGGCATCACGGTGACCGCAGAGTGCTTCTGGCCGGACCGGAGGATCTCGGCCGGCCACGACGTCGCGCGGCGACCGTCGCCCACGGGCAGCAGCACCCCCACGAGCGACCGCACCATCGAGTGGCAGAACGCATCCGCCTGGACGGTCATCACCGCGAAGCCGTCCGCGTCGCGATCCCACTGCAGCACCTGCAGGGCGCGAACCGTCGTGCCGAAGTCGCGCTTCTTGCAGAACGGCGCGAAGTCGTGCTCACCGACCAGGGAGGCCGACGCCTCGTTGAGCGCCTCGATCGACAGGGGTCGATGCCACGGAAGGACGGCCCATCGATGAAGCGGCGTCGGGCCGATGCCGTCGTCGCAGACCCGGTACGTGTACCGCCGCCAGATGGCACTGAAGCGGGCGTCGAACTCCGCAGGGACCGGCAGGATCCGGGTGACGCGGACATCGGGCGGGAGCGCGCGGTTGACCCGGCGGACGTCGACCTCCACGGGCCACGCGGCGACGTCGACGTGGGCCACCTGTCCGCGCGCATGCACGCCGGCGTCGGTGCGGCCCGCACAGGTGACGGTGACCGCGCCGCCGAGCAGGTGGCCGAGTACCTCCTCCATCGTGCCCTGGACGGTGCGCAGCCCCGGAGGGTGCGGCTGCGTTGCCCAGCCGGCGAAGTCCCGTGCCGTCGTAGGCGATGTCGAGGCGCAGACGGATCAGCCCGCCACCGGTAAGTCCGGGGACGGGCTGATCGAAGGCTGGGGAGTCGGTCAGGACTCGTCCTTCTTCTCGTCTGCCGCGTCGGCGATCTCCTCGACCGTGTCGGCCTCGGTCGCCGAGTCGGCGGCCTCCTCCGTCACGACGGCCTCCTCGACCACCTCGACCTCGTCACCCGCGGTCTCCACGGCAGTCTCCTCGACTGCGGTCTCGACGACGGGGGCCTCGGCGGCGGCCTTCTCCTTGGCAGCGCGCTTGGTGGCGCCCGTGGCCTCGGCGACGACCTGCTCGGTCATCGGCTCGACGAGCTCGATGACCGCCATGGGGGCGTTGTCGCCCTTGCGGGGGCCGATCTTGGTGATGCGCGTGTAGCCACCCGGACGGCCGGCGTACTGCGGGCCGATCTCGGTGAACAGCGTGTGCACCACGGACTTGTCGCGCACGACGGTGAGCACCCGACGACGAGCGTGCAGGTCACCCCGCTTCGCGAACGTGATGAGGCGCTCCGCCAGCGGGCGCAGGCGCTTGGCCTTGGCCTCGGTGGTGGTGATGCGCCCGTGCTCGAACAGCGCAGTGGCCAGGTTGGCCAGCATGAGCCGCTCGTGTGCCGGACCACCGCCGAGACGGGGACCCTTGGTTGGCGTAGGCATTGATTCTCCTCAGTGGTGCGTGAAGTGCGTGGTGACTAGAGCTGCTCGTCCTCGGCGAATGCCAGGTCGTCGTCCTCGTCGGTGAAGTAGACGGCCGCGCCGGGATCGAACCCGGGCGGGCTGTCCTTGAGTGCCAGGCCCAGGCTCGCGAGCTTGACCTTGACCTCGTCGATCGACTTCGCGCCGAAGTTGCGGATGTCGAGCAGGTCGGCCTCGCTGCGGGTGATGAGCTCGCCCACGGTGTGGATGCCCTCGCGCTTGAGGCAGTTGTACGAGCGAACCGTCATGTCGAGCTGCTCGATCGGCGTCGACAGCTGCTCGGCGACGAAGGCGTCCGTCGGGGACGGGCCGATGTCGATGCCCTCGGCGTCGAGGTTGAGCTCGCGCGCCAGGCCGAAGAGCTCCACCAGCGTCTTGCCGGCGGAAGCGACCGCGTCACGCGGGCGCATCGACTGCTTGGTCTCGACGTCGATGACGAGCTTGTCGAAGTCGGTGCGCTGCTCGACGCGGGTGGCCTCGACCTTGTAGGTCACCTTGAGCACCGGGCTGTAGATCGAGTCGACCGGGATACGGCCGATCTCCTGGCCCGCCTGCTTGTTCAGCACCGCCGACACGTAGCCGCGGCCGCGCTCCACGACGAGCTCGATCTCGAGCTTGCCCTTGGCGTTGAGGGTCGCGATGTGCAGGTCGGGGTTGTGCACCTCGACGCCGGCCGGCGGCTGGATGTCAGCGGCGGTGACGGTGCCGGGGCCCTGCTTGCGCAGGTACATCACGACGGGCTCGTCGTGCTCCGAGGAGATGACGAGCTGCTTGATGTTGAGGATCAGCTCGGTGACGTCCTCCTTCACGCCCGGAACGGTCGTGAACTCGTGGAGGACGCCGTCGATGCGGATGCTGGTCACGGCCGCGCCCGGGATGGACGACAGCAGGGTGCGACGCAGCGAGTTGCCGAGGGTGTAGCCGAAGCCGGGCTCGAGGGGCTCGAGGACGAACCGCGAGCGGAACTCGCTGATCGACTCCTCGGAGAGCACGGGACGCTGGCTGATGAGCACTGTTGACTTCCTTCCCGCGACGACCGCTATTTGACGTCGCGAATCTGTCCCCGAAGGGACGTTCGGGCCGGATTACTTGGAGTAGAGCTCGACGATCAGCTGCTCGTTGACCTGGGTGTCGATGACGGCGCGAGCCGGCAGCGAGTGCACGAGGATCCGCATCTGCGACGGGATGACCTCGAGCCAGGCCGGCACCGTGCGCTCGCCGATCTCGGCGTGGGCGACGATGAACGGCGTGAGCTCACGGGAGCCCTGACGGACCTCGATGATGTCGTTGGGCGACACCCGGTACGACGGGATGTTGACCTTGTGGCCGTTCACCACGAAGTGACCGTGGGTCACCAGCTGGCGGGCCATGTCGCGGGACTTCGCGAAGCCCGCGCGGAACACCACGTTGTCGAGACGGGTCTCGAGGATCTGCAGCAGGTTCTCGCCGGTCTTGCCGGACTGCCGCTGAGCCTCCTTGTAGTAGTTGGAGAACTGCTTCTCCAGCACCCCGTACATGCGGGTCGCCTTCTGCTTCTCACGAAGCTGCAGCAGGTACTCGCTGTCCTTCGACCGACCGCGGCCGTGCTGGCCCGGGGGGTAGGGACGCTTCTCGAAGGGGCACTTCGGCGACTCGCACTTGGCACCCTTGAGGAAGAGCTTCATCTTCTCGCGGCGGCACCGCTTGCAGTCGGCGTCTGTGTAACGCGCCATGTCTGGTTATCTCCTAGGTTCTGTTCGCGCGATCAGACGCGACGACGCTTGGGCGGACGGGTTCCGTTGTGGGGCGCAGGGGTGACGTCGGAGATGGAGCCGACCTCGAGGCCCGTGGCCTGCAGCGAACGGATGGCGGTCTCGCGGCCGGAGCCCGGACCCTTCACGAACACGTCGACCTTGCGCATGCCGTGCTCCATGGCGCGACGAGCAGCGGCCTCGGCGGCGAGCTGCGCGGCGAACGGAGTGGACTTGCGGCTTCCCTTGAAGCCGACCTGCCCGGCGCTTGCCCAGGAGATCACCGCGCCCGTGGGATCGGTGATCGAGACGATGGTGTTGTTGAACGTGCTCTTGATGTGAGCGTGGCCGTGGGCCACGTTCTTCTTCTCCTTGCGCCGCACCTTCTTGGTGGGCGCTGCCTTGCCTGTCTTGGGGGCCATGAAATCAGTTCTCCAGAGTCTCTAAAGGGCTTACTTGCCGACCTTCTTCTTGCCAGCCACGGTCTTGCGCGGACCCTTGCGGGTACGGGCATTGGTGTGGGTGCGCTGGCCACGAACCGGCAGGCCCTTGCGATGACGCAGACCCTGGTAGCAGCCGATCTCGACCTTGCGACGGACGTCGGCGGCAACCTCGCGTCGGAGGTCACCCTCGACCTTGAGGTTCTCGTCGATCCAGTCGCGAAGTGCGATGACCTGGTCGTCGGTGAGGTCCTTCGAGCGAAGGTCCGGGCTGATGCCCGTCGCCTCGAGGGCCTTGGCGGCCTGGGAGCGACCGACGCCGTAGATGTAGGTGAGCGCGACTGCCATGCGCTTGTCGCGCGGCAGGTCGACGCCAACGAGTCGTGCCATGAGGGCGTTCTCTCTTCTGTCATGCACGAGGTCTCGGTACAGAACCAGTCCTGCCCGCCAAGGCAGGTCCCCGGCCTCGTGACCGGGGGTGTCGTCCCGCTGCTACGCACGCGCCGCAGTGGGGGTCGGGTTCTGCTTGTTGTTCGGACTCCGGGTTGTCTCCCCGAAGGCCACGTCAGGGGCTGGGGTCAGCCCTGACGCTGCTTGTGGCGAACGTTCTCGCAGATCACCATGACGCGACCGTGGCGACGGATGACCTTGCACTTGTCGCAGATCTTCTTGACGCTCGGCTGCACCTTCATGATGGCTCTTTCGTGTCCGTTCGGAGGTTGTCGGTTCGCTGACGTTTACTTGTAGCGGTAGACGATCCGGCCGCGGGTCAGGTCGTAGGGCGACAGCTCCACGACGACCCGGTCGTCCGGAAGGATCCGGATGTAGTGCATCCGCATCTTCCCGCTGATGTGCGCGAGCACCTTGTGCCCGTTGTCGAGCTCCACGCGGAACATGGCGTTCGGCAGTGACTCGGTGATCGTGCCCTCGAGCTCGATCGCCCCGTCCTTCTTGCCCATAACCTCTGCTCTCGTAGCGTGATGCCGTCCTGGCCCCCGTTGCCACACACGCCTGTACGACCCGGATTCCGGGTCGGGGCACGCATGGAGGCGGGGAAGCCTGAAACCGACCGTCAGAGTCTACGGGTCTGAGGGGCTGGCACAAAATCCGGGTCCCGCCCCCATCCGTTTGTCCCGGATCCGGGAAATCGGCGCGCGCCGATGTCCGTTCACGCCGATTGGTCCCGGATTCCGGGACGACGGGCGGCAGAGGCGGACGTCGTCGAGGGCGGTGAGGACCCAGGGGCCGTCCTCGGTGATGGCGACGCTGTGCTCCCAGTGCGCCGCGCAGCTGCCGTCGAGCGTCACGACCGTCCAGGCGTCGGCGAGCACGCCCACCTCCGGGCTGCCGAGGGTGACCATCGGCTCGATGGCCAGGGCCATGCCCGGCCGCAGGATCGGGCCCCGGCCCGGGCTGCCGTAGTTGAGGATGTGCGGGTCCATGTGCATCCGGGAGCCGATGCCGTGGCCGCCGTACTCCTCGACGATCCCGTACTGCGGGCCGGCGCCGACGATCGTGGTCTCGACGGCGTGGCTGATGTCGGTCAGGTGCGCGCCTGCCCGGGCGGCCGCGAGGCCGGCCCACAGCGAGGCCTCGGTGACCCGGCTCAGCTCGGCGACCTCCGGCGCGACCTGCGCCGACGAGGATGCTGATCGCCGCGTCGCCGTTCCAGCCGTCGACGATGGCGCCGAAGTCGACGGACAGCAGGTCGCCATCGCGCAGGACCCGGTCGCCGGGGATCCCGTGCACCACCTCGTCGTTGACCGAGGCGCAGATGACGCCCGGGTAGGGGACCGCGCCGTGGGCCTTGTAGCCCGAGGAAGGACGAGGTGGCGCCGTTGTCGGACAGCACGTCGCGGGCGATGGTGTCGAGCTCCCCCGTGGTGACCCCGGGGCCGCGGCCTCGTCGATGGCCGCCAGGGCCGTGGCGACGACCAGGCCCGCCTGGCGCATGACGGCGAGCTGGTCGGGCGTCTTGATCTCGATGGAGCTCTTGCGGCGGAACATCGGCCCGGTGGCTAGGGCTCGATGGCGAGCGTCGCCACGATCCGGCCGGTGACCTCGTCGATCGCGCCGAGTCCGTCGACCCGCACCAGCAGGCCCTGGGCCTCGTACATGGCCGTCAGGGGCGCGGTCTGCTCGAAGTAGACCTCGAGCCGGCGGCGGATGACGTCCTCGGTGTCGTCGCTGCGGCCCTGCTCGGCGGCCCGCTTCACGAGCCGGGCGACGACCTCGTCGATGTCGACGGTGAGCTCGAGCACGTGGTCGAGTCGCTGCCCGTCCGAGCTGAGCATCGCCGCGAGCTCGCCCACCTGCTCGACCGTGCGCGGGTAGCCGTCGAGCAGGAAGCCCGGTCGGCAGTCGTCCCACGACAGGCGGTCGCGGACCATGGCGTTGGTGACGCCGTCCGGCACGTACTCGCCGGCGTCCATGTACTTCTTCGCCTCGACGCCCAGCGGGCGTGCCCTGGGTGACGTTCGGCCGGAAGATGTCGCCCGTGGAGATGTGCGGGACGCCGAGCATGCCGGCGATGATCTGCGGCCTGGGTGCCCTTGCCGGCCCCGGGCGGTCCCATGAGAACCAGGCGCATTACCGCAGGAACCCTTCGTAGTTGCGCTGCTGCAGCTGAGCCTCGATCTGCTTGACCGTGTCGAGGCCGACGCCGACCATGATCAGCAGGCTCGTGCCGCCGAAGATGAAGTTGCTGCCCACGCCGAGGAAGCCGAAGGCGAAGACCGGCAGCACCGCGATGACGCCGAGGTAGAGCGAGCCGGGCGCCGTCAGCCGGGTCAGGACGTAGTCCAGGTACTCGGCGGTCGGCCGGCCGGCGCGGATGCCGGGGATGAAGCCGCCGTACTTCTTCATGTTGTCCGCGACCTCGACCGGGTTGAACGTGATCGAGACGTAGAAGTAGCAGAAGAACACGATGAGGGCGAAGTACATCGCCAGGTACCACGTGCCGCTGCCCGTGCCCAGGTTCTGCTGGACCCAGATGGCCCATTCGGCCTGGCTGCCGGTGAGCTGCACGAGCAGGACGGGCAGGAACATCAGCGACGAGGCGAAGATGACCGGGATGACGCCGGCCATGTTGACCTTCAGCGGGATGTACGTCGACGTGCCGCCGTACATCCGGCGGCCGACCATCCGCTTGGCGTACTGCACCGGGATGCGGCGCTGCGCCTGCTCGACGAACACCACGAAGGCGACGACCGCGAGGCCGATGAGGAGCGTGAGGGCGAAGGTGAACGGGCCCTGGCTGCCCCACACGGAGGCGAACTGCGCGGGGATGGTCGCGATGATCGACGTGAAGATCAGCACCGACATGCCGTTGCCGACGCCGCGCTCGGTGATGAGCTCGCCGAACCACATGATGACGGCCGTTCCGGCGGTCATGACGATGATCATCACGAGGATGACCCAGATCGACGTCGTTGGGGATCAGGCTCTCGTTGCAGCCGCTGAACAGCGCCCCCGGCGTGCGCGCCAGCGACAGGATCGCCGTCGACTGCAGGATCGCGAGGCCGATGGTGACGTATCGCGTGTACTGGGTGATCTTCGCCTGACCCGCCTGGCCGTCCTTCTTCAGCGTCTCCAGACGCGGAATGACGACGGTGAGCAGCTGCAGGATGATGCTCGCGGTGATGTACGGCATGATGCCGAGCGCGAACACCGACAACTGCAGCAGCGCGCCGCCGCTGAAGAGGTTGATCAGGGCATAGACGGAGTTGTCCTGCACCACGTCGATACACCGCTGGATGGCGGCATAGTCGACACCCGGCGTCGGCATGACCGAGCCGAGCCGGTAGAGGGCGAGCAGACCGAGCGTGAAGAAGATCTTCTTCCGAAGGTCCGGCGTACGCAGGGCAGCCCCGAACGCACTGATGTGCACTTAGCCTCCTGCAGGACGGTGACGAGCGGTCGGGTCGGGCGGGTCCTGGCTACAGGACCGTGGCCGACCCGCCCGCTGCGACGATCTTGTCACGAGCCGAGTCGGAGAACGCATCCGCACTCACCGAGACCGCGACGCTGATGTCGCCCTGCCCGAGGACCTTGACGAGCTGGCCCTTGCGCACGGCGCCCTTCTCGACGAGGTCGGCCACCGAGACGGTGCCGCCCTCCGGGAAGAGCTTGCCCAGCTGGGAGACGTTGACGACCTGGAACTCGACCTTGGCCGGGTTCTTGAAGCCCTTGAGCTTGGGCAGCCGCATGTGCAGCGGCATCTGCCCGCCCTCGAACCGGGCCGGGACCTGGTAGCGGGCCTTGGTGCCCTTGGTGCCGCGACCAGCGGTCTTGCCCTTGGACGCCTCGCCACGGCCCTTGCGGGTCTTGGCGGTCTTGGCGCCCGGTGCCGGGCGCAGGTGATGGACCTTGAGAGTCATGGCTACTTGACCTCCTCGAACTTGACCAGGTGGATCACGGTGTTGACCATGCCGCGGATCTCGGGACGGTCTTCCTTGACCACGGTGTCGCCGATGCGGTGCAGGCCGAGCGAGCGCAGCGTGTTGCGCTGGTTCGCCGTCCCGCCGATCTTGGACTTGACCTGAGTGACCTTGAGCTGAGCCATCACACACCTGCCCCTGCTGCACGAGCCCGCAGGAGCGCCGCCGGGGCGACGTCCTCGAGGGGAAGGCCGCGACGAGCCGCCACGGCCTCGGGAGCCTCGAGCCCCTTCAGCGCCGCCACCGTCGCGTGAACGACGTTGATCGCGTTGTCGGAGCCCATGGACTTGCTGAGCACGTCGTGGATGCCGGCGCACTCGAGCACCGCACGCACCGGGCCACCGGCGATGACGCCGGTACCCGGGGCGGCGGGACGCAGCATGACCACGCCGGCCGCAGCCTCACCCGTGATGGGGTGCGGGATGGTGCCCTGGATGCGGGGAACCTTGAAGAAGTGCTTCTTGGCCTCCTCGACACCCTTGGCGATGGCCGCGGGCACCTCCTTGGCCTTGCCGTAGCCGACACCGACCATGCCGTCGCCGTCACCGACGATGACAAGCGCGGTGAAGCTGAACCGGCGACCACCCTTGACGACCTTGGACACGCGGTTGATGGCTACGACGCGCTCGACGTACGCGGACTTCTCCTCGCGGGGAGTGCGCTCCTTGCGCTCCCGGCGATCGCCGGCGCCACCACTGCGGCGCGACGTTTCTGACATGGTCTACCTCTTCCGTTTCGAAGTTCGTACGTCGTTAGAAGGTCAGTCCACCGTCGCGGGCACCGTCAGCGACGGCGGCCACGCGGCCGTGGTACTTGTTGCCGCCGCGGTCGAAGACCACGGTCTCGACACCGGCCTTCTTGGCGCGCTCGGCGACGAGCTGGCCGACCTTGCGGGCCTTGGCCGTCTTGTCGTCCGATGCGCCGCGCAGGTCGGCCTCCATGGTGGACGCCGATGCGAGGGTCACGCCCTGGGTGTCGTCCACGACCTGGACCACCATGTGGCGGGCCGAGCGGGTGACGACCAGGCGAGGACGCACCGAGGTACCGGTTACCTTCTTGCGAACGCGCAGGTGACGACGCGCACGGCCGACCGTGGTGCGGGTGCGCGTGCCCAGCTTGGGGGCGAAGGAACTCATTACTTACCAGCCTTTCCGGCCTTGCGGCGAACCACTTCACCCTCGTACCGCACGCCCTTGCCCTTGTACGGCTCGGGCTTGCGGATCTTGCGGATGTTGGCCGCGACCTCGCCGACCTTCTGCTTGTCGATCCCCTGCACCTTGAACTTCACCGGGCTCTCCACCGCGAAGGTGATGCCCTCCGGCGCCGTGACGACGACCGGGTGGCTGAAGCCGAGCTGGAACTCGAGGTCCGTGCCCTTCGCGGCGACGCGGTAACCCGTGCCGACGATCTCGAGGCCCTTCTCGTAGCCCTGCGGTCACGCCGGTGACCATGTTGGACACGAGCGTGCGGGTGAGTCCGTGCAGCGCGCGGGAGGCGCGCTCGTCATCGGGACGGGTGACCACGAGGGTCCCGTCCTCCTCCGCCACGACGATGGGCTCGGCGACCTTCAGGGTCAGCGTGCCCTTGGGGCCCGTGACCGTGACATCGCTGCCGTCGACCTTCGCCGTCACGCCGGCGGGAACGGGAATGGGCTGACGTCCGATTCGCGACATGTCGATTCCCTCCCTTACCAGACGTAGGCGAGGACTTCCCCACCTACGCCCTTCTGTGCGGCCTGTCGGTCGGTCAGGAGACCGGACGACGTGGACAGGATGGCGATGCCGAGACCGCCGAGGACGCGCGGAAGCGACGTGCTCTTCGCGTACACGCGAAGGCCGGGCTTCGAGACGCGGCGCAGGCCGGCGATCGAGCGCTCGCGGGACGGGCCGTACTTGAGGTCGAGGGTCAGCGTCTTGCCGACCGTCGCGTCCTCGACGTGCCATCCGGCGATGTAGCCCTGGGCCTGGAGGATCTCGGCGATGCTCGCCTTGATCTTCGAGTGGGGCATCGACACGGTGTCGTGGTACGCGGAGTTCGCGTTGCGCAGTCGCGCAAGCATGTCCGCGATCGGGTCTGTCATTGTCATTTCGTGGCCTACGGCCTTCCTCGCTGCGGTTTCCGTGTGATGCGGACCTACGGCGTCGTTGGTTACCAGCTGCTCTTGGTGATACCCGGCAGTTCGCCGGCATGTGCCATCTCGCGCACGCAGATCCGGCACAGGCCGAACTTGCGGTACACCGAGTGCGGACGACCGCACTTGTTGCAGCGCGTGTACGCCCGAACCTTGAACTTCGGGGTCTTCTGCTGCTTCTGGATCAGAGCTTTCTTCGCCATGTGGCTCAGGCCTCCTTGAAGGGGAATCCGAGAAGGCGAAGCAGGGCGCGGCCTTCGTCATCGTTCTTGGCGGTGGTCACGACGGTGATGTCCATACCGCGCACCCGGTCGATCTTGTCCTGGTCGATCTCGTGGAACATCGACTGCTCGTTGAGGCCGAACGTGTAGTTGCCGCGTCCGTCGAACTGCTTCGGCGACAGGCCGCGGAAGTCACGGATGCGGGGCAGCGCGACCGACAGCAGCCGGTCGAGGAACTCCCACATGCGGTCGCCGCGCAGCGTCACGTGGCAGCCGATGGGCTGGCCCTCGCGAAGCTTGAACTGGGCGATCGACTTGCGGGCCTTGGTCACCTGCGGCTTCTGGCCGGTGATGTCCGTGAGGTCGCGGATCGCGCCCTCGATCAGCTTCGAGTCGCGGGCAGCGTCGCCGACGCCCATGTTGACCACGATCTTCGTGACCGTGGGCACCTGCATGACGTTGTCGAAGGAGAACTCCTCGCGCAGGGCGGGGAGGATCTCAGCGCGGTACCGCGCCTTGAGGCGGGGCACCGAGGTCTCGGTGGTGGTAGTCATGTGTCGGCTTCCTTAGATGTCTTTGCCGGTACGACGGGAGATGCGGACGCTGCGCTCGGCCTCGTAGGTCGAGCCGTCCGTGCGGCGCTTCTCGACCTTCTCCTTGCGGAAGCCGATACGCGTGGGACGGCCGTCCTCCGGGTCGATGATCTGCACGTTGGACACGTGGATCGGCGCCTCGGTGGTGATGATGCCGCCGGTCTTCGCACCGCGGGCGCTCTGGCCCACCTTGGTGTGCTTCTTGATCCGGTTGACGCCCTCGACGATCACGCGGTCAGCCTCGGGGTAGACCTCGATGACCTTGCCCTTGACGCCGCGGTCCTTGCCGGAGATGACCTGGACGAGGTCGCCCTTACGAATGTTGAGTGACATGGCTACAGCACCTCCGGTGCCAGCGAGATGATCTTCATGAACTTCTTCTCGCGCAGCTCGCGGCCCACCGGGCCGAAGATGCGGGTGCCGCGAGGCTCGCCGTCGCCCTTGAGGATGACTGCAGCGTTCTCGTCGAAGCGGATGTACGAGCCGTCCGGGCGCCGGCGCTCCTTCTTGGTGCGCACGATGACCGCCTTGACGACCTCGCCCTTCTTGACGTTGCCGCCGGGGATGGCGTCCTTGACCGTCGCCACGATGACATCACCGATGCCGGCGTACCGACGGCCGGAGCCGCCGAGCACCCGGATGCAAAGGATCTCCTTGGCACCGGTGTTGTCGGCGACTCGAAGTCGCGACTCCTGCTGAATCACTGCATTCTCCTGATCGTCTGCCGGTTCTCCGTTGAAGAGCCTGGCGGAACTGTGGGGTTGGCTACTTTGCCTTCTCGAGGATCTCGACCACGCGCCAGCGCTTGGTCGCGGAGGTCGGCCGGGTCTCCATGAGGAGGACGCGGTCGCCGATGCCAGCGGCATTGGCCTCGTCATGCGCCTTCAGCTTGCTCGTCCGACGGACGACCTTGCCGTAGAGCGGGTGCTTGAAGCGATCCTCGACCGCGACGACCACCGTCTTGTCCATCTTGTCGCTGACCACGAGGCCCTCACGGGTCTTGCGGTTTCCGCGGTTCAACTCTGTCACGCCTGCCTCATTCGAGCTCATGCGACACCTGCCGTGTTGTCTGTCGGGGTGATGCCCAGCTCGCGCTCGCGCAGGATCGTGTAGATCCGGGCGATGTCCTTGCGGACAGCGCGCAGCCGGCCATGGTTCTCCAGCTGACCGGTCGCGCCCTGGAAGCGGAGGTTGAACAGCTCCTCCTTCGCCTCACGGAGCTTGGCCGTCAGTTCCGCGTCCTCGAGGTTGCGGAGTTCGCCCACCTGTGTGCCTGCGGCCATCAGTTGTCACCTGCCTCATCGCGCCGAACGATCCGGCACTTCATCGGGAGCTTGTGCATGGCGCGGGTGAGCGCCTCGTTTGCGATCTTCTCGTCCGGGAACGACAGCTCGAACATGACGCGTCCGGGCTTGACGTTCGCGACCCACCACTCGGGCGAGCCCTTGCCGGAGCCCATGCGGGTCTCGGCGGGCTTCTTGGTCAGCGGGCGGTCCGGGTAGATGTTGATCCAGACCTTGCCGCCACGGCGGATGTGCCGGGTGATCGCGATACGGGCCGACTCGATCTGACGGTTGGTCACGTAGGCCGGCTCGAGAGCCTGGAGGCCGTACGTGCCGAACGTCACCTCGGTGCCGCCCTTGGCAACGCCACGCCGCGTGGGGTGGTGCTGCTTGCGGTGCTTGACCCTGCGGGGAATCAGCATGACTAGCCCTCCTGGCCTTCGGCGACGACCGCGGCCACGGCCGGCTCGGCGACAACGTCAGCGACTGCGTCGACGGGAGCCTCGAGCGGCGCGGCACCCTCGTCACGCCGGGCGGCGCGGACGGTCCGGACGCGTGCGCGGGCCGCTGAGGCGCGCCTGTGCGGCAGCCGCCTCGCGCTCGGCGCGCGAGCCAAGGGCCTCGCCCTTGTAGATCCAGACCTTCACGCCGATGCGGCCGAAGGTGGTGCGGGCCTCGTAGAAGCCGTAGTCGATGTCGGCGCGCAGCGTGTGCAGCGGCACCCGACCCTCGCGGTAGAACTCGGTGCGGCACATCTCGGCGCCGCCGAGGCGACCGGAGCACCTGCACCCGGATGCCCTTGGCGCCGCTCTTCATCGTGGTCTGCATCGCCTTGCGCATGGCGCGACGGAACGAGACGCGGCTGGAGAGCTGCTCGGCGACGCCCTGGGCGACCAGCTGCGCCTCGATCTCGGGGTTCTTCACCTCGAGGATGTTCAGCTGCACCTGCTTGCCGGTGAGCTTCTCGAGGTCGCCGCGGATGCGGTCGGCCTCGGCGCCACGGCGGCCGATGACGATGCCCGGACGCGCGGTGTGGATGTCGACGCGGACCCGGTCACGGGTGCGCTCGATCTCCACGTGGGCGATGCCGGCCCGCTCCATGCCCGTCGACAGCAGCTTGCGGATCTGCACGTCCTCGGACACGTAGTCGCGGTAGCGCTGGCCCGGCTTGGAGCTATCGGCGAACCAACGAGTGTTGAAGTCGGTGGTGATGCCGAGCCGGAAGCCGTGCGGGTTTACTTTCTGGCCCACTGTCGGGTCACCCTTCCTTCTCTGCGGACTCGGCCGGAGCCGAGGCCTTCTTCGCCGTGGCCTTCTTCGCCACGGGCTTGTCAGCCGTGTCGGCAGCCTTCTTCGCCGGCGCCTTGGTGGCGGCGGGCTTCTCTGCAGCCTTCGGCGCCGGCTTCGCCTTCGACGACCGGTGCCTGCACGACGCCGTCGGAGACGATGACCGTGATGTGGCTGGTGCGCTTGCGGATGCGGTACGCGCGACCCTGGGCGCGCGGACGGATCCGCTTCATGGTCGGGCCCTCGTCGACGAACGCCGCGCTCACGACGAGCGCGCGGGCGTCCATCGCGTGGTTGTTCGTCGCGTTGGCGATCGCGCTGTCGAGCACCTTGCCGATCGGCTCGCTGGCCGCCTGCGGCGCGAACCTCAGCACCGCCTGGGCGTCAGCCGCGTTCATCCCGCGGATGAGGTCGATGACGCGACGCGCCTTCATGGGCGTGACGCGGACGTACCGCGCCTGGGCCCTGGCTTCCATGTCTGTCCCCTTGCTCTTGTCTGCTGATCGGTCGTGGCTGGATGCGTGGTAGGGCGCTACGCGTCCTGGTGGCTGAGTGGCTAGCGCCGCTTCGCCTTGCGGTCGTCCTTGATGTGGCCCTTGAAGGTCCGCGTCGGGCGCGAACTCGCCGAGCTTGTGGCCGACCATGGTCTCGGTGACGAACACCGGGACGTGCTTGCGGCCGTCGTGCACCGCGATCGTGTGGCCGAGCATCGCCGGGATGATCATCGAGCGGCGCGACCACGTCTTGATGACGGTCTTGGTGCCCGTCTCGTTCTGGACCTCCACCTTCTTGAGCAGGTGGTCGTCGACGAACGGGCCCTTCTTCAGGCTGCGTGGCATGTCTATCCCTAACGCTTCTTGCCGGACTTGCGGCGGCGGACGATGAACTTGTCGCTGGCCTTGTTGGCCTTGCGGGTACGGCCCTCGGGCTTGCCGTTCGGGTTGACCGGGTGGCGGCCACCGGACGTCTTGCCCTCGCCACCGCCGTGCGGGTGGTCGACCGGGTTCATGGCGACACCGCGGACGGTCGGGCGCTTGCCCTTCCAGCGCATGCGGCCGGCCTTGCCCCAGTTGATGTTCGACTGCTCGGCGTTGCCGACCTCGCCGACCGTGGCGCGGGAGCGCAGGTCGACGTTGCGGATCTCGCCGGACGGCATGCGCAGCTGCGCGTAGGGGCCGTCCTTGGCGACGAGCTGGACCGCGGCACCCGCCGAGCGGGCGATCTTGGCGCCGCCACCGGGCTTGAGCTCGATGGCGTGGATCACGGTGCCGACCGGGATGTTGCGCAGCGGCAGGTTGTTGCCGGGCTTGATGTCGGCGCTGGGGCCGGTCTCGATGCGGTCGCCCTGCTTCAGCTTGTTCGGCGCGATGATGTAGCGCTTCTCGCCGTCCGCGTAGTGCAGCAGCGCGATGCGGGCGGTGCGGTTCGGGTCGTACTCGATGTGAGCGACCTTGGCCGGCACGCCGTCCTTGTCGGCGCGACGGAAGTCGATGACCCGGTAGGCACGCTTGTGACCGCCGCCCTGGTGACGAGTGGTGATCTTGCCCGAGTTGTTGCGGCCGCCCTTCCTCGTGAGGGGGAGCACCAGCGACTTCTCCGGCGTCGACCGGGTGATCTCGACGAAGTCGGCGACGCTCGAGCCACGACGGCCCGGCGTCGTCGGCTTGTACTTGCGGATTCCCATAGCTGTCTTTCCGTCTCGTGTGTGGAAGGCCCGTCAGATGCCCGGTCAGGAGACCGGGCCTCCGAAGATGTCGATGCGGTCGCCGGCGGCGAGGGTGACGATCGCGCGCTTGGTGTCTGCGCGACGGCCGAAGCCGGTGCGGGTGCGCTTGCGCTTGCCCTCGCGGTTGAGGGTGTTGACCGACGTCACCTTGACGCCGAACACCTCCTCGATCGCGATCTTGATCTGCGTCTTGTTCGCGTCCGGGTGACACGAGGAACGTGTACTTGTTCTCGTCGAGGAGCGCGTAGCTCTTCTCCGAGATGACCGGGGCGATCAGGATGTCGCGGGGATCGGCGATTCTCATTCCGCCGCCTCACTTTCGGTTGCTACAGCCTTGACCGACTTGCCCGTGGTGGGGCCGGCCAGGAAGACCTCGAGGGCCGCCGTGGTGAAGACCACCTCGTCGCTGACGAGGACGTCGTAGGTGTTGAGCTGGTCCGCGTAGAGCAGGTGCACCTCGGGGACGTTGCGCAGGCTCAGGGCCGACACGTCGTCGTCGCGGTCGATCGCGATGAGGATGTTGCCCTCGAGACCGAGCGCCTCGATCGCCTTGATGGCGGCCTTGGTCGACGGCGTCTCGCCGGCGACGAGCTCGGTGACGACGTGGATCCGGCCCTCGCGGGCCCGGTCGGAGAGGGCGCCGCGCAGGGCGGCGGCCTTCATCTTCTTGGGGGTGCGCTGGCTGTAGTCGCGCGGCTGCGGGCCGTGGACGATGCCACCGCCGGTGAACTGCGGCGCGCGGATCGAGCCCTGACGGGCGCGGCCGGTGCCCTTCTGCTTGTACGGCTTGCGGCCACCGCCGCTGACCTCGCCCGGGTCTTGGTCTCGTGCGTGCCCTGGCGGGCGGCCGCGAGCTGGGCGACGACGACCTGGTGCATCAGCGGGATGTTGGCCTGCACGTCGAAGATCTCGGCGGGCAGCTCGACCGTGCCGGACGCCTTGCCGGCGGGGGTGCGAACGTCAACGGCGGTCATGCCTGGAACTCCTTCGCTGCCGTGCGGACGAGCACGAGGCCGCCCTTGGGGCCGGGGATGGCGCCCTTGATGAGCAGCAGGCCGTGCTCGGTGTCGACGCCGGCGACCGTCAGGCTCTGCGTGGTCTGGCGGACGCCGCCCATCCGGCCGGCCATCCGCATGCCCTTGAACACGCGACCCGGGGTGGCGCAGCCGCCGATGGAGCCGGGCGAGCGGTGCTTGCGCTGCGACACCGTGGGTGGCGCGCAGGCCGTGGAAGCCGTGCCGCTTCATGACGCCGGCGAAGCCCTTGCCCTTGGTCGTGCCCGTCACGTCGACCAGCTGGCCGGCCGCGAACGTGTCGGCGGTGACCTCCTGGCCGAGCGTGTACTCGGACGGCGTCGTCGGTGCGCAGCTCGACGAGGTGGCGGCGCGGGGTCACGCCCGCCTTGGCGAAGTGGCCGGACTGCGGCTTGTTCACCTTGCGCGGGTCGATCGCGCCGAAGGCGAGCTGGACGGCGGAGTAGCCGTCCTTCTCCGGGGTGCGGACCTGGGTCACGACGCACGGGCCGGCCTTGACCACGGTCACCGGGACGACCTTGTTGTTCTCGTCCCAGACCTGGGTCATGCCGAGCTTCGCGCCCAGAATGCCCTTCACGTTGGTGCCCATCACATAAGTCCTTGCCTCTGTGTCCGTCGCTGCTCTACAGCTTGATCTCGATGTCGACGCCCGCCGGAAGGTCGAGTCGCATGAGCGAGTCGACCGTCTTCGGCGTCGGGTCGAGGATGTCGATGAGACGCTTGTGCGTGCGCATCTCGAAGTGCTCGCGGGTGTCCTTGTACTTGTGCGGCGAGCGGATGACGCAGTAGACGTTCTTCTCCGTCGGCAGCGGCACCGGGCCCGCGACCTGGGCGCCGGTACGGGTCACCGTCTCGACGATCTTGCGCGCCGAGGAGTCGATGACCTCGTGGTCGTAGGCCTTGAGCCGGATGCGGATCTTCTGTCCCGCCATGGTGGCTGGTGTCCTTACTCGTGTAGTGCCGCTACGAATTGATTGGCTTGCGGGTGGTGCTGCGGTGCTGGTCTGGCTTCCGTGGGGGGCAGCGGGTCGCGCCGCCCCCCACGAAGTCAGGGATCCCTACTTGAGGATCTTGGTGACGCGGCCGGCGCCGACGGTGCGGCCACCCTCACGGATGGCGAACCGGAGGCCCTCCTCCATGGCGATGGGCTGGATCAGCTCAACGTTCATGTCGGTGTTGTCGCCGGGCATGACCATCTCGGTGCCCTCGGGCAGCGTCACGACGCCGGTGACGTCCGTGGTCCGGAAGTAGAACTGCGGCCGGTAGTTGTTGAAGAACGGCGTGTGACGGCCGCCCTCGTCCTTGGACAGGATGTAGACCGTGGCCTCGAAGTCGGTGTGCGGGGTGATGGAGCCCGGCTTGCAGCACACCTGGCCGCGCTCGACGTCCTCGCGCTTGATGCCGCGGAGCAGCAGACCGACGTTCTCGCCCGCCTGGCCCTCGTCGAGCAGCTTGCGGAACATCTCGACGCCGGTGACGACGGTCTTCGTGGGCGGGCCGGGGTGGATGCCGACGATCTCGATCTCCTCGTTGACCTTGACGATGCCGCGCTCGATGCGGCCGGTGACGACGGTGCCACGACCGGTGATCGTGAAGACGTCCTCGACGGGCATGAGGAACGGCTTGTCGATCTCGCGCTCGGGCTGCGGGATGTACTCGTCGACCGCGTTCATGAGCTCCAGGATCGACTCGCCCCACTTCGCGTCACCCTCCAGCGCCTGGAAGGCCGACACGCGCACGACGGGGATGTCGTCGCCGGGGAACTCGTAGGTGGACAGCAGCTCGCGGACCTCCAGCTCGACGAGCTCGAGGAGCTCCTCGTCGTCGACCATGTCGCACTTGTTCAGCGCGACGACGATCGAGGGGACGCCGACCTGGCGGGCCAGGAGCACGTGCTCCTTGGTCTGCGGCATCGGGCCGTCGGTGGCGGCGACCACGAGGATCGCGCCGTCCATCTGGGCCGCGCCGGTGATCATGTTCTTGATGTAGTCGGCGTGACCGGGGCAGTCGACGTGCGCGTAGTGGCGCGCCTCGGTCTGGTACTCGACGTGCGCGATCGAGATCGTGATGCCGCGCTGACGCTCCTCGGGAGCCTTGTCGATCTTGTCGAACGGCGTGAACGGGTTCACGTCCGGGTACTTGTCGTGCAGCACCTTCGTGATCGCAGCGGTCAGCGTCGTCTTGCCATGGTCGATGTGACCGATGGTGCCGATGTTGACGTGCGGCTTGGTCCGCTCGAACTTGGCCTTCGCCACTTGAGTTCTCCCTTGTTGTTTGCCGTCCGGCGTTCGCGGATCGGTTCTGTGGATCTGTTCTCTTGTGTTTCAGTGATCCGCGACTATTCGCCGCGAGCCTTCGCGATGATCTCCACCTGCACGTTGCTCGGGACCTCGGCGTAGGAGTCGAACTGCATGCTGTAGCTGGCCCGGCCCTGGGTCCGGCTGCGCAGGTCGCCGACGTAGCCGAACATCTCCGACAGCGGCACCAGCGCCTTGACGACGCGGGCACCGGAGCGCTCCTCCATGGCCTGGATCTGGCCGCGGCGGGAGTTCAGGTCGCCGATCACGTCGCCCATGAAGTCCTCGGGCGTGGTGACCTCGACGGCCATCATCGGCTCGAGGAGCACCGGACCGGCCTTGCGGGCAGCCTCCTTGAACGCCATCGAACCGGCGATCTTGAAGGCGAGCTCGGAGGAGTCGACGTCGTGGTAGGCGCCGTCCTGGAGCGTGACCTTGACGTCGACCATCGGGTAGCCGGCGAGGACGCCGTTCTCCATGGCCTCCTGCGCGCCGGCGTCGACCGAGGGGATGTACTCGCGCGGGATGCGACCGCCGGTGACCTTGTTCTCGAACTCGTAGCCGCCCTCGTCGCCAGCGGTCGGCGCGATGTCGATCTGGACCTTCGCGAACTGGCCGGAGCCACCCGTCTGCTTCTTGTGGGTGTAGTCGACCTTCTCGACCAGCTTGGTGATGGTCTCGCGGTAGGCGACCTGCGGCTTGCCGACGTTGGCCTCGACCTTGAACTCGCGCTTCATGCGGTCGACCAGCACCTCGAGGTGCAGCTCGCCCATGCCGCCGATGATGGTCTGGCCGGTCTCCTCGTCCGAGCGGACGTGGAAGGTCGGGTCCTCCTCGGCCAGGCGCTGGATCGCGATGCCCAGCTTCTCCTGGTCGCCCTTGGTCTTGGGCTCGATGGCGACGTGGATGACCGGTGCCGGGAAGGTCATCGACTCCAGCACGACCGGGTTGGCCGCGTCGCACAGCGTCTCGCCGGTGGTCGTGTCCTTCAGGCCCATCACCGCGACGATGTCGCCGGCGCCCACGAAGTCGATCTCCTCACGCTTGTTCGCGTGCATCCGGTAGATCTTGCCGATGCGCTCCTTGCGCTCCTTGACCGAGTTCAGCACCTGGGTGCCGGTCTGGAGGCGGCCGGAGTAGACGCGCAGGTAGGTCAGCTTGCCCAGGTGCGGGTCGGTCATGATCTTGAAGGCCAGCGCGGCGAACGGCTCGGAGTCGCTCGGCTTGCGCTCGATGATGACGTCCTCGTGGCCGGGCTTGTGACCCTCGACGCTCGTGACGTCGAGCGGGGACGGCAGGTAGGCGACGACCGCGTCGAGCATGGGCTGGACGCCCTTGTTCTTGAAGGCCGAGCCGGTCAGGACCGGGGTGAGCTTGTACGGCGAGCGTCGCGCGACGGATGGCGGCGTTCAGCTCGTCGACGGTGAACTCCTCGCCCTCGAGGAACTTCTCCATGATCGCGTCATCGGCCTCGGAGAGGGTCTCGAGCAGCTTCTCGCGGTACTCGGCGGCCTGGTCGACGAGGTCGGCCGGGATCTCCTCGACCGCGTAGTCCTCGCCCTTCTGGGTCTCGCCGCGCCAGGTGAGCGCGCGCATGGCCACCAGGTCGACGACGCCGAGGAAGTCGCCCTCGTTGCCGATCGGGATCTGCAGGACGAGCGGGATGGCGCCGAGGCGGTCGACGATCATGTCGACGCAGCGGAAGAAGTCGGCGCCGGTGCGGTCGAGCTTGTTGACGAAGCAGATGCGGGGAACGCTGTACTTGTCGGCCTGGCGCCAGACGGTCTCGGACTGCGGCTCGACGCCGGCGACACCGTCGAACACCGTGACGGCGCCGTCGAGGACGCGCAGCGAGCGCTCGACCTCGACGGTGAAGTCGACGTGGCCGGGGGTGTCGATGATGTTGATGGTGTGGTCTTTCCACTCGCAGGTCGTCGCGGCGGACGTGATGGTGATGCCGCGCTCCTGCTCCTGCTCCATCCAGTCCATCGTGGCAGCGCCCTCGTGGACCTCACCGATCTTGTAGTTGATGCCGGTGTAGAACAGGATCCGCTCGGTGGTCGTGGTCTTGCCCGCGTCGATATGGGCCATGATCCCGATGTTGCGGACCTTGGCCAGATCGAGTGCGGTCTGGGTAGACACGATCAGTTCTCCGTTGCTTTCGAGGTGAGAGGAGTGGGGACTACCAGCGGTAGTGCGCGAAGGCCTTGTTCGACTCGGCCATCTTGTGGGTGTCCTCGCGCTTCTTGACGCGGCGCCGAGGCCGTTGGAGGCGTCGAGGATCTCGTTCATGAGGCGCTCGGTCATGGTCTTCTCGCGACGCTGCCGCGAGTAGCCGATCAGCCAGCGCAGCGCGAGCGTGTTGCTGCGGGCGGCCTTGACCTCGACGGGCACCTGGTAGGTGGCGCCGCCGACGCGGCGGGAGCGGACCTCGAGGGTCGGCTTCACGTTGTCGAGCGCGCGCTTGAGCGTCTGGACGGGGTCGGTGCCGGTCTTCTCGCGGCAGCCCTCGAGGGCGCCGTAGACGATCTTCTCGGCGGTGGAGCGCTTGCCGTCGAGCAGCACCTTGTTGATCAGCTGGGTGACCATCGGAGTGCTGTACACCGGGTCGATGACGACTGGCCGCTTAGCAGCGGGGCCCTTGCGAGGCATTAGCCCTTCTCCTTCTTCGCGCCGTAGCGGGAACGTGCCTGCTTGCGGTTCTTGACGCCCTGGGTGTCGAGCGCGCCGCGGATGACCTTGTAGCGGACACCGGGCAGGTCGCGCACGCGACCGCCGCGCACGAGCACGATCGAGTGCTCCTGCAGGTTGTGGCCGACGCCGGGGATGTAGGCGGTGACCTCGACGCCCGAGCTCAGGCGGACGCGCGCGACCTTGCGAAGCGCCGAGTTCGGCTTCTTCGGGGTGGTCGTGTAGACGCGCGTGCACACGCCGCGGCGCTGCGGGCTGCCCTTGAGCGCCGGCGCCTTGTTCTTGGAGACCTTGTCCTGGCGGCCCTTGCGGACCAGCTGCTGGATGGTTGGCACTGTTGCCTTCCTGCCTTCTCGTCGAGTTGCTCGTGCGTCGTACTTCCCGACCCACGCGGTCGGGTGTGTCGCACCCTCACCCGCGAGGTGCGACATCCAGAATGTGGACGGGTCCCGGGCGCCATGGGCACCGGTGCGCAGCTCACGGGGAAGGAGCGCACGTCGGGTCGTGCCCGACGTGATCGGGCACGAGGAGAGAGATTACCGGTCGGTCGTGAGCCGAGTCAAAACGGGGTCCTGCCGCACGCTCGCTGAGCGTGGGAAAGCCCGGTTTGTCAGAATCTGGTCTCGTTCATCCCGCCCGGCCACGATGGCCAGCACGACGAAGAACGCCCCGACGACCAGGATCGCCGCCCACAGGCCGATGTTGACCCACGAGACGATGCGCGAGGCGGTGACCAGTCCGGCGCCCTGCGTGCGGCCGCCGGAGGCCTCGATCTCCTTCGCCGCGCTCGACGCCAGCACCAGCGCCACGATGGCCGGGATGATCGGGCACACCGCCCACGACACGATCGCCAGGATCAGCGCGATGATCGCGTTGCTGGAGGTCTGCGGAGCGGCGGGCGCCGCCGCGTAGCCGGGCGGCGGGTAGGCGGCCGGGTAGGCGGGGGCCGCCGGGTAGGTGGGCGGCGGCGGTCGCCTCCGTGGCCGGGTAGGTGGGCGGCGCTGCCGGGGCGGCCGGCGGCGGGTAGCCCTCGGCGGGCCACTGGGCCGGGGCGGCGGGCTCGGCGGCGGGGGCCTCCACGGCCGGCACGCTCCACGGCGGGCGATCTCGGCTGCGGCCGGCGGAATGGCGGCGGTCGGGTCGGCGTCGGGCGTGGGGGGCGTCTGGTCGCTCATGGATCGAGCGTACCCGCGGCGCGCAGGCGCGAGGCCCGGGCAGGCAAGAATGCGCGGGTGACCCTCGATGCCCCCCTCGTCGCGGCGGCCACCTTGCGCCGCGCCCACGGCCTCGACCCGCGGCAGTGCTCGGCGGCGGACGTCACCCACCAGCTCCAGCTGGCGCACGTGCTGCTCGATGGCGGCTTCGACGGGGTCGCGACCCTCGGCGAGGCGCTCGCCGGTGGCGATCACGGCCTCGGCACGGTCGACAGGCTCGACGGCGAGCTGGTGGTCGTCGACGGCGAGCCCTGGCGGGTGGACTGGCGCGGTGTCGCCGAGGTCATGCCCCTGGAGACCCGCACGCCCTTCGTCGTCGTGTCCACCCTCGACTCCCCCCGCACGGTCCGCCTGCGCGACGTCACGCGGGACGCAGTGATCGCGGCCGTCGAGGATCTCGTGGACGACCCCGGCGCCATCGTCTCCGTCCGGCTGGAGGGCGCCTTCACCTCGGTGCTCGTGCGCAGCGTGCCCCCGCAGGACCCGCCCTACCGGCCCTACGCCGAGGTCTGCCTCACCGACGAGGTCCGCTGGGTCCACCAGCCGTTCTACGGGGTCTTCGTCGGCTTCCGTTTCCCCGACCTCGCCACGCGCGGGCTCCACGATCCCCGGCCTCCACCTCCACGGCCTGGACCGCCTGCGCACCACCGGCGGCCACAACCACGACATGCACGTCAAGGATGCGGTGCTCAGCGTGGGCGTGAGCCGCGACGTCGTCCTGCACCTGCCCGACCGCACGATGACCGACCTGCTCGAGACTCCGCCCGACATGCGCGCCGTGCAGCGGCGGCTCCTGCGCTCGGGCCCGAGCACGATCGACGACATCGCCGTTGCCCTCGACATCGACCCGGCGGAGGCCGCCGCACGCCTGACATGGCTGGCCGATCGAGGATTCGTATCGGAACTCGCCGGTGGCGTCGGCGGACTCGGAGGCGAGCCTCGCTGGCAGACAGCGCTGCGGGCGCACGGCACCCGGGCGTCGGGCCGCATGGCCGACCTGCTCGCCTCCCTGTAGGCCCGAGCGGCGCAGCCGCCGGTCGGATCAGGAGAATGACCCCGTGACCGACCTCGCCGACGACCATCTCGCGGAGCCCGACGTCGGCGCCGAGCGTGGATGGAGGGCGGCCGGCGCCGTGCGCGCCCTGCTGCACCTGGTACCGGCCCTACCTCGCCGGGCACCGACGGCAGCTCGCCTGGGTGACCGCTCGGGTCCCTCGTGGTCCTCGCCTGCCAGGCGCTGATCCCGTGGATCGTCGAGCTCCTCCTGCATCACGGCCACTGGGACCCTGTCCTCCTCGGCCTCCTGCTCGGGCTCGTCGTCCTGCTCCTCGTCGTCTCCTACGTGACGCACCTCGGCGCGCACGCCATCGCCAACGAGTCCTCCCTCGTGCTCAGCACCCGGGTGTTCGAGCGGACGCTGCGCAGCCGCGTGCTCCGGCAGGAGGGACTGCTCCGCTCGTCGATCGTGATGCGCCTGACCGCCGACGTCGACCGGGTGTCCGGCGCCGTCGAGTCGACCCTCGCGTCCGGGTTCCCCGGAGTGGGGCGGCTCGTCATCAGCCTGGTCCTGCTGACCGTCATCGAGTGGAAGGCCGGCGTCGCCATGACGCTCGCCTCGCTCGGCTTCATCCTGGTCCGCCGGCGCATCGGCCGCCGGATGCTCGTCGTCGACCGCGATCGGCTGCACGCGATGAGCCAGCTGGGCGAGAACGTCGACGAGACGATCGCCAACGCCCGCACCATCAGCGGGCCTGAACCTCATCGGGTGGCAGGTGGCCCGGTTCACCCGACTCTCCGAGGTCGTCGAGCACCGCACCCACCAGCAGGGCGTCGTCGATCAGCCGCCTGATCCTCGCGGCGCATGCTGCCGCGTTCACGGGCCTCGTCGTCGTGGTGGTCTTCGCCCTGGCGCTGGGCGGCGAGGACCTGGCCAGCGTCGCGGCGGCCCTGCTCTACGTCGAGGGCGCCGTCCGCGGCCTCGAGGCCCTCCCGCCGTGGATCCGCGATGTGCAGCTGGCGGCCGCCAGCCAGCGCCGGCTCGACGACGTGCTCGACCTGCCTGACCGGGTCGTGCTGCCGGCCGACGCACCGGGCCCGACGCCCGACGCTCCCGCCGGACTGGCCCTCGAAGGCGTCACCGCACGGCTGTCGACGGGTGTCTCCCTGACGACCGCGTCGGCACTGGTGCCACCGGGCACGGTGGTCGGCCTCGTGACGCCCCCCGGAACCGAGCCCGACGAGGTCCTCGGGCTGCTCTCGGGCGACGTGAACCCCGCGGCGGGCAGGGTGACCCTCGACGGCGCCGACGTGCGGACCCCGACGCTGGCCCAGGACCTCTTCTACGTGCCCGACGAGGCCGAGGCGCTGTCGGCGTCCCTCATGGACCTGCTGCGCGCGGTCGCGCCCGACATCACGACGGCACGAGCGGCGGAGCTCGCCGAAGCCGTCTCCCTCGACCACATCGTGACCCTGCCGCACGGCGTCGAGGAACGGCTCGGCCCCGGCGGCGCCGATGCTCAGCGTCAGCGAACGGCAGCGACTGATGCTGGCGGTCGCGATCGCCGCCGAGCCACGCGTCCTGCTCGTCGGATCACTCCTCGCGCTCGCCGACGTCGACAGCGCCGTCCCGCTCATCGGCGTCCTTCGGGCCGGCGGCCAGGAGTCCACGGTCATCAGCGTGCGCAGCGGCGAGGTCGCCGAGGCCGTCGACCTGATCCTGTTCGTCTCGGACGGCAGCGCCCGCGTGGGCACCCACCAGCAGCTGCTCGTGGACGTGCCCGAGTACGCGCAGCTCTGGGAGCAGCGGCTGACCACGGCGGATGTCGACCTGAGCGTCGTCGGCATCGACGACGCGGACAAGGACCGCATGCTCGCCCGGCTGGTCACCGAGCACTACTCCCCCGGCGACCTGATCTACCGGCAGGGATCGCCGGCTGACCGCATCCTGTTCATCATCTCCGGCCACGTCGAGATCACCACCTCGTCGGCTCACGGCGGGACGAAGCGGGTGGCGGTGCTGGGCCCGGGCAACCACTGCGGCGACCTGCGGCTCACCGCTGGCGAGGTGCGGGCCGAGAACGCCCTCGCCCTGGACGACTGCGTCGTCCGATCGCTCAGCCGCCAGGCGATCACGGCCGGCCTCACCGGACTGCTCGACCGCAGCGCCGTGGAACGCAGGATCATCGAGTCCCTGCTCCGCGGCGGGCCGGCCACGCGCGCGGAACTGCGGGAGCGGCTCCCCGACCTCGACGAGCGCGCCTTCGCCTCCTCCCTGGCGCTCCTCGCCCAGGACGGCGCCATCCGAGACGACGACGGCGTCGCTGTCCGCTGTCCTGCAGCGCAGCGCCAAGACCGGCGCGCGCGACCTGCTCGACCGGCTGGGCGACCTGTAGCCCCAGCGGATTCGCGGTCAGGGGTACGGTTGCGCCAGTCAAGCGGAGGAGCGGAATGGCAATCGACGTCGGCACTGACGCCCCGTCGTCCGCTAGCGCGGACACACCGCCCCCGACGTCCTACCCGCGCTTCCTCGGCACGCGCATCCAGCTGCGCTGGAAGCTCCTCGCCGCCTTCGCGGGGGCCTTCACCGTCGTGTTCGTCTTCCTTGCCATCTGGATCTTCCAGTACACGACCGCCACCGCCATGGCCCGCCTCGAGACCCAGCTCGAGGCCGCGGCGGTCGGTGGCGCGAAGACGCTCGAACGCAGCCGACTTCGAGGAGCTGATCACGACGGTCCCGGCGGTGCCGGATCCGACGAACCCGACGGGCCTGGGCTACCCCGACAGCCCGCTGTACGCGTCCATCGCGCAGGACCTGCTGGACCTCTACACGACGATCACCGACGCGAATCCGTACACCTACTTCGAGGACCCAGCCGACGGGCGCCTCTACTTCGCCGTCTCCGCGGGCTACCTGCTCGACCCGCAGATCGGCGTGACCTACCGGGTCCCCGTCGACCAGATCGTCGGTCCAGCGACGTACGACCGCATGGTGCAGGGCCTCACCGCGACGACGAACGAGCCCGCCTACACCGACGAGTACGGCAGCTGGATCTCGACCTACAGCCCGATCCTGGGCGAGGACGGGCAGAGCGTCGGGGCCATCGGCGTCGACTACCCGCTCACCTACGTGACCTCAGTGCAGGCGGACGTGCAGAAGCAGCTGTACCCGGTGCTCGGCATCAGCTACGTGGTGCTGCTCGCCCTCGTCCTCGTCCTGTCGACGTCCCTCACGCGACCGCTGAAGCGACTGACCGCGGCGACCGAGCGCATCGCTGCCGGGGAGTACGACCTCGACGTCCAGGCCATGGTGCGCACCCGCTTCCCCGACGAGATGTACACGCTCGCCGAGTCGGTCTCGACGATGGCGGCGAAGGTCGGAGCTCGCGAGCGATCCCTGACCCGCGAGGTCCAGCGCCTCAAGGTCGAGATCGACGCGGTGAAGCGCGAGGAGGCGGTGAAGGAGATCACCGAGTCGGACTTCTTCAGCGACCTGACCTCGAAGGCCGCCGACATGCGCAGGAGCTTCCGCGGCAACGCTGACCTGGACGGCGACGGCATATGACCGACGCCCCCCTCGACACCCTCCGAGCGCTCACCGGCCTGGACGTCGAGGAGGTCATCGGGGTCGACGCACCGCGCGAGCGCCTCGACGAGCTGCATCGCCAGTTCCTCCTCTACTTCCCCGACCACGCGCACGTCGTCGACGAGCTCACGGCGGCGTGGGCCGGCCAGTGGCCCGATCCGCAGGTGATCGTGCACGCCTGGCTGATCGAGCTGGAGGGTGACCCCGTCGGGTTCGCCGTCGTGCACACCAGCCTGCGCCGGCAGGTGCTGCTGCAGCACTTCATCGGCATGGATCCCGACGCTGGTGCCCGGCTGCCGCTGCGGTGGGTCGGCTACTTCATGGACGCCCTGCGCGACACCGCGGCTCGCGACTGCGAGGACGCGGGCACGGTGCTGCTCGGCCAGATGGGCGAGCACCACGAGGAGCACCTGCGCGCCTGGTCCCGCTTCGGCTACGTCACGCTGGACGTCGACTACCGCGAGCCCAACCACGGGCGGCACTGGGCCGAGCACGGAGACCTGACGTTCTTCCCGATGACGCCGCAGCTCCGCGTCACCGGAGGCGGGCGCCGAGCTGCCGTTCGCGGACGTCGCGACGGCAGCGCTGGAGGCGTTCCTCCTCGACCACTACCTGCTGCCACGGGACGAGCCGACCGTCGCGCACACGCTGGCCCTGGCCGCGGCGCTCCCCAATCCCTCCTAGCAGCGACGGAGCCCCGACGACTCCGGCCGCGACGACGACCACGGCCACATCGGCAGGCCGAGGGCCTGCGAGTTGCGATGGGTGACAAGCGGAAGGGGAGCCGGTTGCCCGGCTCCCCTTCGCGTTGCTGCTGGCGTGTGACTACGCGTTGTAGCCGTCAGCTGCGCGACGTCAACGCTTACGCGTTATAGCCGCGGTAGTCGAACTCCTCGAGCGGAACTGCCGCACCCGACGTCGCGCCGAAGGCGCTGTAGTCGAGGTCGTCGTAGCCGCCGAAGCTGGCGTACATCGCCGCCTTGGCCTCCTCGGTCGGCTCGACCTTGACGTTGCGGTAGACGGGCATGCCCGTGCCGGCCGGGATCAGCTTGCCCAGGATGACGTTCTCCTTCAGGCCCAGGAGCGGATCGCTCTTGGCGTTGATCGCCGCATCGGTGAGGACGCGGGTCGTCTCCTGGAAGGAGGCGGCCGACAGCCACGACTCGGTCGCGAGCGAGGCCTTGGTGATGCCCATGAGCTCGGGACGACCCGATGCCGGCTGGCCACCCTCCGCGACGACGCGACGGTTGTCGGCCTCGAAGATGCTCCGCTCGACCAGCTCGCCAGCGAGGAACTCCGAGTCACCGGACTCCACGATGATCACGCGCTTGAGCATCTGGCGCACGATCGTCTCGATGTGCTTGTCGTGGATCGACACGCCCTGCGAGCGGTACACCTCCTGGACCTGGTCGACGAGGTGCATCTGCACCTGGCGCATGCCCAGGATGCGGAGCACCTGCTTCGGGTCGACCGCGCCGGCCACGAGCTGCTGGCCGACGGCCACGTGCTGGCCGTCCTCCACGCGCAGCTTCGAGCGCTTGGAGACGGGGTAGGCCATCTCCTCGCTGCCGTCGTCCGGCACGACCACGATCTTGCGGGTCTTGTCGGTGTCGTCGATGCGGACGCGACCGGAGGACTCGCTGATCGGGGCGTTGCCCTTGGGGGTGCGGGCCTCGAAGAGCTCCACGACGCGGGGAAGGCCGTGCGTGATGTCCTCGCCGGCGACACCGCCGGTGTGGAACGTACGCATGGTCAGCTGCGTGCCGGGCTCGCCGATGGACTGCGCGGCGACGATGCCGATGGCCTCGCCGACGTCGACGAGCTTGCCCGTCGCCATCGAGCGGCCGTAGCACATCGCGCACGTGCCGACCGCGCTCTCGCAGGTGAGCACCGTGCGGACGCGGATCTCGCTGACGCCCTGGGCGACGAGCTCCTCGAGCCGAGGCGTGGTGAGCTCCTCCCCTGCGGGTGCCACGACCGTGCCGTCGACCTCGACGTCGCGGGCGAGCGTGCGGGACGCCACCGACGTGTCGAGGTTCTCGACCGGGCGCAGGACCCCGTCGACCGTCTCGCCGATCTGCACCGGCACACCACGATCGGTGCCGCAGTCGACCTCGCGGATGATGACGTCCTGCGACACGTCGACGAGACGACGCGTCAGGTAGCCCGAGTCCGCCGTGCGCAGCGCCGTGTCGGCGAGGCCCTTGCGGGCACCGTGCGTGGAGATGAAGTACTCCAGCACCGACAGGCCCTCACGGAAGTTGGACTTGATCGGGCGCGGGATGATCTCGCCCTTCGGGTTGGCCACCAGGCCGCGCATGCCGGCGATCTGACGCACCTGCATCATGTTTCCGCGGGCACCCGAGTGGACCATCATGTGGACCGGGTTGGTGGGCGGGAAGTTGTCCTGCATGGCCCGCGCCACCTCGTCGGTGGCACCCGTCCAGATCTCGATGAGCTCCTGACGACGCTCGAGGTCGGTGATCAGGCCGCGCTCGTACTGCTTCTCGACCTTGGCGGCCTTCTCCTCGGCGTTCGCGAGCAGGCCTGCCTTGGCCGGCGGCGCGATGACGTCGGAGATGGAGATGGTCACGCCCGAGCGGGTCGCCCAGTAGAAGCCCAGCGCCTTCAGCTTGTCGAGCGTGTTGGCCACGTCGACCTTGGCGTAGCGCTCCGCGAGCCTGTTGACCGTCGTGCCGAGGACCTTCTTGTCCACCTGGGTGTTGACGAACGGGTAGTCGGCCGGCAGCGCCTCGTTGAAGATGGCGCGGCCGAGCGTGGTCTCGAGCAGGTACGGCTCGCCCGGGACCCAGCCCTCGGGGGCGTCGAAGCCCTCGGGGGGCAGGCAGTCGCTGATCCGGATGCGGGCCATCGACTGGAGCGAGAGTGCGCCGGACTCGAAGGCCATGAGCGCCTCGGACACCGACGAGAACGCGTTGCCCTCGCCCGCGGCGCCCACGAGCTGCGACGTCATGAAGTAGATGCCCAGCACCATGTCCTGCGTCGGCGTCGTGACCGGACGGCCGTTCGCCGGGGACAGGATGTTGTTGCTCGACAGCATGAGGATGCGAGCCTCGGCCTGCGCCTCGGCCGACAGCGGCAGGTGGACGGCCATCTGGTCGCCGTCGAAGTCGGCGTTGAACGCCGTGCAGACGAGCGGGTGGATCTGGATGGCCTTGCCCTCGATCAGCTGGGGCTCGAACGCCTGGATGCCGAGGCGGTGCAGCGTGGGCGCACGGTTCAGCAGAACCGGGTGCTCAGCGATGACCTCCTCGAGCACGTCCCACACGACCGGGCGCGAACGCTCGACCATGCGCTTGGCGCTCTTGATGTTCTGCGCGTGGTTGAGGTCGACGAGCCGCTTCATGACGAACGGCTTGAACAGCTCGAGCGCCATCTGCTTGGGCAGGCCGCACTGGTGCAGCTTCAGCTGCGGGCCGACGACGATGACCGAGCGGCCGGAGTAGTCGACGCGCTTGCCGAGCAGGTTCTGGCGGAAGCGGCCCTGCTTGCCCTTGAGCATGTCGGACAGCGACTTGAGCGCACGGTTGCCCGGGCCCGTCACGGGCCGGCCACGGCGGCCGTTGTCGAACAGTGCGTCGACGGCCTCCTGGAGCATGCGCTTCTCGTTGTTGACGATGATCTCGGGCGCGCCGAGGTCGAGCAGCCGCTTGAGGCGGTTGTTGCGGTTGATCACGCGGCGGTAGAGGTCGTTCAGGTCCGACGTGGCGAAGCGGCCACCGTCGAGCTGCACCATCGGGCGCAGGTCCGGCGGGATGACCGGGACGGCGTCGAGGACCATGCCCGTGGGCGAGTTCGAGGTGCTCAGGAACGCCTGCACCACCTTGAGGCGCTTGAGGGCGCGGGTCTTCTTCTGGCCCTTGCCGGTCTGGACGACCTCGCGCAGCGCGATCGACTCGGCCTCGAGGTCGAACGACTCCAGGCGCTTCTGGATGGCGGCCGCGCCCATGCTGCCGTCGAACCAGCGGCCGTAGCGGTCGCGCATCTCGCGGAACAGCATCTCGTCGCCCTCGAGGTCCTGGACCTTGAGGGTGCGGAAGCGGTCGAAGATGCGGTCGAGCCGGTCGATGTCGCCATCGGCCTTGCGCCGGATCGAGGCCATCTCGCGCTCGCCCGACTCGCGGACCTTGCGGCGCACGTCGGACTTGGCGCCCTCGGCCTCGAGCTCGGCCAGGTCGGCCTCGAGCTTCTGCTGGCGGGTCTCGATGTCGGAGTCGCGACGGTTCGCGATCTGCTTCTTCTCGACGCCGAGCTGGTTCTCCAGCGTCGGCAGCGCCTCGTGGCGGCCCTCGTCGTCGACCCACGTGATCATGTAGGCGGCGAAGTAGATGACCTTCTCGAGGTCCTTCGGCGCGAGGTCGAGCAGGTAGCCGAGCCGGCTGGGCACGCCCTTGAAGTACCAGATGTGCGTGACCGGGGCCGCGAGCTCGATGTGACCCATGCGCTCACGACGCACCTTGGCGCGAGTGACCTCGACGCCGCAGCGCTCGCAGATGATGCCCTTGAAGCGCACGCGCTTGTACTTGCCGCAGTAGCACTCCCAGTCGCGGGTCGGCCCGAAGATCTTCTCGCAGAACAGGCCGTCCTTCTCCGGCTTGAGCGTGCGGTAGTTGATCGTCTCGGGCTTCTTCACCTCGCCGTACGACCAGGTGCGGATGTCCTCCGCAGTGGCCAGGCCGATGCGCAGTTCGTCGAAGAAGTTGACGTCGAGCACTGTGTGTGTCCTTCGTTTGTTTCGGTCTCGGTCAGATCAGGGATGCGGTGTCTGGAGCCTGCTGGCTACAGCTCGTCGACGCTGCTCGGCTCACGCCGGGACAGGTCGATGCCGAGTTCCTCGGCTGCGCGGAAGACGTCGTCATCGCTGTCGCGCATCTCGATGGACATGCCGTCGCTGGACAGCACCTCCACGTTGAGGCAGAGCGACTGCATCTCCTTGACGAGAACCTTGAACGACTCCGGGATGCCCGGCTCGGGGATGTTCTCGCCCTTGACGATCGCCTCGTAGACCTTGACGCGACCGAGCACGTCGTCGGACTTGATGGTGAGGAGCTCCTGCAGGGCGTAGGCGGCGCCGTACGCCTCCAGGGCCCACACCTCCATCTCGCCGAAGCGCTGGCCACCGAACTGCGCCTTGCCGCCCAGCGGCTGCTGGGTGATCATCGAGTACGGGCCGGTCGAACGAGCGTGGATCTTGTCGTCGACCAGGTGGAGCAGCTTCAGGATGTAGATGTAGCCCACCGCGATGCGCCCGGGGATGGGCTCGCCGCTGCGACCGTCGAACAGGTTCGCCTTGCCGTCGTTGCCGACGAGCTTGAGGCCGTCGTCCGTGACGCGGGTGGAGTCCAGCACCAGGGCCAGCTCCTCCTCGCGAGCACCGTCGAAGACCGGCGTGGCGACCTTGGTCTTGCGGGGCACCGACTTGGCCTCCTCCGGGAGCCGGACCGCACGCGGATCCGTGGGGTCGACCTCCCAGCCGGCCGAGGCCGCCCAGCCCAGGTGCGTCTCCAGGATCTGGCCGATGTTCATTCGGCCGGGGACGCCCAGCGGGTTGAGCACGACGTCGACGGGAGTGCCGTCCTCGAGGAAGGGCATGTCCTCCGGGGGCAGGATCTTCGCGATGACGCCCTTGTTGCCGTGGCGACCCGCGAGCTTGTCGCCCTCGGTGATCTTGCGCTTCTGCGCGATGTAGACGCGCACGAGGCGGTTGACGCCCGGGGGCAGCTCGTCGCCCTCGTCGATGTCGAAGACGCGGACGCCGATGACCTTGCCGGACTCGCCGTGCGGCACCTTGAGCGACGTGTCGCGGACCTCGCGGGCCTTCTCGCCGAAGATGGCGCGCAGCAGGCGCTCCTCCGGGGTGAGCTCGGTCTCGCCCTTGGGCGTGACCTTGCCGACCAGGATGTCACCGGGGACGACATCGGCGCCGATGCGGATGATGCCGCGCTCGTCGAGATCGGCGAGCACCTCCTCCGACACGTTCGGGATGTCGCGGGTGATCTCCTCCGGGCCCAGCTTGGTGTCGCGGGCGTCGACCTCGTGCTCCTCGATGTGGATCGAGGAGAGGACGTCGTCCTGCACCAGGCGCTGGTTGAGGATGATCGCGTCCTCGTAGTTGTGGCCCTCCCACGACATGAACGCGACGAGGAGGTTGCGGCCCAGGGCCATCTCGCCGAGCTCGGTGGACGGGCCGTCCGCGACGACCTGGCCCTTCTCGACCCGCTCGCCGTCGCTGACGATGGGCTTCTGGTTGAAGCAGGTGCCCTGGTTCGAGCGGTGGAACTTCTCGAGCCGGTAGGTGTCGTAGCCGCCCTCGTCGTTGGCGATGGTGACCGAGTCGGCCGAGACCTCGGACACGACACCGGCCTTGAGGGCCTTGATGACGTCGCCGGCGTCGTACGCCGCGCGGAACTCCATGCCGGTGCCGACGAGCGGCGCCTCGGCGCGGAGCAGCGGGCACGGCCTGACGCTGCATGTTCGAGCCCATGAGGGCGCGGTTGGCGTCGTCATGCTCGAGGAACGGGATCATCGCGGTCGCGACGGACCACAGCTGGCGCGGCGAGACGTCCATGTAGTCGACCTCGGCCGGCACGACGTAGTCGACCTCGCCGCCCTTGCGGCGGCACAGGACGCGATCCTCGGTCATGGTGCCGTTGGCGGCCAGCGGGGTGTTGGCCTGCGCGATGACGTGCAGGTCCTCCTCGTCGGCGGTCAGGTAGTCGACCTGGTCGGTGACCTTGCCCTTGACGACCTTGCGGTACGGCGTCTCGACGAACCCGAACGCGTTGATGCGCGCGTAGGTCGCGAGCGAGCCGATCAGGCCGATGTTCGGGCCTTCCGGGGTCTCGATCGGGCACATGCGGCCGTAGTGCGAGGGGTGCACGTCGCGGACCTCGAAGCCTGCCCGCTCGCGCGAGAGGCCGCCGGGGCCGAGGGCCGACAGGCGGCGCTTGTGGGTCAGGCCCGACAGCGGGTTCGTCTGGTCCATGAACTGCGACAGCTGCGACGTGCCGAAGAACTCCTTGATCGACGCCACCACGGGGCGGATGTTGATCAGGGTCTGCGGCGTGATCGCCTCGACGTCCTGCGTGGTCATGCGCTCGCGGACGACGCGCTCCATGCGGGACAGGCCGGTGCGGATCTGGTTCTGGATCAGCTCGCCGACCGTGCGCAGGCGACGGTTGCCGAAGTGGTCGATGTCGTCGGTCTCGCACGGCGACCTCGCCGCGCGGGCCGTCCATCGTGGTGAGGCCGGCGTGCAGGCGCACCAGGTACTCGATGGTCGCGACGATGTCCTCGAGGGTCAGCACGCTCTGCTCCAGCGGCAGGTCGAGGCTGAGCTTCTTGTTCACCTTGTAGCGGCCGACCTTGGCGAGGTCGTAGCGCTTGGAGTTGAAGTAGAAGTTGTCGAGGAGGTTGCGGGCGTTCTCGACGGTCGGCGGCTCGCCCGGACGCAGCTTGCGGTAGATGTCGAGGAGCGCGTCCTCCTGGCTGCCGATGTTGTCCTTCTCGAGCGTGGCCATGAAGGTCTCGTACTGGCCGAAGCGCTCGCGGATCTCCTCGGCGGTCATGCCGAGGGCCTTCAGCAGCACGGTGACCGGCTGCTTGCGCTTGCGGTCGACGCGGACGGCGACGAGGTCCTTCTTGTCGATCTCGAACTCGAGCCAGGCACCGCGGCTCGGGATGATCTTGGCGACGAAGACGTCCTTGTCGGTGGCCTTGTCGACGGAGCGCTCGAAGTACACGCCCGGCGAGCGGACCAGCTGCGACACCACGACGCGCTCGGTGCCGTTGATGATGAAGGTGCCCTTGTCGGTCATGAGCGGGAAGTCGCCCATGAAGACCGTCTGCGACTTGATCTCGCCGGTCTCGTTGTTCATGAACTCGGCGGTCACGAACAGCGGCGCCGAGTAGGTGAAGTCCTTCTCGCGGCACTGGTCGACCGTGTACTTCGGCGGCTCGAAGCGATGGTCGCGGAACGACAGCGACATCGACCCGGCGAAGTCCTCGATCGGGCTGATCTCCTCGAAGATCTCCGTCAGGCCCGAGGCCTGGGGGATCTCGGTGTTGCCGGATGCGATCTCGGCGGCGACCCGGGCGCGCCAGTCCTCACCGCCCAGGAGCCAGTCGAAGCTCGCCGTCTGCAGGGCGAGCAGATCCGGAACCGCGAGCGGCTCACGAATCTTGGCGAAGGAGACCCGGGTCAGACCCGGGGAGAGGGGCGTTGCGTCGGAACGCGAGGAGGCCAAGATCAGTTCCTTCCACAGTGCGGTCTGCTGCTGTCGCGCGATGCCCACGCCTCACAGCCCGGACCTGTCAAATCCGCCAGAGCGGACCACACGGGCCAGGGTTGGGTGATTGGAGGGCAGCGCAAAGCGGCAGTCTACCGGAGCGGCACACCGCTGTCCAACCCCGGGGGTGGACCGACCGTCATCGATCCGGCTCGGGCGGCTCGGCCGCGACAGCACAGCTGGCGGAGCACCTCGGGCGGATCCTCGTCGGGCGGGCCCATCGGGATTACGCAGCACGATGGTGACCCCTGATCGGCGATTCGTCAAGCACAGCGACGCGTTTTCCCCGATCCCGTGACCAACCCGTGATGCGGACCCGGGGCCACGAGCCGCAGCGAGTGGAGGCTCGTGGCCGTAGTTACCGGCTGGTAACCGACCACGAGCCTCCACTCGCCGGGCATGCGGAAGGGGCGGGAGGCACGCCTCCCGCCCCTTCCGAACCGTGCGAACTACTTGAGGGTGACCTTGGCGCCGGCGCCCTCGAGCTGCTCCTTGGCCTTCTCGGCGGCCTCCTTGGTGACCTTCTCCAGGACGCCTTGGGGGCGGCCTCGACCAGGTCCTTGGCCTCCTTGAGACCGAGGTTGGTGAGCGCGCGCACCTCCTTGATGACCGGGATCTTGTTGTCGCCGGCAGCCTCGAGGACGACGTCGAACTCGTCCTGCTCGGCCGCGGCCTCGGCAGCGCCGCCGCCGGCCGGGGCGGCAGCGGCCGCAACGGCAACCGGGGCAGCCGCGGTGACGTCGAAGGTCTCCTCGAACATCTTCACGAAATCGGAGAGCTCCAGCAGCGTCATTTCCTTGAACGCGTCGAGAAGCTCGTCGGTGCTGATCTTCGCCATGGTGGCGTCCTTTCAGGTAGATCCGGCCGAGGGCCGGGTGGGCATCAGCCCTCGGTGGTGTCCTCCGCGGCCGCGTCTGCGGTCGCTTCGGGGGATTCTTCGGTAGCCGCCTCGGCGGGTGCGTCGGCTTCGTTCGACCTCGGCGAGTCTCGACGACCTCCACGGTCTCCTCGGCGGCCGGGACGGCCTCCTCGGCCGGAGCCGGTGCAGCGGCGGCAGCGGCCGACGGATCTGCCTCGAGCTTGGCCTGCAGGGCGCCCAGGGCGCGCGCGGTCTTGGCCAGCGGAGCAGCGAACAGGGCGGCTGCCTGCGACTGCTTCGCCTTCATGGCACCGGCGAGCTTGGACAGGAGCACCTCGCGGGACTCCAGGTCTGCGATCTTCTGGACGTCGGACGCGCTGAGCGTCTTGCCGTCCATGTAGCCGCCCTTGATGACGAGGGCGGGGTTGTCCTTGGCGAAGTTGCGGATCGTCTTGGCGGCGTCGACTGCATCGCCCTTCACGAACGCGATCGCGCTCGGTCCGGCCAGCAGGTCGTCGACGCCGGTCACGCCGGCTTCCTTCGCCGCGATCTTGGTCAAGGTGTTCTTGACGACCGCGTAGGTGACCGTGGATCCGAGCGTGCGGCGCAGCGTCTTCAGCTGAGCGACGGTCAGACCCCGGTACTCGGTGAGCACTGCCGCATTGGACTCGCGGAAGTGGTCGGCGAGCTCGGCGACAGCATTCGCCTTGTTCGGCCGTGCCATGGGGCTCCTTTCATGTCGCCCCACGAATGCAGAACGCCCCGGCGCAGGCGCACGGGGCAGGTCATGGAGCACCCGTGGGCACTCCTGACGAACTCGCTTCACCTACGCGGGCCGCCCGCATTCGCGGGGCCTTCGACCGGCTGCAGTCTGCCTGCGGCCGGCGACCAGCGGTCTTCGGTGGGGACAGACTACGGGAGGGGCGGGACGGGGGCCAAATCGCCCCTGCCCCGCCCCTCCCGGTCGACTACCTGGCCAGCTTCGGCCGCTTCAGGGCGGCCGGCTCGTAGAAGCCGTCGCCGTTCACGCCGACCGTGCCCCACATGAGGCGGTTGGCGCTCTTGACGCCCTTGGTCGTCGGGTTGTTGACCAGCCGGTTGAGGGCCGTCATCCCGTTCACGATCTGGATGCCACCGCCCTCGGTCCAGTTGCAGTGGCCGACACCGGACGTCGCGAGCGCCGCCGACGCCGCGGCGTCCGGACCCTTGGCTCCGGGCTGGAACTGCGTCCAGCCGTTCGCCGGCGGGACCGTGTAGTACTGCGCCGGCCGCCAGCGTCTTGCCCTTGGCCTTCGCCGAGGCAGTCAGCTTCTTGTAGTACAGGTCCTGGTTGCCGGGGTTCACGACCGGGTCGTACGTCGTGGACACCATCACCGTGGGAACGCTGTACACGCCCTTGGGCGCGGGCAGGTCCCGGATCGCCTTGACCGCCTTCGGGTTGGCCGGGAAGCGGGAGGCCGCGTCACCCTTGGACGAGTCCAGCTTGGCCAGCATCGCGTTGAGCGCGTTCGGCAGCACCGTGGTCGCGTTCAGCGTGTCGCCGAACTCACCGCGCTGCTCGTCCGAGAGCAGGCCCGTGTACGACACGAGCACGTTGTCGGTGAAGTTCGCCGACTCGGTCGCCGGGATGCCCGCCGTGAGGCGGGCCTTCTGCTCGAGGTCGTAGCGGACCATGACGCCCAGGGCGGCGGCAGAGCCGACGTTCTGGAGCATCGCGGCCGCCGAGCTGGCGCCCGCCGAGGCCGGCTGGTATCCGCCCGCGAGTGCGGCGGCCGTGCCCAGGGTGGCGAACGCCGGGTTCTGCGTGATGCCGTCGTAGACCGGGGATGCCGTGGGCAGCCCCGCCATCAGGCCGGCGAGCAGGTTCGCCTGCGCGACCGGGTAGCCGACGGACGACGTCGAGACGGTGCCGGCGGCAACGCCCTGGAGGGTCTGGAGCACGGTGCCCAGATCGGTCAGCGCCTGCGCGTACGAGGTGTAGTTCGCCACCCGCAGGCTCGGCGCGATGAGGGTCTTCCAGGTGAACAGGACCGTCATGGCCGAGTTCATCGCCGCCTCTGGGCCCGCGAGCGGTGCGCAGTTGGGCATGAGCCCGTCGACCTTGCCGACGTTCTTCTCGGCGAAGGTCGCCGCCGTGAACCCGCCGAACGAGTCGCCCCAGGCCATGACCTTCTTGACGCCCTTGATGGCGCCGGCCGTGACGTGCTTGAGCAGCAGCTCGTTCGCCTGGACGGACTCGGCGATGGCCCAGCCCTGCCTCGAGTAGCCGACGCCCGCGAGGGCGTAGCCCTGGCCGAGCAGCGACGCCTCGACCGTCGGGGTTGGCGCCACGTCAGCCGTACCCGACCCGATGTAGGCCACGTCGGTGCCGAAGACCGGAGCGAAGGCCGGGAACGAGATCTTCTGGTACGAGGTACTGGACGCCAGGCCCAGCGGAACCGCGAGGGCTGCCGGGATCGGCGTCGAGATGCGATAGCCGTGGCTGTACATCAGCACGGTGCCGTTGAACTTCGACGGCATCTTGATGGTGAAGGCCGTCGAGCCGAGGGAGCCCGTGAGGGCCCCCTCGCACGTGGCGCCGGCCGCGCAGGCCGTGGCGGCCTGCGCGGGTCCCGCAGCCAGCGGTGCTCCCACGAGGAGCAGTCCGGCTGCCGAGATGGCCGCGACGATGCGGCGCGTGAATGTCGTCTTCATGTGAGTCCTCATCTACGGCAGCAGCTTGGGCGTGGGGGCGCCGGGACGGAAGGTCGCCTTCTTGGCGGTTCCTGACCCGGCGCTGTTGGCGGTCATGATGTAGCTGGTCTTGCGGACCAGCTGGCCCGAGCCGTCGTACTGGCCCATGTAGTAGCCGGTGAGGCCCTGGTGCGACTTGGCGCTGACGACCATGGGCACGACGGCGGCGGAGCGGAAGGACGATGCCTTCGTCTGCAGCGCGTTGATGAGCCCCTTGCGGGTCAGGTTCGGCCCGGCGGCCTTGAGCGCCTGCGACAGCACGTACGCGGTGTTGATGCCGTAGTAGGTGTAGAAGTTCCACGGCAGCTTGGCCGCGTCGGCGATCACCTTCATCTGCTTCACGTAGGCGTTGCCCGTGTCCTGGATGGGCACGAGGAAGCTCGGCGAGTAGATGCCGTTGAGCAGCGCGTTCGTGTTGGAGCCCAGCGTGCCGCCGAGGACCGACGGGTCGGAGCCCACGGAGGTGACCATCCACGTCGGGCGGAAGGCCGCGCGTGCAGCCGTGCCCAGCATCTGGGCGGTGGCCGACGTGACGCCGAAGAACACGACCAGCTCGCAGCCCTCGGACTTCATCTTCGTGATCTGCGAGGTGAACGGCGCGACCTGCTGGCCGGAGAAGTAGGAGACCGTCGTGGCGAACTTCATGCCGGCGGCGTTGAAGCCCTTCTCGGCGTTCTCGCCGAACTCACCGTCCTGGTAGAACAGGCAGCGCTTCTTGCCGTTCAGCGCGGCGTCGTTCTGGATGTAGTAGGCCATCACCTTGGACTCGACCACGTACGACGGGAAGTACGGGAACGTCGTCGGGTACTTGCCGGGGTTGTCGAAGTTGGACGAGCCCGTGTTGACGAAGACGTCCGGGATGCCGCGACGGTTGATGTCCGCGACCACGGCCGAGTGAGTGGGCGTGCCGAGGGCGCCGAAGATCGCGAAGACCTTGTCGCGCAGGATCAGCTCGCTCGTGGCGCTCTTCGTCTTGGCGGGGTTGTACTGGTCGTCCTTGACGACGTACTTGATCTTCCGGCCGTTGATGCCGCCGGTCGCGTTGACGTAGTTGAAGTACGCCTGCGCCGCGGGCGCGACGTCCTTGTAGCCGGGGGATGCGGGCCCCGTCAGAGGGGTGGTCGTGCCGATCACGATCTGGTTCGAGCTCACACCCGGGTCAGCGGTGGCAACCGCCGCTCCCGAGGGTGCGGCTGCGGCCAGCGCTATCGCTGCCACCGCCCCGAATGCAACCGTTCGGGTTGCAATGACTCTGCTCACGGAATACCTCTCCCCATTGATGGGCGCAGTGCGCCGGTCGTCTAGATCACTTCGGTGAACTCTGTGCGTTGTCCTAGTGACGAACTGCCGTCTATTCCCCTGTGGCACGTGTCTCGGAGGCTAACTTCCGCCCACAGTCGTTGCAACACGTTCGCATCAACCGTTACGTGCGACCTTGCGATAGGCCTTGCCGACGAGCGCCTGCACCGTGCCGACGATGCCCCCTGGCGCGATGAGAACGACGAGCACGACGAGCAGTCCGTAGATCAGGTTGGGCGCGTTGTTGGTGACCTGCTCCTCCCAGCCCCGATCGTTGGACAGGGACAGGACGAACTCCGGCAGCCAGACGAGCAGCACGGCGCCGATCAGTGCTCCGAGCAGCGACGACCGACCACCGAGGACGATGCCGACGAGCAGCGACAGCGACAGCCCGAGCCCGAATGCGCCCGGGCCCACGTAGGCCAGGATCTGGGCGAACACCGCGCCCGAGAGGGCGGCGAACAGGCTGCTGACGGTGAACGCGTAGACCTTCGACTTGGCCGGTGAGATGCCCGAGACGGCAGCGGCGACCGGGTCGTCGCGAACGGCCCGCCACACCCGCCCCTGCCGACCCCGAACGAGGTTCAATGCCACGAAGCCGACGATGCAGGCGACGGCCACGGCGAGCGTGGCCTGCCAGCGCTCGATGATGAAGCCGACGTCGAGCGGGTCGAGGCTGCCGCCGTCGACGCCCCCGTCGACCGGCAGTTCCGGCACTGCCGACGCCTCCCCCGAGGGGAAGTTGTCGACGGTCAGCAGGTCGTCCGGAGAGACCGACGCCTCCCCCGAGGGGAAGTTGTCGACGGTCAGCAGGTCCTCGGGTGCGACGGAGGGCTCGGCGGAGGCACCCTCGGAGGGGAAGTTGTCCAGGGTGAGCAGGTCCTCCTCACCCGCAGACGCCTGCTCGGACGGCAGCGCCTCCTGCTCGGTCGGCAGCTCCTCGGTGAACTGCTCGTCGGTCGTCTCCTCGACCGGTGCGTAGCCGCCCTCGGGGTAGGGCACTGTCAGCTGCAGCCCGGTCTCGCCGCCGAGGAGCTCGGGGAACCTGTTCGCGATGGCCGGCAGCCCCACGGCGATGCCCAGGGTCAGGCCCGCCAGGTAGGGCCCTCGCAGGCGGGCACCGAGCACGCCGATGAGCAGGCCGAAGACCACGCCGCCGACAGCCGCGAAGCCCATCGCCCACAGCCCGTTCATCGGGACGCCGAGGAGGGGCACGGTCTGCCAGTTGAGGGTCGTGAGCGCGAAGACGTACCCGCCGATGGCCATGAGGGCGCCGTTGCCGAGCGAGACCTGGCCCGACAGCCCGACCAGGATGACCATGCCGAACATCGCCGTGGCGTACATCGCGACCAGGGCGATGTAGTAGTTCATCAACGGGTCGACGTTGTTGTTGACCCAGAGCATCGCGAACCAGACGACGATGACGACCGCCGCGTGGGTCACGAGTCGGGCGCCCGGGAGGCGCATCAGGTCACGCACGCGTCCCCCTAGACCGATCGTGCCGAGTTGTGGCCGAAGATGCCCTCGGGCTTGATCGCGAGGTTCAGCGCGAGCAGGACGAGAGCGATGACAGGCGCGTTGCTCGAGTCGCTGTAGCCGGACACGACCGACAGGATCAGCCCGGTGCCGATGCCGAGGGCCACGGCGCCGATGAGGCTGTCGAGGCCGCCGATCACCGCGGCCGTGAACGCGAAGACGAGCAGGATGTCGAAGCTGTTCGGGGAGATGGCCGACGTCGGGGCGACCAGCACGCCTCCGACCGCGCCGACGATGCCGGCGAGGGCCCAGCCGATGGTGAGCGTGCGGCTCACCCGGATGCCGGAGAGCCGGGCGACCTCAGGGTTGAACGCCGTGGCGCGCATGGCAAGGCCGAGCGATGTCCGGGTGAACAGCAGGGTCAGGCCGACGACCATGACCAGCCCGAAGCCGATGACGATGAGGTCATAGGCCGATACCGGCCACTCGCGCCCGAACAGGGTGATCGCGGTGTTGCCGAACGGCTGGGGGTAGGCCTGGCTGTCGCCACCCCAGATCATTCCGGCGGCCGCCTGGAGCGCGATGAGGACGCCGAACGTCGCGATGATCGCGCCGGACGTGTCCATGCGCTTGACCGGCCGCAGCACCAGGTACTGGACGAAGACCCCGAGGATGGCGCCCGCAATGATCGCCCCGACGAGCGCGACGAACCAGGAGCCGGTGAGGGTCTGGATCGACAGCGCGATGAACGTGGTGAACATGGCCTGGCCCACCTGGGCGAAGTTGACCACACGTGTGGCTCGCCAGGTCAGCACCAGCGCGAGCGCCATCAGCGCGATGATCATGCCGGAGCCGATGCCGCCGAGCAGGTAGTCGACGAACTGGGTCATGTGACCGCCCCCCGCCTAGTAGCCCAGGTACGCATGGCGCAGCTCCTCGTGCGATGCGATGTCGGCGGCGCTGCCGGACATGACGACCTGGCCGAGGTTGAGGACGACGGCGGTGCTCGCGACGCGCAACGCCGTGACGGCGTTCTGCTCGACCAGCAGGACGGCGATGTTCGCCTCCGTGGCCAGCTGCTTCACGAGCTCCAGGATCTGCGTGACGATCAGGGGCGCGAGTCCCAGCGAGGGCTCGTCGAGCAGGAGGCACTGCGGTCCGCACATCAGTGCACGGCCGATCGCCAGCTGCTGGCGCTCGCCGCCACTGAGGGTGTCGGCGCGCATCTTGCGCCTCTCCCCCAGCACCGGGAACAGCTCGTAGAACTGTGCGTGCAGCCCCGCGCGTTCGTTCTTGCTGCGCCACATGCCGCCGAGTCGCAGGTTCTCCTCGACGGTGAGCTCGGGCACCGTCGAGCGTCCCTCCGGCACCAGCGCCACGCCCATGCGCACGACGTCCTCGGCCTTCTTCCCGGTGATCTGCACGCCGTCGAGGCTGGCCGAGCCCGCAGCGGGCTTCACGAGCCCCGCCAGCGTGCGCATCAGCGTCGACTTGCCGGCGCCGTTCGCTCCGATCACCGCAGTGACCTCGCCGCGCGGCACCTCCAAGGAGACGTCGTCGAGGGCGTGGACAGGTCCGTAGTTCACCGACAGGCCGGAGATGGACAGCATCAGGCGGCCCCGTCCTCTCCGAGGTAGGCGGCGAGCACGGCCGGGTCGTTGCGCACCTCGTCCGGCGTGCCCGACGCGATGACCTTGCCCGCGTCGAGCACCCAGATCAGGTCGCAGACGCTCATCACGAGCTCCATGTGGTGCTCGACCAGCAGCACCGATCGCTCCGGCACCCAGCTGCGGATGAGCGTGGCCAGGTCGGCCATGTCGCCCGCGCTCACCCCACCGGCAGGCTCGTCGAGGAGGAGCAGCCGAGGGTCGGACAGGAGTGCCCGGGCCAGCGCGACGCGCTTCTGGATGGGGTAGGGCAGCTCGCTCGGCAGCCGTTCGGCCTGGTCGGCGATGCCCAGCTGGTCCAGGGCCGCCATCGCATCGACCCGCAGCTTCTCCTGCTCGATGTCGGTCCAGGGCATCGCGAAGGACTCCGAAAGGATGCCCGACCGGATCCGCGACGAGCCGCCCTGCATGACGTTCTCGAGCGCCGTGAGGCTCCCGAACAGGCCCACTCCCTGCAGCGTCCGGGAGATCCCCATCTTCGTGAGCTTGTGCGGCTTCATGTGGCGCTGGCGGCTGCCGTCGTACGTGATCACGCCCTCGTCCTGCTTCACGAAGCCGCTGATGACGTTGAACACGGTGGTCTTGCCCGCACCGTTGGGGCCGATGAGCCCGGTCACCAGGCCGTGAGGCACCCGGATCGTCACGCCGTCGAGGATCTGCAGGCCGCTCAGCCTGACCTTGATGCCGTCCAGCTCGAGGAGGTTGAGCGACTTGCCGTCGGACACAGTGCTCCCTCAGACGATGGCGGGCGTGCGGACCCCCACAGTGTGGTGGCGGTCACACCCCCATGCAACCGAATCCGCAGAAAGACGATGGCCCGGCACCACCGGTGCCGGGCCATCGGGAGATGCGCGAGATCTAGGCCTCGTCCTCCGCCAGGAGGTTCTTGACGCGGTTGGGGTCCACCTGCACGCCCGGGCCCATCGTCGACGACATCGTCGCCTTCTTCAGGTAGCGGCCCTTGGCGGCCGACGGCTTGAGCCGCAGGATCTCGTCGAGCGCGGCCGCGTAGTTCTCCACCAGCGCCTCCTCGGTGAAGGAGGCCTTGCCGATCGGGAACGCGAGGTTGGAGTGCTTGTCGACGCGGAACTCGATCTTGCCGCCCTTGATCTCGGTGACCGCCTTGGCGACGTCCATCGTGACCGTGCCGGTCTTCGGGTTCGGCATGAGGCCGCGGGGGCCGAGCACCTTGCCGAGCGTGCCGACCTTGCCCATGAGGTCGGGCGTGGCCACGGCCGCGTCGAAGTCGGTCCAGCCGCCCTTGACCTTCTCGATCATGTCGTCGCCGCCCACGAAGTCGGCGCCGGCCGCGCGAGCCTCCTCAGCCTTCTCGCCGTTGGCGAAGACCAGGACCCGAGCGGTCTTGCCGGTGCCGTGCGGAAGGTTGACGGTGCCGCGGACCATCTGGTCCGCCTTGCGGGGGTCGACGCCGAGGCGCATGGAGACCTCGACGGTCGGATCGAACTTGGTCGCGGTGGTGTCCTTGACGAGGCGGACGGCCGTCAGCGGCGCGTACAGCTCGTTGGGGTCGATCTTCTCTACTGCGGCCCGGTAGGCCTTGCTGCGCTTCATGTCTGCTCCTTCGCAGGTCGTGGTTGGCGAGCCGCGCTGGGCTCTCCCACGGGGTGGGTGGTGCTGAGGTGGCGTCGGCGTCAGGCGCTGACGGTGATGCCCATCTGACGGGCGGTGCCCTCGATGATCTTCATCGCGGCCTCGACGTCGTTGGCGTTGAGATCGGGCATCTTGGTCTCGGCGATCTCGCGGACCTGGGCCTTGGTGATCGAGCCGGCCTTGGTCTTGTTCGGGACGCCCGAGCCCTTGTCCAGGCCGGCGGCCTTGAGGATGAGACGCGATGCCGGCGGGGTCTTGAGGACGAAGTCGAACGAGCGGTCCTCGTAGACGGTGATCTCGACGGGGATCACGTTGCCGCGCTGGTTCTCGGTCGCGGCGTTGTAGGCCTTGCAGAACTCCATGATGTTGACGCCGTGCTGGCCCAGTGCGGGGCCGACCGGCGGCGCCGGGTTGGCGGCGCCAGCCTGGATCTGCAACTTGATCAGGCCGGCAACCTTCTTCTTCTTCGGTGCCATGGTGTGTCGGGTCCTTCGCTGTGGTTACCCCGGAGGCGGCGGCCCCCGGGTGGTGGTGCGGTGCTGCTGGTTCTCGTGGTGGTGCGGTGCTGCTAGTTCTTGACGACCTGGTTGAAGGCCAGCTCGACAGGAGTCTCGCGTCCGAAGATCTCGACGAGGCCCGTGACCTTCTGAGCCTCGATGTTGATCTCGGAGATGGTGGCGTGGAGGGTGGCGAACGGGCCATCGACCACGGTGACGGAGTCGCCGACCGAGAAGTCGACCTCCACCTGCTGCGCCGGCGATGCCCCGCCCGAGGACGACCCGCCACCTGCGGAGGCGGGCTTCTTCTCGGGGGTCGGGGCCAGGATGTTGACGACCTCGTCCAGCGACAGCGGCGCGGGCTGGTGCCCGTGGCCCACGAAGCCGGTGACGCCCGGGGTGTGGCGGATGGCGCCCCAGGACTCATCGGTCAGGTCCATGCGCACGAGCACGTATCCGGGGAACTTGTTGCGGCGAACGAGCTTGCGGACGCCGCTCTTGATCTCGGTGACCTCCTCCATCGGCACCTCGACCTGGAAGATGTAGTCCTCCATGTTCATGGTGGTGATGCGGGTCTCGATGTTGCCCTTGACCTTGTTCTCGTAGCCGGCGTACGAGTGGATGACGTACCAGTCGCCGGGCGCGATCCGCATCTGCTCGCGGAAGGTGGCGACGGGATCCTCGTCCTCGCCCTCGTCCTCCTCTTCCGCAGCGACCTCGAGGGCCTCCGCCTCGGCGACGACCTCGGCCTCGGCCTCCGCCTCGACGATCTCCTCGGCGTCCTCGATCGCCTCCTCGGCCTCGATGATCGCCTCGGCGACCTCCTCGGCGGGCAGCTCGTCGACACGCGCGTCCACGACCACCTGCTCCGCGGCCGGTGCGGTCGCGAACGGATCGGTCGTGGGGGACGTGAGGTCCTGATCGGACACGGTGGTCATTCTCCTCGGGTCGAGAGCGGGGAAGTCTGCGGCGGACCTGGTCATCCGAAGATGAGCAGAACGCCCTTGGTGAAGACGTAGTCGAGGGCGGCGATGATGCCCGCCATGACGACGACGAAGACGACGACGACCGTCGTGTAGGCGATCAGCTCCTTGCGCGTGGGCCAGATGACCTTGCGGAGCTCGACGACCACCTGGCGGATGAACAGCGCGAGGCGCGAGAACACGCTGCCCTTGGCCGGGTCCTTGCGACCTCGGCCGTCCGACCCACGGTCGGACAGGGCATCGGTGTCTGTCATGCCTTCATCCCTCTTCTGTCGTGCGGTCGGCTCCCGTGCGGGAGCCGTCGTGCTTCGCAGGGCCGGAGGGACTTGAACCCCCAACCGCCGGTTTTGGAGACCGGTGCTCTACCAATTGAGCTACGACCCTCCGGTGCCGCCCGAGGGAGGCACCGCCTACGCGCCGGAGGGCAGGCTCACGCCGACCTACTTCAGCGAAGGGAGTCTACGGGCCGTCCGCGAGGCGGGTCCAATCCGGTCCCTCCCCGGCCGCACTGCCCGTGCAGCGGCCGGCGCACCGGCTGCAAGGATGGGCCCATGACCGACGTTCGCATCTCCCGCCGCATCGCCGCCATCACCGAGTCCGCCACCCTGGCCGTCGACGCCAAGGCCAAGGCGCTCAAGGCGGCCGGGCGACCGGTAATCGGATTCGGGGCCGGCGAGCCGGACTTCCCCACGCCCGGCTACATCGTCGAGGCGGCCATCGCGGCCTGTGCCGATCCCCGCTGGCACCGCTACACGCCCGCGGGCGGCCTGCCCGAGCTGAAGGAGGCCATCGCCGCCAAGACGCTCCGCGACTCGGGCCTGGTCGTCTCCGCCGCGCAGGTGCTCGTCACCAACGGCGGCAAGCAGGCCCTCTACAACGCGTTCGCGACCCTGCTGGACCCGGGCGACGAGGTGATCCTCCCGGCGCCGTACTGGACCACCTACCCCGAGTCGATCCGGCTCGCGGGCGGCATCCCCGTCGAGGTCATGACCGACGAGACCTCCGGATATCGCGCCACCGTCGCGCAGCTCGAGGCGGCCCGCACCGACCGCACCAAGGTGCTGGTGTTCGTGTCACCGTCGAACCCGACGGGTGCGGTGTACTCCCCCGCCGAGGTCAAGGCCATCGGCGAGTGGGCGCTCGAGCACGGCATCTGGGTGGTGACCGACGAGATCTACGAGCACCTCGTCTACGGCGACGCCGAGTTCTCGTCGATGCCGGTCCTGGTGCCCGGGCTCGCCGACCGATGCGTCGTCGTCAACGGCGTGGCCAAGACGTACGCCATGACTGGCTGGCGCGTGGGCTGGATGATCGGCCCGGCCGACGTCGTGAAGGCCGCCACCAACCTGCAGTCGCACGCGACCTCCAACGTCGCCAACGTCTCGCAGGTCGCGGCGCTGGCCGCGGTGAGCGGAGACCTGTCGGCCGTCGACGAGATGAAGGTCGCCTTCGACCGCCGCCGTCAGCTGATCGTCGGGCTCCTCGACGTCATCCCCGGTGTCGCCTGCCCCAGCCCCGAGGGCGCGTTCTACGTGTACCCGTCCGTCAAGGGGCTCATGGGCCGCACGCTCCGAGGCACGACCATCGAATCGTCCGCCCAGCTCGCTGGCGTGATCCTCGACGAGGCCGAGGTCGCCGTCGTTCCGGGCGAGGCATTCGGCACGCCCGGCTACCTACGCCTGTCCTACGCGACGTCGGACGCCGACATCACCGAGGGCGTCGCCCGCATGGCATCGCTGCTGGGCGAGGCCCACTAGCGGTCAGAGTCGAACACCGACCAGCGTCGGCTCGACGTCGAGCTCGACCGCGAAGCGCGCCCGCACGGCGGCACGGACGACACGGGCCAGGTCGACGATGTCCGCGGCCGTGGCACCGCCTCGGTTGGTGAGCGCAAGGGTGTGCTTGCCGGAGATGGCCGCGGGCGCGGCGGCGGAGAGGGCGAAGCCCCTGCCGATCCCGGCATGCTCGATGAGCCATGCGGCGCTCAGCTTCGTTCCGAACGCCGAGGGGTAGCGCGGGCATGCCTCGGGGATCCGCAGCGCCACCACATCGTCGACGACGGGGTTGGTGAAGAACGACCCTGCGCTCCAGGTGTCCGGATCCGCCTCGTCCAGAACCATCCCCTTGCGTGAGCGGAGGGCCAGCACGCTGCTGCGGATCTGCCCCACCGGGGCCTTCTCGCCCACGGCGACCCCGAGTGCGCTGGCCAGTTCCGAGTAGCGGACCACGCCGTGGCCGCTCGCCGACAATCGCAAGGTGACCGAGAGCACGGCCCAGCGACCGGGGTCGGCCTTGAACCGGCTCATGCGGTATCCGAAGCCGCAGTCCGCGCCATCGAGGGTGCGGACCTCGCCGTCCGTCCGGTCCAGCACGCGCACCGACGCCACCGTCTGCGACACGTCCTGCCCGTAGGCGCCCACGTTCTGGATGGGAGTCGCGCCCACGCGACCCGGAATCCCGGACAGCGCCTCGATGCCGCTCCACCCCTGCGCGACGGCATGAGCCACCACGTCGTCCCAGGGCTCCCCCGCCGCCACCGCCAGATGGACGACGTCGCCGACCACGTCGACCTCGATCCCGCGCGACGCCACCTCGACGACCGTGCCGGCGAAGCCGGTGTCGGCCACGAGCAGGTTGCTGCCACCCCCGAGCAGCAGGACGCGGGTGCCGGCTGCCTCGGCCGAGAGCACGGCATCCACCAGCTCGGCGCCGGTCCGCGCGACGACCCAGTCGTCGGCGGGCCCGCCGACGCGCAGTGTCGTGCGCTCGGCGAGGGTCGGTCTCGTCGCCATGCACGTCACCCTAGGCGAACGGCCGGCGCTGCCGGTCAGGCCAGGCGGACGAGGGCCTGCGCCTTGCCGAGCACCGTGGCTCCCTCGTGGCGCACGGTCAGCGTCACCTGGACGATGCCGCCGTCGTCCTTGCGGGAGACCTTGCCGGTGACCTCGATCGTGGCGCCGGCCTCGTCGTCGGGGACGACGACGGGCCGCGTGAACCGGACGCCGTAGTCGACCACGGCCCCAGGGTCGCCGACCCAGTCGGTCACGACCCGGCCCCCCAGGGCCATCGTGAGCATGCCGTGGGCGATCACGTTGGGGAGCCCCACCGCGGTGGCGACGCGCTCGTTCCAGTGGATGATGTTGAAGTCACCCGACGCCCCTGCGTACCGCACGAGTGCCGAGCGGTCGAGGACGAAGGTCTGCGCCGGCAGCTCGGTGCCGACCTCGACGTCGTCCCAGCGCACGTTCGCCGTCATGCCGCGTCGTCCGGGCCGCGGGAGATGAGCAGGGACCTCGTCGTCACGACGTGCTCGCCGTCCACCGTCGCGATCTCTGCGCGCGTGGTGATCATGTCGTTGCCCGCCATGGTGCGAATCGCCTCGATGGTGGTGGTGACGACGAGCTCGTCGCCGGCGACGATCGGCCTGGCGTAGGCGAACGTCTGGTCACCGTGAACGACGCGGGAGTAGTCGAGGCCGAGGTCGGGGTCGCGAACGACGACACCGCTGGCCTTCAGGGACAGGATCACGGGGAACGTCGGCGGCGCCACGAGGTCGGCGTAGCCGAGCGCACGAGCCGCCTCGACGTCGTGGAACACCGGGTTGGTGTCACCGATCGCAGAGGCGAACTCGCGGATCTTCTCCCGCCCGACCAGGTAGGACGCCCCGGCCGGGTACGAGCGCCCGACGAAGTCGGGGTTCAGCGCCATGCGGAACCGCAGCCGCTCGTCCCGAGGGACTAGCGGGTTTCCTTGTGGTTCGTGTGCTTGCCGCAGTTCGGGCAGAACTTCTTCGCCTCGAGCCGATCGGGGTCGTTACGACGGTTCTTCTTGGTGATGTAGTTGCGGTGCTTGCAGTCCTCGCACGCCATCGTGATCTTGGGACGGATGTCGGTTGCCTTGGCCACTGGCCTCTGCCTTTCGTGTGGTCTCGGCAAGCGCGCCTGCCAAGCGTTGTTGTCGTGCCTGGGTACTGCGGTCGTGCGATGGTCGTGCTGTCCTTCGAGTAGCGGAGGCCGGACTTGAACCGGCGACACAGCGATTATGAGCCGCTTGCTCTACCAACTGAGCTACCCCGCCGCACAATGGGACAACGGTCGTCCCATCGAGCCCCTTCCGGGAATCGGACCCGGTACCTCGCCCTTACCAAGGGAGCGCTCTACCAATGAGCTAAAGGGGCGGAAAGCCACGCAAGCGTACACAGCAGCGTGGTCGCGCAGGAAATCGAGGGGCGCCAAGCGCACTGGCGTCCGACCCGGTTGACTAGGCCCATGTCCGATTCCCTGCGCTGGACCGCCCGCGACATGCCTGACCTGACCGGACGGACCGCCGTGGTGACGGGCGCCAACTCCGGGATCGGCTTCCACACGGCTCGCGAGCTCGCCGCGCACGGGGCCGACGTGACGCTCGCCGTGCGCACGGCAGCCAAGGGGGCAGAGGCGCAGGAGCGCATCCGGGCCGACGTGCCCTCCTCCTCCGTGAGCGTGGGAAGCCTCGACCTCGCCGATCTCGCCTCGGTCCGCGCCTTCGCCGGGTCTTGGTCCGCGGCACACCCCGAAGGTCTCGACCTGCTCATCAACAACGCCGGCATCATGGCCATCCCGCGTCGCCAGACGGCAGACGGCTTCGAGATGCAGTTCGGCACCAACCATCTCGGCCACTTCGCGCTCACCGGCCTCCTGCTGCCGGCGCTGATCGCGCGGCCGAGGTCGCGGGTCGTGACGGTCTCGTCGGGCGCCCACCGCTTCGGCCGGATGGATTTCGACGACCTCATGGGACGGCGCCGCTACCAGCGCTGGCGCGCCTACGGGCAGAGCAAGCTGTCGAACCTGCTGTTCACGTCCGAGCTCCAGCGCCGCCTCGACCTCAACGCGATCCCGGTGCTCGCCCTCGCCGCGCACCCGGGCTACGCCGCCACCAACCTGCAGAACGTCGGACCCGAGATGGACGGCCGGTCGTGGCTGATGAAGGCGACGATCTCCGCCAACAAGGTCCTCGCGCAGAGCGCCGAGATGGGGGCCCTGCCGACGCTGTTCGCTGCGACCGCGCCGGGCCTTCCCGGTGACAGCTACGTCGGGCCCGACGGCTTCCTCGAGCAGCGCGGTCATCCCCGGCTCGTCGACCGCTCCAAGGCGGCCAGCGTCAGCTCCGACGCGCGCCGTCTGTGGAGCGTCAGCGAGGAGCTGACGGGGGTCCACTACCCGCTGGACGTCTCATGACGGGCTGGCGCATGCCGGCGGAGTGGGAGCCGCACGAGCGCACGTGGATGGCGTGGCCGACCGCCGGCTACACCCTCGGCGAGGACTCAGTCGCCGCTGACGAGGCGCGCGTCTGCTGGTCCTCCGTGGCCAACGCCATCGCGCGATTCGAGCCGGTGACGGTGGTCGTCGACCCGGCCGACGTCGCGATCGCTCGCGGCTGGCTCGCCGACCCCGTCGAGATCCTTGAGGCCCCGCTCGACGACGCATGGATGCGCGACATCGGGCCGACGTTCGTGGTCGGCCCCGACGGCGCCACGGCCGGCGTCGACTGGGTGTTCAACGGATGGGGCGCGCAAGGCTGGGCCACGTGGGACAAGGACGCGCTGGTGGCACGGGCGGTATGCCGCGACCTGGCCATGCCGGTCGTGACATCGCCCTTGGTCAACGAGGGCGGAGGCATCCACGTCAACGGGACGGGCACGGTGCTCCTGACCCGCACCGTGCAGCTCGGCGAGGGGCGCAACGCGCACTGGTCCCAGCCGCGGGTGGAGGAGGAGTTGCGCCGCACGCTGGGGGTCGATCGGTTCGTCTGGCTCGAGCGGGGCCTGACCCGCGACTACGACGAGTTCGGCACCCGCGGCCACGTCGACATCGTCGCGTGCTTCAGCGACGAGAGCACCGTCCTGTTCCATGACCAGCTCGATCCTGCGCATCCCGACCACGCCGTCAGCATCGAGGTGCGTGCACTGCTCGAGGCGCAGGCAGGCCTGCGCGTCGTGGCTGTCCCGGCCCCGGAGACCCTTCGCGACGACGAGGGCTGGGTCGACTACTCCTACATCAACCACTACGTCTGCAACGGCGCGGTGATCCTGTGCGCGTTCGACGATCCCGGAGACGAGCGGGCCGCTGCCATCCTGCGGGAGGCGTACCCGGGCGCGAGATCGTGCTGGTCGACGCCCGGCCGCTGTTCGCCCGCGGGGGCGGTATCCACTGCATCACGCAGCAGCAGCCCCGCGGAGGTGTCATCTCATGACCGGCGAGTCCGACCTGGCCCGACTCGTCACCTCGCTGCAGCCCGTGGTCCGCGAGGGCGAGTACGTCTTCGTCTCGCTCACCCGACTGCCCGACGTGGACTGCGAGGCGACGATCCGGGAGGACGAGGGCGTGACCTGCGTTGTGCGTCGTGCCATCGCCGACGAGCAGGGCTGGGCCTACGACTTCGTCGCCGGGTGGATCACGCTCGAGGTGCACTCGGCCCTGGCCGCCGTCGGGCTGACGGCCGCCGTGAGCCGGGCGCTGACCTCGCAGGGGATCAGCTGCAACGTCATCGCCGGCTACTTCCACGACCACCTGCTCGTGCCTGTCGACCGCGTCGCTGACGCGACCCGCGCCCTCGAGGAGCTCTCCGCTCCTAGCGTGTGAGCTCGCGCCTTCGCGAGGTTGGCCGCGTGCAGGCCGGCGTTCTCCGGGTCCTGGATCCTGGGGTCGTCGCAGACGCGTCCGGCCAGGAGGTCGTCGAGGTACCGCATGTCGACCTCGTAGCGCGCACGCGGGTCACCGGTAACCGTGCCGTGACCGGGAACCAGCGCGCGGGCGGCGCGCACCGCGTCACGCAGGGCTTCGAGCCCGACGGCGTAGCGCTCGAGGGTCTCGTCGGCCGCCGGCATCGGGAGCTCGACATCGCTCAGCATGTCGCCCGCCACCAGCACCCCACCCTCCTCCACGAGCAGCGCCAGGTGCGCGGGGGCGTGCGCGTCGTGGACGACGCACCTGGTGGCCGGGCCGGCCCACGGCAGGTACTCCCCCGGCAGCGCCTGAAGTCGTCCGGCGATCTCGATGAGGTCGGGCGTCAGGTACTGCGCCAGCGGGGCGACGAGCCGGTCGCGCTCCTGCTGCCAGGTGCGCGACCGTGCCCGGCGTGGCCCACCGAGGCACCTCGCCGAGGTCCGGGTGCCACATGACGTGGTCGTAGTGCTCGTGCGTGGACACCCCGGCCACGCAGCGCACGTCGAGGTCGAGCAGCCCCGCCGGGATCGCCGCGAGCTCGTCCGGATCCCAGGCCGGGTCGACGACGACGGCGCCCCCGCTCCCGTCGAGCAGCACGGTCGAGGTCGTCGCGTAGCGCCGCGACGTCGCCATCCACACGCCGGGGGCGATTTCGGTGAGCACCTCAGCAGGGTACTGACGGCCCGCCCTGTCGGCCCGGCTTCGGCGGCCCTTCTCACGGAGCGCGAGGGCACTTACGCTCGGGGCACGATCCCTCTCACTGCGGGAGGTGCGGATGGCCGCCGAGCGGCAGGGACGCGCCCGACTCGTGGGGCAGGCCGTCCTCGTGGCGGCGATCTACGTCGTGGTCGGCACCCTGTCCCTTCGCCTCGCCCGCGACACCGGGCTGGCGGCGCCCATCTGGCCGGCCGCCGGCGTCGCCTTCGTCTTCGCGTTCCAGCGGGGCTGGGGTGTCCTGCCCGGCATCGCCGTCGGGTCCCTGCTGGTGAACCTGCCGGCCCTCCTCCGGGACGGATCGGCCTCGGCCGTCGCCGTCAGCACGGCGATCGCCGTGGGCGCCGCGCTGCAGGCGCAGGTGGGCGCAGTGGCGGTGCGTCGGCTCGTCGGGCCGCGTCCAGCACTCGACGAAGCGCGACAGATCGTCGTGTTCATGGCGCTCGCAGGCCCCCTGGCCTGCCTGGTCGCCCCGACCATCGGCGTGGCCGCGCAGCTGCTCGGCGGTGTCATCCGCGCGGACCAGGCACTCAACGTGTGGCTGACCTGGTGGGTGGGCGACTCGATCGGGGTCGTCGTGTTCGCTCCGCTGACGCTCATGCTGCTGCCGGAGCAGGCGGACATCTGGCGCGGTCGCCGACTGAGGGTGGCCATCCCCTCCCTGCTCATCTCCGCGGGCACCGTGGGCGTCTTCCTGCTCAACGCGACGCTCGCGCAGCGCCAGGTGGACCTCCAGCTCGACCAGCGGGCCACCGCGGCTGCAGAGCGGCTCACGAGCAACCTTGATCGGCAGTCAGCGGTGCTGGAGGGCGTCCGGAGCCTCTTCAACGCGTCCGACGACGTCACCCGCGGCGACTTCACCGCGTTCACCCGCGGGACGCTCAGCCGGGACGACGGGCTCCAGGCCCTGGCGTGGAGCGCCCTCGTGACGTCGGCGAGGCTGGCCGACTTCGTCCGCCAGCAGGAGGGGCCGACGCTCGACGAGCTTCACCCCCTACGAACGCGCGGCGGACGGTTCGTCGATGCCGCTCGCCGCCCGCCCCGACTACATCCTGGTGCAGTACATCGAGCCGATCGCCACCAACAGGGCCGCCCTCGGGTACGACCTGAAGTCCGACCCCGTGCGCAACGCCGCCATCACGCAGGCGACCGACACCGGGCGAGGTCGTGGCCACGGCTCCCATCACGCTGGTGCAGGAGACGGCCTCGCAGCAGGGCATCCTCGCCGTCGTCGCCGTCTACGACACGGGCGACGTGCCCCCTACGGTCGCCGAGCGGCGTGCCCACCTGAAGGGCGTGGCGGCGGGGGTGTACCGGATCGGCGACCTCCTCGCGAAGACCTTCTCCGATCCGCAGTGGGGGGCGCTCGCCCTCGTGCTCACGGACGTCACGGACGACGCCGCGCGTCCTTGCCGAGCGCCCCGCCCAGGACATCGACCGGACCGGCGCGGCAGTCCTCGCCGGACCAGGTCGTGCGCAAGCAGCTGGCGGTCTCCGGGCGCACCTGGGCCCTCGACGTCCGCCCGACCGCGACCTTGTACTCGTCGCTGGGATCGTCCACCAATCCCGGGATGCTCGTCGGCGGACTCCTGGTGGCCGCGCTTCTCGAGGCGTTCCTGCTGCTCGTCACCGGCACCGAGCGCCGTGCCCGTCGCGCGGCGGACGAATCCGGTCATGAGGCGACGCATGACGCGCTGACGGGGCTGCTCAACCGCCGAGGCTTCGCGAGCCGGCTCACCGTCGCCCGGGAACGTCTGACTGACGAGGGTTCTCCGCAGGTCCTCCTCTACATCGACCTCGACGACTTCAAGGACGTCAACGACGCCGGGGGGCATGACGCCGGCGATGCACTCCTCCAGGGGATCGCCGAGGTCCTGCGGCGCCACGTGCGTGAGCGCGACAGCGTCGCGCGGATCGGTGGCGACGAGTTCGCCATCATCCTGAACAACTGCGGAACGGCGCGCGGCGAGCAGATCGCTTCGACACTCATCGACGCCATCGGCGGCTACCGCCTCCCGTGGGATGGCGCCGAATACCGCGTCGGTGCGAGTGTCGGCGCTGCGCAGCTGACGGCGGCCGACCCCGATGACGCGATGCGGGCAGCCGACCAGGCCCTCTACCTCGCGAAGCGTCAGGGCAAGGGCCAGGCGCAGTTCAACTGACGGCCGCCGGGTGATCAGGGGCGCGCACTCGCGGAACCCACGGCCACGGAGCGCCCGACTCACGATCGCGTGCCAATGCGCGCAGGAACCAGGCGATGGCGATGCTGGTGCAGGCGGCCCAGAAGCACCACAGGGACGGCAGGCCGCTGCCCTGCCCGACCGCCAGCAGTCCCACGACGGCGACGTTCGTGACTCCCCAGAGCACCAGAGGTCGCTGACCCGACAGCAGCAGCGCGCCGCAGGTGGCCGCGACATACACGACGCCCGCGGTCGAACTCGCCCCGGTGATGGCGAAGTCGATGTAGTGACTGCACGCGACTGCTTCGCCGCGCCCGTCGAACAGGCCCATCGCGAAGACGACGCCCGCGTAGGCGCCCGCCAGTCCGAGGCCGACGAGCGCGGGGCGACGCCAGCCCGGAGGCTCGATGAGCAGCACGGCGATGGGTACGAGGACGGGCAGCAGGACGAACGCAATGCCCAGGTAGAAGACGGTGGCGGCCGTCCCCAGCCCGGCGGGCACGTCGCCCGACAGGCCCCACCAGACGAAAGCCGACGACAGGGTGTGCACGGCGAACACGGCCGGGAGGGCGGCCATCGGGGCGGTTCTGGCGCTGTGGTTGTGCCGGATGGCATCGACGGCGACCACCGAGATGAGCACCGACGCGACGACGTCGACTTCCGGGGAGAAGCACATGGAAGGGGCTCCCTTCCCCCGCTACCGGGTGTCCCCTTCAGGGTAGGCCTCGGACAGCCGAGAGGCCCGGCCCCAGGTGGGGTCGGGCCTCTCGCGCACGTGGCAGGTGAAGGATTCGAACCTTCGAAGGCAAAGCCGACGGATTTACAGTCCGCTCCCATTGGCCGCTCGGGCAACCTGCCGGGGTGCTCGCAGAAGGATACACAGGGCGCCGCTGCCCTCCCGCAGGGTCACTCCCCGAGCCGCGCCGCCGCACTCCAGCGCCTTGAGAGGTCCGGGTCGGCGAAGTAGATTCCCCGGATGACGTCCTTCCGTGCTGACGACCGCATCGACCCGCCGATCACCGCCGGCGAGGCGGACACTCTCCTGGGGTTCCTCAACTACCAGCGGGACACGCTCCGCTGGAAGTGCTCCGGGCTCACGGCGACCGAGCTGGCCATGTCGCTGCCCCCGACGACGCTGACGCTCGGAGGGCTCCTCAAGCATGTCGCCGTGGTGGAGGCCGGCTGGCTCAACCAGTTCTTCGCGGGTGGCGTCGTCAAGCCGTCCTGGTTCGACGATCTCGACCACGACGACCCTGACTGGTCCTTCGCCTCGGCCTCCAGCGCCACCCCGGAGCAGCTGTTCGCCTGGTTCGACGAGTCGATCGAGGTGTCCGACCGGGTCATCGCGCAGGCCCTTGCGGGGCCCGACGGTCTGGCCGCCGTGTCCGTGGAGGCCGACGACGGGAACCACATCTCGCTGCGCTGGATCGTCTGCCACCTGATCGAGGAGTACGCGCGCCACAACGGTCACGCGGACCTGCTGCGCCAGTCGATAGACGGGGAGACGGGCGACTAGCACGGACCCGCCGACCGGGAGGACCGCAGCCGGCGGCCGGCCGTGGAAGGGTGTGCCCATGCTCGACCCCCGTCACGCCATCCTGTTCGAGCCCGTCGCGATCGGGCCGAAGGTGCTTCCCAACCGCTTCTACCAGGTGCCGCACGCGTCGGGGTTCGGATCGCAGAAGCCGCTGACGCAGGCGGCGTTCCGCGGGATCAAGGCGGAGGGCGGCTGGGGCGGAGTGTGCGTCGAGTACGCACCGGTCTCAGCGGACGCCGACGAGGCCCCCCACGTGGCTGCGTACCTGCGCGATGATCGTGACGCGGCCGCCCTGGCATTGACCGCCGACGCCATCCACGCGCACGGGTCGCTCGCCGGCATGGAGCTGTACCACGGCGGCAACTCGAGCAAGAATGTCGCGTCGCGCCACGCCCGCATCGCGCCGAGCGCCGCGATGGCGGCCGTGCGATGGGGCTCCGCGGCGCGGGAGATGACCCGCGACGACATCGCCCGGGTCCAGGGCGACTTCGTCGCCAGCGCCCGGCTGGCGAGGGACGCCGGTTTCGACATCGTCTACGTGTACGGCGCGCACGGCTACCTGCTCACCCAGTTCCTCTCGACGTGGAGCAACCGGCGAACGGATGGGTACGGCGGCAACCTCGCCGGCCGTGCCCGCTTCGCCCTGGAGACCCTCGAGAAGGTCCGCAGCGCCGTCGGCGACGACTGCGCGATCGCCACGCGCATCTGCGTCGACGGCCGTCGCGGCGTCAAGGGCGTGCTCATCGAGCAGATGCTCGAGTTCGTGCAGCTGGCGGACCCGCTGGTCGACCTCTTCGACGTCACCGTCGGCTCCTGGCCCGAGGACTCCGGTACGTCGCGGTACTACCCCGAGGGGCATCAGCTGTCGTGGACCAGCCGGGTGCGCGAGGCGACCCGCAAGCCGATCGTCGGGGTCGGCCGCTACACCAGCCCCGACCAGATGGCCGCCGTGATCCGCTCGGGGGCCTTCGACCTCATCGGGGCGGCCCGGCCCGCGATCGCCGATCCGTTCCTCCCGCGCAAGATCGCCGAGGGCCGTCTCGGTGACATCCGCGAGTGCACGGGCGCGAACGTCTGCATCATGAAGGAGGAGGCCTTCGGCCACGTCGGCTGCATCCAGAACCCCACGGCCGGCGAGGAGTTCCGGCGCGGCTGGCACCCGGAGCGCTTCGATGCGACCCCGCACCCGGACCGCGCCGTTCTCGTGGTGGGGGCGGGGCCCGCCGGGATGGAATGCGCCATCGTGCTCGGCCGACGCGGCTTCGGCGCCGTCCACCTCGTCGACGCTGAGGACGAGATCGGTGGGCGCATCACCTGGACCCGACGACTGCCGACCCTCGGCGACTGGGGACGCATCGCCGACTGGCGGCGCACGCAGCTCGACCAGCTGCCCAACGTCGACGTGATCACGGGCCGCCGGCTCACCGCGGCGGACATCCTCGACTACGGCGCCAGCATCGTCATCGTCGCCACCGGCAGCCGCTGGTCCGGGGACGGAAGCCAGCCCGGTCGGCTCCGTCCGATCAGCATGGCGCCCGCCGCGCCCCGGCCCCTCACCCCCGAGCGGGTGATGACCGGCGCGCGTCCCGCGGGCCAACGCGTCGCCGTGTACGACGTCGACGGGTACTACGTGGGGCCGGGCATCGCCGAGCTGCTCGCGGCCGAGGGCTACGACGTCCATCTGGTCACCCCCGAACCCGTCGTCTCCCCGATCTCCGACGAGACGCTCGAGGGACCGATGCTGCGCCAGCACCTGCACGACGTCGGGGTGACGATGCACGTGGGGGTCACCGTGCTCGCGAGCGAGCCCGGCCGCATCGCGGGCGAGACCCAGTACGGCGACCCATGGACGATCGACGTCGACGACCTCGTCCTCGTCACGCACCAGGTGCCGGTCGACGAGATCTACCGCGCGCTCGATCGCCGATCAGCCGGCCCTCGACGCGGCGGGGATCACCGCGGTCCACCTGATCGGGGATGCGGCCTCCCCGCGCTGGATCTCGGAGGCGGTGTTCGACGGGCACCGGCTGGCGCGCGAGATCGACCTGCCCCACCCGGACTTCCCCGCGTCGGTGCTGCGCGATCAGCCGGTCTGACCCGGGCCACCGTGGCCAGCGTGGTGGACGACCGCCGCGACCGCGTGCCCCCGACCACGGGCGATGAGCCACCTGTTCACCGGCACGGTGACCACGAAGGCCACCCCGAGGGCGAAGGCCAACGACCCCCAGAACAGCGGGTCCATCAGGCCGGCGGCCATTGCCCCGGGGATGAGGAGCAGGATCGCGTTGTCGACGATCTCCATCGTGACGATCGACACGGTGTCGGCGACGAGCGCGATGCGCACGGCGCGACGCAGGCCCAGGCCGGCGCGCAGCAGGGGACCCACGGTCATCGCGTAGCCGAAGACGAAGGCGAGGGCGACCGCCAGCGCGATCGTCGGACCGTCCTCCCAGCCCCACCACGTCCCCAGCGCGAGCCCGAGGACCTCTCCGATCGCGCATCCGGTGAGGCAGTGGGCCGTGGCCGTGACGGCAGTGCGCGTCAGGCTCTCGCCGTGGCCGTCATGCTGATCCATGGCGCCTCATCCGTTCCCTGCCCCCAGCAGGCACGATCATCGAGTCGCGCCCGGTCGCGTCGTCAAGGGTGGTGCCGCACGATGCCTCCCTGCCCGCACCCGCCACAATGGGCCCGAAACCCGAGGAGGACCCATGGCTGACAGCAGCTTCGACATCGTGTCCAAGGTCGATCGCCAGGAGGCGGACAACGCCCTGAACCAGGCGGCGAAGGAACTGACCACCCGATTCGACTTCAAGAACACCGGCACGTCCATCGAGTGGAAGGGCGAGCTCGCCGTCGAGATCACCTCCGGCACCGAGGAGCGCGCGAAGGCGGCCCTCGAGGTGTTCCGCGAGAAGATCATCAAGCGGGGCATGAGCCTGAAGGCCTTCGAGGCGGACGAGCCGCGCTCGTCCGGCAAGGAGTACAAGATCGCGGGCACGTTCAAGGCCGGCATCTCCCAGGAGCAGGCGAAGAAGCTCGGCAAGCTGATCCGCGACGAGGGTCCCAAGAGCGTGAAGACCCAGGTGATGGGCGAGGAGCTCCGCGTGACCAGCAAGAGCCGGGACGACCTGCAGGCCGTGCAGGCCCTGGTGAAGGGCGCCGACCTCGACTTCGCGGTGCAGTTCGACAACTACCGCTGAGGCGGACCCTCGCCGAGTGGAGGCTCGTGGGCGGGTCTGACCACGCGGGAGCGACCACCGGCCTCCACTGGACTGCCTACGGCAGGGGCAGCGAGCCCAGGTCGGACTCGATGACGCCGCGGTCGTCGTCGTCCTCGAGCGCGACCGCGAGCCCGTAGGCGATGTTGCGCTCCGCGCGGGCACCGTCCAGGTCGCCGAGCACGGCCAGTGCCCGCGCCATCGCCTCGTGGGCGGACGCCTCCACGAAGGCGTCGACTCCGTCGAGGACGCTGAGCTCCAGGCACCGCCGGGCGTGATGCAGGGACGGCTCGCCTCGACCGAGCACCGCATAGACGCGGCTGCACTGCCACTCCCCCACGGCCGCCTGCTCCGGGCCGCCCACGCGTCCCCAGTGCCAGCGGCTCGCGTGCGCCGCGTGGACCATCGCGTCGTCCTGCTCCGCGTGCGGTCGGTCGTCTCGAGCAGCGTCCACACATGGTTGAACAGCTCGGATGCCATGCGCCGCTCCTCGAGCGGATCGATCGGGGACAGGGCGTCAGGCATCTGCTCTCCAGGAGGCGAGTCGGTCGGTGTCGTGGACCAGGCCGGGACGATCGCTGGCGCTGTAGTCGACCCGCCCCGCCCACTCGAGCGCGTCGAACGGGCAGGCGTCGACGCAGATGCCGCAGTACATGCACAGGCCGAAGTCGATGGCGAAGCGGTCCAGGACCTTGACGGACCGCGGCCGCCGCGCACCCGGCTCGCTCACCTGCTCCTGATGGCTGTCGACCTCGATGCACCACGTCGGGCACTCCTCCACGCAGACCATGCAGGACGTGCAGGCGTCGGGGATGAGTGCGATGACTCCACGCACCGGCGGCCGCCCGGTGCTCAGGGCGCCGTCGCCTGCGGCGCGTGCTCACGGCGCAGCCTCCGGCAGCCACGACTGCCGCACCCCCGGCGGCAGCTGCGGCCGGCGAGCCCGCCCGCCCGCGGACGGATCCGGGGCGCCCGGCCATGGCGTCTCGACGCGAGCCGCGAGCGCGCTCGCCTTGCGCAGCGGCGGCAGCGCAGGCGTGGAGCGCAGCAGCAGCGGCCGCGGGTCCGGGTGGCCGTCGAAGCGCACGCCGTACATCTCCCCCGTCTCCCGCTCGTGCCAGGCGGCAGCCGGGAACACGTCGGTGGCGCTCGCGAGGTGGGGATCGGCGTCGGGAACGGTCGTGGTGAGCAGCTCGCTCTCGAGGGACCCGGGGACGACGACCCGGGCGACCACCTCGACGTGGTCGAGCCGGTCGATGGCCGTCAGGAAGTCGAGGTAGCGGTACCCCCGGGCATGCCGGTCCGCCAGTGCCTCGGTCCAGGCCGACCGCTCGATCGCCGTCATGCCACGGCCTGCCATGCGAGCAGCGCATCGATGAGCGCATCGGGACGTGGAGGGCAGCCGGGGACGTAGGCCGACACGGGCACCAGCCGGTCCACGCCGGCCACCACGGTCGGCGCATCCCAGTACGGTCCGCCGGTGCTGGCGCACACGCCGAAGGCCACGACCGACACGGGCGCGGGAACGCTCTCGACGGCGGCGACGACCGCGGCTGCCAGCGGGCCGGTCACCGTGCCTGACACCAGGACGACCGAGCGCTCCGGCGGCGCCTGCGACGCCTGGTCGGGCACGAGCAGGCCCAGCCGGATGGCCGACTCGATCTCCATGGCGCAGCAGGCCAACCCCAGGCTCATGACGAGCACGCGCACATCGGGGGCTCCCGCGATGCGGTAGGTCCCGGACCAGGGAGCGCTGCCGTCCGTCACGCCGTCACCCTAACCCGGTGTCCGCGTTGGGCGATTCGTCCCCGGGCATAATGGGACGCAGCGCACGCGCTCCTTCGACGGGATCGGGTGTAGTCTTCTAGGACGTCCTAATATCTTCGTGACGGCAGCACAGCACACGATGCGAAGCGCCCGATCTCCAGCCTTCCAGCCCGATCAAGGGGAGCCCGTGAGCAAGCAGGTCGTCAGTCTCAACCGTGTCGTCATCCGTTTCGCCGGGGACTCCGGCGACGGCATGCAGATGACGGGGGACCGGTTCACGTCCGAGACTGCGGGGCTGGGCAACGACCTGTCGACGCTGCCCGACTTCCCGGCGGAGATCCGCGCACCAGCGGGCACCATCGGCGGCGTGTCCGCCTTCCAGCTGGCGTTCGCGGACCACGACATCACCACCCCCGGCGACGCGCCGAACGTGCTCGTCGCGATGAACCCGGCAGCGCTGAAGGCGAACATCGCCGACCTGCCCCGCGGGGCCGACATCATCGTCAACACCGACGAGTTCACCAAGCGCAACCTGGAGAAGGTCGGCTACACGGCGAACCCGATCGAGGACGGCAGCCTCGAGCCGTTCAACGTGCACGCGGTCGCCCTGACCTCGCAGACGGTGGAGGCGCTCAAGGAGTTCGCCCTCTCCAAGAAGGAGGCCGAGCGCGCCAAGAACATGTACGCCCTGGGCCTGCTCTCCTGGCTGTACTCGCGCGGCGCCGACGGCACGCGCAACTTCCTCGAACAAGAAGTTCGCAAGCAAGCCCGAGATCCTCGCGGCGAACCTCGCCGCGTTCGAGGCCGGCTGGTCGTTCGGGGAGACCACCGAGTCCTTCTCCGTGCAGTACGAGGTGGCGCCGGCGTCGCTGCCCGCCGGGCTGTACCGCAACATCACCGGCAACCCGGCGCTCGCGTTCGGCCTGATCGCCGCGTCGCAGAAGTCGGGCCTGCCCCTGTTCCTGGGCTCCTACCCGATCACGCCGGCGTCCGACATCCTGCACGAGCTGGCCAAGAACCACGGCTTCGGCGTGATGACGTTCCAGGCCGAGGACGAGATCGCCGGCATCGGTGCCGCGATCGGCGCGGCCTACGGCGGCGCGCTGGCGGTGACCACGACGTCAGGGCCCGGGCATCGCGCTGAAGTCGGAGTCGATCGGCCTGGCGGTGTCGCTGGAGCTGCCGCTGATCATCGTCGACGTGCAGCGCGGCGGTCCGTCGACCGGCCTGCCGACCAAGACCGAGCAGTCCGACCTGCTGCAGGCGATGTTCGGCCGCAACGGCGAGTCGCCGGTGCCGGTCATCGCGCCGCAGTCGCCGTCCGACTGCTTCCACGCCGCCATCGAGGCCGCGCGCATCGCGGTCGAGTACCGCACGCCGGTGTTCCTGCTCTCCGACGGCTACCTGGCCAACGGCTCGGAGCCGTGGCTCGTGCCCGACGTCGACAGCCTGCCCGTCATCGACCCCGGCTTCGCCACGGGCCCGAACCACACCAAGGCCGACGGCACGGAGGAGTTCTGGCCGTACCTGCGCGATCCCGAGACCCTCGCGCGCCCGTGGGCGATTCCCGGCACCGCGGGCCTCGAGCACCGCATCGGCGGCCTGGAGAAGGCCAACGGCTCCGGTGACATCTCCTACGACCCGGAGAACCACGACATCATGGTCCGCCTGCGCCAGGCCAAGGTCGACGCCATCGCGGACACGATCGGCGACCTCGAGGTCGACGACCCCGACGGCGACGCGCGCGTGCTCGTGCTCGGCTGGGGCTCGACGTACGGTCCGATCGGTGCGGCCTGCGAGATCACCCGCCGCACCGGCGTCTCCGTCGCGCAGGCGCACCTGCGCCACCTCAACCCGTTCCCGCACAACCTCGGCGAGGTGCTGCGCGCCTACGACAGGGTGCTGGTCCCGGAGATGAACCTCGGGCAGCTCGCCATGCTGCTGCGGGCGAAGTACCTGGTGGACATCCAGGGCATCAACCAGGTCCGCGGCATGCCGTTCAAGTCGACCGAGCTGGTCGCCGCCATCACCGATGCCATCAAGAGCCTGTGAGGAACCGATGACTGCCACGCACCTGAGCCTGATCCCGAAGTCGGACGTCGACCTCACCGCGAAGGACTTCAAGTCCGACCAGGAGGTGCGCTGGTGCCCCGGCTGCGGTGACTACTCGATCCTGTCCACCGTGCAGGGCTTCCTGCCCGAGCTCGGCCTGGCGCGGGAGAACATCGTCTTCATCTCCGGCATCGGCTGCTCGTCGCGCTTCCCGTACTACATGAACACCTACGGGATGCACTCCATCCACGGCCGCGCCCCGGCGATCGCCACCGGCCTGGCCATCTCCCGTCCCGACCTGTCCATCTGGGTCATCACCGGCGACGGCGACGCGCTGTCCATCGGCGGCAACCACCTGATCCACGCGCTGCGCCGCAACGTGAACCTCAAGATCCTGATGTTCAACAACCGGATCTACGGCCTGACCAAGGGCCAGTACTCCCCCACCTCCGAGCAGGGCAAGATCACCAAGTCCACGCCCGAGGGCTCGCTCGACTACGCCTTCAACCCGGTCTCGCTGGCGCTGGGCGCCGAGGCCACCTTCGTCGCCCGCACCATCGACTCCGACCGCAAGCACCTGACCGAGGTGCTCCGCGCCGCCGCCGCCCACGAGGGCTCGGCGTTCGTCGAGATCTACCAGAACTGCAACATCTTCAACGACGGCGCGTGGGAGCCGCTCAAGGACAACGACACCCGCGACGACGTCATGATGCGCCTGGTCGACGGCGAGCCCATCCGCTTCGGCAAGGACAACGAGAAGGGCGTCATCCGCACCGCGGAGGGCCACATCACCGTCGCCGACGTCGCGGTGGTCGGCGAGGACGCGGTGATCCGGCACGACGCGCACGCCAAGGACCCCGGCCTCGCCTTCGCGCTCTCCCGGCTGTCGAACCCGCGCACCCTGGAGAACACGCCCATCGGCGTCTTCCGCGACATCCACCGCCCGTCCTACGACCGGCTCGTCCGCGAGCAGATCGCCGCCGTCATCGAGACCAAGGGCCCGGGCAACCTCCAGTCCCTGCTCAGCGGCGGCGACACCTGGGAAGTGTCCTGACCAAGCTCCGACTGCCCACCTCGCAGGCAGGCATCGGAGTCCTCCTCGGCTTCGTCGCGTACGGCCTCTGGGGCCTGTTCCCGCTGTACTTCCACCTGCTCCAGGGCATCTCCCCGGTGGAGGTGGTCGCGAACCGGGTGGTGTGGTCGCTCGTCTTCCTGGTGATCCTCACCCTCGTCACCCGCTCATGGGCGAGGACGCTGGCGGCCGCCCGGTCGCTGCGCACGGTCTCCATGCTTGCGGTCGCCGCCGCGTTCCTCGCCCTCAACTGGGGCGTGTACGTCTGGGCCGTCGTCACCGACCAGGTGGTGGAGGCCTCCCTCGGCTACTTCATCAACCCGCTCGTCTCGGTGGGCCTGGGCGTGATCGTCCTGCGCGAACGCCTCCGGCCGGGACAGTGGACCGCCGTGGCCATCGCCGTGGTGGCAGTCGGGGTCCTCACGGTCAGCTACGGACGACTCCCGTGGATCAGCCTCATCCTCGGGTTCTCCTTCGGCATCTACGGCCTGCTGAAGAAGCAGGTGGGCGCCGGTGCCGTCGAGAGCCTCACCATCGAGACCGCCGCCCTCGCGCCCGATCGCCCTCGATCGTGATGGCCGTGTTCGCCGCGAACGGCACGTCGGCCATGGCCGCGGGGGACCCTGAGTGGGTACTGCTGCTGGTCCTCCTGGGTCCGGTGACCGCGATCCCGCTGCTGGCCTTCGGTGGGGCGGCCACCCGCATCCCCCTCTCGACACTTGGCCTCATGCAGTACTTCACGCCGGTCTTCCAGTTCCTGCTCGGCGTCTTCTACTTCGGCGAGGCGATGTCGACGACTCGCTGGGTGGGGTTCTTCCTCATCTGGACGTCGCTCGCCGTCATGTCGATCGACGGCCTGCGTCACGCGCGCAACCGGGCCGACGACCTCGAAGTGACCGAGCCGGACTAGGGCACCGCCTCCGGCACCGGGCGCACCGTCACCAGGACGAACGTGACGACGAGCAGCACGGGCACGATGAGGAACGCCACGTGCACGCCGAGGCTGCCGGCCAGCGCGCCGAGGATGAACGGGGCCAGGCCGATGGCCGTGGTCGTGAACGCGAGGGCCAGCGAGGACGCACGGTCGGTGTTGCCCTCGGCCGCGCGGATGATGCGCGACATGCTGAGCGGCCACACCAGGGACAGCCCGACGCCGGTGAGGAACAGGCACACGAGGATGGCGACCGGGTTCGTGACCAGCCAGGCGACGGCGAACGCCACTCCCCCGGCGATGATCGACATCCGCAGCAGCCGCTCCGTCGACATCCGCTCGGCGATCTGGACGCCGAACACGCGGCCGACGAACAGCCCGCCGAGGACGGTGCTGAGGCCCGCCGCTGCGGCCGCCGGACTGAGGCCGGCCCGGTCGCGCAGGAGGTCCGCCCCCCACAGGCTCAGGCAGAACTCGGCGCCGATGTAGGTCATGCCGGCCGTGAGCGCCCACCAGGTGCGGCTGGGCAGTGCGCCGGCCTCCTTGCGGGTCAGCACCTGCCCGGGCGCGCCGTAGACCGCCAGCTGACGCCCGCGCCAGACCTCCACGCAGGCGAATGCCACCACCGAGACGAGCAGCCCCGCGCGCCAGCCGAGGACGGTCGCGGCCGCGAACCCGATCCCGAGCGGGGCGAGCAGCCCCATCAGGGCAGCCAGTCCGGTGCTCTCCGTGAACGCGGGCGCGCTCGCAGCGCCCTGATGGCTCGCGATGAAGGAGTTGATGCAGACCACGACGATGTTGCCGAAGAAGCAGGTCACGAAGATGGCCGTGAGCGTCCCGCCGACCGGCATGCCGGGCCACAGGTACCACGTGATGCACAGGGCGGTGCCGATCGCTGCCGCCCGCGCGACCGGGCCGCGGCCGAACCGGTGGTTCAGCCGTGGGGTGAGGAGCGCGCCCAGGATGCCGCCGGCGGCGAGGGCGGTGCTGTGCAGCCCGCCCAGCCAGGCCGACGTGCCCTGGTCGTCGCGCAGCAGGGCCAGGCTCGCGCCGAAGCCGTAGACGAACCACGACCAGGTGGCGAGGGATGCGTAGGACACGAGGGTCGGGCGGTCGTGCACGGGCCGGACCGGTGCGTGCACGACGGGCGGCGACATTGCTCGACGCTATCAGTCATCTAGACGAATCTGCGAGGGCCGGGCAATTGCCCCGCCGGCGCGCGACCGGGCGCGACGGCTGCCATGGTGTGCCCTAAGGATGCGCGGGAGCGTGAGGGGAGCATGCCGATGGCGACGACCTCGGGGCCACCGACTGCACCCCGGTTCCGGTTCACCCACCAGACCGGCTGGGCGATCGGGCTGACGGTCCTCTTCCTTCTCGGGCTGGCGCTGCCCGGCGTCGTGTTCTTCTCCGAGCCCGCCCAGTACACGATCCTGCACACGATCCTCGAGTTCACGTCGATGGCCATCTCGCTCATGGTGGTGGCCCTCGCGTGGAACCTGCGGAACCTCGACCGCAACAGCCAGGTGATGCTGGTCGGCTGGTTCTCCCTCGGCATCCTCATCGTCGACCTCGCGCACACGCTGTCGTTCCCCGGCATGCCGGCGCTGGTCTCCGACAGCACCGCGCAGAAGGCCATCACCTTCTGGCTGGCCGGTCGCATCGCGGCAGCCGTCGGCGTTCGTCCTCCTGGCGCTGGTCCCCACCCAGCACTGGAACCCGCGGCTGTGGCTCCCGGGCGTCGGGGTCGTGGTGCTGGCCGCGCTCACCGCCGTGTGGATAGGGCTGTACCACACGGAGTGGGTGCCGACCTTCTTCGTGCCCGGCGACGGGCTCACGATGACGAAGGTCGTGATCGAGTACGCGCTGTCCGCCACCTACGCCATCGCGGCACTTCTCCTCCTGCGGCGGGCGCGCCGGGAGCACAGTGCCGAGCTCGCCTGGCTCGCCACCGCCGCGTGGACCCTCGTGCTCACCGAGCTCTACTTCACCCTGTACGTGAACGTCGCCGACGTCTTCAACCTGCTCGGTCACGTGCTCAAGGTGGTGGCCTACCTCATGGTCTACCGGGCGATCTTCGTGGCCGGCGTGCAGGCCCCCTACCGTCGCCTGGCCCGGGAGACCTCCGTGCTGAGGTCGCTGATCGACTCGGTTCCCGACCTCATCTCCTTCACCGACCAGGAGGGTCGCCTCCTGGGGGTCAACCGGGCCTTCAGCTCGCGTTTCCACATCGACCCGGAGGACGCGGTGGGCCGCAGCCCCGTGGACGTGGCGTGGTCCGATGCCCGGGCACGCACCCGGCTCCCGCTCCTGTCCGACGAGAGCGAGCGGTTCGAGGAGTCGGTGCCGGACGGCGCAGGCACGCTGCAGTTCTTCGACACGCTCCAGACGCCGTACTTCACGGCGAAGGGCGAACGCCTCGGCGTCATCGAGGTCAGTCGTGACGTCACCGCGCAGCGTCGCGCCGAGGAGCGGATCCACCACCTCGCCTACTACGACCAGCTCACCGGGCTCCCCAACCGCATCATGCTCGGCGACAGCGCAGCCGCATCCTTCGCCGATCCCGGCCTCGCGGGCCGTGCGCAGGCGCTGGTGTTCCTGGATCTCGACGACTTCAAGACCATCAACGACACCGTCGGTCACGGTATCGGTGACCTGCTGATCCAGGAGGCCGCCCAGCGCCTCGTGGCGGCCGCAGGCGATGACGCACAGGTCGCGCGCCTCGGCGGCGACGAGTTCGCGGTGCTGGCCTCACCGTCGAGCCTCGACGGCGCCACGGCGCTCGCAGGACGGCTCATCGCCGCCATCGATCGACCGTTCCGTCTCGAGCAGTACGACCTCGCGCTCACCGCGTCGGCCGGCATCGCCATGTTCCCCACGGACGGCGCCACTTTCGAGGAACTCGCCGTGCGCGCCGATGCGGCCATGTACCGCGCGAAGCAGGACGGCCGCCACACCCACAGGTTCTTCAGCGGCGACATGCTGATCAACGCCGCCGAGCGGCTGGAGCTGCTCAGCGCCCTGCGCAAGGCGGTCGAGAACGACGAGCTGGTGGTGCACTACCAGCCGCAGGTGTCACTGGGAGACGGCACGATCGTCGGCGTCGAGGCGCTCGTCCGCTGGCAGCACCCCACCATGGGGCTCGTGCAGCCCGACGCCTTCATCGGCCTGGCCGAGGACAGCGGGCTCATCCTCCCCATCGGCGAGGCAGTGCTCAATCGGGCGCTGGCGGACGCGGTGGCCTGGGAGAAGGCGGGAGGACGCCCCATCACCGTGGCGGTCAACCTGTCCGCCGTGCAGTTCGTCCAGACCGACCTCTCGGAGCGCATCCGGCGCGCTCTCCTGCGGACGGGCTTCCCTCCGGAGCGCCTGGAGCTGGAGATCACCGAGACCATCGCGATGGTGAGCCCCGAGATGGCTGTCGCGACCATCGAGCGCCTGCATGGGATGGGCGTCAAGGTGTCCATCGACGACTTCGGCACGGGCTACTCGTCCATGGCGTACCTCAAGCGCTTCCGGATCGACAGGCTCAAGATCGACCGGTCGTTCGTGCAGGACCTGGGTCGCGACGCCGACGACGAGGCGATCGTCACCGCCATCATCCACATGGCGAAGTCGCTGCGCTGCGTGGTCATCGCCGAGGGGGTCGAGACGAACGAGCAGCAGGAGTTCCTGCGATCACGCGGCTGCGACATCGCGCAGGGGTACCACCTGCATCGACCGATGCCGGTCGATGGGCTCGTCCGCCTGCTCGTGCCGGCCGTGCCCGCGGCGGACTAACCCGTGCGCGACACCACGTAGTCGCACAGGAGTGCGAGCACGTCACGCGCCGGGCCCTCCGGCAGGTCGAGCAGCAGCTCGCGGGCGGAGTCCGACCAGGCGTGGGCCTGCTTCCGTGCGTCGTCGATCGCCGGGTGCGCCCTGAGCAGGGTGAGCGCCTCAGCATGCTCGGCGTCGTCCGGGATGGGCCGACTGAGCAGCTCCTTCAGGCGGGCGTCGGACGGCTCCGGGCTCATCAGGGCGATGAGACCCGCCAGCGTGGGGATGCCCTCGCGCAGGTCCGTGCCGGGGGTCTTGCCCGACTGCATCGACTCGCTGGTGATGTCGACGAGGTCATCGGCGAGCTGGAACGCCACCCCGATGCGCTCGCCGAACTGCGTCATGATCTCGACGTGGTCCGGCGCGGCCCCCGCCATGAGCGCGCCGTAGCGACCGGACGCGGCGATGAGGGAGCCGGTCTTGTCCGCGATGACCTCGAGGTGGTGCTCGACGGGGTCCTGGCCGTCACGCGGGCCGACGGTCTCGCGGATCTGGCCCTTGCACAGCCGTTCGAACGTGTGCGCCTGGATGCGGACGGCGTCCGGCCCGAGGTCGGCCAGGATCCGCGACGAGCGCGCGAACAGGAAGTCGCCCGTGAGGATGGCGATCGTGTTGTCCCAGCGCGCGTTCGCCGAGGGAGCCCCCCGGCGCAGCTTGGCCTCGTCCATCACGTCGTCGTGGTACAGGGTCGCCAGATGGGTGAGCTCGACGACCACGCCGGCCGGCACCACTCCCCACGCCTGCGGGTCCCCGAACTGCGAGGCGAGGAGCACGAGGAGCGGCCGGAACCGCTTGCCGCCCGCGTCCACGAGGTACCGGGAGGCGTCCGCGACGAACGGGTCGTCGCTCCAGACGGCCTCCTGCAGCCCCGCCTCGACCCGCGCCAGCCCAGCGGCGAGCTCGGACTCGAGCTCCCCGTCGGGAAGTGGCAGGCCCAGCAGCGCGTCCGTCATCTTCGCAACGTACTACCGGATGAAGATGCCCGCTTGATCGATGATGTCCAGCAGCCACTGGGGGAAGATCCCCAGGGCGATGGTCATCACCGCGGACACCGTGATCGCGATGGTGGTGAAGGCGGACGGCACGACGACCGAGGCCGTGTCGGCGGTCGGGTCGGAGAAGTACATCAGCACGATCACGCGGACGTAGAAGAAGGCCGCGATGATGCTGGCGATCACGCCGACGATCACGAGCCAGGTCGCCCCGCTGCCGATGGCCGCCGAGAAGACCCCGAACTTGGCGATGAAGCCGCTGGTGAGCGGGATCCCGGCGAGCGACAGCAGGAACAGCGAGAAGACCGCTGCGACCACCGGCGACTTCTTGCCCAGGCCCGCCCACTTCGACAGGTGCGTGGCCTCGCCGGAGGCGTCGCGGACCAGGGACACGATCGCGAAGGAGCCGATCGTCGTGAACGCGTATGCGACCAGGTAGAAGATCGAGGCGGCGAGTCCCTCGGGTGACGCGGCGATGACGCCCATGAGGATGAAGCCGGCCTGCGCGATGGACGAGTAGGCGAGCATGCGCTTGATGTCGGTCTGCGTGATCGCGATGATCGAGCCGACGATCATCGTCAGGGCGGCGATGATCCACATCATCGGCTCCCAGTCCCAGCGCATGCCGCCGAATCCGACGTACATGACGCGGAGGAGGGCACCGAACGCCGCGATCTTGACGGTCGCACCCATGAACGCCGTGACGGCGGTCGGCGAGCCCTGGTAGACGTCGGGAGTCCACTGGTGGAAGGGCACGGCCGCCACCTTGAACAGCAGGCCCACGACGATGAGCGCCATGCCGACGGCGACGAGAGCGCCCTCGCTGGGCTTCGCCGACAGGGTGTCGGCGATGGCGACCAGGGAGATCGAGCCGCTGTAGCCGTAGAGGAGCGCTGCGCCGTAGAGGAAGAACGCCGACGAGAACGCGCCGAGCAGGAAGTACTTGAGCGCGGCCTCCTGCGAGAGCAGTCGGCGCCGGCGCGCCATGCCCGCGAGGAGGTACAGCGGCAGCGACATGACCTCGAGCGCCACGAACATCAGGAGCAGGTCGTTGGCCGCCGGGAACACGAGCATGCCCGTGAGGGCGAAGAGGAGGAACGGCCAGATCTCGGTCTGCAGGTAGCCCAGGCGCGTGAACTGCTGCTCGTCCTCCGAGCCCGGCAGCGCGGATGCGCGCGGGGCGAAGGCGTCGCCGAGCGGGTCGATGGAGCGCTCGGCGAACAGGAGGGCTCCGAGCAGGCCGATCACCAGGAGCGTGCCCTGCAGGACGAGCGTCGGGCCGTCGATCGCGATGGCGCCCTCGCGCGGTGACCAGCCGGGTGCCACGCAGGTCGATGACCACGATCAGGGCCGCGATGATCGAGCCGAACACGAGCACGAGCTGCGTCGGGCGCCGACCCCGCCGGGGCACGAACGCCTCGACGAGCACCGAGACGACGGCAGCGCCGAACAGGATCAGGATCGGCGCGATCGCGTAGTAGTTGATGACGGGCATCGTGAAGACCGTCTCGGTCTCGGAGCTCACCGCGGAGAGGAGCGCGCTCACTTGTCAGCTCCTTCCGCGGGAAGCTCGGCTGACTGCACGGTCGGGACCGGATCCGTCGCGCCGATGCTGATCATCACGCGATCGACGGCCGGGTTGATGACGTTGAGCAGCGGAGCCGGGAAGAAGCCCAGCACGATCGTCAGTGCTGCGATCGGCACGAGGGCGGTGACCTCACGCCCGCGCAGATCGGGCATCCCCTCGAGCTCGGGCTTCAGCGGACCGGTCATCGACCTCTGGTAGAGCCGCAGGACGTAGGCGGCCGTGATGACGATGCCGAGCGTCGCCAGCGCACCGACCCACATGTAGCGCTCGAACGCTCCCAGCAGGACGAGGAACTCGCCGACGAACGACACCAGCCCCGGGCAGGGCCAGCGACGACAGCGCCGCGATGAGGAAGAAGCCGGCCAGCACCGGTGCGGTCTTGTTCACGCCCGCGTAGTCCGAGATCAGGCTCGACCCGCGGTAGCGGCTCATGAGGAAGCCCGCGGTGAGGAAGAGCGCGGCCGTCGACAGCCCGTGGGCGACCATGTAGACGACCGACCCGCTCTGGCCCTGTCGAGGTGAACACGAAGATGCCGAGCGTGATGAAGCCGAAGTGCGACATCGACGAGTAGGCGAACAGCCGCTTCATGTCGTTCTGGCTCAGCGCCACGAACGCGCCGTAGAAGATGCCGATCAGCGCCATCCCGATGACGACCGGGGCGTAGAAGCTGGACGCGTCCGGGAAGATCTCCAGGCAGTAGCGGATCATGCCGAACGTGCCGACCTTGTCGAGCACGCCGATCAGCAGGACGGAGGTGCCCGGCTTCGACTCGGCAGCCGCGTCGGGCAGCCAGGTGTGGAAGGGCCACAGCGGCGCCTTGATCGCGAAGGCGAAGAAGAAGCCGAGGAACAGCATCTTCTGCACGTCCGGATCGATGTCGAGGCCGGCCAGCGTCAGGAAGTCGAACGTCCCCGTGCCGGTGATCTGCGCGGAGACCACGTAGAGCCCGATGAGCGACGCCAGCATGAACAGGCCGCCGACGAGGCTGTAGAGCAGGAACTTCACCGCCGCGTAGGAGCGCTGGACGCCGCCGTAGCGCCCGATCATGAAGTAGACCGGGATGAGCATGACCTCGAAGAAGACGTAGAAGAGGAAGACGTCGGTGGCGACGAACACGCCGATCATCAGCGTCTCGAGCACGAGGATGAGCGCGAAGTAGCCCTTGATCGAGCCCCGGCTCTCCTCGTCGACGTCGTTCCAGCCGGCGAGGATCACGATCGGGACCAGCGTCGCGGCGAGGGCCACGAGGACGAGGCGCGATGCCGTCGACGCCGACCGAGTAGGAGATGCCGAACGTCGGGATCCACGGGTGGGACTCGACGAACTGGAAGGGCTCCGCGGACGTCGCGTCGAACTGCAGCGCCATCAGCACGGTGAGGACCAGCGTGGCGACGGAGAACACGAGGGCGACCTGCTTCGCGAGGAGGCCGCGGCCCTTCGGGAGCAGGGCCACGACGATGCTGCCGACGAGCGGCACCACCATCAGCGTGGTCAGCCAGGGATAGGTAGTCACGAGGCCCTCACCAGAACCAGGGCGAGGACGACCAAGACGGCGCCACCCACCATCGACAACGCGTACGAGCGGGCGAATCCGGTCTGGTAGCGGCGCAGGCGGCCGGAGAGCCCGCCGACGAACGCCGCGCTCCCGTTCACGAAGCCGTCGACGGCCTTGTTGTCGAACCAGACCAGCAAGCGCGACGTGTAGTAGGTCGGCTGCACGACCAGGACGTCGTTGACCTGGTTGCCGTAGAGCTCCTCGCGGGCAGCCCGCGTGAGCCACGATCCGCGCGGAGCCTCGACCGGCACCGGGCGCCGCTGGTACATCAGCTAGGCGACGAGCGACGCCGATCGCCGACGGCGAGGAGGCTGAAGCGCGATCGTCGCCCAGGTCGGCAGCGGCGACTCGCCCTGTCTCGAACCCGACGACCGGCTCGAGCCAGGACTCGATGTTGCCCCAGAAGAGCAGCGCCATGCCGAGGAACGACCGAGCCGAGGGCGAGGATGATCAGCGGGATCGTCATGACCTTGGGCGACTCGTGCGGATGGACGTCGTCCTCCCAGCGGGCCTTGCCCAGGAAGGTCATGATGAACATCCGCGTCATGTAGAAGCCGGTGATGCCCGCGGCGATGATCAGCAGCCACCCGGTGACCATGCTCTGCTCGAAGGCGGCGTGGATGATCTCGTCCTTGGACCAGAATCCCGAGAACGGCGGGATGCCCATGATCGACAGCCAGCCCGCCGCGAAGGTGATGAACGTGATGAACATGACCGTCGCGGAGGGCGCCGTAGCGGCGCATGTTCACGTTGTCGTTCATGCCGTGCATGACCGATCCCGCACCGAGGAAGAGGCCGGCCTTGAACACGCCGTGGGTGAGCAGGTGGAAGATCGCGAAGACGTAGCCGATCGGCCCGAGGCCGACGGCGGTGATCATGTAGCCGATCTGGCTCATCGTGGAGCCGGCCAGCGACTTCTTGATGTCGTCCTTCGCCGAGCCGATGATCGCACCCATGAACACCGTGATCAGGCCGACGACGACGACGGCGGTCGCGGCGATCTCGGCGATGTCGAAGATCGCGTTGCTCCGCGCGATGAGGTAGACGCCGGCGGTGACCATGGTTGCGGCGTGGATGAGGGCCGAGACCGGCGTCGGGCCCTCCATGGCGTCGAGCAGCCAGGCCTGCAGCGGGAACTGCGCCGACTTGCCGCATGCGGCGAGCAGGAGCAGCAGTCCGATCGCGTTCAGCGTGCCGTCGCTGGCCTGGTCGGCGACGCCGAAGACCCCCTCGAACGAGACGGTCCCGAAGGTGACGAACATCAGCATGATCGCCAGGCTCAGGCCCACGTCGCCGACGCGGTTGATGATGAACGCCTTCTTGGCCGCGGCCGCCGCCGACGGCTTGACCTGCCAGAAGCCGATGAGCAGGTAACTGGCGAGACCGACGCCCTCCCAGCCCACGTAGAGCAGGAGGTAGTTGTTGGCCAGGACGAGGATGAGCATCGCGGCCACGAAGAGGTTCAGGTACCCGAAGAACTTCCGCTTGTCCAGGTCGTGGGACATGTAGCCGAGCGAGTAGATGTGGATCAGCGCACCGACGGTCGTGATGAGGAGGACGAAGACCAGCGACAGCTGGTCGAGCTGGAACGCCATGTCGGCCTGGAAGGACCCCGCGAACACCCAGGAGAACAGGTTCTGGTCGAAGGTGCGCTCCTCCGGGGAGTTCTGCAGCATCGACAGCAGCATGATCCAGCCGAGCACGGCTGAGGCCGACACCGTCAGGATGCCCAGGATCGGCCCCCACGTATTCGTCCGGCGGCCGCCGAAGAGCAGCACGACTGCACCTGCCAGCGGCAGGGCGATGAGCAGCCAGATGAGGGAGAACACCCCCTCGGCGGGCATGAGCTCTGTCACGGTGCGGTCCTATCCATCGTCGTTTCCCGAGAGTTGCGCGTGGTGCGTGGTCAGTACTTGAGCAGGTTGGGCTCGTCGATCGACGCCGACCTTCGCGTTCGGAAGATCGTGACGATGATCGCGAGTCCGACGACCACCTCGGCTGCCGCGACGACCATCACGAAGAAGGCCACCACCTGGCCGTCGAGGTTGCCGTTCATGCGGGCGAAGGCGACGAACGCCAGGTTCGAGGCGTTGAGCATGAGCTCCACGGACATGAACACGACGATCGCGTTGCGGCGGACGAGGACTCCGACGGCACCGATGCTGAAGAGGATGGCGGAGAGGACCACGTAGTTCGAGGGGTTCATTCGCTCTTGCCCTCCGTGATCTGCTCGACGTCGGCCAGGTCGGCCCGGTCGAGCGGCCGCTCGTCGCCCCGCGCCCGCACCGGAGCGGGCACGCTGATGTCGAGCGTGCCGCCGTCGGGCAGGATCGCCGGGGTGTCGACCGCGTTGTGACGCGCGTAGACGCCGGGGTTGGGCAGGTTGCCGGGGTGCCCGCCGTCCTTGAACCGGGCGACCGAGAGGTCGCGCTGCGTGGCGTGCGGCTTCCAGCGCTCGCGGTGAGCGAGCACCATGGCGCCCATCGCCGCGGTGATCAGCAGCGCCGACGTGAGCTCGAACACGAGCAGGTACCGGGTGAAGATCAGGTTCGCGATGCCCTCGACGTTGCCGCCGTATGCCTCGTTCGCGGAGTCGAGCCCGACGGTCGTGGACTCGGCCAGCCCGTTGCCCACTCCCCAGACGAGGAGGATGCCGAGCCCGAGGGTCATGAGGATCGACGCGAGCCGCTGGCCCTTGATCGTCTCGATCAACGAGTCGGACGCGTCGACGCCCACGACCATCAGGACGAACAGGAACAGCATCATGACGGCGCCGGTGTAGACGATGACCTGCACCATGCCGAGGAACGGCGCGGAGTTGGCCACGTAGAGGATCGCCAGGTTGATCATCGTCATGGCGATCCAGAGGGCGCTGTGCACGGCCTTGCGCGAGAGCACCATGCCGAGGGCGCCGGCCACCGCGAGGGTCGCGCACACCCAGAAGACGATCTGCTCGCCGGTGTTGGTGTCGACGTCGGTCATGAGGCGGCCTCCTCCGTGGTCTCGACCGCGACGGACGTTGTGGCCTGCTCCGGGGAGGCGCCCTTCACGGTGTTCGCGTAGTAGTCGCGCTCGGTCGTGCCCGGCACCATGTCGTGCGGGGGGGCGACCATGCCGGGCAGGAGGGGCGCCAGCAGGTCCTTCTTCTCGTAGATCAGCTTCGCGCGGCTGTCGTCGGCGAGCTCGTACTCGTTGGTCATCGTGAGCGCCCGAGTGGGGCACGCCTCGATGCACAGCCCGCAGAAGATGCAGCGCAGGTAGTTGATCTGGTAGACGCGGCCGTACCGCTCCCCCGGGGAGAAGCGCTCGCTGCTCGGTGTTGTCGGCGCCCTCGACGAAGATCGCGTCGGCCGGGCAGGCCCACGCGCACAGCTCGCAGCCGACGCACTTCTCCAGGCCGTCGGCCCAGCGGTTGAGCTGGTGACGTCCGTGGAAGCGCGGCTTGGTCGGGACCTTCTGCTCGGGGTACTGCTCCGTGACGACCTTCTTGAACATCGTCAGGAACGTGACCCCGAAGCCGCGGACGACCTGCGGCATCTCAGGCATGGTGCTCCTCCTCGGGGCCGTCGGTCAGCTCGTCGGGCGCGGCGGTGACCGGCTCCTGCACGATGGTCGTGCCCTGGGCCATCGCACGACGCGAGGTGAAGGTGAACTCCTGGCCGGGCATCGGCGGCACGGGGAAGCCGCCCGCCATCGCGTCGAAGGGGGTCGCGAGGGCGATCGCCTCGGCCTCCTCCTCCGCACGGTCGCGACGGTCCTGCCGGGACTGGACGATCCACGAGCCGGCCAGCAGGAGCACGATCAGGAGCGCCCCGCCGATGAGGATCTCGGTCGTGGTGACCGCGACCTCGTTGCGGAGCACGCGCGCGACGGACACGATCATGATCCACGCGATGGAGACGGGGATGAGGACCTTCCAGCCGAACTTCATGAACTGGTCGTAGCGCATGCGAGGCAGGGTGCCGCGCAGCCAGATGAAGACGAAGATGAAGATCTGCACCTTGACCAGCCACCAGAGCAGGGGCCACCAGCCCTGGTTGGCGCCCTCCCAGATGGACAGCGGCCACGGTGCGTACCAGCCGCCGAGGAACAGCGTGGTCGCCATCGCCGAGACGGTGACCATGTTGATGTACTCGGCGAGGAAGAACAGCGCGAACTTCAGCGACGAGTACTCGGTGTGGAAGCCGCCGACCAGCTCGCCCTCGGCCTCGGGGAGGTCGAAGGGCGCCCGGTTGGTCTCGCCGACCATCGCCGTGCAGTAGATGAGGAACGAGGGCAGCAGGATCACGGCGAACCAGATGGGCTGCTGCGCGGCGACGATCTCCGAGGTCGACATCGAGCCCGCGTAGAGGAACACGGCGACGAACGACAGGCCCATCGCGATCTCGTAGGAGATCATCTGGGCGCTCGAGCGCAGGCCGCCGAGCAGCGGGTAGGTCGAGCCCGAGGACCAGCCGCCCAGCACGATCCCGTAGATGCCGATCGACGCGATCGCGAGGACGTACAGCACGGAGACCGGGAAGTCGGTCAGCTGCAGCGGCGTCTCGACGCCGAAGATCCAGACCGTCGGGCCCGAACGGGATGACGGCGAAGGCGAGGAACGCCATGGTCGCGGAGATCACCGGCGCCAGCCAGTAGACCGCCAGGTGGGCGCCCTTGGGGATGATCTCCTCCTTGAGCGCCAGCTTGATGCCGTCCATGAGGGACTGCAGCAGGCCGAACGGGCCGACCCGGTTGGGGCCGATGCGGTGCTGCATGCGCGAGACGACGCGGCGCTCCCACCAGATGGTGAACAGCGTCAGGAGCACGAGCATCGCGAAGATGGCGACGACCTTGAGGAGGACCAGCCACCACGGGTCGGTGCCGAACAGGCCGAACTGCGAGCCGGTCATGCGGCACCTCCGGGGGACAGCCGGACCGCAGTGCCGGGAACGGCACCGAGGTCGGCGTGGACATGGCACCCAGGGGAGTTCAGCGGCAGCCACACGACGTCGTCGAGCACGTCGCCGACGACCACCGGCAGCGGTGACCGAGCCGGTCGGGGCCGGTGACGGTGACGGTCTCGCCCGAGCGCTGCGGCAGTGGTCGCGGACACCATCGCCACCGTCGGCCGGGCGGTGGCGGCCAGGTGCGGCTCGCCCTCCTGCATCACGCCGGAGTCGAGCAGCTGGCGCCACGAGGCGAGCAGGACACCGTCGCGGTGCCGCGGCCGGTGCTACGTGCGGGGGCAGCGGCGCGGGCGCCGGTCCACGGGCCGAGCCGGCCGAGCTCGCTGCGGATCGCCGTCACGTCGGCCGGAGCGGGCAGCCCCATCGCCTCGGCGATCATCGCGAGGACGCGCGCGTCGGACATCGTGAGCGCATCGCGGAACACCTGGCCGAACGGACGCGGACGGCCCTCCCAGTCCAGGAAGGTGCCGGCCTTCTCCGTCACCACGGCGACCGGCAGCACGACGTCGGCGAGCGCGGTGACCGCGGAGTGGTGGTTCTCCAGCGAGACGACGAAGCCGGTCGCCTCGATGGCCTCGGTTGCCAGCCGGCGGGTCCGGGTAGTCCTCGAGGCCGACGCCGGCGACGACCAGGGCGGCGAGCTCACCGCGGCTGGCGGCGTCGAGGAGGTCCGGTCCGCACAGTCCGGCCGAGGCCGGCAGGTCGGCGGGGTCGATGCCCCATGCCGCAGCGACCTCGGCGCGGGCAGCGGGGTCGGTCAGCGGGCGGCCGCCGGGCAGCAGCCCGGCGAGGGCGCCCGGCGTCGAGCGCGCCGCGCTCCCCCGCACGTCGCGGCACCCACGCGAGGGCGGCACCGGTCTCGCTGGCCAGCGTGAGGGCGGCCGAGGCGGCACCGGCGCTGCCGGCGACGCGCTCGCCGACCAGGATCACGGCGCCGGGCTGGGCGAGCAGCGCACGGGTCTCGTCGTCGAGTGAGCCGAGCGCGCGTGCCTCCTCGCCCGGGTCGCGCCGGCGACGAGCCGGCCGGCGGTCTTCGCCAGGCCCTTGGTCGCGACGGCGCCGACCGACACCACGCGGGTGCCGGAGCGGGCCGCCTTGCGCAGGCGCAGGAAGACGATGGGCGACTCGTCCTCGGGCTCGAAGGCGACGAGCAGGACGATCGGCGCCGACTCGAGGTCGTCGTAGGACACGCTGACGGGCGCGCCCGCGACGACCGCGGCGAGGAAGGCCGACTCCTCCGCCGAGCACATGCGCGACCGGAAGTCGATGCTGTCGGTGCCGAGCGCGACGCGAGCGAAGCGCGCGTAGGCGTAGGCGTCCTCGACGGTGCTGCGGCCGCCGACGAGGACGCCGGCGCTGCCGCGCGGCGGCCGCGAGTCCGCGCGCCGCGACGTCGATCGCCTCGGGCCAGGAGGCCACCCGCAGCTCGCCGTTCTCGCGGATCATCGGCGACTCGATGCGGCCCTGGGTCAGGTAGCTGAACGCGAAGCGGCCCTTGTCGCAGTTCCACTCCTCGTTGACCTCGGCGTCGTCCCACGCGAGGCGACGGGTGACGACGCCGCGTCGGTAGTCGGTGCGCAGCGAGCAGCCCGAGGCGCAGTGCTCGCAGGTCGTCGGGACCGACACGAGGTCGAACGGGCGCGAGCGGAAGCGGTACGACGCGCTGGTGAGGGCGCCCACGGGGCAGATCTGCACGGTGTTGCCGGAGAAGTACGAGTCGAACGGCTCGTCGGCAGCGGTGCCGACCTGCTGCTTGGCGCCGCGCTCGAGCAGCTCGATCATCGGGTCGCCCGCGATCTGCTCGGCGAACCGGGTGCAGCGCGCGCACGAGACGCAGCGCTCGCGGTCGAGCAGCACCTGCGCACTGACGTTGATCGGCTTCTCGAACTCGCGCTTGACGCCGTCGAAGCGGCTCTCCGGCCGGCCGACGGACATCGCCTGGTTCTGCAGGGGGCACTCGCCGCCCTTGTCGCACACCGGGCAGTCGAGGGGATGGTTGAGGAGCAGGAACTCCATGACCCCCTCCTGCGCCAGGCGGGCCACCTCGGATGAGTACTGGGTGTGCACCTGCATGCCCTCGGACAGCACCTGCGCGCAGGCCGGCTGCGGCTTCGGCATGCCCTCGACCTCGATGAGGCAGGCGCGGCAGGCGGCGACCGGCTCGAGGAGCGGGTGGTCGCAGAAGCGGGGGACCTCGATGCCGAGCTGCTCGGCGGCGCGGATCACGAGGGTGCCCTTGGGCACGCGCATCTCGACGCCGTCGATGACGACGGTGATGAGGTCGACCGCGACCTCGACGTCGCTGCCGGGGCCCGAGGGCACGTTGTTGGTGACGGTCATCGGGCAACAGCTCCAGCGAACACGTAGGACGCCACCGGGTCGAACTGCTCGTCGGCCGAGGTCGTGGTCGCCGCGACGAACTCGTCGCGGAAGTACTTCAGGGCGGCGGGGTAGGGAGTCGCGGCAGCGTCGCCCAGGGCGCAGAACGAGCGGCCGGAGATCTGGCCGCAGATGTCGACGAGGGTCTCGACCTCCGTCGCGGTGCCGTGCCCGTGCTCGAAGCGTTCCAGGGTGTCGGTGATCCAGTAGGTGCCCTCACGGCACGGCGTGCACTTGCCGCACGACTCGTGCTTGTAGAACTCCAGCCAGCGGGTCACGGCCTTCACGACGCTCACCGTGTCGTCGAAGATCATCGGCGTGCCCGTGCCCAGCATCGTGCCGGCGGCGGCCATGTCCTCGTAGGTCATCGGGATGTCGAGGTGGTCGGCCGTCAGCATCGGGACGGACGAGCCGCCGGGCAGCCAGAACTTGACCTCGTGACCCTCGCGCACGCCACCGGCGTAGTCGAGCAGCTCGCGCATGGTGATGCCGAGCGGCGCCTCGTAGATCCCCGGGCGGCTGACGTGCCCCGACACCGCGAACACCTTGAAGCCAGGGGACTTCTCGGTGCCGAACTGCCGGAACCAGTCGACGCCGCGGTCGATGATGTAGGGGATGTTGCAGATCGTCTCGACGTTGTTGATGACCGTCGGTGAAGCGTAGAGCCCGGCCACCGCCGGGAACGGCGGCTTGAGCCGCGGCTGGCCGCGGAAGCCCTCGAGGGAGTCGAGCAGCGCCGTCTCCTCGCCGCAGATGTAGGCGCCCGCTCCCGCGTGCACGACGACGTCGAGGTCGAACCCGGTGCCCTGGATGTTCGTGCCGATGAGGCCGGCCTCGCGCGCCTCCCGCACTGCGTTGGCCACGCGGCGGATGGCGGCCGGCACCTCGCCGCGGATGTAGATGAAGGCGTGGTTCGCGCGGATGGCGTAGGACGTGATGATGACGCCCTCGACCAGCGCATGCGGGTTCGCCAGCATGATCGGGATGTCCTTGCAGGCACCCGGCTCGGACTCGTCCGCGTTGACGACGAGGTAGTGCGGCTTGCCGTCGTTCTGCGGCACGAAGCTCCACTTGAGGCCGGTGGGGAAGCCGGCGCCGCCGCGGCCGCGGAGCCCGGAGTCCTTCACGAGGCCGATCAGCGCGTCGGGGTCCTGCTTCAGCGCCGAGGCGAGCGCGCGGTAGCCGCCGTGCCGCTGGTAGCCGGCGAGCGTGAACAGCTCCGGGTCGTCCCAGTGCTCGGTGATGACGGGCGTCAGTGCCATGTCTCAGCCCTCCTGTCCGTGATCGGCGGAGGACGCGGCCGGCACGCCGGGCGCGGTCATCCCGCGCTCCTTGGCGACGGTCAGGCCAGCCAGCATCTTGGCGTCGACGGGCGTGCCCTCCGCGGCCAGTCCGTCCTCAGGGAAGGCCAGCGTGTGCTCGGTGGCGCGGAAGTCGCGGATGACCGGTCCGCGCGTGGACTGCACGGCCTCGCCGCGGGCGAGCCGGTCGACGATGTCGACGGCGGACGTCGGCGTGACGTCGTCCATGAACTCCCAGTCGACGGTCATCACCGGAGCGTGCGTGCAGGCCGCCTGGCACTCGATGCGCTCGAGCCAGAACTGGCCGTCCTCCGTCGGGGCATCGTGGCCGACGCCGAGCCGCTCGCTCAACGCGTCGTAGACGGCATCGCCGCCGAGCAGGCCGCAGCCGGTGTTGACGCACACGCCGATGTGGTGCGTGCCCGTGGGGCGCCGCTTGTACATCGTGTAGAAGGACGCCACTGCCGTCGCTTCGGCGGCGCTCACTCCCACGGCCTCGGCGCAGGCGGTGATGCCGTCCGGGGTGACCTCGCCCTCGAGGCTCTGCACGAGGTGCAGCATGGGCATGAGGGCGGACCGCGGCCGCGGGTAACGCGCAGCGAGCAGCTGCAGCTGCTCGCGGGTGCTCTGGCTGATTGCCATCGTCGTGTCGTCTCTTCGCTCTCTGGATGCCTAGCGGTCCACGCCGCCCATGACCGGGTCGATGCTCGCGACCGCGGCGATGATGTCGGAGATCATGCTGCCCTCGCACATGGCCGCCACTGACTGGAGGTTGTTGAACGAGGGATCCCGGAAGTGGACGCGGTACGGCCGGGTGCCGCCTGCGCTCACGAGGTGGCAGCCGAGCTCGCCCTTGGGCGACTCGACCGCCGTGTACACCTGGCCTGCCGGGACGCGGAAGCCCTCCGTCACCAGCTTGAAGTGATGGATGAGTGCCTCCATCGACTCCGACATGATCTCCTTGATGTGCTCAGGCGAGTTGCCCTGGCCGTCGGCTGCCGATCGACAGCTTGGCCGGCCAGGCGATCTTCTTGTCCTCGATCATCACCGGGCCGGGCTTGATGCGGTCGAGGCACTGCTCGACGATGCGAAGCGACTGCTCCATCTCGTTGATGCGGATGAGGAAGCGGCCGTACACGTCGGATGTCGTCTCGGTGCAGACGTCGAACTCGTAGTTCTCGTACCCGCAGTACGGCTGGCTCTTGCGCAGGTCGTGCGGGAGGCCGGTGGAGCGCAGCACGGGGCCGGTGAGGCCCAGCGCCATGCAGCCGGTGAGGTCGAGGTAGCCGACGCCGACGGTGCGGCCCATCCAGATGGTGTTGCCGACGAGCAGGTCGGCAGTGTCCTTGAGCCGACGGCGCAGCAGCGGGATGGTGTCGCGGATCTTCTCGACGCCGTCCTCGGGGAGGTCCTGCGCGACGCCGCCGGGCCGGACGTAGGCGCTGTTCATGCGCAGGCCCGAGACCATCTCGAAGATGTCGAGGACGAGCTCGCGCTCGCGGAAGCCGAACTCCATCGCCGTGAGTGCGCCGAGCTCCATGCCGCCCGTGGCGAGCGCCACGAGGTGCGAGGAGATCCGGTTGAGCTCCATCATCATCACGCGGATGACGCTGGCGCGCTCGGGGACCTGCTCGGTGACGCCCAGCGCCTTCTCGACCGCGAGGCAGTAGGCGGTCTCGTTGAACATCGGGGTCAGGTAGTCCATGCGCGTCACGAACGTGACGCCCTGCACCCAGGAGCGGAACTCCATGTTCTTCTCGATGCCGGTGTGCAGGTAGCCGATGCCCGCGCGCGCCTCGGTGACGGTCTCGCCGTCGATCTCGAGGATGAGCCGGAGCACGCCGTGCGTGGACGGGTGCTGCGGACCCATGTTCACGACGATGCGGTCATGCTCGCCCTCGGCCACGCCCGTGACGGTGTCCCAGTCGCCGCCCGGCGACGGTGTAGACCCGCCCCTCGGTGGTCTCGTACGAGCCGGCGTACGCGTCGCCCAGGTCGGGCTCGGTGTCGGCGCTCACGTATTCGACGTTGTCGGTCGACATCAGTTGTACGACCTCCGCTGGTCCGGGGGCGGGATGGTTCCGCCCTTGTACTCGACCGGGATGCCGCCGAGCGGGTAGTCCTTGCGCTGCGGGTGCCCCGGCCAGTCGTCGGGCATCATGATGCGGGTCAGCGCGGGGTGCCCGTCGAAGACGATCCCGAAGAAGTCCCACGCCTCGCGCTCGTGCCAGTCGTTCGCCGGGTAGACCGCGACGATGGACGGGATGCGCGCGTCCTCGTCCGGCACGGACACCTCGACCCGGATCCGGCGGTTGTGCGTGACCGAGAGGAACGGGTACACCGCGTGCAGCTCGCGACCGGTCTCGTGCGGGTAGTGCACGCCGTTCACGCCCAGGCACAGCTCGAAGCGCAGTCCCGGCTCGTCGCGCAGCGCCGTCACGAACTCCACGAGGTGCTCGCGTCGCACGTGGTAGGTGATCTCGTCGCGGTACACGACGACCTTCTCGATCGCCGAGGTGGCCGGCAGGCCCCGGGCCTCGAGCGACAGCTCGATCTCGTCGGAGATCTCGTCGAACCAGCCGCCATAGGGCCGGACCGACGGTGCCGGCATGACGATCGGCTCGACCAGCCCGCCGAAGCCACTGGTGTCGCCTGCGCCGGTGTTGCCGAAGGCACCGTGGCGCACACCGATGATGTCGAGCTCGCGGGCGCCCTCGGGCACGGCCGGGACGGAGGACTCGCTCATCGCATGAGCCCCTTCAGCTCCAGCGTCGTGGGCGCGATGAGCGCTGCGGCCTCGAGCTCGACGATCTCCTCGCGGCGGTTCGCGCCGAGCTTCGTGTCCTGGATCTTGTCGTGCAGCTTGAGGATCGCGTCGAAGAGCATCTCCGGCCGAGGCGGGCAGCCGGGCAGGTAGATGTCGACGGGGACCACGTGGTCGACGCCCTGGACGATGGCGTAGTTGTTGAACATGCCGCCGCTCGAGGCGCAGACGCCCATCGAGATGACCCACTTGGGGTTCGGCATCTGGTCGTAGATCTGGCGCAGCACCGGTGCCATCTTCTGGCTCACGCGGCCCGCCACGATCATCAGGTCGGCCTGGCGCGGCGACGCGCGGAAGACCTCCATGCCGTAGCGGGCGATGTCGAACCGCGGACCGCCGGCCGCCATCATCTCGATGGCGCAGCAGGCCAGGCCGAAGGTGGCCGGCCACAGCGAGCCCTTGCGGGCATAGCCCGCGAACTTCTCCACCGTCGTGAGCAGGACGCCCGACGGCAGTGCTTCCTCGATACCCATGGCCTACTCCGTCAGTCCCACTCGAGTCCGCGACGACGCCACACGTAGGCGTAGACGACGAGGACGGTGATGATGAACAGGAACATCTCGATCAGGCCGAAGAGCGCGAGCGAGTCGAACGCCACGGCCCACGGGTACAGGAACACGATCTCGATGTCGAAGACGATGAAGAGCATCGCCGTGAGGTAGTACTTCACCGGGAACCGGCCGCCGCCGATCGGCTGAGGGGTCGGCTCGATGCCGCACTCGTACGCGTCGTACTTCGCGCGGTTGTATCGCTTGGGTCCGGTGATCGCTCGCGACGGTGACCGAGAACGCTGCAAACCCGAAGGCGAGAAGGCCGAGGACGAGGATCGGGGTGTAGACGTTCAAGCCCGCTTCTCCTCACGCTTTGCGCATTTGTGAATCAGTTCACGACCGACGAAAGCATAGTGGTCCGAGGACAACGCTTTCACACCCCTTCGGGCTTAGTCGCGCGGTGCAGCGTGACGATCCCGCCCGTCAGATTCCGCCACTGCACGCGCTCCCATCCGCAGGCGCGGATGTCGGCCGCGAGCGCCTCCTGGTCGGGCCACGCCCGGATGGACTCGGCGAGGTAGACGTACGCATCCGGATTGGACGACGTGCGCCGCGCCACCGCCGGCAGCGCCTTCATGAGGTACTCGGTGTACACCGTGCGGAAGGGTGCCCACGTGGGATGCGAGAACTCGCAGACCACCAGCCGGCCCCCCGGACGCACGACCCGCAGGATCTCGGCGAGCCCGGCCATGCGGTCGTTGATGTTGCGCAGCCCGAAGCTGATCGTGGCGGCGTCGAAGCAGGCGTCGCGGAAGGGCAGGCTCATGCCGTCACCCGCCACGAACGGGAGGTAGGGCTCCCGCCGCTTGCCCACCTGGAGCATCCCGAGCGAGAAGTCGGTCGGGACGACGACCGCGCCAGCTCGGGAGAACGGCACGCTGGACGTGCCCGTTCCAGCCGCGAGGTCGAGCACCCGCTCGCCCGGCTGGGGGGCCACGGCGTCGAGCACGGCGGAGCGCCAGCGCCGCGTCTGGCCGAGGGCCAGCACGTCGTTGGTCAGGTCGTACCGCTCGGCCACGTCGTCGAACATCGCGGCGACGTCCACCGGGGCCTTGTCGAGGTCGGCTCGGGTCACGGCGTGATCCTTTCACCATGCTGGACATGCCGCTCCTGCGGAGTCGCCCTACGCTTTGCCCGTGACCTCGCCGGCGTCCTCGACCCCAGCGCCGGCGGAATCCTCCCCCGAGCGCATGTTCGTGACCACGCGGCCGATCGCCGACCCCGTCGAGCTGCTGGCGCGGCTCCCCCACACCGACCCGGTGGCCTGGGTACGCGACGGCGAGGGCCTGATCGGCTGGGGCGTGGCCGCCCGCCTCGAGGTGCGCGGCAACGAGCGCTTCAGCCGCACGCAGCGCTGGTGGTCGACCCTGTGCGCCTCACTCGAGGTCGACGACACGGTCAGCATGCCCGGTACCGGCCCCGTGGCCTTCGGCTCGTTCTCGTTCGACGCGGAGTCGGGCTCCTCGATCGTCGTGGTGCCGCAGGTCGTCGTCGGCCGCCGGGCCGGACAGGCCTGGATCACGGTGATCGGCCGCCAGCCGGGCGCACGCCCGTCACTGCCGCCCGTGTCGGTGCCCGAGCGTCCGATCTCGGTCACCTGGTCGGAGGGCAGTCGCAGCCCGATCGAGTGGCAGTCGTCCGTGGCCGAGGCGGTCCGCCGGATCAAGGCGGGCGAGCTCGACAAGGTCGTGCTGGCCCGCGACGTCGTGGCCAACATCGACGGACCGCTCGACCCGCGCCACCTCCTGCTCCGGCTGGCCGAGGCCTACCCCTCGTGCTGGACGTTCTGCGTCGATGACCTCATCGGCGCCACCCCCGAGCTGCTCGTCCGCCGCACCGGCGACCTCGTCACCAGCCGCGTGCTCGCGGGCACCGTGCGCCGCCGCGGCGACGACCGCACCGACGCCGGCCTCGCACGCGCGCTGATGGCGAGCGACAAGGACACCGAGGAGCACGAGTACGCCGTTCACTCGGTCGCCAAGGCCCTGGCCGCGCACTGCACCGATCTCGAGGTGCCGCCGCGGCCGCACGTGCTGGAGCTGGCGAACGTGCAGCACCTCGCCACCGACGTCACGGGCCGGCTCGCGGACTCGGCCACCGTGCTGGCCCTGGCGGCGTCGCTGCACCCCACCGCCGCCGTCTGCGGCACGCCGACCGAGCGGGCGCTGTCGGTGATCCGCGAGATCGAGGGCATGGACCGCGGCCGCTATGCCGGACCGGTCGGGCTGGTTCGACCGTCAGGGCGACGGCGAGTTCGGCATCGCCCTGCGCTGCGCCACCGTCGACATCGAGCTGGGCCAGGTGCGCTCGTTCGCGGGCTGCGGGATCGTCGCGGGCTCGGAGCCGGCCGACGAGCTGGCCGAGTCGGTCGCCAAGCTGGTCCCGATCCGCGACGCCCTCGAGCTCCGCTAGCCCCCAGAGTTCACCCAGATGCTGGGGCAGTTCTGCAGAACTCGCCCACTAACCGGTCGCATCCGCAGATCTCACCCAGATGCTGGGCACCTCAGATCTGAGCTGTCAGGCAGACGACGGACGAGCCGAGGTCGTGGTCCACCGACGGCTCCCACGTCAGGCCGGTGGCCTCCAGGAGCGCCCGCATCCCTCGGTTGTCCGCGAGCACGTACGCGATCAGCGACGTGAAGCCCATCCGGCGCCCGACATCGATCAGGTGGTTGAGCAGCAGCAGTCCCACCCCGGCGCCCTGCCAGGCGTCCTCCACGATCACGGCGATCTCCGCGGCGTCGACATCGTCGGGACCTGCCGGGAACACGTTGCCGAGCGCGATGACCACGTCGTGCACGTCGGTCACGACGAGCGTGGCCCCGCGGTGACCACCCGAGATGCGGCGCAGGTTGTCCTCTCGCCACTCGTTCATGGGCGTGAAGTAGCGCTGGTAGCGCGACTCCTCCGATGATCGCTCGTGCATCGCCTCGACACCCGCGGTGTCCGCCGGCCGGCCGAGGCGGATGGCGACGGTCCGGCCGTCCCTGAGGTTCTCGCGCCAGCCGAACCCCTCCGGCTCACCGAGCGCCTCTGACATCGCGGCGACGAGAGCGAGCATCGCCGACGCCCGGTTGCGCTCCGTGTTGGTGAAAGGGGCCCGCACGCGACGCAGGACGACGTGCCGTTCGGGAGTCCACTGCAGGCGAAGGATGAAGTCCGAGGAGTCGGCCCCTTCGGCCGCTGTCGTCACCTCCCACGCGTCCGCGAGGACGAGGTCAGCCACGGCCTGCGGCGTCACGTCGGGGTGCTGCACGAGCCGTTCGCTGAGGTGCAGGACACGCGTCGCGATGTCGCCCGCATCCTCCTCGGTCCCACGGGTGAGGATCACGTCGGATCCGACGGCGGACATGCCGTGGACGATCGTCGCGCGGTCGACGTCGAGCGGCGAGGACAGGAACATGTCCACGAGCTGCTGGCCCTCGCCCACCTCGGCGGTGAACAGGCTGACCACGTGCACGCGGAGCAGCGAGAGCACCCGCAGCAGGTGCGCCATGGTCGCCGGCGTCCCCGGCATCGTGACGCGCGCCCGCCAGCGGGTGTGCGGCGCATCGTCGTCGTCGGGATCGGTCGCCGCGATCGTCTCGAGGAGCCGCGCCGTCAGGGCCGTCCACGACCGCACGTCGCTCCAGCGCTCGGACAGCGGCGCGAGCATCGCCAGGCCCAGCCCCACGGCGATCAGGTGCAGGGCGGCTGCATCGTCGCCCACCACGCCGTCGTCGGCGCCCGGGCCACGCAGCTGCCGGACGACGGCCTCCGCCGCCTCCCAGCGCTCGTTCAGGCGCTGCACGACCACCTGGCGCAGCGGCTCGTCGTACGGGGCGACCACGAGCGCCTGCAGTTCGATCGGATCCCACGCCGTGGCCGGGTCGCCGAGGACGTCACGCGCCGCCCGCAGGAGCGCCTGGATCGCCGGCTCGACGGGTGTGGCGGCCTGGTGACGAAGCGTCTCGGCGACCGGCGGGAACGGCAACTGCTGCACGACCGCACGCAGCAGGTCGACACGGTGCTGCCCGATCTCGGACACGGAGCGCAGCGGCACCTCCGCGGCCTTGGCGATCTCGCGCTTGCCGGCGTTGGCGATGCTGTGCTCGGCGTACACCGCCGCCGCCGCGTCGAGCACCCGCTGGCGCTTCTCCTGATCGGCGGGCATGACTACACGCTACGCCGAGCCGAGGGCCTCACCGACGGCCCTCTGCACGTTGACGAGGATCTCCGCCTCGCGGTCGCGCTCACAGGTGCGGGCGACGACGACGCGCACGCCGCCGATGCCGACCGCATCGTCGATGGCGGCGGTGAGCTCGCTGGCGGTGCTGGCCACCACGACGGGGAAGCCGAGAGCCGTCGCAAGGGCGGCGAGGTCGATGCCCAACGGCACGCCGAACACGCGCTCGAACGACGCCGCGTGCTCCGGTGCTCCCTGCTCCAGCGAGGAGAAGATGCCGCCGCCGTCGTTGTCGGACACGACGATGACCAGATCGGGCCGCTCCTCCTCGGCGGGGGCGAGCAGCCCGTTGGTGTCGTACAGGAAGGTCTGGTCGCCCATCAGCGCCAGCGCCCCGGCCCCGCCGTTGCGCTGCAGAGCCGTGGCTGCGCCCCACGCGGTGGACACGCAGCCGTCGATACCCGACGTGCCGCGGTTGCCCAGGATGACGGCGTCCTGCACGGTGTTCGCCGCGAACGACCCCACGTGACGCACGGACCACGACGGGCCGACGAACAGCAGCCCGCCGTCGGGGACAGCGGTGGCGGTGATGCGGGCCACGTGCATGCCGGTGAGTCCGTCGTCCGGGAGGAACAGGGCGGTCTCCACCGCAGCGGCGGCCAGCACGTCGGCGCGCTGCCAGGACTCGAGCCACGCGTCGTCGGTCTCCGCCTCCGTCGGCGGCAGCGGCACCGACGCGACGACAACGTCGGCGGTGCGCGTCGGGTCGCTCCATTCCGGCTGCGTGTCGACGGCCACGTGCAGTCCGGCGCGGGCGATCATCCGCAGCACCGAGCGGTTCAGCCCGACGCGTCCGATGGTGACGACGATCTCCGGCACGTGCGCGTCCGCGAAGGCCGCATCGGCAAGCAGCAGGGGGCCATGGGACAGCGCGGTGGTGCAGCCGGCGCCGTTCCCGCTCGGCTCCGCGATGACCGGCCAGCCGAGCGCGTCGGCCAGCTCGTCGATGAGCTCGACCGCCTCGGTGCCGTCCTGGTCGCCGAGGATGACGATGCCGTGGGCCGGCACCCGCTCGTCGTCGAGCAGGGCGTCCAGAACGTCGTCGAGGGGGGTGCTCATCCCGGCCACGAGCCGGGAGTCCGCAGTCCACGGTCGGCTGTCCGGCCGGCCGTCGAGGTCCTCCGGCCAGTCGTCGTCGCCGTCGGGCGCGAGCGGCTCCGCGAAGGGGACGTTCAGGTGGACCGGGCCGGGCCGTACGGCATCGGTCGACGCGGCGACGACCCGGGCGACGGTCGACCGCCAGTAGCGGACCTGGCCGGTGGGCGCGTCGGTCGCGGTCGCCATGTCGACGGCCAGACGCACGTCGCCGCCGTACACACCGGCCTGCCGGATGGTCTGGTTGGCGCCCACGCCGCGCAGCTGCGGCGGCCGGTCGGCGGTGACCACGATGATCGGGATGGACGACTGGTCTGCTTCGACGAGGGCCGGGTGCAGGTTCACCGCAGCCGTGCCGGACGTCGTGACGACGATGGGCGGCACGCCGGTGACCTTCGCGATGCCGACGGCCAGGTAACCCGCCGTGCGCTCGTCGAGCCGCACGTGAAGGGTGATGTCGCCGCGCTCCTCTGCGGCGGCAAGGGCGAGCGCCAGCGGAGTGGAGCGCGAGCCCGGTGCCAGCACGGCATCGGTGACGCCGCACCGGAGGAACTCGTCGACCATGACGGTCGCCTGCGCGGTCGAGGGATTCACGCCACCACCCTGTCAGATCGCCTCGGACACCAGAGCGCCGCTGCGCTCGCCGGCTCCGGCCAGCCAGGCCGCCACGAGCCGCTCACGCCACCACGCGGCCCGGTCCTCTTCCAGGCGGTCGCGCGCCGCCAGCAGCGCCGCCAGGTCGGGGGCGGTGCGACCGACCGCGACGACGCCACCCTCGGGGACCCGGCTCGCCTCCACCACGTCGGCCGCCAGCAGCGCGCCGGTGCCCAGGCCGCACGCGAACGGGAGGTCGTCGAGCGCGGCCGCCGCCGCCACGGCGACGTCGAGGCCGACCGAGGAGTCCAGCGAGCCGCTGACGACGACGGGGACGTCGATCGCCTCCGCCACCCGCAGCAGGGCACGGACACCCCCGAGCGGCGCAGGCTTGAGCACGGCCACGTCGGCGTACTCGCGGACGCGCATGGCGTCCGGGCGGTCCGACGTCCTGATCGTCTCGTCCACGGCGAACGGCACGTCGACGAGGGACCGCAGCTCCCGCAGCTCGTCGACGGTGCGGCACGGCTGCTCGACGTACTCGATGCCGTAAGCGCCCAGCCGGCGCAGGGCGAGCGTGCCGCGAGCCACGTCCCAGGCGCCGTTCGCGTCGATGCGGATGGCACCGCGTCCGCGGCCGAGCACGGTGTCGAGGACGTCGCGGATGCTGGCGACCCGGGCCTCGTCGTCCGCGAGGTCCGGCGAGCCGACCTTCACCTTGACGGTGCGGCAGCCGCGCTCGATCACGGCCTCCCGCGCGAGCCCCGTCGCGTCAGCCGACGCGACGGCGGGGATGATCGCGTTCACCTCGATCTCCGTCCGCCTCGCGTCGGGGTAGCAGCCGAAAGCCGCCTCGAGGGCGCTGTCGAGCCAGCGCGCCGCCGCGGCGTCGGAGTAGTCGTCGAACGGGGCGAACTCTCCCCAGCCGGAGGGACCCTTGACCAGCACCCCCTCGCGCAGCACCGTGCCGCGGAACGGCCGGCACAGCGGCAGCGCGAAGGGCACCGCCGCGTCGAGCACCGCCCGCAGCGCGGGATCGCGCACCATCAGGGGCGCTTGGGGAACTGTCGGAAGTCGGGCTTGCGCTTCTCCTTGAAGGCATCACGTCCGTGCTGCGCCTCCTCGGTCATGTAGAAGAGGAGGGTCGCGTCTCCCGCGAGCTGCTGGATTCCGGCGAGGCCGTCGTCGGCGGCGTTGTGCGACGCCTTGAGCATGCGCAGCGCCAGCGGCGACATGTCGAGCATCTCCAGGGCGAGGTCGACGGTGGCGACCTCGAGCTCCTCGATCGGCACGACCTCGTTCACCAGGCCCCAGTCGTACGCCTGCGCCGCGCCGTACTGGCGGCAGGTGTACCAGACCTCTCGGGCCCGCTTCTGGCCCACGATCCGCGCGAGCAGTCCCGAGCCGTAGCCGCCGTCGAAGGAGCCGACCATCGGGCCGGTCTGTCCGAAGCGCGCGTTGTCGGCGGCCACCGACAGGTCGCACACCACATGCAGCACGTGGCCCCCGCCGATGGCGTATCCCGCGACCATCGCGATCACCGGCTTGGGCGTGCGCCTGATCTGGATCTGGAGGTCGAGGACGTTCAGGCGGCCGATGCCCTTCTTCGCCACCTCGTCGTCCCCGATGTAGCCGTCGTTGCCTCGGATGACCTGGTCGCCGCCCGAGCAGAACGCGAGATCCCCCTGGCCGGTCAGGATGATCACCCCGACCGAGTCGTCGTCGCGGGCGCGGTTGAAGGCGTCCTGCAGCTCGAACAGGGTCTGCGGGCGAAAGGCGTTGCGCTTCTGCGGCCGGTTGATGGTGATCTTCGCGATGCCCGCAGCGTCACCCGTGGACACCTCGTACCGGATGTCGCCGAACTCGCCCTCGGAGCGCCATTCGCAGGCCGGACGCGCGGACGAGTGAGCCGGGTCGGCGAGCACGGGCGAGCCCTCCGGCGCGACCGGGGGGAGCACGTATCGGGTGCGGGTGTCCATGACGGGAAACCTACCGGGGAACCCTGCCCTACGCTCGAGGCGATGTCCCGCCCCGCCGCCACCCGACCGCTCGTCCGCGTGCCCGTTCCGCCGGGCGCCGAGGGACCCGCACGGCTGCTTCCCGCGCTGGCGGCAGCGCTCGACGGGAGCGGCCCGGCCATCGCCCCGATTCCCACTGTCTCGAGTGCGGTGTCGAACGACTACGTCATGACGCTCCTCGCCGCCGTGCGCGCGGACGATCCTGCCCTCCCCCTTGAGTCACCCGACGTCGCGGTCGTCGCGACGACGTCCGGCTCCACCGGCGCACCGCGCGGGGTGCTGCTGACGCACGCCCAGCTCACCGCCCTGACCGACGTCGTCAATGGGCCCGGACGGCCGCAGTGGATCGCGGCCCTCCCCGTCACGTCCATGGGGGGGCTCAACGTGCTCGTGCGCGCCCTCGCCACCGGTCGCGAGCCCGTGGTCGTGCCGAGCATCGGCGGAGCCGGACCGTTCACGGACGCCGCGTTCGAGGCCGCGGTCGACGTCGCCCACCAGTCGTCGGACGACGTCCGCGTGGCACTCGTGCCGGCACAGGTCTCCCGGCTGCTGGCCAGCGATCGCGGCATCGGCGCACTCCAGCGGTGCGCGCGCATCCTCGTGGGCGGCGCCGCGACCCGGCCCTCCCTGCGGTCGGCGGCCAGCGACCTCGGCATCACCCTCACGACGACCTACGGCGCGACCGAGACCGCCGGCGGCTGCGTCTTCGACGGCCGGCCCGTCCCTGGGGTCACGGTGACCGCCGACGGCGAGCCCGGAACGTTGACCGTCGCCGGTCCCATGGTGGCCCTCGGCTACCGGGGCGAGCCCGAGCTGACCCGTGCCAGCTTCGGCCCCGCCGGCTTCCGCACCTCCGACCTCGGCGAGGTGGCCGCCGACGGTACGGTCACCGTCCTCGGCCGGGCCGACGACGTCGTCATCGTGGGCGGCGTGAACGTCTCCCCACTCGCCGTCGAGCGGGTCATCGCCGACCTGCCCGACATCGTGGCCGCCGCGGTTGTCGCCGCCGCCGACGGCGAGGCACGACTGCACGCCTTCGTCGAGGTCCGCGACACGGCCGCGGGCGTGGAGGACGCGGTTCGGGACGAGGTCGCCCGGCGCCTCGGCCGGCCGGCGGTCCCCATCGTCCGACGGGTCGAGCGACTGCCCCATCTGCCCCATGGCAAGGTGGACCGCCGCCTGCTGCAGCAGTGGGCCGCGGAGGGGACGGACTGACGTGGCGACGACGCACGAATGGGTCGAGGGGGCCCGTCCGCGCACCCTGCCGGCCGCGATCGCACCCGTCGCGGTAGGTGCCGGGCTCGGCGCCTGGGCGGATGCCTTCGACGGCCCGCGCGTCCTGCTCGCACTCGTCGTGGCCGTCGCCCTTCAGGTCGGCGTCAACTTCGCCAACGACTACAGCGACGGGATCAAGGGCACGGACGCAGCGCGCGTCGGACCGGTGCGCCTCGTCGGCCAGGGCCTCGCGCCCGCCACCGCCGTCAAGCGGGCAGCCCTGCTCTCCTTCGCGGTGGCCGCCGTGGCGGGACTGGTGCTGGTGGTCCTCACCGCGCAGTGGTGGCTGCTCGCCGTCGGTGCCGCGAGCATCGCGGCGGCCTGGCTCTACACGGGCGGCCCCCGCCCCTACGGGTACGCGGGCCTGGGCGAGGTGTTCGTCTTCGTGTTCTTCGGGGTGGTGCCGGTCGTGGGCACGGCGTACGTGCAGACGCTGGAGATCACCGCGGCCGACGTCGTCGCGTCGATCGGCGTCGGTCTGCTGGCCTGCGCCATCCTGGTCACGAACAACCTCCGGGACATCGCCGGCGACACCGTCGCGGGCAAGATCACCCTCGCCGTGCGGCTCGGCGACGCCCGCACGCGCACGCTCTTCACCGTGATCGTGGTCGCGGCGATCCTCGTGCCTCTCGCCCTCGCCGCCCTGACCTCGCCGTGGGTCGCCGTGGCGTGCCTCACGGGCGTCTTGGCGGTCCGGCCCGTTCGGGTGGTGGCCGGCGGCGCGATGGGGCCGGCACTGATCCCCGCACTGAAGCAGACCGGGCTGCTACTGCTTGTCTACGGACTCGTCCTCGGTGCCCTGCTCGCGCTGGTCTGACCGCGACGCATCGTCGTCGTCGTCCTCGGCACGCGCGGACGCCTCGATCCGCTCGTTGATCCGGCCGAAGAACCCCGCCGCGACCGAGGCGGCCCGTCCGCGCTGGCGGTCGAGCACCAGCAGGCTGATGGCCCCGGACACCAGCAGGGCAGCGATGATCGCCAGCAGGCCGCTGATCGGGGTGAGCAGCTCGATCGTCAGCCACACGGCGGCGAACAACAGGACCCGCAGAACGGTGTACACCGCTACGGCCAGGGCCTTCGAGCTTCCGGCTGACGTCACGCGATTACCGTACGCCGCAGCACCCGGGCGTCCGGCGTGCGGGCTCGGGCCCGTGACATAGGCTGACGGGGACACGAACGAGGGGAGGACCGATGCTGCGAGTGGCGGGCGTCCTCTTCGGCGTTGCGGTGTACATCTACTTCATCATCGACGTCCTGCGCACCCGACGCGGCGACACCCGCTCCCTGCCGAAGTTCGTGTGGCTGCTCGTGGTGATCATCGTGCCGATCCTCGGCGGCCTGCTGTGGCTCGCCCTCGGTCGGGTGTGGCCGGCGCCCGGGAGCCGATTCGGACGACGACGCGGCCCGCTGGCTCCCGACGACGACCCGAGCTTCCTCAAGAAGCTCGACGACGACGTCTGGACGAAGAAGATGCAGCGCCGCCGCGGCGGCGAGCCGACCGGCTGACCGACGGACGGGGCGCCGGGCTACATGCCCGAGTACGAGTGCAGGCCCGTCGCGAAGATGTTCACCCCGAAGTAGTTGATGATGAACGACACCCAGCCGGCCACGGCGATCCACGACGCGCGGTTCCCGCGCCAGCCCGCCGTCGAGCGGGCGTGCAGGTACGCCGCGAACACCACCCAGGTGATGAACGCCCACGTCTCCTTGGGGTCCCAGCCCCAGTAGCGGCCCCAGGCGTTCTCCGCCCAGATGGCCCCCGCCACGACGGCGAAGGTCCACAGCGGGAAGGAGAACGCGACGACCCGGTTCGTCAGCACCTGGAGGCGTTCGCTGGTGGGCATGCGCGACATCCAGCCGGTGACCTCCGTGGTGCCCTGCCGGCGCTCGACGCGACCGCGCGCCAGCGAGAGTCCCGCGGTGGCGGCGGCGAGCGTGAACGCGCCGAAGCAGATGATCGCCGCGGCGACGTGGATCACCAGCCAGTACGACTTCAGCGCCGGAACCAGCTGGGCGGCCTCGGTGTACAGCACGGTGACGGCCAGGCCGAGCCACAGCAGCGTCGGGATGACGACGAACAGGCCGAGCCAGCGCAGGTCGCGCTTGACGGACATGCCCAGGAAGACGCCGAGGACGCCGAGGGCCGCCGAGATGGAGAACTCGTACATGTTGCCCCAGGGCGCGCGGCCGGCCCAGACCCCGCGGAGCACGACGCCCGCGAGGAGCAGGAAGAACGCGAGCCAGGTGAGCGACATGCCGATGTTGGCGGCCCGTCGGCCCGGCTCGGACCGGTCGTCGGACACGCGCCGGCGGACGCGTGATGACGGCCGTGCCGCCAGCGCCCTCGACGACGGTCGTGTGTCGTCGTCACGGCCGGAGCGCGGCGTCGGCCGGCAGCGAAGGAGACCGCGAAGAAGACCATGGCGATCGCCAGAGTCACCATGGTGGCGTAGACCGCCGCATTGCTGGCCTGCGCCAGCTGGACAGTGGTCACGGTGCGCTCCTCTCGTCGGCCGCCGGGCGGCCGAGGTGCTCGGCCAGGGCGTTCACGTCGTCGGTGAGATCGGCCGTCTCCGTCTTGCCGAGCGCAGCGACCTGGACGAGGGTACCTCCCCCGTCGACGGCTCACCACCTTGACCCAGATCCGCCTGCGCCGCACGAACAGCGACAGCATCAGCCCGGCTATGGCGGCGAGCGAGGCGAGAAGTGCCAGCTCCTTGCCGGGGTCCTGGGCGATCTGGAAGGAGGCCCAGCGCTCGAACCCGGTGAACTCCACGGAACCCGCGCCTTCCGGCAGCGCCCACGTGTCGCCGGGGAGCAGGGACTCGCAGGCCGAGCTGCGTCATGGCGGACGTGTCGAGCGTGTAGACGCTCTGCGGGCTGCCGGAGTCGAGGCCCAGGTCGCCGCTGAAGGCGGAGAGGAACACCGCCGGGTAGTCCGGCCCCGGGAAGGTGGAGTGCGGTCCCCGCTCCTCGGTGAGGGCGGCCGTCGGCAGGAACAGTCCGTTGAGCCCCAGGGACGGGGTGGCGTCCGGCACCTTGACGACGCCGGTGGACGTGAAGTTGCCGTCCTGAGGCAGGAACACGACCGTGTCGTCGAAGACGACCTCGCCACTCGAGTCGCGGACGACGAATCGCGGCGCGTAGCCGTGTCCGACGAGGAACACCTTGGCGCCGTCGACGTCCAGCGGATGGTTGACCTCGATCGTGGTGCTCACCGGCTCCGCAGCGGGATCCTCACGGTAGGAGACGTCCGCCTCGAAGAGCCGAGGAGCTCCCCGCTGCGCGTCACCGCGCTCGAAGTCGACGGCGAACGAGTCGAGGGTGAACGAGAACGGCGCCAGCGCGGACGGATCCACGAACCGTCCCCCGCCCCACGCGTCGTACTGGGTCAGCGTGTTGGAGAAGCCGTCGCCCTCGCGGACGATCACGTTCCCCTTCCAGCCGAGCAGGCCGCCCACCGCGACGGCGAGCAGCACGAACAGCAGCGAGAGGTGGAACACCAGGTTGCCGGTCTCGCGCAGGTAGCCCTTCTCGGCGGCCACCCACCTGCTCTCCTCCGCGCCCGTCTCGGACGTGCGCACGCGCCAGCGGCGTCCGCGCAGGTACGCCTCGGCGGCGTCGAGCGTCGAGTCCGCATCGTCCGGCGCCGCGAACTCGACGGACATCGGCAGCCGGGACATGCGGCGGGGCGCCGGCGGAGGCTGTGCCCGCATGGCCTTCGCGTGCTGGCGGATCCGCGGGACGACGCAGCCGATGAGGGAGATGAACAGCAGCAGGTACACGGCCGAGAACCACGGCGAGGCGTACACGTCGAAGAAGCCGAGCCGGTCCAGGACCGGACCCATCGTCGGGTTCGCGTCCAGCCACTGGTCGACTCGGAGGGGGTTCGTCCCGCGCTGGGGCAGCACCGAGCCCGGCACGCTCGCGACGGCGAGGAGGAACAGCAGGATCAGGGCGGTGCGCATGCTGGTGAGCTGACGCCACATCCAGCGCAGGAGGCCGACCGAGCCGAGCGGCGGCAGGGGGCGGTCCTCCGGCAGTCCCGTGGTGGCCTCGTCGACGGGGGCGCTCACAGCACCGTCTCGAATCCGGGTATCTGGACCCTCAGCCAGATCGTGAAGTCGGTCCACAGGCCGGTCACGAGGAGGATGCCCACGAGGACCAGCATGCCTCCCCCGATCCGCATGACCCACACGTAGTGGGTCCGCACCCACCCGATCGCCTTGGCCATGCGGCTGAAGGCCAGGGCCAGCAGGACGAAGGGCAATCCGAGGCCCAGGCAGTAGACGAACGACAGGGTGGCTCCGCGCAGGGCGCTGGCCTCCGCGAAGGCCAGGGTCTGCACCGCGGTGAGGGTCGGACCGATGCAGGGCGTCCAGCCCAGGCCGAAGAGCAGCCCGAGCACCGGGGCACCCGCCACCCCCCACGTCGGCATCGTGTGGATGCGCCATTCGCGCTGCAGCCCTGGGATGAGGCCCATGAAGGCCAGGCCCATCAGGATGACCAGCACTCCCAGCACGCGGTTGATGACGTCGGCGTACTCCAGCAGCAGCGACCCGGCACCGCCGAAGAACGCGCCATAGCTCACGAACACCACGCTGAAGCCGAGCACGAACAGGACGCTGCCCGCGAGGACCTGAGATCGTCGGCCCTTGACGTCGGCGAGCTCGGCGCCCGTGAGCCCGGTGATGTAGGAGACGTAGCCGGGTGCCAGGGGCAGGACGCAGGGGCTCAGGAACGCGACGAGGCCGGCAGCGAAGGCGATCGGAAGCGCGGCCCACAGCGCGCCGCTGGTGATGAGCTCGCCGATGCCGTCCACTAGTCCGAGCCCGCTGAAGGCTGCGGGGCGGGTTGACCTGACGCCGCCGCGACCGACGGTGCGAGCTCATCGATGATTCCACGCAGCGACGACTCGCTGACCTTGCCGAGGGCGCGTGCGGCGACCCGGCCCTGAGGGTCGATCACGAGGGTCGACGGGATCGCCTGCGGAGGGAGCGAGTCCGAGAACAGCAGCTGCAGACGGCCGTCGCGGTCGACGATGTTGGGGTACGGGATGCCGAAGCGGTCGACGAAGGCGCGCGCGGACACGTCGGAGTCACGGGTGTCGAGACCGGCGAACTGCACGCCACGGCCCTCGAACTCCCGGGCCAGCGCCGCCAGCGCGGGCGCCTCCGCCCGGCAGGGCGCGCACCAGGACGCCCAGACGTTCAGCACGACCGCCTCGCCGACGTGGTCGCTGAGGCGGAACGTCTCGCCGGCGAGCGTCTCCCCGACGAGGTCCGGCGCCGGGGGACGCTCGTCCTCCGACAGGATCACGATCGAGCCGTCGCCCGCCACGAAGCCGCTGTCGGCGGCCGCGTCAACGGCGTCCGACGACGACCCGCACCCGGTCAGCACCAACGCCAGGGCCACAGCAGCAGCCGCAGCCATCCGGGTCCGCATGCGCGCGCTCAGGCTCCGGCGACCTTGCTGGCCTTGACGAGCAGGTCGCGCGACGGCTCGGTGTAGGTGATGGCCGCGAGCGTGTCGCCGTCGTAGGTCAGCGAGGTGAGCGACGCGAGGGTGCACTGACGGCTGCGCGGGTCGTGCCACAGACGGCGCTCCTCGGCCGCGAGCCGCGCGATCCAGATCGGCAGCTGGTGGCTGACGAGGACCGCCTCGTGCCCGCGGGCCTTCTCCCGGGCGGCGTCGATGGCCCTGTGCATCCGCTCCGCGACCTCGTCGTAGGGCTCGCCCCACGACGGACGGAACGGGTTGTACAGGTGACGCCATGTCTTCGGCTGCTTGAGCACGCCGTCCCCGACGCTGACCCGCTTGCCCTCGAAGATGTTGTCGGCCTCGATCAGGTCGGGGTCGATCTCGATGGGCAGCTCGTGCCGCTCGGCGATGGGCGACGAGGTCTGCTGGGCGCGCTCCATGGGAGACGACACCACGAGCGTGACGTCGTTTCCGGCGAGCGCGTCGGCCGCGCGGACGGCCATCTCCTTGCCGAGGTCCGACAGGTAGTAGCCCGGCAGCCGCCCGTAGAGCACGCCTTCGGGGTTGTAGACCTCGCCGTGCCTCAGCAGGTGGACGACCGTGCGGTCGCCCGCGTCGGCCATGGTCAGGTCGCCTTGCGGCGGGCGGTGGCGCGACGACGGCTCGGCCGCCACGTGCCCTCGCCGGACTCCAGGGACGCCACCCGCAGGGCCTCGCCGTGGGCAGCGAGCGCCTCGACCAGGCCGGCCACGGTGCTCGTCTCCGCGAGGACGTCGACCCGAAGGCCGTGCTCCTCTGCGGCCTTCGCCGTCTGAGGGCCGATGCAGGCCACGACCGTGGTGTGGTGCGGCTTGCCGGCGATGCCGACGAGGTTGCGCACCGTGCTGCTCGACGTGAAGAGAACGGCGTCGAAGCCACCGGTCTTGATCGCCTCGCGGGTCTCGGCGGGCGGCGGTGCCGCACGCACGGTGCGGTACGCGGTGACGTCCTCGACCTCCCAGCCGAGCTCGGCGAGTCCGGCGGCAAGGGTGTCGGTGGCGATGTCGGCCCGCGGGAGGAACACCCGGTTGATGGGGTCGGTCAGCGAGTCGTAGGCCGGCCACTCGTCGAGCAGCGCGCTCGTCGTCTGATCGGTCAGCGGGACGATGTCAGGCCGGACGCCGAACTCGATCAGGGCAGCCACGGTGGGCTCGCCCACGGCCGCGACCTTGAGACCCGCGAAGGAACGCGCGTCGAGGCCGTACTCCTGGAGCTTCTCGCGGATGGCACGCACCGCGTTGACCGACGTGAAGCCGATCCACTCGTAGCGGCCCGAGACGAGTCCGTGCACCGCGCGGTCGATCTGCTGCGGAGTGCGCGGCGGCTCGACCGAGATCGTGGGCACCTCGATCGGGATGGCGCCGTGACCGCGAAGCAGGTTGACGACCGGACCCGCGTGGTCCTGCGTGCGCGGGATGAGGATGCGCCAGCCGAACAGCGACTTCACCTCGAACCAGTCGAGCTTCTCCCGCTGCGCGACGACCTCGCCCACGACGACGAGCCCCGGTCCTGCCTGGCGGGCCGCCTTGGCCGCCCCGGCGATCTCCGCGAGGGTCGAGACGATCGTGCGCTGGTCGACGGTCGTGCCGCGTCGGGTGACGGCCAGCGGCAGGCGCGCGTCGGCGCCGGCGGCCACGAGGCGGGCGGCGATGTCAGGCGCCCGGTCGGCCCCGTTGAGGAACACGACGGTCGTGCGCGGCGCCGCGAGCTCGGCCCAGGCCAGGTCGGTGTCGTTCGCGTCGACGATGCGCACCTGCCGGACACGGCCGCCGGTGAGGCCGAAGCCCGCGTACGCCGGCACGCCGGAGACCTCGCTGACGCCGGGGGCGACCTCGAAGTCGATCCGGGCCTTGCGCAGCGCACCGGCCTCGTGGAGCAGGGAGCCGTCGATCACCGGATCACCCGAGATGAGCCGCACCGTGGTGCGTCCCTCGCGGGCCGCGTCGATGACCAGCGCGCTGCGGCCGGCCTGGTCCAGCGGCATGCCGTGGGCATCCACCGCCACGACGACCTCAGCGGCCGGGTTGGCATGGGCGCGTGCGATGGCGACCGCGTCGGCATCCACGACGATCAGCTCGGCAGCCGCGATCAGGCTCGCCGCCCGCAGCGTCAGCAGGTCCGGATCCCCCGGGCCGGCCGCCACGAGCGCGACGGGGCCGTGCACCGGCTTCTTGCGGGGCTTCGGGGTCTCCACGACCGGGCTGGGCGCAGCCTCGACGGCGGTCGGAGCGGCTGCCGTGACCTTGGCCGGCGCAGCCTTCTTCGCTGCCGGCTTCGCGGCGGGCTTGACGGCGGGCTTGACGGCAGGCTTCGCGGCCGGCTGATGAGCCTGCTCGTGACCTCGCTTGGCCGGCGCAGCCTTCTTCGCTACCGGCTTCGCGGCGGGCTTGGCGGCCGGAGCCGCCGCGGGCTTGGTCTTGGCGGGCGCAGCCTTCTTCGCCGGCTCATGAGCCTGCTCGTGACCTCGCTTGGCCGTCGGCTTGCTGTTGGCGACTCTCGTTGTCATGCGTTGATCGCCTCTCCCAGCGAATCTGTGTCAAATGACGGGGCTTCGGGGCCGCCTGCGGCGGGGGTGTCGTCGTGCCGGCGCTGCTCGTGGAAGGCCAGGATCTGCAGCTCGACCGCGAGGTCGACCTTCCGGACCTCGACTCCGTCGGGCACCGTGAGCACGACCGGCGCGAAGTTCAGGATGCTGCACACGCCCGCCGCGACCAGTCGGTCGCACACGTCCTGGGCGGACTCGGCCGGAGTGGCGATGACGCCGATCTGGGCGCCCTCCTGCCGCACCACGGACTCGAGGTCGGTCATCGGCCGCACGACGGTCTGGGCGTCCGGGATCCCGAGGGTCTGGCCCACGACATCCGGGTGGGAGTCGAGCAGGGCCACGATGGCGAAGCCGCGCGAGGCGAAGCCGCGGTACGCGACGAGCGCGTGGCCCAGGTTGCCGGCGCCGACGATGACCACGCCCCACGGCTGGGTCAGGCCGAGCTCCCGCGAGATCTGGTAGGCGAGGAACCGAACGTCGTAGCCCACGCCTCGGGTGCCGTAGGACCCGAGGTGGGACAGGTCCTTGCGCAGCTTGGCCGAGGAGACTCCGCAGGCGGAGGCCAGCTCCTCCGAGGACACCGTCGTGACAGCCGAGTCCGCCAGCTGGGTCAGCACCCGGTGGTAGACCGGCAGGCGGGCCACGGTCGCATCGGGGATGTCTCGGGCGAGGTCACGAGACCGGCCGGACCCACGCGAGACGGCGGACAGGGCCGTCCGGGGCGAGCGCGCTGTGGACACGATTCTCCAGGGGAAGTGTGCCGATCCTTGGGGCCGAACGGGCCTCCAGCAGGTGTTCGACGCCCATAGGTTAGGTGCTTGCGAACGAAGTCACAAAGTTGACCGGACGCGCGCGTCCTGTTATCGGGTGCCTTGAGGAGCCAGGGCCGTCCGAAGCCGGCTTGGGTCGATCCGCCAGAAGTCGTGCGGGCGCCCGTCGACGAGGACCACGGGAATCCGCTCCCAGTACTCGTCGAACAGGGCGGGATCGTCCTCGATCGACACCTCAGCCCACTCCTCGCCGGTCTCGGCGCACACGTCGGCGACGACCTGCCGCGCATCGGCGCACAGGTGGCAGTCGGGCTTGCCGATGAGGGTGACCCGCGGGCTCATGAGCCGTAACCGGTGTCCCCGTACACGTCGCGCAGGCGGCCCTTGGCCACCTTGCCGGTGGCCGAGTGCGGCAACGCGTCGACGACGCGGATGGTCGACGGGCACTTGAACCGCGCGAGCCGCGTGGCGCAGTGCGCGGCGATCTGCTCCGGCGTGAGGGTGGCGCCGCGCCGGGCCACCACGAGTGCCGTGACGGCCTCGCCGGTCGCGTCGTCCGGAACGCCCACGACGGCGGCCTCGGCGACGCCGTCGAGGTCGTCGATCACCAGCTCGATCTCGCGCGGGTAGACGTTGAAGCCGTTCACCAGGATCACCTCGCGCCGGCGGTCGACGAGGTGCAGGTCGCCGTCCTCGTCCGCATAGGCGACGTCACCGGACCTGAACCAGCCGTCGGCGTCCGGGCCGCCGGCCGCATCGGGCCAGTAGCCCCTGAACACCGACGGTCCGCGCACCCAGACCTCGCCGGGGTCGCCCTCGTCGACCTCGGTGCCGTCCTCGTCCGCCAGCCGCACATCGATCCCGGGCAGCGGACGGCCGACCGACCCGGCCTTGGGGCTTCCCGACACCAACGTCGTCGCCACCACGGGGGCGGTCTCGGTCATCCCGTAGCCCTCGTAGATGCGCAGGCCGGTGAGCTCGGCGAAGGACTCGAACACCCGGACGGGCAGCGGCGAACCACCGCTCGAGAGCATCCGGACGGTCGACATCGCCTCGCGCAGCCCCGGCGTCGCGCACCACGCCTGGTACATCGCGGGGGCTCCGGCGATCGTCGTGACGCCTCGTCGGGCGATGAGCTGCAGGCTCTCCACCGGGTCGAACCGGTCGCTCAGCACGCAGGTCGCACCGGCTGCGACGGCGAGTCCGAGGGCCGTGTTGAGCCCGTAGACGTGGAACATCGGCAGCACGACCAGAACGATGTCGTCGTCCGCGACGGCCGGCGGATCGGTGAGCGCGAGCAGCAACTCGATGTTGGCGCGCAGGGCGCCATGGGTGAGCATCGCGCCCTTCGGCCGCCCGCTCGTGCCCGCCGTGAAGAGCAGCAGGGCCAGCGCGTCCGGAGATGTGGCCACCTCGGCGAGGACGGCGCCCTCCCCCGACCGGGAGATGTCGGCCCACTCCGCACTCGCGGTGCTGACCACCTCGCAGCCCGGGAGAGCGGCGGAGGACTCTCGCCGACCTGCTCGGTGCTCGGCTGCACGATCAGCATGCGCGCACCGGAGTCCGCCAGCAGGACGGCGACCTCCGGGCTGGTGTAGGCCGGGTTCAGCGGAACGCTCACCAGACCGGCGCGTGCGGCTCCGTAGTAGGCGACCACGAACTCGACGCAGTTGCCGAGCAGGATGGCCACCCGGTCGCCGGCACGCAGGCCGCGCTGCACCAGTCCCGCGGCGAAGGCGTCGACGGCCCGGTCGATGTCGAGCCATGAGTAGGAGACGTCGCCGGCCACGATGCACGTCGCATCCGGGTGCCGATCGGCCGAGGCGCGCAGGAATCCCGCGATATTGGCGTTCATCGCAGCCCTCCTCGTCGCTTCCGTGCGTCAGCGGCCCGCCGTGCCGTCGAAGGCCAGCCCGTCGTGCCGTTCGAAGGCCGAGTCTGGCACACCCGGGCACGGCGCTGGGTAGTCTCGCCCCGTGAGCGACGCACCCGACAGCCGCCCCCTGCCGCCGCGCGACGACGTGCTGTCGCGCTACCGCCAGGCGGGCGAGGCCTCGGCGGCGGCTGCTGGCCCAGGCCACCTGGTCACCCCCACTCTCGATCCGACCGGTGCGGCGTTCTTCGACGTCGACAACACCCTCATGCGCGGGGCCAGCAGCTTCCACTTCGCGGTGGGGCTCGCGAAGCGCAACTACTTCAACAGCCGGGAGATCGTCGGCTTCGCCGTCAAGCAGCTCAAGTTCGTGCTCAGCGGCTCCGAGGACCTCGAGGACATGGCATCGGCGACCGAAGCCGCACTGTCCTTCGTCGAGGGCCGCGAGGTCGCCGAGCTCGAGGGACTCGCGGGCGAGATCTTCGACGACAGCATGGTCGACAAGCTCATCCCCGGCACCCTCGCGATCGCGCAGGGCCACCTCGACGCCGGCCAGCAGGTGTGGCTCGTCACGGCCACCCCGGTCGAGCTCTCGACGGTCATCGCGAAGCGGCTCGGCCTCACGGGCGCGCTCGGCACGGTGGCCGACGTCCGCAACGGCATCTACACCGGCCGGCTCCAGGGCCCGCCGCTGCACGGCCTGGCCAAGGCCGAGGCGATCCGGGCCATCGCCGCCCGCGAGGGCCTCGACCTGTCGCGCTGCTCGGCGTACTCGGACTCGGCCAACGACATCCCGATGCTGTCCATCGTCGGCAACCCGGTGGCGGTCAACCCCGACTCCACCCTGCGGGCGCACGCGCGCGAGAACGGCTGGAAGGTCCGCGACTTCCGGCGCCGGGAGCAGTTCAAGCGGGTCGCGCTGCCCGCGGCCTCCGGTGCAGGCGGCATCGCCGTGGGGCTGGCGATCGGCTACGCCGCGGCTCGCGCCCGACGCGTCGGCGTCGACCTCCCCGCCTGAACGGCTGTCCAGTGGCGAGTTGTCGGGCGGCGCCTTCGGCGATTCGCCCGACAACTCGCCACTCGACGGGTTCTAGCCGAACGCGGGCTCATGGCGCTCGGCTTCCGGTACTCGCTCCGCTCGTTCCTCAGCCGAACGCGGAGGGCCGCTTGACCAGCAGCCGGTACAACGACTGCTGGATCTGCTCGCGCACCTGGTCGGTCAGGTTGAACACCACCATCGGATCGTCGGCGGCGCCCTCGGGGAAGTGGTCCGTGGGGATCGGCTCGCCGAAGTGGATGTGCCACTTGCTCGGCAGCGGCACCATGCCCAGCGGGCCGAGCCACGGGAACGTCGGCGTGATCGGGAAGTACGGGAGCCCGAGGATGCGCGCGATCGTCTTCGCGTTCGCCACCATCGGGTAGATCTCCTCGGCGCCCACGATCGCCGTCGGGATGATGGGCGAGCGCGTGCGCAGCGCCGCCGCCACGAAGCCGCCGCGACCGAAGCGCTGCAGCTTGTAGCGCTGGCTGAACGGCTTGCCGACGCCCTTGAAGCCCTCGGGCCACACGCCGACCACCTCGCCGGCCCCGAGCAGTCGCTCGGCGTCGGGATGGCAGGCGAGCGTGTGCCCGGCCTTCCGCGCGATCTCGCCCATCACCGGCATCTGGAAGACGAGGTTGGCGCCCGAGCATCCGGAGATGCCGGTGCGCGGGATGCTCGTCGTGCAGAGCGACCTGCGTCATCGCGGCGTCGAGGGCGATCACACCGGAGTGGTTGCCCACGATCAGGGCCCCCGAGTCCGAGGGAACGTTCTCCAGGCCCGTGGTCTCGACCCGGAACCACGAGCGGTACAGCGGGCGCATGAGCGCCAGGAACACCTTGTCGGTCAGCTCCGGGTCGAAGCCGAAGTCGTCGACCCCGTAGTCGCCGGACATGCGACGGCGCACGAAGTCCAGCCAGCCCTCGTCGACGGGGATCTCGTCGTCGGTCCAGACCTCCCGCGGCGCCGGTGCACCGGCCGAGTGGACGGGCGCCGCCGGGGCTCGCGCCGGGACCGCGGGGGCGGCCGGCTGGGGCCCGGTGTTGCCCACGAGCCGGGCCGCCTTCGACGGACCCATGGCCGACGGCACCGGCTGGGCGGGAACGCCGCGCTCGGGGTCGCCGGGCTGGCCGAAGAGGATGATGTCGGCGTCAGGCAACGTCGGACTCCTGCGCCACGTCGTTCCGGTTCACGAACGCCATGAAAGCACTCTCGCCGGTCCAGCCGGGCTCGAACCCCAGGGTCCGCCGCATGGCTCGAGTGTCGAGTGCGCGTCCGAAGGTGAGGTAGCGCACAGCCTCCGGGCGAGAAGTCGGCCAGGCCACGCGGGCTCATCGCGCGGCCGACGGTGGGGAACAGCAGGCTGGGCACGGCCACGGTCGCCCGTCGCGCGCGCCGCAGGGCCTGGGACAGCAGCAGGACGCCATCGCCGGCGATGTTGAAGGTGCCCTGACGTGGAGACAGGACGGCGGTGCGGAGGGCCTCGAGGCCGTCGTCCTCATGCACGAACTGCAGGCGCGGATCGAAGCCGAGCACGGTCGGCACGACCGGGAGCGAGAAGTACGACGTCAGCGCCGTCTGCACGCGCGGTCCGATGAAGTTGGCGAACCGCAGAGTCGTCACGGTGACGTCCGGCCGGCGTCGAGCGAAGCCGCGCACGTAGGTCTCGACCTCGACGGAGTCCTTCGCCCACCCCGACGACGGCGCGTGCTTGGGCTCCATGTCCTCGCTGAACTTCGCGGGATCCTTCGGGCCGGAGCCGTAGACGGCGGCCGTGGACTTCACGATCAGCGAGCGGACGCTGGGCGTGCGCTGGCAGGCCGCGAGGAGCTGCATCGTCCCGATGACGTTGATCTCCTTCATGGTCGACCGCCCGCCCGCCTGCTTGGGGGTGGCGATGACGCCCATGTGGACGACCGTGTCGACGCCCGCCTCGCCCATCACCTTCGCGATGACGGGGTTGCGGATGTCGGCACGCACGAACTCGGTGCCGGGAATAGCCAGATCGGGCGCGACCACGTCGACGCCGATGACGCTGTCGATCGCGGGGTCGGTGGCGAGCAAGGCGGCCATCCGGCCGCCGAGGTACCTCGACACGCCCGTGACGAGCACGGTGCGTCCCATCAGACCCCCTGGTGGCGTGGAGCGGCCGGGAGAGGCGGCTACTTCTTGTTGCGGCGCTGGACCCGGGTGCGACGCAGCAACTTGCGGTGCTTCTTCTTAGCCATCCGCTTGCGTCGCTTCTTGATCACAGAGCCCATCAATAATCCCAATCTCGCAGTTGTGCGTGCTTCAGGTAACCCTACCGTTGCTCGGAACGGCGGGCTGACGCGGTCTCGTGCCCCGAGGCTGACCTCGGTGGACCGGAAGGCTCAGGCGGTCTCGACGAAGGAGTCGCGCAGGTAGTCGTGGACGGCCTGCTCCGGGACGCGGAACGAACGACCCACGCGCACGGCCGGCATCTCGCCGTTGTGCACGAGTCGGTAGACGGTCATCTTGGATACGCGCATCAACCCGGCCACCTCGGCCACGGTCAGGAAACGCACCTCAGCGAACGCCCGATCAGGGGTCGTGGACATCTCACACCGAACTCTCTGCCCCGGACCGCACCGGCTTCCCCTCCGGTGACACACGGCATCTAGGCGTTGCGAAGACTAGTGGCCCGTGGGGTCCTTGGGAAAGTTGAACCGGGAAATTTTCCCTTCCCTAGAGGGAAATGGCGCAGCTCCTTCAGAACCACAGGCTCGGCTCGGGGGTCAGGCCGTAGTACGGATAGACCGCCTCACGCGTCGCCATCACGGCGGCGTCGATCGCATCATCCGGGTCGAAGCCCTGGTCGAACGGCCGTGGCCAGGGCTGGCGGCCGTCGGTCATCCGTCCAGGCCCCTGCCGCCCGAGAGACTCGAGCACGAACTCCCGGAAGGCCTCCGGCACCTCGGTCTGCGGATCGATCGGGTGGCCGGTCGCCTCCGCGATCAGGTGCGTCCAGGCGCGCGGCACGACGTCGACCCACTCGTAGCCACCGCCGCCGAGCGCGACCCAGCGGCCCCCCGCATACCGGTGCGCCCAGCGATGCACCGCCTCGAAGGCCATCCGCTGCCCGTCCAAGGAGACGAGCAGGTGGGCCAGGGGATCCTCGAAGTGCGTGTCCACGCCGTGCTGGGAGACGAGCACCTGGGGGGCGAACGCGGCGAGCACGTCAGGCACGACGCCGTGGAGGGCGCGCAGCCAGCCCTGGTCGTTCGTACCCGCGGGCACGGCGATGTTGACGGCCGTCCCCGGCGCCGACGGCCCACCGGTCTCCGTGGGCCACCCGGTGCCCGGGAACAGCGTGCGGGGGCTCTCGTGGATGGAGATGGTGAGCACGCGCGGGTCGTCCCAGAAGATCGCCTGGACGCCGTCACCGTGGTGCACGTCGATGTCGAGGTACGCGACCCTCTCGACGCCCTGGTCGAGCAGCCACGCGATGGCGACCGCGATGTCGTTGTAGACGCAGAACCCCTCCGCGGCCCCGGGGAGGGCGTGGTGCAGGCCGCCGGCGAGATTGACCGCGTGCTCCACCTCGCCGGCGTGCACGGCCCGCGCAGCCATGAGGCTCGCTCCGGCGACGCGGCAGGAGGCCTGGTGCATCCCCGGGAAGACCGGATCGTCGTCGGTGCCCAGTCCGCGCTCGGCGTCGTAGAAGTGCGGATCCGTGGACGCGGCCTGGACGGCCCGCACGTACCCGGCCTCGTGGACGCGCAGGATCAGGTCGTCGTCCACCGGCTCCACCGGGGTGAGGATGCTGACGTGGCCGGGGGCGAAGAGCCCGAACTCGGCGGCCAGCCGCATCGCCAGCTGCACTCGGATCGGGGCGAGGGGATGCCCCGGCCCGAAGTCGTACTCGGCCAGCCGGTCGTCCCAGACGACGCCGACGCGCTCGCTCACCGTCAGCCGCCGGACAGCTCGCGGCTGCGGTCCCGCGCAGCCGTCATGGCGGCCACGACGGCCGCGTGCACACCGCGCTCGTCCAACGCGTCGATGGCTGCCGCCGTCGTGCCGTTCGGCGACGTCACGTTGCGGCGCAGCACTTCTGCCGGCTCGCCGGACGTCTCGAGCAGGGTGGCTGCACCCAGGATCGTGTGGTTCACCATGCGGGTGGCGGTCACCGGGTCCAGGCCGAGCTCGACGGCCGCGGCGGTCATGGCCTCTGCGAGGAAGAACACGTAGGCGGGACCGCTTCCGGACACCGCCGTCACCGCGTCCTGCAGTGTCTCCGGCACCGAGAAGGCCTGGCCCACCGACGCCAGCAGCCGCTCCGCCAGGGCGAGCGCCTCGGACGAGCACTGCGCGCCGGGACTGAGCCCCGTGACCCCCCGGTCGACGCGCGCCGGCGTGTTGGGCATGGCCCGGACGACGTCGACGCCGGCGGGCACGCGCTCCTCGATGGTGGCCGTACGGATGCCCGCGGCGATCGAGATGACCAGGGTTCCCGGTGCGATGGCCGACCCCACCTCGGCCAGCAGGTCCGGCACGTCCTGCGGCTTGACCGCGAGGACCACGACATCGGCGCCGCGCACAGCATCGGCGGTGTCCGCGATGTCGACCCCATGCAGGCGACGCAGTTCGTCCGCTCGCTCGGTGCGCTTCTCGGCGACCACGACGTCCGGAGCAGGCGTGACGTAGCGCAGGAACCCGCTCGCCAGCGTCTCCCCCATCACCCCACCGCCGAGCACGGCAATCCGCATGGAGCTCATCCCCTCACTCATGACGCCCCCGGAAGCAGCGACCGCAGCGCAGCCGCGACCGTCCCCGGCTCCTCCGCCAAGCCTCCCACGAGCCGCTCGAACCAGTCCGGGCCATACGGAACGTAGACGCGCACCTGCTCCCCGGCATCCAGCAGCCGCTCCTGGGCACCCTCCTGGCGGCCCATGAAGAGGGCGAACTCGTACGAGTGCCGCGCGCGTCCGTAGCGGCCCGCCAGCGACTCCAGGATCTCGATGAGCCGGGCATCGTGGGTGGCGAAGGATGCATCTCCGGAACCCTGCAGCAGCCCCTTGGCGCAGCGAACGTACGCCTTGTCGATCTCGAACGGCTGGTCGTGGCACACCGACGGGTCCCCCTTGCGGGACCCCTTGATCAGGCGAACCCGGCGGTCCGCGAGGCGGATGCAATCCGCCTCCGTGCGTCGCAGCGCCGCCGGCAGCGTGATGCCCACCGCGAGGCCGCTCGCATCGAGCTCGTCGACCATCGCGAGTGTCGCCGGCGCGTGGTCGACGGATCCGGTGCCGACCATGAGGGCAACGCCGCGGCCGCTCGCATGCCGCGCCAGATCGGCCAGCCGGCTGCTCGCCACGGCAGGGTCGGCGTCGGCGAGGAGCCCGAGCGCCTCGGCGAACACGGTCACCTCGATGACCGGGGCCAACCCCGAGGCCGTGACGGCGTCGACGAGCGTCCGGTACTCCTCCGTGACCGCGGCTGCCTCGGCATCGCTCGACACGGCGGGGGCGGCGCGCTCGAGGCTGACGACGAACCCGCGGTCGGCCAGGTCGGCCGCGACCCCCAGAGCGGACTCGACGGTGTCACCGCCCACCACGCGCTTGACGACGTCCCGCGCGATGGGAGCGCGGCTCAGCAGTCCGCCGAGCGACTCATTGCGGGCGACGGCGGACAGCGCGCCGCGGATCATGAGGCGCCGAGACGGCGAGTCGGATCGAGCAGGGCCTGCACGGCGGGACCGACCATCGCGATGACCTCGTCATCGGTTGCCGAGGCGAGTGGCTCGAGCCGAAGGATGTAGCGCGTCGTGGCGATGCCCACGAGGTACGACGAGATGACGGCGACGCGCATGCGGGCGTCCGGCACGCCGACGGCGGCGACCACGCGATCCAGGACCGTGCTCGACAGGTACTCGGACATGAGCCGGATCTGCTCGACGACCACCTGATCGTCGACGGGGAGGACGGTCCTGGCCGCCGACATGGACAGGTTCGCCGCACCGGTCGAGTTCAGGATGCGGCGCAGGTCGCCGCGCACCTGCTCGTCCCCCATCAGCGACAGCATGAGCGACACCAGCCGGTCGCCCATGCCGTCGAGCCCCGGCGCGATCATCTCCGGCACAGCCGTCGCGGGGTCGAAGGGCAGCCGCATCGCCGCGGCGAACAGGCGCTCCTTGTTGCGGTACAGCGACGTCACGACCCCGGGCGCCACCCCCGCAGCGGCCGCCACCGACTTAACGGTGGTCTGGGTGTAGCCACGCGCAGCGAACGCGGTCCGCGCGGCCTGCAGCACGGCACCCGCCGCCTGCTGCGGGTCCTTCGGCACGCTCACCATGCGTCCAGACTAGGCCGCGAGAGCCCCTCAGGCCGGACGCTGGCCCAGGTGCAGTCGCGCGAAGGCCAGCGCCTCCGACAGGTCGGCGATCCGGGCCGCGCGGTCGGGTGCCCGGCGGGTGCTCACCTCGGCGATCACCGTTCCGTCGAACCCCCTCCCCGCCAGCATGGTCAGGACCTGTGCGACCGGCTGGTCGCCGCGCCCGGGGATCAGGTGCTCGTCCCGCGACGGAGTCGGTGCCGTCGGCGAGGTGCACGTGCGCGAGCCGGTCGCCGAGGTCCAGGGCCATCTCGACCGCATCGGTCCTCGAGACGGCGGTGTGCGACATGTCGAGCGTCGTGTGCGGGTAGTCGTCGTTGCGGACGTCCCAGTCCGGCAGGTAGGCGCCGACGGAGCCCGGGCCGGCCCGCCACGGGAACATGTTCTCGACGGCGAACCGCACGTCGGTCTCCGAGCGCATGCGCGCCAGTCCATCGACGAACTCCCGCGCGTAGTCGCGCTGCCAGCGGAACGGCGGGTGCACCACCACCGTGTCGGCACCGACCAGCTCCGCGGCCGCCTGCGCGCGCTGGAGCTTGCCCCAGGGGTCGGTCCCCCAGACCCGCTGGGTGACGAGCAGGCACGGCGCGTGGATGGACAGGATCGGCACCTCGTAGTGGTCGACGAGAGCCTTCAGCGCATCGGCGTCCTGGCTCGTCGCATCGGTGCCGACCATCACCTCGACGCCGTCGTAGCCGAGCGCGCCCGCCAGCTCGAATGCCGCCGCTGTCGTCTCGGGGTAGACCGACGACGTCGAGAGGCCGACCCGGGCAGTCACACCCGCCTCCACCTGTCCGTGACCAGGGTGGCGACCCAGACGAGCACGGCACCGGCCGCGCCCACGACGACCGCCACGGCGGTCGGTGCGTTGACGCCCACGGTGGTGAGCGCGAAGAAGTTCGCGAACCACGGGATGAGGATCACGCCCAGGAAGGCCACGATCATCAGGGTCACGATCCCGAGCCGGATGGCATTCAGCGGCCGGGCGGACTGAAGGAGCACCGCGGTCGCCACGATGAACAGGCACGTCGTCGCCGCCGCCTGCGATGCGAGGAGCGCGTCTTCCGGAGCGGCGCCCGCGTTCAGCTCGAGGGAGTTGCTGACCGTGTACGTCGTCAGCGCGGCAGCGGCGCAGATCACTCCCGACGGCACGGCGAACAGCAGCACGCGCTTCAGGAACCCTGGGCGGAACCGCTCGGTGTTGGGCATGAGCGCGAGGAAGAACCCCGGGATGCCGATCGTGAGAGCGCCGATGATGGTGAGGTGCCGCGGGAGGAACGGGAAGGCGATCGCGGTCAGGCCCGTGACGAGGGAGAAGATCACCGCGTAGCTGGTCTTGGTGAGGAAGACATCGGACACGCGCTCGATGTTGCCGAGGACCCGGCGCCCCTCGGCCACGACGCTCGGCATGACGGACCAGCGGTTGTCGAGCAGGACGACCTGGGCAACGGCGCGCGTGGCTCCCGAGCCCGATCCCATGGCGATGCCGAGATCGGCGTTCTTGAGCGCCAGCACGTCGTTGACGCCGTCGCCCGTCATGGCGACCGTCAGGCCGCGCGCGTGCAGCGCATCGACCATCTGCTGCTTCTGCGACGGAGTGACGCGCCCGAAGACGTTCGCGCCGGACAGGGCCTCGGCCAGTTCCTCGGTGGCGGCGGGCAGGGTCCGCGCATCGACGGCCCGGTCGGCTCCCGGCACGCCCGCCTGCAGCGCGATGGCACCGACCGTGGCGGCGTTGTCGCCCGAGATGACCTTGACGGTCACGTCCTGCTCGAGGAAGTAGGCCACCGTCTCGGCCGCGTCGGGGCGCAGCTGCTGGTTGATCACGACGAGGGCGGCGGCGCTGAGCGGGCCCGGCCCGCCGTCGGCGGACGGCTGCCCGTCCGACCGTGCGAGGAGCAGGACGCGGGCACCGTCGGCCGCCCGTTCGTCGGCCTGCCGGAGGACGTCGTCATCGTCGATCGCGAGGATCTCGGGGGCGCCGAGCAGCCAGGTGCCATGTCCGTCGAAGCCAGCAGCCGACCACTTGCGCGCGCTCGAGAAGGGGACGGACGCGGTCACCGGCCAGCCTGGCGAGGCGTAGTGCTCGGCGATCGCGGCGAGCGTGGGGTTGGGGCTCTGCTCGCTCGCGCCCATCGCACCGAGCACCGCGTCGAGGTCGGGCACCACCGCGCCGAGCGGTACGACGTCACGCACCCGCATGCCCGGCTCGGTGAGCGTGCCGGTCTTGTCGACGCAGATCGTGTCGACACGGGCCAGCACCTCGACCGCGGGCATGTCCTGCACGAGGACCTTCTTCTGCGCCAGGCGGATGACGGACACCGCCATCGCGATGCTCGTCAGCAGGACCAGGCCTTCGGGGATCATGGTGACGACACCGGCGATCGTGCCGCGGATCGCCTCGTCGAGCGGGAGCTCGGTGCGCACGACCTGCGACCACAGGAGCAGCAGTCCCACCGGCAGCAGCAGGAACGAGATGCCCCGGATGAACCCGTTGATCGCATCACGCAGCTCGGAGTTCGTCAGGTGGAACTTCTTGGCCTCCTCGGTCAGGCCGGAGGCGAAGGAGTCCCGCCCGACCCGGGTCGCCTGGTAGGTCCCGGACCCGGCGACGACGAAGGAGCCCGACATCGCCTCGTCTCCCGCGACCTTGTCGACGGGGTCCGCCTCGCCGGTGAGCAGGCTCTCGTCGATCTCCAGGCCGTCGCAGGCGACGATGACGCCGTCGACCACGAGCTGGTCCCCCGGGCGCAGCACCACGAGATCGTCGAGCACGACATCCTGCGGGCTGACCTCGACGTCCTCCCCGTCGCGCCGCACGACCGGCCTGGCCTCGCCCAGGACCGCGAGCTTGGCCAGGGTCCGGGCCGCTCGGTACTCCTGGATGATGCCGATCGCGGTGTTGGCAACGATGACGAAGCCGAACAGCGAGTCCTGGATCGGCGCGACGACCAGCATGATCACCCACAGCGTGCCGATCAGGCCGTTGAACCACGTGAAGGTGTTCGCCCGGACGATGTCGGCCAGGCTGCGGCTGCGGGCATCGGGCGCCGCGTTGGCCTGCCCGCGCGACACCCGCTCGGACACATCGGCAGACGTCAGGCCCACGACCGGGTCGGTCGCCACCATGCTCACAGCGGCAGGCCGTCCAGCCGGCGCAGGATGATGCCCTCGCGCAGCGCCCACGGACACACGACGAGCTCGTCGAGCTCGAGCAGGTCCATGGCGGCCTCGGCCACGATCGCGCCCGCCACCATCTGCTCCGACCTGCCCTCCGACACCCCGGGGATCCTGCCCCGCTCGGCAGCGGTCATCCCGGCCAGCCGGGGCACGAGCTCGCGCACGTCGGCCGCACGAAGGACCCGCCGCACGTGGATGCCGTCACTCGACGGCGCCGCGCCCGCGATCCGGGCGAGCTGCTTGAACGTCTTGGACGAGGCCACCGCCATGCGTGGCTCCCCGACCCGCCGCAGGCGCCCCACCACCTCGGCGATGTGCGCGCGGGCGTACCTGCGCAGCTCGCGCACCGCCTCGGGCGACGGCGGATCGCCCTGGAGGAGGTCGCGGGTGAGGCGGCCTGCCCCCAGCGGCACCGACGCCGCCACGTCGGGCTCCTCGTCGGTGCCCGACGCCAGTTCCAGCGATCCGCCGCCGATGTCGAGCAGCAGGATCCGGCCGCTCGACCAGCCGAACCACCGTCGGGCAGCCAGGAATGTCATGCGGGCCTCGTCCTCGCCGGAGAGGACCTGGATGTCCAGGCCGGTCTCGGCGCGCACGCGAGCGAGCACCTGCTCGCCGTTGGCCGCCTCGCGGATCGCCGACGTCGCGAACGCCATGATCTCCGTCGCGCCCTTGTCCTCGGCAAGCGCCTGGCCGCGGCAGACGAAGTCGATGAGCTGCACGACGGCCGACTCCTCGACGCCGCCGTCGGCACCGAGGTGCTCCGACAGGCGCAGCGGCATCTTCAGCTTGGACGCCGGCACCGGGGCCGCGCCGTAGTGGGCATCGACCAGCAGCAGGTGAACGGTGTTCGAGCCGAGGTCGAGCACTCCGAGTCGCACGGACTGAAACTATCGGGCTGACCGAGGACCGCGCAGCATCGCATCGACTTCGTCGAAGCGATCCCTCCGACCACGTAGGCTGGCGCCATGCCTGAGGTGCCGCTCAACTTCCCTCGACAGTGGGTCGAGTTCGTCGACCCTGCCGACTCCGGGCACCTGATCAAGGCCGATCTCACCTGGCTCACCTCGCGGTGGACCTGCATCTTCGGCAACGGCTGCCAGGGCATCGACGCGAGCCGGCCGGACGCCGGCTGCTGCGTCCACGGCGCCCACTTCTCCGAGAAGAAGGACCGCAAGCGCGTCGGCACCTGGGTCGAGAAGCTCACGCCCGAGCTCTGGCAGAACCACCGCACCGGCCTGAAGAAGGGCTGGACCGTCAAGGAGGACGGCGAGGACAAGACCCGCGTGGTCAAGGGTGCCTGCATCTTCCACAACGACGAGGGCTTCGAGGGCGGGTACGGCTGCGCCCTGCACCACCTCGCCGCCAAGGAGGGCGTCTCCTTCATCGAGACCAAGCCCGAGGTGTGCTGGCAGCTGCCCCTGCGCCGGTCGTACGACAACCGCACCATCGAGGACGGCACCGAGTACCTCGTGATCGTGCTCGGCGAGTACCAGCGCGGCGACTGGGGCCCGGGCGGCCATGACTTCCAGTGGTACTGCACCGCGAACACCGACGCGCACGTGGGCGCCGAGCCGGTCTTCGAGTCGAGCCGCGACGAGATCGTCGCCCTGATCGGCCAGCCGGCGTACGACGAGCTGGCCCGACTCTGCCGTGCCCGCGTGCTGCTGCTCGAGAACGGCCGCTTCGACCTGGGCCTGTCTCCGCATCCGGCCGATCCGCGGTAGCGGCCATGGCCCGCACCACCGTCGTCCCCTACCGCTGCACCGACTGCGGCTGGACCTCGCCCAAGTGGGTCGGCCGCTGCGGGGAGTGCCAGGCCTGGGGCACCGTCGAGGAGGTGGGCGCCGTGCGCGCCCGCACCACGGCCAGGGCCTCGGTGGTGACTCCGGCCGTCCGCATCGGCGAGGTCGACGTGGCCACCGCACGAGCCGTGCCCACCGGCATCCCCGAGCTCGACCGCGTCCTCGGTGGCGGGTTCGTGCCCGGGGCCGTGCTCCTGCTGGCGGGTGAGCCGGGCGTCGGCAAGTCCACGCTGCTGCTGGAGACTGCCGCCGCCTGGGCACGATCCGGTCACGTCGCCCTGTACGTGACGGGCGAGGAGTCGGCCGCCCAGGTCCGGCTGCGAGCCGAGCGCATCGGCGCGGTGGCCGACGACCTGTTCCTTGCGGCAGAGACCGATCTCGGCAGCGTTCTCGGCCAGCTCGACGCGGTCGCACCGAGCCTGCTGGTCCTCGACTCGGTACAGACGATCTCCAGCGCCGAGGTCGACGGCGCGGCGGGCGGCGTCACCCAGGTCAAGGAGGTCGCGGCGTCGCTGATCGCCGCAGCCAAGTCGCGCGACATCACCGTGGTGCTCGTTGGGCACGTGACGAAGGACGGCTCGGTCGCCGGTCCCCGGACCCTCGAGCACCTCGTCGACGTCGTGCTGCACTTCGAGGGCGACCGGCAGGGACCGCTGCGGCTGGTGCGGGCGGTCAAGAACCGTTTCGGCGCCGCCGACGAGATCGGCTGCTTCGAGCTCGTCGACGACGGCATCATCGGGCTGGCCGACCCGAGCGGACTGTTCCTGGGCGACCGTCGGGAGATCGCGCCCGGGCACCTGCGTCACGGTGACCATGGAGGGCCGCCGGCCGCTCGTGGCCGAGGTGCAGGCGCTCATCGCGCCGTCGTCGGCGCCGCAGCCCCGACGCGTCACCAGCGGACTCGACTCGGCGCGCATCGCCATGATGCTGGGCGTCCTCGAGCGTCGTGCCGGGGTGCGCCTCGCCACCGCCGACTGCTTCGTCGCCACCGTCGGAGGGGTGCGGCTCACCGAGCCGGCCACCGACATGGCCGTGGCACTCGCGATCGCCAGCAGCGCCTCCGACGTGCCCATGCCCGCCGGACTGGTCGCCTTCGGCGAGATCGGGCTGGCCGGCGACGTCCGTCCCATCGCGTCCCTGGACCGCCGGCTAGGCGAGGCGGGCCGCCTGGGGTTCACCGACGTCATCGCCCCGGGGCGGGCCCTCCGCGCACGGGGCACGTCCGTGGCGCTGCCGGCCGGGATGCGGATGCACGAGGTGTCGTCGATCCACGAGGCCATCGCCACGGCCCAACGCCTGTCCCGCGCCAGCACGGTCACATCACGGGGAGAGTCATGAGCAGCGATCCGGCACCCGACGTCCGCATCCGCGAGGTCCTGGCGATGGTGGCGCCCGGCACGGCGCTGCGCGACGGCCTCGAGCGGATCCTGCGCGGCCGCACCGGCGCCCTGATCGTCCTCGGCTGGGACCGTCAGGTGGAGCAGGTCGACCAACGGCGGGTTCGTCCTCGACGTCGCCTTCTCGGCGACCCGGCTGCGCGAGCTGTCCAAGATGGACGGCGCCATCGTGCTCGACGCCGACGCCCTCACGATCACCCGTGCCGCCGTTCAGCTCATGCCGGACCCCTCCCTGCCCACGGAGGAGACCGGCACGCGCCACCGCACGGCCGACCGCGTGTCCCGGCAGACCCACCACCCGGTGATCAGCGTGAGCAAGTCGATGAACATCATCGCCATCTACGTCGACGGCCGTCGCCACGTGCTCGAGGACTCCGCGGGCATCCTGTCGCGCGCCAACCAGGGACTGGCCACCCTCGAGCGCTACAAGTCGCGGCTCGACGAGGTGAGCGGGACCCTGTCCGCCCTGGAGATCGAGAACCTCGTGACGGTGCGCGACGTCTGCGTCGTGGCGCAGCGCGCCGAGATGGTCCGGCGCATCCGTCGCGAGGTCGAGAACTACGTCGTCGAGCTGGGCACCGAGGGCCGGCTGCTGGCCCTGCAGCTCAACGAGCTGGTGTCCGGGGTCGACGGCGACCGCGTGCTGCTCGTCCGCGACTACCTCGTGCCGGCGAGCAACCGCAAGAAGCGCGGGCGTCGACAGCGCCCTGGAGGAGCTCGACGCGCTGACCGAGACCGACCTCATCGACCTGGTCCGGATCGGCCGGACGTTCGGCTTCCCGGACGCGGCCGACGGACTCGAGACGGGGGTGACCCCACGGGGATTCCGGCTGCTGTCGCGCATCCCGCGCCTTCCGGACGTCATCACCGACCGCATCGTCGGGCACTTCGGCGGCCTGCAGAAGCTGCTCGCGGCCACGACCGAGGACCTGCAGCAGGTCGAGGGAGTGGGCGAGGCACGTGCCCGCTCGGTTCGCGACGGCGTCTCCCGGCTCGCCGAGGCGAGCATCCTCGACCGGTTCGTCTAGCGCCGAGCGCTCAGTCGACGTTCGTCAGCGAGAACGGGGTGGGATCGCTGGTCACCTTGCCGTTGCGCCCGACCAGGTCGTAGCTGCCGGCCTTGGCCGCGTCGCCCTCGCCGTTCGGGCAGCCCTTCTGCGTCAGCCGACCGTTCCAGGTGATGCTCGACGCCACCTTGTCGCCGGGCTTGAGGGTGACGATCTTGCTCTTGCTGCTGGCGTTGCAGTCGTCGCTCGACCACACGTGGTAGCCGCCCGAGGTGATCTCCAGCTCGTTCGCCTTCGGGCCGACGTCGCGCTTGCAGGCGATGTCACCGCTGTTGATGATCGTGAGCGTCAGCCGGGGGGTGGATCCCACCGGATAGGTCGAGGCGTCCGTGGTGGCCTCCACCGTGATGGCGGAGTCCAGGCACTCCACCGGCTCGGCGCCAGCGTCGGCGGACGCGGACGGAGCGGCGGAGGCCGAGGCATCCGAGGCCGCGCTCGAGCTCGACGACGGCTCGGTGCCGGCATCCGCCGAGGTGTCCGAGCCACCGCCGAAGAGGGAGCCGAGCAGCCACCACAGCGCGACGAGGACGGTGACCACCACGAGCACGATGGCTCCGCGCCGGATCCAGTACACCGACGCCGGCTCCGGGCCGGTCGGGTGCATCAGCGAGCTCACGGGGCCACGCTACTGCGCCGCCCGTTCGATCGTGAAACGATCCGGTCGTGGCGGCGGACAGCGGACGAGGCAGCCGATGCCGCCCTCGTCCGGGCGCTGATCCGCTGGTTCGACGTGCATGAGCGCCCGCTGCCCTGGCGCTCCACCTCTCCGTGGGGCGTGCTGGTGAGCGAGTTCATGCTCCAGCAGACCCCCGTGGACCGCGTGCTGCCGGTGTGGCCGCGGTGGATGGATCGCTGGCCCACGCCGGCCGCGCTCGCCGCGGCGCCCGTGGGCGAGGCGCTGCGGGCATGGGGACGGCTGGGCTATCCGCGACGCGCCCAACGCCTCCACCAGAGTGCCGTGGCGATCACGGAGCAGCACGACGGCGAGGTGCCCGCCGACCTGGCGGCACTTCTGCCGGCTGCCCGGCGTGGGCGACTACACCGCCGCCGCCATCCTGGCGTTCGCCTTCGACCGTCGGTCGATCGTCCTGGACACGAACGTGCGTCGGGTGCTGTCACGCGTCCTGGAGGGCGCCGACCAGCCGCGTGCCCACATCACGCCGCCGAGCGGAACCGGGCGGACGCCCTGTGGCCCGCCGCCCACGGCCGCAGCGCTCGGTGGTCGGCCGCGGTCATGGAGTTCGGCGCGCTCGTCTGCACGGCGCGGAGGCCCTCCTGCGGCACGTGCCCTGTCGCCGGCTCCTGCGCCTGGACGCCGGCGGGGCAGCCGGTCACCTCGGGTGGCGGGAGGCGGCAGGCGGAGTACGCGGGCAGCGACCGGCAGGCGCGCGGTCGCATCCTCGCCGTGCTGCGGGACAGCCCTGGCGCGGTGGCGGGGAGCGCGATCGAGGCGGCCTGGCCCGATGCGGCCCAGCGCGCACGCGCCCTCGACGGCCTGGTCGCCGACGGACTCGTCGCGGCTCTCGCGCGCGGGCGCTTCGGGCTGCCGCACTAGCCCAGCCCGCCCTCCCGCGGCAGCGGCTCCCGGTCAGAGGCCCGGATGACGGTCCTGGTCCCGAGCGGGCTGTCGAGCTGCACGTCGATCCAGCGCACGTCGCCGCCGATGGTGGTGACCGGGCAGGAGGCGCTGCGGGCACGCGTCACCGTCGTCTCGACCTCCACCCGGTTGCTGCGCTCGAATGCGACCGCACTCACCTCGTCCGTTCGGCACAGCCCCGACGGCGGCGGCGTCACGGCGACCTGGATGACGCTGCGTGTCGGAGGTCGGCCGGTAGCCGACCGCCTCCATGGGAGTCGTGCTCACCCCGAGCGCGCGCAACGGGCCCACTCCGCCGGCGAACCCCGCGAGGATGACCACGGCGACCAGCACGATCGCGGACATGACGACCCACACCAGCCACGCCGGTCCCCGGCCGCGCGGACGGTCGAACTCGCGCATGCCGGGGATGAGCGGGCCGCTCATGCCACGCCGACGATCAGCCGGTCAGCGACTCGCCCTCGGTGCTGCCGGCCGCCTCCACCGGGGGGACGTCTGGGAGCTCGACCTTGGGCGTCGCGGTGAACGTGAACGGCTCCTCGCCGTCGTCCGTGGCCACGTCGACCAGGACGATCGAGCCCGCCTTCATGTCCCCGAACAGCATCTTCTCGCTGAGCGGGTCCTCGATGTCGCGCTGGATCGTGCGACGAAGCGGCCGCGCACCGAGCGAGCTGTCGTAGCCGCGGTGCGCGAGGAGCGCCTTCGCGGCCGGCGTCAGCTCGATGGCCATGTCCTGCTCCTCGAGACGCTTCTCGAGGCTGGCGATCATGAGGTCGACGATCTCGATGATCTCGTTCTCGGTCAGCTGGTGGAACACGATCACGTCGTCGATGCGGTTGAGGAACTCCGGCCGGAAGTGCTGCTTCAGCTCCTGCTGCACCTTGGCCTTCATGCGCTCGTAGGCGCTCTCGTCGTCGTTGTCCGGCGCGAAGCCGAGGGTCTGGCCCTTGGAGACGTCGCGGCTGCCGAGGTTGGTCGTCATGATGATGACGGTGTTCTTGAAGTCGACGACCCGGCCCTGGGCGTCGGTCAGACGACCCTCCTCGAGCACCTGCAGCAGCGAGTTGAAGATGTCCGGGTGGGCCTTCTCGACCTCGTCGAACAGGACGACGGAGAACGGCTTGCGGCGCACCTTCTCGGTGAGCTGGCCGCCCTCCTCGTAGCCGACGTACCCGGGCGGCGAGCCGAACAGCCGCGAGGCCGTGTGACGCTCGGAGAACTCGCTCATGTCGAGCGCGATCAGGGCGTCCTCGTCGCCGAACAGGAACTCGGCCAGCGTCTTGCTCAGCTCGGTCTTGCCGACGCCCGAGGGGCCCGGCGAAGATGAACGAGCCGGACGGACGCTTCGGGTCCTTCAGGCCCGCACGCGTGCGACGGATGGACTTGGACAGCGCCTTGATGGCCTGCTCCTGCCCGATGACGCGCTTGTGCAGCTCCTCCTCCATGCGCAGCAGCCGCGCGATGTCGTCCTCGGTGAGGTCGGACACCGGGATGCCGGTCATGAGGGCGAGGACCTCGCCGATGAGGCGCTCGTCGACCTCGGCGACGACGTCGAGGTCGCCCGCCTTCCACTCGCGCTCGCGCTCGACCTTCTCGGCGAGCAGCTTCTTCTCCTGGTCGCGCAGTGCGGCGGCCTTCTCGAAGTCCTGCGCGTCGATCGCCGACTCCTTGTCGCGGCGCACGTTGGCGATGCGATCGTCGAACTCGCGCAGGTCCGGCGGCGCCGTCATGCGACGGATGCGCAGGCGCGAGCCGGCCTCGTCGATGAGGTCGATGGCCTTGTCGGGCAGCTGGCGGTCGGAGATGTAGCGGTCCGACAGCCGGGCGGCGGCCTCGAGGGCGCCGTCGGTGATGGAGACGCGGTGATGCGACTCGTAGCGGTCGCGCAGGCCCTTGAGGATCTCGACCGTGTGCGGGACGTCGGGCGCCTGCACCTGGATCGGGGCGAAGCGACGCTCGAGGGCGGCGTCCTTCTCGACGTGCTTGCGGTACTCGTCGAGCGTGGTGGCACCGATGGTCTGCAGCTCGCCGCGGGCCAGCATCGGCTTGAGGATGCTCGCGGCGTCGATGGCGCCCTCGGCGGCACCCGCGCCGACGAGGGTGTGCATCTCGTCGATGAACAGGATGATGTCGCCGCGGGTGCGGATCTCCTTGAGCACCTTCTTCAGGCGCTCCTCGAAGTCGCCGCGGTAGCGGCTGCCGGCCACGAGCGCGCCGAGGTCGAGCGTGTAGAGCTGCTTGTCCTTGAGGGTCTCGGGCACCTCGCCCTTGACGATGTTCTGCGCGAGGCCCTCGACGACGGCGGTCTTGCCGACGCCGGGCTCGCCGATGAGAACGGGGTTGTTCTTGGTGCGGCGCGACAGCACCTGCATGACGCGCTCGATCTCCTTCTCGCGCCCGATGACGGGGTCGAGCTTGCCCTCGCGGGCGGCCGCGGTGAGGTTGCGGCCGAACTGGTCGAGCACGAGCGAGGTCGACGGGGTGCCCTCGGCCGGGCCGCCGGCCGCGGCCGGCTCCTTGCCCTGGTAGCCGCTCAGCAGCTGGATGACCTGCTGGCGGACCCGGTTGAGGTCGGCGCCGAGCTTGACGAGCACCTGGGCGGCGACGCCCTCGCCCTCGCGGATGAGGCCCAGGAGGATGTGCTCGGTGCCGATGTAGTTGTGGCCGAGCTGCAGCGCCTCGCGCAGGGACAGCTCGAGCACCTTCTTGGCGCGCGGGGTGAACGGGATGTGGCCGCTGGGCGCCTGCTGGCCCTGGCCGATGATCTCCTCGACCTGCTGGCGCACGGCCTCGAGCGAGATGCCCAGGCTCTCGAGGGCCTTGGCGGCGACGCCCTCACCCTCGTGGATGAGGCCCAGGAGGATGTGCTCGGTGCCGATGTAGTTGTGGTTGAGCATGCGCGCCTCTTCCTGCGCGAGCACCACGACCCGACGAGCCCGATCGGTAAACCTCTCGAACATCCCTGTACTCCGTTTCCCTCACCCGCTCTTAGGTGAATGCTAACCGCGGTGGCGTTAACCCGCTGTTACCGTCCAACCCTGCCCCCCTCGTGGCGTGTTCCGCATCCCTCCACCGGGGACTAAGCCCACCGCGAACACGGCCCTCCGGGGCCGTCAGCCGGTGACCCGGGCGCCCACCACGGGGCCGGTCGCCCGGCGCACCGTGCGGCACACCCCGGAGGCCGTCAGGGCCACGGCGATGTCGAGGGCGTGCTCCTCGTCCCGGGCCACGAAGGCGCAGGTGGGGCCGCTGCCGGACACCACTCCGCCGAGGGCGCCGAAGTCCTCGCCCACCTCGAGCACCTGGCGCAGCATCGGGCCGCAGCGACAGGGCCGCCGGCTGGAGGTCGTTGTGCAGGGCCTTGCCGAGCAGCAGCGCGTCGCCGGCCCGGACCGCCTGCATGAGCATGTCCGAGACGTACGGCTCCGGCACCTGGCGGCCGCCCCGGAGGCGGTCGCACTCGGCGTAGACCGCCGGCGTGGACAGCCCCGCCTCGGCCACCGCGAAGACCCAGTGGAACGACCCGCGGGACAGCACCGGGGTGAGGTGCTCCCCACGCCCCGTGCCGATGGCGGTGCCGCCGTGCAGCGCGAACGGCACGTCCGAGCCGAGCTCGGCCGCCAGTGCCATGAGCTCCTCCCGCGGCGTCGCCTGGCGCCACAGGGTGTCGCAGGCCAGCAGGGCCCCGGCCGCGTCCGCGCTGCCGCCGGCCATGCCGCCGGCGATCGGGATCGCCTTGTGGATGTGCAGGTCGACGATCGGGCTCGACGCCCGTGTGCTCGGCGAGCAGCAGCGGCGGCGCGGTAGGCGAGGTTGGACTCGTCCAGCGGGAGAACGCCCTCCCCCTCACCCGAGAGCGTCAGCGTGATCCCCGGAGCGGCCGGCGTGCGGGCGACGATCTCGTCGCACAGCCCGACCGCCTGGAACACCGTGGCGAGCTCGTGGAAGCCGTCCGGGCGTGGCGCACCCACGGACAGCTGAAGGTTCACCTTGGCCGGGACCCGGACGGTGACGGACGACATCCCCACCCGTGAAGGCTATGCGGATTCGCCGGACGAAGCGCGGTCGCGCTCGACCGCGAGGGCATCGGCGATCCGCGCGAAGGCGGCCACGTCGAGCTGCTCGCCCCGCAGCGACGGGTCGACTCCCGCCGCGACGAGCGCCCTCTCGGCGATGCGCGGGCGACCCGGCCAGCGACGCCAGCGCGGACCGGAGGGTCTTGCGGCGCTGGGAGAAGGCCCCGTCGACGACGGCGAACGTCGCCTCGCGCCCGGCGCTCGACACCGGCGGCTCGCGACGGGTCATCCGGACCAGGCCGGACTCGACGTGCGGCACCGGCCAGAACACCGAGGTGCCGATGCTGCCGGCGGCCTCGACGTCGCAGTACCAGCGCGCCTTGACGCTGGGGATCCCGTAGACCCTGCTGCCCGGGCGCTGCCGCGAGCCGGTCGGCGACCTCCTTCTGGACCATCACGAGCACGGTGTCGATCGACGGCACGGCCTGCAGCAGGTGGAGCACCACCGGCACGGCGATGTTGTAGGGCAGGTTGGCGACGAGCGCGGTCGGCTCCTGCGACAGCTGCGGCATCCGCATCGCGTCGGCGGTGACCACCTCGAGCCGGTCGGCGAACTGCGGCAGGCGCGACGCCACGGTGGCCGGGAGGCGGCCGGCCAGGACCGGGTCGATCTCGACCGCGATGACGGCGCGGGCGTGCGGCAGCAGCGCCAGCGTCAGGCTGCCCAGGCCCGGCCCGACCTCCAGCACCACGTCGTCGTCGGACAGCCGGGCGGCGCGCACGATGCGGCGCACGGTGTTCGGGTCGGTGACGAAGTTCTGGCCGAGCCGCTTCGTCGGACGGATGCCCAGCTCGGTGGCCAGCGCCCGGACGTCGCCGCCGCCGAGGAGGCCGTCGTCCGAGGCGTCCATCACCAGGTCCCGAAGGCGCGCTGGGCGTTGGCGAACAGCAGGTCGCACATCGCGGCCTCGTCGGTGCCGCGCTCGGCGGCCATGAACCGCACGGTGTGGGGCATGAGGTAGGACGCGTTCGGCTTGCCGCGATGCGGCACGGGCGTGAGGTAGGGAGCGTCGGTCTCGACGAGGACGAGCTCGTCGGGCACCACGGCCAGTGCCGCGCGCAGCCCGTCGTTCGCCTTGTAGGTGATGGGCCCGGCGAAGGACATGAACCAGCCCGCGCTCGGCGCAGTGGGCCGCCATCGCGGCGTCGCCGCTGAAGCAGTGGAACACGACGCGGTCCGGCGCCCCCTGCGACTCGAGCACCGCGAGGACGTCGTCGTGCGAGTCGCGGTCGTGGATGACGAGGGTCTTGTCGAGCTCGCGGGCGAGGTCGATGTGCCAGCGGAACGCGCGCTGCTGCGCCGCGTGCAGCTCCTCGCCGGTGCGGAAGTAGTCGAGGCCGGTCTCCCCCACCGCCCGCACCACGTCGTCGCGGGCGAGCACGGCGATCTCGGCGAGTGCCGCGTCGAGGGCCGCGTCGCCGTCGCGCTCGACGATGCGCGCGGCATCGTTCGGGTGGACGGACACGCCCGACGACGACGTCCGGTCGCGTGCGCGCCATCTCGACCGAGTGGCGCGCGTAGTCGACGTCGCAGCCGATCTGCACGACCTTCGTGACCCCCGCCTGCCGCGCGAGGGCGAGCAGCTCGTCCGCGTCGGGTACGGACTCCCCGTGCAGGTAGCGGTCGTGCAGGTTCAGGTGCGTGTGCGTGTCGATGACGGGTGCCGCGAGCGGCTCGGGTGCCGCCACGCTGCCGTCGGCAGACTGCGTCACGAACCCTCGTCGATGCGCGGGAACAGCGACTCGCCCTTGGTGACGCGGGTGCCGGGAGGCAGCTGCCCCCATCGGGCGACGTCGGCGATGCGCTGCTCCGCCAGCGGTCCGAGCACGCCCTCGGCCCCGAGCTGCTGCCACAGCGACGACATCGCCTTCGGCATCAGCGGGTTGTAGAGGACCGCGACGGCACGCAGCGACTCGCAGATCGTGTTGAGCACGACGTCGAGACGCGCGGCGTTGGCCTCGTCCTTCGCCAGCACCCACGGCTCCTGCTCGGTGACGTAGCCGTTGACCCGCTCGACGAACTCCTTGACGGCGACGATGCCGGTCGAGAAGTCGAGGTCGACGAACGCGCGTGTCGGCCGTCTCGACCGCCTGCGGCGAGGGCAGTGACGACGTCGTGCTCGGCGTCGGTGAGGTCGTGCGCCGCGGGCAGCTCGCCGTCGCGGTAGCGCACGACCATCGCGGTCGCGCGCGAGGCGAGGTTGCCGAGCCCGTTGGCGAGCTCGGACGTGTAGCGAGCGCTCATGTCCTCCCACGAGAACGAGCCGTCCTGGCCGAACTGGATCGCACGCAGGAAGTAGTAGCGGAACGCGTCGGAGCCGAAGGTGTCGATGATCTGCTCCGGCGCGATGCCGGTGAGCTTCGACTTCGACATCTTCTCGCCGCCGACGAGCAGCCAGCCGTGGGCGAACACCTTGCGCGGCGGCTCGAGGCCCGCGGCCATGAGCATCGCCGGCCAGTACACGGCGTGGAAGCGCAGGATGTCCTTGCCGACGAGGTTCACGTCCGGCGGCCACACCCGATCGAACAGCTCGGCCTCGGGCGTTCCGGGCTCGGCGCCGTAGCCGACCGCGGTGGCGTAGTTGAGCAGCGCGTCGAACCAGACGTAGATCACCTGGCGGTCGTCCCACGTGAGCGGGATGCCCCAGCTGACGCTCGACCGCGACATCGAGATGTCGACGAGTCCCTGCCGGATGAACGACATCACCTCGTTGTAGGCGCTGCGCGGCTGGATCGCGTCGGGGTTCGCCTCGTAGTGCGCGATGAGCCGCTCCTGGAACGCACTCAGCTGGAAGAACCAGTTCTGCTCCTGCAGCTGCTCGACGGGGCGCCCGTGCACCGGGCACAGCTGCTGGCCCTCGAGCTCGCCCTCGCCCTCGACCAGGTCGCCGGGGAGCTTGAACTCCTCGCAGCCGACGCAGTAGGGGCCCTCGTACATCGAGGAGTAGACGAAGCCGTTGTCGCGGACGGCCTCCCAGAACTTCTGCACGCGCTCCTTGTGCCGCGGCTCCGTGGTGCGGATGAAGTCGTCGTTCGCCGCGTCGACGGTTCCGAGGACGGGCAGCCACGCGTCGCCTACGAGCCGGTCCACCCACTCCTGGGGGTGACACCGCCCGCAGCAGCAGCCCGCTCGACCTTGGTGCCGTGCTCGTCGACGCCCGGTGAGGAACCAGACCTCCTCGCCGCGCTGGCGGTGCCAGCGCGTGGCCACGTCGCCGGCGGTGGTCGTGTAGGCGTGGCCGATGTGAGGGGCGTCGTTGACGTAGTAGATCGGCGTCGTCAGGTAGAACGCCTTCGCATCAGCCATGGAGGCGATCCTACGGAGCGGACGCGGGTCCCTTCACGACCGCGTCGTACACGTCGCGCTTGGGCACGCCGGCCCGTCGCGCGACGTCCGCGATGGCCTCCTTGCGCGTCGCACCCGTCGCCTCGCCCTCCCGGACGGCCTCGACCCAGCCCTCTGCGGTGTCCAGGCCGCTCGACGCTCGGCGCTGCTCGTCGCTCGCGCCGGAGACCACCACGGTGATCTCCCCGCGCACGCCGTCGCGTGCCCAGGCGGCGAGCTCGCCGAGGGTTCCGCGCCGGGCCTCCTCGTACGTCTTGGTGCAGCTCGCGGCAGACGGCGGCCCGACGGTCGGCGCCGAGTCCGGCCTCGAGGGCCTCGAGCATCGCGGCGAGACGGTGGGGGGCCTCGAAGAACACCATCGTGCGCGGCTCCTGCGCGAGCTCGGCGATGCGCGTCGACCGCTCGCCCCCCTTGCGCGGCAGGAAGCCCTCGAAGCAGAACCGGTCGACGGGCAGCCCCGACATCGCCAGGGCCGCGAGCACGGCCGACGGGCCGGGCAGCACCGGTCACGGCGACGCCCTCCTCGACGGCCAGCGCCACCAGGCGGAAGCCGGGGTCGCTGACGGTGGGCATCCCCGCGTCGGAGACGACCAGGATCGTCCGGCCCGCGTGGGCGAGGTCGACCAGCTCGCGCGACCGCTCGCGCTCGACCGCGTCGTAGAACGAGACGATGCGACCGGTCATCGGCGACGCCGAGGTCGGCCGCGAGCCGACGCGTGCGCCGCGTGTCCTCGGCGGCGACGACGTCGGCCGTCGTCAGCGCCTCGACCAGTCGCGGCGACGCATCGCCGGGATTGCCGAGCGGTGTCGCCGCGAGCACGATCCGACCCGCGTCACCATTGCTCACCTGCCATGGATAGCACGCCTACGATGGCCCGGTGACCGGGACCGCTCCGCCTGAGGAGGACGCGGACACCCAGCCCCGTCCCGAGCCGACCGCGCAGGAGCTCGCCCCGCGTCGCGACGAGGCGTCGCTGCCCGAGCGGCTCCGGCCCCCGATGCCGTCCAGCGGCATCCGAGGGTGGATCGGGCCGATCATCGTCACGATCATCGGCGGCCTGCTGCGGTTCGTCGAGCTCGGCCGTCCGCACGCGATCATCTTCGACGAGACCTACTACCCCAAGTCCGCGCTGGGGATGCTGCAGACTCGGGTACGAGCAGAAGGTCGTCGAGAACGCCAACGACCTCATCCTCGAGTCGGACGGCAACTGGCGCGCCCTCGACCTGTTCACCGGCGACCCGGAGTTCGTCGTCCATCCGCCGCTCGGCAAGTGGACGATCGCCGATCGGCGAGCACCTCTTCGGCGCCACCCCGTTCGGCTGGCGCTTCGCGGTCGCCGTCCTCGGCACCCTCGCCATCCTCATGACCGCCCGCATCGCGCGTCGGCTCACCCGCTCCGACCTCATCGGCACGCTCGCCGGCCTGCTCCTCGCGGTCGAGGGCATGCACCTGGTGATGAGCCGCAGCGGGCTGCTCGACATGGTGCTGGCGTTCTGGGTGCTCGCCGCGTTCGGCCTCCTGCTGATCGACCGCGACCGCACCCGGGGCCGGCTCGCCGACCTGGTGCGGCAGGACGGACTGGCCACGCTCAGCACCACCTGGGGACCACGCCTCGGGCTGCGCCCCTGGCGCTGGGCCGCCGCGCTGGCCCTCGGCCTGGCGTGCAGCGTGAAGTGGTCGGGCCTGTGGTTCCTGGCCTTCTTCATCCTCATGTCGCTCGTGTGGGACGTCTCCACGAGGCGGGCGATCGGCGTCCAGCGGCCGTGGCGGGCGACGATCCTTCGCGATGCTCCCGGCGCCGGCCTGTCGATGGTCGCGATCGCCGTCGTCGTCTACCTGACGTCATGGACCGGCTGGTTCGTCACCGACGGCGGCTACGCCCGGCAGTGGGCGGCGGGTCAGCCTGCCGTCGCTCGTCCCCGAGGCGCTGCGGTCCCTGTGGCACTACCACGCCGAGGCGTGGCGGTTCCACGTCGGACTGAACTCCCCGCACCCCTACGGCAGCAACGCGCTCTCGTGGTTCTTCCAGGCCCGCCCGACGTCCTTCTACTACGAGAACGTCGACGGCGGCTGCTCCAGCGAGAAGTGCGTCTCCGCCGTGACCGCCCTCGGCAATCCGCTGATCTGGTGGATCGGGATCCTCGCCGTGATCCACCAGCTCGTGGCGCTGGATCGGGCGTCGCGACTGGCGCTCGGGTGCGATCCTCGTCGGCATCGCCGCCGGCTGGCTGCCGTGGCTGCTCTACCTCGACCGCACGATCTTCACCTTCTACGTCGTGGTGTTCGTGCCCGTTCGTCGTGATGGCCGTGGCCATGACCCTCGGCACGATCCTCGGGCCCGCCGATGCGCCTGCCCGTCGTCGGCGGGACGGTGCGGTGGCGGCCACGGTCCTCGTCCTGGCGATCGTCGTCGTCGGCGTGGTGGTTCTACCCGGTCTGGACCGGCGAGGTCATCCCGTACGAGGCCTGGCGCATGCGCATGTGGTTCGCGTCCTGGGTGTAGCCCACCCGCGAGTGGCACACTCACCGCATGGAGCTCGTCGCGCCGGCCATGGAGTATCTCGACAGCTACCGAGAGTCGCGCGGCGTGGCTGGTCGAGCGAGACCGCGACCGAGGACGAGGCAGCCGCCGCCGCTGAGCTCGCCGAGATCGACGCCGATCCCGCGGCGTTCGTCGCCGCCCTCAACGACCCGCACGCGCGGGGGACGCCCCGTCACGCTGCCCGACGGCAGCGAGGTGCCCCGGCTGCCCGGCATCCGCCGGTGGATGTGGGACGGCGAGTACTGCGGTGCGATCAGCCTGCGCTGGCAGCCGGGCACGACCGACCTACCGCCCCACTGCCTGGGCCACATCGGCTACGCCGTGGTGCCGTGGAAGCGGCGGCGCGGCTACGCCACGGCCGCCCTGGAGCAGATGCTGGTCCTCGCGCGCGACGAGGGCCTGCCGTTCGTCGACATCGTCACCGACGACGACAACACCGCCTCGCAGGCCGTCGTGCGCGCCAACGGCGGGCTCGCTGGAGGAGGAGTTCGTCACCCCCGCGTCCGCCGGCAGCCATCCGGCCCTGCGGTTCCGGGTGATGCTGAATCCCGGCTACCCGCCCCGCTCCTGACCTCGAACCCAGATTTGACCCAGCATCCGGGCGAGTTCTGCAGAATCGGCCCAGCATCCGCGTTGTTCCGTCGAGTTGACCCAGCCGCGGTGTCGTGCGAGGGACCGGGCATGCAGAAGGGCCCGGGACAATGCGTCCCGGACCCTTCACGTGGTGGAGCTGAGGGGATTCGAACCCCTGACCCCCTCGTTGCGAACGAGGTGCGCTACCAGCTGCGCTACAGCCCCTTGTCGGTGCGCGCAAAGGGTAGCAAGTGACCGGCGACGGTCGGCAAACGCCTACTCGTTGACTGCCCGGCGCTCGCCGTAGTCGTCGGCCACGACGGGGATCTCGGCAGTCGTGGCCCCGTGGTCGATGTCCGCCGGGTCGGCGAGCGGAGCCGAGCGGGCCCGGGTGCGCATCGCACGGGCCGTCTCGACCATCGCCTCGCCGGTCCACTCGCCGGCGTGCGCGCGGTCGATGCCGCGAGGCACGGCCGAGGCGCGCGGCGCGCTGACGTAGGTCGGCAGGGTCTGCGGGACGGCCTCCCACGAGTCCTCGTCATCCCAGGCGTTCCAGGTCTCCCAGTCGTCGTCGGCCTGAGTCGCGCGGTGCGGACACGTCGCGGCGTGCGGGCGCCGCCTCGGTCGATCGTGATGGACGGCGGGACGGGCGAGCAGCGGGACGGGCGCTCGTGCGAGCCGATGCGGTCATGGACGCGGCCAGCACGAAGGCGACCACCGGGAGCGCAGCCACGATCGGCGCCCATCGGGGCAGGACGCCGACGATCGCGAGGACGAGGGCCGCAAGGAGGATGACCGTGAGCGCCCCGAGCACCAGCGCGCGACGCGTGGCGGCGGCCTGGCGGACCAGTTCGCGCTCGTAGTCGGGGTCGAGGCCCTCGGCCGGACGGGCGGCCGTGGGCTGCGGGGCGATGGGACGCGCAGTGGTCTGACGCGGCATGCGAGCCTCCCGTTCGGGTGAGCGCATGGGCGGTAGCGCCATGTCCATCACGCGACCGTCCAGCGGGTAGCTGTCGGTGGCGAACTGGACCTGACCCTGGCTACCAAGCGACTTCATCGCGGAGCTGAACCTGGCGGTCGAGCGGACCTCGCTGATCTGGTCATGGCGACGGAGCCAGATGGGGATGAGGACCGCCGCCCAGAGGGCGATGATCACCACGTAGATCAGCCCTGTCACGGAACGAACGTTAGGACGAACGGGGGGTCACGTGAGGGAGGCGAGCACCCACGCCTTCGGCGTGTCGCGCCGTGGCTCAAGGCTGGCGACCGTCGAGCAGGATCAGCCCGTTGCGCGGCGGTACGCCGTCAGGACCCCGTCCGGGAAGTCCCCCGCGTAGACGACGTAGGTGACGTGGTCGCGCCAGGCGCCGTCGATGTGCAGGTAGGCGGCGCGGTCGCCCTCGCGCCGCAGGCCCAGCTTCTCGACGACCCGCAGGGACGCCGCGTTCTCCGGCCGGATGTTGATCTCGATCCGGTGCAGGCGAAGCGTGTCGAGGCAGTGGTCGCACGCCATCGCGACCGCGGTCGGCATGATCCCCCGGCCGGCGACGGCGCTGTCGATCCAGTACCCGACGTAGGCGGCGCGCAGCGACCCCCACGCGATGCCGCCGACGGTCACCTGGCCGACGAGTTCACCGCGGTAGGTGAGGGCCCACGGCATCGTGCGCCCCTCGCGGGCCTCCCGGCGCAGCCGCCTGACCATCATCGCGAACGTGGGCACGGTGTCGCCGTCGCTCGCCCCTTCGGGCGGCAGGGTGGCCTCCCATGGGCGCAGCCACTCGACGTTGCGCCGGCGCACCTCACGCCAGCGACGGGCATCGGACTGCCTCAGCGGCCGAAGCGTTACGTCACCATCGGTGAGCGTGACCGGCCAGCGCCGCTCGCTCACAGGCTCGCGGTGAAGGCGGCGAGCCAGGCCCGCAGGTCCGGACCGATGTCGTCGCGCTCGGCGGCCAGGGTGATGACCGCCTGCAGGTAGGAGAGCCGGTCGCCCGTGTCGTACCGGCGGCCGTGGAACACGTAGCCGTGCACGCCGCCCCCCGCCTCTGCGGGCATGGTCGCCAGGGTGCGCAGGGCGTCCGTGAGCTGGATCTCGCCGCCGCGCCCGGGCTGGGTCGACTTCAGCACGTCGAACACGGCCGGATCGAGAAGGTAGCGGCCGATGACGGCGTAGTCGCTGGGCGCCGACGCGACGTCCGGCTTCTCGATCAGGTCGGTGACGGTGACGACGTCGTCGGTGTCGGTGAGCGACGACGGCCGGGCAGCCGTAGAGCGAGATCGTCTCGACCGGCACCTGCATGAGGCACACCACCGAACCGCCGAACCGGTCGCGGACGCCCATCATCTCCCGCAGCACCGGGTCGCGCGGGTCGATGAGATCGTCGCCGAGCAGCACCGCGAAGGGCTCTGCGCCGACGTGGCTCTCGGCCATCAGGACCGCATGGCCCAGCCCGAGCGGATCGCCCTGCCGCACGTAGTGGATGCGGGCGAGGTCGGACGACTCCGTCACGCTCGCGAGCCGCTCGACGTCGCCCTTGTCGCGCAGCACCTGCTCCAGCTCGAGGTTGCGGTCGAAGTGGTCCTCGAGCGGTCGCTTGCTGCGCCCGGTGATGAACAGGACGTCCTCGAGCCCGGCGGCCACCGCCTCCTCGACGACGTACTGGATGGCCGGCTTGTCGACGACCGGGAGCATCTCCTTCGGCGTCGCCTTGGTGGCCGGCAGGAACCGCGTGCCGAGCCCGGCGGCCGGGATCACCGCCTTGCGGACCGTCGCCTCGCTGCTCATGCCCCGACCCTAGACGATCGCGTGGGGCACGATGGGGCTGTGACGATCGCGGAATCCAAGGCACAGGCGCGAGCGCAGATCAGGGTGTCTCGGACGGCGCGCCCGCTCCAGGATCGAGCGGCCGCTGCGGAGGCGATTGCGGTGCAAGTGGCGTCCCTCGCTGCCTTCCGCGCCCGGCACCGTGTCCGCCTACCTGTCGCTGCCGACGGAGCCGGGCACCGACGCGCTCATCGCAGCCGTGCGTGCGGCCGGGCATGCGATCCGCGTACCCCGCATCATCGGACGGGACCTGCGAGTGGGTCGACCTCCGGGCGGACACCGTGCTCGACCGCGGACCGCTCGGGATCCGCGAGCCGCGTGGGACAGGCCTGGGTGCGGCCGCTCTCGCTGACCTCGACCTCATGCTCGTTCCGGGTCTTGCCGTCGACCGTTCGGGGAATCGGCTGGGCCAGGGAGGCGGCTACTACGACCGCACGCTCGCGACGGTGCCGTCGCATGCCGACGGCGGCCCGCTGCTCGTCATCGTGCTCTTCGACGACGAGGTGCTCGACGAGGTGCCGTACGAGCCGCACGACCGCCGGGTCGATGCCGCCCTTACGCCGAGCGGAATCATCGCGTTCCCCGCATAACCGCGGTGCACGGCCTCCCGCTGGACTAACCCCGCGGCACCAGCGTCAGCACGTCGACGGCCTCCGCATCGACCGCGGCCCGGCTGAACGCCCACGGGAACTGCGCACCGGACAGCCAGGCGTCGACCTGGTCGGCGTAGTGCGCGTTGTAGGCGTGACCGCTGGCCCCCGTGAGATTGACCCAGGTGGAGGCGTCGAAGTCCGACAGGTCGATCACCTGTCGCATGCTCGGCACCCAGTCGACCTCGTAGCCGTCGATCGGCGTCCAGCCCGGTGGCATTGACGGTCGACTCGCCGCCAGCCGTCTCCACGGGTCCCCGGTTGAAGATCGCCTCGATCGGCCCGATCCCGCTGTCGCCCAGCGTCTGGTTGCGCAGCAGCAGCGTGTGCAGGGCTCCCCACCGCCAGGACGCGGGTTCGCCACCGAGCGTCTGCGTCAGCTCGTCGACGGCGGCCGCCATCGCAGCCTGCAGGGTCTCGTCACGCGACTGCATCGCCGTCGACGGTCTTGTCGTCCCACCAGAAGTCGTCCGGGGAGTCCCAGATGTCCTTGATCGACCTGCCAGTAGCGGTCGCCGCCGCCGGAGCTGATGAGCTCGGTGTCGGCCGCCGCGTCGAACATGCGCGCGACCATCTGCCGCCAGACCGCGTTGAAGAAGGCCGCGGGGGCCGAGTCCGCACCCTGCGTGAAGTCCCACCCGTCGAGCAGGCTGACGGCGTCAGCGGTCGCGTCCGTGCGTCGGCAGCGCGGCGAGCCGGGGTGCCAGGAACACGGCCAGCTCGATGACCGAGTCCATCTGGATCGGCCGCATCCGGTTGGCGTCGATGCTGGCGCCGTCCGGCGGTCGCCTCCTCGATGAGGTCGACGATGCGCTGGCTGCGGGCGCCGTAGGACCAGTCGTCGGTGATGAAGAACGGGTAGTCCGGGCCGATGACCGCCTGGTTCGCCGTGACGATCCAGCCCTCGTCGGGGTTGAGCACCGAGGGCAGCGCCGTGAACGGGATCGTGCCCTTCCACTGGTAGCGCGAGTCCCAGCCGGGGATCGGCCACTTGCCGTCGTACCCCTCGCGGATCGGGATGACGCCGGGCGCCTGGTAGCCGATGTTCCCCTCGAGGTCGGCGTAGATGAGGTTCTGCGCCGGCGCGCCGAACAGCGCCGCCCCCGCGCGGAAGTCGTCCCAGTCCTGCGCGGTGTTCAGCACGTCGAACGGCGTCGAACATCGTCGAGGGCTGCAGCGCGGTCCACCGCAGCGCCACCGCGTACCCGTCGCCCCGCGGGGGCGGGACCTCGCGCGACGCTCGCGCGATCCCGGCGCCGGCACGGGCGCCGACTGCGCCGACCGCCGTGTAGGTGTCGATGTCGGCGACGTCCGAGATCAGCGGCCCGTCGACTGTCTCGCGGACGGTGATGGTCACCGGCTCGCCGCCGGCGACCTCGATCACCTCCTGCCGCGTGGTCATGGGCACCTGCGCACCGTCGAGCAGGTACGAGTCCCCCTCGACCTTCTGCAGCACGAGGTCGGTGACGTCGGGCCCGAGGTTCGTGAAGCCCCACGCGATGGCGTCGTTGTGGCCGATGAAGACGCCCGGGAGGCCCGACATCGTCCAGCCGCTCACGTCGTAGTTGCAGTCCGGCGTCTTCGTCGCGCAGTGCAGGCCCGTCTGGTACCACAGGCTCGGCATCGCGGGCGCGAGGTGCGGGTCGTTGGCGAGCAGCGGCTTGCCCGTCGTCGTCTTGTCGCCGCTGACCACCCACGAGTTCGAGCCGATGCCGGGGCCGGTCGGGCCCAGCCAGGGCTCGAGCAGGTCGGAGACGCGCGTGACGTCGAGCAGCTCCTGCCGCGACGGCCGGCGACGCGCTCGCCGCCGCCGCGGTCGGTGGTCGCGGTGGCGTCCTGCTCGAAGACGCCGTTCACGACGGCGCCACCCTCGACGATGGGCCGGTGCTCGGCGTACGGGTAGGGCGGGAACAGCTTCTCGGTCTCCTCGACGCCGACCGAGCCGGCCATGACCGCCCGGTAGATCTCGTCGTCCATGTTGCTGCGCAGGTCCCAGGCCAGCGCCTTGATCCAGGCGACGGAGTCGGCCGGCACCCACGGCTCCGGCTCGTAGTCCGGGTTCTGCAGGCCGAGCACGGCGTACTCCAGGCTCAGCTCGGCGCCGGACCGATCCGTCGAGGTAGGCGTTCACGCCCTTCGCGTACGAGTCGAGGATCAGCCGCGAGCGCTCGGAGAGCAGCGGCACCTCCTGCTCGGCGATGCGCCGCCAGCCGAGGGTGCGCAGGAAGGCGTCGGTGGTGACCTGGCTCTCGCCGAACATCTCCGAGAGCCGCCCGGCGGTGATGTGGCGGCGCACGTCCATCTCCCAGAACCGGTCCTGCGCGTGCACGTAGCCCTGCGCGAAGAACAGGTCGGCGACGCTCTCCGCGTAGATGTCCGGGATGCCGAGGTCGTCGCGGCTGACGGTGACGGGCGCGCCGAGCCCGGGCACGGCCACCTCGCCGCTCGTCTGCGGGAACGAGGCCCGCGACGGTGTGGACCGCGAACAGGCCCGACGCCGCCGATCGCCAGGACGACGACCAGCCCGACCACTCCGAGGACCCGCCAGAAGGTGCGCACGAGCGCACGCTACAAGTCAGCCGACGACGACGGCGGTCAATCGCCACGCGACCATGAACGCCGCCACGCAGGCGACGGGGAACGTCGACGACCGCGAGCCAGAACAGCCGCCGGGCGTCCGGCCACAGCCGGTCCGTCTCCCAGGCGAAGCCGGAGAAGGTGGTGAAGGCGCCGCAGAAGCCGACCAGCAGGAGCATGCGGAGGTCGCCCGACGTCGAGGCGATGACGATGCCGGCGAGCAGGGAGCCCAGGACGTTCACCACGAGCAGGCCCCAGGGGAAGAGCGCCGCGCCTGAGGCGCCGGCGCCCGGTCGGCCGCGGATCGGGTCACCCGGTCGGTGACCACCCGGTCGACGAGGTAGCGCAGTGGCGCGCCGACCGCCGCCCCGGCCGCGACGGCGACCACCGTGCCCAGCGTGACCGTGCCCATGGTCGTCATCGCCGCGCCTCGACCGCCAGCTGTCCGAGCCGCACCGCGGCGAGGCCGGCCGCCATGGTCACGACCACGTAGCCGGCCGCGACGAGGACCCGGCCAGCGTCGAGCAGCAGCCCGGTCTCCAGGGCGAGGGCGGAGAAGGTGGTGAAGCCGCCGAGCACGCCGGTGATGAGGAACGGACGCAGCCAGGCGGGGCCGGCGGCGATGACCGCCGAGCCGGCGACGGCGCCGATCGCCAGGCAGCCGACGATGTTCACCGTGAGCGTGGCCCAGGGCAGCGTGGCCGGATTCCACTCGCCGATCGCCACGCGCGATCGCGAACCGGCCCAGCGACGCCGATCACCCCGCCGACGGCGATGGCGAGGATCCGGGTCACATCGGCGAACGCTACGGGCAGACCCGGATTGCGCGCGGGAGGCCCGACGGGGCACAATTAGCACTCGGCGATGGCGAGTGCCAGCCACCGCCGGCTGATCAACGACGGAGGACCCGTGCCCACGTACGAGTACGCCTGCTCGAACTGCGACACCACGCACGAGGTGCAGCAGAAGATGACCGACCCGACGCTGACGGACTGCCCGTCCTGCGGTCAGTCGACGCTGCGCAAGCTGTTCTCCGGCGTGGGCATCCACTTCAAGGGCTCCGGCTTCTACCGCACCGACTCCCGCGACTCGAAGTCCGCCACCGCTCCGGCAGCGTCCTCGTCGCGGCTCGTCGTCGAGCGGCTCGTCCTCGGGCTCGTCGTCGAGCGGCTCGTCCGAGCTCGTCGTCGAGCACGCCCGCCGTCGAGCACGACCGTCCTCCAGCTCGTCGAGCACCCCGGCGGCCAGCTCCTCCTCCTGAGCCTGTGGACAGCGGATCGACCGCTGTCCGCCCTGGCCTAGCGTCGGTCCGTGCCCTCGGCGACGTCTCCCCGCTCCCTCCTGCGCGATCCCGCGCGGCTCCGTCCGGCGCAGCGTCCGACGGCATCGCCGTGCCGCTCGCCGCGGTGCTCGCCGGCGTCGCCACGCTCGTCGCGCTGACCGCACTCCGCGGCGCGCCCGACGCCGCTCTCCCCGCCGGACGCCGGGTGCGGCATCGGCTTCGAGCACCGCCGTCCCCGGGCAGGTGACCGTGCCGGTCGCCCTGGCCAGCGGTGCGATCGCGGCCGTCCTGCAGGTCGGCGACGTCATCGACCTCGTCGGTGCTCGCCGGCGCTGACGACGCCATCCGGGCCGTGATCGCCCGTGGCGCCCGCGTCATCGAGCTGCCGGCGGCGGCTCGGCGCTCGGGGGATCGTCCTCGGCGGTCATCCTCGTCGTCGCTGCCCGAGGCCGATGCCCTCCGCGTTGTCACGTCAATGGGGGACGGCCTCACGCCGGTGATTCGCTCCCGGTGAGCAGGTGCCAGTAGATTCCGTCTACATCGCGGGCCGCGCCGAGCCGCCCCACACGGACAGGACGCCGTCATGCTCAAGGGATTCAGGGAGTTCGCGCTCCAGGGCAACTTCATCGACCTCGCAGTCGCCGTCGTCGTCGGCGCAGCTGTCGCCGCACTCATCGGCGCCATCTCCGCGGGCCTCATCCTCCCGCTCGTCGGCGTCTTCCTCGGCGGTGGCGTCGACGCCGGCCAGTTCGAGATCAACGGCCAGATCATCGACATCTCGCTGATCATCAATGCCTTCATCGTCTTCATCGTGACGATGGCGGTCATCTACTTCGCGTTCGTGCTGCCCATGAACAAGATGCGCGAGCGGCATGGGCGAAGCAGGACGTCGTCGGCTGCGCCTGCCGACATCGCGCTGCTCACGGAGATCCGCGACCTGCTGGCGGCCCAGCAGGGCGGCACGCCGCCGCAGTCCTAGGCGGCTCAGCCGCCGTGGTGCGGCGGCACGTCGGCGAGCAGTCGCTCGTCGAGGCTGCCGAAGCCACCCGCCTCGTCCGACGTCACGTCCGGCGAGCAGCCGGCTGCCCGCTGCCGCGGACGCGGCGCGCGCACGGAACCGGCCTCCGTCAGCGCCTCGTCGATCGCCGAGGCGATCACGCCGAGCTCGTCGCGCGTGATGACGAAGGCCGGGGAGATCTGCACCGACCCGTCGGCGAGGCCGCGCGTGAGCACGCCCCGCTCGCGCATGCCGGCCGAGCACGCGCGGCATCAGCGTCGGGTCGGCCGCCAGGAGTCCGGGGTCGAGGGTGACCGCGCCGAGGAGGCCCGTGCCCGGAGCGGACGTCGACCACGGACGCGTGACCGCGCAGCGGCACCAGCGCGGCCGTGAGCGCGAGCTGCAGACCGGCGACCCGCTCCACGAGCTGCTCGCCCTCGATGATGTCGAGGTTGGCCATGGCCGCTGCTGCGGCCGCGGCGTGGCCCGGAGTACGTGTAGCCGTGCCGCCACAGGAAGCCGGGCGTGTGCCAGAAGGGCTCGGCGACGGATCCGGCGACGAGCACCGCGCCCATCGGCAGGTAGCCCGACGTCAGGCCCTTGGCCGTCAGCACCAGGTCCGGCTCGAGCCCCTCCGAGGCGAACATCCGGCCCGTGCGTCCGTATCCGGTGATGACCTCGTCGGCGACGAACAGCACGCCTCGGTCGCGGCAGATGGCGCGCACGGCCTCGAGGTATCCCGGCGGCGGCGGGTACACGCCGCCCGCGCCGATCACCGGCTCGCAGAAGAAGGCCGCGACGTTCGCGCTGCCCAGCTCGTCGATCAACGCGGCGAGCGCATCGGCGTCGTCCCACGCGACGTTGGCGACGTCGGCGTCCAGCGGGCCGTAGCCGTCGCGGTTCGCGGCGATGCCCGCGAGCGACGTGCCCGCGAGATGCATGCCGTGGTACGACCGGGTGCGCGTGATGATCGTCGTGCGCTGCGGCTGGCCGAGGAGGTTCCAGTAGCGCCGGACGATCTTCACGGCCGTGTCGACCGCGTCGCTGCCGCCGCTGGTGAAGAACACCTTCGCGTCCGGCATCGGCGCGAGCGCGGCCAGCCGGTCGGCGAGGTCGAGCGTCGACCGCGTCGCGAGGTCGCCGAAGTTGGAGTACGCGGCGATGCTCGTCATCTGCCGCATGACCGCGTCGGCGATCTCGCGTCGCCCATGGCCGACGTTGCAGTACCACAGGCCCGCCGAGGCGTCGAGGAACTCGCGACCGTCCTCGGACGTGACCCGGCTCCCCTGGCCCGACGCGATCACCAGGTCGTGACCGGCGACGGCGGACATGTCGGCGAACGGGTGCCAGAAGGCGGACGGATGAGCGGACATGAGCGGCACTCTAGGGGGCGGTAGCGTCGCCACCGTGACAGGACAGGTGATCCTCCTCGGTGCCACCGGCTTCACCGGCCGGCTCACCGCCGAGGCCATGACCCGCGCCGGGCTGGCACCCGGTGCTGGCCGGCCGCTCGGCCGACGCCCTGGTGGCCCTCACGGGTGACGTCGCGGGGCTGGGCCCGATCGACGCGCCCCCGACCTGGCGCACCGCCGACGTCACCGACCCGGCCAGCGTGCGAGCCCTCGTGACGAGTCCCGGACGACGTGCTCGTGTCCACGGTCGGCCCGTTCACCCGGCTCGGACGCGCCGGCCGTCGAGGCGGCGATCGAGCAGGGCTGCGGCTACATCGACTCGACCGGCGAGCCGCCCTTCATCCGGTCGGTGTTCGAGGAGTACGGGCCGCGCGCCGAGGCCACCGGTGCCCGGCTGCTGACGGCATTCGGCTACGACTACGTGCCCGGCAACCTGGCGGCGGCGCACGCCATCGCCGATGCGCGCGCCGCCGGCCGGATCCCCGTCAGCGTGGAGATCGGCTACTTCATCGACGGGACGCTCGCGATCAGCAGCGGCACCCGGGCCAGCGCCGCCGTCGATGGCCGCCGCGACGCCGTTCGCCCTGCGCAACGGTCGGATCGTCGACCACGCGCGGCTCCGTCACCCGCTTCGACGTGGACGGTCGGCAGCGGGACGCGATGCCCGTCAGCGGCAGCGAGCACTTCACCCTCACGCGCCTCGACCCGGGCGTGCGCGACGTCGGCGTCTACATCGGCTGGGCCGGGCGGTGGACCCGCGCCGCGCACGCGGCGGGCGGCGTCCTCTCGCTCGGGACCCGCGTGCCGCTCCTCGGTGGCGCCATCCGCGCGGGCGTCGGCAAGGCCGCCGGGTGGCGCGACGGGCGAGGGTCCGTCGGCGGCGAAGAGGGCCGCGGCCAGGTCCGTCGCCGTCGCGCGCACCGCTCGACGGCGTCGGCCGCGAGCTCAGCCACGTCCGCGTCGAGGGCCCGAGCCCGTACGACCTGACCGCCGACCTGCTCGCCTGGGGCGCGGCGATGATGCTCACCGGGCGCGCACGACGGCAGCCGGCGCGCTCGGGCCGGTCGACGCCTTCGGCTTCGAGGCCCTGGTCGGCGGCTGCGCCGACCTCGGGCTGCGCGCGTGTCGACTGAGCACGGTGGCGTCGACCTGCGTCAGCCTCGACGAGGCCGAGTGGCGGCGCGCGCGCGGCAGCACCGTGACCGCGTCGACCGTGGGTCGGTGACCGCGCGACGCGACCGCAGCGCGCGGCGGGACGCATCCCGTGGACGACTTCCTGTTCGACTACTACCCCTACTCCGTCGGGCGAGCTCGACGACCTGGCATCCCGGGCACGGCGTCGAGCTCCTGCGGCGACGTGCGTCGAGCTACCTCGCGCCATCCCGACTATCGCGCGTGCGAGCGACGGCGTCACCGCCGACCTGGCCCGGCTCGACGTCCCGCGCAGCGCGCCTCGACCTGGTGATCCGGCTCCTGTCGGCGACCTCGAACCGCGAGCCCCAGCTCGGCTGCTTCGGCATGCACGAGTGGGCGATGGTCTACGGCCAGCAGCAGGAGGAGGTGCGGCACTCCTCCTACCCCCTGCGCCTGCCCCCCGACGAGATCGCTGCGGCCGTCGACGAGCATCGGACTGCGCTGCACGCACATCGACGCGTACCGCTTCTTCACGCCGGCGGCCGTGCCCCTCAACGCGCACGAGCCGACTCGCGCGACCCAGCACGACTGGGAGCAGCCGGGCTGCCTGCACGCGAACATGGATCTCTACAAGTACGCGATGTGGTTCCAGCCCTTCGTCGGCAGCGAGCTGGTCGCCGACTGCTTCGCGCTGGCGCGGGAGGCACGAGAGCTCGACATGCGGGCAGCGCCGTACGACCTCGTCGGCCTCGGCTACGAGCCGATCCGCGTCGAGACGCCTGAGGGACGCGTCGAGTACGCCAGGCAGCAGCGCGCACTCATGGCGGACGCCGGGCACCTCAGAGGACGACTCCTGGCTGCCCTTGAGCGCGCATCACAGGACGATGCGGTCCCCGGACGCAGCTGAGCGCTCGATCGCGTCCAGCAGCCGGTGAAGTCGAACGGCGTCGTCGAAGTCGGGGATCTGCTCGTGCGCGGACGCGCCCTGCGCGAATCGCGCGTACGCCTCACAGACGTTCACCGCGGGCCCCGGAAGCTCGGCCGGCGCGACGCGGTATGTCGCTGGGCACGGGCATGGCCACCATCTCCTTCGACTCGCCGCGGCCGCCTCGCAGGGTGAGCTCGGCAACCTGCGCCTGGCCCGAGGAGGCCCTGATCTCCAGGTCGCCCTCAGTGCCGTTGATCTCCCACGTGAAGTTCGTCGAGCGCGACGAACCCCCGCGATAGTGAGCCGCGACCACCACGCCGTTGACCAGGGTGCCGCTGATCACGACCTGGTCGGCGATGTCCCTGGTGCGCATCTCCTGGGTCTCCGTGACCAGGTACGTCGTCCTCCTGGTCGCAAGCGTCGCGGAGACCTCGTGGAACGTCCCCCAGCACCCAGCAGAGCGCATCGATGGCGTGGCCGAAGGGGATCGTGAGAACGTTCGCACCGTTGGACCGACTGTTCAGGTAGACGAGGTGCGCGGGATCGGATGCCCCCATGCTGCCGCTCGATCCGACCAGGGTCGTCGACAGCACCTCGCCGACGAAGCCGCCGCCCACCAGGTCCCTGATGTACCTGATGGTCGGTGACGACCGGGCCTGAAGCCCCACCGCCGTCCGGACGCCCTGCCTTCGAGCCGTGTCTGCCATGGCCTCCGCGTCGGCCAGGCCGTTTCCGAGGGGCCATTCGCAGTACACCATCCTGCGCGCACCCAAGGCCGCATCGACGATCTCTCGATGGTGCGGCACCTTCACCGTCACTGCCACAAGATCGACGGTCGGGTCGTGCACGAGTTCCTGGACGCTCGCATGCGCGCGCGCAATGCCTTCTGCCTCCGCGGCAGCCGCCGCAGACTCGGGCGTGCTGCTCGCGACGCCGACCAGGTCGTACTCGGGCAACGACTTGAGGGCTGGAACGTGCGCTCGCGCGGCCCAGCTGCGCCCGGGCGTCAGGCCGACGATGCCCACCCCGATGGGGCGGGACGGCGGTGGTCCGGACATGCCGCCGAGGCTCTCACACTCCGGCCCTGCGAATCACGTGCGCGTGGTCCGTTGCCAGTTCCGGGTGGGGTGCATCGTCCCATCGCCACATGCCGCACGCTCAGATGACAGGAATCCGGCCGCCGGGGCGCGACCGGCCACCGACAGGCCGCACTCGACTGCGAGTTCGGCGAACACCCGGCTGCTGGCCTCGAAGGCGACCTCGCACTCGGTGATGAACTCCGCCTGCTCGGTGGGTGACCACGGCAGCAGGTCGAGCAGGTCGCGGTACCGCTTCCGGTAGTGGACCAGATCGCCGAGTTGGCTGAAGTCGTAGTAGGAAAGGTGGTCCGCGGACACCCCGTAGTGCCGCTCGACCAGCCTGGCGATTGCCTGTCCGCCGGCCAGGTCGCCGAGGTAGCGGGTGTAGTGGTGCGCCAGCAGCCGCTGCGGCGACGCCGCGCTGGACCGGACGATGGTGACGTAGTCCCGCACCGCCGGGCCCGGGCGATCCACGGTGCGGCGGCCCAGCCGCCCGAGGTCGTCGCGCAGTCGGTCCGTGCGATCGAGCAGTCGATGGTCGAACATCGCCACCGTCGGATCGCCAGCCGTGCGGAGGCTGCCCTCGAGCTCCTCGTAGACCGGCTGGAGGCTCTCCAGAAGCAGCACCAGCGAGCGGACGTTCAGTTCACCGTTGAGCAGCGCCCGGATGAAGACCTGCGACTCAGCCCGCCGGTGAGCGACAGCGGTCCGCTCCTTGATGGTGGCGCAGAAGGTGGCTGGTGTCATGGTCACTCCTAGGGCTCGAACAGGGTGCTGCCGAGGAACCCGGCAGGAGACGTCACCCCAGGGACGATGGCGAAGGTCGCGCTGGACAGGTACTTCACGTACTCGTTCATCAGGTCGTTCCGCGAGAGGTTGAGCTGCAGGGGCACGAACTGCTTCTCGATGTCGCGCTCGAAGGCCAGGAAGAACAGGCCGGCGTCGAGCCGACCGAGCTCGTCGCTGCCGTCGGTGTAGTTGTACGCGCGGCGCAGGATGCGGACGCCGTCGTTGGAGCTGGGGTGGGCCAGCGCCACGTGCGAGGCGACCGGGATCAACGGCTCCCCGTCGCGTCCCGGCGCAGAGAAGTCAGGGGTGGTGAACTCGTCTCCTCCCGAGAGTGGCGCCCCCTCGCGCTTGGTCCGGCCGAACACCGCCTCCTGCTCGCGCATCGAGGTGCGATCCCAGGTCTCGATGGTCATGCGGATCTTGCGGACCGCGAGGTAGGTGCCGCCGTTCATCCAGTCCGGGTCGTCTCCCGGCTGCACCCAGAGGAACTCATCGAGGGACGCGGTGTCGTCGGACGTGATGTTGGCCGTGCCGTCCTTGAAGCCGAACAGGTTGCGCGGGGTCGGCTCCCCCTTGCTCGTCACCGAGCTCTTGCCGAAGCCGGTCTGCGACCAGCGCACGACTGCCGTGCCGAACGCGAGACGCACGAGGTTGCGCACGGCGTGGACGGCGACCTGGGCGTCGTTCGCGCAGGCCTGGATGCAGATGTCCCCACCGCTGAGCGCCGGGTTGATCATGTCGCCCGGAAAAGTCGGGAGGCTGTTCAGGGTGGGCGGCTGCTGGTCACCGATGCCGAACCGGTCCACCCCGTCGACCGTGCGGAAGAGGGTCGGGCCGAAACCGACGGTGATCGTCAGCCCGCTTGCCGGCAGGTCGAGCGCCTCGCCGGTGTCCTCGGGCGGCGCGTCGTACGGACCGTTGACCGCCCCGAACTCTCCGACAGGCTGACCCTGCGTCATCTCCGCGGCGGCCTGAGTCCAGGCTCGCAGCATGGCGATGACCTCTTCGCGCGAGTCTGTCGTCACGTCGAGGGCGACGAAGTGCAGGTAGTCCTGCATCGGGGTGATGACGCCCGCCTGGTGCTCGCCGAAGAAGTCGTGGCGCAGGCCCTCGCTGACCGTCTCCTCGCGCGTGGACGCGACGGCGCTGGCGGCCACCCCGACGCCCGCCGCCGTCAGTGCTCCGGCGCCGAACGCACCGAGCAGTGCGCGGCGTGAGATCGCCGCGGTCACGACGGCTGGGCGCCGACGAGCACCGTGGAGGTGAGACGGGACAGGGGCTCACCCAGGGCATCGACGGCCGCCGCGAGCTCCTTCACCTGCTCGGGGGTCAGCTCGGTGTAGAGCACGAAGCCGTCGCCGTCGCGGTACTGGTCGAGCAGCGCCTGAGTGGCCGCGAACTCCGTGTCGAGGGTGGTGGCCAGTGCGGCGTCGTTGCGCTCGACGACCGGTCGAAGGCCCGCGTACATGACCTTCGCTCCCTCGAGGTTGGCCTGGAAGTCCCACAGGTCGGTATGCGACCAGATCTCCTCCTCGCCGGTGATCTTCCCGGTGGCCACCTCATCGAGCAGCTCCTTGGCGCCGTTCCCCAGCTGATCGACCTGGAACGCCATGTCCCGAGTGCGGTCGTACAGGGTGGTCGTGTCGGTCACCAGGCGGTCCGCGAGCACGGCACGCTCAGCATCGGTGAGTGCGACGTAGCCGTCAGCCGGCGGCCAGAGGTCCTTCTCGATGCGGTGCCAGCCCGTCCACTCCTGACCCTCCTCGAGATCCGCCTCACGCGCGTCGAGGATCGGGTCGAGGTCGCCGAACGACTCCGCGACCGGCTCGATCCGCTCCCAGTGCATGCGCGTGGGTGCGTAGAGGGCGCGCGCACCGACGTCGTCGCCCGCAGCGTAGGCGGCCGCGAACTCCTTGGTGGCGGTCAGCAACTGCTCGGTCTGGTCCTTCACATAGGCCGCGTATGCGGTCGTGGCGGTGGTGATCAGCTCGGCGTCCGGACCCGTCGGAGTCAGGTCGGCACCGGAGTCGGTCACGCTGAGCGTCGATCGGATCCCGTCACCGACCATGCCGGGCTTGCAGGCCACCTCGTAGCTGCCGGGACCGACCTGGACGACCAGATCGCGCGCCAGCCCGGGCCCGATGTTCTCGACCTCGCTCAGGATCTGGAGTCCGTCCTCGGCGAGGACGTAGAACTCGGTCACCTGGGACCCGGTGTTCTGCACGGTGAACTGCAGGACGCCAGACGGAACCTCGGTGACGGCAACCTCGCACGTGTCGTCGGTGCTGGTGACCGCGATGGCCCCCTCAGCGCTGCTGCTCGGCCACCGTCGTGCAGCCGGCAACAGCCGCTAGGGCGACCGCACCTACGGAGAGAATGGGAAGGGCGCGGGCCCCGATCATGAAGTTGGCGAACACGGGTAAGGCTCTCCTTAGTTAGGTGAGCCTTACCTAACACCTGCCCTCACATCGGTGTCAAACCGCTCGCTAGCGCGCGCCTTCCTTGCGGTGCGCACGCCACGGTCCTGGCAGCAGCCAGATGAACATGCCGCACACCCACACGATCAGCGTGCCCCAGATCCAGCCCCAGCCGCTGATGTCGAGTCCGTCGGAGATGATCGACGTGAGGAACAGGGCCAGGAAGGTCGAGATCAGACCCGGTCAGCGCCACGATCGAGCCCGGCGTTGCGGATCAGGAACTTGAGCACTATCCAGGTGAACAAGGCACTGAGGATCGCGAAGATGAGCACTGCCCAGAAGAAGCTCAGACTGAAGAGCTCGATCGTGAACATGTCATCCGGGAGGATCAGTGCGGCGAGGATGAGGCCGATGGCGTTGCCGGCGAGGCCGAGCAGCCAACCGATGATGAATCGCATGGTCGAAGGCTAGCGGCGCGCTACCAGCGCGGTAGGGACTTACCCGGGATTGAGGATGTTCTCGGGATCCCAGGCCTGCTTGACGCGCGTGTGCAGGTCGGCCGCCACCGCGTCGATCTCCTTGCCCAGGGCCCGCTGCTTGAGATTGCCGACGCCGTGCTCGCCGGTGACGGTGCCACCGAGGGCGAGCGCGACGTCGAGGATGTCGTCGAAGGCCAGCATCGCCCGGGCGGCCGCCGCCGCGTCGCCGCGCTCCGTGACGATCGTGGGGTGCAGGTTGCCGTCGCCGGCATGCCCGAAGGTGCAGATCCGCACGTCATGGAGCTGCGCGATGTCCTGGATGCGCACCATGGCCTCGGCCAGCGCCGAGCGCGGCACCGCGACGTCGTCGAGCAGCCAGTCGCCCAGGTCCTCGATGGCCAGGATCGCCATGCGGCGGGCGCCGAGCAGCATCTCCGACTCCGCCTCGTCCTCCGAGCGGTAGCCCTCGCGAGCGCCGTGCTGCTCGCAGATCTGCGAGCAGCCGGTCGGCATCGGCGATCGCCGATCCGTGCCCGGAGTCCGTCTGCGCGACGAGGAGGGCACCCGCATCGACGTCGAGCCCCATGGGCCGCCAGGCCTCGACCACCTGGATGGTCTGCTGGTCCATCAGCTCGAGCATGCTCGGCGTGAGCTCGGCCATGATCGCCGCCGTCGCCCGGCCGGCGCTGCCGACGTCATCGAACACGGCTACTGCCGTGGTTGCGGGAGGCGGGCAGCGGCCGCAGTCGCAGGCGCGCCATCGTCACGATGCCGAGCGTGCCCTCGCTGCCGACCATCATCCCGGCGAGGTCGTACCCCGCGACGCCCTTGATCGTGCGCCGGCCGAGGCGCGTCACCCGCCCGTCGGCGAGCACCACCTCGAGGCCGAGCACCGCGTCGCGGGTCACGCCGTACTTCACGCAGCACAGGCCGCCGGCGTTGGTGTTGACGTTGCCGCCGATGGAGCAGAAGTCCTTGCTCGCCGGGTCGGGCGCGTACCAGAGGCCGTGCCCCTTGACGTGGTCGCGGAGCTCGGTGTTCATGATCCCGGGCTGCGTCTCGACGTAGCCGTCGATGCCGTTGACCTCGAGGACGTCGCGCATGCGCTCGACGCAGACGACGAGCGATCCGTCGATCGCATTGCTCCCGCCGGACAGACCCGAACCGGCACCGCGAGGGACCACGGGCACCCGGTGCTGCGTGGGCCGCTGCCATGACCGCGGACACCTGCTCGGTCGTCCGGGGGAACACCACGGCGAACGGCTCACCGGCGGCCGAGCCTGTGGAGCGGTCGCGCGAGTAGGAGCGCAGGATGTCGGGGTCCGTGACGATGTCACGGTCGTCGAGCGAGGCATCGCAGGCGGCCAGCACCGCATCCTCAGGCGTCACTCCGGGAACGCTAGTGCCGACCGGTCGGGAGCCGGTGTCCGGGTGGAGCCCCTACGGAGCCGTGGTGGCTTCGCGATCGCGGTACTCCAGCTGGAGGGTGTCCGACTCGTTCGCCCAGCGCAGCGTCAACGTCCGCATCCGGGTCGAGGCAGGTCCAGCACGCCCGGCCCGGGCCCCTCCGGTCGGAGACGGCGGACGGCAACGTCGGTGCCCACCAGGCGTGCGTCGATGGTGACGGGTGCGGGGCCCTGCGGTGTCGTTCGCGCGACAAGGAGCACCTTGTTCTGGGAGGCTGACCGTCCGCGGTCGCGATCAAGGGCTGAGAGAACGGCACGGCGACGATGCGCCCTTCGTCGCCGACGACGTGAGGGACGACGGCACCCTCCGTGAAACCAGCGCTTGCCCAGTCAGGGAGCCGCCCCAGCGTCACACCAGCGGCGCATTCCGACGAGTCAACGCTCGAACAGGCACCCAGCACTGCTGCCGCGACGGCAATCCCGTACGACAGCAGAGCGGATCCACCTAGAGTGGACGTGCGCACGCCCTCACTACCCGCCCGCGCGTCCCGTCAAGCGACCCACGGGCCCGAGCCTTTGCACGTTCCTTAGGCTCTGCGGTGCGCCGAGAGTTCGGCGCGCATCCCGGCTCAGTCGGGGATGCGACAGAAAGGGCACGAGTCCGCTGCCCGTGCACCACTCCCAGCGGATCGCCTGCGAGACGGTTCCTTGGGTCTCGTCGAAGATCGGTGATCTCGTCGCGGTCGCCGAGTAGCCTCCCGGTTGAGGCATGTCAGGCGTCGCCACGAGATTGGGTGTCTGCTCGTAGGAGGGGGTCGAGGTGAAGCGTTCGCTTTCCCGGTCCGGTTGCCGCCATCGTGGCCGTGACGTTGACGCTGGCGGCGATCCCGCTCGCCCAGGCCGTCACGGACGCCTCGTCCGCTTCGGATTCGCGTCCACGTGTGGTGTTCCGGCCTGGGACGGTGCCGGACACGTTCCGCATCGTGCCGCGCCCTCGCACCCCTCTCGCCCTGATCGTCGGTCACCTCCGGCAACGGTCAGGAGTACACCGTGGTGAGCTCCGGCACGGACTTCTCCGACCCCACGGTGTGGCTGCGCATGGACGTCGGGAACGCTGTGCTGGTCCGAACGCCCCACCCGGGCGACCCGCACGGTACTCGGTGCGCGAGGCGACCGTCCCGTTCCCCGCGCCGCGCGGGGCGTGGGCCTGGTCGACGATCGTGCTGACCGGCATCCAGGCGGACCGCAACCGTTCCTCGCCCCAGCCCCCGGCGACGATCCTGTCCAGCCGCCAACGAGTCCGCAGCGTCGTCGTCTGCGTCGACCCGCAGTTCGCCCGAACCGCGACCCAGGGCGACGCTCGCGACCTACGAGCGGACGAACCCACCCCGCCCGCCAGCACCTCGCAGGCAACCCCCACGCCGACGAACTCGCCGGTCGTTTCGCTGCCGACCGCCTCCCCCGCCGAGGACCTGCCCGTCATCCCTCCGCCCGGGATCTTCGCCAAGCCCAACGACAAGATCACCATCTGCCACGCCACCGATTCAGCGTCGACAACCCGTACGACCTTCAGACCGTCGACCAGGACTCCATCACCGACCAACGACCCCAACGGTCACGGCACCCACACCGGCCCGCTGTTCCCCGGCCCCGGCTGGGGAGACGTCATCCCGCCGTTCGAGGATTACCCCGGCATGAACTGGCCCCAGGGCTCGCTCCTGTTGGAAGACGGGTGTGCGCTGGCGCCGCCCGACCCGATCGGCCCCCCGGGCATCGATATCGACCCTCCCCCCGTGGTCACGCCTCCCATCTACCTGCCCATCGAGATCACGCCCCCCATCTACCTGCCCGAACCGAGCCCGTCCGCGACCTCCACTCCATCGGCGACGACAACCCCGTCCGTAAGTGCGTCTGCGTCATCGACGCCGACACCCAGCACTACCGCCATCGGCGTCATCCAGCCCCACTGCGAGCAGCACCGTGCCGCCGTCGCCAACGACGGCTCCGCCCAGCACCTCCACCACCCCTCAGCCCACGCTGACGGCCACGTCCACGCCGACCGCGAGCCGGCCGATCCGTCCCGATCGCGGCGATGTGGCCTTCACGCTCACCGATGGCTACCGCATCTTCACCGTGACCCGGTCTGCCCGATACCTGCACACCCTCGCCGCAGCCAGCCGGCTCGGCCCCTGCCCCACCGCGATCAACGGTGGACGCATACAGCTCCGAGCCTGCTGACCGCGTCCTGGCGACGGCGCCAGACCGGGTTCCGGAGATCTCCTTCCCTTCGGGCCTTTCGTCAACAGCTTCTCCAGTGGTCAATACCCAGGGTTGCGTGGGCAACACCACCCCCGCCGTTCTCGCTACCGGTGTCCCCGACCCGCTGGGGTTTGACCGTTCCTTAGACTCTGCTTTCGGCTGGGACTTTGTCGCACTCCCCGGCTCCGTAGCTCAGGGGATAGAGCAGAGGTTTCCTAAACCTTGTGTCGCAGGTTCGAATCCTGCCGGGGCCACCCATGTTGGTTCCGCCTGATGCGTGACGTTTGGCTCCGGCTGCGGGTGACGGCTTCGCCTGATGGGTGACGGTGGCTTCGCCTGATCCGTGACACTCCTGAGCATGCTTGTGGAGCTGAGTGTCGTGGAGCAGAGGTATCAGGCCGTGTTGGCGGTCATTCGTGATGGTGTTCCGGTTGTTGAGGTTGCGCGTCGGTTCGACGTGTCGCGCCAGGCTGTGCATCGGTGGCTGCGCTGGTACGAGGCGCAGGGACTGGGCGGGCTGGCGGATCGGTCGCATCGACCGCCGCGGTGCTCGCATCAGATGGATCCAGCCGTCGAGGTGTGGGTGCTGGAGGCGCGCCGACGTCATCCGGACTGGGGTCCTCGGCGCCTGCTGCATGAGGCGGGCCGGGCAGGGGTCGAGCCGGTGCCGTCGCGGTCGGGGATCTACCGGCTGCTGAAGCGGTCGAACCTGATCGATCCGAACGCTCGACGTAAGCGGGACCGCAAGTTCAAGCGGTGGGAGCGCGCCGGGGCGATGGAGTTGTGGCAGATGGACGTGGTCGGCGGGGTCCTGCTCGCCGACGGCCGCGAGGCCAAGGTCCTGACCGGGATCGATGACCACTCACGGTTCGTGGTGTGTGCGGGGCTGATGCTGCGCGCGACGAGCCGGGCGGTGTGCGCGCATTTCGCTGACGCGATGCGGGTGCACGGGGTGCCGCAGGAGATCCTCACCGACAACGGCAAGGTGTTCACCGGCCGGTTCGGGCCCAAGGACGTGGAGGTGCTGTTCGACCGGATCTGCCGGGAGAACGGCATCGACCACCTGCTCACCGCTCCCCGCAGCCCGACCACGACCGGCAAGATCGAGCGGTTCCATCGCACGCTGCGCCAGGAGTTCCTGACCGGGCGGGTGTTCGCGGACCTGCCCACCGCGCAAGCCGAGCTGGACGCGTGTCACGAGTCCTCGACGTCGAACGCACGCGATCCACGCGGCTGCACGACGCTGTCCTCATGCGTGCCACGGGCCACCGCCAACGGCTGCCACCACTGCGCCTCACATGCGGATGGCGTCCGTGAGCCGTCGAACGGAGATTCCGATGGTGGGTGAGTTCGGTTGACGGCCCCCCTCAGCGTGGTCATCGATACCGATACCGCGGCCGACGATGCGGTGGCGCTGCTCATGGCAGTGCGCAACCCGGACGTGATGGTCCGGGCCATCACCGTCGTGGCGGGCAACGTGCCGGTCGACCTCGGTACGCGGAACGCGCTAGTCACCCTGGAGATGGCCGCGGTGAATGACGTGCCGGTCTTCGTGGGCTGCCAGCGACCGCTGACACGAACGCTGGAGACAGCCCAGTACTACCACGGTGACGATGGCATGAGGGGCGCAGACTTGAAGGAGCCTGTCACGCGTCCTCGAGCCGATGCACGCGGTCGAAGCCCTGCTCAGGATCGCTCGTAATGAGCCGGGGCGACACTGCCTTGTCACGATGGCTCCGTTGACGAACGTCGCCACGGCTCTCACGATCGATCCCTCACTTCTGACGAGATTCAACGACACGTACATGATGGTCGGCGCACCGGATGCGGTTGGCAACGTATCCGCCACCGGCGAGTTCAACGCCTGGGCGGATCCCGAGGCTGCCCAGATCGTCTTCGGCGCTCCCGGGCGCAAGACGATGGTGGGGTGGGACGTATGCCGGAAGTACGCGCTCATCACGCCCGCGGACGACGCGCGCCTTCGGGACCTAGGGACGCTCGGGCAGTTCGCGAGCGACATCAACCGCGACGTCCCGGAGGTTGCGACGGGCCTCGCGGCGTCGCCGGGTTACGGACTCTGGGACCCGATGGCAATGGCCATCGCACTGGACTGGGGCATCGTGGACGAGCATGAGGACCTGCACGTGAGCGTCTCCACCGATGCGTCGACGCGGGGCCAGACGTTCGTGGACCGCCGCGACACCGCACCGACTCCGAACACTCGCGTTGTCACCAAGGCCAGCCCTACGCGATTCAAGGAACAGCTCTTCACGCGGCTGGCTGGGGGGCCGACGATCGACTGATGCCGTCCTCCCGCGAACGATCGGGACGCGACCACGGGTCTGGGCGACTCGAGCACAAGGCACCCATAACGGTCGCAGCGGGAGCCGCACGTCATGACGAACGCTGTCTCCCGAGTGCGGTGGACTCTCACCAAACGAGAACTGCACGCGAGGGCCGGACGGCAGCCGCGACACGTGCCACGCTGCGGCGATAGCCTGATTCGGGCCGCCGGGGAGGTGCCAACTCCCTCCCCGAGCCGCGGGAAGGAGGCCGGCAGACGCCTTCAGTAGCTCGCATCGACGGGCAGCACGCCGTGGTCGCGTGGCTGCTTGCCGCCGCTGCATCCGCCACGGCCGCAACCCTGCTCGGATGGGTGATGCCACGCGGTCCGATGTCCACCCTCGACTCGCTGGGTGCCCTGGCCCTGTGCGCAGGAGTGGGAGTGCTGACCGGGCGGCTCGTCGGTCGCTGGGCAGCTCTTCTGGCACCGGTGGTGTTCGCGTTGACGTTCGAGGTCGTGCGCATCGGGGCGGACGGTCCGACGGTCGACCGACCGGTCGTCGGCGGGATCTACGCCGTGCTCGCCTTCGTGGTCGGCCGCGGTTTCGACGGCCTGGTGATGCTCGTGCCGATGGTCGTAGGCGTGCTATGGGGAGCCGCGTGGCGACATCGTGTCCTCGTACCTCCGGTTCGCCACCAGCGCGCATCCGCCGGTGTCATCGTGCGCCGAGGGCTCCTCGGTCTGGCGACGGCCGGCGTCATGCTCCTCGTGGTGGCACTGGCTCGCCCCGCGTCCACCGCCGACATCGTGGGAACCGACGGGGAGGTCCAGCCCGGAAGCATCGCCGAGCTGTCGACGGTGCTCGATCGGCGGCATCGACCAGTCGATCATGCTTCGCGGAGCCAGCGTCGACTCCCCCGTCCTGCTGTTCCTCGAAGGCGGGCCGGGTGGCACCGCGGTCGGCTCGATGCGGATCGCGGGTGAACCCCTGGAGACGTCGTTCGTCGTGGCTACCTGGGATCAACGCGGAACCGGTCGCTCGGCGAGCGCGCTCGAGGACGCCGAGACCATCACCCTCGAGCAGTCGGTCCGCGACACCATCGAGGTGACCGAGTACCTGAGGGCGCGCTTCGACGAACGGCGGATCTACCTCGTGGGCAGCTCCTGGGGTTCCACCTTGGGAGTGCTCGCGGTGCAGCGGCGTCCGGACCTGTTCGCCGCCTACGTCGGCACCGGGCAGATGGTGAATCAGGCGGAGACCGACAGGCGCATGTATGCCGAGAGCGTCACCTACGCGCAGCGGGAGGGAAAGGTGGCCTTCGCCGAGCAGCTGGCGGCGATCGGACCGCCCCCCTACGACAACATGCTCGACTATCCCGTCGCGATCTCCTCGAACCCCGAGTGGCACGAGTTCGCACGCGCTCCGGATCACTCCTCGCGCTCCAGCTACCCCATGAACCTGCTCGTGCCGGAGTTCAGCCTCACCGAGCAGGTCCGTTCGGCATCCGCACTGGTCGACACCTTCGCGACGCTCTACCCGCAGCTGCAGGACATCGACTTCCGTCGAGACGTCCATCACCTCGACGTCCCCGTCTACGTGGCGCTCGGAGTCCATGAAGCGGCCGGCCGATCCTCCCTCGTGAAGGAGTGGTTCCCGACCCTGACCGCCCCGAGCAAGACGCTGGTGACATTCGACAGGTCGGGCCATGTCCCGCATCTTGACGAGCCGGGCCGTTTCGCCGACTTGATGACGCGGGTCCTGCAGGAGACCGAGGCGCGGCTCAGGTGACGCGGTTGAATGACCCCATGACCGCATCCCCGCAGCAGCCCGTCATCTCCAGCGGAACGTTCACCCTCGGTGCCGACGGCCCCGATCCGCTGACCGTGCGCCGACTCGGCTTCGGAGCCATGCGCATCACCGGCGCCGGCATCTGGGGTGACCCGCCGGACCACGACACGGCCATCGCGGTCCTGCGACGCGCCGTCGAGCTCGGCGTCGACTTCATCGACACCGCCGACGCGTACGGTCCCGATGTCAGCGAGGACCTGATCCGCGAGGCGCTGCACCCGTACGACGACGTCATCATCGCGACCAAGGGCGGCCTGACCCGCCAGGGACCGGACCAGTGGGAGCCGGTCGGCCGGCCGCCCTACCTGCGCCAGTGCGTGCAGATGTCGCTGCGTCGGCTGGGTGTCGAGCGCATCGACCTGTGGCAGCTGCACCGCATCGATCCGCACGTGCCGATGGACGAGCAGTTCGGCGAGATCGCGAACCTGCAGCGCGAAGGACTCATCCGGCACGTCGGCCTGTCCGAGGTGTCCGTCGACGACGTTCGCGCCGCCAGCGAGCACTTCGAGGTCGTCAGCGTGCAGAACCTCTACAACGTCGGTGCGCGCAGCAGCGAGGAGCTGCTCCAGTACAGCCAGGAGAACGGCATCGGATTCATCCCCTGGTTCCCGCTCGGGCGACCGGGCCCTGCTCGGCGACGACAGCCCGCTCACGGCGATCGCCGCGCGGCTCGGTGCGACTCCCGGCCAGGTCGCGCTCGCGTGGCTGCTCCAGCACTCTCCCGTCCTGCTGCCGATCCCGGGGACGGGCTCGCTGGCGCATCTCGAGGAGAACTGCGGCGGCGCGCTCGTCCAGCTCGACGACCAGGCGATCGCCGAGCTGGACATGCTCACGACGGGCTAGGGTCAGCCGGCCTTCGCGTAGTCCGCGAGTCCGGCGAAGTCGACGACCACGACCGGATCGTCGCCGACGACCCACGCGTCATGCCCTGACGGCAGCGAGCTCAGCTCGCCGGGGCCGACGTCGAACTCGTTGCCGTCCGCCATCAGCACGTGCAGCATTCCGGAGACGTGGTACTGGAAGTGCGGTGCCTCGCACCAGTCCGTCCCGGCCACGGGCTTCACGTCGTTCGACCACTTCCAGCCGGGCTCGAGGACGAGCCGGCCGACGATGCCCGCCGCGGTGTTGAGGATCTCCGCACGGCCGTGCGGGAACTCCCGGATCTCGTCCGGGTGAATGAAATCGAGATGCTCGACCGTCTTCACGTGTACTCCTTCGACCCCCGAACCCGGTGATCCGGGCCCAGTCGACTGCAGAGGGTGAAGTAACGCCGCTCCCCCAGCGGCTGGGCGGAGACCCGTCGGGCTCGGCGCTGGACCCGGCTTCGTCCGTGACGATCCAGGGGATCGTGCCGTCTCGCCGGTCACCCGGCGCGCTGGCAACAGGCTACGAGCGGCTCCGCCCCTTCACAAGTCCCCGATTTCGGGTGCGACTACCGCGCAACCACCCATACCTTGCGCAGGGTCTCCTCGATCTGCCACGTCGTGGGCGTGCCGGCGGCGAGCACGCCGACCGTGCCCGGGCGCAGCTCGAGCACCCGCCGTCCGCCAGGAGGACCCGGCCGGAGCCGGACAGGACGACGAAGACCTCGTCCGTCTCGATGTCCGTGGACGTGCCGACCGGGTGCTCCCACACGCCCACCTCGAGCGCCTCGGTCGTGCCGAGCATGTCGACGCCCGTCGCCAGCACGCCCTCGGGGCACTTCGCCTGCGGGCAGGTCGGTGAAGCGCAGCGGTGCGGACGTCGCGTCGAAGACCCGGTTCATGTGGCCATCATGGATGCAGTGGCCGCACACCGTCCCTAGACTCGCCGAATGCCTGACGACGTGGCCGAAGCCATGCCACTCCCGGTGCCGTCCAGGCCCCGGACCGTCTGGCGAGCCCCGTGCCTCGGCGGAGTCATCGGCGGCGCGATCGGCTACGCGAGCGCGCTCACCCCGTCGCTGCTCCCCGTCGGGCTGATCTTCCTGCTCCTGCTCACCGCCCTGGGCACGATCGTCGGTTACGCCATCGGCAGCACGATCGAGTGGGCCGTGCGCAAGATCCCCGCCGTCAGGCGCTGGCGCAGGCCGCGGTGGCTGGTCATCGTCCTCATCGCCCTGTTCTGGATCCCCGCGCTGGCGTTCACGCCGGTCGCCATCGGGTGGCAGCTCGAGCAGCAGGCAGCGCTCGACATGCCCGAGCCGCTGCCGGGGTCAGCTGGTGCTGTCGCTGGCCACCCTGGCCATCGCCGCGGCTGATGCTGCTGCTCGGCCGCGTCATCCGGGCCGGCAGCAACGCTCTGGCCGGGCTGCTCGGCCGGTGGATCCGCATCGGCCAGCGCTGGCTGCGCCTCGCGACCGCCGTGGGGCTCGTCGTGCTCGCCGGCGTGGCCCTCAGCGGCGTGCTGTCCTGGCTGGTGTCGACCTACGACGTGACCAACGCCGACACGAGCGGGCAGGAGCCGACCGACCTCGGGGCCAACAGCGGCAGCGCCGACAGCCTGGCGCCGTGGGACACGCTCGGACGCGAGGGCCGCTTCTACGTCAGCAACACGATGACGCCCGCGGACATCACCGGCATCACCGGGCGACCCGCCCAGACGCCCGTCCGCGTCTACGTCGGCATGGAGCAGGGCGACACCCCGCAGGCGCGCACGGCGCTGGCGCTGCAGGAGCTCGACCGCGTCGACGCCTGGAGCCGCGAGTACCTCGTCATCTTCGGGGTCACCGGCACCGGATGGGTCGATCCCAACGCGATCAACGCGCTGGAGGCGGTGACCGACGGCGACGTCACCACCGTCGCGGTGCAGTACTCGGCGGTGCCGAGCTGGATCGGCTTCGTCATCGATCCGCAGACCACGGTCGACCAGAACCGCGACACCATCGACGCCGTCGTCGCCGCCTGGCGCGAGAAGCCGGCCGACCAGCGACCCGAGCTGATCCTGTTCGGGCAGTCCCTCGGCTCGCTCGGCACGCAGGGCGCCTGGACGGCGGACGCAACGCCGGAGGACGTCGTCCGCGAGATCCCGCACGTCATCTGGATGGGACCGCCCGCGGAGTCGGTGCTCTGGAAGTCGTGGCAGGCCAACCGCACCGGCGGGCCGGCCTGGGAGCCGATCGTCGGCGACGGCACCATCACCCGCGTGCTCGTGAGCCAGGACGACCCCGACGGCCTCGAGCAGAAGGAGCCGCCGACCATCGTCTTCGCGGCGCACGCCAACGATCCGGTCGTCTACTGGAGCCCTGACCTGCTGCTGAACAAGCCCGACTGGCTCGAGCCGCCCCTGGGTCCCGGCGTCATGCCGCAGATGCGCTGGATCCCGTTCATCACGTTCCTTCAGGTGGGCATGGGCCTCATCAGCGGTGGCGAGCCACCGGAGGTCGGGCACAACTACAGCGCCAACATGGCCCTGGCGATCGCGCTGGCCGTGCACCCGGACGGGTGGACGACCGAGCAGACGCTCGACCTGCAGGCCGCGCTGCCCGAGTTCCGCTACGTGACGGGCTAGCCCTCCGCCTCATTGGCACTCGGTAGCCCTTGTGTGCCAGCGGCGTGGTGCCGCATCCTCGCTGCTACCCGCGTGCACCATGTGCAGCACCACGAGATGCCGGAGGTGGCCATGTCGACCGTCCACGTCTCACCGTTCCTGCGCGCCGACTACTCGCTCGCCGGCTTCGTCATCTCGGGCCGCTGGCCCTCGTCGACGCGGGAGTGGACGCAGTTCCTCGCCCTCGCCGTCCGCATGGCCGCGCATCCCGGCTGCCTGCCCGCACACGGCCGTCTTCCGGTCCGTCGACGACCTGCCGGACGACCCGCAGCCCGGCACGGTCGGCCTGGTCACCTGGGCCGGACCGGTGATCGGCCGACGACGCCCCGCAGCCGGGTGACCTCGCGACACCCCAGCCGGCCGCGCTGCTCGTCCTCCACCCGCCGTCCGAGACCACGCCGTCCACCCCGGAGTGCGCGGGAGCCGCGTCGGGCGCGCTGCTCCTGCCCGGCGTGCCGCACCTCGGGCTGGACCACCGGGCGAGCTGGGTCGAGGCAGAGGCGGACGGCACCGTCACGCGGCTCATCAGCCGGGTCGGCGTCGACCCGGTCGAGGACCCGGACATCGCCGTGCTCGCCACGCTCTGCGCGGCCTGACCGGCCACTGCGTCACTCGTTGAGGCGCGCGCGGCTCCACCTGAACGACTGACGCACTGGTCGACGATGAGGATCGTCTCCAGGCTGGGATCGCTGCAGTAGGCGACGCGGCAGAAGCGGCTTGCCGCCTGGATGGCGTCGATGCTCTCCTGCGTGACGCGCTCGCCGGGCGCCAGCAGCGGCACTCCCGGGCGGGTAGGGGCAGAACTGCTCCGCGCTGACCTCGCCGACCGCGTCGCGCATGGCCACCCGGCGACGTCCGCGCAGGAAGGCCTCGCGCGGCGTGAGCACGACATCGGGCTCCACGCGCCAGACCGCGAGCGGCGACGACGGCCGGGCCTCGCCGCGGTGCGCCTCGATGAGGGCGGCGAGCAGGTCAGCGAACTCGAGCACCCACTCCGGCTCGTCGGCGACGCTCACGGTGAAGCACCAGGGTGTCGTGGTCGGCAGCCTCCGGTCCGTGGCCGAGCTGGAACAGCGCCTCGCCGAGCACGGCTCCGTCGGCGCCCGTGCCCGGGAGGATCACGGTCAGCTTCATCGGGTCGACGCGGCAGCCGGCAGTGGCGTCGTCGAGGACGACGAGTCCACGGACGCGCGCAAGCCGGCGACGCGCCTCGGCGACGGCCTCCATCAGCAGGGCCAGCCGCGCGGCACCGTCGCGCTCCATGGCCGCGCGCGTGCCGTCGATCGTCGCCATCAGCGTGCCCGACGGCGAGGTCGTCGTCGTGAGGTCGACCCAGCGGTCCAGCGTCGAGTGCGGCAGCAGGTCGCCGCGCATGCTGACGACCGCCGTCTGGGAGTAGCCCATCAGCGCCTTGTGGACGCTCGTGACGCTGAAGTCGGCCCCCTGGCGCATCGCCCCGCCCTCGGGCAGGAAGTCCAGGTGGGCTCCCCACGCCTGGTCGATGATCGAGCGGCTCGTTGCGGTCGTGCGCCGCGGCCGCGAGGCTCGCCACGTCGGAGATCGTGCCGATGTAGGACGGCGACGTCGCGAAGAAGCCGTTGACGCGGTCCGCCACTGCGGTCAGGCTCGACGCCTCCATGCCGATCGGCAGGTGGAACTCCGGGTGCAGCCGCGGGTAGATCCACACCGGCCGCGCGCCGATGAGGACGAGACCGGCCTGCGTGCTGCGGTGCGACGTCCGGTCGATCGCGATCGGCACGCCCTCGTCGCCCACCGTCGCGAGCGCCGCGATGTTGCCCTGCGACGAGCCGCCCACGAGGAACCGGCTGTGGTCGGCACCGACCGCGCGCGCCCACAGCTCCTCCGCCTGCTCGAGGTACCTGTGGCTGTACGCGTTGTCGTCGACGCCGCCCTGCAGGGGGACGTCACCGCCGACGGTGTCGCCGACGAGGTCCGCCGCCCAGCCGGGCGCGTCGTCGGCGTAGCGCATCTTGTGCCCCGGCACCTGCATGGGCCGGCGCTGGGCGGCCTTGGCCCGACGCCAGGCGTCGACGAGCGGAGTTCGGGACACATCACCCTCCGGGTGGTTGGGTGGGGCAGGTGCCCCGCCCGCCCATCCTGTCGCAGGAGGCAGTCGCCATGCCCGCCGTCCGGACTGGTCGTCGAGGGACCCCCCTTCGCGTCGTGTCGCCCCCAACGCGTTCAAGGGCTCCCTCACCGCGCAGGCGGCGGCCGACGGCGATGGCCGACGGGGGTGCGGCGGGCGGCGCGCCGACGCCGAGTGCATCCTGCGACCGGTCGCCGACGGGGGCGACGGCTCCCTCGACGCCTTCGTCGCGTCGGGCTTCGCGCGACTGCCGGTGACGACGCGTGGGCCGACCGGCGCTCCCGTGTCCGCCTCCTTCGCGACCGACGGCATCGACCGCCGTGGTCGAGCTCGCGTCGACGTGCGGCCTCGCGCCTGCTGCCCGGCGGCGATCCCGGCACCGATGACGCAGCACGACGGAGGGTCTCGGCGACGCGATCCGTCGCGGCGCTGGACAGCGAACCGTCCCGCATCATCGTGTGCCTGGGCGGGAGCGCGTCGACCGACGGAGGGACCGGCCTGCTCGTCGCGCTCGGCGCGCGTCTCCTCGACGCCGACGGCGCACCCGTCGCGCCGGGCGGCGCCTGGCTGGATCGCATCGCCGCCCTCGACCTGTCCCTCCTCGACCCGCGACTGCGCGACACGCGCCATCACCGTCGCGGCCGACGTGACCAGTCCGCTGTACGGACCGGACGGAGCCGCGGCGGTGTTCGCCCCGCAGAAGGGGGCCACGCCGGGCGAGGTCGCCGAGCTCGACGTCGGCCTGCGGGCCTGGGCCGACGTGCTGGCCCGCGCGACGGGCGGGACGTCGCGGCGCATCCCCGGCGCGGGTGCGGCGGGCGGCGTGGCGGCGGCCCTGCTCGCGGTCTGCGACGCGCAGATCGCACCTGGCGCCGGGCTCATCGCCGACCTCGTCGGGCTCGACGACGCCATCGCGGGCGCCGATCTCGTCCTCACCGGTGAGGGCCGGCTGGACGCGCAGAGCCTGCTGGGCAAGGGCGCCGTCGCCGTCGCGCTGCGCGCACGTGCAGCGCGGCGTGCCCGACGCTCGCCGTGTGCGGCGTCATCGAGCTGGACGCCGCCGGCCTGCGCGGGCGCCGGCTTCGACGGCGTGGCGCGACTGCCTGTCGCGGTCCGCAGGCCCCGACGGACGCGATGCGCGCGCGCGGCCGACCTGGTGGCCGAGGCGACGGCCGACGCGGTGCGCGACTGGCTGGCGCCGCTAGCCGCCCTGCACGCGCAGAGCCTGGTCGCGGGTGTCGAGCGCGCGCAGCAGGGGGCGCGCGATCGCGTCGGGAAGGCCCTCCTCGTCGCGCAGCCGGATGAGCTCCTCCTGCTCCGCGCGCACCATGGCCCGTGCCGTGGTGATGAGCTGGTCGAGGCGCAGCTGCTGCGTCTGCGTCGACGTGTCTCGGGCGCAACGGACTCCCGGATGCGCTGCTCCGCATCGGACCGCAGGCGGTCGCTGACGTCACTGGGGAGTGGGAGCGCCCGCGGCAGCCGCCTCGGCCTCGATGTCGTTCAGCCGCTCGACGGCGGCCCGGGCGAGCTGCGCATCGACCCTGCGGATGATCTCCGTGTCGTCGTCCTTCGGCACGCCCAGGACACGCGCGAGCGGACCGAGGGTGAGCGACAGCAGGAGCGTGATGACGATGACGCAGAACGCCGTGGCGAGGATGACGTCGCGGAAGGGAACCAGCTCGCCCGGGGCGAAGGCGATGGGGATGGAGAACGCCGCAAGCCCGGACACCGGGCCTCGCGCACCTGCCCACGCCGACGACCGCCGAGCTGCGCAACAGCGGCGCGGCCCGTGCCCGCGTCGTGCGTGGCGCGCCTGACGCCGACCATCGCGAACACGAAGAGCACCCGCGTGAGGATGAGCGCGACGACGACGACCGGGCACGAGGAGTGCGACGTCGGCCCGGCCGTCGGCATCGAGGCGCCTGAGCACCTCGGGGATCTCCAGCCCGACCAGGAAGAAGGCCACGGCCTGCAGCACGAACGTGATGTGCCGCCACACGATCGCGCTCTGCACGCGGCCCGTGTGTCCCGGGTCGGAGTGCTGCGCGTGCGCGATCACCAGGCCGGCGACGACGACGGCGAGGATGCCGGAGCCGTCGACCTCCTCGGACGACGGCGTAGAGGAGGAACGGGGCGACGAGCACGAGCGAGTTGGACGCGACCAGGTCGTTGCTGCGGCGCAGCACCAGGGTGAGCAGCCAGCCGCCGACCGCGCCCACGGCAACGCCGGCAGCGACCGCCACCACGAAGACACCCGTCACCTCCAGCAGCGTCACCGACCCGGCGGCCGCCGCCACGAGGGCGACCTTCAGCGCGGTGAGGCCCGGTGCCGTCGTTGACGAGGCTCTCGCCCTCGAGGATCGACACCAGTCGCCGCGGCAGCCCGGCCCGACGCGCGACGGTGCTCACCGCGACGGCATCGGTCGGGGCGAGCACGGCGCCGAGCGCCATGGCCATCGCGACCGGCATCGCGACCAGGAGGAAGCCCACCGCGCCGATGACCACCGTCGTCGCGACCACGAGCCCGATGGCGAGCGCGAGGACGGGCCGGCTGACCTTGCGCAGGTCGAGGTACGACGAGCCGAGCGCCTCGCCGAACACCAGCGGCGCGAGGATCACGACGAGGATGATCTCGGGGTCCGGCGGCGCGCTGGGTCCGATCGGCAGCCATCCGACCACCGCGCCCACGGCGATCAGCGGGATCGCCATGCTCCAGCCACGCCGGCGCACGAACACCGCGAGGCCCACGGCGATCGTCGCCGAGGCCGCGAGGGTCACGAAGGTCTCGTTCATGTGGCACGCACTCTAGACGCGGGCTGTCGCGGCGGGTGACGCTCGAGCGGCCGCGGTCAGACGACCTGGAACGACCTCTTCGCGAGGCCGAAGAAGTAGCCGTCGATCGTCGTCATCGGAGGTGCGTCCGGGTCGGTCGCGGCGCCGAGGGTGATGAAGAGCGGCACGTAGTGCTCCACGGTCGGATGCGCGTAGGGCATGCCCGGTGCCTGGCTGCGGTAGGCGGCCAGGGTGTCGACGTCACCGCGGTCGAGGGCCTCGGCGGCCCAGAGGTCGAAGTCCACGCTCCAGCCCGGCGGCTTGGCCTGCGGGCTCCAGTCGCGCAGGAAGGGCAGGCCGTGGGTGAGGTAGCCCGAGCCGATGACGAGCACGCCGTGGTCGCGCAGCGGACGCAGTCGCGCGCCGAGTTCGAGGAGCCGCTGCGGATCGGACGTCGGGCAGCGACAGCTGCAGCACCGGGATGTCCGCCTCGGGGTACATCACCTTGAGCGGCACCCAGGCGCCGTGGTCGAGCCCGCGGCTGCCGTGCTGGTGCACCCGCTCGGTGTCCGGGAACATCGACGTGACCAGCGCCGCCAGCGCGGAGGCGTCGGGCGTCGGGTACGTCATCGCGTAGTACTTGGGAGCGAAGCCGCCGAAGTCGTACACGAGGGGGGTCGCGCCGCCCGCCGCCGACAGGCTCACCGGCGCGGTCTCCCAGTGCGCCGACACGATGAGGATGGCGCGCGGGACGCGGCAGGCCCGCCGCCCAGCCGGCCAGCTCGGCCGTCCACAGGGCGTCGTCGAGCAGGGGCGGGGCGCCGTGGCCCAGGTACAGGGCGGGCATCGGCCCGTCGGCGGGAGTCCAGTCGGTCACGGCGCCATTCTGCGCGTTTATAGTTGAACTGTCAATTACTTGCGCGTCGGGCGCCCCGATTTGCGGGGTAACGGGCCATTCCGACACGCTGTCGGCATGACTCTTGGAACCGACGACCGACCGGCGGCGCGCAGGACCTCGAACGGCCGCAAGGCCGTGTGGCTCGCCATCGCCGTGGCCATCGGCTGGCTGCTGATCGGCAGCGTGGCCGGCCCCCTCTCGGGCAAGCTCAGCGAGGTCTCCTCGAACGACAACGCCTCGTTCCTGCCCGCGTCCGCGGAGTCCACCCTCGCCGCCAACGAGCAGGCCGCCTTCTCCGAGGGCTCGTCGCTGCCCGGTCCTCGTCGTGCTCACCCGCCCGGACGGATCCGCGCTGACCCCCGACGACCTCGCCGCTGCCGCGGCGTTCGCCCAGTCGATCCCCGGGCCTGCCCGTCGAGGACGCGACCGTCGCCGACTTCCTCGATCCCGGCCCCATCGTCCCGATCCCCTCCCAGGACGGACAGGCACTGCTCATCAACGTGCCGCTCAACGCCGACAAGGCCGGCGAGAACACGCCGGACGGCGAGCTCGCCCTCGGCCGTCATCACGGAGTCGATCCGCGAGGGAGCCGCCGACGTCGGCGGGCTCCAGGTCAACGTGACCGGCCCCGCCGGCATCCTCACCGACCTGATCGCCGATCTTCGGCGCCATCGACACCGCGCTGCTGGGCGCGACCGCGCTGATCGTCGCGATCATCCTGATCTTCGTCTACCGCAGCCCGTTCATCTGGGTCATACCGCTGCTCGGCTCGCTGATGGCGCTGACGGCGGCGAGCGCCATCGTCTACGTGCTCGCCAAGAACGAGGTGCTGGTCCTCAACGGCCAGAGCCAGGGCATCCTCACCGTGCTCGTCTTCGGCGCCGCCACCGACTACGCGCTGCTGACGATCGCGCGCTACCGCGAGGAGCTGCACCACCACGCCCTGCACACCGACGCGATCAAGGCCGCCTGGCGCGGGACGGTCGAGCCCATCACCGCCAGCGCCGCCACCGTCATCATCGGCCTGATGTGCCTGCTGCTCAGCGAGCTCAACTCGAACCGCTCGCTTGGCCCGGTCGGCGCGGCCGGCATCCTCGGGGCGCTCGTCGTCTCGCTCACCTTCCTGCCGGCCCTGCTCGCCATCCCGAGCATCGTCCTGCCCGTCCTCGCGTTCCTCATCCCCACCGTCATCGGCCTCGGGCTCAGCCTCGTCAGCGACATCTCCGTCGGGCCGTTCGCGGCCATCGGCGGCGTGCTGGCCCTCGTCACCATCGTCGGCTGGATCGTGTTCGGCATCATGCGGATCCGCCGGCCCGAGTGGGGGCCGTTCTCGCGCGTGAAGTTCCCGCCGGGGCGCTGGGCGTTCTGGCCGAAGGTGCCGCGCGAGGACGACGTCGACGAGCGGCTCTCCGGCGTGTGGTCCAAGCTGGCCACCAGCGTCGGCCGTCGCCCGCGCAAGACGTGGATCGTCACCGCCCTCGTCATGCTGGTCTTCGCCGGGTTCTCGCTCACCCTCAAGGCCGACGGCATCACCACGACCGAGGCGTTCGTCAACGAGACCGACTCCGTCATCGGGCAGGACGAGCTCGCGCAGCACTTCCCGGGCGGGCTCGGCACCCCGACGATCGTGATCGCGAACGAGGCCGCCCTGCCGGAGGTCGTCGCTGCCACCCAGGCGACGGCGGGCGTCGCTGACGTCGTTCCCTTCACGGGCGGCACCCCGGGGGATCCGTCCGCCCCGACCGAGGCCGTCATCGTCGACGGGCGGGCGCAGCTCCTGGTGACCCTGACCGCCGCGGCCGACAGTGCCGAGGCGGAGGACACCGTCCGGCTGATCCGCGAGAACGTGCGGGCGGTCGACGGTGCCGACGCGCTGGTCGGCGGTCAGACCGCGTCGCAGCTCGACGTCGACACGGCGTCGCTGCGCGACCGGAACCTGATCATCCCCGTCGTGCTGATCGTGATCTTCCTCGTGCTCGTCCTGCTGCTGCGGTCCATCGTGGCGCCCGTCCTGCTCATCGGCACCGTGGTGCTGTCGTTCTTCGCCACCCTCGGCGTCTGCGCGATCTTCTTCAACAACGTGTTCGGGTTCGCGGGAGCCGACACGTCGTTCCCGCTGTTCGCCTTCGTGTTCCTCGTGGCGCTCGGCGTCGACTACAACATCTTCCTGATGACGCGTGTCCGCGAGGAGTCCATCAACATCGGCACGAGACCCGGCATCCTCAAGGGCCTGACGGTGACCGGTGGCGTCATCACGAGCGCCGGCATCGTGCTCGCCGCGACCTTCCTGGTGCTCGGCGTGCTGCCGCTGGTGTTCCTGCGCGAGCTCGGGTTCGCCGTGGCCGTCGGCGTGCTGCTCGACACCTTCATCATCCGCTCGACGCTCGTGCCTGCGCTCGCCTACGACATCGGCAAGAAGATCTGGTGGCCCAGCAGGCTGGCGAAGGCCGACGCGAAGGACTGACGTCGGCCCTCCCAGCCGCTCTTAGGCTGTTGCAAGCAGCGGCTCGCCGGCCGATCGTCCGATAACCATCGGCGGTACCCGGCGGGCGCTGACGCCAGCGACGAGAACCGATGCCCCGATGAGGACTTCATAGACGGGGCCGTCGACGGGCAGGGGGACGAGGGTGACCGCGCCGGCAACGATGAGTGCCCAGCCCACCGGCTTGGCGAAGACTCGAGCCCGGACTGTCGCTATGCCGAAGGCGATGAACGTCGCGTTCATGACCCATGCCAGCAGCATCCCCGCGTCCAGCCGCGGGTCCGTCACTGTCCCGTCCAGCACACCCGGCGCATTCGCCGCGAGGGCTCCTGACACGAACAGATCGGTCCACATCCAGCTGGCCTGAAGGACCATGTTGGCCATCACCAGCACGTAGGCGGCAAGCCCGAACCGCCCTGCTGTCTCGGACTGGCGGACGTACACCGCAGTCAGGCCGATCACCATGCCGACGGCGCCGACCAGCCTCAGGCCGGCTGACACCACGAAGGTGGTCGTCGTCACCTGCACGGAGAAGGGCCCTCCGGTCGAGGTGAGGGACAGTGCTGAACCGGCAGCAAGCAGCAGCCCCCCGGCGATGAGTGCCAGGTAGCCGAACGACAGGAAACGTTGCATTGCGACTCCTCTGTGGGTGGACCGGCGCTCGGGCGCACCGGAACGACTCCCTCGACGCTACGAAGGGTGCGGCACAGTCGTCGTCTGCCCGGCGGGGTGAATGTCGGTATGCCGTCGGATAGATGCGACCGCGCCTCTCTCCTCCCTATCCTCACCAGATGGGCACGAGTCGACGCAGGCTGCTGATCGACGTCGTGATCGCGGCCGCCCTCGGCGGCTACGCCTTCGCCAGCGGACTCAGCTCGACGGATTACCCGGAGCCGGGGATCGTCACCGCACTCCTTGTGGGTGGATCCGGCTTCGCCCTCGTGCTGCGCAGGACCCGACCGACGCTGGGGTTCATCCTGTCCATGGGGCTGCTGACCACGACGGCCTTGGTGCTGGGTCCCTACCAGGCGGGCAGCTCGGTCCTCATCGCGATCGTCGCCTGCTTCTCGGCCATCGAGTACGGGGTGACCTGGACGGTGTTCTCCGCTCTCGTCGTTGCCTTCGCCCTCATCGACAATCGGGGCGACATGCCGGAGGCGCTCGGAGGGGTCGCCTTCGTCGTGATCCTGCTGGCGCTTTCGGGCGCCGGGGGCTACGTCGTGCGGCGCTTGCGGCAGCTCTCCGCCGCCAACATCGCACTGCGAGAGCTCGTGGAGATGCAGTCAGCGGCCACGACCCTCGCCGCCGTCGACGACGAGCGTCAGCGGATTGCCCGAGAGCTGCACGACATCCTTTCCCACAGCCTCGGCGTCGTTGTCCTGCAGACCGGGGCAGCCGAGCACGCATGGGAATCCGATCCGACTCGCGCCCGCGAGGCCGTGATTGCTGCCCGGGTGACCTCCCTCGAGGCGATCGAGCAGCTTCGCACCCTGCTGAGCGTCGTCCGGGACGACCCCGTCGCCGAACGGTCCCCCATTCCGGGGATCGACGACCTCCCCGACCTGGCCGCGCGCACCACGGCCGCGGGGTTCCACGTTGACTACGACGTCACCGGGCAACCACGCGTGGTGCCTGCACAGATCCAGGCCTCGGTCTTCCGGGTCACGCAGGAGGGGATCGCGAACGCGATGAAGCACTCGGGATCCAGGGGCTGCCGAATCCACCTGGACTACAGGTCCGATGCCGTTGTTGTCGAGGTGGTGGATTCGGGCGGATCGACCACCGTCGCACCTGGTTCCCGCCTCGGGCTCGCCGGAGTACGCGAGCGCGCGCATCTCTATGGCGGGGACGTCGAGGCGGGGCCGATCGCCTCGGGCGGATGGCGACTGAAGGTGGCCTTCCCATCGTGATCCGCGTGCTCCTGGCCGACGACCAGGCCATCGTCCGCACGGGACTGCGCACACTCCTCGGCGCGGAGGCCGACCTCGTGATCGTTGGCGAGGCAGCTGACGGGAACGAAGTGCTCGCGCTGCTCGATGACGCTCAGCCCGACGTCATCCTCATGGACATTCGCATGCCCGGCCGGGACGGCATCGCCACCACGGCGGAGATAGTCCGAATCGGCTCCCCTGCGCGCGTCTGCATCCTCACTACCTACGGCGTGGACGAGTACGTGTACGACGCGCTCACGGCAGGCGCCTCCGGATTCCTGCTGAAGACCGACTCACCCACTCGGATCGTGGCGACCGTCCGGGCCATTGCCGAGGGTGAGTTCGCACTGGGCACCGAGACGACTGGGCGGCTCATCGAGCGCTACCTGCATGGCCAGCGCCCAGCGCGGGATGGCAGCGACCCGCTTGCACTCCTGACTTCCCGGGAGCGGGACGTGTTCGCTGCGCTGGCAGACGGTCTGAGCAATGCAGAGATCGCCGGCCGACTGTTCGTGGGCGAGGGCACCATCAAGACGCACGTCGCGCGCATCCTGATGAAGCTCGACCTTCGCGATCGCGTTCAAGTGGTGGTCTACGCGCACCGGCACGGACTGGCTGGAGGCTGAGCAACGCCCGTTGCGGTGGCACAGGCGCTACGCCGCCTGCGACGACCCGTCCTCAGCGGGCGGCGGCGCGAAGATCGTGTCGACCCGATCATCCAGGTCGAACAGCGCGATCCGGGCAGGGACGCACGGACGTAGCGCTCGGCATCCTCGAACGTGGAGTTGACGTCGTCCTGCGGACGAGCGAACTCCGCCGGGTCCTGCGCGGCCCGGCCCAGGTAGTCCTGCCAGGCGCGATTGTGCGCGAGGTAGGCGTCCTGGGCTGCGCCGATCTCGCGGTGCCACACCAGCCAGCGCATGGCCTCCACGTCCTGCCCCGCCGCCGCGATGGCGTCCCGGCCGGCGGCGGCCGCCGCCTTGAGCTTCTCGTCGAGGGCGGCCTGGTCCTCGTCACTCAGCGGCGTGCGGCCCTCGTACTCGGCGAAGATGCCCTGCACGTCCTCCTGCAGTGCGCCCATCGCGGACTCCGACGCCTCGATCCGCGCGACCAGCGAGCGCATCTCGACGTTCCTGGCGAAGACGTCACCGACCACCACGCCGACGGTGACGAGCACCAGCAGGAAGGTCACCACACCCGCGACGATGGGCAGCCAACGCCGTGGCTTGCGCACGCGGCCTCGGCTGCGGCGCGGGCACTACTCCGCCTGCGTCGATGTACTCGATTCCTGATGTCGGCTGCTGGGTCACGGGCACATTGTCACCCACGCTGACCGAGGGCGCGTGACTGACTAACCTGAGCCCCATGACGGCGGTGGAGCAGGACGCTGACTGGCGGGACCGGTATCGCGCCCTGCAGTCGACACTGCTCGACCAGTACCGCGCCATCCCGGACGGCGCCCCGATTCGTCTGGCCAAGCGCACGTCGAACCTCTTCCGTCCGCGCGATGCGGTGAGTACGCCCGGCCTCGACGTCGGTGCCTTCGACGGCGTGCTGCATGTCGATCCCGTCATGCGAACGGCGGACGTGCTCGGCATGACCACCTACGAGCACCTCGTGGATGCGACGCTTCCCTACGGCCTGATGCCCATGTGCGTGCCGCAGCTGCGCACCATCACTCTGGGCGGCGCGGTCACCGGCCTCGGCATCGAGAGCGCGAGCTTCCGCAACGGCACGCCCCATGAGTCGGTGCTCGAGATGGACATCCTCACCGGCGACGGGGAGATCCTCACGGTCACCGGCGCGGCCGACGACCCACACCGCGACCTGTTCTACGGCTTCCCCAACTCCTACGGCTCGCTGGGCTACGCGCTGCGGCTGCGGATCGAGCTCGAGCCGACGAAGCCATTCGTGCTGCTGCGCCACGTGCGCTTCGCCACGGCCGATGCGCTGGCGGCCGCCATGACCGACATCGCGCAGTCGCGTGAGTTCGAGGGCCGGCGCGTCGACTTCCTGGACGGCACCGTCTTCTCCCCAGAGGAGCAGTACCTCAGCATCGGCACGATGGTCGACCACCTGCCGGCGTCCGTGCCGGTCAGCGACTACACCGGGATGGGCATCTACTACCGGTCCCTCCAGTCCAAGCCCCTGGACGCGCTGACGATCCACGACTACCTGTGGCGCTGGGACACCGACTGGTTCTGGTGCTCGCGCGCGTTCCTTGCGCAGAAGCCGGCCGTCCGGCGGCTGTGGCCCAAGTCCCGGCTCCGCAGCGACGTCTACTGGAAGCTCGTCGCACTCGAGCGCAGGTACGACCTGTCCAACCGCGTGGCACGGCGACGCGGACGGCCGGTGCGCGAGGCCGTCGTCCAGGACATCGAGGTACCGGTCGACAGGCTGGGCGAGTTCCTCGAGTTCTTCCATCGCGAGGTGGGCATCGAGCCGATCTGGGTGTGCCCGCTGCGGCAGCGCGACCCGGTCGGCCCGGTGGCCGCTGTACGAGTTCGACCCCGACGTGCTGTACGTCAACGTGGGCTTCTGGTCGACGGTCCCGCTGCCGGACGGCGTCGAGCCCGACGAGGGCCGCGTGAACCGACGCATCGAGCAGGTGGTCACCGACCTCGACGGACGCAAGTCCCTGTACTCCACGGCCTTCTACGACCGCGAGACGTTCCGGTCGATCTACGGCGGAGTCGAGTACGACAGGCTCAAGAACCCTCTACGATTCGTCCGGCCGACTTCGGGGACTGTACGAGAAGGTCGTCGAGCGGCAGTAGTCCCGACAGGTCAGAAGGCAGGAGCAGGGCATGAGACTGGCGGATGCGTTCCAGATCGTCGTTCCGGCAGAGCGCGGCGTGGGCTTCCGCGCCTACGACGGCTCGACGGCCGGCCCGGCGAACGCCGACGTGACGCTGGAGATCCGCAGCCCGCGGGCCGTGCAGTACCTCGCCAGCGCACCGTCGCAGCTCGGGCTCGCGCGCGCCTACGTCACCGGCGACCTCGAGATCGTCGGCGACGCCTACACCGCGCTGAGCCGCCTCTACCCGATCTCCTGGGACCACATCAGCTGGAGCGACCGGCTCGCGCTCGTGCGCCAGTTCGCGCCCAAGGCCGTGCACCGTCCCGCGCCGCCGCCGCAGGAGCGCACGCTCAACGGGCGCCGGCACTCGAAGAACCGCGATGCCGACGCGATCCACCACCACTACGACGTGAGCAACCGCTTCTACTCGTGGGTGCTCGGCCCGTCGATGGCCTACACCTGCGCGGTGTTCCCGTCCGCCGACGCGTCGCTCGAGACGGCGCAGGAGGAGAAGTTCGACCTCGTCTGCCGCAAGCTCGGGCTCGAGCCCGGCATGCGCCTGCTCGACGTCGGCTGCGGCTGGGGCGGCATGGTCATGCACGCCGTCAAGCACTACGGCGTCAAGGCCATCGGCGTGACCCTGTCGGAGCAGCAGGCCCGGTACGGCCAGGAGTCGATCGAGCAGGCCGGGCTCACCAGCCAGGCCGAGATCCGCTTCAGCGACTACCGCAACGTCGCCGAGTCCGGCTTCGACGCCGTGTCGTCCATCGGGCTGACCGAGCACATCGGCCGCGCCAACTACCCGTCCTACTTCTCGTTCCTCTACGGCAAGCTCCGCCCCGAGGGCCGGCTGCTCAACCACACCATCACGCGCCCGAACGACAACTGGGTGAGCCACTTCCGCAAGTCGTTCATCAACCGCTACGTGTTCCCCGACGGCGAGCTCTCGGGTCCGAGCCAGGTCATGACGGCCATGAACTCGGCCGGCTTCGAGATCCGCCACGAGGAGAACCTGCGCGAGCACTACGCGCTGACGCTCAAGCACTGGTGCGAGAACCTCGAGGACCACTGGGACGAGGCCGTCGCCGAGGCGGGCCTCGGCACGGCTCGCGTCTGGCGGCTCTACATGGCCGCGTCGCGCCTCGGCTTCGACATCAACATGATCGAGCTGCACCAGATGCTGGGCGTGAAGCTCGGGCCCGGCGGGAAGTCGGGCATGCCGCTGCGGCCCGGCTTCGACCTGGCACCCGTCCACGCCTGACAACGAGTTGACCCAGCATCTGGGTCAACTCTGCAGCAATGTCCGATTCGTCCAGTTCATCTGCTGATCTCACCCAGATGCTGGGTCAACTCGTGACGGCGGTGCACGCGTCAGCGGGGGGTGGGTCAGCCGGCGGCCTCGACCAGCACGTGGGCGGCGACCTCGTCCGAGAGCTCGGTGTACTCGCCGCCGCTGCCGATCGTCACGCCGCCGGCAGACCGGTGCACCTTGACGGAGGCGCCCGGCATCGCGCCGATCCGGTGCATGGTGGTCATGGCGTCGCCGTCGTCCTGCAGCGGCTCGGCGATGCGGCGCACGATGACGCGCCGCACCTCCTCCTGCGCGACGTCGCTGAGCGGGGCCATCGACGCGGCGTCGAGCGGCTGGCTGACCGCGCCGGGCATGAGCTCGGCCAGGCCGGGGATCGGGTTGCCGTAGGGGGACACGGTCGGGTGGTCGAGCATCTCGAGCAGGCGACGCTCGACGGACTCGCTCATCACGTGCTCCCAGCGGCAGGCCTCGGCGTGCACCTCCTCCCACGGCATGCCCAGCACGTCGACGAGCATGCACTCGGCGAGCCGGTGCTTGCGCATCACCCGGGTGGCGGTGTCGCGGCCGGCGGGCGTGAGCTCGAGGTGCCGGTCGCCGCTGACGACGACGAGGCCGTCGCGCTCCATGCGTGCCACGGTCTGCGACACGGTCGGCCCGCTCTGGCTCAGCCGCTCGGCGATGCGCGCCCGCATCGGGACGATGCCCTCTTCCTCGAGCTCGAAGATGGTGCGCAGGTACATCTCCGTGGTGTCGATCAGGTCGCCCACGAGGCCTCCTGCCACGTCATGCCACTTTGGTTTGCCTACCCTGAACTTACTGCCTAGCCTGCGATCGTGCCGTCCGTCATGTGGTTCCGTCGCGACCTGCGGCTGGCGGACAACCCGGCGCTGCTGGCGGCGATCGACGCGGCCCGGGCCGACGGCGACGGCCGGGTCGTGCCGCTGTTCGTGGTCGACCCGGCCCTGTGGCTGCCGTCGGGTCCGGTGCGGCTGGCCTACCTCGACGCCTCCCTGCGCGCGCTGGACGCGAGCATGGGCGACGCCCTGCTGCTGCAGCACGGCGACCCGGTCGAGGTGCTTCCCGAGGTCGTGCGGGCCGCGGGGGCGACGAGCGTCCACGTCGCCGCGGACTTCGGCCCGTACGGCCGGGCCCGTGACGCGGCGGTCGAGGCCGCGCTGGACGTGCCCCTCGTGCGCACGGGGTCGCCCTACGCGGTCGCGCCGGGCCGCGTGACCAAGGACGACGGCACCCCGTACCGCGTCTACACGCCGTTCTGGCGGGCGTGGGTGCGGCACGGCTGGCGCGCCGCCGGCTCCCGCTCCCGGCGACGTCGACTGGTGGACGCCGATGGACTGCGACGGCTACCCCGCGCCGCCCGACCTCGACGGCCTGGTCGCTGCCCCCGGCCGGGCGAGGCGGCCGCCCTCGCCGCCTGGGACGCGTACCGCTCGTCGCGGCTGGCCGACTACGCCGACGCTGCGGAACCGCCCCGACCTCGCCGGCACCAGCGCCATGAGCCACCACCTCAAGTGGGGCGAGATCCATCCCCGCACGATGCTCGCCGGCCTGGGCCCGGCCGACGAGGTGTTCGGCAAGGAGCTGTGCTGGCGTGAGTTCTACGCCGACGTCCTCGCCCAGAACCCGGCCAGCGCGCGCGAGTCCCTCGACCGCCGCTTCGACGAGGCGATGCGATGGACGGACGGACCGGAGGCCGACGCCCTGTTCGAGGCCTGGCGCACCGGTCGCACCGGCTACCCGATCGTCGACGCCGGCATGCGGCAGCTGCGCGCCGAGGGCTGGGTGCACAACCGGGTGCGCATGGTCGTGGCCAGCTTCCTGGTCAAGGACCTGCACCTGCCCTGGCAGTCGGGCGCGCGCGAGTTCATGCACTGGCTGCGCGACGCCGACCTCGCCAGCAACGCCCACGGCTGGCAGTGGACCGCCGGCTGCGGCACCGACGCCTCGCCGTTCTACCGGGTGTTCAACCCCGTCCTCCAGGGCCTGAAGTTCGACCCGGACGGCGACTACGTGCGCCGGTACGTCCCGGAGCTGCGGCACCTGCCCGGCAAGGCCGTCCACGAGCCGTGGAAGGCGCTCGACGGGTACGCGGGCGGCTACCCCGAGCCCGTCGTCGACCACGCCGTCGAGCGCGACGCCGCCCTGGCCGACTTCGCCGCGATCAAGGCCACGCGCGCCTGAACCGGAGCGCTCGCGCCCACCTGACAGACTGCAGGGCATGACCGTCGTCGCCGTGCTCTCCATGAAGGGCGGGGTGGGCAAGTCCACCGTGGCCCTCGGGCTGGCCAGCGCCGCCTGGGACCGCGGCCTGCGCACCCTCGTCATCGACCTCGATCCCCAGGCCAACGCCTCGATGGCGCTCGACGTCGACGGGGCGGAGTTCACGACGAGCGACGTCCTCGCCGACGCCCGGCCCGGCGTCGCCGCCGACGCGGTCGTCACGAGCGGCTGGGGCGACACCGTGGCGGTCATCGCCGCCGAGCGCTCCCTCGAGCACCGCAACGTCGCCCAGGGCCGCAACTCCGCGCTGCGCCTGCGCACCGCCCTGGCCACGCTGCCCCGGTCCTACGACCTCGTCGTGATCGACTGCCCGCCGTCGCTGGGCGAGCTGACCCGCAACGCGCTCAGCGCCGCCGACCGGGCCGTCATCGTCACCGAGCCGAACCACTTCGCCCTGCACGGGGCCACCGAGGCGCTCGAGGCCGTCGACGTGATCGCGGCCGCCACCAACCCGGGCCTCAAGGCCGCCTGCGTCGTCGTCAACCGCTTCCGCCCCGACGACCGCGAGCACCGGCTCAACGCCGACCGGCTCGCCGCCGAGCACGGCGACCTCGTCTACGACCCGCCGATCCCGGACTGCGCCGGCATCCCCCAGTCGCAGCGGGCCGTCAGCCCCATCCACTCGTGGAACTCCCCCGGCTCGCGCGAGGTGTCCGAGCTCATGGACGACCTGCTCGACTCGCTGCTGCCGCCCAAGCGCCCGGAGCCGCAGCGGCCGACGTTCTCGCTGCGGCGGTACCTGCCGTGAGCCCGAAGCCGCAGCCGTCGCGCACCGGGCTGCGCAAGGCCGGCGACCACGACCTCCATCCGAGCACGCCGCAGGGCGTGCGCGGAGGAGTCCACGCTGCTGCGCAAGGGCCTGCACACGTCCGACTCCGTCGGCGCTCCCGACCGCGACAAGCTGGTGGACCTCGGCGTCCAGGTCCCCAAGTCGCTGCGCAAGCTGGTGCGCGCCGAGGCGAAGCGTCGCGGCATCACCGTCGACGAGCTCGTCGCCGAGGCGCTTCGCGACCGGGCGTCGCTAGCCGCATCCAGCCGCGTCAGGGCACGGGTGCCGCGCGTCGTAGCGCAGGAACTCCGGGATACTTCGCCGCCAGCCCGATCGACCCGAGCACGCACAGGACCCCGCCGGACACCACCGAGAACGCCTCGCCCGCCAGTGCGGCGACGACGCCGGCCTCCACGTCGCCCAGGCGCGGACCGCCCGCGACGACCACGGTGAACACGCCCTGCAGCCGCCCGCGGTACTCGTCCGGGGTGGCCGCCTGGAGGATCGTCGTGCGGAAGACGGCGGACACGTTGTCGGCCGCACCCGCGATCGCCAGCAGCAGCAGCGCGAGCGGGAGCCAGCGCACGAGCCCGAACGCGGCGATCGCGACGCCCCACACGACGATCGCGTAGACGATCGCCCGGCCCTGCATGCGCACCCGGCCGAGCGGACCGGACAGCACTCCCGAGACGAGCGCACCGGCCGCGGGTGCCGCCGACAGCAGCCCGAGCACCAGCGCGATGTCGGCCGTCGTGCCGCCGTACCACTGCGCGGCGATCGCCGGGAAGAGCGCCCGCGGCATGCCGAACACCATCGCGACGATGTCCTGGTAGAAGGTCATCTGCAGGTTGCGCTTGCCCTTGAGGAAGACGAAGCCCTCCTTCACCGCGGCCCAGCCCGCGCGCGGGCGCTCGCTCCCCGGCTCGACGATCGGCGGCAGGCTCGGCAGCCGGAGCATCGCCCACAGCACGACGGCGAACGCCACGACGTCCACCGCGTAGGCGGACGTGACCGTGCCGGTGAACGCCACCAGCAGCCCGCCGAGCACGGGCCCGAGGGTGAAGCCGACGTTCCACGTGATCATCCCGAGCGCGTTGGCGGCGGGCAGCAGCTCGGCCGGCACGATGCGCGGGATGATCGACTGACGGGCCGGGTTGCCGACCGCGAAGAACGCCGACTGCACCGCGACCACGAGGTACAGCACCGAGACCTCGTTCCACTGCAGGAGCGACTGCGCGAGGAACGCCATCGAGCAGACCCACAGGCCGGCCGCCGAGACCACTCCGACCTTCCGCCGGTCGAAGGCGTCCGACAGGGTGCCGCCGTACAGCCCGAAGCCGACGAGCGGCACCAGCTGGAACAGCCCCACCAGGCCGACCATGAGGCTCGACTGCGTGATGTCCCACACCTGGAGGCCGACGGCCACCGAGGTCATCTGCTGGCCGACGTTGGCGATGCCCAGCGCCGACCACAGGCGCCGGTACGGCGCGCTGACGCGCAGCGGCGTCAGGTCGGCGAAGAGGCGGGTCACGTCACCGGAACCTACGCTGCTCCGTTCCGGACGCACGGACCGCCTCGTGCGTCTTCCGTCGGCTGGCCGGACCTGCCACGCTGAGGACGTCACCACCGCGCACCCGGCGGACAGGAGGGTCATGAGGCGTCGGACGCACCGCATCACGGCCGCGACGGTCGATCGCGATCCTGGCCGGGCTCACCGCTGGCGCCGCCGGCGCAGGCAGCGGCACGGGACACCGATCGTCGACGGGATGCCGAACCGGTGGGAGCGTGCCCACGGCCTGGACTGGCGCAAGGCGAACGCCGGTGGCGATCCGGATCGCGACGGCATCAGCAACATCAAGGAGTTCCGGCTGGGCCAGGACCCGCGCCGGGCCGACGCGGCACCGGCGTGCAGCGCGCTCGAGATCGCGCTCGGCGCCACGGATCCGTCCGAGTGCGGGTCGACGTCAGTGACCCACCTCCTCCGCTAGGGAGCCCTGCAGCTCCCACACCCCGAACCCGAAGCCCGCGACAGTCACGACGGACCCGTCGACCGCCGCGCCCTCGCCCAGCAGCAGACGGCGCCCCTGCCATGCGATCGAGGTCGACCGACGCCGGTTCCTGCCGCGGATTGACGACGACGAGGTGCGTGCCGCCGCGCACGTAGGCGAAGCGGGTAGCCGCGCGTTGAGGACCTCGGTCGTCGCCCGTCCGCCGAGCGCCGGATGAGCGCGCCGCAGCGCGATCAGCGTGCGGACGAGGTGGAGGATCGGACGCCGGGTCGGCCAGCTGGGCGGCCACGGTCGGCCGCTGCGGGTCGGGATCGATCGGCAGGTAGAGCGCGTCGGGTGCCGCCGACGAGAATCCGGCGTTCGACTCCGTCGTCCCACTGCATCGGGGTGCGGCAGCCGGCCCGGTTGTACGCCGGGTTGCAGATCGCGCCCTCGACGTCGGGCATCCCGGGCAGGTAGCGCATGCCGATCTCGTCGCCGTAGTAGATGGACGGCACGCTGCCCCACGTCAGCAGGAACGCGAATGCCGCCCGCAGCTGCTCCTGGGTGCGGGTGCCGCAGGCGAGCCGGCTCAGGTCGTGGTCGGCGCTCGCGAGGATCACCGGACGGTCCGGATCCGCGTCATGCACCCGCTCCCACGCCGCGAGGAACACCTCGGTCGAGCCCTCGCCGCTCGCCTCGAAGAACGGCCGCCACGGCTCGTGGAACGGCGAGATGCCCTGCGCCCTGGTTGTCGAACAGCGAACCGTGCTCGGGGAAGATCACGAGGAAGAAGTCGGCGTGGAACGCGAGCGGCTCGCCCGATGCGCGGCTCGACACCCTCGGGGACGATCACCGCGTCCGGGTAGGCGTCCTCCATCCACTCGCGGATCTCCCGCCAGAGCAGCGTGGTCTGCACGAGGCCGGGGTCGTCCTTCACGAGCGAGAAGGCCATGTCGACGCGGAAGCCCGACACCCCCCGGTCGAACCAGAACGCCATGATGTCCTTCAGCGCCTGCCGATTGCGCTGCGGGCCGGCCGCGTCGACGGCATCGCGCCACGGCTCGTCGTCCGCGCGCTGCCCCCAGCCGAAGTTCAGCGCCGGCTGGGCGTCGAAGAAGTTCTTGAGGTACCAGCCGGGGCGCGGCCCGGGAGACCTGACCCACGCGGCCGTGCCGGGGATGTCGTTCGAGGTGTCCCGCAGGGGCGGGTCGAGGCACCACACGTAGCGGTCGCCGTCGGGCGAGGGCCCGTCCGCCTGGCACTCGGCGAGGAACCACGGATGCTGGTCGGACGTGTGGCCGGCGACGAGGTCGAGCAGCACCCGGATGCCGCGATCGCGCGCGGCCGTCACGAGCTCGACCATGTCGTCGTTCGTGCCGTACCGCGGCGCGATGCGAACGTAGTCCGCCACGTCGTAGCCCGCGTCGACGAACGGCGAGTCGAAGCACGGGTTGAACCAGATCGTGTCGACGCCCAGCCACGACAGGTGGTCGAGATGGTCGATGACCCCGCGAAGGTCGCCGATGCCGTCGCCGTCGGAGTCGGCGAACGACTGGGGGTAGATCTCGTAGATGACCGCGTCGCGCAGCCAGTCCGCCGTCACGGCGAGAGCCGTTCCACCTGCCACGCGAGGGGTCGTCGAGGTCTGCGGAAGCCACCGTCGCGGCGCGGAAGCGAAGCCGGTCGTGCAGGCGCGACTCCCGGCCCTGCCAGAACTCCACGGACTCCGGGCGCACGAGCCATCCGCCCCAGAAGTCCGGCAGCGGCACGTCGGTGCCGTCCGGGTACTGCTCCTGCAGGTCCGCGTACCGCTGCTCGACCTCCGCGCGACCGTCGATCACCGTCGACTGGCGGCTCGCCCAGGCACCGAGCCGCGAGCCGTGCGGCCGGCTGGCGAAGTACTCCCCCGCCTCAGCCCGGTCGATCTCCTCGACCCGGCCCACGACGACGACCTGGCGATGCATGGCGAACCAGGGGAACACGCAGGAGGCCCGCGGGTTCGCGGCGAGCTCGCGGCTCTTGCGCGAGCCGAGGTTCGTGTAGAAGACGAACCCGCGCGCTGTCAGCGTCCTTGAGCAGCACCGTGCGCGCGCTCGGCTGGCCGTCCGGATCGGCGGTGGCGACGATCATCGCGTTCGGCTCCGGCAGGCCGACCGCGACCGCGTCGTCGAACCAGGCCCCGAACTGGGCCAGCGGCGTGGCGCGCAGATGGCTCTCGTCCAGCACCCCGGCGTCGTACGACACCCGCAGGTCGGCCAGCCGGCGCGGGCTGTCGTCCGGAGGAGGCGTCCACAGACTCATGCCCCGATCTCACCACGAAAGCGCGAGGCATGTTGAATGGGCGGCATCAGGGGTCATCGGAGGGAGCACACCGTGGTCGAGTTCGTGCCGGGACTCGAGGGCGTCATCGCCTTCGAGACGCAGATCGCCGAGCCCGACCGGGACGGCAGCGTCCTGCGCTACCGCGGCGTCGACATCGAGGACCTCGTCGGCAAGGTCTCCTTCGGCAACGTCTGGGGCCTGCTCGTCGACAACGAGTTCAACCCCGGCCTGCCGCCCGCCGAGCCGTTCCCGATCCCCGTCCACTCCGGCGACGTCCGCGTCGACGTGCAGTCGGCGATCACGATGCTCGCGCCCGCGTGGGGCCTGCAGCCCCTGCTCGACATCGACGACGACACCGCGCGCGAGAACCTCTCGCACGTCTCCGTCATGGCGATGTCCTTCGTGGCCCAGTCCGCCCGCGGCATCGGCAAGCCGATGGTCCCGCAGAAGCACATCGACGAGGCGAAGACCGTCGTCGAGCGCATGATGCGCCGCTGGCGCGGCGAGCCCGACCCCAAGCACGTGCAGGCGGTCGACGCCTACTTCGTCTCCGCCGCGGAGCACGGCATGAACGCGTCGACCTTCACCGCACGCGTCATCGCCTCCACCGGTGCCGACGTCGCTGCGGCGATCTCCGGTGCCGTCGGCGCGATGAGCGGCCCGCTGCACGGCGGTGCGCCCTCGCGCGTGCTCGGCATGATCGAGGAGATCGAGCGCACCGGCGACGCCGACGGCCTACGTCAAGGGCGTCCTCGACCGCAACGAGCGCCTCATGGGCTTCGGCCACCGCGTCTACCGCGCGGAGGACCCGCGTGCGCGCGTGCTCCGTCGCACCGCCCGCGAGCTCGGTGCGCCCGCGCTACGAGGTCGCCGAGGCGCTCGAGCAGGCCGCGCTCAAGGAGCTGCGCGAGCGGCGCCCCGACCGCGTCCTGGAGACCAACGTCGAGTTCTGGGCCGCGATCGTGCTCGACTTCGCCGAGGTGCCCGCCCCGATGTTCACGTCGATGTTCACCTGCGCGCGGCTGGCCGGCTGGAGCTCGCACATCCTCGAGCAGAAGCGCACCGGCCGGCTCATCCGGCCGTCCGCGCGCTACATCGGCCCCGGCCCGCGCACGCCCGAGCAGGTGCCCGGCTGGGACGCGAAGATGGTCGCCCCGACGGGCTACACGCCCTCGGCGTGACGGGGCTCACGGTGCTCGCTCCCTCGGTCGGGGGGCCCTCGCACACCCCCTAGGGTTAGGCGTACCGACGCCAAGCACAGGAGAACAGTCGTGGCCGTTTCGCCCGAAGACATCCGCATCCCCGCTGAGCTCCTCCCCGTCGACGGCCGCTTCGGCGCTGGCCCGTCGAAGGTGCGCAAGGAGCAGGTCGACGCCCTCGCCTCGGTGTGGCAGTCCTACCTCGGCACCTCGCACCGGCAGAAGACCGTCAAGTCCCAGGTCGGCCGCCTGCGCGCCGGCCTGGCCGACCTGTTCTCGCTGCCCGAGGGCTACGAGGTCGTCCTCGGCAACGGCGGATCGACCGCGTTCTGGGACGTCGCGACCTTCGGCCTCGTGCGCGACCGGGCGCAGTTCCTGTCGTTCGGCGAGTTCGGCGCCAAGTTCGCGAGCGGCGTCAAGAAGGCCCCCCACCTGGGCGATCCCACCATCCTCAAGGCCGATCCCGGGCTCCGCGCCGACCTTCGTCGCCGAGGCCGGCGTCGACGCCTACTGCAGCCCGCACAACGAGACGTCGACCGGTGTCGCCCTGACGCCGCAGCGCGTCGCGGGCGCCGACGCCGATGCCCTCGTCATCATCGACGCGACGAGCGGCGCGGGCGGCCTCGCGGTCGACGCGACGCAGTTCGACACCTACTACTTCGCGCCGCAGAAGAGCTTCGGCTCCGACGGCGGCCTGTGGTTCGCGCTCATGTCCCCCGCCGCCATCGAGCGCGCGGCGCAGATCAAGGAGTCCGGGCGCTGGATCCCCGACTTCCTCGACCTGCAGACGGCGATCGACAACGCCCGACTGGACCAGACCTACAACACGCCCGCCCTCGCGACGATCCTGATGATGGCCGAGCAGGTCGACTGGTTCAACGCCAACGGCGGACTCGACTGGTGCGTGGGCCGCACGACCGAGTCGTCAGGCGTCCTGTACGACTGGGCCGAGGCGAGCGACGTGGCCACCCCGTTCGTGTCCGACCCGGCCCTGCGCTCGGGCGTCGTCGCCACCATCGACATCGACGACGCCATCGACGCGACCGGCATCACCAAGGCCCTGCGCCTGAACGGCATCGTCGACACCGAGCCGTACCGCAAGCTCGGTCGCAACCAGCTGCGCGTGGCCGTGTTCCCGGCCGTGGATCCGGACGACGTGCGCGCCCTGACCCGCAGCATCGACTACGTGATCTCGCAGCTGGCGTGACCGAGCCCTGGCTGGAGACGCCGGGAGCCTCTCCGGCGGCGCCGGCCGGCGCCCTCGCCCGTCCCGGACCGCGACCGCCCGACCTGGATCGCGTACGTCCAGCTCGCCTTCTGGGCCTGGTTCCTCTACGCGTTCGGTGCCACGCAGGCGCTGCTGCGCGACGAGCAGGGCACCACGCGATCCGTTGCCGCGCTGCACGGCACGGCCCTCGCACTCGGCGGGCTCCTCGGCGCCCTGCTCACCGCCAAGGCCGTGGCGCTCTGGGGCCGCGGCGTGGTCATGCGCGTCGCCGCGATCGCCGCGGTCGCGTCCATCCTCGTCTACACCTGGCCCGGGGCGACGCCGCCTGTGTCGATGGCCGGTGCGGCGCTCTGCTCCTTCTTCGGCACCTTCCTGCTCATCACGATCAACGCCTTCCTCCTCGACTACCAGGGGAAGGCAGGTCCGGCGTCCCTCACCGAGGCGAACGCGCTGGCCTCGTTCATGGGGCTGCTCGGGCCGCTGGCCATCGGCCTCGGGGCCGCAACGGTGCTCGGCTGGCGATGGGGCGTATGGATCGTCGTGATCGCGCTCGCTGGCCGTGGAGGTCTGGCGCGGCCGGCACATCGCGGTGTTCGGCACCCGCGGCCTGGCCCAGCACGAGGCGGAGGGCGGACGCTTCGGCGCCCCGGTCTACTGGTCGCTCGGCGTCATCATGTGCTTCCTCGGTGCCGAGTTCAGCCTCACCTTCTGGGGTGCGGACCTGCTCCGCGAGCGCTGCGGCTTCGGCGCCGCCGCAGCGGCTGCCTCCATCGCCTCGATCACCGGCGGCATGCTCATCGGGCGCCTGTGGGGATCGCGCCTGGCCCAGCGCATGTCGACCGAGCGACTGCTCAAGGGGTCCATCGTGGTGGCGCTGCCTGGCGTTCGTGCTGGCCTGGTCGTTCACCCTGTGGCCGGTCGTGCTGCTCGGGCTGCTCCTGACGGGCATCGGCATCGGCGTGCACTGGCCACTGGGCGTGGCCCGAGTGGTGCGGGCGTCCGGGGGCATGACCGACCGGGCCAGTGCCGCCGCGTCGATCGCCGGCAGCATCTCCATCGCCATCGCACCCTTCGCGCTCGGCACGCTGTCCGACACCATCGGCTTCCAATGGGCGTTCCTGCTGGTGCCGCTGTTCCTGGCGATCGCGCTGGTCATCCTCGTCATCCGCCCGGTGCCCGACGCCGTCACCCATTCGGCGATAGCGATCACCCCGGCGGCAGCGGCCAGCAGCACCCCGACCAGCACCCACGGCCCGCGCACTCCCCGTCGGTCTCGCGAGCGGTGAGCTGCGGGTCCTCCGACGGGCCGGCTGCAGGCGTCTGCTCACCGCTCGGCGAGGGGTGACGGTCCGCCTGCCGCGGCACTCGCCGCGGGACCGCCGGCCAGCTCGACGCGCAGGAGCCGGTCGTCCCGCTCGCCGGCGACCAGCAAGGCCGCGCCGTCCTGGGTCCACGTCATCGCCTCGCCCTGCAGCTGCAGCGGCAGGTAGACGGTCTGCGGCGTCCGATCCTGGCGGCAGCCCGGCCAGCACCTCGGCATCCACGTAGTCGCGCAGCGCGTACCGGGAGCCGTCGGGACTGACGGAGCCGTCGGTGACCAGCGCGCCCGTCGGGCCCACGGCCGTCGCCACGTTCACCTCCGAGCGCGACATCCGCTTGGGCAGCGCGTAGAGGGTCCCCTTCGCCGTCTGCTTCGTCACGACCCACACCTGAGTGGAGTCCGGATCCGCCAGCAGCGCCTCGGCGTTGAGCGGTCGATCCGGGTAGGTGAAGCGGTAGGTGCGCGCGGCCAGCGTGCGATCCCGGAGGACCTTCGGCTCCCGGATGCGGTGCAGCCGGACCTCGGGCCACGAGTCCTGGTTGTCGCCGATGTCACCGAGCCACAGGACCGGGCGGCCCTTGGCGTTGCGCCCCGACGCGATGGCCTCGATGTCGCGCGCCTCGATGCCATCGATGGTCAGCGTCGCGAGCGTCTCGCAGGATCGCGCATCCACCGCGTAGATCAGCGGTCCGCCCGATGAGTCGTTGTGCAGGTAGATCACGTCGTCGTGCCGCTGGGAGTACGTCATCCCGCTGATCTCGGTGAAGCGCTCGTCGGGGAAGGAGCAGACCTCGCTCACCCCGTCGACGGCGGCCGCGGGCACCGACAGGCCGGTCAGCCACGCAGGCAGTCACCGCCATGACCATCAGCCCGACCCGATTCACGTCAACTCCGCAGGGCGGCGATGACCACGACCACCGTGAGGGAGATCAGGACTGCGAGCGTGACGAAGCGCCGGGTCCGCGGGTCCATGCGACCACCCTACGTGTGTCCACCGCTCCTCCTCGCCGAGCGGCGCGGCGTGAGAGTGTTACCACCGTGCCTCGACTCCACGACTCGGATTCCGACGCGATCCTGCCGGTCAGCATCGGCACCATCGTGTGGGCCGTCGTGCTCGTCGCACTGCTCGTCGCGAAGCCCACGCTCGACGAGAACGGCACGACGTGGTGGATCGGCGCAGCGGTTGTCGGCGTCGTCAGTGGGGCAGGCGGCGTGCGTCTTCCTGCGCTGGCGCCGGCAGCGGGCCGCCCGCCGCGCGGCGGCATCGTCCGCCTCATCCGCTCAGGAGTGACCGAGGTCCAGCGGATCCCAGCCCAGCTCGTCCTGCGTGGCCACCGGACGCACCTCGGCCTCGGCCTCGATCTCCGAGTGCGCACCGCAGCCGAAGGTGAGCGCCACCACGTGGCCGTCGGCCGGGCTGAGCTCGTTGGCGCACACCGCGAAGAGCTGGCCAAGCGGGCCGGCCATGGGCAGCATGAACCCGCACGTGAGGCACTCCATGGGTGCCTGTCGCGCCATGGCCGTGGTAGGCCCGAAGTCCCCCGAGACCCAACGGTCGGCGGCGTCGTCGCGCCCGATCGGCGAGAGCACGCGCACGCGACCGAGGCCCATCTCCCACGAGTCCGGGCGCAGCGGGCCCGGGATCGTCGAGCGGCTCGGCGTCGGCCTCACCGGTGAACCCGGCCACGAGACGCTGGTCGTCGGGGTCCGCGGGCAGCACGTCGCCGGGACCGAGGTCGCCGGCGCGCACCCGCTCGCTCCACGGCAGCCACTCCGGCGCGACGATGGCGTCGGGGCCGGGCAGGAGGACCACCTCGTTGACCGTGACGAGCTTGGCGCGAGGCGCGCGGGCCACGGTGACCGCCCACGTCCAGCCCGCGTAGCCGGGATTGCGGCATTCGAAGGTGTGCGTGGCGAGGCGCTCGTCCTCCATGACGACCGCGACGTGCTCGCCGACCATCGACGCGCCCACCTCGGCCTCCACGGCCTCCCGGGCGACATCCACGGCGGCGACGAGTGCGGAGTCACGCTTGGCCTCGCTGGAGGCCGCGGTCGGGGTCATGGACAGATTGTGTCCCACCCGGGCCGCGGACGGTGCCGGGGGTCGGGCTCGCTGCACTCAGCGGGCACGAGGGCGTGCCGGGCGAACGCCGGGCCGCCAGCGCTAGGGTCGTGTCCATGACGCACGCCCGCCTCCCCCTCGTCCTTGCCGGTGCCGCCGCGCTGGCGTTCAGCCTGACCGGCTGCGAGCAGCCGAACCCCGGGGCGTCCGTCTTCTCCGGGACCACGAGCCAGTGGCGCCAGGCCGTCTGCTGGGCAGGCGAGGGCGATTCGGTCGATGCCGACGCGTGCGCCCAGGACGTCATCGCGAAGGCCGCCGAGGGCGGCGCGCTCGCGTCGATCCCGGTGGTGCCGGGGCAGACCGTGGGCATCAGCGTCGACCCCGTCGTCGCCGATGCCGGCTGGTCGCCCCGGATCAACGGGCAGAACCTGACCCAGACGCCGATCACGAGCACGTACTTCCGCTTCACCTTCCCGGAGTTCCAGGAGGTGGCTGCCGACGGCCTGCTGATGGAACTGGTCGCGGGGGCCGAGGAGAAGACGCGGGGCGTCTGGCTGTTCCAGCTCGTTCCCCGGTAGCCGCGACGACGTCTCGGCTCACTCCGGCTGGTTCACCAGCCGCGCGACTGACCCTGCCGATCCGGTAGGGCGTCGACACGCCTTCGTACATCAGGTGCGTCATCAGGCCCGCCCTCGCGTGCGGCAGGTTGTGGCAGTGGAACATCCACACGCCGGGGTTGTCCGCGACGAGCATGAGGTCGTACGACTCCCCGGAAGCCACGTCAAGGGAGTCGACCCACCACGCCGCTCCCGTGGCCGGTACCCCGTTCCGGGCGACCACCAGGGCGTGGTGCCCGTGCAGGTGCATGGGATGCACCAGCGGCGTCCGGTTCGCGACGCGGACAAGGACGACGTCATCCCGGCGCACCATGAACATCGGCACGTCGGGGATGGTCCGCCCGTTGATCGTGTACCAGTCGCCGAACCGGCCGTCGAGGAAGCCGAGCTTCCTGCCCACGCGGTAGTCGAACCGCACGTTCACGGGCCCGAGCGCGGCGCGCGCCAGCTGCGCGTCGCCCGGGGTCCCGTAGGTGAGCGGCGTCGAAGGGGACACGGGCCGCGAGTGACGGCGGCTGCGTCCCGTCGGGGCCGAGGACGAGGCTTGGCCCACCCAGGATCCCGACGCGCGCGCCCTCGGCGGCCCACCGGCACCAGCAGGTCGGCTCGGCCGCCGGCGGGCAGCTCGACGAACGTGTCGGACAGCTCGCCCCCGCCGTCGACGTCCGTGCCGTCGATGGCGAGCACCCGGAAGGGGGCGGAGGCCGTCACGAGGCGGGGTCCGTTGTCGGAGTTGATCATGCGCACGCGGGCCGTCGCGCCCTCGGGCAGCGGGGACGGCCGTCGAGCCGGCCGCACCGTTGATCGTGGTGACGGGGCCGTAGGTGTGCACGAGGGCGGTGACGTCGAACGGCTCCGGAGCCGTGGTCGACGGCGTCGGGCTCGGCAGCACGATGAGTGCACCGAGGAGTCCGCGCGCCACGGATCGCACGGAGTCCTGGTGCGTGTGGTACCAGTAGGTCCCGGCATCGGGAACGACGAATCGGTACACGTACTCACCGCCGGGCAGCACGGCGTCCTGCGTGACTCCCGCGACGCCGTCCTCCCGCCCCGGCACGTCGACCCCGTGCCAGTGGATCGTCACGCCCTGGGCCACGTCGGCGTTGCGAAGCCGCACCTCGACCAGTTCCCCCTGCTGGAGGACGAGCGTCGGCCCCGGCGTGGTCCCGTTGAAGGTCAGGACCGGCTGATCGATACCTCCGATCACCTGGCGTCCGGTCGCTGCCGTCAACGTGATGGACCGCTGCGGCGCACCGACGGGGCCGGTCAGGTCGTCGATCGGCGTCGCCGATCCGTGCGCGTGCGCCCGCCCTCGCGAGGGCTTCCCGTAGTCAGGTCTGCCCATGTCCATGGGGGAGTGACTGACGCCCAGGTCGCTCGCCTCGCATCGCTCGCGACGCTCGGGATCGGTGATGCGGCTGCAGGACGGGTCGTCCCTTGCGGACGCCGGCGCCGCAGGTCCTGCGGCACGCCGACCGCGATCGCGGCGATCGTCGTGGCGTGAACGACGCCCACGACGATCGCCGCGACCATCGGCCACCTGATCACGAGCGACGGTCCTACTGCGACAGTGACCAGCTTCCACATCCCCATCATCGCGTGCGGCATCCCGTCCGACTCGGCTCGGGACGAAGCAGGTCAGCAGGTACCTGCCCGGTGCCACCGGTCCCTTGAGGGCGATGGCGACGCCGGGAGAGACCACTTCGATCGTGATTCCCTCGCCGGTGAAGAACTTCGGCTCGTTCGGGCTCGCGAAGGCCTTCCGGACGTCCCCGGCCGTCGTTCCCGGCTTGACTCCGGCCATGTCGAGGAAGTGGATCTCCTTCGATGCGTTCGCGAACCGCAGCCACTTCACGGGAGCGCCGCTCTGGCGGAAGGTCCACCGGTTGTCACCGACGGGACCCACGGCTCGGATGGTCGCCTGAGTGGCGGGGAGTGCTCCGGCACGCCGGTCACCCGCGACCGTGAAGCTCGCCGGCTTCGTGAGCCCGAATACGGCCGACGGGAACGCCGACCACCGAGTAGTTGCCCGCAGGGAGGTCGACCTGCCAGGTCGTCCCCTTGCCGCCGCCACCGTAGAAGGTGGCCGCGGCCGTTGATGGTCCGCATCCCCTGCGCCGCCGCGGCAGCGGCCTCGGGCGTGCTCGTATCGGCGAACACGGTCTTCAGCGCCTCCAGCACCAGCGGGGAGCTGGTCCGTGCGGACCACGGACGAGCTGGTCCGGGACCGCCCTCCGGGCCCGGCACGACGAACGTCGTCCCGACCCGGAACTCGACGATGCCCGGCCGCATCGTCGCCTGGCTGACCACGACCTGGTCGGCCTGCGCGGAGATGCGCACCACCGGGCGGCCCGGCGGCGGCTTCAGCGGTGGTGGGTACGAGGGCGAGCCCTCCGACGGCGACGGCCAGCGCCGCGGCGCTGGCCATGATGTGGTTCTTCATGTGACTCCCTGCGGTTCGTGGGGTCACTCGGTCGAGCACCCCGTTGGAGCGCACGTGCAGGGTGGCGCCGGAGTCCGTTCGACTCCAACGGCTGGCTCCTCCAAGAGCTCAGCAGACCGGCGTCGCGGTGGGCGTGCGTGTATGGGGAGGCTAGCCTAAGCAAACGCCCCCCACAATGGGGCGATACGGGCGTTACGGCTAGACGTCGAGGTCGTCCGCGACCGCGCGGAGGACGGCCGCCGTCTTCTTGGCGTGCTCGTCGGTCGGGTACTTGCCCCGGCGCAGCTGGTTCGACACTCCGTCGAGCAGCTTGATGACGTCCTCGATGATGACGGCCATGTCGTCGGCGGGCTTGCGGCTGCTCTTCACGACGGACGGCGCCGCCGACAGCACCGACAGCGAGAGGGCCTGCTTGCCCCGGCGACCGTCGACCACGCCGAAGTCGACCTTGGTGCCGGGCTTGAGGGCTGCGACGCCGGCGGGGAGAGTCGAGACGTGCACGAAGACGTCGTCGCCCTCGTCCGAGGTGATGAAGCCGAAGCCCTTCTCGGAGTCGTACCACTTCACGGTTCCGGTTGGCACGGGTCCTCGCTCACATCGCACTGGTCAGGCGGCGGGGTGCCGCTGGCACGGGTACCCCGCGCCTGAAAAGGTTACCCCGTGAGCCCTGACCCCTCCCCCGCCGACCGGGTGCTGCGCGTCGGCGGCGTCATCACGGTCGTCGGGCTCGTCTTCACCGTGATCGCGATGCTGCCCCTCCTCGTACCGTCCCTCGAGCTGCCGGGGGCCATGTGGTTCCTGGCGATGCTGACCGGCGTCGGGCTGATCGTCGTGTTCGTCGGGCTCGCCATGGGGGCGCTCGGACGCCGCCCGCGCTGACGGCGGATCGCGGACAACGCCGACCGCGTACCGTAGGTCGGATGGCCGCCCCCCGGAGTCTCGCCGACGACCTGCGGCAGCGTGACGACGCTGCGCTGGGACGCCTGCTGCGCCGGCGGCCCGACCTCGTCCACCCCGTTCCCGCCGACTTCACCGCCCTCACCGCCCGTGCCACGGCAGGTCCCGCGGTGGCGCGGTGCCTGGACGGCCTCGACGCCCTGCACCTGCACGTCCTGCGCGTGGCGGCCGAGCTCACGGTCGACTCCGCGAGGACGGCCGACGAGCTGGCTCGGTGCGGCGGCGGCGGCGCTGCCGGCCGAGGCCGCCGCCGCCTGCCGATCCGCGCTGGACGACCTGGTCGACCTCGCCCTGCGTGTGGGGCACTCCCGCTGCGCTCCGAGCGATCGTGCCGGTGCGCGAGCTCGTCGCGGCTGCCCCGGTCCCCGAGTGGCCCCGGCCCGGCGCCGATCACGGCGAGGTGCACGATGCCGTCGACGTCGACGGGCAGGCGGCCCTGCATGCGCGCGAGGCACTGGCGCTCGTGCGCGACCTCCTCGACGACTGGTCCGTCCAGCCGCCGGGCATCCTCCGCAGCGGCGGCCTGTCGCTGCGCGACTTCGCGGGCGCTCGCGCCCGCCTGCACGCCGACTGGGCGCGCACGGCCCTGACCATCGAGGTCGCGTTCGCTGCCCGCCTGGTCGCCGACGACGGCGAGGAGTCCCCGCACTGGGTCCCGACCGACCGCTACGACGCCTGGGTCGCGACGTCGCCGGCCGAGCAGTGGATCGACCTCGTCGACGCCTGGCTCGCGCTGCCCCGGCTCCCGTCGCTGGCGGACGAGAAGACCCAGGTCCTCACGGCCGATCGCGACCGTCGGGCCATCCCGGTGCTGCGCCGCGACATCATCGCCCTGCTCGCGAGCCTGCCCGCGGGAGCGTCACTGTCCGACGAGCGCATCACCGCGGTCCTCGACGACCGGCAGCCCCGGCGCGCCGGCGAACTGCGCCGCCTGACCGTCGCGGCGACGCTGCGGGAGGCCGCCGACCTCGGCCTGCTCGGTGCCGGGGCGCTCAGCACCGCCGCCCGCATGCTGCTCGAGACGGACGCCACGACCCCGGGCGCCAAGCGAGCTGCACGCGCAGCGCGTCGCCTCCGCCCTGACGGAGGCGCTGCCCATCGACGTCGATCACGTCCTGATCCAGGCGGACCTGACCGTCGTCGCCCCCGGGCCACTCGTCGCATCGGTGGCGCGCAGCCTGCGCCTGCTCGCCGACGTCGAGTCGCGCGGCCATGCCACCGTGTTCCGCATCAGCGAGGCGTCCGTGCGCCGCGCACTCGATGCCGGCTGGGACGCCGAGGCCATCCACTCCCTGCTCGCCGAGATCTCCCGCACCCCCGTGCCCCAGCCGCTGACCTACCTCATCGACGACGTCGCGCGCCGGCACGGGGCCGTGCGGGTCGGCAGCGCGCTCGCCTACGTCCGCAGCGACAACCCCGATGCCCTCAGCGCCCTGGTCGCCGACCGCCGGCTGAAGGCCCTCGGCCTCCACCGCATCGCCGAGACCGTGGTCATCTGCCACGCCCCCACGTCCGAGGTCATCACCGCGCTGCGGGCCGCGAACTACGCCCCCGCCGCCGAGAGCCCCGACGGGGCGGTCGTCATCCGGCGCCCCGAGGACCGGCGCATCCGGGCGCCGCGCGCGGCCACCGTCACGTCCCGCCGCGCGCCGGAGGACGGGCTCGTCACCGCGGCCGTCCGCACGCTGCGCGCCGGTGACCGGGCGAGCGGGCCGCGCGCGCCGACCGTGGTGGGCCCGGCGTCGACGCCCGAACTGCCCAGCCTGAGCTCCGCCGCGATCGTCGCGGCGCTGCGCCGGGCGCTGTCCGACAACCGGCCGCTGTGGATCGGCTACGCCGACACCGACGGCGCACTGAGCCAGCAGATCGTCGACCCGATCCGCCTGCACGGCGGGGTCCTGACGGCGTTCGACCACCGCACGGACACCGTGCGCCAGTTCGCCGTGTCACGCGTCACGGGCATGGCGGACGTGCCCGCCGACGAGGCCTGACCGGCTCGCCGAGGGCTACCCCAGCCGCAGCTCCGTCGACCACACGGTGAGGTCGGCGAGCACCTCCGGGATCGGATCGACGCCGATCCCCGGCCCGGTGGGAACGGCGAGCCGGCCCTCGTCGAGCACGAAGGGCTCGGTCACGTCGACCGTGTAGTAGCGGTTGGACGCGCTCGTGTCTCCCGGCAGGGTGAACCCCGGCAGTGCCGCGAGCGCGACGTTGGCTGCTCGACCCACCCCGGTCTCCAGCATGCCGCCGCACCAGACGGGGACGCCCTTCGACAGGCACAGGTCGTGGATCTCCTTGGCGGTGAGGTAGCCGCCGACGCGCCCCGGCTTGATGTTGATGATCGAGCAGGCCTCGAAGTGGATCGCCGAGTCGGCGCATGCCACGGACTGGATGGACTCGTCCATGCAGATCGGCGTCTCGCACGCCTGCGACAGCAGGACGTGGCCGTACCAGTCCTCCTCCTGGAGCGGCTGCTCGTGCAGGAGGAGCCCGAACTCGTCCATCCCGGCCAGGTGCGCCGCGTCCGATCGCTGGTACGCCTGGTTGGCGTCGGTCTGCAGCGGGATGTCCGGCCACCGCCCACGGACCGCAGCCACCGGCTCGAGGTCCCAGCCGGGCTCGATCTTCAGCTTGATGCGGCGGTAGCCCGCCGCGATGTAGCCCTCGACCTCGTCCAGCAGCGCGTCGATCGACTCGGTGGTCGGGATCCCGACCGACACCCCGCTGTCGACGTGCGTCCGCTCCGCTCCCAGGTAGGACGCGAGGGAGGTCTCGCGCTCGCGCAGCCAGACGTCCAGCATGGCCGTCGACAGCGCGGTCTTGGCCATGGGATGGCCCCGCACGACCTCCATCGCGGCCCGGACGTCGACGGGATCATCGGCGTCGGCGACCTCGACCAGCGCCGGCAGGAGGTGCCGGGTCATGACGTCGATGGCCCCGTCGCCGTACTCGTAGCTGTAGCCGGGCCAGGACATCGTCACGCACTCGCCCCAGCCGCTGACGCCGTCCGTGGAGATCGCCTCCACGAGGATGACGTCCCGGACGGTCTCGGTGCCGAAGCTCGTGCGGAACGGGCGCACCAGCGGGATGGCCAGCCGGTGCAGGCGGAACCGGTCGATGGTCATGGCTGCCTCTCGAGGACGTAGTTGCCGATCGGGCTGACCCCGATGACGCGGAAGCCGTCGGCGAACGCCGCGAGGAACGCCTCGCGGACGGCGAGCGCCACTGGCCGGCCGCCACCGGGTCGGCCGCGCGCAGGGCCACGATGTCCTCGGGCAGCTCGATCTCGAGAGCATCGCGGCCGCCGACGATCAGGTCGACCGGGTCGATGGGCACCAGCTGGCCCATCGACGCCGAGTACACGCGCGGCGAGTCCAGGTGCCACCAGGCGAACAGCCGGTCCGTCGGGTCACCGCTGTTGATGCCGTCGTCCATGCTGCCGTAGAAGTCGACCTCGAAGCCGTCGACGTCGACGCCGAGCTTCAGCAGGTTGACGCGGGCGTTGCGCCGCACCAGCGGGTCGAAGGTCCACACGATCGTGTCGATGCCCTGCTCCAGCGCCCACACGCGCTGGTGCATCTTCAGTGCCGTGCCGATGTGCTGGTCGCGATAGGGATCCAGCACCGCGGCCATGTGCGAGTGCAGGTGCTGGTGCCATCCGCCGTCGCGGCGATGGCGGCCGACGAACGCGAGGGCCGCACCGATCGGCTCGCCGTCTCGGTATGCCGCGGAGGCGTATCCGCCGGCATGCACCAGCGCCCGCATCAGGTTTCCCGCCACCTGCGTCGAGCCGTCGGACGCGGGCCACACCGCGTCGAAGACGCCGCGGGCATCGTCGAGTTCACTAAGGTCGACGAGGGAGCGCACCTCGACGCCGGCCCTCTCCTCGGCCCGGCCGAGATCGCCCTCCGCTGACCAGTCCGTCACCGCTCCACCGTAGCGATTGCGAGGGGCAGACATGCCCGAGTCCGACCTGCTCGAGCGCGCGCACGCGCTCCTCCCGGCGATGGTCGATGCCGTCGAGGCGCTGGTCTGCACCGAGTCCCCCAGCGAGGACATCGACGCATGCGCGGCAGTCGCCCAGGAGGCCGTGGGCATCCTCGAGGGCTGGCTGCCGGAGCCCGCCCGCGATCGAGGAGCACGGCGGCCGGCCGGCCTGGCGATGGGGTCCGGACCGGCCGCGCGTCCTGCTGCTCGGGCATCTCGACACGGTCTGGCCGCTCGGCTCGCTGGCGCGACTGCCGTTCTCCAACGACGGCGAGCGCCTGCGCGGACCGGGGGTGTTCGACATGAAGGCCGGCGTCGTGCAGGGCTGGGCGGCCCTCGCGCTGGCCGGCATCACGGAGGAGTCCGGCGTCGGGATGCTCCTGACGACCGACGAGGAGATCGGGTCGCACGCGTCGCGCGAGCTGATCCGCGTCGGCGAGCTGCGCAGCCGACGCGGTCCTCGTGCTGGAGCCGTCGGTCGACGGGGCGCTGAAGACCGCGCGCAAGGGCACCTCCTGGTACGCGATCGACCTCGAAGGCCGGGCTGCGCATGCCGGCCTCGATCCGGAGCGCGGCATCAACGCCCTGCTGGCCGCCTCGGAGCTGGCCCTCGCTCGCACCGCACTGGGCCGACGCCGGCGCCGGCACCACGGTCACCCCGACCATCCTGCGAGCCGGTACCACGTCCAACACCGTTCCCGCGCACGCGCACCTGATGCTCGACGTGCGGGCCTGGACCGCCGAGGAGCAGGTGCGGGTCGACCGGGCCGTGCGCGGCTGGCAGCCGGAGGGACAGCCGGTGTCCGTGCCGCATCGGCGGCGGCATCGACCGCCCGGCCATGGAGGAGTCCGCGTCGGCCGACCTGTTCATCCTCGCGCAGGGCGCAGGCCGCCCGGATCGGCCTGGACACGCTGCACGGCCGCTCGGTCGGCGGTGCGAGCGACGGCAACCTGACGGCAGCGGCGGGTCTGCCGACGCTCGACGGGCTCGGTGCGGTCGGCGACGGGGCGCACGCCGACCACGAGTGGGTGAGCATCCCGGCCCTCGCCGAGCGCGCCGCCCTCCTCGCCGCCCTCCTCCAATCGACTCTGACGAGTTGACCCAGCATCTGGGCGAACTCCGCAGAGTTGGCCCAGCATCCGGCGTCGTCCGCCGATCTCACCCCGCCGGGCTTCGCACCCCCGTGGCCTCCCGGCGCGCGCCCTGCCGACAGCCTGCCAACGGGCTGACGACCACGCCGGCGAGCGCGGCTGGGTGACCTTGACAGAATGGGTCGGATGCCGGGTCGAATACGCGGAACTGGCCCGGATGCTGGGTGAAATCTGAAGGAGGCGCTGTGGCGGACGGGCCGCTGATCGTGCAGAGCGACAAGACGCTGCTGCTCGAGGTCGATCACGCCGACGCCGTCGAGTGCCGCAAGGCCATCGCCCCGTTCGCGGAGCTCGAGCGCGCGCCCGAGCACATCCACACCTACCGGCTCACCCCGCTGGGCCTGTGGAACGCGCGGGCGGCCGGCCACGACGCCGAGCAGGTCGTCGACACCCTGCTGCGCTACTCGCGCTACCCCGTCCCGCACGCCCTCCTGATCGACGTCGCCGAGACCATGGCGCGCTACGGGCGCCTGCAGCTGAACAACCACCCCGTGCACGGCCTCGTGCTGCAGGCGATCGACCCCGCGGTGCTGGAGGAGGTGCTGCGCAGCAAGAAGGTCTCGCCCCTGCTCGGGGCCCGGCTGGACGAGACCACCGTCGCCGTCCACCCGAGCGAGCGCGGCCACCTGAAGCAGGCCCTCGTCAAGCTGGGCTGGCCGGCCGAGGACGTCGCCGGATACGTCGACGGCGAGCGGCACGCCATCGGCCTGCAGGCCGAGCTGTGGCAGCCGCGGCCGTACCAGACGGAGGCCGCCGAGGGCTTCTGGCACGGCGGGTCGGGCGTCGTCGTGCTGCCCTGCGGCTCGGGCAAGACGATCGTGGGCGCGCTGGCCATGGCGCTCGCGCAGGCCACCACCTTGATCCTCGTCACCAACACCGTGGCCGCCCGCCAGTGGCGCGACGAGCTGCTGCGTCGCACCACCCTCACCGCCGACGAGATCGGCGAGTACTCGGGCGCACGCAAGGAGATCCGCCCGGTCACCATCGCGACGTACCAGGTGATGACGACGAAGCGGCAGGGCATCTACCCGCACCTGGAGGTGTTCGACTCCCGCGACTGGGGGCTCATCATCTACGACGAGGTCCACCTGCTGCCCGCGCCGATCTTCCGCTTCACCGCCGACATCCAGTCGCGCCGCCGGCTCGGTCTCACCGCCACCCTGGTGCGCGAGGACGGGCGCGAGGGCGACGTGTTCTCGCTCATCGGCCCCAAGCGCTACGACGCCCCGTGGAAGGACATCGAGAACCAGGGCTACATCGCGCCGGCCGACTGCATCGAGGTGCGCGTGACCCTGCCCGACGGCGACCGGATGACCTACGCCATGGCCGAGCCCGAGGACCGGTACCGGCTGTCGGCATCCGCAGCCGAGAAGATCCGCGTCACCGAGGAGATCGTCCGCCATCACGCCGACGACCGGGTCCTCGTCATCGGCCAGTACCTCGACCAGCTCGCGGAGCTCGGCGAGCATCTCCAGGCCCCGGTGATCACCGGCGAGACGCCGGTGCGCGAGCGCGAGCGGCTGTTCGAGGCGTTCCGGCAGGGCGAGGTGCGGGTCCTGGTGGTCAGCAAGGTGGCGAACTTCTCCGTCGACCTGCCCGAGGCCGGCGTGGCCATCCAGGTCAGCGGCACCTTCGGGTCACGGCAGGAGGAGGCCCAGCGGCTCGGCCGGGTGCTGCGGCCGAAGGGCGACGGTCGCGCCGCGCACTTCTACTCCGTCGTCACCCGCGACACCGTGGATGCCGACTTCGCGCAGCACCGGCAGCGCTTCCTCGCCGAGCAGGGGTACGCCTACCGCATCATCGACGCGGAGGACGTTCACAGCGGGACGTGGGACACGCTGTAGCCCGCAACCTCCTGCTCGACCCGCACGGCATCCCAGCCGAGGACCGACGCCATCACCTCGGCCACCGCGCGCACGGTGCTGTCCGGCACGGCATCGAGGTTGATGCCCAGCCGCAGTCGTCGGTCGATGACGTCGGCGAGCCGGTACGCACCCTCGTGCGTGCATGCGTACGCGACCTGGGCGCGCGTGTACCCGGGTGCGTCTGCGAGCGGCCGGGCCAGCTCGGGATCCTCCGAGGCCAGCGCCGCGATCCCGGCTGCCGCTCTCGCCCGCCGACCCGACCAGGGGCAGGAGCTGCGTCCGGCAGGCCCGTGGCGGCTGCCCGGACTCGGACAGCACGGTGTCGACGAGGTCGCGCGCCATGACCCGGTAGGTGGTCCACTTGCCGCCGACGATGGCCAGCACTCCCGGCGCCACCCGCACGATGCGATGCTCGCGGGTCACCTTGGCCGTGTTGCCGCCCACTGACTGGTCGCGCACCAGCGGACGCAGGCCCGCGAAGGTGAACGTCACGTCGTCCGCCGTCACCGGGCGACGGACCACGCCGTTGAGCAGGCCCAGCAGGTAGTCGACGTCCTCCTGCGTCGGCTCGACGGCATCAGGGTCGCCCAGCCACTCCGTGTCGGTGGTGCCGACGAGCCAGTGCGTCGCGGACGGCAGCACGAAGAGCACGCTCGTGCCGGTCGGCACGATGAGCGCCGTGCTGCCGTCGATCGCCGAACGCGGCAAGCGCAGGTGGACCCCCTTGGAGCGCGTGATCCCGACCGAGTCGTGGGTCTCCGTGAAGACCGACGAGACCTCGGGCGCCCACACGCCGACGCAGAGCGCCACTGCACGCGTCGACACGACGTACTCGTCGCCGGTCAGCTCGTCGCGCACCACCACGCGGTGGATCCCGTCCGACTCGTCCTCCAGCCGACCGACGAGCGACGTGTACGACGCCACGCGCGCGCCCTCCCGGGCGGCCGTGCGGGCGATGGCCACGGCGAGGCGGGCATCGTCCATCTGCGCGTCGTAGTACTGCAGTGCGCCGACGAGGGCGTCCGGCCGCAGGTCCGGGAATCGCTCGAGGGCGCCGCGCTTGGACACGTGTCGATGACGTGGCAGCGCGCCGGCCCCGCCGATGAGGTCGTACGCCAGCAGGCCGGCCCCCACGTACAGCCGTTCCCACACGCGGTGCGTGAGGGGAAGCATGAACGGCAGCGGACGCACCAGGTGCGGGGCCAGCCTCGTCAGGAGCAGCTTGCGCTCGCGCAGCGACTCGCGCACGAGCGCCACGTTGCCCTGCTGCAGGTAGCGGAGCCCGCCGTGGACGAGCTGGCTCGACTTGCTCGACGTGCCGCTGGCGATGTCGCCCTTGTCGATCAGCCCCACCGACAGGCCTCGCGACGCGGCATCGAGCGCCGTCCCGGTGCCGGTGGCACCCGCGCCGACGACAAGCAGGTCCAGCACCTCCGACTGCATCGCCCGGACGGCGGCCTCGCGGCTCGCCGGGCCCAAGGAACTACTCATGACCTGCCTTCACTCAGAGAACCAGTATGCGCCCGCGACTCAGCCCTTGAGCCCGCTGGAGGCGACGTTCTCGACGAAGTACCGCTGGGCGAGCAGGAACACGGTGACCGGCGCGATCATCGCGATGACGACACCGGCCAGGATGAGGTTCGGGGCGTCCGCCGCCCGACCGCCGAGCACGGACAGGGTGAGCGCGAGCACGCTGCCCTCGGTGTTGCCCGAGTCGATGATGATGAGCGGCCACACGAAGGAGTTCCACGCGTAGAGGAACGAGAACGTCGACAGCGTCGCCACCGCGGGGATCGACAGCGGCAAGAAGATCTTCCAGAGGATGGTCCACCGCGAGGCGCCGTCGATGACGGCCGCCTCCTCGAGCTCCTTGGGTATGGACACGAAGAACTGCCGCATGAGGAACGTCCCGTAGGCCGAGAAGATGAACGGGATCGACCAGCGACGTCAGCGTGTTGCCCCATCCGATCGCGATCATCAATCGGTACAGCGGGATCAGCAGCACGACGAACGGGATCATGATCGAGCCGAGGTACAGCAGGAAGATCTTGTCCCGGCCCCGGAACCGCAGTCGGGAGAAGGCGTAGCCGCCCAGGATGCTGGTGAACACCTGCCCGACCACGACGAGGATCGTCACGAGCACGGTGTTGGTCAGCGACCGGCCGAAGCCCTCGAGCTCGAGGACCTTCGAGTAGTTGCCGGTCTGGAACTCGCACCTCCTCGACCGGGGTGACGACGGAGGAGACGGCGAAGACCGGTGGTGCCGCCGGGTCGGCCGGGTCGACGTACGTGCCGCCGATGCGCGACTTGTTGTCGTACACCAGGACCGTACTCGCCGCCGATCGACGACGGTGTAGACGTCCTTCTCGTCGCCGTCGATCGTGATCGACTCCCCGGTCGGCGTCGCGGAGTCGCGCGGCGCGACGACGCACGACGGTCGGGTCGTCGACGCCGACGAACTCGCGCAGGCTGGTGCCGTTCTCGACCCGGGCCAGGTCGGCCGTACCGCCGTCCGGCAGCGGGCACGGTGAACAGCGGAAGGTCCTCGCCGTTCGACATTGGCCGTCGTCGACGACGTTCGGCAGCAGTCGCGGCGGGTAGGTGAAGAAGTCCTCGGCGGTCTTGAAGGATCCGAAGAAGGCGAGGATGAACGGGACCAGCACGACGATGCCGGCGATGAGCAGGATCGTGTAGGTGGAGAGCTGGGCCAGCCGTGAGCGCCAGGTGCGGCTTCATGCGTGAGCGGGACGCGGTCATCAGGTCTCCTCCGCGTATCGACGCTGGCGACGGAACTGCACGAGCGTCAGCGAGAAGATCAGGATGAACAGGACCCAGGCGACGGCGCTCGCCTGGCCGAACGAGTCCTGCTGGAAGCCGAGCTGGTACAGGTACACGACCGGCGTCAGCGTCGCGTTGTCGGGGAAGCCGACCGGGTTCGGCTGGTTGAGGGCGTACACGATGTCGAACAGCTGCAGCGCGAGGATGACCGTGCTGGCGACGACGAAGAACGTCGTGGCGCGCAGCGACGGCAGCGTGATGCTGAAGAACCGCCGCCAAGGACCGGCGCCGTCGAGCTCGGCCGCCTCGTGCAGCTCACGCGGGATGCCCTGCATGCCGGCGGTGAACAGGACCGTGTTGAAGCCGAACTGCGACCACCCGAAGACGAGGACCACGGCGAAGAGCGCCACCGACGGATCGGACAGCCAGCCGATCTCGACCGGCTGCGGCATCGGGTCGCCGGGCACGAAGAGGTTGATGATGCCGTTGACCCAGCCGATGAACCAGTTCACGAAGCCGACCGTCGAGTTGAGCATCTGCTTCCAGATGAGCGTCACGCCGATGACGCCGGCGACGGCCGGGACGAAGAAGATCGTGCGGAACACCTTGGTGCCGCGGTAGCCGATGTTGATGAGCACGGCGAGCACGAGCGCCGGGATCACTGCGAGCGGCACGGCCAGGACCAGGAACACGACGATGTTGCTGATCGACCGCCAGAAGAGCGGGTCGCTCGCGCCGATCACGCCGAAGGGCGCGGTGAGGATGTCCTCGTACCCGGCGGGCAGGCTCGTCGGCCGAGCTGGCGACCGACAGGCCGAGGGTCTCGATGTAGTTGCCCAGTCCGACGAACGTGGGGCTCGTGATGCCGTCCCAGGCGTAGAACGAGATGACCAGGGAGAAGATGAGCGGCCCGGCGAAGAAGAGCAGGAAGCCGATGAGGTTCGGGCGACAGGAACAGCCAGCCGGCCTGGGCTCTCCAGCTTGTCCGACGGGGTGTCGTAGTGGATCGCGGTGCGCTGGGCCCACATCGTGATCGTGCACCACAGCAGGATCACGATCGCGACGACGTACACGGTGTTCAGCGCCGCCGACGGGGCGTAGGCCTCGCCGAGGAGCGCGCGCGAGGTTCCAGGGCTCCAGCTTCCACAGCCACAGCAGCCCGAAGACGGCGAGGGCCCCGAGGCCGATCCACCGCATCACGGAGATCGATGCCGGTGAGCGTCGGCGGCACGTCGGCGCGATTCGAGTCCGTCAGCCGGGACGTCGAGCCGTCGCGCCAGCACGATCCAGGCGACCGCCAGGGCCATGCCGATGAACGGCAGGAACGCGGCGTTGAAGGACGCGGAGAAGTCGTCGAGGAACGCCGCGAGGTCGAGGGACTGGAAGAGCAGGACGATGACGAGGATCAGCGTCAGGTAGTTGACGGTGAACGAGGTCATCCGCGCACGTCGGCTCGAGCGGGCCAGGAGCACCGCGGCGATCAGGTTGGCCGCGATGCCGATCGCGGCGCCGGCACCGATGGCCGTGCGCGGCAGGGACTCGAGCTGCCAGACCGCCCCGACGATGTTCCAGGCGATCCACGCGAACGCGAGCGCCGCCACGACGTGCCAGGCGAGGACGAGTCGGATCGCCACGCCGACGGGCGGCTGGAGGACGCGGCCGGGCCCGCGCGGCGCGATCCGCGCGGGGCTCGTCGGCGGTGACGGCGCTCACGTCTCCTCCTCCACGGTCGCGTCGGGTGGTGCGGAACTGGGTGGTGCCGGACTGCGGCGGGTGCGGGCCGGGGATCAGCTCCCCGACCCGCACCGGGCCGGGAGTGCTACTCCCAGGCCACCGCCGTTGACCTTGCAGATGTTCTTCTGGAAGTCGTCGATCGTGGTCTTGCCCGTCATGAGGGCAGTGACCTCGTCGCCCGCGGCCTTGTCGAAGGCCGGCCAGTTGCCCGTCCAGAGCGGACCCTCGGCGACGGCGTCATTGCTGATGCCGTCCACGAAGGCCTGGTTGTTCGCCGGGGGGGTGTAGGTGAGGAACGCGTCGATGGCCTCCTGCGAGGTCCGCGACGGGATGTTCGCGCCGAGCGACGCGATCTGGTCCTGCACCTCGGTGCTGGTCAGTGCCTCGACCAGCTTCCAGGCCGCCTCCGGGTCCGCCGTGTTGGCGTTCACCACGTAGGCGCCCCAGAACTGCCAGTTGTTGCCGGGAGCCGGACCCGTGGGCAGCGGAGCGACGTCCCAGTTGAAGGACGTGATCTCGCGGGCGCCGGGGGTGGCCCAGCGGCCGTTGATGAACATGCCCAGCGTGCCGGCCTTGTAGGGCGGCTCGGCATCCTCGCCGAAGGGCACGCCTGCGCCGCTGGCGTAGAGCTCCTGGTAGAACTCCATGCCCGCGATCGACTCGGGGGTGTCGAGCGCGCACGCCGTGCGGTCGTCGTTGAAGAAGCTGCCGCCACCCGAGTTCACGAAGTAGCCCCAGTTGGCCCACCAGCCGTCTGCGCCGAAGCCCTTGGCACCCTCGACGTTCTCGGCGATCTGCTGCGAGACCTCGGCGAACTTCTCCCAGGTCCACTCGCCGTTGGCGGCGAGCTCGCGCGGGTCCTCGGCGCCGGCGGCGTCGATGAGGTCGAGGTTCAGGTACAGCGCGAACGTCGACACGTCACGCGGCACGCCCCACACGAAGCCGTCGGCCTTCTGGCCCGTTGCCGGGTCGACCTGGAGCTGGTCCATCGGGCCGGCGTAGAAGTCGTCCGGGTTGAAGCCCGACGCCTCGGCCTGCTCGGAGCTGCGTTCAGGATGAGACCCGCCTTCGCGAAGTCCGCGACGTCGGTGCCGGGGATCCAGAACACGTCGGGGGCGGTGCCCGCCGACAGCTCGGTCTTGAGCTTGTCCTGGTAGGGCGAGCCCTCGGAGTTGCCGGGCTCGTAGGTGAGGTCGAGGCCGATGCCGGACGCGGTGATCTCGTCGGAGATGCTCGCGTACAGGTCCGCCTCGGCCTGGTTGTCGGGACGGGTGCGCCAGCGAAGGGCGACAGACTCACCCGAAGCAGCCTCGGAAGCCGCCGACGCTGCGGGCGAGCCCGCCTCGCTGGGTGCAGCGCTCTCAGATGCACTGTCGGTGGTCGTGCTGGCACAGGCGCTCAGGAGGAGCACCGCACCTACCCCGACGGCAATGGAACCGCGTTTACGCATGAACTGTTCCTTTCCTTGTTGCTTCGGTTGGGTAGTGCGATCCACCCGGGGCACAGGCGCCCGGGTCGACATCTCGTGGGTCAGACACAGTGCACCGTCGTTCCGGCCTGCTCGAGGCCGATGACGTGGTCGGTGCCGGCGCTCGCATCGGTGATGACGACGTCGACCTCCGACACTGCGCAGACCTTGGCCGCCTCGACCGCGCCGATCTTGCTGCCGTCGGCGACGACGACGACCTCGCGGGCGGCGTGGATCATCGACCGCTTGACCTCGGCCTCGGCGAAGTTCAGGTTGGTCACCCCGCGATCGGCATCGACGCCGTTGCAGCCGATGAACGCGATGTGGGCGGAGATCTGCTCGAGCATGAGCGCCCCGAACGGGTTGACCAGGGAGTGCTGCAGCGGCCGGACCATGCCGCCGGTGACGAGGACGCTGATGCGGTCGGACGCCGGCTCGAGGGCGAGCGCGAGGTTCAGGCCGTTCGTCACGACCGTCACGTCGTGGAGGTCGCGCCGCGCGACGAGCTCGAGGGCGATGGCCGTCGTGGTGGAGCCGACGTCGAGGATGACCACCTGCCCGGGCTGGACGAGAGTCGCCGCGTACGCGGCGATGGCCGCCTTCTGCGCCTCGTTCTCGCGGGCGGCCTGCTCCAGGGGTGGTTCGTGCCGCAGCGTGCCGACCGGCACGGCGCCGCCACGGACACGTCGCACCCGTCCCGACGACTCAAGGGACCCGAGGTCGGACCTGACCGTCACGACGGAGACGCCGAATCGATCGGCCAGGTCGGTGACCCGGACGAACCCGATCGCCTCGATCTCCTGCGCGATCCGGTCCTGTCGCAGCTCTGCCGGGACGCCCTGGGCGTCGGCGGTCGTATCGGCAATGCTCACAGCAGCACTCAACCACCTTGCGGTGATTTGTTAAAGCATTCGAACAAGGCTGTTACCGACCCGTTATCGAAAGCATCGGAAAGTCCATAGTGACAGCGATTGCATGAGCTATCGGAGTCGTATCTACCTCAAAACGGACTTTTCCGGCTAGTGACGCGGCGCCCAACTTTCGATAACCTACGAAACGCTCCGGGCCGGTCGGCCGACTTCAGCGGGGTGCGGCGGGAGAGGCGGGTGCGCGATGGATCGAGCCCTGGTCCGGACCTGCCCACGGGTCCCAGCGCACCGGCGTCAGGTCGGCCGGAACCATCAGTTCGCGAGTCCGATCGAGGTGGGCGGCATCCAGCTGCGGAAGCGGGTCGCTGCTCACCGCGAGCCCCCGGAGCGTCTCGACGTACTCCGCCCACGGCGCCGGACGCTCGACCTCCGGCCGCACCAGCACGCAGTCTGGGTCGTTGACCCACAGCCGGCCGTGCATCCAGGCGCGGGCCCGGCCCGCGGCGAGCGCGCTGCGCATGCCGGGCTGGCTGATGTCGTCGAGGTCGGGGGCCCACGCGGGCATGACGTCCGGACTGATCCGCATGGCATCCACCAGCCCGATACTGGGGAGCAGCGGCGCCCCGCAGCCGAGGATCACCGCGTCGTCGCCCGCCCCCTGCCGCACCAGCTCGAGCCCGCGCCGGTAGGCCTCGATCGGCGTGACGTCCTCGCGCCGCCGGCCCGCCATCGCGCCGCCGTAGATGAAGTCGATCTTGTGGAACCGGAAGCCGCGCGCTCGCAGGGCGGCGAACACGCCAACGAGGTGCTCGGCCGCGTCGGGATGGGTCACGTCGAGCACCCGGATCTCCTGGCCCCAGTGCCTCTCGGCGGCGACCGCTCCCCCACCAGCCAGTCCGGGTGCGCGGCGGCGAGGTCCGAGTCAGCACCCACCAGGAACGGTGCCGTCCAGAGCCCCGGCGTGCGGCCGGTGTCGGCGATGCGTCGGGCGACCTCGTCGAGGTCCCCGAAGCCGGGGCGCCCGTCGAGCCAGTCACCGATGTTCCTCTGGTAGCCGTCGTCGACCTGGACGACCTCGATCCCCAGTTCGCTGCTCGTCGATCACCGCGAGGTTGTCGAGGATGTCCTGGGCGGTGACCTCGTTCCAGTACGTGTACCAGGAGCACCAGCCCGCCGGCAGCTCCTGCACCGGCCGAGTGACCAGGCGGGCCGCGAGCAGGTCGCCCACCGCAGCCAGGCCGTCGTCCAGCGACGCCGCATGCAGGTGCTCGACAGTGCCGTTCGACGAGACGACCAGGTGGCCGCTCTCCTGACGCGCCCGGATCGACGGCACCTCGCGGTCGGGGAACGCCCCGTACAGGACCTCCGCGGTGCCATCCGCGTTCACGATCGCGAGCAGGCCCTCAGCCTGGAATCCCTCCTGCGGCGCAACGAGTTCCGGCCGGAAGGCCATGGCCTGCCAGATGCGCTTGCGGGGTCGGGGCGAGCAGGTGGTGCTGCCGGGGTAGACACCTGCGGGACTCCACGACTGCCAGCCGTGCTCGTAGACGAAGCACTCGTCCGCGAGGTCGTCGGACACGAGCAGGTCTGTGAACGGTGCGGCGATGTTGGAGGTCACAAGCAGTGCAGGCTAGTTCATGGCCCCCTCGCGGAACGGAGGAACACGGTGACCACCGTGCCGAACGACACCGCGCACGTCATCCCTCGACTGCCGGCCCTCGGGTTCGGAGGCGACTGGAATCCCGAGCAGTGGCCGAGCCAGGTGTGGGACGAGGACCTGCGGCTCATGCGCGAGGCGCACGTCAACCTCGTGACCCTCGGCGTCTTCTCGTGGGCCTACCTCGAGCCGGTCCCGGGGCAGTACGAGTTCGGCTGGCTCGACACGGTGCTCGACAAGTGCCTCGCCGCCGGCGTCGCCGTCGACCTCGCCACCGCGACAGCCTCGCCGCCACCGTGGCTTGGCCACCGGTGGCCCGAGAGCCTGCCGGTCACCGACGACGGCGTGCGGCTCGTGTACGGCGCACGTCAGCAGTACTGCCCGTCCTCGGCCCCCTATCCGCGACCGTGCCCTCGCGCTCACTGAGCGGATGGCCTCGCGCTACGCGGACCACGACGCGGTGGTCATGTGGCATGTCGGCAACGAGTACGGGGCGCACACCCCGGCGTGCTGGTGCGACATCTCGGCCGAGGCGTTCCGCGACTGGCTCGCCAAGCGCTACGACACGCTGGACGAGCTCAACTCCGCATGGTCGACCGCCTTCTGGTCGCAGCGGTTCTCCGACTGGTCCGAGGTCATCCCGCCGCGGCGCACGCCGTACTTCCCGAACCCCACGCACCAGCTCGACTTCAAGCGCTTCTCGTCGGACGCACTGCTCGGACTCTTCCTGGCCGAGCGTGACATCATCCGGTCACACTCTCCTGAGGACAAGCCGATCACGACGAACTTCATGCGGTTCTTCCCGCACGCGGACTACTGGGACTGGGCCCGCGCCGAGGACGTCGTCAGTGATGACTGGTACCCCGATCTCGCCGATCCGCTGTCCTACGTCGAGGGTGCCGCCGGCGCCGATCTCATGCGCTCGCTCGGCGACGGGCAGCCGTGGCTGCTCATGGAGCAGGCCGTGTCGGCCATCAACTGGCGCACCGTGAACCCGCCGAAGTCCGGTGGCGCGTACCGTCGCTGGTCGCTGCAGCAGGTGGCCCGCGGTGCTGACGCGGTCCTGCACTTCCAGTGGCGCGCGGCCGCCGGCGGTGCGGAGAAGTGGCACTCCGCGATGCTCCCCCACGCCGGACCGCGCACGCGCTCGTGGCGCGAGGTCGAGGCCCTCGGAGCAGAGCTCGAGTCGCTCCAGGCGGTCGCCGGGGCACGCACGCACGCCGACGTGGCCATCGTCCTCGACTGGTCGTCATGGTGGGCCCTCGAGCTCGACTCGCGTCCGTCCACCCTGCTGTCGATGGTGGCCATCCTGCGCACCTGGTACGAGCCGCTGTGGCGTCGTGGCTACTCGATCGACTTCGCACATCCCGAGTCCGACCTCACCGGCTACCCCCTCGTTGTCGTGCCGCAGCTGTACTCCGTCACCGACCGCGGGGCCGCTCGGATCACGACGCGGCCGAGCGCGGCAGCACCGTCGCCATCGGCTACTTCTCCGGCGCCGTCGACGAGCGCGACCGCGTGCGCACCGGCGGCTACCCCGCGCCGTGGCAGGACCTCCTGGGCATCTGGGTCGAGGAGTACCGGCCGCTGCTGCCGGACGACGCCCTCGACGTGCGCTCGACCGACCCGGCCCTGCCAGCCGTCACCACGGCCACCGCGTGGAGCGAGCACGTCCACCTGACGACTGCCGAGTCGGTCATGACGTACGTCGGCGGCGACATCGACGAGGCGCCCGCCGTCACCCGACGTGAGCTTCCTGCCGGCGGGCGTGCCTGGTACGTCTCGACGGCACTTGCGCCCGACGCGATGGACGCCCTGGTGACCCGCATCGCCGACGACTCCGGGGCGCGACCGATCCTGCCCACGCCGCCACCGGCGGGCATCGAGGTCGCCGAGCGGCAGTCCGCCGGAGAGCGGTTCCTGTTCCTCCTCAACCATGGCGAGACCGAGCAGGTCGTCGACGTGTCCGGGGCGGCGGGATCCCCATGGATGACCGTCACCGGCCGGGTCCCGGCCGGTGACTCCGTCTTGGTCGGGGTCGGCGACGTCGTCGTCCTGGTCACGAGCACAGAGAGGACACCGGACTCCTGATGAGCACCGATGCCAGCACAGGGACCACCGACCTCGGCCACGGGATCACCCGATCCGTGCGGCGGCTGGCCGACGGGCGCGAGATCGTCTACTACGACGCCGCACCGGGCCATGCCCGCGATGCCGTCGACCGTCGGGACCTCGACGACGCGCCCGACGCACACCGAGCTGCGCCACGATCCGCTGCGCGACGAGTGGGTGGTCGTGGCCGGGCACCGGCAGGCGCGCACCTTCCTGCCTCCCAGCAGCGAGTGCCCGCTGTGCCCGACGCACGGCGACCAGCTCACCGAGGTGCCGGAGGACGACTACGACGTCGTCGTGTTCGAGAACAGGTTCCCCTCGCTCACCCAGCACGACTCCGATCTCGCGCTCGACCCGCTCGACCAGCGCACGCGGCACGGATTCGGGAGGTGCGAGGTGGTGTGCTTCACGTCGAGCCACGGCTCGGCGCTGGCGCAGGTGAGCCCGGACCGGCTGCGCCTCGTGCTCGAGGCATGGATCGACCGCGACCGTGAGCTGTCCGTCGATCCCCGGCGTCGAGTACGTGTTCGTCTTCGAGAACCGCGGCGTCGAGATCGGCGTGACCCTGTCGCACCCGCACGGCCAGATCTACGGCTACCCGTTCGTGCCCCCGCGTGACGAGCAGATGATCCGCTCGGCTCGCTCGTACCGCGAGCGCACGGGCGGCTCCGTGCACGCGGACGTCATCTCCGCCGAGCTGGCCGACGGCGAGCGGGTCGTCTACGAGGGCGAGCACTGGATCGCGTTCGTGCCGCGCGCCGCGCGCTGGCCGTTCGAGCTGCAGATGTACACCCGACGCCCGATCTCCCGGCTTCGCGACCTGTCGGAGGACGAGCGGGCCGAGTTCGCGACGATGTACCTGTCGCTCCTGCGCAGTCTCGACGCCATCCTCGGAGTGCCGATGCCGTACATCGCGGCCTGGCACCAGGCGCCCGTGCACGGTGACGACGCGGACAGCCGGCTGTTCCTCGAGGTGTTCTCGCTGCGCCGTGCCGCCGAGAAGCTCAAGTTCCTCGCGGGATCCGAGTCCGCCGCCGGCGTGTGGATCAACGACATCTCGCCGGAGGATGCAGCGCAGGCACTGCGTGAGGGGCTGCGGCAGGTCTCCGCATGACCCGCGTCGACGATGTGGCTGCGCTGTTCGAGTCGAGCTTCGGTGTCGCCCCGTCCGGGGTGTGGTCAGCTCCGGGCCGCGTCAACCTCATCGGCGAGCACACCGACTACACCGGCGGCTTCGTCATGCCGCTGGCGATCGGGCAGCGCGCCTTCGTGGCGGCACGCCCCCGCGCCGACCGGCTCGTCCGGGCGGTTGCGAGCGGCCAGGAGCCGCAGAGCGTCCTGCTGGACGACGTCGGCCCGGGGACGCCCGGCTGGCTGGCTCGGCTACCTGGCGGGGGCCGCGTGGGTGGCCGAACGAGAGAGCGGGGCGGCCGGGCACGGCTGGGACCTCGCGCTTGTCTCCGACGTCCCGATCGGTGCCGGACTGTCCTCATCAGCTGCCCTGACCTGCGCGACGCTGCTCGCCATGAACGATCTCGGGGGATGGTCCCGCGATCGGCAGGAGCTCGCCGGCTGGGCCCAGCTCGTCGAGCACGACGTGGCGGGGATCCCGTGCGGGATCATGGACCAGACCGCATCCCTCCAGTGCGCGGCCGGCAGTGTCCTGTTCATGGACACGCGATCGCTCGATCTGGTGCAGGTGCCGTGGCCCGCACCCGAGGTCGGCTTCGTCCTCCTCGTCACGAACACCAACGCTCCGCACATGCTGGTGGACGGGCAGTACGCCAACCGTCGCCAGTTGTGCGAGGAGGCGACCGCTCTTCTGGGCGTCCCGAGCCTCAGAGATGCAGCGCTTCCCGACCTCGACGCGGCCAAGGACCGGCTGTCGGCCGAGCAGGCGGCGTGCGCACGCCACGTCATCTCCGAGAACGCCCGCGTCCTGCGCGTGCGTCAGCTGCTGGCCGAGGGCCGGGCGATGGAGCTCGGGCCGGAGCTGACGGCGTCGCACGCATCCCTGCGCGACGACTTCCGCGTCACGGTGCCGCAGCTGGACATGCGCGGTCGACGCCGCGCTCGCGCGCTGGCGCGAAGGGCGCACGCATGACCGGCGGCGGCTTCGGAGGCTGCACGATCGCGCTGGTCGATGGCCCCGGCGCGCTCGTCGTGGCGGAAGCCATCGACGCCGCGTTCGCCGACGCGGGATTCGCTCCGCCGGACCACTTCGTTGCCACGCCGTCAGAAGGGGCGCACCGAGAATGACTGACCTGCTCACCGACGCACAGGTCGCGCAGTTCGACCGCGACGGCTACCTCGTGCTGAAGCACCGCATCGATCCCGACCTGCTCGCCACGACTGCAGGGAGCCTCGGACCGCTGGATGGCTGACGGCCTGGCCCAGGGCCCGAAGGCGGGCAGCGACTGGCTGTTCGCCGACCGCCCGGCCGGCAGGACCATGTGGCGCGTCGACTACATCCACGACAAGGGCGAGCCCGCCTCGCTCGAGCTCCTCGGCTCACGGGCGGTGCTGGGCATTGCCGAGAGCCTCGCCGGCCCGGACTTCGTGCCCACCTACGAGTCCCTGGTCATGAAGGCCGCCGGCGATGGCGCGCCCGTGCCGTGGCACCAGGACGCGGTGCACGCGCGCCGGCATCGCTTGTTCAACGTCGACGTGTACCTCGATGACTCGCGAAGCGGCGCCGGCGCCCTGCACGTCATCCCAGGATCCCAGTTGGAGCGGACGGACGCGTGCGCGCTGGCCGAGACCTACGGCTGGAAGCTTCCCGGCGCGATCGAGGTCGAGCTCGAGGCGGGGGACGTCCTCGTCCACGACGACATGGTCGTGCACGGCTCACCGCCCGCCGCCGGCAACGCCTTGCGTCGCACGATCTACCTCGAGTTCCGCCCCGCCCAGTCGATCCTGCAGGACGGCCCGTGGACGCGGGAGTGGATGGACGCCCGGCTGCGTCTGATCCCCCTCGCGCTCGCCGAGCGCGCGAAGTGGGTGCGACCCGAGGAGCAGTTCGACTGGCGGATCACGTCCGAGACTCCGGCCGGTCGTGACGGACGACGTCGACGCCGAGCTCCGCATCGTCCACACCGCGCACACGCCCGGGGAGTGGTGCAGCGCGGGATAGATCAGACGTGCCGTGGCCGCATGGCCAGCCGTGCGTCCACGTCGAAGCTGAAGTCCTCGACGGTGCCCAGCCCGGGCAGCGGCAGGTGCACCGTGCCCACGTTGGCGTTGCCCACGATCTCGATCTCGCGCATCGGGTCGTCCACCGGACCGATCGCGGTCACCCTGAGGTCGAGCACCAGGTCGACATCGCCGGCGGTCGCGTGACCGGTGAGCTGCCACGCCGCCCTCGCCGGCCGACCCGCGCCCGTCATAGGCGAGCAGTGCGGCATCGTGGCGCGAGACGAGGGAACGCGCCGCGGCCTGGAGGAGGAAGTTGCCGGTCTTCAGCTGGCCGAGGTCCATGCGCAGCGTGAAGTGCGCCTCGCCGCCGCTGCTGGTCAGCTCGCCGCCCGTCACGGGCGCGGTCACGTCCACGCTCATCAGGCCGATCTTGCCGCTGCGCAGCCGCACCTCGGCCCCGTCCACCGTGTGCACCGTCCAGGTGCCGTCGATCGCCGCGCCCTCGACCGCCGCGCCCTCGCTCGTCATGCCCCCACCCTGCCATGCCCAAGCGTCGTCGAGTGGTGAGACGTGGCCCTCGCCAGCGCGATCGGAGGGCCACAGCTCACCGTTCGGCGGGCATGCAGAAGGGGCGGTGCCTGTCGGCACCGCCCCTTCGCTGCTGTTCGTCTGGACTAGAAGTCCATGCCACCCATGCCGCCGTCGCCGCCCATGGCCGGCGCCGCCTTCTCGGGCTTGTCGGCCACGACCACCTCGGTGGTCAGGAACAGGCCCGCGATGGACGCCGCGTTCTGCAGGGCAGAGCGGGTGACCTTGGCCGGATCGATGATGCCGGCCTTGATCATGTCGACGTACTCGCCGGTGGCGGCATCGAGGCCCCAGCCGGGCTCGAGGTCGCGCACCTTCTCCGCCACGACGCCGCCCTCGAGGCCGGCGTTGATGGCGATCTGCTTCAGCGGAGCGCGACACGGCGACGCGAACGATGTTCGCGCCGACGGCCTGCTCGTCGGTGAGGCCGAGGGCCTCGATCTTCGGGTCAGCGGACTTCATCGCCTGGATGAGGGCCACGCCACCGCCGGCGACGATGCCCTCCTCGACGGCCGCCTTCGCGTTGCGAACGGCGTCCTCGATGCGGTGCTTGCGCTCCTTGAGCTCGACCTCGGTGGCCGCGCCGACCTTGATGACGGCCACGCCGCCGGCCAGCTTGGCGAGGCGCTCCTGCAGCTTCTCGCGGTCGTAGTCCGAGTCCGACTTGTCGATCTCGGCGCGGATCTGCGAGACGCGGCCGGCGATCTGCTCGGCGTCGCCCGCACCCTCGACGATCGTCGTCTCGTCCTTGGTGACGACGACCTTGCGCGCACGGCCGAGCAGCTCCAGGCCCGTGGTGTCGAGCTTGAGGCCGACCTCCTCGGAGATGACCTGGGCGCCGGTCAGGATCGCGATGTCCTGCAGCATGGCCTTGCGACGGTCGCCGAAGCCGGGGGCCTTGATGGCCACCGAGCGGAAGGTGCCGCGGATCTTGTTGACGACCAGGGTCGACAGCGCCTCACCCTCGACGTCCTCGGCGATGATGACCAGCGGCTTGCCGGACTGCATGACCTTCTCGAGCAGCGGCAGCAGGTCCTTGACCGCGGAGATCTTGGAGTTGGCGATGAGGATGTAGGGATCCTCGAGCTCCGCCTCCATGCGCTCGGGGTCGGTCATGAAGTAGGCGGAGATGTAGCCCTTGTCGAAGCGCATGCCCTCGGTGAGCTCGAGCTCGAGGCCGAAGGTGTTGCTCTCCTCGACGGTGATGACGCCTTCCTTGCCGACCTTGTCCATGGACTCGGCGATCAGCTCGCCGACCTCCATGTCGCCACCGGCCGAGATGGCGGCGGTGGAAGCGATCTGCTCCTTGGTCTCGACGTCCTTGGCCATCGCGAGCAGCTCGTCGCTGACGACCTGCACGGCCTTCTCGATGCCCTTCTTCAGGCCCATCGGGTTGGCGCCGGCGGCCACGTTGCGCAGGCCCTCGCGGACCAGGGCCTGGGCCAGCACGGTCGCGGTGGTGGTGCCGTCACCGGCGACGTCGTCGGTCTTCTTGGCGACCTCCTTGACGAGCTCCGCACCGATCTTCTCGTAGGGATCCTCGAGGTCGATCTCCTTGGCGATGGAGACGCCGTCGTTCGTGATCGTGGGGGCGCCCCACTTCTTCTCCAGGACGACGTTGCGGCCCTTGGGGCCGAGGGTCACCTTGACTGCGTCGGCGAGCACGTTCATGCCGCGCTCGAGGGCCCGGCGGGCCTCCTCGTCGAATGCAATGATCTTTGCCATGGGGCCAGTTCCTCCGGGAACGTCCGTGTGGATTATCACTCGTGGGTGCCGAGTGCTAACGAAAAAGTTAGCACTCGGTCACGGAGAGTGCAAACCCGCTACCCCTGCGCGATGGTCGCCGTGGCCGCCTGCTGGGCCAGCCGGAAGGCCTGCTTCGCCGGGGTCGCCGCGGGCCCGCTGGTCGTCGCCGTCCACGCCGTGGCGTAGGGACCCCAGAGCGCCGCGGCCTGCGGCAGGTTCGGCATGGTGACCCCGTCCGCACCGGCGTTGCCGATCGCGCGGACGCGGCCGCCGCCGGTCGGCACCGTCGCCGCGGCGTCGGTGTTGGCGGGGAACCAGCCGGACGCGTTGGCGAGGGCCAGCTGCGCCTTCGGCCGGGCCATCAGCCGGCTCACGAGCCGGGCGGCCGGCTCCCCCACCCCGTGCTTCTCGGCGTACCGGGTGAGCATGAATCCGTGCACGGTCAGCAGCGGGACGGCCTTGAGCGCCGGCCTTCACCGGCGGCACCGTCCCGATCCGGTACGGGAAGTCGAGGCCGAGCAGGTAGGCGAGGTCCTCGGGCCCGGCGAGGAAGAACGGCGACTTGGAGTTCGCGAAGACCTTGCGAGCCCGCTCGGCCGTGAGGGTCGAGTCGATCAGGCCCGAGGCGTTCCAGCCGTCGATCAGCTCGGAGTTCTTGCGCAGCTTCTTGCTGGCCAGGCCCACGTCCTGGGGATCGAGCGCCCCGCCCTGCCCGCGCCCGAACAGGTAGCCGCCCACCCCGCTGAAGAGCGGGTAGGTCGACCAGGGTGAGGTGCCCTCGCCCTGGGCGAGGGCGAACGGGACCCGGACCTTCTTGTCCTTCTTCAGCTTGAGGGCCAGGTCGCTCAGCGCAGCGAACGTGGCGGGCTGCTGCGGCACCAGCTTCGTGTTCGTGATGAGCGCGAGGTTGCTGATCTGCACGGGCAGCCCGTAGCGGTCACCGGCGACGTTCGATCCGACCAGCACGTTGGCACGGAACTTCGCGCGCAGCTTCTTGCCCAGCTTCACCGGCACGATCGTCTCGGCGGAGGCCAGCTCACCGGTCCACGCGAGGTCGCCCCAGATCACGTCGGGGGCGTCGACCGGCCGGACCGCGGCCAGATCGGCCCGGACGGTGGCCGGGTCCTTCGTCACGACGGTGACCGGGGTGCCCTTGAACCCGTCCGCCGTGAGCTGCTGGATCACCGGCGCGTGTACGGGATCGGCCCACACGACGATGGCATCGGCCGCCTGGGCAGCCGGTGCGGCGATCATTCCCGTCGCCATCACCGCAGCCGCCGTGGCGCCCGCCAGTGCTCGTGTCATCCCGCGCACAGCAGTGTCCTTCCGTCGAGACCGTGGGTCGATCGTAAACGGCACCCGCCAGGCTCACGACTCGCCGCGGCGACACAGCTAGAGGAAGGGGCCGATCCGCACCCGAAGAGGGGACGCCGAGGCCTGCTGGCCGACCGTGTCGGTCACCACGGCCGACACCTCGGCCAGGCCCCTGCCCGGCGGCACGAAGACCCGGAAGGGCCGGGCGTCGTCGGTGCCGACCGCCCGCCACGCACCACCGGGCTTGCGCATGACGAAGGTGACCGAGGACGGATCTGCGCCGGGCACCGTCGCGGCGACCCGGTACCTGCCCGTGACGAAGTCCTTGGCCACCCGCACGGAGATCGACGGCGCCCCCGGCTGGGGAGTGCGCGCCACCGCCTGCAGGACCACCGACGATCGTGCGGGCACGGTGAGGGGCACCCTGCCGGCCGCGTCCGACCTCACCGGCGACCCCGCCGAGGAGCGGCGACCACTCCGAGTTCGGGGTGGAGGTGGGGACGAGGGCCGTGGCGGCGGTGTCGGCGGAGTTGAACGCCACGACGTACTCGCGCAGGTCCTGGGCGTCGATAGCGGCTGGCCGCGAACACGGAGTCCTTGCCGTACCGCGGGATCATCGCTCCCCCGGCGAGCGCCGGGTACTTCGCCCGGAGGGCCGACAGCTGCCTCAGGCGCGCCTCGATGGCCGTCGACTCGTCGAACGAGGAGCCGGTGCCCACCGGTGGGGTGCCGATGCGCTGCTCCCGCTGCCACTCGGCCACCTGCGTCGGGAACATGTCCTGCCGGGCCTTCTTGTCCGTGCCGTCGCCCGACCCGGTCATGCCGACCTCGTCGCCGTAGTAGACGACGGGCACCCCGCGGGTGAGGTACAGCAGGTCGTGGGCGAGCAGGGTGCGCTCGAGCAGCGACTGCCCCTGCGCCTGCGTCTGGTTGGCGAGGAAGAAGCCGATGCGTCCCATGTCGTGGTTGCCGAGGAACGTGGTGAGCCCGTAGGCGTTCGTGGTGGGCGACGTGTAGTAGTCGTCCTCGTCGAACAGCGCGGTCAGCGTGGCGCCCGAGGCCGCGCCCGTGACGAAGTCCTTCGCCGACTTCTGGAACGGGAAGTCGAGGACGGACGGGAGCTGCCGGGCCAGCATCATCTCCGACAGCTGGGCCGCATCGGTGTACCAGATCTCGCCGAAGCTGGTGAAGGACGGCTTGCCGGCAGCCGCCGCCGTCTGCTGCACGATCGGGAGCCACCGTCCGAAGAAGTACGGGTCGACGTGCTTGGCGGTGTCGAGCCGGAAGCCGTCGACGCCGTACTTCGTGATCCAGTCGCCGTACGCGTCGGCCAGCGCCCGGACGACCGTCCAGTCCTCGGTCATGAGGTCGTCGAGTCCGTAGAAGTCGCCGTCCATCTCGCAGCGGCCCACGCAGCTGCCCCAGGCGATGTCGCCGCGGTTGTGGTAGCGGGTGACCTCGTTGAGGACCGCCGGGGCCTTCGCTCCGCGGAACTGCGCCGGCACGGTCGGGCGTCTTGGCGAAGCTGCGGCGGGCCGACAGCCGCGGGAAGGCCGTTCCGGCCGTGTAGGCCCACGGGTTGAACGCGCGCCCCGCAGCGGTGCGGTACGGGGCCCTGCCGATGGGGACGTACGCGTTGCCCTCCGGGTAGGAGATGACGTCGGCGGTGTGGTTCACGACCACGTCGAGGAACACCTTGAGGCCGAGGCTCTTCGCGCACGTCATGAAAGCCGCGAACTCGGCCTCGGTGCCGAGGTGCGGGTCCGGCCGGGTCAGGTCGAGGAACCAGTAGCCGTGGTAGGCCGCGCTCGAGCCCTGCACGGTGCGCTGGACGAACGGCGGGGTGATCCAGACGGCGGTGAAGCCGAGCCGCTTGATGCGGGCCAGCCCGTCGTCGGAGGGATCGGACGGATCGCACCTGCCGGTCAGCCCGGCGAGGTCGCCTCCGTGGTAGTAGCCGTCCGACGCTGGGTCGAAGCCCGTCTCCGCCGAGCGATCCCGTCCGTCCGCCGGTGTTGTTGGCCGGCTGGCCGTCGCGATAGCGATCGGTCATGACGAAGTAGAACGTGTCCGAGGCGATGGCCGAGCGCAGGGACGGCGCGGCCAGCGCTCGACGGATCCGCGGCGTCGGCCGACGCGGTGCCCCCGAGGAGTCCCGTCGTGAGGCCCGCCGCCGCCAGCGCCGCGAGAAGCGGCCTACCGAAGCGCAAGTCCTGACTCCAGGTCGAAGAAGTGCATGCGGATCGGGTCGACGTGGATCTGGATCGGCTCGTTGGGGGCGTAGTGGCGGCGCGGCGGGAAGATGGCGGTGCCCTGGATGTCGAGGCCATGGCCGAGGCGCCCGACCTCCTCATCGGCCTCCTTCGCCAGGCCGCTGCCGAGTCGCGCCTCGTCCACGGGCGTGCCCTCCATGCGCGAACGTCACGTGGGCTGACGGCCCGAGGGCCTCCGCGAGGACGATGCTCGCGTTGAGCGGGGCAAGGCCGTCTCGGCCGTCGGCGTGGATGTCCTCGGCGCGGACCCCGACGATGACCTCCGTGTTGTTCTTCTCGCGCAGGCTCGGCCGGGCCTCCAGCGCCTCCCGCGGCACCCAGATCTCCTGCGGTCCGACCTTCAGGCGCGCGCCGTCACCCTCGAGCGTCAGGCCGGAGTGGAAGAGGGTCATGGGCGGCGTGCCGATGAAGCCGGCGACGAACACGTTGTCGGGGTTGTCGTAGAGGTCCTGGGGGGCGGCGACCTGCAGGAGCTCGCCCAGCCGGAGCACGGCCACGCGATGACCCATCGTCATGGCCTCGACCTGGTCGTGGGTCACGTACACGGTCGTGGTGCCGAGCTCCTTCTGCAGTGACGCGATCTCGGCCCGCATCTGCACGCGGAGCTTGGCATCGAGGTTCGAGAGGGGCTCGTCCATCAGGAAGAGCATCGCGTCGCGCACGATGGCGCGTCCCATCGCGACCCGCTGACGCTGGCCGCCGGACAGCTGCTTGGGCTTGCGCGCCAGCATCGAGCCCAGGTCGAGGATCCCGGCCGCCTTGGCCACCTTCTCCTTGATCTCCGACTTGCCCTCATGCCGGAGAGCGAGGCCGAATCCGATGTTCTCCCCCACCGTCATGTGCGGGTAGAGGGCGTAGCTCTGGAAGACCATCGCGATGTTGCGGTCGCGCGGAGCGACGTCGTTCACGACCCGGTCACCGATCGTGATGGTGCCGTCGGTGATGTCCTCCAGACCGGCGATCATGCGCAGCGCGGTGGTCTTGCCGCAGCCCGACGGACCGACGAGCACGAGGAACTCCCCGTCCGCGACCTCGAGAGACAGGTCCTTGACGGCGTGGAAGCCGTTGTCGTAGACCTTGTCGACCTGGTCGAGTACCAACTCAGCCATGACTACACACCTTCCACTCGCCACACGCCAGCACCCGCTGACGGGACATCGATGACAACCTGCTGGGCGACGACCGCGGCCGCTGAAGCCGAACAGGTGATGGACCGCCCGACCGCTGAGGTCGGACAGCGGGACGCGCACGGGCTCGGACTGGTTGCGGGCCACGACGACGAGCACAGACTCGTCGGGATGCTCCCGGACGAACGCCAGCGCATCGGTGCCCACGTGCAGCCACCGCAGGCCGCCGGTCGCCAGTGCCGGGCTGCCTCGCCGCACGCCGAGCAGCGCGCGGTAGCGCGTCGAGTGTCTCCATGTCCCACGCGTCCGGGTCGTTCCACGGGAAGGGAGTGCGCGAGTCCTCGCCCCACAGCCCGGTCGCACCGATCTCGTCGCCGGCGAAGACCATCGGGCACCCCGGGCAGGCCCGACGGCGAGGCCGAGTGCCGCCACCTGTCGCTCGTGCGATCCCGACGACCGTGCGGATGCGAGCGGTGTCGTGGCTGCCCAGGATGTTCCAGCTCGCCAGCAGCGAACGCCACGGAATGCGCGAGTGGAAGGCGCGCAGCGACGCGACCGCCTGCTGGCCCGGTGATCGCGGGCACCTCCACCGGCAGCCCGTGGAAGGTCTCGCGGAAGTCGGGACTGCGCAGCCACGCCCCACACCTGCCGCATGAAGCCCGCATAGTTCATCGTGCCGTGCCACCCGTCGCCCAGCAGGTCCTCGCTGGCATCGTGGCAGTGCTCGGCCACGAGAAGCAGGTCGTCGCCCTCGCGGGCCATCGCCGCGCGGACGTCCTTGGCGAAGTCGTGGGTCACGTCGATCGACCCCATGCGGCCCGCCATGTTGGCCACGTCCACCCGCCAGCCGTCGAGGCCCGACGGTCCGCGCAGCCACGACCGCACGGGCGATGCCTCGTCCATCACGAGGGCCTCGCGCAGTCGCGCGCTCGTGTGGTCGAACTTCGGGAGCGTCGGCACGTTCAACCAGCACTCGTACCCGTACTGCAGCTCCGGGTCGAAGCGGAAGAACTCACGCTCGGGCGCGTCGGGGTCCTGGGCACTGAGGAACCACTCATGGCTGCGGCCGCAGTGGTTGAGGGTGATGTCGCCGATAACCCGCATGCTCATGCGCGTGCGCATCACCGACGAGTCGGGCGAGAGCGGCGTCGCCGCCGAGCAGCGGATCGACCGTGTCGAACGATGACGCGTCGTACCGGTGCGTCGACTCGGCGGGGAAGACGGGCGTCAGGTACAGGACGTCCGCGCCGAGTTCGGCGATGTGGTCCAGGTGCGCCCGCACCCCGTCGAGGTCGCCGCCGAAGTACTCCTTGGCCGTGCTCGACGAGCGGCCCTCCGGCTTGTCTGTCCACGCCCGCGGCTCCGCCCACGCGGGCAGGTCGACGCCTTCGGGCGGCACTGCCGCGGCGGCGTCATCACCGCGTGACCGGGCGAACCGATCGGGGAACACCTGGTAGACGACGGACGAGTGCGCCCAAGCCGGCGGCGGCGGCGTGGCGCTGATGACGAAGTCGGTCGCGTCGGGGACGTCGTAGTCGACGAGGCCACCGGCCGTGAGCCAGGCGAAGTCGAACGCCCCTCCGGCCAGGAGCCAGCGATAGTGCGTCTCGACGTTGCGCACCACCACCTGCGCGACCCACCACACCGACGTCGCCGACGGTCTCCTTGGCCTCCGCGATCACCACGTGCGGCTCGCCGTCGCGCACCGTGCGCAGCGCGACTGTCTCGCGGCTGCTGCCTCCCGGTGGGTGCGCAGCCGCAGCGTCAACGTCTCGCCCAGTCGGGGCGACAGGGTCGAGACGTAGAGCGGCGAGCCGTCGTGGTGCAGCCCGCGACGTGGACAGCACTAGCCCTTCACCGACCCTGCCGTGAGTCCGCCGACGATGAACTTCTGCAGGAAGATGAACAGCAGCAGGACGGGCAGCGCGGCGAGCAGGGCGCCCGCGGCGAACGGACCCCAGTTCTCCGAGTAGCGGTCACCGATGAACTGCTGCAGGCCCACCGCCAGGGTGTAGTTCTCGCTGCTCTGCAGCAGGGCGCTGGCGATGATGAACTCGTTGAGCGTGAAGATGAAGCTCAGCAGGCCGACGACGGCGAGCACCGGTGCGGCGAGCGGCAGGATGATGCCCCAGAAGATCTGGCCGTGGCTCGCGCCGTCGACCTTGGCGCTCTCGTCGATCTCCATCGGGATCGTGTCGAAGAAGCCCTTGATGAGCCAGGCGTTGATGCCCATCGCACCGCCGAGGTAGACCAGACCCAGTCCCGCCAGGGTGTCCTGGCCGAAGGCGGGGAAGACCAGGCCGATCTGGTCCATGATCAGGTAGATCGCGACCAGCGCGAGGAACTGCGGGAACATCTGGACCAGGAGCAGGAACATGAGGCCGGCCCTGCGGCCCTTGAACCGGAACCGGCTGAAGGCGTAGGCGGCGCCGGCCGCGATGAGGACCGTCGAGACGGCCACCAATGCGCACAGGACCATCGTGTTCGCGTACCAGCGCAGGTAGGGCGTCGTCGGGTCGTTCAGCAGGATCGAGAAGTTGTCGAGCGTCGGGTTCTGCGGGATGAGGTTGGCGCTGCTGATCGTGGGGTCCTCGGTGAAGGCCGCACTCGCGACCCAGACCACCGGGAACAGCGCGAAGATCGGCTGCCAGCCATGCGATGAGGTGGCGCCATCCCATGAGGCGAAGCCACCGCTTGAACGACATACGGGCCTTCGTGGGCACCGGCGGTGCTGCTGCCTGGGCCATCACCGCTCCTCTCGCATCGCCTTGGACCGGGAGAACGAGATCGCCGAGATCGTGCCGACGATCATGAAGATGATGATCGAGATCGCGGCCGCGAGCCCGTAGTCGTTGCCCTCACCGGCGGCGAAGGCGATCTTGTAGGTGTAGCTGATGAGGATGTCGGTGGCGCCGGCGACTTCGGAGCCCTCCATCGTCGGCCCACCGCCGGTCAGCAGGTAGATGTTGTTGAAGTTGTTGAAGTTGAAGGCGAACGACGCGATCAGCAGCGGCGTGAGCGCGACCAGGAGCAGCGGCAGGTTGACGAGGCGGAAGACCTGGAAGTTGCGGGCGCCGTCGACGCGCGCCGCCTCCTGCAGCTCGGCCGGGATGGCCTGGAGGGCGCCCGTGCTGACGAGGAACATGTAGGCGAAGCCCAGCCAGAGGTTGACGAGCAGGACGCTCACCTTGGCCCAGAACGGGTCGAAGAGCCAGGGGATGTCCAGCCCGAACGTCACGTTGATGGCGCCGAAGTCGTCGTTGAGGAGTCCGGCCCAGACGAGGATGGACAGGAAGGCGGGCACGGCGTACGGGACGATCAGGATCGAGCGGTAGACGCGCTGGCCCTTCATGCCCGGCTTGTTCAGCGTGATGGCCAGGCCCAGGCCGAGGACGAAGGTGAGCAGCACGCTCAGGACGGCGTAGACGAAGGTCCAGATGAAGACCGAGATGAAGGGGTCGCGGATCTGCTCGTCGGTGAACACGCTGGCGAAGTTCTCGCAGGCCGACGAACTCGCGCCAGCCGGGGACGAGGTAGTCCTCGGGGTTCTCCGGGTTGGCGAAGCTCCCCTCGCCGTTGTCGACGTAGACCGTCCCGGTCGACAGCGACGTGAACGTGCTCGGACGCGGCGTCGTACTCGAGCGTCGGCAGCAGCTCGATCGCCGTCGAGTACCCCTGCGGCGTGATCACGCCACCGGCAGGACCGGGCACGGTGTACTCGGCGAGCTGGGCGTCGATCGTCGGGCAGCTCGGCTTCGGGAACGGTCTCGTAGTCCGCCGCGCCGGTGACGAGGCCGAACTCGTCGCACTGGACCGCGGACGGGGGCAGCTCCTCCAGGCCCTCGGGCGTGCCGACGTAGGTGACCGGGCAGGTGCCGGCTGCGCCACCGTCGGTGGGGGTGTCCTCGAAGGCGGGGGCGGACGAGGCGGTGTCCTCGGCGCCGAACTCCGCCGGCGCAGACGCGGTGTCCTCGGCGCCGAACTCCGCCGGCGCGGACGCCGTGTCCTCGGCGCCGAACTCCGCGGGCGCAGACGCCTCGGCACCCGCGGACGCCTCATCGGTGGGGACCGTCTCGGTGCCGGTGCGCGTCCTCGATCGGGGTCTGCGGGCTCAGCAGCAGGACGAGGGCGCCGGTGGCGTCGTAGACCGGGACCATGTCGTAGGCCGCAGAGTCCTCCGACGCGGCCGCGCTGTCGCGCTCGATCGTGAGGACAGCGTCTTCCTTGGTGCCGACATTGCCGGTCGAGTAGTTCGTGAAGGCGATCGAGATGTTGTAGATGATCGGCACGATCTGGAAGGAGAACAGCAGGATCGTGCCGATGATGACGTACTTGGCCGGGATGAACCGCTTGGTCAGGAAGATGTAGTCGAGGGCGATCGTCGAGACGACCAGGATGGCGAGCATCACCCAGGACTGGGCGCTCCAGAGGGTGGGCAGCGCCCAGATCGCGAGCGAGTTCACTGCCCCGAGGAACAGGATCTTGATGATGAGCGCCGGGGTGCCTCCGAACCGGGCGATCAACTCCTGCATGTCATCCCCTTGTCGCGAACTGGGACCGGGTGCGAACGCACCGCCCGGTTTGCGTGTGGGCTCCCGTCAGACGACGGGAGCCCACACGCCGAACAGCGTTCAGCGATCAGCCGGCAGCGAGCGCCTTCTTGATCGCGGCCGCAGCCTGGGCGAACGACTTCTGAGCCGGGATCGCACCCGAGCCGGAGGTCGATGCGGCCCACGCGGAGCCCAGCGGGCCCCAGACGGAGTTCATCTGCGGGATGTTCGGGATCGGCGTGCCGCCGATGCCCGCCTGGCCGAAGGCCTTGAGCTGCGCGTTGGTCACGCGAGCCGCCGCCAGCTTGTTGGCCGGGTAGCGGTCGTTGACGGCCGAGAGGTTGTACTGCGCCTTCTCGGTCGCCATGTACTCGGTCACCAGCGAACGAGCGGCCGACTCAACGCCGTGGCCCTTCGCGAACGAGGTCAGCATGACGCCCTGGGCACCGATGAACGGGACGGGCTTCTGCCCGGCGACGATCGACGGCACCGCCGTGATGCGGTAGCGCTTCACCTTGGACTTGGTGGCGTCCTGGATGTCGCTGAGGTTCCACGGACCGGTGATCCAGAACGGCGACTTGCCGGCGAGGAAGGTGGCCTTGGCGATGTCGGAGTCGACCTTGGAGCTGATCAGGCCTTCCTTGTTCCACTTGTTGATCAGGTCCGCGTTCTGCTGGAACGCCTTCGAGTAGATGCCGATGTCCTTGGTGTTGTAGGAGCCATTGGCGGTCTTGCCGAAGATGTATCCACCGAGGCCGGTGAACAGCGGGTACATGTGGTACGCGTCGCCGCCGGCGCCCTGCTGCACGTCGAGTGCAACCGTGGCCTTGCCGCTCTTCTTGAGGCTGAGGGCGAGGGTCTCGAGCTCAGCGAAGGTCTTGGGCTGCTTGGCCGCGGGCACGAGGTCGGCGTTCGTGATGAGCGCGATGTTCTCGATCGCCACCGGCACGCCGTACTGGCCACCGCGGTAGTTGAACGCCTGGACGGCGCCGGGCTCGAGTGCGGCCTTGGCGCGATCGGCGAGGTTCAGCTTGACGATCTTGCCGTTGGCGGCGAGCTCGCCGACCCAGTCAGCAGCACCGATGACGACGTCGGGCGCCGCATCTGCCGTGACCGTGTTGACGCCCGCGCGGATGTCCTCGAAGGCCTTGACCACGACCTGAACCGGAACGCCCTTGTAGCCGTTCGGGAACAGGTACTGAACCGCGGCGGCGCGGTCCTTGTCCGTCCAGATGACGATCGTTCCGTCCGCTGCCTGGGCCGCCGAGGCGGTGAGCAGCGAACCGAAGGCAACCGCGGCGACCGTGGAGGTCGCGACGAGTGCACGCAGTGACCTGCGCATGCTTGGTCCTCTCTTTTCGGCCCGTGCGGGCCAACTAGGAACGGGGGCGATTGTTACCCCCGAGTTAATGTGCCAGAAATGTAAGCCGGAACCCGCGGCTGATGAAACCGCTTGCAGGGCGTTACATGGGAATTGTTACCCAAGCGTGATCAAGGACGTCCAAGCATTGAACGCTTGTCTAGACAGGAGAAAATCCCGCCTCAGCGGGTCTCGAGCTCGATTCCGAGGCGGCGCGCGGACCGGGCGCGCTGGCGGGCCGCACGCATCCGCCGCAACCGCTTAACCAGCATGGGATCGAAGGCGAGCGCCTGCGGATCGTCGATCAGGCCGTTGAGGAGCTGGTAGTAGCGGGTGCCGCTCATGTCGAACAGGTCGCGGATCGCCTGCTCCTTGGCGCCGGCGTACTTCCACCACTGGCGCTCGAACTCCAGGATCCGCTGGTCCCGGTCGCTGAGCGACGATCCGACGCCCTCGTACTCGAGGGGCGACCGCGCTGCGTCCATCCGGGGGTCCTCCTGGTCCGTTCGTGCGTCTGCTCGGTGGTGGCCGTCGGCGGCCGCCTCGACGGGCGCCCGCTCCGGCTGGGCGTCATCGTACGGGGTGAATCCCATGGCTGTCATTCGACTCCGCCGGATTCGGTCTCGGCATCCCGCTTCCGTCTGCGTCGAGCCGCTGCGCCGCGACCTCCCTGCGGTGCCTGACCCGACGCCGGTCGCGCGTCCGGATCAGCAGCCAGGAGAAGGCGTAGCCGAGGCCGTTGGTGGCCCAGTGGAAGCCCATCGGGGCGAGCACGCTGCCCGACAGCAGGCGCAGCGCGGCGAACAGGATGCCGGCCAGCGTCGTGGTGAGCACGCTCAGCGCGATCGCGAGGATGTTGCCGCGCCGACCCTCGCCGACGACCGAGCCGAGGGCCGGGTTCTGCTCGTGGGTGCCGATGCTCGGCAGGATGTGCCAGAGCCCGAACAGCACCGAGCAGATGACCACCCCCCACACCACCCCGAAGCGGCGGATGAGCATCGACAGCAGCACCGCCCGGAAGGCGATCTCCTCCAGCAGGACGGTCCCGAACGGCACCTCGACGAGGGCCTGGAACATCATGCGGCTGCCGGTCAGCTCGCTCATGCGCTCGTCGTGGAACGCGGTCCGGGTCCGCTTGAACGCCGAGCCGATCAGGTAGACCGCGGTGATGAGCCCGATGCACGCCGCTGCCCAGACGAGGCCCGGGCAGGAGGTACGACCAGCCCAGGCCCATGTCCGTCCAGGAGTTGCCGTCGAGCAGGCCCAGGGCCAGCAGCAGCACCGAGCCGCCGAAGGCCCAGAGCAGGTAGTGCGTCTGCGGGGCGACCCGGTTGTTGACGACGTTCAGGACGACCAGCGTCACGATGACGACCGCGACCGGCCACCAGGCCAGCCCGGTCTCCTGCGCCGGCGCCACCAGATCGAACATCGCTCGTCAGTGTAGGTCGGTTGCCATACTCGACCCATGGTGGAGGACCGCAGCATCCTGGAGCGGGAGGCCCCGGCTCCCGACGGCGCCTGGTCCTACGGCGAGGGTCCCGGAGGAGGTCGCCGACCTCTACCTCCCGCCGTCGGACGTCGGTCACCGGCGTCCCCGTCCTCCTCATCCATGGGGGCTTCTGGCGCCCCGAGTACGACCGGGCGCACCTGCGGCCGATGGCGGCAGCGCTCGCCGCAGCCGGACACCCCACCGTTCTCGTCGAGTACCCGCGGCGCCCGGGGCGCCCCGACGACACCGTCGACGCCGTTCGCGCGGCGCTGGCGGGTGCGACGCAGCGTCGTCGCGGGGCCCGTTGTCGTCGTGGGCCACTCCGCCGGCGGTCACCTCGCACTGCTCGCCTGCCAGCCGCCCGGCACCCACGCGCGCGCGGTGCTCGCCCTCGCCCCCGTGGCCGACCTCGCCATGGCGGATCGGCTCGGCCTCGACGACGGGGCAGTGCGCGCGTTCCTCGGCCGGCCCGCCGTCGACTGCCCCGACCTGGATCCCGCGGCCCTGCCCCGGCCCGCCATCCCGGTGACGATCATCCACGGTGCCGACGACACGCTCGTGCCGCTGGAGCTCTCGGAGTCGTACTTCTCGACGGGTCCGTCCGCAGCTCGTGGTCCTCGACGGGATCGGCCACTTCGAGCCCATCGACCCGGTGAGCGCGGCCTGGCCGGCGGTGATCGCCGAACTCGTCGGCGCTCGGCCCGGCTTCGGGTATTGAATGAGGCGCGTGACGACCGACACCGGGGAGGACCACGCCCTCGCGCTCGACAGCGCACCCGACCCCGCCTCGAGGCGCGACGAGTTCCTCATCCCCCCGGCGGTCGGTGGCGACTTCCCCATGACGGCCTACCTCGCCGGCAACTCCCTGGGCCTGCAGCCGCGGGCGACGCGCGCCGAGCTCATGGCCGACCTCGACGCCTGGGAGCAGTACGGCGTGCACGGTCACTCCGATGCCGACCGGCCGTGGTTCCCGTACCACGAGGAGCTGCGCGACCCGGCGGCGCGACTCGTCGGGGCGCGAGCCGCGCGAGGTCGTCGTCATGAACTCGCTCACGGTCAACCTGCACCTGCTGCTGGCGTCCTTCTACCGCCCGACCGCCCATCCGGCACCGCATCGTCATCGAGGACTACTGCTTCTCCTCCGACTCCTACGCCGTGCGCAGCCACGTCGCCCTGCGCGGGCACGACCCCGACACCGCGGTCCTGCGGCTGCACGCCGCGGCCCGGCGAGGACGTGCTGCGCACCGAGGACGTCATCAAGACGCTCACTGACCACGCGCACTCGATCGCGACGGTGATGATCGGCGGCGTCAACTACCTCACCGGCGAGCTCATGGACATCCCGGCGATCACGGCGGCCGGGCACGACATCGGCGCGATGGTCGGCTGGGACCTCGCGCACGCGGCCGGCAACGTGCCGCTTGCACCTGCACGACTGGGACGTCGACTTCGCCGCCTGGTGCTCCTACAAGTACCTGAACTCCGGGCCGGGCGCGATCGCCGGGGCGTTCGTCCACGAGCGGCACCTCGACGACACCACCATCCCGCGACTCGAGGGCTGGTGGAGCACCGAGCCGTCCACCCGCTTCGAGATGCGGCCGGAGTCGCGAGCCGCAGCGGTCGGCCGACGCGTGGTCGATGTCGAACCCGCCCGATCCTCGCGATGGGCCCGGTCCGCACCTCGCTGCAGCTGTTCGACGAGGTCGGCATGGAGGCCCTGCGCGACCGGAGCCTGCGGCTCACCGGCTACCTGCGCGGGCTGCTCGAGGCGCTGGCCGCGCGGACCGACATCGTGCTGGTCACGCCGGCGGACGACGCGCGCCACGGCGCGCAGATCTCCGTGCGCGTGCAGGCCGACGTGGCCGACCTCACCGAGCGGATGAGCACCAACTGGGGCGTCGTCGCCGACGACCGCCAGCCCGACATCATCCGGCTGGCGCCGGCGCCGCTGTACTGCACGTTCCACGACTGCTGGCGGGCCGTCGACGCCCTGAGCCAGGAGTTGACCGGGGAGGGGATCGCATGAGCACCACGCGGACACGCGCGTCGCCATCGTCGGAGCCGGGCTGGTCGGCTCCCTGCTCGCCTGCTACCTCGGCCGACGCGGCTACCCGGTCGACGTCTACGAGCGACGTCCCGATCCGCGGGCCGGCCGCCGCCGAGCGGGGGCGCTCGATCAACCTGGCCCTGTCCGAGCGCGGCCTCGACGCCCTGCGCCGCATCGACCTCGTCGACACCGTGATGGCACCGGCCCTGCCGATGCACGGGCGCATGATGCACGGCGCGGACTCGAGCCTGACCTTCCAGTCGTACTCGGCATCCGGCGACCGCGCCATCAACTCGATCGGTCGCGGCGCCCTCAACGAGACCCTGCTCGACGCGGCCGAGGCGACCCCGGGCGTGACGCTGCACTTCGACGCGCGGCTGGCCGCCTACGACCTGCCGGGCAACACCCTCGTCCTTCGAGCAGGGCGGCGCCATCGTCGAGGTCGCGCCCGACATCGTGCTGGCCGCCGACGGCTTCGGCAGCGTCGTCCGGCAGAGCCTGGAGGCGCTGGGACGGGTCAGCGTCGTCACCGACATGCTCGACTTCGGCTACAAGGAGCTCACCATCCCCGCGCGCGACGGCGACTTCGCCCTCGACCCGGACGCCCTGCACATCTGGCCGCGCGGCGCGTCGATGATGATCGCCCTGCCGAACCCGGACCGCTCCTTCACCTGCACGCTGTTCTGGCCCAAGAGCGGGCCCGGCGGCTTCGACGAGCTCGAGACGCCGGACGAGATCCTCGCCCACTTCACCGCCGTCTATCCCGACGCCGTCCCGCTCATGCCCGACGCTCGTCGAGGACTACCAGTTCAACCCGGTCGGCCTGCTCGCCACCGTCCACGCCGACCCGTGGCAGGTCGACGGCAAGGTGGGACTCATCGGCGACGCGGCGCACGCGATCCTGCCGTTCTTCGGCCAGGGCGCGAACTGCGGCTTCGAGGACGTCGTCGAGCTGGACCGCTGCCTCGACGAGGTCGACGACGACTGGACCCTGGCCCTGCCGATGTACCAGGAGCGCCGCCGCGCCAACGCCGAGGCGATCGCCCAGCTCGCGAAGGAGAACTTCGTCGAGATGCGCGACAAGGTGGGGTCGCGCTCCTTCCTCCTCGCCCGCAGGCTCGAGCACGGGATCGAGAAGGTGCTGCCCGGCACCTACCTGTCCCGCTACGAGATGGTCTCGTTCACGACGATCCCCTACGCCGAGGTGATGGAGCGCGCGCGGAAGCAGCAGCGGATCCTCGCGGTCGCCGCCGGGGGCGCCGTGCTGGCCGTTGCGGCCCTCGCCACGGGCGTGATCAGCCGGGTCACCGGCTCGGACGACTGATGTCCGGCGCAGAGCCACGTCGTCGAGGGCAGCGCCGCGCCGCTGGGGCCGCTACCCGCACGCGAAGGTCGCCGGCGACCTCGTCTACGTGTCAGGCACGTCGAGCCGCCGCCCGGACGGGACGCATCGAGGGGTCGAGCACGGTCGACGGCGTCGTCGTACGCGACGTCGCGGAGCAGACCCGGGCACGTCTCGAGAACATCGCGCGACATCCTGGGCTCGGTCGGCGCGGAGCTCGGACGACCTCGTGCAGGTCACCACGCTACCTCGTCGACATGGCCGACTTCGATGCGTACAACGCCGTCTACGCCGAGTACTTCCCCGAGGCGGCGCCCACCCGCACGACGGTGGCCGTGCGCGCAGCTGCCGCACCCGGACCTGCTGATCGAGATCCAAGCCGTCGCCTACACGCCGGGAGCTGCACATGACTGACGACCTCACGACCACCCTCGACTTCGACGCCTGGCTCGCCGAGCACGGCCCGCACCTCAAGCCGCCCGTCGGCAACAAGGAGGTGTTCCCCGGCCAGGAGGACTTCATCGTGATGGTCGTCGGCGGCCCCAACCAGCGCACCGACTACCACCAGGAGCCGTACGAGGAGGTCTTCTACCAGCTCAAGGGCACCATGCACGTCGACCTGCAGACCCCCGAGGGCAAGAGGACCGTGACGATCGGTCCCGGCGAGATGTGGGTGCTCCCGCGCAACGTCCCGCACTCGCCGCAGCGGCCCGAGGCCGGCTCGATCGGCCTCGTGTTCGAGCGGCCGCGCGAGCCGGGCGTCCTCGAGCACTTCCAGTGGTACTGCCTCGAGTGCAACCACAGGATCCACGACGTCGAGCTGCAGGTGCGCGACATCGTCGTCGACCTCCCGCCGGTGTTCGAGGCGTTCTACGCCGACGAGCGGGCCCGCACCTGCGACCAGTGCGGCGCCGTGCACCCCGGCAAGGGCTGACGTTGACCCACGACGAGCCCATGGACCGGTCGTGACCTCGCCGGTCGTCGACGTCCACTCGCACTACGTCCCCCAGGGCTGGCCGGACCTCGCCGAGGCGTGCGGCGGGGACGACTGGCCGTCGCTGCGCGTCGACTCGGTCACCGAGGCGACGATCATGCTCGGCGAGCGCGAGTTCCGTCGCATCACCGACGCGTGCTGGAACGCCGACCAGCGCCTCGTCGACATGAACCACGACGGCGTCGACCGTGCAGGTGGTCTCGCCGACGCCCGGTGTTCTTCGCCTACGGCCGCACCGCCCAGCAGGCGACGTCGGTGGCCGCGATCTTCAACGACCTCGCCCTCGACATCACCGCGCAGGCCCCCGAGCGGCTCATCCCGTTCTGCCAGGTGCCGCTGCAGGACCCCGACGCCGCCTGCCGCGAGCTGGACCGCTGCATCGAGAACGGCCACGCCGGCGTCGAGATCGGCAACCACGTCGGCGACGCGGACCTCGACGCCGAGGGCGTGATCGCCTTCCTGCAGCACTGCGCCGACACGGGCGTGCCGGTGTTCGTCCATCCGTGGGACATGCCCGCCAGCCCGCGCCTGGACCGCTGGATGAGCCAGTGGCTGGTGGGCATGCCCGCCGAGACGCACCTGTCGATCCTCGCCCTCGTCCTCGGCGGCGGCTTCGACCGGCTGCCGGCGTCGCTGCGCATCGCGTTCGCCCACGGCGGCGGGTCGTTCGCGTTCTGGCTCGGCCGCGCCGACAACGCCTGGCGGCGCCGGCAGGACGTCGTGCGCGGCCGCAGCGAGCACCCGCCCTCCCACTACGTCGGCCGGTTCAGCGTCGACTCCGTGGTGTTCACCGAGCCGGCGCTGCGCCTGCTCGTCGACACCCTCGGTGCCGAGAACGTGATGATGGGCAGCGACTACCCGTACCCGCTCGGCGAGCGGCCCGCCGGCGCGGTCGTGCGGCACGCCACGATGAGCGACGGCGACCGCCAGGCGATCCTCGGCGGCAACGCCGTGCGCTTCCTCGGGCGCTGACTCAGCGCTTCGCCTGGAGGATGCAGAACTCGTTGCCCTCAGGGTCGGCCAGCACGACCCACGACTCCTCGCCCGTCTGGCCGATGTCGACGTGACGCGCCCCGAGCGCCAGCGCCCTCGCCACCTCGGCATCGCGGTCGTCGGGCCGCAGGTCGAGGTGGAAGCGGTTCTTGCCGCTGCGGGGGTCGGTGCTCGGCAGGAAGAGCAGGGCGGGCCCACCGGTCGCAAGCTCTATCCACACCTCGTCGCCGTCCTGCTGGACCGTGCCGCCCAGCAACTGGCTCCAGAACTGCGCAAGGGCAGCAGGGTCCGACGCGTCGATCGTGAGTTCCTCGATGATCAGCATGCCCCGAGGATGGCACCGGGCGGCCGATACAGTAAACCCCGCCCGAGGGGTCGATCCGCCCCGAGGGCGTGGCTCGTCCGCCCCTGTAGCTCAGTGGTAGAGCAACCGCCTTGTAAGCGGTAGGTCGTCAGTTCAAACCTGACCGGGGGCTCCACCGAACACTCGCTGCGTCGCAGCGTCCGATCGGCCCCCGGCGAGGACGCGTGGGCGCGATCAGTCCGACGAGCTGAAGGCCGCGTCGAATGCCGACTCGGGAGCCGCGAACGCGTTGCGGCGCACGAACTCGAGCGCCTCGGGAGCGCCGAGCAGGCGGTCCATGCCGGCGTCCTCCCACTCCACCGAGATGGGACCCTCGTAGCCGATCGTGTTCAGCATGCGGAAGCACGCCTCCCACGGGACGTCGCCGCGACCGGTCGAGACGAAGTCCCAGCCACGACGCGGGTCCGCCCACGGCAGGTGCGAGCCGAGCCGGCCGTTGCGACCGTTGCCCGACCTGACGCTTCGCGTCCTTGCAGTCGACGTGGTAGATCAGGTCGCGGAAGTCCCACAGGAACCCGACCGGATCGAGGTCCTGCCACACGAAGTGGCTCGGATCCCAGTTGAGGCCGAAGGCAGGACGATGGCCGATGGCGTCGAGGGTGCGCACCGTCGTCCAGTAGTCGTAGGCGATCTCCGACGGATGCACCTCGTGGGCGAACCTGACCCCCACCTCGTCGAACACGTCGAGGATCGGGTTCCAGCGGTCCGCGAAGTCGCGGTAGCCGGCGTCGACCATCTCCTGCGTGACCGGCGGGAACATGGCGACGTACTTCCACACCGACGAGCCGGTGAAGCCGATCACGACGTCGACGCCCATGCGGCGTGCCGTCCGTCGCGGTCATCTTCATCTCCTCGGCCGCCCGCTGCCGCACGCCCTCCGGATCGCCGTCGCCCCACACCTTCGAGCCGACGATGTCCTTGTGCCGCTGGTCGATCGGGTCGTCGCAGACGGCCTGGCCCTTGAGGTGGTTGGAGATCGCCCAGCACTTCAGGTTGTACTTCTCGAGGATGTCCAGCCGATCCTGGATGTAGGCGTCGTCCTCGGCGCCTCGCCAGGGATCGAGGTGGTCACCCCAGCAGGCGATCTCCAGGCCGTCGTAGCCCCACTCCGAGGCGAGTCGGGCGACCTCCTCGAACGGGAGGTCGGCCCACTGGCCCGTGAAGAGCGTGAATGGTCGCGTCATCGCGTGTGCCTCTCTGTGATGTCGTGCTGCATGAGCCTGATCGCCGTCAGCGGACGCCGTACAGGTACTCGAGGGCCAGCTGGTCGAGGCGCTCGAAGTGCATGCCCCGCTTGGCCAGGCCGTCGAGGTCGTACGTGGCCGCTCCGCAGGTCGGCCAGGGTCTCGCCGGGAGCGAGCGTGCTCTCCCACAGCTCGAGGACCCGGGAGTCCGCCGTCGCCTGCTGCACCTCGGGATCCGCCCGGAACGCCCGCACCTTGTCCCGCAGGATCAGGTAGTTGCGCATGTTCGCGCGCGCGGTCTCCCAGACGTCGTCCGCGTCCTCGGTGCGCGGCGGCTTGTAGTCGAAGTGCACGAACCCGTCGTAGCGCGGTGCGCGTCCGCCGAGGCCCTCGACGACGTCGACGGCCCAGAAGGCGCCGCGGGCATTGCCCGCGCCGAAGCGCAGGTCCTGGTCGAAGCGGGGGCCGTTCTGGCCGTTCAGGTCGATGTGGAAGAGCTTGCCCTGCCACAGCGCCTGCGCGATCCCGTGCGCGTAGTTGAGGCCGGCCATCTCCTCGTGGCCCACCTCCGGGTTGAGTCCCACGCGTGAGGGCTCGTCCAGCTGGGTGATGAAGGCCATCGCATGCCCGATGGTCGGGAGCAGGATGTCGCCGCGGGGCTCGTTGGGCTTGGGCTCGATGGCGAACCGGATGTCGTACCCCTGCTCGCGGACGTACGCGCACAGGATGTCGAGGGCCTCGCGCAGCCGATCGAGCGCCGCGTGGATGTCCTTCGCTGCCCCGGACTCGGCGCCGTCGCGTCCACCCCAGAGCACGTACGTCTTCGCGCCCATGCGGGCACCCAGGTCGATGTTCCGTCGCCGCCTTCGCGAGGGCGTACCGGCGGACCTCGCGGTCGTTCGAGGTGAAGCCGCCGTCCTTGAACACCGGGCTGCTGAACAGGTTCGTGGTGGCCATGTCCACCGCCATGCCGTTGTCCGCGAGGGCGGCGCTGAAGCGCTCCAGCGTGCGCTCGCGCGTGGCGTCGTTCGGCACCAGGTCGTCGTCGTGGAAGGTGATGCCCGCCGCACCGAGCCCGGCGAGCCGCTCGACGGCCTCGACCGGATCGAGCTCGTCGCGCACGGCGCCGCCGAAGACGTCGACGCCTCGCCAGCCGACCGTCCAGAGCCCGAAGCTGAACTTGTCCTGCGGTACCGGTGTCCATCGATCGTTCACGTGGGGATCTCCATCCATGCACTGTTGCTGGCGGCGCTCTTCTCGACGGTGTCGAGAATGCGTTGGATCCGAAGGCCGTCGGCGAACGACGGACGCGGGTCGCGGTCGTGGGCGATGTCGCCGACCAGGTCGACGACCTGATGGGTGAAGCCGTGCTCGTAGCCGATCAGGTGACCGGCGGGCCACCAGTTCGCCACGTAGGGATGCACGGCCTCGGTGACGAGGATGCGGCGGAAGCCGGCGATCTCGGAGTCGTCGCGGTTGTCGAAGAAGTGGAGGATGTTCATGTCCTCGAAGTCGAAGGCGACCGAGCCCTCCGACCCGTTGATCTCGATGCGGATCGCGTTCTTGCGTCCGGTGGCGAACCGCGTGGCCTCGAACGTGGCCAGTCCCCCGCCGCCCATGCGGGCGATGAAGACGGCAGCGTCGTCGACGGTGACCTCGCCCATCTCGGTCCCCCCGGTGCCCGACAGACCGGTCGTGCTCTCGGGAAGCGGGCGCTCCTTGATGAAGGTCTCGGTCATGGCGCTGAGCCCGGTGATCGGCTCACCCGTGATGTACTGGACGAGGTCGATGATGTGGGCCCCGATGTCGCCCGAGGGCTCCCGAGCCGGCCACCTCGCGGCGAAGGCGCCAGAAGAGCGGTGCGTTCGGGTCGACGATCCAGTCCTGCAGGTACTGGGCGCGGACGTGGCGGATGACTGCCGATGCGTCCCTGGGCGACGAGTCGCTGCGCAAGGCCGATCGCGGGCACCCGGCGGTAGGTGAAGCCCACCATCGAGCGAACGCCCGTCTGCGCGGCCAGTCTCGGCCGCGGTCGGCCATCGCCTCGGCCTCGGCGACGGTGTTCGCGAGCGGCTTCTCGCACAGGACGTGCTTGCCGGCCTCGAGGGCCTCGATGGCGATCTCGGCATGGGTGTCGCCGGGTGTGCAGATGTCGATCAGGTCGATGTCCGGACGCTTGATCACCTGGTGCCAGTCGGTCTCGACCGACTGCCAGCCGAAGCGGGCGGCGACCTCTCCGGCGGCCGTCGCGTTCCGGCCGCAGATGGCGGTGAGCTCAGGCGCCATCGGGAGGTCGAAGAAGCTGGGGGCGTTGCGCCAGGCCTGCGAGTGCGCGGCGCCCATGAAGGCGTATCCGATCATCCCGACCCGCAGGGATCGGGCATCTGTGGAAGTCATCGTCTGTCCTCTGCCGGTGGGGTCCGGTGGGGGCGAGCAGCGCGCTCGCCCCCACCGGTGAGGTGTCTAGGACTCGAAGGCCGTGGGCAGGTACTGGTCCACGTTCTCCTTCGTCACGACAGGTGCGTACAGCATGATCTTGCGAGGAGTCTCGACCTCGACGAGGTCGCCGAGCGCCTTGCCCTGGACGATCATGCGGGCGAGGTCGATGCCGTCAGCGGCCTGGGTCGACGGGTAGATGACCGTCGCCTTGAGGACCGTGTCGTCGGCCTGGATGTCGCGCATGACGTTCGCGCTGCCGGCCCCGCCGACCATGACGAACTCGTCGCGGCCTGCGGCCTCGATGGCGGCCATGACGCCGACGCCCTGGTCGTCGTCGTGGTTCCAGAGGCCGTCGATCTTCGGAGCGGCCTGGAGCAGGTTGGCTGCGGCCTCCTCGCCGGACTCGACCGTGAACTCGGCCGCCACGCGGTTCGACACCGTCAGGCCACAGTCGGCGAGCGCGTCCGCGAAGCCCTTGCTGCGGTCCTGGGTCAGCGGGCAGCGAGTCGATGCCGGCGATCTCGGCGATGATCGCGTCAGGGTTGTCGCCGAACTGCTCGCACATGTAGGTGCCCGCGGAGACGCCCATGCCGTAGTTGTCGCCGAGCACCGTCGAGCGGGCAGCGAACGGGCTGCTGAACTCGCGGTCGACGTTGATGACCGTGATGCCGGCCTCCATCGCCTTGATGGCGACGTCGGTGAGTGCTGCCCCGTCGAACGGGAGCATCACGATGGCGTCGACCTTGTCGTTGATGAACGTCTCGATCTGGCTGATCTGCAGGTTCACGTCGTTGGTGCCCTCGGCGACGATCAGCTCGACGTCCGAGTACTTGGCTGCCTCGGCCTGGGCGGCATCCGTGATGGCAGCCATCCAGCCGTGGTCGGCTGCGGGGGCGGAGAAGCCGATGCGCACCATCTCGCCGGGGGCATCGTTCGCGCTGGTTGTCGTGTCAGCGGCTGCGGACTCTCGCCGCCGCCGCGGTCGCTGCGGCCTCGCTGGTCTCGGTGGATGTCGAGTTGCTCGTGCATCCCGCGATGAGTGCGCTCGCTGCGACCACGATCCCTAGCGTGGTGACGAGCCTGGTGCTCCGTGCTCTCATGATTTCCTCTTTCTGTGGTTTCCGCCATCCCGGGGGATGAGGGGATTGATGCCCGCTCGGGACGTGCACGCGGCGGTCAGGTGACGGCTCTGCTGCGGTCCGCGATGCGCTGCTGGAGCAGCACGGCGACGACGATGATCACCCCCTTCGCGATCGCCTGCGCAGAGATCGAGAGGTTGTTGAGGGTGAAGATGTTGTTCAGGATGGTGAAGATCAGGACGCCGATGACGGTGCCGACGATCGTGCCGCGACCTCCGGTCAGCAGCGTCCCGCCGATCACGACGGCGGCGATCGCGTCGAGCTCGTAGAGCATGCCGTGGGTCGAGCTGCCCGTGGTCGTGCGCGCCATGATCATGACGGCGGCGATGCCGCAGGTCGTGCCCGAGCAGGGCGTAGAGCCAGAGCGTCTGCCTCTTCACCCGGATGCCGGCGAGCCGTGCGGCCTCGGCGTTGCCGCCGACGGCGAAGGTGCGGCGCCCGAACGTCGTCCGGTTGAGCAGGATCCAGCCGATCACCGCGACGACGGCGAAGATGAGGACCAGCACCGGGACGCCGAGCACGTCGGCGCCGAAGGCGTCCAGGAATCCCTGCACCGTGATGATCTGCGTCTTGCGGTCGGCGATGATCTCGGCGAGGCCACGCGCGGCGGCCAGCATGGCCAGCGTGGCGATGAAGGGCGCGATCTTCCCGTAGGCCACCAGCAGTCCGTTGACGATGCCCACGCACGTGGCCACGATGATCGCGCTGGTGACCATGACGATCCAGTGGAAGTCCGTGCCCATCGTCTGGGTCGCGACGGTGGTGGCCCACACCGACGCGAGGGCGACGTTCGCGCCAACCGAGAGGTCGATGCCGCCGCCGATGATGACGAAGGTCATGCCGATGCTCACGACGCCGATGACCGAGCCGAGGCGGAGGATCGTCAGGGTGTTGTCGACGCTGGCGAAGCGCTCGCCTCCGGTGATGACGCCGACGATGATCAGGATGACGAGGGCCAGCACGAGGCCGAGGTTGCGGCCCACGGAGCCGCGGAAGACCTTCCTGAGTCCCGACACCTGAGGAGCGGAGTCGTCCGGACCGACGGGCGGCGGACCGGCCGCCGCGACGGTCGCTGTCGAATCGCTCATCGTGCGCTTCCCTCCATGACGAGTCCGAGCACGTCGGACTCTTCGATCTCGCTTGCCGGGCCGTCGTGGACGATTCGGCCATCACGCACGACCAGCACCCGGTCGGAGAGGCCGAGGACCTCGGGCACCTCGCTGCTGACAAGGAGCACGGCGACCCCGGAGTCGGCCAGGCCGCGGATGAGGGCGTAGAGCTCGCTCCGCGCGCCGACGTCGACGCCTCGCGTCGGCTCGTCGAGCAGGAGCACCCGGCAGCCCTTGAGCAGCCACCGCGCGAGCACGACCTTCTGCTGGTTCCCGCCCGAGAGGGTGCGCACGTCGCGCTGCGGATCCGCCGGGCGCACGTCGAGGCTCCGTGATCTCCTTGGTCGCTGCCTGCGTCTCCTTCGACCGCCGCATGAACGGGCCGACGGCGAATCGACGAAGGGACGGCAGGGTGACGTTGCTGACGACCGTCTGGTCGAGCAGCAGGGCCTGGCCCTTGCGCTCCTCCGGGCACAGGCCGACGCCGGCGCTGACCGCCGCAGGAACCGATCCGGAGCGCAGCGGCTTGCCGTCGACGCTCACCGATCCGGACTCGAACCGGCGCGCGCCGTAGACGGTCTCGAGGATCTCGGAGCGCCCCGATCCCACCAGGCCGGCCAGCCCGACGACCTCACCGGGATGCACGCGTGAAGCGTGACGTCCTCGAACTCGCGGGCCCGCGAGATGCCCGACACGTCGAGCAACGGCTCGCCGGTGAAGTCCTGTCCGCTGCGCGGCGGGAAGACGTACTCGATCGTGCGGCCCGTCATCAGCCGGATGACGTCGGCGGTGGGCGTGGTCTTGGCCGGCAGGCCGGTGGCGACCGTGCGCCCGTCCTTGAGCACGGTCACGCGATCGCCGATCGCCCGGATCTCCTCGAGTCGGTGCGAGATGTAGATGACGGCGACGCCGTTGGCGGTCAGGTCCCGGATGACCTCGAACAGCCGGGCGACCTCGCCCTGGTCGAGGACGGCCGACGGCTCGTCCATGATCATCAGCTTCACGTCGCGGGACAGCGCCCGGGCCATGCTGACGATCTGCTTGCCGGCAGCCGGCAGGTTGCCGACCACGGCGCTCGGGGAGATCTCCGGATGGCCGAGCCGCTTGAGCAGGGCCGCCGCCGAGTTCCGCTCCGATCCGGCGCTCGGCGAAGCCGAGGCGGCTCGGCTCGTGGCCCAGGGTGATGTTCTCGGCGACGGTGAGGTCGTTGACCAGGTCGAGCTCCTGGTAGATGGTGGCGATGCCGAGGCGCATGGCCGCCATGGGAGTGGCCAGCCGCACGAGCTCGCCGTTCCAGTGGATCGTGCCCTCGTCGGGCTGGTGGGCGCCCGAGAGCACCTTGATGAGGGTCGACTTGCCGGCTCCGTTCTGCCCGAGCAGGCAGTGCACCTCACCGGCCACGCACGTCGAGGTCGACGCCGTCGAGGGCCCGCACGCCGGGGAACTGCTTGACGATCCCGGTCATGGTCAGCAGCGGAGCGGGCGAGGCGGCAGGAGCCGTCGGGGCTGCGCCCATGTCGCTTCCCTTCCTGCCACTTCTCTTCGCGTGACATCATTCTTATGCCTATTTCACGCGTAAGATAGCCGGAAGCGAATGTTTGTGCGTTCCATTTGATCACAAATCGATAACGCACCGACCGAAGGAGGCGTGCGGATGCCGCTTGTCCTGCCGCCGCCGCGACCTAGGATGCGTGGCGGGACGTGGCCCGACGGGCCCGGGATGAGGGGCCGGTCGGTGACGCTGCATTCGGCCACAGCCGATCACCTCGTGCCGATCCTCGATCTCATCCGGTTCGGTCACGCGAACACGCGACCGGACATCTCCCGCGTGATGGGGCTGGGCCGCACCGTGGTCACCCAGCGCGTCGCCGAGCTCATCGAGGCCGACCTCGTCGTCGACGGAGCCATGGCCGAGTCGACGGGCGGACGACCGTCACGCAGCCTCGCGTTCAACGCCGCCCTGGGTTCGTTCCTCGTCGCGGAGCTCGGCGCCACCGCCGTCAACGCCGCACTCACGAACCTGGCGGGCGACATCGTCGAGCGCCGGCATGAGGACATCGACATCGCCGACGGGCCCGACGTCGTCCTCGGGCATCCTCGAGCAGATCTTCGACGACCTCGTCGCCGCCCACCCGCGACCGGACGTGTGGGGCATCGGCGTCGGGCTCCCGGGACCCGTCGAGTTCAGCAACGGCTCGCCGACGTCGCCACCGATCATGCCGGGGTGGGACCGCTATCCCGTGCGCGTGCGACTCTCGTCGCGCTACCACGCGCCCACGTGGATCGACAACGACGTGAACATGCTGGCCCTGGGCGAGCTGCGGCGAGGCATCGCCGTCGGCGTGGAGGATGCGATCTTCGTCAAGATCGGCACCGGCATCGGCGCTGGACTCATCTCCGAGGGGCAGCTGCATCGCGGCGCTCAGGGAGCCGCCGGTGACATCGGTCATGTGCGGGTCACGGAGTCGACGACAGAGGTGTGCCGCTGCGGCAAGGTCGGCTGCCTCGAGGCCCTCGCCGGCGGGCACGCGATCGCCCGTCAGGGAGTGGTTGCCGCACAGTCGGACGCGAGCCCGTTCCTCGCCGAGCTGCTCGCATCGGGCCGCACGATCACGGCGCGAGACGTGTCCACGGCCGCAGCACGCGGCGATCTCGTCGCCAACCAGATCCTGAGCGAGTCCGGTCAGCTCGTCGGACAGACCATCGCTGCGATGGTCAACTTCTTCAACCCGTCCCTCGTCATCATCGGCGGCGGCGTCGCGAACGCCGGCGACCGCTTCCTGGCCTCGATCCGACAGAGCATCTACGAGCGCTCCCTGCCCCTGGCCACCCGCGACCTCCGCATCGCCCGGTCGGAGCTCGGTGACCTCGCCGGCATCTACGGGACCGCGGCCCTCGTCGCGGACCAGATCCTCTCCCGCCATGTGCTGCCGCACTGGATCGAGCGGGGAAGCACCGCAGGGCTGCCGGAGCTTCCGCTGCTGGCGCGCGCCTGACCGTCGGCGCCGACCCCCGCGTGCGGCCGCATGCGCGTACCATCACAGGGTGCCGTACCTCCTCGCCGCGTTCGCGATCATCGTCCCGGTGATCCTCGTCGTGCAGACCGTGCGGGGACGTGTGCGCGTGCAGTGCTGCGCCGTCGACCCGTCGCGCGACCTGCGCATGCGCGGGGCTTTGGATGAGCATCCCCCCACCGCCTGACCCCTGCACCACAATGACCCGGTGAGCATCCTCGCCATCGACCAGGGCACGTCCGCCACCAAGGCGGTCGTGTGGTCCGAGGAGGGGATCGTCGCCGAGATCGACGTGCCGGTCCGCGGCCTGACGCACGAGGGCGACGCCATCGAGCAGGACCCCGAGGCACTGTGGGAGAGCATCGTGACGGCCGGACGCCAGGCCGTCGATGCGCACGCCGGCCCCGTCCGTGCCGTGGCGATCGGCAACCAGGGCGAGACCGTCCTGGCGTGGGACCGTCGCACCGGCCAGCCGCTCGGGCCGGCACTGTCGTGGCAGGACCGACGGTCCACGAGCGTCACGTCCGCGATCACCGCCGTCGACGCCGATCTGCTGCTCCACCTCACCGGCCTGCCGGTGGACCCCTACTTCGCCGCGCCGAAGATCGCCTGGCTCCAGCGCAGCCTCGACCTCCCGACCGGCGGCGACGTCGTCGTCACCACGATCGACGCGTGGGTCAACTACCGGCTGGCCGGCGCCTACGTCACAGACCTGTCGACGGCATCGCGCACGCAGCTCCTGGACGGCGAGACGCCTGCAGTGGTCCGAGCGCGCCGCCGACGTCTACGGCCTGTCGATCGACGACTTCCCGGAGCTGGTGGCATGCGACGAGACCCTCGGGCGTCACCACCGCGTTCGGTCCGCCACTGCCCGTGGCCGGAGCGATGGTCGACCAGCAGGCCGCCCTGCTGGCGGAGGGCTGCACCGAACCCGGGTCGGCCAAGTGCACCTACGGCACCGGGATCTTCCTGCTGGCCAACATCGGCCGCGCGCATGTGCCCTCGAGTGCCGGGCTCGCGACCTCGCTGGCCTGGGTGATGCGCGACGGCACCCGCGCCTCGTGCGTCGACGGGCAGGTCTACAGCGCAGGCGCGGCGGTCGCGTGGCTGCAGCGCGCCGGGCTGATCCACGGGCCCCAGGACCTCGATGCACTCGCCGGGGCGGTCGCCGACACCGACGGCGTCCGGTTCGACCCGTCGTTCTCGGGTCGCGGCGCCCCGGAGTGGGACCCCGCCGCCACGGCGAGCATCACCGGCCTGGGCCTGTCGACCCGGCGCGAGCACATCGTGCGTGCGTTCCTCGACGGCCTCGCCGCGGAGGTCACGTCGCTCGCGCGCGCGGTCGAGTCCGACGTCGCATGGCCCGCTCACTGCCCTGCGGGTCGACGGCGGGCTCACGCAGTCGTCCGTCCTCATGCAGCTGCAGGCCGACAGCCTCGGGGTCCCCGTCGAGGTGTATCCGCATTCGTGCGCCACCGCGCTCGGCCTCGTCGCTGCCGCACTGCGGGCCCTCGACGGGGCAGGAGCCGAGGACGACCTCATCCACGGCTGGCGGCCACGTCGAGTGTTCGAGCCCGCGTCATGACCCGCGTCGCCGTCATCGGTGCGGGGGCAGTCGGGTGCGCTACGGCGAGCGCGCTGGTCCGCGCCGGGCATCGACGTGACCCTCATCGAGGCCCGATCCGACGTCGGCGCTGGCACGAGCAAGGCGAACACCGCCATCTGGCACACCGGGTTCGACGCCAAGCCCGGCACGCGCGAGGCCGGCCTCGTCGCGCGCGGGCATCGCCTGCTGGCCGAGCGTGCCGACGCCATGAACTGGCCGCTCGAGCGCACGGGCGCCCTGCTGGTGGCGTGGGACGACGAGCAGCTGGCGCGACTCGACGGCATCGTCGCCAACGCCGCAGCAGGTCGGGTACCACGCGATCGAGCGCCTGACCGTCGACGCAGGTCTACGCGGCAGAGCCGCACCTCGGTGACGGGGCGCGGGGCGGACTGCGCGTCCCGGACGAGGGTCTCCTCGATCCGTGGTCGATCGTCATCGGACTGGCCACCGACGCCGTCGTCAACGGTGCGACCCTGCTCACGTCGGCACCGGTCACGGCGATCGAGCAGCGGGACGCGGCGTACCGGATCGCCGCCGGTCGTCACGTGCGTCGATGCCGACTGGGTCGTGAACGCCGCGGGGCTGAACAGCGACGTCGTCGACCGGATGCTGGGCGAGGACGGCTTCACCGTGACGCCGCGCCGCGGGCAGCTGATCGTGTTCGACAAGCTCGCGCGAGGCCTGCTCGAGCACATCATCCTGCCGGTGCCGACCGCCACGACGAAGGGCGTGCTCGTCTCGCCGACGGTCTACGGCAACATCCTGCTGGGCCCCACGGCCGAGGACCTGCCGGACAAGGACGCCACGCCAGACCACCCGCGGTGGTCTCGACGGCCTGCTCGCCATGGGCCAGCGGATCCTGCCGGCGCTGCTCGACGAGGAGGTCACCGCCACGTACGCGGGCCTGCGGGCAGCGACCGAGCACTCCGACTACTGCCTGGCCGTGATCGCCCGCCAAGCGATACGTGCGCATGGGCGGCATCCGGTCGACCGGCATCTCGTCCTGCCTGGCCCTCGCCGAGGAGGTGACCCTCGGGCTCGCCGAGCACACCGCCCCGACCGGGCCGCTCGCCGATCCCGTCATCGTCCCCATGCCCAACCTGGCCGAGGCTCGGCTGCGACCGTACGCCGACGCCGATCTCATCGCCCGCGATCCCGCGTACGGTCGCGTCGTCTGCCTGTGCGAGCGTGTGACCGGCGGCGAGATCCGCGACGCGCTCGCCAGCCCGGTGCCGGCCACGCGACATCGACGGCATCCGGCGGCGCACGCGGGCGCTCGCCGGCAGGTGCGCGGGATTCCACTGCGGAGCGACGGTGACGGCGATGCTGGCCGAGGGAGGTCCGCGATGCCTGACGTCGTCATCGTCGGCGCCGGCCCGGCCGGACTCACCCTCGCACGCGACCTGCGCACGCAGGGCGTCAGGAGGTCGTCGTCCTCGATCGCGACGACGAGCCCGGCGGCGTCCCGCGGCACTCCGACCATCCCGGCTACGGCCTGCGCGACCTCCATCGGTCCATGAGCGGCCCCGCCTACGCCCGACACCTGGCGTCGGCAGCGGCAGCGGCCGGGGCCGACGTGCGCACGCTGTCGACCGTCACGGACGTGCACGCCGGGCGACGGGGAGGTCCGCGTCGGCGTGACGTCGCCGGTGGGGCGGGCGACCCTGACCACGCGGGCGCTGGTCCTCGCCACCGGCTGCCGCGAGCGGCCGCGCGCCGCACGTCTCGTGCCGGGCAGCCGCCCCGCGGGCGTGCTCACCACGGGCTGGCTGCAGCGCGCGGTGTACCTCGCCGGCGAGCAGCCGGGCACCCGAGCGGTCGTCGTCGGCGCCGAGCACGTGTCGTACTCGGCGGTGATGACGCTCGCGCACGCCGGCTGCCGCACCGTCGCGATGGTCACCGACAAGCCCACGCACACGTCCTACGCGGCCTTCGACCTCGGTGCCCGGCTGCGCTACCGCTTCCCCCTGCTCACCCGCACGCAGCGTCACGGACATCATCGGCGGCGATCGGGTGAGCGCGGTGGAGATCACCGACCACGCCACGGGCGACACCAGCGTCATCGAGTGCGACACGGTCGTGTTCACCGGCGACTGGATCGCCGAGAACGAGCTGCCCCGACGTCTCGGCGTCGGCATGAACCGGGCCAGCAGCGGACCGGCCGTCGACGGCAGCTTCCGCACCACCGAGCCGGGCGTCTTCGCGGTCGGCAACCTCCTGCACCCGGCCAGCACCGCCGATCGATGCGCCCTCGACGGGCGCGCCGCGGCCGCGGCCGTGGCCGCCTGGGCGCGGGATGACGCGTCCGCCTGGCGTGCGCCGCGGCGTCGACATCACCGTCGACGGGGCCGGCGCTGTGGGTCGTGCCGTCCGTCGTCACGCACGACGCGGGCGACAGCCCGCTGCTCGTGCAGGTGACGCGGCCGCTGACCCGTCCGCTCGTCACCGTGACCCAGTCCGACCGGGAGCTCTGGGCCGGCCGGCTGCCGTGGGCGGTGCCCACGCGACCCTCTCCGATGCCCGGGGCCTGGCGCTCGCAGGTCGATCCGGACGGCCCCGAGGTGCGCGTCACGATCTCCTGAACCCCTGCCGCGGCGCGCCTAGACTCCGGGCGTGAGCCCACTCCCCGCACGTGCGCAGGTGGTCATCGTCGGCGGCGGGATCGTCGGGGCCAGCGTCGCCTACCACCTCACCCACCTCGGCATGACCGACGTCGTGCTCCTCGAGCAGGGCCAGCTGTCGTCCGGCACCACCTGGCACGCCGCCGGGCTGGTCGGCCAGCTGCGCGCGACCGAGAGCGGCACCCGGCTGGTGCAGTACTCGGCGCAGCTCTACCAGTCGCTCGAGGCGGAGACCGGTCTCGGCACCGGCTACAAGCAGTGCGGCGGCGTCACCGTCGCCCGCACGCCGGAGCGCATGGTGCAGCTGCTGCGCACCGCGGCGGCCGCCGAGGCCTTCGACCTCGAGTGCGAGATCCTCACGCCGGCGCAGGCGCTGGACCGCTACCCGATCCTCGAGACCGCCGACCTGCAGGGCGCGATCTGGCTGCCGTTCGACGGCACGGCCAACCCGACCGACGTCACGCAGTCGCTCGCCAAGGGCGCGCGCATGAACGGCGCACGGGTCTTCGAGCGCACCCGCGTCATCGGCATCACCACGGCAGGACGGTGCCGTCACCGGCGTGCAGACCGACCAGGGCGACATCGAGGCCGAGATCGTCGTCAACTGCGCCGGGCAGTGGGCCAAGGCGATCGGGGCGATGGCCGGCGTCACCGTGCCGCTGCACTCGTCCGAGCACTTCTACGTCGTCACCGAGCAGATCGACGGCGTCGACCGGATGATGCCGATCCTGCGCGACCCCGACGGCTACACCTACATGAAGGAGGAGGTCGGCGGCCTCGTCGTCGGCGGCTTCGAGCCGGTGGCCAAGCCGTGGGTCGCCCCCGACCAGATCCCCTACCCGTTCGAGTTCCAGCTGCTCGACGAGGACTGGGACCACTTCGAGATCCTCATGGAGAGCGCGCTGCACCGCGTCCCGGTGCTGCAGCAGACCGGGATCAAGAAGTTCTACAACGGACCCGAGAGCTTCACGCCGGACAACCAGTTCATCCTCGGCGAGGCGCCCGAGGTGCGGAACTTCTTCGTCGGCGCCGGCTTCAACTCCGTCGGCATCGCATCGGCGGGCGGCGCCGGTCGCGCACTGGCCCAGTGGATCGTCAGCGGCGAGCCGCCAGTCCGACCTCGTCGGCGTCGACATCCGGCGGTTCGCCTCCTTCAACGGCAACAACCAGTGGCTGCACGACCGCGTCGGCGAGGTCCTCGGCCTGCACTACTCCGTGCCGTGGCCCAACCGCGAGTTCACCACCGCGCGACCCTTCCGCCGGTCGCCCGTCCACGAGCGGGTCGAGGCCGCCGGGGCCTGCTTCGGCTCGAAGATGGGCTGGGAGCGGCCCAACTTCTTCGCGCCGGCCGGCGAGGCGCCCGTCATCGACTACTCCTGGGGCAAGCAGAACTGGATCCCCTGGGTCGACGCCGAGCAGCGCGCGACGCGCGAGGCCGTGGCGCTGTTCGACGAGACCTCCTTCGGCAAGCTGCTCGTGCAGGGACGCGACGCCGAGACCGTCCTGCAGTGGCTGTGCACCGCCGACGTCGCCGTCCCCGTCGGGCGCACCGTCTACACCGGGGTGCTCAACGCCCGCGGCACCTACGAGGCGGACGTCACCGTCACCCGCATCGCCCACGACCAGTACCTGCTGGGTCACCGGTGCCGCATCGGTCGTGCGCGACCGCGACTGGATCACGCCGGCACGTGGCCGCCGACCAGCAGGTCAGCGTCACCGACGTGACGGGCGCCTACGCCGTCCTCGGCGTCATGGGTCCGGGGTCGCGCGCGCTCCTGCAGTCGCTCTCACGGGCCGACCTGCGGCAACGACGCCTTCCCGTTCAGCACGAGCCGCGAGATCGACCTCGGCTACTGCACCGTGCGGGCCACCCGCATCACCTACGTCGGCGAGCTCGGCTGGGAGCTGTACGTCCCGGCGGAGTTCGCCGTCGAGCGTGTTCGACCTGCTGACGTCGGCGGGTGCGGAGCACGGCCTGGCGCAACGCCGGCTACTACGCGATCAACGCGCTGCGGCTGGAGAAGGGCTACCGGGCCTTCGGCACCGAGCTCACGCCCGACTACAACCCCGTCGAGGCCGGGCTGCTGTTCGCCACCAAGCTGAAGACCGACATCCCGTTCCTCGGTCGCGAGGCGGTGGAGGCGGCCCGCGCGGCCGGGGTGCGTCGACGGCTCGTGTCGTTCGTCCTCGACGACCCCGACGGTGATGATGTGGGGCGGCGAACTCGCTGCTGCGCGACGGCCTCGGCACCGGCCAGGTCACGTCAGCGGCGTTCGGCACCACGGTCGGCTCGTGCGTCGGGCTCGCCTACGTCTGGCGGCGCGACGGCGAGGTCGTCACGACCGACTACCTCGAGGCCGGCGAGTGGCAGGTCAACGTCGGCGGCGATGCTCGTCGGCGTCCGCGTCAGCCTGAAGGCCCCCTACGACCCGACGTCCGCCCGCATCCGCTCCTAGCCCCCGTCGAGTGGCCGACAGTGCGCGCGAGTGGCCGAAGTGCGCGCGACCGCCACGAACGGCGAGTGGCCAAAGGGCGGTCCGACTGGGCCGCTCCCGGTCGTGCTGAGCTTCCGGGATCAGGTCCCGGGGGGCTGGTGGAAGCCCTTGTGCTCATGCTCGAGCGCGATCTCGTCAGCGGACGAGACGCCCGCCGGCAGGTCGACCGTCGTCTTCGGTCCGGTGAACCACTTCTTGGCCGACAGGTGCCAGCCGATCCACAGGGCGAGGAGCGCGCCGAGCGTGAGGATGGGTGCGTAGTTCACGAACTTCCACTCGAACGGCACCTCCTCCGCGCTGGGCGAGCCGTTGAGCCACCGCAGGAAGCCGGGGGTGCCGGCCGGGGTGAACGGCATGATGAAGTAGATGCAGACGACGACGATCTCGAGGCACGCGACCGGTGCCATCCACTTCCACTTGTTGCCCAGGTTCCACGGGCCCTGCTTGAACTTGTCGCCTGCACGCCACCGAAGGTAGATCGGGACGAGGAAGGCGAGGTACAGGCCGATGACGGCCACCGAGACGACGGCGTAGAAGGCCGTCGGCACGATGATCGGTGCCTCCTCCGAGCCGATGTTGACCTCGAGCAGTGCCGGCAGCGTGATGATGATCGCGACGACAGCCGCAAGCACGACGGCGTTCGCCGGCACCTGCGACTTGTTCAGCTTGGCCCAGTACCTCGAACCAGGCACCGCACCGTCACGGCTGAACGCGTACGTCATGCGCGACGTGCTGGTCATGCAGGCCATGGAGCAGAAGAACTGCCCGATGGCGGAGATGAGCAGCACCACGCCTGCCACTTGGGCGTCCAGCGCCTGCGCGAAGATGACGGCGACGCCACCACCGCCCGCCGTGACCGCGTCGGCGTCCTGCACGGCGAACAGGAAGGCGAGCAGGAGCACCCAGCCGCCGATCGCCGAGTAGAAGATCGACTTCCAGATGCCCTTGGCCGCTCCGTCCGCTGCGCCCTGCGTCTCCTCGGAGAGGTGGGCCGAGGCGTCGAACCCGGTGATCGTGTACTGCGTGAGCAGGAAGCCCAGCGGCAGCACGTAGAACCAGTAGCCGGGGCCGTCCGTGGAGCCGCCGTTGAGGCCGCCGGTGTTGTTCACCCGCATCGTGAAGACGTCGCTGAAGGACATGTGGTTGTCGGGGAGGAACACGAGGATCAGGATGATCAGCGCGGCGCCGAACACGTGCCACCACACGGAGACGTTGTTCAGGATGGCCATGAGATGGCCGCTGAAGATGTTCATCAGTGAGATCAGGATCAGGATGACGATGAACATGACGAACACGCGCTGGAGTGAGTACCCCGAGGCCCACGACTCGCTGAGCGTGCTGAACGCGAGGTCGAAGAACGTCGCGCAGCCGTAGGCGACGGACGCGATGACCGCGAGCAGGCCGATCAGGTTGAGCCAGCCGGTGTAGTAGCCCGCCTTGGGTCCACCCAGCTTGGACGCCCACCAGTAGATGCCGCCCGAGGTCGGGTACGCGGACACCAGCTCGGACATCGTGAAGCCGATGATCAGGATGAACGCCGAGATGACCGGCCAGCCGATAGAGATGGCGATCGGACCGCCGTTGTTCCATGCCTGGCCGAACGTCGTGAAGCAGCCGGCGAGAATGGAGATGATCGAGAACGAGATAGCGAAGTTCGAGAAGCCGGACCAGTTTCGGTTGAGCTCCTGCTTGTAGCCAAGTTCCGCAAGACGCTTCTCGTCTGCATTCATGGCGGTTTGATCTGCCACCGCTGCCCTCCTCAGTGCGCGGTCGATGTCCGAAGCCGGACCTTGCTGCCCCTGACTCCCGGACACTATTGCTCGCAGTGTGCTCGCGTGATGTGCTTTTGTTAACTCCGACACGCTGAGCCGTTAAGACTCCGTTTCGGAAGTGTTCCGGACATTCACGGGGACGTGACGGCGTCGAGCCACGCGGTGAACCGGGGACTGTCGAACTCGGCGACGGCGCGGTCGTACTTCTCCATGCCCCACGTCCAGTAGTCGAAGTCGATAGGACTCACGCTGGCCTGGATCGACGCCCACAGCGTCCAGCCGTACTTGGACATCAGGGCCCACAGCCGGGCGCGTGCGACCTTCGCCGGATCGTCGCGCTCGCCAGTACGAGGAGACGAGCAGGTCGAGCGCGTCGTCCGGCAGCGTGGACTCGCTCCAGATGTTGCCGAGCTCGAAGCTCGCCTCGTTGTTGCCCGAGTACTCGTAGTCGATCAGCCACAGCCGCGAGCCGTCGTCGATGATGTTGGCCGCGAGCAGGTCGTTGTTGCACGGCACCTTCGGCTCCGGCGGCGCGCGCCATCGCGGCCCGCATCCGCTCCACCTTCGGTGCGAACTCGTCGTACCGGGGCGGCAGCCGGTAGCCGCGCTCGCGCACGAGCGCGTGGTAGCGGGCCTGGATGTCGAACATGTCGAACGCCATTGACGAACGCCGGCCCGCAGTGCAGGATGCCGGCACACCTCCGCGATGCGCGGCAGGTTCGCCGTCGGCACCGACGTCGTCCTCGTTGAACGTCCGGCCCTCGACCCACGCCACGACGAGGACGCCCTCGCCCGGCAGGTAGTCCGTGACCGCGGGGGCGGCGCCGGACTCCGCGGCCGCCACCGAGTTGCGGTACTCGTTCTCGCGATCGATCGCGAGGTCGGACGACTCGGGATCGGAGAGTCGCACGACCTGGTCGCCGTCCGCGCATGCGCACGCGGTAGTTGCGGTTCGTGATGCCGCCGTCGAGCGGCTGCACGGCGCTCGCCCGCGACAGGCAGGAGACCCGCCGCAGTCGATCGGCATCCCGCGGCGGAAGCCCCTCGAGGAGAACGTCCACGCATCGGACTGTAGGGGAGGCCTGCTCGCGCCCGGAGCGGTTCTGCCGATGCGTGCGCCGGTGCGTACGGTAGGGCCGTGCTCGACGTGCGTGGGATCAGCCGGTCGTACGGCCGTCACGTCATCGTGCAGGACGTGAGCTTCCGCGTCGAGGCCGGGTCGCATGCTGGCGATGCTCGGGCCGAACGGCTGCGGCAAGTCGACGACCCTCAAGGTCCTGTCGGGTGCCATCGAGGCGAGCGGTGGCGACTTCACCGTGAACGGCCAGCCTGGCGGGAGCGACGGCGGCGCGGCGCGCGACCGGATACGTCCCCGACACCCGCGGCGTCTTCCCCCGCCTGACCGGCGGCGAGCACCTCGAGCTCGCGGCACGCCTGCACCACGCCCAGGACTGGCGCGCCCGTGCCGACGACCTGATCGAGCGCCTCGCCCTGGACGAGGTGGTCGACCTGCCCGCCGGGCGCCTACTCGCACGGCCAGTCGCGCCGCCTGTCGATGGCGATGGCGCTCGTCGCGCGCCCGCCTCTGCTCCTCGTCGACGAGCCCTTCGACGGGGTCGACCTCGACGGCGTCGACACCATCACCGACCTGCTCGTCGAGGCTCGTGCCGACGGTGCCGCCGTCGTGCTCACCACGCACCTGCTCGACGCCGCCGTGATCGCCGACGACGTGGCGGTCTTCCGGCACCACGAGCTGGCGGGACCCGCACCCGACCGGCCGTCCTCCTCGAGGAGCACGGCACCCTCCAGCTGGCGTGGAAGCACCTGGCCCACCCGTGAGCGACGTCGCACTGGGCATGAGCCACCAGTTCCGCAACGGCTGGCGCATGTCCCGCGTCTTCGCGGTCGGTGCGATCGTCGCGACGGTGGTCATGCACGGCCTGGCCATGCTCACGGCCGCCGTTCAGCCGTACATCACCGGCTCGGGACTGACGGTCGAGCAGATGCTGCCGCTGGCCGCCGGCCTCTGGTCCGCCCTCGCGCTGCTGCCGGCCCTCGGCGGCGGCGAGAGCGACGACCCGATGGCGCTGGCCGCCGCGGGTGCGGGGCGGTCCTTCCGGTTCGGCGCGCGGTTCGCCTCCTCCCTCACCGACGCCGGTCCCGGGCCTGTTCGTCCCGGCGATCGCCCTCGTGGGAGCAGCGGTCGCCGGCTGGCCGGGATGGCTCGCCGGCCTCGCACTCGCCTGGAACGGCCTCGCCTGCGGACAGCTGTCGGGGGCGTCGTCAGCCATCCTCGTCGGCCGCATCGGGCCGACGGCTGCGCTGGTCGTCGTGGCCGGCATCGTGCTGCTCTCGGCCACGGTGCTCGCATCCAGCGGCGTGGGTCCCGGGGCCTGGTGGCTCGCCGCGACCGAGCAGCCCGCGTACGTCGTGCTGCTCGTGCTCACGGGTGTCGCGGCGCTCGTCGGAGCCTGGCTCCTCAACCGCCCCGCCGAGCAGGTGGTCCGCCCGGGCCGCACCGTTCGCATCCCTCGACGATCCTTCGCCGCACTCCTCGTCGTGATGCTCGTCGGGGTGAGCCGTTCGGTCATGGCGCGCAGCACGCTCATCACCGCCGTGCTCACTCCGCTGCTGGTCCGCAGCGCCGGCCAGGAGGTCACCGCCAGCATCGCGTTCTTCGTGACCGCTGCGGCCGCCGCCGTGCTGGGGGCCAATGGCTTCGCCTACGACGGCGGCGCCGCCGTGTGGCTGCTCGGCAAGGCCGGACGCATGCAGATGCTCGTCGCCCGCCTCATCACGACCACACTCTGGGCGTTCCTCCTCTCACTCGATCGCTGCCACCAGCGCGGCCCTCGTCGGTGCCGCCCCTCCCCTCCAGCTGTTCCCCCAGCTCGTCCTCGTCGCAGTCGCCGCGGCGGCGTCCGGGCTCGTCCCGTCAGTCCGCCGGCCCACGCCGACCGACTTCAACTCCTTCCGGGCGCAGCCGGCGCCGGTGGCGTCGGCCATGGGCACGCTGGCGCGGTCCGTGGCCCTCACGGTCGTCGTCCTCGCCATCCCACTGCCTGCCGCAGTCGCCGTCATCGCGACCTACACGGCCTTCGCCCTGTGGCACGCCGGGCGGATCGTCCGCGATCCGGTGGCGCTTGCCGCCCTCACCTGACGCACCGCCTCCCCCGAACCACCACCGCGGGCATCGGCCGTGGGGTTGAATGCCGATAGCCCACGCAGAGGAGACCGACATGGCAAGGCCGCAGCCGCTCACCCCCGACGACGTCCGTCGCGAGGTGGATGAGGGACGCATCGACACCGTCGCCGTCGCGATCACCGACATGCAGGGCCGCCTCCAGGGCAAGCGCATCGATGCCGACTACTTCGTCGACGAGGTCATGACCGGCTACACCGAGGGCTGCAACTACCTCATGGCCGTCGACGTCGACATGAACACGGTCGACGGCTACGCGATGTCGTCGTGGGACAGCGGCTACGGCGACATGGTCATGCGGCCGGACCTCAGCACCCTCCACCGCAACCCGTGGCAGCCGGGCACCGTCGGGGTCCTCTGCGACCTCGAGACAGAGGAGGGCGACCCGGTGGCCGCCTCCCCGCGGCAGATCCTGCGCAAGCAGCTCGACCTGCTCACGGCCGCCGGCTACGGGGCCTTCGTCGGCACCGAGCTCGAGTTCATCGTCTTCCAGGACACCTACGAGGAGGCCTGGCTCGCCGGCTACCGCGACCTCACGCCGGCGAACCTGTACAACGTCGACTACTCGATGCTCGGCACCGCGCGGGTCGAGCCGCTGCTGCGCCGGATCCGCAACGCCATGACCGGCGCCGGCATGATCGTCGAGAGCGCCAAGGGCGAGTGCAACCTCGGCCAGCACGAGATCGCGTTCAAGTACGAGGACGCGCTGCGCACCTGCGACAACCACGTGATCTACAAGAACGGCGCCAAGGAGATCGCCGCGCAGGAGGGCATGGCGCTCACCTTCATGGCCAAGTACAACGAGCGCGAGGGCAACTCCTGCCACATCCACCTCTCGTTCCGCGGGACCGACGGGAGCATGGTGATGGCCGACCATCACGACGAGGCGCAGGGCCTGTCGGACGTCGGGACGGGCGTTCATCGCCGGCCAGCTGGCGCACGCGCGCGAGCTCACCCTGATGTACGCGCCGCAGATCAACTCCTACAAGCGGTACGTCCCCGGATCCTTCGCCCCGACCGCGATCCGCTGGGGCCGCGACAACCGCACCTGCGCCTTCCGGCTCGTCGGGCCACGGCCAGTCGCTGCGGCTCGAGAACCGCGTGCCCGGCGGCGACGTCAATCCCTACCTCGCGGTCGCCGGGCATGGTGGCTGCCGGCCTCGACGGGATCGAGCGCAGGCTGCCGCTCGAGGAGGTCTTCGTCGGCAACGCGTACGCCGACGACTCCGAGCGCGTCCCCTCATCGATGGGCGAGGCGCTCGAGGCGTGGGAGTCGTCGGAGTGGATCCGCGAGACCTTCGGCGAGGAGGTGCAGGACCACTACTCCAACATGGCGCGCATCGAGCTGGCCGACTACGGGCGGACGGTCACCGACTGGGAGCGCTACCGCAGCTTCGAGCGGCTTTAATTGGTCCGCAGCACGCCCACCGCACCCCGCAGAGCGCAGGAGCCCTCCATGCACGACGTCATCAACCCGGCCACCGAGCTCGTCGTCGCCTCGGTGCCGTCCGCGTCGCTCGAGGAGACCGACGCGGCCATCGCCCGCGCGCAAGCCGCGCTGCCGGCCTGGCGCGACGTCGCGCCCGGCGGACCGAGCCGCGATGCTGCGCCGCTTCTCCGACGTCGTCCGGGAGCACACCGAGGAGCTCGCCCAGCTCGAGGTGGCCAACGCCGGCCACACGATCAGCAACGCCCGCTGGGAGGCCAACAACGTCGCCAACGTGCTGGACTACTACGCCGGCGCGCCCGAGCGCCTGTTCGGCCGGCAGATCCCCGTCGCCGGCGGCATCGACATCACGTTCAAGGAGCCGCGTCGGCGTCGTCGGCGTCATCGTGCCCGTGGAACTTCCCCATGCCGATCGCCGGCTGGGGCTTCGCGCCCGCGCTCGCGGCCGGCTGCACCGTCGTCCTGAAGCCGGCCGAGCTCACGCCGCTGACGGCGATCCGCCTCGGCGAGCTCGCGCTCGAGGCGGGCCTCCCCGAGGACGTCTTCATCGTGCTCCCGGGCAAGGGCTCCGTCGTCGGCCAGCGGTTCGTCGACCACCCCGACGTCCGCAAGGTCGTGTTCACCGGCAGCACCGAGGTCGGCCAGCGGATCATGGCCGGCTGCGCGCAGCAGGTGAAGGCCGGTCACCCTGGAGCTCGGCGGCAAGAGCGCCAACGTGATCTTCGCCGACGCCGACCTCGAGAAGGCGGCGGCCACCGCGCCGTACGGCGTGTTCGACAACGCCGGCCAGGACTGCTGCGCGCGCTCGCGCATCCTCGTCCAGCGGTCGGCCTACGACCGGTTCATGGAGCTGTTCGAGACCGCCGTCAGGGGCGTCACGGTCGGGGACCCGCGCCTCGACTCCACCGAGATGGGCCCGCTGATCACCGGGCGCACCACGAGACCGTCGCGCGGCTTCCTCGGACGGCTCCGCGCCGATCGCGTTCCAGGGCGACGCGCCCGACGGGCCCGGCTTCTGGTTCCCGCCGACCGTCCTCGCGCCCGGTCGACCCGACCGCACGCGTCTTCCAGGAGGAGATCTTCGGTCCGGTCGTCGTCGGTGACCCCGTTCGAGGACGAGGCCGACGCGATCCGGCTGGCCAACGACTCCGACTACGGGCTGTCCGGCTCGATCTGGACCCGCGACCTCGGCCGCGGCATCCGGGTCGTCGCGCGGCATCGAGTCGGGCAACCTGTCGGTCAACTCGCACTCGTCCGTGCGCTACTGGACGCCGTTCGGCGGCTTCAAGAAGTCCGGCCTCGGCCGCGAGCTCGGCCCGGACGCGCTCGACGCCTTCACCGAGACCAAGAACGTCTTCATCAGCACCGAGGACTGACCCACCCACCCCGCGAGTGCGTAGTGTGGCCCGGTCCGAGGGACTCGACGGGCCACGACTACGCACTCGGCAGATAGGAGATCCGCATGAGTGACAGCAAGTGCCGCCGGCTCGAGGGACGTGTCGCCGTCGTCACCGGCGGGGCAGCGGCATCGGCCTGGCCACCGTCCGCCGGTTCGCGGACGAGGGTGCGCGCGTCGTCATCGGCGACCTCGACCCCGCCAGCGGGCGAGGCCGCCGCCGACGAGGTCGACGGCCTGTTCGTCCGCACGGACGTCACCGAGCGCGGACGACGTCGCCGCGATGTTCGAGACGGCCAGTCGACACCTACGGCAGCGTCGACATCGCCTTCAACAACGCCGGCATCTCGCCGCCCGACGACGACTCGATCCTCGAGACCGGCATCGACGCGTGGCGACCGGGTGCAGGAGGTCAACCTCACGTCGGTGTACCTGTGCTGCAAGGCCGTCCTGCCGCTACATGCTGCGAGCAGGGCAAGGGCTCGATCATCAACACCGCGTCGTTCGTGGCGACGATGGGCGCGGCGACGTCGCAGATCTCCTACACCGCGTCGAAGGGCGGCGTGCTGGCGATGACCCGCGAGCTCGGCGTGCAGTTCGCGCGCGTCGGCGTCCGCGTCAACGCGCTGTCCCCCGGCCCGGTGAACACGCCCGCTGCTCATCGAGCTGTTCGCCAAGGACCCCGAGCGGGCGGCCCGCCGGCTCGTGCACATCCCGATGGGTCGCTTCGGCGAGCCGGAGGAGATCGCGGCCGCGGTGGCGTTCCTGGCCAGCGACGACTCGTCGTTCATCACCGCGTCGAACTTCCTGGTCGACGGCGGCATCTCCGGCGCCTACGTCACCCCGCTGTAGCCCACTCGCCGACTCCGTCGCGGTCAGGGGGTGCGGAAGCGGGCGGCGGCCGCCACGAAGGCCTGCACCAGCGGCAGATCGACATCGCGGCGGTCCGGGTGCTCGGGATGCCACTGGACCCCGAGGCAGAAGTCCGCCGACGGGTCCTCGCACGCCTCGATCGTGCCGTCGGGAGCCCAGCCGCGAGACGACCAGGTCGCCGCACGACTCCACGGCCTGGTGGTGCGACGAGTTCACGACGATGGGCTCGGTGCCGAAGATCGCGGCTCCCAGCGGTCCCGTCGACGAAGCGGGCCTCGTGCTCGACGAAGGCACCCGGTCGCTCGCGATGGACGATCGAGTCCGGCACGTCGGGCAGGTGCTGGATCAGCGACCCGCCGTGCGCCACGGCCATGACCTGCAGGCCGCGGCAGATGCCGAGCACCGGCATGCCGCGATCACGCGCCCGCCGGTACAGCGCCGAGCTCGGACGCGTCGCGGCTGGTGCGCGGCACGTCGGCAGTGTCGTGCGGCGCGGCGTCGTAGAGCGTCGCGTCGATGTCGGCGCCGCCCGCCATCGCCAGGCCGTCCAGCCGGTCGATCGCCTCCGGCTCGACCCCGGGCGGCAGCAGGACGACGTTCGCGCCCGCCGCGCGGAACAGGTCGAGGTACCACTGCGGGATGAGCGCTGCGGGCAGCTCCCAGGCGCCCCAGCGGGCCGGCTCCAGGTAGCAGGACAGTCCGATGACGGGCGCGGGCATGCCGGTCAGTCTGCCATCGCCGGTGCCGGCCCGGTGCTGCTGCGCACGACGAGCTCCGGGCGGAACACGAACTCGTCGCGGGGTGCCGGGGTGCCGTTCACGCCGTCGAGGAGTGCCTGCACGGCGGCCGTGCCCATCGCCGTGACCGCCTGCCGCACGGTCGTCAGCGGCGGGTCGGTGAAGGCGATCAGCCGCGAGTCGTCGTAGCCCACGACGGAGACGTCCTCCGGCACGCGCAGGCCGCGCTGCCGGATCGTCCGGATCGCGCCCGAGCGCCATGAGGTCCGACCCGCACACGATCGCGGTCACGCCGAGCCCCAGCAGGTGATGGGCGGCCGCCTGGCCACCCTCGACGGCGAACAGCGAGTGCGACACCAGGGTCGCCGCCTCGTCCGACCCGATCCCGGTGAGCCGCGTCATGGCGTCGATGAACGCCGCGCGCTTGCGGACGACGGGCACGAAGCGGACCGGTCCGACCGCCAGCCCGATGCGCGTGTGGCCCATCGACGTCGAGGTGCGTGACGGCGAGGTCCATGGCGGCGGCGTCGTCGTCGGAGATGAACGGGGCGTCGATCCCCTCGGCGTAGCCGTTCACGAGCACGATCGGCAGCCCGCGGTCGACGAGCGTCGAGTACGGGCGAATGGTCGGCGTTCACGTCGGCGTGCATGCCGGACACGAAGATGATGCCCGCGACGCCGCGGTCGAGGAGCAGCTCCACGTACTCGTCCTCGGTGACGCCGCCCGGGGTCTGCGTGCACAGCACGGGCGTGTAGCCGTGCTGCGCCAGCAGCGTCTCCATCACCTGGGCGAACGCAGGGAAGATCGGGTTCTCCAGCTCCGGGACGATGAGGCCGACGAGGCCCGACCGGCCCCGCAGGCGGATGGGCCGCTCGTAGCCGAGCACGTCGAGAGCCGTCAGCACGGCCTGCCGGGTCGCCGTGGAGACGCCGGGCCGGTCGTTGAGCACCCGGGAGACGGTCGCCTCGCTGACCCCCGCCTGCTCGGCGATGTCGGACAGTCGGGCGCGCGGGTTCTCGCTCACAACCGTCAGCCTATGGCCCGCGAACGTCGCTCACGTGAAAGGCTGCAGCCGTGCGACTCACCGGCAGCCTCGACGAGCCCGAGCTGGCCTTCCTGCCGTGGCGCACGCCGCTGGAGGAGTGGCCGGAGGACCTCGTCGTCGCGCTGCCGCGCGGCATCTCCCGGCACATCGTGCGCTTCGTGCGCATCAACGGGGTCGTGTACGCCGTCAAGGAGGTGGAGGAGCACTACGCCACGCGCGAGTACGAGCTGCTCTTCGACCTCGTGCGCCGCGGCCTGCCGACCGTCGAGCCGGTCGGCGTGGTGCTCGACCGGACCACCGACGACGGCGAGCCGCTGCCGGCCGGGCTCATCACCCGGCACCTGGAGTTCTCGCTGCCGTACCGGGCGCTCTTCTCGTCCAGCCTGCGGCTGGAGACCGCGCACCGGCTGCTCGACGCGCTCGCCGTCCTGCTCGTGCAGCTGCACCTCGCCGGCTTCTCCTGGAACGACTGCTCGCTGTCGAACACCCTCTTCCGCCGCGACGCCGGGGCCTTCGCCGCCTACCTCGTCGACGCCGAGACCGGCGAGCTGCACCCGACGCTGAGCAACGGCCAGCGCACCTACGACCTCGAGACGGCCGCCACGAACGTCGCCGGCGAGCTCATGGACCTGCAGGCAGGCGGGCGACTCCACGAGGGCATCGACCCCATCGTCGACCGGGGTCAGCCTGCGCACGCGCTACGACCAGCTCTGGGACGAGGTCACCGGCCCGCTCGTCGATCACGCGCGAGGACCGCTATCCGCTCGAGGCGCGGGTCCGCCGGCTGAACACGCTCGGCTTCGACGTCGCCGAGCTCCAGGTGAGCACGCAGGCCGACGGCGAGCACATCACCGTGGCGCCCAAGGTCGTCGACGCCGGCCACCACTCGCGGCGCCTGATGCAGCTGACCGGCCTCGACGTCGAGGAGAACCAGGCCCAGCGGCTGCTCAACGACCTCGACTCCTTCCGGATCAAGGTCGGCCTGGGCCGCGAGGACGAGGAGATCGCGGCGCACCGCTGGGTCACGGAGCGCTTCGAGCGGGTGATGTCCGAGGTGCCGCCCGCCCTGCGCGGCAAGCTCGAGCCGGCCCAGATCTTCCACGAGGTGCTCGAGCACCGGTGGTTCATGTCGGAGCGCGAGGGCTGCAGCGTGCCGTTCGAGGACTCGATCAGCGACTACGTCACGACCATCCTCGCCGCCAAGCCCGACGAGCAGGCCGTGCTCGGTGCACGAGTGGGCACTCCCAGCGACGACACCGCCAGCCTCCGCATCGTGCTTCCTCCGGAGGAGCTCGCATGACCGAGGAGTTCCGCTCGCTGGTCGTGATCGCCGCGATCGCCGCCTTCGTGCCGCTGATCGTCGGGCTGTTCCGCATCAAGGTCGCCGAGGTGGTGCTGCTGCTCGGCGCCGGCATCGTCTTCGGCCCCGAGGTGATCGGCTGGATCCGGTCGACGACTCGATCGAGCTGCTGTCCGAGCTCGGCCTCGGCCTGCTGTTCTTCCTTGCCGGCATGGAGCTCGAGCAGCGCGCCATCCGTGGTCAGAGCGGCAAGCTGGCCGCCATCGGCTGGGGCCTGTCGCTCGTCGTGGCGTCGCTCGCGGCCATCGTCATGACCGCGACCGGGAAGATCCACGACACCCTCGGCGTCGCGATCGCGCTGACGTCGACGGCGCTCGGCACCCTGCTGCCGATCCTGCGCGACCGAGGCGAGCTGAACACCCGGTTCGGGACGCTTCTTCATGGGGGCCGGCGCATGGGGCGAGTTCGGCCCGATCATCGCCATCTCGGTGCTGCTCGGCACGAAGTCGTCGTTCGTCGCGATCCTCAGCCTGATCGGCTTCGCCGTCGTCGCCCTGATCCTCGCGACCCTCCCCGTCACGGCTGGCCGGCGACCGCGTGCGGGCGATCCTCGAGCGCGGCCACCACACCAGCTCGCAGACCGCGCTGCGCTTCACGATGCTGCTGCTCATCCTGCTGCTGGCCCTCGCCGGCACCTTCGGGCTCGACGTCGTGCTGGGCGCCTTCATCGCCGGCATCATCGTCCGCCGCTTCGCGCCGCCGACCGCGGACTCCGTCCTGCAGGGCAAGATCGAGGCGATCGGCTTCGGCTTCCTCATCCCGCTGTTCTTCGTCGTGTCGGGGGCGAACCTCGACATCGTCTCGATCATCGAGAACCCGGTGCCGATGCTGCGGTTCTTCGCCTACATCCTCGTCGCGCGCGGACTCGTGCAGTACGTCGTGTACCGACGAGCCATCCCCGACCGCCGCGAGCGGGCGCGCTTCTCCCTGTACGTCGCGACCGGGCTGCCGATCATCGTGGCGGTCACCAGCATCGAGGTGCGAGGCGGGCGTGATGCTCGCCGTCGAACGCCGCCGCCCTCGTCGGTGCCGGCGCCCTCACCGTCCTCGTGTTCCCCCTGGTGGGCGACCGGCTCGTGCGACGACGCGCGCCCGAGGTGACCGGATCAGGAACGGGCCGAGAACACCGTCTGAAGCACGATCCCCGCTGCCACCGACGCGTTGAGCGACTCGACGCCGCCCACCATGGGGATGCTGACGCGCCAGTCGCAGTTCTGCCCGACCAGGCGGGAGAGTCCCGCCCCCTCGGCGCCGATGACGATGACCAGCGGGTCCGTCAGCACCGAACGGTCGAGCTTGCCGAGCTCGACGTCCGCATCGGCGGCCAGCCCGATGACGGTGAACCCGGACTTCTGCACGTCCTGAAGCGTGCGCGTCATGTTGGTCACCTGCGCCACCGGCACGCGGGACAGCGCCCCCGCGGAGGTCTTCCAGGCCGAGGCCGTGACCCCGACGGAACGCCGAGTCGGCACGACGATCCCGTCCGCGCCGAAGGCAGCGGCCGAGCGCGCGATCGCGCCGAGGTTGCGCGGGTCGGTGACACCGTCGAGCGCGACGAGCAGGGTGGCGCTCTCGAGGTCGCGGATGTCCGAGTACTTGTACTCGGGGACCGAGAGGACGAGCCCCTGGTGCACACCGCCCTCGGTCATGCGGTCGAGCTCGGTCTTGGCGACCTCCATGATCGGGATGCCCTTGGCCACCGCGATGCGCATCGACTCGCGCCAGCGGTCGTCGGCGTCAGCCTTGGCCTGCACGTACAGGGCGGTGGCCGGGATGCCCGCGCGCAGGGCCTCGACGATCGGGTTGCGCCCCATCAGGACGCTGCCGGCCGAGCGACGCGACGACCGGCGGGCGCCGGTGCCCTTGCCGGACGACTCCGCGCGCTTGCTGGCCGCACGCTCGCGACGGGCAGCGGGATGATGCGGCCGCTCGATCGCCTTGGGCGTCGGCCCCCGGCCCTCGAGCTTGGCGCGGCGCTGCCCGCCCGAGCCGACGGTCGCCCCCTTCTTCGTGCCGTCCTTGCGCATCGCGCCACGGCGCTGCGAGTTTCCTGCCATCGCTGTCCTCCTGGTCTCAGTCGCCCAGCGACCAGCGGACACCGTGGGCGGTGTCCTCGACCTGGATGCCGATTCGGTCAAGCCCGTCGCGGATCGCGTCCGCGGCGGCGTAGTCCTTGCGTGCGCGGGCCTCGGCGCGCTGGGCGAGCACGACCTGCACGAGCGCGTCGATGACCTCCGTCTGCCGCTCGCCTCCCGCGCTGCCCGAGTCCGCCCAGGGCTCGGCCCACGGGTTCAGCCCGAGCACGTCGACCATCGCGACCACGGCCGCGAAGGCCGCTGCCGCCGCCGTCGGTGTCGTCGGCGGCGAGAGCGGCGTTGCCGGCGCGCACCTGCTCGTGCACGACGGCCAGGGCCTGCGGCACGGCGATGTCGTCGTCCATCGCCTCGTCGAACGGCAGCCGGTCGCGCATCGGGGCGCACCTCGGGCGCACCGGCGACTGCCCAGCGACTCTGCCGCGCGCTGCAGGAAGCCCTCGATGCGCCGGTACCCCTGACCGGCCTCCGCGACCGACTCGTCGGAGTACTCCTGCATGGAGCGGTAGTGCGAGCCGGCGAGGTAGTAGCGCAGCTCGACGGGACGCACGCGCTTGACGACCTCGTCGACCAGCAGCGAGTTGCCGAGGGACTTGCTCATCTTCTCGCCGGCCGTCGTGACCCAGGCGTTGTGCAGCCAGTAGTTGGCGAACCCGTCGCCCGCTGCCTTCGACTGCGCGATCTCGTTCTCGTGGTGCGGGAAGATCAGGTCGAGGCCGCCGCCGTGGATGTCGAAGCTCGCGCCCAGGTACTTGGCCGCCATGGCCGAGCACTCCAGGTGCCAGCCGGGCCGCCCCGGACCCCAGGGCGTGTCCCAGGCGGGTTCGCCCGGCTTCGCGGCCTTCCACATGGCGAAGTCGCGGGCATCGCGCTTCGCCGACGGCATCCGAGTCGGCTGCCGGGAGCATCTCGTCGATGCGCTGGCCGCTGAGCGCGCCGTAGCCGGGGAAGCCTCGAACGTCGAAGTAGACGTCGCCCTCGGCCGCGTAGCCGTGACCGTCGTCGATGAGCCGCTGCATGAGCGCGATCATCTCGGGCACGTGCCCCGTGGCGCGCGGCTCGTAGGTGGGCGGCAGGCAGCCGAGCACGTCGTACGCGCGCGCGAACGCGCGCTCGTTGCGCATCGCGACGTCCCAGTACGGCACGCCCTCGCGCTCGGCCTTCGCGATGATCTTGTCGTCGATGTCGGTGACGTTGCGGATGAACGTGACGTCGTACCCGCGGACCGTCAGCCAGCGGCGGATGACGTCGAAGGCGATGCCGCTGCGGATGTGGCCCACGTGCGGGGGCGCCTGCACGGTGGCCCCGCACAGGTAGATGCCCGCCTTGCCGTCCTCGATGGGGACGAAGTCCCGGACGGAACGCGTTGCGGTGTCGTAGAAGCGGAGGGCCACGGGTCGAAGAGTACCGACCCGTGGCGCCTCTCCCGACGCTCGGAGGGCTAGGCGAGCCAGCGGTCGATCGCGGTGAACGCGACCTGGTTGACCTTCGCACGCAGCTTCGTGGGGATGTTCTCGAGGTTCCCGGTGGTGTACGACGTCGTGATGATCACGTCGTTGAGCAGCGTGTACACGGTGTAGGTGTCCGACGCGTAGCGGTTCTTGGCGTTCGTGGACGTGGTCAGGTAGTTCTGGTTGACGAAGACCGACTCGACGCCGACCTCGGTGACGCCGGGAACCCTGCCGTTGGTGGTGAGCGACGAGGAGGTCTGGGTCGCGCCGCCGTCGTCGGTCCACGTCTGGGACGTGGTCCCCGTGCAGTCCTTGCTTGACTTCTGCAGGGTCTCGAACGCCGAGATGGCCTTCTCCGCGCTGCCGTACTGGGTCACGGTCTGGTTCAGGCTGTTGGCGTAGCCGTCCTTCCGGCCCTCGAAGAAGCCGGCAGCGAACGAAGCGGCGCCGCCCGGGAGCCGTGACTCCCTTCTCGCCGACGTTGCAGAGGTAGACCTTGCTGTTGGTCTGGGACGCGCTGAAGTCCATGCCCTTGCCGAAGTCGCCGAGGGCGGCCGGGAGGTCGCCCGACCTCAGCATGTGGCCCGCGGCGTACTCGTACGCGTCGACGTCATAGGCGTGGGCCGGTGCTGCGGCGACCAGCGACGCTGCGAGGGCAAGGGTGGTGGCAAGGACCGCGTGCATGGGCTTCACGTCGTGCTCCCGGAGGGTCAGGCGCGGCGGTCTGCCGGCACGACGGACGCTACTGCAATCGCCGCGACGCCCTCGCCCCTACCGGTGAGACCGAGTCCGTCCGTCGTGGTGCCCGAGACGCGGACGGGAGCGCCGACGGCGGCGCTGAGCACGTCCTGGGCCTCCTGACGACGACTGCCCACGCGCGGGCGGTTGCCGATCACCTGGACGCTGGCGTTGCCGATGACGTAGCCGGCCGCCCGGACCAGCCCTGCGACGTGGCTCAGCAGCGATACTCCCGACGCCTGCGACCACGCCGGGTCGTCGGTGCCGAACACCGAGCCCAGATCGCCGAGACCGGCCGCCGACAGCAGCGCGTCGCACAGCGCATGCGCCGCCACGTCGGCGTCGGAGTGGCCGGCGAGCCCGGTCTCGCCCGGCCACAGCAGGCCGGCGAGCCAGAGGCTGCGGCCCTCGGCGAAGGCGTGGACGTCGGTGCCGATGCCCACGAGGGGCATCACCGGCTCAGACGGCACCGGCGGCCCTCCGACGGGCCAGCACGGCCTCGGCCATGACGACGTCGAAGGGGCGGGTCACCTTGAACGCCTCCTCGTGGCCGGGGATGACGTGCACCCTCAGGCCGAGCCGCTCGACGAGCCCGGCATCGTCGGTGGCAGCGGCCGCGTCGAGATCCGCCTCGGCGTGCGCCTGCTGCAGCACCGACCGCTGGAATCCCTGCGGAGTCTGGATGGCGCGCAGCGTGGCGCGGTCGACGGTGGCCTCCACATCGGAGGCGGCATCCACGCGCTTGATCGTGTCGACCACCGGGAGGCCCGGCACGACGGCGGGATGCCCGGAGCGCACCGACGCGACCACGGCCGTGACGAGCTCCTCGGGCACCAGCGGACGGGCCGCATCGTGCACGAGCACGACGTCGACGTCCGTCCGGCAGCGTGATGAGGGCGCGGGCGACCGAGTCCTGACGGGTGTCGCCGCCCGTGACGACCACGACCTCGGCCGCGAACGACTGGTCGGCAAGCATCGAGGCGACGCTCTCCGCGGTGTCCTCGGGTGCCGCGACGACGACGAGGTCGACGGTGCGGCTGGCCGCGAGCGCACGCACCGCGTGCACCAGCATCGGGACGCCGCCCAGCGGCCTCAGCGCCTTGGGGGCGCCTGGGCCGAGCCGCTCGCCGCGCCCGGCGGCGGGCACCAGGGCAGCCGTGCGTCCCGGGTTACCGGCGCGATCAACGTCCGCGGGTGCCACGGTGTGAGGAGGTGGAGGTGGCTAGGAGGCGAGGACTTCGTCGAGGATGGCCTCGGCCTTGTCCTCGTTGGTCTTCTCCGCGAGGGCCAGCTCGCTCACCAGGATCTGGCGGGCCTTGGCCAGCATGCGCTTCTCGCCCGCGGACAGGCCGCGCTCGCGCTCGCGCCGCCACAGGTCGCGGACGACCTCGGCCACCTTGATGACGTCGCCCGAGGCGAGCTTCTCCAGGTTCGCCTTGTAGCGGCGGGACCAGTTGGTGGGCTCCTCGGTGTACGGCTGACGCAGCACGTTGAACACGCGGTCCAGGCCCTCGGCGTTCACGACGTCGCGGACGCCGACGAGGTCGACGTTGTCGGCGGGCACCCGAACGGTGAGATCCCCCTGGGCGACGCGCAGGACCAGGTACTCCCGGTCCTCGCCCTTGATCGTCCGAATCTCGACTGCTTCGATGACAGCGGCCCCGTGGTGCGGGTAGACGACGGTGTCGCCGACGTTGAACGTCATAGAGTGGAACCCCTTTCCCAGGCCCTCTAGGTTATCACGGGGTTCCGACGCCGATTCCGGCCCCGCTGCACCCGCACCAGCGCCCTTCGCTACTCTTGGCGCCGTGAAGCGCATCCATGCCGCCGCGGCCGCGGCCCTCGTCGTCCTCGCCGTCCCCGCCCTCACGGGCTGCTTCAGCGGCCAGGCCGCGACGACGACCATGCAGGCCACCATGAACTCCGGCAACGGGGTCGAGGCGACCCAGGGCGCGATCAACGTCGACGGCGCCGTCCTCGTGCTCGGGCCGGAGGGCTCCGGCACCGGCACCCTCACCACCCGCCTCGTCAACGCCGGCCTGGAGCCCGACGCGCTCACCTACGTGAGCATCAACGGCATCCCGGCCTACGTCACGGAGGGCGCCGGCGAGCTCGTCCCCGGAGCATCGATCTCCTTCGGCTACGAGTCGGACGCCTGGATCAACAGCTACGACCTCGATGTGCCCGCATCGACCTACGTGCCTGTCGAGCTCGGCTTCGAGAAGGCCGGGCTGGTCAAGATGTCCCTCCTGACCGTCCCGCGCGACCGGCTACTACGAGGGCATCGCCCCGAACCCGGCGACGAACCCGGTCGCGGCGTCCTGAACCCGACCGCACCGCCGCTCCCGCGGCCGGCGCCTCACGGCTCGAACTTGTAGCCCAGGCCGCGCACGGTGACCAGATGCAGCGGGTTGGCCGGATCCTGCTCGACCTTCGCCCGCAGCCGCTTCACGTGCACGTCCAGCGTCTTGGTGTCGCCGACGTAGTCGGCGCCCCAGACCCGGTCGATGAGCTGGGCGCGGGTCAGCACCCGGCCGGCGTTGCGGACGAGCAGCTCGAGCAGGTCGAACTCCTTGAGCGGCATGGCCACGGTCTCGCCGCGCACGGTCACCACGTGCCGGTCGACGTCCATCCGCACCGGGCCCGCCTCGACGGTCGCGGCGATCAGCTCCTCCGGCTCGCCGTTGCGCCGCAGCACCGAGCGCACCCGGGCCAGCAGCTCGCGCGACGAGAAGGGCTTCGTCACGTAGTCGTCGGCGCCGATCTCCAGCCCGACCACCTTGTCGATCTCGCCGTCCTTCGCGGTCAGCATGATGATCGGCACCTGCGACTTCACCCTGATCTGGCGGCACACCTCGAGGCCGGACAGGCCCGGGCAGCATGAGGTCGAGCAGGATCAGGTCGGCGCCGTGGCGCTCGAAGACGTCCATCGCCATGTTGCCGTCGCCGGCGACCTCGACCTCGTAGCCCTCTCGACGGAGCATGAAGGACAGTGCCTCGGAGAACGACTCCTCGTCCTCGACGACCATGATGCGGGTCACGTGAGTGCCTCTCCTGAGGGGATGCTGAGGACGTCGAGGGTCAGCTCGGTGCCCTCGTCGCCGGACGGGCTGGACGGCTGGTACGCCGGGAGCCGGAGCGTGAAGGTCGACCCGACGCCGACCTCCGACCACACGGTGCACTCGCCGCCGTGGTTCTGGCTGACGTGCTTGACGATCGCCAGGCCCGAGGCCGGTGCCGCCGGTGACTCGCGACCGTGCCGGGTCGACTCGGTAGAAGCGCTCGAACACCCGGTCGAGGTCGTTCGCCGCGATGCCGATGCCCTGGTCCTTGACCGCGATCTCGACGATCGAGCCGTCCGTGCGCACGCCGACGGCGATGCGCGTGTGCCCGGGCGAGTAGGCGATCGCGTTGACGAGCAGGTTGCGCAGCGCGGCGAGCAGCTGGCGCTCGTCGCCGTAGACGAGCCCCTCGCAGGGATCGCTCGTGACGAGCTCGATGTCCTCGCGGCTCGCCTGCGTGCGCACCTCGTCGACCGCGCGCCGCACGAGGTCGTCGACGTCGACCACCTCGGCCCGGGTCAGCGGGTCGTCACCCTGCAGGCGGGACAGGTCGATGACGTCCTGGACGAGGTGGCTCAGGCGCGAGGCCTCCATCTGCATGCGCTCGGCGAAGTGGCGCACCTGGTCGGGGTCGTCGCTGGCGGCGAGCACGGCCTCGGCCAGCAGCGACAGCGCGCCGACCGGGGTCTTGAGCTCGTGGCTGACGTTGGCCACGAAGTCGCGCCGGACGACGTCGACGCGGCGCTCCTCGGCGAGGTCGTCGATGAGGACGAGGATCGCCCCGGTGCCGAGCGGGGCGACGCGGACGCGCAGCTCGAGGAGCTCCCGGCCGAGGGGTGGGCGCCGGACCCGCATCTCCTGCTCGCGGGCGTGACCGTCGTCGGCGACCCGCTCGATCAGGTGGGTGATGTCGGGGATCGTCACGGCCTCGCGGTTGACCAGGCCCAGGCCCGTCGCCCGGGCGTTGGCCCGCAGCACGGCTCCGTCGGGGGCGACCACGAGGGACGCCGACGGCAGCACGCTGAGCACCCGGATGACCTCGTCCGGCACGGCCGGCCGCGACCCCGCAGCACGACGCGGGCGAGGGGCGCCCTCGGCAGAGGGCGCGGGCAGGCGTCTCGGCACCCCTCAAGGATAGGAGCGCGGCACACGTGCTGCCCAACCACGCGACGCCCCGCACCGCGAGGATTCACGGAGCGTTCGGCGAAGGGAACCTGCTGTTCACCTTGCGCGTCCCCTCGCGTTCACCCGGGGCCATCCGCCGCGTTCCCGAGCAGGCCTAGAGTGACCCGGTGACGACGACGCGAGAGGAGGGCACGATGGTCTCCGCCTTCCAGGACCAGCTCGACGTGGTCAACGGCGAGCTCGTCCAGATGACCAGGCTCGTCGGCTCCGCCATGAACCGGGCGACCCAGGCCCTCCTCGACGCCGACCTCACCCTGGCCGAGTCCGTCATCGCCGCCGACGCCCAGATCGACACCCTCGCCAGCGACATCGAGGAGCGCTGCTTCGACCTGATCGCGATCGAGCAGCCGGACGCGGCCGACCTGCGGATGGCCATCGGCGCCCTGCGGATCGCCACCTCGCTCGAGCGCATGGGCGACCTCGCCGAGCACGTCGCCAAGCAGGCCCGGCTGCGCTACCCCCGGCTGTCCATCCCCCAGGAGCTGCGCGGGACGTTCGCCGAGATGGGCGGCCTGGCCGAGGCGATCGTCTCCAAGACCGGTGCCGTGATCGCCACCCAGGATGTCGGCCTGACCGCCGACATCGCCCGGCACGACGAGCAGGTCGACCGGCTCCACCGGGAGCTGTTCACCATCGTCCTGTCGCCCTCGCTGGACCCACGGCGTCGAGGCGGCGATCGACGTGACCCTGCTGTCCCGCTACTACGAGCGCTACGCCGACCACGCCGTGTCGGTCACGCGTCGCGTCGTCACCTTCGTCACCGGCGAGCCGTACGTGGGCGTGTCCCTCACCTAGCGCTCACGGCTGGAGCCCGCCGGGTAGCCCTTTCCCCGGGAATGGTCCAGACTTCCGATCGGTTGGCGAGCATGAGGCTGGCACCGGTGGAGGGAGGCGGCATGGCGACCCCGTCGCTCATCTCCTCCCGTCGCTCGCCGCGGCCCCGCCGCATCGCGGTCCTCTCCATCCACACCTCCCCGCTCGACCAGCCGGGCACCGGCGACGCCGGCGGCATGAACGTCTACATCGTCGAGACCGCCCGCCGCCTGGCCGAGTCCGGCATCGAGGTCGAGATCTTCACCCGGGCCACGTCCTCGGCGCTGCCCCGCACCGTGGAGATGGCGCCCGGCGTCACCGTCCGCCACGTCACCGCCGGCCCCTTCGAGGGCCTGCTCGAAGCAGGACCTTCCGGGCCAGCTGTGCGCCGTCACGGCCGGGGTCATGCGCGCCGAGGCGGCCCGTCCCGAGGGCTGGTTCGACCTCATCCACTCGCACTACTGGCTCTCCGGCCAGGTCGGCTGGCTCGCGTCCGAGCGCTGGAACGTGCCGCTCGTGCACTCGATGCACACGATGGCCAAGGTCAAGAACCGCGACCTCGCCGACGGGCGACTCGCCGGAGCCGGCGATGCGCGTCATCGGCGAGCAGCAGGTCGTCGCCGCCGCCGACCGCCTGGTCGCGAACACCGACGACGAGGCCCACGAGCTCGTCGACCTCTACGGCGCCGACCCCGACGCCGTCGACGTGGTCCACCCCGGCGTCGACCTCGACGCTGTTCACCCCCGGGAGCATGGTCGAGGCGCGCCGGCGACGCGGCCTCGCCGACGACGCCGTCGTCCTGCTGTTCGTCGGCCGCATCCAGCCGCTCAAGGCGCCCGACGTGCTCGTGCGCGCGGCGGCCGAGATGGTGGCCCGCGACCCCGCCCTGCGCAGCCGCCTCGTCGTGGCCGTCTGCGGCGGTCCCTCCGGCTCGGGCCTGGCGCAGCCCACGTCGCTCGTCGACCTGGCCCGGGAGCTCGGGGTCGCCGACCTGGTCCGCTTCGAGCCGCCGTCCGACCGGGCGACGCTCGTCGACTGGTACCGCGCGGCCGACGTCGCGGTCGTCCCCTCCTACTCCGAGTCGTTCGGCCTGGTCGCCGTCGAGGCGCAGGCCTGCGGGACGCCCGTGGTCGCGGCCGCCGTCGGCGGCCTCCACACCGCCGTCGCCGACGGCGTCAGCGGGCTCCTCGTCAGCGGGCACGATCCCCGTGACTTCGCGAGCGCCATCGCGTCGATCACCGGCCAGCCGCGGCTGCGGCGCGAGATGTCGTCCGGCGCGCACATGCACGCGGCCGCGTTCGGGTGGGCGGCCACCACCGCCGGCCTCATGACCAGCTACTCGGCCGCGCTGGCGAACCGGGCGGCGAACCGGCAGGTCGCGGCGCTCCTCTCATGAGCGCGGCTGCCGCCGAGGCGGCGGTGCGCGAGTTCCTGTCGGAGTCCGGCCTCGAGTGGGAGTCCGGGCGGCCCGGGCACGTTCGTCGTGACGTCCCCGGCGTCCGCAAGCTGCGCACGACCGTCGCCCTCACGGTCGGCGAGCACGCGCTCACCGTGAACGCGTTCGTCGCACGGCATCCCGACGAGAACCACGAGGCCGTCTACCGCTGGCTGCTCGAGCGCAACCGGCGGATGTACGCGGTCGCCTTCGCCGTCGACCACCTCGGCGACATCTACCTGGTCGGGCGACTCCCGCTGTCCGCCGTCACCCCGAGGCGAGCTGGACCGCATCATCGGTGCGGTCCTCGAGTACGCCGACGGCTCCTTCAACACCATCCTCGAGCTGGGCTTCGCCTCCGCCATCCGCCGCGAGTGGGAGTGGCGCACGTCAGCGGGGCGAGTCCACCGACAACCTGGCCGCCTTCGTGCACCTGGTCCAGGACCCCGCGGGCGAGCAGGCCTGAGCCCTCCCGCATGCGGCAGGATGGGCCCATGACGATCGCGAGCGCCCCGTACACGCTGATCCTGCTCCGCCACGGCGAGAGCGAGTGGAACGCCAAGAACCTGTTCACCGGCTGGGTCGACGTCGACCTGTCCGAGAAGGGGATGGCCGAGGCGCGCCGCGGCGGCGAGCTGCTGCGCCGAGGCGGGCCTGCTGCCCGACGTCGTCCACACCTCGCTGCTCAAGCGGGCCATCAAGACCGCGCAGCTGGCCCTGGAGTCGTGCGACCGCATGTGGCTGCCCGTCGTGCGCAACTGGCGCCTGAACGAGCGCCACTACGGCGCGCTGCAGGGCAAGAACAAGAAGGAGACGCTCGACGCGTACGGCGAGGAGCAGTTCATGCTGTGGCGCCGCTCCTACGACACCCCGCCGCCGCCCATCGATCCCGAGGATCCCTGGGCGCAGACCCACGACGCACGCTACGCCGCGCTCCCGCCTGAGGCCCGGCCCGCCACCGAGTGCCTGGCCGACGTCGTCGATCGGCTCATCCCGTACTGGGAGGACGTCATCGTCGCCGAGCACCTGCGCGCCGGCAAGACCGTGCTCGTCGCCGCGCACGGCAACTCGCTCCGGGCACTCGTCAAGCACCTCGACGGGATCTCCGACGACGACATCGCGGCGCTGAACATCCCGACCGGCATCCCGCTGGTGTACCGGCTCGACGAGAACCTCAAGCCCATCGTGCCCGGCGGCGAGTACCTGGACCCCGAGGCCGCGGCGACGGCAGCAGCAGCCGTCGCCGCCCAGGGCAAGAAGTAGCCGTGGGGGTCGTCGCCCGCACGCACCGGCTGGAGCTGGCGGACTCGACCCTGCGCGAGTGGGACGCCACCGTCCTGCTCAGCGATCCCGAGCTCGGGGATCGTGCTCGACCGCTCGGCCTTCTACCCGGGCGGCGGCGGCCAGCCGCCGGACCACGGCGTCCTGCTGTGGGGCGGCGTGCAGACACGGATCGTCGACGTGCGTCGCGGCGACGACCAGTACCTCGTGCCCGCTCGACGGCGACCCGCTGCCTCCGGTGGGAACCGCGGTGCGCGGGGCGATCGAGGACGACCGGCGTTCGGCGCTCATGCGCACGCACTCCGGCCTGCACCTGCTGTCGGGAGTGGTGTTCCGCGACTTCGGCGCCCTCGTCACCGGGTCGAACATGGACCCGCTGTCCGGCCGTCTCGACTTCAACCTCGAGGAGGTGCCGCCCGGGTTCAAGGAGGCCGTCGAGGCCGCCTGCAACGCCGAGGTGGACGCCGACCGCGCGATCGAGGCCTACGAGCTCGCGCGCGACGAGGCCTTCGCCATCCCGGACGTCATCCGCACGGCGACGAACCTGCTGCCGGCAGGGCATCGAGATCGTGCGCATCGTCGACATCAACGGGCTCGACGTCCAGGCCGACGGCGGCACCCACGTCGCGTCCACGCGGCAGATCGGCCGGATCCAGGTCGTCAAGGTGGAGAACAAGGGCAAGGGCTTCCGCCGGATCCGCATCTCCCTGCCCGCCTGACCCTCGCCTCGGCGCTACCAGCGGCGGGAGGTGATCTCGATGATCTTCGTGCGCACGTCGAACAGGTAGATGAGGGCGACGACCACGCCGGCCAGGCCGATGATGTTCAGCGTGAAGGCCGGGTAGACGCCGGCACCGGCGGCGAGACCGGTCAGCAGGAGCCACAGCGACCTTGCTCTGGCGCCCGACGGCCGGGAACGCCTCCTTGGGCCGGCGGATGCAGTCGACGAAGGCGAAGGCCTTGACCGCGAGGGTCACGACCCACAGCGCGAGGAAGACGAGGCCCTGGACGGTGTCGAACATTCCTCCACGCTAATGCAGTTCCGTGCCCGCGCATGACGAAGGGGCCGCACCGGTCGTCCCGGTGCGGCCCCTCGACGTGGTCGTCAGACGCCGACGGCCTCACGGATGAGGTCGATCGTGTGGGTGACGTTGCCCCGGACCGACTTCGCGGTCACCGTGACGCGATCCTTGGCCTGCGTGGTCATCGCGACCACGTCGACCTCGGGCAGCTTCGCCTTGGACATGTCGACCTTGGGCATCTCGAACTTCGGCATCTCGAGCTTGGGGCGATCGACCTTCGGCATCTCGAACTTCGGCATCTCGAACTTCGGCATCTCGACCTTCGGCATCTCGACCTTGGGCATCTCGAACTTCGGCATCGTGAACCGGCTGCCGGCCGCCTCCGCTGCCTTGGTCGTGGTGGCCTTCGCGGCCGTGGTGGCCTTGGTCGTGGTGGCCTTCGCGGTGCGTCGCGGCCTTGGTGGTCGTGGTCTTGGCCGCGGTGGCCGCCTTGGTCGTCGTCTTCTTGGCAGCCGAGGCGGCCTTCGTCGACGTCTTCTTCACGCGGGCGGTCGGGTGGCTGGGGGTGCTCTCGGTGGTCATCATGCGTCCTCTCGGTCATCTCGTCGTGGTGGTGCTCGTGGGTGTCGGGCCCGGTGGGGCAGGTGCCGCCTCGTCATCGAGGTCGGCTGCCTCCCGCTCCGCCTGGGCCCTGTTCTCGGCCTGGAAGGCCGCGTAGATCTGGAGCAGGGTTGCTCGCTGCCGCTCGCTCAGCGTGAGGTCGGTGGCGATGGCGGTGGTGACCGCCTCGTCGCCCTCGCGCTGGTCGAGGATCCCCGCCTGGACGTACAGGGTCTCCGCGGAGATCCGCAGTCCCTGGGCGATCCGGGTGAGGATCTCGGCGCTCGGCTTGCGCAGTCCCCGCTCGACCTGGCTCAGGTACGGGTTGGAGACGTCCGCCGCCTTGGCCAGCTGCCGCAGCGACATCTGCGCCTGATCGCGCTGGTCCCGGATGAATCCCCCGAGACCGGTGACGTCGATGCGTGCCATGTGTCCAGTATGCGCCCAGGTGCTTGCAATTGCAAACGCACCCGCTAGCAGGAGTTAGCGTGACGTGGCTCACTCCGGGCGCTACCGTCGCCGCCATGACCCGACCCCGGCCCTTCGCGCAGGTAGACGTCTTCACCGACACGCCGCTTCTCGGCAACCCCGTGGCCGTCGTTCTCGACAGCGAGGCCGTGAGCCTCGACCAGATGCGGCGCTTCGCCTCCTGGACGAACCTGTCCGAATCGACCTTCGTATCCGCCCCGACGCATCCGGACGCCGACTACGCGCTGCGCATCTTCACCCCCGACCGGGAGCTGCCGTTCGCCGGGCATCCGACCCTCGGCTCCTGCCACGCGTGGCTGCGAGCCGGCGGCCGGCCGAAGGGCGCGACGATCGTGCAGGAGTGCGGCGCGGGGCTGATCCAGATCCGCTGGGACGAGGTGACCGGCGAGCTGGCTTTCGCGGCTCCCCCGCGGCAGCGCAGCGGGCCGCTCGACGACGCAGCGATCGACGCCCTGGCCGCCGGCCTGGGCATCGCCCCCGACGCCGTCGTCGGCCACCAGTGGTGCGACAACGGTCCGCCGTGGCAGGCGCTCATGCTGTCCTCGGCCGACGCCGTGCTCGCTCTCGAGCCGGACGGCGCCGCGCTGGCGGGTTCCTTCGTCGGCGTCGTGGGGCCTCACCCCACGGGCGCGGAGGCCCACGTCGAGGTGCGTGCCTTCTTCCCGACCGGGCAGGGCATGACGGAGGATCCGGTGACGGGCTCACTCAACGCGGCCATCGGCCAATGGCTCATCGGTTCGGGGCAGGCGCCCGACTCGTACACGGCAGCGCAGGGGACCCGGCTCGGCCGCGCCGGGCGGGTCAGCGTGACCCTGGTCGGCGCGGACGTCTGGGTCGGCGGTAGATGCGTCACTGTGCTCGACGGCGTCGCGACCCTGTAGTGCGACTCAGGACAGCGGCGAGGAGACCTGTCCGACGACGGCGCCACCACCGAGCACGGGGATGGTGAGCAGGCTCTCGAGCGCGGCCCGGTCGACGCCGAGCCCGACCAGGATCGCCGCCAGCGCCACCTGGCGGGCGCGCTCGGAGCCGTCCTCGACCTTGACCGCGACCGCCGTGCCGTCCGGCAGGGCCGCCACGTAGACCCCCTCGCGCCCCGTCCTTGGCCACCAGGCCGGGCACCGCCCGCATGAAGCGCCGTGACGTCACGGTTCGTGCCGCCCACGAACTCGGGGAAGGCGACCATCGCCGCCGTGACGCGCCGGGCCGGCGAGTCCGGCTCCGCCTGCACCGCCCGCGACAGCGAGCGCGCGAGACCGGTCACCGGATCAGCGACATGCACGGGTGCCCCGCAGCCGTCCACGCCGACATGCTGCGACCGCGCTCGCCCGCCAGCGCCTCGACCTGCCACCGGATCGACTGCTGCAGCGGGTGGCCCGCGGTCGCGGTAGGTGTCGATCGGCCAGCCGTTGACCGCGCAGGTGAGCAGCATGGCGGCGTGCTTGCCCGAGCAGGTCATCGCGATCCGGCGTCGGCCTCGCCGGCCGTCGCTCACCCAGGCGTCGCGCTCGCGGATCCAGCGGATAGTCGGCGGGCGTCTGCAGGGCGCTCTCGCCGAGCCCGGCGCGCGCTCGAGGATCTCGTGCACCCCGGCGAGGTGGAAACGCTCGCCGCTGTGCGACGACGGCCGACAGCGCCAGCAGGTGCTCGGGCAGGTCGAGCCCATGGCGCACCATGGCCGTCGCCTGGGCGGGCTTGTTCGACGAGCGCGGGAAGATCACGTGGTCGGGATCGCCCCACGACCGGACCACCGTGCCCGCCGGGTCGACGACGACCGCATGCCCGACGTGCACGCCCTCGGTGAAGCCGCTGCGGGTGTACGTCGCGATCACGGCGGGAGCGGGGGGCGTCACCGCCGAATGATGGCACGCTTGCCACCATGCGAGCAGTCGTCCAGCGATCTCGAGGGGCCCACGTCTCCGTCGACGGGGAGGTGGTCGGGTCCTTCGACGGTCCCGGTCTCGTGATCCTCGTCGGCGTCACGCACGACGACACCCCGGCATCGGCCGCACGGCTGGCCGACAAGGCCTACGACCTGCGCATCTTCGGCCCCGAGCACGCGCACCGACGGCGACCGCACGGCGGCGGCGACCGGGCTCCGAGGTGTCCGCCTCGGACCTCGGGCTCCCGATCCTGGTCGTCAGCCAGTTCACCCTCTACGGCGAGACGCGCAAGGGCCGCCGGCCGACGTGGGATGCGGCCGCACCCCGCCCCGTGGCCGAGCCGCTCGTCGACGAGGTGGTGCGGCGTCTGCGCGAGCGCGGGGCCACGGTCTCGACCGGGGTCTTCGGCGCCGACATGCAGGTCTCGCTCACCAACGACGGGCCGATCACGATCCTGCTCGAGGTGTGAGGACCCGGCAGCGGGAGCAGCCGGCTCAGGGCTGGACGACGGTCTCGGACGTGGCGGCCACGTCACCGGCCGATGCCCGGACGACGAGCGGCGCGTCGACGGGCGTGGTGCGCTTCAGCACGGCAGTCGCGATCATGCCCAGCTCGTAGTGCCAGGCCGCCGTGCCGATCCAGCCGGTCTCGCGATCGTCGACCAGCACGGCCGAGCCGTGCTCGGGCATGGTCTCGTCGCTGCCGTCGAGGTGCAGCAAGGCCAGGCGGCGCGGCGGATGGCCCAGGTTGTGCACGCGCGCGACCGCCTCCTGGCCGCGGTAGCAGCCCTTCGACAGGTGCACGGCCGGGCCGATCCAGCCCACCTCGTGCGGCAGCGTGCGGTGATCGGTCTCCAGGCCGAGCCGCGGCACCGCGGCGGCGACGCGCAGGGCCTCGAGCGCCCAGGTGCCGGCCCGCGCGGGAGCCGCGGCACAGTCGCTCGTCCAGCAGCTCGCGCGGGATCACGACCTCGCGGCCGGCGAAGTCGGCAGGTCGCTCCGCCACGTACTTGGCCGCGTCGCCACCGCGGTCGGATCCCGACTCGACGTGCCCACGTCCGGCGAAGTCGGCGGGGACCAGCCACGTGACCGCGTCCGGATCGACGGCCCACTCGGGCTCCCAGACGACGGCGTGCGTCGCGGTGCGGTCCTCGACCTCCACGCGGAGCATGAACTGCATCGAGCGCAGGTAGTCCACCAGTGCGCCGGCGGTGCCGGGCTGCGACGATGAGCCAGGTCGTCGTGCCGTCGTCGACCGCGTGCAGCTCGTGCTCCACGTGCCCGTGCGGGCTGAGGATCAGGGCGAGAGCGGACTGGCCCGCCTCGAGCCGCTCGAGCACCTGCGTGGTGAGGCTGTGCAGCCACGTGAGGCGGTCGGGGCCGGTGACGGCGACCACGCCGCGGTTGGACAGGTCGACCGCTCGCCGAGCCGTCGACGAGCATCCGCTGCTCACGGAGCGGATCGCCGTAGTGCCACGGCACTCCCGGGTCCGGGCTGCCGTCCGGCGGCGGCACCGGCAGCCGCGGCCTCGCTCACAGCGGATCGTCCGCCTCGGGCTCGTAGGCACGGTCCTTGCACGAGGCGCACAGGCCGTGGACGGACACGTGCGAGATGTCGGTGCGGAAGCCGTACTCGGCCTCGAGCCCGGCGACGAAGCCCTCGGCCGGCGGTCGCCGGCACGCTCTGGACGGCGCCGCAGCGGTCGCAGACGAGGTGGATGTGGATGTCGTCGTCGACGGCGTGGTAGGTCGGCGGGCCGTGGCCGATGTGCGCATGCGTGACCAGGCCGACCTCCTCGAGGACCTCGAGGGTGCGGTAGATCGTGGAGAGGTTCACGCCGCTCGCGGTGCGCTGCACCTCGACGAGGATCTCCTCGGGGGTGCCGTGCCGCAGGGCTCTCGACGGCCTCGAGCACGAGCTGCCGCTGCGGCGTGATGCGGAAGCCGTGGTCGCGCAGGCGACGCTCCCAGTCGACCGGTCACGCGTGCCCTCCAGCCATCTCCGCGTCCGCATCGACGTCGGCGTCCACGTCGACGGTCGACTGGGCGACGTCGTCGCGCGACAGCGACGCGGCGAGGTGGTTGAGCAGCGGCTGCCCGACCGCGGCCATGTCGAACGTCCAGAGCAGACGGCCCTCGACGAGGCCGTACAGGCGATGACCCTGCGTGTACTCCTTGGCGCTGGCGGTGCGCATCACCGCGTCGGTCGTCAGGTCGGCGCGCGCCCCCGTGATGGTGGCGTCGACGATCGCGGTGACCTCCTGCGTGCCGTACCAGACCTCCGCGAACCCCGTCGGGTGCGAGAGCGTCACCTCGATCTCGTTGCCGGGACGCGGACGCCAGAACCCTGCCTCCGTCGCGAGGGGCCGCACGCGGTGGCCCTCGTCGTCGAGCAGCCAGCTGCGCGAGAGGTACGACAGGAACGGGCGGCCGTCCGTGCTGAAGACCGCCTCCTGCCCGAAGCGGAAGTCGTCGATGGTGGGGTACTGCCCGGTGCCGACGCCCACCCACCTGCCGATGAGCCAGGACAGCGGGCGGAGGTCCTCGTGGACCTCGACGCCCGAGCCGTCGGGTGCCAGCACCTAGCCCTGTCCCTTGAACAGCTTGTAGACGACGTAGAACGCGAACCAGCCGGCCGCGGCCATCGCCACGACGAGCATGCCCGTGTAGAAGACTTCAACCATGGCTGCAGCCTAGCCCTCCGCATTCCGGGCCGCCGGGCGGCGCGGGCTGCTAGCGATGCGCCAGCCGCCTGCCCAGCAGGTACATCTCGCAGCCCGAGGCAGAAGTCGAAGGCAGCGTTCAGGAACGCCGCGGCGAGGGCGAACGCGATGGCCACCGTCGCCACGACGGTGACACCCGTCAGCGAGGCGATGAGCGCCACGACGAGGAAGGCGAGCCCGACCGCCTGCGCGAAGCGCGGGGGCGCCGCGTCCTCCAGCTCGGCGGGCGGCGAGAGCCGCGGTCGGATGACCTTGCGGAAGACGATGCCGTACGGCTGGGCGTGCAGGCCGACGATCGCCCCGAGCGCGAACACGAGCGTCTGCCAGGCGACGAGGACGGTGCCGGCGGTGGTGCCGACCAGGACGAGGGCGAGGGCGAGGACCACGGTCGTGACGGCACCGCCGAAGCGGGGACCGCGCGGGTCGATCTGCGTGCGGGTGCAGTCGACGCCGGTCGTGACAGTGGTGTGCTGCGGCGACACGGTCGAGCTCATCGGGGCCTCCTGGCGGTCAGATGCCCAGAACGTAGGCGTACCGCGGCCGGCGCCCGACGAGGGGCTCCGCAGCAACGAACCGCTCGTTGCTGCGAACGATTCGCAGCGGGTCGCAGCCTCAGATGGCGAAGTCGGGGGACCCGCCGTCGCCCGGGACGATCGGCATGAGGTCGCCGAGGGCGGCGATGACGTCGGCCTTGCGCGGCTGCCCGCTCGCGTGCTTGCGGACGGCGCCGGTGGCGTCGAGGAAGAGCACCGTCGGGGTGCGGCGGATGTCGAGCGTGCGCACCAGGTCGAGATTGTCCTCGGCGTCGATCTCGACGTGCGAGACCCCGGGGACGAGGACGGTCACCTCCTCGAGGATCCGCCGGGTGGCACGGCACGGCTGGCAGAAGGCGCTGGAGAACTGGACCATCGTGGCGCGCTCGCCGAGCCGGCCGTCGAGTGCGGCCGCCAGGGCGGCCGCCTGCGGCGAGGGCTCGTCGGACTCGATGTCGACGGGCGGGTCGTCGTCGCGCCGCGGGGATCACGCCCGAGGACGCGCGCCGCGGTCGCCGCGGCCGGTCGGTGATGCGCCCCGACGTGCGCTTGAACCAGAGTCCGAACACGGTGGCGACCGCCAGCACCCCCAGCAGCACCCACACACCCGTCATGTGGAGCCTGAACCCGCGGCGTCGACGACGCATTCCCGCGCCCAGGCCCCGATGCGGTCGAGGACCTCCGTCGAGACCGACGACTCGGCGTGGCCGAAGCCGTGCTCGATCCACAGGTCGGTCCGCACCCCTGAGCGGCGGGCCGACTCGTGGATGGCCCGCGGGTGCTCGAGCGGGAAGTAGTGGTCGACGTCGCCGTGCACGACGAGCAGCGGGATCCCGGACAGCATCCCGGCCGCCTCGGCCGGGGGGATGGGGTGCGGCTCCGGCCAGCCGCGCGAGCTGATGCGGGTGCCCCCGGCCCGCATGATGAGGCGGCCCGGGCGAGTCTCGACCATGACGTGCGCGATGCGCATGATCCGGGTGCCGCGGTAGTACCAGAAGGCGGGTGCGCTGACGCTCACGACGCCGTCGACCCGTCCCGGGCCGTCCGCCATGAGGGCCGACTCCCGCAGGACCACGGCGCCGCCGAGCGAGAAGCCGACCGGGACCACCCGCGGGTAGCCGAGCTCCCGGGCCCACTCGACCGCGGCCGCGACGTCGAGGATCTCCTCGTCGCCGACCGTGGTCGAGCCCCCGGACCGGCCGTGCCCCCGCATGTCGAGGGCAACGATGCCGCCGAAGGCGCTCAGCCGGTCGATGACCTTCTGCACCCGCTCCTGGCGCCAGCTGCCGGTGAACCCGTGCACCACGACCAGGCACAGATCGGACGGACCGGGCAGGTGGACGGCGCTGATCGGGACGCCGTCCGACGTCGTCAGCGTCCGCTCCACCGGGCCTTCCATGCCGCCTATTGTCCCGCAGGGGACGGGCGCGAGACTGCCGTGCCGTAGCCTTGGCCCGGCTGGGGAGCCCGGATCGAGGAGGTGCGACGTGCGACTGATCCTGCTGACGCGCGCCATGGAACCGTCCGCCGAGGTCCTGCCCGCGCTCGGGCTGCTCGCCCACCACGTGCGCACGATGCCCGCCGAGGCCACCGCCCTGCTCAACGCCCCCGCCTGCGACGCCCTCCTCGTCGACGGCCGCCGCGACCTGCCCGCCGTGCGCGGACTGACCCGGCTGCTGCGCCAGACCGGCGTCGACGTCCCCCTCATCCTCGTCTCGACCGAGGGCGGCCTCGCCGCCATCCAGTGGGACTGGGGCATGGACGACGTCATCGTCGACACCAGCTCGCCGGCCGAGGTCGAGGCCCGGCTGCGCCTGGCCGTCTCCCGCCTGCAGGACGCCGGCGGCGCGCCGTCCGAGCAGCCCGAGGAGATCCGCAGCGGCGAGCTGCACATCGACGAGGCCACCTACACCGCCAAGCTGCGCGGCCGCGCGCTCGACCTCACCTTCAAGGAGTTCGAGCTCCTGAAGTTCCTCGCCCAGCACCCGGGCCGCGTCTTCACCCGCGCCGTCCTCCTCCAGGAGGTGTGGGGCTACGACTACTTCGGCGGCACCCGCACGGTCGACGTCCACGTCCGCCGCCTGCGCGCCAAGCTCGGCGTCGAGCACGAGGCCCTGATCGGCACCGTGCGCAACGTCGGCTACCGGTTCGTGCCCGGCCGGCACGGACGCGGCGACGCGCGCGGCGATGTCGGACGCGGACGACACCGTCTCCGTCCTGCCCTGAGCCGGGCCGCATGACCGGCGACTACGCGGTCGAGACGCGGGCGCGCCTCGACGCGGCCACGATCCCCGCGCTGGTGGCGCTCATCGAGCGGGCCACCGAGCACGACGGCATGCGACCGCTGTCCGAGCACGTGTGGCTGCACCTCAAGGAGGGCGGCGACGAGCAGGGGCAGCACCTCATCGCCAGGGACGCCGCCGGGCGGCATCGTCGGCTACGCCCACCTCGACGTCACCGACGCCGTCAACGGCGCGAGCGCCGAGCTGGCGGTCGACCCGGCCGAGCGACGCCACGGCCTCGGCCGCCGGCTCATCGAGCGAGCTGATCGCCCACTCCCCCGACGGCCGCCTGCGGCTGTGGGCGCACGGCGAGCAGGCCGGCGCCGCCGAGCTCGCCTCGAGCATGGGCTTCGCCCGGGCGCGCGTGCTGTGGCAGATGCGCCGCTCCCTCTACGCACCGCTGCCCCGTCCGCTGCTGCCCGCCGGGCGTCGACCTGCGGCCCTTCCGGGTCGGCGTCGACGAGGAGGCCTGGCTCGCGTCAACGCGCGGGCCTTCACCCAGCCTGCCCGACCAGGGCGGCTGGGGACGTGACGACCTCGACCTGCGGATCCGGGAGCCGTGGTTCTCCGCCGCCGGCTTCCTCATGGCCTGGCGAGGCGACCGGCTCGTCGGCTTCCACTGGACGAAGGTGCACGGCGGCAGCACGTCCGACACCGGCCACCAGCACCACCCGATCGGCGAGGTCTACGTGGTCGGCGTCGACCCGGACGAGCGCGGCAACGGGCTCGGCCGGGCGCTGACCGTGGCCGGGCTGCACCACCTCCGGTCCCTGGACCTCAGCCAGGCGATGCTCTACGTCGACACCACGAACACGGCGGCCATCTCCCTCTACGAGGGCCTCGGCTTCGTCCGGTGGGACACCGACGTGCTCTTCCGGCGCTGACCGGGGGACAGCTCGCCCGCGGATCGACCTGCAGCACCGAGGGCATCGTTCATCCGGCTGTGGGACGATCCACGGATGACCACGACGCAGCCGACGCCGCCGACCGCGAGCCCCGCCCCCCTGCTGCCGCCGCCGACCGCCCCCGTCACCATCGACGAGGGGCTGCCGGCCAACCGGTTCCTGGACCGCGAGCTGTCGTGGCTCGCCTTCAACCAGCGCGTGCTCGAGCTCGCCGAGGACGACGAGCTGCCCGTCCTCGAGCGGGCGAAGTTCCTCGCCATCTTCGCCAGCAACCTCGACGAGTTCTTCATGGTCCGCGTGGCCGGCCTCAAGCGGCGCATCGCCACCGGCATCGCGGTCCGCGCGGCGAGCGGCTACACGCCGCGCGAGGTCCTGGAGAACATCTGGCAGCGCGCCTACGAGCTGCAGCGCGAGCAGGCCGACCTGTTCCGCGACGTGGTGCTGCCCGACCTCGAGGCCCAGGGCATCCAGATGCTCCGCTGGGACCAGCTCACCCCCGCCGAGAAGGCCGAGATCGAGCTCTTCTTCGACGCGAAGGTCTTCCCGGTCCTGACGCCGCTGGCCGTCGACCCGTCGCACCCGTTCCCCTACATCAGCGGCCTGTCGCTCAACCTCGCCGTCGTCGTGCGCAACCCGGTCACCGGCACCGAGCTGTTCGCCCGCGTGAAGGTGCCGCCGCTCCTGCCGCGCTTCGTCGAGGTCGGCCCGGCCCGGTTCGTGCCCGCTCGAGGACGTCATCGCCGCGCACCTGCACACCCTCTTCCCGGGCATGGAGATCCAGCAGACCCACACCTTCCGCGTCACGCGCAACGAGGACGTCGAGGTCGAGGAGGACGACGCGGAGAACCTGCTGCAGGCGCTCGAGCGCGAGCTCATGCGCCGCCGGTTCGGCCCGCCCGTGCGCCTCGAGGTCGAGGAGTCGATCGACCCGCACGTGCTCGAGCTGCTCATCAGCGAGCTCGGCGTCAACGAGCTCGAGGTCTTCCGGCTCCCCGGCCCGCTGGACCTGACCGGCCTGTGGACGCTGTACGGCCTCGACCGCGACGACCTCAAGCAGCGCAAGTTCGTGCCCAAGACGTCGCGCCAGCTCAGCGAGGTCGAGACGGCCTCGGCGCCCGACATCCTCTCCGTGGTCCGCGAGCGCGACGTGCTCCTGCACCACCCGTACGACTCGTTCTCGACCAGCGTCCAGCTCTTCCTCGAGCAGGCGGCCCGCGACCCGCAGGTGCTGGCCATCAAGCAGACGCTCTACCGCACGTCCGGCGACTCCCCCATCGTCGACGCCCTGATCGACGCCGCCCAGGCGGGCAAGCAGGTGCTGGCCCTCGTCGAGATCAAGGCGCGGTTCGACGAGCAGAACAACATCGAGTGGGCGCGCAAGCTCGAGGAGGCGGGCGTCCACGTCGTCTACGGCCTCGTCGGCCTGAAGACGCACAGCAAGCTGTCGATGGTCGTGCGCGACGACGGCGACCAGCTGCGCCGCTACTGCCACATCGGCACCGGCAACTACCACCCCAAGACCGCGCGGCTGTACGAGGACCTCGGTCTGCTCACGAGCGACCCCGCCGTCGGCGAGGACGTCATCGAACCTGTTCAACGTGCTGTCCGGGCTACTCCATGAACACCGACTACGAGCGCTTCCTGGTCGCGCCGCACTCGGTGCGCACCGGACTCGTCGAGCGGATCGAGCGGGAGGTGGAGAACCACAAGGCGGGCCTGCCCGGCGGCATCCGCTTCAAGTGCAACTCGATCGTCGACGAGGGCATCATCGACGCGCTCTACCGCGCCTCGCGCGCCGGCGTTCCGGTCGACGTCTGGGTCCGCGGCATCTGCGCCGTGCGGCCGGGCGTGCCCGGGCTGAGCGAGAACATCCGGGTGCATCAGCATCCTCGGCCGCTTCCTCGAGCACTCGCGCGTCTACTGCTTCGAGAACGCGCGGCAACCGCGAGGTGTGGATCGGCTCCGCCGACCTCATGCACCGCAACCTCGACCGCCGCGTCGAGACCCTGATCCGGCTGGTCGACCCGGAGGAGACGGCGGACATCTACGCGCTGTTCGACTACGCCTACGACCCCGAGACCTCGGCCTGGGACCTCGAGTCCGACGGCACCTGGACCCGCCGGCTGTTCGACGCCGACGGCAGCCACCTGCGCGACTACCAGGAGTCCCTGCTGGAGATCAAGCGCAAGCGGGGCTTCGCCCCGTGACGCCCAGCCGACCCCACCGCGAGGTGGAGCGCAAGCTCCGCGTCCACGGGATGTTCGACCTGCCGGACTTCGTCGCGTCGGGCGTCGCGCACGCCGTCGAGGTCGTCGAGCCGTTCACCATGCGGGCCGTCTACCACGACACCGCCGACCTCGCGCTGTTCCGCTGGGGCATCACCCTGCGCCGGCGCGAGGGCGGGCACGACGAGGGCTGGCACATGAAGCTGCCGGTGGCCGGTGCCGACGGCTCATCGCGCGACGAGCTCCGCCTGCCGCTCGACCACGGTCAGGTCGGCGCGGTGCCCGGCGGCTTCGTCGAGGTGATCGCTCCCCTGCTGCGCGAGCGCCCGCTGGCGGCCGTGGTGACCATCTCGACCGAGCGCGCGCCCCGCGCTCCTCCACGATGCCGACGGCAGGGCACTGGTCGAGGTCGTCGACGACGTCGTCTCCGTCCTGCGGGACGGACGCGTCGTCAGCGTCTTCCGCGAGATCGAGATCGAGGCCGTCGACGCGGCCGATCCCGCAGCGCTGGCGGCCATGGACGCGGTCGTCGACCTGCTCGATGGGCATGGGCGCCGAGCCGAGCTCGGTCAGCAAGGCGGCCAGCGCCCTGGGCCCGCGCACGGCGGAGCCGCCGGACGTGCCGGAGCTGCCGGTCCCGGGCCCGCTCGGGCCTCGCCGTCGACGCCATCCGCGCCGTCCTGTCCCTGCACGTGCGCCACCTGCTGCTGGCCGACGTCGCCGTCCGTCGCGACCTGCCCGACTCCGTCCACCAGATGCGCGTCGCCGCCCGTCGCCTGCGCAGTGCGCTGGCGACGTTCGCGCCGCTCATGCAGGAGGAGCCCGCCGGGGCCCTGCGCGAGGAGCTGAAGTGGATCGCCAGCGAGCTCGGCGCGATCCGCGACACCGAGGTCATGATCGACCGCCTCGACCGCCACGCCGGCCAGCTGCGACGACGAGGCGGACACCGCCCGCGCCCGCGCCGCCATCGATCCCCTGCTCGAGCGGCGGCTGTCGGCCGCGCGCTCCAGCGCACTCGCCGCCCTTCGCAGCGACCGGCACCAGCTGCTCGTCGACGACCTCATGTCCGCCGCCATCGAGCCGCCCGTGACGGACGCTGCCTTCGAGACGTGCGAGGACGTGCTCCTGCCGCTCGTCGCCCGCACGTGGCGTCGCCTGCGCAAGAGCATCAGGGCCCTCGAGCTCGACGGGCCCAGCCCCACGTGGCATGCCGCGCGCATCAAGGCCAAGCGCGCACGGTACGCGGCCGACGCCGTCGCCCCGATCTTCGGCGCCAGGATGAAGAAGCACGCCCGCATGCTGTCCGACGTCACCGAGCTGCTCGGCGACCATCAGGATGCGCACGTCGCACAGGTCATCCTGCGGGAACTGGCCTCGCACGCCGACGTCGACGGCCTCACCGGCATGTCGCTCGGCGTGCTGCACGAGTTCGAGGCGGATGAGGAGATCCTCGACCGCTACCGGTTCGCCGAACTGTGGCCGGAGGCGAAGCGCGCTGCCCGGCAGGCCGGGATGAGCAGGTGACGAACCAGTCCGCGATCCGCGCGGCCGGCGTGGTGCTCCTGCGCGGGTACGGGCGACGACGACGGAGGTGCTCATCGTCCATCGGCCGGGACGTCAGGACTGGTCGCTGCCCAAGGGGAAGATCGACCCGGGCGAGCACGTGGTGGTGGCCGCCATCCGCGAGTGCGACGAGGAGACCGGCTTCACGCCGATCCTGCACATGCCGCTGGCCACCCAGTCCTACAGCGTCCAGAGCCGTCCGAAGGTCGTCAACTACTGGCGGGCGCGCGTGCGCTCCGAGGAGGCCTTCACCCCCGACGACGAGGTCGACGAGATCCGCTGGATCCCCGCGCCGCGGAGGCACGCACCTTCCTGACCTATCCCTCCGACCAGGGCCTGGTCGCGTCCGCCGTCGAGCAGCCGGACTCGCTGCCCCTCGTGATCCTGCGGCACACGCAGGCGATGAAGCGCGCCCAGTTCCACGGCGACGATGACGCCGATCGGCCCCTCACCGGCAAGGGACGATCCCAGAGCAAGGCCCTCGTCCCGCTGCTCGACGCCTTCGGCATCACGGCGGTGTACGCCAGCAGCGCCCGCCGGTGCACGGAGACCGTGAAGCACTACGCCAAGCACCTCGACACCACCGTGGTGCGCGAGCCGCTGCTCACCGAGGAAGGTCACCACGCCGATCCGCGCGGCGCCGCCGCACGCGCGATCGAGCTCGCCCTCTGCCCCGAGCCACTCGTGCTCTGCTCGCACCGCCCGGTCCTGCCCACCATCCTCGAGTCGATGGCCGTCGCACTCGGCGTCGGCCTCGAGGATCCGCGCTGGGAGCCGCGCCTGGGACCCCAAGCTTCCCCCCGGGGGCTTCATCGTCGTGCATCGCGAGTTCTCCGACGACGGTCCGGTGCGTGTCGTGGGAGTCGAGAGCCACACGCTCGCGGGCACCGTGGTCCACTAGTGGCATGACGTCGACCGCGGGGCACGCCTCGTCGCGATGCTCGCGACCCTGGTGCTCGGCGCCGGCGCGCTCGCCGGCTGCGGCACGCAGCGCGCCGACTCCGCCACCTCGGCCGCACCACCGTCCGCGGTGCAGCCGACCCCGTCCGCCGACGACTTCGTCGCGAGCGTCATGCGCACGCGCGACCTGGCCACCGCCGACCTCGACGTCAGGGTCAGCACCGACGTCGGGCGGCGACGTCCGCACACTGACCGGGACGGGCTCGGCCGCCGTCGCGCAGGGCTACGGCGACATGACGTGGACCGATGCCAGCGGCGCGGTCACCCGCGAGCTGTCGAACGGCAAGGGCCTGTTCGTGCAGACCGACGTGCCCGACGGGATGTGGACCCGGCTGCCGGACGAGCGGGCCACGCCCACCGGCCGGCTCGCCGACCCGCTTCGCGGACTCGGCGGCCTCGCGGACGTCACCCGGCACGGTCCTGAGGACCTCGACGGCGTCCCGGCGACCCGGTTCACCGGCAGCGCTGCCGGCTGCTCCGGAGAGCCTGGCGTTGCTGGGGTTCTCCGACGAGGAGCTCGTCGACATCGGCACGGACTGGCAGGGAGCCGTCATCGACGTGACCGTCTGGATCGACGGGCGGGGCCGCGTCGTCGGCGTCGCAGCGCTCCCTCGACCTGCCGGACGCGGCTGCGGGACCGGTGTCGGCCCAGACGATGACGATCCTGAGCGACTTCACGACGAGCATCGACCTGGAGCCGCCGCCCACGGAGAGCGTCGTCGAGGCGCCTGACGCCCAGTAGCACTCGGCGTCGGGATGCGGTCGCCTCAGAGGGCGGCCGTGACTCCCTTGCCCAGGCACACGACACCGGCGTCGCTCACCGTGTAGAGCGCCCGGTCGCGCTCGAGGTCGACGCCGATCTGGGCGCCGTCGGGCACGACGACGTTCTTGTCCAGGATGGCGCGCCGGACGACGGCGTTGCGGCCGATGCGCACGCCGGGCATGAGGACGCTGCCCTCGACGTAGGCGCCCGCGTCGACGGCGACGCTGGTCGCGATCACGGAGGTGCGCACGTGCGCGCCCGAGATGATCGTCCCGGCGCCGACCATCGACTCGTGGGCGTTGCCGCCCTCGACGAACTTCGCCGGCGGCAGCGACGGCAGGTTGGACAGGATCGGCCAGCGCCGGTTGTAGAGGTTGAAGATCGGGTGCACGGACACCAGGTCCATGTGCGCGTCGTGATAGCTGTCGAGCGTTCCGACGTCGCGCCAGTAGCCGCGGTCGCGATCGGTCGCACCGGGCACGATGTTCTCGGCGAAGTCGTAGACCTGCGCCTCGCCCTGCTCCGTCAGCATCGGGATGATGTTGCCGCCCATGTCGTGCACCGACGCAGGGTCCGCCGCGTCGGCCTTCAGCACCTCGAGCAGCGTCTGCGTGCTGAACACGTAGTTGCCCATCGAGACGTAGCAGTGGTCGTCGTCGCCCGGGATCGTCGGCGGGTCGATCGGCTTCTCCAGGAACTTGGAGATCCGGCGGCCGTCAGGAGCCGTCTGGATGACGCCGAACTCGCTCGACATCGCCTTCGGCATGCGGATGCCCGCGACCGTGACACCGGCGCCGCTGGCGATGTGCGCGTGGATCATCTGCATCGGGTCCATGCGGTACACGTGATCGGCACCGAACACGACGACGTAGTCGGGGGCCTCGTCGTAGACGAGGTTCAGGCTCTGGAAGATCGCGTCGGCGCTGCCCGTGTACCACCGCGGTCCGAGCCGCTGCTGCGCCGGCACGGGGGTCACGTAGTCGCCGAGCAGGGTGGGCATGCGCCAGGTCTGCGTGATGTGCCGGTCGAGGCTGTGCGACTTGTACTGCGTCAGCACGCACACGCGGCGCAGGCCGGCGTTGATGAGATTCGACAGGACGAAGTCGACGAGGCGGTAGGAGCCTCCGAAGGGAACGGCGGGCTTGGCCCGGTCGGCCGTCAGCGGCATGAGCCGCTTGCCTTCGCCTCCCGCGAGGACCATCGCCAGTACGTGCGGATCGGAACTCACCCTCGAACCCTAGCCCCACGGAGGCGGTCGCCGCGTGGCTTGACGGCAAGACCTCTAGGCTCGGGCTGTGCGCGTAGGAATGCTGACCCGAGAGTGGCCCCCGGACATCTACGGCGGGGCGGGCGTCCACGTCGAGCACCTCGTCGCGGAGCTGCGTCGCAAGATCGACGTCGACGTGCACTGCTGGGGCGAGCCCCGCGGTGACGCGGTCGCCCACGCGGTGCCGGCCGCCCTGCTCGGCGCCAACCCGGCCATCCAGACGCTCGGCATCGACCTCGAGATGGTCGATGCCACCAGCGGCGTCGACATCCTCCACTCGCACACCTGGTACGCCAACCTCGCCGGGCACATCGGCGGGCTCCTGCACGGCGTGCCGCACGTGCTCACCGCGCACTCCCTCGAGCCGCTGCGCCCGTGGAAGGAGGAGCAGCTCGGTGGCGGGTACCGCGTCTCCTCCTGGGTCGAGCGCACCGCGTACGAGGGTGCCGCCCGGATCATCGCCGTGAGCCACGGCATGCGGGCCGACGTGCTCGCCGCGTACCCCGACGTCGATCCCGATCGGGTCTCCGTCGTGCACAACGGCATCGACACCGACGTGTACCACCCCGACCAGGACACGGCCGCCCTTGCCGAGCTCGGCATCGACGGCAGCCGTCCGTACGTGCTGTTCGTCGGCCGGATCACCCGGCAGAAGGGCATCGTCCACCTCATCAACGCCGCCCGTCGGTTCGACGACGACGTCCAGCTGGTGCTGTGCGCCTCGTCCCCCGACACCCCGGAGATCGGCCAGGAGACCTCGGCGGGGGTCGACCAGCTGCGCGCCGAGCGCGGCGACGACAGCGTCATCTGGGTGCAGGAGCAGGTGGCCCGACCGAAGCTGGTCCAGCTGTTCACCCACGCGCTGGCGTTCGTCTGCCCGTCGATCTACGAGCCGCTCGGCATCGTCAACCTCGAGGCGATGGCGTGCGAGACCGCGGTCGTCGCGTCGGCCGTCGGCGGGATCCCCGAGGTGGTCGTCGACGGCGAGACCGGGCTGCTGGTGCCGTACGACGCCGCCGAGCCGCGGGCGTTCGAGCATGCCTTCGCGGACGCCGTCAACGTCATCGCCGCCGACCCCGCGCGGGCTCGCGCCATGGGAGTCGCGGGCCGCGCCCGCGCCGTCAGCGACTTCGGCTGGGACGCGATCGCGGACCAGACGATCGCCGTGTACGACGCCGCTCTGCCGGTCGTGAGCGACCTCGCCGAGCCGCTCCCCGGAGTGGCTCCGGCCGCGCGACGGCACCCCGCCCGGGGGTACGTCCTCTACCTCGTCGCGGCGACCCTGTTCGCCCTCAACGGGACGATCAGCAAGTCCATCCTCATCAGCGGGATCGACCCGGCCCGCCTGTCGCAGCTCCGCGTCACGGCGGCCTTCCTCATCCTGCTCGTCGTCGTCGCCCTGACCCGGCCGGCGTCCCTGCGGATCCGTCGCTCCGAGTTCTGGATCCTGCTGGCCTACGGCGTGCTCGGCGTCGCGATGACGCAGTACCTGTACTTCGTCGCCATCGAGCTGCTGCCCGTCGGGATCGCCCTGCTCATCGAGTTCACCGCGCCGATCATGGTGGCGCTGTGGTTCCACTTCGGCCTGAAGCACCGCACGCCCCGGATCGTGTGGCTGGGCCTCGTGATCGCGCTGCGTCGGCCTGGCGATGGTGGCGCAGGTCTGGCAGGGGTTCACCCTCAACGCCCTCGGCGTGGCCGCCGCCTTCGGTGCCGCTGCCGCGCTGGCCATCTACTTCCTGCTGGGCGACGCGCAGGTGCACCGGCCCGAGCCGCGCGACCCGGTGTCGCTGACCATGTGGGGCTTCGGGGCGGCGGCCCTGTTCTGGGCGATCGTCCAGCCGTGGTGGTCGTTCCCGTGGGAGACGCTGACCGGGCGACGGCTACCCGCTGGGCGAGGACGGCGCCGCGGTGCCCATCTGGGCGCTGTGCGCGTACATGGTCGTCCTCGGCACCGTCGTGCCGTTCTGGCTGATCGTCGTGTCGCTGCACCACATCCGGGCGTCGCAGGCCTCGGTGATCGGCATGACCGAGCCGCTGCTGGCCAGCTTCATCGCGTGGGTGGCCCTCGGCGAGGTGCTGACGCCGGTGCAGCTGCTCGGCGCGGTCGTCGTCCTGGTCGGCGTCTTCCTCGCCGAGCGCTACCGCACCTGACCGCCGAGCCCTCCGCCGAGTGGTGGCTGCGGCGCCTGGAGGAAGCGCCCACGACTCGCCGCTCGGCGAAGGGGTCAGGCGCGGAGGACGAAGGGGTCGCCGACCGGCTCGTCGCTCGACTCCACCCACACGCCCTTGGGCTGGGTGAACTCCGCGAAGCCGTCCATGCCGTTCTCGCGGCCGTAGCCGGACAGCTTGTTGCCGCCGAACGGGGTCGCGAACTGCAGCGCGCGGTACATGTTCACCCAGACGGTGCCGGTGTCGAGCCGGCTCGCCACGCGATGGGCGCGGCCCAGGTCGCGGGTCCACACGCCGGCAGCGAGGGCGAAGGGCGAGTCGTTGGCGATGGCGACCGCCTCGTCCTCGTCCGAGATCCGGATGACGGACAGCACGGGGCCGAACAGCTCGTTCTGCGCCACGGACATGTCGTTGCGTACGTTGTCGAGCACGGTGGGCGCGTAGAACCAGCCGTGGTCGGGACGATCGGCATCGTCGCCGCCGACGACGAGGCTGGCGCCCTCGCCCACCGCCTCCTGCACGCGGCTGCGCACGCCGGCCAGGATCTTCTCCTGCGACATCGGGCCCATCTCGGTGTCCTCCGAGGTGGGATCGCCGAGCTTCACCGTCCGTGCCCGCGCGGCGACCTTCTCGACGAGCTCGTCGGCGATGCGCTCGTGCACGAGCAGCCGCGAGCCGGCGACGCAGGTCTGCCCGGCGGCCGCGAAGATGCCCGCGATGACGCCGTTGACGACGTCGTCGACGCGCACGTCGTCGAAGAAGATGTTGGCGCTCTTGCCCCCGAGCTCGAGGACCAGCGGCTTGAGGTGCTCCGCCGCGCGTGCCGCGACGAAGCGCGCGCTGTCGGGCCCGCCGGTGAACCAGACCTTGCGCACGTGGGGATGCGCGACCAGCGCGTCGCCGGCCTCGTGGCCGTAGCCCGTGACGATGTTGAGGCAGCCGTCCGGCAGGCCGGCCTCCTTGGCGAGCTCACCGAGCCGCAGCAGCGACAGCGAGTTCACCTCCGGCGGCTTCACGACGACGGTGTTGCCGGCCGCCAGTGCCGGGGCCAGGCCCATGCCGCCCAGGAGCATCGGGCGAGTTGAAGGCCGGGATCACGCCGACGACGCCGAACGGGATGCGCTGCGTGTAGACGGTGAGGCTCGCCCGGTCCTGCGGGATCGTGCGGCCCTCGGTCTGGTACGCCAGCGACGCGTAGTAGTGGTACCAGGCGCGCAGCGACGTCATCTGGCCCTTCACCTCGCGGACGACCTTGCCGGCGTCGCGGGCCTCGAGCGCGGCCAGCTCGTCCGCGTGCGCGGCGATGAGGTCGCCGAGCCGCCAGATGACGTCCGCGCGCGTCGTCGGCCCGACGTTGCGCCAGGACGCGAACGCGGCCTGCGCGGACGCGACCGCCGCCTCGACGTCGGCCGCGTCGCCTCGGGCGATCTCCGCCCACGGCTGCGTCGTCATCGGGTCGAGCGTCGGCAGGTACTGCCCCGACAGGGGGCGACGCGGGTGCCGTTGATCCAGTGCAGGTACCGATCCATCACTCGTCCTCGAAGAAGTCGAGGTGCTCGAGCACCTCGATGGCGTGTCGTGCGCTGGCGTTGATGTGCTGCTCCATGGCCCGCTGCGCCGCGAGGGTGTCGCGGCGCTTGAAGGCCTCGAGGATGTCGCGGTGCTGACGGTTCGCCTCGTCGAGCCACTCGGGCGGGAAGTCGGCGTACGGCATCGGCAGGGAGCGCGAGAGCAGCTGGAGCATCGCGCTCATGCGCTGGCTGCTCGCCGCCTTGTTGATCGTGCGGTGGAACTCGTGGTTGAGCCGCTGCTGCTCCTGCAGGCTGTCCGCCCGGGACATGCCCGTCGTGCAGGGCGACGAGCCGCTCGAGGTCGTCGTCGTCGAGACGGGACACCGCCCGCGCCGCCGCGAGCCCCGCGACCTGGCCGAAGACCTGGTAGTGGTCGGCGATGTCGTCGCGATCGACTCGCGACACGTAGGAGCCCTTGCGCGGGATCGTCTGCACCAGGCCCTCCTGGTCGAGGGCGATGAGCGCCTCGCGCACCGGCAGCCGGCTGACGCCGAGCTCCTCGGCGATCGCGTCCTGGTCGATGCGCTGGCCCGGGCTTGAGCCGTCCCGCGAGGATCGCGTCGCGGATGTGGGCGGCGACGTCCTCGGCGAGGTTGCGACGACGGCGCGGCCGGATGTCGACCGGCTCGGCCGTCATGACAGCTCGATCCACGTGGTCTTGAGGTCGGTGAACTTGTCCATGGCGTGCAGCGACTTGTCGCTGCCGAACCCCGACTGCTTCACGCCGCCGAACGGCACGGTGAGGTCGCCCTCCTCGTAGCAGTTCACCCACACCGTTCCCATGCGCAGCGCCTTCGAGACGCGCCGGGCGCGGCTCAGGTCGTTCGTCCACACGGCGGACGCGAGCCCGTAGTCGGTGGCGTTGCCGATCCGGATCGCCTCGTCGTCCGACGAGAAGGTGAGGACCGACAGCACCGGGCCCGAAGACCTCCTTCTGCGCCAGCAGGGAGTCCGGCTGCAGGTCGTCGACGACGGTCGGCGGGTAGTAGGAGCCCCCGGTCTCGGTCGAGCACGGGCTCGCCCGCCCATCAGCAGGCGCGCCGCCCTCGCCGAGGCCCTCGGTGACGATGCCGTGGATCGTGTCGAGCTGGCGCGCGCTCGCGACCGCGCCGATCGGAGCGTCGTGCTCCAGCGGGTTGGCCGGCTGCGCGGCCGCCATGGCCTCGAGCACCTTCGCGAGCACCTCGTCCTTGACCGACTCGTGGACGACGAGCCGTGCGCCGGCGGTGCACATCTGGCCCGCGTTGTAGGTGACCGCCCAGCGCGGCCGCGGCAGCGGCCTTGTCGAGGTCGGCGTCGGGGAACACGATGTTCGCGCCCTTGCCGCCGAGCTCGAGGTACGGACGCTTCATGTTGGACTGCGCCGCCGCCGTCATGATCGCGCGGCCGGTCGCCGTCGAGCCGGTGAACGTGATGATGTCGACGTCCATGTGACCGGCCAGCGCCGCTCCGGCGACCGAGCCCAGGCCGTTGACGACGTTCAGGACGCCCTCGGGCAGCCCCGCCTCCAGCCCCAGCTGCGCGACGTACAGCGCGGTCGAGGGGCGAGTTCTCCGCGGGCTTGAGGACCATCGAGCAGCCGACCGCCAGGGCGGGCGCGATCTTCCAGGTCTCCAGCGTGAGCGGGAAGTTCCACGGGGTGACGGCCCCGACGACGCCCGCCGGCTCGCGCTCGATCATCGCCCACGACGAGTCGCCGACCTTGGGCATCTCGTCGAGCACCTTGTCGATCGCCTCCCCGAACCAGCGCAGGGTGCGATGGCAGGCCCGGACGTCGATGGCCTTCGCCTCGCGGGCGGGCTTGCCCATCTCGAGGGCGGTGAGCACCGCCAGCTGGTCGGCGTGGTCGTTCACCAGGTGCGCCCACCGGATCATGCACGTCCTTGCGGTCCGCCGGGGCCATCCCGGCCCAGCGGCGGTCCTCGAACGAGGCCCGGGCCGAGGCGACCGCCCGGTCGACGTCCGCGGCCCCGGCCATCGCGACCTCCGCGACGACCCGCCCGTCGATCGGGCTGACCACCTCGTGCCGGGTCGCGCCGGCCGTCCACTGCGCCGTCGATGAGCAGCTCGGTCGGGTACTGGACGGACGCCGCGAGGGCGTTCCAGTCCGGGGTGGTGGTCGTCATGCGCGGACTCCTCAGCGCGTCGAGTTGATAAATGATACAAATTGCGGGTGGACCTGACCCAGACTTCCGAGCACGACGACCTGCGCGCCGGCGTGCGCGAGGTGTGCGAGCGCTTCGACGGCGCCTACTGGCGCTCCCTCGAGCCCGACTCCTACCCCGAGGAGTTCGTCGCCGCCCTCACCGAGGCCGGCTTCCTCGGCGCCCTGGTGCCCGAGGAGTACGGCGGCGGCGGCGCCACGCTCACCGAGGCGTCCGTCATCCTCGAGGAGGTCTCCGCCAGCGGCGGCAACCCCAGCGCCTGCCACGCCCAGATGTACATCATGGGCACGCTGCTGCGGCACGGCAGCGAGGAGCAGAAGCAGCGCTACCTGCCGGGCATCGCCGACGGCACGCCTGCGCCTGCAGGCGTTCGGCGTCACCGAGCCCGGAGCGGGCTCGGAGACCACGCGCATCCGCACCCGCGCCGAGCGCGTGCCCGAGGGCTGGCGCATCAACGGCCAGAAGATCTGGACGTCCCGGGCCCTCTACTCGGACCTGATGATCCTGCTGGCGCGCACGACGCCGTACGACGAGCTCGAGAAGAAGACCGAGGGACTGTCCGTCTTCATCTTCGACATGCGCGACCTGCCCGGCCTGACGATCAAGCCGATCCGCACGATGATGAACCACAACACGACCGAGGTCTTCTTCGACGACGTCGTCATCCCGGCCGACTCCCTGATCGGCGATGAGGGCCGGGGCTTCCGCTACATCCTCGACGGCATGAACGCCGAGCGGATCCTGATCGCCTCGGAGTGCATCGGCGACGGCCGCTTCCTGCTCGAGCGCGCGGTCGCCTACGCGAACCAGCGCGAGGTGTTCGGCGGACCCATCGGCGCCAACCAGGGCGTGCAGTTCCCGCTCGCCAAGGCCTACGCGCAGCTCTGCGCGGCGAACCTCGTGCGCTTCGACGCCGCCGCGAAGTTCGACTCCGGCCAGAAGTGCGCGGCCGAGGCGAACATGGCGAAGCTGCTCGCGTCCGAGGCGTCGTGGGCCGCCGCGAACGCCTCGCTCGACGCGCACGGCGGCTTCGGCTTCGCCGTCGAGTACGACATCGAGCGCAAGTTCCGCGAGACCCGCCTGTACCAAGTCGCTCCCATCAACAACAACCTCGTGCTCGCCTACCTCGGCCAGCACGTGCTGGGCCTGCCCAAGTCGTACTAGTCGCCGCGCCCTCGCCGCATGACGGCGTCGAGGGTCGCGTCGTCATGCTCGTCGAGGGCGGGCACCCGTGCCGGCGAGGAGCGGTCCACCCGCTGATGTCGAAGGGCATCGCCAGCAGCTCGACGGTGCCGCTCGGCGTCGACACCGGCACGAACCGGCCGCGGGCGCGGAGCTGCTCGTGCTCCCAGACCCCCTGCAGGTCGTTCACCCGCGCCGTGGCGATGCGGCCTCGGGCGAGCCGTTCGCGCGCGACATCCGCGGGGATGCCGTCAAGGCACTCCGAGATGAGGCGCTCGAGCTCTCCGACGTTGGCGATGCGGCTGGCGTTGGTGGCGAACCGGGCGTCGGTGCCCAGCGCGGGCGCGAGCATCAGGTGCTCGGCCATGCTGCGCCACTCCGCGTCGGACTGGACGGCGATCAGGATGGTGCTCCCGTCCGCGAGGCGGAACGTGCCGTAGGGCGCGATCGCATGATGACGCCGACCCGTGCGCGGCGACTGCCCGTGCCCGTAGACCGCGTTGTACAGCGGCGCCGACACCCACTCCGCGAGGGAGTCGAGCATCGAGACCTGGATCGCGGCGCCCTCGCCGGTGCGCTCGCGTCGCAGCAGGGCCGCGAGGATGCTCGAGAAGGCGTACATGCCCGAGCAGATGTCCGCCACCGAGAACCCGACCTTGCTCATCTGCTCGTCGCCGGTCACCGAGAAGACGCCCGCCTCCGCCTGGATCGCCAGGTCGTAGGCCTTGTCGTCCTCGCGCGGGCCGCCATGCCCGTAGCCGGAGATCTCGGCCGCGATGATCGACGGGTGCGCGGCCACGAGAGTGGGAGCGTCGATGCCGAGCCGTTGCGCCGCCCGCGGCGACAGGTTGTGCAGGAAGACGTCCGCCCCCGCGATCAGCGCGCGGAAGGTGGCGAGGTCTGCGTCATCCTTGACGTCGAGGGCGACCGACTGCTTGCCGCGGTTCGCCCACACGAAGAAGGCCGACTCCCCCTGCACGACGCTGTCGTAGTGCCGGGCGAAGTCGCCCTCGGGGCGCTCGACCTTGATGACGGTGGCGCCGAGGTCGGCGAGCTGACGCGTCGCGAACGGCGCCGAGATTGCCTGCTCGAGCGAGACGACGACGATCCCGTCGAGCGGCGCCGTCACGGCCCGACCTCGGCGATCTCGCCTCATGAACCAGTCGACGAGCTCCTCGCAGTTCCGCCGCAGCCTGGCCTCGTGGATCTCCAGATCCTGCAGCAGCTGGGCCCCGCTGGTGTGGTCGGGGATGTGGTCCGGCCCGATGCGCACCCACGACCCGACGACACTCGCCTCGGCCTCGGGATGGAACTGGGTGCCCACGGCCTTGCCGGAGCGGAAGAGCTGGGGGGCCTTTCCGTTGTGCGCAAGCACGTCGACGCCCGACGGCAGCACCACGCGATCCTCGTGCCAGGTGAACCACGGGCCGGTCGGGACCGGCAGGCGCTCGTCCTCGTCGAACGTCACCAGCCCGATCTCCTGCTCCTCGACCGGAGCCCGCTCGACGTGACCGCCCAGTGACTCGGCGAGCAGCTGCCCTCCGAAGCACACGCCGAGGTAGGGGATCTCCTCCTCGACCATCTCCCGGATGAGCGCGATCTCCGGTTCGACCCAGGCCCGGGCACCCTCGTCGTAGGCGTTGGCGAAGGAGCCGAACGCGATCACGGCGTGGTAGGCCGCGGGATCGGGGAAGTCGGTGTTCGGGGCACCGGGATCCGCGAGCACGACGTGAGTGTCGATCTCGTAGCCCCGCTCGCGCAGGATCCGGCCGATGAGCGCAGGAGCGGCCTCGGGCTCGTGGCTGATGAGCAGGACGCGCGTCACCTAGATGACCGCCCGGTAGCGACGCAGTTCCCACTCGCTGACGTCGTCTCCCTGCTCCGCATTGTCCGCGAACTCCTGCGCCTCGCGCCGCTGCATGACGAGGAAGTTGTCGACGAAGACGTCGCCGTACACGCTGCGGGTGAACGGGCTGTCGAAGTTGTCGATCGCGCCGGTGATGTCGACGGGCAGCCGGTCCCACCGCTCGTCCGCGTGCGGGTCGCCCACCACCTGGGGCATGAGCTCGTAGTCGTTCTCGAGTCCGTCGAGCCCCGCGGCCAGGACCCCGGCGAACACCAGGTACGGATTGGCGTCGGCGGCGGCCCAGCGGGCCTCGAGCCGGTTGCCCTTGCCCGCGCCGACGATCGAGCGCACGCCGACCAGTCGGTGGTCGAGGCCCCACGTGACCTGCGTCGGCGAGAAGGAGTAGTCCTGCAGGCGCTTGTAGCCGCTCACGGTCGGGCGTCATCACGAGCTGGAGCTCCTTGTGGTGCGCCAGCAGGCCGGTCAGGTACTTGCGCATGAGGCTGTTGCCGAGGATCGAGTCCTCGTCCTGTCGTGGCGAAGGCGTTCTCGCCGTCGCGCGTGAGCGACTGGTGGATGTGCATGCCGTTGCCGGCCTCCAGCAGGAACGGCTTGGCCATGAACGTGACGTTCAGGCCGTGGCGCTTCGCGCACAGCCGGACGATGTACTTGAAGTACACCGTGTCGTCGGCCATCTTCATCATCGGTCCGTACCGCACGTTGATCTCGGTCTGGCCCGGGCCGTACTCGACGTTGCAGGCCTCGACCTCGATGCCCGTCTTGCGCAGTGACTCGCGGATGTCGAGCATGAAGGGCTCCATCTCCCAGCCGCGGTAGATGGAGTAGCAGTTGATGTCGTCGTAGATCGGCTTCCAGTCGGGCGTGAAGAAGTGGCACTCCAGCTCGGACGCGGCGTCGACGCCGAACCCCAGGGCGTCCGCACGTGCGAGCTGGCGCTTGAGCATCTGACGCGCGTCCATCTCGATCGGCTCGTGGGTGTCGACGTTGATGGTGTCGCACATGACGATGCCGACGCCCTCGGTCCAGCCGGCGACGCGGAAGCTCGCGAGGTCGGGGATGGCGTGCATGTCGGGGAAGCCGTCGGTCTCGTCGACCCACGGGGTGCCGAAGATGAAGCAGGTGGGATCCCACGTGTAGACGACGTTCGCGATCGCGAACCCCGATCCGCGCAGGAACTGCCGGACGGGCAGTCGCTTGCCGCGCGGCATGCCCCAGGTGTCGACGAACACGCACTCGACCGTGTGGATGCCGTGCTCCTCGCACAGGGCCGCCACCCGGTCACGCTCGGCCGGATCCCACGACGACATCGAACCTCCCGAATCCGTGGATTTCAGATACTTGATAAATGTAGTGTTCGAGGCGCTGGCCGTCCGGACTTTCCCGCATGTCGACCTTGAGGTTCCGCCCGATTCCGGGTCCGGAAACGGGCGGAACCTCAAGGTCGGCGATGGGGAGCACCCGGACCCGAACGAAAGGCCCCGCCATGCGCGCCGTCGTCCTCACCGCCCCCGGGGCTCCCCTCCTCGTGCAGGACGTGCCCGAGCCGGTTGCCCCTGCGGGGGGTGCCGTCGTCGACGTGCTCGCCTGCGGCATCTGCCACTCCGACCTCCACGCGGCCGCCGGCGACTACCCCACCGCCCTGCCCGTCGTGCTCGGCCACGAGGTGGCGGCCCTGCACCCCCGGCTCGGCCCGGTGCTGGTCTACGCCTGCTGGGGCTGCCGCCAGCCCGACTGCTGGGCCTGCTCGTCCGGGCAGGAGATGATCTGCCCGAACGCCACCGAGGCGGGGCTCTTCCGCGACGGCGGCTACGCCGACCGGATGGCGGTGCCGGACGAGGGCTACCTCGTCCCGCTGGGCGACCTCGACCCGGCGCACGCCGCCCCCCTCGCCTGCGGCGGGCTCACCGCCTACCGCGCCGTCGACCACACCCTCCAGCGTCCTCGCCGGCGGCCACCCGGCCGCGCGCCCTCGTCATCGGGGCGGGCGGACTCGGGCAGTTCGGCCTCCAGTGGCTCAAGATCCGCTCGGACGCCGAGGTGACCGTCCTCGACGCGTCGCCGGAGAAGCGCGCCCTCGCGCTCGAGCTCGGCGCGGACGCGGTGGCGGCACCCGGCGAGGTGGAGGGAACCTTCACCGCCGTCGTCGACTTCGTCGGCGCGGAGCCGACACTGGTCGCCGCCCGCGACCACGTCGCCCGGCAGGGCCTGGTGGTCGTCGTCGGCCTCTACGGCGGGACCATCCCCTTCGGATTCGGCGCCGTGCCCGCACGAGGCCCGGTTCATGACGTCGGTCTGGGGCTCCCTCGCCCAGATGCGCGACATGGTCGCCCTCGCCCAGAGCCATTCCCTGCACTCCCCCATCGAGGTCATCGGCCTCGACGACGTCGCCGCGGCGCACGACCGGCTGCACCGAGGCGACGTCTCCGGCCGCTTCGTCATCACCCCAGGAGGTCCCGCATGAGCACCAGCACCGACGCCGCGATCGACATCACCGACCCGGCGGCCTACGCGAACGGGATCCCGCACGCGGTCTTCGCCGAGATGCGGCGGACCGAGCCCGTCGCCGCAGCGGATGTACGAGGGTCGCCCGTTCTGGGCCGTCACCCGGTACCGCGACCTCGTCACCGTGACGCGCGACCCCAAGACCTACTCCAACGCTCGCGGCATGACGAACCTGCCGGACCTCACCGAGGAGCAGATGAACGCGCGCCGGTCGATCATCGACACCGATGCGCCTGAGCACATCCGCCTGCGCAAGCTGGGCATCCCCGCCTTCACGAGCCACAAGGTGCAAGTCGTACGAGGAGGTCACCCGCGAGATCGCGGCGCAGCTCCTCGCGCGACGCCGTCGAGCGCAGGGGCCGTCGACATCGTGCAGAGCATCAGCGCCCCGCTGCCGATCCGGTGATCATCAACATCCTCGGCGTCGCCCGAGGAGGACGCGGCCATGCTCGTGCAGTGGTCGGACGAGCTGATCGACTCCACCGGCGTCCCCGCCGACGCCTACGGCAACACGACTCCGCTGGAGCTGCTGCCGTTCAGCGCGCCCGCCTCGCACGCCCTCTTCGAGTACGGGCGCAAGATGCGCGAGGAGCGCACCCGCAACCCGAAGGACGACCTCGACGACCGCGCTCGTGGAGGCCCGGTACGAGGGCGAGGCACTGTCGGACTACGACTTCAAGAACATGTTCCACGTGCTGGTCTTCGCCGGCAACGAGACGACCCGCACCGCGATCAGCAACGGGATCCAGGCCTTCGCCGACAACCCCGACCAGCTCGACCTGCTGTACGCGCGCCCCGAGCTCGTCGAGAACGCCGTCGAGGAGATCATCCGCTGGGCCACCCCCGTCCTCCACATGCGCCGCACAGCCACCTGTGACACCGAGCTCGCCGGCGTGCCCGATCAAGGAGGACGACAAGGTCGTCATCTTCTACGCGTCGGCGAACTTCGACGACGAGGAGTTCACTGACCCGCTGCGCTTCGACATCACCCGGCCGATCAAGCCGCCGCAGGTGTCGTTCGGCGCGAAGGGCCCGCACCACTGCCTCGGTGCCCCGCTCGCGCGCATGGAGATCCGCGTGCTGCTCGAGGAGATGATCAAGCCGCGGCATCCGGGTCGAGCAGACCGGCCCGATCGTCCGCACCAACTCCAGCTTCGTCAACGGCATCGCGTCGTTCCCCGCCGTGGTGACGGCCCCGCGGTAGTCCCACGCCATCCGAGCATGCGACGAGGGGCCCGATCCAGCGGACCGGGCCCCTCGTTCGTGCAGAGCGAGTTACGACACGAAGTTGTGCACCGCGTCGTAGTTCTCCTTGTCGCGACGCACCAGGCCGAGGATCAGGCCCACCACGAAGATGATGAACGGCAGGAGCACCAGGAACCACCCGAGAGAGGTCATCTCGAACGGACCGCAGCCCGAGCCCGCCTCGCCCGGGCACATCGCCGGGTCCTGGGCCACGCCTGCGAGCAGGTTGAACCGGCTCATGAGCATGAACTCGCCGAGCGCCAGGCCGATGATCGCCAGCACCGGTGCGATGAGCGTGTTCCAGGCCCGCGTGTCCTCCTTGGTGCGTCGGAAGTACACGATGACCGCGATGCTCACCAGGATCTCCGTGAGCACGATCGCGATGACCGACACGGACGAGAACCAGTAGAAGACGTTCAGGATCGGGTCCCATTTGAAGATGATCGCCACGATCACCATCAGCACTGCGAGCACGGTCACGACCGTGGTCGCCGTGAACGGGGCCTGCTGCTTGTTCGTGTGATCGAGCCGCTTCGGCAGGACGCCAGCGCGACCCATCGAGAACAGGTAGCGAGCAGCGCTGTTCTGGAAGGCCAGCGTCGCGGCGAACAGCGACGTGATGACGATCCAGCCGAAGAGCTCCGTCAGCCAGGAGCCGACGAACTGCGTGGTAAGCCCGAAGAGCATGCCGGAGGGGTCTGCCAGGGGAACGCCGTCGACAGCCGTGACCTCGAACACCTTGTTCTGGATGTCGGTGGCTCCCAGGCCCGTCACCATGCCGAAGCCCACGAAGGCGAAGATGACGGTGATGAGGATGACCGAGATGTACGTGGCCTTCGGCACGGTCTTCTTCGGGTCCTTCGACTCCTCGCCGTAGATGGCGGTCGCCTCGAAGCCGATGAAGGAGGCGAGGGCGAAGGCGAACGCCACTCCGGCGCCGCCGGTCAATCCGCCGGCCATGACTGCACTCGGGCTGAAGGAGGCGGCGAAGTCGGGGCCTTCGGGACCGCCATCGACGATGGCCGCTGCGCCGACCAGGATGAGAGCGAGGAGCTCGATCGTGAGGAGGACGCCGAGGAACTTCGCGCCGATGTCCACCGAGACGCGCCGAGAGCACGTAGACGATGACGATGATCGCGAGTGCGTAGATCCACCACTCGAGCACCAGGCCGAACTTGGCCTCGAACTGGACCTTGATCTGGAAGGCGATGAAGCCGATGACGGCCCACTGCACCGCGAGGTAGGCGAGCACGGACACCGCCGCCGAGCCGACGCCGGGCACGATGCCCAGGCCGCGACCGACGTAGGCGAAGAACGCGCCGGTGTTCGTGACGTAGTGGCTCATCGTCGCGTAGCCGACGCTGAACAGCAGCAGGACGATGCCGACCGCGACGTACATGCCAGCCGCGCCAGCGCCGTTGCCGATGCCGACGGCGACCGGGAAGGCTCCCGTCATGCCCGCCAGGGGGGCCGACGCCGCGACGACGAAGAAGATGATGCCGAGCAGGCCGAGCGTGCCTCGCCTCAGCGTTGTGTCGGGGGTCTCCGGATCAGGAGCGCCGAGCTTCTGATCGGATTCGGGAAGGTTCTCCCTCTGGGACATGCTGCCTCCACGGGCGTGCGAACAGGGATCGTGCGGGGCCGAACGATGGCACAGGGTGACGCAGAACACCGCCCCGGTCAAGCGCTTTCGGGAAGTGTCCGCAAACTGATGGCAAGGTGTGACCCTGGAGCACGGCCACCCGTGGAGGGACCATGACCGCACCGTCCGACTCGGCGCACCCCGCATGGTCAGCGTGCTGACCGAGAACTGGACCATGACCGACCCCCGCGACCTCCGCGGGCATCGTCCGGATGGCGCAGGAGGCCGAGGACGCCGGCTTCGACATGGTCATGGTGAGCGACCACGTCCTGCTCGGCCCGTCCGCGGGCAGCGAGGGCCGGATGGCCAACCCGCGCGACTACGCGATGCCGGGCAACCAGGACCCCTTCACGGCGTGGCCGTCGAACATCGTCCTGCTCAGCGCCATCGCGGCCGCCACCACGCGCATCCGGATCGGGGCCATCGCCCTGATCGCCCCGCTGCGGCATCCCCTCGTTCTGGCCCACGACCTCGCCGCCCTCGACCTGCTGAGCGAGGGACGCCTCGTCATCCAGCCGACGGTGAGCTGGCACAAGGACGAGTACGACGCCCTCGACGTGCCGTGGAGCCGCCGTGGCCGCATCCTCGACGAGCAGCTGCGCATCTGGGAGCAGGTCTGGGCCCGCTCGCCGGTCAGCTTCGCGGGTGAGTTCTTCACCTTCGAGGACGTGTACATCGAGCCGAAGCCGACGCGTCCGGAGGGACCGGCCATGTGGTTCGGCGGGGAGCGGGTGCACGGGGCGATCGTCGACCGGCTGGTGCGCTACGGCAGCGGCTACCACCCGCTGGGCCGGGTCACCGACGAGGACGTCGCCGTCCTCCGCGCCGCCCTGGCCGAGGCCGGGCGGTCGATCGACGAGCTCGAACTGGTCGGCGGCACCCGCGTGGACTTCCCGTCCGACGACGACGTCGCACCGCTGGCCGAGGCGCTCGAGGAGATCCCGCGCCAGCAGGCGCTCGGCTTCACCACGTTCGTCGTCAAGCCGTCGATCTTCATCGACCGCCGCGAGGACCACCCGGCGTTCTGCCGCGAGGTGATCGAGCGGGTGGCAGCCTTGACCTCATGACCGCCTACGCCGAGTCGATCACGGTCGAGGACCTCGACGCACGACCCGTACCCCGTCTACGCCCGCCTGCGTGCCGAGGCGCCGGTCGCGTGGGTGCCGGCGGTGGGCCTGTGGCTGGTGACGCGTGCCGACGACGTCGAGTTCGTGACCACGCACCCCGAGCTGTTCTCGGCGCACGTCGACAGCTCGCCGCTCGACCGGTCCTTCGGCGGCCCGACGATCCTGACGGTCGACGGCGCCACGCACCTGGACCTGCGGCGCAGCCTCGACGCGAAGTACAAGCCGCGCGTCGTCGCGTCGTACATCGACGACCTCGTGACCCCCATCGCCGAGGCCGCCCTCGACGCGGTGCTGGCGCGTCCCGAGCGGCGGGCCGAGCTGATGTCGACCTACTTCGAGCCGATCTCCGTGCTGAGCCTCGGCGCCGTGCTGGGCCTGGGGCACCTGTCGGCCGACACGCTGCAGGACTGGTTCCACGGGCTCGCGATGGGCGCCATCAACTTCGAGAACGATCCGGAGAAGCAGCGGATCAACGACGAGACCGCCGCCCGCATCGACGCCGAGCTGCGACCGCTGATGGAGCACCTGCAACGGGAGCCCGACGGCTCGACGATCGCCTCGATGCTGACGGTGGACCGCATGCGCACGATCGAGGAGGTGCTGCCGTCGCTCAAGGTGATCATCCTCGGCGGGATGCAGGAGCCCGGTCACGGCGCAGGCTCGTGCCTCTACGGGCTGCTCGACGATCCTGATCAGCTGGCGCTGGTGCGTGCCGAGCCCGACCGGTGGGACGACGCCGTCCACGAGGGCCTGCGCTGGGTCGCGCCCATCGGCACGCAGACCCGTCAGGCGGTGGCGGACGTCGAGCTGTCCGGCACGGTGATCCCGGCCGGTGGCGCCGTCGGGGCCGTCGTCGCGAGCGCCTGCCGCGACGAGTCGGCCTTCGACGATCCCGACCGTTTCGACATCCGGCGCGAACGCCGACCGAACGCGGCCTTCGGATACGGCCCGCACTTCTGCGCCGGCCATGCCTTCGCCCGGGGCCAGGAGCGGATCGCCCTGCAGCTGCTCGTCGACGCGATGCCCGACCTGGCGCTCGACGCCGACCACGAGGTCGCCTTCCGCGGCTGGGAGTTCCGCGCGCCGAGCGAGCTGCACGTCACCTGGTGGCCCGTCAGCCGAAGACGATCGTCCGCTTGCCGTCGAGCACGATCCGGTCCTCGGCGAACAGCCGGACCGCTCGCGCCAGGACGAGCCGCTCCACGTCGCGTCCGATCTCGGCCAGGTCGTCGGGGGTCGCCGCGTGGTCGACGCGCTCGACGCCCTGCTCGATGATCGGCCCCTCGTCGAGGTCGGCCGTCACGAAGTGCGCGGTCGCGCCGATGAGCTTGACGCCGCGGGCGTGCGCCTGGTGGTAGGGCCGGGCGCCCTTGAAGCCGGGCAGGAACGAGTGGTGGATGTTGATGATCCGCCCCGGGCAGCCGGGAGCAGAGGTCGTCGGACAGCACCTGCATGTAGCGGGCCAGCACGACGACGTCGATGGCGTGCTCCTCGACGAGCGCCAGCAGCCTGCGCTTCCTGCTCGGACTTCGTCTCGGGCGTGACCGGGAGGACGACGAACGGGATGCCGTGGCGCTCGGCGATCGGGCGGCAGTCCTCGTGGTTGGACACGATGAGCGGGATCTCGACCGGCAGCTCCCCGTTGCCGTACCGGTAGAGCAGGTCGACGAGGCAGTGGTCGTACTTCGAGACCATGACGAGCGCGCGGCGACGCGACTGCTCCAGGCGCACGTCGACGCGGGGCGCGAATGCCGCGGTGCGCTCCTCGAGCAGCTGCCGCACCGCGGCAGCGTCATCGCCCGGGGCCTCGAAGCGCGTCCGCATCGCGAAGAGGCCGGAGTCCTGGTCCGTGAACTGCGCCTGCTCCAGCACGTTCGCCGACACGTCGAGCAGCGCGCCCGCCACGGCGTGGATGATGCCGGGGCGGTCCTGGCACGTGAGGGTGAGGATGAAGTGAGGCACGCGCCTATCGTGGACTAGGCCCGCGCCGACCATCACGCGGTCCAGTCGTCCCCGACGCAGGACGCTCCTAGTAGTCCTCGATGTACTCGTCGAGCTCCCATCGCGTCACGTCGCGGGTTGTCCGGGTCCTCCACCTCGGCCTCGTAGCGCTCCACCTCGTCGCGCTTCAGCACGGTGAACACGTCGATGAAGTCGTCCGTCAGCAGATGCCGGAGCGACGAATCCGCCTGAAGGGCGTCGAGCGCGGCCTTCAGCGACATGGGCAGGACGGGCCGGGCCTCGTCCTCGTACGCCCACCCCTCGGCCGCCGGCGGCGGCGTGAGTCCGCGTCGGATGCCGTCGAGCGCCGCCGCCAGCACGACGGCGATCACGACGTAGGGGTTGGCCGAGCCGTCGCCGATGCGCAGCTCGAGGCGGGTGCCCTGGCCGCGCTCCGGTGGGATCCGGATCATCGTGGAGCGGTTGTCGTAGCCCCAGTTCGAGCGGTAGGGCGCGAGGGTGTCCGGCCCGAGTCGCTTGTAGGCGTTGACCGTCGGGTTCGTGAACGCGGCGATGGCGTCGGCATGCTCGATGACACCCGCGATCATCTGCCGCGCCGTCTCGGACAGCTCGCCGTCGCCGTCGTGCATCTTGTTGACGCCGTCCGGATCGGTCAGCGAGAAGTGCAGGTGGAAGCCGCTGCCGCCCTCGTCGCTCCACGGCTTGCCGAGGAACGTGCCGAGGATCCCGCGCATGGCGGTGACGTCCTTGATGGCCGTCTTGAACAGGAACGTCCGGTCGGCAGCGTCCATCGCCTCGCTGTGCCACAGGTTGATCTCGTACTGCGACGGGCAGAACTCGTGGTTGCCCGCGAAGGCTCCGATGTTCAGCTGGTCGAGCATGCGCAGCAGGTGGAGGTAGTGGCCGTCGGGGTCCACGTGCGCGCCGGTGGTGTAGACGCGGCCCGTCTTGTTGAGGATGCGCTCCCAGCCGTCCTCGGTGCGCTGGGCGAAGTAGAACTCCAGCTCGGGACCGCACACGGGGACCAGGCCGAGCTTCTCGTACTCGTCGAGCACGCTGCGCAGTACGGCGCGGGGCGCCACGTCACTGCGGGAGCCGTCCGGGTTGTCGATGTCGGCGATGGCGTACGCGACCCCGGGCAGCCACGGGATGGGCCGGATGGTGTCGGTGTCCAGGCTGGCCACCATGTCCGGGAGGCCGTCGCCGAAGCTGCCCGTGCCGGCGTCGAGCACGCCGCCCCGCGTCGTGGTGACCCAGGTGCCCTGGCAGAACGCCGGGCCATGGGCTGCCGATCGCTCCAGCTGGGAGACGAGCAGGTCCTTCGAGCGGGTGATGCCCAGCAGGTCCGTGAAGATCAGTCGGACGACATCGATGCCCTGGGTCTCCAGGACTCGGCGGGTCTCGGCAAGGTCGTGCAGCATGGGGCTCCCTCGTCGTGGACGACAGGATCCGAGAAAGTCGTTCGGACCCCAACGATCGGGTGGATACTAGGCGCTTCCCGGCGGTCCGGGAGGCACTTTGGACATTAGACCCAGCGAGGTGGCCATGCGCGCGTTGTTCCTCCAGCACGATCACCTCAGTCCGCCAGGACCGGTGGCCGAGCGCTTCGCCCATCGCGGCTACGCGATCACCGAGACCATCGTGGTGGCGCCCGAGGACTTCCACGCCCCGAACAAGCCGTTCGACTTCCCCGATCCCCGCGAGTTCGACGCCCTCGTGGTCATGGGCGCGCCCTGGGGGGCCTGGGACGACGAGACCATCGGCAACTGGCTGCTGCCCGAGATCGAGTGGCTCCGCGAGGCCGACGACCTCGGCATCCCGGTCTTCGGCATCTGCTTCGGCGGCCAGCTGCTGGCCCGCGCCCACGGCGGCTCGGTCGCCCGGGCGCCCCGGCCCGAGATCGGGTGGACGGCGATCTGGACCCAGGAGCCCGACCTCGTCGGGTCCGGCCCGTGGTTCCAGTGGCACTACGACCGCTGGCAGGTCCCGCCCGAGGCTCGCGAGCTGGCCCGCAACTCCCTGGCCTCCCAGGCGTTCCTGCTGCGCCGCAACCTCGCCGTGCAGTTCCATCCGGAGCTGACGGCGGCCGGGCTGCAGGGGTGGCTCGAGAACGGCGGCCGCGCAGGGGTCGTCGCCGACGGCCAGGACCCGGCCATCCTCTACCAGCACACGCTCGCCGAGGGCGAGGACGCCGCCCGCCGGGCCCACGCGCTCGTGGACGCCTTCCTCGACCGCGTCGCGACCGCGCCCTAGTCGGCTCCACCCGAAGTCGCCGTTCCCCTTGACCACGTGCGCACTCCATCCCTAGCCTTCCGTTCGGACCCGAACGATCCACCAGCCCGCCCGCGTCAGGAGCCTCGATGAAGCCCACCCCCGTACCGCTGTCGGACGTCGACCTCACCAATCTCGACTACTTCGTCGACAACGAGGCCTGGGGCATGTTCGACACGCTTCGGGCAGAGGATCCCCTGCACTGGCAGGACGAGCCCGACAGCGACGGCCACGGCTTCTGGTCGGTGACCCGCTACGACGACATCGAGATGGTCAACAAGGACGGCGAGACGTTCACCTCGACCAGGTTCGTCAACCTCGAGGAGCCCCCGGAGGAGTTCCAGGACCTGCGGCGGTCGATCCTCGAGAGCGACGGCACCCGTCACCAGGCGCTGCGCAAGCTGCTCGCCCGGGACTTCAGCATCGGCCAGCTGCGCCGCTACGAGGACTTCCTGCGCGGCCTGGCCCGCACCTCGATCGAGGACGCCCTGGCCCAGGAGGACATCGACTTCGTCGACGCCATCGCCGCCGACTTCCCCATCAACGTGCTCGCCCGGCTGCTCGACGTGCCCGGACGAGATGATCCCCCAGCTGATCACCTGGGGCAACGCGATCGTCGGCTTCTCCGATCCCGAGCTGTCCGACGTCCTCGTCGACAGCGAGGAGGCCCAGCAGTACAAGCACCTGCCGTTCCGCTCCCCGGTGTCGCTGGAGATCTTCGAGTACGGCCGGGCGCTCGCGAAGGAGCGCCGGGGCGGCGACGGCGAGGACCTCGTCAGCAAGCTCGTGAACCGCATCCCCGAGGACGGGATCCCGCTCACCGACACCGACTTCGACAACTACTTCCTGCTGCTCGTCGTCGCAGGCAACGAGACGACCCGGCAGGCCATGACGCTGTCGATGAAGGCGCTCATGGACAACCCCGACCAGATGCAGTACTTCCTCGACAACATGGACAAGGCCCAGATCATGGTCGAGGAGCTCATCCGCTACGCCTCGCCGGTCTACCACTTCCGCCGCACCGCCACCAAGGACGTCGAGATGCACGGCAAGACGATCAAGGAGGGCGACAAGGTCGTCACGTGGTTCGCGTCGGGCAACCGCGACGACAGCAAGTTCACCAACCCCTACGAGCTCGACCTCACGCGGTTCCCGAACGACCACATGACCTTCGGCAAGGGCCCGCACACCTGCCTCGGCGCGAACCTCGCCCGTCTCGAGATCCGGATCCTGTTCGAGGAGCTGCTCCCGCGGCTCGCCTCGATCGAGCAGACCGGGGAGATCGAGCGCGTGCGCAGCAACTTCGTCAACGGCGTCAAGCGCTTCCCGGTCCGGGTCAAGGCCAAGTAGTCGATGACCGAGACCGAGACCCGGCTCAGGGAGTTCGAGAGCGACCTCGTCGTCGAGTCGTACGAGGTCGTCGCGGAGGACGTCGTCGCCGTGACCCTGGCGCATCCGCAGGGCGAGGCGCTGCCCGCGTGGACGCCGGGTGCGCACATCGACCTGATCCTCACCCCGGAGATCACGCGGCAGTACTCGCTGTGCGGCTCGCCTGCCGATGCGCACCGCTTCACCGTCGGCATCCTGAACGCGCCGAGCAGCAGGGGCGGCTCACGGTTCGTCCACGAGAACGTGGCCAAGGGCAGCACGATCCGCATCCGCGGCCCGCGCAACCACTTCCCCCTCGTGGCGTCTCCGCGCTACGTGTTCATCGCCGGCGGCATCGGCGTCACGCCGATGCTGCCCATGATCGCCGAGGCGGAGGCGGCCGGTGCCGACTGGACGCTGCTCTACGGCGGCCGCAGCGTGGAGTCGATGGCGTTCGTCGACGAGCTGCGCGCCTTCGGCGACCGGGTCACCCTGCTGCCGGGCAACGACGTGGCGCTGATGTCCGCGGCCCTCGACGAGCGCATCGGCACCCCGCAGCCCGACACGCTCGTGTACACGTGCGGGCCCGAGGGCCTGCTGGGCGCCGTGGAGCAGCGCTGCGCCGCGTGGCCGTCCGGCTCGCTGCACCTCGAGCGCTTCGCCGCGAAGGCCACCGAGGGCGCCGTCGACACCGAGTTCGAGGTCGTCCTCGCCCGGACGGGCATCACGATCACGGTGCCGGCCGACAAGTCCATCTTCCGCGCGGCCGAGGACAACGGCGTCAGCGTGCTGGGCTCCTGCCACGAGGGCATCTGCGGCACGTGCGAGACCGTCATCCTCGACGTCGACGGCGAGGTCGACCACCGCGACTCCGTCCTCAACGCTGACGAGCAGGCAAGCAACGAGACGATGATGATCTGCGTCTCCCGCTGCAGGTCCGGCAGCATCACCCTCGATCTGTGACTGGGGACGCGACATGAACCGAACGATGCCCACCGACTGCTGGTACGCCCCCGCCGCGTCGAGCGAGGTCGACCGCGAACTGCTGCCCGTGCGCGCCGCCGGCCTGCCCGTCGTCCTGTTCCGCACCGAGGCGGGCACGGCCGTCGCACTCGAGGACCGGTGTGCGCACCGCGCCTACCCGCTGAGCGCCGGCGAGGTCATCGGCGACACCGTCCGCTGCGGCCTGTGCGGATTCGTCTACGGCACCGACGGGCAGTGCGTCAGCGTGCCGACCCAGCCGCACGTGCCGTACGGGGCGCGGGTGGCGGCCTACCCGGTCCGCGAGGCCGACGGCCTGGTCTGGGTCTGGCTGGGCGAGCCTGGTCGCGCGGCGCTCCATCGCATCCCCGAGCTGCCCTGGCTGGACGACGACGGCTGGTCGACCGTCTCCGGCGAGGAGGACGTGCTCGCCTCGTTCCTCCTCCTGCACGAGAACTTCGCCGACGTCACCCAGGTGCCGTTCGTGGCGCCCGACATCGCGCCATCGGTGCTGGGCACGACTCCGCCACCGCTCGAGGTGGTCGTGAGCGAGACCTCGGTCTCGCTGCACCGGGACTTCCCGCCCGCTCCCCTGCCCGAGTGGCAGGCCGAGATCGTCGGCTGCCCGCTGGACGCCCCCTACCGCACCGAGCAGTCGGGCTTCTTCCCGTCGCCGGCGGTGTGGGTCGACCACTGGGACGCGCAGGCCGAGGACGGCACCTGGATCCGGCTGCGCTTCACCCACCTGGTCACGCCCATCGACGAGTCCAGCAGCCGCCTCCTGTGGGCGGTGAGCCGCGACTTCGCCCTCGGCAACCGCGCCGTCGACCAGTACCTGGCCGGGATCTTCACCGACTACTACGACCGGGTGATCGACGCCATGGAGATGGCGCAGGAGGTGCTGGAGATCGACGGACCGGGCGCCGAGGTCAACGTCAACGCCGACGCCGTCGGCCTCAAGATCCGCGAGATCGTCGCCGCCCTGCTCATCGCCGAGGGCGCCTGAGCGCTGGCAGTCCGCCCGCCCCAGCGCCATCGTCTACTGTGCACCGAGGATTCGAGGGGGAAACGTGGCCGGACCGCACACACTCGCGGAGACCGAGCGAGCGGCCGAGTCCCGCATCGCCGGCCTCGAGCTCGACATCGAGTCGCTGCACGTCGTCTCCAACCTCTTCCGCGCCGCCAACGCCGTGCGCAACCACATGGAGCGCGAGGTGCTCACCCCGGCCGACCTCACCTGGACGGCGTTCGTCGTCCTGTGGGTCACCTGGATCTGGGGCAGCGCCGAGACGCGGATCATCGCCGAGGAGACCGGTGTCTCCAAGGCCACGCTCAGCGGGGTCCTGACCACGCTGGAGAAGCGCGGGCTGGTGCAGCGCAGCAAGAGCGAGAACGACGGCCGCCTCGTCCTGGTCGAGCTCACCCCCAAGGGGCGCACGCTCATCAAGCGGCTGTTCCCGCGGATCAACGCGGAGGAGACCCACGCGACCCGCCTCCTGCCCGCAGGGTCGAAGGAGGACTCGGCCGAGCTCCTCCGGCTGATGGTGCTTGCCGTGGAGGACGCGGACTCCTAGCGTCCGGCCTCGGCGACGAGCTTGCGGAACGGCAGCAGCTGGTCCGGGTCAGCGTCGTAGGTGTCCTCGGGGTGCCACTGGACCCCGGCCGCCCAACCGTTCGACGGCGATCGAGACGGCCTCGACGACGCCGTCCTCCGCGCGGCCGAGCACGGTGATGCCGTCGGCGATGCGGTCGACCTCCTGGTGGTGGTAGCACGAGCAGGTGATGGGCACGTTGCCGACGCCGAGGTGGTCGTCGGGATCGTCGATCGCGACGCGGTGCACGTGGTGGCGATGGTTGACGTCCATGTCGATGACGAGAGTGCCCCCCAGCAGGGCGTTCACGACGTGCAGGCCGCGGCACACCGCCAGCGTCGGGATGCCGGTGTCGAGCGCGTAGCGAGCGAGCGTGAAGTCGATCTCGTCCTGGACCTCGTCGACGTCGTACAGGGCCACGTGGGTCGGGTCGCCGCCGTACCGGCGGGGATTGACGTCGCCACCGCCGGGCAGCAGCACGCCATCGACCCCGCGGAGGCGGCTCGCCCAGTCGATCGCGTCCGGCCCCTCGGCGGGCAGCAGCACGTGCGGGTCCCCCCCGGCGGCCCAGACGGCCTCGAGGAGCTTGCGGGCGGCGACGACCCCCCGGTAGCGCAGGGCGCTGGCCGACTCGGTGAAGCGGCCGGGGATGGCGATGATGGGACGGGACACGAATCCTCCTTGCGGAGAAGGATGCACTATTCCGAGACGATTCGCTTTCCGTTTGGTTCCGAACGACCTAGGATGTGCCGACGAACTGCCGCCCGTAGGAGCCCCATGAGCGCGATCAGCATCGCCGGAGTCGACGTCGACACCCGGCACTGGATCGGTGGCCGAGCGCGTCGCCTCCGCCGACACGTTCGACGACGTCTCCCCGGTCGACGGGCGCCTGCTCGGCCAGATCGCGCGGGGCGGGCAGGCCGAGGCGGACGCAGCCGTCGCCGCGGCCCGGGCGGCGTTCCCCGCCTGGTCGCGCATGAGCGCCGCCGAGCGCGGCGAGATCCTCTTCCGCCTCGCCGACTCCATCGAGGCGCACGTCGAGGAGCTCTCCCAGATCGAGACCCTCGACAACGGCTCCCTGCTGCGGTCGCACCGCCGGGGCGTCATGCCGCGCGTGGCCATGAACATCCGCTTCTTCGCCGACTACGCCATGAACCGCCTGAGCCACCCCGACTTCGAGACGCGCGGCCACACCAACCACGTCTCCTGGGACCCCTCCGGCGTCGCCGTCATCATCACGCCCTGGAACGCGCCCGCTGATGCTGGCGACCTGGCGCATCGGGCCGGCGCTCGCCTCGGGTGACACCGTCGTGCTCAAGCCGCCGGAGTGGGCGCCGCTCACCGCCTCCTACTTCGCCGACCTCGCGCACGAGGCGGGCCTGCCCGGCGGGCGTGTTCAACGTCGTGCAGGGCTTCGGCACCGAGGCGGGCGCCCCGCTGACGTCGAACCCCGACGTGTCCCGGATCTGCTTCACCGGCTCGGTGCCCACCGCGAAGGTGATCGCCCGCGCGGCCGCCGACAACCTCGTCCCGTGCTCCTTCGAGCTCGGCGGCAAGAGCCCGACCGTGATCCTCGACGACGCCGACCTCGACCTCGCCGTCGACCTCGCCGTCGAGCAGTACGACAACGCCGGCCAGGTGTGCCTCGCCGGTACCCGCCTGCTCGTCCAGCGCGGCATCGCCGACGCGTTCACCGAGCGCTTCCGCGAGCGCGCCGCGCAGATCCGGCAGGGCGACCCGCGCGACGAGGACACCCAGATCGGCCCGAACATCCACCTCAAGCACGTCGAGCGGGTGCAGGGCTTCGTCGACCGGGCGAGGAGCGACGGGGCGACGATCGCGTACGGCGGCGACGTCAACACCGACCTCGGACCGCACTACTACCGGCCCACGCTGGTCGTCGACGCGCAGCCGGGCAGCGAGATCCTCACCCAGGAGGTCTTCGGACCGGTCCTGACGATGCAGGTCTTCGACACCGACGAGGAGGGCCTCGAGCTCGCCAACGGCACGGAGTTCGGCCTCGCCGCCTGCGTCGTGTCCGGCAGCCGAGCCCGCGCCGAGGCCTTCACCAAGCACCTGGTCGCCGGCACCATCTGGGTCAACTGCTTCTTCGTCCGCGACCTCTCGGCGCCGTTCGGCGGATCCAAGAAGTCCGGCATCGGCCGCGAGGGCGGCGTCTGGTCCTTCGACTTCTATGCAGACGTGAAGAACACGGTGTTCGCACCCAACGGTTGGAAGGAATAGCCATGGGTGAGTTCGTCGCCGCCGGCCTGCTCTCGCATGTGCCGACGATCATGCTTCCGGAGGCCACGCGCCGGGAGCTCAACGAGGGCAAGGAGCTCTCCCTCGTCACGTCACTGCGCCAGCTGCGCGCAGGACGTGTTCGAGACCATGGACTACGACACCGTCATCGTCCTCGACTCGCACTGGTTCACCACCGTCGAGTTCATCGTCACCTCCCATGCGCGCCGCGCCGGCCTGTTCACGGCCGAGGAGCTGCCGCGCGGCATGTGCCGGATCCCCTACGAGTGGCGCGGCGATCCGGAGTTCGCCCACGCCATCGCGTCGCATGCCGACGAGGTCGGCACCTGGATCACGCCGATCGACGACGAGTACCTGCCGCTCTACTACCCGTCCATCAACCTGTGGTCCTACCTGGGCAAGGGACTGGACAAGCAGTGGCTGTCGATGAGCGTCTGCCAGACCGGCGACACCGAGGACTACCTGCGCGTCGGTCGCGCCATCGGCAAGGCGATCGCCGACGTCGACCGCAAGGTGATCATCCTGGCCACCGGCTCGCTCTCGCACACGTTCTACCCGCTGCGCGAGATCCGGCACGAACCCCGTGGTCGAGCGGTCGGACCCGAAGTACCTGTTCAGCGACAAGGCCCGCGAGATGGACCACGAGCGCCTCGCCTGGTTCGCCGAGGGGCGCCACGACCGGGTGCTCGACACGATGGACGAGTTCCTCACCGTGCGTCCCGAGGGCAAGTTCGCCCACTACCTGATGATGGCCGCCGCGCTCGGGCGAGTCCGACTTCTGCGCACCCGGCCGCCAGATCTCCGACTACGAGAACTCCATCGGCACGAGCCAGGTGCACGTATGGTTCGACCGCCCGGAGACCGGATGGACGCGCAAGGGAGCCGCTGCATGACCGAGTACCGCCGCATCCTCCTCGAGGGTGCACCGGTCCAGACCGTCCGGCACGGCGACGAGCTGGTCGCCGCCGACGGGCGCGTCGGTGGGCGTCGAGGAGGCGATCCACCTGCCGCCGGTGGAGCCGACGAAGATCATCGCGGTCCACCTGAACTACGACTCGCGCACGCAGGAGTTCATGACGAAGCTCCCGCCCGCGCCGACGTACTTCCACAAGCCCATCACGGCGCTCAACTCGCACAAGGGCGCCGTCGTGCGGCCCGAGCGCTGCAAGTGGCTGAACTACGAGGGCGAGATCGTCATCGTCATCGGCCGCACGTGCCGCAACGTCTCGCCCGGAGGAGGCCGGCGACTACATCGCCGGCTACACCGTCGGCAACGACTACGGCCTGCACGACTTCCGCGACACCGACGCCGGCTCGATGCTGCGGGTCAAGGGCTCCGACACCCTCGCGCCGATCGGCCCCGGCCTGGTCACCGACTGGGACTTCCGCGACAAGGGCATCCAGACCCGCGTCAACGGCGTCGTCAAGCAGGACTCGACGACGGCGGAGATGGAGTGGGACATGCACTACCTCGTCGCCGACATCGCCCGCACCATCACGCTGGTGCCCGGCGACATCCTCTTCTCCGGCACGCCCGCCTTCTCCCGCACCGTCTACCCCGGCGACGTCGTCGAGGTCGAGGTCGAGGGCCTCGGCACCCTGAGCAACACGATCGTCCAGGGCCCCACCCCGATCCGCGACGACTGCGGGGCGCAGCCGACCGAGAGCGAGGAGGTCGTCTCCACGGCCATGGGCGGCGACTGGGAGTTCCGCGGCATCCGCACCCCCTCGAAGGACCTGTACCCCTCCACCGTGCGAGGAGAAGGAGTAGTCATGGCGAACTCCCGAGGGATTCCTCCCGCCGTACACCGAGTCCGGCCGCACGGCGCTGATCCCGGAGATGCCCTGGCACTACTCCGGCACGCTGCTGACCGTCGAGTACCGCACGGACCCGGCGAAGGTGCGCGCGATCCTGCCGCCGGAGCTCGAGCTCGCCGACGAGGACCCGGGCGCGGTCGCCTTCATCTGGGCCGACTGGCAGTCCTGCTCCACCGGCGGCGCGGAGCTGCTCGACCCGTCGCGCTCGCAGTACCTCGAGGCGTTCGCCGTCGTCCGCGCCAAGTACCAGGGCGTCACCTACAGCCGCTGCGTGCTCATCTGGGTCACCACCGACTTCGCGATCGGCCGCGGCTGGTTCCAGGGCTACCCGAAGAAGCTCGGCAGCGCGTACGTCACCCGCCCGTACAACCGCGGCATCGCCGCCCCTCGCATCGCCGAGGGCGGCACGTTCGGCGCCTCCCTGGCCGCCTACGACCACCGGCTCGCGACCGCCAAGGTCACCCTGCGCGAGCCCGCCGAGTCCAACGGCTTCGTCAACGCGCACAAGATGGTCCACCACCGCTACATGCCGTCGCTGGTTCCCGGCGCCGGGCATGTCGCTGCGAGCAGGTCGTCACCATGGGCGGCGTCGACCTCGACCTCGGCCAGCCGTGGAAGGGCGACGCCGAGCTGTCCCTGTTCGACTCGCCCGTGGGACGAGCCCGCCAGCCTGCTGCCCGTCGACGAGATCATCGCCGGCTACTACTGCGAGGTCGGCACCACCTTCGCGGGCGGCACGCTCCTGACGGACAGCCTCGTCGCCCATCTGACCGCCCACCCCTCGTGGTGCGTCACTTGTTGAGGCGTCATCGGGGTTGGATCACCTCAACAAGTGACGCAGCACGAGGAGACCACGTGACCGTCCGCATCACCGTCGACCGCGACAAGTGCCAGGGCTACGGCCAGTGCGAGTTCGAGGCACCGACATCTTCCACCTCGACGAGAGCCGACACGAGCGTGCCGGCGGCGGACGTCGACGAGAGCCAGGCGCGGCGACGCCGAGCGTGCCGCCGACGTGTGCCCCATGCAGGCGATCACGGTCGAGTAGACGCACATGAGCGGAGTCGTCGTGGTGGGCGGCGGCCTCGGGGGCCTGCGCGCTGTCGAGTCGCTGAGGGCCGAGCGGGTACGCCGGTGCCGATCACCGTCGTCGGCGACGAGCCGCACCTGCCCTACAACCGGCCCCCGCTGTCGAAGGAGGCGCTGCGCGGCGGCGTCGACGATCGACGGCCTCCTCTTCCGCCGCAAGGCGAGCGTCGACGACGTCACGTGGCTGCTCGGCACGCCGGCGGTGGCCGCCGACCTCGCCTGCGCGCACGCGTCGACGCTCGACGACGGGTCGGTCCTCGCGTTCGACGGACTCGTCATCGCCTCGGGCATCCGGCCGCGGCGCCTGCCGATCCCCGGCCCGGCGGACGGCAGGACGATGCTGCGAACGGTGACCGACGCCGAGCGGCTGCGTGAGCGCCTGGCCCCCGGCGTGCACGTCCTGATCATGGGCGCCGGCTTCATCGGCTGCGAGACGGCCGCCACCGCGCGCAGCGCTCGGGGCCGACGTCACGCGTCGTCGCCCTCGACGAGGAGCCGATGATCCGGCCGCTCGGTGCCGGAGCTCGGTGCGGCCATGCGCCGACGGCACGAGCAGCACGGCGTGCGCTTCCACCTCGGTCACTCCGTCGACGCGTTCCACGGCGACGACCGGGTCCGCTCGGCCTCGCTCAGCGACGGCACCGAGCTGCCGGCCGACGTGGTGATCGAGGCCGTGGGCAGCGTCGCCGAACGTCGAATGGCTGGAGGGCAACGGCCTCGACCTGAGCGACGGCGTCGCTCGTCGACAGCGCGATGCAGGTCGCCACCGACCTCGCGCCCGTCGTGGCCGTCGGAGACATCGCCCGGCACCCGAACGCGCTGTTCGGCCCCGTCCCGCGGCGCGTCGAGCACTGGAACATGCCGACCGAGACCGGGCGACGCGCCGGGCAGACCCTGGCCGCGCTGCTCGCCGGCGAGGAGCCCGATCGCGGGCCGTTCACCGCGATGCCCTCGTTCTGGTCCGACCAGTACGACCACAGCCTGCAGTCCTTCGGCATGCCGGGCCTGGCCACGCGCATCGAGCTGGCCGACGGGGACGTCGACGGCCCGTGCATCGTCGAGTACCACGACGACAGCGGGCTCGTGGGCGTCGTCGGCATCGACCGGACGAGGGAAACGGCGCCCTACCGGCGGCAGTTGATGGGACGCTCGGTCACATGACCCGTCCCCTGTCCCTCGGCGACCAGCGCGAGCCCGCGCTGCGAGCATGCGGCGGCCATCGTCGCGCGTGCCTGGCGCGACTTCGACCAGGCCCGCGAGGAGGAGATCCTGCCCTCGCCCGAGCTCCTCGCGCGGCTGCGCGAGGCCCTGCCGGAGGGCCCGGGCGACGTCATCGCCGACCTCGACCTGGCCGCCGACGTGCTGGACGCCTCCCTCGCCCAGTCGCGTCCCCGCTACTTCGCCTACATCGGCTCGAGCGGCCTCGAGGTGGGCGCCCTCGCCGACCTCCTCGCGCACTCGTACGACATCAACCTCGCGCTCGACGCCCGCGGCGCGACCCAGCTCGAGCGCCAGGCCATCGACTGGCTGGCCGCCTTCCTCGGCTTCCCGGCGGCCACCGGGTCGTTCACGAGCGGCGGCACGATCAGCAACATCACCGCGCTGGCGGCGGCGCGCGAGCGGGCCATCCCCGGCAGCCGCTCGTCACGGGCATGGGCGGCCACCGGGTCGCGCTCTACTGCTCCGCCGAGGCGCACTACTCCGTGACGCGTGCCGCCGAGCTGCTCGGCATCGGCCGCGACAACGTGCGGGACGTCAGCATCGACGACCGCCGCCGGATGTCGCCATCGGCCCTGGCCGACCTGATCGACGCCGACCTGGCCGTCGGGCGTCACGCCGATCGCCGTCGTCGCGACGGCAGGCACGACGCTCACCGGCGCCGTCGACCCGATCGGCGCGATCGCCGACGTCTGCCAGGCGCGCGGGGTGTGGACTCCACGTCGACGGTGCCTACGGCCTGCCCGGCCGCGTCTGCGCCCACCAGCGCTGCGCTGTTCGCCGGACTCGACCGCGTCGACTCGCTGAGCGTCGACGCGCACAAGTGGATGTTCGTCCCGAAGGCGTGCAGCGCGGTGCTCGTCCGCCGCACGGCCGACCTCGCCGGCGGTCTTCTCGCACGACGAGGCCTACATCCCGCACGAGGACGACGCCCTCAACGCCGTCGACGTCACGCTCGAGTACTCGCGACCGCTGCGCGCGCTCAAGCTGTGGCTGGCCCTGCGCGTCCACGGGGCGCAGGCCTTCCGCGCCGCGATCGAGGGCAACCTCGCGCAGGCGCAGCTCCTCTACGGCCTCGCCGTCCGCCCACCCCGACTTCCAGACCCGCGAGCATCCCCCGCAGCTGTCGATCGTCCCCATCCGGCACGTCCTGCCGGGCTGCACGGACCTCGACCGCCACAACGACGACCTGTGCACGGCCATGCAGCGCGACGGCCGCGTCTTCATCTCACCCGCCGTGATCGACGGGCAGACCTGGCTGCGCCCCTGCTTCACCAACTTCCGCACCACGGCCGACGACGTGCGCAGTGGCGCTGGCCGTGGCGGCGGAGCTCGGGGCCACCGTCTGCGCGCAACCACTAGCGGGATTGGCTACTCTCCGGACATGGCAGACAACGCCCGCTCCGCGCACCGACGGAGTGGCGTTCCCCGAGGGTGGCGACGGCCGACGCAGCACCAGCGCCACCGGGACGCGCGATCTTCGCCGACAGCGTCCGCCACGTCGATCCGGCGATCGCCGCTCGCATCGAGCACACCGCGGACTGGCGCGGCGGCTACATCGGGCCGCTGCGTGACATCGTCACGGCTGCGGCGCTTCGAGCCCGATGCCGCGCTGACGGTCTCCCGCGACGGTCTCGAGTCGGCGCACCGGCGCTTCGTCTTCGCCCGCGGCGGCGAGCAGCTGCCGCTGTGGGAGGCCATGCGCCGCTGGGACGCGCCCGGGCTTCGGGTCCGTCACCGTGCAGGGAGTCATCCCACCCGAGCCCGAGCTCTCGCTGCCGTATCGGGGACGGCGCCTCTTCGGCGACGACCTGCGCCGGCAGATCGACCAGTGGGTGACCGACGGCATCGCCGAGCCGGGCTTCGCCCAGGCCATGACGCTGCTGCTCGACAACCCGGACTGGATGGACCTGCGCGACGTCGACATCGCGGTCCTCGGCGCGGGCGCCGAGCTCGGCCCGACGCGGTCACTGCTGCGCTGGGGGGCGCGGGTCCACGCCGTCGACCTGCCACGCCCCGACATGTGGCAGCGGCTCATCGGCATCACGCGCGGCACCGCGGGATCGCTGCGCATCCCCATCGCCCTCGACGCGAACGGGCAGCCGCCCTTCGTCGTCGGGGGCTTCGTGCACCCGGAGGACGATGCGACGGTCGCCGCCAAGGCCGGTGCCGACCTCCTCACCCGCACCCCCGAACTGCTCACCTGGATCGGCGAGATCGACCAGCCGTTCGTGCTCGGCACCTACGCATACGCCGACGGTGCCCTCCACGTCCTGCTGTCGATGGCAGCCGATGCCATCGCCACCGAGCTGCTCGCGCGACGGGACGACATCACCCTCGCCTACCTCGCGACGCCGACCGACGTGTTCATGGTGCCGATGGACCGCGGTCGAGGAGTCACGCCGCCGCTGGGACGCGCGCGGCCTGAGCGGCATGCTGCAGAGCCCGCTGCGGCTGCTGAAGCAGTTCGAGCCGAACTACAAGGAGACGTTCGTCGCCGACGACGGCACCGAGTTCGGCATCAACGACTCCCTCGTGCCGCAGCAGGGACCCAACTACGCGCTGGCCAAGCGGCTGCAGCGGTGGCGGGCACTCGTGGCCCGCGCCGACGGCGTGCCGGTGTCGCTCAACCTCGCGCCGGCCACCCGCACGCAGTCCGTCGTCAAGAACCGGGCCCTCGCCGCGGCCTACGCCGGGGCCGGCCGGTTCGGCGTCGAGGTCTTCGACCCCGCCACGTCGACGACGCTGATGGCCGCCCTGCTCGTGCACGACCTGCGCAACCCGGCGCCGCGGCCAACCCGGCGACGCCGCTCGCGAACCCGATGGACCTGTTCGCCCAGGCGGCCAACCACGGCGGTCTGTGGCGCGCCGCCTACGCCCCGCGCAGCGTGCTCGGCATCGCCGCGCTGCTGGGCATGTTCGAGTCGAAGGCCTAGCCGCAGCGATGACCGCCGACCCCGTCCGTCGCGGCCGCGATCCTCGAGCTGCTCGGCAAGCACGGGGTCACCCGGGCGTTCGGGATCCCCGGCGTGCACAACCTCCCGTTCTGGGACGCGGACAGCGACGTCGCGCCGCGCATCGTCGGCGTGCGGCACGAGCAGGCTGCCGGCTACGCGGCCGACGGCCTCTACCGGGCCACCGGCGAGCGTGGCCGCAGCCCTGCTCACCAGCGGTCCCGGCGCGGCCAACGTCGTCGCCGCGTTCGGCGAGGCCTTCATCAGCGGGTCGCCGATGCTGGTGCTCGCCAGCGAGGTGAGCCAGTCGCTCCGCGTCGCCCGGCGGTCCGCGCGGGATCCTGCACGAGATGGCCGACCAGGGCGCGATGTTCGAGGCGTTCGGCGCGACGGCGCGACGCGCACGCACGCGTCAGGAGGCGATCGCGTCCACCGTGCTCGCCCTGCGCGACGCCTGGGGTCCGCCGCCCATCGGCGGCTACGTCGGCATCCCCTCCGACGTCCTCGGCGAGGAGTGGACGGCAGCCATCCCGCACATCCCCCGCCTTCCCGCGCCCGGTGCCGATCCGCACGACATCACCGACCTCGCGGAGCTGGTCCGGATGTCGCCGCGCGTCGTGCTGTGGCTCGGTGGCGGGGTCGTCGCGGCCGGTGCCGAGGCAGCAGGCGGCCGCGCTGGCCACCCGGCTCGGCGCCCCGGTGCTCACCAGCTACGCCGGACGCGGCCTGCTCGCCGGCCACCCGCTGCTCGTCGATGCCCCGGTGCACGAGCCCGAGGTGGGCGCCCTGCTCGCCGAGGCCGACATGCTGCTGGTCCTCGGCTCGTCGTTCGACGGCATGAACACGAAGAACTGGCGCATCGACCTGCCCGCGCGTCGCGCGGCGATCACGCTCGGCGCCACCGTGCGGCAGACCATCGAGTTCGACTGCCTCATCGGCGCCGACGTCGGCCTCGGCCTCGACGCGCTCCTCGAGGAGTGCGACGCCATGGGCATCGCCGAGCGGCCCGCCTGGGCGCAGGTGTCCGGGATCCGTCCGTCGATCCTCGCGCGGCTGGCGGCCGATGAGCGCACGGCCGTGCCGGTCGCGTTCGTCGAGCAGGTCGACGCCGCCTGGCCCGCTGACGGCGTCGTCGTCTGCGACATGGCCGTGGCGGGGTACTGGTACGGCGGGTACAGCAGCCAGCCCCGTCCTCGACGACTGCAGTACCCCGTCGGCTGGGGCACGCTCGGCTACGCACTCCCGGCGGCGATCGGCCCGGCGTCCGTCGGCATCCCGACGCTCGCGGTCTGCGGCGACGGCGGCCCGATGTTCGCGCTCGGGGAGCTCGCCACCTACGCGCAGGAGTCGCTGCCGATCACGCTGCTCGTCGTGGACGACGGCGGCTACGGGATGCTGCGCTTCGACCAGCAGGTGTTCGGCCATCCCGAGCGCGGGGTCGACCTGCTCACGCCGGAGTGGCACTCCCTCGGCGCTGCGTTCGGCATCACGGCCGAGACCGTCGACGACGTGACGGAGCATCGGGCCGGCGCTGCGGCGTGCGCACGAGGCGAACCTGCGCGGCGAGCCGCGCATCCTGGTGTGGAAGCAGCGGCTCTTCCCGCCGCGCACGACCTCGCCGCGCTGGTTCGAGGAGTAGGACGGCTCGCCGACCGCTCAGCCGGCAGGCGGGTCGACCGGTCGTTGCTGCCCTTCGGAGGCGGTCGACAGCCGGTTGACCTCGACCTGGAGCGCGGCGACCTGCTCGCGCAGGTCGTCGGGTGCCGGCTCCGGCGCCTCCTCGACCTCGACGGGCTTGCGCTCCCCGACCACCCAGGTGACCAGCTTCGCCGTGAACATGCTTGCTGCGATGACCCCGCAGACGGCGACCACGATGCCCAGGAACCGGCCGTCGTCGGTCAGGGGCGTGTATGACCGGCCGGTGTTGATCCGCAGCAGCCCGCCGAACGCCCAGTAGAGAGCGTCCGATGGGCTGCGGAACTGCGACTTCGGGTCGTCGTTCTCCAACTCCACCATGGTGAAGGCCGCCAGCAGCCCGACGAAGGCGATGAGCGCGAACGAGAACGTGAATCCGTCGCCCGCGGAATGGCGACGCAGCTCGAAGACGTACGCAGCGATCACCAGCACGAACCAGATGGCGTCCCAGTCCAGGAAGAGGAACGCGGGCGAGATCAGCAGCAGCGGCACGGCTGGGTTCTGCTTCGCGAACGTCCACGGGCCGCGCGCTCTGGCGCATCTCGACGACGAAGAAGACGAGCAGAACCAGCCACAGCGCACCCACGACGACGTACAACGCCAGGAAGACCGATCGTGACCAGTGCCCGAAGCCGGCGGCGATGAAGGCCACGACGTAGATCGCGATGAACACGAGTCGGGCGATCGCGATCGTGTTCGCTCGTCGGGGCACGATCGGAGTCTAGGCAGGGTGACGCTCACGCGCGCTCGAGTTGCCGCGGACCGGCCGCGTCGTCAGCTCTCCGGGATGAAGCCGGAGTCCAGTTCCCACGGGGCGATCGGCGAGTTCTCGATCACCCACGCCTGGATGTCCTTGTCGAAGCCGAAGGCGATCGCGATGCCGACGAGGATGAACACGATGCCGAGTCCGCGGCGGAACCACGAGTGCGGGTCGGCAGCCCAGCGGGCGTTGCCGATGAACTTCTGCCCGAGCAGCGCGATCGCGAGCAGCGTCACGCACAGGCCGACGACGTAGCCGAGCAGCAGGAGCATGCCCTGCGCGAGCGACGCCGGCAGCACCGTCACGATCACGTACCCGTACATCGGCGAGCAGGACGAGAACACCGGCCCGAGCGCTGCCCCGGTGAGGATCGCTCCTCCCATGCCCTGCTGCTTGCGCGCCGATGCCAGCCGCGTCGTCGACCGCTCCTGCAGCCGCAGCGCGGCCGAGATGCGGTCCCAGATCCCGGGGAAGAGCGACACCAGGCCGAGGACGATCAGGATGCCGCCGCTGATCCACTGCCACACATCGCTCGGGATGCCGATGAGCGCCGTCGTCGCCTTGAGGATCAGCGTGAACAGCACGATCGACAGGCCCAGCGATGCCGTGATGACGTACGCACGTCGTCGGGCCTGGGCCGAGGATGGCCCGAGCGAGCCGCCGACGATGACAGGCAGCATCGGCAGCACGCACGGGGCAAGCGTGGTCAGGACCCCGGCGACGACTGCGCCGAGGAAGAGGAGCATCAGGCGGTCTGCTTCGCGATCTCGTCAGCGGTCAGGCTGCCGGTCCACTTGGCCGACCTCGTTGCCGTCCGCGTCGACCTGCACGAACGTGTGCTGGGTGGTGACGCCGTACTTCTGCTTCAGCTCGTCCGAGTTGTCGTAGTCGACCCGGACGATGGCGAGACCGGCCGGGATCGCGGCCGGATCGGCCTCGAGGTTCGCGGTCGCCTCCTGGCAGGTCGGGCACCAGTCCGCGGCGAAGAACAGCACGACGTCGCCCTCCGCGTACATGTCCTTGCTGCCCTCGTACTGGGCGAGGGTGATGTAGGCGCCGCTGGCGGCAGCGGCCGGCTCGGCGTCCGTCGGACTCCATGGCGTCGGACTCCTTGGACTCCATGGCCTCGGACTCCTTGGACTCCATGGCCTCGGACTCCTTGGACTCCATGGCCTCGGCGGCTGGCGACGTGGCAGCCGCCGGCTCAGCCTCGTCGCTGGCGGTGGTCGAGCCGCAGGCGGTCAGCACGAGGGCGGTGGCGGCGAGGGGTAGGACGAAACGGGCGATGAGGGTGCGTGATGTTCGTCATGGCCCCATCAGACCTCATGGTCGTCACGCCGGCCAGCCGGAAAGCCTTACGGACTCCTTACCGGGCACCGTGATCGGGGCGGCGCCGTACGACTCGGGCCCTACTGTGGTGGCGTGGCCACCATCCTCGTCGTCGACGACGACCCGACCGTGCGCGAGGTGGTCGTCGCCTACCTGCAGCAGGCCGGCCACGAGACGCTCGAGGCGCCCGACGGCCCCAACGCCGTGATCGCCGCCCAGGCGCGATCCCGACCTCGTCGTGCTCGACGTGATGCTGCCCGGCTTCGACGGACTCGAGGTGTGCCGCCGCATCCGCGCCGAGCGACCCGACCTGCCGGTCATCATGCTCACCGCGCTCGGCGAGGAGGAGGACCGCATCGCCGGCCTCGGCACCGGCGCGGACGACTACCTGAGCAAGCCGTTCTCCCCGCGCGAGCTGGTGCTGCGGGTCGCGTCCGTGCTGCGACGGTCGAACCCGCCAGCACCCGCGGCGATGCAGGTGCGCGACGACGGGAACCTGCACGTCGACCCGCTGGCGCGCACCGCGACGATCGACGGCGCCCCGCTCAGCCTGACCACGCGCGAGTTCGACCTGCTGGCCCACCTGCTGGCCCATCCCGGCGAGGCCTTCTCCCGCGAGGAGCTCCTGTCGGCGGTGTGGGGCTGGGAGTACGGCGACCTCACGACGGTCACCGTCCACGTGCGCCGGCTGCGGGAGAAGGTCGAGGCGATCCCCAGCCAGCCCACCCGGCTCGTGACGGTCTGGGGCATCGGCTACCGCTGGGATCCCTCGTGAGGTCCGAGGTCGAGGTCGTCCTCATCGCTGCGGGAACGGCGACCGTCACGGGGCTCGTCGGGCTCGGTGCGATCGCGTGGATGAGCAAGCGGTCGCCGCGCGCCGCCGCGATCGCGGCGCCCCTGGTGCCCGTCATCGCTGTGGCCGCGGCCCTCGTCGTCTCCGGTCGCGCGATGTTCATCTCGCCGCGCGACCTCACCCTGCTGGCCTGGATCGTCGCGGCCGCCTTCCCGCTCGCGGTGGTGTTCGGCGTGATCGCCGCGCGGCGCCTCGACGAGCAGACCCGCGTGGCCGCTGCGGCCGCCGCCGAGCTGGAGGCGAGCCGCGAGCTGGAGCGGCGCCGACGCGAGATGGCGTCCTGGATCAGCCACGACCTGCGCACGCCGCTCGCCGGCATGCGCGCGATGACCGAGGCGCTCGAGGACGGCGTGGCGCCCGACCCGCCCCGCTACCTGCGCCAGCTCCGCCAGGAGGTCGACCGGCTCTCGGGCATGGTCGACGACCTGCTCGCCCTGTCTCGCCTGCAGTCGGGCGAGCTTCAGCTGTCGCTGGAGGACATCGACGTCGGTGACGTCGTGTCGGACACGCTGGCAAGCGCCGAGCCGATCGCCCGCGCGCAGCAGGTCCGCCTGCAGGGGCGATCGGATGCGGGGCTCGTGGTTCGGGCCGACGGTCGCGAGCTGTCGCGCGCCCTCACGAATCTTGTGGTGAATGCGCTTCGCCACACCCCGCCGGACGGCGCGGTCTCGGTGGCCGCCCGGCTGACGCACAGCGACGTCGTCATCGAGGTCAACGACCAGTGCGGGGGCATCCCGGCCGCGCACCTCGACCGGATGTTCGAGCCCGGCTGGAGCGGCTCCGAGGCACGGAGCCCGGGCGAGGGCGCGGGGCTCGGCCTGGCCGTCGTCAGCGGGGTCATGGCCGCGCACGGCGGCGAGGTGAGCGTCCGCAACACCGACGACGGCTGCTCCTTCACCCTCACCCTGCCATGCAGATTTGACCCAGATGCTGGGCCAGTTCTGCAGAGTTGACCCGGCATCCGCCTCGAACTGCAGATCTCGCCCAGCCGAGGCGTGTAGACGCGTCGGCCACGCCAGGACGGGTGCGCCCCCACCGCGATGCGCCGTGACGGCCCGGCGGGGTGAGATCGCCAGAATCCGGGCGATGCTGGGCCACTTCTGCAGAACTGGCCCAGCATCTGGGTCAACTCTGCGGATGCGAGGTCAGCCGCGGCGGCCGATGATGAGGTCCGCGACGAGGCCGGTCCACCCGGTCTGGTGCGAGGCGCCGAGCCCGCGCCCGGTGTCCCCGTCGAAGTACTCGTAGAACAGCGGGTCGTTCCAGTCCGGATCGGTCTGGAAGCGCTGGTCCGCGCCGAACACCGGCCGGTGGCCGTCCGCGTCCCGGGTGAAGATCGAGATGAGCCGGCGCCGCAGCTCGTCCGCCACCTCCTGCAGGTTCATCAGCACGCCGCTGCCGGTCGGGCACTCCACCTGGAAGTCGTCGCCGACGTACATGTGGTACCGCTCGAGCGCCTCGACGACGAGATGGTTCAGCGGGAACCACACCGGCCCGCGCCAGTTCGAGTTGCCGCCGTAGATCCAGGTCGTCGACTCGGCCGGCTCGTAGTCGACGACGTAGCGCTGCCCCGAGAGGTCGATCGAGACCGGCTCGTCGGCGAGCCGTCGCGACAGCGAGCGCAGCCCGCGGTCGGACAGCAGCGACCGCTCGCTCAGCACGTCGACGAGGACGCGGCGCAGCCGCTCGGGATCGACGATGGTGAGCAGGGCGGTCATGCCCTGCTCGTCCTGGCGGATCTGGATGAAGCCGGCCGATCCGTCGTCGCCGTCGATCGCACGATGCGGCGCTTCATGAAGTTGGCGAACCGTCGCTGCGCGATGGCTGCGCGGGGCACGTCGCTGCTCGTCGTGATGTAGGCGGCCGCCAGGACCGGGATCACTCCGACGATGGACCGCGAGCGGATCGACTCGCGCTGGCCGTCGGGATGGATCAGCTGGTCGTAGAAGAACCCGTCCTCGACGTCGAACATCCCCACGTCGGCCATGCCGTCGGTGATGGAGGCGAAGTGCTCGAGGAACTTCAGCACCATGGGGCGGTAGTTCTCGTCGTGCTCGGACAGCCGGATGGCCATGCGCAGCATCATCAGCGCGTAGAAGGCCATCCACGACGTGCCGTCGACCTGCTCGATCCGGTAGCCCGGGCGGCAGGTTCGACCGGTCGATCGGGCCGATGTTGTCCAGGCCGAGGAAGCCGCCCTCGAAGACGTTGTTGCCCTCCTCGTCCACGCGGTTGACCCACCACGTGAAGTTCAGCAGCAGCTTGTGGAACACGCGCGTCAGGAAGCCGACGTCGGTGCCGCCCTCGATCTCGAAGACGCGGATCGCGGCCCAGGCGTGGACGGGCGGGTTGATGTCGTCGAAGTTCCACTCGTAGGCGGGCAGCGCGCCGTTGGGGTGCATGTACCACTCGCGCAGCATCACGTTCAGCTGGTACTTGGCGAACTCGGGATCGATGTGGGCGAAGACGACGGCGTGGAACGCGAGGTCCCACGCGGCGAACCACGGGTACTCCCACGGGTCGGGCATGCTGAGCACGTCGTAGGCGTCGAGCGTCTTCCAGTTCGCGTTGCGCAGGACGCGGTGCTGCGGCGGCGGCGCGGGGTGCCCCGGGTCTCCCGTCAGCCAGCGCGACACGTCGTACCGGTAGAACTGCTTGCCCCAGATCATCCCCGCGAAGGCGCGTCGCATGACGAGCAGCTCGTCCTCGCTGTGCGAGGCCGGGGCGAGCGAGCGGTAGAACTCCGCCGTCTCCGACTCCCTCGCTCCATCAGCTCGTCGAAGGCACGCCCGTGCCAGTCGGTGCGCGGCTCGACATCCGGCTCCGGCTTCCACCACCGCAGGCGAAGCTCCACCGTCGCGCCGGCCTCGACCGTCATCCGGTACCACCAGGCCGCCTTCGTCCCGAGCAGGTCGGGGTTGACGGTGTCGGCGCCCGTGACGACGTGGTCGTTGATGCCGTCCTTCGGGTAGCGCGACGCCTGCCGCTCCGACGTCGCCGAAGAGCCGCCCGGTGTTGGTCTCGTTCTCGCAGAACACCGGCGTCGGCATGGTGCCGTCGGCGAGCGGGGCCGCCTCGAGGTGGTACCGGCCGGCCCGCCAGTGCTCGGCGACGATCGTGCCCTCGTCGTACTCGACGATGGGACGCGACGTGCTCGCCGCCCCAGTCCCAGTCGTTGCGGAACCACACGGACGGCAGGACGTGGACCGTGTCGGCGTCAGGCCCCATGTTCGTCACGCGGATGCGCATGGCGATGTCTGTCGGCGACGTCCTTCGCGTAGTCGACGTCGACCTTCCAGTAGCGGTTGCCGTCGAAGATGCCCGTGTCCATCAGCTCGAACTCCGGCTGGCTGCGATCCCGGGACGCGTTCTCCTGGATCAGCCGCTCGTACGGGTAGGCGCCCTGCGGGTAGTGGTAGCGCATCGACAGCCAGGAGTGCGACGGGGCCGCGTCGCGGTACCACCAGTACTCCTTGACGTCCTCGCCGTGATTGCCCTGATGCCCGTCGAGACCGAAGAACCGCTCCTTGAGGTGCGGCATCGCGGCCGTTCCAGAGTGCGACTGCCAGGCAGATGTCCTGCCGGATGTCGCAGAGCCCCGCGATGCCGTCCTCGCTCCAGCGGTAGGCGCGGGAGCGGGCGTGGTCGTACGGGAAGTACCGCCAGGCGTCACCGTCCGCCGAGTAGTCCTCGCGCACCGTCCCCCAGGCGCGTTCGGCGAGGTACGGACCCCACAGGTGCCACGGCCCGGCCTCCTCGGGGCCGAAGACGAGGTCCCCCGCCTCCGCGATGCGAGCGCGCTCCGCATCTCCCGGCCGTCGGTCTGCACCCTGGTCAGTCGACGTGGTCATGAGCAGATCATGTCGCGCCCCGCAGCGCGACGTACCCTTGTGGGGTGGTTCGACCCCTGTCGCTCCCGCGCCATTGCCGCCGTGTTCGGTGCGATGCTCGCCGGACTGCTGCTGGCTGCCGCGCCTGCCCACGCTGAGGACCTGCCCGCGCCCCCACCGCCGAGTCGGCACCCAGCGCGCCGGTGGAGACCCTCCCAGCCGAGCCGCCGCCTGCGGAGGCCCCTCCCGTCGTTGTGGAGCAGCCCGCCGCCCCGGTCGTCACGACGCCGGCCCAGCCGCCGGCCGCCGTGCCCGCCAGTCGCATCCCCCTGCGCACGGGTGCCGTCGGCTGGCGGGTGCAGCGCGTGCAGGAGCGCCTCGAGCTGGCTCGGCTACGTCATCAGCGAGGGCAACCTGGCGAACGAGCGGATGGGCGAGTCCACCACCTCAGCCGTGAAGGACTTCCAGTCCAAGTTCGGCTTCCGGCCCACCGGCGTCGTGGGGCCGGGCACCTACGAGCTCCTCGCCACCATCGCCGGCAGGTCGGGCCGGCTGCCCAAGGGGTGCATGGGCGAGCGCGCGATCTGCATCGACAAGGCCCAGCGACTCGTGCGGCTCGTCGAGAAGGGCAAGGTCGTGCTGACCCTCGACGCGCGCTTCGGCTTCGTCGGTGCCGAGACCCACGAGGGCACCTTCCGCATTCACTGGAAGAGCCGCGACCACACCTCGAGCCTGTACCGCACGTGGATGCCGTTCGCGCTCTTCTTCAGCGGCGGCCAGGCGGTCCACTACTCCCCGTACTTCGCCCGGGACGGCTACAACGGGGCATCGCACGGCTGCGTGAACCTCCGCGACTTCGACCGCGCCCGATGGCTCTTCGACCGGGTGCCGGTCGGCACGCCGGTCCACGTGTACCGGTCGTAGCCGGGAGCGGTCCCGCTCGCGGCGGTCGGCTCGGGGAAAGGAAAACCCGCGCGGCTGGGGGGCTGTCGCGCGGGTTTTCAGGGTCACGTCCTGAGACGGAAGACCCGTGTCGCCCGGGGGGGAGCGACAAGCCGATTGTGCACCATGCGAACCGGCTTGTCATTCCCGAACTCACTTCGTGAGGTTCGGTCGCCGCCGTGTCCCCCGTCCTCGGCGACGGTTCAGGCCTGCTGGCCCATCCCCCACATCGCCCACAGGGTCGTCCGGACCGATCGCGGCTGCTGGAGCACGGTGACGATCGCGTGCGCGACGTCGTCCGCCGTCAGCCACTCCACGAACCGCGGGTCGTTGTCGACCCGACCGGTGCCGATGGCGAACTCGGTGGCCGTGCCGGCCGGGCAGATGGCCGTGACCCGGATGCCCTTGGCGCGCAGCTCCCGGTCGAGCGCACCGGCGAGCCCCACCTGGGCGAACTTGGTGCCCGCGTAGACGGCCTCGTCGCCGCCGCCACGCAGGCCGGCCACGGACGACACGATGACGATGTCGCCGCCGCCCGCCGTCTCGAGCATCGCCGGCACGGCGGCCCGGATCGCCCAGACGGTGCCGTCGTAGTTCGTGTGCATCATGCGCTCGACCTCGGCATCGCTGTGGTCGAGGATGTCGCCGTACAGGCCGATGCCCGCATTCGGCACGATCGTGTCGAGCCGCCCGAAGGTGGACACGGCCGTCATCCACGAGCCGGGCGCAGTCCGCAGGGCTCCGCACGTCCATCGTCACGCCGATGGCGTTCTCCGCGCCGAGCCGCGCGACCGCCTCGTCGAGGCGCTCCTCGCGGCGGCCACCGAGCACGACCTTGGCGCCTGCCTCGACGAGCTGGTTCGCGGCAGCGGCACCGATGCCGGCGGTGGCCCCGGTGATGGCGACGACGCTGCCGGTCAGGTCACGGGCGGGGTACGGCATGGTTCCTCCTGGGTCGTGGTCGGTCCTGAACCTACTCGCCCATGGTCAGTGATTCACTTGCCGCATGTCCCCTGAATCTGCGCCCCTCTCCGTCGTCCTGGTCGGGTACGGCCTCGGCGGGCGCGTGTTCCACGCCCCGCTCATCACGGCGGCCCCGGGCCTGTCCCTCGACGCGATCGTGACGAGCAACGCGGAGCCCGCGCGGACGAGGCCCGAGCGCGCCTACCCGGACGTGCGCATCTACTCGGACGTCGCGCAGGCCTGGGCCGGCGGCCACGACATCGCCGCGATCAGCACGGCCAACGTGACCCACGTGCCGTACGCAGCCGAGGCGCTCGCCGCCGGCCTGCACGTGGTGCTCGACAAGCCGATCGCCCCGACGGCGGAGTCGGCTCGCGCGCTCGCCGATGTGGCCGTGGCCGAGGACCGGCTGCTCATCCCGTTCCAGAACCGTCGGTGGGACAGCGACATCCGGACGGCGCAGCGCGTGATGGCGGACGGCCGCCTCGGCACCGTCCACCGATTCGAGTCGCGCATCGTGAAGATGCGGGTCCACCCCAAGGCCGGCTGGCGCGGCTCCGCTGCTCCCGAGGACATGGGCGGCCTGCTGTACGACCTCGGCGTCCACGCGATCGACCAGGCGCTGCAGCTCATGGGGCCGGTCGTCTCGGTCGCGGCCTGGACCCGGTCGATCCGTGACGGCGATCCCACCGACGACGACACCACCGTGATCCTCACGCACGCGTCGGGGGCGCTGAGCATCGTGACGGTCAGCCAGGTGACGGCGGTGGCCGAGCCGCGCATGGTGCTGCTCGGCACGCGTGGCGGCCTGCGGATCGACGTCGCCGACAGCCAGGAGCCCGAGCTGGCCGCTGGCGGTCGATGCCGCGTCAGCCGACTGGGGCGTCCGCCTGCCCGGAACCGAGGCCCTCCTGCGCACCTACGACGACGCCGACCAGCCGACCGACGAGCTCGTCGCGCTCGAGCCGGGCGCCTGGCCGCAGTTCTACGCCCAGGTGGCCGCGGCGGTGCGCGGCGAGGCGCCCGTTCCGGTCGACGTCGCCGACGTCATCGAGACGATGCGCGTGCTCGACGCCGCCCGGGTCGCGGGCAGCACCGGCACGGTCGTCACGCTGGACCCGCCAGCCGCCCACCGCTGACCGCCGAGCGGTGAGTGGCGGCGCTGGCCGAGTCCGACGCCCGACCAGCTCACCGCTCAGCGGACAGGTCGCGCATCGTCCAGGTCGTGGTCAGCACGTGCGGACGGCCGGGGGACGCGATGGCCGGCCCGGCCCAGCTCTCGCCCACCGCATGCAGGCCGTCCGGCGGCCCGCTCTGCGGCTCGACGCACACGTAGTCGGCCAGCTCGTCGAACACCACGTACCAGTCACTGTCGGACGCGATGTCGACGGCCAGGACACCGGGCCACGCCACCGTCGCTCGGCCGTCCGGCACGCGGAAGGCGTCGTCGAAGGGCCCGTCTGCCCGCGTCGTACGGCACCGCGTCACCGGTCGGCAGGTGGTCGGTCCCGCGCACCAGTCGCTCGGACGCCGCCATCGACAGCTCCAGCGGACCCCCGGAGTCGAGCTGGCGCCGGAACCACGGATGCCACCCGACGACCGCGGGGAACGGCTCGTCGAGCGCGTGCACGGTGATCGTCGTCGTGAGCTCGCGTGGCCGCAGGTGCCAGGCGATGTCGACGGCCATCGGCCACGGCCAGCCGGGGTGCTCCTCGATCCGGGCCACGAGGCGAGCCTCGTCGGCGTCGCTGCGTCAGCTCGACGACGGACGCCGGCTGCGGCGAGCGCCGTGCCGTGGATGGCCCATGGGTCGTTGGTGACGGGCAGCGCGTGCGCCGCACCGTTCCAGGTGACCGTGTTGTCGCGGATGCGGCCGGCCCACGGCGCCATGGGGTACATGCCGTGCTCGATCGGATGGTCGCCGTAGTGCCCGAGGAGCTCGTGGCTCGCCGACCGTCCACTGCACCGCCCGCGCACCCGCGTCGAGATCGACCACCACCGCGACATCGCCCACCGCGAGGTGGACGAGTCGCTCAGGAGGCGACGGCATGGTGGGCGTGCGCGAGCACGTCGATCGGGTCGGTGAGCAGGTCCTCGAAGGCGGTCTCGGCCGCGCCCAGCAGCGTGCTGTCGCCGTCGAGCGCCGGCACCTCCACGCGCACCTGCTCGCGCACCGCCGGCAGCGCGTAGTGGATCCGCCGGTAGACGGTGCCGGACACGAGCGGGAACAGCAGGCGCAGGTGGCCGCCGAGGACGATGACCTCGGGGTTGAACAGGTTCACCAGGTTCGCCAGCCCGATGCCCAGCCACTCCCCGACGCTCTCGATCGCTGCCTGCGCCTGCTTGCTGCCCGAGGACGCCGCGCGCGATGACGTCCGCCACCTCGACCTGGTCGTCGCCCATCCCCGCCGCACGCGTGATCGCGTCGCGGCCGATCTCGGTCTCCCAGCAGCCCTGCGCACCGCAGCGGCAGATCACGCCGGTGGGATTGACCACCATGTGGCCGACCTCGCCCCCGTAGCCCCCGGCACCCGTCATGGGACGGCCGTCGATGATGAGCCCGCCACCGACGCCGACCTCGCCGGACAGGAAGATCAGGTTCCGATTGCGGGCGCCCGACGCCACGGACGTGCTCGGAGACCGCGCCGAGGTCGGCGTCGTTGCTCACCGCCACCGTCGGCACGTATCCGTACTTCGGACGCGAGCGCGTCGCGGATCATCTCGCCGAGGGAGACGTCCGCCCAGCCGAGGTTGGGGGCCAGCCGCACGCGACCGTCGACGTGATCGACGATGCCCGGCACGCCGACGCCGACCCCGACCCACGCCGCCGTGGCCGGTGCGTGACGCAGCGCCTGCTCGATGAGGGTGACGATGTTGCGGACCGCAGCCTGCGGCGTGTAGCTGGTGCGCTTGTGCAGCTGCTCCTTGCGCCACAGCACGGTGCCGCCGAGGCCCACGAGGGCCACGACGGTCCGCTCGACGCGGAGGTCGAAGGCCACCACGACGGCGGACTCCGCAGCCGGCTGCACCATGAGCGACGGCCGGCCCACCTGCCCGGCCGCCCCCGCCGCCTCGGTGACCAGGCCGACCTCGGCGAGCTCCGACACCAGCACGCCCACCGTGCTGCGGTTGAGCCCGCTGTAGGCGACGAGATCGGACCGGCTCGCCGCGCCACCCTCGTGCAGTCGCCGAAGGAGGCGTGCGCGGTTGTGGCGCCGGAGATCGTCCTGGGTCGCCGCGGTGCGTGGAACCATGCTCCTGCCGACCAATCCGTTCCTATGAGGGAGTGGAGCGCTTCCGCGAGATCGCGTCGACGCTGGCGGCGACCAGCAGCACCAGGCCGGTGACGACGTACTGGATGCCCGACTGCTGCGTGATCAGCGGCAGGCCGTTGGCGATGACCGCGATGACCAGGCCGCCGATGATGGCGTCCATGACCCGGCCCTTGCCGCCGAAGAGGCTGGTGCCGCCGATGACGGCGGCGCCCACGGCGAACAGCAGGGTCTGCGCGCCACCGGTGGTGGGCGAGACCGAGTTGTCGCGGCTGGCGATCAGCACGCCGGCCACGGCGGCCAGCGTCGAACAGATCATGAAGCAGTAGATCTTGATCATCTTGACGCTGATGCCGGCGCGGCGCGCCGCCTCGGCGTTGCCGCCGACCGCGTAGATGTGCCGGCCGAACGAGGTCCGGCCCGAGCACGAAGGTGAGCCCGACGAGCAGCACCAGCACGACCAGCACGGCCCACGGCACGCCCTGGATGACGGGGATGCAGCCCTGCCGGGCCTCGCCGTCGGCCGGAGCAGCGACTCCTTGCCCGGACGGACGATCTGGCGCTGCTGGTTGAGCAGGAACACCATGCCGCCCGAGCAGCACGGCCAGGACGACGATCTTGGCCGCCCACACCGACGTCGCCGTCGACTTGAGCCCGGCCTTGCGGCGGCCGCTGATCGCCCGCCACGAGACGAACGGCGTAGCCGAGGATGACGACCGCCCAGAGCAGCCAGCCGGCCCACAGGGGCATGTTCTTGTTCATGATGGCCAGCAGCTCGTCGCTGCGCAGCCGGATGGTGCCGCCCTCGCCGATGATCAGCAGCATGACGCCCTGCAGGGCGAGGAACATCGCCAGCGTCACGACGAACGACGGGATGCCGAGCCGCGCGACCAGCAGGCCGATCAGCAGGCCGATCACCGTGCCGGTGAGCAGGCCGAGCACGAGGGCGACCGGCCAGGGCATGCCCCATGAGGCGATCGCCACGGCGAGGACTGCGGCCGCGGTGCCCGCGGTGAAGCCGGCGGACAGGTCGATCTCGCCGAGCAGCAGGACGAACACGAGGCCCATCGCCAGCACGATGATCGCCGTGCTCTGGTTGAGCAGGTTCGCGAAGTTGAAGGTCGTGAAGAACGTCTCCGGCTTCATGAGGCTGAAGAAGACGAACAGGACGATCAGGCCGAGGACCGCCGGCAGCGAGCCGACGTCGCCGCCCTTGACCCGGGTGAAGTAGTCGCTGATCGCCTGGCCGATACCGCCGTGGTCGCCCGCCTCGGGGACGTCGACGTCGGTGGTCTGCTGCGTCGTGCTCACACCACACCTCCCGCGGCCGCAACCTCGGGTTGCAGGCCCATGTCGCCGGATCGCCCGGTCGTGATCAGCTCGACGATGCGTCGAGTGGTTGACGTCCTTGGCCGACACCTGCGCGCGCCATCCGCTCCGAGGTAGAGGCAGGCGATGTTGTCGGCCACCTGCATGACGTCGTTCATGTTGTGCGAGATGAGGACGACGCCCAGGCCGTTGTCGGCGAGGCGTCGGACGAGGTTGAGGACCTGCTCGGTCTGGGCCACGCCCAGGGCGGCGGTCGGCTCGTCGAGGATGACCAGCTTGGAGTTCCAGAGCACCGCGCGGGCGATGGCGACGGTCTGCCGCTGGCCGCCGGAGAGGCTGGAGACCTGCTGGCGCACCGACTTCAGGGTGCGCACCGACAGGCCCTTGAGGGTCTCCGTCGCGCGCTTCTCCATGGTGATCTCGTCGAGGATCGCCGCCCTTGGTCTCCTCGCGGCCGAGGAACATGTTGTGCACCACGTCGAGGTTGTCGCACAGGGCGAGGTCCTGGTAGACGACCTCGATGCCGAGCGCGTTGGCCTGCTTGGGGTCGTGCACCTGGGCCGGCTGGCCCTCGAAGAAGTACTCGCCCGAGTCGAAGGGGTAGATGCCGGCGACGCCCTTGATCAGCGTGCTCTTGCCGGCGCCGTTGTCGCCGACGAGCGCGGTCACCTGCCCGGCGTAGACCGACAGGTCGACGTCGCGCAGCACGTGCACGGGGCCGAAGCTCTTGTTGATGCCCTTGAGCTGGAGCAGGGGGGTTTCCGTTGAGGTCATGGCGTCACTTTCTCGCAACGGACATGGGCAGGGAGGGGATTGCGAAGATTGGGGGTGGTACGACGGTGGGGGCGGATGCAGCACCCGCCCCCACCGCTTCGTGCGGCCCGGCTAGCGCCGGGTGAGGGTTGTTACTGAATGCCGAGCTCGGCGCACTTGGCCGCGACCTCGTCGGTGGCGCAGACCTTCTCCGCCGTGGTGAAGCCGTCAGCGATGACGTCCGCCACGTTCTCGGGGTAGATGGCCTGGGGCACCAGCAGGACGCTGGGAACCTCGGTGCCGGCCTCGCTGTCGGCGGTCACGCCGGTGGCGAGAGCGTCAGCAGCAGCCTGGTCGCCATTGAGGAGGGCCACGGCGAGCGCAGCGGCAGCCTCGGCCTCCTTCTTGACGGCCTTGTACACGGTCATGCACTGAGTGCCGAGCAGCACGCGCTGCAGGCCCTCATCCGTGGCGTCCTGGCCCGACACGAAGATCTTGCCGGCCTGGCCGTTGCGGTCGAGGACGGCGATGGCCGCGCCACCGAGACCGTCGTTCGCCGCGGCAACGGCGACGAAGTCACCATTGGCCTCGGTGTACATCTGCTCGAAGATCGTGCCGGCCTTGGTGTTGTCCCAGTCCGGAACGGCCTGATCGGCAGTCGGCGTGAAGCCGGCGGCCTCGAGGGCAGTGGCGTAGCCCTCCTTGAACAGCGTGGCGTTGTTGTCCGTCGGCGAGCCGTTGAGGTACGCAACGGGGCCCTCGGTGATGCCAGCGTCGTTCAGGCACTTGACGAGACCCTCGCCGATGGTGGTGCCGACAGCCACGTTGTCGAAGGACACGTAGTACTGGGCGCCGCCGCCGAGCGTGAGGCGGTCGTAGTCGATGACGGGCACGCCGGCCGCGGTGGCCTTGGCGATGACAGCCGCACCGGTCTCGCTGTCCAGGTTGACGATGGCGAGGACGCCACAGCCACTGGCGAGCATGCCGTCGGCGATGGTGGCGAACTTGGCCTTGTCACCGTTGGCGTTCTGGATGTCGTACTCCACGCCGGCGGCCGTGAAGGCCTCCTCGAGGAACGGACGGTCCGCGGTCTCCCAGCGATCCGACGAAGCGGCGTCGGGCAGGATCACGCAGGCCTTGCCACCAGCGGCGGCAACCTCGGAGGCCATCTCGGAAGCGGCTTCCGAAGCGACTGCAGCGGCGGACGATGCCGCGGGCTCTGCCGTCTCCTCGGTCGTCGAGGAACTGCTACACGCAGCGATGAGCAGCGAGGCGGCCGCGAGGCCGGCTACTGCTCCATAGATTCTCTTGGACATGCGGTGCTGTCCCTTCCCCGCAGGCGGTCCTGCGATGTCTTGTTGGGTGGGTGGTGCTGTCGACCAGGGAATCAGGCGATTCCCAGGATGTGGTCGACGACGAGCTGGTCGAGCTTCTCGATGCCGAACCCTCGTTGTGCGAGGGCCTCGACGTCGAAGGACTCTTCCATCAGCCCGGCTGCGGTGGCGGCGGAATACCGCCCCACAGTCGGCTCCGCGAGCTGAGGGACGCCGGTGTACGACATCGCCGCAGCAACGCGGGGATCTTGGTCGAACTCGCGAGCCTTCTGCGCGAGTGCGAGGTAGTTGCGGATGCAGCCGCGGGCGAAGTCCCACACGCCCTCGGTGTCCTCGGTGCGGTACGCGTGCGCGTCGAAGTGCTTGACGCCCGAGTAGCCGCTGTTCTCCAGGAGCCGGACCAGGAAGAAGTGGTCCTTGATGCCCTCGGAGCCGAAGCGGAAGTCCTGGTCGAAGCGACCGATCCGCTGGTCGTTGAGGTCGATGTGGAAGAGCTTGTCCTGCCAGAGGGCCTGGGCGACGCCCTGGTAGAAGCTCAGGCCGGACATCGTCTCGTGTGCCACCTCGGGATTGAGGCCGACCATCTCGTGGTTGTCGAGCTGCGAGATGAAGGCGAGCGCGTGGCCCGACGGTCGGCAGGAAGATGTCGCCGCGGGGCTCGTTGGGCTTGGGCTCGAGCGCGAAGCGGATGTCGTACTGCTTGTCCTTGACGTAGCCGGCGAGGAAGTCGAGCGCCTCGGCGTAGCGGGCCAGCGCGTCGCGCGTGTCCTTGGCCGCGGCCGACTCCACGCCCTCGCGGCCGCCCCAGAACACGTAGATCGGGGCGCCGAGCTCGGCGGCGATGTCGATGTTGCGCATCGACTTCTGGATCGCGTACCGGCGGACCTGCGGGTCGTTCGACGTGAAGGCGCCGTCCTTGAACACCGGGTGGTAGAAGAGGTTCGTCGTCGCCATCGAGCAGACCAGTCCGGTCTCGTCGAGGGTCGCCTTGAAGACCTCGAGCTCGGCGCGCCGCTGCGACTCGGGCGCACCGAACGTCATCAGGTCATCGTCGTGGAAGCTGACGCCGTAGACGCCGAGGTCGGCCAGGCCCTTGAGCATGTCGACGATCTCGATCTTGGGACGGACGGCCTCGCCGAACGGATCACGACCACGATTTCCGATCGTCCACAGCCCGAACGAGAACTTGTTCTCCGGCGTGGCGGTCAGGTCAGACGACACGATGCTCCTCGTCACAGCGATGATCCGCGATGGAAATGTTGTCGCTGCCAACATATGGCCGTACACGGTTGCGACACAACTCGATTACTGCAACGATTCAGCACGTTCCTGTAACGATTTGGTCACGCCACCGAAGCCTGCCGGACACCTTCGCGCCGAGGCGTCGTCCTGCCCGCTAGCCGGAATACAGCGCAGTGCGTGCCGCCGCGTAGGCCGCGCGTACGTCGGCGACGGGCGTCGGGTCATAGGAGAGCGTCGTGCCGGGACGTGCACCGGGCCACTCGGGAGCCTCGGCAGCACCCGACAGCACCCAGGCCGCCTGACGCGCGGCACCGTCTGCCACGTACTCGCCCGGCGGCGGCACCACGATCGGGGCGTCGAACATCGTCGCGGCGACCGCGCCGACCGCGGGGTTGGCGGCCGCGCCGCCGATGAGCAGGATCCGACGAGGCGCGACCCCGACGCCCACGAGCGCATCGACGGCGTCTGCCAGCCCGCCGAACATCCCCTCGATCGCGGCTCGGGCGAGGTTCTTCGGCGTCAGGTTGGCCCGCGTCATGCCGTGCAGTGACCCGCGGGCATCCGGCAGGTTGGGCGTCCGCTCGCCGTCGAGGTACGGCAGCAGGGTGAGCCCTCCCGAGCCCGGCTCCGCAGCAAGGGCGAGCGCCGCCAGCTCGTCGAAGTCGACGCCGAGCAGCTCGGCCGTGGCGGTCAGGACGCGCGCCGCGTTGAGCGTGCACACCAGCGGCAGGAAGTGGCCCGTGGCATCGGCGAACCCGGCGACGAAGCCGGAGGCGTCGCGCGCGGGCTGTCGTCGACACCGCGAATGCCGTACCGGAGGTGCCGAGCGAGACCACGACGTCCCCGGGCCGCAGGTCGAGGCCGAGGGCGGCCCCCATGTTGTCGCCCGTGCCGGGACCCAGGGCGATACCCGCCGCGGTGCGCCCGATCTCCTCGCCCGGCCCGGCCACCCGCGGCACCAGCGGCACATGGCCCAGTGCGAGGGTGAGCAGGTCGTCGCGGTACTCGCCAGTGATCGGCGACCAGTAGCCGGTGCCCGACGCCTCGCCGCGATCCGTCACGGCCGTGTCGGGTCGCCCCGCCAGCACCCAGGTCAGGTAGTCGTGCGGCAGCATCATGCGGGCCGTGCGCGCGGCGTTGCCCGGCTCGACCCGGGCCATCCACCGCGCCTTGGTGACGGTGAAGGCCGCGACCGGCACGCTGCCGACCGCGTCCGCCCAGGCCTCCGGTCCGCCCAGCTCGGCGATGAGATCGAGCGCGTCGGGCGCCGAACGCGTGTCGTTCCAGAGCAGTGCCGGGCCGCACGACCTCGCCGTCCTCGTCCAGCGCGACCATCCCGTGCTGCTGCCCCGCGATGCTCAGCGCTGACACGCCGTCGAGCACGCCGCCGGTCGCCTCGTCGAGCGCCTCGACCCAGAACCGGGGTGCACCTCGGTGCCGTCCGGGTGCGCGGCCCGGGCCTCGCGGACGAGCTCCCCCGTGTCGGCGTCCCGCACGACGACCTTGACCGACTGCGTGGACGAATCGATTCCTGCGACGAGTGCCATGCCCGAAAACTACAGTCCCTTACCCGGACTTTGCCCTGCTGTGAGGGGACCTTGATCCCCGTCCCCCACCATGGGCACATGACCGGACGCCTCGGCCTCGACTCGCCGCCCGCGCTCGCGGATCACGTTCGCGACGTCGGCCCCCTGCCGCTCGTGGGACCGCGCCGCGGGTCGACCCCGGGCGATCTCGTGCGACGAGGTGGCGACGGCTGGCCTGCGCGGGCGCGGCGGCGGCTGGTTCCCCACCGAGCGGAAGCTTCGCGCGGTCGTCGAGAGCTCCGCCGGGCGCAGTCGCCTGAGCGGCACCCGGCATCCCGTCGTCATCGCGAACGCGATGGAGGGCGAGCCCGCGAGCAGCAAGGACGCCGTCCTCATCACCCAGTCGCCCCACCTCGTGCTCGACGGCATCTCGCTCGCTGCGCGCACCGTCGGCGCGACCGACGCCTTCATCGCCGTGCACCGCGGCTCCGCCCTCGTGCCGGTACTCGACGCGGCCCTCGACGAGCGCGCCGCCGCCGGCATCGACGCCCTGCCCATCCGGCTGATGACGCCGCCGGCCCGCTACGTGTCGAGCGAGGAGAGCGCGCTCGCCCACTGGGTCGGCGATGGCGTCGGCGTGCCCGTCTATCCCGACCGCCCGTTCCAGCGCGGTGCCGCGGGCCGGCCCACCCTCGTGCAGAACGCGGAGACCCTCGCGCACCTCGCCCTGATCGCCCGCTTCGGCGGATCGTGGTTCGCGTCCGTCGGGGCTCCGTCCGCGCCCGGCACGACGCTGGTCACCGTCGGCGGCGCCGTCCGCACGCCGGGCGTCGTCGAGGTGCCCGACCGGCACCTCCGTCGACGACATCCTCGCCCTGTGCGGCGGCCCGCTCGAGCGGGTGCGCGGCTACCTCACCGGCGGGTACGGCGGCGGCTGGGTCGCGGCCGAGGGCTTCGACGACGGTGGCCTGGGATCCCGAGTCGGTTCGCGATGCCGGCGGCGTCATCGGGGCGTCGGTGCTGTGGGCGCTCGGCGAGAGCGCCTGCCCGCTGGACGAGCTGGCCCGCGTCAGCGCGTGGATGGCCGGCGAGAGCGCCGGGCAGTGCGGGCCGTGCATGTTCGGGCTGCCGTCGGTCGCGGGCGACGTCCGGGCCCTGGCCCTGCGCCAGACCGACGAGGCGGGGATGAAGCAGCTCGAGAGCCGCCTGCGACTCGTGTCCGGGCGAGGCGGCTGCAAGCACCCCGACGGCACCGCACGGTTCGTCGCGAGCGGGCTGCGGGCGTTCGGCGACGAGGTCGTCCTGCACCTCGACGGGCGCTGCAGCGTGGCCGGCCGTCGCATCGATGCACCGCAGCTGTCCGCTGCCCGTGCCCCCCGCCCGGATCCCCGCGCTCGACCCGAGCGGGAAGGACTTCACATGACCGAGCCGACCGCCACCCTCGTGCTCAACCCGATCCTGTGCGACGGGCGCGGCCTGTGCCACGACGCTGCCCCCGACCTGATCGAGCTCGACGAGTGGGGCTTCCCGCTGCTGCCCGGCGGCGGCCTGCGTGCCGCGATCGCGCGCGCCGACCGCAAGGCCGCCGAGGCCGCCACGCACGCCTGCCCGCGTTCTCGCCCTGCACATCGAGCGCTAGTCGGCGCCCGTCCCGTCAGGCGGGAACGCCGTCCCGCATTCCGTGTCCCCGCGGGCCTCGGAGGCGGCAGACTGCGGGCATGGACTTCTACGGCCACATCATCGACGGCGAGGAGGTGCCCTCCCTCGACGGCGCCACGATGCCGGACATCGACCCCTTCACCCGCGAGCAGTGGGCGACCGTGGCGTGCGGCGGCAAGGCCGACGCCGACCGGGCCGTGGCCGCGGCGCGCAAGGCATTCGACGAGGGCCCGTGGCCGCGGATGGGCTACGAGAAGCGCCAGGCGATCATGCACCGCCTCGCCGACCTGATGGACGAGCACGCCGACGAGCTGGCCATGGCCGACACCCGCGACATGGGCAAGCCGATCGTGCAGGCCCACCACGACGTCGCGCGGTCGTCGTGGAACGTGCGCTTCTTCGCCGACCACGCGCGCATGTCGACGTCCGAGGCGTATCCCGATGGACTCCGGTCACCACGCGTACGCGCGGTTCGACCCGGTCGGCGTCGCCGTGGCCATCTCGCCGTGGAACTTCCCGCTGATGCTCGGCACCTGGAAGGTCATGCCGGCGCTCGCCTGGGGCAACACCGTCGTGTGGAAGCCCGCCGAGGACACCCCCGTGTCCGCGACGATCGTCGGGCCGGCTCGCCCTCGAGGCGGGCATGCCGCCGGGCGTCCTCAACGTCGTGCACGGCTACGGGCCCGACTCGGCGGGAGCGGCGCTGACCAGCAACCCCGACGTCGAGCGCATCACCTTCACCGGCGAGTCCGGCACCGGCAAGATCATCAGCGCGGCCGCGTCCCGCAACCTCGTGCCGGTCAGCCTCGAGCTCGGCGGCAAGGGCGCCAACATCGTGTTCGACGACGCCGAGCTCGACAACGCCGTGCACTGGGCGGTGCAGGCCATCTTCCGCAACGCGGGGCAGATCTGCCTGTCCGGCTCGCGCCTGTACCTGCAGGCCGGCATCTACGACGAGTTCGTCGAGCGGTTCGTGAAGGCGGCCGAGGCGCTGAAGGCGGGTGACCCGAAGGACCCGAGCACCGAGTTCCCGCTCGCCCTGGCCAGCCAGGAGCACTTCGACAAGGTCAGCAGCTACCTCGGCACGATCGAGCAGGACGGCGGCCGCATCGTCACCGGCGGGCTCGGCGACGGCTGGAGCGTCAAGCCGACGATCATCCTCGACGCCCCGCCGACGGCGCGCGTCTGCCGCGAGGAGATCTTCGGCCCGGTCTGCGTCGTCCAGAGGTTCGAGACCGAGGACGACGTCGTGCACGCGGCCAACGACACCCGCTACGGGCTCAACGCGATGGTGTTCACCGAGAACCTGTCGCGCGCGCATCGGGTGGCGGCGAAGCTGCAAGGCCGGCACCGTGTGGGTGAACTGCTTCTTCATCCGCGACCTGCGGGCGCCGTTCGGCGGCGTCGGCGAGTCCGGGGTCGGGCGCGAGGGCGGCAACTTCAGCCGGGAGTTCTTCACCGAGCCGAAGGCCGTCGTCATGCAGATCACCCCCTCCTGCAGCGAGCTCGCCCGGCGACGCACCTGCCACTCGGGGAATCAGTCGAAGATGACGCCCTTGTGCAGGATGAAGCAGCCGTAGGGCGCGGCATCGAGCGTGTGCACGACCGCGTACGCCGACGACGCGCGCTCGTAGAAGTCCAGCCGCGGGACGATCCCGTACTCGAGCGAGCGGCCCTCGGCCGCCGACGCGAGGACCAGCAGCTCGTCCTGCGTCGACCGTCGTGCGCGCGGGGTCGTCCTCGACCTCCATCCGCTCAAGCGGATGCGCGACGAACGAGTCGAGCGGGAACACGCTCAGGATGGCGGTCGCCGCCCGCAGGATGGACGCCTCGCCCGAGCCGGATGACGGGCTTGCCCGACGACGCCGCCGGGTAGTTGCGGTCGACCAGCAGCAGCCGGTCGCCATGCCCCATGTCGTCGAGGATCCTCAGCAGGTCCCCGCTCAGCAGCGGATCGACTCCCTTGAGCAACGCGGCTACTCGGTGTCGAGGGCGATCGCGACGGTCTCCTCCTGCGCGATGAGGTGCGCGTCGGCGTCGTAGACGCTCACCGTCTCGTCCTCGAGGAGGAGGTGGCCCTCGACGTCCAGGACGTCGATGGTCTCGTCGACGATCGAACCGTCCGGTCCGGTGGCCACGACGATGTCGTCGACGACGGCACCGATGGCATCGCCCTGCTCGTCCAGCACCACCTCGACGTCGACCTCTTCGCCGATCTCGATGTCGTCGTCCGCCATGGCTCCTCCTGAGCGCTGTGTGCGGGTGCTCCCCCGCCCCGGCAGTCTAGGGCCGGCCGGCAGCGCCCATGCGCCGGCTTCCGTTCCTCGGCGCCGCTCAGGGACCGACGCGGACCGTGCTGGAGACCGACGCCGTTCCGCCGAAGGAGTTCACGCCCGTCAGGACGTAGCGGTAGCAGCCGTTCGGCAGGGCGTTCTGCGGTCTGCGTCGAGCTCGGCAGCGTGACCGTCGTGGCGCTGTCGAAGCTGCCGCACACGCCCGCGGTCGACACTCCCGTGGTCCGGGTGAAGGTGCTGCTCGCCAGAACCGACTGCGTCTCCGCGTAGCCCGTGAACGCCGTGATCGAGAAGTTGGCGGCCGCGATGACTGGTCGACGCTGCCCGCGCCGGTCGCCGCATCCGTTGACGGTGAAGGCACCCGACCGGCGACGGGTCGTCCAGCGTCACGATCGTCGTGAACGACACGGCCAGCGTCAGGCTGTTGGTCCCGGTCAGCACGTAGCGGTAGCAGGCCGACGCGAGACCGGTCTGCGTCGGGGCTGCCCGTGACGGTCGATGGGATGCCGAACGTGGCCCGCAGACACCGCCCGCCAGTGACGCAGACGTGCGCACCAAGGTGCTGCTCGTCATCGTCGTCTCGGGATCGGTGAAGTCGGTGCGGACGATCGGCGAAGCGCGGCGATGGCCGTCGACGTGGTGGCGCGTCGGCGCGGCGTCGACGCCGTTGACCGTCAGGACCGCGGCGACGGGGGCTGTGGTGTCGACCCGCACCGTTGTGGACACGGTCGCAACGCCGCCGGATGCATTTCGTCCGGTGAGGACGTACCGGTAGCACCCCGGGTCGAGGCCGGACTGGCTGATGGGCAGCGCCCCGGTGACTTCCGTACTCGAGCCGGGGTCGAAGGTGCCGCAGGTGCTGGCCGAGGCGGGCGCCTCGAGTCGAGTCAGCACGGTGTCGACCATGCCGGAGTCGGGGTCGGTGAACGCCGTCAGGACCGACACCGTGAACGTACCCGTCGTGCTCGTCGACGATGTCCCGGCGCCGCTCGCCGCAGCCCCGTTGACGGAAAGGGCACCGCCGGCGGGAACGCTTCGGTCGAGCCGCACCACGGTGCTGAGCCGCGACACCAGGCCGGCGCTGTTCGTTCCGGTCAGGACGTACCGGTAGCACCCCGTGCTCAGCGTGCCCTCGGTCGTGGTCGCCGTGCTGATCGTCGTGGTCGTACCGAAGGCACCGCACGCACCGCCGCTGTAGGTGGCGAAGGCACGTGTCAGCGTGGTCGTCGTGGTCGCCGAGTCGGGATCGCTGAAGGACGTCCGGGCGATGCTCCAGCCGACGGTGCTTGCGACTGAGAGAGTGTCGCTCACGTCGGCAGCGACGCCGTTGACCGTCAGTGCGCCACCGACCGGCGCCGACCTGTCGACGCGCACGGTGGTGGTCAGGGAAGAGAGGCGTCCGACACCGTTGACGGCCTGCAGGCGGTACCGGTAGCACCCGGTCGCCAGTCCCGACTGAGGGATGGGGGCGGGTCCGGTGAGGGGCTCGGCTTCGTCGTCGACGAAGGCGCCGCACGTGCCACCGCCGAGGTCGGCGCCGGTGACCGTGAGCTCCTGCCCGGCGATCCCCGACTGTCCGTCGCTGAAGTTCGTCAAGGAGCCCACCGAGAAGGCGCCCGTGCCGGAGTTGGAGGTCGTGCCGGCCGCCGTGGCGGTGACGCCGTTGACGGCGAGCACGCCCGCGGACGCGGCCGTGGTGTCACTGCGCACCACCGTGCTGATGGACGAGCTGACGTTGAGGGCATTGGTGCCGGTGAGCACATAGCGGTAGCAGTAGGTACCCAGATTGCTCTGACCGGGCGCCCCGGAGATCGTGGTTGCCTGGGTGTACGCACCGCACGTGCCGTTGGAGAAGGGGGCGCGGGTTCGCACAAGCGTGCTGCTCGTCAGGGGCGTCTGGGGGTCCGTGAACTCCGTGCGCACGATGCCCCAACTACCGTTGGTGCTGAACGAGATCGAGCCCCCTGGAGTCGCCTCGACGGCGTTGACCGAGAGGGCCCCGCCCTGCGGAGGCGTGCTGTCGACGCGAACCGTCGTGCCGATGCTCGACGCGCCGCCGACAGCGTTCGTCCCCGTGAGCGTGTATCGGTAGCAGCCAGGCGCCAGGCCAGCCTGAGGGATGGGGGCCGTGCCGGCGAACTGGAGCTCGCTGTCCGGGTCGAAGGCACCGCAGATGCCGCCAGACACCGGTGCCATGTGGCGCTTGATGGTCGTGCCCGCCATGCCCGACTCGGCGTCCGAGAAGGCGGTGAGCGCGCTGATCTGGAAGGAGCCGGTCGTGCTGGTCGATGATGTCCCACCCGTCGACGCCGCAGCCCCGTTCACCGTCAAGGCACCACCTGTCGGCGAGGTGGTGTCCAGCCGCACCACCGTGGCCAATGATGACGAGAGCCCCACCGAGTTCGTCCCACCGAGCACGTACCGGTAGCAGCCGGTCGCGAGCGATCCTTCTGACGTCACGTCCGATGCGATCGTGGTCGCGGACCCGTAGGCCCCGCACGAACCGCCGCTCAGCGCCGCCGACGTGCGACTCAGCGTCGTCATCGTCGGGTCCGATTCCGGATCGGCGAAGGCCGTGCGCGCAATGGACCAGTTGGGGGCGGTAGCGCCGGACTGGCTCTCCGGGGCGGCCCCCGTCGTGCCGTTGACGGTCAGCACTCCGTCGATCGGAGCCGTCGTGTCGACCCGCACCGTCGTGGTGACGGATGCGACGTTGCCCACCTGGTCGGTGCCGGTCAGGGAGTATCGGTAGCAACCGGTGTCGAGGCCCGACTCGGCCAGCGGCGCCGCCGCCGTCGTGGCCGATCCGAACGAGCCGCAGGTGCCCCCGGCAAGCGCAGCGACGGATCGCAGCAGCGCGGTGGAGGCCAGGCCCGAGGCGGTGGTCGTCGGCGGCTCGGTGTAGCCACTGGTCGACGCGACCGTGAACGCGCCGGTCGAACTCACGGACCCGGATCCGCCCGCGGAGGCCGCGGTGCCGTTGGCGATCAGCGCACCACCGCCCGGGGCAACGCTGTCTGCCACGAACACCACAGCGGCCTGCCCCACGTTGCCGGCGCCGTCGGTGGCCGTGACCGACATGCCTGCGGGGGCGGCGGCGACCGCGGAGAACGAGTAGGCGGTCGACGTGTATGCCACGGCGGGCGGCGCGCCGGCGCCCGCGGTCACGGTCTCCGTCGCGTGCGTCCAGCCCGCGGCGACTGGTGTCGGGAAGGTCGCCGAGGACGGACCGGTCTCGGCGTCGCTCACCGAGGCGACGAGACGTATCGATCCCGCTGCGCCCGGACGGAAGTAGAGGCGTGCCGATCCGTCCACGTGGCCGAGGTGCGAATAGACCTCTTCGTCGCCGGATACCGCGACGGTCGGCGCCACGAGGTCACGAGCCACCGTCACGGGCGCGGCCGAGCCTGAGGTCGTCCAGGAGCCCGCGACGGCCGTGACGGAGTACACGTGTTCACCGTCAGGAACCCCGGTGTCGGTGCACGAGACAGCAGACGGCGCCACGAGACTCCCAGGACTGCTCGCACAGGCGCCGGCAATGGTGGAGCCGTCGTCACGAGTGACGTAGTAGCCGGTGATCGACATGCCGACCGGGAGCTCGGGTGCGGTCCAGTCGATCGAGGCACTTGTCGCCCAGGTGGCCACTGACGCGGTGACGGGTATCGGATCCAGCGTGAGCACCTGCGCGGTGCCCGAGCCCGTGCCCAGACCCACCCAGTAGGCAGCCGCCTGAGGGCTTGCTCCGACGGTCATGACGACGACCAGCCCGGTGGCCATGATCCACCGGGCTGTGCGAGGGCCCCACCTGCGGCCCCGGGTCGGCGACCTCACACGGGCCGCCCCGACCCTGTGATCGTCAAGGGCAGGGTGACGCCCTTGCACGCGTCCTGGTTCGTCTCGACGAGGTCGACCATCGTGTACGACAGCCGCACCCGTGCCGAGTCACCCGCCGGTACGGTGATCGGCGCGTCGTCCGCCGCCGAGTATCCCTGCACGGCGAACCACTCGGGCCGACAGTCAGGAGCCGACGGCTGGAGGACCTCCACGTCGATCGATTCCATGAGGACGGCCACGTCGGTGGTGTTCGCGACCGTGACCACCAGGCTGCCCGACTCGCCGATGGCGACGTCGTCCTCGAGCGGGCTGGCGGTGAAGGCGAGTGCCGGCGATCCGCTGGGCTCAGCCGGCCCGATCGATGCGTCGGCGGCGGACGTCAGGAGTGGAGCGGCCGCCGCCTGCGGTCCGCCGGGACTGCTCGGGCCGTTCGACATGATGACGGCGAAGGCGGCGCATGCGCTCAGCGCGAGGAACGACATGACGAGCACCACCGTGAAGGTGGGCCCGGCATGCCGTCCGCCGCCGTGTCGAGGCGTACTCTGCAGCTCGATTAGGGCTTGGGTGTCCATGAGCGGATGACCATCTCGTCGTTCGCCGGTCAGCTGGCGGTGAACGAGAGGATGACGGTCACGCCCTTGCAGCCGTCCTGGTTCACGAGCGGCCGATTGATCATCTTGATCGTGGCCGCAGCCGGGACGGTAACCGCCTGGCCGCCCGGGATCGTCCCGCCGCCGTAGACGGAGACGACATTGAAGTCCCCGGCGGTGCACCCACCGGGGCCGGCACCCGTGATCGAGTCCACGGCCGTGGTGATCGCGCCGATCTCGACGTCACTGGCATCGGGATTCGTGATCTCGACGTCGATGTTCTGCACAGGGCCGTCGGGGTAGAGCCCCGTGATCGGCGTGCCGACCTGGTCGATCGTCACGCTCGTCGTCGTACCGGCGGTTGCCGAGCCATCGCCCGTGCCGGACGACGTCCAGTACGCGAAGGCCGCTCCGCCGCCGACGAGGACCGCGGTCGCAGTGGCTCCGGCAATGACGTAGCCGGTCCTGGTGAGTCGCTTCATTGGTACCGCTCCATCTGTTGGGGAAGGTGACGCGGCATCCCCCTGAGCCGGCATCGTCGGGTCGAATCATTCAGTTGACGCTCAAACCCTCAACCTCAGGTTTCACTTCAACCTCAGGCGTCACTTTGAGCGCACGGAATGTAGCGGTTCGCCGGAAAAGTGCCAAACCCGACACGCCGGTGTGTCGATGGGCGTCAGATCAGCCGACGCGCTCCCGGCCACGCTTCGGCGCATGGTTCTTCGCCCTGGGAGTGGTGTTCGCCCTGATCGCCGACGGCATCTCCTGGTGGTTCTACGCACGCCACGGCGCGGAGAAGCCCTGCTGATCAGCTCGCGTCGTCGAACGGCTGATCGGGGTCGGGGTCCACGGCCGGTCGGCCGGCCATCCGGTTGGCCGCGAACAGTCCGACCAGCATCGCCACGAACGTGACGAGGTACACCTGCCCTGTGACGGCTTCTGCCATCGCCAGCAGACGAGCGAACGGTGCCGTCGCCGTCAGGTCGCCGTATCCCGTCGTCGTGATCGTCGTGAGGCTGAAGTACATGTAGGACGTCGTCGGCTGCGGGCCGTCGAAGAAGGGCGTCCGGGTGATGGTCGCACTCGCGAGGAACAGGTAGAAGAACGCGATCGGCAGGAGCAGGTATCCCGAGATCGCGCCGAGCAGGGTGCCCCTCGTCACCTCCCGATGCTGGACGAGCCGACGGATGATCGCCATGGGGGCAACGATCGCCAGCACGACGACGAGGATCGGCGCGCTGGTCGTGGCGGACGGGACCGCGTCCGTGAAGGTCGCCATGATGGCGAGGAAGCCGACGCCGCTCACGCCGATGAGGACGACGAGGTCGGCGACTCTCTGCAGGCGACGCGTGAGTCCGGAGGCGCGGAGGGCGAGCAGCAGCGTTGTCCCGACGAGCACCGACGCCAGCGTCGCCTCCCAGCGGCTCGACGCCCCACTCACGCGCGGACCGATGTCGACGAGGGAGAGGATGACGATCGACGTGACCGTCACGGCCAGCAGGAGCCCGAAGCGATCGAGCAGCCTCGACCTGTCGTCGAAGATCGGCCTGCGCCTGGTCTTCCTCACGTTGGGCTACCCCTCGTTGGCCTCGGTGTCGGGGTCATCCTTGCCGATCTTGCGCAGGTGATGCCGCTGACTTCCCCTCAGAAGTATCAGTCGTGTCGCCATGTGGCCCGCTTCGGTAGAGGATGACCGCGTGGATCGCACAGGTGCCTACGCCGTCATCGGCGCCGGCCCGCACGGGCTCAGCGCCCTGAAGGCCCTCCTCCAGAACGGCATCGACGCGGACGGCTTCGAGCGCGAGGCCGAGGTCGGCGGCAACTGGAACTTCGGCGCGGAGAACAGCCGGGTCTACCAGTCGACCCACCTGATCTCGAGCAAGCCGTTCACCCAGTTCCCGGACTTCCCGATGCCCGACCGCTTCCCCGACTACCCGAGCCACGCGCAGATCAAGGAGTACTTCACCTCCTACGCCCGCCACTTCGGGCTGCGTCGACCGCATCCGCTTCGAGACCGACGTCGTGCGGGTCGCGCCGGTCGACGGCGGCGCCACGTGGCTCGTCACGACCCGCGACCGGGTCAGCGGCGTCGAGTCCGACGACCGAGTACGCGGGCGTCGTCATCGCCAACGGCCACAACTGGAATCCCGAAGATGCCGCACTACCCGGGCCAGGAGTCGTTCGGCGGCGAGATCATCCACTCGGCGCACTACAAGGGCGCCGACATCCTGCGCGGACGCCGGGTGCTCGTCGTCGGGCGCCGGGCAACACCGGCTGCGACGTCGCCGTCGACAGCGCCCAGAACGCGGCCGCGACCTGGCACTCGACGCGGCGCGGCTACTACTACAACCCGAAGTTCGTCATGGGCCGGCCGAGCGACCAGACCGCCGACCTGCTGCTCGCCCTGCGCCTGCCGCTGGCCGCTGCGACGTCAGGCGTTCAAGACGACGCTGAAGCTCACCGTCGGCGACTTCGCCAAGTTCGGCCTGAAGAAGCCGGACCACGAGTTCTTCGAGACCCACCCGATCGTCAACCAGCAGCTCGTCTACTACGTCGGGCACGGCGACATCACGCCGGTGGACGACATCGACCACTTCGACGCCGACGGGGTGGTCTTCACCGACGGCCGGCGCGCCGACGTCGACCTCGTCGTCTTCTGCACCGGCTACCTCGTCACCTTCCCCTTCCTCCCCGACGCCGAGGAGCAGCTGAACTGGCAGGTGGACCATCCCGTGCTCGCCCTGCAGGTGTTCACGCCCCGTCACCGCAACCTGTTCGTCAGCGGGCTCATCCAGCCCGACAGCGGCCAGTGGACGCTGGCCCACTGGCAGGGGATGACGATCGCCCGGTTCATCGAGGCGACGAGGGAGCGTCCCGCCGTCGCCGACCGCTTCTTCCGCGCGGTCACCGCGCGAGGCCGGGCGCACGTTCACCGCCGGCACGACCTACAAGGACTCGAGCCGGCACTACTACGAGGTCGCCCACCAGGACTACCTCGAGGCGCTGCAGTCCGCGATCCACGAGCTCGAGGGCGCGCGATGAGCGCGCGCGGCGCCCGCGGCACGGCGCACGCGCGTCATGCGGCCGTGGGACTGGTCGCTGCCGCCGCGGCCGGTGAGCCACCGCGAGGTCATCTCGGCGCAGCCGACCGACGCCGACGGACAGGCCGCCGCTGCTGATGGTGCACGGCATCGCCCACGCGGCCTGGTGCTTCGGGGAGAACTGGGTGCCCGCGGCCGCCGAGGCCGGCTACCCCGCGCACGCCGTCAGCCTGCGCGGCCACGGCGGCTCGGCCGGCGGTCGGCACCTGCGGCGCACGACGATCCGCGACTACGTGCACGACGTCATGCAGACGATCACGGAGCTGCCCGAGCCGCCCGTGCTCATCGGCCACTCGATGGGCGCGATCGTCGCGCAGCTCGTGGCCGAGCGGTATCCCGCTGCGCGGGCTGGTGCTCCTGACGCCGGCGCCGCTGCACTCGGCCGTCGGCGACCTCGTCATGATCGCGCGCGACCGGCCGGCCGACCTCGGCCGCGCGATCGTCGGGCAGACCCTCTCGATGGAGCCGGACGTCCTGTTCGAGGGCCTCGACCCCGCGACCGCGCGCGCCTACTCGGACCGCACCGGGCACCGAGTCGCCGCTGGTGCAGTGGGAGCTGCTGCTGCCGCGCAGCGTCGGCCCCATCCGCTGCCCCGTGCTCGTGATCGGCACGCCGCAGGACCGGCTCGTGCGGATGGACGACGTCCAGCGCACCGCGAACCTGCACGGCGTCGAGCCCGTGTGGTTCCCCGGCATGGGCCACGACGTCATGCTCGACGCCGGCTGGGAGCGCGTGCTCGACACGGTGCTGCGGTTCGCCGACGAGCTGCCCGCGTGGGGCACTGCCCGCTGATCAGCAGGCGGCCGGCCTACGCAGGCGGAGCGACGTCGCCCTGGCCGAGCTTGCGCAGGAGCCCGGCGACGACGAGGAGCGCGACTGCCGCACCGACGACAGACCACCGCGATGACGACCGGGCGCCGGACGTTGGCCATCGAGTTCTGCATGACGGCCATCGAGTCGTTGCGCACCTCGAGGGTGTCGGGCACCGAATCGGGTCCCTGCGACCAGAGCGAGTCCGTGAGGCTCATCTCGTCGGCGTCGGAGGCGAACGACGGACGAAGCCGAGTTCGGGGTGGCGGGTGAGTCGGTCATGGCGACCTCCTTAAGGCGTCGTTTCGACAGTACACCCGGTCAACGAGCACCCCGGACCGTCGAGAGCGCCTAGCTGCGCTGGGGCGGCAGCTTCGACTGGATCCAGGAGATGAGGTCGCCGCTGCTGCGCGTCTGCAGCCACACGCGACCCGGGCCCGTGAAGTCGGTGACCAGGCCCTCGCCGCCGAGGAGCGTCGACTTCCAGCTGCCCGCCTTGCGCACGCTGTACTGCACGGTGTCCTCGAACGCGACCACGTGCCCGGTGTCGAGGGTGAGCACCTCCCCCGGCGCGAGCTCGTGCGCGCGGATGGCGCCGTAGGCGCCCAGCAGCAGGTCGCCCTGGCCCGGTGCACTTCAGCAGGATCAGTCCCTCGCCGCTGAAGAAGCGTCTTGCCGCCGCCCCACTTCGAGTCGACCGTGACGGACGGTGTCGGACGCGATCCACGAGCCGGACTGCACGAGCAGGCCGGCGCTGCCGCAGGGTCACCATCGCCATGTCGCCGGGCAGCGCGGCCGCGACGCCGACGATGCCGCCCGTGCCGCTGCTGAAGTCGTTGACGAAGAAGCTCTCGCCGCCGAGCGTGCGCTTGAGCCCCTTCATGAAGCCGCCCTGCGTCGACGTCGCGATCTGGACGTCGCCGCGGGTCATCGCCATGGCGCCGGCCTCGACGCGGACGCTCCCGCCAGCAGGGAGGGTGATCTCGCCGAAGGCGAATGCCGGGCCTGAATTGATGTCGACCTGCACGGGGTGCTCCTTTGAGCGGTGACTAGCCGCGACGGGCGTCGCGGATGTTGACGATGAGGACGATGACGGCGAGCGCGGCGAAGACGCACATGGTCACGAACTGCCAGTTCTGCAGGTAGGCGACCACGAGGTTCGCCACGGCGAAGACGATCAGCAGCCGGACGAAGAAGGCGAGGAAGTAGCCGCGGGCGAACGCCTCCACGGCGAGGATCGCCACCAGCATGACGATGGCCATGGCCGGCCGCGAGAACGACTGCGGCAGGAACAGCGAGGCGATCGAGCAGCAGGATCAGCGGGGTGCTGATGACCGACCACGCGCCGAGGAGCCGCGCCCGGCCACGCGCGCTCGCCGAGAGCGGCAGCCGCCGATGGGACAGGTGCGCGTGCGGTCCCGACGGCCGGGATCCCGTCGCGCACGGCCCGCTCCATGCGCTCGCGCTCGTCGCGCAGGCGCACCGCCGCCATCCGCGAGTCCACGAGCTCGCGCTCCTGGTCCTCCAGCGCCCGCACCTCCGGCGCGTTGGGGGCCAGGCCCGCCGCGGCCTCCGCGATGACCAGTCGCCCCTGGGTGTTCTCCGCGTCGAGCCGCGCGAGCTGCAGCGTCGATGGCCTCGATGCGGCTCTCGACGAGGGCGAGCTCCGCCTGCGGATTCGGGGCCGCCTTGCCGAGACCGGCCCAGCCCACCGGATCGCCCCACGACGCGCGGACTGCCGCGGTGCGCTCGTACCGCGGGCCGGCCGGGCCGCGCTCGCCGCCGAGCTTGTCGCGGGTGTCGTGCCCCCACAGGCCGCGGTAGTCGCGCACCCACGGGGTGTCGTCGTCGATGACGACGACGTCCCACTCGAACTCCTGCTCCGGCCCGATGCTCGTGCCGTCGCCGCGCGCGTAGTCGATGTAGGGGATGCCCAGGCCCGAGCCCTGCGCGGCGCGCGTCCACGGAGTGAGGACCTTCGCGATGCGCCGGATCGCCGGCACGACGCCGCCGAGCCGCGGCGGCACCACGGTGATCAGGTAGTCGCCGGCGAGGTAGGCGCCCGAGTGCGATCCGGCGCCCGCGAAGACGACCGGATGGCGTCCGTCGACGAGGGACAGGTCGGGATCGTCCCAGCGCCGGCGCAGGTCGTCGCCGACCTCGTCGTGCGCGGAGAAGACGACCCAGCGCGGCAGCGGCAGGCCGTCGCTCGTCCACGGGCCCGGTCCCGTCGAGGAAGATCGTCACCTGCTCCCAGTCCGCCTCGTGCTCGTTGACGCCGGAGAAGCCGGACCGCCAGTTGTTGAAGGCGTAGAAGAACCAGTACTGGCAGACGATCCAGTCGCCGTCGCGCACGACGCGCGCGTGGTAGGTCGGGCTGCCCCGGCTCGAGGTGGGCGTTCTGCAGCGCCAGCGAGGCGACCGCGCTGCCGCCCGGCACCGCGCCGCGGAAGAGCAGCGACATGCGGCTGAGCGTGTCGATGGCGCGGCCGGTGAGCCCGACCTCGGCGAGCCGGTTGCCCGGCGCGGAACTTCGGCCGCTGGGTGCGGAACCAGCTGCGAATGCGCTCCCGACGGGTCGTCGGGACGGAGATGCCGCTGAGGGAGTAGCCCGGGCCGCCGAGCTCGAGGCCGCGCCGCGCCAGCTCGTCGAGGTCGAGCTGGCCGGGCTCGCGCGACCAGTCGCGGCTCGTCGTCGGCGGTCTGCACCCACAGGCTGCAGTGGCGCACGTACTGCTCGACGCCGACGGGCAGGAAGTACTCGCCCTGCGTCAGCCGCACGACCGGCTCGAAGGCGCGCAGCAGCACGAGGTCCTCGAGCGGCGTGGCGTCGCCCTCGTCGTCATGCGCTGAACCCTCGCAGGTCAGTCGCCGGCGTTGGGCTGTGATTCGAGGTCGTAGCGCTTGGCGTAGATGTCCACCAGTGCGAGCAGCATCGCGACGACGGGCACGGCCAGGAACGCGCCGGCGACTCCGAAGAGGGCCGCGCCCAGCAGCACCGCGCCGAAGGAGACTGCGGGATTCACGTCGACGGCGCGCGCGCTGATGCGCGGCTCGATCGTCGAGGTTCTCCACCTGCTGGTACAGCAGGCCCCAGGCGAGCGCGATGACGCCCAGCCACGGATTGGGGCTGAGCAGGCCGACAAGCACGGGCAGCGTGATCGCGATGTAGGTGCCGATGGTCGGAACGAACTGCGACACGATGCCGGTCCACATGGCCAACGGCAGCCAGTACGGCAATCCCGCGATGGCGAAGACGATGCCCGGTGCTGACTCCGCACAGCAGCGCCAGGATCGACGCGCGCACCGACGTAGCTGCCGGTCTTCTCGGCGGTCAGGTGCCACACATTCCGGACCACGGCCTGCGACCGGCTCGGGAACAGGCTGGTGACCCAGCGCTCGAGCGACGGCATCGCTGCCGAGAAGTAGAACGCGAACAGCGCGAAGGTGAACAGGCCGAACACGCTGCCCAGGGCGGAGAAGACGATGCCCGAGCAGGTTGGGACCGAACTCCGTCGCCAGGGCTGCGAAGTCGACGTCGCCACCGCCGCTGATCGACGACAGCAGCGACTCCTGCGTGAACGTCATGGAGAACGTCTCGTTGACCCACTCCAAGCCGGAGTCGATCAGGTCCGGGATCCGCGAGATCAGCTCGGTCACCTGGTCGACGAGCAGCGCGCCGAAGGCCACCACGAACACGACCATCAGCAGCGCGAACGAGGCCATCACGATGAACGTCGCGAAGCCGCGCTTCATGCGGCGCGCGAGCCGGTCGACGGCGGGTGCCATCGCGATCGCCGCGAACCACGCCATCAGGACGGTGAAGATGACGCTGCCGCCGTCCCGGATGATGAACTGGAGGACCAGCCCCAGCGCGATCACGGCGAGGACGACCAGGCCCACGCGCCAGACGTTGCCCGGCCGCAGTGTGACTTCCCGGGTCTCCTGGGTCATGGCCGGACGATACCTGCCGGCCAACCGCCCCGACGGGCGCAGTCGCACGGTCGCTGCCATAGTCGCGCCATGACCACGCTGCAGGACCGCTCGATACTCGTCATCGGCGCCACCGGCGGCCTTGGCGCTCCGATCAGCCGGCGGCTCGCGTCCGAGGGCGCCCTGCTGACGCTGCACGGGCGCGACTCCGGCCGCCTCGAGTCGCTGGGCCTGCCCGCGACGCTGGTCGCGGGCGACCTGCGCGACCCCGAGACGGCGACCCGCGCCGTCGCGGCTGGCGTCGAGGCGCACGGCCGCCTCGACGGCGTCGTGATCGCCTCAGGCGTGGTCGCCTTCGGGCCCGTCGGCGAGATGCCCGACGACGTCCTGCTCGACCTCTTCCTGATCAACACCCTCGGCCCCATCCGCGTCGTGCGGGCCGCCCTTCCGCACCTCGTCGCATCCGCGTCGGAGGGGCGCTCGCCGTTCGTCGTCTCCCTCAGCGCGGTGGTCGCCGAGCAGCCCACCGCCGGCATGGCCGCCTACTCGGCGTCGAAGGCGGCGCTCACCGCCTACGACGCGGCGGCCGGACGCGAGCTGCGCCGAGCGGGCATCCGGCTCGTCGACGCCCGGCCCCCGCACACCGAGACCGGCCTGGCCGACCGGCCCGATCGCCGGCACCGCCCCGCGCCTGCCCCAGGGACTCACGCCCGGACGCCGTCGCCGCCCGCGTGGTCGGCGCCGTGCTCGACGACGAGAAGGACCTGCCCAGCAGCGCCTTCGCCTGATCGCCGCCGACGGTATTGACAAGAGTTCTTTCGAAAGATACCTTTCGATACATGACGAAGCAGCCCGGCATCCCCGCCGTCGACGACACCCGGGCCCTGCGGGCCCTGGCCCACCCCGTCCGGCTGGACCTCCTCGAGGCCCTCGCCGTGCACGGGCCGCTCACCGCGACCGCCGCCGCCGACCTGGTCGGCGAGAGCCCGGCCAACTGCTCCTGGCACCTGCGGCAGCTGGCCAAGTACGGGTTCATCGAGGAGGACCCGAGCGCGCACGGGCGGCAGCGCCCCTGGCGTCGCACCGGCGAGGGACTGTCGTGGTCGCACTCCGACGGGGATCCCGCCTCCGCCGCAGCGGCCCGCTCGCTGACCGAGGTGTTCGTCGACCGGGAGTTCCGCCGGGCGAAGGAGGCGATGGCCGCCCCCGAGCCCGAGGGCTGGGTCGACGCGTCCATCGCGACGCAGACCATCGGCTGGCTGACAGCCGACGAGCTTCGCGAGCTCGACGCAGAGATCTTCGCCCTGATGACGAAGCATCGCGGCCGCGTGCATGACCCGAGCCTGCGCCCCGCGGGCGCCCGCCCGGTGCGCATGCTCGCCCTCGCCGTACCCGACGAACGAATCCGCCACGAACCTGGAGATCACGATGCCTAAGCGCCAGCAGGCCCCCCGGCCGCCCCTGTCCACCTACTACCCGAGCCAGCAGCACGCGGCGCCGTCGGTCTTCGGCAACGACCGCAGCAGCGCGGGGTACCCGCGCTCTGGCGGATGAGGCCCTAGCCCTTGGCGATGTGCGCGACGCGGGGCCCCATGGCCTCCGCGAGCGCGATCACCCCGGACAGCGGTCGCACCATCACCGTGAACTCACGGATGAGGCCGTCCTCGTCGAATCGCAGGTGATCGAGACCCTGCACGGCCTTGCCCCCCACGGTGGCGCTGAACACGAGCGCGTGGGTGCCGTCGCCCGCCAGTTCGTCGACGTAGGTGAAGTCCTCGAACACCTCCATCACGTGGCCGAGCACCTCGGTGACGTCGTCCCGCCCGGTGAAGGGCGTGAACGCGACGGGGCTCATGAACACGACATCGGGTGACAGCAGCGACGACATGGCCTGCAGGTCGCCGGACTCGACGGCAGCGCGGAACGGATGGCTCATGCGTGCACAGTAGGCCCGGCGGTAGCGTGCAGTCCCGTCACCCAGGAGGCCGATCAGATGAGCGACGCGAGCACCGCCGACGGTGACGTCACGTTCCGGCGTGTCGCACGGCGTCGGGATCATCACCCTCAACCGTCCGCGCGCCCGGAACGCCCTGACCACGCCGATGGTGCTGGCCATGGGCGAGCGGCTGCGGGACTGGGAGTCCGACGACAGGGTGCGCGCCGTGCTCATCCACGGTGCCGGGGAGCACGGCCTGTGCGCCGGCGGCGACGTCAAGGCCATGCGCTCCAGCGCGCTCGCCCACGACGGCGAGGTCGTCGAGTTCTTCCGAGCGGAGTACCGCCTGAACGGGCAGGTCAGCAGCTTCCCGAAGCCCTACGTCGCGATCATGGACGGCATCACCATGGGCGGCGGCGTCGGCATCTCGGCCCACGGCTCCGTCCGCGTCGTCACCGAGCGCACCGCGTTCGCGATGCCCGAGGTGACCATCGGCATCGCCCCGGACATCGGCGCGACGTGGCTGCTCTCGCACGCACCGGGCGAGCTCGGCACGTACGCGGGCCTGACGGGATCCACGCTCACGGCGGCCGACGTCATCCACTGCGGCCTCGCCGACCACTTCGTGCCGTCGGATCGGCTGGACGAGCTCATCGCCCGCGTGGAGGCCGACGACGTGGAGTCCGCCGTCCGCGGGCGTGGCGGAGGCATCGCCGCCGTCGGCCCTCGCCGCGTCATCGGGACGTGGATCGACGAGTGCTTCGGCCATCGACTCCGTCGATCGGATCCTGACGGCCCTCGACGCCTCGGCCGTGCCCGAGGCCCACGACGCCGCGAGGCTCATCCGCACGAAGTCGCCGACCGCCGTGGCCGTGACCCTCGCCTCGCTGCGTCGCGCCCGCGACCTGCCGAGCCTCGCCGAGGCCCTCGAGCAGGAGTTCGTGGTGTCGTGCAACCTCATCCACGGACACGACGCCATCGAGGGCGTGCGAGCGCTCATCGTCGACAAGGATCAGGCGCCCGTGTGGCATCCCGCGAGCACGGACGACGTGAGCGTGGAAGCCGTGGACGGCGCGTTCGTCAACCGCGGGTACGGGACGCTCGGGCTCCTCTGATCGTCACTCGCCGCCGATGTCGCGGGAGAACGAGTCCCAGAACACCGTTCGCGACCGCCGTCGATACCTGGCCTCCTCCTCGGCCAGCGCTGTCAGCTCGGCGGCCACGGAGGCTGCCTCCCGCTGGTCCCCGGCGACCTGCGCGACGAGGCGCCGCAGCCGCCGAGCGCGGTCGACCAGGCGCGCATGGTCGGCGACGAGCCGCGTCGCGTCGTTCGCGAGCGACGGAGCACGGGTGACGGCCTGGGTGAACGCTCCCGTGGGTCCTTCGTCCGCGAGGGCGTCCTCGGCCAGCCGCTCGTCGAGGTCGTCGAGGGCGCGGGCCACGGAGACCCACCAGGCGCCCGATGGTTCGCTCGTCCCGGCCAGGGTCTCCAGCGACGAGTAGTGGGTGACGGTCATGCCGGCCTCCTCCAGTCGTGCGTTCGCCTCACTATCGCCCGGTGGGACGGCCCGCAGGCAAGATCCGCGACGCAGCTGTGTCGCATTTGTGTCGCAGCACCCGGAACGCAGGCGCACCGCCCCGGGCGATGGTCCGGACGGGGTTGAATGGGGCCATGGTCCCGACAGCAGGCAGCACCCGCTCGGTCATGGTCGTCGAGGACGACGACGCGATCCGGCTCGTCCTGCGGACGAACCTGGAGGACGAGGGCTACCGGGTCGTGGAGGCGGTGACGGCGGAGCAGGCCCTCGTGCAGCGGATCGACGAGCCGGTCGACGTCGTGCTGGTCGACCTGCGCCTCCCGGGCATCCAGGGCCTGGACCTCATCCGCAGCCTGCGAGCGACGAGCCAGGTGCCGATCATCATCGTGACGGCGCAGACGGACAGCCACGACGTGGTGGCGGGCCTGGAGGCCGGTGCCGACGACTACGTCACCAAGCCCTTCGTCGCCAAGGAGCTGATGGCGCGCATCCGCACGCAGCTGCGGCGGTCGCAGGCCGTCGAGGACGAGCCGCCCCAGCTCACCTGCGGCCCCATCGAGCTGCGGCCGGACTCGGCGGAGGTCCTGCGCAACGGCGAGCCGGTCCCGGTCTCGCGCATCGAGTTCTACGTGCTGGCCGAGCTCATCGGCGCGCGCGGGACGGGTGCTCAGCCGCGACCACCTGCTGCGCAAGGTCTGGGGCTACGGCAACGCCGGCGACGGCCGCGTCGTCGACAACCTGATCTACCGCCTCCGCAGCAAGATCGAGGACGACCCGGCGAATCCCGAGCTGCTGACGACCGTGCGCGGCTTCGGCTACCGCATGAAGGCGTGACCCGTGCGGGCTGAGCCGAGCGGAGGCCGCCGGTGAGGACTGCGCCTGCGCACGCGCGTGGCCATCTCGTTCGCCGCGCTCTCGCTCCTCGTGGCCGGCACGGTGTCGGTCACGACCTACGCGTTCGCGAGCTGGTACCTGCTGGACCAGCGCGAGAGTGCCGCCCTCACGCGCGCCGCCCTCGACTCGCGCGCCGTCGACGCCTACCTCGCGGCCGGAGCGACCCCGAGCGAGGCGCTCGACCAGATCCCCTCCGTCGGGACGTCGCAGCCGATGATCCTGCTCGACACGACCTGGTACACCGCGGCGGTCACGGTGCCGCCCGACGCCCTTCCCGCCGGGCCTGCTGACCGCGGCGGTGCCGACCGGCGCCCGCCAGCGCTTCAGCATCGCCGGCGACCCGTACTTCGCCGTCGCCGTCCCGATCGACTCCGGCATGTACGTCGAGGTGTTCCCGCTGCGCGACCTGGACAGGACGCTCACCTGGGGCGGCTGGACGCTGGTCGGCCTGAGCCTCCTCGCCGCCGTCTTCGGCGCGATCATCGGCGCCACCGCGGTCGGGCGCATCCTGCGCCCCGTCCGACGACTCGGAGTCGGTGCCCGCAGGATCGCCGGCGGCGAGCTCAGCACCCGCATCGACCTGGCCGGCGATCCCGACCTCGATCCCATCGCCTCGTCCTTCAACGACATGGCCGAAGCGGTCCAGGCTGCGCATCGCGAGGGAGCGTCGGTTCAGCGCCAACGTCAGCCACGAGCTGCGGTCGCCGCTCACGTCGGTGCTCGGCACCGCCGAGCTGCTCGAGGGCGGGCGCGACCGTCTGCCCGAGCGCGAGGCGGGCCTGGTCACCGTCCTCGTCCATCAGGTCCGCCGCATGTCGCACATGCTGCTCGACCTCCTCGAGATCAGCCGCATCAGCGCCGACGATCCCCCTCAGTGGGAGTCCGCCGATCTCGCGGCCCTGTGCCGCGACGTCGCTGCGCAGCGCGGCGTCGACCCGAGGGTCGTCGTCGGCGACGAGCCCATCGTCCGCACCGATGCCCGCCGGCTCGAGCGCATCATCGGGAACCTCATCGACAACGCGCAGCAGCATGCCGGCGGCGTCGTGCAGGTGCTCCTGCAGCGCGACTCCGACTGCCGTCCGCATCCTCGTCGACGATGCCGGGCCCGGGATCGACGAGGGGATCCGCGAGCGCCTCTTCGAGCCGTTCACGCGCGGGGAGAGCCACGGCCACACCGATGGCGCCGGGCTCGGGCTCGCGATCGTCCGGGAGCAGGCCGTCATCCTCGGCGGCGACGTCACTGTGGAGCCCTCGCCCGCCGGCGGCGCCCGGTTCGTCGCCACCCTGCCGATCGGCGAGGAGGGGTGATGGCAGTGCTGCGCATCCCGTCGACCGTTCTGATCGGCGTGCTCCTGATGAGCGGTCTCGGCGCCTGCGGCGTCCCCCTGCAGTCCGCTGCCGAGCCACTGCCGGCCAACGTGATCCCGGCGCCCCTCCCCGTGCCGACGCCCTCGCCCGAGGTCTCGGCCAGCCCGAGCCCGAGTCCGAGCCCCACGCCGGAGCCCACCGTGTCGCGACTGCGGCTGTGGTTCGTCCAGGAGGGGGGCCTCGCCGCCGTGGAGTCGACGCTGCCCGTGGGCTCCGGCGCCGACCTCGTCGTCCAGTCCCTGGCCATCGGACCCAACCCCGACCAGGCCGCCCAGGGCTTGCGCACCGTCGCCCGCGACCCGCTGACCGGTCTCGCGCTCGTCTCCGTGGCCGTCGCCCGCCGCCCTCCCCCACGGCCACGGCACCGGAGGCGCCGACCGCGGCGGCGACAGGGGCCCCCGTGTTCGAGCCGAGCCAGCCCGCCCGGCTCGGTGACCGTGGTCCTCAGCCCGGCGTTCAGCGCGCTGCCGCCCGTCGAGCAGGTCCTCCTGCTCGGTCAGGTGGTGCTCTCGCTGGCCGGATCCGGGGAGACGTCGGTGCTGTTCACCGACGAGGCGGGCAGCCCCGTGGCCGTTCCGCTGCCGGACGGCCGTCTCCTGGACGTGCCGGCCACCGCCCGCGACTACTCCAGCCTGATCGTCCGGCCGTAGCGCAGCCGGTCGCCGCCGACACGTGCGGCACAATCCTCCTCATGCATCAGGGGGAGGTCGCCGAGCGACTCGGGTCCACCGACTGCGAGCGCATCCGTCCGGGCCTGATCGCTCAACCGGTGAACACCGCCACCAGCCTCGCGTTCGTGGTCGCAGCGGGTGCGACGGCGCTGCGGTCACGTCAGACGCGGCGCCACGTACGGCGCGCAGGAGGTCGCGTTCAGCGCCCTCCTGGCGCTCGTCGGGGTGGGCAGCGTCGCCTTCCACGGTCCGCAGCCCAGGGGCGCGAAGGTGCTCCACGACGCCCCCATCGCCGCGCTGCTCGCGCTGACCATTGCGACCCCTCTCGTCCGGCGCGCGCGCGGACGCACGGCGCTGCCCGGCTGGAGCCCGCGCCGCGGCGCGGTCCTGACGGCGGTCGCAGCGGCCGCCGCCGCCTCGTTCGCCGGCGGGCGCACGTCGTCGCCGGCGTGCTGCCCCGACTGCGTGCTTCAGCTGCACGGGGTGTGGCATGTGCTCGCGGCCGCAGGGTTGACGCTGGCGGCCGACATCCTCTACGACTCCACGGACGGACGCTGACGTGGCCGAGTCGAAGCCACCGAGGAAGCGCGGCGGCATCCCGCGCCGGCTCGTGCGCGGGCTGGCCAGGCTCGTCTACCGCGACATCGACGTCCGCCTGCCTGCGTCGGCCTTCGCCGACGGGCCGGTGCTGGCGGTGGCCAACCACTTCGGCGGACTGTCCGACGGGGTGCTCCTCATCGATGCGTCGCCGCGCATGCCGCGCGTCATCGCCCGGGACCTGATCTGGAAGGTGCCGGTCGTCGGCCAGCTGGCCACCGCGGTCGGGCATGATCCCGGTCCACCGCGCCGCCGACGGCGCGGGCACGAGCAACGACCAGGCCTTCGCCTCCGCCTACGAGGCCCTGCGCCATGACGACGTCGTCCTGATCTTCCCCGAGGGAGTCACGCAGGACGTCCCCTACATGGCCGAGGTCCATACGGGTGCAGCCCGCATCGCGCTCGGCGCCCGGCACTCGGGCGTCACGGGGATCCGCATCGTGCCGATCGGACTGCACTACGAGAACAAGGCGGGCTTCCGATCGCGCGCCCTCGTGAACGTGGGCGAGCCCATCGATCTCGACGCCTGGGCCGACTCACGGCCCGACGACGTGGCCGACGGAGCGGACGATCGCGGGGCCGTCGGCGACCTGACGACGCTCGTCGACGCGCGCCTGAGGCGCGCCGCCCCCGACTTCCCCGACTGGCCGACGGCCGACGCGCTCGAGACTGACCGCCGAGGTCCTGCTCAACGACGTCGACCCCGCGCCGGCAGCCGGGATGCAGTACGGGGACCGGGCCCTGCTGGCCGACCGGCTCAACCGCCTGCCCGAGCCTCAGCGCAGCGAGCTCATCACCGCTGGCGTCCGAGTACGAGTCGGCCATCGCCCGGGCCGGGACCTCCGACCGCGCGATCGCGACGGCGACGCTCGCCCGCCCGCCCGCTCGTGGCGGTGGCTGGGCAACGCGGCCCTCGTCCTGCTGCTCCTGCCCTACGCGCTGATGGGCCTCCTCGTCGCGGCCCTCCCCCTGCTCGTCGTCTTCATCGTGAGCCGCCTGCCCATCGCGCCCGCGGTGCGGGCGACCATCGTGCCGGCCGTCGCCCTCCTCGCCTTCCTCGCCGAGTGGGCGCTGTTCAGCTGGCAGTCCCTGCGGGATGGCGGCTGGGAGTTCGGCCTCCTCGCCGTCGTGCTGTTCCCGTTCATGGTCGCCGCCATGTTCTACGTGCTTCGAGCGCGTCGCGCTGCTGTGGCGCAGGTGGCGTCGCAGCCGTCGCCCGATCGCGGCCGCCCTCGCCGCAGCTGCAGGCCCTGCGCACCCGGGTCGTCCGAGACGGCGTGGGCGGCAGCTGTGAGCTCCGACGAGATCGCCTTGCCATCGTGGTGTGGATCCCGCTGCTCGTCGTGTGGGTCGTCGTCGTCGTCGACGTGATCCGACGACGCGACCTGCGCACCGCACGGCAAGGCCCTGTGGATCGTGGTCTGCACGCTGCTGTGGCCCGCGCTGATCGCCTACCTGCTGCTGCGCCCGACCCGAGGACGCCTCGAGGACCCGGAGGACCGCGACGACCCGCACGCCCGCCTCGTGAATGCCGTACTGCTGCACGAGGCGGGCGCGATCGACGACGCCGAGATGGCGCGGGATCGTTCGCGAGCTACGGACCGCGCTGACTCGCTCGACGGCCGTGCTGCCCGCCGGAGTCGTGTAGGCCGACTCGTCGGCGAAGCCCTCCTCGTCCGTGGCGGCATCCATCGCCTCCTCGACGGTGGTCGACTGGCCGTCGAGCTCGGGGGCGCCTCGCTCGTCGGCCGTCGTCGGTCGGGATCGGTGTCGTGCGTGGTGTCGGGCATGGGATCTCCTCTGGGGGTCGGTGTGCACGTGAGTCGCGCGGCGCCAGGTCGGGGGCCCGGACGCCGCGCGAGATGAGGTGGCTAGTCCTTGTGGACGGCGTCCTTGACCTTGTCGACGATCTCCTCGGCCTTGTCGGCCACGTCGCTGACGACCTTCTTCGCGTCGCCGGCGGCCTGGTCGGCCTTGCCTTCGCTCTTCAGCTTCTCGTTGCCGGTGAGGTCACCGGCGGCTTCCTTGACCCTGCCCTTGGCCTGATCGGTGTTGATGTCCATTGTGGTTTCCCATCTGTTGGTGGTCTGTGCGTCTTACCGTCTGGCGAGACGTCGGCCGCTGTCGCTCTCGATGGCCGTGTAGTTCAGCTCGAAGTGGTGGTACAGCGCCGACTCGTCGGCCTGGGACATCTCCTGCCCATGCAGGTCGAGGTCGGGAGCCGACGTGACCTGCTCCTTGAGCACGGTGGCCCGCAGCTCGTCCGGCCCGACCACCACGCCCGCGAGGGGACGAACGTGAGGTGCCGGCCGATGAAGCCCTCCTTGACCGTGCCGAACTGCGGCTCGTCGGTCTCGACGTCGACGTAGACGTCCTGGAGCTTGCCGATGCGCTGACCGTCACGGTCGACGATGACCTTGCCGAGCCAGTCGGAGGCGGTCCACGTCGCGGGTGGCGTTGCGTCACGGGCAGGGTCGGCGGCAGCGGGGTCGGCCGCGGGTACATCGTGTCGGGGACATCAGGTGTGGTTGTCATGATGGTCCTCGTTTCCTCTAGCGGCTGACGGCGATGGCGCGGCTGGCGCTGGACAGGTAGCCGGCCCCTGCCTGCGAGGCGGGCAGCAGTGTCCGGATCCGGCTGGTGCCGTTGGGGATGCGCACCGAGAAGCGATCCGACGAGAACGCGCCGAGCGTGGTGCGCGTGATCGTCGTCCAGCGGCCCAGGCTGTTCTTGCGCTGCACGAGGACGTAGGTGCCCTCGTACGTCTGGCTCGACGTCACCTTGACGGTGAAGTAGGCGCGCACGCCCTTGACGGTGCGCAGCACCAGGCCGACGCGCGGGCGCACCTGCACGGCTGCCACCGCGCTGACGACCCGGGTCGGTCCCGCTCTGGAACTCGGCGCGGTAGCTGGTCTGGATCTCCGGGGTCACGGCGACGGTGTAGGTGCCGCCGTTCGTGGTCGCCACCGAGGCGACCTTGCTGTACGCGGTCTCACCGGTCGCCTTGGCGAGGATGTCGACCGTGGTTCCGGCAGTGGTGGGCACGGTCTTGCCGGAGAGCGTGACGCTCGTTGCCGTACTTCACGACGTTGGTCGAGGTGCCCAGGGAGACGGTCGGGACGACGGCCGGCGTGACGGGATCGACCGTGACGGTGCCGCGGAAGCTGCGGTCACGCTGGTTCGGATCGGAGTACGGGTAGCTGCCGGCCACCGTCCAGGTGCAGGACTGCGTCTTCGTCGGCTGGATGACCAGCGGCTTCGCCGTGCAGGTGAAGCCCGTCGTCGCCTTGAACAGCACCTCGTGCGCGGCGACGTCGGTGTTCGTGAAGCTGATCGTGTCGCCGGTCTTGATGGTCAGGTTCATCGGGACGAAGCCCGACTTGGTGATGGTGATGGTCTGGCGTGGCCGCACTGGCCGTGCTGGCGACCAGTGCGGGGAGGGTGACGGCGAGCAGCGCGCCCGAGACGACGGCTGCGGCGCTCCGCATCCATCGACGTCTGTTGGTGTTCATGGTGAGCCCTTTCGTTTGTCCCCGGTAGCGGAGCCTTGATGTGGTCCATCGGGGGTCGAGCATGTGCGGATCGTGCGTGGTGCGAGGAGGTGCGTCAGGCGACGTCCTCGGTGACCTGGTGCTCGACGCCCGCGACCGGGGTCGTGGTGGTCTCGGTGACGATGCGGCGTCGACGAGGCGCGAGCACGACCATCGTCAGGATGAGGCCGATGACGCCGACCGCCATGAGGATCCATCCCGACGACCTGATGTCGAGTCCGGCGACGGTGGCGTCGACGGCGAAGGCGAGGATCGCGCCGACGGCGAGCAGGAAGATGCTGAAGCCAATGCCCATGATGTGGTCCTTCGCTGGAAGTGCCTGCCCCGGATGGGGGAGGTGGCGTGGAGCGGCTCGATCAGTAGTACGAGCGCGGCCGCCGACCGGCTTGCCGATCGCGCCGAGCAGCGTGAGCACGGCTCCGACGATCAGCAGGATCACGCCGATGGTCGTCAGGATCGAGATCTTCGCGACCAGGCCGATGACGAGGAGGATGATGCCGAGGATGATCATGGGCTCCGATTCGCTGTAGATTGACATCGTAGGTCTACGACGTAGACTCACCATCCCACGTCCGGCTGCGCTTGTCAACAATGTAGGTCTACAGTGGAGTCCTACGGGCGAGCTCAGCGCGCCGAGCGCTGCCGACGGAAGGGTGATCCGAGTGCCAGTGTGCCGACGATCGGCCGCTGACCGCCGCTCACCCGGGAGGTCGTGCTCAGCGCTGCCCTCGAGATCATCGACCGCGACGGGGTGGACGGGCTCACCATGCGACGGCTCGGCCAGGCCCTCGGTCGCGACCCGATGGCGCTGTACCGCTACGCCGCCAACAAGAACGCCCTGCTCGACGGCGTGGTGGAGCTGGTGATGGGGCAGGCCCGGCTGGACCCGACCGATCCCGACTGGGCCGGCCAGCTGCGCACGTTCGCCCGCGACTTCCGCGACATCGCCATCGCCCATCCGCACGTCGTCCCGCTGATCGTCACCCGTCCGCTCGCGACTCCTCTGGCGCTGCGTCCGCTCGGCACCCTTCGTCCGCTCGAGAGCACCCTCGAGCTGCTCACCCGCGCAGGCTTCTCCGACGTGGAGGCGCTGCACGTGTACCGCTCGTTCCAGGGCCTGCTGTTCGGGCACGTCCTCAACGAGCTGCAGGAACTGGTCGACAACCCGGAGGAGACCGACGACCTCCTGCGGCTGGGCCTGCACCGGCTCCCGATCTCGGAGTTCCCGCTGCTTCGCGGCCTGGCCTCGAGCGCTGGCCGACTACGACGGAGCCGCCGAGCTCGAGGAGGGCCTCGACATCCTGATCGACGGCCTGCGCAGCAAGGGGCCGGTCACGGCCTGACGCGGATCCACGACCTTCTCGGCGCCCACGAGGCCCGCTAGTGACTGACCAGGGACTTGACCGCCAGGACTGCGATCACCGCTGCAGCCACCACCGCGACGTACAGCAGCGATCGCACGCGGCCGTGCGGCGCCGAACGCGAGACGAGGTAGCCGACCATCATGACGAACAGCAGCAGCAGTCCGACTGACCAGTTGTAGGCCGCGGACCGAACAGCACGATGGGCAGGACGGCCAGCACCGTGACCGCCGCACCGCCCAGCAGCTGCGCCCGTAGGAGCCGCGGCGCCAGGGCATCCAGCTTGCTTCCCTGGGCCACGAGCTTGGCCGACATGCGGAAGGCCACCTGGTGCGCCAGCACGAGACCGACGGACGTCAGGGCGACGGTCAGCGCCAGCTTCGAGTCGGTGCTTGCCTCCTGTCCGGGGAGCGCTGTCATCACAGCGAGCTGCGAGAGGCTCACGTACAGGGCCATGGTGATGCCCTCTCGCCATACCTCGGCATGCTCGCGCTCGCGCTCGCCGAGCGCACCCGCGCCGTCCACCTCGGTCATCACCGCTCCCTCCGCCGCGGTCACGGTAGTGCCTCACGGCACGGCTCGCGCCACGGTTCCTTGGCCGCATGCGGTGTCGGCCGCGACTACCAGGCCGGCAGTTTGCCCCCGATCGGGTCGAGGAACTCCACCCGGTAGGACTCGATCATCGGTTCGCGCTCCTCGAGGAACCGCCGCGTGTGCGAGTACGTCTCGTGCGCGGCGAAGGCGGCCTCGTCCGCGTAGATCTCGACGAACACCCGTGACAGCGGGGAATCAGCCACGCGCGCGGTGACGTACAGCAGCGTGCCCGGCTCCCCCTCGATCCCGGGCAGCGTCCGCGACATCAGTCTCGTCGAAGTCCTCGACGGCCCCCGGCTTCAGCTCGAACCGCACGACGAGCGCGAACACGCGTCAGCCGCCCATGAGCTCGACGAGCTCGGTCGTCGAGCTCAGGATCGAACGCCATCAGGCCCACGCCCCCAGGACCGCGCCCATGGCGGCCAGGCACACGATGTCCTGCCCGACCTCCAGGACCCAGGCCTTGATGGAGAAGCCGGCGAACAGGTGATGGCTGAGCGATGCGGCAGCAGCGAAGCCCACGCCCATGAGTGCGCCGGTGGCAGCGCCGCCCCACCACGTCACGTCCTGCCCGCTCATCCGGATCAGCTCGATGACGAGCGCCAGCACCGTGGCCTGCACGAGGATGCCGACGATGGTGAGGCCGAACACCGCACCCATCGGCAGGCCGCCCTCGGGGGCCTCGTCCGTGCTGCGCCCCATCGCCCGCCACCAGACGGGGAAGAACGTCTTGGGACTGAACCAGGCGAAGCCGATCACGAACGACACGAGACTCGCGACGAGGACGGCCAGCCAGTTGATCTCAGAGAAGGGCATGGCCCATTATCGCGACGCGTGCTGCGCTGCTCGCGGAATTCGCCCTATCTTCGCCTGCGTACCGCCGCACCTACCACCTCGACCAGGATCGCCGCTGCGCCCACGAAGGCGAGGCCGACCAGGACCGGCCCCTGTAACTCTTCCAGCGTGACCCGCAGGACCGCCGGGGCGTCCCCCGGTACCTCGACGGCGTCGGCGTCGGTCATCGGGTGACCAGGACGCCGCGGCTGAACCCTGCCAGGTAGCCGGGGCCCGCCACCGCAGCCGGCACGAGGACCCTGATGCGCGAGTCACCACTGGGCAGACGCACCCTGAATCGGGCGCTGGAGAACGCACCGAGGGTCACGCCCTTGATCGTCGTCCACCCACCGGTCTGGTTGCGCCGCTGAACGAGGACGCGGTCCCCCTCGTAGGACAGCGTCGAGACGACCTTGGTCCGGAAGTATCCGTACAGCCGGGTGAGGTCGCGAAGCGCAAGGCTCACGCGCGGCCGCACCTGCACGGGGACCTCAGAGCTGGTGATCGCCTTGCCGGCGTTCGTGAACTCGGCACGATAGGTCGTGCGCAGCTGAGGCGCGACGGAGTACGAGAACGCCCCGGCTCCGTTCGTGCTGACCGTGGCGACCTTGGCGTACTCCGTCTCTCCGAACTCGAGAGCCAGGATGTCGACGGGGGTGCCGGAGGCCCGCGGTACGACGCTTCCGGAGAGGCTCACCTGGTTGCCGTACCGCACGACGGCGGCGGAGGACGCAAGCGTGATCGCCGGCACGACCGGGGCGGTCACCGTGAGGGTGCCCCGGAACCCGGTGCCCTTGTCTTTGGGATCCGTGAACGTGTAGGTGCCTGCCGCCGTGAACGTGCAGGACTGGGCGGTGGCGGGCTGCACCACGAGCGGACTGACCGTGCACGTGAACCCCGACGTCTGCTTGAACTCGACCTCGTGGACGACGGTGTCCGCGTTGGTGAACGTCACCGTGTCCCCGGTGCCGATGTTCCTGTCCGCGGGGACGTAGCCGTCCTTCGTGATCGTGACGGTCGTCGTCGCGGCGTGCGCCGTGAGGGCGGTCATGGGCAGGGCGACGATCACCATCGCGAACGCGGCCAGAACGGCGACCGGGGCTCGGCGCGCGCGCGGCGTTCTCATGGTTGGACCGCCTCATCGGTTCCGAGCGGGTTGGGCAGCGGCTCCCAGTGCGACTGCTTGCCGCATTCGAGGCACACCTCGTAGAGGTCGCCCTCGTCATTGAGCCGGGCGACCCAGGTGTGCTCGCCCTCCGGCCCGTGCGGGGGCATTGCCTGTTGGCTCACGTGATCCACGATCGTCATGTCCTGTCCTTCCGGGGTCATGTGCGGTCCTTCCGGCGGTGGGGGCGGGGCCGGACAGGGCCCCGCCCCCGGCATGGATCGGCGATCGTCAGCAGCAGGCCTTGATGTTGTCCGCCACCTGCGTTGCCGAGACACCGGCGGCCTTCGCGGCGCGCTCGAGGTCGTTCATGGTGATGTTCGCCTTGTCACCGTGATCATCGTTCGGGACGCCGCACCCACAACTTGCACACATGCGAGCACTCCTCTCGTTGGTCCGACATGGGCTCACGTGAAGTACCCCCGGCCCCGTGGGCTCAATCGGTGCGCGCGATGGGACAGACGGTTTCGGGCTCCGCCAGGCGGGTACGTGACTGACAACCTGGAGGGAACGCCCATGACAGTCACCCACGAGCCCGACGACAACGACTACGAGCCCGACCCGGACGATGCGGCCGACGACGAGTTGAGCGCGGAGCGCGCCGGTCACCCGGCGACGGTCGAGGAGGCCATGGACGCTGCCACCACAGAGAACGGCCGGGCCAACGAGTCGGCCTACACACCCACGCGCGGGCTCATCGAGGAGCCCGGCTCACAGGAGGACGAGAGATGATGCGAGTGCGCACACTGATCACGATGGCGACAGGGTTCGCGGCCGGCTACGTCGCCGGAGCCGCGGCAGGTCGCCCCGCGTATGAGCGCATCAGGACGCGGACGGATGCGCTGGTGTCGGAACTCGGGCTGAAGGATGCGGCGGGCCGGCTCCAGGAGAAGGGCGAGGGCGTGGCGAAGGCCACCGCCGACCTGCGCATCCACGGCGACGAGCGAGGCCGTCGATCGCGCCGCCACGAAGGTCGAGCAGCAGCTGACCGACGCGCAGGCACGACTCCAGTCCAGCGCTGTCGGCAGCTCCCATGCCTGACTCGCCGAACGAGCCCGCCGTGCCGGTGCCGACCGAGGACGACCCCGATGTGCGGGACGAGGTGCGACGGGTGCAGGAGGGTCACAAGGATGCCGGGCCGTCGGCGGGCGTGGTGACCGAGGAGTTGAAGAACGCGTCCCCCACGCCACCCGAGTGACGTCAGCTCCAGATCAGCATGGAGCACCTGAGGCACCGCTGGTACTCCTCCTCGGCGGCGTTGCGCATGAGCACCCACTCGTGGCCGTGCTCCGGGCACCGATAGGGCGCGTGCACGGCCGGGTCCGCTTCCCCTGGTCCCTGCATGTCCGTCATCGCGCCTCATCGAGGCCACCTCGCTTCGCGGCACATGGCGGCGCAGGTACCCCCGTCCGGCTAGGTCGAACCGCGGGTTCGTACCCCCGCTACCGGGTACGCGGAGAACGAGGAGGTGACCGACATGCGACGCAGCACGCGGGCCCGGTCCGTGGTCGATTCGATGGAGTACTGGGTGAAGTGGACACTGCTGAACCTCTACGGGCCGGCCTCACAGGACCGCGAGACCGATCCCATCGAGCAGCTCAAGCGGGAATACGGTCGTCCGCCCTCACCATGACGGGCGACCGACGCCGCCGGATCTGGTCGACTGCCGCAATGGCGAGGCCGGCCCAGGCGGCACCGTAGAGCCATCCGCCGAGCACGTCGCTCGGCCAGTGCACCCCCAGCCACACCCGGGACACTCCTACGGTGACGGCGACCGCCACCGCTGCGACCCACGCCGCCGCGCGGCGCTCGCGGATCGTGCGTGCGTCTGAAGACGGTCCAGACCAGAGTGGCCGCCAGCAGGGTCGCGACTGTCGTGTGACCGGAGGGGAAGGTGGGCCCGCCCGCGGCCCCGGCCCAGTCCACCTCGCCCGGCCGCACGCCGTTGATGGCGGCGTTCACGGCCAGCCCCAGGGCCGCCCCGAGCGCCGGCGATGGCCGTGAGCAGCACCGCACCACCCACGCGAACCGCGAGGGGCCGTCCCGCCAGGGCGATCAGCCCGAGGACGAGGATCATGGGAATCGCGACGAAGGTCGACCCCGCCTCGGTGACGAAGCGCGCGATCATGATGGACGTGTCGGTGCGGGCCGTGATCGCCCACGTGTGGAGCGCCGTGTCCGTCGCCACGACCGGGGTGACGCGAAGCCACACGGCTCCGGAGAGCACGACGAATGCGCCGCCGGCGCCGATGGCGATCCACTCGGGCCTGGTCATCGGGGATGCTCCGCCAACGCTGCGGGCTCGGGGCTGGTGTCCTGACTGACCTCCCGACGTGGTTGCACCCAGTAGAGGGTCGTGAGGACGATGATCAGCCAGATGCCACCCGCGGTGGCCCCGACCACGACGTCCGACATGTAGTGCATGCCGCGGTACATGCGGGAGACCCCCACCACGGCGGGAATGCACCACAGCAGGGCGGCGATCGCGATGGCGAACCATGCGGGCCGTACCTGCCGCAGCAGGATGACGGCGATGCAGCCGTACAGGGCAACCGCCGCCGCCGTGTGTCCCGACGGGAAGCTGGAGGTCGGCGGTGCCGGGTCGAGGTGCGGAATTGTCGGACGATCGCGGGCGACGACGCCGGTGACGGCGAGGAACAGCACCAGCTCGCCCGTGATGGCGGTCAGGACCACGATCGACTCCCGCCATCTGCCCAGCCACAGCCGGAAGGCGACCATCACGACGATGGTCACCGCGACGCAGGTGAGCGTGTCGGAGAGCATGGACCCGTACCTGGACACCGAGTCGAGGTCCGGCGTCCGGAGGGTGAGGACGCGCAGGCTGGCCTCGGCGTCCGCGAACCGGAGGTCCGCCATCGCCGATGAGTTCACCAGCGGCCAGCCGATTGCCCACAGCGCGAGGATGATGAGCATCGCGCCGCCGAGCAGCCTCACGGCGACCGTCCGGCGGTCCAGCGGCGCGTACGGGTCGAGGTTCGCGCTCATGTGGTGTCCCCGTCGGGAACCCGGCGCCAGGCCGCTTCCGCCAACGCGTACAGCCCGAACAGGATCAGGCCGATACCGAGAGCGAGCACGATCCACTGCCCCGCCGGAAGCTCGAGGGTGGTGCGGATCGCGTCGTCGATGCCGCCGGCCTTGTCCGGATCCAGCTGCCAGGCGGCCAGAACCGCCAACTGGCCGGCGACGATGAACACCAGGCCGCGCGCTGTCGTGCCGACCCGTCCGAGCCACACCACCGCTGTGCGGCGGGCAGGTGGCAGGCTGGGGAAGTACTTGAGGAAGGCGGTCGTGAGCCCCTGGTAGACCATGTAGCAGCCGGCCCCGACCAGCGCGACCCCGACAAGCCCGATGAGCACGCGTCCGCCCATCGACGGCATCAGTGACTGCGCCACCTGCTCCTGGTCGCTCGACTGCGTCTGGCGCGAGCCGAAGTACACCGACAGCGCCATGAGTGAGAGCAGGGAATAGGCGACCGCGCGCACGAGGGAGACGGCCCGCGGCAGCGGCCCATCCTTTTCCCCCGTCACGCCGACGAACACCTCGGACAGCCGCCACAGCGCGTAGCAGGCGAAGCCGATGGCGAGCACGAGCACCATCGCCATGCCGAAGGGCCGCGTCACCACGGCGGTCAGTGCGCCTCGCTGATCAGCGTGAGCGCGCTCGCCCAGCGCCACGAGGACGGTGAGCCACCCCATCAGCAGGTAGACGATCGCCCTCGCCGCGAGACCGACGCGGGCAGCCCAGCCCATGTGCTCGCCCTGGGCGACCTTCTCCGCAGTGTCGGAGATGTCGGTGTCAGGCATCGTCGGGCTCGCCGTCAGAGGGGATCCCGGGCTGGGGCACCCGCACCTCGACGGACCCCGGCCGCACCTTGATCTTCAGCTTCTTCGTCGCCTTGCGCGCTCCGCCGTCGAGCTCGTACTGCGTGGGCTTGTCGAACGTCACCTGGATCGTGCGCCCGCGGCCAGTGGTCACGAACGGCGAGTTCTCCGCGCGACCGAGCACCACCCGGCCCATCGTGCGCACCCACTGCACGCGGGACTTGGCGCTGACGACTCCGAACTCCAGCATCCCGTCGTCGGCTCGCGACCCGTCGAAGAGCTCCACTCCCGCGCCGATCTTGCTGAGGTTGCCGACCAGCACGCAGGTGACCACTCCACGGTAGAACGGACGGCCCTCGACCTTGACCGTCGCCTTCACCGGACTGGCGTCGAGATTGCGCGACCCCGTCCACAGGTATGCGGCGCGACCGAACCGGTCCTTCAGGCCGGCGTCCGCGTCGTCGATCATGAGCGCGTCGAGGCCTGCCCCGGCCATGACGGCGAAATGCTCACCATTGACGGTTGCCGTGTCGAGGCGCTGACGCGCGCCATGGAAGGCGATCTGCACGGCCTGATCGATGTCCTGCGGGATGTCGAGGTTGCGCGCAAGGAGGTTCGCCGTCCCCGCCGGCAGGATCCCCAGCGCCGTGTCCGTGCCTGCGATGACGTTGATGCAGCGCTGGACGGTGCCGTCACCGCCCCACACCAGAAGGAGCTCTGCTCCCTCGTCGAGCGCCTTCTGCGCGCACAGGGGGGCCTGTCCGCCCTTCGCGATCTCGTACCACAGGGGGTCCGGCACGCCCTCGCGCGCCAACGTCTCGCGCAGCTGGGCGAGGCCACCCCCCATCTGCTTGCCGGAGTGGGCGACGACTGCGACTGGCGACCCCACTAGACCCTCGACCGATTGCCCACGAACAGGCCGATCAGGCCCGCGATGAGCAGGATGACCGCGATGATGAACAGCCACTTGGCGGCCGTGCCGAAGCCGATCACCGCGGCCACGAGCGCGGCGATGAGCAGGATGATCCACAGTGACATCAGTACCTCCAGGTGTGAGTGAGCCGGATCTTCTAGTGATTGCGCAGCAGGTCGATGAGCTCGGGCTTCCGCATCCGCGAGTAGTGGGCGAAGCCGAGCTGGCGGGCGCGGGCTCGCAGGTCGGCCACGGTCCAGTCGTCGTAGTCGGGAGCCCGGCCGCCACGCCGGCCGATAGCCGACCGGCCCTGCGCGGCCGCTGCGTTGGAGATCCGTGCGGCCTTCTCCTTGGAGGCGCCCTCGTCGCGAAGGGCCTCGTACATCTCCGGGTCCTTCAGGCTGCTCTGTCGTCCTCGTGGCATGCGCTGCTCCCCTCAGAACACTGGCCGGCCGCCGGTGACGCCGACGACCGTCCCGGAGACGTAGCTGGCATCGGACTCGGATGCGAGGAAGACGAAGGCCGGAGCCACCTCGGCGGGCTGACCGGCCCGCCCCAGCGGGGTGTTCTCGCCGAAGTGCTCGATCCTCTCCGGCGGCTGAGTAGCCGGCTGGAGTGGAGTCCAGATGGGTCCGGGCGCGACCGCGTTCACGCGGATGCCGCGCGGCCCGAGCTCGGCAGCCAGGTTGACCGTCGCGTTGTTGATCGCGGCCTTGGTCGCGGCGTAGTCGAGCAGGGACGTTGTCGGCTCGTAGGCCTGGATGGACGAGTTGTTGATGACGCAGCTCCCTGGACCCAGGTGCGGAAGCGCCGCCCGGGTCAGCCAGAAGAGCGCGTAGAGGTTGGTCTTCAGGACGCGATCGAGCCGGTCATCCGTGAGGTCGGCCAGGCCATCGCCCCTGGCCATCTGGTAGCCCGCGTTGTTGACGAGGATGTCGAGGCCGCCAAGGACGTCGACCGCGTCCGCCACCACGGCCTCGCAGGCCGCACTCGTCGTCAGGTCCGCGGCGACGGCGACGTTCGGCGGCTGCTCCGCGGCCAGAAGCGCACTCGTCACAGCGGCATCGACGGACTCCTCCGGAAGGTAGGTGAACGCGACGGCGGCGTCCTCCCGTGCGAACGCGAGTGCCACGGCGCGGCCGATGCCGGAGTCTCCGCCTGTGATGAGCGCGCGACGACCCATCAACTTGCCGCTGCCGCGGTAGGTGCGCTCACCGTGGTCGGGGATCGGATCCATCAGGGTCGTCAGGCCGGGTGGATCCTGCTGCTGGCGCGGGAACGCTGTCGGTCGGTCGTCGCTCGTGACCGCAGTCATGCGTCTCCTCGGGCCGTCGGGACTCTGGAACCCGTAGGTACCCGCGGGTCACGACGGCGAAACCGTTGTTTGGCCAGCCGGCACACGGGTATTGCTGCCGACAGGGAGGAAGTCATGGCACGCAGGACAACCGTCGCGCTGTACAGGCGCACGGGCACGTTGACCAGGCCGAAGGTGACGACGCCCTTCCGGATCGAAGTCAGGCAACCTCGGTCTGCAACGCCTTCGAACGCAGGCCGGTGAGCAGGCGGGCGAGTCGGCGGGACACCTGCATCTGGCTGACTCCGAGCTCCTCGGCGATCTCCCGCTGGGACATGCACTCGTAGAAGCGAAGTCGCAGAAGGGTCTTGTCCTCCTCCGCGAGGCCGGAGCAGATCTGGATGAGCGAGATCCAGCCGTCGACGCGGTCGTACGGCTCCTCCGCGTCGGCGAGGTTCTCCGCCAGCGGACGGCCGGCGACACCCGCTGGACGGTCCAGCGAGGAGGGCGAGTAGCAGCTGCGCGCGGACAGCGCCTCGGTGATGTCGGAGACCGTGGCATCCATGGCATCGGCGAGATCCACGGTGCGCGGCAGCACTCCCTCGGTCTGCGCCATCGCCTCCGTGCGGCGCATGATCTGGCTCTGCAGCTCCTGGACGCGACGCGGCGGCTTGATGCTCCAGCAGTAGTCGCGCAGGTGCTTCTTCAGCTCCCCGTCGATGGTCGCCTTCGCATACGACTGGAAGGCTCCTCGTTCGGGGTCGAAGCCGCGAATCGCCTTTACTACGGCCATATTCGCGACCTGCATGAGGTCGTCGATGTCAGCGCCGTAGCCGCTGAAGCGGCTGGCCAGGCGCCGGGCCATCGGCTGGTACGCGCGGACGATGTCCTCTTCGAGCCGTGATCGCTCGGCTCCGGAGGCACGGTGGACCGACGTGAGCATCTCGATGGTGTCGGTCTGGGACAGGGCATTGGAACGATGCGGATCCATGGCGTTCTCTCAAGGGGTGAGAAACTGCAATGATCCGGCTGCTGTCTGAACCGGTGGTGGAACCAATCTGCCAAATCCCGTCGCCGTTGACAAGCCCGTGCGCCGGAGAGTGAGAATTCCTTGCGCCTTCGGCCACTTTCCAGACGTCGCGTCTGCAAGATTGCCGGAATTTCTGTGCCCGATCGTGTTTGAAATCCAGATTTGGTGACCCTCCCCGGACAGGGGCAGCATGAACGTCTCGAGCCCCCGCTGTGGCGGGCGGCGGTCTGACTTCGGAGGTGATAGCCGTGCGGGCAGCGATGCGGGCGACGGCCAGCGATGTGCTCCTCGACTCGCGAGAGTGGGAATCGACCTCGTTGGGACCCACGAGCGATTGGCCCGACGAGCTGAGGTACGCGATCACCACCGTGATGCCGTCGGGTGTCCCGATGATGATCTGGTGGGGCCCGGAGCTCATCCAGGTCTACAACAAGCCGTATATCCCGTTGCTGGGCAACAAGCATCCACTGGCCATGGGCCAGCGTGCAGCAGAGTGCTGGGCCGAGACCTGGGACACCGTCGGACCATCGGCGCATGCGGTCCTGACCACCGGACGCACGTCCTTCGACAACGACCTCCCGTTGTGGATCGACCGTCACGGCTTCCTGGAGGAGACGCACTGGACGTTCTCGATGAGCCCGCTCCGACAGCACGGCACCGGCGAGATCCTCGGGCTGCTGTGCGCAACCCTCGAGACGACCGCCGACGTGATCACGAAGCGCCGACTCCGCTCGCTTCGACGGCTGGGGGAGGTCTCCACCTCCCAGGGAGTGGCCGAGGCCGCCGACGCAGCCATGGAGGTCATGACCGGCGAGGACCTCGACATCCGGTCCGCGGCGCTGTACTGCCTGGACACGCCCGAGGGCGATGCCGCCCCCCTTGCGTGGAGCGGCGAGTTCGAGACCGAGCTGGCGGGCGACGTGTCGCCCATCCGCGCCCTGGTGCTGGCCAGCGCGGCGACCGGCCGGCCGCAGGAGCTCGTCGACCTGACTCCCCTGAACGGATTCGCCCAGGCGCACCCGCAGGACCTGCGCGATCCGGCCGTCCACGTCCCTGGGCCACCCGTCCTGTGCCTGCCCGTCAACAGCCACGACGGAGAGCTCATGGCCGCCGTGGTTCTCTGGCTCAGCCCGAACCTGGCCTTCAACGAGCAGTTCCGCACCTACGTGGACCTTGTCGCCGCGCAGTTCCATCGGATCGTCCGCGACACCTCGGCCTTCGAGCTGGAGCAGCGGCGTCAGCGCCAGCTGGTCGACATCGACGAGGCCAAGTCCCGGCTCTTCCAGAACATCAGCCACGAGTTCCGGACCCCGCTGACGATGATCCACGGTCCGCAGCAGAGCCTGCTGCACCGATCCGACCTGAACCTGACCGATGACGAGCGTGCCGACCTGCGCGCCGCGGTGCGTGCCACCGAGCGACTGCAACGGCTGGTCGACGGCCTGCTCGAGGTGGCACGCGGCCAGGCGGACAGCATCGTCACGGATCTCGAGCCGACGAACGTCCCGTCCCTCACGGAGGAGGCGATCTCGATGTTCCGGGCGGCTGCGGAAGAGGCGGGCCTCGAGCTCACCCTCGTCGTGGGCGACGACTTCCCTCCGGCCCTCCGGATCGACCGCGAGCTGTGGACGCGCGTCCTGCTGAACGTCGTGTCCAACGCGGTCAAGTACACCGAGGACGGATCGATCCGCGTCGACCTGGCCTACGCGGACGGGCACGTGATCCTCGCGGTCTCCGACACCGGTGTCGGCATCGCGGAGGAGGACCTGCCCTACATCTTCGACAGGTTCCACCAGGCGAAGAACCGGCCCGTGCGCGGGGATGCCGGGCTCGGGCATCGGTCTCGCGCTCGTGGCTGAGCTGCTGCGCGCCGTGGGCGGGCGCGGCGACGGTCGAGAGCGTTCAAGGTCAGGGCACCGTGGCGACCCTGCGCCTGCCCGCGGAGGTGACGACCGAGGACAGCGCGCCGGCCTCGTCCGCGACGGATCGCGTGCTGACCGGCGAGCGAGCCGAGCTCGAGAGTCTCCGGACGGTCGCCGCAACGGGAGTGGCAAGCCACGACCCCGTCGACATCACCGCCGGGCGAGGGCGGGTCCTCGTCATCGAGGACAACGACGATCTCCGCGAGTACATCAGCAGGCTCCTGCGCTCGGCGGGATGGTGGGTCACGACCACGGACACAGCCGAGGCAGCACAGGCCGAGATCGAGGGTCACGACGTCGTCCTCAGCGACATCATGCTGCCGGGCATGAGCGGTCTGGACCTCGTCCGGTGGATCCGTGCGCAGGCCGAGGTGCGCTGGACGCCGGTGCTGCTGCTGACCGCGCGCGCCGGCACGGAGTCCGTCGTCGAGGGCCTGACGGCCGGCGCCGACGACTTCGTGACGAAGCCCTTCGACCCGGACGAGCTGCTCGCGAGAGTCGCGACGCACATGGAGCTGTCGCTGCTGCGCAAGGTGGTGCTGGACGAGGCCGAGGACCGGGCCGACAACCTCCAGCGTGCCCTGGCCAGCAACCGACTCATCGGCACGGCGCTCGGCATCGTCATGGCCACGCGCAAGGTCACCGCCGAGGAGGCGTTCGCCCTGCTGCGGAGTGTCAGCCAGCGGGCCAATCGCAAGCTCCGCGACGTGGCCGACGACGTCGTGTTCACTGGCGCACTTCCGGACTGATGTCAGCGTCCTCTTCAGGACTGTGTCTGAACCGGAGCGCGGGCGGGTACACGCAGCCCATTGCCCGTCTCTCCACCGACTGAGGAGGCCCCGATGGATGCCATCGTGATGCTGAAGGACGACCACAAGCAGGTCGAGCAGCTGTTCAAGAAGCTCGAGAAGGACGACCTCTCGGTCGTCCCCCGGATCTGCGAGGCCCTCACCCTCCACGCACAGCTCGAGGAGATGCTCTTCTACCCCGAGGTGCGCACCGAGGTCGAGGACGTCGCCGATGACGTCGACGAGGCCGTCGAGGAGCACCACGTCGTGAAGATCCTGATCAGCGAGCTTCAGGCCATGAGCGAGACCGACGACGCCGTACAAGGCCAAGGCCACCGTCCTCATGGAGCTCGTCCGCCACCACGTGGAGGAGGAGGAGGGCGAGATGTTCCCGGAGGTGCGCGCCGCGCTGGGTCGCAAGCGACTGCAGGAGATCGGGGACGAGATGGCCGCCCTCAAGGAGCAGGCGACAGCAGCCTGATCAGTGCCCGCAGGGAGGGCGGCCGCGCGGTGTCGGCCGCCCTCCCTGCGTGTGCGGGGTCGCGCTGAGCGGGCGTACGCCGTGACATAGGCCCGGGGCCGGCCCACGCCCCTCGCGTGAAGCCGACCCCGGAGTCGATGGAGGTGCTAGATCGAGTCGTACGGGTCGTACGGGTCGACCAGATCGTCGTCGATATCCGTGACGCCCGACCGATCCGACCAGGTCGAGCCCGTCGCGGCCGCGCCCGACGACGCCGACGCGGGCGGGCGGACGTCGCCACCGTGCACCTCGCCACGCCACGCGCCCGTCGAGGCGCCGCGCGCGGTGATGAACTCGCGGAAGCGCTCGAGATCTGCGCGGGTCTGGCCGGCGACGAAGCCGAGCTTGTCGCCCACGTTCTCCACGAAGCCGTCGGGCTCGAAGTCGAGCTGGAGCATGACGCGCGTGCGATCCGGAGCGAGGCGATGGAAGGTGACCACGCCGCCATTGGTGACGCCGTCGATGTTCGTCCATGCGACCCGCTCGTCGGGGATCTGCTCGGTGATCTCGGCGTCCCACTCGCGATGCACGCCTGCGATCTCGGCGACCCAGTGCAGGCGGGTCTCGTCCAGCTGACGCACTTCCTCCACACCGCCCATGAACTGCGGGAACTCCTCGAACTGCGTCCACTGGTTGTAGGCGACGTTGACGGGGACCTCGACGTCGACTGATTCCTGGATCTGACTCATGACATCTGCTCCTCTCGTTGAGCAACACCCACGTACCCGAGGGCTCACGTCCCAAACGCACCGGTCCGGATCGCGGAATGCCGGCCAGCCGTCATCGCCCCATGTCCTTCAGCAGCCGCAGCACGGCTCGCTCGACGCGTCCGTGCACCGGCAGGTGCCGCTGCCGGACGGCAGCACGCTGCGGGGCACCGTCACGCCGTCCCGGTACAGATCCACGATCCGCGCGTCGACGTACGAGGTCCGGGCGACCGTCGGCGTGTTGCCGAGGTAGTCCGCCACGCGGACGTAGCAGTCCCTGATCGTCCGCTCGCGCGCGCGCTCCGTGGCAGGTCGGTCATCGCCGGCCAGGAACTGGGCCATGAGCACCGTGGCATTCCACGTGCGCAGATCCTTGGCCGTGAACTCGCCGCGGGTGAGCTCCCGCACCGCGCGTTGATGTCGGTGCTGCGCACGTCGTGCCACGCGACGTCGAACCACGACAGCAGTTCCGGACTGGGATCATCCCGCTCGAGCAGTTCCGTCACGATGCGGGCGATCGCCCCGTCGCGGAAGGACTGGAGCCGATCCTGGGCACCCTTCGCGACGTAGCGGAAGGTGACCCGCTGGCCGTGGACGACCGCGTGCTCGCGTCGCAGGGTCGCGAGGCCGAACGTCCCGTTCTCGGTGGCGTACGACTCCGACCCGACGCGGAACGAGGCCACGTCCAGCAGTCGGAATGCCGCGGCCAGCACGCGCTCGCGGGTGAGACCGCTCTGGCGAAGGGCTCCGGTCGCGCGGCGGCGCGCAGCGGGCAGCGCCTCGCCCAGCTCGACGGTCCTGCGGTGCTTCTCCGCATCGCGCAGGCGGCGCCAGTGCTCGTGGTAGAGGTACTGACGGCGGCCGGCCGCATCGGTCCCGACCGCCTGGAGATGCCCGTTGGCGAAGGGGCAGATCCATACGTCGCTCCACGCCGGGGGAATCGCCAGCGCCGCTGATCCGTTCCAGCGCATCGCGATCCTGGAGGGCCTCACCACGCTCATCCCGGTACGTGAATCCCTTGCCACGACGGTGGCGGGTGAATCCCGGCAGGTCCGGCGACGAGCGCCGAAGCCGCGCGGTCATCGACCCGCCACCGTCGCATGCGCAGCCCTAGTCCGTGAGCGCATCCTTGGTGTCACGGGCTGCGTCCTTGACCTTCTCCCCCGCGTTCTTCAGGTCGGCCTTGGCCTGGTCGGAGCGACCCTCGGCCTCCAGCGACTCGTCATCCGTCCAGTCGCCGACCTTCTCCTTGACCTTGCCGGTCGCCTTCTCGGCGTCGTTCTTGATCTTGTCCATCTCGCCCATCGGGGGCCTCCTCATCTCCTCACGGCCACGTAGGTCGCGGCCGAGAAATCGTGGGTTGTTCACCGGGGTCGAGAAGCCGGGCAAGCAGGGCGAGCAGCGGAGGACCGTGCAGGCGCGAGATGTCGATGGCGATGACCGTGTCGGGCGCCTCGCTGCGCAGGGCCACGATCGCCTCGATCACGGGGGCGCCCAACCCGTCGACGTGATTGAGGTCGACGACGATCCGCTCGGGGGCTTGCAGGAATGCGCTGCGCAGAATGGTGCGCAACTGCTCGACGTCAGCCGGCGAACCGACCCGTCCGTCAACGCGGATGCGCACGTCCGCGGCCGTTGCGTGCACGGAGCACACGACGTCCGAGACGTCGGATCGTGCAGGGGCCGTGAGGGGTCCAGACATGGGAGCGCTTTCGGATGAAGCGATGGCTCGTGTCTGAACCTGGCCTCAGGCTAGTTGACGAATCCCCGTTCGACCAGCCCCGAACGCGACTTTTCGCATTGCGTCAGGCGCGTGTTAGCGTGAAGTGACGTCATCCCGGTTCAACCTGCAGCCGACGTGATGGCAAGCCCGCACAGGGCTTCGCGCGGGGCCCCGGTCCGGTGCGCACGGACGCGAGGAGCGCCCGGTGGATGCACTCACACTCCTGGTCGATGACCACCGCCGGATCGACCGGCTCTTCGACGCCGTCAGCAACGGCGACACCACCACCGTCCCGCAGGTGTGCGAGGCACTCCTGCTGCATTCACGGATGGAGGAGGAGGTGCTCTACCCGACGATCCACGGGAATCTCGAGGCGAGTGCAGTGGGACGTCTCCGCTGCCCTCGAGGACCACCTCATCATGAGGCGGCTGATCTCCGAGCTCTCCGAGGACTCGAGCGACAGCCCCTCGTACCTCACCAAGGCCGGCGTGCTCATGCGACTCGTGCGCGACCACGTGCGCGAGGAGGAGGACATCCTCTTCCCGCAGATCGAGTCCGCCCTGGAGCCCGGCCTGGCCGAGGAGCTCCGGATCGCGCTCGAGCGAGTGCACGACGCTCGCGCGGCCGGTGCGGCGGACGCCGGGGCAGGACCCCGGCGCATCCTCCGACGGCGACGCCTCGTGGGCCGAGAGCCCGCTCACGCAGGACCCGCAGGTCGACCGATCCGTGGACGCCGTGATCCGACGCACGCAGGGAGCCTGACATGAGCACCGACCTCACCCCGACCTCGCCGCTGACCATCGGGATGCTCAGCACCTATCCGCCCACGCAGTGCGGCCTCGCCACCTTCTCGTCCGCGCTCGAGCGCGCGCTGCTCGAGCTCGGGCACGACGTTCGCATGGTGCGGGTCGACGACAGCCCGCCTGCACCCCCGACCGGACGCCCGGTCGCGGGCGTGCTCGTCAGCGACTCCCCGGCCTCCGCTCGGAGGTCGGCGGCCATCCTGTCGAAGTGCGACGTGGCCGTCATCCAGCACGAGTACGGGATCTACGGGGGCCGTGACGGTGAGGACGTCATGGACGTGATCCGGGACATCGCTACGCCCACCATCGCCGTCCTGCACACCGTGCCGCAGAGCGCGTCCGTGCACCAGGCGGAGCTGCTCGTGGACCTGTGTGCGGCGGCTGACCGGGTCATCGTGATGTCCGAGTCCGCGCGCGATCGCCTCGTCGCCACCTACTTCCCGATCGACGAGACGAAGGTCGTCACGATCCAGCACGGTGCGGCGCTCGCCGCGCACGTGCTCGGTGGCACACGCCCCGCGCCCAATCCGCGCGCCCAGCTGCTGACGTGGGGGCTCATCGGTCCCGGCAAGGGCATCGAGCACGTGATCGATGCCCTCGGGCTGCTGCACGGGCTGGGCCAGTCCGTCACGTTCACGATCGCGGGGGCGACGCACCCGAAGGTCCTCGCACGCGAGGGCAACCACTACCGCAACGACCTGCGGGCCAGGGCTGAGAAGCTCGGGGTCGGGCACCTCGTCACGTTCGACGATGCCTACCGGGACGTGCAGGAGCTGACGGAGTTCATCGCCGCGGCCGGCACCATCGTGCTTCCCTACGACACCGTCGAGCAGGTGACGTCCGGCGTCCTGGTGGACAGCATCGCGGCGGGGCAGGCGGTCATCGCGACCCGCTTCCCGCATGCCGAGGAGGTACTGAGCGCGGGGGCCGGCATCCTCGTGCCGCATCGCGACCCCAAGTCCCTCGCGGTGGCCATCCGCACGGTCACGACAGAGCCGGCCCTGCTCGACGGCATGCGCGCGGAGGCCCGCGCGCTGGCACCGACCCTGAGCTGGGACGCGGTCGCCTCGGAGTACGTCACCGAGGCGGAGGGACTCCTGACCTCCGCGGCGACCGGCCGGGCCCCCGCCACCCGTTGACCGGTGTGCCCCCTCGTTGAGTGGCGGGCCGTGGCCGGGTTGCGGGCGCGCAACCCGGCCACGAGCCCCCACTCGCGGGTCGCGACTGTGTGAAGCGGGACGGATGTGGGTACTGAGGGATGACCTGCCATAGAAGGAGGAGTCGATGGGCATCGTTCTGAGTCTGATCCTGATTGCCGTAGGGGCGATCCTGCGGTTCGCCGTCAGCACGGACGTGGAGGGGTGGGACCTGCAGACCACCGGACTGATCCTCATGGCCGTGGGCGCCCTGGGCGTGATCCTGTCCCTCGTCTTCTGGTCGAGCTGGGGCGGGTTCAGCCGGCGGACCACCGTCGTCGAGCCGGCGACCGAGTCGGAGCGCATCGTGCACAGCGATCGAGAGATCCGATAGCCGTCTTCAACCGACTGCGGCGGTCGCCCTTCCCCGAAGGGCGACCGTCGCGCCTCTGCCCGCATTGTTTCGAGCTCGCAGGGACGGGTACCTCACGGGTGACTGTGTCGTCGACAGGCTGGAGGACCACGTATGTTCCGCTTGCGCACCCTGCTCCCGATGTCCGTGGGCTACGCCGCCGGATACGTGATGGGCGCCCGCAGCGGACGCCCGACGTACGACCGGATGATGGCCACCGTCGGCCGGTACGCCGAGGGGTACGGGCTGGGGCCGGCGAATCACAGTGGCGAGTCGGCAGCGGACAAGGCCAACGACGAGATCCGACATCTGCGCGAGAGCGCTCCGGACAGCACTGTGCCCGCCGGACGTCCCGACGAGGGGCGATCGCACGGGCCGATCGATGACGGGTCCGCACCGGTCGGTAGTCCGGACGAGGGTCGGGCACCCGGGCCCAACGTCCATTAGCCGTGGTGGACTTCCGATCCTTCGCCCCGGACGAGGAGCTCCCGCCGCTGACCGACTGGTTCGCCTGGCCGGACGGGCGGTCGTGGCTGCGCTGCACGATGCTCGTCACGCTCGACGGAGCGTTCCGCGGTGCCGACGGCACCAGCCGCTCCCTGTCGTGTCCAGCTGATCAGCACGTCTTCCGGCAGGCGCGCCGGTTCGCGCACGCGGTCCTCGTGGGCGCGGAGACGCTGCGGGCGAACGGTACGAGCCGCTGGTGGACGGTGAGGACGCTCGCGAGCGACTCTCCCGCGGCATGACCCCGGCCCCGGTGCTCGTGGTCGTCACGTCGTCGATGGAGCTGCCCTGGGAGGATCCCGTCTTCCGCGACTCCAGCATGCCGCCCCTGGTCGTCACCACGGAGTCAGCGCCCAGCGCGGCAACCGAGCGGGCGCGCAAGCACTGCGACGTGATCGCCCTGCCGGGGGAGCAGCTCGATCCGTTCCAGCTGATCAGCGCAATCGCCTTCCGAGGGCATGACCCACATCCTCTGCGAGGGCGGTCCCACCCTCCTGGGGCAGCTGGTGCGCGCCGGACTCGTCGACGAGGCGAACATCACGATCGCCCCGATGCAGGCCGGCGGCGGGCAGGTCGTCACGGGCGACGCCATGGCCGACCCGTCACTGCTCGCGCTCGAAGGCGTGATCGAGCAGGACGGCTGGCTCTTCACACGATACGTACGACGGCCCGAACTGGAGGTAGCACGGGGATGAGCGGAGCGTGGGACTACCGGCTGCAGCATCTGGCGCGGATGAGCGACGAGCACGGACTGTTCGAGCATGCCCTTCATGATGCGCCTCGACTCGAGCACGGGTACTGCACCGATGACAACGCACGCCTGCTCGTCGTCGCGTCCCGCGAGCCCGACGAGGGGATCGCGCACGACCTGAGCCGGCTGGCCCTGCGGTTCGTGCTGGAGGCCCAGACGGATGCCGGGCTCGTTCACAACCGCTTCGGCTGGGACGGCACCTACCGCTGGCTGGACGACGCCGGGACCGAGGACTGGTGGGGCCGCGCCCTGTGGGGGCTGGGTGTGGCCGCCAGTTCTCATCCGAACTCGGGCGTGCGTGCCGAGGCCTCCTGGGCGTTCCGCCGGAGTGCGCGGCAGCGCAGTCCCTTCATCCACGCGATGGCGTTCGCTGCACTGGGTGCGGCCGACCTGCTCGCCGTGGCGCCGCAGGACGAGGTGGCGCGACAGCTGCTGATCGATGCGCGCGACGTCATCGATCACGAGCAGGGCACGACGGAATGGCCGTGGCCCCAGGAGCGGCTGACCTACGCCAACGGGGCCATCGCCGAGGCCATGATCGCCATCGGAATGTCGTTGCCCGACAGCGCCTCACTCGACCGCGGGCTGGCCATGCTCGAATGGCTGATGCACGTGCAGCACTCGGGTGAGCACCTGTCGGTCGTCGGCGTGGGCGGGCGCGGCCCGGCTGATCGCGCACCCCAGTTCGACCAGCAGCCGATCGAGGTGGCTGCTCTCGCGGATGCCTGCTGGCGCGCGTGGGTGGCCACGGGCGACCATGCCTGGATGCGCGGCGTGCTGGCTGCGGCCGCGTGGTTCGAGGGTGCCAACGATGTGGGCGTGCGCATGTACGACCCGCACAGCGGCGGCGGATACGACGGCCTCACGCCCGACGGACCCAACACCAATCAGGGCGCCGAGTCCACGCTGGCCTACATCTCCACGATGCAGAGGGCCAGGAGCCTGCGGCCCCTGGCGCTGCTGCAGGCCCTCCGCTACTGAGGGCGCATGCACTCCCGCCGGTCAGTCCGCCTCCAGCAGCGCATCCGCAGCCGACATCCACACTCCGTGCGCGCCGCACCCGCGGCAGCGCTCGCGACGTGGCCCCGAGGGCCGCTGACCGTCCACCGGGACCCAGTCGTGGTGGCCTCCGGCACACCGCACTGCACTCACTCCGACAAGCGCCATGGCTTCCTCCGATCGATGCCCCACCCAGCGGTGGGGCGTAGGTACCCGTCCCACGCCCGCGCGAACCACACGACCGTCCCCGAGGGAGCACGCCATGCCTGCTGACACCATCCCCCCGCGCGCAGTGCCGACGGGGATCGAGCTCAGGCCCGACAGCAGTCGGGTCGTGGCACGGCTGTTCGTGCCTGGCCTGGAGGAGGTCGGACCGACGGGGTCGCGGGCGAGCGCCGTGATCGACCGCCTGCTCAACCTCGACGAGAAGGACTGCATGGACGCGCTCGAGGACGTCCTCGACCGGTTCTCCACGCGTCACCGGGACATCGAGGGGCTGTTCGCTCGCAACGCCGAACGCGTCCTCACGCTGATCGATCCGGGCGTGGAGATCTCGCCGGCGCGCCGTTCGCTCATCGGCGCGTGCTTCACGCACGAGTACTCGATCGAGGCCGCCGCCCTGTGCAACCCGTCGATGGTGCTGCAGCCCGATGCGGAGGAGAGCGACGGCAGTGCGCGCTTCGTCATGAGCGTGCGCGGCATCGGCGAGGGTCATCGCTCGTCGATCGGTTTCCGCACCGGACGGATCACCGCCGACGGGCAGGTCACGGTCCACGACCCGGCCCCGTACGCGACCACCGTCAACGGCACCCCCGGAACGCACTACCGCAGCGTCTTCCACTCGAAGCTCGACCTGCTGGGCGACGACTTCACCAGCGTCTCGCAGTTCGTCGCAACCCTGCCGCCCACGTTCGACGATGCCGAGCTGGCGAAGGCAGTAGCGGACGCGATGAGCGACCTCACCATCCACCGGCTGGATCCGACGACGCTCGGCCATGTCACCGAGCTGTCGCACTGGTCCTACGTGGTCGAGTTCCCGGACGACACCCACCTGTCGGAGCGCGTCCTGTGGCCGCACGCGCCGCCGGAGTACCACGGGATGGAGGACGCCCGCTTCGTGCGCTTCGTCAACGACGAGGGCGAGGTGATCTACTTCGGCACCTACACCGCCTTCGACCGCGGCAGCATCTCGCTGCAACTCCTCGAGACGAGGGACTTCCGCGTCTTCGCCAGCTCCCCCATCGCCGGCGCAGCCGCCGAGGGAAAGGGACTGGCGATCTTCCCCCGGAAGATCAACGGCCGGTTCTGGGCCCTGACCCGCGCCGACCGCGAGACGAACGGCATCGCCTCCTCCGAGGACATCCGGCACTGGCCGACGTCGCAGTTCCGCTCCAGACGCCCCAGGAGTCATGGGAGCTGCTGCAGCTCGGCAACTGCGGATCGCCGATCGAGACGGAGGAGGGGTGGCTCGTCCTCACGCACGGGGTCGGGCCCATGCGCACCTACAGCCTCGGGGCCCTGCTGCTGGATCTGGACGACCCGACCCGGGTGATCCGACGGGCTCGCGAGCCGATCGTCACCCCCGACTCGGACCGGCAGGACGGTTACGTCCCCAACGTCGTGTACTCCTGCGGGGGGCTCGTCCACCGGGACACCCTGGCGCTGCCGTTCGGCGTCGGAGACCAGTGGATCTCCGTCGTCACGATGTCGGTGCGGGAGCTGATCGACTTCATGTCACCGGCGTGATCGCCAGCCGGAATCGAGTTGCCTAGGCCGGGTCGAGCGGAGCGCGCGCCGGTCCCTCCAGCACCGTCCCGTCCGGCGCGAATCGCGATCCGTGGCACGGACAGTCCCAGGACTCCTCCGTGGCGTTCCAGCGCACCAGGCAGCCGACATGCGTGCATCGGGCGGAGACGCAGTGACGCACCCCGTCGGCGGTGACGCACTCGGCGCGAGGACTGAGGGGCCCTCCGACGACACGGCCCTCGCCCGGCTTCAGCTCGTCATCGTCGGTCAGGAGGGCCTTCACATGGTCGCCCACGAGGCTGCGTCCCACCCACCCCATGGTCGCGGCAGTGTCGCCCACGCCCCCGTTCGGGAAGAGGCGTTCGGCCTGCCACGGGGGACCTCCGATGTCGGGGGTCCGCCGGGTGGACCCATCCAGCAGTGCCGGGATGCGGTCGGCGATCGCGGCCGCGTTCGTGAAGCCCCACCCGTTCAGCGCCGTGGCCACGATCACGTGCGGCGAGCGGCGGGTCCGTCCGACGTACGGCAGCAGGTCGAAGCTGCGCAGGTCCTGCGCTCCCCAGCTGTGCGTGATCGGTCCCGCCCCGAAGGCGTGCACCGCCCACTCATGGTTGCGCGACCAGTCGCCGGGCGACATCGAGCCGGCCCGGCGTGCGGAGCCGACGACGACGGCCCCCGGGCTTCCGTCGGGAAGCTGCACCGGACGGGTGGACATGCCATCCACGTCGTAGGTCGACGGCACCTCGCCCACGGGCGCCGTGACGGCGATCGCAGCATGCCGAAGGACCTCCACGCGCAGCGCGTGGCCGTCCGGGTCGTGAACGGGCGCATGGGAGGCGATCAGGACGTCGCGCGCCAGGATCTCGGCGCCGGCCTCGACGCGCAGGCGCAGCCGGCCCCCGCCGTCTGCGGACGTCGCGGACCCGCGCGCCCTCGACGACCGGGACGCCCGCGCCCGTGACCGCGCGCGCAAGCGCACGGGCGAGAGACAGCGGCTGGACAAGCGCCGACTGGTCCCATGCCCAGGCCTCGCCCTTCGCCCAGGGCGGCGGCGCGCAGCGCGAGAGCACGCTGCCTGCCTGCCGCGCGAGGGTCTCCGTGTCGCGGAGAAGCTCGACCGACGCGTCCGATGAGGCGTACACGATGTGCGGAGCGGCGACCCACCCGACGACGTCGGGCAGGGACGAGACCAGTGACGACAGCCGCGCGAAGCCGAGGTCATTGGCTCGCTGGTACTCGACTGCCGCGGCCACACCATGGCGCGATGCGATGGCAGCGAGAAGTGCGCCGTGCCCGCTGGTCACCTTGACCGTGGCATGAGCGGTGGTGCCCTCCCCCACCCGACCGGCATCCACAACGCAGACATCCCTGCCCGCCTCGCGCGCCCGCAGCGCCGCGAGCAGTCCCACGATGCCGGCGCCGACCACGACGAGGTCCCACGTCCGACCGGTCAGCGCGGACACGTCGTCCGAGTCGAAGGGCGGTGCCGTGTTCTCTAGCCAGATCGACGTCATGCCCGTCCATTCCGTTGGGGCCTACCAGCCGTTGGGTGCCTGCGAGGTACCCCGCCATCAGACGCGTGAAGCGCGCCGGCCCGGGCGCCGGCTCTGGCCACCGGGTGCCGCGATTGCCTAGAATCGACACTCGGTTCAGCCACGAGCCCCGCCGTGCAGATGGATACCGTCATGAGCCGACTCCGTGGTGCGCATCACGTCGACCGCGATGTCCCCGAATTCCTCCAGGAGCTGCGCGTCGCGCAGACCGGGGGCCAGGTGTACTTCGCCTTCCTCTTCTCCGTCGCCTTCATGCCCACGTTCGAGCAGCTCTCCGACGGGCAGCGCACCCTCTACGCCTGGGCCCTGCTCGTGGTCGCCCTCTCGAGCGCCGTGCTGGTCGCTCCCGTTGCCGTCCACCAGTGGAACTTCGGCAGGGGGCTGCGCCCGCAGTGGCTCGTCATGACGCACGTCCTCGCCCTCCTGGGGCTCGCGCTGCTCGCGGTCGGCATGACCCTGGGTATGACCCTTGTGGCCTCCGTGATCGCGCCGCACGGGGAGGTCTGGCTCCCGGTCGCGACGGCCGCGGCACTGGTCGTCTGCTGGCTGGTCCTCCCGCTGGTGGTGCGCGTGCGGGGGTCGGCCTGGCCCGTGACCGGCGTGGACGACGACGCCGACCCGGCCGAGAAGCCGGCCGCCTAGGACCACGCCCGTCGCGTCTGAGTCGGGGTTTCGCAACCGCCGCGGTGGGTAACTTCCCCGGCGGATAACTACCGGCACCAGGAGGAGACATGAGCGTCGTCACCGAGACGATCGAGGTGGACGTACCCGTCAGCGTGGCCTACAACCAGTGGACCCAGTTCGAGGACTTCCCGCAGTTCATGGACGGCATCGAGAGCGTCTCGCAGCTGGACGACACTCACCTGCGCTGGGTGGCCTCCATTGCGGGCGTCCGACGGGAGTGGACGGCGCTGATCACCGAGCAGCTCCCTGACAAGCGGATCGCCTGGGAGGCCATCGAGGGGGTCACCAACTCGGGTCTGGTGACCTTCGACCCGATCGGGCCGGGCAGCACGCGCGTCTCCCTCACGCTCGAGTTCGAGCCGGCCGGGGTCGTCGAGGGGCTGGCCGACCGGATCGGCCTGGTGCGGAGCAAGGCCCACGCGGACCTCGAGCGCTTCCGCGAGTTCATCACCTCCCGCGGTGCCGCGACCGGCGCATGGCGGCACGAGGTCCGGGGCGGCTTCATCCGGTAGAGGCGTCGGGATCCCGCCCGCCGACGACAGAAGGGACGTGACCGCCATGGCGAGAATCACCGCGCGACCGCCGGAGCGCCGGACCGTCTGGCAGCGCTACGGCCTCAGCATCACCCTGGCGACGCTCTTCGTGGCGGCGTGGATAGGCCAGGCCATCACGGAGTGGTTCGTCGTCGCCTCTGAGGCGGAAGAGCACGGCTCGACGGCCACGTTCGGCGACTACATGTGGCAGTTCGGCCAGTCGACGCTGGAGAACTGGCAGAGCGAGTTCCTTCAGCTGTTGGCCTTCGTGGTGCTCACGACCATCCTCGTGCATGTCGGGAGTCCCGAGTCGCGCGACACGGACGAGGAGACCCAGGCTGCCCTCGAGCGCATCGAGGCGAAGCTCGACGCGCTGCGCAACTCCGACGTCTCCCGCTAGTTCCCGCCCACTCGCCATCGCCTGACAGGCCGCCCGACCGCGTTTGGTGGTGCCCTGTGCGGGTACATGGGGTCATGGCCCGGACTGGATCCGCGACGGCGACAGAGCACGTGCCCACAATCGGTCCCATGAGTGATGCCAGCAACGCGGCACTCATGGAGTGCATTGATGCCTGCCTGGACTGCGTGGGAGCGTGCACGTCCTGCGCCGACGCCTGCCTGGCCGAGGCGGACCCCAGGCCGCTCATCGCGTGCATCAGGCGGACGCTGGACTGCGCAGATGTCTGCGAGGCTACGGCTCGGGTACTGGCGCGGCAGACGATGCCGGACGACTTCACCCTGCGGACCCTTGTCCTCGCCTGTGCTGCCGCCACGGCCGCGGCTGCGGTGGAGTGCCTCGAGCACGCACCCGAGCACGAGCACTGCCGGGCATGCGCCGAGGCGTGCCGCGCCTGCGAGCGCGCATGCCTGTCGTTCGCGAAGGAGAGCGTCCAATGACACGCCACTTCTCCATGGCCAATGCTGCAGCGGATCGTCTCGAACGCGCCCGGGCATCGGTGGACGGACGCAGCGCCGTCTCGCTCCACGAGGGCGAGCCATGCGTGCTCCGCCAGACTGTCACCGCCCTCCTGGCCAGCCACCGTATGGAGATCGAGCACCCACCGGACGAAGCGTGGATCCTGGTCCTCGTGGGACGCGTCAGCGTCGAGCTCGTCGCTGCGGAGCATCAGACGCACCCTGCAGTGGCCGGCGACCTGCTCCAGCTGCCACCCGTTCCCCTCGCCCTGGTCGCCGACGAGGACAGCGTTCTCCTCCTGACCGTCGCCAAGGGCGAACGCCCGGGAGCGTGAACATCATGGCGGTCCGGCGTGGACGTCCGTCACCGCAACCTTCGCCGGACGTTGCGCAGCGCCGCGCGCACCGTGTTCAGCTCACGATCCGCGGGCCATTCGGTGGTACCGCACGCTCCGCACACCGGGACGGGGCCCTCCTGGTCCAGCCAGGTGGTGCGCCACTCATGGGCGCCGAGCACGCAACCCAGCGGTGCATCGGAGAAGGGCACGGTCATCGTCCGCTCCATCCCGACGTGCGGGGCACCGGATGCACGCATCCGTCGAGCGCTCGGCGTGTTCTCGGTCCCACCACGATCCGAGTTCTCCGGGACACGACGGCCACCTCCAGAGTCCGCAGCGGTCAGGCGAACTGTCTATACCCAGTTGCGGGCGTGGTGACACGGTTCAGTTGGCCGTCGGGGGCGGCGGAAAGTACTTGCGACCTGCGCACTCCTCGGAATGCGTGATGCCGGGCGAAACGGCACGATTGGATGGGGAGTGGTTAAGAAGCTAGCCACACATCGACCCCGCCACGATGTCCGCCCAGCGTCTTGAGGGCGGGCATCGTGTCATGCAGGGCTCGCCGTGCTCACGAGTCGATGCACGAACGCGAGCTTCTCGACGACCGGCCGCGTGAGCGTGAACGGGTAGAGGTCGCCCTGGCCCATCGCACGGTTGACGCGGTTGAACATCATCGACAGCCAGTGCCAGTCATGCAGCGCCCGGTCGAATCCCAGTTCGGAGTAGTCGACCGCAGGGACGACGTCGTGCTGGATCACTCCCTCGACGCGATCCGAGTCCAGGACGACGCCGGCCGCGGCGGCCGTCGCGAGCGTGCCGGTGATGTGCAGGTAGTGGGCGAACGTCTCGGCGAAGTCCTCCCACGGATGCATCGTGGCGTACTCCGAGATGAAGCTGCTCGGCCCAGTCCTCGGGTGCGCCGAACCGGTAGTGCCGGTCGAGGGCCTCGGCGTAGCTGGCCCGCTCGTCGCCGAACAGCGCACGGCACTCGCCGAGCAGCGGCTCGTCCGCGACCAGCACCTGCTGGTAGTAGTGGCCGACCTCGTGGCGGAAGTGGCCGAGCATCGTGCGGTACGGCTCGCCGAGCCGCACGCGCAGCGCCTCGCGGTGGGCGTCGAGGGTCTCCGCGAGGTCGATCGTGATCACGCCGTCCGCGTGGCCGATGACCACGGGCTCGCCGCTGCGGCTGGACAGCAGGTCGAAGGCCAGGCCGCCCTCCCGCTCGTAGTACGGCACGACGGGCAGGCCGAGGGCGAACAGCTGCACCAGCAGCCGGCGCAGGTCGACGGACGTGTCGGCGAGCTTCTCCAGGGCGATCGTGTCGTCGGAGTCCGGGCGCCGGCGGATCAGCCGGCAGGCGAAGCAGCGGCCCGACTCGTCGTCCGCGGCCACCATCCAGTTGCACTGCCACGACCAGTTGGCGCAGCGCATCCAGCGACTGCCGTCGACCAGCGTCCCGTCCGGCACCAGCCGGGACGAAGGACAGCGAGGGGTAGTGGTAGCCGATGCTCCGAGCCGCAGGTCGGACACTCCTGCATCTCGAGGAAGGCGATCGTGCCGCAGTGCGGACATCGGGGAGCGGACATGCGGCGAACCTTAGCCAAGGGGCACGCGTGAGTTCTGCGTCGAGCGGTCCGGCATCGCGCCTCAGGTCCTGACGAGCGGAAGCTCGGGCACTCCCGGTGGCGTGAATCCCAGGACCTGGCCGTAGAACGACAGCTCCGCCTCGAGGCAGGTGGCCACGGTGGTGGCCATGCGAAAGCCATGGGACTCGCCCTCGAACGCCAGGTAGGCGTGCGGAATCCCCTTGCGGACCATGGCATCGCGGAACAGCTCGGACTGGCTGGGCGGCACGACCGGGTCGTCGAGACCCTGCAGGAGCAGCACCGGGCACGACAGGTCGTCGACGTGGTTGAGGGGTGCTCGCTCCTCGTAGAGGGCGTGCATCTCGGGCAGGGGACCCACCAGCCCGTCCAGGTAGCGCGACTCGAAGTCGTGCGTGTCCTGGGCGAACTGCAGGAGCTCGGCGACGCCGAAGTACGACGTGCCGCAGGCGAAGACGTCCGTCCCCGTGAGGGCGGCAAGGACCGTCCACCCGCCAGCGGAACCTCCGCGGATCGCGAGGCGCCGAGGGTCGGCGAGACCCTGCTCGACCAGGCCTTGGAGGACCGCGACCGTGTCCTCTACGTCGACGATCCCCCATTGGCCGCGCAGGCGTTCGCGGTAGTCGCGGCCGTAGCCGGTGGAGCCGCCGTAGTTGACGTCCACGATCCCGATACCGCGGCTGGTGAAGTAGGCGATCCTCGGGTCGAGCACTCCTGCCCGGTGGGACGTCGGGCCGCCGTGGACGAAGGCGATGTACGGGGGCCGCTCGTCGGGTGGCCCGGCGAAGGACGGGTTCCGCGGCGGGTAGACGAAACTGTGCACCTCGCGGCCGGCCGCGTCGTGGAACGTCATCGCCTGCACGTCCGGCACGAAGGCATCGTCGGGCACGTCGTCGACGCTCGAACGGATCTCACGCACGTGGCCATCCGCGAGCGTGATCGTGCTGAGCGCCATCGGCGTGTGCGGCCCGGCAGCCAGGATCAGGGCCTCGCCGTCGTCGAGGTCGAGCAGCGCGACGCTGGACAGTCCGGCCGGCGGCAGGTCGCTCGAGCTCCCCCGTCGCCATGTCCAGGATGCCCAGGGTGTCGCTTCCGAACGTGCGCACGGTGAGGAGGCGCCCACCCGGCAGGATCCCGTACCAGCGCAGGCCCAGTTCCCACAGCGGACCGGCGAAGTCGGCCTCGAGCGGGCACAGTGGCCGAGCAGCACCATCCGAGGCGTCGACGCGGTACAGGTTCCACCAGCCGGTGCGGTCGCTGATGACGATGAGAGTGCTGGCATCGACCCAGCCCGGCTGCAGGACAGACTCGGAGGTCGAGCCCATGAGCACCCGGGCGTCGGCGAAGCTGCCGTCGGGCTGCAGGTCCGCCACCCGCAGTTCGGTCCCGTCCCACGGCATCTGCGGGTGGTCCCAGGCGATCCACGCCAGCCGGCGGCCGTCGGGCGACTCCGTCGGGTAGGCGAGGAACCGCGAACCCGCGACGAGGACCCGCACCCGAGCTGGGTCCGAGGACGCGCCTCCGTCGACAGGGATCGCGACGATGTCGCGACTGATCTTGCCATCGCGGGCGTGCGACTCCCGTACACACCAGATCTCCTGCCCATCACCGGACACCGACAGATCGGCGTACCGCATTCCCGCCTCGGTCGACGGCACGGGTGTGAGCGGCACGGGTGCGTCGGCGCCTGGCTCCAGCCGGTATAGGCGCTGGTCGGAGAACTCGGCGAACACCAGCGAGAAGCCCGTGCCACCCGGATGCTCGAGGGCGGTCCACGATGTCCCTCCGTACTCGTGAACGCGCGTGCGGGCGTTCCACGGCGCCGGCAGCACGTCAACGGGCACACCGTCGTCGCCCCTGCGCCGCACCGCGTTTCGCCCGCCCTCCTCGCTCATGGTCTCGAGCCACCACACCTCGCGCCCGACGAAGCATCCGTCCCCCAGACCGTGGCCACCCTTGGCGACGTCCCTCGCCGTGATCGGCGAGGTCCACGAGCCGTAGGGCGCGACGGTGTGCTCCTCGATGGCCATGAGGCAGGCTAGCCCGATATCGGTGCGGGGAGGAGGTCTCGGTGAAGGAGGATCTGCCGGCCGATCGCCCGGCGCCCGGGCCCGGCATCACGCTCCGAGAGGCGACCCGCGTGTGGGCGTACATCGGCGTGAACAGCTTCGGCGGCCCGGCGGGTCAGATCGCGGTGATGCACCGCGAGCTGGTCGAACGACGCCGATGGGTGAGCGAGCGACGCTTCCTGCACGCCCTCAACTACTGCATGATCCTGCCGGGGCCCGAGGCCCAGCAGCTCGCCACCTATGTCGGCTGGCTCATGCACGGCACCCGTGGCGGAGTGATCGCGGGCAGCCTGTTCGTCATCCCCGGATTCTTCGCCATGCTGGTCCTCGCCGCTGCCTACGCGGTCTTCGGCGACGTCACCTGGGTCGAGGGGCTGCTGTTCGGCCTCCAGGCGGCCGTCGTCGCCATCGTCGTCGAGGCCGTCATCCGCATCGGCAAGCGCACCCTGCGCAGCCACGCCCTCCAAGCGATCGCGGCCGGGTCGTTCCTCGCGATCGCGTTCCTCAAGATGCCGTTCCCCTACATCGTCGTCGCCGCTGCGCTCGCCGGCTGGCTCATCGGCCGGAAGCGACCGTCATGGTTCCCGCTCGGCAAGCACGGCAACGCCACGACAGCGCAGGAACGGCCGGCCCTGCTGCCCGACGACGAGGCCATCACTCCGCAGGCGACCCGCAGTGCGATGCGGGCTGCGGCCATGGCGGCGGCCCTGTGGCTGGTGCCCGTCGCCGCCCTGTTCCTCACCCTGGGCTCCGAGAGCATCTTCACCCAGGAGGCGATCCTGTTCTCCAAGAGCGCGCTGGTCACCTTCGGCGGTGCGTACGCGGTACTCGGCTACATCACCCAGGAGGCCGTCAACCGGTACGGATGGATCACGCCCCAGGACATGATCACCGGCCTGGGCCTCGCCGAGACGACTCCCGGACCGCTCATCATGGTCGTGCAGTTCGTCGGCTTCCTCGCTGCCTACAACAACCCGGGCGACCTGCCGCCACTCGTCGCCGGCACGCTCGGCGCGATCCTGACGGTCTGGGTCACCTTCGTGCCCTGCTTCCTGTTCATCTTCCTGGGCGCCCCGTACGTCGAGCGCCTGCGCCACAACACGGCCATCAGCCACGCGCTGACGGCCGTCGGCGCGGCCGTGGCGGGCGTCGTCCTCAACCTCGCGCTCTGGTTCGCGCTGCACACCGCCTTCGACACCGTCACCGACACTGCGGTGGGGCCCTTCACCCTGCCCGTTCCTGAACCGGGGACCATCAACGTCGCGTCGGTGGCGATCTCGGTGCTCGCTGCCGTCCTCGTGTTCCGGTTCAGGATCGGCACCCTCAAGGTCCTCGCCATATGTGCCGCGGTCGGTGCCGTCGTCACGTTGGCGGGCTGGGCCTGACCAACGCCCCAGGGTCGCATCAGCGACGACTACACCCGCCCGGACCAGGTGTCGCACTGGGAGATGTCCTGCCCCCGGTAGCCGCGGGTGAACCACTCCTGCCGCTGGGCAGAGGTGCCATGCGTGAATGACTCAGGGTCGACGCGGCCGCCTGACGTCTCCTGGATGCGGTCGTCGCCGATGGCCGCCGCCGCATCGAGACCGGAGGAGATGTCGGTCGGCGTGATCTGCTCGATGAACCCCGTCGCCTCGGCGTTGGCCGCCCAGACGCCGGCGAGGCAGTCCGCCTGCAGCTCCAGCCGCACCGATCCGCTCTGCGGACCGTCGCGGTCCTGGCCGACCCGGTTGTCGTACCCGAGCAGGTGCTGCACGTGGTGGCCGTACTCGTGCGCGATGACGTACGCCTCGGCGAAGTCGCCACCCTGGGCGCCGAAGTCCCGGCGCAGCGCCTCGTAGAACCCGAGGTCCAGGTAGACCGTCTCGTCCGCGGGGCAGTAGAAGGGGCCGACGTCGGACGACGCCGTCCCGCACGCGGTGTCGACCTGCCGGCTGAACAGGGCCGTCTGCGCAGCGCCGTACTGGTCGCCGCGCCCGGCGAACGCCTCGGCCCAGTACGACTGAACGCTGTTGACCGTGGCGACCGTCTGGCAGTCCTCGCGCGAGTTGGCGTCGGCGCCGGTCTGGCAGTCCGCCGCCAGATTGCCGCCCGCATCCACCACGCCGGACGACTGACCGCCGCCCAGCACTCCCGACTGCAGGAGCGCGACGACCACCACGGCGATCAACCCCAGGACCCCGCCGCCGGTGCCGACGGCCACGCCGCGTCCGCCCAGCCGACTGCCGCCGACCCCCCGTCGATCGCTCACCTGCGAGGCATCCAGCCGGGCGTTGCTGCGGAAGCGCATGCTGGCAGGTACCCCGAACCGGCCCGACCGACACCTGGGACGGATCGGGGAAGTGTTCAGAACACCCAGTCGTGGGTCACTATGGGGCTCAGGGACCGTCGAGAGGGGGACACTCCGTGGCAGCCGAGTCGTCGCACCAGGATCACGGGCACGAGCACGAGTCGCACGACCACGACGCGCACGAGCACGAGTCGCACGACCACGACGCCCATGACCACGACGCGCACGACCACGAGCATGCGTCCGGTCCGTGGGCCTGGGTGAAGCAGCTCGTCGTCCCCCACAGCCACGATGCCGCCGTGTCGATGGACACCGAGCTGGAGACCAGCCGCAAGGGCATGCGCGCCCTGCTCATCTCGTTCGCCGCGCTCATGGTCACCGCTCTCGTGCAGGCCGCCCTCGTCGCCCTCACGGGATCCATCGCGCTCCTCAGCGACACGATCCACAACTTCGCCGACGCCCTGACCGCGGTGCCGATCGCGATCGCCTTCACTCTCGGCCGGCGCGCAGCGACCCGGTCCTACACGTACGGCTACGGCCGAGCCGAGGACCTCGCGGGCATCGCCGTCGTGCTCGTCATCGCGGCGTCGGCGGTCATCGCGGGCTACGAGGCGATCCACCGGCTGCTGAACCCGCAGACGGTTGCGTACCTGTGGCTGGTCGCGGCAGCGGGGGTCGTCGGCTTCGTCGGCAACGAGCTCGTGGCCAGGTACCGGATCCGCGTCGGTCGGGAGATCGGATCGGCTGCGTTGGTCGCGGACGGCCTGCACGCCCGCACCGACGGCTTCACGTCGCTCGCCGTCGTTGCCGGTGCCCTGGGAGTGGCGCTGGGCTTCCCGGCCGCCGACCCCATCGTGGGACTTCTGATCACGGTCGCCATCCTCGTGGTGCTGCGCGATGCCGTGCGCGAGATCTACCGGCGCCTCATGGACTCGGTGGATCCCGAGCTCGTCGACCGCATCGAGGCGGTCGCCGCGGGCACCGACGGGGTCACGTCGGTCGGCGACGTGCGGGTGCGGTGGATCGGGCATGCCCTTCGTGCCGACGTCGAGGTGTCCGTGGACGACAGCCTGAGCATCGTGAGGGCCCACGAGATCGCCGTGGACACCGAGCACCGACTCATCCATGCGATACCGCGACTGACGTCGGCCATCGTCCACGCGGAGCCCGCGGTCGCTGCCTCGGGGCATCACGCCGTGCTCGACGACCACAACCAGTAGCCGGGGCCTTCGGGAACTACGGAGTCGTCTCGGCCCGCGTCCGCGCGTACTCGTCCGCGTCGAGGATCTGCCACACACCTCCGCCCACAGCAAGGACTCCTCGCGACGGGAGGGGCACGTCTCCGATAGTGGGGTTCTCCGCCAGGCGGGTGGGGCGCCCCAGGTCGACACCGTCGATGCTGGCCACCGACGCGTCGACGAAGTACATGCGCTGCGGCATGAGCGTGCCGACGTGACCACTGGGCATAGGCCCGGACATCGTCAGGCGGCCCATCCCCAGGGCCCGCACCAACGCCTCCCTCATGCGTATCAACGCGGGCGATCGCCACGTGGAAGGGGGCATCGTGCCGTGGACGGCGTTGAGCATCGCGAGCACCGGCGGCTCATTCGCGGTAAGGCGCCAGCGGATCGACGGATCCTCCATGCGCACCTCGAGCGTGGCCGGACCCCGCCATTCCAGCTCGATGCTGCGCAGGCCGGTCTCCGTACACGCCGGTCCGAAGTAGCGCGGACATGCCGTGTCCACTCGCGGACCGTCCACGTAGATCGCCCAGTGCCCGGCCGGATCGCGGTGCCACAGCGATCGGTAGGGGCCGAAGTCGTTCTCCGGAAAGACCCGCAGGGCGAGGATGTGTCCGGAGTCGAACGGCAACGCGAAGACTCCCCAGCCCTTGACGTGCTCGTGATCGGGCCATGACGACTGGACACGTGCGGGCGGCAGGCCGCTCAACGCGGTGCGCAGATCCAGCATCGACAAACCTCCTACTCGCGTGGCCTCGACCCGGTCGACACGACCGTCCACGCGGTCGCCTCGATGCGGAACGGTGGCGGGTGGCAGCATGCGTCGGCACTGCTCGCGGAGCCGGTCCGCCTGGGCGTGGTCCAGGCCGGCGACGTACGCCCCAGCCGGACCCACTCCCAAGGTGTACGGCTCCCACCACTGGTCGAACGACTCGAACGACACGGACACCGTCAGCGACGTGGACGTCGCCTCCGTGAGCCCCGCCTCCGCGAAGAGCCGGGCGAGGTCTCCCTCGGCAACACCCGCCATCGTCGACTCGTTGACAACGTCCGGGTCGAGCGTGCGCGCGGCCGACCAGAGCACCTCCAACGGGCCCGTCCCGCCGGCGTGGTCCCAGGCGGTCGCGGCGACCGTGCCCGTCTCCCGTGTCACTCGGGCCATCTCACGCAGCCCCTGAACGGGATCCGACATGAACGGCACGACGAGCTGCGCCAGTGTCATGTCGAACGTGTCGTTCGCCCAGGGCAGGTCCTCCGCGATGCCCTCGCGGACGTCGATGCCAGGGAAGCGAGACCGCACCGCAGCGACGAAGCTCGCCGAGGGGTCCAGCGCCGCGACGTTCTCCACCCCTGCCCGCTCGATCAGCACTCCGGTCAAGGAACCGGGTCCGCATCCGACATCGAGCACGGACTGTCCCGGGCCGCACCCCACCAAGTCCACGAGCCTGCGGGCCAGCGGTTCCGAGAACCGGCCCATGAACCGGGCGTACGCGTCGGCGGAGACGTCGAAGGTCACGCAACGACGGTACGTCCGCGCGGCCCGGGAGCCAATAGGCGTCGGTGCCGTCATCTGTACCAACCGCGGCACGCCACCGCGCACCGCTAGGCCAGCCACTCACCCCGCGTGAGCGGGAGCTCACTGCAGCCCTGGCCGGACTGCTTCACCGCGAGCACCTGGTGGATGGTGATGTTCCCGTGCTCGAACGCCAGCGCGCAGGCGGCGAGGTAGAGCAGCCAGGTCCTGGCACGCGCCTCCCCTACCGACGCGACGGCCTCCTGCCACGCGGCTTGCAGGTTGTCGGGTCCATGCCCGCAGGGTGTGGCCGTAGTGCTCGCGAAGCGCCTCGACGTCGCGCACCTCGAGTCCCGCCTGCTCGAAGGCGTCGAGGGTCGTGGACAGCGGCAGCACCTCGCCGTCGGGGAAGATGTAGCTGTCGATGAACCCAGGCTCTCCGTCGTCGGTGGTGGGGAGCGGCGCGCACCGAGCTGATCGCATGGTTGAGCAGACGCCCACCCGGCCTCAGGAGCGCCATCAGCACCCGCGAGTACTCGACGAGCCGGGCACGGCCGACGTGCTCCGCCATCCCGATGCTCGCAATGGCGTCGTAGGGGCCGTCCGCCACGTCGCGGTAGTCCTGCACGCGGATCTCGACACGCTCGTCGAGGCCGGCCTCCCGGACCCTGACGCGGGCGAGGTCGGCCTGTTCCCGGCTGACGGTGACCCCGACGACACTCACTCCGTAGGTGCGCGGCAGCGTGCAGGGCCAACGAGCCCCAGCCGCATCCGACATCCAGTACGCGCATCCCGGGGCGCAGCCCGAGCTTGCGGCAGATGAGGTCGAGCTTGTCGTGCTGCGCCTCCTCGAGCGTGTGGCCCGTCGCCGGCGGCCGTGCCCAGTAGGCGCACGAGTAGACCATCGACGGGCCGAGGACGAGCCGGTAGAAGTCGTTGCCGACGTCGTAGTGATGGGAGACCGAGGTGGCGTCCCGCTCTCGGGTGTGGAGGCGTCCGCGCCGCCGTCGCACCTCCTCGCGAGGTGGCCGCGGCGGCGGCCCGACCGCTCCGAGTCTCATCGCCGTGCGGGCGGCACGCAGGCGCTCGCGCCCGCTCAGGCCGATCCGATCGTGATGGGCGACCCGATCGATCACCTCGGGGAGGTCCAGGACCGCGAAGATGTCACCCTGGAAGTCGAGGTCGCCGGAGACGTAGGCCCGCACGAGCCCGAGCTCCCCAGGCGCCCACAGCAGCCGTCGCAACGCGCGGGGGCTCGTGAAGGCGACGTCGCCTCGGCGCCCGGGTCGCCCGCCTCGGATCCGTCCCAGCACGTGATCCGCAGCGGCAGCGGTGCACCGACAGCCGCCTGCAGGAGCTCGTCGATGGCCGGCGCCGCCCCGTCTCGGGTGCGGACTCCGCGGTCCGACAGCGTCATCGCGACACCTCCTGTCAGAAGTCGCTGATCACCAGCTTCTTCATCTCCATCAGCTTGGCGAATGCCTGGGGGCGCTGCATGAGCTCACCCATGTTCTCGGGCACGACCTGCCAGCTCAGGCCGTACCTGTCCTTGCACCAGCCGCACTGCTCCGACTCGGGGACCGCGGAGAGTGCCTGCCAGTAGTAGTCGATCTGCTCCTGGTCCCGGCAGGCGACCGCGAAGGACACGGCCTCGGTGAACGCGAACTCCGGTCCCGCATTGATCGCGGTGAACCGCTGGCCGTCCAGTTCGAAGTCCACCGCCAGCGTCTTGCCTGCGAGCTCGAGCTGGAAGTCCGCCAGCCCGTCGGCGGCACTGTCCGGGTAGCGCTCACGGGAGACCACCCGGCTGTTGGGGAACACCGAGACGTAGTAGTCGACGGCCTCGTCGGCATTGCCGTTGAACCACAGGTTGGGGGTGATGCTCTGACTCACGATCGCTCCTCGGGGTCGGTCCGCTCGCGCTTGCCCTAGTCTCACTCCGTACCCACTCCGGGCACAACCAGACGGGCGCCCGTCGCTCTACGGGAGCACGAAGTCGAAGGTCGCCGTCATGCTGTCGTCGGACTGATCCGTCACGGTGACGAGCATCGTCTTGCTGTAGATGCCGTCCTCGTCGTTCTGCGGGACGTCCGGGAAGTACAGCTGGGTGGTGTGGACGACGCCATCCGGCCCGGTCACCTTCACGTGGATGTGCTCGGTGCGGCTCGGATAGATGCCCGGGATGACCGTCTCGAGCGTGTAGGCGCCGTTCGCGTCGGTGACCTGCGCGCCGCGAAGGTCGTAGCCCGAGTTGTCGTACTCGCCGGCACCGTCGGCCTGCCAGAACTCGATGGGCGCCCCGGCGACGGGCGCGCAGTTCGCGTCGAGAACGCGTCCGGTCAACGTCAACGGGATGCCGACGGTGGCCTCGTCCGTGAGATCGGTCCGGTCTGGGGCACCGGGCGTGTAGTACGGACCTTCGGTCTGCTCGACCAGGGTGTCGTGACACGCGACGGCCCCTGCGGCCGCCGTTGCCGGCGAGGTGGCAGATGTGGATGCCGGGTTCGACGCGGACTCCGGGGTCCCGGCCGGGGATGCGGACGCCGACATCGGACCGGGGCAGGGGACGTGGGTTCCGGACGCTCGTCGACAGTGGTGCTGCCGCTGCAGCCGGTCAGCAGCGCCATGATGCCGGAGGCGAGCGCGAGAGCGAGGGCGCTGCGGTGGTGCGTCATGGTCTGATCCTGCGTCCATTGCACGGAATCACCAAGTCCCCGAGCGAAATGGGGTTGTCTGTCGCCATGAGGTACACGCCACCCCGAGTATCCGCCCACGACGGCCTCGCGCGGGGCCGTCAGTTCCTCGCCAGCATGGACAGCCGGCGCAGCGTCCGCATGTTCTCGGCCGACGACGTGCCACGCGAGCTCATCGAGACCGCGGTCGCTACCGCCAACACCGCTCCGAGCGGGGCGCATCAGCAGCCGTGGACGTTCGTGGCGACCAAGGATCCCGACGTCAAGCACCGCATCCGGGTGGCGGCGGAGATAGAGGAGCGCGAGAACTACGAGGGCGGGCGCCTGCCGGACACGTGGCGAGAGGCGCTCGCGCCGTTGGGCACCACGTCAGACAAGTCGTACCTCGACGTCGTGCCATGGATCGTGGTGGCCTTCGCTCAGAAGTCGACGCCCATGCCGGACGGATCCCTGCGCAAGAACTACTACGTGAACGAGTCCGTCGGCATCGCGTGCGGGCTGTTCATTGCGAGCCTGCACACCATGGGGCTCGCCACTCTCACGCATACTCCGAACCCCATGGGATTCCTGACGGAGATCCTCGACCGGCCGTCGACGGAGCGGCCGTACATCTTGTTCCCCGTCGGCTACCCCGCGGCGGACTGCACAGTGCCCGACCTCCAACGCAAGCCTCTCGGCGATGCGCTCGTCGAGGTGGGCGCGTAGTCGTGTTGGGGCTGCAACCTCAGGCCCCTATCAACTGCCCGGCATGGGGAGCATCTGCAGGATGTCGATCGTGCCAGCCTGGTTGTGGGGATGGGACGCCAGTACCGCCTGCACGCCCGCGAGGTCCTCGGCCTGAAGGATGGAGTACCCGCCGACCCACCCAGCCGGTCCGGGATCGGTGTCGCTCGTCGGCTCGGTGGGCGAACCCCAGTCGACGAGGGCATCGCCTGCCGCAGTGCCCCACGCCGACCAAGCCTCCATCTCTGCCTGCATCGCCTCAGGCGTCATTCCCGCCATCTGCTCCCCCGCGGAACTGGTCGAGCGATACAGCACGAGGTACTTCTCCATGGAGCACTCCTCAGTCGTGAGCCGGCTCCGATGCCGGGTCGCGTCAGCATCCACCCCGCACATTGCTCCTGACAAGGTCTCGGCACCGACAGGTGACCAAACGGTTGGGGCACGGAGTCCCTGAGCGCCTGCGGCGAGTGGATCAGCGACGACCTCGTCGTCCTGCATCAGCGCTGCCGTCAGGCCGCGTGCGACACTCGCACGCATGGAATTCGCTGAGGTCGTGCGCCGTCGTCGGATGATCCGGCACTACACCGACGATCCCATCCCACCCGACGTCATCGATCGGATTCTCGCCAGCGCCCTGCGCGCCCCATCGGCGGGATTCTCGCAGGGGTGGGCCTTCCTGGCCCTCACCGAGCCCGACGACCGCGCCCGGTTCTGGCCGTTCGTGCCCACGCGGGTCGAGCAGACCCCGACGATGCAGCTCGCGCCCCTCGTCATCGTGCCGCTGGCGCACAAGGCCACCTATCTCGAGCGCTACGCCGAGGCCGACAAGGGCTGGGAGGACCGCGCCGAGGCACGATGGCCCGCGCCGTACTGGTTCATCGACACGGGCATGGCGTCACTGCTCATGCTGCTCACCGCGGTCGACGAGGGCCTCGACGCATGCTTCTTCGGCATCCAGCCTGACCAGCTGTCGCCGTTCCGAGCCGAGTTCGGCATTCCCGACGACTACGCGCCGATCGGGGGCATCACGGTCGGACACCGCTCTCCCGACACGCCGCCGCAGCCGGCCGCGGTCGACGAGCGACGGCGCGCGGCCGAGTCGGTCGTGCATCGCGGCCAGTTCGGCCGCCGTTCAGTAGTCAGGCACGTGCTCACGTCGAGGCCGACAGTCGGAACCGCCGGAGGGCGCTGCGTTCGGCCTAACCCTTGGAGAGGAACGGGGCGAACGGCTGTACGGGGCCGCCCTGCAGTTGCTGCTTGAACTCCTCGCTCAGGTCGCCGAGAAGCTCGCCGTGCACCGACGCCGTCGCCAGGATCGCGGACGACAGTTCTTCGCCGATATTCGCCAGGTGCTCCATCAACGCCGACGCGTCCGCATACTCCTCGACGACCAGCGCCTCGGACTCGTCGGCGTTCAGGAAGATGTCGTAGCGCAGGGTGCCCGTGTCGCTCGTCCGAACGACCTCCATGCAGAGGTGCGAGAGGCGCTTGAACTCCTCGACCATGCCCTCGTGGAACCTGAAGCGCGCGATGCCCAGAAGTTGGCTCATGCACCCACCCTTGCACCCGCGGTGCTTCAGTTGCGCACCGCTGGGCGAACCCACATGGGCTCCGCCTGCAACAATCGTCAGCGCGCGCGAGTCGACTCGCGAACCACAAGACGAGTCGGCAGTGGGGTGTCCGTCGTGATCGGCTCATGCTCTTCGAGAGCGACGAGCACCTTCTGCATCATCACTTCCCCAAGGGCTGAGAAGTCCTGGTGCACAGTCGTCAGGGGCGGATACAGGTAGGCGGTCTCGGGAATGTCGTCGAAGCCGACCACGCTGACGTCAGACGGCACGGACAGCGACCGCTCACGCAACGCGGACATCAGTCCGATCGCCATCAGGTCATTCGAGGCGAAGATGGCATCGCCCGGCTCGATGGCCATGTCCTTCCCGACCTGATAGCCCGAACCGGCCGTCCAGTCCCCGCCGAGCGGCTCGGGGGCGCTGAGCCCCCACTCGGCGAGCTCATCGCGCCATCCCCGAACTCGCTCGAGGGAGTCCGTTGCCCGGGCCGGACCCATCACGTGGAAGATTCGCCGGTGACCAAGTTCCACCAGGTGTCGAACGGCTGAGCGGGCCCCCCGGTATTGGTCGATCGACACGAGCAAGGGACTGCGCCGTTGCGTCGAGGCGGACGCGACGACCGGAACGCCGAGGTCGAGCCCACGGACCATCTCGAGCACGGTGCTGTCGATGACGATGAGCACGATCCCATCGACTCGCTGACGCAGGAGCGCCTCTACCGTGGCCCTCACGGCTGTCGGGTCGTCCCCCGGGGCGCTGACGCTGTCGACGCTGTATCGGGCCGTGCGGGCCGCCATGTTGAAGTGCATGGCGATCACGTTGGGCCCGTGATCCTCCACGCTCGGCGTGATGAGGCCGAGTGTGCGCGTCCGCCGCGTGACAAGCGCGCGAGCCTGAGGCGAGGGGCTGTAGCGAAGCTGCACGATGGCACGCTCCACCCGCTCGCGGGTGGCCGGGCGGACATTGGGCAGTCCGTTCATGACCCGCGAAACCGTCTGGTGCGAGACGCCCGCCAGTCGTGCGACATCGAAGATGTTCGGGGCTCGCTCCGGCTTCTGCTCAGCCATGCCCCACCTCGACGCTGTGGTGCAGACGGACGCGCGACAAGCGCGAGGAGCTGGTCCACGGACGTGTCGGCAGACCTCACCGTCTCGACGACTCTTCCGTCCCGCAGGACCGTCACGCGGTCGCCAACCCGAAGCACCTCCTCCAGCTCGGCGGACACGAACACGACGGACAACCCATTGCTGGCGAGCTCGCTCACCAGGTTCTGGATCTCCACCTTCGCCCCGACGTCGATGCCCCGAGTGGGCTCGTCGAGGACGAGCACGCGAGGTGAGACGGCCAGCAGGCGCGCGAGCAGCAGCTTCTGCTGGTTGCCGCCGGACAGCTGACCAGCGGGCCGATCGAGGTCCGGTGGCCGGATGTCCAGAGCCTCGACCCAGCTTGCCGCCAGCTCGCGCTGCCGGTGGGTGCGAATCCGGCGCAGGAACCCGCGTTGCGCCTGCAGCGACAGCGTGATGTTCTCGAGCACGCTGAGCTCGCTGATGATCCCCTCGGTGCGGCGATTCTCCGGGGAGTAGACCACGCCCAGTGTCATCGCCCGGCGTGGCGTCGACAGGTTCGCGTCGCGACCCTCGATCTGGATGATGCCGGACTGGAGTCGATCCACGCCCGAGAGCCCTCGCGCCAGCGGAGTGCGCCCCGAGCCGAGGAGCCCCGCGAAGCCGAGAACCTCGCCCTCGGCGATGTCCACGTCGGCGTCAGCGATCCCTGGTGCGGCGGTCACGCCGCGGGCGCTGAAGAAGGTAGGCGCGTCTCGCCTCTGGTGCGGCGGCACTTGGCGCCATGCGGTAGTCGGCGATCTCACGGCCCAGCATCTTCTGCACGAGATCGACTCGGAGGAGTTCGGAGGTGTGGTACTCGCCCACGAGCCTTCCGTCGCGCAGCACGGTGATCCGGTCGCAGATCTCGTAGACCTGGTCAAGGAAGTGCGACACGAACAGGATGGCGACTCCACGCGTCTTCAGCTCACGAATGACACGGAAGAGCTCCGCGACCTCGTTCACGTCCAGACTGGATGTCGGCTCGTCCAGGACGAGCACCTTGACGTCGGTGGAGATCGCCCGCGCGATCGCGACGAGTTGCTGCACCGCCACGGGATGAGTGCCCAGCAGGGAGCCTGGGTCGATCTCGAGGCCGAGCTCGTGCAGCACCGAGGCGGCGCCTCGCCGCATCCCTCGCCAGTCGATCACGCCGTAACGGCGTCGCTCGCGGCCCAGGGCGATGTTCTCTGCGACCGAGACGTTCGGCAGCAACTCGATCTCCTGGTACACCGTGCTGATGCCCGCTCGTTGCGCCGCGTGAGGTGTCGCGAAGGTGACCTGCTGGCCGTCCAGTCGTACGACGCCCGCGTCCAAGGGCAGCGCACCCGTGATCGCCTTCACGAGTGTCGACTTGCCGGCGCCGTTCTCCCCCATGAGCGAGTGAACCTCGCCGGGGAACATCCGGAAGCTGACGTCGTCGAGGGCCTTCTCCGCCCCGAAGCTCACGGTCGCGCCGGTGACCTCGAGCAGGGGGCGCGTCGGATCCACCCGCACATTGTCGTGGGTGGCGGAAGGGCCCGGCAACGCGACGCCCTCGTGACCGGCTACTCGCGTCGCTCCGTGCGAGCCACGATGAATCGCTGGACCAGGATGAACAGCAGCAGCAGGCCTCCGACGATGATCTGCATCCAGGACTGCTCGGCTCCGAGGAACGAGATGATCGTCTTGATCGTGCCGTAGACGAAGACGCCGATCATCGAGCCGATCACATAGCCTCGCCCACCCGACAGGAGCGTGCCGCCGATGACGACGGCGGCGATGGCGTCCAGCTCGGTGCCGATGCCGTTCCGCGGATAGCCGGCGCCGGAGTAGGCCGTCAGGATCACGCCCGCCACACCCGCCAGTGTCCCGGAGATCAGGTAGACGAGCACCTTGGTGCGGGCGACCTTCAGGCCCATCAGCCGCGCTGACTGCTCGTTCCCGCCGATCGCGTACACGGTGCGGCCGAAGCGGGTGTACTGCAGGACGAAGGCTCCGATGGCCACGGTCACAAGCGCGATGATGCCGGTCGGGGTGATGTACCAGTCGCCGATCTTCACTCGGGTCGACTGGAGCCAGAGGACCGACGGGTCGTCGACCCGGATCGAGGACAGGCTCACCACGAACGCGAGACCACGCGCGAGGAAGAGCCCTGCGAGCGAGGCGATGAAGGGTTGGACGTCGAAGTACTGGACGAGAATGCCGATGAGCAGTCCGATCACGGCGCCGGCAACGAGGATGAGAGGCACGGCCACAGCCGCGGGGAGCCCGTCGGACAGCAGGTAGGCCAGCAGGATCCCGGTGAAGGCCATGACGGAGCCGACGGAGAGGTCGATTCCGGCCGTGAGGATGACGAACGTCATGCCCACGGCGATCACCATCAGGTACGCGTTGTCCAGCAGGAGGGCGGACATGTTGCGCGGAGTGATGAAGTTGCCGAAGTAGATCTGCGCCGCGACCAGCAGCAGCACCAGCACGGCAAGGGCCGCGAACGTCGGCGCGAGTGAGGCGTGGCGGCTCAGGAAGCGGTCATTCGCCTGCCGTAGGCCCGTGCCCGTCGGTGCCCTGTTCTCCAGCGTGGTCATGCCCCCGCCTCCACCTTGGATGGCGTATCTGCCGACTCACGCAGGGCCGACACCGTCGTCTGCTTCCGCCGGTGAAGGCGCAGCCTGGGCGACTGGACGACCACGACCAGCACCACGACGAGCGCGAAGAACACCGGGCTCTGGGCCGACGGAACCCCGAGGAACAGGATCGTCGAGTCGAGGGTCTGGATGATCAGCACACCGATGACGGTCCCCGCGATGCTGAACTTGCCGCCCTGCAGCGACGTGCCGCCCAGGACCACCGCCAGGATCGCGTACAGCTCGATGAACAGGCCCGCGGCGTTGGCGTCGGCAGCCCTGATGTTGGAGCTGTAGAGGATGCCCGCGATGCCCGCCAGGAGTCCGCTGAGCATGTAGGCGCTGAAGATGATGCCCCGCGCCCGCACTCCTGCCAGCCGGCTGGCCTCCGGGTTGATGCCCACCGCCTCGGTGAGCATGCCCAACGCCGTGCGCCGCTCGAAGACCGAGATGAGGATGATCGCCGCCAACGAGATGATGAACGCGAATGGCAGTCCGAGAAGGTAGCCCGTGGCGAGGTACTCGAAGGGCTCGCTGTTGACCGTCGTGATGAAGCCGCCGGTGATGAGCAGCGCCACGCCACGCCCGGCCAGCATGAGGACCAGGGTGGCGATGATCGGCTGGATCCCCAACCGAGCCACGAGCAGGCCGTTCCACGCTCCCAGGACCAGCCCGACGAGCGTGGCGGTGACGACGGCGACCGCCACGATGCCGACATTGTTCGGGTCCCCCGAGCTGTCGATGATCGTGAGTGCGACGGCACCCGAGACGGCCATGACCGCGCCCACGGACAGGTCGATGCCGCGAGTGGCGATCACGATCGTCATGCCGAGCGCGACGAGCATGAGAGGGGCGCTGTTGCGCAGGATGTCGATCAGCGCGCCGTAGAGCTGTCCGTCGCGAACGGTGATCGAGATGTACTGGGGGCGGGCGATCGTGTTGATCACGATCAGGGCGATGAGCGCGGCGATCGGCCAGAAGAGCCGATGCTTGAGCAGTCGGGTCACGCCGCGGCCCCCTGACCCTTGTTGGCGATGAACTCGATCAGGTCGTTGAGTCCGACGTCGTTCGAGCTGAGCTCACCGATGGCCTGCCGGTCCCGCATCACGATCACCCGCTGGGCGAGGCGCAGCACCTCCTCGAGCTCGGAGGAGATGAAGATGACCGAGAGCCCCGCCGCCGACAGCTCGGCGACCTTGCGCTGGATGTCTGCCTTGGCGCCCACGTCGATGCCCCGAGTCGGCTCGTCGAGGATGATCAGCTCAGGAGCGGTGGCGAGCCACCGGGCCAGCACCACCTTCTGCTGGTTGCCGCCGGACAGGGTGCCGGCGACGGCATCGGGGTTGGCGGGCCTGACTCCCAGGGCGTCCATGTACTCGCCGACCACGGCGTCCTGCTCGGCCTTGCGCATCTTGCGCATCCAGCCGCGCCGTGCCTGGATGCCGAGCACGATGTTCTCGGCGACAGTGAGGTCGGCGACGATCCCCTCGCCGCGCCGGTCCTCCGACGAGAACACGATCCCACGCTCGATCGCGTGCCTCGGGGTGGTGATCCTGGTGGCCTCGCCGTTCACCGTGATGGTGCCGCTGTCGGGATGATCGGCGCCGTACAGGAGCCGGACGAGCTCCGTCCGTCCCGAGCCGAGGAGCCCGGCCAGCCCCACGACCTCGCCGTGGAAGACGTCGACGTCGGCGGGATCGAGCAGCCCTCGGCGCCCGATGCCGGCAGCCTGCAGCACGGGCACGCCGCTCCGATCGATCTCACGATTGGAGACGGTCGAGATGGCCTCGAGGTCGTCCAGCTCGCGTCCGATCATCTTGGTCACCAGCTGCTCGCGGGGAATGTCCTCGATGAGGTACTCACCCACCAGCCGGCCGTTGCGCAGCACCGTGACGCGATCGGAGATCTCGTACACCTGCTCGAGGAAGTGACTGACGAACAGGATGGCCACACCTGTGGAACGCAGCTCCCGGATGACGCCGAAGAGCTGCTCGACCTCGCCGCGATCCAGGCTCGAGGTGGGCTCGTCGAGGATCAGCACCCGGGAGTCGAGGACCATGGCCCGGCTGATCGCGACCAGTTGCTGGACGGCGAGCGAGTGACTGGAGAGCATCGTCCGGGTGTCGATCTGGAGGCCGAGGCTCTCCAGGTGCTGGGCCGCCCGCTCGTGCACGGCCCGCCAGTCGATGCGGCCGCCACGGCGCGACTCATGCCCCAGCATGACGTTCTCGCCGACCGAGAGGTTCGGGCACAGGTTCACCTCCTGGTACACCGTCGAGATGCCGGCGGCCTGTGCGTCGGAGGTCGTACGGAACACCACCGGGCTGCCCGCCACGGTGATGGACCCTGAATCGATGGAATACACGCCCGTCAGGGCCTTGATGAGCGTCGACTTCCCGGCGCCGTTCTCTCCCATGAGGGCGTGAATCTCGCCCGATCTCAGGAAGAAGTCCACATCGTCGAGGGCGAGCACTCCTGGGAAGGCGATCGTGATGCCCCGCATCTCGACGATCGCGGGGCTCGACGGGTTCGCCTCCAGATTTCCCATCTCAGCCACCTCTCGGGTGTCGGTCTGCCCCGTGTCGGGGGCCGGATTCCCGGCCCCCGACACGCAGCTCAACGGTTGTTCAGGCTAGTGCTGTCTGGGCTCAGTAGAGCCGCGAATCGATGACCTCCGCGGCCTTCTCCTGCGTGAAGGCATCGTCCGTGACGTAGATCGCCTTCTCCACTGTGTTCCCGGCCAGCACATCCTTGACCAGGCCTGCGGCGAGATCGCCGAGGAGCGGGTTGCACTCCACGATGTAGTTGATCTTGCCGTCGACGAGGGCCTGCATGCCGTCCTTCACCGCATCGATGGACACGATCTTGATGTCGGTGCCCGGGACCGCTCCCGCGGCCTCGATCGCCTCGATCGCACCGAGTGCCATGTCGTCGTTGTGCGCGTAGACGAGGTCGATGCCGTCGACGCCGTACTTCTGCAGGAAGCCCTCCATGACGGTCTTGCCACCGTCACGGGTGAAGTCGCCGGTCTGCGAGTCGATCTTCTCGATCATGGTGCCGGCGATGGCCTCGTCGAAGCCTTCGGCACGGTCGTTCGCCGGGGCAGACCCCGTCGTGCCCTCGAGCACGACCATCTTGGTGGCAGTGTCGCCGAACTCCTCGGCCGCCCATGTTCCGGCGGTGACACCCTCCTTGCGGAAGTCGAGGCCGACCCAGCTCGCGAACAGCGTGTCAGGCGAGGTCACGGTGCGGTCCTCGAGGATCACCGGGATGCCGGCGTCAGCAGCCTCCTGAAGCACGTCGTCCCAGCCGTCCTCCACGATCGGGGCGATGACGATGGCGTCGACGCCCTGGTTGATGAAGGATCGCACGGCGGCGATCTGCGCTGCCGGGTCGTTGTCGGCGGCGTTGAAGGTGAGATCGAAGCCGTTCTCCGGGGAGAAGGCTGTCTTCATGGACTCGGTGTTGGCCGAGCGCCAACCGCTCTCCGAACCCGTCTGGGCGAAGCCCACCTTGATGGCCTCTCCACCTGCCGCCGCCTCACTCGGTGCCGCGGCACTCGCAGCCGCCTCGGGTGAACCCGCGTCTGCAGTCGAGTCTGCGGTCGAGCTCGAGGAACAGCCCGCGATCGTGAGCGCCATGGCTCCTAGCAAGACCGCGCCCGCCAGTGTGCGCTTTCCCATGTCCGACCTCCTGAACTTGATCCGGCTGTGACCCCGGAAACGGTGTCTGGCCTCCCGGCCCGGTCGGGCCGCGATTTGGATATTAGCGCTAACATTTTGGTTGATGTCAGGTGAAGCAGGTCACGATTTGGTACCGAAACTCGCTTTATCCATGGGGGATATCGACCAGGATGTGCTACCTGGCGGCGCGAAAGGTGTGTTGGTGAGGCTTCACATTGCGTCCTCGGGATCCGGGCGCGAGGCGACCGATCGAGCCGCCTCGTCCACGTCGTCGAGGGAACTCGAGCCGTCGTGATATCCGGTGCGGACGCTGCGTTCGCCCTCCTGCTGGGCGCGGTCGCCGCCTTCAACCCCTGCGGTTTCGCGTTGCTCCCCGCGTACGTCGCGGTCATCGTCACGGGGACGGCAGAGGGGTCGGCGACACGGCTGGACTCGATGCGTCACGCCCTGCAGTTCGGCCTGGCGATGACGCTGGGCTTCGTGGGGGTGTTCACCGGCTTCGGTCTGCTGTTCGTCGGCGTCAATGCCGCGTTCCAGGCGACGATCCTGCCGTACCTGCCGTTCGTGACGGTGGCGCTCGGCCTGATGCTCGTGCTGCTGGGCGGGGTGATGCTGGTGAAGGGCGAGCTGCGAGGCCCCGGGCTTCGCATCACGGGTCACGCCCCTCGTGCGACCTTCGTCTCGCAGTGCCTGTACGGGGCGACGTTCGCACTGGCGTCCCTGTCCTGCACGATCGGGCCCTTCTTCGCCGTTGTGACGACCGCGCTCGCCGCCACGAACCCCGTGGGCACCGTCGCACCCTTCCTGATCTACGCGATCGGCATGGGAACCGCCGTTCTGCTGGTATCGCTGGCCGCGGCACTCGCCGGCGTCGGCGTCGCCATGGCGCTGCGGCGACGGACGGCGCTGATCATGCGCATCGGCGGGATCGTCATGATCGTCACTGGCCTGTACGTCACCGCCTACGGGCTCGCCGAGGTCCTTCCGCGGCACGGAGTGCGAGCGCTGGACCCGTTGCTCCTGCAGACAGCTGGCTGGCAGGGCGCTGTGGCCACCGGGATCGAGGGATGGGGCACGCCGGTCCTCGTCACCCTGGCCGTCTGCGTCCTGGCCACGGCGATCGCGCTGGTGGTGGTCGGCCGCGCGCCGTGGGAACCGGCGCCGGCGGACAGCACTACGAGGACGCAGGCAGCCTCCCCGAGCCACGCCACCTTCTCGATGAGGTCGAACTTGCCGTACCCGCCCACGTACCGCCGCAGTTCGCCTTCGTGGTTGACCAGCACCAGCGTCGGCTGGCCAGTGATGTTGAACGCCTTCCAGATCGTCCCGCCCTCGTCGTAGATGTGGGGGAAGCCTTGGAGGCCGTGCTCCTCGACGAAACCGCGCGACGAGGGCACGTCGGAGTAGCCCGCGATCCCGATCACCTTCACGCCCTCGGGGAACTCCTTCGCGGCCTCGACGAGGGCACCTGACTCGGCTGCGCACACCGGGCACCACGAGGCCCAGAACCACAGGACCACGTCCTGGTACATCAGCGTGGTGCCGTCGATGGTCTCCCCCGTCACCAGATCGGCGGTCCGGAACTTGAGTGCATCCGGCGCCTCGGGGTTGGCCCACGCAGCGGCAGCGTCCGGCTGGGGCGACTCCACCGCCGGCTGGCTGATCGTCGGGTCGGTCGACGTCAGCCCGGGTGCACAGGCCGCGAGCGCCAGCGCGCACGCCGCGCCGACCACGATGTGCCTGATCCTCATGTGCCCTCCGTCCCGCGAAATCTCGGGATTCCTGCCGCGTATACGGAGCGAAACCCCGTCGACAAGAATATGATCGCCCTGCTTGTGAGCGCTCACAATACGCGACGCACCCGAAGGAGGCACCCCATTCCAGGTCAGGACGAACGCTACGTCGTCGGGGTCGACTTCGGCTCCCTCTCCGGCCGGGCCGTGATCGTGCGGGTCAGTGACGGGGCAGAACTCGGCTCAGCCAGCCACGAGTACCGGCACGCCGTGCTGGACCGCCACCTGCCCGACGGACACACGCGGCTCGGGCCGGACTGGGCCTTGCAGGTGCCGCAGGACTACGTCGACGTGCTCAAGGAGGCTGTACCCGACGCCGTGCGGATCGCCGGCATCGATCCGGCCGCGGTCATCGGGATCGGCACGGACTTCACCGCCTGCACCATGGTGCCGGTCACCGCCGACGGCACACCGCTGTGCGAGCTTCCGGAGTTCGAGCACCACCCCCATGCGTACGTGAAGCTGTGGAAGCATCACGCCGCACAGCCTCAAGCCGACCGGATCAACGCCCTCGCGCACGCACGGGGCGAATGGTGGATCGCTCGCTACGGGGGCCTCATCTCGTCGGAGTGGGAGTTCGCCAAGGGACTGCAGATCCTGGAGGAGGCCCCCGAGGTCTACGACGCCATGGACGCGTGGGTCGAGGCTGCCGACTGGATCATCTGGCAGCTGTGCGGCCGCTACCTCCGCAACGCCTGCACGGCTGGCTACAAGGGGATCCTGCAGGACGACCAGTACCCGACCGAGGACTTCCTCGCGGCCCTCAACCCCGACTTCGGATCCTTCGTGTCCGACAAGGTCGAGCACACCATCGGTCAGCTCGGTGAGCGCGCGGGCTCCCTGACCGCCGAGGCAGCCCGGTGGACGGGCCTGCCCGAGGGCATCGCGGTCGCGGTCGGCAACGTCGACGCGCATGTCACCGCCCCGGCGGCGCAGGCGGTCGAGCCCGGGCAGATGGTCGCCATCATGGGGACCTCGACCTGCCACGTCATGAACGGAAGCGAGCTCCACGAGGTCCCCGGCATGTGCGGTGTGGTCGACGGCGGGATCACCGAGGGGCTCTGGGGGTACGAGGCCGGCCAGAGCGGCGTCGGCGACATCTTCGGCTGGTTCGTCGACACCTGCGTGCCCGCGGCCTACGTCGATGCCGCGGCCGAGCGCGGCATCGGGCTGCACGAGTACCTCACCGAACTGGCCCGGCAGCAGCAGGTGGGCGAGCATGGGCTCATCGCCCTCGACTGGCACAGCGGCAATCGCTCGATCCTCGTCGACCATGAACTGTCCGGGGTGATGGTGGGGCTGACCATCCAGACACGGCCCGAGGACCAGTACCGAGCCCTCCTGGAGTCGACCGCCTTCGGAACCCGGCGCATCGTGGAGTCGTTCAACGAATCAGGCGTGCCCGTCAAGGAGCTCGTCGTCGCTGGGGGCCTGCTGAAGAACGAGTTCCTCATGCAGATCTACGCCGACGTCACAGGGCTGCCGCTGAGCACCATCGCCTCCGAGCAGGGGCCGGCCCTGGGCTCGGCGATCCACGCAGCGGTCGCGGCGGGCGCCTACCCAGATGTGCTGGCCGCCTCGAAGGTCATGGGTCATGCGAACAAGGGCGTCTATCAGCCCAACCCAGACGTCGCCGACGCCTACGACGCCCTGTACGCCGAGTACCTGCTGCTGCACGACTACTTCGGCCGCGGCGCAAACGACGTGATGCATCGGCTGAAGGCACGACGACGCGCAGTTGCTGACGGACAGGGAGCCTGACGTGGACGCATCGGCATCGCAGGCGATCGAACGGCTGCGCACTGAGGTGTGCCGGCTGAACCAGGCTCTGCCTCGGCTCGGACTGGTCGTCTGGACCGCCGGCAACGTCTCCGCGCGAGTCCCCGGGCACGACCTGCTGGTCATCAAGCCCTCGGGTCTGGACTTCGACGAGCTGACCCCGGAGAGCATGGTCGTCACGGACTTCACGGGCTCCGTCGTCGAGGGAGACCTCGCGCCATCCTCCGATACCGGCGCCCACGCCGTCGTGTACCGAGAGATGCCTGACGTGGGCGGGGTCGTGCATACCCACTCCACCTACGCCTGCGCGTGGGCGGCACGGGGAACGCCGATTCCGTGCGTGACCACGATGCAGGCGGACGAATTCGGCGGCGACATCCCGATCGGCCCGTTCGCCCTCATCGGCAACGAGGCCATCGGGGAGGGCATCGTCCGGACCCTGGCAGGCAGTCGCTCCCCCGGCGTGATCATGCAGAACCACGGCCCGTTCACGATCGGCAAGGACGCCCGATCCGCCGTCAAGGCCTCCGTGATGCTCGAGGAGGTGGCCAAGGCCACGCACCTCGCGCACCAGCTCGGCACGCCGATCCCGATCCCGCAGACCGACATCGATGCACTCAACGAGCGCTATCAGAACGTCTACGGCCAGCGCTAAGGAGGACTGACGGATGATCACGACCGGCACGCAGGAGGTCTGGTTCCTCACAGGCAGCCAGCACCTGTACGGCCCCGAGGTGCTGCAGCAGGTCGCCGACCAGTCGGCGAGCATCGTCGCCACGCTCAACGACGCATCGGATGTCGCCCTCCCCATCGTGAGCAAGCCCGTGCTCACCGACGCGGCTGCGATCCGCCGCGTCATGATCGAGGCGAGCGCCGACGACTCCTGCGTCGGTGTCATCGCCTGGATGCACACGTTCAGCCCGGCCAAGATGTGGATCTCTGGGCTCGACGCGCTGCGCCGGCCCCTGCTGCACCTGCACACCCAGGCGAACCGCGACCTGCCGTGGTCCTCGATCGACATGGACTTCATGAACCTCAACCAGGCGGCTCACGGCGACCGGGAGTTCGGCTTCATCCAGGCCCGCATGGGCGTCCCGCGCAAGACCGTGACCGGTCACGTGAGCGACCCCTCGGTGGCCGAGCGCATCGGGATCTGGATGTCTGCAGCGCGCGGTGTGGCGGCAATGCGAACCATGCGTCTGGCCCGCTTCGGCGACAACATGCGGAACGTCGCGGTCACCGAAGGGGACAAGGTCGAGGCGGAGATCCGCTTCGGCGTCTCCGTCAACACCTACGGGGTGCAGGACCTCGTGGCGCTCGTCGATGTGCAGTCCGACGGCGATGTCACCGAACTGTGCGAGCAGTACGAGGACGAGTACGACGTCGTTCCCGAGCTTCGGCGAGGTGGCGACCGGCACGCGTCCCTGAGGTACGGGGCGCAGATCGAGCTGGGACTTCGGACGTTCCTCAGCGAGGGCGGATTCACCGCCTTCACCACCAACTTCGAGGACCTCGGCGGCCTGCGACAGCTGCCGGGGCTGGCCGTCCAGCGTCTGATGGCCGACGGGTACGGATTCGGCGGCGAGGGCGACTGGAAGACCTCCGTCATGCTGCGCACGCTCAAGGCCGCGGCCGAGGGTCTCCCGGGTGGCACGTCCTTCATGGAGGACTACACGTACAACCTCACTCCCGGCAACGAGAAGATCCTCGGCGCACACATGCTCGAGGTGTGTCCCTCGATCGCCGCCGCGAAGCCGAGCCTGGAGATCCATCCCCTGGGCATCGGTGGTCGCGAGGATCCGGTCCGCCTCGTCTTCGACGCGACGCCTGGCCCTGGCGTCGTGCTCGGAATCAACGACATGGGCGAGCGCTTCCGGTTCGTGGCGAACGAGGTTCAGGTCGTGGCGCCGGACGAACCGCTGCCCAATCTGCCCGTCGCCCGGGCCGTGTGGCTGCCGGCCCCGGACCTTCGCACGTCCACCGAGGCGTGGATCACAGCGGGAGGACCGCACCACACCGTGCTGACCCTGGCCCTCACCACCGAGCACCTGTGGGACCTTGCGGAGATGCTGCGCAACGAGCTGGTGGTCATCGACGACAGCACCCGGATGCGCCAGTTCACCCGCGAGTTGCGGTGGAACGCGGCGTACTACCGCCTCGCTCAAGGCATCTAGAGCGACGTCGAACGCGATGATCACGGTGGGTCCGTTCGGACGGGCGGACGGACGGGAGGCCCACTCGTTCGTCGTCGACGGTGGTGCCGGCATCTCCCTGCGGCTGACCGACTACGGCGCCCGGCTGGTGTCCCTGTGGGTTCCCGATCGCGACGGCGACGTCGGTGACGTCGTCCTCGGCTTCGACGACGCAGCTGCATACGAGGCGTCTCCCCACTACTTCGGCGCCACCGTCGGCCGTTACGGCAATCGGATCGCGCGAGGCCGGTTCCGCCTGCAGGGCAAGGACCACCGCGTCGACCGCAACGAGGGTGACAACCACCTCCACGGCGGTCGACAGGGGTGGGATCGGCGCGTGTGGGCGGCCGAGCCAATCGAGGCCGGCGTCTCGTTCCGCACCAGCAGCGCTCCCGGAGAGATGGGCTTCCCGGGAGGATGCGAGGTCACCACGACCTACGCCCTTCGAGGGCGGACGCTCCACGTCACGATGGAAGTCGTGCCCTCGGAGACGACGATCATCAACATGGTGCATCACTCCTACTTCAACCTCGCGGGGCACGGCTCCGGTTCCGTCCTCGAGCAGCACCTGCGGCTGCCCAGCGACTTCTACACGCCGGTCGACGACGAACTGCTCCCCACGGGCGAGATCCTGTCGGTGGACGCGCACACCGTTCGACTTCCGCGAGCTGCGACCCATCGACGGGGACTACGACCACAACTGGTGCCTGCGGGGAGGGGATGCGGGGCTCACCGAGGCGGCCGAGGCGTTCGACCCGCAGTCCGGACGTCGGATGCGGCTGTCGACGACGGAGCCGGGAGTCCAGGTGTACACGGGTGGGAACCTGAGCGACGAGATCGTGGGCAAGGACGGTTCCCGCTATTGCAGGCACGCAGGGTTCACGCTCGAGACTCAGAAGTTCCCGGACTCCCCCAACCACGCTCACTTCCCCACGTCCGCCGTGACTGCGGGCGACACGTACCGCCACGAGATGCTCTTCGAGTTCTCCGTCGACTAGCCCGGTCAGTTAGCGGCAGCGACAAAGGCGCCCGCCGCGTCGCGGAGATCCTGCTCGGTGTGGGCAGCCGACACCTGCGTGCGGATGCGCGCCTTGCCCATCGGGACGACGGGGTAGGAGAACGCGACGGCATACACCCCTTCGGCCAGCAGTCGCTCAGCGAAGTCCGCTGCGGCAACCGCGTCGCCGAACATCACGGGCACGATCGGCGTCTGCCCGGGGAGTACCTCGAAGCCAGCGTCGATCAGAAGCTCCCGGAAGAGCTCCGTGTTGGATCGCAGTCGTGCCCGCAGCTCGTCGGACGTCGCCAGCAGGCGCAGCGCCGCACGAGTGGCTTCGACGACCATGGGTGGCACGCTGTTGCTGAAGAGATAGGGCCGGGCCCTCTGCCGCAGGAGTGCGACGATCTCGGCTCGACCGGAGATGTAGCCGCCACTCGCGCCGCCGAGCGCCTTCCCCATGGTGCCGCTCACCAGGTCCACGCGATCGCCCACGCCGGTGAGCTCCGGCGTTCCCGCGCCATGGTCGCCGAGGTGGCCGACCGCGTGGGAGTCATCCACCATCACCAGTGCGTCGTACCGTTCCGCCAGATCGCAGATCTCGGGAAGACGGGCGACGTAGCCGTCCATGGAGAAGACGCCGTCGGTGACGATGAGCCGGCGGCGCGCGCCCGAGGCATCCCGCAGGCACTGCTCCAGTTCTGCCATGTCGCTGTTCGCGTATCGAAGGCGGCTGGCCCGGCACAGCTTGATTCCGTCGATGATGGACGCGTGGTTCAGCGAGTCGGAGATGACGGCGTCATCCTCGCCGAGCAGGACCTCGAAGACGCCACCGTTCGCATCGAAGCAGGAGCCGAAGAGGATCGTGTCGTCGAAGCCGAGGAACGCCGAGATCTCACGCTCCAGTTCATGGTGGATGTCCTGCGTTCCGCAGATGAAGCGCACCGAGGCCGTGCCGAAGCCGTGGGTGTCGAGTGCGGCGTGGGCCGCTGCGACGATGTCCGGGTGGTTGGCCAGTCCGAGGTAGTTGTTCGCGCACATGTTGATGAGGTCGCGGCCCCCCACGGCTATGTGGGCTCCCTGCGCGGACGTGATCTCCCGCTCGCCCTTCAGCAGGCCCGATCGGCGCAGGTCCTCGATCTCACCGAGGAGCGGCTCGCGCCAGGAGGAGAACGTCATAGCTGCGTCCAATCCATGATCACCTTGCCGGCCCCTCCCCCGCGCGCGGCGGCGAACGCCTCCGCATGCTGGCCGGCCGGGAATCGATGCGTGATGACGGGGGACAGGTCGAGGCCCGACTGAAGCATCACGGACATGGCGTACCACGTCTCGTACATCTCGCGCCCGTAGATCCCCTTGATCGTGATCATGCTGGTGATGATGGCGTTCCAGTCCACCAGCGAAGGGTCGGCGTGCAGTCCGAGCAGCGCGATGCGGGCGCCGTGGGACATGTTCGACAGCATCTGCTGCAGGGCGACCGGGCTGCCCGACATCTCGAGGCCGACGTCGAAACCCTCCGTCATGCCGAGGTCGGTCTGCACCTCCTCGAGCGTCGTCGCGCGCGTGTCGACCGCCAGCGTGACACCCATGCGCTGCGCGAGCTTCAGCCGTTCCGGGTTGATGTCCGTCACCACGACATGGCGGGCTCCCGCATGCCGAACGACGGCAGCAGCCATGAGTCCGATCGGCCCAGCACCCGTGATCAGAACGTCCTCGCCGAGGACGGGGAAGCTCAGCGCGGTGTGCGTGGCATTGCCGAACGGGTCGAAGATCGCGGCGACGTCCAGGTCGATGCCATCGTGATGCGCCCAGACGTTGGTCATGGGCAGTGCGATGTACTCCGCAAACGCACCAGCGCGGTCGACCCCGACGCCAGCCGTATGGGGGCACAGGTGACGTCTGCCCGGCCATGCAGTTGCGGCAGCGGCCGCACACCAGATGGCCCTCGCCGCTCACCACCTGGCCCGGACGGAAGTCGTTGACGTTGCTGCCTACGTCGACGACCTCGCCGACGAACTCGTGGCCGATGACGAGCGGCGTGCGGATGTGCTGCTGCGCCCAGTTGTCCCAGGAATCGATATGCAGATCGGTACCGCAGATGCCGGTGCGCAGCACCCTGATCAGCACGTCGTTGATCCCGATGGTGGGCTCGGCAACGTCGATGAGATCAAGACCTGGCGCAGCGTGCGTCTTCGCGAGTGCTCTCATGGCGGTGCCTCCGTAGGGACTATAGGTGAGCGTCGACGATGCGACCCAGCACGCGCCACACGTTGACTCCTCCGCAGATGCGTAATACATTACGTATATGGACGAGGCGGAGCTGATCACCACCAGAGCGGAGTTGTTCGGTGCGGTGTTCGTCATCGTCCAGCACCTGACCCGGACGGCCGATCGCGAACTGACCGCCCTCGGCCTGACGACGCGCCAGTGGCTGCTGCTGGCGGTCCTCACGAAGGGGTTCCCTCATCGACGTCCCTCGCTGAGCGAGGCTGCCGAGCGGTACGGGAGCTCGAGACAGAACGTGAAGCAGATCGCCCTCGGGCTGGAGGCGGCTGGTTACGTCCGCCTGGTGACCGACCCGACCGATGCCCGCACCACCCGAATCGAGGTCACCGAGCGCGTGCGGGTGTTCGACGAGCCCGCGATGGTCGACCGCACCGCAGCGATGCTCGAGGCCGTCTTCGCCGGGCTGACGCCGCGGGAGACCGGGCAGCTGCACGAGCTGGCTCAGCGGTGGCTGGGCGCCCTCACCCTCGCGCCTTCACGAGAGGAAGCGCAGACATGATCACCGCAGCACCTGCTACGGCGCCCACCGACGTTACGCGTGGCCGATCGCTCCGATCCCGTTTCGACCTCATCGCGGCGGCGGAGTTCGCCGCCCAGCCGCTGCAGCCCGCGGGCCCGCCCGTCACGACGTCCGATCTGGACGACCTGCCCTCTCCCGTTCGGCGGTACGTCGAAAGGTCAGGCGCTGTCGGGCGGCCCCGGCCGCAGAACATGCGCGTGGTGCTGGACGCAGCCATGTACCGCAAGCCCGGCCAGGCGCCGATGCGCGCGCGGTCCGTGCAGTACAGCTTCTTCGGTGACCCCACCCGCATCTTCCTCATGGACGCACGCATGTTCGGACTGCCCGTTCGGGCCCTGCACGTCTACAGGGGGCAGGAAGCGACGTTCACCGTGCGAGTGGCGTCCACCGTGAACATGGTCGACCTCAGCGGCCCCGAGATCAGCGCGGCCGAGACGGTGACCGTGCTCAACGACCTGTGCCTGATGGCGCCGGGGGCGCTGCTCGACCCACGCCTGACCTGGACGGATGTCGATGAGCAATCGGCTCGCGTCGCATTCACCAACGGCCGGCACCGGGTGACTGCCACCCTGGACGTCAACGACGACGGCGAACTGGTCGACTTCTGGTCCGATGACCGCCCCGACAGCAGCACCGGCACGTTCGTCCCGATGCGCTGGTCCACCCCGATCTCCGAGTATCGCGACGTCCTCGGCATGCACCTGCTGCATCGCGGAGGCGCGGTCTACGACCGACCGGACGGTCCCTTCACCTACGGCGAGTTCACGCTGCGCTCCATCGACTACGACGTGGCCGGCCCGATCCCCGCGTGATGGTCATGGATACCCACAGGCGCGCCGCGTAGCGGACCGGGCGTCACGGCGCCTCCACCACCGCGCTCACGGGTGAGGGAACTCCGTGCCGAGCATCGCGGCCAGCTGGTCCGCGGGAACTGCGCGGGAGTAGAGATAGCCCTGGGCTCCGGGGCAGCCCAGTTGCCTGAGCATGACTGCCTGGTCGCGGGTCTCCACCCCTTCGGCGGTGACGCTCAGGTCGAGGTGCCGAGCCAATGCGACGAGTCCGCCGACGAGCCGGTAGTCGTGCTCGTTCACGGTGATGTCGACGATGAAGCTGCGGTCGATCTTCAGCACATCGATCGGGTAGCGGCGCAGGTACGTAAGGGAGGCGTAGCCCGTCCCGAAGTCATCGATAGCGATACGGATGCCGCGGTCGCGGATGCCTTCGAGGTTGTCCCGGGCGTTGGTGGTCTCGCGCAGGAGCGCAGTCTCGGTGATCTCCAGGCACAGAAGGACCGGATCAAGCCCGCTAGCGGCGAGTGCGTCGTCTAGTGCGGCGAGCAGACCGCCTTCCGCGAGCTGGAGGGCGGATACGTTCACTCGGACCGTGATGGGGTCCTGACGAACGGCCGCCCAGTGGGCGGCCTGCACGCAGGCCTCACGCAGGACCCAGTCGCCGATGTCGAGGATCAGCCCGGTCTCCTCGGCCACGTCGACGAATCGGTCAGCAGTGAAAAGCTCGCCGCTGGGGTGGTGCCAGCGCACCAGCGCCTCCGCGGCGATCACAGCACCTGTCACCAGGTCGACCTCGGGCTGGTACCAGACCGCGAGCTGGCCCCGTTCGAGAGCGCGCCGCAGGTCGCCCTCGACGGCCAAGCGTGACGTGACGATAGCGCGCAGCTCCTCGTTGAACACCGATACCCGGTCCCGGCCATCGGCCTTCGCGACGTACATGGCCGTGTCGGCCTCGCGGAGCAGGTCGGCGGGCTCGCTCTCGACCGTGGAGACCGCAACGCCGATGCTCGCGGTCGAGAACAGCTCGCCCTCCCCGCTGGGGAACGGGCGACGGAATGCCTCGACCAGCCGCCAGGCGGCGTTCACGGCCTCGGCGGGTTCGTCGAGGTCGCGCATGATGACGATGAACTCGTCGCCGCCCGTGCGTCCGACGAGATCGCCGCCGCGGATCGCTCCGGTCAGGCGGCGTGCGACCGCCTGCAGGAGAGCGTCGCCGACCGCGTGACCAAGGGAGTCGTTGACGTACTTGAAACGGTCGAGGTCCACCATCAGGACCGCGACGGAACGATCGGTTCGGCGGCCGGCGCTGAGGGCGCGGGTGATCTCATCCAGCAGCGCCACCCGGTTGGCCAACCCGGTCAGCGGGTCGTGCGTGGCGAGGTCCAGGAGCGCCTGCTCGGCCAGGACCCGTTCGGTGATGTCCCGATTCGTGGAGATCACATGAGCGACCTGACCATCCGCGGCGAACTGCGGCGACAGGCTCGCCTCGTACCACCGGTGGCCCTCCGTGTTGTCGAGTTCGTACTGCATCGTCGTCGGCTCGCCCGTCTCGAACACGCCGCGGATTCGGGTCGTCCAGAAGGTCACGGCCTCCGTGGGGAAGCCGAGCTCATCCATCGTCCGGCCGATCCAGGCATCGGCGGGGATCCCCGACAGCTCAACCACACGATGATTGACGTACTCCATGCGCATGTCGGGGTCGTAGATTGTCGTTCCGTCGCGCGATCCGTCGAGAATCACGCTGAGCAGGGCCTCGGAGTCGCGCAACTGGTCCTCGGCCTGCCGCCGCTCGGTGACATCACGGCTAGTGGTGATCACATCGGTGACCGTTCCGTCGGCGGCGACCACGGGGTCCACGCGTGTCTCGAACCACCGATGACCGACGGGAAGGTCGATCTCGAACTCGTGGCGCACAGGCTCGCCGGTTGCGAACACCTTGCGGCTGTACTCGTCCCACGGGATCGTCAGGTGCGGCGGGTAGCCCGCCTCGGCGAAGGTCCTGCCCCTCCAGTCGTCGGCTGTGATGCCGGTGAACTCCACCAGGCGTTGATTGACGTACTTGGCGCGCAGGTCAGGTCCGAACTGCATGATCGCGTCGGATGTACTGTCCAGCACCGCCCGGAACAGCGCCTCGGACTCCGCAAGCGCACGGGTCGCGGCGACCTCGTCGGTGACGTCGTGAGCGGTGACCACCAGCTTGTCGCCGAAGGGGCTGGCCGCGATGTCGAACGCACCGACCACCCCATTGTCGTTGAACGTCGGGACGCGCATAGCACTGGACAGGCCGGTGCGGAAGGGTTCGATATAGCAGCCGAAGATCCCCAGCTCGACCACCGACGGAAACAGTTCCGTCAACCCTCGACCCAGGACGGCCACGGATGGCTTCCCGTACAGCCGTTCGGCCGCAGCATTGAGGAAGCAGTAGCGAAGCTCGACCACCGCTCCACCCTGATCCCGGATGGGCTCGAAGATGAAGAACGACTCCTGCAGCGCGTCCAGGGCCTCACGCAGCCGGCTCTCGGGGCCCGGCACCGGGGACGGAAGCGGGGCATCAGCCAAGGCGGTGCCTCCCGTAGCCTTCGGCGCTCAGCACGAGTCCCATGCGATCGCCGCAACTGCAATTGCCCACGACCGCTGTCCCGACCGTTTCGCCCCCACCGGCAGACTAGCGTCGAAACACCCTCGTTCCCCCAGCAACCGAATGCGCGCCCTGGCCGCGGCACTCGCCAAGCGCCATGGGCGGACCCCTCGCCGCTCTCCGGACGATCTCGGGCATCGCGACGGTCCCGGCGGTGTTCCTCGGACTCACTCGCAGCGGGTCGACGTCCCGTCGTCAGGCGTCGCGCTGCTGCAGGTGGTAGCGGACCTGCAGTGCTGCTGCCGCCCCCTCCCCGACGGCAGCGGCCAGCTGCTTGGTCGACCCAGCGCGGATGTCACCGGCAGCGAAGATGCCCGGCACGGATGTCGTCATCATGCGGTCGGTCACGATGAATCCACGCTCGTCGAGGTCCACCAGTCCCGCCAGCCAGTCCGTGTTCGGCTCCAGGCCGATGAAGACGAACGCGCCCGTGGCCGGCAGGTCCGACTCGCTGCCGTCCGCATCGGCAAGGGTCAGCGAGGCGAGCTTGCCGTTGTCATCGGCGTTGAAGCTGACCAGGCTCGTGCTGAGCCTCAGGGTCATCTGCGGATGGGCCGACACCTTGTCGATGAGGATCTTGGAGCCGGCCGCCGTGGCGGACCGGTCGACGACGGTGACGTGCTCGGCGAACTTCGTCAGGAACAGGCCCTCCTCGAGGCCCGAGTTGCCCGCCGCCGAGGACGACCAGCTCCGGTGCGCCCTTGTAGAACGGGCCATCGCAGGTGGCGCAGAAGTGCACCCCGGAGCCGATCAGGTCGGCCTCCCCCGGGGCACCCGTGCGCCGGTACGTGGATCCGGCCGCGATCAGGGTCGCGCCGGTCGTGACCTGCTGGCCCGTCGACAGCGTGATCACCGCCCCGCCGCCGGACGGGTCGATGGACTCCACCGACACCGCCGACAACAGCTCCACCCCATAGCGCGCCGCCTGCTGGGCGAACCGATCGGCCAGCTCCGCTCCGCCGATCCCCTCGGGGAAGCCCGGGTAGTTGTCGAGCCGCTCGGTGACCCCGGCCTGCCCGCCGAGGGCCGACTTCTCCACGACCAGCGTCCGCAGGTCCTCGCGAGCGGCGTAGATCGCCGCCGTCAGCCCGGTCGGCCCGCCGCCGATGATCACGAGGTCATACGTCGAGGCAGCCGCCTCCCGGGTCAGCCCCAGTCGCTCGGCGAGCTCCTCGTTCGACGGCTCGGCCACGTGCGACCCGTCAGCGAAGACGATCGTGGGGATGATCTGCTTCCCGCCGTTCAGCTCCAGGACCGTCTCGATCTCCTCGGGGTGGGCCTCGAGGTCGACGTATCGGTACGCGATGCGCTGGTCGCCCAGGAACGCCTTGCTGCGACGGCAGTCCGGGCACCACGCGGCGCCGTACAGGACGATCTCGGACTCAGGCATGACGGATGCTCCCATCAGGAGGTGGTGCAAGGTCGCGCCAGCATCCACCCCGCGAGCACGCGTGACAAGGCGAGACTCACGGCGACTCGATGAACACTTCGACGCAGGACTCCCGGGGCCCCTAGTCGTAGCTGCGCATGACGGCGACGTTCAGGCCGACCATCAGCGCGACGAAGATCCCGACGACGGCGAACCCCTTCCCGATGACGATCCAGTCGAGATTGACCAGGATCAGCGACCGCATCGCCTCCATCACATAGGTGACGGGGTTGAGGGTGGCCGCGATCTCCATCGGCCGGGTCAACAGCTCGCGAGGCACGAAGTTGGGCGTGAGGAACAGGAGCGGGAAGAAGACCAGCCCGGCCGAGTTGGTCGCAGCGGCGCTGCGCGTCTTGAGTGCGACGAGCTGGAGGAACGCCGCATAGCCGATGGCCCACCCGGCGGCGAGCAGGATCAGGAGGAGCCACCCCGTGATGCCGCTCGCAACCGTGACGCCGAAGGGGATCGCGATGAGGAGGATGACGACGGTCATGCCGGCCGTCTTCACCGGTTCGGAGGTCAATCGGCCGAGGGCGATGGCGGTGCGGGAGACGGGCGTCGCGCGAAGCTTGTCGAAGTACCCGTTCTCGATCTCCTCGACCAGGTACAGCGCCGCAGAGCCGAAGGAGGCGGCCAGGAGGATGGTGCTCGGCAGCTGGAACGCCGCGTAACCCTGGCCCTCGAGCCAGGGAGTCGACCCTGTCGGGAAGATGCGTCCGGCCTGCCCGACATTCACGACGAGGAAGAACAGCGGGATGAGCAGCGTCGGAATGAGGGCGTCGGGCGTGCGCTTCGCCTCGATCAGGGCCCGCTCGCCGAGAACGGTCACGGCACTCATGACGACACCTCCTGAACCTCGCCTGCGCCGCGCTCTCGCGTGCGTCCCGTCACGTCGAGGAACACCTCGTCGAGCGTCGGCTCCACGTCACCACCGCGCTTGGTCCACAACTCCGCCTTGAGCTCCTGTGGGGTGCCCTCGCGGACGATTCGCCCTCCGTCGATGATGGCAAGGCGACTGCAGAGCTGATCGGCTTCCTCCAGGTACTGCGTCGTCAGGAACACCGTGACGCCCAGCTCGTTGATGCGTCGAACCTCCTCCCAGACGACCAGCCGGCTTGCGGGGTCGAGCCCGGTCGTCGGTTCGTCGAGGAACAGGACATCGGGCTCGTGGACCAGGGCGCTGGCGAGGTCCAGCCGCCGCTTCATTCCTCCGGAGTACGTCTTCGTCCGACGATCGGCGGCCTCCGAGAGGTCGACCAGCTCGAGCAGCTCCTCCGCTCGTGCCTGAGCCGCGCGCTTGGCCAGGCCGAAGAGCCGCGCCTGAAGGATCAGGATCTCGCGGCCCGTCTGCCGGGGATCGAGACCCACCTCCTGGAGCGCGACGCCGATGCGACGGCGCACGCCATCGGGGTCGGAGGCGACGTCCACGCCCGCGACCCGCGCCGTGCCCGCAGAGATCGTGGTCAGCGTCGTCAGCATCCGCACGGTCGTCGACTTGCCCGCGCCGTTGGGCCCAAGGAAGCCGAACACCTCGCCGGACTCCACGCGCAGGTCCACGCCGCGCACGGCCTCGACAACCGAGCCCTTCTTGCCCTCGAACGTCTTCACCAGGCCAACGGCCTCTACCGAAACTGTCATCTGAGGAGGATAGGCTTACCTACATTCCACGTGAAGGCCTTCCGCGCAGTCCGTTGTGAAACCAGTGCGGGCTGCGGTGGCTCGGGGAGCCGTAGGCTGCGCTGCCAGTCCAAGAACGTGGAGGTGCCCAGTGGCCGCTGAAGGCCCCCCTGATCGACGCCGCAAGCGTGACCTGGTGCGCGGGCTCCGGTTCCGTCGCAGTGCACCGCTGTCAACGGCCACCGGGGGTGACACCCCTCACCCGGACGCGTCAGACCTCCCGCGCCACATCGAGGACGTCATCGGCGACTGCGCCCTCTACATCGACGGACGGCGCCAGCCCGGACGACTCGCACTCGAGGACGCCGGTGAGGTCGCACGCGACACGGCGGGATTCGTCTGGATCGGTCTGCAGCAGCCGACGGCCGAGGAGTTCGCCGTCGTCGCGCGCGCGTTCGACCTGCCCGCCCTGCCTGCCGAGGATGCCGTCAAGGCGCACCAGCGTCCCAAGCTCGAGAAGTACGGCGACATCACCTTCATGGTGCTCAAGCCCGTGAGGTACGTCGACCACGACGAGGTCGTCGACATCGCGGAGATCGCCTTGTTCCTCGGGCCGAACTTCATCGTCACGGTCCGCCACGGCCACAGTGACGTCCTCAGCCGCGTGCGGGCGGAGTTCGACGTCGGCGCCCCCCACCATGTCCCGTACACCCCGACCGGCGTGCTCTACCGGGCCGCCGACCTCGTCGTCGACCAGTACGAGGAGGCCATCGACAGCATCAACGACGACGTCGACGAGATCGAGACCCAGGTGTTCAGCGCTGACGACGTCGACCATTCCGAGCGCATCTACAAGCTCAAGCGGGAGGTCGCCGAGTTCCGCCGAGCGGTCGGCCCTCTTGCTGCCCCGCTGCGCGGGCTCGCTGACGCGGCGGTTCCGGGCATCGACCCCGCCACGCGCTCCCTACTTCCGCGACGTCCACGACCATGTGCAGCGGGTCGCGGACGCGATCGACGAGCACGACCGACTGCTGAGCGACATCCTGCAGGCCGACCTGTCCCGGCCACGGCCCGCCACAGCCAGATCGCCCTTCGCCAGAACGAGATCGCGGTCCGCCAGAACGAGGACATGCGCAAGATCTCCGCCTGGGCAGCCATCGCCCTCGTACCGACCGCCATCGCGGGCATCTACGGCATGAACTTCGACAACATGCCCGAGCTCGGATGGACCTACGGCTACTACTTCGTCGTCGGCATCATCGTGACCACGTGCGTCGTGCTGCATCGCCTGTTCCGTCGAAACGGCTGGCTGCTAGCCCGAAGTCCGCCGGCGGGAGGACGAGCGAGGGATCAGTCGAAGCCGCCGTCGAGTCGGTAGCCGAGTCCGGGCTCGGTGATGAGATGGATGGGATGAGCGGGATCAGGTTCGAGCTTGCGGCGTAGCTGCGCCATGTAGACGCGCAGGTAGTGCGTCTCCTTCTCGTACCCCGGTCCCCACACGTCCGTGAGCAGCTGCTGCTGCGGCACGAGCCGCCCACTGTGCCTGGCCAGCACCTCGAGCAGGTGGTACTCCGTGGGCGTGAGCCTGCACGGGTTGTCCCCCTCGCGTCACGACACCGGCGGCCAGGTCGACCTCGAACGTCCTGGTGGCGACGACTGGCGGGCTGGGGCTCTCGCTGGCCATCGTGCCGCGACGGACGGCAGCCCGGACACGGGCGAGGAGCTCGTTCATCTCGAAGGGCTTGGTGATGTAGTCATCGGCGCCGGCATCGAGGGCGGCGACCTTCTCGTCGCTCGTCGCCCGGGCGGACAGGACGACGACGGGGACGCGGTTCCAGCCCCGGATCCCGTGCAGGACCTCGATGCCGTCCATATCCGGCAGGCCGAGGTCGAGGATGACGACGTCCGGGTGGAACCGGGCGACGAGGTCGAGGGCGCCCTTCCCCGTCGTGACGATCTCCACGTCGAGCCCCCGGGCGCGCATGTTGATTCCCAGCGCGCGACCGAGCGGCACGTCGTCATCGACCAGGAGGACTCTGGTCATGCGCGTGCCCACGATTGCTGGCGCTGGCGGGGTGTCCGTGCGCGCGAGGGGGATGGACATGACCATCGTCAGTCCCCCGCCCGGTGTGTCCTCGGCCTCCAGCCTCGCCCCGACGGCTTCGGTGAGCCCTCGGGCCACCGCGAGTCCCAGGCCGACGCCCGCCCCGGCCGGGGCGTCGCCGAGCCGCTGGAAGGGCTGGAACATGCGCTCGCGGTCCGCCTGATCGACGCCCGGGCCGCGATCGACGATGCGCACCTGCAGCGTCCCGTCGGGGACCACCGCTCCGCACAGGCGCACCGGGACACCGGTCGGCGAGTGCCGGACGGCGTTCTCGACCAGGTTGGCGACCGCCCGCTCGAGCAGCCCCGCATCGGTGAGCACCAGTGGCAGCGACTCGTCGGTCTCGTCGCGGACGGCCTCGTCCGGGATACCGCGAAGGGCCCGCTGCAGGACCTCCTCCAGCGACGCCGGCTCGAGGATCGGCCGCACGGCGCCGGTCTGGATGCGACTCAGGTCGAGCAGGTTGGACAGGAGGGAGTCCAGTCGATCAGCGGCCTCGGCCGCGTTCTCCAGCAGCGCGACCCGATCGGCCTCCGAGAGATCCAGCGCCTGGTCCTGCAGGGTCGAGATCGAGACCTTGATGCCCGCGAGCGGCGTGCGAAGGTCGTGTGACACCGCCGCGATCAGGGCGGTTCGGATCGCATCGGACTCCCGCAGCCGGGTGGCATCCGCCGCGCGCGCGGTCAGCCGGTTGCGTTCGAGCACCGCCGCCGCCTGGGCAGCGAACGCGTCGAGCATGCGCCGATCCGACGCCGGCAGCGGTGCACCGGACAGCGCCATGACCAGGCCCGGCCCCGCGTCCACGCAGACATCCGCATCGTCGACGGACCGTGGCGGGAACTCTCCCGAGACCTCGACGACGGACATGCCGCGCCCGTCCGCAGCCGTCTCGAACAGCGCTGCGCTGCGCATGCCGAACGTCTCGCAGGCCTGGTCGAGGAGCGCCTGGACCCCGTTCCCTCGTCCCAGGACCCCCACCGACAGCGCCGCGAGAACGTTCGCCTCGGCGCGACGACGTGCGGCCTCCTCGGCGAGCGCCGCGCTGCGGTCGACGATGGTCGCCACGACCGAGCCGACGATGACGAAGGTCAGGATGGAGAACGCGTTCTCGGGCTCCGCGATCGTGAAGGTGTCGATCGGGGCCACGAAGAAGTAGTTGACCACGAGGCCGGCCACGATCGCCGTCCCGATCGCCGGCAGCGAGGCCGCCGATCAAGGACACCGCGACGACCCCGAGGAGGAAGGCCAGCAGCACGGTGGACAGGCTCAGGGAGTCGCGGAAGGGCATCAGCGCCAGGGCCAGCGCCAGCGGGATGAGCAGCGCGAGCACCCAGGCCCACACCCGCCTCGCACCCGGCCGGCGCCGTCGACGCGACAGCCGGCGCCGGGGGCCGTCGTCGTGCGAGACCACATGGACGTCGATGTCGCCTGAGTCGCGGACGATGACGTCGGCCGTGCTGGGGCGCAAGGCCGTGCTGATGCGTCCGCGACGCGAGGCCCCGACGACGACCTGCGTGCCGTTCACCGATCTCGCGAACTCGAGGACCGCCGTCGCGACGTCCTCGCCGACGACCGTGTGGAAGGTGCCGCCGAGGTCCTCGGTCAGCTGCCGCAGTCGTGCGACGTCGTCGGGTCGCGCCCCGAGCGTGCCGTCGCCGCGAACCACGTGCACCGCCACCAGCGCGCGCCCCGCGCTGCGTCCGGAGATGAGGGAGCCTCGGCGCAGCAGCGTGTCGCCCTCCGGTCCTCCGGTCAGCGCGACGACGATGCGGGTCCGGGCCGCCCACGTGTCGTGGATGCCGTGATCGGCGCGGTAGCGCTCCAGCCCCTCCTCGACGCGGTCGGCGAGCCACAGCAGTGCGAGCTCGCGCAAGCGCCGTGAGGTTGCCGGCACGGAAGTAGTTGCCGAGGGCGGCATCGACCTTCTCGGGCTTGTAGACGTTGCCGTGGGCCAGCCGTCGTCGAAGCGCCTCCGGGCTCATGTCGACCAGTTCGAGCTGGTCTGCCGCGCGCACGACGGCGTCGGGCACCGTCTCGCGCTGCTTGACTCCCGGTGATCGCCTCGACCACGTCGTTCAGCGACTCGAGGTGCTGGATGTTCACGGTGGAGATGACGTCGATGCCGGCGTCGAGGAGCTCGTCGATGTCCTGCCACCGCTTGGCGTTGCGGGAGCCGGGGACGTTCGTGTGCGCGAGCTCGTCGACGAGCGCGACCTGCGGGTGCCGGGCGAGGACGGCGTCGAGGTCCATCTCCTCGAAGCGTGCGCCGCGGTACTCGATCGACCCGGCGGGGCACGACCTCGAGCCCGACGATCATGTCGGCGGTGTGCCGCCGGTCGTGGGTCTCGACGAAGCCGACGACGACGTCGGTGCCGCGCTCGAGGCGGCGATGCGCCTCGCCGAGCATCGCGTAGGTCTTGCCCACGCCTGGCGCGGCACCGAGGTAGATGCGCAGCCGACCACGGGTCACGCCTCCATTGTGGCCCGTGCCGACGGACTGGTCGCTGCTCGCAGGGAATCCGACGCGGCCGCCTCCGCGCTCACCCCAGGTCCTCCAGTGCGAGGTTGAGCTGCGAGGACGTTCACGCGGGGCTCGCCGATGAAGCCGAGCAGGCGGCCCTGCGTCTGCTCGTCGACGAGCGCCGCCACCGCGGCGGCGTCGAGGCCACGCGCCGCGGCGACTCGCGTCGACCTGCTGCTGCGCGTACTCCGGGCTGATGTCGGGATCGAGTCCGCTGCCGCTCGCGGTGACCGCATCGGCCGGGACGTCGTCGGGCGCGACCCCGTCGGCCGTCGCCGCCGCGGACTGCCGCTCGCCCACCGCGGCGACGAGGTCGGGATTGTCGGCGGCGAGGTTGGAGCCGCCGCTGCTGAGGGCGTCGTAGCCGTCGCCGGCCGCGGACGGCCGCGGCCAGAACCACGTCGTCGCCGTCGAAGGACTGGCCGATGAGGGCCGACCCGACGACGACCCCCGAGGAGTCCGTGACGTACGAGCCGTCGCTGGTTCCCGACACGAGCCGTCCGACCGCGAACAGCGCCAGCGGGTAGACGACTCCGAGCAGTACCGTCATGACCACCAGGAGGCGCAGGCCGACCCAGCCCTGCCGAAGCGATGAGGTTCATGGCGATCACCCGATTCCGGGGATGCGGGAGACGAGCAGGTCGAGGAGCTTGATGCCGACGAACGGCACGATGATGCCTCCGAGTCCGTAGATCCACAGGTTGCGGCTGAGCAGCTTCGCGGCGCTCGCCGGCCGGTACCGCACGCCGCGCAGGGCCAGCGGGATGAGCACGATGATGATGAGGGCGTTGAACACGACGGCCGAGAGGATCGCCGAGTTCGGGCTCGACAGGCGCATGACGTTCAGCGTGCTCGAGGCCCGGGTAGGCGACCACGAACATCGCCGGGATGATCGCGAAGTACTTGGCGATGTCGTTGGCGACCGAGAACGTGGTCAGCGCGCCGCGGGTGATGAGCAGCTGCTTGCCGATCTCGACGATGTCGATGAGCTTCGTCGGATTGGAGTCGAGGTCGACCATGTTGCCGGCCTCCTTGGCCGCCGACGTGCCGGTGTTCATCGCCACGCCGACGTCGGCCTGCGCCAGGGCGGGTGCGTCGTTGGTGCCGTCACCGGTCATCGCGACGAGGCGACCGCCCTCCTGCTCGCGCTTGATCAGCGCCATCTTGTCCTCGGGGGTCGCCTCGGCGAGGAAGTCGTCGACCCCGGCCTCCTCGGCGATCGCCCGCGCGGTCATCGGGTTGTCGCCCGTGATCATCACCGTGCGGATGCCCATCCGGCGCAGCTCGTCGAAGCGCTCGCGGATGCCGGTCTTGACGACGTCCTTGAGGTGCACGACGCCGAGCACGTCCGGTCCCTCGGACACCACCAGCGGCGTGCCGCCCGCCGACGAGATCGCGTCGACCGCCGCGGACACCTCGACAGGGGTGCTGCCGCCCTCGTCGCGCGACGTGCGCGAACACCGCGCCCGCCGCGCCCTTGCGCACCTGGCGGCCGTCGACGTCGACGCCGCTCATCCGGGTCTGCGCGGTGAACGGCACCCACACCGCGTGCAGCAGCGCGCCCTCGTCGCGGGCTCGCAGGCCGTACTGGTCCTTGCAGAGGACGACGATCGACCGGCCCTCGGGGGTCTCGTCGGCGAGGCTGCTGAGCTGTGCGGCGTCGGCGAGCTGCTCGATCGTCACGCCGGGAGCCGGGAGGAGCTCGACGGCCTGGCGGTTGCCGAGGGTGATCGTGCCCGTCTTGTCCAGCAGCAGCGTCGATACGTCGCCGGCCGCCTCGACGGCCCGACCGGACATCGCGAGCACGTTGCGCTGCACCAGCCGGTCCATGCCGGCGATGCCGATCGCCGACAGCAGCGCCCCGATGGTCGTCGGGATGAGGCACACGAGCAGGGCCACCAGGACGATGACGCTCTGCGTCGCCCCGGAGTAGTCCGCGAGCGGCTGCAGCGTCATCACGACGAGCAGGAAGATGATCGTCAGCGACGAGAGCAGGATGTTGAGGGCGACCTCGTTCGGCGTCTTCTGCCGGCTGGCACCCTCGACGAGCGCGATCATCCGGTCGATGAAGGTGTGCCCGGGCGCAGCGGTGATCTGGACGACGATCCGGTCGGACAGCACCTTGGTGCCGCCCGTGACTGCGCTGCGGTCGCCACCGCTCTCGCGGATGACGGGTGCCGACTCGCCGGTGATCGCCGACTCGTCGACGCTCGCGACGCCCTCGACGACGTCGCCGTCGCCGGGGATGACGTCGCCGGCCTCGCACACGACCCGGTCGCCGAGCTTCAGCTCGGTGGCGGCGACCGTGGCCTCACGGCCGTCCGGGTCGAGCCGTCGGGCCATGGTGTCGCGTCGGGTCGCCCGCAGGGAGGCGGCCTGGGCGCGCCCTCGGCCCTCGGCGACCGCCTCGGCGAGGTTGGCGAACACGACGGTGAGCCACAGCCACACCGTGATCCACCAGGCGAACGTGCTGGGCTCGACGACCGAGGCGATCGTGGTCAGCACCGCGCCGACCAGGACGACGAACATCACCGGGTTGTGCCACATCTGCCGTGGGTCGAGCTTGCGCAGGGCCTCGGGAAGCGAGGTCAGCAGCGCACGGGGCTCGAAGGCGCCGGAGCTGACGCGACTCTCCGGCACGGCTTCGGGGACGGGGGCGAGCGTGGTCATGACAGTCCCTCCGCGAGGGGGCCGAGGGCCAGGGCAGGCACGAAGGTCAGCCCGGCCACGATGAGGATGACGCCGACGGTGAGCAGGACGAACTGGGGCCGGTGGGTGGGCAGGGTCCCGGCCGAGGCCGGCACTCGGCCCTGCTGGGCAAGCGACCCGGCGAGCGCAAGCACGAAGCAGATCGGCAGGAGGCGGCCGAGGAACATCGCGACCGCGAGCGCCACGTTGTAGAAGTCCGTGTTGGCGCCGAGGCCCGCGAAGGCCGAGCCGTTGTTGTTGGAGGCCGAGGCGAAGGCGTAGAACACCTCGGAGAGGCCGTGCGCACCCGGATTCAGGATCGCCGAGCGACCGGTCTCCGTCGCCATGGCCGCCCCGAGTCCCAGCAGCACGAGGGTCGGGGTCGTGAGGATGTACAGCGAGACGAGCTTCATCTCGCGCGCACCGATCTTCTTGCCCAGGTACTCGGGCGTGCGCCCCACCATGAGGCCGGCGATGAACACCGCCACGATCGCGGCGATGAGCATGCCGTACAGGCCCGAGCCCGTCCCACCGGGCGTGACCTCGCCGAGCGTCATGTTGAACAGCGCGAGACCGCCGCCGTAGGCCGTGAAGGAGTCGTGCATCGAGTTGACGGCGCCCGTCGACGTGCTCGTCGTCGCCGACGCGAACACCGCGGACATCGGCACCCCGAAGCGGACCTCCTTGCCCTCCATGGCGGAGCCGGCGAGCTGGAGTGCCGGGCCAGCGTGGTTGACCTCTGCCCACACGAGAAGGGCAGTGACGGACGCCCAGATCGAGGCCATCGCGGCCAGGATCGCGTAGCCCTGTCGGACGTCCCCGACCATCCGGCCGAACGTCCGGGTGAGGCTGAACGGGATCACCAGGATCAGGAAGATCTCGATGAGGTTCGTGAGCCCGTTCGGGTTCTCGAACGGGTGGGCCGAGTTCGCGTTGTAGAAGCCGCCGCCGTTCGTGCCGAGCTCCTTGATCACCTCCTGGCTCGCGACCGGACCACCGGGAATCGTCTGCGTTCCGCCGGCAAGGGTCGTGATCGTGGTGTCGCCGGCGAAGTTCTGCACGACGCCGAGGACGATCAGCACGACGCCGAAGACCACGGCGAGCGGCAGCAGGATCCGGATCGTGATCCGGGTCAGGTCCACCCAGAAGTTCCCGAGCCGATCGGTGTGCGTGCGGGCCAGCCCCCGGATGAGGGCCACGGCGACCGCGATGCCCACCGCAGCGGACAGGAAGTTCTGCACCGCGAGGCCGGCCATCTGGGCGGTGTAGCCCAGGGCCGCCTCACCCGAGTACGACTGCCAGTTCGTGTTGGTGACGAAGCTGACCGCCGTGTTGAGCGCCTGGAGGGACGGCATCCCCTCCCGTCCCAGCGAGTAGGGCAGGTACGCCTGCAGCCGCAGCAGCGCGTACAGCGCGAGGACCGAGACGACGGAGAAGGCCAGGATCGACCTGAGGTAGACCGACCACCTCTGGTCGGCACCGGGATCCAGACCGATGGCGCGGTAGATGCCGCGCTCGATTCGCGTGTGGCGGGTCGACTCCAGGCTGTGTGCCATGTAGTCCCCCAGCGGCCGGTAGACCAGGGCGAGAGCCAGCAGTAGGACGAGGACCTGCAGTGCCGCTGCAACAGTCGCGTTCACGGTGACCTCAGAACTTCTCGGCGCGCACGAGCGACACCACGAGGTAGACCAGGAGGCCTATCGCAGTGACGAGAGACACCGCCCCCAGCGCGCTCACAGGTCTTCCAGCCCGTGTGCCACTGTCAGCGCAACCACGAACAGCGTCACGATGACGCTCACGGCGATGACATCAATCACGTCTCGGCCCCTTCCCACTGCGGGGCCGCAGTCGGCCCCAGGCCAAGTGCAGCACCGCGAGAGACCGCGTGCTCGCCGCCCTTGCGTACCCTTGACGCGGCAGGAGCGGTCTTTACGGATCCTTGATGCCGGCCGTCCCGACGTTCTCTTCCTCGCGGCTTTCCGACCCGCATCTCCCAATGATCCGGGCTGTCTCCACAGCGCCGAGCGCGCCACGGACCAGGGGTAGGTCTCGCTCGGCGACCACTACGTCGACCTGCCCCCGGCCTGCGAGACTGACCCCGTGACCCCCCCAACTGACGACGTCATTGTCCCCAACGCTCGTCGCTCCAAGGCCTCGGCGCTGTACGGGCTCATCATCGCGGGCGCAGTCCTTGCAACGGCGTCACCCACGGCCCGACTGGGCTTCGTCGCCCTGTCACTCGTCGCAACCCTGGCGGTCTACTGGATAGCGGAGACCTACGTCCACTTCATGGCGGAACGCCAGGCGGAGCAGCACGAACTGAGCCGGGCCCACATGCTCTCCATTGCGCGCGATGGGCTCCCGCTGATCACCGTGTCAGCGATCCCCTTGGCCATACTGCTTCTGGGAGCAGCCGTTGGGCTCGACACGGCACTCGCTGAGGACCTGGCCCTCTACGCCAACACCCTCCTGCTCCTCGTGGGCGGCTATCGCATGAGCAGGGACGCCGGCGTTGTGGGCTTCCGCCTCGTGATCTCCACCATGGTGTCGGGCCTGCTTGGCCTCACGATGGTGGGACTGAAGATCGTCCTCAGCCACTGAGCGGCGATCCCAAGCCACGGCTGCGGGGACTCCGAGACCAATCCGATCGTGCTGCTGCTCCGAACACCACGTGATGAGCACGAATGATGGCAGGCTGGGTCAGGTGACTGCGCTCCGGTTTCCGGGCGGTCCGTCGGACGAAGCGGTTCCGGAAACGCCGGAGCAGCTCCTGATCCTGGTGGCCCGCGGGGACCGCGCGGCCTTCGATCGGCTGTACGACCGGGTCGCGAACGCCGTCTACGGCCTTGTTCGCAAGGTGCTGCGCGATGCCGCGCAGTCGGAGGAAGTGACGCAGGAGGTGCTCGTGGAGCTGTGGCGGACGGCGTCGTCGTTCGACCCCGCGCGCGGCTCTGCGACGACGTGGGTCATGACCCTCGCGCACCGCCGTGCGGTCGACCGAGTGCGGTCAGCTCAGGCCAGCTCCGATCGGGACGTCAAGGCCGCGCGGCTCGGCCAGGAGCCCGCCTTCGACATCGTGGCGGAAGCGGTCGAGCATCGCCTCGAGCGCGAGCAGGTCGTCCGAGCCCTGAGCGGGCTCACGGACCTCCAGCGGGAGGCCGTGACGCTCGCGTTCTACGGTGGGTACACGCACGTGCAGGTCGCGGAGCTGCTGGACGTCCCCCTGGGGACAGTGAAGACGCGGATCAGGGATGGGCTCATCCGCCTGCGTGACGAGATGGGGGTGACGGCATGAGCGACTCCCCCGACGCGACACCGGACCCCTACCTCGACTCCGGCGCCTACGCCCTGGATGCGCTGCCCGCCAGCGATGTCGCGGCGTTCGAACAGGCGATGCAGGCCGATCCCACGCTGCGAGCCGAGACCGAGAGTCTTCAAGCGACTGCAGCGCGGCTAGGAATGGCCGGCGCCGAACCGGCTCCGGCTGACCTGCGCGAGCGCGTGATGGCGCAGGTCGAGGGCACCCGCCAGGACGTCCCGCGCGCAGGTTCGGACTCAGTGGTGGTGCCGCTGCGGCCCCGTCGATCCCTCCGCCTCCTGTCCGCCGCGGCCGCGCTCCTGGCCGTTGTTGCGCTGGGACTCTCAGGCTGGGTGATCGGGCTGAGGCAGGAGAACACCAGCCTCTCCGCCGCCGGCGCAGCGGTCACCCGGGTGCTCACCGCCCCCGATGCGCGGACGGTGAGTGGCAGCTCTCGAAGGCCAGACGGGCCGGGGCGCCGTCATCTTCTCGCCATCGGCCGGGTCGGCCGTCTTCGTCGGCGACGAGCTCGCCAGCCTGCCGACCGACCGCACGTACCAGCTCTGGCTGATCGGCTCCGATGGGTCGGCCAGGTCAGCGGGTACCTTCACATCGGGCTCCGACGGCCGCGCTGCCGTCACTCTCAGCGGTCCGCTCGGCACCGCGGCCGCGGTCGGCCTCACCGTCGAGCCATCGGGTGGATCCACCCAGCCGACGACGCAGCCCGTGCTCGCCCTCCCGCTCGCCTGACGCTTCGGCGGAGCACCAATCCCGATTGACCGCGCACGACACCAATCCGAATCGCCCTGCGTTACGAAGACCCAGTGCATGGCAATGAACCATCAACGCCAAACACCTGGAGTCCCTCATGAAGACCAACCTCACGATGGCGCTGGCGGGTACGGGTGCAACCGCGCTCGTCCTCGCCTTCGCCGGTCCACCGCTGCTCGCGGGGGCCGCTGACCACCTGGACGCCCCGGGCCTCACGGCGCCGTCGGGCCGAGCAGACGCCGACATCACCGATGTCTACGCCTTCCAGGGCAAGGACGCTCGCAACACCGTGCTCGTGCTGAACACCGGCCCGGGCGCAGGTGCGATCGCGCCTCTGGACTACGGGACAGACGTGCGCTACATCGTCAACATCGACCGTACCGGTGACGCGAAGCGCGACCTGGCCTACGTGTTCCGCTTCGGCAAGGGCAACGGCACCGGCGCAGGGCAGGCCTACACGGTGACGAAGTACATGGGCGCATCCGCCCGCAGTCTGACCAACGGCATGAAGGTGGCAGCCGGCACGACGGGTGCGAGCAAGTCATTCGGCGGGTCGTCCAAGGTCTTCGCCGGGCTGCGCTCGGACCCGTTCTTCTTCGACCTCGACGCGTTCACCGGCGCCGTGGGCGGGAGCGGCAACGGGCGGACGTTCTGCGACGCGAAGACAGCTGACTTCTTCTCCCCGCTGAACGTCAACTCGATCGTCCTCGAGGTCCCGGACAGCATGCTGGGCCGCAACATCGGGGTCTGGGGCATGACGATGACCTCTGATGGTCGCGTCGATCGCATGGGGCGCCCGGCGATCAACACGGTCTTCAACAAGGGCGAGGACAAGAACGCCTTCAACCGCACCCTGCCTGACCGCGACCCGGCGCTCTACCGGGCCAACGTCGTGGCCACGCTGAAGGCGCTCGGCGGCTACTCGGACATGGCGGCCGGTGACCTGGCCGACGTGCTCCTGCCGGACGTGCTCACCTACGACACGCGCACGGCAGCCAAGGGGCCGCTGAACGGTCGTGCCCTCAGCGACGACGTGATCGACGCCGAGCTCGGCATCGTCACTCAGGGAGCCGTCAAGGGCGACTGCGTCGCGCCGCACAGCGACTACCGGGCGTCCTTCCCGTACCTCGGCGCGCCGAAGTAGTCCGTCGACCGCGGGGCGCGATCCCACTTTCCCTCTCGCGCCCCGCGGTCACCCCCGCCGTCCGACCCCCAAACGAAGGGCCTCCCGTGTCCACGTCCACCGCGCCCGCTCCGACCCCGACCCGCGCTCCGGCCCCCAGCCGCGGCCCCTCGCTGCGATCGGCCATGGCCCTCCTCGTCGCGGCCCTGGTCGCAGTCGCGGTGACCCTGACCGGCCTGGCCTACCTGTCCCAGGGCGACGCCGTACCGCCTTCGCCGTATGACGAGTTCGCCCTGTCCGACGCGCAAGCGGTGAACGCACCTGCCCTTCCCGCCGACCGAGTGGTGGGCATCCCGCTCGCCGACTCGGCGACGACGGCCACCATCGACCGGCTCGAGGCGCAGACGTCGTCGGTCTCGTCACCCGGCCAGCTCTCGCTGCTGGCCCGGCTGCTGCTCCAACGCGCGGCCGTCACCGGGGACGCCGAAACGTACGCCCGCGCGAGCAGGGCGCTGGACGAGGCCGTCGACGCGGCCCCCGAGGACATGGCCCTGCGCGCCCAACGCGCCACCACCCGGATCACCACGCATGACTTCGTCGGGGCGGCCCGCGACGCTGCGGTCGTTCTCGCCGCCAACCCCGACGACGCTGCCGGGCTGGGCGCCGCCTACGACGCCGCCGTGGAGACCGGTGACTACGCCCGCGCGTCATCGGCGCTCGGTACGCCTCACGGAGCTTGCCCCCGACGCCGCACCGGTGCTCTTCCGGAACGCCCGCTGGTCCGCTCTCCATGGCGATCCTGCGACGGCCGCGAACCTGGCAGCGCGAGCCCGCGCTGCGGCAGTGAGCTGCGGGTGCTGTCGGCACTGGCCGCGCCACGTACGACCTTGTCATCGGCAAGCTCGCCCTCGACGAGGGCCGCTACCCCGCGGCGGTGCTCGCCTACGAGGCCGCTGTCCAGGCCGCTCCCGGCTGGCACGCCGCCCTCGCCGGCCTCGGTCGAGCGCGCGCCGCATCCGGTGATCGAGTCGGTGCGGAAGCGGCCCTGGCGATGGCCGCTGACGCCGTGCCCCTGCCCGACACTCTCAGCAGCCTCGGCGATATCCGAACCGTGCTCGGGGACGATGCGGGGGCAGCTCTCGCCTACGGCACTGTCGACGTCCTCGGCAAGCTGTCCAGCGTCCAACGCACCTACTCGCGGGCCATCGTCCTGTCGTACGCCGACCGTGGAGCTCGCACCGCGCAGGCCGTCCGCAGCTGCTCGTGCCGAACTGGTGACGCGTCACGACGTCTACGGCGACGACGCGCTCGCGTGGGCCCTGCTCGCGGACGGTCGCGCCAAGCAGGCGGTCCGCCACGCGGACGCCTCTCTCGCCCTCGGCACGGCGGATCCCCGGCTGCTGGCCCACGCGGGCCTCGTCCATGCAGCCGTCGGGCACCGCGCCCGGGCCACCGAGCTCCTCACTGCGGCGCTCGAGATGAGCCCGATGTTCGACCCGATCCTGGCGCCCCGTGCGCAGGCCACCCTCGCGCAGCTCACCTCAGGGAATCAGTCGTGAAGCGGGGACGCCTGATGGCTGCGCTCCTGACAGCGGCCACCGCGTGCACGATCGCGATCGTCGGCGCCCCGCTGGCCGCGGCGCACCCCCTCGGCAACTTCACGCACAACACGTTCGTCGGTTTCGACGTCTCTCCCGATCGGATCGCCGTCGACCACGTGCTCGACCTCGCCGAGGTGCCGACGTTCCAGGAGCGCGGCATCATGGACGGGGACGGTGACGGCGAGGTCTCGAGCGCTGAGGCGACGGCCTGGGGCCGCGATCGATGTGAGTCGGCGGCGAGCAGCATCGTCGCTACGACGGCGAACGGAGCGATCGCCTGGACTGTCGGCCGACCGACCGTCACCTTCCCGCCCGGGCAGGGAGACCTGCCGACGACGCGCCTCGAATGCACCCTCACCGCTCCCATCGCGGCGACAGTCACCGCGCTCGACGCCCGCGTCACGGTCGACGAGGGCCGCGTGGGTTGGCACGAGATCATCGCGTCAGGGTCCGGCCTTCAGCTCTCGTCCGACGTCCCGGCGACGTCGGCCAGCCGCCGACTCACCACCTACCCGACGGGCACTATGCCGCCCGACGCCACGTCGGTGCACCTGTCGTGGGCGTCGACGACTGCCGCGTCGATCCCGCTGGCATCCCTCCCGCAAGCGACGACTCCGGCGGTGGCCTCGGCCGCCACCGGTGACACCACCGCTGCGGGAACCGCCAGCGCTCCGTTCGGAATCGACGGCGCTGCCTCGGCGTTCACCGATCTGGTGAGCCGTCAGGACGTCACCGCTGGGGTTCGTCCTCGTGGCGCTGGGCATCGCGATGGCGCTAGGCGCTGCGCATGCCGTGGCGCCCGGTCACGGCAAGACGCTTATGGCGGCATCTCTGGTCGGCACAGGTGGACGCAAGCGGGACGCTGTGATCCTCGGCGCATCGGTGACGGCAGCGCACACCGCCGGTGTGATCGCCCTGGCACTCGCGCTGTCCGTCTCCACTGCCCTCGCCCCCGAGCGTGCCTACCCTTGGCTCGGACTCATCAGCGGGCTCATCGCCGTGGGTGTCGGATTGAGCCTGCTCCGCCAGTCCCGGAACGGACACGGCCACGGGCACGGCCACGGGCACGGGCATGCGCACCCGCATGCGCACCCGCACCCGCACCCGCACCCACACCCGCACCCGCATCCCACCCGCACCCGCACCCGCACCCGCATCCGCATGAGCATCCGGCGGACATCGGCAGGGTGGCCGTCGCGACGGCGGTCCGCATCGAGGCGTCCAACGTGCCGGATACGGCGGCGCGGCCTCGGCCGACGACGAGGAGAGTCGTGGCTCTCGGCCTTGCAGGCGGCCTCGTGCCGTCCCCATCGGCCGTCGTGGTCCTCCTGGCCGGTGTGGCCCTCGGGCGTTCGTGGTTCGCGCTCCTCCTGGTGGTGGCCTTCGGCCTTGGCATGGCGGCGACGCTGTGCCTGACCGGCCTCCTCGTGGTTCGCGTCGGTGCAGTGTCGAGACGCCTCTCCGCGGGCGCTTCGATGCCGGGAGTGGTGACGACGTTGCTCGGTCGACTGCCGGTGCTCGCGGCAGTCGGCGTGGTGCTCGCCGGGCTGTGGATCGTCGCGCGAAGCCTCATGGCGATGTGACGGCTGGCCGCCGCTGCGATCGGCGACCTCGATCGGGCCAGGCGGCGACTAGGGCGACTCGGGCAGGGCTCCAGTGAAGATGACGTCCTCGGCGACCGTCCGGAGCTTGCGATTGGATCGCTGGCTCGACTCGCGCAACAGGTTGAACGCGGCCTCCGCCGTCACGCGGTCATGCGCCATCAGGATTCCGATGGCCGTGCCGATCGTGCGATTGCTGGCGAGCGCGCGCTGAAGTCCGTCGGCGCGATCCTCCGCTTCCCTCAGCACCACCCGACGCATGAGGGCGAGTTCAGTGTGGGTGGCGACTCTCGCGAGAAGCTCCTGTTCCTCGAAGGGCTTCGTCACGTAGTCGTCTGCACCCGCGCCCAGACCCGTCACCACCTCGTCGGTTCCGACTCGCGCAGTCAGAAGGATGATCGAGAGCCAGCGGGCGTCGTCCGTGCGTGCTCGGATCCGCCGCACGAATTCCAGGCCGTCGATCCCGGGCAGCATGATGTCGCACAGGAGCAGGTCGTGACTGCCGAGATGAGGTTCGGCCGTCTCCGCGTCCGGGCATTCGGTTACGCTCCAGCCAGAACGTGTGAGCAGTCGGGCGACGTATGCGCGAACGTCGGGCTCGTCCTCCACCAGCAGGACGTGCCCTCGGAACCCAGCGTCCATGTCGCGCTCCCCTCGGCTCGCACCGCACGCTAGCGGAATGAGCATGCAGGGCCAAGCCGCGAGGCTTACTCAACGAGTGGAGGTGCACCGATGCCGTTCGAGATGACCGCGGAGACCGGCGGCCGTCGAACCCGACGCTACGTGGCCTTGGGGTTGATCCAGTCGCTGCTGGCGCTTGAGGCGCTGGGGTTCGCGCTCTTTCCGCCATCGCCTGCGCTCGGCCGGGAAGGTCTGGACTACGTCGTCGCGCTGGGGTTGTCCGCGTTGTCCGTGGTCACGGCGGCCGTTCTGCCGCACCTGCCTCGTCCGCTGCTGCATGTGTCGCTCGCCCTGACGTGGTGCACCGTCGGCCTGCTCGCTTGGACGCGCGCGACACCTCAGGGCCAGATCACTATCGGCCTGTCCCTCATCCTCCTGACCTTCTACGTGGGCTACTTCCTGCGCGGGCCAGCGATGGTGGCGCACATCGTGGGCTACAGCTCCCTGTACCTCCTCGCGCTCGTGATGCATCCGCTGACCCGCAGCCCTCTGTTCGCCACCATCATGCTGACCAGCATCGCCTTCGTCGCGATCGCTGTCCCACGCGCCCGTGACATCGACATCCGATACCAGATCATGCTGCGCAACTCCGCCGACGTGATCATCCGGACTCGCCGGGGCGTCGTGACGTGGGTGTCGCCCTCGGTGCGAGAAGTCCTGGGCTGGGAGCCCGAAGAGTTCACCGCACTACCCCAGCCGCAGTGGCACCCCGATGACACGGAACAGGTGGAGGCTCTCCGCGCGGAGGTCTACGCCGACCGACCTGCCGCCGGCACTTACCGGCTTCGATGCAAGGACGGCAGCTACCGGTGGGTGGAGGCACGGATCAACCCCATCCGCGACTCCGACGGCGCACGCGGCTCCGTCGCATCGGTCCGCGACATCCAGGATCGGGTGCTGGCCGAGCGAGCCCTGGCAGCAGCAGAGGAGAAGTACCGCGACGTCTCCGTCCGACTCGAGCAGGAGATCGAGGCGCAGGCTCGGCTCTTCCAGAACCTGAGCCACGAACTGCGCACACCCCTGACCGTCATTCGAGGCCCGCTACAGCATCACTTGCGCGACGAGGGTGCGGAGCTCTCCGACGAGCTGCGTGCCGACCTGGACACGGCCGTGCGCGCGAGCCGGCGGATGGAGCGCCTGGTCGACGATCTGCTGACGACCAGCCATGGCGGGTCCGGTGCCAATGAGCAGAATCCGGAACCGAGCGATGCTGGACGACTCACGCGGGGAATCGCGAGTGTGTTCGCCGCGACGGCGTCCGCATCAGGCCTGACGCTGGACGTGGCGATCGACGCCACGGTGCCCGACGAAGTTCTCCTCGACCGCGAATCGTGGACGCGGATTCTGGTCAATCTGCTCTCGAACGCCTTCAAGTACACGGCGAACGGCGGGGTGAAGGTGGACCTCTCCTGGGAGGCGGGCCTTCTCCGCCTGGAGGTGCACGACACCGGAGTCGGCATCGCCCCCGATGAGAGAGATCTCGTCTTCGAGCGGTTCTTCCAGGCGCGCGCACGTCCAGCCCACGGCGAGCAGAGCTCCGGCCTCGGACTGGCGCTCGTGGCCGAGCTCGTCCGTGAGCTGGACGGCACCTGCACGGTCGACAGCGCGGTCGATCAGGGGTCGACGTTCACGGTCACGCTTCCCGCGCCCACGCCGCATCCCACGTCAGATCCGGCGCCGGGAGCGACCATCGCCGCCGCATCCACCGGCGACGGCGATGGCGGGCGTGTTCTGGTGGTGGAGGATGAACCTGACGCCCGCGAGTTCATCAGCCGCGTTCTCGTCGACGCGGGCTACTCGGTCGTTGCCGTCCCCGATGCCTTCGCCGCCCAGGCCGCGATAGCCGGCGTCGACCTGGTTCTCAGCGACATCGGACTGCCCGGGAGGACTGGCTTCGACCTGCTTCGGTGGGTCAGGGTGCAGCCACAACCGACGGGAATGATCCCCGTCATTCTCTTGAGCGGGAGTCGAGACGGTGATGCTCTCGCTCAGGGCATCGCGGATCGCGCCGATGACTTCCTGGCGAAGCCCTTCGACCCCGAGGAACTGTGTCGCCGAGCGGCCTTGCACATCTCCCTCCACCGGCATCGACGGGATGCGCTGGCAGCGTCCACCGTCATGGACGGCCTCGCGGCGGCTCTGACGGTGGACGAGGCCGTGGGTTCCGCGATCGGAGCCATGATGGCCCAGCGGGGGCTGACGCCGGACGAGGCGCTGTCTGAACTGCGGGCCATCAGCCAGGAGAGCAGGCGACCGATGGCTGCCGTCGCCCTCGATGTGCTGGCCGAGCCGTAGTCCGATCCTTCGTTCATCAGCCACGACTGTGCAGCGAGATGGCCTCGGCGTCCGCCGTGACGGGCGTCGTGGGCAGGTAGACAGACACGGTCACGGTCCCGCCGAAGGCGGCCATCCGGCGCAGGTCATCGTCCGTGGGCAGATCTACGTGCAACATCGGCGGCTGCCTTTCGTCAATCAGGCCGGAGGAGCCGGGCCAGAGCGGCAGCCTGTCACTGTTGGGCTGTCTGCGCAGAAGGGCGCCCTCGTGCGGGCGGGAAGATGGGTAGAACTACCCATGGCCAGATCGCCCCGGTCAGCGACCCAGCCAGGAGGCGGCAGCGAACGCCACTGTCAGCGCGGCTGTCACGGCAACGGCGAGGTGCTCGAAGACGGCACCCGTCACGACGGCCGTAGGCAGCAGGGGGACGATGATCGAGCTCCACCCGACGAAGGCGATCGTGAATCCCAGCACTGTCTTGGCGATCAGTTCCGGTGCCGCCTCCCATCTGGGCAGGCGTCGGCGGGCCAGCGCCAAGCCGAGCACCGCCAGCAGAGCCACCCCGGTGATGGCGAGATTGAGCCACACGCCTGCTGGCATTCCCAAGGGCCCGCACGTGGCGTCCGAATCGGAGCCCTGGCGGTACCGCTCGACATCGAGGGCGTTGCTGAACTGCAGAGCGAGGAGCACGGCCGGGCCGAGAATCGACGTGACGACCAGGACCAGGTTGCGCGCCGAATCGAACACGTGCCTGTTCTTGCCGTAGGCGCCCAGGACTGCGCGGAGCCCGAAGAGCAGCAGCAGTACGGACAGGCCGAACGCTGCACCGTTGACCATCTGCTCGTGCGCAGCGATCCCGTCCGCCGCGCCGCCGCCCGTCCGCCCGGCCAAGATCGCGTACGTGAGTGACAGCACGAGCAGCGAGAAGAAGGCGCAGATGAAGACAACCACCGCATGACCGGTCTCGCGCTCGTCTTGGGCGTCGCTGTCGTGATCCAGGGGGAGGAGGACCGCAACAAAGGCAAAGCCCGACAGGAGGCCGGCGACGGCTGAGTACCAGCCCGCAGATGATGCAACATCAAACGCGACATCACTCAGTCGACACGGGTCCATGAGCCGATCCTCTCCCACGTAGCTCCCCAGTGCGGCTGCTAGGAGAAGGGCCCCACGATGCCATGCTGAGCGTCAAGCTGCTCGGCTGCTTCGGGGGAGGTTGTCCAGGGCCGTCCGAGCTACTGTCCCGCCGTCTCGCTGATCACTGCCACAAGGGAGTAGTCCAGGCTGGACCCGTCCCCAGGTGGGCTGGTGACTTCGGACACCTGCACGTCGATGACATACGAGGTGCCTTCCTGGTAGTCGAAGCCATCGATGGAGTCATGGAACAGCTGAGACTCCCCTTCTTCAGTGAAGGCGGCTCCACCAGTCGCGAGCTCGCCAGGGCGGCTGCCGAGGCTCGCGCTGTCGCAGCATCCGGACCGGGTCGAAGCAGTCGCATCCGGGCGTCTCACCGCGCAGACCGGCCTCAAACCGGCCATTCGGTCATCTGCGACACCGATGGCCACGCAGCGGCACTGACGAGCTTGGCCTGGCGCCCCCGGCCCCAGGCACTCCTAGGATGAACCGGCGTCCGCTCCTGTCGAATCGCACCCTCCCCGTTCGTACAGGGTGTGGATGCCGCGCTCAACCGTGCGTGGCCATACGAGAGGACCCTCCGATGCCCCACTACCTGCTGTCGGTCTGCTATCCGGCCGACGCCATCAAGCCGGACGACGACACGATCGCGCGGATCATGGTCGACGTGGAAGCCGTTAACGCCGACATGATCGCTGCGGGCGCGTGGGTGTTCACCGGAGGCCTCCACGAGCCGTCGACGTCGACCGTGGTCACCGACGACAAGGGTCGCGTGGTCGTGTCCGACGGGCCCTTCATCGAGAGCAAGGAGCAGATCGGCGGGATCACCGTCGTCGAGGTTGACGACCTGGACGCCGCACTCGGCTGGGCGTCCCGGCTCACCGCGGCCCTGGGCGTACCCATCGAGGTCCGCCCGTTCGAGCACGCCTGGACCCGTTGATACGCCCGACTTCGACGCGCAGGATTGTCGATCGGGACGTCCTGCGTTCGTACACACGGTGAGCGGCCGGAGTGACCGGCTCCACGAGAGGAGTGGCTCATGCCTCAGTACCTGCTGAGCGTCCACAGTCCCGAAGGCGGTCCGTACCTGACCGACGACGATAGGGAGCAGGCGTACGCCGACACCGGCGTCGTCAATGAACTGATGCGCGAGGCCGGGGTGTGGGTCTTCGCGGGTGGCCTGGACAACCCGTCGAAGGCAAGGGTCGTGCGCGCGAAGGACGGCGCCCTGCTGCACACCGATGGCCCGTATCTCGAGGGCAAGGAGCACATCGGGGGCTTCTGGGTCATCGAGGCGGCCGATGACGACGCCGCGATGAGGTGGGCCGACCAGGCGACGGTCGCGTGCCGCGGCGCTGTCGAGGTGCGTCCCTTCCAGTAGGGAGAGCGAGCTGAACGACAACCGCGTAGCAGCGGCCGAGGTCGAGCGCGTCTTCCGCGCGGACTACGGCCGGGCCGTTGCCACGCTCGTCCGCCTCCTCGGCGACATCGGGCTCGCCGAGGAGGCGGTGCAGGACGCCCTCGCCGTGGCGCTCGACCGCTGGCCGCTCGACGGCGTGCCGCCGAGCCCGACCGGGTGGATCGTCACCACCGCTCGCAACCGCGCGATCGACCGAATGCGACGCGAGGCGACGCGCATGGACCGCTATGTCCAGGCCGCGATTCTGCAGGAGCCGAACGAACCAGACGAGGAGGTGGCAGTGCCTGACGACCGCCTGCGGCTGGTGTTCACCTGCTGCCACCCGGCGCTCGCCAGCGACGCGCAGGTCGCGCTGACTCTGCGTCTGGTCGCCGGACTGCAGACCCGCGAGATCGCCCGCGCCTTCCTCGTGTCGGAGACGACGATGGCGCAGCGACTCGTGCGGGCGAAGAAGAAGATCCGGGCGGCGCACATCCCCTACCGGGTGCCCGACGACGCCGAGCTGCCCGATCGACTACGGCCCGTGCTCGCAGTCGTCTACCTGGTGTTCAACGAGGGCTACGTCGACGAGCGCGGGGGCCCGCCATTGCGCGACGACCTGACCGCAGAGGCCATCCGGCTGGGCCGGCTCCTCGCCGAGCTCATGCCGGACGAACCTGAGGTTGCTGGGCTGCTGGCCATGATGCTCCTGACCGAGTCTCGCCGCCGGGCGCGGATCGGTTCGGACGGAACCCTCGTCCGTTTGGTGGAGCAGGATCGCGCGCTCTGGGACGGTGCCCTCGTGGACGAGGGGCAGGCCATCGTCCGCGCGTGCCTGCGTCGCAACAGCCCGGGTCCGTATCAGCTGCAGGCCGCCATCGCCGCCGTGCACAGCGACGCGGCCTCGGTCGCGGCCACCGACTGGCATCAGGTGCTGGCGCTGTACGACCACCTCTACGCCATGGCCCCCACACCCGTCGTCGCGCTCAACCGGGCGATCGCGGTCGCCGAGGTCGACGGCCCGACCGCGGCACTGGCCATCGTCGACGGCCTCGATCTCGGCACCTACCACCTCTGGCATGCGACCCGCGCCGACCTCCTCGAGCGGCTCGGACGAACGGCGGACGCGCGCACCGCATACGAAGCCGCCCTCACGGGCACCGAGAACGCCGGCGAGCGCGCCCTGCTCGCCCGCCGGCGCGATGCCCTGCCCTGAAGTAGGGCGGGGGGCTGGGCCTGATCAGGCAGGCTTGGCGTACGCGGCGATACCCGTGTCGTACAGGACGCACGGCTCGTCGCCGACCGTCCATGCGTCGTGGCCCGGCTCGATGGTCACGACGTCACCCGGACCCATCGTCGCCTCGGTGCCGTCGTCGAACCGGACGGTCATCGACCCGGAGATGCAGATCCCCGAGTGACGCGTCTGGCATGAGTCCGTTCCGGCGATCGGCTTGACGTCGACGGACCACTTCCAGCCCGGCTCGAACACGCCCCGACCGAGCGTGAAGTCGCCCAGGGTGACGACGTCGACGTGGCCATGAGCCGCGAACGGTCGAACCTCGTGCGGCGAGTCGATATTCGCCATGTTCACACTGGCCATCGGAACCTCCTTCGCTTCGATCCCCCCCACGGCGCAAGCGTGGCACGGCGAACCGGCACTGGGAAGGGCTCCGCGCACCTCACAATTGACCCTCGCCGACGAGACGCGGGATGCGAGGCTGCAGGGGATCACGAGGTTGGCTGAAGCCATTGAGCGCGACGAGGATTGAGGGTGCTCCGAATGACGACGATGGGGAATCTTCCCGAGGTGGTCTCCCGCGATGAGTGGATGGCCGCGCGCAGGGAGTTGCTGGCTGAGGAGAAGGACCTCACACGAACCCGTGACCGCGTGAACGCCCGGCGCCGGCGCCTCCCGATGGTGCGGGTCGACAAGTCATACGAGTTCGATGGCCCGGACGGGACGCTGGGCCTGGCCGACCTGTTCGAGGGGCGACAGCAGCTTGTCATGCACCACTTCATGTTCGATCCAGCATGGGAGGACGCGTGCGCGAGCTGCTCGTCCGCCGCCGATGGCATCAGCGGCCTGCGACAGCTGCACGTCCGCAACACCACGCTCGTGGCCGTGTCACGAGCGCCATACCCGAAGCTCGCCGCGTTTCGCCAGCGGATGGGCTGGACGTTCCCCTGGTACTCGTCGAGCGGCAGCGACTTCAACTTCGACTTCCACGCCACCCTCGACGACCGGATCGCCCCCGTCCTGCTCCACTTCCGCGACGAGCAGGAACTCGCTGAGGTCGGCACACCATGGACTCGAGGTCCATGGATCGAGAGCATGCGAGGCGTGGAGATGCCCGGCATCAGTGCGTTCCTGCGCGTCGGCGACGACGTGTTCCACACCTACTCGACCTACGGCAGGGGGATCGAGGAGTTCCATAACGGCTACCCCTACCTCGACCTCACCGCGCTCGGTCGCCAGGAGGAGTGGGAGGAGCCGGCCGGGAGGGCCGATCCCCTTGGCCTCCAGGTCGGCGGACCGAATCTGCGACTGCCCGACGAGTACGACTAGCTCCGTCCCGAGCGATGGCGAGCCGGCGCTACCTACTCCGCGACCCCGACGCTCGCCAGGAGTGCCGGCAGTTCGCTACCGCGGAAGGTGGACCCCGGGGCCAACTCGACAAAGCGACTATGTGGGTTGTCACTTTGCAGCCCGAAACCCTTTGCAGCGCAAGAACTATCGAGTGGGTCGCCGGATGTCCTGTTCCAGGACATGTTTGTCGCATGTCCCGCGACATCCTTATCGCGTGAAGGGCGACCGTTCGCTGCATGTCGAAGCAGCGGGTCATCGTCGAGGCGCGTCAAGAAGGGGTCAGCGCCCCGGGCATGAAAGGGCCATGTAAGGGCCACACGCACGACGGCACGCACCATTCACTGCGGTGCGCGCAAGGTCAGGGCAGTTCCAGCCACTCGGCGGATGATCCGGGTTCCCCCTCACCGGCCGTCACAACCGCTAAGCCGTCTGCGTCAGCAAGCCCCCTCAGCATGCCCGAGCCGATGTGATCCATGGCGAAGACGCGTTCGCCGACCCGTCGGCTCGGGATGAGTCGCCGGATTAAAAGCCTTCCCGATCACACCGCAGACAACCGAATATCAAGCGATTGCAACGGATTCCGGCCCACCCAGACCCTCCCAGAACCACCCAGGCCCGTCAAGAAAGGGCCAGCGCCCCGAGCATGAAAGGGCCATGTAAGGGCCACAACCCACGACGGCGCGCACCATTCACTGCCGTGCGCGCAAGGTCAGGGCAGTTCCAGCCACTCGGCGGATGATCCGGGTTCCCCCTCACCGGCCGTCACAACCGCGAAGCCGTCTGCGTCAGCAAGCCCCCTCAGCATGCCCGAGCCGATGTGCTCCATCGCGAAGACGCGTTCGCCCTCCCGTCGGCACGGGACGAGGCGCGTCTTCGCTCCCTGCGAGGACACGAAGTCGCCGAGCCGCACGCGAGGCAGTGGCTCAAGCGGATGGCCCGTCAGCCCGGCAGCCAGCGGCTGGCCCAGGGTCAGCAGGGCGACGATCGCCGCGAGGGGATTCCCTGGCAGGGCCACCAGTCGCCCGCCCGCTGCCCATCCCGCCAGCAGCATCGGGTGACCCGGACGGCACGCCACCTGGTCCACGATGAGTGAGCCTCCGGTCGCGGCGATGGCCGCGCGGAGATGATCGGCCGGACCTGCCGCCGTGCCGCCGGTGGTGATGACGAGGTCGGCCGTCTCGATGGCCACGGCCAGCGCGGCTGACTGCCCCGGGAGGGTGTCCTCCACGTGGACGGTCTCGACGAGGTCGACGCCGAGGCGGACAAGCCAGCCCGGCAGCTGCGGTCCAAGGCTGTCGCGCACCCGTCCGTCCCTCGCCGGTCCCTCGGCGAGGATCTCGTCGCCGAGGACGAGGAGCCGCACGATCGGCCGTCGTCGGACGGAGACGGTGTCGTGCCCTCCAGCAGCCGCGAGTCCGATCCGCGCTGGCGTCATGATCGAGCCTGCGTGGATCAGCACCTCCCCTGCGTGGGACTCCTCGCCTGCGCGCCGGACGTCGCCTCCCGAGCGAACTCGACCGCGAACGGATCCGTCCGTGGTCGATGAGACCGTCCTCGCTGCGGAGGACTCCGTCGCAGCCGAGCGGGAGCGCAGCGCCCGTGGCGATCCGCACCGCCTGGCCCGCCCCCAGAGGCGTCGGCCAGACCGCACCCGCGAGCACTTGGCCGATGACGACCCACGGGCTGTCGCCGGCGACCGCCCAGCCGTCCATCGCCGAGACGCCGAGGGCGGCAGCGGGGTGAGCGCCTTCACGTCCTCAGCGGTCACGAGCCCATGCGCCTCGATGAGGCGCACCTGCTCAGTGGGCAGCCGGTCGACACACGCATGCGCGATCTCACGAGCCTCGTGCCAGCTCGGCTCGACGTGGGACATCAGCCGACCTTCTCCCAACCGCGCTTCGGGGCATGGCTGCCGGCGTCGTGCGGACCGCGGTCGCGGTAGACGACGTACGGCCGGAACAGGTATCCGAACGGAGCGCTGAACGCGTGCACCAGCCGGGTGAACGGCCAGATGATGAACAGCAGCATGCCGGCGACCGCGTGGATCTGGAACGACGGCAGCGACTCGGCCATCAGCTCCGGCTGCGGGTTGAGCAGGAAGATCGACCGGAACCACGGCGACACGGTCTCGCGGTAGTTGTAGCCGTCGCCGATGACGCCCGAGCCGACGATCGTCGTGATGAGGCCGAGGCAGATGGCCGCCACGAGGAACACGTACATCGTCTTGTCGTTGTTGGTCGTGGCCATGAAGACCGGGCCTGTGGTGCGACGACGGTAGATGAGCATCGCGACGCCGAACAGGGTGCAGGCCCCGGCGACTGCACCGAGGCCGACGGCCATCACGTGGTAGGCGTCCTCGCTGAGCCCGGCGGCGTTCGTCCAGTCCTCGGGGATGAGCAGGCCGGCCACGTGGCCCATCACGACGGCCAGGATCCCGATGTGGAAGATGGGGCTGGCGATGCGGATCAGCTTGCGCTCGTAGAGCTGGCTCGAGCGGGTCGTCCAGCCGAACTTGTCGTAGCGGAAGCGCCAGACCGTGCCGGTGACGAAGACGGCGATGGTGACGTAGGGCAGCACGACCCAGAGAAGGACATCCAGGGTGGTCATCGACGGGCTCCGATCGGGTCGATGGTGACGCTCACGCCGAAGGGCTCGAGCCCGACGGACTCGACCGGCGGTCCGGAGGCTGCGATGTGGGCCATGCGCTCGCGGATCTCGGGGGTGAGCCGCGGCAGGGTGGCGACGACGGCGTCGAGCACGTGCACGTACGCGGACTCCATCTTGGCCAGCGCGTCGCGCAGCAGGTGGATCGCGTCCTGGTGCTCCGCGAGCAGGGCCTCGCCGGTCAGGGTGTCGCCGATGGCGGCGAACTCGAGGACGACCGACAGGTGGTCGGGCAGCTCCTCGCTGCCGAGGTCGTACCCGGCCTCGAGGTAGGCCTGCTTGAAGCGCAGGATGGCTCGCCCGCGGTTGCGGGTGTCGCCGTCGGTCCAGTAGGTGAGGTACGGGCACGCCTTGCGCTTCATGTCGAAGACCGTGACGTAGTGGGCCTGCACCTCGGAGAGGGGCGTGTCCGCCAGGTGCGCGAGGAAGGCGGAGAGCGGAGCACCCGTGCCGGCAGGAAGCTCGTCCACCACTGCCGCGATGCCGTCGAGTCGTTCCAGCAGCGTCGTCGTCCGGGTAGGACAGGAGCCAGGCGGCGGCAAGACGAGCCGCGGCGGTCTGCTTGTCACTCATCCTTGCCTCCCAGTCCGTCCCAGTTGAGGAGGTTCACTCGTAGCGCCTCGACGGGGATGATCACCTCGGTGGTCTGCCGCTGCTTGAGCGCGTGGAACGTCTCCACCGCGACAGGCACCGGTCGGCCGGAGGCCTCCCCGAAGGGACCGGAGCCGATGTTCATGGCCTCGTCGCCGTAGTCGACCGCGCAGGCCAGTTCCTCCAGGTCGCGTGCGGTCTCCGCGTGCGCCTTCGGGATCACGTACCGGTCGGCGTACTTGGCGATGGCCAGCAGCCGGTACATCTCGTAGAGCGACTCCTCGTCCATCCCGACAGAGGCCGGGATCTCCGGCCGCGGTTCGCGGCCGAGGTTCACGTCGCGCATGTAGGAGCGCATCGCCGCCAGCTTGCGCAGCGATGCCTGGACCGGCTTCGGGTCGCCGGCGGTGAACAGCTCCGCCAGGTACTCGATCGGGATCCGCAGCGAGTCCAGGGCGCCGAACAGGTTGCCCGCGTCCTCGGCGTCGTTGCCGGTCTCGCGCAGGGCGTCGACGATGGGCGACAGCGGCGGGATGTACCAGACCATCGGCATCGTGCGGTACTCCGGATGCAGCGGCAGGGCCACCTTGTAGACCTTGGCCAGCTTGTACACCGGCGACTTGCGCGCAGCATCGATCCAGTCCTCGGGGATGCCGTCACGACGAGCCGCCGCCTGCACCTCCGGGTCGTTCGGATCGAGCAGCAGGTCGAGCTGGGCGTCGAGGAGGTCGTGCTCGTTCTCGGTTGCCGCAGCGGCGGTGACGCGGTCGGCGTCGTAGAGGAACAGGCCGATGTAGCGCAGCCGGCCGACGCAGGTCTCCGAGCACACCGTGGGCATGCCGACCTCGATGCGCGGGTAGCACATGGTGCACTTCTCGGCCTTGCCCGTGCGGTGGTTGAAGTAGACCTTCTTGTACGGGCAGCCGCTGACGCACATGCGCCAGCCGCGGCACTGGTCCTGGTCGACCAGCACGATGCCGTCCTCGCTGCGCTTGTACATCGCACCCGACGGGCACGACGCGACGCAGGACGGATTCAGGCAGTGCTCGCAGATGCGCGGCAGGTAGAACATGAACGCCTGCTCGAACTCCATCTTCACGCGGTCGCTGACCTGGTCCTTGATCTTGACCAGCACCGGATCCTTCGGCGCGAGCTCCGGGCCGCCGGCCAGGTCGTCGTCCCAGTTGGCCGACCACTCGATCTTCATGTTCTTGCCGGAGATGAGCGACTTCGGCCGGGCCACCGGCGTGTGCTCGCCCAGGGGCGAGGACAGGAGCATGTCGTACTCGTACGTCCAGGGCTCGTAGTAGTCCTGCATCGTCGGGAGGTTGGGGTTGTTGAAGATCTGGGTGAGGCGCTTGAAGCGCCCGCCGGCGCGCAGCTTGAGCTTGCCGCGCTTGACGACCCAGCCGCCCTTCCACTTCTCCTGGTCCTGGTAGGTGCGGGGGTAGCCCTGCCCGGGACGCGTCTCGACGTTGTTGAACCAGACGTACTCGACGCCGGCACGGTTGGTCCACGCCTGCTTGCACGTGACCGAGCAGGTGTGGCACCCGATGCACTTGTCCAGGTTCATGACCATGGCCATCTGAGCCATCACGCGCATCAGTACTCGACCTCCTGGGAACGGCGACGGATCACGGTGATCTCGTCGCGCTGGTTTCCTGTCGGCCCCAGGTAGTTGAAGGCGAACGACAGCTGCGCGTATCCGCCCACGATGTGCGTGGGCTTGATCATCAGGCGGGTGAGCGAGTTGTGGATGCCGCCCCGCAGGCCCGAGGTCTCCGTCTTCGGGACGTCGACCGTGCGGTCCTTCGCGTGGTACATGAAGACCGTTCCCGCAGGCATCCGGTGCGACACGATCGCCCGTGCCACGACCACGCCGTTGCGGTTGTAGGCCTCGATCCACTCGTTGTCCTTGACCCCGATCGTGTCGGCGTCCTGCGGGCTCATCCAGATCTCCGGGCCGCCGCGCGACAGGGAGAGCATGAACAGGTTGTCCTGGTACTCGGAGTGGATCGACCACTTGGAGTGCGGGGTCAGGTAGCGGACGGTGACCTCCATGCCCGCGCCGGTGTGCTGGTCGCCGTCGAGGCGATGCAGGTTCAGCGGCGGCCGGAACGTGGGCAGTCCCTCGCCCAGCTCGGTCATCCAGTCGTGGTCGAGGAAGAAGTGCTGGCGCCCCGTCAGGGTGTGCCAGGGCTTGAGCCGCTCGACGTTGATGCAGAAGGCCGTGTAGCGCCGGCCTCCGTGCTCGCTGCCGGACCATTCGGGGCTCGTGATGACGGGCACCGGTCGCGCCTGCGTGTCGGGGAAGGTGATGCGCTTGCCCTCCTCCTCGATGGCGAGGTCGGCCAGCGGCATCCCGGTGCGCTTCTCCATGGCCCGGAACCCCTGCACCGAGAGGCGGCCGTTCGTCGTGCCGGAGAGCGCGAGGATCGTCTCGCAGGCGTGGATGTCGGTCACGAGGGACGGACGCCCCGCGGCGAACCCGTCCGGGATGACCCCGTTCTTCGAGGCGAGCATCTCCACCTCCTCCACCGGGGAGAAGGGGACGCCCTTCGTGAGCATGCCGGCGCTCGCCGTGAGCGGCCCGAGGGCGGACATCTTGGCTCCGATGGTCGCGTAGTCACGCTCGACGACGACGAACTTCGGTGCGGTGACGCCGGGGATCAGGTCGACCTCGCCGGTCTTCCAGTCGCGCACCACGCCGCCGGGCACGGCCATCTCGTCCGGGGTGTCGTGCAGCAGCGGAACGGCGACGAGGTCCTTGACGACCCCGAGATGCCCGGGCGCGAGCTCCGAGACGGCCCGGCCGAGGTCCTGGAAGATGTCGTAGTCGCTGCGGGTCTCCCACGGGGGGTCGATCGCCGGGGTGAAGGCGTGCACGTAGGGGTGCATGTCGGTCGTCGACAGGTCGTGCTTCTCGTACCACGTGGCCGCAGGGAGCAGGATGTCGCCGAAGAGCCCGGTGCTCGTCATGCGGAAGTCGATGCTGACCAGCAGGTCGAGCTTGCCCTCCGGAGCCTCGTCACGCCAGGTGACGTCCTGCGGGCGCTCGCCCTCGGGCGTCTCCTCGGCACGTACGGCATTGCTGGTGCCGAGCAGGTGGCGCAGGAAGTACTCGTTGCCCTTGCTGGACGAGCCGAGCAGGTTCGCCCGCCACACGGTGAGGATCCGCGGCCATGCTTAAGTTTGAATAAACCATACAACGGCTATGGTATAAACGAAATGCTTTCCAAATCCCCCCTTTACCCCAATTAAATTATGCAATCTACCGGTAGATCGGCGTCGTAAGAGAGCACATTTTAATCACTGCAAGGAGCATCCTGGTGGACTGGTCATTTATTGCCATAGTCATTCAGCTTATCTTTTTGGAGGGTATCCTCTCCATTGATAACGCTGCCATCTTGGGGGCGATGGTGTCCGTTTTACCAGATCATGAACCCATTCCATGGCCGCAAAAGTTGGCCAAACTGGGACATATCCTGGACAAGCCGCTGGGATTCCAGCGAACTGCTGCACTACGTGTTGGGCTAATTGGGGCTTATGTCGGGCGCGGCCTGATGCTGCTGGCTGCCAGTTACATCATTCAGAACCCGTGGCTCAAACTGATCGGGGCTGCCTACCTGATCCGTCTGGCGCTGGACGACCTGGCAGCACCGGGACAGGGCGGTGAAGAAGGTGATTCCAACCGCAAGCTCAGGGAAAGCGGTTTCTGGCTGGTGGTGCTCAATGTTGAGTTGATGGACCTGGCTTTCTCGCTGGACAATGTGGTGGCTGCGGTATCCCTCTCCAACCATATTTTGATCGTCATGCTGGGCGTGGCTATCGGTATTCTGGTGATGCGTTTCGCTGCCGGCATTTTCAGTGTCGTGGTGCAGCGTGCCCCGATCCTCAAAACAGCCGCCTACATTTTGGTTTTCAACATTGGTGTTGAACTGCTGCTGGAAGACTTCCACATCATGGAGTTCACGGACTGGGCGCGTTTTGGTATCTCCATTGGCACCATCGCGCTGACTCTGGCTTATGGCTACCTGCCGTTTATGAAGATCTTCCGTCCATTGTTGCTCTGGCTCACCCAGGGACTGCGGCTGGTCAACGGCATCATCAACTGGGTGCTCGAGCCGCTGCGCGGCATCTGGTGGCTGATCACGCAGATCTTCAAACGGGACCCGGAAGTTACCGCATCGTAGAACTGCCGGTCTAGTTGAATAAAGCAACCGCGATCCAATGGATCGCGGTTTTTTGTTGGAAACTATGTCAACGGAGGCTGACAGGTTACCTACAACTTCTTCTCCATCCAAACCACCTGGGTGGTGCCGAAATAATGCGTCGGCAGCCCGGCGATCTTATATCCCGCTTGCTCAAAATAGAGCGTCGTGTTCAGCCGGGAAAAACACCCGAGCGTATGATAGCCAAGCTCGCGCGATTTCTTTTCAACGGCATCCATGAGGAGTTTGCCAATACCCTGACGCTGCCGCGCGCCGCTCACCGCCATATGCGAAAAGCAGCCCACGCCAGTCTCCTTCTCGTAAACCTTGATAACCCCCACGATTTCTTTGGTCTCGCTATCGATTGCCATGAAGTGATGGCTGATGGGCTCATAATCATCCTTCTCCGTGCCGCGTACCTGAGCCCATGGTTGCCGCAATAAGCGGTAGCGCAGGTCATAATAAGCCTTGAAATCATCACGGCTGGCCGGAGTTCTAATTTCGATCATGTCGGGATTCTCCTATAAGGTGCCGTGCGGCAGGCGCAGGCGGGTGCAGAGCATTTTAATTATACGTCGGCCAAGGGATGGCGCGCAACCAGTTTCCAGTATCCATCCGTTGATTAAACCGCGAATCGACCAGTCAAAAATTTAGGGGCAGGTGGTTGACCTGCCCCTAACGATTGAAACACGATTAAAAGCCGTCAGAGAGACCGTTTCTCGCGATCGTAGTTGTTGCCCAGGAAACTGGGTACGCGCGTCCTGCGGAAGGTAAACATCATCACCAGAATGGTCGCCAGGTACGGCACCATCAGCAGGTACTGGTAGGGAATGGCAATCCCCCCCGCCTGGAAGCGGTACGATGCCACCTCGATACCGGCAAAGAACAGCGAGCCGTAGAGTACCGGTAGCGGACTCCAACCGGCGAAGAAGGTCAGGGCGATCGTCAACCAACCGCGGCCCTTGACCATACCTTCGGTGAAGGTTCCGGTGTATACCATGGGCAGGTAAACGCCAGCCAACCCGATCAACATGCCGCCAATGATGGCGGTCACATACCGATGCTTGACCGTATTGATCCCCAGGCTGTCCGCAGCGTTCGGGTTTTCACCGACCGAGCGCAATTCAAGACCGAGCTGGGTGCGAAACAGGAAGTACCACAATCCAATCGACAGCAGGATGGAAAAGTAAACCAGAATATTGTGGTTGAAAAGCACCGGGCCAAGGAACGGGATTTTGCTCAGCAGCGGGATGGGCAGATCGTGCAGGGTTGGGATCAGCGGCTGCGACAGGGTAATGCCAATGATCAGTTTTGGAATCAGGGTGGACAGACCGGTGCCGATGAACAGCAGCGAAAGCCCAATGACAAACTGATTCATCTTCAGCGTGGTGGTGAAGTACGCCAGTGCCAGGCCAAAGAGTCCGCCAACCACCATGGCAGCAACAATACCAGCCACAGTATTTCCGCCCAGCATATAGCTGGCCATAAAGCCAAGGGATGCACCCACCAGCATGATGCCTTCCTGGGCAACATTGAACACACCGGTTCGACCACCCAGCATGGTACCCTGGGCTGCCAGAACGAACGGCACCATCGATAAAAGCGTCAGACGCAAGAAGGTTACAAAAGAGTCCATAGTGGTTTACCTCCTGCGGACCACGTCGGAAAGCAGCACGAACAGCAGAACCAGAGCTTCCACGATGAAAACCATTTCCACCGGGACGTTCATGGTGCGCTGCATGGCGCTCGCGCCGACTTCCAGAATAGCGATAAAAAAGGCCACAAATGGCACTGCCAGGTTGTTGCCTTTAGCGATCAGGGCAATAATTACGCCCAAAACCAGGAAGTTATGCTGCAGTCCAACGATCAGGCGATGCTGGACGCCGGCAACTTCGATGACACCCGAGAGCCCGGCGATACCGCCCGCCAGAACGATCGAGAAGACGAACATGCGCTTGACATTGATGCCGAACACCGAAGCTGCCCGCGGGTTGGCGCCGGTGGCGATCAGTTCATAGCCGCCCGTGGTACGCGAGGTATAGATGTATACTCCCGCCGCAACCAGTAATGCCAGGATCAACCCGGCGTTCAGCGGCGGATTTTTGATCAGCATCGGCAAAAAGCCGCCTGCCCCAATTTGAACCGTGGTCGGGTGACCGGCAACCGGGTCGCGCCAGGCGCCGGTGGCAACCAGATCGATAATCTGGAAGGACACGAAGTTCAGCAGCATCGAGGTGAGGATTTCATTGATGTTGAACTTGTATAGCAGGTAAGCCGGGATAAACCCCCACAGCGCGCCGGCTACCACGCCTGCCAGAATGATAAGCGGGAGCAGGATGATGGCCGGCAGGTCGGCGCCGACAATACCGACTGCCGAAGCGGCGATGGCGCCCACGATCATCTGGCCTTCACCGCCCATGTTGAACTTGCCAGCGGTCAGCGGGATGGTGAAAGCTAAAGCCTGTAGAGTCAAGGGGATGAATTTAAGCAGGGTCTGGACAAAGCCATTTGGCGTCCGGAAAGAGGTAAACAGGATCGTCTCGTAAGCCTTGAAAATGTTTGCGCCTGTCAGGGCGATAAAAATGCCGGCAGCCGCAAACGAGGCGACGATGGCGATCAGATACGGTGCTGTCTTGCGTACAATCGTCATGATGCGGCCCTCAAATCAGTAGTTTCTTCCGCCCGGATACCGCTCATCAGGCGGCCAATGGCGTACTTGTCGAAATCTTTGCGGTCCAAAATGCCCAGAATTTGGCCGCGGTATATCACGGCGATTCGGTCAGAAATCAGAAGCAATTCATCCAGATCCTCGGAGATGAGCAGTGTAGAGGCGCCGGAACTTTTGTGATCGAGCATTTTGTTGTAAACGAAGTCCATCGATGGGATATCCAGCCCGCGCGTGGGATTATGTGCCACCAGCAGGTGCGCGTCCATCGAAAATGCCCGGGCAATCATCACGCGTTGAATATTGCCGCCGGATAGATTCCCACCTGGGTCTTCCGGACCATTGGTTTTGATGTTGTATTCGGTGATATACCCGCGTACTTTATCGTAAACCGTATTCCACTTGATCAGGTTGCCTTCACTATAGGGCTTTTGCCGATGGTAACCCAGAATTAGATTCTGAGCCACATTGGCTTTGGGTAAAAAGCCGTCATGCAACCGGTCTTCCGGAATGTAAGCAATCCCCTGCTTCAGTAATTCAGAAACCGGAACTGCTGTGACATCCTTGCCGTGCATGGTGATGGTGCCCGCGGAAGGCAGCACCACACCGGTAACGCATTCAGCCAGTTCGCGCTGACCGTTGCCTGCCACACCTGCGACGCCGAAAATCTCGCCTTTTTTGATCTGAAAATTAATGTCGGAGAGTTTTGAAATACCCTCTTTCGTCCTTAGGCCAACATTCTTCATCTCCAGTGCAGGTGTCGCATTCTCATCCGCCGCGACATTGGCCTGCGCCCCGTGCGAGAAGTACACACTGCCCTCAATCTGCATCTGATCGCCGACCATGGCCCGAACGAAAATATCCTCCGAGGCTTCCGCGCGGGTAAGTGAGGTGATATTGCGTCCCTCGCGCAGTACAGTGATGCGGTCGCAGACGCGCAGCACCTCACGCAATTTATGCGTGATAAAAACAATGCTGCGTCCCTCGTTGACGATCACGCGTAGCGATTCGAACAGATCATCCACTTCCTGCGGGGTCAGGTTGGTGGTCGGCTCGTCCAGAATGAGCACTTCCACGCCGCGGTACAAGGCCTTAAGGATTTCCAACTTCTGGCGGGTACCTACTGGCAGTGTGTCGACGATCGCATCCGGATCCACCGGAAGGAAGAATCGCTTGCCCAGTTCGACCAGCTTTTCAGCTTCAGCGGTCAAGTTCATGGTACCGGGGTGCGATACGTCAGTACCAAGCACGATATTTTCCAAGACGGTGTAATTGCCGATCTGAAGAAAATGCTGGTGCACCATGCCGATCTTATTGTTGATGGCATCTTTAGGGCCCTGGATGTTTAATTTCTTGCCGTGAAGATTAATCTCGCCCTCATCCTTGCGATAGAGGCCGTAGAGAATATTCATGAGAGTGGTCTTGCCAGCGCCGTTGCCGCCTAATAGCCCATGAATCTCGCCCGGATACAGCGAGAAAGACACGCTGTCCAAGGCAACGGTCTTGTCGAACACTTTACGGATATTTCGAAGTTCTAAAATTGCTTCTTTTTCCATAAGGTTGCACCTTCTATCTATCAGGAGGTCTAAATTATTACAGACGCAGGACTGTATCGCACCGGTAATCTATCCATCCGGGGGTTCTACCGTCAAGGATATGGATAAAAAAGGGTTTCCGGCGCCCCAATCAAATGGCGTGCCCCCGGAAACCCTTTTATTTCAAAAACAGTGTGTTACCAACAGCGGATATTACTTGACTTCGGTGATGTCTTTCACTACGTTGATTTTGCCAGCGACCAGGTCAGCCAGGACGGCCTCAACCTCGGTAACGACAGCGGGATCGACGTTGGTGATGGGGGATTGCAGGGAAACGCCGGTATCAAAGCCAAGCGGGTAATAACCGCCGGTCTCGCCAGCCTGAATTTTGCTGTAGATGTCCTGCAGGGGGCCAGAGAAGTCGTACAGCAGAGCAGTGGCGTAGTTATCCGGAGCATATTCGCTCTTGTCGGTGTATTTGACGGTGACCAGAACTTTTTCAGGAGCAGCCTTGACGGCTTCGAAGACACCGAACATGCCCAGGTTGAGCGCACCCATCAGGACATCTGCACCCTCGGCGATGAGCGCATCAGCTACCTGACGACCCTTGGTCGGGTCATTCAAATCACCTGCCCAAACGGCCTTGAGTTCGACATTCAAGCCAGAGTCCTTGATCGCCTGTTGAATAGCGTGCACTTCGGCGTAGGAGAACGGCAGGGTCACGCCGCCAATGTAACCGATCACACCGGTTTTGGTGGCGCGGGCAGCCAGAGCACCGATGCCATAGAAACCGACATGGAAGTTGCGGTCGATGAACCACAGGTTGGCGGGCGGATTCTCGAGTTTCGAGTCACCTTCAGCGATGAAGATCACATCGGGGAACTGGGGAGCCAGCTCAACGGTTTGGTTGACGAACTGACCGCCGTGCGTCCAGATGATATTGAAGCCGCCGTCGATGTATTCGCGCATAACACGGTCAACATCCGGTACGGCTACACTCTCGGAGTAAGCAGTTTCGATGCCGGTTTTTTCCTGCAGGTCGGTGACACCGACGTATGCCAGGGTATTGTAGTCAGCATCGGTGATGACGCCGGGGAAAATCGCAGCCAATTTATAGGTCTTGGCAGCCGGGGCTACAGTCCCGGTGGTCGCCGCGGGGGCGCACTGAGCTGCTAGTACAGATACCAATAGCAGCACGAACAATACCATGTAACGTGACTTGCGCATTCTTGCCTCCAGGGGAGTTAAAAAAGGGGGATGGGGGTTTTGCCTGAAATTTCAAGGCTTTTATATGTTAATCGTATATTCTGCGATGTCAAATGTAAAATATCACCCGTTGAAACCCTATGTGTCATGTCTGACAATTGGCAACGAATCGGCAACTATTCTCAGGCTTAATTTCGCCTGATTCGACCGCTATGCGCCGAATTGCGGTACTCAACCCAGGAAATCTCTCTATAATGAAAGCGAGGAGATATGAGCATGCCAGTATTGGTGCTCCTTACAGCCTATCTATTGGGATCGCTTCCCACCGCGCTGATGGTCGCGCAAAAGCTTGGGAATGTGGATATTCGCACCATCGGCGACGGCAATATGGGGGCGCACAATATCAAATTGTACCTTGGCTGGAGAGCCGGCATTTTAGTTGCAGTAGTCGATTTTGGTAAGGGGGCGCTAGCAGTTTGGATTACACAATTAGCATCGCTGGACCTGGGCTGGCAGCTGCTGGCTTTGGCTTTGGCAGTGCTCGGCCATGATTTTCCGATTTTTGCCCGCTTCCGCGGCGGGCAGGGATTGGCGACCGCGCTGGGTGGGTTACTGGTTCTGGCCAACTTTGAAATGGCAATTGGGTTGATCATATATGGTGTGATCTATCTGATCACGCGTAATACCGACCTGGGTGCCGGGATCGGAACAGGAACCGGTGTGCTGCTGATGGCGCTGCGCGATCAGCCACTCCTGATGGTGGTAGGTGCAGTACTGATTATTTTGATTATTCCGGCCAAGTTCCTGCTCGACCAGCCAAGGCGGGAGCAATACATCACCACGGCGCGTGGTGTCCACAAGGATCGCTAAGCAAGCTGGCCATTCCCCCTGTGGTTTATCGGTTAAAATGGCTGCATGACTGATGCGCTGGCGCTATACCGCAGCCTCGTTCTCATTCGCCGCTTCGAAGAAACCATCCTGGCCGAGTACCGCCGCGGGGCATTCAGCGGCACCACGCACACCTACCTGGGGCAGGAAGCCAACGCAGTGGGGGTCATCGCCAACCTGCAGCCGGATGACATTGTGGTGAGTAATCACCGCTGCCATGGACACTTCCTGGCTTACGGCGGCGACCCACGAGCGTTGTTCGGTGAATTAATGGGGCGCGTCACTGGCGTTTGCGGTGGTCGCGGCGGCTCACAGCACCTGCACTGGCGCAACTTTTACTCCAACGGCATCCTGGGCAGCACACTGCCGCTGGCCACGGGCATCGCATTGGCAGAAAAAATGCAGGGGCGGTCAACCGTCACTGTCGTATTTGCCGGCGATGGGGCCCTCGGTGAGGGCAGCGTTTATGAAGCGCTCAACTTCGCCAGCCTGTGGCAGGTCCCGCTGTTGATTGTGATCGAAAACAACCATATCGCCCAGACCACCCCCACCAATCTGGCTATGTCTGGCACCGTAGCCGGGCGTTTTGCCGCTTTTGGAATCCCCGCCTGTGAAATGGATACCTCGGATGTGACCGAAATTTCAGCCGAGACACAACCGCTTATTGAGGTTATCCGCCGGGAGCAGCGCCCGCAAGCCCTCATTATAAATACAGCCCGCTTTGGCCCGCATTCCAAATCGGATGATACCCGATCCGCTGAGCAGGTGGACGAACTACGTCGCAGCCGTGATCCCCTGACAATCCACGGCAGCCGCATCCAACCGGATGCACGAAATGCGATGGAAATTGAAATCACTGCGCTGGTTCGTGCCGCCTTTGAACAAGCCCTGGCTGACCCGCCCGCTGGAGGTACGTTTTGACCGCGGTACTCGAGGCGCTGACCAGCGGCTTGCAGCGCGCGCTGAACGACGATCCACGCGTGGTGCTGCTGGGTGAAGACATACTGGACCCGTACGGCGGCGCCTTCAAGGTCACGCGCGGGTTGTCCTCTGCTTTTCCGCTGCGGGTGCTGACCACCCCGGTCTCCGAGGCTGGCATGACCGGCCTGGCAGCCGGGATGGCGCTGCGCGGACTGCGACCGGTGGTCGAGATCATGTTTGGCGATTTCAGCACCCTGGCGGTCGATTCGCTGGTCAACACCGCAGCCAAACTCCGCTGGATGTACAACGAGCAAGTGTCCGTGCCGCTGGTGCTGCGGACACCCATGGGCGGTCGGCGCGGTTATGGTCCCACCCATTCGCAATCAATTGAAAAACTCTTTTTGGGTATCCCTGGCTTGAAAGTAGTGGCTGCCAGTCACTTTGGCGATCCGGGCGAACTGCTTTACCGTGCCATTCTGCAGCAGGACGATCCAGTGCTTTTCGTCGAACACAAACTGCTGTACGGTTTGCCAGTGATCGATGCAGCCGCAGCCAGCGATTTTACCGTCGAACGTGTCGGCAGCATTGAGATATTTCCAGCCTACCGCCTCGCCATGCGCGGCGCACCCGCCCCCACATTGACCCTCGCCGCCTACGGCTACATGGCTGAACTGGCACGTCTGGCTCTGGTTAAACTGGCTTACGAACACGAGATATTTGCCGAATTGATCGTCCTCACCCAATTGGCACCCCTGGATGCTGCACCGGTGCTGGAGTCCGTCAGCCGTACCGGGCATTTGTTGACCATTGAGGAAGGGACACTTTCTGGTGGTTGGGGCGCTGAGATTGTGGCGCGCTGCGCTGAAACCATGGGCGGGCAGTTGAAAGGTGCCGCACGCGTGGCAGCCGTGGAAACGCCCATCCCGGCAGCGGCTGGCTTGGAGCGCAATACTCTGCCAGATGTGGATGACATCGTCCATGCCGCCGAAACGATTGGAGCCCAATTGCATGCCTGACCTGACCCCGGTTCTCATTCCGCAACTTAACCCAAACGAACGCGAGTCGCTGCTGGCGGACCTGCGCGTGCAAAACGGTCAAAAAATCAACCCCGGTGATGTTTTGGCGGTATTGGAAACCACCAAATCGACTATGGAACTGACCGCCGATAACGGTGGATTTGTGCTGGGACTGGCATTTAGCCGCGGTGACACCGTCAGTGCCGGTCAGGTATTGTGTTACCTGGGCGTCTCAGCGGATGTGCCCCTGCCTGTTGCTCCTAAAGCTGCCGAATCCACAGCGAATGACCAGCCCGCCGGGTTGCGCATTACGCAGCCGGCGTTGACACTGGCGCGTGCACTGGGCGTGGATTTGAACAGGCTGCCGCTCAACACTTTCGTGACCGAAGCCGTGGTGCGCGGGTTCGCGCCTGCGTCCATAACCCTTCCGGAACTCGACATCGATGAGAAATCGCTGATTATCTACGGCGGCGGCGGTCATGGCAAATCGCTGGTGGACCTGGTGCGCTTGCAAAACGTCTACAAGGTAATTGGAATTGTCGATGATGGACTGCCCGTTGGCAGCAGCGTTTTGGACGTACCTGTGCTGGGCGGCGGCGCGGTGCTAGAGGCTTTACGCTCCCGCGGTGTTAAACTGGCCATCAATGCCGTGGGCGGCATTGGCAACCTGGCGCCGCGTCTCAAGGTCTTCGAGAATCTTCGCCAGGCTGGTTTTGACATTCCGACCGTGATTCACCCCGCCGCTGTGGTGGAAGCCAGCGCCGAAATCGCTGCCGGCGTCCAGATCTTCGCGCATGCCTATATTGGCAGCGCAGTGCAGGTCAGTTTTGGCTGCATCGTCAACACGGGCGCGATTGTCTCGCATGATTGCATATTGGGGGAAATGGTGAATATTTCGCCGGGCGCCATTTTGGCGGGATCGGTAAAAGTGGGCGAACGCAGCCTGATCGGCATGGGCGTAACCGTCAACCTGGAAGTGAACATCGGTGCCGGAGCCCGCATCGGTAACGGAGCCACGGTCAAAGCGGATGTGCCGGCCGGCGGCGTAGTGCGTGCCGGTACCATTTGGCCCGAGTAGTGCTTGATTTACCGCTCATTTAATCCAGCCAATCTTGATTAATCTTGACAAATTAGATATATAATTCATCTTTGTCGCGCTTTATTGGTAGCGGAGCTGGAGAAAAACCATGGCTTCTTCGCGTTCAGTTGACTTAACCTGGGCTGCATTCGCAGCCTCTGTTGTCTTCGGGGGGTTGAACACCATTGGTGTTCGTTTTACGGTATTGGAATTGCCGCCCTTCTGGGGGGCCGCCATACGTTTTATCCCAGCCGCGGCATTGTTGTTTCTCCTGGCCTTTATACAAAAGCTGCCCCTTCCCAAAGGTCGCGGGCTTGCCGGCGCTGGCCTGTACGGTGTTTTCAATTTCGGACTGAGTTTTATTTTTCTCTACTGGGGATTGCGCCAAATCCAAGCTGGAATGGCGACGGTTGTATTGGCACTCGGTCCATTGCTGACCCTGCTGCTGGCGATTGTGCAACGGCAGGAAAGCTTACGCTGGGCTGCGCTTTTCGGTTCGCTTTTATCCGTCAGCGGTGTGGCGCTGGTGTTTCTGGAAAACGGCAATAAAAGCATCCCACCTTTAGCGCTGCTGGCAGTCTTTCTGGGAGCTGCCTGCCTCTCTGAAGCTTCCATATTAATTAAAAAATATCCGCAAAGTCATCCAGTCACGACCAACGCCGTAGGTATGGCGGTGGGCGGTTTAATACATTTACTGGCGTCTTTCATCGCCGGCGAACGACAGGTCCTGCCCATGCAACCCAACACCTGGATAGCGCTTGTTTATTTGATCATCGTGGGATCTTGCGTCCTTTTCATGATAGTGGTTTACATCTTAAAACGCTGGCCAGCCTCGCGGGCTGCTTACGTTCTGGTAATGATGCCCTTTGTGGCGCTGCCGGTATCCGCGTTGGTGGACCACGAGAAAATCGGCTGGGTGTACCTGGCTGGGGTGGCGCTGGTACTGTTGGGGGTGTATTTTGGAGCGATTGCTCCACAAAGAAAGGCAGCGTTAGCCGACTTGAAGGCTCATGGGGAAATTGGGGTAAAATAGCCCTTCTGTGGTGATGGAGTCCACCCTTAACCGCCTCGTGCTGATGACTCCTGCATTCCACCATGATAGGGCAAGTTAACTTTGGAAAAAATTATGTTGATCGGGACCGGCGGATTTATTGGCGCGGTCCTCCGTTATTTTGTTGGCAATGCAGCCCAAAGCTGGAGCAAAGCCGAGAGCTTTCCCGCCGGAACCTTGATCGTCAACCTGGTTGGCTGCCTGGTGATTGGATTTCTGACCCACCTGGGGGAAAATAGCTCAGTCATCACCCCGGAAGCGCGTTCCTTCCTCTTTATCGGCATACTGGGGGCGTTTACAACTTTTTCGACCTTCAGCAATGAAACCGTCAACCTGTTTCGCCAGGGTCAGGGCTTCTACTCTGTGATCAATGTGGTCGCGCATATATTGATCGGCCTGACGGCAGTATGGTTGGGTCGGCAGGCTGCGCTTCTGCTGTGGAAATAAAACCTCTGCCTTGGTTGGCATAAAACCAGGCTCAACGGCAGTAAAACCTCAGTCGATATAAACCGAATCCACCAGACCGACAATCACCGAAATGACCGGTGCATCCGGGTTGTTCAGCACCTGACGGGCGCCGTTGCCCTCGCGGTTGACCAGCACCGTATCCCCGATGCCGGCCTGGGTGTTATCCAGCGCGATAAAATCCTCGTCGGCGGCTTCGCCCTCCAGACCCAGCGGCTGCACCACCAGCAGGCGGCGGTGCTTGAAAGCCGGATGGCTGATGGTCGTGACGACCGTGCCCACCACTTGTCCCAGGATCATGCCCCCGCCTTCCCGTAATACGGATTCCAGCCGCGGCGCATGATCAAATCCCCCATCTTGTCCGCCGGCTGGACCGCCAGTTCATCCACAATGCCCACCAAGGCCAGATCGATCGGCACAAATTTGACGTCGGGCATGGCCAGGGCAGCCTCGCGCGAGCGCACCATCACGCACAGGTCGCCCGGACCGGCCTGCACCACATCCGCAGCCACCTGCAGCCCGCCCACCGGCGTCAGGTCTTTATCCAGCGGCTGGACGACCAGCAGCTTCACCCCCTCGGTGCCGGGGTATTTGATGGTGCAGACCGCCGTGCCCTTCACCCTGCCCAGCAGCATGGGTCTATTTCAACCCGGTGCTGGAGAGCACGCGCGTGATGATCGAATCCAGCAGGTTGGGGTCCACCTGCGGCCCCAGGCGCGCCATCACCGCATTTTTGATGCGCTGCTGCAGGTCCAGGTCGCCTGCCTGTGCCGGCGACCGGACTTTGCGCCTGCGGGCAGGTAAGCCGCCACGTCAGCCATGCTCGGCACGGCGGCTGGTTTGGCTGGCGAAAGATACGGGCGCACCGGTGCGCTGGGCGGATTGTCCGCCGTTGGCTGCACCAGCTTCATGCCCAGCCGGTTGGCTTTTTCATAGGCCAGTTCGGTCAGCACAACGCATCGCTGAGCTCCAGCGACATGACTGCCGCGCTTCCATAGATCTTCGATATCTTTTTCGGTATAAAACTCTTTTGGCATGGTACCTCCAACCTGGTGCCGTGATCAGGCGCCTTCGCGCCCGCTCAGGCTATCCAGCGCCTGGATGGCGGCATTTTTCGCGGTTTGAATCTCGGCCTCGCTAGCCGGACAGCCACATGCGGCCAAAACGTCCGACCGACGAGACGTGGACCAGCTTGATGCTGGCCTTCTTCTCGGCTTCGTTGCAGGCATAGTTGATGTAGGCCGCCGGCGCGCATTCCAACACCAGCATGGTTTCGCCGGGCACCAGCATGCTGCCGCGGCGGAAGCGGTTGAGCAACTGCGCCTGGTACGGGTCGATGCGGGTGATCACCTGGGTGGAAACCACCTGGGGCGGATGCGGTCTTCGATGTTCAAGCCCAGGCGGTCCAGCACCACTTCGCCGGCTTCGAGCACGGCGGCCTGGTTGGGAGAATGCACCTCGAACATGCCAAACTCGCGTTCAACGATCTGCGCGCCCGGGCGGGCCTCGGTGGCCTTGACGGCGATATCCACCACGCGGAAGACTTCGTTGCCCGGAGCCATCTCGACGTACAGGGCTGCCATGCCTTCGATCGGCAGATCGCCCTGGGTGATCGTGCCGACAAAAGCGGCGTACTGGGCCTGCATGCGGTCCAGAAAACAATAACAGCGTAATGAAAATTCATCAGCCATTCAGGCCTCCTGTGGTGAGGTCGCAGTCCGGGCGCGCTTCCAGGTTGAATCACGCGCAGCCAGGCATTTGAGATGCGAAAGATGCCGCTCGGATACCGGCCAAACCAGCAGCCGGTTCCGGCGCATTCCGGGCCGGTCAAAGGACCGGTGCGGGTTTACTTTTCTTTGGGTTCAGTCGCCCGGCCGCCAAAGGCGCCTTTGCTGGCCTTGGGCAGGATCATCTCGACGTCCACGTGCGGCCGTGGGATGACATGCACCGATACCAGTTCGCCAACACGTTTGGCCGCGGCAGCGCCGGCATCCGTGGCAGCTTTGACCGCGCCAACGTCGCCGCGCACCATGACGGTCACATAACCGCCGCCCACATATTCCGAGCCGATCAAGACCACGTTGGCTGCCTTGACCATGGCATCGGCGGCCTCGACCGCGCCGACCAGTCCGCGGGTTTCGACCATTCCCAGAGCAATCAAGTGAAGTATCTAGAGCCATTTTGGTGATTCCTTTCCTTGGATCAAATACAATGGGTTAATAGGGATTCTTGCTTCTGCAATATTTCATTCAGCACCTGGCGGACGAGGCGCTCGATTTCGGCTGGCGATGGACCTGTAGAGGGCTTCACCGGGCGCGAAGGCTTCGGGCGGCGGCGCGATCGTCTCATAGGCCAGCCGCTTGATATTGATCAGGTGGTAGACGGTGATATTGTCGCCGGTGATGGAGCCGCCCACCCCGCCGACCCCAGCGTCATCGATGGCATCACGCCGGTGGTCAGACCGATCGCGCCCAGCGTGCCCATGGTATTGACCAGGATGCGGAAGACGGGCTTCTCCAGCCCAAAGGCCATGATCACCTTCTCGTCGGTGGCATGGATGATCTGGGTATGCCCGCGCCCGCCGGTCTGGATCAGGGCGATGGAGGTCTCGCAGCCCTGCTTCCCAGCCATCCACCTCGTACCAGCCCAGCACGGTGGTCAGCTTCTCGTGCGAAAGGGCTTCCTCCCGGCCGACTTTGCGTCAGCGGGGTGACCAGGATGCGGCGTGCCGCGCGGGATGTGGAAACCGGCGTAGCCGGCCACATAGTCGGCGGATTTGCCCACCACGGCGGTGTTCATGCTGCCGTCCGGGTGGAACAGCGCCTTGCGCAGCAGCGTCGGTTTCCTGCGGGTTGGTGAAATAGGCGCCTTCCGCGCGCATCAGCTCGGCCAGGCTGGCGGGCAATGGGCCGGTCGGCGATCACGGACTGCTCGGTGGCGCAAATGGTGGAATAGTCGAAGGCTTTGGAGGCGACGATGTAGCGGGCGGCTTTTTCGATGTCGGCGCTGCGGTCGACGTAAACCGGCACATTGCCCGGGCCAACGCCGTAGGCCGGTTTGCCGGTGGAATGGGCTGCCCGCACCATGGCGGAGCCGCCGGTGGCCAGGATCAGCGCGGTGTGCCGGTGGGTCATCAATTCCTGCGTGCCCGGCAGGGAGATCTGCTGCATGCAGGTGATCAATCCCTTGGGTGCGCCGGCGTTTTCGGCTGCCAGTGCCATGGTTGGTAGCGGCATCGCAGGTGCAGCGCACCGCGGATGGATGCGGCGCGACGATGATGGCATTGCGCGCTTTGACGGCGATCAGGATCTTGAAGAAGGCGGTCGAGGTGGGGTTGGTGGACGGGACCAGCGCCGCCACCACGCCCATCGGCCAGGCAATTTCGTACAGGCGGCGGTCCGGGTCGTGCCGGATGACGCCCACCGTTTTCGGTGTCGCGGATGCTCTCCCAGACGATGCGCGAGCCAAACTCGTTCTTGAGTTTCTTGTGCGCGGCACGCCGTAACCGGTCTCTTCCTGCGCCAGCCGGCCCAGCCGCTCGGAGGCCTGGTAGCCGGCCTCAGCCATGGCCGCGCAGACCCGGTCCACCTCGGCCTGCGAGGCTGTGCGCCAGGTTTTGCCAGGCGTCGTAGGCACCAGCGGCTAGATCGCGCGCTTCTTGAATGGAGGAAAGATCTTTATCCATCGAATCGGGATCCTCTCACTGCACCCGTCCGTCAGGCGGACTTGCGGAAAACGACCTCGCCGTCAACTTCCAGCGAATCGATGATCGCCATGATGACCGCATCCACCGGGGTGTCTTTGGTGATGGTGGTCTGGCGGGCAGAGGAGCCCGCGCAGGTCAGCACCAGGTCGCCGATGCCGGCGTCGACGGTGTCGATGGCGACATACGGCTTGCCGGACGGTTCGCCGTGCTCATCCGTCTGGCGGACGATCAGCAGCTTGCGCCCGATCAGTTTTTCATCCTTGATGGTTGAAACGGTGGTACCGATCACTCTGGCGATCAGCATGGATTCGCTCCGGCTTAATAACTTTTCGCGGGTACGGGTGCGGCTGCGCGCGGGAGACGGCGGTTTTTTCGGCGGCAGGGCCCTGAATGATCTTGACGCCGGCGCTGGCGCCGATGCGCGTGGCCCCGGCTTTGACCATAGCTTCAGCATCCTCGTAGGTGCGCACCCCGCCCGAGGCTTTGACGCCCATCTCCGGGCCAACCACCCGGCGCATCAGTGTCACGTCATGGACGGTGGCGCCGCCGCTGGCAAAACCGGTGGAGGTCTTGACAAAATCCGCCCCGGCTTCTTTGCGATCAGGCAGGCGAGCACTTTTTCTTCGTCGGTGAGCAGCGACGGTTTCGATGATCACCTTGACCAGCGCGCCGCGGGCATGCGCGGTTTCGACCACGCCGCGGATATCGCTCGCCACCAGCTCCAGGTCGCGGGCTTTGAGCGCGCCGATATTGATCACCATATCGATCTCGGTGGCGCCCTGGTCGATGCGCGTTCTGGGTTTCAAAGACCTTCACCTCCGGGGCGGTGGCGCCCAGCGGGAAACCGATCACCGTGCAGACTTTGACCGGCGAGCCTTCCAGCAGCTGGGCGCACAGCGGCACCCAGGTGGGGTTGACGCACACCGAGGCGAAGCCGTACTTGCGCGCTTCGAAGCACAGTTGGGCAATCTGATCGGGGGTGGCATCCGGCTTTGAGCAGGGTATGGTCGATCATCTTGGCCAGGCTGAGGTCCTGCGGGATGACGCCCAGGGTGGAGGAAAGCCGTTCCGCGCCGGCGCTGACCACCTGACCGGTGCGGTCGAAGCAGGTTTTCACGCACAGCCCGTCGGCGCAGTTGAACTTGCACTGCTCGCCCTCGTGGCGTAGTTGCGCCGTGCTGCTGCTCCATCATGGCGATCAGCACCTCGCGGGTGATAATCTCAACCAGCTGCTCTACCGTTTTGCATATTTGGCAGCGCCATAAGTCCCTCTACTTCACATACTGCTTTTCGATCGCGATAATCTTGTCGATGCGTTTCTGGTGCCGTCCGCCGCCAAATTCGGTGGACAGCCAGACTTTGACAATTTGTTTGGCCAGGTTTACGCCGATCAGCCCGGCGCCCAGGGTGAGCACGTTGGTGTCGTTGTGCTCGCGGCTGTTGACGGCGCTGGCGATAATCGTAAGCCATGGCGGCCCGCACCCCGGGCACCTTGTTGGCGACGATGCAGCGAGCCAATGCCGGCGCCGTCGATCATGATCCCGCGCCAGGCTTTGCCGCTGCCGACCAGGCGGGCCACCTCGTGGGCAAAATCGGGATAATCCACCGCTTCTTTGCTGTTGGTGCCCACGTCGATGAGCTCATAACCGCCCTTCAACCAGGTCCTTCTTGAGGATCTCTTTCAGCTCAAAGCCGCCGTGGTCCGCGCCAATGGCTACCATGCGCGGTTGAGCGGTAGTCTGGGCAGCCGGTAGCCGGCGACGCCTGAACTGCGACGCGGCCTCAGCGGGCTTGTGTCAAACCCATGGCCTGGGTTAAGCACGCGCTGCACGATCTGGCGGATTTCTTCGTCAGGCACGAGCGGAGTGGGGGGATTTTGATCTGTCATGGCCGTTGAAATCGAGATTTTCGTCCAACTGGTAGTGACCACATAACCAGATAAAGTATAGCAAGCGTGGAAATCAAAAGTCAACTGGCAGTTAATCAATTGTAATGCCGGAATCACTGGCAGACGGGTCTTTAAGCACCTTTACCATTTCCCCTCTTGACAAGATCATAAACAGTTTATATAATGAGTGAGTAGTCAGTCAATATACAACAACTAAGGATAAAACCATGGTTCGTGAGTTGAGCAATGAAAAAAGAGAACGGTTTCTACAGGCTGCGCTGAAATTATTCGCAGCCAACGGCTTGCAGAACACCTCCACCGCAGAAATCGCCAAAGAAGCCGGGACTGCCGCCGGCACCCTGTTTTTATACTTTCCAACCAAACAGGATTTGATCAACGAGCTCGTCCTGTGGATCAGCCAGGCAGAAGCCGACACCATCAATGGCTTGTTGACCCCTTCCCTCTCCGTCCGCGATGCCTTTTTCACCATCTGGGATGGCTCCATTCGCTGGCTTCTGGAAAACCCGGATGCGTACAAATACTCCCAGCAGATCCGGGATTCAGGCTTGATTTCAGCCGAGGTTACCCGCAAGTCCGGGGAATTCTTTAGCTTCTACTACACCGCCATCCAAAAAGGTCTGCAAGAAGGACTAATCAAACCTTTTCCAATCGATTTGATTGGTGGTTTTCTCTATCAGGGTATCGTGGCGGTCATGAATCACCTGCAGATTCAGCCAGACACCAACACTATGCATGTGTCCATCCAACAAGGGTTTGAAATCTTTTGGGATGGGATCAAAATTTAGAAAGACGAATAGAAAAGGAATTTGGAATGAAGTTCAAGAAAGTGGTCGTATCAAAAAGAGGCGGACCTGAGGTTCTACGGATCAGCGAAGAAGATATGCGGGAACCCTCCCCTGGCGAAGTCCGCGTCCGAATCCTGGCAACACCGGTATGTATGCCAGATGTCCAAGCCCGTTACGGCAAGTCACCTTTCAAACCCAATGTCCCATTCGTGCCAGGATATGCGGTTATCGGGGTAGTCGACGCTATCGGTCCAGAGAAGCGCCATTTCAGTCAAAACACCCACCAGTATTCGGTTGGGGATCAAGTAGCTGCATTAACCGTTTTCGGTGGATATGCTGAATATATTTATATCGCCAAAAACCAGTTAATCCCTGTTCCAGCCGGATTGGATCTGGCCGAGGCTACCATCCTGATTTTGAACTACATCGTTGCTTACCAATGTCTGCACCGCGCTGCGCGGGTCAAATCTGGTGACAAAGTTTTGATCATCGGAGCCAGCGGCGGGATCGGAACCGCGTTTTTACAGTTGGGACGGCTGGCTGGACTAAAGATGTACGGGCTAGCCTCGCAAAATAAACACGCGATTTTGGCTGAGTATGGCGCAATACCAATCGATTACCGTACCCAGGATTTCGTAGAGATCCTGCGCCAGGCAGAACCCAATGGACTGGACGCGGTGTTCGATGGCATGGGTGGGGATTATTTTGATCGGGGAATTTCCGTTTTGAGCCACAGCGGTGTTTTTGTGGGATACGGCAATCCATTAAGTCTGCCAGGGCTGCTAAAACTTTTGGGTAAAACCATTCTGACCAACCTGCTGTCCAATGGGAAAACGGCCAGGGTTTATGGCACAACCACCTCCCAATTTGGCCGCAAACCGTTCCTGGAGGATTGGACAGCCCTCTTTAAGTTACTTTCCGAAGGCAAGATCAAACCAGTTATTGAGGACAGGTATCCCCTTCTGGAAGCAGCCCAGGCGAATGCTCGACTGGAAAGCGGAAAAGTAATCGGCAACCTTGTCCTGCTGGCGCCCGAATTGCTACGCCCATCGATCGTTTAATTTAGCAACGCTATTTTTGGAGTAGAAATGGAAAAGAAATTCGTAATTGCGGGGATTTTCCTCGTTCTGATCATTGTTTCAGGTTTGTGGTTGAGTCGTACCGGCAGACCACTCAACGTACTTATCCTAACGGTCCATAAATTAATCGCGGTTGCCGGGGCTGCGTTGCTGGTAATTACCCTTTACCGGCTTAACCAGACCGCGCCGCTCAGTCGCGGTTGAACTCGTCATGAGCGGGGTCACCATTTTGTTGTTCGCGGCTGCTGATCGTTACGGGCGGGTTGCTATCCACGGCCAAAGTTTGGCCAGGAATTGTCCTTAAAATTCATCAGGTCGTGCCAACCCTCGTCATCCTTTCGACCGCTGCCAATTTGTATTTGCTGCTGGGAAGAAAGGTGTAAAGAACTACAAAGCTCGGGCAGGGGCATCATTTTCAATGTTTCTTGTCAGACGTTCCCCGTGCCCCTACAGAAAATGGCGGCTATCGGTTTTTGGACCCCCGACCGAAGGGAGTGGGGTGACCGCCGCTACATGCTCTTTCTCCGCGCCCTCACGAACTTTGCATCCCGACGAAAAAGCATAAACATTCTGTTGGATTTCGGGCTGCCTATAAAACGTGGCAAATGTTGAACCGTCAACGCCCTCAATCCAACCTACGAAAAATGGATCTGCCGTAGGTCGGATTGAGCGGCGATTCACATGTTCCGGGTAAAAATAATATGCGCAGCCGCGAAATCCGACGTTGAACACAAGTGTTGGATTTCGCCCACATCGTGTTGGATCTGTGACCGGGCTGCAAGCCAATATCTGAAGACTGATTCAGCCTTGACCCGCCCTCAATCCAACCTACGAATGAATATTTACCGCGTCAGCTTGGCAAAATACTGATACCTATCCGCCCGGTACACGATCTTCACATACTCCATCGCCCGCCGGTACTGCGAGTAGGTCACGCGCACACTGAGCAGCAGCGGGCTGCCGGCGGCGATCTGCAGCAGCCCGGCTTCGCGCGGCGTCGCCAGCACCGCCTCCAGCGTCTCATCCGCCTCGGTGGGGATCAGGTGAAACTTCTCCTGCAGCAGGGTATAGATCGATCCGGCCGCCTCGAGCCCTTCGCGGTCGAGCGTTAACCCCTCCGGCAGCACATGATACGAGGTCATCAGACCCATCGGCACGCCGTCACCCAGGCGCAGGCGCTCGATGTACAGCAGCTCGCCGTGGTCGACCGGCAGCTCCAGCCGCTGACGCACCTCCTCGGGCGGGAGCGCCATTTTCAACTCCAAAATCTTCTGCCCGGCTCGATGCCGCGCGCACGCATATCCTCGCTGAAACTGGTCAGTTCGGAGATGCCTTTTTGCAGCTTCTGCGGCGAGACAAAGGTGCCGCGCCCGTGCTCGCGGTACAGGAAGCCCTGGCGCACCAGCAGGTCGATGGCCTGGCGAATGGTGGTGCGGCTGACCGAATAGATATCCTCCAGCTGGCGCTCGGAGGGGATCGGTTGGTGCGGCAGCAGTTCGCCGCTGGAAATGCGCTCGCGCAAAATGGTCGCTAATTGATAATACTTGGGGGTGTAGTCGTTGGGATCAACGATGGCAGGCATAGGTGCTCTCCCTGACGGGGTCAAGACATCATGTGGTTGTTACCAGTATTATCGGAAAAAGAGCCGTGCAAGTCAAGCCTCCCCGCAACATCTGAAATTGCTAATGTTGACCGATTCGGGTAAAATATCTCGCATACCATGGTGGACGCAAATTTTCTACAATTAACCCGCGAACAACTCGAGGCGCGCCTGCTGGCGCTGCATAAATCCAGCCTGGAATTGGTTCAGATCACCGCGCTGGATACCCTGTTGGAACGCATCGCCACATTAGCCTGCGAGCAGGCTGAAGCGCGTTATGCAGCTGTCGGCGTAGTCGGCCCGGGCGGCGACCTGGAGTCCTTCATCCCGGTGGGCATGAATGAAGAAGAAGTGTCGCGCATGCCAGCCCCGCCGCGCGGTCTGGGTCTGCTGGGTGCCTTGATGCACTCGCCGGAATCGATCCGCATTGGATCCATTGCCAAAGATCCGCGCAGCGTTGGCTTCCCCAAGAATCACCCGAAGATGGAATCCTTTCTCGGCGTGCCCATTCGCCACGGCGGGCGGCACATCGGCCAGATTTACCTGACCGAAAAAATCGGAGCGCCGGAATTCACCGAATCCGACCAGTTGATGATCGAAATGCTGGCGGCTTATGCCGCGGTAGCCATCATTAACGCGCGCATTTACCGCGAGCTGGTGCAGCGCGACCGCATCCTGACCCGCCGCAACGAAAACCTGGCGCTGTTGAACGAACTCAGTTCCACCCTGGCGACCTCCACCGACATCGACCAAATTCTGGACAAGGCCCTGACCCAGGTGCTGGATTATTTGCAGCTGGAAATCGGCGAAGTGTTTTTGCGCCAGGAAAACAGCCGTGTGCTCAAACGTGTGATGCACCGCGGGCACATCGTCAAAGCCCTGTGGGCTAAAGATCAATACAGCCTGGGTGAAGGCGTGATCGGCAAGGTTGCCAAGACCAATCAGTCGCGCCTGATCTCGATGAGCAATCCGGACGGCAGCGATTTTCACCCCGACGTCTACGACGGTGAGTTCCACCAGGTAGCCTGCCTGCCCATCACCGGGCGTCAGGGTGTGGTGGGCGTGCTGTGCCTGGCATCCTGTCACCCGCGCCCGCTGGACGAGTTGGAAATGCAGTTCCTGGCGACCATCGGCTCGTGGGTCGGCACCGCCATCGAGAGTGTGCGTCTCAACGTGCAGGGGCGGCGCCTGGCGGTGCTGGAAGAGCGCGAGCGCATCGGCATGGATCTGCACGACGGCATCATCCAATCCATTTACGCCGTCGGTCTGACGCTGGAACACGCCCGCTTGCTGGTCAAAAGTGACACAGCCGGCATGGTGACGCGCATCGAGCAGGCCATCAGCGACCTGAACCACACCATCCGCGACATTCGCACCTACATCCTGGACTTGCGCCCGCGTCAGCTGCACAACGAACTCTTGATGGAAGGGATCCGGCGCCTGGTACAGGAATTCCGCGCCAATACCCTGTTGAGCGTCAACTTGCAGGGGTCTGAAGATGAACTGGCAGCCATGCCGGATGCTCAGGCGCTGGCCTTGTTTCACATCTGCCAGGAGGCGCTGGCGAACATCGCCAAGCACTCCCACGCCCGCGTCATCAGTGTGACGCTGTGGAAAACCGCCGATCGCTACTTGATGGAAGTGGCGGACGACGGGCAGGGCTTCGATGTTGAGAAAATGAAACTGTCCATTGGGCACGGGCTGGCCAACATGCAAACGCGCGCGCGCAATGTCGGCGGCGACGTCGATTTCTCGTCGGAGCCGGGCGCTGGAACCACCATCCTGGCCTGGGTGCCTGCCAGCGATGAAAGCTGACCTGACCAGCGAAGCCAAAGGCGCGTACGTGCAGGGCATGTTCAACCGCATCGCCCCGCGCTATGATTTAATGAACCGCCTGATGACCGCCGGGCAGGATGTCCGCTGGCGGCGCGAGGTGATCCGGCGTGCGCAGTTGAAACCCGGCGCGCAATTGCTGGATCTGGGCGCCGGCACCGGCGACCTGGCGCGCGAGGCGTTGCGCCAGCAACCAAACTGCAATGCGCTGGCAGCCGATTTCACGCTGGGGATGATGCGCGTTGGGCAAAAACACGCCCCGCCTGCGCCGGATTGGTCCGCGGCGGATGCTCTGGCGCTGCCGTTTGCCGACCAGCGCTTCGATGCGGTTGTTTCGGGCTACCTGCTGCGCAACGTGAGCGACCTGCCGCTGGCGCTGCGCGAACAATATCGCACGCTCAAACCCGGCGGCTGGCTGGTCTCGCTGGACACCACCCGTCCGGTGCGCTCCATCGTCGACGCCGTTCATTCAATTCCATATGCGCATAGTAATACCGTTGCTCGGTTCGCTGATCACCGGTCAGCCTGACGCCTACACCTACCTGCCCAGTTCATCCGAGAACTTCCTGGATGCCGAAACCCTGGCGGAGGCGCTGCGCAGTACTGGGTTTGAGGAGGTCGGTTTTCAGCGGCGCATGTTCGGCACCATGGCCATCCACTGGGGGCGCAGGCCAGGCTAAGGCGGCTGAACGCGGTTTTACGGTAGAATAGGGCGGTATGCAACTGGACGAACTGCACTTACAAAAAGCCGCCGAACGCGGTGAACCGTCACACGTGTGGCGCGCCGGTCAGCAGCGCCGCCTGAATATGATCCGCGAGGCTGCCGGCGAGCGTCTGAACGGCAAAGTGTTCGTCGATGGCTGCGGTCTGGGCGCCTATCTGGAGAAGCTGGCGCCATTCGCCCATCCGGCTATCGGGCTGGATATTGAGCATGAGCGTACGGTCGAGGCGCGGCAAAAAACGCCGCGGGTGGTGTGCGGTGCGGGGGAATTTTTGCCGTTTCCAGCTAACTCGTTCGACCTGATCCTGTCGCATGAGGTGCTCGAGCATGTGCAGGACGACCAGGCAGCCATCCGCGAGATCGTGCGCACGCTGACGCCCGGCGGTCGGCTGGTGCTATTTTGCCCCAACCGCGGCTACCCGTTCGAGACCCACGGCATGTACTGGCGCGGTAAATACCGCTTTGGCAACATCCCGCTGATCAATTACCTGCCGCGCAGCTGGCGTGATAAGCTGGCGCCGCACGTTGAAGTGTATACCCGCCGCGACCTGGAGCGGCTTTTCGCCGGCCTGCCGGTGAAATACGTCTCACGCCGCATCATTTTTGGCGCCTACGACAACATCATCGCCCGTTCGCCGTTGCTGGGCAGCGTCTTGCGCCGCTTTTTGCAGTGGTTGGAACGCACCCCCCTGCGCGCGCTGGGCCTCTCGCACGTGTGGGTGGTCGAGAAAATCTGAACGTCGGTTAATTCGAACACAAGACTTTAACGCAAAGTGCGCCAAGAACGCAAAGAAAACCATAAGAAAACCTTTTTTATACTGCTCTTCTTCGCGATCTTCGTGTTCTTAGCGCTCTTTGCGTTTTAATCTTTAATACATTTTATTCAAATATTTGCGATCCGGAGTGTACAGGTTCGTGCCGTGACACTTGACACCTGACACGGTTATTTAACTTACCCGGAAATCGTAAATCCCATCCACCACCGGGTATGTCTTCCCGCATTCCGGGCACACCAACTCAGGCGGGGTGTCTGCCAGCGGACCGGCACCACAGGCCGGGCAGCGGAAGAAGGCACCTTCAGCCGCTTTCACCCCCTCGGCTGACGCGCGGCAGGCCGCGAACACGCTCGGGCTGAACTGCCACCAGTCGCCGGTGAGCTGCGCCAGCGAGTCCATGGCTACCAGCAACTTGAGCGGCAGCACCTTCTTGAAAAACCCCATGCGAAAGTGACTGACCGTCAGCTGGCGCTCCACCGTAAAGCCGACGTCCTTCAACCAGCCGCGTACCGCCGCCGGGTGAAAATCAAAATTCAAATCGGCAAACTCCACCGGTTCGCGCGTGAACGGATTCCACTTTTGGCGTCCCAGCGCAAAGCGCAGCATCGCTTTTAGATTCTGCTTATTGGCATATTCCAGAATGAAAGCCGCCTCCGGCTGCAGCACTCCGCGCACCTGAGCCAGCGCCTTGGGCGCATCCGCCATGTGATGCAGCGTGCGGATCATGGTGGCGGCGTCGAACAGGCCGGTCACAAATGGCAGGCGGTAAACGTCGGCGGCCACATAGATATAACGCGGGTTATCCCCCAATCGGGCGCGCGCCTGCTCCAACTGCGTTCGCGAATAATCCAGCAGCACGATCCGTTCGAAGTTCTGGTAACGGGGCGTATTGCGACCAGCGCCAGCCCCCAGTTCCAACATCAACTTCCCGGAATCGGGCAGCAGGCGGCGCAGCGCCACGGCTTCGACGGCATCTTCATAGGCGCGTCCGCCCTGATCCCAGAAGGATTGCTGGTAATCGGAGCCTTCGTAATTACAAACAGGAGGGGTTGTCATGCGGAGAATTTCCGGTAATAGGCAAGAAAAGTGCGCCCGAGCAGGGTTTCCGGCGGCGCCCAGAGTGACCACCTTACTGCTGCTTCCTCTCGGACCTGACAGGGTTCGGCGGATTCTGCCGCGCCGGTCCCACCCGGGCGCGCGGTAAGGATACCGCAGTTAGGCAGGGCTGTCAACGAAACGAAGGCGCCTGGAAATTGAGGTTTTTGGGACTTACTCGGAGATTCTATTCATACCTGAAGCGCAAAATACCGATGGTATAAAACACCGCGGCAAAGCCCAGCAGCACCGCCACCTCAGGCAGCACGGCGCTCAAGCCCTGCTGCCGCAGCACCAGGTCCAGCATGCCCTGCATGGCCCAGCGGGTGGGCAGCACTTTGACGATTTCCTGCACCGCATTGGGGAAGAGTTCCAGCGGGTACCAGCAGCCGCCCAGCAGCGCCATGACCATGCCCATCATGATGCTCAACCCGCTGGCCTGTCCCTCGGTTTTGACAAAAGCGCCCAGCGCTACCCCGATGGCAGAGGCTGCCAGGGCAGAGCTGACCAGCACCGCCGCCAGTGCGACCGGGGACTGTCCCCAGCTCAATTTCATAACAAAAATGCCAAACAGCACCAACAGCAGCATTTGCACCAGCGCCCAAAAAACCGCTCCCAGCAGCGCGCCGAACAGGTAAGTCGCCTTGCGGGTTGGGGTGGTGAACAGGCGGCGCAGTGTTCCGGTGGCGCGTTCGTAGGCAAAGGCGCCTGAAATGCCAAACAGCGGGATAAACACCCAGGTGATCAGTTGCCCGGCGGAGGAATTGGCTCGCGGATCGTACTCGACCGTGTCAGTGGTGCTGCCGCGGGTGATGTTGATGGCCGGCGGCAGGCTGCGAATCTTCGTCTGAGCATCCGCCAGGGAGGCGTCAAAGTAGGCCTCACGTTCGGCGTCCGAAGCGAAGGGTTGAATTTTCTCGGCCGCGCTCACGCTCAGTTGGGCAATGCGCACCCCGCTGCTAAGCCGGATCACCGCCGCCTGGACTGCCTGTTGCGCCGCCAGGCTGTTGAGATTGTTGGGCTGCTGGCGCAAGTCCAAAGCCAATCCGCCGGAACTCAGTTGGTCCAGGTCAAAATCAGACGGAATCACCAGCAAAGTGGAGCTTTTGCGCTGAGAGAATTCGGTTTCGGCTTCGTTCAGCGGCTTTGGTATTGGGAGGACGGTACCCGAGGCTTCAATTTCAGCGATGAGCTGGGCTGAGAGCGGCGAATTGGCCTGGTCTGCCACCGTCAACCGGGTTCGATTGTCGCTAGAGCCGCCGGTACCACCGGCCAGCACAAAAGTAAAAAAGATCGGAAGAATCAGAAAAAACAGCCACTCCGACCACGAGCTGAAACGGATGAGGGTATCTTTCCGGAAAATGGCAAACAGTTTTTTCATCTTTTGCCTATCATCGCTGGATCACGCCGCGGCGGTTGAACAGGAATAAAGAAATGCCGAACAACACGGTCCCCATCACCAGCAAGTCCGCCCATGGTGGGGAGAATATCGATCAACTTGCCGCCCAGTGCCAGCGTGGTAAAGCCGTCGATGCCCCAGGCGTTGGGCGTGATTCGGCTGAAGGCCCGAAACCAGGCGGGAAGCTGGTTGATATCAAAGAAACTGCCGCCCAGAATGCCGAAAATGAGCATCACCGCTGCGCCGTAACTGGCAGCCTGACCGGGGGTCTTGACCAGGGCGGTGAGCAGCATGCCCCAGCCAACGGCACCGATGACGGCTGAAACCACCAGCAGGAACACAGCCAGTGGATCGCCCCATTTCAGTTGGAATAATAGCGTACTGGCCAGAACAAGGATGAGTACCTGCGCCAGGCCGGTCAAAAAGACGCCGAACATTTTTCCAAGCAGCACCTGCCCGCGGCTCACCGGTGCAACTAACAGGCGCGGCAGGGTACCCTGCGTTTTTTCAGTCAGGAATGTCCGGCCCCCATGGCTGACCGTATACATCAGGAACATCAGTGCCATTCCCGGAGCCATGTATGCCAGCAGGTTAAACTCGGTTGGCGCGCCGCCCTGTTCCACGCTATTCAATGTGATGAGCGGAGCTGATTGTATGGATTGAACTGGACTGGCACCAGCCTGCGCTGCCACCAGGGCGGCCTGCTGCGGTGTGATGATGCCAGACTGGATCAGCCGGGCGACCATGACCTCGACGCCGGCGCGTCCAACCTGGGCCTGATAGACGAATTGCTCGACAATGGACTGGATGATACCGGCGCTGGTGGGGCGGTTGGGATTAAGATACAAATCAATGCGTCCAGTTGTGGCTCCCTGCACGGCAGCGGCGTTGGGCAGGATGCTGGCAGTGAAACCGGACGGAATGACAATAACCGCGGCGATCTGGTCTTCATCGACCTGTTGTTTCGCTGCCACCGGATCGCTGACCAGCGTTGGCAGCACCAGGTCCTTTAGATCCGCCGATTGAAACAGGCTCACCAATTCCTTGCCCAGCACACCTTCATCCTGGTTTACCAGCGCCACCGGAATGCTGCTAATACCAGAACTGCCGCCAGAAAGGTTCCCCGTCACCAGCCCCAAACCGAGGGTCAGCACGAAAGGCGCTAACAACATCAAAAGCAGAGCTGCCCGGTCGCGAAACGCCAGGGTCAGGTCCTTCCAACCGAGCAGGAAGATTTTCTTCATTTTATCTCCCTAATCGCGCAGGGCGCGGCCGGTCAGATGCAGGAAAACCGCTTCCAGGTTGGGCTCCTGAATGATGACGGAATGAATCCGGATGTTTTGCCCGTTGGCGATGCTTACCGCCGGTGCCAGAACCTGTTCAGCGTCAGGCGTGATGATGGTGACGCTGTGATCAATCACGTCCGCCCGGATCACCCCTTCCAGGCTGCGTAAAGCTTTAGCCAACGGCTCGGGGGCATCCATCTCCCCCAACTTCAATTCCAGCGACTCATATTCACCCACCTGGCGGGTCAACTCGGCCTGTGTCCCCAGCGCGATCAGGTCGCCGTGGTCAATGATGCCAACCCGGTTGGATAATTCCTGGGCTTCTTCCATGTAATGCGTGGTGTACAGCACCGTCATGCCCTGGCGATTGAGGTCTTTGACCGAATCCAGGATGGCGCGGCGCGACTGCGGGTCGATTCCCACCGTGGGCTCGTCCATGAACAGCATGCGCGGCTGGTGCAGCAATCCGACGCCGATATTCACCCGCCGTTTCATGCCGCCGGAGAAAGTCTTGATCCTCTGGTTGGCATGATCTTTCAAGCCAATTTGCTCCAGCACCTGGTCGATGCGTTTCTGCAGCTCTTTACCGCTCAAATCATACATCTGCCCCCAGAACACCAGGTTTTCTCTGGCGGTCAGATCATCGTACAATGCCAGGTCCTGCGGCACCACACCGATGAGTTTACGAACCGCGTTCGGATCGCGCGTCACCGAATATCCGCCAATGATGGCATCTCCTGAAGTCGGCGCATACAAGGTGGAAAGCACCGAGATGGTGGTGGTTTTGCCTGCGCCGTTGGGTCCAAGCAGGCTGAATATTTCGGCCTCCTGGATGTCGAAACTGATACCATTAACCGCGGTGGAATCGCCATACTTTTTCACCAGTTGGGTTACTTCCAAAATAGCAGCCATCTTCAATTTCTCCGTTCCGAACCAGGGGGTGCCAGCATAAACAGATGAATAATACTGTACTCGATCTACGAAGAAAACCCGCGCGCGTTTCTATAAATGGAGCGCTGATATTAAACCACCGGAGCCGTCAGGATAAACTTGCCCTGGCGGCTCTGGCTCTTTGGGGAGGAGAAGATGAAATCAATTTTGTTTTGCTGAACTAAACCAATTCTACAAATTGAGTCTAAGAAAATACCAAGAGCAGGCTGTTAAAATGCTGTTAATGAGCGTCAGCTTTGCTTTCACAGCGTTTTCTCAGCCGAACGGGTTATGATTAATGCAGCTATTCAAGGAATTGGGTATATGGCAACAGTATTGATCGTGGACGATGATATCAAGCTGCTTAAAATGTTGCAGCGGACGCTAACCTATGAAGGCCTGCTGGTGGTGACCGCTGCCAATGGGCTTGAGGCGCTCAAACAGGTGGACGCCTACCACCCGGAAATCATCATTCTGGATTGGATGATGCCCAAGATGGACGGCATGGAGGTCATGCACCAGCTGCGCGCTGAGAACAACCGCGCCTTTATCCTGATGCTGACCGCGCGCGACGCCATCGAGAATCGGGTGGAAGGCCTCGAAAGCGGCGCCGATGACTACCTGGTAAAACCCTTCGCGCCGCCGGAATTGGTGGCGCGGGTACATGCGCTGCTGCGCCGCAGTGAAAACAAAGACAATAAGCAGCCGGTGACCTTTGCCGGACTGCACCTGGACCCTGTGACGCATCAGGCCAATCTGGACGGCACTGAGTTGGAATTGACACCCACCGAATTCGATTTGCTGCATTACTTTCTGCGGCACCCGCGTCAGGTGTTGGAACGCGCTCAAATCCTTACCAACGTCTGGGGATATGATTTTGGCGGCGAGCAGAACGTGCTGGAAGTGTACGTCGGTTACCTGCGTAAAAAGCTGGAATCTAACGGTCACCAGCGGCTGATTCAAACCGTCCGCGGCATCGGGTATGCCTTGAGGATGGATTAATGTCGATCCGGCTGCGGCTGACACTGCTCTACACCTTGATTCTGGCGCTGACCCTGGTAGCTTTCGGTGCAACGTTGTATGTCATCCAATCCCGCATGACCATGAACGCGCTCAAGGAAGATATCGTCTTAAGCAGCGACATGCTGGTACGCACCATCTTCCGCACCTATCTGAGTCCAACCGTCAAAGAAGAACCGACCACGCCGAAAACCGCCATCCCGTTTGAAATCCTTTCGGGTGAACAGGTGCTCAAAGATCTGCGCGAGCGAGAGATGGTGCGGGTGCTGTCTATGGATGGCAAATTGATCGCCAGCCCGTATGCCTCCGGTGAGGCGCTGCCGATCAGTACGGATGGTCTGACGACCGTCAATGACCGCAAGATATGGTGGGAAGTGGTGGAACCCGCACAGGAACGCCTGCTGGTGCTCAACAGTCCGGTTTCGGTCAACGGCAATCCGGTGTTCATCATTCAGGTAGCCCGCCCACTCACCGAACGCGACCGGTCGCTTTCTGCGCTACTGACAACGCTGATTTTTTCCAGCGTGCTGACCACCTTGATCGCCTTTGGCATCGGCTGGGTGATATCCGGTGCGGCGCTGCGGCCGATCAACCGCATTACCCAGACAGCGGAAGAGATTGGCACCGAGAGCGACCTGACCCGCCGCGTTAATCACGTGGGACCCAACGACGAGGTTGGCCGCCTGGCGCGCACATTCAACTCCATGTTGGACCGATTGCAGGAAGCTTACACCCGGGTAAACCATGCGCTCGGGATGCAGCGCGATTTTGTTGCCGACGTATCCCACGAGCTGCGCACCCCGCTTACCACCGTGCGCGGCAACCTGGATTTGCTCCGGCGTCAGCCGCCACTGCCCGCCGAGGAACGTGCAGACATTTTGGACGATCTGGTGGGGGAAAGTGACCGGTTGATCCGCCTGGTCAATGACCTGCTGATTCTGGCGCGCGCTGATGCCGGCCGCAACCTGCAGCAAGAACCGGTGGCTGTCCTGCCGCTGGCGAGCGAAGTAACCCGGCAGGTGCGCTTGCTCGACCCGCAGCGCGAGATCCGCGAATCGGTGCAGGACGTTACCGCGTTGGGAGACCGCGATGCCATTAAGCAAATTTTGCTGGTTTTGCTGGATAACGCTGTCAAACACACCAGCGGTCCGGTAACCCTCAGCGCCCAGGCAGCCAATGGGCATGTTGAATTGAGCGTGCAGGACAGCGGTCCTGGCATTGCGCCGGAGCAGCTGGAACACATTTACGACCGCTTCAATCGCGGCGAAGCCGACCCTCACATCCCCGGTTTTGGGCTGGGCTTGCCCATCGCCAAAGCCCTGGCAGAGGGACAGGGTGGCAGCATTCAGATTGAGAGCGAAGTTGGCAGCGGCTCGAAGGTGACCGTGTACCTGCCGCGTTTCGACCAGTAATCGAAAGATGTCGGATTTCGGGTGTTTTTGTAGGTCGGATTGAAGGGCGGGGCAACCCGATATTGCGTTAGAAACCCTCGGCAGCCCTGAAATCCGACATGGCGATAGCCCTCCTTCCGATTTATGCCACATCACCGACAGGTTGACGTCGGATTTCAGGTGTTTTCGTGGGTCGGATTGAAAGGTGGAACAATCCGATATTAAGTCAAATCACTTATTTTGCCCTTCAATACGACAAGTGCAAATATCTGGGTGTCGGATTTCGGGCACAACGGAAGGTTTATTTAACCGGAAACACGCCGCCCTCAATCCGACCTACGCAATCCAAAGATTTTCTGTTCCAGAATATTCATCAGATGCCATTTTGTTTACAAATCAGATCTATAGGGCAAAAATAACCAGCACAAATAGCGGGTGGAAGATTAATACAGTTTTTTGCTTGCCCGGTATGACATTCGTCATACAATAATCGTGTCGTTTGTTTTCTAGCGGTACTTGCAATAGGCCCGTGGTTTTGTTAAGCTAATTATATTAATACAAAGTTTATCCAAGTACCCTTTATTGTTACGCTTTTCACAAACTCCCGTTTTTCCACTCAACTAAATATCATCGCTGCTTCGTCGCTATCCTGAACTCATGGAGGGGTCTATGGCTTTCCAGGAATTTAGCATTAAGCAATCTTTGATTGAACCGGGGTGTGTCACGGCGCGACTTCCTCAAGTTTTGCAGCTTGATGGCTGGAGCGCTGGCGCTGCCGAAAGAATCGGCAGCCTGGATCGAGGCGGCACTCACAGCGCCAAAAAGGGTGCCGGTGATATGGCTCGAACTACAGGACTGCGCCGGTTGCAGTGAGGCTTTCTTGCGTTCCAACAACCCCACCGCTGCCGAGGTCATTCTGGACATCCTGTCAGTGGATTACCATGAGACCATCATGGCAGCCGCCGGCAAGCAAGCCGAGGAAGCCAAAGCAGCCACCATTGCCGCGGGTGGCTACCTGCTGGTGGTCGAAGGATCGCCATCCATCGGTGACAACGGTGTCTATTGCTGCATCGGCGGGCGCTCTTCCGAGGATTTGTTGCGCGAGGCAGCCTCCAATGCCCTGGCTGTGGTTGCCATCGGCAACTGCGCCACATTTGGCGGTATTCCCAAAGCCAAACCCAATCCCACCGGGGCTGTGGCGGTGATGGATTTAATCACCGACAAACCGGTGTTAAATATCCCCGGTTGCCCGCTCAACCCGCAAAACCTGACCGCTACAGTGGTTCACTTCCTTACCTTTGGCGCCCTGCCGGAGATGGATAAGCTCCACCGCCCGCTGTTCGCCTTTGGCCAATTGATCCACAACAACTGCGAGCGCCGCGGTCATTTCGACGCCGGCGAGTTCGTGCGCGCCTGGGGCGATGCTGGACACCGCGCCGGCTGGTGCCTGTATCAGATGGGCTGCAAGGGTCCGATCACCATGCACAACTGTTCGATGATCAAGTACAACGACGGGACCAACTGGCCGATCGGCGCCGGTCACCCGTGTATTGGCTGCTCTGAGCCAGATTTCTGGGACCAGCCAACCTACGTTCCGATCAAGCTCGATGATTTCCTGCCGCCCACCACCTATCCGACCGTCGGCGAGGTTAAGGGGCAGGTTACCCCGCAAGGCGCCGCAGTCACTGCTGGTGCAGTCGGCGTGGTAGCCGGGGCAGCGCTGGCATTTGGCTACACGGTGATGACCGGCCGTGCTAAGGGCGTCACCCCCGAGGTCAGCGAGGAAGAACCTTCTGAAGAAGGCCATGAGGGCCACTAGGGGAGGTCATCATGCCAATGAACCGTAGAGATTTCCTAAAAACAACAGGAGCCGGGCTGGGGGCGTTGGCGCTATCCGCAGCTCCAGTCAAAACCGTCAACGCCGCGGAAAATACCGACGAGACCGGATCCATGCTGTACGACTCAACCATTTGCGTGGGCTGCCGGGCCTGCCAGGTCGCCTGCAAACGCCGCGCCGGGTTGGAGCACGAAGTTGACTCGTCTGGATTATACGAGATGCCGCATGATCTGGATTCTAAAACCTGGACCATCATCAAGCTCTACAAGGATGAACAAAGTCACTCCTTTGTTAAAAACCAGTGTATGCACTGTGTCCATCCAGCCTGTGTTTCGGTGTGTCCGGTAGGCGCGCTGGAAAAATTGGAGAACGGCCCGGTCATTTATCATAAAGAGCGCTGCATCGGCTGCCGTTACTGCATGGCAGCCTGTCCATTCTCGGTGCCCAAAACAGAATGGGAAAAACCGCTGCCTTTCATCCAGAAATGCGACTTCTGTGCCGACCGGCAGGCCAAAGGCGAGCAACCAAAATGTAGTGAGGCTTGCCCGACCGGCGCCCTGATTTATGGGACGCGCAAAGCCATGCTGGATACAGCCCGCGTCCGACTGGTGGGAGAAGGCAATTATTTCCAGCACATTTACGGTGAAAAAGAGGCCGGCGGCACTTCCATGCTGTATATCTCCGACCTGGATTTTACTGAAACTCGGGTTCCCAGACCAAAGCGACCGGTCATTGCCAGACATTACCTGGCCATACATGCAGGGCACTCTGGGCGTGATTGGCGTCATGGTCACCCTCAGTACCGCCATTTACCTGCGTACGCACCGTAAGGATCAAAACGGTACGAATGGCCACAACGGCAATAACGGAGCAAATGGCACGAATGGCGGCAATGACACGCCGAAAGGGAAGGAGGCGTAATATGGCCGTGCGACTTGGAGAAATCCGTTTACGCCGCTATCCCTTAGGCCCCGGCATGATTTTGATGTGGGTGCTGGGCGCGCTGGGGATGGGCGTGACGGTTTACCGCTGGATCTTCGGCCTGGGCGCCACCACCAATTTGAGTGACGGGCGTCCGCTGGGGGCTGTGGATCAGCTTCGATATGATGAGCGGCATCGGACTGGCTGCCGGCGCGTTCTCGGTGGCAGCCATTGTGTATATCTTCAACCTTAAAAAGTTCTATCCGATCGTCCGCCCCTCCATTCTGACCGGTTTCATCAGCTACATGCTGGCTGGCATGACCCTGCTGGTCGATCTTTCGCAGCCGCAGCGTATCTGGCATCTGATCATCTACTGGAATATCCACTCGCCGCTGTTCGAAATTGGCTGGTGCGTGATGTTATACCTGACCGTGCTGGCGCTGGAGTTCAGCCCGGTGGTATTTGACGCCTTGCACTGGAAGGTGCCGCTGAAAATTATCCGCGCCATCCAGATTCCGCTGATCATCGCCGGCGTCACCCTGTCCACCATGCACCAATCCACCCTGGGGACGATGCTCACCATCCTCCCGGACAAGATTCACCCGCTGTTTTACTCACCGCTTTTCCCGCTGTACTTTTATCGTGACCGCCATCGCGGCCGGGTTGGCCATGGTAGTGTTCGAGTCGTTCCATTCCTCGCGCACCTATGGCTACCCGTTCGAGATCAAGATGCTGGCCAGCCTGATGAAGGCCATTCCCTGGATCCTGGGCGGCTATTTTATCGCTCGGATGGTCGAATTGTTCGTCACCGGTAAATACTTGTATCTGCTGCAGGGCGGCGCACCAGCCGTGATGTATATCGTCGAAATGGTCTTTGGCGTGTTGCTCCCCATCTTCTTCTTCAGCGATTCGCAGACCCGCAACGATGTGCATGGCATTGCCTGGGCGGCCTTCTTCACCATGGGCGGGTTTGATCCTCAACCGGGTCAACGCGGCCCTGATCTTCATGAGCGGCTCATTCTACCTGCCCAGCTGGCAGGAACTGGCAGTAACCATTGGCCTGACCTGCCTGGGCTTGATCATGTTCGATGCCGCGGTACGCTTCCTGCCCATGTTCCCTGAACCAACCCGCAAGGCCGTCAAACGCCTGTAATTTTTCCATCCTCGATCAAGGAGAGATCACATGACCAAGATTGCCATAGACCCGATCACCCGCATCGAAGGCCACCTGCGCATTGAAGTAGAAGTGGATGGCGGCGTGGTGACCAAAGCCTGGAGCAGCAGCACCATGTTCCGCGGAATCGAGATCATTCTACAAGGGAGGGATCCACGCGATGCCTGGACATTTACCCAGCGCATCTGCGGTGTTTGAACGACTGTACATGCACTCAGCTCCGTGCGAGCTGTCGAAGATGCCCTGAAGATCCAAATCCCACCGAATGCCCGTTTGATCCGCAACATCATTGAAGCCATTCAATACGTACAGGATCATGTCGTTCACTTCTACCATCTGCATGCCCTGGACTGGGTGGACATCGTCAGCGCGCTGGATGCCGATCCGGAAGCCACCTCAGCGCTGGCCCAATCGATTTCGGACTGGCCCAAATCCAGCGCCGATTACTTTCAAAGGCGTGCAGGACACAGCTCAAGATCTTTGTCTCCAGCGGTCAGTTGGGACCGTTTGCCAACGCCTACTGGGGTCACCCGGCCTATAAGCTGCCGCCGGAAGCCAACCTGATGGCGGTGGCGCATTACCTGGAAGCGCTGGAATGGCAGCGTGAGGTCATCAAAGCGCATGCCATTCTGGGCGCCAAGAACCCGCACCTGCAAACCTACCTGGTCGGCGGCATGTCCATCCCGGTCGATCCCAACAGCCAGGCTGCGCATCAACGCCGATAAAATCGCCCACCTGCTAGTCCTGTTCGCCAAGGCCAAAGAGTTTGTCGAGAAAGTCTACCTGCCGGATGTGCTGGCAGTGGCGCCATTCTACCTGGATTGGGCCGGCGTTGGGCGAAGGCCTGGGCAATTTCATGTCCTACGGCGACTTCCCGCTGATCGACGGATCCGATCCGCAATAAACCCGGCGATCTGTTCTTCCCGCGCGGGATCATCCTGGACCGCGACCTGAGCCAGGTCCATCCGCTCGACCGGAAGCCAGATCACCGAATACGTCACCCATTCCTGGTTCAAGTACGACGACGAGAGTAAAGGCCTGCATCCCTCCGAGGGTCGAAACGAACCCCAACTACACCGGTCCCAAGCCGCCCTACGAGTTCCTCGAGACTGGAAGGCAAGTATTCCTGGCTCAAAGCACCGCGCTATGACGACAAGGCCATGGAAGTCGGCCCGCTGGCGCGCATGCTGATCGCCTATGCCTCCGGACATGAACGGGTGAAATTCTGGGTGGACGCCGTCTTGACCAAACTCGATGCGCCCGCCACCGTGCTGTTCTCCACGCTGGGCCGCATCGCTGCCCGCTGCGTGGAAACCATGGTCCTGGCCGAGCAGCTGGACGCCCTGGACCATTGAACTGGCTGCGAATATCGGCAAGGGCGACCTGCGCATCCACGAAAATGACCATTGGGACGCCTGCCACCTGGCCGGCTGAAGCCATGGGCTGGGGTTGGACCGAAGCTCCGCGCGGCGCGCTGGGGCACTGGATCCACATCAAGGACGGCAAGATCGCCAATTACCAGGCGATTGTGCCCTCCACCTGGAACGGCTCGCCGCGCGACGCGAACGGCCTGCCCGGCGCCTACGAGGCTGCCCTGGTTGGCACCCCGGTAGCGGACCCGAACAGCCGCTGGAAATTCTGCGCACCATCCACTCCTTCGACCCGTGCATGGCCTGCGCGGTGCATGTCCTGGACCCGGAAGGAAATGAAATCACACGAGTGATCGTGGCGGATTAGCGGTAGATGACAAAAACTGTGATATTGGGCGTCGGTAACCTGCTCCTTACGGATGACGGGGTAGGCATTCATGCCATCCAAAAGCTGCAGGCCGATTATTCACTGCCAGCGGAAGTCCAGGTCGTAGATGGGGGTACCTGCGGCCTGGACCTGCTGCAATTCCTGGAAGGTGTGGACCACCTGATCATTATCGATGCTGCCAGGCTGGGTAAGGCGCCTGGCAGCATTGTGCGTCTGGAAGGTGATCAGGTGCCGGCATACCTGGCACTCAAGACCTCGCCGCACGAAATCGGGCTGCCCGAGCTGCTCTTCACCGCCCGTCTGACGGATATTTACCCGGAACGGGTGGTGGTCTTCGGCGTACAGCCGGAAAGCATCGAAACGCACCTGGGATTAACCCCGGCGGTGGCGGAACGATTGGATGAGTTGGTGGAACTGGCAGCCCGCGAGGCGGGAGCGGTGCGGGTTTAGGGTTTCTTTGACCCGACGACTTTTTCTTTGCGCAGCGCGTTAACGATCATCGCAATCAAATATTTCAGGCCAATTCCCAGGTAAACCAGCCAATTGACCAGAAAAATATATTCGCGCGCCAGATGCTTGCGGTAGTAAAGGTCGTAAGAGTGATGCCAGGCGTAAATACCGCGGAACGGCATAAACCGCGAGCCGCCCAGCCCGCCAAAATGAGTGATCTGCGCGGTCGGGACATAATAAATTTTCCAACCCGCCTCGCGCGCCCGAAAGCAGAAATCGGCATCTTCCTGGTAAGCAAAGAAAGCCTCATCCAGATAGCCGACCTGGTCCACCACTGCGCGGCGGATCAGCATGCATGACCCGGAGACCGCCTCGACCTCGGCGATTTGATCTTCCGGCAGATATTCCATCAAATAGCGGCCAAAAAAGCGGCTGTTGGGAAATAGTCGGGAAAGTCCCAAGTTATAGCTGATGGCGTCCCACGGGCGTGCGGCAGAACGGCGGCACTGCTTTTGCAGCGTCCCATCGCTGTTGAGCACTTTCGGCGTGCAAATACCGACGCGCGGATTGGATTCCATAAAATCAAAAAGTGTATCGAAAAGGCCGGGGTGCAGCAGCGTATCCGGGTTCAGTTGCATCAGGTATTGACCGTTGCCTGCGCGCAAAGCCTGATTCATTGGCACGGTATAGCCCAGGTTGGAGGTGTTTTGAATGACCCTCACCTGCGGGAATTCAGTTGCCAACATCTCGACGCTGCCGTCGACCGAGCCATTGTCGGCAATGATGACTTCGTACGAACACTTGGTAGAACTGGCGTAGAGCGAATTTAAACAATCCCGCAGTAAATCCCGGGTGTTTAAGGAAACAATGCAAATGGATAAGTCCATGGGGCGTTAACGATAGGGGATCCAACGAGCGAGAGCGCGCCGCAGGGTGATCCATAGCTGCTTGAGCAGCGTCATGACCCCCCGCGATTGGAGGGAATACCAGCCCATTTTCAATAAAGTTGGCTGCGATTCCCAGCGTGTAGGCCAATTATACCGTGTTTGAATTTGAGGTTTGGACTGAGAATGTTTTACGCCAGAATAATTATCAGAAACCAAGCCATCAAGGGGGTATAATGTAAATCCCCCGCATCTTTACCGAAGAATATTTCCTACAAATTTAAAATGTCTTCATCCAACCAGATCTACGACAGCGCCTCCCGCAAATCTCCGGCAATCGATGAATTGAAACAGGCGGTGAAATATCGCGAGCTAATTTATCAATTAACTCGGCGAGATATTTTAACTCGCTATAAGCGATCAGTTTTTGGAATTGCCTGGACAATGATAAATCCGCTTGGGATGATGCTGGTTTTGACGTTCGCATTTTCAAAGATTATGCGTTTCGACACCACTGGAAATTATTCAACCTTCGTGCTGAGCGGCTTGATTGCCTGGAATTTCTTTGCGCAAACCACAACCGCCTGTATGAACAGTCTGGTATGGGGTGGGGGCCTTTTTCAACGCATATATATTCCACGATCAACATTTGCCATTTCAGCGATGTTCACTGGTGTAGTCAACTGGCTATTTTCGCTGGTGCCGCTGCTTGCCATTATCTTGGTTACCAACAAAAGCCTGCCGTGGACAGTCGTTACTTTTCCAATCTCTTTGATCTTGCTATTTGCATTTTCACTGGGGGTTGGATTGCTCTTGTCGGCGGTTGGCATTTACTTCCCAGACGTGGTCGAGATGTACCAAATCATTCTGACTGCCTGGTTGTACCTGACCCCCATCATTTATCCCGAGAGCATCATTCCCGTTGAAATGCTGTGGATCTTTAAATTTAACCCTCTGTACTACCTGGTAAAACTTTTCCGCTTTTCAGTATACGATGGATTGTTGCCCACCGCTGCCGATTTACTGCCGGCAGCCCTCTTTTCTCTGGCAACCCTGGTGATTGGCTGGACCTTCTTCACCTACAAATCTAAAGAATTCGCTTACCGTACCTAGCCTATGTCCACCATCGAGCCCAACACCGCAATTTGCCTGGACCATGTTTCGGTTGCGTATCGCGCACCTTATGAGCGCATTGGCACCCTTAAAGAATATGTTATCCGCTGGTTTCAGAGGCGCGTGAAATATCAGCACTTTCTGGCGCTTAATGATGTTTCCCTGACGATCAACAAAGGTGAAATCGTGGGGATCATAGGTCACAACGGAGCTGGAAAGAGTACCCTGCTCAAACTGATCTCGCGCGTGTTGACGCCCTCCTCCGGTAAGGTGTGGGTACGCGGTAAGGTTGCACCACTGCTTGAACTAGGCGCCGGTTTTCACCCTGAATTGACCGGCCGCGAAAACATATACCTTAACGGTGCAATTTTAGGTTTGACCCGTAAAGAAATCGACGAGAAAATGCAGGGGATCGTGGATTTCTCAGAACTGCATGAGTTCATCGATGCTCCTATTCGCACCTACTCATCGGGAATGTGGGCCCGGCTGGGCTTTGCGGTAGCAACCGATACCAACCCGGATATTTTGATCCTGGACGAGATCATGGCCGTGGGAGACGAGGCCTTTCAGCGCAAAAGCGAAGCCAGAATCAAGGCGTTTTTTGAAAAGGGAATTACCATTCTGAGGTGTCGCACAATATGGAAAATATCCGGAATTTGTGTACGACAGCGGTGTGGCTGGATCATGGGGCGGTGAGGCAGTCCGGCGAAACGGAAGCGGTAGTCCAGGCATACCAGGCTGCGTTTTCATGAGAATCAAGGCAGATAAGAAAATCCATGACAACAAAAGTTAAATTTTCGATTCTTGGTGCTGGCCCGAGTGGTTTATCACTGGCAGCCAGGTTATTACAGCTTGGCGAAAAATCCTTTCTTGTTCTTGAGGGTCAAGAAGAAGCCGGTGGACTGTGTCGGAGCAAAGTTGTTGATGGTAGCCCAATAGATATTGGTGGTGGACATTTTTTGGATGTGCGGCGAAAAAAGGTTTTGGACTTTGTGTTCCAATTCATGCCCGAGGATGAATGGGAATTATTCAATCGTATTTCAAAAATACGAACCGACCGTTTCGAGATCGACTATCCATATGAAGCCAACATCTGGCAACTTCCAATAGACGACCAGGTGGAACACCTGATCTCGATTATGAATGCTGGATCCAATCAGGGGAAGCCCATGCCTTCCAAATTCCAAAATTGGATAACTTGGAAACTTGGCGATGTAATTGCGCAGAATTACATGTTGCCCTATAATGCCAAGGTTTTTGCGCCTTACTCCGAAGACTTAGGCACCTATTGGTTGTATAAGCTTCCGAATGTTTCACTCGAAGAGACTTTACTCAGCTGTCTACAACACCAACCTTTTGGCAATTTGCCTGCTCACGGACAATTCTTCTATCCAAAACAGCATGGTTATGGGGAGCTTTTTCTGAGAATGGCTGCGATGGTAGGTAATCACCTTATTCTGAATCAACCTGTAAAAAGTATCGATGTAGAAACACTCACGGTAAATGAAAACATTCAGGCAGACTGTGTTGTCAATACTATTCCATGGCCAGAATTTGGAAATAACTGTTCAATTCCTGCCAAAGTGAGGGAATATATTCGCAATTTGAAATACAGCTCGATTGATATAGTATACAGGAATGAAACTGAAAACACTGATGCCCATTGGATCTACTTTCCGGATAAATCGCTTACTTTCCACCGGATACTATACCGCTATAACTTTTTAAGAGGATCGCGAGGATATTGGCAAGAAGTAAATTCAGTCTTTACCAAAAATGATAGTAACATCCTTCATCATAATCAATACGCTTACCCACTCAATACCCGAAAGAAGCCAATAGAGATCAAACGAATTCTAGATTGGGCTCTAACAAGGTCAATTATTGGTCTGGGTCGTTGGGGTGAGTGGGAACACATGAATTCCGACATAGCAATGGAAAAAGGTCTACTTTTGGCAGAACAACTTGTCAATCAATAGAAAAATATAATGCGAATCACTCTTTGCATTTTGACAATGAATGAGCTGGTAGGATGTAAGCATGATCTTCCCAAAATTCGTTATGAATTATTTGATGAGGTTTATGCAATTGACGCGGGGAGCAAAGATGGAACAATCGAATATTTGAAAAGCAGAGGAATTCCAGTGCATATTCAACCCAAGCGCGGGTTGAATGCTGCTTGTATTCATGCATTTGAGAAGTGTACAACCGATGCATTGGTCTTCTTTCATCCAAAAGGCAGTGTGTCAACGAGCGATCTAGAAAAATTCCGTCCCTATTTTGAGCAGGGATTTGATCTGGTTATTGCCAGTCGAAATATCCACGGTTCGCACAATGAGGAAGATACGAGGCTCCTCAAACCTCGCAAATGGTTCGTCACCTGTCTGGCACTTTTGAGTGCGTTACTTTTTCGCCGCGAAGGTCCGATAGTTTGGGATGTGCTTCATGGTTTCCGGGGCGTAACAGTCAAAGGTTTTTCCCTCGTTGACCCGGTGGATTACGGTGTCTCAATTGATCTTGAAATGGTCAGCCGTTGTTATAAAAAGCGTTTAAAGAGAGTTGAATTTCCTACAAGCGAAACCTCCCGACTGGCAGGGAGCACACATTTTAAAGCATTGCCTACAGGCTGGCATTTATTAAAATACTTGGCCAGAGAAATCAAAAGAGAAGATTAAATGGACCAATCAATACGAAAGCCTGAAGAAAAATCAAAATTTATACAATCGATAGCGAGGAATTATCAAGGGATGGTATTGATGTTCACGTCTGCCCTGATCATCGCATTAGCTCAGTTTATTTGGAAAGTATCAGGTAGTGAGAAAGGTCTCTAATTACCTTTGGAATTGGACTTTATGGACTTTCTTCCATACTCATGATCCTGGCATTTCGCCTTGGTAACCTATCAGTTTTACATCCGATCATGTCACTAAGTTTGGGTTTTGGGTTGATGCTAAGTGCCATTTTCTTGCATGAAGTAATTTCTCCAAAGCATATCATCGGTGTATTGGTGATTATGACTGGAGTAACATTTATTGGGGGGGGTGATGCGTAGTTTTTTTCTCGTTGCCTTACTTACACTCTTGGGCGCAACTGGAAGTCCTGTTTCTTAAGTTAGCAACGATGAGCAGTCAGACTATCGTAAAGATACTGCTCGAAAAAGAACTTTACATTGGTGCAATATTTTATTTAGCTAGTATTGGTCTGTATCATCATTGTGTTAAAACATTCTGCACTTTCAGTTGTGCTGCCTGAAACATCGTTAACTTATATCTGGAGTATGGGGTTGTCATTTCTTCTTCTAAAAGAAAAGATAACCAAAAACAAAATCATTGGGGCCCCACTCATTGTCGTGGGTTTTATCATTGTTTCTTCTATTACCATCAAATAGCAAACTTCATTACTCTGCCTTCAATTGATCACTTGGTTTTTGATGAACAACAAGGTGTTTATTCATTCAAAAAGCTCAACCCTAACATAACTTGTAAAATTAATAAGACATCCAGAAAGGCAACATAACGTTGGTTTTCAAACCTGGTATAGATTAGCAGAGCACAGTTAGCAATAAAAAAGGCTATTGGCGCCAGGAAGACTGGTCTTTAAACCGAAGGATATAGAGGCTGGAAATTAATGCGAGAATAAATAATGCTGTATACCATGTATATCCCTGGGTAATTTTGTAATAAATGGAAATCACGCTGCCGGGAATAGGTGATTTTCCTTCAAATTTGATATTTTTCGATACTAAATTAACCACTGTCGTTTATTCGCAACCATTGTTTCGTCGTCAGGTTTAAGCGAATAACCCCCATAATTGAAGAAATCATCTCCCTATATCGGCGCAATGAACCAACTATATCTGCTTGCCATGAAACATACCTTGTTGAGTATTTTACCTATCTCATCCAAAATGGTGGCGAAATACATATAATTAAAAGGCAGATGGTACTCATTCACCGCCTTATGGTTACAGAAGGAAATAAGCTGATATAAATCGGGTCTAGGCCCCAGCTTTTCTCTCTCCCCACAATAAAATCGTTATATATGGGTCGACCGACATATTTTCCTGCTTCCTGGTTCTGAAGAGCATTGGGGTTTAGCAAGCTGCGCGAATCGAAATTTCCGGTAAATAACGTTCTTGCCAGGTAATGGTGACTTACCTGTTGAGATCCTGAGCCAAAGGTTCCATATTCTTGGTAATTGTAACCACTGAATCCTAAATACACTGCCCCAACCGCCAGCAAGGG
>CAVPPK010000003.1:0-78971 GCA_963707385.1 uncultured bacterium | reverse complement strand
TCACCGAGGGCACGGTCACCCGCTGGCTCAAGGCCGTCGGCGACACCGTCGTCGCCGACGAGCCCCTGCTCGAGGTCTCCACCGACAAGGTCGACACCGAGATCCCCGCCCCCGCGTCCGGCGTCCTGCTGTCCATCACCGTCGGCGAGGACGCCACCGTCGAGGTCGGCGCCGAGCTCGGCGTCATCGGATCCGCGGCGTCCGCGCCCGCGGCTCGCAGCGCCGGCTCCGGCCGCGCCCGCGGCCCCGGCACCGCTGCCGCCGCCGCCCCTGCCCCGGCTCCGCTGCCGACCGCCGCCGCCTGCCCGGCCGCCGCTCCGCGCCGCACCCGCGCCGGCCGCCCCCGCCCCGACGGCCGCGGAGCCTGCGGGCAACGCCGATGCGTACGTCACGCCGCTGGTGCGTCGCCTCGCCGCGCAGCACGACGTCGACCTGCCACCGTCGACCGGCACCGGCGTCGGCGGGCGCATCCGCAAGTCCGACGTGCTCGACGCCGCCCTGAAGGCCAAGCCGGCCGCCGCGCCCCGTGGCTGCCGCCCCCGCAGCGGCCGCGGCTCCCGCCACCGCCGCAGCCGCACCGGCGGCCGCGTCGCCGCTGCGCGGGCGCACCGAGAAGATGAGCCGGCTGCGCAAGGTCATCGCCGAGCGCATGGTCGAGTCGCTGCAGGTCTCCGCGCAGCTGACCACGCGTCGTCGAGGTCGACGTCACCCGCATCGCGAACCTGCGCAACCGGGTCAAGGCCGACTTCGAGGCCCGCGAGGGCGTCAAGCTGTCGTTCCTGCCGTTCTTCTGCAAGGCGTCCGTCGAGGCGCTCAAGCAGTTCCCGCAGGTCAACGCCACCCTGAACATCGACGAGGGCACGGTCACCTACTTCGAGGCCGAGCACCTCGGCGTCGCCGTCGACAGCGAGCGCGGCCTGCTGGTGCCGGTCATCCGCGATGCGGGCGACCTCAACATCGCCGGTCTCGCGCGCCGCATCGCCGACCTCGCCGACCGCACCCGCACGAACAAGCTGTCCCCCGACGAGCTCAGCGGCGGCACGTTCACGGTCACCAACACCGGCAGCCGCGGGGCGCTGTTCGACACCCCGATCATCAACCAGCCGCAGGTCGCCATCCTGGGCACCGGCGCGGTCGTCAAGCGCCCGGTCGTCGTCAAGGACGACTCCGGCGCCGACGTCATCGCGATCCGGTCGATGGTCTACCTCGCGCTGACCTACGACCACCGGCTCGTCGACGGCGCCGACGCCGCCCGCTTCCTGGGCGCCATCAAGGCCCGCCTCGAGGAAGCCGCGTTCGAGGCCGAGCTCGGCCTCTGACCACCGATCCCTCGAGTGGCCACTGCGCACGAGTGGCCGGGTCGCACGAGTGGCCGATCCGCGCGCCCTGCCACTCGCGCATGCGGGTCTGCGCACGGTGACCACTCGCGAGAGGGTAGGGGCATGAGAGTTGCTGTCACGGGTGCGTCCGGACTGATCGGCACCGCCCTCGTCCCCCACCTGCGTTCCGTCGGCCATGAGGTCGTGCGGCTCGTGCGCCGGCCCGCCGCCGCACCCGACGAGGTGACGCTGGGACCCCAAGGCCGGCACCGTCGACCTCGACGCCCTGGCCGGGGTCGAGGGGGTCATCCACCTGGCGGGCGCCGGCGTCGGCGACCATCGCTGGACCGACGACTACAAGCGCGAGATCCTCGACAGCCGCGTCGACGGCACGCACACGATCGTCAACGCGATGCTGGCCCTCGACCCGAAGCCCCGCGTCCTGGTGTCCGCGTCCGCCATCGGCTGGTACGGCGACACCGGCGACCGCATCGTCGACGAGACCGCGCCCGCGGGCAGCGGCTTCCTGGCCGACGTCGTCCGCGCGTGGGAGGCCGCCGCAAGCCCCGCCGCGAGCGCCGGCATCCGCGTCGTCCACCCCCGCACCGGCTCGTGGTCGCGAAGTCCGGCGGCGCCTGGGCCCGCATGTTCCCGCTGTTCAAGCTCGGCGTCGGCGGCAGGCTCGGCTCCGGGCAGCCAGTACTGGTCGTGGATCTCCCTGCGCGACGAGGTGTGCGCGCTGCAGTTCCTGCTCGAGCAGGACCACCTGACCGGCCCGGTCAACCTCACCGGGCCCACGCCCGTCAGACCAACGCCGAGATGACGTCCGCGCTCGTGGGCAGATCCTCGGCCGGCCGACGATCCTCCCGTCCCCGCGTTCGCGCTCAAGGCCGTGCTCGGCGAGTTCTCCAGCGAGGTGCTCGGGTCGGCGCGCGTGCGTGCCGGCGGTGCTCGAGGGCTCCGGCTTCGTGTTCCAGGACCCGACGCATCGAGTCGGCCATCCGCACCGCCCTGGCGGACGCGTAGCCCATGACCGAGCACGACGTCGTCATCGTCGGAGCCGGCCTGGCCGGCCTCGCGGCGGCGCGTCAGCTGTCCATCCACGGCGTCGACGTCGTGGTGCTCGAGGCCGGTGACGACGTCGGCGGCCGTGTGCGCACCGACCGGGTCGACGGACTGCTGCTCGACCGCGGCTTCCAGCTCTACAACCCCGCCTACCCCGAGGCCGCGCGCGTCCTGGACCACGAGGCGCTCGACCTGAAGGCCTTCGTGCCCGGAGTCGTCTCGGTCACCGATCGCGGTCCCACCCGGCTGGCCGACCCGCGCCAGCGTCCGCGCTGGGCACCGGACGCCCTCTCGTCACGGTCGGGACGCCTGGCCGGCAAGCTCAGGTTCGCGGCCTACGCCTGGCGCACGTCACGTCACTCGGCAGCCCGACGCGCCGCCGAGCCCGACATGCCGTCCGATGTGGCCCTGCTCTCCGCCGGCGTCGACCCGGTGTTCCTCGAGAGCGTCGTGCGTCCGTTCCTCGCGGGCGTCTTCCTCGAGGACCGGCTCGCCACCTCGCGCCGCTTCATGGACCTGATCCTCACGAGCTTCGTCAAGGGCGTGCCGTCCGTGCCGGCGCAACGGCATGCAGGCGATCCCGGAGCAGCTGCGCGACGCCCTCCCGTCCGGCAGCGTGCGCTGCGGAGTGCGCGTGGAGTCGGTCACGGACGGCACGGTCCACACCGACGCCGGCGAGTTCCGCGGCGCGCGCCGTCATCGTCGCGACGGACCCGCCGGCGGCCGCCGAGCTGCTGCCCGGGCTGCACGTGCCCGAGGGCCGATCCGTCACCACCTGGTACTACCTGGCCGACGGCAACCCCGCGATCCTGACCGGCGGCGAGCCGGTGCTCGTGGTCGACGGGCGAGCCGCACGCGGACCCGTCCTCAACACCGTCGTGCTCACGCATGCGGCACCGTCCTACGCCTCCGGCGGCCGCACGCTCGTCTCCGCCTCGGCCCTGGGCCTGCACGACGATGCCGAGGCCGAGCACGCCGTGCGCAACCACCTCGCCCAGCTCTACGGCGTCGGCACCCGCACATGGGAGCACGTCGCCACGTACCCGATCCCCTACGCCCTGCCTGCCATGCTGCCGCCGCTCGACACCCGTCAGCCCGTCGCCCTCGGCGAGTGGCTGTTCGTCGCCGGCGACCATCGCGACACCGCGTCCATCCAGGGCGCGATGGTCAGCGGCCGACGGGCCGCCGACGCCGCCCTGCGCCACCTGGGCATCCCCCCGATTCGTTGAGCGTGCAGACGTTGGGCATGCCGGCCTCCCGCGAACGGCCAACAACTGCACACTCGACGAGGGGTTACCCTTCCTGATGTGACTGCGCCCCGCTCCGCGCTCGGACGAGCGCGCTGACCTCGCGCTGACGCACGTCGGATTCGGGACGGACGCCGTCGACTACCAGGCCGGCTGGGACCTGCAGCGCCGCGTGCACGCCGACGTGGTCGCCGGGCGCGCACCCGGACACCGTCCTGCTGCTCGAGCACCAGTCCGTCTACACCGCCGGCCGGCGCACCGAGCCGTTCGAGCGGCCCGATCGACGGCACCCCCGTGGTCGACGTCGACCGCGGCGGCAAGATCACCTGGCACGGGCCCGGCCAGCTCGTCGGCTACCCGATCGTGCGGCTGCCCAGCCCGATGGACGTCGTCGCCCACGTGCGCCGCATCGAGGGGATGCTCATCGAGGCCTGCGCCGAGCTCGGCGTCACGGCCGTGCAGGTCGAGGGGCGCAGCGGCGTGTGGGTGCCGGCCGACGAGAGGGGCCCCGACCGCAAGGTGGCGGCCATCGGCATCCGCGTCAGCGAGGGCGTCACGATGCACGGCTTCGCCCTCAACTGCGACAACGACCTCGCCTGGTTCGACCGCATCGTGCCGTGCGGCATCACCGACGCCGAGGTCACCACGCTGTCCCGCGAGCTCGGGCCGCGACGTGCCGGTCGCCGAGGCGCTGCCCGTCGTCGAGGGGCTCCTTGAGAGGATCGTCGCGTGGTGAACCCGGACGGACGCAAGCTGCTGCGCATCGAGGCCCGCAACGCGGCCGTGCCCATCGAGCGCAAGCCGGAGTGGATCCGCACGCGGCTGAAGACCGGTCCCGCAGTTCACCGAGATCGCGTCGCTCGTCAAGGCCGAGGGCCTGCACACGGTGTGCCAGGAGGCCGGCTGCCCCAACATCTACGAGTGCTGGGAGGACCGCGAGGCCACCTTCCTCATCGGCGGCGAGCAGTGCACCCGTCGCTGCGACTTCTGCCAGATCGACACCGGCAAGCCCTCCCCGCTCGACCGCGACGAGCCGCGCCGGGTCGCCGAGTCGGTGCGCACGATGGGCCTGCGCTACGCCACCGTCACCGGCGTCGCCCGCGACGACCTGCCCGACGAGGGCGCCTGGCTCTACGCCGAGACCGTGCGCCAGATCCACGAGCTCAACGAGGGCACCGGCGTCGAGGTGCTCATCCCCGACTTCTCCGGCAACCCCGCCCTGCTCGGCGAGGTGTTCGCGGCCGCCCCGGAGGTGCTCGCCCACAACGTCGAGACCGTGCCGCGCCTGTTCAAGCGCATCCGGCCGGCGTTCACGTACGAGCGCAGCCTCGACGTCATCACCCAGGCGCGCGCCGCCGGCCTCGTCACCAAGAGCAACCTCATCCTCGGCATGGGCGAGGAGATCGAGGAGGTGCACCAGGCGCTGCACGACCTGCACGCGGCCGGCTGCGACCTCGTCACCATCACCCAGTACCTGCGCCCCAGCCCGCGGCACCATCCGGTCGAGCGCTGGGTGCGCCCCGAGGAGTTCGTCGCGCTGGACGCCGTACGCCACGGAGTCGGCTTCGCTCGGGGTCATGAGCGGGCCGCTGGTGCGCTCCAGCTACCGGGCCGGACGGCTCTACGCGCAGGCGATCGCCGCGCGGCGCCGGGCTCGCAGGCATAACGGCGGCGTACGCGTCGTCACGCCCTGACCTGAGGCGCCTACTAGGCTTCAGCCCATGGCTGGTCGCATCCGCACAACCCTGTCGTCCCTCGCCCAGAACTGGTCGATGACGCAGAAGGTCTACAAGCTGCTCCCCCTCGAGGTGGGCGGCCTCTTCCTCGCGACCTTCGTCGTCGTCTTCGTCCCGCTCTACCTGTGGCTGAACTGGCTGACCGCGCTCATCCTCGCGTTCCCGACGGGCCTGCTGGCCGCCACGTTCTGGTTCAGCCGCCGGGCGATGCGTGCCGCCTACACGCAGATCGACGGCCAGCCCGGCGCCGCGGCCGCCGTCATCCAGTCGCTGCGCGGCGGCAACTGGCTGGTGACGCCCGCCGTGGCGGTCAACAAGAGCCAGGACATCATCACCCGCGTCGTCGGCAAGCCCGGCGTGGTGCTCGTGTCCGAGGGCCCGTCCAGCCGCGTCGTCCCGCTGCTGGCCAACGAGCGCAAGCGCACCGCGCGCTGGCTGCCCGAGGTGCCGATCTACGAGATCCAGGTCGGCAACGACGAGGGCCAGGTGCCCCTGAAGAACCTGCAGAAGGCGCTGAGCAAGCTGCCCCGCAACATGCGCGGCGGCGAGGTCACCGAGATCCGGCGCCGCCTCGACGCGCTCGGCAACGCGGCCTCGTCCATGCCGATCCCCAAGGGCCCGATGCCCACGAGCGCCCGCCAGGTCCGCCGCCAGCGCTAGCGCGTGATCCGACCGGAGACGGCCGCCGACGTCGACGCGATCGACGCAGTCGTCGAGGCGGCCTTCGGGCAGCGCGACGAGGCGGACCTGGTCAGCGCCCTGCGCGCCGACGACTCCTGGCTGCCGGGCCTGAGCCTCGTCGCCGTCGAGGACGACCTCATCGTGGGTCACATCGCGCTGCACCCGGGCGACCGTCGACGGTGCCCCCGTGCTGGCGCTCGCGCCCCTCTCGCGTCCTGCCCGAGCACCAGGGCGCGGGCGTCGGGTCCGCTCTCGTGGACGAGGCCCTGCGGCGGGCCGGCCGGCTCGGCGGAGACCACCGTCGTCGTCCTCGGCGATCCGGCGTACTACGGCCGCTTCGGCTTCCGGCCGGCCCGCGAGCTGGGCATCACCGGGCCGTTCGGCGACATCGACGAGTTCCAGGCCCTTGCGCTCGTCGGCGACCAGCGCCCGTCCGGCCGCCTCGCGCTACGCGGCCCCGTTCGGGATCGCCGAGGCGTCAGGCGACTGACCCGGCCCGGACGACGACCGAGCCGACCGCGCGGTCGTGCAGGCCGCGGCCGTAGGAGTCGATGACCACGGCCGGGATCACGAGGCAGATGAGGACGGTCCGCAGCGCCACCCGGCCCAGGCCGAGGCGGCCGCCGTCCATCCGCCACCACCTGGAGCCCGAGGATCCGCTGCCCGAAGGAGGAGCCGGTGAGCCAGGTGAGCAGGATCAGCTCGGCGGCGAAGAGCATCAGGATGGCCACGGAGCTCTCCAGGGAGCCGTAGGCGACGTCGCGGAAGAGCAGGAGCGAGACGCCGATCGCCACCAGCCAGTCGATGGCCAGCGCCGCGAGCCGACGACCGAGCCCGGCGACCTCGCCGGGGATCTCAGGGACGGGCTCGGACACCCGTCCACCGTAGTCCGCGAGCGTTAACACGGTCGAAACAGTCGGGATACGCCGAGGACACCCCCCCTGCCTACCGTTTCCGGGTCGGAGGCAGCCGCCCCCGACCCGACGGGATCATCCCGTGCGAGGCGAACGCACCCCAGCGGTGCACGACGAGGGCTCGCCGCGGCGAGCAGGAGGTGTCATGTTCAACAGTTCCGACGAGGTCTTCCGGTTCATCAAGGACGAGGACGTCAAGTTCGTCGACGTCCGCTTCATCGACCTGCCCGGCGTGATGCAGCACTTCAACATGCCGGTCGAGTCCTTCACCCAGGACGTCTTCGACGACGGCCTGATGTTCGACGGATCGTCGATCCGCGGCTTCCAGGCGATCCACGAGTCCGACATGAAGCTGATCCCGGACCCGGCGACCGCGTTCGTCGACCCGTTCCGCGACGAGAAGACGCTGGTCATCAACTTCTCGATCCACGACCCGTTCACCAACGAGACCTACAGCCGCGACCCGCGCAACATCGCCGCGAAGGCCGAGGCCTACCTCAAGTCGACCGGCATCGCCGACACCGTCTACTTCGGCGCCGAGGCGGAGTTCTACGTCTTCGACGACGTCCGCTACGACTCGAACCAGCACGAGTCGTACTACCACATCGACTCCATCGAGGGCGCCTGGAACACCGGCCGCGTGGAGGAGGGCGGCAACCTCGGCTACAAGACCCCCTACAAGGGCGGCTACTTCCCGGTCCCGCCGATCGACCACTTCGCCGACCTGCGCGACGAGATGGTCAACAAGCTGCTGCAGGTCGGGCCTCCAGGTCGAGCGCTCGCACCACGAGGTCGGCACCGCCGGCCAGGCCGAGATCAACTACAAGTTCAACACCCTGCAGCACGCGGCCGACGAGCTGATGCTCTTCAAGTACATCATCAAGAACGTCGCCTGGAAGTTCGGCAAGACCGCGACGTTCATGCCGAAGCCGCTCTTCGGCGACAACGGCTCGGGCATGCACTGCCACCAGTCGCTGTGGAAGGACGGCGCGCCGCTGTTCTACGACGAGCGCGGCTACGGCGGCCTGTCCGACATCGCCCGCTGGTACATCGGCGGCCTGCTCCACCACGCGCCGTCGCTGCTGGCCTTCACCAACCCGACGGTGAACTCCTACCACCGCCTGGTGCCCGGCTACGAGGCTCCGGTCAACCTCGTCTACTCGGCCCGCAACCGCTCGGCCTGCATCCGCATCCCGGTGACCGGCAACTCGCCGAAGGCCAAGCGCATCGAGTTCCGCGTGCCGGACCCGTCGAGCAACCCGTACCTGGCGTTCTCGGCGCAGCTGATGGCCGGCCTCGACGGCATCAAGAACAAGATCGAGCCGCTCGCGCCGGTCGACAAGGACCTGTACGAGCTGCCGCCGGACGAGCACGCCGCCATCCCGCAGGTGCCGGGCTCGCTCTCCGCGGTGCTCGACGACCTCGAGAAGGACAACGAGTACCTCCAGGAGGGCGGCGTGTTCCCGGCCGACCTCATCGAGACCTGGATCGACTACAAGCGCACCAACGAGGTGCTGCCGATCCAGCTGCGGCCGCACCCGTACGAGTTCGACATGTACTACGACATCTAGGAACGAGCGCTCGAGCAACGAGGGCTCCCTTTCGCGTCGATTCGCCTCGCGCGCACAGGGAACAGAACCGCCCCCCGGCCTTGGCCGGGGGGCGGTTCGTCGTCGCGAGCTCGGGCACCGCGCGTGCCATACTGGCCCGATGGGGAGAGGCACGGTCGGCTGGCTGCTCGTCGCGCTGCAGTTCGTGCTGCTCCTCGTCCTGATCCTGCTGCCGTGGCGCACCCCGTCCGTCCTGAGCATCGTCGTGGGCCTCGCGCTCGTCGTCGCGGGGGCACTCCTGGGCCTGGCCGCCGGCAGGCGCCTGGGCCGCGCCCTGACCCCCACCCCGGTGCCGATCGCCGGGGCCGGGCTGCGCACCGATGGGGCGTACCGCTGGGTGCGGCACCCGATCTACTCGGCCGTGCTCCTGATGGTCGCCGGCTACGTCATCGCCATCGGGTCGATCTGGAGCGCGGCTGTGCGCGGTCGTGCTCCTCGTGTTCTTCGTGCTCAAGTCACGATGGGAGGACGGCCTCCTGCGCGAGCAGTACGGCGACGAGTGGACGGCCTGGGCCGCGCGGACCGGCGCCCTCGTGCCGCGGCTCCGCGCTAGCTGGCCGGGTCGTCCTCGAGTCCGTAGAAGAGCCGCTCGAACACCAGTCGCGCGCGCCTCGTGATGCGCCGGTAGTCGTCGATCATGCGACCCGACTCCCCCACCGGGTAGCCGAGCACGAACGCGACCGCGCGCAGCTCGCGCACGTCGATCGGCACCATGTCGCTCGGCCGTCCGCGCACCAGCATCACGGCGTTGCGGATGGCGGTCGCCATGCGCCACGCGGCCGCGAGCTCCGCGGCGTCGCGATCGACGATCAGGCCGGCCTGCCGCGCGGCCTCGAGCGCGTCCAGCGTGCTGGTGGTGCGCAGCGACGGGACGTCGGCCGAGTGCCGCATCTGCAGCAGCTGCACCACCCACTCGACGTCGCTGAGACCCCCGCGCCCGAGCTTGGTGTGCAGGTTCGGGTCCGCACCCCGCGGCAGGCGCTCGGACTCCATGCGGGCCTTGAGCCGGCGAACCTCGATGACGTCGTCGTCGGTGAGCGGCTCGATCCACCGCAGGTGGTCGATGACGCCGAGGAAGGCCGCGCCGAGGGCCTCGTCGCCGGCGACCAGGTCGGCGCGCAGCAGCGCCTGCGCCTCCCAGGTGGACGACCACCGCTCGTAGTAGGCCGCGTACGAGCCGAGCGAGCGCACGAGCGGACCCTGCTTGCCCTCGGGACGCAGGTCGGCGTCGATGTCCAGCGGCGGATCGCCGCTGGGAGCCATGAGGAGCCGACGCAGCTCCTCCGCGATGGCGGCGGCCGCCCGGAGCGCCGCCTCGTCGTCGACCCCGGGGCGCGGGTCGTACACGAACATCACGTCGATGTCGCTGGCGAAGCCCGAGCTCCCGACCCCCGAAGCGGCCCATCCCGATCACCGCGAAGTCGACGCTCCCGTCAGGGTCGACGGCCGAGCGCGCGACCCGGACGGCCCCCTCGAGCGCGGCCACGGCGACGTCGGAGAGCGACCGGCCGGCCTGCTCCGGGTCGGCCACCTGCAGGAGCTCGGCGACCGCGATGCGGAACAGCTCGCGACGCCGGATCGACCGGATGGCGGCCACGGCGCTCTCCGGCTCGTCGTGCCGATCGACGACGGACGAGGACCTCGGTGAGCAGGGCGGTCGCGCGACCGCGGCACGCAGGTCGGCCTCGTCGGCCAGCATCGACACCGACTCCGGCGCCTCCAGCAGCAGGTCGGTCGCGTACCGGCTGGTGGCGAGCACGCGGGCCAGCCGCTCCGCCGCCGCGGACTCGTCGCGCAGCAGCCGCAGGTACCAGTGCGTCGACCCGAGGGCATCGCTCACCCGACGGAAGCCGAGCAGGCCCGCGTCCGGGTCCGGGGCGTCGGCGAACCAGCCGAGCATGACGGGCAGCAGCGTGCGCTGGATCGCCGCGCGCCGGCTCACCCCCGCGGTGAGCGCCTGCAGGTGGCGCAGCGCGCTCTGCGGGTCGATGTAGCCGAGGGCCTGCAGCCGCTGCTCGGCGGCCTCCAGGCTGAGCCGTGCCTCCCCGGCGTCGAGTCGAGCGACGGCCTGGAGCAGCGGGCGGTAGAAGAGCTTCTCGTGCAGGCGACGCACCTCACGGGCGTGCCGGCGCCACGTGGCGACGAGCTCGCCGACCGGGATCCTGCCGGAACCCGAGTGACCGGCCGAGCCGGCGCAGCTCCGCCTCGTCGTCCGGCATCGTGTGCGTGCGGCGCAGCCGGTGCAGCTGGATGCGGTGCTCGAGCGTGCGCAGGAAGCGGTACGCCTCGGCCAGCGTCGCCGCGTCGTCGCGTCCCACGTAGCCCCAGGTGGCGAGCGACTCGAGCGCGATCATCGTCGTCGGGCTGCGCAGCATGACGTCGCTGCGACCGTGCACGAGCTGCAGCAGCTGGACCGCGAACTCGACGTCGCGCAGGCCGCCGGGGCCGAGCTTCAGCTCGCGTTCCGCGAGCCGCGCGGGCACGTGCTGCTCGACCCGTCGCCGCATCGCCTGCACGTCCTCGACGAAGGTCGGGTGGTCGGCCGCGCTCCAGACGAACGGGCTGACGGAGTCGACGTACTCGCGTCCGAGCTCGAGGTCACCGGCGACCGGCCGGGCCTTGAGCAGCGCCTGGAACTCCCAGGTCTTCGCCCACCGCTCGTAGTAGCCGACGTGCGACGCGATGGTGCGGACCAGGGCCCCCTGCTTGCCCTCCGGCCGCAGGTTCGCGTCCACCTCCCAGATCGTGCCCTCGGGGGTCGCCGCCGTGCAGGCACGCATGAGACCGGTCGCGAGCGACGTGGCGACGGACAGCGCCCGCGACTCGTCGGCTCCGTCGACCGCCTCGGCGACGAAGATCACGTCGACGTCGCTGACGTAGTTCAGCTCGCGGGCGCCGCACTTGCCCATGCCGATGACGGCGAAGCGGCACAGGTCGGCCGCGTCGCCGACCTCCGCCCGCGCGATGGCCAGGGCCGCGTCGAGAACGCAGTCGGCGAGGTCGGACAGCCACTGGGCCACCGTGTCCATGGTGGCCAGCCCGCTCAGGTCGCGGGCGGCGATGCCCGAGGAGCGCCCGTCGGTAGGCGATGCGCAGCGCGTTCAGCACCGCCTCCTGCGCACCCGAGGCCACCGGCACCGGGCTGGCCGGCTCGGCACCGACCGCGACGAGCAGGTCGTGGCGCATCTGCCGGGACGAGGGCGCGACGGTGAGGGCCTCGGCGTCGGCCAGCACCTCCCACTGCGAGTGGATGGCGCGCCAGGAAGTCGCCGAGCGCCTCCGACATCCCGATGACCTCGACCAGGCGTCGACGCAGGTCGGCGTCGGCCTGCAGCGCCGCGACGAGCCGTCGCCAGGCCGGCTCGTCGCACGCCTCGAGGATGCGCACGAGCAGGAGCAGCGCCTGGTCGGGGTCGGCGGACATCCCGACGTCGACGAGCACGTCGCCATCGGCGTCCTCGCCGGCCAGCAGGGGCTCGAGCCGCGGCGAGGCGCACAGCCGCCGGGCCCGGTCGAGGTCCTGGAACCCCAGGCGGATGAGCCGGCCGGTGTCGGAGCTGCGCCGGGTGCTCATGAGTCGCGCAGGTGGGCCCACACGAGGTCGCCCCACGCCCGGGTGACCGGTCGCCACGCCGCGATGAGGTCGCCCTCCGCCGCGTCGACGTCGTCGGCCACCACGAGCGGGTCGATGCCCGACCGGCCCAGCGCCTCGTCCGGGTAGTCCGCCCAGGACCGGAAGGTCGCGGCGTCGAGCTCCGGGTGCAGCTGCAGGCCGTACGCCGTGTCGCCCAGCCGGAAGGCCTGCACGCGGCAGGCGTCGTTGGTGAGCAGCAGCACGGCTCCGTCGGGCAGCTCGGCGACGTGATCCTGGTGCCACTGGGCGGCCGGGATCTCGTTGCCCGCCGACGGGCACCGCCTGCGACATCACCGGGTCGGTGAGCCCGTCGACCGTGCGCCGGACGTAGGCCAGGCCGATCTCCTGGGTCGGCCCGAGCTCGACCCGGCCGCCGGTGGCCGCCGCCAGGAGCTGGCCGCCGAGGCACAGTCCGAGCACCGGGATGCCGCGCTCGACGGCGTCGGCCAGCAGCGCACGCTCGTCGGCCAGCCACGGCGCGACGTCGTCGTCGTTGGCCCCCATGGCCCCGCCGAGGGCCAGCAGGCCGTGCACGCCCTCGGGAACCGCGCGCGGCACCGGCTCGCCGAAGCAGGCCTGGACGACGTCGACGCGGATGCCGTCCTCCGCCAGCCACTCGCCGACGAGCAGGGGCGGATCGGTCGGGTCGTTCTGGATGGCGAGGACGACGGGCTGCGGCTGCGGTCACAACAGGGGAAGGTAGCGGTCGAGCTCCCACTGCGTCACCTGACGACGGTACTCCTCCCACTCCGCCTGCTTGTTGCGGAGGAAGAAGTCGAACACATGCTCGCCGAGCGTCTCGGCGACGAGCTCGGACCGCTCCATCGCCTGGATGGCCTGGTTGAGGCTCGACGGAAGCGGCTTCATGCCGAGCGCGCGACGCTCGCCCTCGGTGAGCGCCCAGACGTCGTCCTCGGCGCCGCGCGGGAGCTCGTAGCCCTCCTCGATCCCCTTGAGGCCGGCGGCCAGCATGACCGCGAAGGCGAGGTACGGGTTGGCCGCGCTGTCGAGCGAGCGGAACTCGATGCGCGTGCTGTTGCCCTTGGACGGCTTGTACATCGGCACGCGGATCAGGGACGAGCGGTTGTTGTGGCCCCAGCAGATCCAGGCCGGCGCCTCGGCCCCGCCGGCGAGCCGCTTGTACGAGTTGACCCACTGGTTCGTGACGGCGGTGAACTCCGGCGCATGCACGAGCAGCCCGGCGATGAAGGAGCGGGCCACCTTGGAGAGCTGGTAGTCGGCCCCCGCCTCGAAGAAGGCGTTGCGATCGCCCTCGAAGAGCGACAGGTGGGTGTGCATCCCCGACCCGGGATGGTCCTGGAGCGGCTTGGGCATGAAGGACGCGTACAGGCCCTGCTCGAGTGCGACCTCCTGCACCACGAGCCGGAACGTCATGAGGTTGTCCGCCGTGGTGAGGGCGTCGGCGTAGCGCAGGTCGATCTCCTGCTGGCCGGGCCCGCCCTCGTGGTGGCTGAACTCGACGGAGATGCCCATCTGCTCGAGCATCGTGATGGCGTTGCGGCGGAAGTCGTGCGCGACGCCGTGCGGCGTGTTGTCGAAGTAGCCGTAGCTGTCGACGGGCACGGGACGCGTGCCGGGTGCGGGGGCGTCCTTGAACAGGTAGAACTCGACCTCGGGGTGCGTGTAGAAGGTGAAGCCGAGGTCGGCCGCCTTGGTGAGCGTGCGCTTCAGCACGTAGCGCGGGTCCGCGTAGGACGGCGCACCGTCCGGCATGAGGATGTCGCAGAACAGCCGCGCGACGCCGGGGCCCTCGCTGCGCCACGGCAGCATCGAGAACGTGGCCGGGTCGGGCTTGGCCAGCATGTCCGACTCGTAGACGCGGGCGAAGCCCTCGATCGCGGAGCCGTCGAAGCCGATTCCCTCGGCGAACGCGCCCTCGAGCTCGGCCGGTGCGATCGCCACCGACTTGAGCGTGCCCAGCACGTCGGTGAACCACAGTCGGACGAACCGGATGTCGCGCTCTTCGATCGTGCGCAGCACGAACTCCGCCTGCTTGTCCATGAGGCCATACTGGCCCGTCACGTGTTACGAATGGGTTAACCGAACGGTCACAATCCGGGCCGACTGCACCGGCGGTAGTGTCGTTCCGTGCCGCTCCGCATCGCCCTCGCCCAGGTCAACGCGACCGTCGGCGACCTCGCCGGCAACTGCGCCCTCGTCCGCGCCAGCGTGGCGGAGGCAGCGGCCCGAGGCGCCCGGCTCGTCGTGCTGCCCGGAGCTCGTCCTCACCGGCTACCCGGTCGAGGACCTCGCCCTGCGCCCCTCCTTCCAGCAGGCCTCCCGCGACGCGGTGACCGACCTGGCCGCGACGCTGGCGGCCGACGGCCACGGCGACGTCACCTGCCTCGTCGGCTACCTCGACTACCTCGACGAGGACGGTCCCGTCACCGACCGGTCGCCCACGCCGGGCGCCCGTCAACGCCGCAGCCGTCGTCCGCGACGGGCAGGTCGTCGCCCGGTACGTCAAGCACCACCTGCCGAACTACGGCGTCTTCGACGAGGCCCGCTACTTCGTGCCCGGCGACACCCCCCTCGTCGTGAACGTCGACGGCGCCGACGTGGCGGTCGCGATCTGCGAGGACCTGTGGCAGGACGGCGGCCCCGTCGCCTGGACCCGCGAGGCCGGGCACGCCGGTGCTCGCCGTCCTCAACGCCTCCCCCTACGAGCGCGACAAGGACGACGTGCGCCTCGCGCTGTGCCAGGCGCGGGCGCGCGAGTCGGGCGCCGTGCTGGCCTACGTGAACCTCGTCGGCGGCCAGGACGAGCTCGTCTTCGACGGCGACTCCCTCGTCGTCGCCCCCGACGGCACCGTGCTCGCGCGGGCTCCGCAGTTCGAGCCGGCCCTGATCGTCGTCGACGTCGATCCCGACGATCCGCACCCGGCCACCGGGCGCGGTGGCGACCCGGCTCGACTCGCTGGCCGAGGTCTACGGCGCCCTCGTCCTGGCCCTTCACGACTACGTCGAGAAGAACGGCTTCCGATCGGTGCTCCTGGGCCTGAGCGGCGGCATCGACTCCGCGCTCGTCGCGGCCATCGCCTGCGACGCCCTCGGGCCGGAGCGGGTGCTACGGCGTGGCGATGCCGAGCGTCTACTCCTCCGAGCACTCCGTCGCCGACGCCTACGACCTCGCCGCGCGCACCGGAGTGCACATCCGCACCGTCGCGATCGCGCCGATGGTCGACGCCTACCAGGGCTCGCTGCACCTGACCGGACTCGCGGAGGAGAACCTGCAGGCCCGCGTGCGCGGCACGACGCTGATGGCGCTGTCCAACGCGGAGGGACACCTCGTGCTGGCCACGGGCAACAAGAGCGAGCTCTCCGTCGGCTACTCGACGATCTACGGCGACGCGGTCGGCGGCTTCGCCCCGATCAAGGACGTGCCGAAGACGCTCGTCTGGGAGCTGGCTCGCTGGCGCAACGCACCAGGCCGTCGCGGCCGGGCGCACTGCGCCGATCCCGCCGAACAGCATCGAGAAGCCGCCGAGCGCCGAGCTGCGACCGGGCCAGCAGGACACCGACTCGCTGCCCGACTACGCGCTGCTCGACGAGCTGCTCGAGGCCTACGTCGCCGGCGACAGCAGCGCTGCCGACCTCGTCGCGGCCGGCTTCGACGCCGAGCTGGTCGAGCGCATCCTGCGGCTCACCGACCTCGCCGAGTACAAGCGCCGGCAGTACCCCCCGGGCACGAAGATCTCGCTGCGGGCGTTCGGCCGCGACCGCCGACTGCCGATCACCAGTCGCTGGCGGGAGTCAGCGCGCTGATCACTGGTCCGGTCGAGCCGTCAGGCCGCTGAGCACGAGATCGACGACGGACTCGACCGTGACGCCCGTGCGTCACGGCGCTTCCGCTCCACATCCCGAGGTAGAGCATCGGTCCGACGAGGGCGGGCACCACGGTGTCGATCTCCACGTCGGCGCGCAGCTCACCCGACGCGATGCCGTCGGCGATGACGTCGCGCAGCACCTGCCGCCGCGGCGCCAGGACCCGCTGGTGGACCAGGTCGGCAAGCGCCGGGTCGCGCAGACCCTCACTGGCCACCTGGATGAGGATGCGGCCCGCGCACGGACTCTGTCGTTCGCCGGCGGATCCCGTGGAGGACGCCGATGAGCCGGTCGCGCACCGGACCCGGCGGCGGGCGGCGAGGGCAGTTCGTCGTTCAGCCGCATGAGCGCCCCGACGATCAGGTCGTTCCGTGTCGGGAAGCGGCGGTAGACCGTGGTCTTGGCGACACCGGCACGCGCGGCGACCGCCTCGACGGAGAACCGGTCGAACCCCTCGGTCGGACAGCAGGTCGAGGGCAGCCGAGGTGATGTCCTCATCGATGCGCTCGTCCCGGGGACGGCCCTTGCGCGACGGCGCGGCGCCACCGCGGACAGCCGCCCCGGACGGTCATGCCGGGGTGTCCTTGTCTCGTGCGACGTACTCCTCCGCTGCCTCCTCGGAGTAGTGCTCGATCTCGTCGCGCACCAGCGCATCGGTGGGATCGGCCGGCGCGCCGACCGCGCGGTCGCCCTTCTCCGGCGGGGTGATCTGCGGGAGGAGGAAGAACACGACGAGCGCCGCGATGACGATCACCGCGAGGGAGATGTACGACGTCACGTGCGAGGCGCTGAGGAAGGCCTCGAACGCACCGACGCGCAGCGGCTCGATGACGCTGTCCGGGACGCCCTGTGCGGACGCCTGCGTCGAGGATCTGGTCCGCGGCGACGATCGACTCGGTGGCCGCCTGCCTCGCCTCGTCGGGGAACTGCTCGGGCACCTGGTCGATCACGGTGGTGAGGTTGGCCGCGTACTGCGTCGCGAGCACCGTGCCGACGACCGCCACGCCAAGCGCGCCGGCCACCTGGCGGACGGTGTTCTGCACGGCCGATCCCGCGCCGGCCCGGGCCAGCGGCAGCACGTTCTGCAGCACGGTCGACCCGGGGGCGATGACGTTGCCCATGCCGAAGCCGAAGATGAAGAACACGAGCAGCACGGCCCACAGCGGGCTGTCGATCGAGATGCGCGCCAGCAGCAGCATCGAGACGCCCACCATGCACGAGCCCCACCGTCATCACCGTGCGGTAGCCGAACCGCTTCACCATCGCGGCGCTGCGCGGCGCCGCGATGAGCTGGCCGACGGCGAACGGCAGGAAGCACAGGCCCGCCGCGAGCGTGGTGTACCCGCGCAGGATCTGCAGGTAGAAGGGCAGGGTGAACGTGATGCCCGACAGGGCGAAGAACGCGAGGCTCACCGCGGTCAGGCTGACGGCGTACCCGCGGTTGCGGAAGAGCGAGACGTCGAAGCTCGGGTGGTCGCTGCGCGCCTCCATCCACAGGAACAGCGCGATCATGAGGATGCCGGCGATGATCGGGTAGATCACCGACGGGGCCAGCCAGTCCTTCGTGGCGGACGCCTCGATGATCCCGTAGACGAGCAGCACCAGGCCGGTGGCCGACAGAGCAAGGCCCGCGAGGTCGAGCTTGCGCGGGTGCGGGTTGCGGGTCTCGGGAACGACCCGCCAGATGAAGAACAGGCCGACGACGACGATCGGCAGGTTGATGAGGAAGACCGAGCCCCAGTCGTTGCCGGTGAGCCAGCTGCTCCACTCCGGATGCTCGAGCAGGATGCCGCCCAGCACCGGGCCGAGGGCCACGGCCGCCCCGACCGCGCCGGCCCAGGCGCCGATGGCCTTGCCGCGCTCGTGCGGCGGGAACACGACCGTGATGATCGCGAGCGTGGTCGGCAGGACGGCAGCGCCGCCGACGCCCATGAGAGCGCGGAAGGCGATGAGCATCCCGGGACGTCGTCGCGAACGCGCAGGCCGTCGACGCGAGACGAAGATGACCAGGCCGATGATGAGGACCTTCTTGCGTCCGTACTTGTCACCGAGGATGCCCCACGTGAACAGCAGCGACGCGAACACGAGGATGTAGGAGTCGATCGCCCACACCAGCTCGCTCTGGGTGGCATCGAGGTCGCCCTGGATGGTCGGCAGCGCGATGTTGAGGACGGTGTTGTCCAGCACCACCACGAGGAGGCTGACGACCAGCACCGCCAGGATCGCCCACCGTCGGGGGTGGCCCTCCCCCGACGTCATCCATGCGTTCGCCTTGGTGTCCATGCTGCTCCTCGCCCGGCCCCGTCCGCAATTCCGAAACGACACCGTAGCGTAATTGCCGCGACATCGGCATGCCTCTGTCGCCGCACGGCCGGCGGCATGTCATCATTGGACGTGTCCGGGGACTCCATGTGGAGCCTCGAGATCGGAGAAGCAGATGACCTTCTACGGCATGCCCGAGGGCCGGCGCGTCACGATGCGCGACCTGGCCGAGGCGACCATCCGCGGCGAGAAGTGGCCGATGATCACGGCCTACGACGCCATGACCGCGCGCATCTTCGACGAGGCCGGCATTCCCGCCATCCTCGTCGGCGACTCCGCCGCCATGGTCGTCTACGGCCACGACTCGACGCTGCCCGTCACCGTCGACGAGCTCATCCCGCTCGTCCGCGCCGTGGTGCGCGGCGCACCGCGAGCGGTGGTCATCGCCGACCTGCCGTTCGGCTCGTACCAGGCCTCGCCGGCACAGGCCCTCGAGACCGTCGGCCCGCTTCATGAAGGAGGGCGGCGCCCAGGCGGTGAAGCTCGAGGGCGGCGCCCCGATGCTGCCGCAGGTCGAGACGCTCGCGAACGCCGGCATCCCCGTCATCGGCCACCTCGGCCTCACTCCGCAGTCGGTGAACCTGCTCGGCGGCTACCGCGTGCAGGGCCGTGGCGAGGCCGGCGAGACGCTGATGCGCGATGCGAAGTCCATGGAGGCGGCCGGCGCCTGCGCCATCGTCCTCGAGGTCGTGCCCGCGGAGCTCGCCGCTCGCGTCAGCGAGATGCTCACCATCCCCACCATCGGCATCGGCGCCGGCAACGGCACCGACGCCCAGGTGATGGTGTGGCAGGACCTGGTCGGCCTCACCCCGCAGGTCCCCAAGTTCGTCAAGCGCTACGCCGACGTCCGCACGACGATCGCGGATGCCGTCGCCCAGTGGGGCGAGGACGTGACGCGGCGCCTACCCGGCCCGGAGCACGAGTACCCTGACGTCGGCCACCGGATCGCGAGCTGGCAGTGACTCGGCTAGACGTCGGTGACGCGGATGCCGGCGTGCACCTTGTAGCGCCGGTTCATCGAGATCAGGTTGGCGGTCATCGCCTCGACCTGGCCGGCGTTGCGCAGCCGGCCGCCGTAGATGCCGCGGATGCCGGCGATCCGGCCGGCCAGCGCCTGCACCCGATCGGTCGCCTCGCGGTCGTCGCCGAGCACCAGCACGTCGGTGTCGATCGTGTCGACGGACTCGTCGAGCAGCAGCACGGCGGAGATGTGATGGAACGCGGCCACGACGCGACTGTCCGCCGAGGATGCCCGCCGCCTGCTGCGCGGCTGAGCCCTCCGCCACCGGCAGTGCGAACGCGCCCTGCTTGTCGAACCCGAGGGGGTTCACGCAGTCGACGACGACCTTGCCCGCGAGCGCGTCGCGCAGGGACTCGAGCAGAGCGGCATGGCCGTCCCACGGCACGGCGACGATGACGATGTCGGCCGTGCGCGCGCAGTCCTCGTTCGCCAGACCCGCGACGCCGAGCCCGACCTCGGCGGCGATGGACGCCGCGCGCGCCGGCGTCGCGGGAGCCGATGGTGACCGACTGGCCCGCCATCGCGAGCCGGCGGGCGAGTCCGCGGCCCTGCTCCCCCGTTCCGCCGAGGACGCCGATCCGGAGATCGGAGACGTCGGGAAGCTGGCGGGGGTCGGGGGAAGTCGTGGGCTCGGTCACGAGCCGCGATCCTGCCACACTTCTCCGGTGAGTGCTCCTGAGGACGAACCACGACGCCACTGGCTGTCGCGGATGCGGCTGGACGTCACTCCCCTGCGCACGTCACGCGACTTCCGCATCATCTTCGCGAGCGGTCTCGTCACCTACCTCGGCTCGATGATCACCTACGTGGCGCTGCCGTTCCAGGTGGCGCAGCTCACCGGCTCGTACGTCGCCGTCGGACTCATCGGGCTGGCGGAGCTCATCCCCCTGATCGTGTTCGGGCTGTATGGCGGCGCGCTCGCCGACTCCGTCGATCGCAAGGTGATGGTGATCGCGACCGAGCTGGCGTCCGGCGCCCTCGTCGCCGTGCTTCTCGTGAACAGCCTTCTGCCGACCGCGCAGCTGTGGGTGCTCTATGCGGTGGCGATGATGCTGGCAGCCGTCGACGGGCTCCAGCGACCGTCGTTGGATGCGATGATCCCGCGCGTCGTCGCGCACGATCAGCTGGCGGCCGCGAGCGCACTCGTCTCCCTTCGATGGCAGCTCGGATCGCATCGTCGGGCCGGCGATCGGCGGCCTGCTGCTCAGCGCCGGCGGAGCCGTCGGCCGCGTACGGCGTGGACGTGCTCACGTTCGCGGTCTCGATCCTGTTGCTCCTGCGTCTGCGCAGCATCCGCGCAGCGGCCGACGCCGACCGCCCCTCGCTCCGGCACATCACCGAAGGTATGCGCTACGCCTGGAGCCGCAAGGACCTGCTCGGCACGTATGCGGTCGACCTCATCGCCATGGTCTTCGCCTTCCCGTACGCCCTCTTCCCCTTCCTCGCCGAGGACCTCGGCGGCGCCTGGACGCTCGGCCTCCTGTACTCCGCCGGCGCTGTCGGGTCGCTGCTCGTCACCGCTGACAAGCGGGTGGACGTCGTCGGTGCACCGACACGGCCGCGCAATCGTGTTCGCCGCCGCGGTCTGGGGCCTCGGCATCGCACTGGTCGGCCTCAGCCAGAACCTGTGGCTGGGTGCTGCTCTTCCTCGCCGTCGCCGGCGGCGCGGACATGGTCAGCGGGATCTTCCGCAGCGTCATGTGGAACCAGACGATTCCCGATGAGGTGCGCGGCCGCATGGCCGGCATCGAACTGCTCAGCTACTCGATCGGACCGCTCGCTCGGTCAGTTGCGCAGCAGCACTGCAGCGTCGCTGACGTCGCTGCGAATGTCGTTCGTCTCCGGTGGCGTGCTGTGCATCATCGGTGTCGGAATCGCTGCAGTGGCACTGCCGACACTATGGAAGTACGACGACCGCACGAGTCCTGAGGCGGTGCGCGAACGCGAGATTCGTCGTCAACGCGAGACCTGATTTTCGCGTCACGTTCCACGTTCGCACGACACGCGTTCACGTCGTCTCCCAACGTGATGCAGCTGACAATGGATCGCGCGAAGTGGTTGCGCCGCAATCGAAATCGTGCGACACCTCGTACGTCGGTGCACTGCGCGGCACTGCACTCCGCATTGCATCCGCATATCACGGAGCCGACACGCACCGTTGCTGCGACGCGAATGCCTTTGTCTTTTGTGTCATGCTCTGTCAGAGTTGTAAACAAGGAACTCTGCAACGGCGCAGAGTCCATCGACACGGGAGGCAACGTGGCGGTCGCAAAGAAGGCTCCGGCCAAGAAGGCTGCAGCGAAGAAGGCTCCGGCCAAGAAGGCTGTTGCGAAGAAGGCTCCGGCCCGCAAGGCACCTGCCAAGAAGGCTGCAGCGAAGAAGGCACCGGCCAAGAAGGCTGTTGCGAAGAAGGCTCCGGCCCGCAAGGCACCTGCCAAGAAGGCAGTCGCCAAGAAGGCACCGGCCAAGAAGGCTCCGGCCACGCAAGGCCGCAGTCAAGAAGGCACCCGCCCGCAAGGCACCTGCCAAGAAGGCGCCCGCCAAGAAGGCTCCGGCCCGCAAGGCCGCAGTCAAGAAGGCACCCGCCCGCAAGGCACCTGCCAAGAAGGCGCCTGCCAAGAAGGCTCCGGCCCGCAAGGCCGCAGTCAAGAAGGCTCCCGCCCGCAAGGCACCGGTCCGCAAGGCCGCGCCGCGGAAGGCTCCTGCTCGCAAGCGCTAGAGAGCTGGTGTTCCTAACGGAACATGAGAAGGCCCGCACCGATCGGTGCGGGCCTTCTCATGTCGTGGGTAGGTGCGGTCAGTCCTCGCCGCGTCGAACGCGTCGTTGCGCGCCTTCGCGGTCTCCAGTGCGTGCTGGGCCTCAGCCTCAGTCGCGTAGGGGCCGAGTCGCTCGGCGTTCGCGCAGCCGTCCTCGGGCTCAACCCGCTGATGGACCAAGCAGTAGTACCAGCTCATGTCACTTCCTTCGTTAGTCGCCGGACGCACGTTCGGTCCCAAACATAGCGACAGGCGCACCGATCTACACTCAGCCCATGCCATCCGGATTGCGAGCTGCCCTGACTCCTGGAGTCGTGTCCGGGATGCGTGCGGTGCCCGCGTCCATCCCGCGTCCCGAGTACGTCGGGCAAGCCCGGCCCGACGCCCTACGACGGGCCGGAGCGCAAGGACGCCGACACCATCGAGGCGATGCGCGTGGCCGGCCGGCTCGCCGCCGACGCGCTGGCCGAGGTGGGCAGGGCGATCCAGCCCGGCGTCACCACCGACGAGCTCGACCGCGTCGGGCACGAGTACCTCTGCGACCACGGCGCCTACCCGTCGACGCTCGGCTACCGGGGCTTCCCCAAGTCGCTGTGCACGTCGCTGAACGAGGTCATCTGCCACGGCATCCCGGACACCACCGTCCTCGAGGACGGCGACATCTGCAACATCGACATCACCGCGTTCATCGGCGGCGTGCACGGCGACACCAACGCCACCTTCCTCGTCGGCGACGTCGACGAGGACGTGCGCCTGCTCGTCGAGCGCACGAAGGAGGCGACGCGGCGGGCAATCAAGGCCGTGGCGCCCGGCCGGCCCATCAGCGTGATCGGGCGGGTCATCGAGAGCTACGCACGCCGGTTCGACTACGGCGTCGTCCGCGACTTCACCGGACACGGCATCGGCACGTCGTTCCACACCGGGTCTGGTGATCCCCCACTACGACGACCCCCGAAACGACACCCTCATCGAGACCGGCATGACCTTCACGATCGAGCCGATGATCACGCTCGGCACCTACGACTACGACATCTGGGACGATGACTGGACGGTGGTCACCAAGGACCGTCGCTGGACCGCCCAGTTCGAGCACACCCTCGCCGTCACTGACACCGGGTGCGAGATCCTCACCCTCCCGACCGGCACCGACGAAGGGACCTGGTAGATGACCACCGCCAAGACCGACACCGTCTGGCCACCCGACGTCCTGCACCCTCTCGATCGACATCGGGGGCAGCGGCTTCAAGGCATCGATCGTCAACGCCCAGGGCGTCATGACCACCGAGCGGGTCCGCGTCGACACGCCATATCCATGCCCGCCCGACCGGCTGGTCGAGACGGTGACCGAGCTGGTGCATCCGCTGCTCGCGGTGCACCGGGTGTCCGTCGGCTTCCCCGGACTCGTGCGGCACGGACACGTCATCGAGGTGCCCTCGCTCTCGCGCGCCGAATACGGCGGTGAGCGTGACCGCGACCTCGCGGAGGCGTGGCACGGCTTCGACCTCGCGCATGCGCTCGCCCAGTCGTTCCAGCTTCCGACGAAGGTCGTCAACGACGCGGACATGCAGGGCTGCGCCGTCGTCGGCGGCGCGGGCCTGGAGTTCGTCATGACGCTGGGGACCGGAGTCGGGACCGCGCTGTTCAACGACGGCGCCCTGCTGCCCCACCTCGAGCTGTCCCACGGTCCGTTTCGCGAGGGCATGACGTTCGACATCGCGCTCGGCAACGCGCAGCGCAAGGAGATCGGCAACGAGCGGTGGGCCAAGCGCGTCCGCAAGGCCGTCGCCGCGTTCGACGACATGCTGTTCTTCGACCGGATCTACGTCGGCGGGGGCAACGCCAAGCACCTGTCCCCTGCCGACATCGGCGCCAAGGGCGAGATCGTGCCGAACACGTCCGGCATCCTCGGCGGTGTCCGGGTCTGGGACCTCGACACCTGACCCTTAAAAGTCCGGTTTTCAACTAATTCGCGGTATAGTCGTGGCATGACCCGGTGGCTGAACGAGGACGAGCAGAACAGTTGGCGTGCCTGGCTCTCGGCCTCCCTGCTGCTGAACGACCGGCTCACCCGCGAACTGCAGGCCCAGCACGGCCTCACGATGGCCGACTACGAGATCCTCGTCCGCCTGTCCGAGATCCCTGACCGCCGGATGCGCATGAGCGACCTGGCCGACGTGACCCTCTCCTCACGCAGCCGCCTGTCCCACCAGATCGACCGCATGGAGAAGGCGGGGTTCGTCGAGCGCCAGCACTGCACCGACGACCGGCGCGGGGCGTTCGCCGTGCTCACCGACCTGGGCTGGTCGACGCTCGTCGCCACCGCCCCCGACCACGTGGAGAGCGTGCGCACCCACCTGGTCGACCGGCTCACCCCCGAGGAGTTCGCCGCTCTCGGGGCCGCCTGCCGCAAGGTGTCCGAGCACCTCGCCGAGGCCGAATCCGCCTGACCGGTCACGTGGCCCGACACGCGTGGGCTCCCCCGTTGGTCACGCTCGCGGTGTTACGCGTCCCGATATGGAGTCGCACGACCGTCACCTCCGGGACGTGTCCGCCGACACGGCGGTGCCCGCCCCCTACGAGGCGTTCAGCAATGACGAGCTCGACGCGCTCGAGGCCCTTGCCGAGTTCGAGATGGAGCACCGCCGCATCCTGGCGATGCAGACCCTGTTCTACAAGCGCCGCAAGGCCGGTGGCGTAGCCTGAGGTCCAGTTCGTGTCCGCCTCGCTCGACCGCCTCTATTCGTGGCGGAACAAGGCGTCGACATCAGGCAGACCGTCGAAACAGGAGAACGTTCCTGTGTCAGCAATCTCCCCAGCAGACTTCAGGAATCCGGCCCATGCGGTGCGGGCGAGCGTGCCCCCCACACTGATCCGCCGGACTCCTAGGTCCGTTGCCTCCGCAACGGTCATGAAGGGGGCATTGATCAGCAGGTTCACCGGCTTGGGTGCCACGGCGGCCACGATCGCGACAACATGCTCGACGGCATCGATCCGGGGAGCGTAGAGGCAGTCGGCACCCGCTTCGGAGTAAGCGCACAGCCGTCGGATCGTTTCATCGATGTCCGGGCGTCCCACGACGAACCCCTCGGATCGACCCGTCAGGACGATGCCCGTTCCTCCGTCGTCGATCGCTCGCCGAGCGGCGCGGACGCGCTCCACGGCAAGGTCAAAGTCGTAGAGCGGGCTGCTCGCATCGCCCGACGAGTCCTCGATCGACAGTCCTGCTATTCCCGTCGCGGCAGCGAGGCTGACATTTGCGCTGACCTGCTCCGGATCGATGGCGAAGCCGCCCTCGAAGTCCGCGTTGACCGGCACCCTCACGGAGGCGGCGACATCGCGAAGATGCACCAACATCGCATCCCGAGAGACGCCGTTGTCCGAACGACCCAACGTCCAGGCGAAGCCGGCGCTCGTTGTCGCCAGCGCCTTGAAGCCCAGCTGCTCGAGAGCCCGCGCGCTCCCCGCATCCCAAGGATTCGGCATCACGAAGCATCCGGAGGCGTGCATACGGCGAAAGTTCGAGACTCGATCGTCCTGCAGGTTCATGGCACTCCTCATCAACCATCCCCCGCATCAGCAGACTAATCCGATTGCCGGTCACGGGTCAGGCGTTCCCCTGGTGCCCAGCGCACGGGACAGCAAGGTGACTCGGTCGCGGGCACCCGTCTTGGCAAAGATGGCCTTCAGGTGGTCTTGCACCGTGTGCTGCGACAGCGCCATGTCGCGCGCCATCGCGCGGGTGTCCCCGCCGGCCGCCAGCAGTCGCACGAGCTGGCCTTCCCGAGGGGTGAGGGCGAAGGCGCGCGCGAATAGATCAAGGCGCTCGACGGCGGACGCCTCCTCAATGGTCACGACGATGCCGGCATCCGCACCCTCGGCCGCGTGCCCGGGCACGTCGACGGGCGTCATCCTGGCCGCGCGCACGCTGAGCCAGAACCCGTCCCCCAGGTGCACACGGGTGGAGGCCTCGTGCGCGTCGATGCCACCCTCGACAGCCAGGAGTTGCGCCGCGACGTTGTAGACGCTTGCCGGGACGGCGTGCTCACCGGGGGCGGGCGGGAGAAGGACATCCAGCCAGTCCTGCGACGCGGCCGTGCGACTCAGGATCTGGAGGTCGTCGTCGAGTGTCAGCACGACCGGTCCCACGTCGTCGCGACGCGGTCGCGCTGGCTCGACGAACGTCCTGGCCTGGCACTCGCGAAGAGCGGTGGTCACCGTCGACGTCAGCACGGCGATGAACTCGGCATCTGGACTTTCGAACGGCCCGCCATCCCGGTGGCGCCACAGGTCGAGAAAGCCCCAGCAGCCGAACGGGTCCGCGAAAACGGTCGACGCCACATCTCCGATGCCGAGCGTGCTGAGCAGTCCGGGCCACTCCGTGGCTCGGGTTGGGCCTGCGTCCAGCGTGGTGCCCAGCAGCCCGACGGGTGGGGCGTCCCGCATCAGGGACGTCCAGCGGTTCACCTGGGTCGCATACTTGGCCCTGATCAGCGCCGGGAGCTCCGCGAGATGCAGACCGGGCACATCGGCAAGCGGCGCAGCGCCCACCGTGGTCACCGGATCGGTGAGCAGCCACACGTAGGCCGTCGAAATCGACCACCTCGGCCAGGACGTCGAGGACCGCGCGGCGAAGGGCTCACCGAGTCGAGCGGCCGCTGGGCGATCACCTCGATCCGCTCGCGCGCTCGCGCCCGCACCCAGCTGCTGGCCATGGCAGTGAGCGTAAGTGCCGCCCGGTTCCGCGGGGAATGCGCTTCTCGCGATCGGCGACCCCAGAATTCTGGGATGCCCCTGCACGCCGCTGGCGACCTACCGTGGCTGCCGACGGGGGCCGCACCGCCTATCGAAGGAGAGTCAGGTGACCACGCTGCGCATCGAGCACGCGATCCACGACTACGACCAGTGGAAGGCGGCCTTCGACCGCTTCGCCCAGGTACGTCAGACGGCCGGCGTGAGCGGCCATGCGATTCGCCTGCCGATCGACGACCCGCACTACCTCATGCTCGACCTGGAGTTCCCCTCCGCCGATGCCGCTGAAGCGTTCGCGCGGTTCCTCGTGGAGCGGGTGTGGTCCTCGCCGGACGCCGCCCCTGCGCTCGCCGGCGTGCCGCGTACGCGTGTCCTCGAACTCCGGGAGGACGTGGCGGGCGCGGTCCCGATCGAGACGGCCTGAACATACGGATAGTCCGGCGGGGGACGAGCCAGCCTGTAAGCCGGAAGCCAGCCTGTAAGCCGGATTCTGTGATCAGCCGAGGCTGACCGGTGATCATCCATCTGCGACCGCTGTTGCCAGCGGCCTGGTGCGGTCTACCCGCAGGCATCGAGCGGGCCGCTCGCCTGCGCAGGTGGCCCGACCCTCGCGGGTCGGACCACCCTTATGACCTTGCTCCGGGTGGGGTTTACCTAGCCGCTGCAGTCACCTGCAGCGCTGGTGGTCTCTTACACCACCGTTTCACCCTTACCGTGATCGCTCACGGCGGTCTGTTCTCTGTGGCACTGTCCCGCGGGTCACCCCGGGTGGGCGTTACCCACCACCCTGCCCTGTGGAGTCCGGACTTTCCTCGGCACCGAAGTGCCGCGATCACCCGGCTGGCTCGTCCGCGGTCAGCGTACCTTCTCGGCCACCAGCGTGAACAGCAGCGGGAGCGGCTCAGCCGGCGCCCCGTCCCGCCCCTGGCCGATCCGCAGCCGGAACATGCCGTCGTCCTCCGCACGAGGATGTCCCCGCGCGGGTCGAACGGAGAGGCCACGTGCTCGAGCAGGCGGACGATTCCGAGCCCGGCATCGAGCGCCGCGTTGACCGTCTCCCCGATCGACCACGCGTACTGGTCGATCGACCAGGAGAGGTCGGCGTCCGGGTTGGCGTAGGACCCGGTCCCCTCGTAGTGACGGACCCCGTCGTTGACGTACGGGAAGTCCATGAGCAGCGGGTCCGTCGTCTCCGGCATGCACAGCAGCGGGTGGAGCTCGAGGAGCACGAGCCGCCCGCCGGGCTTCAGCAGTGCCGCCGCACCGCGCATCCAGGCGTCGAGGTCGGCGATCCAGCTGATCACGCCGACCGTCGCGTAGACGAGGTCGAATCGGCCGTGGGAGGCGGCATGCTTCGGACCCGGCCAGCTCCTGCGAGTCGGCGACCACCGTGCGCACGTCGACCGAGCACTGCGCGGCAAGCTCGCGAAGGCGCTGCAGCGCCATCGGCGAGAAGTCGAACGCCGTGACGCGAGCACCCAGCCGGGCCAGGTGGATCGTGTCGATGCCGATGTGCGACTGCACGTGCGCGACGTCCATGCCGGCGACGCCGGCACCGCCCGTGGCCAGGTCGATCGCCTCGCGCCTCCAGCCCGCGGAGCGTCATCTCGCCGCTGATCAGCGCGGCGACGTCGTAGTAGCGGTCGTTGCCCGTGCCGTGGAACGCAGCGAGGTCCTCCCAGTGCTCGAGGTTTCCTGCGTTTGCCATGTGCGTGCCCTTCGTTAGCCTGCGCAACGTGCTCATCCTGCTCCCTCCCAGCGAGGGCAAGTCCGCCGCCCTCGCAGGGGCCGGCCGTGGACCCGTCCGCCCTGTCGTTCCCCGACGCTGCGCGCCCGCGCGGAAGGCCGTCCTCGCGGCCCTCGTCGCCTGTGCCGTGGCGACGTCGACGTGGCCGCCGCGGCGCTCGGGCCTCGGGCCCGACGCAGCGCGGGCGAGGTCGGCGCCAACACCCTGCTGCGCACCGAGCCCTGCGCTCCCGCGATCGAGGTCTACACGGGCGTCCTGTACGAGGCGCTCGACTACGCCGGGCTCACGCCTGCCGGCCGGCGCCGCGCGGACGAGCAGGTGGCGATCGCGTCGGCCCTCTGGGGACTCGTACGGCCGCAGCGACCTGATCCCGGCCTATCGACTGAGCGCCGGGACCATCCCTGCCCGGCCTCGGCCCGATCGCCCGGACGTGGCGGGACCCGGTGTCGTCCGCCATCGCCTCCGTCGAAGGCCTCATCGTCGACCTGCGATCCAGCGGCTACGTCGCCCTCGGTCCGGTGCCCGCAGTCGCCGCGGACCGGACGGTGACCGTGCGCGTCCTGCAGGAGCGCAACGGCCGGCGGACGGTCGTCAGCCACTTCAACAAGGCGACGAAGGGACGCATCGTCCGGGCGCTTGCTGTCGTCGCGCCGCACGCCCGCGCACGCCGGCGGCGTTCGCCGAGGCGCTCGACGCGCTCGGCTTCCGCGTCGAGACGCAGCCGGCCCGGACGGGCGCAGCCGACCGGCGATCGACGTCATCGTCGACGAGCCGTGACGGCCGTCAGGTGCCGTGCGGCGCGGGCACGTCGCGCAGGTGCGCTGCCTCGGCGAAGCTGAACATCGACGCGTTGCCGTCGGGGAACCACGCCAGCGTGCTCAGCGAGCACGGCGGCAGCTCCATGCGGTAGACGCTCTCCAGCGGTGCGCCGACGGCCGCGCTCACGAGGAGCTTGATCGGCGTGACGTGCGCGACGACGAGCACGCGCTCGCCCGGCGCACCGCTCGACGACGCGCGTGCGCGCCGGCAGCACGCGATCACGGCAGGCGGCGAACGACTCCCCGCCGGGCGGTGCGACGTCCGTCGAGGCGAGCCACTCCTCGAGCTGCATCGGGCCACCGCTCCCGCACCTCGGCGAAGGTGTGGCCGTCCCACTCGCCGAAGCGCGCACTCGGCGAAGCCGTCCTCGACCTCGACCTCGAGGCCGATGGCGGCCGCCACGAAGCTGCGCGGTCTGGCGGGTGCGCAGCAGCGGCGAGCTGACGATCCGGTCGATGCCGCCCCGCGCGGCGACCTCGCGGGCGAGCGCCTGCGCCTGCGCCTCGCCCAGCGGGCGCCAGCGGCGCGTCGAAGCCGCCGCGGCCGCTGAACCGCTTCTCCAGGCTGAGCGCCGTCGCGCCGTGCCGGGCGAGCACGGTGTAGGTCGGGCGCGCCGAGGTCGGCCCAGCCGACCAGCACGTTGGGCGGCCTGCCTGACGGCGCTGCTCGCTGGCGACGACCCGGCTGCGCTCGACGTCGATGCTGCCGACGACGTCCTCGGCGAGGACGTCCTCGCTGGGCGCGCCGTCGATCCGCGTGATCCGCGACGCGCCCCGCGCGAGGGCGCCGTCGATCATCTCGTTGACGAGCGCATCGGCCAGCTTGTTCTGCTCGCGCGGAACCCACGTGTAGGTGACCTGGCCGGGCGGGAAGACCGCGCGGGCCCGCTTCGCCAGCGTGCGCATGTCCGGGTGCTTGATCTGCCAGCGCCCGCTCATCTGCTCGACGATGAGCTTGGAGTCCAGTCGCATCTCGACGGTGGCGGACGGGTCGATCTCGTAGGCGTGCTCGAGCCCGGCGATGGCACCGCGGTACTCGGCGACGTTGTTGCTCACCTCGCCGAGGTACTCGGCCAGCTCCGCGAGCACGACGCCGCGTCACGGCGTCGCGCACGACCGCGCCGTAGGCAGCGGGGCCGGGGTTTCCGCGGGAGCCGCCGTCGGCCTCCACGATGAGCGATCGGGTCATCGACGAATCGCGCCTAGAGCCCGGACTCGGGGGTGCGCACCAGGATGCGGCGGCACTCCTCGCACCGGATGACGGCGTCGGGCGGCGCCGTCGCGCAGGGCCTCGATCTCGGTGGGCGGCAGCTTCAGGCGGCAGCCCTCGCAGGTGCCGCGATGCAGCGGTGCGGCGCCGAGGCCGCCGTGGTCGGCGCGGATCTTGTCGTAGAGGCCGAGGAGGTCGGCGGGGATCTCGGTCGCGATCGCCGCGCGCTCCCCCTCGACGATGCCGCGCTCGTCGTCGATGTCGGCGCGCTGGTCGTGCACGCTCGACGCGACCGTCTCGCACTCCCGCGCCAGCTCGTCGCGCTCGCCGGTCAGCTGGGCGACGGCCGCGCGTGCTCCCTCGACGCGCTCCATGATCTCGAGCTCGACGTCCTCGAGGTCGGACTGCCGGCGCGCGAGGGAGTCGAGCTCCGCCTGCAGGGACTGCAGCTGCTTCGGGTCGCCGATCGTGCCGGAGTCCATGAGCTGGCGGTCGCGCGTCATGCGCTCGCGCACCTGCTCGACGTCGTGGTCGGCCCGCACCTGGTCGTGCTCGAGGTCGCCGAGGATCGTCTCCGCCGCGACCACCTGGTCGCGCAGCCGCGCCAGCCGGTCCTCGCAGCTCCGCGAGCCGCGACGGCGTCCGGGAGCGTCTTCAGCGCGGTGGGCGAGCTGGCCCAGGCGGGTGTCCTTGTCCTGCAGCTCGAGCAGTCGCAGCTGCGTCGCGGGATCGGCGTTCAGCGGGTGCTCCCTAGGTGCAGGGTCCACGGATCCGTCGGGATCCGGGACACGTGGACCTCCACCGTACTGCCGCGCTCGGCGAGGTCGTTCCGCAGTGCGTCGGCGGCGACCGGGCAGCCACGGCCACTCGCTGGCCCAGTGGGCGACGTCGACGAGCGCGCAGCCGCCGTCGACGAGGTGGTCCTGCGCGCGGTGGTGCCGCAGGTCGGACGTGACGTAGACGTCCGCCACCGCCGCGGCGTCGGCGAGGAAGTCGCCACCCGATCCCCCGCAGACGGCGACCGTGCGCACGGGCGCGTCGAGGTCGCCCGCCACGCGCACCCCGTGGTGGGTCGCCGGGCAGTGACGCCGGCGACGGTCTCGGCGAACGCCGCGAGGGGGACGGCCTCGGCGAGCGTGCCGACCCGGCCCGTGCCCGACGCCGGCGTCGCCGGGCACGGGCACGAGCGGTCGCAGGTCGCGTCAGGCCGAGGCACGTCGGCGAGCGCGTCGGAGACGCCCGGGGCGGCGTGGTCGGCGTTGGTGTGGGCGCTGAAGAGCGCCATGCCGTGCGAGATGAGGGTGTGGACGACGCCGCCCTTGTGGTCGACGGCGGCCACCGAGTGCACGCCGCGCAGCAGGAGCGGGTGGTGCGTGACGATCAGGTCGGCCTGCAGCAGCAGCGCCTCGTCGACGACCTCGGCGACCGGGTCGACGGCGAACAGGATCGCGGCTCACGCGTGGCGTCGGGGTCGCCGCACGCCAGGCCCACGGCGTCCCAGTCCGAGGCGAGCTCGGGCGGGTAGCGCCGCTCGAGCATGGTCGACGACGTCGCGGACGGTCACGGCGGTGGACACGCAGGTCAGGCTACCCAGTCGGCCGCGTGCGCGATCGGGGATCGGTAGCCTCCCGCGTGGGCCCATAGCTCAGTTGGCTAGAGCGCCTCCCTTACAAGGAGGATGTCGCAGGTTCGAGTCCTGTTGGGCCCACGAAGGCGGAGCGCGAAGCGCGACGGCGCGAGTGGGCCAATCAGGTTGGGCCCACTCCGCGTCGAGGCGAGGAATGAGGCGAAGCCGAGTCCCGCAGCCACGGCGCCATGAGCAAGCGCGCGAGCGCGATACTCAGGGAATGACCTGCGTCCACGCCCGCCGATGGCTCCTCGTCGCCGCGGCGGCATGGCTGGCCTTGGCCCCCTCGGCGCAGGTCGCTGCGGCACCGGCCGAGAGCACCTGCCGGGCACCGAGTGCCCGGTCTTCCCGAGCGACAACTACTGGCACGCGCGAGTCGACGCCCTCCCGGTGGAGGCCCGCTCGGACGACTGGCTGTCCGTCATGGAGCCGACAGCCAACCTGCACCCGGACTTCGGTCCCTCCTTCGGCGAGCAGCCCGTGCCCGTACGGCATCCCGGTGACGGTGGTGAACGGCGGACCTCGCGTGCGCGTGACGTTCGAGTACGCCGACGAGAGCGACCGGGTGCGCTACCCACTGAGCCGTGCCACCCGCATCGAGGGCGGCTGGAACGCCGGCGGCGACCGCCACGCGATCGTTGTCGATGCGCGCACCTGTCGGCTGTACGAGACGTGGAACACGCGGCTGCCGGGACGGCCGCTGGACAGCGGGTTCGGGGGCCGGTGTGGGACCTGCGCTCGAACCGGCTGCGGCCAGCGGGCTGGACGTCGGCCGACGCGGCCGGCCTGCCCATCCTCCCGGGACTCCTGCGCTACGACGAGGTGAAGGCGGGCCATGTCGACCATGCGATCCGCTTCACCACGCCGATCACGCAGCGGGCCTACCTGTGGCCGGCACGCCACCAGGCCGGCGCGACCGATGATCCGGGCTACCCGCCGATGGGGGCTCGCTTCCGGCTCGACGCCGACTACGACGTCTCGTCGTACTCCCCCGAGGCACGGGTCGTGCTGCGGGCCATGCAGGAGTACGGCCTCGTGCTGGCGGACAACGGTTCCGCGTGGTACTTCCAGGGCACGGCCGACAGGCGCTGGCCCGCCCGCCTGATCGAGGAGCTCGAGCGGATCCCTGCGTCCGCCTTCGAGGCGGTCGATACCACCGATCTGCGCCGCTGAGAATCGGTGTGAGGGCGGTATCGCGGCGACACGCTGGCTCCGATCGGGCGATGGCCAGTCGGCTGTCCTCGGCCGGGAATCCGCTGATCGGATCGTGGCCGCGCAGGTCTCGGGTCCCGCGCGGCCACGATGGCGCCAAGTCCACACCCGAATGGCCGATCCCGCACGTCGGGACCGGTGCGGTGTCAGGCGACCGGCACGCGCCAGCGCGGCGACGGCGGCGACCAGCTCGTCGGCGTCGCGGATCTCGCCCGGGCCGTTGACGACCGACCAGCGGAGCACGCCCTCCTTGTCGATCACGAAGGTCCCGCGGGTGGAGATGCCGTGGCTCTCGAGGAAGACGCCGTAGGCGCGGGACACCTCGCCGTGCGGCCAGAAGTCGCTCAGCAGCGGGTACTCGATGCCCTCCTGCTCGGCGAACATCTTCAGGGAGGGCACCCGGTCGCAGGAGACGCCGAGGATGACGGTGTCCTCGCTGTCGAACTCCGGCGCGCGGTCGCGCAGTGTGCACAGCTCGTTGGTGCAGATGCCGGTGAACGCCGCGGGGTAGAACATCAGGACGACGTTCTTCTCGCCGCGGTAGTCGGACAGCGACACCTGCTGGCCGTACTGGTTGGTGAGGGTGAACTCGGGGGCGGCCTGGCCGACCTCAACTGACATGCGGGAACTCCTGGGTCTCGGACGACGTTGTGCGTCCGGACGCTAGCGCTTGGCGCGCGGGGCCACCAATCGAGTTCCCTGCCAGTTCGACCCGGCGCTGATGGTGCTGGTCTGCTGCAGCCCGGCCGTGGGGGCGGCGTCGGCGATGTCCTCGGCCTCGATGTGCCCGGGGCGGCCGGGCTTGGGCGTCATGAGCCAGACGACGCCGTGGTCGGCCAGCGGCCCGATCGCGTCGAGCAGCCCGTCGGCGAGGTCGCCGTCGTCCTCGCGCCACCACATGAGCACGACGTCGACCACGTCCTCGAAGTCCTCGTCGACGAGCTCGCCGCCCACGATGGCCTCGACGCCCGCGCGCAGCTGGTCGTCGACGTCGTCGTCGTAGCCGAGTTCCTGGACGGTGAGGCCTGGCTGGAGCCCGAGCCGGCCAGCCCGGTTGCGGGCCTCATCCTCCGCAGCGGCGGTCACATCGCTCCTTGTCTCAGTGGGGCTGCGTGCAGCAGACGACGCGCCTGCTGCGCCCCTTGGGCCGTAGTCCACCGGACGCAGGCCCCCGGCGCAAGCGACCGGGCCGATTTCGGCGCCCTTTCTTGCGCGTCGGCCCCGGACGTGCGGCCGGGCAGGCTCGGCCCCTCTCAGCGACAATCCGCGCGGGCATACGGAAGGATGAGCGTCACAGCCGCTCGTTTCCGATGCCCCGAACGTCCGGCGATCCCGGATGCCGGCCTAGTCGAAGGAATGCCGTGACCCTCGGACGTGACCGCGATCCCCTGCTCGCCAGCGGACTCCCCACCCAGTACGTCGACGTCGACCCCGACGAGACGTCCGAGTGGGTCGAGTCGTTCGACAACGTCGTCGACAACGCCGGCAACTACCGGGCCCGCTACCTGATGCTGTCGCTGCTGCGACGTGCGGCCGAGCGCAACGTCGGCGTCCCGAGCCTGCGCAGCACCGACTACATCAACACGATCCCGCCGGAGCGCGAGCCGAACTTCCCCGGCAACGAGGCGCTCGAGAAGCGCATCCGCCAGATCATCCGCTGGAACGCCGCGATCATGGTCCACCGCGCGCAGCGCCCCGGCATCTCCGTCGGCGGCCACATCTCCAGCTACGCGTCGTCGGCGACCCTGTACGAAGTGGGCTTCAACCACTTCTTCCGCGGGCCCGACCACCCGGGCGGCGGCGACCAGGTCTTCTTCCAGGGCCACGCCTCCCCCGGCGTCTACGCGCGGGCCTTCGTCGAGGGCCGGCTCACCGAGCACCAGATGGACGGCTTCCGGCAGGAGGTGTCGCACCCCGGCGGCGGCCTGCCGTCGTACCCGCACCCGCGGCTCATGCCCTGGTTCTGGCAGTTCCCGACCGTGTCGATGGGCCTCGGCCCGCTCAACGCGATCTACCAGGCGCGGTTCAACAAGTACCTCGGCCACCGCGGCATCAAGGACACCGCCGACCAGCACGTGTGGGCGTTCCTCGGCGACGGCGAGACCGACGAGGTCGAGGCGGTGGGCGCCCTGACGCTCGCCGCGCGCGAGGAGCTCGACAACCTCACCTTCGTCGTCAACTGCAACCTGCAGCGCCTCGACGGCCCGGTGCGCGGCAACGGCAAGATCATCCAGGAGCTCGAGAGCCTGTTCCGCGGCGCCGGCTGGAACGTCATCAAGGTCGTCTGGGGCCGCAAGTGGGACGAGCTGCTCGCCCGTGACCGCGACGGCGCCCTCGTCAACCTCATGAACAACACGCCCGACGGCGACTTCCAGACCTACAAGAGCGAGGACGGCGCCTTCGTCCGCGAGCACTTCTTCGGTCGCGACCCGCGCACGGCGCAAGCTCGTCGACGGCTGGAGCGACGAGGAGATCTGGAGCCTGCAGCGCGGCGGCCACGACTACCGCAAGATGTTCGCCGCCTACGACGCGGCCACCGAGCACAAGGGCCAGCCGACCGTCATCCTCGCCAAGACCATCAAGGGCTGGACGCTGGGCTCGCACTTCGAGGGCCGCAACTCCACGCACCAGATGAAGAAGCTCACGCTCGAGGACCTCAAGGAGTTCCGCGACACGCATCCACATCCCGATCACGGACGCGCAGCTCGAGGAGAACCCCTACCTGCCGCCGTACTTCCACCCGGGCCCGAGGACGAGGCGATCGAGTACATGCTCGAGACGCGCAGGCGCCTCGGCGGCTCGTACCCGACGCGGCGCACCGCGGCGAAGCCGCTCGAAGCTGCCCGGCGACGACGTCTACACGGTGGTCAAGCGCGGCTCCGGCAAGCAGGCCGTCGCCACGACGATGGCGTTCGTGCGGCTGCTCAAGGACCTGATGAAGGACCCCGAGATCGGCGCGCGCTTCGTGCCGATCATCCCGGACGAGGCCCGCACGTTCGGCATGGACTCGCTGTTCCCGACCGCGAAGATCTACTCCCCGCACGGCCAGCAGTACCTGTCGGTCGACCGCGAGCTGATGCTGAGCTACAAGGAGTCGCAGACCGGGCAGATCCTGCACGAGGGCATCAACGAGGCCGGCTCCGTCGCGTCGTTCACGGCCGTCGGCTCGTCGTACGCGACGCACGGCGAGCCGATGATCCCGATCTACATCTTCTACTCGATGTTCGGCTTCCAGCGCACGGGCGACGGCTTCTGGGCGGCGATGGACCAGATGGTCCGCGGCTTCGTGCTCGGCGCCACCGCCGGCCGCACCACGCTGAACGGCGAGGGCCTGCAGCACGAGGACGGCCACTCGCACCTGCTCGCCGCGACCAACCCGGCCGTGGTGGCCTACGACCCGGCGTTCGGCTACGAGGTCGGCCACATCGTCAAGGACGGCCTGCGCCGGATGTACGGCGAGGACCCGGAGAACATCTACTACTACCTGACGCTCTACAACGAGCCCTACCCGCAGCCGGCGGAGCCCGAGGACGTCGATGTCGACGGGCATCCTGCGCGGCATGCACCTGCGTCAGCGCGGCCGGCGACGGCGAGGGCCCGCGGGCGCAGCTGCTCGCCAGCGGCGTCGGCGTCAACTGGGCGCTGCGCGCGCAGGAGCTGCTGCGCGACGACTGGGGCGTGCAGGCCGACGTGTGGTCGGTGACGTCGTGGAACGAGCTGCGCCGCGACGGCCTCGCCGTCGACCGGCACAACCTGCTCCACCCGGAGGCCGAGCCGCGCACGGCGTACGTGACGCAGCGGCTGGCGGGCCGTCCCGGCCCGGTCGTCGCCGTCTCGGACTACATGCGCGCCGTGCAGGACCAGATCCGCGACTGGGTGCCGGCGGACTTCGTCTCGCTCGGCACCGACGGCTGGGGCATGTCCGACACCCGCGGGGCGCTGCGTCGCCACTTCCTCGTCGACGCCGAGTCGATCACCGTGCAGACGCTGGCCCGGCTCGCCAAGGCGCGGCGAGTTCGACGGCGGCCGGCTGGCCGAGGCCATCGAGCGCTACCAGCTCGACAACCCGGCCGCCGCGGACGCCGGCAACACCGAGGGCAGCGGCTGACGATGGGCAACGACCCCCGGCGCTTCCTGCGGTACCTGGAGGCGGAGCGAAACGCGTCCCTGCTCTACCGGGCGCTCGCCGACACGGTCGACGGGGACCGGCGCGACGCACTGCTCGAGCTCGCCCAGATCGAGGACGAGCACGCCGAGCACTGGGTCGAGAAGCTCACCGAGTACGGAGTGCCCGTTCCGCCGGCGCCGACGGCCCTCGACCCGACCGATGCCGCCCTCGTGTCGCGCGCGCGCGGTGCGGGCTTCGCCGACGTGCTGCGGCACCTCGAGGAGGCGGAGGGCGCCGACGCGGGCATGTACGACGCGGAGCCCGAGGCCCCCGACTCGATGTCCGAGGACGAGCGGGAGCACATCGAGGTGTTCCAGCAGATGCGCACGGCGATGGAGGTTCCGCCCACGGTGGACGGGCGCCAGCACGGCCACCGCGTCGTCCACGCCGAACCCGGGCGAGCCCTGGCATCGCGGCGACAAGTCCGGCTCCGACCCGGGCGGCCGTGTTCGGGGTCAGCGACGGACTGGTCTCCAACACCGCGCTCGTCATGGGCTTCGCCGGGGCCTCCACGAACAACAGCACCGTGCTCTTCGCCGGACTCGCCGGCCTGCTGGCCGGCGCGTTCAGCATGGCGGCCGGCGAGTACGTCAGCGTCGCCAGCCAGCGCGACCTCTTCCAGCGCGAGATCGCCATGGAGGCCTCCGAGCTGCGCGACAAGCCCGAGGAGGAGCAGAAGGAGCTCGAGCTCATCTACCGGGCGAAGGGCGTCGATCGCGAGACGGCGGCGTCGCTGGCGGCCCAGATCATGTCCGACCCCAAGACCGCCCTGGACACGCTGGCGCGCGAGGAGCTCGGCCTCGACCCGGACGAGCTCGGCTCCCCGCTCAAGGTCGCGCTGTCGAGCTTCGTCGCCTTCGCGATCGGCGCGTCCGTCGTCGTGATCCCCTACCTGTTCTTCATGGGCGAGGGCGCCTCCACGCACGATCCCGCTCGCGATCGCCATCGTGCTCGCCGTCATCTCGATGCTGGTGGTCGGCGGCATCGTCGGGCGCCTCTCCGGGCGCGGCGTGGTGTTCTCCGCGATGCGCCAGCTGCTGTGGGGGGCCGGCGCCGCCATCGTCACGTTCGCCGTCGGCAGCCTCGTCGGCATCAGCGTGGGCTAGGCGGTGCCCGACCGGCGGCCCGACGTCGTGCTGCTCATGCGCGCGACCGGGGAGCTCACGACCGCTGCGACGAAGCGCATGGAGGAGACCCTCCCCTGGTTCCGGGAGCTCGGGCCCGAGGAGCGCTCGTGGGTGTCGCTGGTCGCGCAGGCGGGCATCACCGCCTTCATCGACTGGTACACGACCCCAGGCGCCGCGCCCGCGCTGACAGCCGACGTGTTCGGCGCCGCCCCGCGCGAGCTGGCCCGCGTCATCTCCCTCGAGCAGACCGTCGACCTCGTCCGCACCACGGTCGGCGTCGTGGAGTCGGCCATCGACGACCTGGCCACCGAGGCCGACCAGCCGCAGCTGCGGCTTGCCGTGCTGCGCTACTCCCGCGAGATCGCGTTCTCCGCAGCGGAGGTCTACGCCCGGGCCGCCGAGGCGCGCGGCGCGTGGGACGCCCGGCTCGAGGCGCTCGTCGTCGACGCGCTGCTGCGCGACGAGGTCGACGAATCCGTGCTCGGCCGGGTGGCCGCCCTGGGCTGGACGGCGCGCGAGTCGCTGATCGTCATGGCCGGGGCCGCGCCGCTCGGCGACCCCGAGACCGCCCTGGACGTCCTGCGCCGCGCCGCCGAGCACCAGCAGCTCGACCTGCTCACCGGCATCCACGGCACGACGCTGCTCGCCGTCGTCGGCGGCGGCGCCGACCCCATGCGCTCCGCGCGCCTCCTCACCCCCCACTTCGGCCCGGGGCCCGGTCGTGGTCAGCGACCCGGTCCCCGCCCTCGCGCACGTCCCGCGGGCCGCCCGCTCGACGCTCTCGGGCCTGCGGGCCGCCTGGGGCTGGGCCGACGCACCCCGCCCGGTCGCCGCCAGCGACCTGCTGCCCGAGCGGGCGCTCGCCGGCGACGTCGAGGCCGCCTCCGCGCTCACCGCCCTGGTCCACCGCGCCCTCCTGGCCGACGCCGTCCTGTACGACACGGCCAGCGCGTACCTCGAGCGCACGCCCTCCCTCGAGGCGACCGCGCGGGCCCTGTTCATCCACCCCAACACCGTCCGCTACCGCCTGCGCCGGGTCGCCGACGTCACCGGCTTCAGCCCGTCCGACGCCCGCGGGGCCTTCACCCTGCGGGTCGGCCTCGTGCTGGGCCGGCTCGCCACCGACGAGGTGCCCGACTAGCACCCCACGTCAGCCGCTGGTTGTAGGATTCCTACAAATCCGACGGTGCGAGATTGGCAAGCCCAACAGCGCCCGTTGGCCCCCGACCACGGAAGGCTACGAGGGTGCTCGTTGTCGTCGCGCCCGGACAGGGCTCCCAGTCGCCCGGCTTCCTCACCCCCTGGCTCGAGATCCCCGGGGTCCGCGAACGCCTCGAGTGGCTGTCGGTCGTCAGCGGCGTCGACCTCGTCGCGCACGGCACCGTCGTCCGACGCCGACACGATCCGCGACACCGCCGTCGCGCAGCCGCTCATCGTGGGCGCCGGCCTGGTCACGCTCCTGAGCCTCTTCCCCCACCCTGGCAACGCCTTCGCGCGCATCGGCGCCGGCGCCGGGCACTCCGTCGGCGAGATCACCGCCGCCGTGGGCGCCGGCGTCCTCACCGCCGAGCAGGCGATGGTGTTCGTGCGCGAGCGCGGCCGGCAGATGGCCGCGGCCGCCGCGGTCACTCCCACCGGCATGAGCGCCGTCCTCGGCGGCGACCCCGACGTCGTCGTCGCCAAGGCCGACGGAGCACGGCCTCACCGCGGCGAACATGAACGGTGCCGGCCAGATCGTCGTCGCCGGCACGCTCGACCAGCTCGCCGCGTTCGCGGCCGACCCGCCGGAGGGCGCCCGCGTGCGGCCGCTCGAGGTGGCCGGCGCCTTCCACACCGAGCACATGGCATCCGCCGTCAGCGTCCTGGGCGGCTACGCCCGCGCCATGACCACCCACGATCCGCGCATCCCGCTCATCTCCAACGCCGACGGCCGCGTCGTCCACGACGGGCGCGACGTCCTGAAGCGGCTCGTCTCGCAGGTCAGCAACCCGGTGCGCTGGGACTCGTGCATGTCGGCCATGGCCGACCTCGGCGTCACCGCCGTCATCGAGATCCCGCCGGCCGGCACCCTGACCGGCCTCGTCAAGCGCGCGCTGCCCGGCGTCGAGACACTCGCGGTCAAGACCCCCGACGACCTCCCGGCGGCCTGGAAGCTCATCAACGAGCACGGCCGCCCCGCGAACATGGAGAACCAGCCCACCTGGCGGCTGCTGGTCGCCCCGATCAAGGGCACGTTCCGGTTCGGCACCGACGCGCTCCCCGGCGACGAGGTCCCGTCCAACGCGCGCCGTCGGCACCGTCGAGACCCTGCGCGACACGATCCCCGTGGTCGCGCCGCACGGCGGCACCGTCGTCGAGTGGCTCGTCGAGGACGGCGACCCGGTCGCCCCGGGCCAGCCCATCGTCCGCCTGCACCCCATCGCCCAGGAGATGCACTCATGAGCGCGACGATCACCCCGTCCATCGGCGCCCCGTTCGCGCGCATCCTCTCGGTGGCGGGCTACCGTCCCGAGCGCGTCGTCACCAACGACGAGATCTGCGAGCGCATCGACTCCTCCGACGAGTGGATCCGCGAGCGCTCCGGCATCATCGAGCGCCGCTTCGCCGCCCACGACGAGACCGTCGTCGACATGGCGAGCGTCGCCGCCGACCGCCGGCGCTGGCCCAGGCGGGCATCACCGCGGACCAGGTCGGCATGGTGATGGTCGCCACCGTGACCCACCCGTACCAGACGCCGTCCGCCGCGGCCGAGGTCGCCGACCGCATCGGCGCGAACGGGGCGGCCGCCATCGACCTCGCGGCAGCGTGCGCGGGCTTCTGCTACGGCCTCGCGCTCGCCCAGGACATCATCCGCGGCGGCAGCGCCCGCTACGTGCGTCGTCGTCGGCGTCGAGAAGCTCAGCGACTGGGTCAACCTCGAGGACCGCGGCTCGGCGTTCATCTTCGCCGACGGCGCCGGTGCCGTCGTCGTCGGTCCGTCGGACGAGCCGGCCATCGGCCCGGTCGTGTGGGGATCCGACGGCGCCCAGAAGGACGCCATCACGATGACGCAGTCCCTGATCGACTACAAGGAGAACGGCGGGCCGATCTTCCCCACGCTCGAGATGCAGGGCCAGCAGGTCTTCCGCTGGGCCGTCGGCGAGATGGCCAAGGCATCCCAGCGCGCGCTCGACGTCGCCGGCGTCGACGCCGACGACCTCGACGCCTTCATCCCGCACCAGGCGAACATGCGCATCACCGACGCCATGGTGCGCGCCCTCAAGCTGCCCGACGCACGTGCCGGTGGCCCGCGACATCGCGTACACCGGTAACACCTCCGCCGCCTCGGTACCGTTGGCGATGCAGCGGATGCTCGACGACGGAGAGGCACCCCACGGCGGGACGGCGCTCCTCATCGGCTTCGGTGCCGGCCTGGTCTTCGCGGCCCAGGTCGTCACCCTTCCGTAGCACGACGTTTCCCCGCACGCACCGCACGCGGCTCCACCGCCCGCACCACTCGTCCGCAGAACCCGAAAGGAAAGCACATGAGCCAGGAGATTCTCGAAGGCCTCGCCACCATCGTCAACGAGGTCGCCGGCGTCCCCGTCGAGGACGTCCAGCCCGACAAGTCGTTCGTCGACGACCTCGACATCGACTCGCTGTCGATGGTGGAGGTCGTCATGGCCGCCGAGGACAAGTGGGGCGTGAAGATCCCCGACAGCGAGGTCAAGAACCTCAAGACCGTCGGCGACGCCGTCGCGTTCATCGCCGCCAACCAGTAGCACCCTGCCGACCTTGAGGTTCCGCCCGCTTCCGCACGCGGAATCGGGGCGGAACCTCAAGGTCGGCGACATCGACAGACATCTGGAGGACCTTTCATGACCACTCAGGTCGTAGTGACGGGGCTGGGCATGACCACGCCCGTGGGCGGCGACGTCGCCACCACGTGGCAGAACCTGCTCGCGGGCGTCTCCGGCATCAGCGTCATGCCCGAGGGCTGGCCGGCCGACCAGCCGTGCCAGATCGCCGGCCTGATGGCCGTCGATCCCGCCGACGTCCTCGACCGGGTCGAGGCGCGCAAGCTCGACCGCTCGCAGCAGGCGGCCCTGGTCGCCGCGCGCGAGGCGTGGGCGCAGGCCGGTTCGCCCGCCGTCGACCCCGAGCGTCTCGGCGCCGTGATCTCGACCGGCATGGGCGGCCTCACCTCGCTGATGAACTCCTACGACATCCTGCTCGAGCGCGGGCCCTCGCGGATCTCCCCGCACATGGTCACCCAGATCATGCCGAACGGTCCGGCCGCCGTGGTCGGCCTCGAGGTCGGTGCGCGCGCCGGCGTGCACGGCCAGGTCAGCGCCTGCGCCTCCGGCGCCGAGGCCGTCTCCTACGCCGCCCGCATGATCCAGACCGGCCGCGCCGACGTCGTCATCTGCGGCGGCACCGAGGCCGTCATCCATCCGATCACGATGGCCGGCTTCGCCGCCATGCGCGCCCTGTCGACCCGCAACGACGACCCCACGGCTGCCTCGCGGCCCTACGACATCGACCGCGACGGCTTCGTCATGGGCGAGGGCGCGGGCGTCATGGTGCTCGAGTCCGCCGAGTACGCCGCCGCCCGCGGCGCCACGGTGCTCGGCGTCTACGGCGGCGCGGGCCTCACGTCCGACGGCCACCACATCGCGCAGCCCGACCCCGAGGGCCTCGGCGCCGCGCGCGCCATCACCCTGGCCATCGAGGACGCCGGCCTGCGCGTCGACGACATCGTCCACATCAACGCGCACGCGACGTCGACGCCGCAGGGCGACATCGCCGAGTCCGTCGCGATCCGCGGTGCCCTCGGTGCGGCCACCGACAACGTGGTCGTCACCGGGCACCAAGTCGATGACCGGCCACCTGCTCGGCGGCGCCGGCGCCATCGAGTCGATCTTCACCATCCTCGCCCTGCGCGACCGGCTCGTTCCCCCGACGGCCAACCTCGTGAACCAGGACCCGGCGATCACCCTCAACGTCGCCGCCGGCTCCCCCCGGCCGCTGCCCTCCGGCGACATCGCGGCCGTCAACAACTCATTCGGATTCGGCGGCCACGACGTCGCCCTCGTCTTCAGGAGCGCATGACATGACCCAGGCGGCGACCACCGAACCGGAGCTCGACCCCCGTTCGCCCCGCGTACGCCTGGCCGCGTTCTTCGACGACGGCGAGTTCACCACCATCACGCCCGAGGACGACCGCGGCGTGCTGGCCGCGGTCGGCCGCGCCAACGGCACGCACGTGGTCGCCTTCGCCACCGATCCGACGGTGCAGGGCGGCGCCATGGGCAACGCCGGCTGCCGCGCCATCGTCACCGCCTACGACCGCGCGTTCGCCGACTCGGCCCCCGTCATCGGCCTGTGGCACTCCGGCGGCGCGCGCCTGCGCGAGGGCGTCGCCAGCCTCGACGCCGTCGGCCGCGTCTTCGCCGCCATGACGCGCGCCTCGGGCAAGGTGCCGCAGATCTCCGTGGTGCTCGGCCCCGCAGCCGGCGGCGCCGCCTACGGACCGGCGCTCACCGACATCGTCATCCTCGGCCCGGCCGGCCGCATCTTCGTCACCGGTCCTGAGGTCGTCCGCTCGGTCACCGGCGAGGACGTCGACATGGAGCGGCTCGGCGGCCCCGAGCCGCACGGCCGGCGCAGCGGCGTCGTCCACATCACCACCGACTCCGAGGCGGAAGCGCTCGAGGAGGCCCGCACGCTGGCCACCCTGCTCGGTCACCAGGGCTCGCTCGACCTCGACTCGGTGCACGACGTCGACCTCGCGGCCACCCTGCCCGGACTCCTCGCGGCGGGCCTACGACGTGCACCCGATGATCGACGCGTTCCTCGACGAGGGCACGTTCGTCGAGCTCCACACCCGGTGGGCGCCCAACATCGTCGTCGGCCTCGGACGCCTCGGCGGCCGCACCGTCGGCATGGTGGCCAACAACCCCCTGCGCCTCGGCGGCTGCCTGGACTCGTCCAGCGCCGAGAAGGCCGCCCGCTTCGTGCGGATGTGCGACGCGTTCGCGGTGCCGCTGGTCGTCCTCGTCGACGTGCCGGGCTACCTGCCGGGCGTGGGCCAGGAGTGGGAGGGCGTGGTGCGCCGCGGCGCCAAGCTGCTGCACGCGTTCGCGGAGTGCGTCGTCCCCCGCGTGACCGTCGTGACCCGCAAGGCCTACGGCGGCGCGTACGTCGCCATGAACTCGGCGTCCCTCGGCGCGACGAAGGTCTACGCCTGGCCCGACGCCGAGGTCGCCGTCATGGGCGCCGTCGCCGCCATCCGGATCCTGCACCGCCGCCGACTGGCCGAGGTGCCCGAGGACGCGCGCGCCCAGGTCGAGCTCGAGCTGGCCGCCGAGCACGAGGTCATCTCGGGCGGCGTCGCCCGCGCGGTGGAGATGGGCTTCGTCGACGAGGTCATCTCACCGGCGGACACGAGGCGCGCCATCGCCGAGGTCCTGCTGGACACCCCTGGGGTCCGCGGCCTGCACGGCAACATCCCGCTCTAGCACGCCCGTTTGTCCCGGATTCCGAGACTAATCGCGATCCCGCGGTACCTCGTCAGACGGCCGGACCGCGACGTCTCCCGGATTCCGGGCAGAAGCGAGTCAGACGACCTGGTGGAGGACCCGGACGGTCGAGCCCTCGTGCGCGCACCGGAAGGCCTCGAGCTCCTCGTCCCACGGCGTGCCGATCAGGCGGGCGATCTCGTCGGCGAGGGGGTCACCGGTGAGGGCCGCCTGGAGCACGGCTGCCCGCAGCCGGTCCTCCTGCACCATGACGTCGCCGTGGACGCCGATGGTCGCGCGGAACAGGCCCAGGCTGGGAGTCGACGAGAAGCGCTCGCCCTCGCGACCCGGGCTCGGGTCCTCGGTCACCTCGTGGCGCAGCTGGCGGAACGGGTGCAGTGCGCTGGCGATCCGGGCTACCGGTGCCCTGGGGTCCGCCCCAGATCAGCTCGGCGCGCACCGTGCCCGGGGCGACCGGCTGGTCGGCCCAGTCGATGCCGACGGTGGTGCCGAAGACATGGGCCAGCGCCCACTCCACGTGCGGACTGACCGCGCGCGGGCAGGAATGGATGAAGATCACGCCACGGGCCGGGCCCATGGAGGGGCCGGCGTCGGACGCGCCCTTGGCGTTCACCACGATCGTCACTGCTGCCTCCTTCGAGATTCGCCTTCCCCAGCGGTCTCGTTGAAGGACCCACGATCATGTGGACGTGTGATGAGGATAACGGCATCGGGGGCGATCGCGGCACCGACTCCCCGCACGTTTCGATAGGGTTCGGAGGTCTTTCCACCCCAGTCTCGGAGGAACCATGGCCATCGCCGCACCCCAACCGCGTGTGCTCGCCGACGTCGTCGCGCAGACCTGGGTTCGCAACCTCGTGCTCGTGGCTGGTGGCGCCGCCTTCGTCGGCCTGTCGGCCCAGATCGCGTTCTACCTGCCGTGGAACCCCGCCGTGCCCGTGACGCTGCAGACCTTCGCCGTGATCCTGGCCGCGGGAGCCCTCGGCTCGCTTCGGGGAGCCGCCGCGATGACGCTCTACGCGCTGATCGGCCTCGTGGGCGTCCCGTGGTTCGCGCCGGACGCCGAGGGCATCCGTACCACGGGGACCGCGGTGCTCAGCCTGAACTCGCTCGGCTACATCATCGGCTTCATCGTGGCGGCCTTCATCATCGGCAAGGTCGCCGAGCAGGGAGCCACGCGCACCTTCTGGCGATCGGTCGGTCTGATGGTGCTCGGCAGCGTCATCATCTACGCGATCGGCGCCACCTGGCTGAAGTTCAAGCTCGGCATCCCCTGGTTCGGCCCGGACTCGGCCTGGGCTTACGGCGTCCGGGACTTCATCATCGGAGACGTCATCAAGTTGCTCGCGGCGGCCGGTGTGCTCCCGCTGGCGTGGAAGGGCCTGCGCAAGGCCGGTCTCACGGGCTGACCACTGCTGCTCGCGAATCGCCCGGCTCCTCGGAGCCGGGCGATTCCGTCTTATCGGCCGAGCGCGTCGATGACCTCGTCGACCATGTCGGTCGTCGTCGCGGGATGCAGGAAGACGAGCCGGCCGACGATCTCCCCGTGCCATCCGCTGGACGTGACGAAGGCCCGCTGGGACTCCAGCAGCGTGCGCGACCACGACTCGTACTCGGCGTGGGCCCAGCCCCGTCGGCGGAACAGCACCACCGACAGGTCGGGGTCGCGGATGAGCTCGCACTCCGGATGGGCGGCGATCCGCGCCGCCGCGTAGCGGGCCATCTCGAGGGAGTGCTGCACCGCCTCGCGGTAGGCGCCGATGCCGTTGACGGCCATCGAGAACCACAGCGGCAGACCGCGCGCCCGCCGGGTGAGGTGGTACGCGAGGTCGCTCGGGTTGATGTCCGACTCGTGCTCGTGGATCACGTCGAGATACGACGCGTCCTGCGTGTGCACGGCCTTGGCCAGTCGCGGGTCCCGATACAGCAGCGCCGCCGAGTCGAACGGCGCGAACCACCACTTGTGCGGATCCATCACGAGGGAGTCCGCCCGCTCGATGCCGTCGTAGCGATGACGGAGCTCCGGCGCGAGCATGCCGGCGCCGCCGTAGGCACCGTCGACGTGCAGCCACCAGCCGCGCTCCCGTGCGATCTCGCCCGCCCCGGCGATGTCGTCGATGATGCCCGCGTTGGTGGTGCCCGCGGTGGCCACGATCGCGCACACGTCGTCGAGGTCCTCGCGTCCGTCGAGGGCGCCGTGCAGGGCGGCGCCCGTCAGGACTCCGTCGGGGGTGTCGACGACGAGTGCCGACATCATCGTGATGTTGAGCGCGTTCGTGATCGACGAGTGCGACTGGTCGCTGACGACGACCCGCAGCGGGATGTCGGGCAGGCCCGCGTCCGCGCGACGACGACGCATCGTGTCGCGCGCCACCACGAGTGCCGACAGGTTGCCCGCGGACCCTCCGGACACGAACACCCCGCCCGCCGAGGCCGGCATGCCGGCGATGTCGGCCAGCGTCCGCAGCACCTGGTTCTCGGCCATCACCGCGCCGGCGGCCTCGAACCACGAGATCCCCTGGAGGGACGCCGCCGACACGACCATGTCGAACAGCAGCGAGGCCTTCGTGGGCGCGGACGGGATGAAGGTGAACATCCGGGGGCTGTCGGCGGACAGCACCGTCAGGGCCAGGTGGTTGGCATAGACGTCGAGCACCTTGCGGAAGTCGTGGCCCTCCTCGGTGATGAGGCCGTCGATGACCTGGTCGAGGTGGTCGCGATCGGCGAGGCCGTCCAGCGGCACCTCGGGCGTGAGCAGGCGGTCGGCGACGTAGCTGAGGATGACCTGCACCATGTCGGGGTCGGCCCGGTGCATCCGATCGGCGTCGATGGGCAGTGCGGGCAGGAAGGGTACGGGGTCGGGGCTCATCGCGTGGGTCCTCCGCTCGCCCGGGCACAAGGGCTCCGGAGCGGCGCGCCGTCAGCCCACCTGCCAGCAGGCGCCGTGCCGCGATGCTAGCGACTCGGCCCCGACAGGGCACAATAGGGCGGTGCCGAAGATCGCCGCTGCCACCGTTGCCGAGAATCGCGAACTGCGCCGTGACGCGCTGCTCGCCGCGGCCGCGACGCTGATGCAGCGCGGGGGCTCGTTCACGGTCGCCGAGGTGGCCAAGGAGGTCGGTCTCTCGCGGTCGGCGGTGTACGAGTACTACCGCAGCGCCGCCGAGCTCATCGCGGACGTCCTCGTCGACGAGATGAGCGCGTGGTCCGACGTGCTCGCCGAGTCGGCGCGTCCCGGCATGACCCCTCGCCAGCGGATCCACGCGTGGATCCACGGCGTGCTCGACTACGTGGCCGACGGCCGGCACGCCCTGCTCCGGGCAGCCGGCACGGTCGAGCTGCCCCCGACCCGTCGCGCCGAGGTGCAGTCCCTCCACCAGGACCTGATCGCGCCGCTCCTGTCGCGCGCTGATCGCCGAGGGCTTCCCCGAGCCCGTTCGCACGGCCCGCTACGTCTGGGGGGTCGTCGACGTCGCGATCGCCCGCATCGAGAGCGGCGAGAGCACGGTCGGCCACCGAGTCCGAGGCCCTGATCACCTTCGTCGACGGCGCCCTCGACGCAACGCCCAGCACCCGGGCGTGACCCGACCACGCCGCATCCTGGCGTCCAGCGGCGGCTTCGTGCCCACGGGTCGCTGGGGAGTCCTCGCACCCGGCGGGATCATGCTGCGGGCGCTCGAGCTGAGCGGGGCGCACCCGCCCGCGCGTCTGCCTCGTCATGACCGCCAGCGGCGACGACCACTCCTACCTCACGATGATGTACTCGGCGCTCGCCGACGCCGGCTGCGACGTCGACCACCTGGCGCTCTTCCCGCAGCCCAACCGCGAGCCTGCCGACGTGCTCGGCTCGGCCGACGTCGTGTGGGTCGGCGGGGGCAGCGTCGCCAACCTGCTCGCGCTGTGGCGCCTGCACGGCGTCGACGAGGCCATGGCGCGAGGCCTGGGAGCGCGGGCGCCGTCCTGGGCGGGGTCAGCGCCGGCTCCATCTGCTGGCACGTGGGCGGCACCACCGACTCCTTCGGCCCGGAACTGCGGCTCGTCGACAACGGGCTGGCGTTCCTGCCCTACGGCAACGGCGTGCACTACGACTCCGAGGAGCAGCGCCGTCCGCTGCTGCATCGACTGGTGGGTGACGGCGCCCTTCCGCTCTCGTACGCCACCGACGACCGGATCGGCCTGCTGTACGAGGGGCTCGAGCCCGTCGAGGTCGTCTGTGACGTGCCCGATCTCGACCCGACCGACGGCCCTGCCGCCTACCGAGTCGAACGCACGGGCGGCGAGGTCCGGGAGACCCGGCTGGGCCCAGGCACCATCTGACGGCACGGCCCCGGCCTCGTGGCCAGGGCCGTGTGCCAGGTGTGGCGCCTCAGCCGGCGGCGACGCGCGACGCGTGCGCCTCGGCGTCCTGGACCAGCTTCTTGAGGTCGGTCGTGGCCGCGGTGAGCTCGCCGTCCCAGCGCTGGGCGCGCACGCACCACATCACCGTGTCCTGGGCCTCGAGCAGGCGATCGCGCTCCTCGTGCGAGCCGTTGGCCCCGAGGCGGGTGAGCACCCGTTCGGTGGCCGACACCCACGTCTCGGCGAGCTGGAGGTGCTGCACCTCCTTGCCCATGTCGCGCACGGCCGAGCTGGCCTTGGACTCGTCGGGGGTGATGTCCTTGAGCTGCTGCTGCACGCGGTTCACGGCGGTCACCAGGTCGGCGACCATGGGCGGGTGCGCCGACGAATGGCGCAAGTCGTGGAGGAGGTCCTCGCAGGCCTTCTTGACGTCTGCCTTGGCGGCGAAGAACCGCTCGTCCGTGCGATGCGGGACTTCCTTGGCAGCGGTGCGGCTGAGGCGGTTCGGGCTGGACCCGTTGCTCTTCATGATGCGCTCCTTCACGCGGTTGAGATGACCAGCATGAGCGGCGGTGCGCTTCCCATTCTTGTGCGCTTTGGCTCCCGTCGCATGCAATACGCGGAACCAGGGGGGCGATGACCTCGCGCCGTGCCCTACCCGTGGCGCCGGGCCGCTGACCGAAGGCACCGTTAAACCGTTCCGAATCGGACGTACGTTCATATTGTCCGGTCATCAATTTGCGCCCGTTATGTCCATCTTGGGCGTTATCCACCCGCCGCCAATCCTCTCGTCGCGACGGCTACTTATGGCTAGATCCACCCCTCTGATCCTCACAAACAGTCATATTGACCGATCATGACCGAGCGAGCAGACTCTTCCTGTACCCACAAGGAGGTGAGCCAGATGACCAGCAACGCGAGCGCCAAGCGCCGGATCGCGATTGCGTCATCCGCCCTCGCCGCCTTCGCCCTCCTCGCCGGGCATGGCCACCTCCACCGCCACCGTGAGCGCCGGCGAGCAGACCACCACGATGGCCGCCAAGAGCAGGGCCGCGCAGACCACGGCCCCGCGGCCAAGCGGAAGACCTCCACCAACGTCAAGGCTGCAGCCACCGTCGCCTCCCCCACCGACTTCACCTCGATCTTCGCCGGCCAGCTCCCCGCCTACACGAACAGCGGCTGGGCCACCTGCCCGGCAGCCATCACGTGGAACGTCGACACCACCGGGCTCACCGAGGCGCAGGCCACCCGCCAGCTGGCCAACCTCGAGTTCGCCTTCGCGCAGTGGACCGCGGCCTCGGGCCTGACCTTCCAGTTCGCCGGCTCGCACGGACCTGGTCGCCAACGAGAACCAGTTCGCGCGTCACGGCCGCCGAGCGGCTCGGCCTCCCCCTCCCGCCACATCAACCTGGCCTTCCTCGACGATGCGTCCTCCAGCCTCCTCGGCGGCAACACGGTCGGGATGGCCGGACCGTCCACCGTCTGGGCCGACTCCAAGGAGATCGAGGGCGGCGCCGGCATCTTCCTCACTCGAGGCCGTCAAGCGGATGTCCGACACCCAGGCCCGCGCCCTCTACACCCACGAGCTCGGCCACGTGCTCGGCCTGGGCCACGCGAATGACACCGGCAACATCATGAGCCCGGTCGTCGGCGAGCAGGCCGAACTCGGCGCAGGCGACATCGCCGGCGTGAGGACGATGACCAAGCCGTGCGCAGCATGAACCCCATGACGTTCTGACATTCCCTCCTCGCAAGAAGGATTCAGCCCCCTCCGCCGAACGAGGGGGCTGAATCCTTTCCCGGTCAGTGCGCGCGAACGGTCACGCGCATCAGCGCGGTGCGGCACCGCCGAGCAGGACCGGCTGCGAGGTCTCCATCACGGTGGCCGCCTCAGGTGCCGACACGGAGACCGGACCCTCTGCGGCAGTCGCCGCGGGAGTCGCACCGGCGGACTCGGGTGTCGAGCCGGTCGGTGAGGGTGACGGGCTAGCGGCGGACTCAATCGGATCGGTCGGAATGGGATCGAACAGGGGGACGGCCGTCACCACCACGTTGTCCTGGTAGCCGCCGTTGTCCGGGTCGTAGTAGCCACCGCAGCTGATCAGCGTGAGGCGCGGCGGCCCATCGACGGCGAACAACTCCTCGTAGGGGAGCCGCTTCTTCAGGATCGACTCGCGCGACGACGACCTTGTAGGGCAGCTCTTCGCCTGCGGAGGTCTTGACGACCACCTTGTCGCCGACGTCGAGGTTGCCCAGGAAGTAGAAGACGCCGCGGCCCTGGACTCGGCCATCACGATGCGCGACCAGCACCGCCGAACCGCGATCGACACCGGGCGGAACGCCGAGGTCGTACCAGCCCGACGTAGCGGATGTCCTCCGGGATCTCGATCGCCTGGTTCTTGTCCAGGCCCACCGGGAAGATCTTCGTGTTCACGTCGAGCGCCGGGATCGTCACTCGTACCGGCGCGGCCACCATCTGCGGACCGGCGGTCGCGGTCGGCGTGGGACTCGGGGAGGACGAGGACTCGGTCGCCGAGGGCGTCGGAGTCGGGGACGCGGTCGCGGCGGGCCGACTGCCGACCGACTCGACGACGACGTCCTCGTTCGCGCGCCACTGGAAGGTGCCGAGCACGAGAAGCGTGGCCACGATCACGCCGATGCTCGTCCAGAAGACCACGACGGCCGGACGAGACCTGTTCACTGCTGAATCCTAACCGTGAGAACCGTGTCGGCCGCATTCGCGAACAGCGGCGAGTGTTGGACGTCCCTGACCCCGGCGTTCGTTCCGCGAGCCACAGGAGCGGCGGCGATGTCCGCAATGACCGTTCATGGAGAACCGGGCCCATGCGCCAGTTGGTACGCTTTGTCCCAAACGTAGTCCGATCGAACAGTTCGGCTGGACATCGAGCTATATCCGCCAGTACCTGCCGAAGAGCCAGCACACGCCGCCGCCGGCAGCCAACAAGGGGAGCGAATGAAGCGCATCATCGCCGCCACGATCTCGACGACCGCGGTGCTCCTTGCGGCTGGGGTGCTGGCAGCCCCCGCCGACGCGCGAACGTGCCCCCCTGCGAGCGTCGGAGGCCCGACGGTCGCGAACATCACCGTGAAGGGGAAGACCGTCCCGATCAAGTCGGTGACCTTCCGCAACGGCCAGGCCCTGAACCCGCCCGCCACCAACCGCGCCGCCGGCATCTCGGCGCGCAACGCACCGCTGCGGGCGAAGAAGGGCACCACCATCATCACCTGGCACGTGCGCTACGGGGTGGGCTGCAACGGCACCCTCAACACCGTGCTGCGGATGCCCATCGGGAGCACCTTCACCACGCAGGAGGTCGGCGGCCCTGTGCGGACCTTCAAGATCACCAAGAAGTTCGTCGTTCCGAAGACTGGGCTCAAGAGCAGCTGGTTCCGCAAGAACGGCCCGCACCGCCTGGTGCTGCTCACCTGCGCCGACCTCGTCGGTGGCGTGTTCCGGAAGACCGAGGCCGTCATCGCCGCGCCCGTGCGCACCATCCCCGCCCCGACGCCTGCCCCCGCCCCGACGCCACGCGCCCACCGCGACCTTCCCGCGGGCTAGTCAGCTCTCGGAGCCACCCCCTCACACGGGCGCAGCTCGATCGCACGCGGCCCCAATCCTCTCGATCCGCGGCCCTCGGCCGCCCAGCTCGGCACCGTCGTCGTATGCACCCCACCGCCTGCACCGCCGTACGCGCGCAGCCGCGGTAGTCCAACGCCTCGTCGGTGTCACGCCCGATCCGCCCCTGCCTGGTGCCTCACGCAGCCGCCCTCGGCTCCCCGATCGCGTACCTGCCCATGACGAAGGCCCTGGCCGCTTTCGCGGTCCAGGGCCTTCGTCTCAGTCGACTAGGTCGACTTGTCGCGTTCCGTTACTCGGTGCCTAGTTGCGGGCTCCGAGGATCTGCTTGCCGGCAGCAGCGGCACCGAGGACTCCGACTGCGACGAGGGCCAGGGCCCACATCGGCAGGCCGGGAGCCTGCGAGCCGTCACCAGCGGGGACAGCTGCCGGGACGGTGGCCGCCTGAGGCACGGTCACCATGTTGGCCACGCCGCCCTCGACCTTGGCGGGCTTGGGAGCGCTCACCACGACCGGCTTCTTGGCGGGCTTGCGGGGCCGTGACGATGGTCGCGGAAGTGCTACACGGCACCTCGATGACCGCAGCCTGGACAGGCGGTGCCGGCGGCTCCGGAGTCGTCGTGGTGGTTGGCGGCGGATTGTTCGGCGGGTCACCGGCACCGGGCAGACGTCGGTGACCGTGGCGACCTCGCTGCCGTCGACCTCGACGGAAGCGCATGAGTCTCCCGTCGTTGAACGCCGGGTCGATCACGCCGTGGCGCTGAAGTCGCCATCCTGTCGAGCCGCCACGAACACCGAAGTGCCGTCGATGAAGACCTCGACCGTCGCCCGCCTGAGCGCGCGCGAGTTCCTCAGCCTGGTCAGGTAGTCGTCGATGACGACTCCCACGCCGAGCAGGTATGGTGGCCTCGAAGTGACGTGCCCGGTGACGCAGGTGCCCTCGTCAGCGCCCTCGGCACGTCGGTCATGGCGTCCTGGCGATTCTGCTCGACGGCCGCCTCAGCCTCAGCCTTGGTCGCGTAGTCCTCCTCAGGACCGTACGACGCGCCATCCCACGACACGCTGCCGTTCTCGCCGTCATCGCAGTCAGGTATCGCCGCCAGGCACGTGCCGTCACAGGCTCCGGCCAGTCGACGCCGGGGCACGCCCTCCTTGGCGAGCTGCCCGTTGGCGCTGACCGGCGGCGCTTGGCCTCGCCTCAGTCGCGTAGTCGTCGTCCGCGTCCGGGCCGTCGTGGCGCGTCCGAGACACGCCGTCTCAGCGTTTGCACAGAACTCGTACTCGCCACCGGGCACACTGCCCGACGGCGGGCGCGCGGTCGCCGTAGCAGAAGTCAGAGTCGAAAGGCCTGTGTCGTCGTCGCTCCAGGAGCGCCAGAGTGTCGTGAGCCGACGTCATCTCGGTCGACCGTCACCGGCGTGGACGCAGCACGACCGCGGCCGTCGGCGTCGACGTCCACGTGCCGCTGGCACCTGGCAGCGGTGCCGCCGTCCGTTAGCCAGCGTCGAGTAGTGCATCGCCCGTTGGCGTCCATGCGCGCCCAGTTCGGCGTAGCCGGAGCAGACTTCTCGGCGGACTGTTGCCGACCGGTGCAGCGCTCGCAGGCGCGGCGAACGCGACGCCGACGAGGCCGGCGACGATCATGGTCAGGGAAGCAAGCAGCGCCAGGAACTTGCCTGCGGTGCCCTTCTTCGGAGCGGTCCGGTTCATGTGAGTCCCCTTAACAGGAGGTAGACGGATTGCGACAATCGAAGAGTGACGAAGGTAACGGCCCCCGCACAAGCGCAATCCGGTCAATTGTCCGTTTCCCGCGTTCATTGACCGGATAAGCCAACGCCCCGCCGGATAACCGGCGGGGCGTTGGCGATTCGGCCCTAGTCAGCCGACATTCGCGTCCAGCATCCCCCTCATGCCTGCCAGACGCACCGCCTCCCGACGTCCCCCAACGCCGAAGTAGCGGTAGATCGCCATGGTCTCCTGGCGGACCGTGGACTCGCTGAAGCCCACCCGCTTGGAGATCTGGGAGTTCGTGAGCCCCTTGGCCATCAGGCCGAGGATGCGCAGCTGCCGGTCCGAGAGGTTCCCCGGGGCGGGCCGACGGTTGCCGTGCGCCGCGCCGTCGTCACCCGCGATCCCCTCGACGAGCGAGAGGCTGGCGGCGGGGAAGCCCCCGTTGCGGTCGTCGCGCTCGAGCGTGGCGATGGCCTTCTCGGGCGACGCGGCCATGTTCGTCAGGAGCGACAGGTAGAGGGCCAGCACGGCGGAGACGCCGGTGACGTCGGCCCGCAGCGACTCGTCGTCCGGGGTCTCCGTGAAGATCAGCTGCACGGCGCCGACCCGCTGGCTGGGCAGGCTCAGCGGCCACACGGCCATGGGCTCGTAGGGGGTCTCGTCGTTGCCCATCCACGGGTAGCGCTCCTGCACCTCCTCGGGCGTGCCCAGGACGACGGGCTCCCCCGAGCGGACGGCGTCGCTCATCGGCGAGGAGTCCCACAGCGAGAGGGTCTTGTAGGCCTCGAGGGCCTGGGGCGACATCCCGAAGGCGCCGACGGCGTGCAGCGAGCCGTCGATGCCGAACAGGCTGATCACCGCCGCGCGCGGCTTGTGGGCGTTGAGCAGGTTCAGCACGAGGTGCTGGGAGATCTGGTCGCAGGTGGGCCGCGTCATGAGGAACCGCACGATGTCGAGCATCGCCCGGGAGTTCATGACGTCGTCGCGTCGCCGCTGGTAGCGGGGAGCCTCGGCCTCGGCGATTCCGCGCTGGTCGTCCATGTGTGCCTCCTGCGTCGTGACGGCGGCTGCCGTCGTTCCCCCGGTCTGTGCGATGACCGCTCGGCCATCTCGCCCGACTGACCGATCAATTGATCTGACCGATCATCCTGTCATTCAGTTTGGTCGCCCAAATCGGGCGTTTCATTCCGTTGCACGCTCAGCATGACACATGACCGACTTGACCAGTCAAGTCAATTGCTGACCGATCATTTGACCACTGCGAGCTGCGGAGGTAGCCGTGGTCATGACCGACGTGCGCGACGTCACTCGCGCAACGCCACCAGCGGCCCGGTCGAGCGACCCGCCAGGACGGCTACCGTGTCGCCGCCGCTGACCGCCGTGAGCGTGCACGGTGAGGAGCCAGCGATGAGCGAGCCGGTCATCGTCGTGGGAGCGGGCCTGTCGGGCCTGGCCACCGCCCTGGGGGTGGCCCTGCGGGGTGGCCGAGCCGTCGTGCTCGAGTCCAGCGACCTCGTCGGCGGCGCCGCCGCCTACTCGGGCGGGATGGTGTGGGTAGGGGCGAACCACGTCGCGGCTCGCGCAGGCATCGACGACGATCTCGCCCTGCGCCGAGGCCTACGTGCGCGACCTCACGGCCGACCATCCCGAGCTCCTCGACGAGGCGGCCATGCACCGCTGGCTGGACACCTCGCCCGCGGCGATGGAGTACTGGGAGCAGGTCGGCGCGATCGAGTGGGAGATCATCCCCGACCTCGCCGACTACCACTCCGAGGCGGCCGGCGCCCTCGACGTGGGGCGCTACCTCACCAACGCCGTGATCGACGGCAGCGTGCTCGGCGAGTGGCGCGAGCGCCTGCGCGTCAGCCCGAACTTCCCGGTCGGCATGACCTACGCGCAGATGCACGTGAAGGGCCGACGGTCCTCGAGCCTCGACTCCGACGACCACCGATGCGCCCGAGGAGGACACGGAGATCGCGCAGCACGCCGGCGTGCCCGCCTTCGGCAAGACCGACGTCGCTGCCGCCGCCGACGGTCGCCGGCACCGACCCGCTCACCTTCGGCACGGGCGTGGTGGCCAGCTTCCTCGCCCGATGCCTGCGCGAGCCGGGCATCGACATCCGGCTGTCGACACCCGTCACCGAGCTGCTCACCGACGACCAGCGGCGCCGTCGTCGGCGTGCCGGCGGACGGGCCCGACGGCCCCCTCGACGCTGCACGGACCCGTCGTGCTCGCCACCAGCACGTACGACTGGAATCCGGCTCTGGTCAAGGAGTTCCTGGGCCTGGACCCCGAGGACTTCAGCAGCCTGGCCCCGACCAGCCTCGCGGGCGACGGCATCACGATGGCGCGAGCCGTGGGCGCTGCCGTTGCCCGCGTGCCGGCCACGCGCACCCCGATCGTGCCGGGCTGGAGCTCGCGGTCGGCCACCGGCGTCTCCAACGGGCCGGAGTACGCACTGCCGCACTGCCTGATGGTCGACACCACGGGGCGACGATTCTGCGACGACTCGTACTGGGTCACCATCGTCGACGCCGCCCTCAACCCCGACGACCGGCACCTGCCGTTCTTCCTCGTCTGGGACGAGCAGCACCACCGCAAGTACGGGCTGGGGCTCACGCCGCCCGGTGGCGAGTACCCCGAGGAGTTCGTCAGCAGCGCCGACGACCTCGTCGACCCTCGGCTCGCTCGCTCGGGCGTCGACGGTGACGCAGCTGCGCGACACCGTCGAGCGGTTCAACGTGCACGCCGAGCACGGCGAGGACCCCGAGTTCGGGCGCGGCAGCGTGCCCTTCATCCTGCGGTTCGGCGGCGACCCCCAGCACTCCCCCAGTCCGGTCCTCGGGCCGCTGTCCGAGCCGCCGTTCTACGGCACTCGCCTGAAGTTCGTCGGCACCGGCATCGGCTCGAGCGGACTGCATGCCGACGCCGACGCCCACGTGCTGCGCGAGGACGGTTCGACCATCCCCGGCCTGTTCGCCGTGGGATCCGTGGCCGCGCTCACGACGATGGGCAGCGGCTACAACAGCGGCTTCGCGCTCGGACGCGGCCTGACCCTCGCCTACCTCGTCGCCCAGGAGCTCGCGCCCGCCTAGTCGGCGTCCCCGCCGGCGACGTAGCGCAGGTACTCCTCCGTCACCACTCGGCCCGGCTCGTCGATCACCGCATCGACGCCGGACTGCAGGCGCTCGTGGACGAGTCGGGCGAACCTGTCCGGGTAGACGCTCGACTCCCCCGCCGCCCAGCCCTCGAGAGAGCGCTCGGCCGTCTGCCGCGGTCGCGCCTTCGGCACGTCCTCGGTCGCCATCATGTCGGTGTCGGTGAAGCCCGGGAACACGTTCGTGACGATGACCCCGGCATCGCGCAGCGACTCGCGCAGCGCCGACGCCATCATGGTGGCGGCGGCCTTGCTGCCGCTGTAGAACGGGCCGCGGCGCGACAGCACGAGCGCGGCGATCGACTGCACGAAGATCATTCCGCCGGCGCGTTCGCGGATCGTCGGGGCGAGCGCGTCCGCCAGGCGCCACGGACCCCACAGGTGCACCTCGAACAGGTGCCGGGCATCGGCCTCGTCGTGTCCGAGCACACGACCCGACCCCTCGCGTCCCGCGTTGGAGACGAGCAGGTCGACATCGCGGTGCGCGGCAGCGAACGCGGCCACGTCGAGCGGGTTGGTCACGTCGAGCCGAACGGGCACGAGACGGGAACCATGACGCGAACGGGCGCCTTCCAGGGTGCTCGACGTCGCGTGCACCGGCGTAGACGCGCGCGGCGCCGAGGTCCATCAACGTGTCGACGAACGCAGCACCGATCCCTCGATTGGCACCGGTGACCAGGGCCCTGCGACCGGCGACGGCCTCCTCGACCGACTCATGCACTGGCCGGCAGTCCGGCCGTCGGCGGGTAGAGCGAGTACGACGGGAAGTTGCCGAACAGCGTCTCGCGTGGTGCCGTCGGCCGGCTCGGTGACGGCCTGCACGAGCAGGTCGCCGCCGACGAACGCGCCCTTCCACGACGCGCCCTTGCCGCCGAAGATCTCCTCGCGGTCACCGCGCGAGCGCGGCGTGTTGATGCCGACCTTGAACGCCTGCAGCTCCTCGGCGACCCGCTGCGCGAGCGAGGTGTCGTCGGTCGCGACGGACGCGACGAGAGAGCCGTTGGACGCGTTCATCGCGGCGAGGAACTCCGACTCGGTGTCCACCACGACGATGGAGTCGAGCGGGCCGAACGGCTCCTTGTGGTGCAGGTCCCAGGAGGTCGGTGGCTGCAGGATGCACGCCGGGGCGACGTAGGCCGAGGTGTCCTGGCCGTCGAGGAAGCGGCCCTCGTGCACCTGCCGATGCACCAGCGGGATGCCGCCGGAGCGCACGCCCTCGTCGAACGCCGAGTGCAGGTCGACGGCCTTGTCCGCGCTGATCACCGGGCCGAAGTCGAGCTCGGGGAACGGATCGGCGGCGTGCTCGACCGCGAGCGGGTGGCCGAACTTCAGGCTCGCCACCACCGGCAGGTACATCTGCAGGAACTCCGCGAACATGGCGCGCTGCACGACATACCGCGGGTACGCGGTGCAGCGCTGCTTGCCGTACTCGAAGCCCTTCTTCAGGTGCGCGGCGAGCAGGTCCCACTGGGTGAAGTCCCAGATCCCCCAGGCGTTCAGGCCCTCCTGCTCGAGGAAGTGCCGGCGCGCCGGTGTCGCGCCAGCGTCGTGGCGGCCTTGCGGCCGTTGGAGCGGCCGCCGACGAACGCCAGGCAGCCGATGCCGGCGCCGCGGATCAGGACGTCGCCCAGCGTCGCGCCGTGCGCCGGAGACCAGCGTGACCGGCAGACCCGCGCGCGCCATCAGCGCGTGCGCGAGCGTCAGGCAGTGGAAGCCGCCCTGGCTCGGCGTCTTCGCGATCACCGCGTTGCCGGCCAGCACCTGCACCAGCTCGGCGTGCACCTGCACGCTCATCGGGTAGTTCCAGGTCGCGATGTTGCTGACCGGGCCCGGCAGCGGTCGCGGCCCGGCGAGCTGCCGGTCGATCTCGTCGACGTACCAGTCGACGCCGTCCAGCGCGCGATCGACGTCGGCGCAGGCCAGCCGCCACGGCTTGCCGATCTCCCAGACCAGCAGCAGGGCGAGCAGGTCGCGGTGCTCGCGCATCGCGGCGACCGCCGCGACACCCGCTCCTTGCGCTCGTCCAGCTCGACCGACGCCCACGCGTGGTGCTGACGCACGGCGGCATCCACCGCGGCCGCCGCCTCGTCATGGTCGATGCGCGGCGGCCCCTCGATCTCGGACCCGTCGACGGGCGTGCGGTGCTCGCCGGGGAACCCGCGCGCGTCCACTCGCCGCCGATCAGGTTGCGGATGCGATCGGAGTCGAACGCCTCCGGTGCCACCGCCATGCACCGGCGGTACGTCTCCGCCCACGATGTTCCGTCCTTGAGGACCAGCGACATGGCGGTCTCCTTCCCTGCGGGCCCTCGGCCCCTGGCGCCGTGGCCGCCGCATGGGTCGACCCGACTGGGTGAGCCGTCACCATCCCATCCGCGACCGCGCAGGCAACAGCGTCTGCGCGGTGTGATTCGCGTGACTCCTTGACAGTGACTCGGCACGGTTCGCCTACATTTCCTGACAGCGTCAGGCAATTCGAACAGCTGTCAGGAGTTGAGATGCCATGGCCGCACCGTCGCCCAGCGCAGCCGCCCCCGTGCGGGCGTCGCGAGGCCCACCGCGACCGGACGCGGGCCGAGATCCTCGCCGCCGCCTGGGTCCTGGTGCGGTCGCAGGGGCTGGCCGGGCTGTCGATGCGCGACCTCGGCGAGGCCGTCGGCATGCGGGCGCAGTCGGTGTACTCCGTACTTCCCGTCGAAGGACGCGATCTACGACGCCATGTTCCGCCAGGGCTACGAGGAGTTCCACGCCTGGATCGGCCGCTGACCGACGGCCGCCGCGCTGCCGCCGCTCGACCGCCTGCGGCGCATCGGCCCACCGCTTCTTCGAGTTCTGCACGACCGACCCGGTGCGCTACCAGCTGCTGTTCCAGCGCACGATCCCCGGCTTCGAGCCGTCGCCGGAGAGCTACGCCGTCGCGCTCGACGGCGCTCGACCGCGCTGGCCGACGAGTTCGCCGCCATCGGCATCACCGATCCCGCGGCCGTCGACCTCGCGACCGCCGTGTTCACCGGCCTCACCAGCCAGCAGATCGCCAACGATCCCGGGCGGCGACCGCTGGGAGCGGCTCGTCGACCGCGCCGTCGCCATGCTGCTCGCCGACCTCGCACCGCACCTGCTCGACCACCCCTCACCCGACTACGGAGGAACGACATGACCGACACCCAGGAGGCCACCATGGACGTCACCGCCACGGCGCCCCTCACCCACGCCCAGGGAATGGCGCTGTTCGCCACCGAGCTCCAGCGCAACCTCGACCTCATGCGCGGGCTCGACGACGCCGCCTGGTCCGCCGCAGACCGAGTGCCCGGACTGGGACGTGCGCCGGCATGTACCTGCACGTGCTCGGCGCCGTGCGAGAGCGGCGCGTCCACCGCGCGAGCTGATGCACCAGATGCGCACGGCCCGCGCGCTACCAGAAGCGCAACGGCGGACCGCTCGAGGCCGCGCTGTCGGCGACCCAGGTCGCCGAGCGGATCGACCTCACGCCCGCGCAGCTCGTCTCGCGGTTCGAGGCGATCGCGCCCGTGACCGTGCGCAAGCGCACGAGGATGCCCGCGCTCATGCGCAGGGCGACGCATGAAGGTCGACGGACCCGTCGTCGAGAAGTGGTCGCTCGGCTACCTCATCGACACCATCTACCTGCGCGACGCGTGGATGCACCGGGTCGACGTGACCCGGGCGACCGGCGCCGCCCTCGTCCTGACCCCCGACCACGACGGCCGGATCGTGGCCGACGTCGTGGCCGAGTGGGCACGCCGCCACGGCCAGCCGTTCACGCTGCACCTGACCGGACCGGCGGGCGGCACGTTCACGGGCGGCCGGCCGTCCGACCGCCGACCCGGTCATCGAGCTCGACGCCGTCGAGTTCTGCCGCATCCTCGCCGGACGGGCCCCGGGCGACGGCCTGCTCACGACGATCGTGCCGTTCTGAATGAGCCGGGCGCAGGTACCGCCGCTGCGTATGCTCGCGGCATGCTGACCCTGCGCCCGCTGCGGCTCCTCGCCCTCGTCTCCTCCCTCGCCCTCGTCGGCGGCCTCGCCGTCGCGGGCGCCACCGGCGCGACCGCGGCCAGCCCGTCCAAGAAGGACACCACCCTGATCGTCCGCGACCTCCCCGCCCAGGTGCGCCTCGTGCCGGGCGAGAAGGTCAAGATCATCCTGCAGACCAACCTCACCACCGGCTACACCTGGAAGGCCGACGGCGGCTGCTGCACGCGCGTCCGGTGCGCAGGTCGCGAAGGTCTCCGACGGCGTCTACAAGGCTCCCACCAACACGGGCGGCATGGTCGGCGTGCCCGGCACCACGACGTGGATCGTCACGGCCCTGCGACCGGGCAAGACCACGCATCCAGATCATCACGTCGCCGCCCGGTGCCGCAGAACACCATGAACGACGAGACCGTCGGGACACTCAAGCTGATCGTGATGCCCAAGTAGGCATTCGCCCGCATGACGGACGACACCGCCGAGCCGGCTCGACCCGCCGCCGGGCACCCGCGCCCTGCTGTTCGACTGCGACGGCACCCTCGTCGACACCATGGCGCTCCACCGCATCGTGTGGCACCAGATCTTCGGCCGGTACGGGTTCGAGATCACGGACGAGTGGTGGGAGGAGTACGCCAACGTCGCCCTCGGCCCGTTCGTGCGGGCGGTGATCCCTGACGCGGACGACGCCCTCGCCGACCAGCTGCTCGAGGAGGGCAACGCGCTGTTCCTCGACGCCCTGCACCTGCTCGAGCCGATCGAGCACGTGGTCGCGATCGCCCGCGCGCAGCACGGGCGCCTGCCGATGGCCGTCGTCACCGGCGGCTTCCGCGACGTGGTCGTGCCGTCCCTCGACACCGTCGGCATCACCGACCTGTTCGACGTCATCGTGACCGCCGACGACGTCATCGACAGCAAGCCCGCCCCGGACCTCTACCTGCGCGCCATGGCGCTCCTCGGCGTCGGCCCCGACGAGTGCGTCGTCTACGAGGACAGCGAGATCGGCATGGCCTCGGCCCGCGCGGCCGGCATCCGCACCGTGATCGACATCCGGCACCCGTAACGGCTCCGTAACAGGCTCCTCCTAGCATCGCCGGGGTGCACCGCGTCATCGGCAACCCGATCGACCGGCTCCTCGACGACGTCTGGCGCGAGGTCAGCGTCCTCGACGGCGGCGAGGTCGCGACCTACATCCCCGAGCTGGCCAAGGCCGACCCGTCCGTCTGCGGGCTGGCCGTGGCCACCCTCGACGGCCACCTCTACACGGCCGGCGAGCTCGTCCCCTTCACCATCCAGTCGGTGTCCAAGCCCTTCGTCTACGCGCTCGCGCTGGCGGACAGCGGCGCCGAGGCCGTGCTCGCCAAGGTGGGCGCCGAGCCGACCGGCGACCCGTTCAACACCATCAGCCTCGACGACGTCACCATCCGCGCCCACAACCCGATGGTCAACGCCGGGGCGATCGTCACGACCAGCCTCGTGGCCGGAGCGACCCGGGAGGAGCAGTTCACCCGGGTGCTCGACGGGCTCTCGGCGTTCGCGGGCCGCCCGCTCACGGTGGACGAGGAGCGTGTTCGAGTCCGAGCGGTCCACCGGCGACCGCAACCGCGCCATCGCCTACCTGATGCGCTCGGCGGGCCTGCTCGACGAGGACGTCGAGCAGCAGATCGCCAACTACTTCCGGCAGTGCTCGATCGTCGTCACCGCCCAGGACCTCGCCGTGATGACCGCGACCCTCGCCAACGCGGGCGTCAACCCGCTGACCGGCGTCGAGGTCATCCCCCGCAATGTCGTCGCGTCCGTCCTGACGGTGATGGCCACCTGCGGCATGTACGACTACTCCGGCGAGTGGCTCTACCGCGTCGGCCTGCCCGCCAAGAGCGGCGTGAGCGGTGCCGTCGCCGCGGTGCTCCCCGGCCAGCTCGGGCTCGCCGCCCACAGCCCGCGGCTGGACCCGCAGGGCAACAGCGTGCGCGGCGTGGCCGCCTGCGAGCGCATCTCCGACCGACTCGGGCTCCACCTGCTGCTCCCCGGCGAGCGGGTGCGCTCGGGCCTGCGCCGCTCCTACCGCGCCGACACCGCCCGCTCCCGGCGCCTGCGCGACCAGCGCCAGCGCGACGTCCTCGACGCCCACGGCACGTCCATCGTCGTGTACGAGCTCGGCGGCGACGAGGCCTTCGCCGCCGTCGAGCCGCTCGTGCGCGTGGTCCTCGACGACGACGACGCCCAGTGGGTCGTCATCGACATGCGCCGCGTGACCCGCGATCGACACCGCCGCGCTGACCCTGCTCGACGGGCTCATCGCGCAGCTCGCGCGCGCCGGGCACCTCCGTCGGCCTCGTCGAGCCGCGCGCCCAGAGCCCGCGCATCGCGGTGCGCGAGCTCGACCATGCGCTGCCCCGCTTCCCCGACGCCGACGCCGCCCTCGAGTGGTGCGAGACGCAGCTGCTCCACGAGCACGGCCTCGACAACGCGCTGCCCGAGGAGATGATCCCCCTCGCGCAGCAGGACCTCCTCCTGGGCCTGCCGGCCGAGATCGTCACCGCCATCGAGGAGCGGGTCGTCACCAAGGTCTTCCACGCCGGCACGGTCGTCTTCGAGGAGGGCGACGACTCCGACGGCCTCTACTTCGTCGGCGCCGGCCAGGTCGCCGCCGACGTGCGGCTCAAGGGCCGGGGCGGACGCCGGCGGCTGAGCACGATCGCGAGCGGGTCGTCCTTCGGCGAGCTGGCCCTCGTCGACGGCCGGCCGCGGTCCACCCGCATCGTCGCGATCGAGCCCACGATCTGCTTCATCCTGTCCCCCGAGGCCTTCGACGAGCTGTGGACCGCATCCCCGGACGCGTGCGCCAGCCTCGCCCTGGCCATCGCCCGCAGCCTCTCCGAGCGACTGCGCTACTCGACCGCCGATGTGGCCGCCCTCGAGCAGGCATGAGCCGGTCATGACCGTCCATCGTCCGTTTCGCCCGTTACGTCCGCTTCCGCTGGGATATGTCCGGGTGCTAGGTTCCCGTGAACGCGGCCGGTCCCCTCACCGGCTCAGGGACTAGGACGGGGATAGCCCCATGGCATCGACGCGCACTGCTCGACAGGCTCGGGACGGCGGACGCTCCGCGGGCGGCCTCGCGGCCGGCCGTGTCCGCCGGCCTCATCGCCCTGGCCTGCCCTGGCCGTGTCCGCCGCCGGACCCGCAGCCGCCGGGCCCCCTCCGGGGTCCGGCCCCGGCAGTACCAGCACGGCGGATGCTCCCAAGGATCCCCAACCCGAACGCCGACGATGACGCCTTCAAGGACGTCCCTGCGATCTGCTCGCCACCGACAACTCGGACAACGGCAGCCCGAAGGAGCAGGACCAGACCGACGGTTGCGCGCCCCCGCCCCCGCCCCCGCGCCGCCGGCCCCGCAGCCGGTTGCCGCGGTTCTTGCCGCGACCATCGCCGAGCCGGTCGACCTCCTTCCGTGCGGCGAGACCATCACCACGGACGGAAAGGGCCTGCAGCCCGACGTGGCGGTCACGCGCCTGAACGACGCGGACAAGACGAGCCGCCAACTACTGCGACCCCTTCCCGTACGAGCTGAAGAGCATCCCGAACGGCCTGCGCTTCGTGAAGCCGACGGGGTACCCGCTCTCCCAGTTCTTCGTCGACGTGACCTGGTACCGCAACGCGGGCCAGATCGACGAGATCCCGACGGTCGACTTCGAGGCCATCCAGGGGGGCTACCCCGTCGAACTGGCCGAGTGCCCGGCAGGGCTGCGCGATCCCGAGAGCGGCGAGGTCGTCGGCGCGGTCGGTGCCACGGCTGCGCAGCTCGCTGAGCTCGGCATCGTGGACATGGATGGGTTGCCGAGCGCCGAGCACCCCGAGGACAACGGCCTGACCCAGTACGCGTGCATCGCTGACACGAACGTGGTGTTCGAGCCCTGGTCGACCAACGGTGCGCAGTGGAACGTCTACCAGAAGCTCTACCTGCTCGGGGACGTCATCTTCCGCGGATAGCCGTCTACGCCGTTCCACGATACGAAACGTCCGTTAACTCCTCGTTACTCCGCTTGCGGGCGAAATGCCGGGATGTTACGTTCCATGAGCCGCCGTGGCCCCTCCACTCTTCCCGCGGTCCCCTCCATGGAATGGATCGATATCGGATGATTCGTCGTACCCACACACTGCCGCCTCGGCGATCGACGCCGGCGCAGCTCTCAGATCCTCGCCTTGCCGGATCTCTCGTCGCGGGAGCGGGGCTGCCGGACGTATCGCCGCTGCGAGCCCTGCGCAGCCGACCGACTTCGGCCAACCTCGTCACCATCGAGACCACCGGGACGACGACATCAGGTCAAGGCATACTACGGCCGCCGGCGCCGACGAGGAGTCCCGCAAACGCTCAACGCGAAGAACTGCGCACATGCGCAGCCGGCGCCGCGGGCCAGCCACGGTGGTCGGTCGTGCAGCCTGGTGCGGCAACGGCGCCAACGTCACGAAGTCCCCTGTCGGCGTCAACGCGGGTTCCATCGGCGTTGCCGAGGACAAGTCCGCTAACGGGCAGTCCTGCAGCCAGGTCGAACTGCGCCAGCACGAGTCCCGAGGCCCTCACCGTCAGCTCCTGGCGGTGCCATGGCCATCGCTCGCCGTGCTCGACCTGGAGGTGCAGAAGGACGTGGTCGTCGAGGCGACGACCTGCATGAAGTCGCCACGAACGCGACCGTCGGGCACGCATCGGCCTGCTACGAGCGGCGCTGTCGATCGACCGCCAACTGCGCCGGGACGTGGCGCGACGCTGACGTCACGACGTGCAAGGTCGGCGTCGACGAGTTCCGCGCCCAACTCGAACTCCGAGTGACAACTGCAAGTGGCAGATCGCTTCGCCGGCGCAGCTTCGACACCGTGGTCCTCGAAGTCGGTACAAGGGGCAGTTCTCGCTCGAGGGCGGCTCCGACTGGCGCCGGTGAGCCCAATCCGCATCGACGGCCGCGACTTCCCGACCAACGCTGTCGTACTTCTGGCTGGCGACCTGCTGCCCGAGCGACTCCGACGCCGATGCACGATCACTGCTCCGGACACGGGACAGCGATCCGGATGCACGCAGCGAGCGCCTTCAGTACAACGCAGACGGGTCACCTGCGTCACCATGCCGCCTCATGCGCGCACAGGCCGAAGGCGACGAGTTGCAGTTCATCAAGCAGGACGGCCAGCCGTTCGCCCAGTACCTCATCAGCATTCAGTGGAGGTCGCCTGCCCGCTGGCACAGCAGGCGAAGTCGACCACCGTCGACTTCGGACAGGGCGACGAGGATGAGACCCTGCACTGGTGCCCGGATGTCGCGTCCGGTGCCGCAACCGGTGCTGGCTGATGTGGGCTGACGCGTGACCAGGACTATTCCCGGATGCCGCAACGCGACTGTCACGCCGCTGAGCTCGGCAGGCCGCTCGGACTTCCGCGACCTGGATGCCGCGGACAACGAGATCGCTGCAGTACGCCTGCGTCCACGACCGAACGCCACCTCAGCCGGAGTAGGGCCTGCCAGGTGGCGCAGGCACGTACACGATCGACCGAGCAGATCTACCTGCTCGGAGACGTCATCTTCCGCGGGTAGTCAGATCAGGGCTTGACGATCGGCTCCTCGGACGCCCAGGCGTTCGAGGAGCCGATCTGCTTCTGCCGTCAAACCCTCCGCCGCCTCGCGGTCGCCACGGGCCTCGGCCACGCGCGCAGCGATCCCGAGCAGCAGCGCCTCCTCATACGGCAGGTCCTGCTCCCGAGCGGTTGCCAGTCCTTCGTCGATCATCGCCGTCGAGCGGTCCAGGTCACCGAGCGCCAGGCGCGCCGCGGCGCGCTGCAGGCACAGGCGGGCGCGCAGCGGTGCGACCTCTCCCTTCGCTGCCTCCTCGGATACGTCAAGGAGCGCGAGCGCCCGCTCGGGGTCACCCATCTCGACGATGATCTCGGCGTGCACGAGGGCGGCCTCGAAGGCCGTCAGCTTCGTCCCCATCTCCGCGAACCTGCTGACGAGAGGCGCGATCTCGGCCTCTGCCTCCTCGAGGTCGCCGAGGGCAAGCCTCGCCCGGGCCAGCAGCATCTCCGCGTACGACGCGTTGAACTCCACGCCGGACGCCCGCAGCACTCGCACCGCATCCCGGAGAATCGGCAGCGCCTCCTCGGCGCGCCCGAGGTTCACCAGGACCTCGCCCAGGTTCACGTCCGTCTCGAACGCGCCGAAGGCGTTCCCGGAGTCCATGGCCGCCTGCCGGCTGGCGCGGTAGTCGTCGACGGCCTCGGCCCAGCGGCCGGCGAAGAACGCGAAGTTGCCGAGGTTGCACAGGGCGATCGACTCCCTCGCCTTCCACCCGTTCGCCACGCAGATGTCGAGGGCCTCGCGGGTGTGCGCGCCCTCGCAGGGCATGCCCATGAAGGTCTCGGCGTGGTCGATGGAGACCAGCGCCTGCTCGAGAGTCGCGAGGTCGCCGACGGCGCGAGCACCCTCCGCCGCCCGGATGGCGCTGGCGCGCGCATCCTTCAGCCGCTGCTGTCCCAGCCGGATGAACGCCGTGACGGCATCCACGCGCGCCCGCACCCGGTCGGCATCCACTCCATCGATCGGCTCAAGGAGACGCCTGGCCCTGCTCAGCACCCGCAGTCCGGTGCCGTGCGCCCCCGCGCGCTCGTGCACCTTCGCGCGGCGGACGAGGAGCTCGGCCTGGCGCAGGGCATCGTCTGCGGACAGGTCCGCCGCGCGACGGTAGGCCGCGATCGACGCGTCGAGCATTCCGGCGAGCTCGCGCAGCTCGCCAAGGATCGCAAGCGTCTCGACGCGCTCGACCTCGGGGATCTCGAGCCTTCGCGACGCGTCCATCGCCAGGTCATACTGCGCGGCAGCGTCGGCGTTGGCGTACGCACGCCGGGCCGCATCACCGGCCATGCGCCCGTACGTCCACGTGCGCTCGTCGTCACCGGCGCGCGAGAAGTGCAGGGACAGGGTCGGCGCGTCCGACACGAGGTCGGCGCTGAGCCGCTCGGTCGCCAGTCCCGCCGCGCGATGCAGCCGGGCCCGCGTCTTGTAGGCGAGCTCCTCGTACGCGGCATCGCGCACCAGGCTGTTGCGGAAGCGCAGCCGGTCCGGCCCGTCGTCCTCGAGGAAGTCGGACAGCTGGGTGAGCCGGCCGGGATCGCGCGTGAGGCCGTCGGCGCTCAACGTCTCGCGCAGCACCTCGCGACGGAAGCTGCGGCCGAGCACGGCGGCGGTGCGCAGGATGCGCCGCTCGGTCGGCTCGAGCACGTCGATCTGCGCGGCCATCGCTGCCTGCAGGGAGTCGGGCATCGTGCCCGGTGGTGCCGGCCGTGCGGGCGACGCGGGTGATCTCCTCCACGAAGAGCGGGTTGCCCTCGGCGCGCTCGACGATGGCGTGCACCTCGTGCGGCCGCAGGGGCGCGGCCTCGGTCGCCTCGATGACGAGACGCTCCATGACGTCCGGCGGCAGCGGGCCGAGCGAGATCGTCGGTCCCGTGGTGGGGACGAAGCCGCCTTCCATGCCGCGCCGCACCGAGAGCAACCACCCACGGCCGGCCGCGCGTGGCGACGGCGATGCCGCTCGAGCAGGTGGGCGGAGGCAGCGTCGGCCCAGTGGGCCTCCTCGGCGATCAGGAGGATCGCGCCCGGGACCAGGCGGCCGACGAGGTCGACGAGCACGTCGGCGAGTCGGTCGGGACGGAACTGCGGGTCGAGGGCGTCCGCCTCGGGCGTGGACGGCACCTCGACGTGGGCGACGTCGGCGATGAGCGGCGACATCGGCAGGAGGTCGGGCGCCGACGCGGCGAGCGACTCGAGCAGCTGCCGCCCCATGTCCTCGGGAGTCCCGCGATCGATGCCGAGCAGCAGTCGAGGGGATCGCGGAAGACGCGGTAGGAGCTGGACGCGCCGTAGGGCTCGGCCCGCACGGTGAGGCGGGCGACGCCCTCGAGCGCCATCGCCGCCTCGCGCACGAGACGTGTCTTGCCCATGCCCGTCGTGCCCGTCACGGTGACGACGCCACCTTCGCCGCTGAACGCGAGGTCGAGGGCGTCTCGCAGTTCCGCGAGCTCGGCGTCGCGTCCCAGCAGGGGCAGCCGGCCGCCCTCGCCCGACTCGCGGGTGCCGGACTCCTCGCCCACGGAGTAGACGAGCAGGGGCAGCGCCTTGCCCTTCATCTCGAAGGGACCGGCCGGCTCGGTGACGAACAGCGTGCGCGAGTGCTCGAGGACGACGGGGTGCGCGTAGAGCAGGCCCGGTGACGCCTTCGACATGATGCGCGCGGCCGTGTTGGTGGTGTCGCCCATCGCGGAGAACGCGGCGCGGGTCGGCGCTCCCAGCTCGGCGACGAAGACATGGCCTCGGTTGCAGCCGGCCTGCACCTTCAGCGGCAGGTCGGACTCGACGAAGCGCTTGAGGGCACGCAGCATGCGGCCCTCGTCGTCCTCGCTGGAGTTCGGGACGCCGGAGGCCAGGAAGAAGCCCGCACCGTCGCTGCCCAGGTCGGTCGAGAGCAGCGTGATCTCCTCCGGCTCCAGGCACTCCTCCAGGCGGGTGACGACCGCGTGAGTGGCGCGCGCCACCGTGTCGGGGCCCTCGTCGGCGAGCACCTGATCGGTGCCGGCCATGCGGATGAAGCCGATCGTGGCGAGCCGGTGCTCCGGCTCCGGCGGGCCGGGATCGAGATAGCGACCGAGGGTGTGCGGGAAGAGCGTCTGCAGGCGCGACGGGTCGACCTGAGGCTTCGGGTCGGCACCGGGGGCCGGGTGCTGCGCGGCGCGGCGCCGCAGGAGCAGCGCGCCGTCTCCCTCGCGCGGACGCGTCGCCCCGGGACGCAGGCGAGCGGCCGTCTCGGCGGTGACGACGATCTCGCCTGCGTTGGCTGCCTTCTCGGCGTCGGCCGTCGACGTTGCTGCGGGACCGAGGACCACGAGTTCGCGGGTCGGCTCGCCCACGAGGAACAGGTGGATCTCGCCGGAGTGCAGGCCGACGGACATCTTCAGGTGCAGGCGGCCCACCGATGTGCGCACCGCCGCGGCGTCGCGAAGGGCGTCCGCATCTCCACGGCCGCGTCGCACGCCCGCTCCTCATGGCCCTCGCCGCGGAACATCAGCAGCAGCGCATCGCCACCGAACTTGAGGAGATCGGCTCCGCGGTCGAACGCGAGGTCGAGCATGCCGCCGAACACGCGGTTCAGCGTCTCGACGATCTCCTCGGCGCCGATACGCCCGCGCTTGGAGAGCTTCTCGGTCAGTGCGGTGAAGCCGGAGATGTCCGCGAACATCAGCGTGCCGTCGATCACGCGCCACGACTGACCGGGCACCTCGTCGTCCCACGTGAGCACGACGCGTGGGACGTGACGACGAAGGTCGTTGACCACCGGCGATCCTCCCCTGAACGACGTCGCATCAACCGACCACATGGCAACCGGATCAAACCGGCCATATGCCACACTATCGGCGCATCGCGTCCACGCAGGTCGGAAATGGTCGCGGTGAACGCCACCTACCGATGCGAGGGCCCGTGCGACTGACCTTCCTCGGAGTGCGGGGCTCGCTGCCCGTCTCCAGCCCCGACGTGGCCCGCTACGGCGGCAACTCGACCTGCATCGCCGTCTCGACGTCGGCCTATGCGCCGCCGACCCTCATGCTCGACGCGGGCTCCGGCCTGGCCAAGGCGAGCCGGCTGCTCGACGGTGAGCCCTACGTCGGGTCGATCCTGCTGAGCCACCTGCACTGGGACCACGTCATGGGCGTGCCCTTCTTCTTCGCCGGCGACCGCGCAGCGGCGCGCGTCGACATGTTCCTGCCTGCGCAGGACGGCCGTGACGGCCTGCAGCTCATGAGCCAGTTCATGTCCCCGCCCGCGTTCCCCATCACCCCCGAAGGACTCGCCGGCGCGTGGACGTTCTCCGCGAAGGAGCCGGGGACCTTCGAGACCGACGGCTTCCAGGTGACGGCAACCGAGATCACGCACAAGGGCGGACGCACCTACGGCTACCGCGTCGAGCATGACGGAGCCTCGATCGGCTTCGCCCCCGATCACGCACCCGCGCTCGGCGTCAGCGCGCACACGATCGAGACCCTCGCCGAGGTGGACGTGCTCATCCACGACGCGCAGTTCCTCGAGGCCGAGCGCGACCGCGCGGACTCGTTCGGGCACGCCACGGTGGCCGACGCTGTCGCGTTCGCCGAGGAGGTCCAGGCGCGCCACCTCGTGCTGTTCCACCACGGTCCGTTCCGCGCCGACGATGCCCTCGACCGCATCATCGACGAGGCCGACACGCACATCCCCGTGACGATCGCGCGCGAGGGCATGATGCTCGACGTGAGCGCCTGACAGGCGTCAGGACGCCCGGAGCAGCTTCGCCATCCTGGTGATGGACGTGTTGAAGCCCTGACGGGCGGCCGCGCCGACCGGCTTCGCCAGGAACTGCGGCAGCACCGGCACGCGGATGTCCTCGACCCATTCGAGGCGGGACGAGTCCGCGCCCGTCGCGGTCACGGACAGGTGCACGACCCCGGTGAGCACGGGCCCGATCTTGGTGATGCGGACCGTCATGGCGTCCGCGTCGAGTTCATCGACGCGCATGCGATCGGGCAGCGCCAGCGGGCCGATGCCCGAGGTGGCCACGAACTCGGTGCCCGGGCCACCGTCACCCGTCAGGATCTCGACTCGGGTCAGCGGCACCCAGTTCGCGTGGCCCTTCCAGTCGATCAGCTCGGCGAACACCGCGCTCGCCGGCAGCGGCAGGTCGCGCGTGACCGTGAAGAAGACGTTCGCCATGCCGCCACTCTCGCACGCTCTGGCCCGAGGGGCACTTCCTGCTTCCGTATACTCCGCGGCAAGGCGCCGCCGGATCGTCTGGCCGTGCCGGCTGAGGGGATCCCATGACCACCGTCATCTCCGTGCACTCGTTCCGTGGCGGCACGGGCAAGAGCAACACCACGTCGAACCTGGGCGCGCAGCTGGCTGCGGCGGGCAACCGGGTGGCCGTGGTCGACACGGACATCCAGAGCCCCGGCATCCACGTGCTGTTCGGGTTCTCGGACGATCTCGACCACACCCTGAACGACTACCTGTGGGGCAAGATGCCCATCACCGACACCGCACATGACGTGACCGAGCGTCGTCGCGCAGTCGACCACGGTCGCCGACGGCGGCGCCCTGTTCCTGGTCCCCTCCAGCATGAAGGCGGGCGACATCGCGCGCGTCCTGCGCGAGGGCTACGACGTGGGCACCCTCAACGACGGGTTCCGCGACCTCGCCAAGGACCTGCAGCTCGACTACCTCCTCATCGACACCCACCCGGGCCTGAACGAGGAGACCCTGCTGTCGATCACGATCAGCGACGTCCTGCTGCTGATCCTGCGCCCGGACCGGCAGGACTTCCAGGGCACCGCCGTCACGGTCGACGTCGCTCGCCGCCTCGACGTGCCGGCGTTGTTCCTGGTGGTCAACAAGGTCCCGCACGGCATCGACGTGAACGACCTTCGCGACCAGATGACCGCGGCGTACTCGGCCGAGACGGCCGCCATCCTGCCCCTGTCCGAGGAGGTCGTCCAGAACGCGTCCGCCGGGCTGTTCTCCCTCACGTCACCGGACACCGCCTGGTCCCAGGGCATCCGCGAGATCGCCACCCGCGTCAGCCAGTAGCCCATGGCCGACGCGGACGACGAGGATCCCTGGGGCTTCGTCGCGCCGAGGAAGCGCGAGACCCCGGCCGAGGACGGCCCCGACGCGCCGGCCGTGAGCGGGACCGCGTCAGTCAGGTCGCAGCGCGAGCGTGGGCAGCTGCGCGCCGAGATGGGCGGTCCGTCCCTGCGCGCCCGGGCCTGGCCGCTGGCCCTGGCCATCGCCCTGCTGGCGTTCGCGGGCTACCTGACCGAGGTTGTCGCCACGAGCCAGATGCTCGCCCTCGTCGGACCGACGGCACCGCTGATCATCTTCCCGCTCGGCGGGCTCGGCCTCATCCTCGTCGCGCTCGCGCAGTTCCGCTTCATCGACCACCGCGCACGCCTGCCGATGATCCGGGCCGTCGGCCTCGGCGTACGCCGTCGTCTTCGCCGTCGCCGCAGGGCTGGTGCTCGCCTCCGTGGTTCCCGCCGTGGCCATCGGCGTCATCTGGCTGCTGGCCGACCAGATCAACTTCCTGCTCCCACTGCTGATCTGGAGCCTGGCGAGCGACGAGTTCAACGTCGCCGAGAGCCGCAAGATCTATCCGTGGATCGTCACCTGGGCATACGCCGGCCAGGTGCTCGGCCTCGGCATGTCAGCGGTCAGCCCGTGGATCCTCTCCACCCTCGACGTGCCGCTGTCGTGGCTGCTCGTGCTCCCTCCGGTCCTCATCGGCTTCGTCGCGCTCTGGCTGCCGCGCGTCCTGCGCGGTTCGCACGCGGCCAAGGGCTCCGCCCGACCCGAGACCACCGCGGCCGCCGTCTCCAGCGCTCGGGACTTCATCGCCGGAGTGCCCGTCTGGCGGCACTTCCTCGTCGCGTCGGTGCTCACCTTCGTGGCCGGGCTCACCCTCTACCTGATGTTCCTCGTCGAGGCGGAAGGCTTCTTCCCAGCGGACGCGGCCCAGCTGCAGACGATCATCGGCTTCGCCGCGCTCGCCTGGTTCCTCGTCTGCTGGGCCATCCAGACCTGGGGGGCCGAGCGCCTGCAGAACCGCATCGGCATCCCCGGGGTCCTCCTGCTGCTGCCGCTCGCTGTCATCGTCGGCGGCGTCGTCATGGCGGTCGGCTCCGTCACCGCGTCGCTCGCCGTCCTCATCGTTGGCGTGTCGTTCTGGGTCATCCCGCGCTACAGCATCGACGAGAACGCACGCCGCTCCGCGCTGGCCTTCGTACCCGACGAGCGACGCGCACGCGTGTCGTTCGTGGTCGACCTGCTGCCCATCGCACTGGGCCTGATCGTCTCCGGCCCGCTGGCGCTGCTGGGCCTGATGACCGGCTCGTACTGGATCGTGGCGGTCGCGTGCGTGATCATCGCCATCCTTGCCGTGCCGCCCTCGCTAGCCGTCCGCCGGCAGTGGGAGGACAGTCTGCTCAACTGGCGCCTGCGCCGTCGCAAGCAGAACCGCGCGCTCGACCTCTGAACCGCTGGCCTCCAAGTGAATTCCGGCGCGAAGCCCTACGGCGCTCCCGATCCGGGTCGGGCCAGCGTCGAGGCGGGTGACTCGTCCTCCCAGCGCTCCCGGGACTCTTCGTCCATCTCGGGGAACCCGCCGGCGACTCCTGTCCGGCGACCGTTCTCGTCCACGGCGAACTCCGATGGCATGCGCTTCCGCAGGAGCTGTCGATCAACGCCCGCCTCCACGAGTTCTTCCTCGCTCATCCCGCCATGGACCGCAAGACACCTGAACGGTGGCTCGAGCTGCGGCATGTACATGAGCCGCGTCGCGTATCCGCTGTCCGTGACGATGAGCTCGGCTACGCACCGAGGGCACTCGATCTGGGTGTTGAACGTCTGCTCGCGGTCGATGTCGTCCACGGAGTTCACTTCCTCCGGCGGAGGACCAGCATGCCCAGCCCGATGGCCAGGACCACGACACTGAGGACCGCGATGCGTGGGACCACCGATGAGGGCTCGCGCACGGCGTCCTTCGCTTGGCGGACCGACTCGGCCACGACGGTTCGGATCTCCTCAGGCGCGTTGCCGAGGTCATCGACGAACGTGGCCTTCTTCTTGGACATGGGCGCTCCTCACTCGTCTGGGTGCGCGCGTGGGGCGCACCACTCCTAGTGAGTACCCATGCCCTGCGTGACGAAACTGGACGGAAGGGCCCACCGGTTTCGGATGCACGGACTCGGGGTACCTGAGTGGCCTCACTTCTCGGAAGGCGCCATGACCGAGACGCACCCGGCTCCCGTACCGGCCGGCTTCCCGGCGCCGCCGCTGTCCGGGCGGCCCATGCTGCGGCAGGAGTGGAGCACGACGGTGTTCCTGCACTGGCGGGTGGATGCTGGCGTGGCGCAGTCGCTCATGCCACCCGACGTGCGAGTCGACACACTCGGCGGCGTCACCTACGCATCACTGGTCCTTACCGGGTTCGAGTGGACGGCGCCTCTGGCAATGGCTCGAGTGCCCTATCTGGGGCGGTTCCCGCAGGTGAACCTCCGGCTGTACACCGCGGACCGATTCGACCGGCATGGGGTGTTCTTCGTGGGCATGCTCGCCGGACGGCTGGCCACCGTGGCCGGAGCTCGTGCGATCGGCGACCTGCCCTACCGGTGGATGCGCATGGCGGTCCGTCGAACACCGCAGGGACGGACATGGCGCGTGCGACGCGGTGCCTCCGACCAGGTGCAGGTGAGCCTCGACACCGATCACGGCACGCAGGCGCACCCCACCGAGGAGGAGGAGTGGCTCACGGGTCGATGGGGCATGCACTCGCAATTCCGCGGGCGCACGCTCTGGACGCGGGTCACGCACCGGCCGTGGATCCTGTGCCCCGGAGAGGCGCAGATCGACGCCCCACTCCTCGCCGACCTCGGGGTCGTCGACCCGCGTGTGCCGGACCTGCGACCGCTGTGGGCGCCGCCCGTCGTGGCCGACGTGGGCTGGCCGACCGCACTTGCTGCTAACGGCACAGCGTCGACGTGGCCGCCAGGCGAACGTTCGTGACCTCGGTGAGCGACAGGCCCTCGCGGGTCAGCACGGATGTGACATCGCCGGGCGTCCCCCCGAGCGAGATGATCCTGCACGCCGCCCAGCCGTGACTGACCGCGCTCTCCGGATCCTCGCTCGGGCCGTGCCCGCCGGCGAAGACGCGCAGGTAGGACTCCTCGACAGCGGTGAACTGCGCCACGTCGCGCGGCGCCGGGAAACACGCCCTGCGCCACGCACGCGGCGGTGACGATCGCAACCATCCCCAGGGATGGCGACCAGGAGTATGGAGCGGTCGGATCCAGGACCGACCACGTCTATACGGGTCCCTTCCCTCGACCCGGACTCGACGGAGTGGACCAGTGCGCGCACACGTGACCCGACATCCCTCACCGACACCACCGGATGCGACAGTCCGTGGTGAGGTACCCGTTCACGCGCTGGGCGACGCGACCTCGTTGTGGGATGGGCTTGTGTGTCACACCCCCCACCTAGCCTCCAGACATGACGAATCGAGTTCTCGTGCTCGACCCCTCCGATGGCGAACGGCTCGTGGGCTGGGACCCCCATGACCCGGCGGCTGAGCGGGAGGCCCGTGGGTTCATGTCCGTTGCCCGTCGCCACGGTTTCTCGGAGGTTTCTGCCCTGTGGCATGACCGGGGTCGTGCGTGGTTCGCCATCAGCCGGCCCTGACTCCGAAGCGCTACATTCGCGGACAGCGCACAGCAGAGGAGAAGCCCGTGGGCACAGTGGTCATGTACGGCTCGGTGTCGGTGGACGGCTTCATCGCGGCCGAGGATGACCAGCCCGGGCCGCTGTTCGACTGGCTGTCCGATGGTGACGTGCCGTTGGACGAGAGCGGCGCGCTGAATGTGTCGCAGTCGTCCTACGACTACATACGGCCGTACTGGGACCAGATCGGGGTGACGATCGTCGGCCGACACGTGTTCGACCTGACGGACGGCTGGGACGGGGTGCCTCCGAGCGGCATCGATCACGTGGTCGTCGTGACGCACCGACCGATGCCCGAGGGCTGGGACCCCGAGGCGCCGTTCCACTTCGTCGGCGGCATCGAGGCCGCGGTGGACAAGGCGCAACAGCTTGCCGGGGACCGCATCGTCGAGGTTGCCGCTGGCGACGTCGGCGGTCAGGTGCTTGCCGCGGGCCTGATCGACGAGGTGCGCATGGACGTCGTCCCGGTCGTCTTCGGGTCAGGTAAGCGCTACTTCGGCTCGGTCGATGCACAGCACCTGTTGGACAGATCCCGACGTGGTGATCACGGGCAACAGGGTGCTTCACCTGCGCTATCCAGTGCGCCGCGACCCGGTCTGAGCGGAAGTCCCGCCAAGCCGCCGACGCCTACCCGTCACGGATCACCGGAACTGCATACACACGACGTGGGGCTGTTGAGGTTCGGCTGATGTTTGACGTTTTGGCTTCGGGTGATGCTTGACACTTCCTGGGCGTGAATTCTAGGGAAGTCGCCTAGCTGGCGACAGATGCTCGCTTCTTGCGTACCTCCTTGGTGTTGTCCCGTAGCGCGGTCTTGAGGAGTTCCTTGCCGTCCCAGATGTGCAGAAGCTCGGGGCCGACGTGGATGTCGACGGTGCGTCCGGCGCGGTGCTTGCCGACGGAGATCTGCTGCCAGGCCACGCAGACCACCCCGACTGCGGAGACACGGCGGGCAATCCAGTCGTCTCCAGACCTGTCCACGGGTTCCAGCGCTGACGCGTCGGCGGGACGCTCGTCGGCGCGGGCAGTGAAGAACCTCGATGCGGGCACCGCCATGTCGAGGGACTCGTGCGGCCGGTCGTGGTTGTACTCGTGGACCCAGGCGTCCAGCTGCCTCTGGGCGTCGGCCTGGCTGGTGAAGATCTTCCCGGCGAGGAACTGCTCGCGCAGCGTGCGATGCCACCGCTCGATCTTGCCCGTCGTCGTCGGTGACCGCGGCGCCGTCAGCAGGTGATCGATGCCGTTCTCCCGGCAGATCCGATCGAACAGCACCTCGACCTTGCCCTTACCGAACCGGCCGGTGAACACCTTGCCGTTGTCCGTGAGCAGCTCCTGCGGGACGCCGTACGTGCGCAGCGACGCCGCGAAATGGCCGCAGACGCTGCGGGAGTTGGCCCGGGCCATCAGGCCCGCGCAGACAACGAACCGGGAATGGTCATCGATCCCCGTCAGCGCCTTCAGCTCCGTGCCGTCGGCCAGCAGGATCCCCCCG
>CAVPPK010000002.1:0-539181 GCA_963707385.1 uncultured bacterium | reverse complement strand
ACTAGAGCCGTCACAAGGAAGCACGGTTGTGACGCTTGAGGTCGGTGTCGGCGGCGTCACCGACTCACCGCCGGCGACTGCGGGGATGATCGAGATGCTCGCGCCGTCCGGGCGTCGGCGTCTGGAGGTCCTCCAGGAACCGCACGTCGTCGTCGTTGACGTAGACGTTGACGAAGCGGCGCAGCCTGCCCTCGTCGTCGAGCACCCGCGCACCGATGCCGGGGAACTGCACGTCGAGGTCGCTGAGTGCCTCGGACAGGGTGTCACCGGTGACGGTGACGTCGGCCGTCCCGCCCGTGTAGGTGCGGAGGATCGTCGGGATCTTGACACTGATGCTCATGCGGTGGCTCCTGCGTAGTGGGTCTCGAAGTCGTCGTAGGACGGGGAGATGGTGAACGTGGGCTGCGAGGTCGGGCGCGACGGCGTCGAGGGTCTTGAGGCCGTCGCCGGTGTTGAGCAGGACGACCTCGGCCTGCGGATCGATGAGGCCCTCCGCGAGGAGCTTGCGGTAGGTCGCGACGACCACCCCGCCCGCCGTCTCGGCGAAGATGCCCTCGGTGCGCGCGAGGAGCTTGATGCCCTCGACGACCTCGTCGTCGCTCACGTCGGCGATCGCGCCCCCGGTCCGGCGGACGACGTCGAGCGCGTAGGGGCCGTCGGCGGGATTGCCGATCGCGAGCGACTTGGCGATGGTGTCCGGCTTCACCGGACGGATGACGTCGTGTCCTGCGCGGAATGCCTGCGCGACGGGCGAGCACCCGGTCGCCTGGGCGCCGAAGACCTGGTACGCGTGATCCTCGACGAGTCCGAGGCCGACGAACTCGCGGAAGGCCTTGTCGACCTTGGTCAGGAGCGAACCGGAGGCCACCGGCGACACGACCGCGTCCGGCAGGCGCCAGCCGAGCTGCTCGGCGACCTCGTAGCCGACGGTCTTGCTGCCCTCGGCGTAGTAGGGCCGGAGGTTGACGTTCACGAAGCCCCAGTCGCGGTTGGACGCGATCTCCGAGCACAGCCGGTTGACGTCGTCGTAGTTGCCGTCGATGGCGACGAGGGTGCCGCCGTACACCGCGGTCGTCACGATCTTGCCGGCCTCGAGGTTGGACGGCACGAACACGACCGACGTGAGCCCGGCGCGAGCCGCAGCAGCCGCGACCGCGTTGGCGAGGTTGCCGGTCGAGGCGCACGCGATGGTCGTGTAGCCCAGCCGGCGGCCGTTCTCCAGGGCGACGGCGACGACCCGGTCCTTGAACGAGTGGGTGGGGTTGCCCGAGTCGTCCTTGACCCAGACGGCGCGCGCGCCGAGCGCGGCCGCCAGGTTGTCGGCACGGACGAGCCGGGTGAATCCGGGCTGGAGGCCGGGGCGCGAGTCGGCCCCCGGGACGACGGGGAGCAGCGCCTCGTAGCGCCACATCGAGACCGGCCCGGCCTCGATGTCCGCCCGGGTGAGCGTCGAGGGGGCGTAGGCCACCTCGAGCGGCCCGAAGCACTCCATGCACGCGTAGCTGGCGTCCAGATCGGTGGTGGCTCCGCACTCGCGGCACTTCAGTGCGTAGGCAGCACCGAGCGACGGGGCGGGGGTGTCGAGCTGAGCAGTCATGACGAGGCCTCTCTTCTCATCTGCCCTGGATACAGGTCGGAGTTGGCACCACGTCCGGGTGGCCTCGCGAACGAGATTCACCGGATAGGTTGCCGGGGCTTCAACGGGCCGTTTCCCTCTGCCCCTCTTGATGAGGTATTCAGTTATGGAGCGGATACAACCACACGGGGATGACGCGGGTCAAAGCCGCCCCCCTTCCACCGCCAGCCCCTCGGCCTGCCGCTCGACCATCAGCTCGACGAACTCGTCGACCACCTCCGGGTCGAAGTGGCTGCCCGACTCGGACTCGATCCGGGCGAGGGCGGCCATCGGCGTCATGGGCTCGCGATAGGGCCGCTCGGACGTCAGGGCGTCATAGACGTCGACGACGGCGAACATCCGTGCGGGAAACGGGATGTCCATTCCCGCCAGACCCCGCGGATACCCGGTGCCGTCCCACTTCTCGTGGTGGCACCAGGGGATGTCGATGGCGGGCTCGAGGAAGGCGATCCCGCTCAGCATGCGCCGGGCCATGTCGGGGTGCTGCCGGATGAGCGCCCAGTCGGCCGCCGTGAGCGGTCCGACCTTGCCGAGCACGGCGTCCGGCACGGCCATCTTCCCGATGTCGTGCAGGGTGGCGCCACGCCGGATGTCGGCCAGGTCGTCCCCATCGATCCCGAAGCGCCCAGCGAGCGCCACGGTGAGCTCGGTGACCCGCGCGGTGTGCTCGCCGGTCGAGTGGTCGCGGATGTCGAGGGCGGCGGCCCAACCCGAGAGCGTCTGCTCGTACGCCTCCTCGAGCATCTCGGTCGTGCGCTCTGCTCGATCGAGGTAGCGCCGCGTGAGGACGAACAGCACCGCGGCACTCACCAGGACGAAGCCGAGGCCCTTGGCGGTCTGGAGCACGCGCTGGTGTCGGCGTCCGGGACGAGCCACTGGACGACGCGGTCGGACAGCAGGATCCAGCACGACGGCGAACACGAGGTACACCAAGGCGATCTTCGTCGCCGGCGTCAACCGATGCCTCATGCCCATGCGGCACTCCCACGAGCATGGTTGCAACATCACTGGGGGATGTCGACACCCAGCGCCGGTGAGTCGCTCGACTGCGCGTGCGTACCGCTCGTCGATCCGTGCGCAGGTCTCGTCGTCGAAGTCGCGTCGCCAGCGACCCGGATGCGCCCCATCGGCGGTCACGTTCGAGTCGAACCACGCGACCATGCCGGCGTCGACGGGAACATCGATCGCGTCGCACAGCCGCTGCAGCGTGCCCTCCCGGTCGTTCACCACGAGGTCCATCAGCTGGATCGTGAGGACGCGCCCCGGGCGGCAGGCGGCCACGGCCGTGTGGGTGCGGAGCATCCGCTGCTCCCACTGGTCGAGCGCCTCGAACACGTCATCGGGACCGAACGACTGGCTCACGAAGGACGCCGACACGTCACGGCCGTCGCGGGTCACGACGACCACCGTCGAGTCCGGGTAGATCGGCTCGAGGCGATCGGCCTTGCGGGCGTTGGCGGGCGTCGTGTCGACGAGTCGCGAGGCGCCGAGCTTCTCCGCGATCCTGTCCATGATGCGCGTCGTCAGGGAACGCGTGGCTTCGAGCGGATCGGCCGGGAAGCCCACCAGGTACTCGTGCGCCCATCGCTCCACGTCCTCGCGCGACATCGACGTGTGCAGTCCGACCTCGGGCGTGCGCTCGAACCATCGGTTCAGGAGGCGGTCGGCCGCCAGCTCCGCCGCCGCGAGGGCCTTCGGCGACCCGGGCTTGCGCAGCCCGAGGGCGAGCGCATCGGCCAGGCCGTCGTTGCCGGCGATGAACCGGACCTCCATGGGGCGGGACAGCGTGAGGTCGGGATGGTGGTCGAGGAGGTCGCCCACGATCGTCGATCCGCTGCGGCCCGTTCCGCCGACGAGGATCGGTCGCGACAGCCCCTCGCCCGCCACTAGAGGTACAGCCCCGTGCCGGCCGTGCTGTGACGCGACGCCGCGACGGCATGCACGTCACGCTCGCGCAGCAGGATGTAGTCGATGCCCTGGAGCTCGACCATGCCGCGCTCCTCCGGCTCGAAGAGCACGCGGTCGCCGATCTCCACGCTGCGGACGTTCGGACCGATGGCCACGACCTTGGCCCACGAGAGCCGTCGACCGACCTGTGCGGTCACGGGGATGACGATGCCCCCCATCGACCGGCGCTCGCGGCCGTCGGAGTCCTCGCGAACGAGCACGCGATCGTGCAGCAGCTTGATCGGCACCGAGCCGTCCGCATTGGGAGTCGTGTCCGGTGCCTGGATCGGCGGCGGCGGTCGGACTCTGGTCGAGCGCGGTCATCCGAGCGCCTATTTGCGGCGGGTGATGAGGCGCAGCGCGATGAGGCCGACAACGACGGCGCCGACGATCGCGACGCGCTCGGGGCGGATGCCGCCGAACTCATCGGTGAAGAAGCCGGTGACCTTGCGGCCGCCCCGCTCCACCAGCGCCTTGGGCGCCGTCTGCGACTTGAGCTCGGCGATCGACGCCACGAGCTCCTCACGCGCGGCGACGACCTCGGCCTGCAGGTCGACGAGCGACGTGGATGGGGCCGCGGCAGGAGGGGTCACGTCCGACATGGGACCAGAGCCTACGCCGCCCGCTCCATCAGGAGGTCCTCGGAGTGGCTATCGAGTCCTGCGGAGCGGCGAAGGCCCCGGCCGCCGGTGATGACGAGGACGACGATGAACAGGGCCGCGCCCACGAGGACGATCATCGTGCCGGACGGAACCCCCGCGTAGTAGCTGAGGTACATGCCCACGAGTCCGCACGTGGTTCCGATGACGGTGCTGTACACGAGCATCCGGCCGAACGAGTCGGTGAGCATCCGGGCCACGACCGCCGGGATCACGAGCATCGCCGCCACCAGGGTGACGCCGATGACGGTCAGCGTCGCCAGGATCGCCAGCGACAGGACGATCATGAGCGCCGCCTCGATCCGGGTGACGTTGACTCCGGACACCGCCGCCACCTCCGGATCGAAGGTGCTGAACAGCAGGGCTCGGTACCGCAGGAAGATGAAGGCGCTCGTGAGGACGGAGACGACGACGAGCCCGACGATCTGGCCGGTGCTGATGCCCAGGATGCTGCCGAACAGCGCGTTCTCGAACGCCGGTCCGCTGGTGCCGAACTTGGCGAACAGCGCGACGCCGAGCGCGAAGGACGCGATCGTGATGACGCCGATCGCGGCGTCAGCCCCGACCCGGCTCTTCTTCACGACGACGGTGATGGCCAGCGCCGAGCCGATGCCCCACAGGCCCGCGCCGAGCGCGTAGAACTGGGAGGCGAACAGCTGCATGGCGGCGAACCCGCCGAAGATCGAGTGCGACAGGCCGTGCCCGATGTAGCTCATGCCCCGCAGCACGATGTAGACGCCGATCAGCCCGAGGAGCGCGCCGGACAGGGCCGCGACGAGCAGCCCCTTCTGGAAGAAGGCGTAGGACAGGGGCTCGAGGAGGGTCTCCACGTCACGCACCCCCGGCCGCATAGGTGGACGGTGCCTCGTCGACGACGACTCGCATGCCGAGGTGCTCGAGCACCTCCATGCGGGCGCCGAAGGTCTGCTCGAGCACCGTCGGCGTGATGACGTCGCGCGGGGCGCCGTCGGCGACGATCGTGTGGTTCACGCACACCAGGTGCGGCAGGTGGGCGGCCATGCCGTTGAGGTCGTGGGTGGTCAGCACGATGGCGACGCCGTCCTCGTGCAGGTCGGCCAGCAGGTGCAGGACGTCGTGCCGGGTCGACACGTCGACGCCGCTGGTGGGCTCGTCCATCAGCAGGAGCTGCGGCTGGCGCAGCAGGGCCCGGGCGAGGAACATCCGCTGCTGCTGGCCGCCCGAGAGCTCCCGGATGTGCCGCTCCGACAGCCCGCCGATGCCCAGGCGCTCCAGCACGGCGTGGACGTCGGCCTTCTCCGTGGCGGCTCGCCCAGGGCAGGCGACGTCCGCGCGTGCGCGACATCAGCACGCACTCCATCACCGTGACAGGGAAGTTCCAGTTGACCGTCTCGAGCTGCGGCACGTACGCCATCCGGAGGCCGTCCCGCTGCCAGACCGTGCCGCCCACCGGCTTCAGCGTGCCGAGCAGCAGGCGCAGCAGCGTCGTCTTGCCCGCCCCCGACGGGCCGACGATGCCGGTGAACTGGTCCTCGTGGACGTGGAACGAGACGTCGTGCAGGACGACGTGCGTGCCGTAGCTGGCGGCCACGTCGTCGAGCCGGACCAGCTCCGGGCCCACTCCTGTGCCGGTCATGCCGCGACCGTGCTCACTGCGGGTACTCCGCGCTGTCGGTCACCGGCAGCGTGATGTCGATCGCCTCGACGTTGGACGGATCGCCGCCGAGCCCGCGGATCATCGTGGCGTAGTTGTACTTCATCAGCCCCAGCCAGGAGTGCTCGGCCTCGCCCGGCGCTCCGGGCAGGTCGTCGTCGCGGAGCGAGTCCTCGTAGCGGACGCCGGCGGCCTGGCCGATCTCCTCCAGGACCTTCGACGGGAAGACCTCGGAGCCGAAGATCGTCGGCACGCCCTCGGCCTTGACCTGCTCGATGAGGCCGGCCACCTCGGCCGGGCTCGGGTCGGAGAAGTTCTTCGGCTGCACCGCGCCGATGACCTCCCAGCCGAAGTTCTTGGCGAAGTAGGCGTAGGCGTCGTGGTAGGTGACGAGCTTGAGTGCGCCCGCCGGCACGGTCTGCTGGTCCGTGCGGACCGCCTCGGCCAGCTCGTTGGCCTTCGCCTCGAACGCGGCGTAGTTGTCGGCGTAGTACGACTCGTTCGCCGGGTCGAGGGCGCGTGAGCTCGTCGCGGATCAGTGCGGCGTACTTGATCGCGTACGTCGGGTCGGTCCACAGGTGCGGGTTCGGCTTGCCCTCCTCCTTCGGGAAGGAGAAGTCGAAGATGTAGTCCGACTCGGGCAGCACCTCGGTGCCGAGCTCGACGATCGGCGTCCCCTCAGCCTTGTTGGCCTCGGCCAGCTCGAGCGTGGGGTCCTCGAGCTTCAGGCCGTTGATCATGATGAGGTCGGCGGTGCTGAGCAGCTCGGCCACGCGGGGCTCGGGCTCGAAGGTGTGGCTGTTCGTGCCCTCGGGCACGATCCCCTCGATGCGCACCTTGTCGCCGCCGATGCTCGCCGCGATCGAGGTGATGGGTGACACGGTGGTCGCGACGAGGGGGCGCTCGTCGTCGGACTCCCCGGTTGCGGAGGACGCGCCGGTCGAGCATGCTGACAGGGCGAGCAGGGCAGCAAGAGCGGTGCCGGCAAGCAGGGGACGCATAGTTGAAATCCTAAGCAGTTCCCCCTCTTTCTGCAAACCGTTCGCAGTTGCATAACGCATGCGGGTGAGTGGGCGCTGGCTACCATCTCCCCCATGACTCTCTCCCCCGGCGACACAGCGCCCGCGTTCAGCCTCACCGACGACGCCGGCGCCACCGTCAGCCTCGCGGACTACGCGGGCCGGACCGTCCTGCTCTTCGCCTACCCCGCCGCCATGACGCCCGGCTGCACCAAGGAGGCCTGCGACTTCCGGGACAGCCTCGGCGCCTTCGAGCGGGCGGGCTACGCGATCCTCGGCATCTCCCCCGACAAGCCCGAGAAGCTGGCCCGGTTCCGCGAGCAGGAGGGCCTCACCTATCCCCTGCTCTCCGATCCCGACAAGGCCGTGCTCACCGCGTACGGCGCCTACGGGGAGAAGAAGCTGTACGGCAAGGTCGTCACCGGGGTGATCCGCTCAACCTTCGTCATCTCGCCCACGGGCGTCATCGAGCATGCCTTCCGCAACGTCAAGGCGACCGGTCACGTCGCCAAGCTCAAGCGCGACCTGGGGATCGACGAGTGACCGCGATCGATCGGAGCGTGATCGACGACGCGACCGTCGCCGCCTACCGCGAGGACGGCTGCTGCGTCGTGCGCGGGCTCTTCGACGCCGACGAGGTCGAGACTGGTCCGCGCGGGGATCGAGCGCAACCTGGCGGAGCCAGGCCCGCTCTTCGGCGTCGCCAGCCGCGACGACGACCCGGGCCGCTTCGTCGAGGACTTCTGCAACTGGCAGCGCATCGAGGAGTACCGGCAGATCGCGTTCGAGTCGAAGGCGGCCGACGTCGCCGGCATCCTCATGGGCAGCTCGGTCGTCCGGCTCTACCACGACCACATGCTGGTCAAGGAGCCCGGAACCCGGCAGCCCACCCCGTGGCACCAGGACCAGCCCTACTACAACGTCGATGGCTGGGACAACGTGCTCGATGTGGATGCCCGTCGACCCCGTCGCCCCGGAGTCGACGCTGGAGTTCCTCGCCGGATCGCACCGGCGCGGCTGGCTCATGCCGCGCACGTTCCTCACCGAGCAGGCGAAGTGGTTCCCCGAGGGGACGCTCGAGGAGCTGCCCGACATCGAGGCCGACCGCGACGCCTACGAGATCCGCGGATGGGCCCTGGAGCCCGGCGACGCCGTCTTCTTCCACATGCTCACCGCCCACCACGCCTACGGGGTCCCCGGGGCGAATCGACGCCGCGCGTTCTCGCTTCGCTTCCTCGGCGACGACGCCACCCACGCGCCGCGGCCGTGGCGCACCTCGCCGCAGTTCGACGGGCTCGAGGACGAGCTACCGGCCGGCGCCCCGATGGAGCACCCGCTCTTCCCGGTGCTGCGCACCGCCTGACCACCGACACAGGAGGGGCCCGCTTCGCCTAGGCGATGCGGGCCCCTCCCGTCGGTTGTCGCTTCCGACTTTCCCTCCGGCTACTCCTCGCGGAGCATCCGCTTGCGGGTCGCAGCACCAACGGCTCCGACCAGTCCAATCATCATCAGCACCAGGACCGCAGCAGGAACGCCCTGCCGTGGCCCCTCATACCCGCCGCCGGCCGGAACCGACGTCGGGATCGTGGCCTTTGCCGGCACCGCCACCACGGCCACGCCGCCCGTCACCTTCGCAGGCTTGGGGGCCGGGACGAACACCGGCGTCTTGGCCGGCGCCGGGACGATCACCGCAGGTGCAACCGGGATCGGGCTGAGGCCGTTGGTCACGGCCACCGATGCCGTCTTGCCCGTGCTGATCGTCACGGTGCCACCCGTGTCGCTCTGCGACGACCACAGGAACCCAGCCGGTGCCGATGGCAGCGTGTTCTCCGACACCGTGCACACCGAGCCATTCGGGATGCTGTTGATCACGAAGGGCACACCCGCGGTCACGGACGCCGTGCCCGAAGGCCCGCCGCTCGTGCACGAGTACTGGATGTCGAACGGTCCGACGTAGCCAGCCGGCCCACCTGTCACGGTCTTGCTGATCGACAGGCTGCCCGGACCGGGCGGCGGCTCGCAGTTCACCGTGCAACCCTGAGGCGGGTTGTAGTTCACCGTGTTGGTCACCGTCACCTCGGCGGTCGGCCTGATGAGGATCTCGACAACGTTGGACTCTTCACCCTCCTGGTTGCTCGAGTACGACGGGCTGTTCACCCAGCTGTAGTACTGCGGCAGCCCAGGCAGGGAACCCTCGGTCACCTCACAGCTGTTGCCGGTCGGGATGCCATTGACCGTGGCCGTGCCTCCTGCCGCGACCGTCTCCGACCCCTTGATCTCGGTCTCACCATCGGTGTCCACGCCACAGTCGTACCCGATCGTGAACGCCGAGCTGAAGCCTGCCGGGACCGTCCCGGTCAGTACCTTGTTGATGATTAGGCTGCCACGGTCCTTGGTGATCGTGTTACCGACAGTGATCAGGAACTCACCGGTCTCATCCTCAATCTCGATCGAGGCCGGGCTGTACGTGATCGGCTGCTGCCAGGTGTACCCCGGAATCGCATCCGGAGCCACCTCCGTCACCGAGCACGTGTTCCCCGTCGGAATCCCCGACACCGTCGCCGGCGACCCTGGCGCGATCGACTTCTGACCCGTCAGGTCCGTCTCGCCATCCGTGTCGACACCACAGTCATAGTCGACCAGGAAGCTCGCCGGCACGGGGGCGTCATCATCGTTCGTCAGCGACTTCGCGATCGTGAACGTCCCACGGTCCTTGGTGATCGTGTTGCCGACAGTGATCAGGAACTCACCGGTCTCATCCTCGATCACGATCGAGGCCGGGCTGTACGTGATCGGCTGCTGCCAGGTGTACCCCGGAATCGCATCCGGAGCCACCTCCGTCACCGAGCACGTGTTCCCCGTCGGAATCCCCGACACCGTCGCCGGCGACCCTGGCGCGATCGACTTCTGACCCGTCAGGTCCGTCTCGCCATCCGTGTCGACACCACAGTCATAGTCGACCAGGAAGCTCGCCGGCACGGGGGCGTCATCATCGTTCGTCAGCGACTTCGCGATCGTGAACGTCCCACGGTCCTTGGTGATCGTGTTACCGACAGTGATCAGGAACTCACCGGTCTCATCCTCGATCACGATCGAGGCCGGGCTGTACGTGATCGGCTGCTGCCAGGTGTACCCCGGAATCGCATCCGGAGCCACCTCCGTCACCGAGCACGTGTTCCCCGTCGGAATCCCCGACACCGTCGCCGGCGACCCTGGCGCGATCGACTTCTGACCCGTCAGGTCCGTCTCGCCATCCGTGTCGACACCACAGTCATAGTCGACCAGGAAGCTTGCCGGCACGGGGGCGTCATCATCGTTCGTCAGCGACTTCGCGATCGTGAACGTCCCACGGTCCTTGGTGATCGTGTTACCGACAGTGATCAGGAACTCACCGGTCTCATCCTCGATCTCGATCGAGGCCGGGCTGTACGTGATCGGCTGCTGCCAGGTGTACCCCGGAATCGCATCCGGAGCCACCTCCGTCACCGAGCACGTGTTCCCCGTCGGAATCCCCGACACCGTCGCCGGCGACCCTGGCGCGATCGACATTCTCGACCCGTCAGGTCCGTCTCGCCATCCGTGTCGACACCACAGTCATAGTCGACCACGAAGCTAGCCGGCACGCGGAGCGTCATCATCGTTCGTCAGCGACTTCGCGATCGTGAACGTCCCACGGTCCTTGGTGATCGTGTTACCGACAGTGATCAGGAACTCACCGGTCTCATCCTCAATCTCGATCGAGGCCGGGCTGTACGTGATCGGCTGCTGCCAGGTGTACCCCGGAATCGCATCCGGAGCCACCTCCGTCACCGAGCACGTGTTCCCCGTCGGAATCCCCGACACAGACGCGGACCCGTTTGCCGGAACATTTCTCGAACCCGTCAGAGCCGCGCCGTTGGCATCGACACCACAGTCGTAGTTGACCACGAACAGCGTCGGAGTCTGAGCACCGTCATCGTTCGTCAGCGACTTCGCAATGGTGAAGGAGCCACGGTCGCGGGTCAGCGTGTTGTTCGTCCGCACCTCGACCACGGCATCCTTCGGCGTGATCGTCACGATGCCGTCATTCGCCGTCCCCGACGAATCCGTGAACGTCGGCGTCCCGAACGAGTACCCCACCGGAGCCGGCGGCGTGCTGTTCGCATCCGGCAGCGTCGGCTCGGTCACCGTGCAGACCGTGCCCGTCGGAATGTTCGGAACCGTCTCGAACGAACCCGCCGTCACCGACTTGGTCCCGGTGAACCCGATCCCGCAGTCGTAGGCGATCGTGAACGGACCCGTGTATCCCGCCGGGCCACCCGTCAGCGCCTTCGACAGCTTCAACGTGCCCAGGTCGCGGGTCAGCGTGTTGTTCGTCCGCACCTCGACCACGGCATCCTTCGGCGTGATCGTCACGATGCCGTCATTCGCCGTCCCCGACGAATCCGTGAACGTCGGCGTCCCGAACGAGTACCCCACCGGAGCCGGCGGCGTGCTGTTCGCATCCGGCAGCGTCGGCTCGGTCACCGTGCAGACCGTGCCCGTCGGAATGTTCGGAACCGTCTCGAACGAACCCGCCGTCACCGACTTCGTCCCGGTGAACCCGATCCCGCAGTCGTAGGCGATCGTGAACGGACCCGTGTATCCCGCCGGGCCACCCGTCAGCGCCTTCGACAGCTTCAACGTGCCCAGGTCGCGGGTCAGCGTGTTGTTCGTCCGCACCTCGACCACGGCATCCTTCGGCGTGATCGTCACGATGCCGTCATTCGCCGTCCCCGACGAATCCGTGAACGTCGGCGTCCCGAACGAGTACCCCACCGGAGCCGGCGGCGTGCTGTTCGCATCCGGCAGCGTCGGCTCGGTCACCGTGCAGACCGTGCCCGTCGGAATGTTCGGAACCGTCTCGAACGAACCCGCCGTCACCGACTTCGTCCCGGTGAACCCGGTCCCGCAGTCGTAGGCGATCGTGAACGGACCCGTGTATCCCGCCGGGCCACCCGTCAGCGCCTTCGACAGCTTCAACGTGCCCAGGTCGCGGGTCAGCGTGTTGTTCGTCCGCACCTCGACCACGGCATCCTTCGGCGTGATCGTCACGATGCCGTCATTCGCCGTCCCCGACGAATCCGTGAACGTCGGCGTCCCGAACGAGTACCCCACCGGAGCCGGCGGCGTGCTGTTCGCATCCGGCAGCGTCGGCTCGGTCACCGTGCAGACCGTGCCCGTCGGAATGTTCGGAACCGTCTCGAACGAACCCGCCGTCACCGACTTCGTCCCGGTGAACCCGGTCCCGCAGTCGTAGGCGATCGTGAACGAACCGTGTATCCCGCCGGGCCACCCGTCAGCGCCTTCGACAGCTTCAACGTGCCCAGGTCGCGGGTCAGCGTGTTGTTCGTCCGCACCTCGACCACGGCATCCTTCGGCGTGATCGTCACGATACGGTCGTCATTCGCCGTCCCCGACGAATCCGTGAACGTCGGCGTCCCGAACGAGTACCCCACCGGAGCCGGCGGCGTGCTGTTCGCATCCGGCAGCGTCGGCTCGGTCACCGTGCAGACCGTGCCCGTCGGAATGTTCGGAACCGTCTCGAACGAACCCGCCGTCACCGACTTCGTCCCGGTGAACCCGATCCCGCAGTCGTAGGCGATCGTGAACGGACCCGTGTATCCCGCCGGGCCACCCGTCAGCGCCTTCGACAGCTTCAACGCGCCCGTTTCCCTGGTCATGGTGTTGTTCGTCCGCACCTCGACGGTGGAAAGCTTGGCAATGGTGACCACGCCGTCATTCGCCGTCCCCGACGAATCCGTGAACGTCGGCGTCCCGAACGAGTACCCCACCGGAGCGCCCGGCGGCGGCAACAGTGTTTCGGTCACCGGCGCACTGTCTCCGACGGGATACCGACGATGGTTACAGGCGCACCCACCGAGACGCTCTTCGTGCCAGTGAACTCTGCAATCCCTCATAGTCGAAGGCGATCGTGAAAATACCGTGTATCCCGCCGGGCCACCCGTCAGCGCCAGCAGGAGGTTGCCCGGTGGGATGACCACACCCGCCTTCATCGAGCGATCCGTGTTGCCGAGATTCGGCATTGATCCACCTTCGACCGTCCAGTCGATGAGTCGCATATGGTACGGCGATCCTGAGATTCCCGCCGGCCGACAGGCAATCGAGGTTCTCGTCGTACCAGACGGAGCACTTCGCGATGTGTCCGCCCCACGCCAGAACCGCAGTCGGGTTTGGCGTGCTGAACGTGACGGCGATGGTCGTCTCGGATTGGGCGTCGGTCAGGTCACCCTGCGTGACGTATTGGACGTCCGTGATGGTGCCGCCGAAGAGGGTCATCTGCTTGGCAGCTGCCGGGAGGGTGTTGAAGTCCGTCACCGGCTGCTGCAGGCCGGATTCTGCAGCAATCGAGTTGGGCGCTGGAATCGGGTACGTCGTCGTGATGGCGGCCACGCCCGCAACGCCGGCAGCCGGATCAACAGTCTCTGGAGCGTGCCCGAAGAGCGCCTGGTGCGCCGGATCATTCAGGCGGTTGTAGGTGGTCAAGTAGTCATACGCGTTGCCGCCGCTGTTCTTGATGTCATAGCCGATCACCAGAGTGATGGCCTTGTTGACGGGCAGATTCGTCATGACGTTGCGGAAGGGAGTCGAGTAGCCCTCAACAAGGTGGGCGTTCTCGGGGCCGAGGTTGCCGTTCTGCCACGCGCCACCCGTGCAGTCCACTTCGGCGTCCGCAGAGCCATTGCGCACGATCCAGGTCGGTGGCCGAAGGAGCATCCGTGAATGACGTCGTCACAATTCGACCGTTGTCAGACCTGGTGCCAGACATTGTTGTACGTCGCAACGAAGTACAGCGGCAACTTGAACGTCGCCTCGATGGTGCCGTCAGCCTGAACCTCCGGGTACAAGTGGAGGGACCACGGCTCCGTATCGCCAACCTCATTGACGAACATGTCGATGGTCTCGTCCGGGGTCCAGCCCGTGCCCGTCAACACGACTGTCGAGCCCATCGCGTAGTCGTCCCGATCGCTCCTAATCGTCACTTCATCGAGCGCGGTAACCGGACAGATCGGCAGTCGCGACCCGCTCGCTCGTCTGGCCCTTCGCGCGGACCGAGTACGCACCGCCGGCGCTGTAGGGCAGATCGAACGTCGCGCGCACGACACCATCGGAGTCCGGGGTGACCGTCGACTCGTCGACGACGTTTCCATCGCCGTCCCTCAGTGCGATGCGGACCTCATCATCGCCAGTCCAGTCCTTGCCTGACACCTTGACGGTGTCTCCCGCCGAGTAGGTCGACTCCGCGGTGCCGATGCCGGCATCGGGGTAGGTGACTGCCTCTGTCGACAACACTCCGTGCTCGCCTGATCGGCGGCTTCGGTCGAGACGTGACCTCAGCTCATGGTCGATGCAGTTGCGCAGGGGTCGATCAGTGTCGCGTCGTGGCGTTGTCGCGTGTCCAGCGGTCTCGCCATCGAGCAGGAGCGGCTCCGTCGCGTCGTCCGTCGACTCAGGCGCCGGCTCGGTCGCGTCGTCCGTCGACTCAGGCGCCGGCTCCGTCGCGTCGTCCGTCGACTCAGGCGCCGGCTCCGTCGCGTCGTCCGTCGACTCAGGCGCCGGCTCCGTCGCGTCGTCCGTCGACTCAGGCGCCGGCTCCGTCGCGTCGTCCGTCGACTCAGTCGCAGCCGTCCGTCACTGTGACCGTCTCGGTGATGGTGTCGTCACTCGGCACGATCGCAGAGGCCGACGAGGGCAGGACGAGCCCCGCGAAGACCATGCTGATCGTGGCGAGCAGGGCGACCAGGGCGTAGGAGATGCTCCTACCCGAGGCGGCGCGCGTGGTGCGGGACATACGGCGGCTGCTGGTGCTGGACATGTGCTCTCCCAGTTGAGCGTCGGTCCTACGGATTCCGTTGTGCCCTCGTGAACGGACAGTGCATCCCGGTCGGCAAGGTGGTTCCGATCGGCAGAATGGCACTCACCGCGGGATATATCCAGACCTATCCCGAAACAAATCGGACATTGACCGGCGTGTCTGGTCAATTCGTGAGGCGAACTGCCCTATAAGCAGGGCAAAGTCCCCGGGACCGTCCTGACTCTGCCGGCCGTTCCACCGGCCTAGACTCTGGTCCGCAGCGGGAGTGGCGGAACGGCAGACGCGCCGGTTTTAGGTACCGGTGCCTACGGGCGTGAGGGTTCGAGTCCCTCCTTCCGCACGTCAGGATTCGAGCAGTTCGCGCACCACCGGTGCCAGCGCCTGCAGAGCGCGGCCGCGATGGCTGATCGCGTCCTTCTCCTCCGACTCCATCTCGGCAGTCGTCACCTTGTGTCCGAGCGGCACGAAGATCGGGTCGTAGCCGAAGCCGTTCGTGCCGCGCGGCTCGCGGATGATGATGCCGTCCATGGTGCCCTCGACGACGCGCTCCGTGCCGTCGGGCAGCGCGATCGCGGCCGCGCAGTGGAACGCCGCGGTGCGTCGACGGTCGGGAACGTCGGAGAGCTGGCCGAGCAGCAGCGCGAGGTTCGCCGCGTCGTCGCCGTGCCGGCCCGACCACCGCGCCGAGAAGATGCCGGGCATGCCGTTGAGCGCGTCGACGCACAGCCCGGAGTCGTCGGCGATCGCCGGCAGTCCGGTGATGCGCGCGATCTCGCGCGCCTTGAGCAGCGCGTTGCCCGCGAACGACGACTCCGTCTCGGGGATGTCGGGCAGGTCGGGGAACGCGTCGATGCCGAGCAGCTCGACGTCGAGCCCCGCGCCCATGAGGATGCGATGGAGCTCGTCGAGCTTGTGACGGTTCTTGGTGGCGAGGACGACCTGGGCCGACATCGTCAGACCCGGGCGGGGATCGGCTGCGCGAGCGCTGCCGACTGCAGCTCCGCCAGCGTGCGGCAGCCGTCGCCTGCGAGGTCGAGCAGTCGGTCGAGCAGGGCGCGGTCGAACGCCACCTGCTCGGCGGTGCCCTGGACCTCGACGAAACGACCGTCGCCGGTCATCACGACGTTCATGTCGGTGTCGGCGTTGACGTCGTCGTCGTAGTGAAGGTCAAGTCGAGGTTCACCCTCGACGATGCCGACGCTGACCGCCGCGACCGAGCCCTTCAGCGGGTTGACGCCCGGCTTGAGCAGGCCCTCGCCGCGCGCCCACTCCATGGCATCGGCGAGCGCGACGTAGGCGCCCGTGATCGCCGCGGTGCGGGTGCCGCCGTCGGCCTGCAGCACGTCGCAGTCGATGAGGATGCTGTTCTCGCCGAGCACCTCCATGTCGACGACCGCGCGCAGGCTGCGGCCGATGAGCCGGGAGATCTCCTGGGTGCGGCCGCCGAGCTTGCCCTTGACCGACTCGCGCTGGTTGCGGGTGTTGGTGGCCCGGGGCAGCATCGCGTACTCGGCGGTGACCCAGCCCTTGCCCGAGCCCTTCAGCCAGCGCGGGCACGCCCTCGGTGAACGAGGCGGTGCAGAGCACGCGGGTGCGGCCGAAGGAGACCAGGGTCGAGCCCTCCGCCTGCTCGAGCCAGCCGCGCTCGAAGGTGATGGGACGAAGCTGGTCGGCTGCACGGCCGTCGGATCGAGTCATGCCGAGACCCTATCCAGCACGCCTGACGTCAGCTCAGGTCGATCGTCATCCCCGGCCGGGCCTGCTCGATCGGTCCGTCGAACTCGGCCACGGCCTCCGCCAGCACCTCGGCCTCGTCGTTCCAGGCGGCGTGATGGGTGAGCACGAGGAGCCCGACGTCGGCCTCGCGGGCGATGCGACCGGCCTCCGCCCCCGTGAGGTGCAGGTTCGGCGGGTTGCTCGGTCCCGACGAACGATGCCTCGAACAGGGCGATGTCGGTGCCACGTGCGAGGTCCACCAGCTCGCGGGTGGGAGCGGTGTCGCCCGAGTAGGTGATCGACATCCCGTCGGCGGTGACCCGGATCGAGTAGGCCTCGACCGGGTGCGCCGCCGGCGACGGCCTCGATCTCGAACGGGCCGACGGTCAGCGGGCCGGCGCCCAGCGTGCGCACGTCGAACTGCTGGTCGAGCTGCGCGGGATCGGACATGCCGTAGATCGCGGCGATGCGCTCGCGCGTGTCGGACGGGCCGAGCAGCGGCAGCGGCGTGGTCGTCGGGGTCGGCCCGTGGTGGCGCATGACGTACAGCGAGGCGACGTCGGCGCAGTGGTCGACGTGGCAGTGGCTCAGGACGACCGCGGCCAGTGCCGACTCGTCGAGGGGATCCAGGTACTGCTGCAGCTCGCCGAGCGAACCGTTGCCGAGGTCGAGGACGATGCGGACCCCGTCGTGCTCGATCAGGTAGCACGACGCCGGCGAGGACGGATTCGGGTAGGAGCCGGCGCACCCGACGACGGTGAGCCTCATGACGCGACCTCGACGCTGCCGATCTCGGGGCCGAGGAACCGGCGTCCGAGTCGCTGGAAGTCGGACGGGTCGCCGGTGACCATGAACTGGTGCACCGGCTCCGGCAGGCCGGGATCGCGCAGCAGGTCGTTGGCCACGAGGGTGCGGTAGACGTCCTTGGCGGTCTCCTCGGCGCTCGACACCAGGGTGACCGACTCCCCCATCACGTAGGAGATGACACCGGTGAGCAGCGGGTAGTGGGTGCAGCCGAGCACGAGGGTGTCGACCCCGGCCGCCTTCATCGGCTCGAGGTACTCGTTGGCGACGTCGATCAGCTCGGGTCCCCACGTGACCCCGGCCTCGACGAACTCGACGAAGCGCGGGCAGGCGATCGATGGTGAGCTCGATGTGAGGTGCCGCGGCGAACGCGTCCGAGTAGGCGCCCGACGTGACCGTGGCCGTCGTGCCGATGACGCCGACGTGGCCCGCGCGCGTCGCGGACACCGCCCGGCGCACCGCCGGATGGACGACCTCGATGACCGGGACGTCGTACCGCTCGCGGGCATCGCGCAGGGTGGCGGCGCTTGCCGAGTTGCAGGCGATGACGAGCGCCTTGACGCCGTCGTCGACGAGGCGGTCCATGATCTCGAGGGAGAAGGAGCGCACCTCGGCCAGGGGACGTGGGCCGTAGGGGCCGCGGGCGGTGTCGCCGACGTAGCGCACCGGCTCGTGGGGCAGCTGGTCGAGGACGGCTCGCGCGACGGTCAGCCCACCCACTCCGGAGTCGAAGATGCCGATGGCTGCGTCGTTCATGAGGCCTCCAGCCTACTGGCGCGCCACCCTCGCGACGGGCTGCCACATCCCTACTGTGGGCCCATGAACAGACCCGTAGGCGTGTCCATCGTCGTCGTCCTCATCGTCATCTCCGCCGTCTTCGACCTCATCGTCGGGACGTGGATGATCCTGTCGATCTTCGGGAGCAACCCCACGTTCACCGACCACCTCGGCAACAGCCAGGAGATCTCCGGCTTCTACCTGTTCATCAACGGGCTGCTGTCGGTCGTCCTCGGCCTCATGTACTTCTGGCTCGCGAAGATGACCCTGATCGGGTCGGCCACCGCCCACATGCTGATCGTCGTGCTCTCCGCGATCAACATGTTCTACGGGCTGTTCCGCCTGCCCTACGGCTGGGGCATCATCCTGATCAGCCTGCTGATCATCATCATGGTCAACACCAAGTCGGCGAAGGCCTACTTCACGCAGGCCGCCTGATCCGCATCACCGCAGCGTGACCGCGGGGGCGCTCGTCGCTCAGGCCCAGAGCTGGCCGTCGAGCGCCTCCTCGGCGCTGTCGACCGTGCCGTCGTAGGCGCCGGTCGACAGGTACTTCCAGCCGCCGTCGCACACGATGAAGGCGATGTCGGCCTCGACCCCGTCCGTCACCGCGTTGCGCGCCACGCCCAGGGCCGCGTGCAGGATCGCGCCCGTGGACGGGCCGGCGAAGATCCCCTCCACCTCCATCAGCTCGCGCATGCGCTCGCACGGCGTCGTAGGGCCCGACCGAGAACCGGGTCGTCAGCACCGACGCGTCGTACAGCTCCGGCACGAAGCCCTCGTCGAGGTTGCGCAGGCCGTAGACGAGCTCCCCGTAGCGCGGCTCGGCCGCGACGACCTGGATGTCGGGACGAGCCTCGCGCAGGAAGCGGCCGGCGCCCATCAGCGTGCCGGTCGTGCCCAGCCCCGCGACGAAGTGGGTGATCGTCGGCAGGTCGGCGAGCAGCTCGGGGCCGGTGGTCTCGTAGTGCGCGCGGGCGTTGGCCTCGTTGCCGTACTGGTAGAGCATCACCCAGTCCGGGTTCTGCGGCCGCGAGCTCCTTCGCCACCCGCACGGCCTCGTTGCTGCCACCGGCCGCCGGCGAGGGGATGACCTCGGCGCCCCAGGAGCGCAGCAGCTGGGTGCGCTCCGCCGACGTGTTCTCGGGCATGACGCACACGAGCCGGTAGCCGCGCTGCTTGGCCACCATGGCCAGGGAGATGCCCGTGTTGCCCGACGTCGGCTCGAGCAGGGTGGCACCCGGGCACGAGCAGCCCGTCCTTCTCCGCCTGGTCGACCATCGCGAGGGCCGCGCGGTCCTTGACCGAGCCGGTCGGGTTGCGGTCCTCGAGCTTCGCCCACAGGCGGACGTCAGGCGAGGGCGAGAGCCGGGGCAGGCCGACGAGCGGGGTGCCGCCGACGGAGTCGAGCAGCGAGGAGAAGCGCACGGATCAGCGGCGTCCGCCGGCGACGGCCGGCAGGATCGTGATCGAGTCGGCGTCCGCGACCGGCGTCTGGAGCCCGTCGAGGAAGCGCACGTCCTCGTCGTTGAGGTAGACGTTGACGAACCGCTTCAGACCGCTCTCGTCGACGATGCGCCCGGCGATGCCGGGATAGCGGCGTGTCGAGGTCCAGCGACGACAGCGTGCAGGGAGGCGCCGTCGGCGGAGACGACCTTCTCGCCGGCGGTGTACGTGCGCAGGATGGTGGGGACGCGAACCTCGACTGGCATGCGGTCGAGCCTACGAATCATTCGGATGTCCTGCCATTCGGGATCGTGCACGTGCAAGTCCTTTGCAGGAAGGCCGCGCCGTCGCGTGAGCCTCACGGACGCCGATCTCGACCGGCTCCTCGGTCACGAGGCCGTCGACGATCCGGTACGACCGCAGCTCGTAGGGGCCGTCCTCGGTGCCCGTCTCGCGCGTCGACACCAGCACGTAGTGGGCGTCGGGCTCGGAGGCGTAGGAGACGTCCGTGCGCGACGGGTACGCCTCGGTGGCCGTGTGCGAGTGGTAGATGACGACGGGCACCTCGTCGCGGTTGTCCATGTCGCGGTAGAGGCGCAGCAGGTCGGTCGAGTCGAACTCGTAGAAGGTGGGCGAGCGGGCCGCGTTGACCATCGGGATGAACCGCTCGGGCGATCCGAGCCCTCGGGCCCGGCGATGACGCCGCAGGCCTCGTCGGGATGGTCGGCGCGGGCATGGGCGACCATCGCGTCGACGAGGTCCTGGCTGATCCGGAGCATGCGTCAGACCCTAGGCCGACGGCAGGATGCGCTGGACGATGGACTCCTGCAGGAAGGTCAGCCAGTCGTACACCTGGAACAGGCCCGACCGCGGATCGGAGTCGGGCAGGTCGGCCAGCTCGTCGTGGTTCTCCTCGCTGATCTCCAGCCGCGTGCCGATCGTGAGCCGGGTGTCGTTCAGGAAGCCGAGCCAGGCGGGGATCGCCTCGCCGGAGATGCGTCACCTCACGCCCCTGCTCCGAGAGCTGCGCATCGACCAGGCGGGCGTTGCCGGCCTTCGACTCCCGCAGGTCGCGCTCGGTGAACCGACGGAACTCCCAGCGGCGTCCGCGTCGTCCGGGTAGGCGTCCGGCAGCAGCCGGTGCAGGGCCGGGTCGTCCGGCGTCTGCGCCACCGGGTCGATGCCGACCAGCGCGAACAGCGGGTCGGCATCGGGATCGTCGCGCGGACCGACGAGGTCCTGCGAGCTGGCGGGCCAGCGACTGGAGCAGGGCGACCTCGACCTCCTCCAGGGACACGTGCAGCCCCGCGCTCGCCACCGGGCAGCGCGCTCACCTCGGCCATCAGTCGTCCTTCTGCATGGTCGCCCACAGCCCGTACCCGTGCATCGCGGTCACGTCGCGCTCCATCTCCTCGCGCGACCCGTTCGACACCACGGCCCGACCCTTCTCGTGGACGTCCATCATGAGCAGCTCGGCCTTGGCTCGGTCGTACGTGAAGTACTCCATGAAGACGTAGGTCACGTAGGACATCAGGTTGACCGGGTCGTTCCAGACGATGGTGATCCACGGCCGCTCCGTCTCCTCGAGGAGCTCGGGGCGCACGACCTCGGCCGGGGCTACGGACATGACGCCATTCTCCCCTAGTCTGGCCGCGTGTCCGTCATCGTCATCCCCCCACGCGACGAGCACCTGCCCGAGCCGGCCCTGCTCGCCCGGATCCGCGAGGGCGTCATCGGCGACGACCAGGTCATGTGGGGCCCCTTCGGCTCGCGCCGGGTGACGTACGCCGACTACACCGCGAGCGGGCGGGCGCTGACCTTCATCGAGGACTTCATCCGCGACGAGGTCCTCCCCCGCTACGCCAACACCCACACCGAGTCCAGCGGCACCGGCCTGCAGACCACGCGCCTGCGCGAGGACGCCCGGCGGATCATCCGCGACGCCGTCAACGGCGACGACGACACCTGCGTCATCTTCTGCGGCTCCGGCTCCACCGGGGCGATCAACAAGCTCATCGGGATCATGAACCTGCGGATCCCGGCCGACCTCGACCGCCGCTACGCCCTGTCCGACGCGATCCCCGCGGCAGAGCGCCCGGTCGTGTTCATCGGCCCGTTCGAGCACCACAGCAACGAGCTGCCGTGGCGCGAGTCGATCGCCGACGTCGTCACGATCCACGAGGACGCCGACGGGCACATCGACCTGGCCGACCTCGAGGAGCAGCTCCACGAGTTCCGCGACCGCCCGCTGCGGATCGCCTCGTTCAGCGCCGCCAGCAACGTCACCGGCATCGTCACGGACACCCATCGCGTGTCGCAGCTGCTGCACGAGCACGGCGCGCTCGCCTTCTGGGACTACGCGGCCGCCGCGCCGTACGTCGACATCGACATGATGCCGCGGTGCGACGAGCACCCGCTCGCCTACAAGGACGCGATCTTCCTGTCGCCGCACAAGTTCATCGGCGGCCCGGGCACGCCCGGCGTGCTGATCGTCCGACGCGAGCTGCTCACCAACACCGTGCCCGACACCGTCGGCGGCGGCACCGTCGTCTACGTCAACCCCGAGGAGCACCTCTACCTCGCCGATCCCGTGCACCGCGAGGAGGGCGGCACGCCCGGCGATCATCGAGTCGATCCGCGCCGGCCTGGTCTTCCAGCTCAAGGACGCCGTCGGCACCGACGTCATCCGCGCGCACGAGGAGGACTTCGTCCGCCGCGCGATCGCCGTGTGGTCGGGCAACCCGGCCATCTCCGGTCCTCGGCAACCTCGAGGCCGAGCGCCTGTCGATCGTGTCGTTCGTCATCAACCGCCCCGGCGGGCGCTACCTCCACCACAACCTCGTCGTCGCGATCCTCAACGACCTGTTCGGCATCCAGTCGCGCGGCGGATGCTCGTGCGCCGGCCCCTACGGCCATCGGCTGCTCGGCATCGACCTCGAGCGCTCGCACGAGTTCGAGCGGGAGATCTCCCACGGCTGCGAGGGCATCAAGCCCGGCTGGGTGCGCGTGAACTTCAACTACTTCGTCTCCGAGGCGGTCTTCGCAGTACATCGTGTCGGCCGTCGTCCTGGTCGCCGACCACGGCTGGCGCCTCATGCCGCAGTACCGGTTCGACCCGACGACCGGCCGCTGGCACCACCGCAACGGTCCGGTCGAGCCGCCGCTGCGCCTCGCCCAGGTGTCGTACAGCGACGACGGCACGCTGACCTACCCCGAGCATCGCGATCGCGCGCCCGAGTCCGACCTGGCCGGCTACCTCGCGCTACGCGCACGACTACCTCGAGTCGCTGCCGGACGATCTCGGCGAGCCGGCGTCCGCCGGCGACGGGATCTCCGCCGACTTCACGTCACTGCAGTGGTTCGACCTGCCCGCGGTGTGCGTCACGTAGTTCCGGCAAGCGAGACCAACGGCTTCGCACTCTGGCCCACGAGCCGCCCCCGCTCCTACAATCGCGCATGGACTTCGGGGTCCTGGGTTCGTTGAGCGTGACCGCAGAGGGACGACCCCTCGCCCTCGGCGGCCCGATCCAACGACGCCTGCTCGCCGCGCTCGTCGCGCGAGCGCCCCTACCCGTCTCCCCCGACACCCTCGTCGACGACGTCTGGGGCGAGTCACCTCCGTCCACCGCGGCGCGGACGCTGCACAGCCACGTCGCCCGGCTGCGCGACGCCCTGGGCGCGAGGAACCGCGCGTGCCATCGAGACCGTTGATGGCCGCTACCGGCTGCCGCTGCGGCGCGACGACCTGGACGCCTGGGTCTTCGAGGATCTCGTTCGCGAGGCCACGTCGAACGGGCACACGCCCGAGCAGACCGCACGGATCCTTCGGCAGGGCCTGGCGCTGTGGCGCGGCCCCGCCTACGGCGACTTCCTCGGCACGCCGTTCGCCGACGCGGAGAGCCGGCGCCTGGAGGCCCTGCGCGACAGTGCCCTGGATGCGGTGATCGAGGCCGAGCTCGCCGACGGCCGCGGCGCGGAGCTGGTACCCGAACTCGAAGCCCTCGTTGTCGAGCATCCCTACCGCGAACGGCTGTGGACCGGCCTCGTCGTGGCGCTGTACCGGTCCGGGCGGCAGGCCGACGCACTGGACGCATACCAGCGCGCCCGCACGCTGCTCGGTGACGAGCTCGGCGTCGACCCCGGCCCCGAGTTGCGCGCGGTCGAGGCCAGGGTCCTCGCCCACGACCCGTCCCTGCTGGCGAGCGCTCCGCAGCGCATCCAACCGTGCCCGTGGAAGGGCCTGTCGGCCTACGAGCCAGCGGACGCCGACTACTTCGTGGGCCGGGACGGACTGGTCAGCGAGACGATCGCGCGACTCGTCGACTACGCCGTCGTCATCGTGACCGGCCCATCCGGCTCCGGCAAGTCATCGCTTCTGCGGGCGGGTGTCATTCCTGCTCTTGCCGCCGGGGCGATCATCGGCTCCGCCGCCTGGCGCGTCGAGCTCGTGGCTCCCGGCAACGAGCCGCTGTCGGCGGTGCGAGCTGCCCTGACGCACCGGCCCGATCTCCTCGTGCTGGACCCCGGCGACGAGCTGCTCATCGGGGAGTCAGCGCCGGCCTACGCATCGCTCTCGGACGAGCTTCGCCAGGCCATCTCCGGCGGAATGCGTCTTGTCATGTCGCTGCGGGGCGACCTCTTCGGTCGGCTGACCGAGCTCAGGTCGCTGGCACCACGGGCCGCCGCCGGAACGGTCCTGGTCGGCGTCCCACGCGACGAGGAGCTGCGCCAGGTCGTGGAGCTTCCCGCGCGGCGGGTGGGGCTCGACGTGGAGCCGGCGCTCGTCGAGGCCGTCGTTGCGGACGTGGCGGGACGCCCGGCGTCCCTTCCACTGATGTCGACCGCCCTCGTCCGCACCTGGGAGCGTCGCGAGGGCACGGTCCTCACGCTGGCGGGCTACCGAGCGGCTGGCGGCACCAACTCCGCGCTGGAGCGATTGGCGGAGGAGGCCTACGAGGCCCTCGACGATGACGGGCGCCTCGCGGTGAGGCGGATCCTGCTCCGGCTCGTCGTCAACGTCGACGGCGTCTGGCGACGACGACGGGTGGCCCTCGACGAGGTGGCGCCGCTCGGCGACGCGTCCGCGACCATGGCGCTGGCGACCTTCACGGCCCATCGACTGCTGTCCGTCGACGTCGGCCATGCGCAGCTCTCGCACGAGGCGCTCATGGTCGCCTGGCCGAGGTTCGCCGCGTGGCTCGCGGATCGAGACGTCTCGGCAGGTGTGGTGGACCACCTCGGCACGGCGGCGCATGCATGGCTCGCCGGCGGGCGCGACGATGCCGATCTGTACCGGGGAACTCGTCTCCAGGCCGCCATCGACCTGCAAACGGCTCAGCCCGCGGAACTCGGCCCTGCCGAGCACGAGTTCATCGACAGCAGCAGGGCAGCAGCCGAACGGGAGCTCGCCCGTCTCAGGCAGGGCCGTCGACGGCTGGGCTACGTGGCGCTGGGGCTCGTCCTGCTCCTCGCCGTCGCGTCGGTCGCGTTCACACTCGCGGTGCGCAGCGGCAACGAGGCGGCCCGGGCCGCACGGGAAGCCGACGCGCAGCGGGTGGGCCTGCAGGCGCTGACGCGGACGGACTTCTCGCAGAAGCTCCTGCTCGCCGTCGCTGCCGTGTCACTGGACAGCAACGCGGGTACCCAGGCGAGCCTGCTCACCGCCCTGCAGGATGCCGGTGGGGCGTCCACCACCGTGCCCCTCGCGTCCGTGGCGCGGTCGCTGACGGTGTCGGAGGACGGCTGGATCGGCGTCGCCGAGGCGGACGGCGTCCGTCGAGACGTTCGATCCCGCCCTGGGCAGCGGCCGCGTTGTGCGACCTGCAAGCCTTCTGGACGGCGGGCACGCCCACCGCCGGACTGCGCTGGCTCGACGGGCACACCACGATGGTGATCGGCGCCGACGGACCGGCACGCATCTTCTCGCTCAACCCCCTGAGCGGAGCAGTGTCCGCGATCGCGAACGACTGGAGTCCGACGGTGTTCGGCACCACGGGAGACGCGAGGTGGCTGGTGGGCATGGACGCGTCGCGGCTCGACTCGACGGACCTGGTGGCACGGTCGGTCGAGGGAACGGCACCCGACGTGCGGATCGCGCTCGTCGGCCGCCCCGGTCGATCGTCACGGGCCCGGGCTCCACAGTGACCGTCATCGAGGACGGGGCCATCGAGGTCGTCGACGTCGCCAGCGGCCGCCGCTGGCGACGTGGCTGTCCCGACGGCCTCCGTCGTCGGTGGCATCGGCGGACGCGACGACCGCGGCGGTCCTGACAGGCGACGGGATCGAGGTCATCCGCCTCCGCACGGGCCAGCGGTCGCAGCCCATTCCTCCCGTGGGAGAGCCGCTCACCACGCTGGCCCTGTCCGGCGACGGGTCGCTCCTGGCAGGCGCGGCCCCCCGCGACGGGGTCATCAGGGTGTGGAGCACGGAGACCGGGTTGGAACGAGCTCGATTCACTCCGGCGTTGGGCGACGTCGCCACCCTCACGTGGGCTCCGGGTGACCGCCTCCTCGCGGCACCGGCGAGCGTCCCGGCCCTGCAGGCCTGGGACCTGGCCCGCTACGCCAGCCCCTCCGTCCCCGTGCTGGCCGCGGCCCCCGCAGGAGCGGGCGGAGCTCGCGTGACCGCCGTCGATCCGGACTCGAGGACCCTCGCTGTCGGCACGGACCTGGGCCGCGTGTGGTTCCTCGACCTCGACTCGGGGCGGACGCGGACGTCCTCGGGCTCCAGCGGTGAGCCGGTGGTGTCCGTGGCGTTCGCCGACGAGGGGCGCCTCGCGCTCGTGGCCGACGCCGTGGGGACTCTCACCGTGTGGGACGTCGCAACCGCTTCGCCGGTATCGACGCTCACCTCACCCGCCAGCGTCGACTCCCGCACGGAGGCGGCGCGAGCCCCCGTCGGACCCGACGGACGGACGGCGGCATCGTTCGTCGACGGGTACGGGCTGCGCCTGGTGGACGTCCCCTCAGGACGGGTGGGCTCCCCCGTGTATCCGGACCTCGGGTCTCCAGTCGCAGTTCGAGGTCAGGGGCTGGAGTCCGGACGGCAGCCACGTCTTCGTCGCCGCACAGGGCGTGACCCTGAGCGCCAGCGCCGGACGCGTCGCCGGCGGTCTGGGCGCTGGTCGACCCGCGCGACGGCGCCGTGCTGTGGCGCACGGAGGCCCCGGAGCAGACCGTCGCGGGCGACGTCGTCTTCGGCGATGGTGGACGCACCATCGTCGTCCCCGGCGAATCCGGCAAGCTCTACTTCCTGGACGCCGATACCGGGGCCCGCCTCGACCCGGCAGAAGGGGCGACGGTGAGGCCGGTAGCGGTGAACGAGCGGCAGACACCCGCGTCCGTCAGCCTCAGCCCCGATGGTCAGCAGCTGTCGGTGGTGAGTGCGGCGCACCCCGCCGAGACCTGGGACGTCGCGTCGGCTCAGCAGCGCGGGACGATCGACGTCCCGACCACGACGTTCGCCGCCCACTTCCTGTCCGACCACGAGCTGGTGTCGGTGACGAGCGAGGGAGCCGTCACCATCCACGACCTCACGGTGTCCGACTGGATCTCGCTGGCCTGTCGCGCCGCCGGTCGCGAGATCACCCCCCTCGAGTGGGAGCAGTTCCTGCCGGCTCACGACTACCGAGCCGTCTGCGCGGGCGGCGGACCCCGCATGGAGGGCACATGACGAGACGACTGGCCGTGGGTGTCCTGGCCTTCCTGCTGCTGGCCGGATGCGCGTCGTCGGCAACGACCGCGGACCCGTCATCCGGAACCGCAGCCACCGACGACCCGGCCTGCGCTCCCTTCGCCCCGTACCAGGGTGCACCCGGCACCACCGTGACGTTCCTGGTGAGCGAGATGGCGCAGTCCCCAACGCCACTGGGCGAGACGTGGGCGGAGTTCACCCGGTGCACGGGCATCCGCATCATCAACCAGGTCGACCGGTCCACGCCCGCTGACTTCCTGCAGCGACTGGACAGCGGCAATGCTCCGGATCTCATGGTGCTACGCGCAGCCGGGAGGCATCGCCGACCTGGTCAGGAGGCAGCAGGCTGCTGGGCGACATCTGGTCGTCCCCTTGCCGTCGGCGGTCGCGGACAATGTCCGCCGGTACTGGAACGACGCGTGGCGGGCCTACGGGACGGTCGACGGCACGCTCTACGCCGCTCCGTGGGACGCCGCCGCGAAGTCAGTGGTCTGGTACTCGCCGAAGCGCTTCGCCGAAGCCGGATACGACGTGCCGACCTCATGGGAGGAGATGATCGCCCTCTCCGATCGGATCGTGTCGGACGGTGCCGGAGCCAAGCCGTGGTGCGGTGGCATCGAGTCGGGCTCCGCGACGGGATGGCCGGCGACGGACTGGCTGGAGGAGATTGTCCTGGGCAGTTTCGGCGGCGAGACGTACGACCGCTGGGTGGCGCACGAGATCCCCTTCGACTCCCCGGAGATCCGGTCGGCGATGGCCGTGCTCGACGCGTGGCTGCACAACCCCGCCTACGTGAACGGCGGTTTCGGGGATGTCGCGTCCATCGCTCGCACGTCGTTCCCGGACGCCGGACGCCCCGTCCTGGACGGCAGGTGCCTCATGTACCCGTTCGCGAGCTTCTACGGTGCGCAGTGGAGCTCTTCGATCCCGATGTGACCGTGGGCCCGGACGGCGACGTCCACGCGTTCGCCCTCCCTGGTGTCAGCCCGAGCGTGCCGAACCCGATGCTCGGTTCCGGCGACTTCGTGCTCGCGTTCAGCGATCGTCCCGAGGTCCAGCTGGTACAGGCCTACTTCTCCAGCCCCGAGTGGGCGACGCTGCGCGCACGGCAGGAGGGCTGGGTCACGGCGAACACGGGCGTGCCCTGGACGCGTATGAGGACCCGATCTCGCGACTGTCGGCTGAGCTGCTGACGGCGCCGGACTCGACGTTCCGATTCGACGGACTGGACCTGATGCCCACCGTCGTCCAGGACCAGGCGTGGAAGGAGCTCACCGCGTGGTTCGCCGAGGGCAAGCCCACCGACGAGGTGCTTCGCGCGATCGACGCCGCCTGGCCGTCGCGGCGCCGTGACGGTGATGGAGGAGGCGGTCGTGCGTGAGGGCGTCACGGCCGCCTCCCCCGGTCCGGGTTACTGCCCGGGCACCTGGGAGTCGTAGACGCTCCCGCCCGGCTGGTACGCCGCCCTGTCCGAGGCCGCGGCCGGGACCTGCGCCTCGTAGACGCTGCCGCCCGGCCGGTACGCCGTCAGCCCTGCCCCGGCCGCCGCGGGCACCTGCGCCTCGTAGACGCTGCCGCCCGGCGCATAGGCGTCACGGACCTGCATGGCCTTGGCGAGGGCCGTGCCGGGCACGACCGCCTCGGTCTGCCCGGCCGTGCGGGCGTACTGGAATCCGGCCACGCCCGCGATCAGCGAGCGCGCCCGCGGTGAGTGCCAGCACGAGCGTGCGGCGAGTCCGTCGTGAACGGACTCCGGCGGATGCGGGAACGTCGGTGACCGGGATCGTGGAGGATCCACCACCGAAGTAGGGGACGGCGCTTTCGTTGGCTGTCGTCATGTCGACTCCTTGAGGAAGCCGCGGCTCGTCCGCGGGATGCCCCACGGTGGACGACAGCGCCTGCAGGCCGCTCACGGACCTGTTGCAGCACGGTTGAGGTGCGTCACCGCGTGACGCGGATGCGGGATCTCCGTCGACGAGTTCGCGAGGATGTTGCCCTTGCCGACCGCCACGACGCGGTAGACGTACCTGCCCTTCACCTTGGGCACCGCGGCGACCAGCCGTGCGCGGCCCTTGTCGTTCGCCTTCAGCGACGCGACGTTCTTCCACTTCGCGCCGCGCTGGATCTGCAGCACGATCGACTGGCCCGGCATCGCCGGGCGGGCCCAGGCCTTCACGACGACGCGGTCGCCACGCGGAACCCGCGTCTCCTTGGGCGACGGCGGTGACCAGGGACAGCACCTGCGTGGTGAACGGGGCGCTGGCCCCCTCGGTGCGGGCGTCCGCGGGCGGCACGACGACCTGCCAGTCGCCGGTCTGCGTCGGGCGTGACCGTGAAGGCGGCGACCCCGTCGGGCCCGGTCGGCCACGGACTGGACGTCCGCCCAGGCGCCCTTCTTCGCCCCGGCCGGACGGAACTGGATGAGCGCCTGGACCCCGGGCAGGGGCGCGCCCTGGGAGGTCACCGTGGCGCTGACGGGCATGGGCGACCCGAACACCAGCGCTGGGCACGCCGGTCGCCGGCGACGTCCGTGCTGGCCGGCGCGAGCGACTGCGCGTAGCTGCGGATCAGCGGCCACTGCGCGGGATCGTCCCCGCCGACGGTCCAGTACGCGGCCGCGGAGAGGCCGAACTCGCCGACGAGCTGCGTGCGGGCCAGCACCGCCTGCGGGCCGACCCACCACATGACGCGCTTGGCCGTGCACGTCTGCGTGCGCTCCCGACGCGTCGGTCCAGTTGACCTTCTTGTCGTAGTAGACCCAGTTCTCCTGGTCCGCCTCCGACCACTGGACGTCTGCATCGGTCACGCCGACCGATGCCAGGAGGGCGGGGATCTCGCGGTCGGTCACCGACGCCATCGCCGTCAGCGAGCGGTACGCGGCCGAGCCCTTGTCGGTCGGGCAGGTGCCGACGAGCCGGGGCTTGCTTCCGTCGAGCCGTGTCCACGCGCGTCCGTAGGTGGGCACGCCGATCTGCAGCTTCGCCGGGTCCATGACGGAGACGCTGTACTGGACGATCGACCGCACCCACGGCATCGGCGCGATCGGGCCGATGCCGTTGACGTGGTAGTCGTAGGCCATGATCCGGATGCGGTCGACCGCCGGCGCGATGCCGGCGATGTTGTAGACCCAGTAGCCGGACTTCGGACCGCAGGCGCCCGCGGTGTTGCACGGCGGCGGGATCGTGACGGCGAGCAGCTTGCCCTGCGCCTTCAGCGCTGCGCCCAGCTCGGTGACGAAGGCCGTCCAGTTGGGCTGCGTCGCCGCCCACGACGAGGATCCGTCGCTGAACGCGAACGTCTCGTAGTCGAGGTCGATGCCGTCGTAGCCGTTGGAGACGACGAGGTCGACGATGTCGGCGACGTGCTGGGCGCGCAGGGCCGGGATCGGCGAGCGTGCTCGCCATGCGCCCCTTGCCCGAGCCGTCGGCGATCGCCGGGCAGGACCGTCAGGCCGGCCCCCTTGAGCTGGGCCATCGCCCAGGCCGACGTTGGCGGCGCCGTTGGTGAAGTTGGGGTTGAGCCGGACCTGGACGCCGCCGCCGGCCTTCGCCGTGGCCGAGTACCAGAACGGGCGAGACGTCGGTGAACAGGTCGGCGTTCTGGACTGCGGAGTTCACGCCGTCCGGGCGGCCCGGTGAGGTCATCCAGTACGGCAGCCAGCCGCTGGCGACCCGCTTCGGGCGCCGGACCGTCCGCCTGGGCAGCCGGGCACCGCCGCCGATGCCCGTCAGGAGGAGGACGGCGGCAAGGACGACGAGCAGCGGTCGGCGCACGGGGAACCTTCACGGCAGGGGACGTTCCGTCCATTCTGCGACACGCCGCGGACGACCCCGGGCACCGGCATCGGACTCGGCCTGTCGCACCATGGTCCCCATGCGCATCAGCCCGAGGGATCGACCTCGGCACGCCTGCGCCTGATCGGCGGCCACCGGCCTGGTGCTGGCGCTCGCCGCCGCGCCTGGCGGCGCCTCCGGCCGCCGCGTCGGTCGACCCCGTCGTCGACGCGCTCATCACGCAAGCGGCTCGACAACCCGCGCCTGGGCACCAACGTCGCGCTGCTCGCCGTCGACGCCGCCACCGGCGAGGTCGTCAGCGACCGCGGACAGCGGACGCCTCATGCTGCCCGGCGTCGAACATGAAGATCGTCACCGCCGTGACGACCCTCGCCGCCCTCGGGCCGCAGGCCCGCTTCACGACCAGGGTGCGGGCCGGCGCGACCCCCGCGGACATCGTCCTCGAGGGAGGCGGCGATCCCCTGCTGTCGACGAAGGACCTGCGCAAGCTCGCCAACGCGACGGCGAAGGTGCTGCCCGCGGGCACGCCCGTCGTGGTGCACGTCGACGACGACCTACTTCCCCGACACCGGCCGGGCACCCGGCTGGACCCGCTCGTACATCCCCTCCGTCGTGTCGTCGGTCGAGGCGCTCGCCCGGCTCTGGGACTACAGCCCCGACCCCAGCGCCAACGCGGCCAAGGTCTTCGCGCAGCGCCTGCAGCGCAAGGGCATTCCCGCCACGATCGGGCCGGACGCCGACGCCGGCGAGGGCGCCGTCCTCGCCGAGTCCGAAGGGGCACACCGTCGACGAGGCCGTGCGCGTGATGCTGCGGATCTCGGAGAACAACGTGGCGGAGGTGCTGTACCGGCAGGTGGCCCGGGCCGCCGGCTTCGAGGCGACCTGGGACGGCGCCCGGCAGGCGGCGGAGCAGGTGCTGCGCAACGTCGGGGTCGACCCGACCGGGATGGCCCTGCTCGACGGCAGCGGCCTGTCGCGCAAGGACCGGGTCTCGCCGCGCTTCCTCGTCGACGTCCTGCGCGTGGCGCGCGACGCTCAACCCCGCGCCCGTTCGCGCTGATGTTCGAGCCGGACGCGATGCCGGTGTCGGGCGTCTCGGGGACCCTCGACGACCGCTACGGCCGGTTCGTGACGAGGCAGTCGCGCTGCGCGCAGGGCGACGTGCGGGCGAAGACGGGCACGCTGTTCGACACGATCGGCCTGTCGGGGGTGGCCACCACGGTGACCGGACCGGAGCGGATCTTCGCGATCCTGGTCAACGACCGGCCCCAGCGGTACTCGGCGCTGTCCACGCGTCAGGCGGTCGACGGGCTCAGCCGCCACCATCACCGGCTGCTGGGACTGACGAACCCCGCAGGTCAGCGGAGGGCGCGGGCGATCTCGCCGGCGGCCCGGGCCACGCGCGGGCCCACGTCGGCATCGTTCAGCTCGCGCAGGGCGAGCACTCCGACGCTGGCCTCGAGGCCGGGGACGCCCAGCACCGGCACCGCGATGCCGTAGGCGCCCTGCGGCCCGTCGCCCGTGGCGACCACCCACGGCGGGTCCAGGGGCCGGCCGGCCGTGGTGCGGGCGGCCAGGATGGCGCGGCCGGCCGCGCCGTTCTCCAGCGGCTGCCGAGCACCGGCTCGGGAGGCGACGTGCAGGTCGGATCGGGTCGGCTCGACCACGACCGCGGAGAGCGCCTCGACGCCGTCGACGACGGTGAGGACCGCGGTGGCGTTGACCGCGTCGGCCAGGAGCCGCAGCGCGGGCAGCGCGGTGTCGCGGACGACGGGCTGCACCTGGCGGCCCATCGCGAGCACGCCGAGGCCGAGTCGGCACTTGCCGTCGGCCGACCGGCGCAGGAAGGCGTGCTGCTCGAGGGTCACCACCAGCCGGTAGACCACCGTGCGACCGATGCCGAGGGCTGCGGCCAGCTCGGTGACGGTGAGTCCATCAGGGGACTCAGCCACCACCTCGAGGACGCGCAGCCCCCGGTCAAGGGTCTGAGAGGTCTCAGCGGCCATTCAGGAAGCCGTTCAGGCTGCCTTGGCGAGCGAGCGCAGCTTGAAGGCCGCGATGATCTCGAAGATGCCGCCGACGACCAGCCAGATGCCGGCCACCCAGGCGAGCGTGACCAGCGAGATGCCCGGCCACGCGAGCACGACGAAGCCGCCGATCAGCATGACGATGCCGCCGAAGATGCTCCAGCCGCGGCCCACGCTCGACTCGGCGGACTCGAACAGCATGCCGAAGCCGCGGAAGAGGAATCCGATGCCGATGAAGATCGCGAGGATCTCGACCGAGCGCCAGACGCCGCTGATCGCGAACAGGCCCAGGATGAGCGAGAGCACGCCCGAGATGAACAGCAGCGCGCGCATGCCGCCCGACAGCCCGCGGCCGAAGCCGCGGACGATCTGGAAGATGCCCGAGACGATCAGCCACGCCGCGACGAGGATGGCGACGACGACGATCGTCGCACCCGGCCAGACGACCGCGATGATGCCGACGATGATGCTGGTGATGCCCAGGGCCAGGACCAGCCCCCAGTGCCGTCCGATGGATGCCAGACCACTCTCGTCGAGGTCCAGCGGATCCTGGTCAACCGTGGTCATGTGACCTCCTTGACTCATGCCGGGTGCACTCTGCGCCCAGCATGCTTCACTGTAGGCCCGCCAGTGCCCGGATATCGGGCACGACACCGGGCCGTCGAGGCTCAGCCGAGCACGCGGGCCAGGAACTCCTGCGTCTGCGGCTCCTGCGGGTCGCCGAAGATCGCGTCGGGCGGGCCCTGCTCCCGCACGACGCCGTCCTGCAGGAAGCAGACCTTGTCGGCGACCTCGCGGGCGAAGCCCATCTCGTGGGTGGCCATGACGATCGTCAGGCCGCCGAGCTTCAGCTCGCGCACGGAGTCGAGCACCTCGCCCACGAGCAGCGGGTCGAGCGCCGAGGTGATCTCGTCGAACAGCATCAGCTCCGGCTGCATGGCGAGGGCGCGCACGATCGCGACCCGCTGCGCCTGCCCGCCCGACAGCCGGTCGGGGTAGTCGCCGGCCTTGGCCGCCAGGCCGAACCGCTCGAGGAGGACGAGGGCCTCCTCGCGCGCGCCCGCGGCGTCCGTCTTCAGCACCTTGCGCGGCGCGAGCATGACGTTGTCGAGCACGGTCATGTGCGGGAAGAGGTTGTACGACTGGAACACGATGCCGACCCGGCGCCGCACCTTGTCGAGGTCGATGCCGGGGTCGGTGACCTCGACGTCGCCGTCGAGCACGATGCGGCCCGCGTCGACCGTCTCGAGCCCGTTGATGCAGCGCAGCAGCGTCGACTTGCCCGAACCCGAGGCGCCGATGAGCACGACGGCCTGGTGCTGCTCGACCTGGAGGTCGATGCCCGCGCAGGACGGGGTGCTCGTCGAACGACTTCCAGACTCCCGAGACGTCGAGCAGGGCCGTCATGCCACGCCCCCCGCCCGCTGGCGGCGCGCCATCCGCACCTGCACCCAGTCGGCGAACCGGGTCATCGGGATGGTGAGCGCGATGAAGATCAGGGCTGCCGCGACGTAGGGCGTGTAGTTGAAGGTCGACGACGCGTCGATCTGCGCCTGACGCAGCACCTCGATCGGGTCCGAGCACCGACACGAGCGCCGTGTCCTTCTGCAGCGAGATGAAGTCGTTCAGCAGCGGCGGCACGACGTTGCGCACGGCCTGCGGGAGCACGACGTACCGGTTCGTCTGCAGCGTCGTGAGGCCCAGCGATCGGGCGGCCATGCGCTGGCTCGGGTGCACCGAGCCGATGCCGGCCCGGAACACCTCGGCCACGTAGGCGCTGTACGACAGGATCAGGGCGACCGTGCCCCAGAACACCGGGTCGTTCGGCACGCCCTGCAGCCGCAGCGCCGGCATGCCGAAGCCGAGCAGGAAGATCACGAGGATCGTCGGCACGCCGCGGAACACGTCGACGTAGATGGTCGCGAGCACGCGCAGCGGCAGGAAGATCGCCGAGCGCAGGGTCCGCGTCAGCGCGATCAGCAGGCTGAACACCAGGATGATCGGCTCGGCGATCAGGAAGATCTTGACGTTGAGCAGGAACGCCTCGAGCAGGCCGGGCATCGAGGCCCGGAACTCCTCGCCGTTGAAGAACGTCTCCTGCACGACGGGCCAGCCGGGCGTGCGCGAGACGAGGAAGGCCACGACGACGGTGAAGCCGATGAGGCTCGCCATGCCGACGAAGGCGTTGCGACGGGCACGACGACGCGACAGCGCCTGGCGCACCGGGTCGCGGTAGGCGACAGGTGCGCCAGGCGCTGGCGGCGTCATCGTCATGGGATCAGCGTGGCGTGCGCTGGAGCGCTAGCGGCTGCTACTCCGTGAAGTAGGGAGCAGTGTCGCCGGCGAGCCACTCGTCCTGGATCGCCTGGAGCTCGCCGGAGGCGGCCAGCTCGTCGAGCGCCGAGTTGACGCACGACACCAGCGGGTTGCCCTTGGCGAAGAGGAGGCCGAACTGCTCGCCGCCCTCCTGCGCCGGGAACTGGCCGACGATCTTGCTGCCGTCGATCTCCGCCGCGGTGACGTAGTAGGCCGTCGGCAGGTCGACGACGATGCCGTCGATCTGGCCGTTGTTCAGGGCGCTCTTCGCGTCGTTGGTGTCGTTGTAGACGTAGCGGCTGCTCGGCGGGCTGCACGACGTCGGTGATGAAGTCCAGGCTCGTCGTGCCGACCTGCGCGCCGAGCTTGGCGGCCTGCAGCTCGGCGAGCGTCGTCGCGTTGGCGATCGGCGAGTCCTCGAGGGCGACGACGGCCTGGTTGACCGTGTAGTAGCCGTTCGAGAAGTCGACGGCCTTCTGCCGCTTCGGGGTGATCGAGATCTGGTTGATGTCGAAGTCGAAGTCCTTGTCGCCGGGGGCGTAGGACTTGTTGAAGGGCACGACCGTCCAGGTGACCTCCTCGGGCGCGAAGCCGAGGGTCTCGGCGACGGCGTAGGCCACGGCCGACTCGAAGCCCTGCCCGTTCGTCGGGTCGTCGTCGACGAAGTAGGGCGGGTAGGCGGGCGAGTCGGTGCCGATGGTCAGGGTGCCCGGCGTGACGAGGGTGAGGTTCTCCTTCGAGCACTCGTCGAGGGCGGCCTCGGCCGACGGCGACGCGGCCTCGGAGGCGGCGGTCGAGGCGGCCGTCGGAGGCAGCCGCGCTCGAGGCGGGAACGGCGGCCGCGGACGTGGCGGTCGAGGTGGACTCCTGCGCGCAGCCGGCGAGGAGCGCCCCGGCGGAGACGAGGGCGAGGGCGGGCAGCAGGACGCGGCGGGTGGCGAGGCCGGACATGGGGCAGCGATCTCCTTCGTGCCGATGGCGTTCGCATCGGCGGAGCCCATCCTGTCAGAGGTCGATCGCCGCTGGGAGAGGCGGTCGCATGCGTCCGGCGAGCGCGATCGTGAGCCAGCCCGACGGCAGCCGAGCCGAGCCAGATGAGCGCGTACGTGATCGCCGTGGCTCCACCGGACGCCACCGCGGCCGCGTGGCCGAGCCCGAGCGACCGAGACGACCACGGTCACGCCCAGACGGAGTCGACGATCTGGATCGGCCGAGGAGTTGACGCCCAGGACTCGGCCGGGCGACAGCCGCATGACCTGCACGGAGACCGACGGGATGGCCAGACCCATGCCGAACGCGCCAGGCCCAGGACGAGGGCCGCGACCCAGGGCGGGATGCTGGCGACGAGCGACAGCGGCAGGATGCAGCAGGGCCCCGTGCCGACGATCGCCGCGCCAGCGCGCACGGCCGCGGACCGGTCGCCGTCGCCCGGCAGGCGGCTCTGCACGTAGGAGCCCGCCGACCACAGGGTCGCCGCAGTCGGCAAGGATCAGGCCCGCCTGCGTCGTCGTGAGTCCACGGGTCTCCGCCAGCGCGAGCGGGACGAACACCTCGGCGGACGAGAACGCGCCGACGCGATGAGCCGCGCATCATGACGCTGGTGGGCAGGCCGCGGCGGAAGCGCAGCGCACCGCCGGGCAGCAGTCGGCGCACGAGCGCCAGCACGACGACGATGGCCCCGGCACCGGCGATCGCGACTCCCCGGTCGCAGTCAGCTGCAGCACGCCGTCCTGGAAGGCGAACAGCCCGACCGTGGCGACACCCCGCCGACGAGCCGGAGCGCGCGTCGAGCGCGTGCGGCGTGCCGCCCTCGTACTCGCGCAGCTGCGGGAACAGCAGCACCAGCGGCGGCAGCACGAAGAACGGGACGAGCCAGAAGACCGCACGCCAGCGTCACGGTGTCCGCGAGCCAGCCGGCGACGACGGGTCCGACGAGCGACGGCACGATCCACGCTGCGGACAGCACGGAGAAGGCCTTGGGGCGCAGGCTCCACGGGGTAGGCGCGGGCGATGAGGACGTAGACGCGCGACGATGATGCATGCCGCCGCCCACGCCCTGCAGGGCCCGACCCACGACGAGGATCGCCAGGTTCGATGGCCAGCCCCGCGACGAGCGCGCCCGACGGCGAGCGACGATCACTCCGGCGATGAGCGGCCCGCGCGGGCCACGTCGCGTCCGACCACAGTCCGCCCGACCACCATCGCGAGCAGCGACGCGACGACGAAGGCGCTGAACGCCCAGGTGTAGGCCGTCGAGGGCGTCGAGGTCGGCGGCGATCGACCGGCATCGCCGTGGCCGTGCCGATCGCCTCGAAGGCGAACAGGGTGATCGAGCGAGACGATCCCGATCGTCAGGGGCTGGTACTCCCCCCGCCAGACCGACGTCGTGGTCGACCCCGAGGTCAGGAGTCCTTCCCCGAGTCGCCCCCGCCGGGGGGCAGGCCCTTGAAGATCGCCTCGCAGTCGGGGCAGACCGGGAACTTCGACGGATCGCGTCCGGGCACCCAGACCTTGCCGCAGAGCGCCTTCACGGGCGTGCCGGTCACGGCGCTCTCGACGATCTTGTCCTTCTCGACGTAGTGCGCGAAGCGCTCGTGGTCGCCGTCGTCGATCGAGGTCGTGCGCTCCTCCAGGAGCGTGCCGCCGGACAGGCCCGGGCTCTCGAGTGGTGAGGACTCCATGGCGAGCGGTCCACGTCCAGTGCCCGCATGCGCGGAGTCTGCGGCTGCCGGCCGGCAGCGCCGTCCGAGCAGCCGACGCCGTGGCAGATACCCCCGGGGGCATGTAGAATGGTCGCATGACGACTCTCAACCTCACCGAGGCGACCTTCGCCGACACCGTCAGCGACAACCCGATCGTGCTGGTCGACTTCTGGGCCGCCTGGTGCGGGCCGTGCCGCATGTTCGCGCCGGTCTACGAGACCGTGTCCGAGACGAACCCCGACATCGTCTTCGCCAAGGTCGACACCGAGGCCGAGCAGGGCCTGGCCGGCGCCTTCGGGATCTCGTCGATCCCCACGCTGATGGCCATCCGCGACGGCGTCGTCCTCTACTCGCAGGCCGGGGCGCTGCCCGAGCAGGCGCTGACCAACCTCGTGCAGGCCGTGCGCGACGTCGACATGGAGCAGGTGCGCGCCTCGCTGGCCGAGTCGAACGACGGATGCAGAGTCCGCGGACGCCTAGTTCGGTGGCTGAAGGCCCTGCCCGTTGGGACCTTCGACCTAGTCTGCGGTTGAAACCGGCGCAACTAGCGTGGTAGCGCACGCACACGAAGCCGGAAGGACATCGAGATGCCGCAGCAACCACTCGCCCAGGTGCCGAAGGATGCCGTCTGGCACTGGCAGGAGCACGGCTCCTGCCGCGAGGCCGACCCGCTGCTGTTCTTCCACCCGCAGAACGAGCGCGGCTCGTCGCGCATGCGTCGCGATCGCTCCGCCAAGCTCGATCTGCGCCGGCTGCGACGTCCGCATGGAGTGCGCCGACTACGCCGTCCGGGCGCGCGAGCCGTACGGCGTCTGGGGCGGCCTGTCCGAGGACGACCGCGAGCACATCTACTCCCGGCTCGACTCCCGCCACTACCCGCGCGAGAAGGGCGAGGGGCTGCGCGTGGCAGGGGCGGAGATCGCGGAGGCCGTCTCGCCGAGGGCCCTCGGGCATCGCGTAGAACCGACGCTCGGGCGGCCGATAGCGTTGCGTCGAATGACGCTGCGCGGACGTGACTTCCTCAAGGAAGCCGACTTCACCCCTGCCGAGCTCGACGAGCTGCTGCTCCTCGCCGCACGCCTGAAGGCCGAGCGCCGCGCCGGAACCGAGCAGCCCGTACCTGACGGGCAAGCAGCTCGCCCTCATCTTCGAGAAGACGTCGACGCGCACCCGCATCTCGTTCGAGGTCGCCATGCGCGACCAGGGCGGCCACGTCACCGTCCTCGACCCGGCGAGCAGCCAGGTCGGGCACAAGGAGTCCATCGCGGACACCGCCCGCGTCCTGAGCCGCATCTTCGACGGCATCGAGTACCGCGGCGCGCTCCACTCGACCGTCGAGGCAGCTCGCCGAGCACTCCGACGTGCCCGTCTACAACGGGCTCACCGACCGCTGGCACCCGACGCAGATGCTGGCCGACTTCCTGACGATGCGGGAGCACGCGGCCGATCCGGCCGCGCCCCTGCGCTACGCCTACGTCGGCGACGCCCGCTACAACATGGGCAACTCGCTGCTGGTCATGGGCGCGCTCATGGGCTCGGACGTCCGCATCGTGGCGCCGCGGGAGCTGTGGCCGGACGCCGAGGTGCAGGACCTGGCCCGCGCGCACGGCTGCGCTCACCGGCGCGACGATCACGGTCACCGAGGACGTCGAGTCCGGGCTCGACGGGCGCGGAGTTCGTGCACACCGACATCTGGGTGTCCATGGGCGAGCCGGAGGACGAGTGGGCGAAGCGCGTGGCCCTGCTCACGCCCTACCGCGTCGACGCGTCGCCTGATGGCCCTCACCGGCGACCCGTCGGCGAAGTTCATGCACTGCCTGCCGGCGTACCACGACCAGTCGACGTCCGTCGGGCGCAAGGTCGCCGCCGACTTCGGCCTGCGTCGACGGCGTCGAGGTCACCGACGAGGTGTTCGAGTCCCCCGCCAGCATCGTGTTCGACCAGGCCGAGAACCGCATGCACACCATCAAGGCCGATCCTGGTCGCCACGCTCTCCTGACACTGACCGCCCTGAGCAGGCGACTGGCACGTGAGCGGCCACTGGGCCCGCGCAGCGGCCATTCGGCGTTCGGCTGCTCAGGCCTGCTGGAGCCGCTCGCGCAGGGAGGCCAGCTGGCTGCGCAGCTCGGCCGGCACGCGATCGCCGAACTTGTCGAAGTACTCCTCGGTGAGGTCGGCCTCGGCCAGCCAGGTGACCGGGTCGATGGCGAAGAGCTCCTCCGCCGTCTCGCGCGGAGAGGTCCAGGCCGCTGAAGTCGAGCGAGCCCTCGGCCGGCACGCGGCCGATCGGGGTGTCGGCGGCCGGCACCTCGTTGTCGAGGCGCTTGATGATCCACTCGAGCACCCGGGAGTTCTCGCCGAAGCCCGGCCACATGAACTTGCCGTCGGCGTCCTTGCGGAACCAGTTGACCGCGTAGATCTTGGGGAGCTTGGCCGGCATCGGTGAACGTGCCGATCTTGAGCCAGTGGCCCCAGTAGTCGGCCATGTTGTAGCCGCAGAACGGGCAGCATCGCGAACGGATCGCGACGCAGCTGGCCGACGCCGCCCACGGCCGCGGCGGTCATCTCGCTGGAGACCGTCGCGCCCATGAACACGCCGTGCGCCCAGTCGAACGACTCGGTGACGAGCGGGACGTTGGTCGCGCGACGGCCGCCGAAGAGGATCGCGTCGATCGGCACGCCGGCCGGGTCCTCCCAGTTGGGGGCGACCGACGGGCACTGGCCCGGCCGGCGCGGTGAAGCGCGCGTTCGGGTGGCTCGACGGCTCCGTGGACTCCGGCGTCCAGTCGCGGCCCTTCCAGTCGATGAGGTGGGCCGGCGGCTCGTCGGTGAGGCCCTCCCACCAGATGTCGCCGTCGTCGGTCAGCGCGACGTTGGTGTAGATGCAGTTCGCGTAGAGCGTCCGCACGGCGTTGGCGTTGGTGTCCATGCCGGTGCCGGGCGCGACGCCGAAGAAGCCGGCCTCGGGGTTGATGGCGTAGAGGCGGCCGTCCTCGCCGAACCGCATCCAGGCGATGTCGTCGCCGACCGTCTCGACCTTCCAGCCCGGGATGGTGGGCTCGAGCATGGCGAGGTTCGTCTTGCCGCAGGCCGACGGGAACGCCGCCGTGATGTAGTGCGACGTACCCGGCCGGCGACGTGAGCTTCAGGATGAGCATGTGCTCGGCCATCCAGCCCTCGTCGCGCGCCATGGCGGACGCGATGCGCAGCGCGAAGCACTTCTTGCCCAGCAGCGCGTTGCCGCCGTAGCCGGAGCCGTACGACCAGATCTCGCGGGTCTCGGGGAAGTGGACGATGTACTTCTCGTCGTTGCACGGCCAGGAGACGTCGGGGCGCGCCTTGCCGTCGGCGTCGACCAGCGGGTAGCCGACCGAGTGGATCGCGGGCACGAACTCGCCGAACTCGCCGATCTGGTCGAGGGCGGCCTGGCCCATGCGCGTCATGATCCGCATGTTGACCACGACGTAGGGCGAGTCGGTGATCTCGACGCCGAGCTGCGCGATGCGCGAGCCGAGGGGGCCCATCGAGAACGGGATGACGTACATGGTGCGGCCGCGCATGCAGCCGTCGAACAGGCCGCGCAGCGTCGACTTCATCTCGGCCGGCTCGGCCCAGTTGTTCGTGGGGCCGGCATCGACCTCGCGCTGCGAGCAGATGAAGGTGCGGTCCTCGACGCGGGCGACGTCGCTCGGGTCCGAGCGGGCCAGGAACGAGTTGGGCCGGATCTCCGGGTTGAGCCGGATGAACATGCCCGAGTCGACCATCTGCGCGGTGAGCCGCTGCCACTCCTCGTCGGACCCGTCCGCCCACACGACCTCGTCGGGCTTGGTGAGCGCGGCCATCTCCTCGACCCACTCGAGGAGCTGCTTGTTCTTGGTCGGCGGGTTCTCCAGGCCGGGAACAGTCATGTGGTCGCTCCAGTGCGATCGAGGGTGACGTCGCGGCAGGGTCAGCCGCGCCGGGATGCATCACAGGATGCACCCGCTTTCCACCGTAGGCAAACGGGCAAGGCCCATGCAAACGCTGACGTGTGACCAAGTCCACAGGTCGCGCCGCGGTGACCCAGGCGCACATCGGCCGTCCCGGTCAGCCCTCGAGGCGGGCGGTACCCGAACCGGAGGCGCTGGCGAGGGCGGCGGAGCGGGCGTCCCGCACGGCGTTGGTCGACCGAGTCGTCGAGCAGTCGGGCGAAGGCCTCGCCGCCTGCCGGCTTGAGGTGGATCCGGTCGGCGTAGAACCAGCTGCGGTGAGCCGAGGCAGCGCGCTGTTCCAGTCGATGACGTGGACCCGATCCGCGGCGAAGGCCTCGTTGCACTGACGGATCACGGCGTTGTTGGAGTCCTCCCACGAGCGGGGGACGAAGACGTTGACGAGGAACACCCGCCGGTCCGGGCCGGCGGCCTTGACGATCGCCTTGCAGGTCGACAGCGGGAAGGTGCCGTTGGTGCCGAGGTGGACGACGACGTTCTCGGGGAGGCTCGCGCCCTTCCTGCGCACCAGCGCCGGTCCGGCGTAGGCCTGCCGGCTCTCGCGTGGCGTCGACCCGGAAGCCGGTGTCCTTGAGCGCGGTGCGCGCGCCCAGCATGACGCTGTCGCCGATCGCGTACCGGTCCCTCGGACGGTGCGGCCTGGGCCGGTGCCGAGCCGACGAGCGACGCCCGCGCAGCAGCGCAGCGACGACCATGCCCCCGCAACGCGCACCCCTCTCACCCGGCTATTGGACCACGGTGCCCATGCGCCGGACAATCTCGCGCAGGATCGCTCGGCGACGTCGCGAGGTTGAGCCGGGCGAACCCGTCCCCGCCCGTGCCGTAGGACGGTCCCGAGCTGAGCGCCACGCGTCCCTTCTCGCGCATGACTGCGGCCGGGTCGTCGCCGAGGTCGTACGCGCGCAGGTCCAGCCACGCGAGGTAGGAGGCCTGCGGCGGGACGTAGCGCGGCCAGCGGCAGGTGCTCCGCCAGCAGCTCGGACAGGAGGGCGCGGTTGCCGTCGATGATCGCGACGACGTCGTCCAGCCAGGGACCGCCCTCCCGGTAGGCGGCCACCGAGGCGATCACGCCCAGGTGGCCGGTGCCGTACGTCACGTCCATCGGCAGCCGCTCGGCGATGATCGGGGCGGTGCGGGCGGTGCCGACGAGCTGTCCGCACTTGAGGCCGGGCAGGTTCCACGCCTTCGAGGCGGAGACCAGGATGACGGCGTCCGCGTCGTCGGGGGCGACCGACATGAAGGGCACGTGAACGGAACCAGGGAGCACGAGCGGGCCGTGGATCTCGTCGGAGATCACCGTGACGCCGTGGGCTGCTGCGAGAGCCGGCGATGGCGCCCAGCACCTCCGGCGTGGGCACGGTGCCGGTCGGGTTGTGCGGGTTCGACATGAGGAAGGCCGAGACGTCGGGCCGCGCGAACGCCTCGCTCGAGCAACGCCAGGTCCCAGTCGTACGACCCGTCCTCGGCCCGGCGCATGGGCACCTCGACGACCGTGCGCTGGGTGATGTCGCGGATCGTGGAGAAGAACGGCGTGTAGACGGGCGGGGTCACGACGACCCCGTCCCCCGGCTCCGTGAGGAGCCTGATCGCCCACGCCGCCCCCGTGAGGACGTCGGCCACGGGCGTGATGCGCTCGCGCGGGATGTCCCAGTCCCAGCGGTCGCGTGCGAAGTCCGCCAGCGCGTCGGCCAGGCCGATGGCCGAGCGGTAGCCGGTGTCCGAGCGGTCGATGGCCGCGTGCAGCGCCGCCGCCACCGGGGCGGCCAGCGGGAAGTCCATCTCCGCCACCCACGCGGGGATCACGTCCGCGTCGTAGTACTGGTACTTCGCGCTCTGTCGCTCACGCAGGGCGACGAGGTCTATGGCATCGACGTCGAAGGAGGGCACGCGCCGATCATGTCGCATCCGGCGCCGAGCGCTCGGAACCGACGCAGCCGCAGGCTGTTGGTGACGACGAACACCGACGAGAACGCCATGGCGGCGCCGGCGACCAGCGGGTTGAGCAGCCCGGCCATGGCCAGCGGAATGGCCGCCACGTTGTAGGCGAACGCCCAGAAGAGGTTGCCCTTGATCGTGCGCAGCGTGCGCCGCGACAGCCGGATCGCGTCCGCGGCCGCCATCAGGTCGCCTCGCACCAGCGTGATGTCGGCGGCCTCGATCGCGACGTCGGTGCCCGTGCCCATCGCCAGGCCGAGGTCCGCCTGGGCGAGCGCCGCCGCGTCGTTGACTCCGTCGCCCACCATGGCCACGACCCGACCGCGGGCCTGGAGGTCGCGGACCACCGCCACCTTCTCCTCGGGGAGCACGTCGGCGATGACCTCCTGCACCCCCACCTCGCGCGGCCACGCTGTTCGCAACCTGCGCGTTGTCGCCCGTGAGCAGGACCGGCTCGAGGCCGAGGCGCCTGAGCTGGCTGATGGCGGCCGCGCTGTCGGGCTTGACGACGTCGGCGACCACGAGCGAGCCCGCGTAGCGGCCGTCGACCGCGACACCGACGACGGTGTGGCCCGCACGCCTCGTGCTGGCGTCGCTGACTCGGCGAGCGCGCTCGGGCTCGACGACCGACCACTCCTCGCGCAGCCACGACGGGCGCCCGGCGAGGACGGCGTGCCCGTCGACGACTCCCTGCACGCCGCGGCCGCGAGTCGACGACGAATCCGTCGACGCGCGGCAGCGTGCCGACGCGGCTCGCGGGCGCCGGCGGCGATCGCGCGGCCGACCGGATGCTCGGATGCGTCCTCGAGCGCGCCGGCCAGCGGCACCAGCTCGGTCTCGCTCGAGTCCCTCGGCGGGCAGCGCCGCGACGAGGGTCATGTGCCCGGTCGTGACGGTGCCGGTCTTGTCGAGCACGATCGTGTCGACCTGCCGCGTCGACTCCAGGATCTGCGGTCCCTTGATCAGGATGCCGAGCTGCGCGCCGCGGCCGGTGCCCACCATGAGCGCGGTCGGCGTCGCCAGTCCGAGCGCGCACGGGCAGGCGATGATCAGGACGGCGACCGCCGCCGTGAACGCCTGCTGCACGTCGCCGTCGATCAGCAGCCAGCCGATCAGGGTCGCGAGCGACAGGCCGATGACGACGGGGACGAAGACCGCCGACACCCGGTCGGCGAGCCGCTGCACGGGCGCCTTGCCCGGCCTGCGCCTGCTCGACCATGCGCGCGATGCGGGCGAGCTGGGTGTCGGCGCCCGACGACCGTGGCCTCCACGAGGATCCGCCCGCCGGCGTTCACGGTCGCGCCGATGACGGGATCGCCGACCGACACCTCGACCGGGACCGTCTCTCCGGTGACGAGGCTGTTGTCGACGGCGGACGAGCCCTCGACGACCGTGCCGTCCGTGGCGATCTTCTCGCCGGGTCGGACCACGAACACGTCGCCGACGGCCAGCTGCTCGATGGGGATGCGGCGCTCGACACCGTCGCGCACGACCGCGACGTCCTTGGCGCCCAGCGACGCGAGCATCCGCAGCGCCTCGCTCGACCGCGCCTTGGCCCGAGCCTCCAGGTAGCGGCCCAGCAGGATGAAGACGGTGACCGCGGAGGCGACCTCGAGGTAGATCTCCGGCTCGCTGCCCGCATCGTGCGGCAGCAGCTGGAACGTCATGGTCATGCCCGGGCTCGCCGGCGCCGCCGAGGAACAGCGCGTACAGCGACCACAGGAAGGCGGCGAGCACGCCGACGGAGATGAGGGTGTCCATCGTGGCGGCGCCGTGCCGCAGGTTCGTCCAGGCGGCGCGATGGAAGGGCAGCGCGCCCCAGACGACGACGGGCGCCGCCAGCGTGAGCGAGGCCCACTGCCAGTAGGTGAACTGCAGGAAGGGCAGCATCGCCATGAGCACGACCGGGACGGTGAGCACGGTGGAGACGACGAGCCTGCTGCGCAGGGCGGCCAGCTCCGGATCGCCGGCGGCCTCGTCGGCGTCGTCGGCCAGCCTGCGGCGCGCGCGCGTGGTAGCCGGTCGCCTCGACGACGGCGATGGCATCGTCGACGCTGACGTCGGCGGGCAGCACGACATGCGCCTTCTCCGTCGCGTAGTTGACGGTGGCCTGCACGCCGGGGACCTTGTTGAGCTTCTTCTCGATGCGCAGTGCGCACGAGGCGCACGTCATCCCCTCGATGGCCAGGTCGACCGTCGTGGGCGTGCTCATCCGACGCCGCCCGTGTGCAGCGTGTAGCCACCCGCCTCGTCGAGGGCGGCCGCGATCTGCTCATCGGTGAGCGGGCGTGGGCGCATCGACCGTCACGGTCGAGGGTCCGTCGGTCGCGAGGACGACGTCGATGCTGGCTCCGGGCGCCAGGTCGGTGAGCTCGGCAGTCACGGCCGCGACGCAGTGCCCGCACGTCATGCCGTCGACCTGGAATGTCTGGGTGCTCATGTTCTCTCCCGGAATTGGTGGATGGTCAGGACCGGACGAGGCGGGCGATCGCGGCGGACGCCTCCCCGACCTTGGCGTCGGCCTCGTCGCCGCCCGCCTGGATGGCCTCGGTCACGCAATGGCGAAGGTGCTCGTCGAGGAGGACGAGCGCCATGGACTCGAGGGCCTTCGTGGCCGCCGACACCTGCGTGAGGATGTCGATGCAGTAGGTGTCGTCCTCGATCATGCGCTGGATGCCGCGCACCTGACCCTCGATGCGACGCAGGCGCTTGAGGTGCGCGTCCTTGGTCGCGGCGTACCCGTGCGCATGCCCGTGCTCGCCGTGGTCGTCCATCTGATGACCAGCCATGATGACCCGCCTTCCCTCGACGGGTTCAACCATACCCCGGGGGGGTATATTCCCTCAAGCGGGCGCACGGCCCCGTGCCGTCAGGCCAGCGACAGGAACAGCTTCTCGAGCTCCTCGCGCGTCATGGGCGCGTCGTCGCCGTGCTCCCAGCACTGCTGCAGTCCCGAGGCGACGATCTTGAAGCCGGCGCGGTCGAGGGCCTTCGACACGGCGGCGAGCTGGGTGACCACGTCACTGCAGCTGCGCTCGTCCTCGATCATGTTGATGACGCCGTCGAGCTGCCCGCGGGCCCGCTTCAGGCGCATGACGATGTCGTGGCTGACGGTCGGCTCGATGTTCATGCCAACAGGATACCCCCCTACCCCCCGGGGTATCGTGCCGATCATGAGCGATTCCCACGGAAAGACCGTCCTCGACGACCTCGCCCCCCTCGGCCGCGAGCTGCGCAAGGCCATCCCCGACGTCTACAAGGGCTTCAACGAGCTGCATCACGCCAGCTTCGCCGAGGGCGCACTCGACACCCGCACCAAGGAGCTGATCGCCCTCGCGCTCGGCGTCTCCCAGCAGTGCGACGGGTGCATCGCCTCGCACTCCCGGGGGGCGGTCAAGGCCGGCGCCACGAAGCAGGAGGCGGCCGAGGCCATCGGCGTCACGTTCCTGATGAACGGCGGCCCGGCGACCATCTACGGCCCCCGGGCGTACGCCGCCTTCTGCGAGTTCTACGACGCTGCGCATCCGGAGGAGATCGACGCCGAGTAGCCCTCGCTACCGTGGCGCCGTGACGACGCCGAGGAACGCGCTCCCCGCGTACCTCACCACCGCGACGCTGTCCCGCTCGGCGACCGAGGCCGCGGGTCCGGCCCTGCTCGTCGTGTCGATCGCCACCATCGGCAACGCGACGACGGGCTCGTACATCGTCGCCTCGCTCACCGCGTCCGCTGCCGTCGGCGGTCCCGTCGTCGGGCGCGCTGATCGATCGCGCTCGGTCGCCCCGCCGGGGTTTCGCGATCGCGATGGCCATCATGGCCGCGGGCCTGGCCGCCATCGCCCTGACGATCGACCTGGTGCCCGTGCCGGTGGTCATGGCCATGGCCGTCTTCGCCGGACTCGGCTACCCCGCGCTGACCGGTGCCTGGAGCGCGCAGCTGCCCAAGATGATCCCGGTCGACCGGCTGAAGCACGCGTACGCGTCGGACGCGGCCACCTACAGCGTCGCTGCCGTCGTGGCGCCCCCACTGGCCACCGCTCTCGTCGCGGTCTCGGCCACCGCGCCGCTGTGGGTGCCGGTCGTGCTGCTGGTCGGCTGCGTCCTGCTGCTGCGCACCGTCCCGCTGACGGAACGCGATCTCGTCGAGCATCGCTCCACCCTGCGGCAGGACCTGGCGGCCGGGCTCGGGGCGATCCTCGGTCGGCCGGGCCTGCGCCGCACGGCGATCATCACGACGGTCGGCTTCGCCGGCCAGGCCTCGATCTTCGTCGCCGCCCCCGTCCTCGCGCAGTCGATCGGCGGGTCGCTCGGGTTCACCGGCTTCATCCTGGGCGTCTTCGCGATCGGCGGGGTCACCACGGCGGCGTGGTTCGCGCGGCATCCGGTCTCAGCGACCCGACCGCGCCATCATCGTCAGCACGATCCTCTCCGGCCTGGCCCTGGTGGCCGTCGGCCTCGCGCCGACCCCAGCCCTCCTGCTCGTCGCGGCCTTCCTGATGGGTGCGACCGAGCCACCCCTGGTGTCGGCGATGTTCCAGGTGCGAGTGCGCGAGTCGCCCTCGCAGGTGCAGGCGCAGGTGTTCACGACGTCCGCCAGCCTGCGCATGACGGCGTTCGCCATCGCGACGGCGACCTGCGGCTGGCTGCTGGGCTGGGGAGTGGGAGCCGTCATCGCCTTCGGCGTCGCGCTGCACGTCGCGTCCCTGCTCCTGGGCGTCTGCGCTGGGGCCCGCTCTGCCGCCGCGCGCGGACTGGGTGCGCCGCGACTGAGTCCCATCGCGCAGGCGATCGGATAGTTGTCTACTCTCGTGCGATGGCCACCCCCGGGCGCATCGCCCTCGTCGGCAGCGGCGAGTACCTGCCCGTCATGCACGAGATCGAGGCGTGGCTGCTCGAGGACCGACCGGCCCGCTACGTCCAGCTCGCCACCGCGGCCGCACCCGAGGGCGATCGCGTCCTCGCCCGGTGGCACGACCTCGGCGCGCAGGCGGCGGCGCGACTGGGCGTCGAGCAGGTCGTCGTCGACGTCCGGACCCGAGCCGACGCCGACGACCCGGCCCATGCCGACGCGATCGCCGGCGCCGGACTGGTCTACCTCTCCGGCGGGCAACCCCGGGCACCTGGCCGGCACGCTGCGCGGCACGCCGCGTCTGGGCGGCCATCCGCGAGGCCTGGCTCGGCGGCGCCTCACTGGCCGGCTGCAGCGCGGGCGCGATGGCCCTCGGCGGCTACGTCCCCGACTTCCGCCATCCCAAGCGCGGCGGCACCGACGGGCTCGGCATCGTCCCGGACCTGCGCGTCCTGCCCCACTTCGACAAGTACAGCCGCATGATCCCGGACTTCGCGCTCAAGCCGCTCGTGACTCCAGGCGCAGTCGTCGTGGGCATCGACGAGGACACCGCGCTCGTGTCTGAGGGGCCGTCCGAGGACGGGCTGTGGGAGTTCCGGTCGCGCGGACGCCAGTCGGCGTGGACGATCGAGGACGACCGGCGGCACCGGGTCAACGCGCCGCTGCGGCTGCGCGTCGACGCGTGAGCCATCCGGCCCCGCGGGCCGACCTCCGCCAGCAGGGCCCGGCAGGGGTGCTGCGCCCGGGAATCCGCACCTACAAGCCGCGCCGCACGCGCATCACCGAGCGCGCGTCGCGGGCGCTCGTCGGAGCAGGCGTCGTTCGTCCTCGACCCCGCCGGGCCCGTCCTCGACCTCGCCGGCACCTGGGGCGACGGCGTGCCCGTCATCCTGGAGATCGGGTTCGGCGACGGACTGGCCACCGCCGAGATGGCCGCAGCGGATCCCGCGACCGGCATCCTCGCCATCGACGTCCACACCCCCGGCGTCGGCGACCTGCTGGCCCGCATCGGGGAGTCGGACCTGACCAATGTGCGGGTCATGGAGGCAGACGCCCTCGGCGTGCTCAGCCGCATGGTTCCGCCGCACTCACTCGCCGGGCGTGCGCAGCTACTTCCCCGACCCGTGGCCGAAGGCCCGCCACCACAAGCGACGTCTCGTGCAGCCCGACGTGCTCGACCTCGTGCACAGTCGGCTCGTCCCCGGCGGCACCTGGCACATCGCCACCGACTGGGACGAGTACGCCGAGTCGATCCTCGGCTGCTTCGCCGACGACGCCCGATGGCAGGGCGGCGTCGTCGACCGACCGCCGTGGCGGCCGGTGACGCGCTACGAGCGACGCGCGCTGCGCGACGACCGGGCCATCACCGACCTCGTGTTCGCCAGGTGGCCCCCACCGCGTGAACCCACCTGTCTAGACAGGTGCAGAATGCGTCCATGCCCGCCACGACGCCCTTCGCCCCCACCCGCCCGCTCGGCCTCGACCGGCCTGCTCGTCTCGCCGCTGTGCCTCGGCGGCAACGTCTTCGGCTGGACGGCCGACCGCGACCAGTCCTTCGAGGTGCTCGACGCCTACGTCGCGGCCGGCGGCAACTTCATCGACACGTCCGACGTCTACTCCGAATGGGTGCGCGGGCAACACCGGCGGCGACTCCGAGCGCATCATCGGCGAGTGGCTGACGGCGCGCGGCAACCGCGCCGACATGATCATCGCGACCAAGGTCGCCAAGTTCTCGCAGTTCCGCGGCCTGGCCCCGGAGAACATCCGCGCGGCGGCGGACGCGTCCCTCGAGCGGCTGCAGACCGACTACATCGACCTCTACTACGCCCACGAGGACGACCCGGCCGTCCCGATGGCCGACTCCCTCGCCGCCTTCGACGGGCTGGTCGCTGCCGGCAAGGTCCGGCACATCGCCGCCTCGAACTTCACGCCCGAGCGGCTCGGCCGAGGCGCTGGCCACGTCGGCGGAGAACGGGCTCGCGAGCTACGTCGCGGTGCAGAACCACTACAACCTCATGGAGCGGCACGCGTACGAGGACGCCACCGAGGCGATCGTCGTCGAGCACGGGCTCTCGTCGCTGCCCTACTACTCGCTCGCCCGCGGGTTCCTCACCGGCAAGTACCGCCCGGGCGTCACGATCGACAGCCCCCGCGCCAAGGGCGCCGAGGCGTACATCGGCGAGCGCGGCGACCGCGTCCTCACCGCCCTCGAGTCGATCGCCGCGGCGCACGACTGCCCCATGGGTGCGGTCGCCCTCGCGTGGCTGCTGACGCGGCCGGGCGTCACCGCGCCGCTGGCCAGCGCCCGCAACCTCGAGCAGTTCGCGGCCCTCCTGCCGATGGCGACGATCACGCTGTCGACCCAGGAGCTGGCCGAGCTCGACGTCGCATCGTCCGCAGGCGCATCCTGACTCCGTGAGCCTGTTCGTCGCGATCCGACCCGACGAGGCCGCGGTCGAGGATCTGAGCGACGCGCTCGAGCCGGTACGCCGGATGCCCGCCGCGCAGGCGCTGCGGTGGCAACCGGCGTCGCAGTGGCACATCACGCTGGCCTTCCTCGGCGACGCGGACGAGGCGGTGACCGACGAGGTGGCGGAACGCCTGGGCGAGCTGACGCTGACGGCCATCCCCCGCGTCCGCCTGTCGGGTGCCGACTGCTTCGGCCGTCAGATCCTGTGGATCGGCGTCGGCGACGACGACGCACGCGCGCAGATCGCCGCTGCCGCCGCAGCGATGCCGCCGCGCCTGCGTGGGCTGGGGCTCGACGTGGACCGGCGGCCCTGGCGCGGGCACCTGACGGTCGCGCGCGCACGCCACGGCGATGCCCGGCCCGCGGCTCAGGTGCTCGCCGGCTACCAGGGCCCCTGCTGGACGGCCGACGAGCTGCTGGTCATCCGCTCGACCGGCGGCCCTCGACCCGCCCATCGGGTCGTCGCCACCATCGCGCTGGCGCTTCCGGCCTAGGCCGTCGTCGGGCCTGCCCACCTCGTTGCCGGCAGGCCGCGCACCCCGGGACTCGCCAGGAAGAGCGCGCCGGAGTCCGGGGACGCTGCTCGCTCGCCCTCGGTCATCTTGAGCAGCGCCGTGGTGATCACGAGAGTGTCGAGCCCCTCGCCCACGAACTCCGGGCAGGTCGGGTGCGGCACCGGCACCTCGATCACCTGGAGGACGTCGCCATCCGGGTGTCAGGCACCGGACCTGCGCCTCCCCGAAGAACGCGATCCACAGGTTGCCGTCCACGTCGACTGCCAGGCCGTCGGGCGTTCCGGCCGACTCGAACGACGACGCGTCGCCCGCTGGCGGCCCCGGTGTCGAGGTCGTAGTCGAACGCCAGCACCTCCCCCGGCCGGCTGTCCACGTAGTACATCGTCGCGCCGTCCGGGGAGAACCCGATGCCGTTGGAGACGGTGATCCCCTCCGCCACGACCCGCACCGAGCGATCGTGATCGATCGAGACGAGCCGCTCCTGCCGCGCGCGGCCGTCAAGGCGGATGCTGCCGACGAGGAACCGGCCGCGCGGATCGCACGTGGAGTCGTTGAGCCGGCTCTGCACCTCGTCGGGGATGACACGGATGCCGTCGACCACGCGCCCGTCGGGATCCACGACGTGCACCTGCCTCTCCCCCGCGACGAGGAACCCGCCATCGGCGGCGGGCGCAACGGATCCGACCTTCTCGCCGAAGTCGCGCCGGTCGAGGACACTGACGCGATCGCCGTCAACCTGCCCGCGGTAGACGGCGCCGGCCTCGCTGTCGACCCACCACAGGATGCCGCTGGCCACGTCCCACACTGGACCCTCACCGAGCTCGAGCCTCAGGTCGTTGCCGTCCGCACGTCGTGCTGTCCGGTTCGGAGCCACAGTCCCTCCTCAGCTTCTGCGTTGGCCACAGGACAGTACTGCGCTGACCGAAGATCCGGCTTCGGCCCACCTCCGGCGCAAGCCTGAACAGACAGCAAGTCGCACGTGAGCCTTGCGTAAGCCAGCAGCCGCCACTCTCGGATCATGACACCGGACACCACCCCCGATGAGGCCCGCACCCCCACTGCGTCCACCAAGCCGCGCCCGCTGCCCATCACCATGGGGTCCCGGTCGGACGCCTCTTGGCCAGAGCCGAAGACCGCCCAAGCCAACCGGATCGTCCATATCGTCGCGCTCGGGGCGATCACCCTCGTGACGGCGTACCTGCTCTGGCGCGCCTTCGCCACCCTGACTCCGTTGAGTCTTGCCCTCGGTTCCGCCCTCCTGCTCCTGGAGGCATGGTCCCTCGTCACCGTCGCCATGCAGGCCGTCACCATGTGGGACGTCGACACCATCCGCGCACCCCGCGAGATGACCGAGACGACCGCCACCGTCACCGTCCTCATCCCGACTGCTGACGAGCCGCACCAGGTGCTCATGCCGACCCTCGCCGCCGCCACGCGCATGCGCCTGGCAACCGAGATCATCGTGCTCGACGACGGCCACCGGCCGTGGCTCGCCGGCATGTGCGACGAACTGGGCATCGACTACCGCACGCGCGTCCGCCGCGACGGCGGCATGGCCGCTCAGCTCAATGCCGTGCTCCCCACCCTCGACACCGACTACGTGGTGGTGCTGGGCGCTGATCAGGTCGCCAACCGCGACTTCATCGGTCGGACCCTCGCTCACTTCGACGATGCCTCGGTCGCGCTCGTCCAGACGCCGCTCGACTACTACAACGAGGACTCCTTCGAGCACGTCATCCGCGGACGGGAGCGATTCGCCGAGCAGAACCTCTTCGAGCGGGTGCAAGGGGCGGGTCGCAATCGACTGGATGCCGCCTACTGGAACGGCGGCGGTGCCATGCTCCGTCGCTCGGCGCTCCTGGCCGTCGGTGGCGTCACGGCCGGCAGCGGTGCGGAGGGCATCGACACGTCGATCGCCCTGCACCGCGCCGGCTGGAGGTCCATCCACCACAACGAGGTCCTCGCCCGCGGTCTCGGCGCGGTCGACGCCGCCGAGTACGCCGATCGCCGTGCCACCGCCTGTTCCGGCGCGATGCAGGTGCTGCGCGCCGGGACACGCATGCGTCGGCCGGGGCCTGACGCTCGGCCAGCGCATCAGCTACCTGTCCTCCCTCACCGACTGGCTCGGCGCCTGGCGCTCCCTCGGCTACCTCCTCGTCCCCGCGCTCGCCCTCCTGCTCGCGCTCACACCGGCGGCCGGCCCGGTCGTGCTGTTCACCCTGCTGTTCCCGCTCGCGTTCGCCGCGCGCCAGCTGGCCCGCCGGGCACTGGGCCGCGGTGAGGCACCCGTCGGGGACCTCACCGTCTTCGGCATCATCCGGATGGCGGTCACCCTGCGCGCCACGACGACCCTGATCACCGGCCGCCAGCCCGCCCAGTCGGCCACCGACCGTGACCCCGCACGGGTGCCGACCGTCATCTGGGCCCTCATCGGCCGTCAACGCCGCCGGACTCGCCTGGTCCGCCGCGACCTGGTCGGACTCGTCCCGGTCGCGTACCCCTACGGCGTCATCGCGTGCGGGCGCTGCGGTCTGGGCCGTCGGCAACCTCGTCTTCCTCGGACGTGCCGCCGCCCGCATTCGCAGCCGCCACTTCGGCGGCGACCGTCGCCAGGCGCACCGCATCGAGGTGGAGGGCCACGTGTTCCTCGACGGCGAGCGGGTGCACGTGCTCGACCTGTCCCTCACCGGCGTCCGAGCGCTCAGCTACGCCGAGCTGCCGGAGATCGGCTCCTACTGCGCGATGACGTTCACCGACCCGAACCGCCGGCCCGCCGTGGTGACCGGCACCGTGGCCGGCATCCATCGGCGGCCGCACGGGCACGAGGTGCGCGTCGAGCTCGAGCCCGATCAGACCTACGTCATGGGCGCGATCCTCGCGGAGGCCCTGATCCGCCCCGTCTGACTCGCGTTACCGACCACAGTGGTGACTCGCGGAAGAGCGGGGGCTGGCGATCGCTCGAGATCGTCAGCCCCTCTTGCCGTGGTCTGCACATCGACCCTCGAAAGGGTGAACCACGCGTGCACCACGCGTGAGCGTCCCGCAAACTGGGCCCGGCATGTTTGTCACATGACAACCGCAGCGCCCGCCCCCCGCACCGAGGACACCCTCCGCAGCCGCGTCGTCCGCGCCGCCCGCTTCGTGGTCATGCCGCTTCGCGTGCTGGTCCTCCTGCCCGCGATGCTCGTGGGCCGCACGCTCCTCGGCAAGAAGGGCGAGGCCAACGAGCCCGAGCACCTCGTGTGGAACGAGGCCGACCGTCTCTGGGAGCCCGCGAACCGCGACATCGAGCTCTCGGTGATCATGCCGTTCTACAACCCCGGTGACGCCCTGGCCCCACGGTCCGCCGCGCCCACGAGTCCCTCACCGAGGCCGGCGTCGGCTTCGAGATCATCGCGGTCTCGGACGGCTCGACGGACGGCAGCGAGAAGACGCTCGAGGGCATGCCCCCCGAGGTCAAGGTCGTCATCCTGCCCGCCAACCGCGGCAAGGGCGGCGCCCTGCACGCCGGCTTCGCCCGGGCCCGCGGCTCGTGGCTCGGCTTCGTCGACTCGGACGGTGACATCGACCCGGCCCACCTCGTCGAGTACGTGCGGGTGGCCCGTCGCGGCGGCTACGACATCGTCTTCGCCAACAAGAAGCACGACCTGTCGGAGTCGGCCTCGTCCCCGTTCCGCAAGCTCGTCTCGTTCGGCTTCTCGTCGATCGTCGGCACGCTCTTCTCGCTCGGCGTGAACGACACGCAGACCGGCTGCAAGCTCGTCCGCCGCGACGTCATGGCCGACCTGCTCCCCCGCATGCGGGAGACCCGGTTCGCCTTCGACCTCGAGCTCTTCGTCGCTGCCGTGACCGCCGGCTACCGGGACCTGCGCGCGCAGCCCGTTCGCCTCGAGGAGCGCATGTCCGGCTCGACCGTCAGCAAGAAGACCATCCTCCGCACCCTGACGGACGCCCTGTCCGTCCTGGCGCGCCGCCACTACACCGACACCTACCGGACCAGCCCCGTCGGCGCCCCCGGCTCGACCCCGGCCGACGACCTCCGCCTCGCCGCCTGACCACCACCTACCGACCCCTAAACCCCAGAACCAAGGAGCAACCATGCGCATCCTCATCCTGACCTGGCGAGACCTCGCCCACTCCGCCGCCGGCGGCGCCGAGGTGTACACCGAGCAGGTCGCCCGCCGCTGGGTCGACGCCGGCCACGAGGTCACCCTCTTCGCCGCCACGGTTCCCGGCCGCCCGAACGAGGAGACTGTCGACGGCTACCGCGTGGTCCGCCGCGGCGGACGTCTCACCGTCTACCGCGCGGCCCGCCGCTGGTACCGCGAGAACGGCATCGGCCAGTACGACGTCGTCATCGACATGGTGAACACCGTGCCCTTCAAGGCCCACGAGTGGATCACGGACACGCCCGGTCATCGCCTTCTTCCACCAGACTGCCGAGGAGTGCTGGCACTTCAACTCGCCGCTGCCCGTCGCCATGCTCGGGCGCTACGTCCTCGAGCCGCAGTGGATCCGCTCCTACCGCGGGCGCCGCGTCATGGTCGTCTCGCAGTCGACCGCCGACGCGCTCGCCCGATTCGGCGTGCACGACACGGTGATCCTGCCGAGGGCTTCGAGCCGGTCGCCGTGCCCGCCGTCGCGAAGGAGGACGCTCCCACCGTGGTCTGGTGCGCCCGGCTCGTGCCCTACAAGCGTCCGCAGGACGTCGTCGAGGCCGCCCGGATCGCTCGCGACGCAGATCCCGAACCTCCAGGTCTGGATCATGGGCGGCGGACCGATGCTCGACGAGCTCCGCAAGCCTGGCACCCGCAGGGCGTGGAGATCCTTGGCCGCGTGGACGAGAATGACAAGGTCGAGCGGATGGCGCGGGCCCACGTCCACGTCGCCACGAGCGCTCGGGAGGGCTGGGGCCTCGTCGTGAGCGAGGCAGCCGCCCTCGGGCACGCCCACCATCGCCTACAACACCCCCGGCCTGAAGGACTCGACGATGGCCGCGAACGGCCAGCTCTGCCCGCCGGAGCCGGCCGCCCTCGCCGCCTTCCTCGTCGAGGCGATGCCCCGGCTGCAGGCGAACCCGGTCGCGCCGCTGGCGTACGGCGGTGCCCACTCCTGGGACGAGGTCGCCTGGGAGATGGAGGACGCCGTGCTGGCCTTCATGGGCCGCGACGACCACGCCGTGGCGGCGCCGCACGACGCCACGTTCCGCATGCGCGGACGCCGTCGGGACCCCGCTGACATCGACCCTCGCCCCCGCGACCACACCTGACCCGACGCCGCGGTGGCCCTGCCGCTCTCGGAATGATCGTCGCCCTCCCCGCCGCACTCTTCGAAAAGGACACCCTCCGATGACCACCGTCAGCTTCGTCGTCCCGAGCTACAACTCGGCCCGCACGATCTCCGCCTGCGTGATGTCGCTGCGGAACCAGACGCACCCCGACGTCGAGATCATCGTGGTCGACAACAACTCCACGGACACCACAGTCGGCCCGCGCCGCCGCGGCGGGTGCCGACCAGGTCATCACGGCCGGCCCCGAGCGGTGCGCCCAGCGCAACCGCGGCGCCCGGGACAGCCGCGGCGAGATCGTCGTGTTCATCGACTCCGACATGGTCATGGAGCCGGCCCTCGCCGCCCAGATCGCCGCGACGTTCGAGGCGCGCCCCGACCTCGGCGCCCTGATCATCCCCGAGCGCTCGTTCGGTGACGGCTTCTGGACGAAGTGCCGGGTGCTGGAGAAGTCGCTCTACGTCGGCAACGAGTCGGTCGAGGCCGCTCGCGCCTTCCGTCGCGAGGTGTTCGAGGCCGTCGGCGGCTGGAACGAGGCCCTGACCGCCGCCGAGGACTGGGACCTCGACGACCGGATCCGCAACCACGGAGTCAAGGTCGGTCGAGTCGACGCGTTCATCTGGCACGACGAGGGCAAGCTCCGCCTGCGCGGCACCTTCGGCAAGAAGCGCTACTACGGCCAGTGGATCGCCGCCTACCTCGACGCCCACGACGATGGCAGCCGACGCATCCGCCGCAGCGGCCTGCTCGACAAGAAGGGCGACCTGCTCCGGCACCCCATCCTCACGACCGGCATGGTCACTCTGAAGTCCGTCGAGGCCGCGGGCATCTACGCAGGAATGCGTGATGCGCGGGCAGCCCTGACCGCGACCAGCGCGGAGCAGCGGCAGCGCGTCTCCCAGGGCGCAGGCCAACTCGAGGGCAGGCCGGAAGTCTGATGCGACTCCTGCGAAGGGCGTCCCGGCAGGATCGTGCCCGCCTGTTCACACGTCCCGAGCGGTTCAGCATCGTCACCGTCGCCCTGCTTCTCCTCCTGGCGCTTCTCCCCGCGGCCATCACGGCCCTGTATGCGAACATGCAGTTGAAGTCCTTGGCCAGCTCCCAGGACACGGTCCTCCTCGAGCGCATCCGCGACGAGCAGGTCCTGAAGCTTCAGGGCGAGTACGCGCTCGTCGAGTCGCAGATGATCGCGTACGGCGGGCAGATGTCGTTCAAGAGCAACGGCAAGCCGATCGCTCCTGAGGAGACCTTCCTCCCGGCCCACGTTCGCGCGGTCTACTGGTTCGACCCCTCGCTCAGTTTCGCCGGAGTGCTCAAGTCAGGTGTCGCAGGCGACGTGCCCGACATGCAGGAGCGGCTCTCGGCCACCGCGTTCACCGGTGCAGTGTCCTTCGGCCAGTGGGTATCCCTCGAGGGCAGCTACTTCCAGATCGCCTACCTTCGCCTGGCGTCGGCAGATGGCGTGACGGGGTTCGTAGGCTTCATCGTGGACAACGGCATCCTGTCCCAGCCACTCGCCACGAGTCCTCGCGGCTACATCACCGACGTCCTCGACGGCGAGTTCATGGTGCTCTACTCGACGGACTCGAGCCGAGTCGGCACCCAGCGACTGAACGAGCTGACCAAGCGGATGCTGGCCGGCAACGTCGCCAGCGAGAACTTCGACGGCTACGCCACCGCCTACGGCTTCGTGGACATCGGGGACAATCCCCTCTACGTCCAGGTGACGCAGACCCAGACCGCCAATGCAGGCAAAGCCGCCAGCGCTCTGAAGATCATGATCTTCATCATGCTGATCTCGATGATCGTGGCCTTCGTCGTGGCATGGAAGTACCTGAGGTCCCTGCATAGGTACGCCGGCGCCTCCACCGGCGCCGGGCTCGAGGAGCGGCGTCGACACACCCGCAGCGAGATCTCCACCTTCCTCGAGGACTCAGACGACTGGGACACCCGGTTGGACGGGATGTCGGCGCAGCTTCGCGGGTTCAGAGCGACGTTGACCGAGCTGCGCGACGATCTGGCCACCACCGCCGACGGCCCGGAGCCTGGCGCCATCGACAGAGACGACGAGCAAGGTCGAGACGAGAAGGGCACCTGATGCCCATCAGCGGGAGGCTCACGAAGGTCAAGCGTGCGGTGATGACCGCCATCTATACGTATCGCTACGACATCTTCGCCCTGACGACCATGGCGCTCATCATCGTGCTCGCCCTGAACCCGTTGCTTCGTGGCGGGCAGATCGTCTTCAGCGACCTGGCCTTCGGCTTCTCCTCCGAGCGGTACCTGGAGGAGATCTTCGGCATCTGGAACGAGCGCTACAGCACCTCGACGCTCCTCAACGTCGCGCGCCTCGCCTACATCCTGCCGCCCTACCTGCTGTCGCGCCTGCTTGGCAACAGCGGTGGCGTGTTGGTCACCAGCTTCGTCTTCCTGCTCATCTGGACGTCGGCCCTGTCGATGTACCTGTTCACCAAGCGAGTGGTCAGCGTCTACTCGTCACGCCACTTCACATTCTTCAAGATTCTCGCCCTCATCACGGGCGCCCTCTTCTACGCCCTCAACCCGTGGGTGATCGAGCGAATCCAGCACATCTACCTGCTGTGCGGATACAGCCTGTTCCCGCTCGTGCTGATGTTCTTCTTCAATGCCTTCGACCCGAAGTTCCAGACCCAGCTGATTCCCGGGTTCGCCGTGAGCCGAATCGGCCTCTATCGGCGCAACATCCTTGACCTCTTCCTGCTGGCCCTGACGTTCACCGTCAGTGCGGCCGCCATCCACTACTTCTTCTACGGCCTGATCTTCCTGTCGATGCTGGGCCTACTCGTCTTCGTCAAGAACGCAGCCTCCCTGTGGCGGCGCAATCACAGGCTCGTACGTCGCCTTCTCTACAACAACATCCTCAAGGTCTTCGTATTCGGGGTCTTCTTCCTCCTGCTCAGTTCCTATTGGCTGTTCGCGTACGTCGGCAGCATCCTCATGGGCGCGCAGGCCTCCCAGAACAACATCAATGTCATCGACACGTTGAGCCTCTTCAGCCGCTTCAGCAGCCCGAAGAACGTCCTGTTCATGGTCTCGTACTGGTGGCCGATGTTCGACCTGGCCGAGCTACCCCTGACGTTCTGGGCTGGTGGGGCCGTGCTCCTGTCGGTCATCGTCTACGCCATCGTCTTCGAGACCCGCCGAAGGAGCATCCTCGTCTTCTTCGTCCTCCTCAACGCGTTCTTCCTCGTGCTGGCAACAGGCGTGCAGCTCCCCGCCTTCGCCGGCACCTTCGTTCAGATTGTGACGAAGACTCCGATCATCGGGTCGATCTTCCGTGACCCGAACAAGATCGTCGGCCTGATGGCGATCGGTTGGAGCGTCCTGCTGACATTCGGAGTGTCCCGGCTGTTCGCCCGCCTGGACAGGTCGTTCGCGCCCACGCTGCTGAAGAGCGGTCTGCTCGTCGGCATCATCGTCTCGTTCGGCTTCTATGTGAAGCCGTTCTACGACCACTACATCGACGGCTTCTACGCGCCGGTCGCCGTCCCGGCCGCCTACGAGTCGCTGAATGCCGTGCTTGCGGAGGCGCCGGACGACGGCAACCGAGTGCTGCACGTCCCCATCTCCGACAACATGACGGAGAGCCTGTCCGGGGTGTCGACTCCGACCTGGAACGTGAACAACGACCCCACCGGCTTCCCGAAGTCGACAGGCGACATGCAGGTCTACTCGTCGTCAGTGGACACGGTCTTCCACCACGAGGGGAGCCCCTCGAGCATCGTCCAGTCCATGAACTACCTGCAGCATCTCCTGGACACCGGTCAGAGCACCGCGATCGACCAGGTGGCCCGAACATTCGGCGCCGACAGGATGGTGTACCGCAGCGAATACGAGGGGCAGAACGCACGTCAAGCCTTCAATCGGGACATTCTGGCTCTGCAGCCGGGCCTTGACGAGACGTACAGCAACGAGCTCTTCAACGTCTATGACGTATCGGATCCGCTGGACTACTTCTCGGCGGTTCGCGGCAAGGTCGTCAGTCCCTCTGGCCTCACGACGCTGGAGACCCTGGCCAGCGTGCCGGAGTTCGATCTCCGCAACCTCGGCATCCTCTTCACGACAATCGGCAAGAACGGCTCGGAGATCCTGGAGTCCGTGTCGCCGGGCGACTACATCGACGCCAGCAGCCGGGACGACCTGATGCTCTCGACGCTTCCCGCTGACAACTACCTTTCGCCGAGCGACGGCATCAACGACGGCAACCCGTTCCTCAAGTGGTCCAAGACGAAGGTGGCCTCACCTGACTGGCTCTGGTACCTGTCGTCGCAGGGCCTCGATTCGTGGCCATGGCCCTACGACTTCGGTGCAGGCGTTGGCGTCACCTTCGCGACGCGCCGCCTGGACGTTCCCGCCTACCGGATGAACTCGATCAAGGGGCGCCTCGTCGCCGACTTCGACTCCCTGCTCCAGACGGACAGGTTCTTCGTGGCGGACAACCCACAGATCATGAGCGTCGTCGCCAACCCCGCCTCGGAGGTGAACAACGCACCCACGCTCTACGGGGGCATCATGCGTGGCGATCCCAAGGACATCTGGCAGGTGGCGAAGTCCGGGCTCCTCGACGCCAAGGCGAACACGCCCTATCGATTCAACATCCTGCTGTCCGGTCGTGGAGTGAACAAGATCCACGCGAAGGCACGCTTCTACGATGCTCAAGGCGTCGAGATCGGTCAGAGCTACATCGTCGCGCCGACCGAGCAGAGCGACTACGACGCCGTCGACTTCACGGGTGAATACGTCTCTCCTGCTGGAAGTCGGTACATGCGCATCGACCTCCTCACCCTCCAGCGACCAGATCAGAAGCAGTACTGGTGGATCCACGACGTGAACATCTGGGACTACAGCGACTACGCCAAGCCGAACGTCGTCACGGTGCAGAAGACCTACACAGAGCCGACCCGATCGCACGTCTACCTCCGCACGCTCATGTCCTCCACCGGGGGCCGCATGCGCGTCTCCATCGGCGGTGCAGATCGCACCGTGCAGACTCGGAGCGACTCCGTCGATGACCTGCGGTGGATCGACCTGGGGATCCACGACTTCAGCGCAGGAAGTACCGAGCTTCAGATCGAGAATGTCGAGGGCTTCAATGCCCCCAACGTCTTCGCGATCGTGCCGGTGTCCCAGCAGCCGGTGCTCGACATGAAACTGAAGACTGCCGTGAGCCGAGCGAAGCTGTTCTTCGCGCTCGAGGCAGAGATGTCGTTCGATTACCAGGGGAATGTCCAGAGTCCTCGGGTCTTCCCGAAGATCAGCAATGGCCTGGCGATCGCGTCTCAGTCCGGGACCCTCGAGAAGGAGATCGACATCCTCAAAAGCGGTACCTACTCGCTGGCCATAAAGGCGAACGCCGTGCCAGCAACCGGTGGGCAGTTGACAGTGAGCTTGCGAGACCTGGCCTCGGGCGAGGTCCGCGAATTCGCGATTCCGGCCACGCAGTTCCGCCAGAACCCGGGGAACGAGACCCAGGTGGTGGACGAGACCTCGCTCGCGGAGTTCCCCCGCTACCTGCGCGCGCTGCCGAACGTCATGGACCACTACCAGCGGATCGACATCGACGATGTGCGCCTGGAGCCTGGTCGCTACTCCCTCCGCCTCGACTTCGACAGCAGGGTTCCGTCGCTGTCCAGCCTCGCGGACATCCACAAGTTCGATCCCAGTGAGTTCGCGCCGACAGTGGCGGTTCCCGACCCCTACCCCGCCCTTGACGGCTACTGCGACTGCGTCAGCATCACGCCCGACATGATGCGCTCTCGAGTCGACGGTTCGACCCTGCGGATTGACTACGACCCGAGTTGCTCGACCTCGTGGTACGAGTACGCCTCGAAGATGATCCCGGTTTCGGTGGGCGAGGAGTTCCTCCTGCATGCGCGTGCACGGTCGAGCAAGATCGTCCAGCGTCACATGAAGGTCGTCTGGCTCGACGCCAGCAAGAACGTGGTTGACGTCTCCTATGTCCAGGATGTCGAGGAGAAGGACAAGGAGGCGTGGCATGACTACGAGCAGATCCTTCTGGCGCCCGCAGGAGCTGTGACCATGCAGTTCCACATCCTCACGCACGGCAACCAGACCGAGCCCGGCTTCCTTGAGATGCGCGACTACTCGATCGTCCGCTATGCCGACCTCATCGCGGTCGACAACGTCATGCTGTTCGAGGGGTCCGACTACGACACCTTCTTCGGTGGTGGGCCGTCCGCGGTTGAGACCACATGGAGCCGGTCCGACTCGATGTCGCGAAGCGTCACGGTCTCCAACCCCACCGGGCAGGTGACGCTCTTCAACCTGCTGGAGTCACCGAATCCGCTGTGGCAGCTGAACCTCGGCACGACGCATCAACGGGGGACCTTGGCCGTGAACGGCGTCACGGCCGGCTTCGTGACGGATCAGGAAGGCGACGGAGACATCACCATCATCCTGCGCAAGCTCTACTACCTCAGCTTCGCCTTCGTCGCGACGGGCCTGATCGGCTTCCTCCTCCTGTACGGGTACTACCCGCGCATCGAGATTCTCCTGAGGCGTGTCTCTCGCCGTCGGCATGACCTGCGAGGCGGATCGTGAACCTGCTGAAGCGCCACCAGGCCAAGGTGTTCCCGCTGCTCGACATCGCCCTGAACGGCGCCAACTACCTGTTCAACATCTACATCGCCTGGCACCTGGCACCGTCGGACTACGGAATCGCGACCGCCCTGATCTCCATCATGTCGCTACTCCTGGTGACGGGCATCTCCCTGCAGCTCTACACGGCAAAACTCGTGGCCGAGGAGATGGAGGCTTGCGGTCACCCCAGCCGCGAGCGCATCGCGGGAATTCGTCGCTCGGCCCTGGTGCTCACCGCAGGCGGGGCCGCCGTGTTCGTGCTGGCGCTGATACCTCTGCAGTCGCTGACCCGTGGATCCTACGCTTCCTTGATTCTCGTCCTGGTCGTCTTCGTCCTGAACGCATTCCTCAGCGTCGATCGCGGCGTGCTGCAGGGGACCCGTCGATTCCTCCAGCTCAACATGAGCTTCTACATCGAGGTGGGAGTCAAGATCGCCGTCGTCGTCTGGCTCGTCCGGGTGATGCCCTCGATCGAGTCGGTCCTCATCTCCATCGCGGTGGGCATGGCGGCGTCCCTCGCGCATGCGCGCTGGTCGACGCGGACAGCGCCGCTCGAGGATGGAGACTCCGTCGAGGGCTCCCGACGGCGACACCTCTCGCCTATCGCCCTTATCTACATCGCCACCTTCTTCACCTACTTCTTCACCTCGGCCGACCTGATCATCGTGAACTACTTCCTGCCCGATGAGAGCGGCTACTTCGCGGTAGTGCTGAAGTACACGCAGGTGCTTCTGTTCGTGACGCTGAGCGTCATGACGGTCTTCGTGCCGCTGCTGAGCGCCGCGAAGTCCGATGCGCGACTCTTCCGCCGACGGGTGATCCAGCTGCTCTCGATCGTCTCGGGGCTGATCGTGGTCATCACGCTCGGCTACGCCCTGCTCGGCGGACCGTCGGTGGACTACTTCTTCGGCGAGCAGTACGGCCCAGCGAAGGCCTACATCCTGCTGGACTGCATCCCGTACGTCCTTCTCATACTGAACTTCATTCTCATCAATCTCCACGTGATCTTCGACAACAGGCGCTACCTGTGGGTCCTGGCGGGCAGCGCCTTCCTGCTCGTCGGACTTCTCGTGACATTCCACAGCTCGCTGCGAATGATGCTGTGGATCGAGTCAGCAGTATTCGCCGCCATGCTCGTGGCCCAGCTCGTGCTCCTACGCCGGGAGGTCGAATTCCCCGGAGCGACGCCGGAACAGGCGTTGCCGGTACCGACTGAGCCGTAGCGCTGAGAGCCGATACGGTCGGCCTTATGGGCACCGAAGCCGCAGGTGACGAGTCCCCGGCGATGCGCGAGTTCCTCGCGAAGCGCCGCGTCGACGTGCTGCGTCGCGCGATCGTCACCCTCGAGACGTGCTCGGCGGACGACCTCGGCCGGGGAGTCGCATCGCCTCGCCGGCACCCTCGGCATCTTCGGGTTCGACGAGGCCAGCACCGCGCTGCGGGCGCTGCAGCGCGACGCGGAGTCCCCCGAGCGGCGCTTCCGACGACGATAGACGCCCACCGAATGCGTACGCTAGCGCATGCTGCGGGGGATCGACGACGGCGTGATCAGTGAGGAACCTGGATGACCGAGACGATCCTCGCCATCGACGACGACGCGGACGTGCGCGACCTCGTCAGCCTGGCGCTCACCGAGTCCGGCTACCGCGTCGTCACCGCCAGTGACGGGCCCGCCGGCATCGCCGCCTACCACGCCCATCAGCCCGACCTGATCGTCCTCGACATCGGCCTCGGCTCCATGGACGGCCTCGAGGTGTGCCGGCAGCTGCGGGCCGTCGGCTCGACCCCCATCGTCTTCGTCACCAGCCGCGCCGACGAGGTGGACCAGCTGATCGGCTTCGCCGCCGGTGCGGACGACTACCTCGCCAAGCCCTTCTCGCCCAAGCTGCTGGTCGCCCGGGTGAGCACCGTGCTGCGACGCAGCCAGGGCACGGAGCAGGCACGGACCCGCTTCGAGGCCGGACCCATCACCGCCGACACCGAGACGCGGATCGCCTCGGTCGGCACCACCGACCTCGATCTCACCCGCACCGAGTTCGACCTGCTCGTGATGCTCATGGACAACCCGCGCCGGGTCGTCAACCGGGAGGCACTGCTCGAAGGGCGTCTGGGGATCCTGGTACGGCGACGACCACGTCGTCGAGGTCCACATGTCCCGGCTGCGGTCGAAGATCAAGGCGGCAGGAGGGCCTCGCATCGGTGTCGCCGTACGCGGAGTGGGCTACAAGCTGGGTCTCGAACCCGCGCTCGAAGCCTGACGTGGTGCTCCGTCGTCACGCGGCGTGCTGTCACTATGCTGACGCCATGACGGAAACGCCCGACCTCGCGGTCGGAGTCGGACGCCGTCATGGCATTCATCCGCGAGAACCAGGCGTCCGTCCTCAGGGACTCGATCGCGTCGCTCGAGGCGAGCTCGCTCGACGACCTGCCGCGCACCGTGCACGCGATCCACGGCTCGCTCGGCTCCTACCAGCTCCACTCGCGCACGAGCACATCGCAGCCCTCGCGACGGTGCTCGCCGACCCGGCCACCTCGGCCGAGCAGCGCGAGCCTCGCCCAGCGCGAGACGGTGGTCGCGCTCCGCGCGGAGCTGGCCACCCTCCAGGCCGGATCGGAGCAGCCAGCGTGAGCGAGACGATCCTGGTCATCGACGACTCCGCCGACGTCCGTGCCCTGCTCGCGGTGGCCCTGAAGGACGCCGGCTACCGCGTCGTCGAGGCCGACAGCGGTCCAGCCGGCATCGAGACGTACCACGCCCACCAGCCCGATCTGATCCTGCTCGACATCGGGCTCGGCTCCATGGACGGGCTCGAGGTCTGCCGGCAGCTGCGCGCCGTCACCTGTGCGCCGATCATCTTCCTCACCTCGCGCTCGGACGAGGTCGACCAGCTCGTCGGCTTCGCCGCCGGCGGTGACGACTACGTCACGAAGCCCTTCTCCCCCAAGGTCGTCGTCGCCCGGGTCAGCTCGCTGCTGCGTCGCCAGCAGCGCCCGGATGCCGACGCCAAGACCAAGTACGAAGTCGGACCGATCACCCTGGACACCGAGTCCCGCGTGGCCCGGCTCAACGGCGAGCCGATCCACCTGACCCGCACCGAGTTCGACCTGCTGACCACCCTGATGGAGAACGACGAGCGGGTGTGCACCCGCGAGATGCTCCTCGAGCGGGTCTGGGGCGAGTGGTTCGGCGACACGCACGTCGTCGAGGTGCACATGTCCCGCCTGCGGAACAAGATCACCGCGGCCGGCGGACCCAAGGTCGGCGTCGTCGTGCGGGGCGTCGGCTACAAGCTCGGCCTCGGAGGCGCTAGCCGCCTCAGTCGTCGCTCGTCTTCTTGTCCTTGTCGCACCGTATCCGTGGCGTAGTTCCAGGAGTAGCCCTTCTTGGCCTCGCACTCCTGGATGTCCTTCGCCCGTTCCGCCGCAGCCGTGTCGCCGCAGCCTTGTCCGCCGCAGCCTGTCCGCCGCAGCCTGTCCGCCGCAGCCTTGTCCGCCGCAGCCTGGTCCGCCGCAGCCTGCTGCTCGGCCGCGATCCGCGCGTCCTCGGCGGCCTTCTCGGTCGCGATGCGGGCCTGCTCCTCGGCAGCGACCCGCGCGGCCTCGCTCGGCGGCCGCCTGCTCGGCTGCCGCCGCAGCCTCCGCGCTGCCTGCTCCGCCGCGGCCTGCTCCGCCGCGGCCTGCTCCGCAGCGGCCTGCTCCGCCGCGGCCTGCTCCGCCGCGGCCTGCTCTGCCGCGCCTGCTCGGCAGCGCCTGCCGGCATCGACGCCGGCGCCGGCGCCCGACATCGCCTCCGCAGCACTCGCCACGCCCCCGCCGATGCTGGATCCGAGGAAGGCGACGCCGACGATCATGACGAGGGCGACGCCGGCGACGAGGAGGGCGTACTCGACGGCGGTGGCGCCGCGATCGCTGCCGAAGCGACGGTGGTGGTCCGGAGGGCTGCGAAGGCTGCGGAGGAAGGTCATGACGAGACCATGACGGAGCATCTTCACGGTTCGGCGACCGCAGGCTCTCGATTCCGTCACTCTCGGCCACCTCACGCCCGGCGCGCTGACCGGCGGCACTAGCCTCGATGCGTGACCACGCCCCCGCCCGACGCCGACCCGGACGTCCGCACGCTGGCCTCCCGCGTCGTGTACGAGAACCCGTGGATGAGCGTCACCGAGGACGACGTGCAGCGACGGGACGGCTCGATCGGGCAGTACGGCGTCGTCCACAGCCGCGACTTCGTCCTCGTCATCCCCTTCGACGGCGAGCGCTACCACCTCGTCGAGCAGTTCCGGTACCCCGTGGGCGCGCGCCTGTGGGAGTTCCCCCAGGGGTCGGTCGCCGGCGGCGAGTCCCTGCCGCCCGAGGAGCTGGCCGCGATCGAGCTCGCGGAGGAGACCGGGACTTCGGGCCGGACGCCTCGAGCGGCTCGGCTTCCTGCACCACGGCTACGGGCGCTCCACCAACGGCTTCCACGCCTTCTACGCGACCGAGCTGACACCCGGTCCCGCGGAGCGGGAAGTCGAGGAGCAGGACATGCGCTCGGGCACGTTCACGCTGGACGAGATCTGGTCGCTGGTCGACTCCGGGGCCATGACCGACGCGGCGTCGCTGGCCGCGCTGGCCCTGCTGGATCGCCGGCGACGCGCCGATGGTTCGCCGGCGACTGGCTAGACTGCCGCGACGTCCGGGGGGACCGCTCCCGGAGCCCCATCGGGATCGGACGCACACGGGCCATGGCTGACGACGACTGCCGCTGCCTGTTCTGCCGCGCGGTCCAGGCCGCCCCCGTCCAGCTCGCCACCGGAGCCTGGGCGATGCAGTGCGCCGTCGTGCGGAGCGCAGGGGCCGGCGATGGGCGACGGCGTCTCGGCGCGCCGTCGGCCTGGACGAGCACCCTGCACGGCGAGGAGCTCCTGCGCACGGTCATCGACGAGTCGCCCCGACGTCATCCTGATGAAGGACTGGGACGGCCGGTTCCTCCTCGGCAACGCCGCCCTGGCGCGCCTCTACGGCACGACGCCGGACGCCCTGGTCGGCGTCGACGACGGCGCGTTCAACCCGAACGCCGAGCAGGTCGCCTTCTACCTCGAGAACGTGCGAAGCGTGATGCGCGGCACCGAGACCGAGATCGTCATGGAGAGCTCCACCGATGTCGAGACCGGCGAGGTCCGGCACTTCCAGTCGATCAAGAAGCCGCTGATCGGACCCGACGGCCAGCCGCGCATCCTCGTCATCGCCCACGACATCACCGATCTGCAGCGCGCGCACGAGGCGATCGAGGCCCGCGAGCGGAGCTACTCCTATGCGATGGCGGCGGCCGGCGAGGGCATCTGGGACTGGGACCTGCGCACGCAACCTCGTGACCCACAACGCCAAGTGGGGCGAGCTGTTCGGCTTCGCCCCCGAGGAGCTGCAGCACCCGATCGAGGTCTTCGCCGACCTCCTGCACGACGACGACCGCGAAGACGTCCAGCGCGCGCTCCAGGACGCGTTGAACGGCTCCGGCACGTACCAGCACGAGCACCGCATGCGCCACCGCGACGGCACGGTCTTCCACGTGTTCGACCGGGGCCAGGTCGTCGAGTGCGACGAGGCCGGCAACCCCACCCGCATGGCGGGCGCCGTGAGCGACATCACCGACCGCGTCCACGCCGAGCACCGGCTGCGCGTCACGACCGAGGCCCTCATCGATGCGAACATCAGCCTCGAGCGCAAGGTCGAGGAGCGCACGGCCGAGCTCGAGCGGGCGAACGAGAACCTGCGCAACCTCGCGTGGCGCGACTCGCTGACCGGCCTGCCGAACCGGCTGGCCGGGCATGGACCGCCTCGAGGCGGAGTTCGCCCGCCTGAGCCGCAGCGAGGCGGCGTCGTCCGTGCTGATGCTCGACGTCGACCTGCTTCAAGCCGATCAACGACACCTACGGCCACGGCGTCGGCGATGACGTGCTCCGGCACATCGCGTCGCTGATCAAGGCGTCGCTGCGCACGGGCGACTTCGTGGCGCGGTTCGGCGGAGAGGAGTTCATGGCCCTGCTCCCCGACACCGACCTCGAGGGCGCTCGCACCGTCGCGGAGAAGATCCGCCAGACCATCCAGGACAACCCGCAGGGCATGGTCAGGCACCGTCACGATCAGCATCGGCGTCACGCTGGCCAGCGCGGCGCGATGCGGAGATGGACGCCGCCGTCCGACGGGCCGACGCCGCGCTCTACGAGGCCAAGCGCTCGGGACGCAACCGGGTCGTCACCGCTGAGCAGCCCGAGCGCTGACGCTCAGGCGTCGGGCGCCCACTCCGGACGTCGCTTCTCGAGGAACGCCGTCATGCCCTCCCTGGCCTCGTCCGACGAGAAGAGCTCCGACGACATCCGGGCCGCGATGCCGAACCCCTCGTCGAGGCCCGCCGCTGGGATTCGACGCAGGAGCTCCTTCGTCCGGGTCAGCGCCTGCGGACCACCCGCAGTCAGCGCGGCCGACGTAGCCGGCCACCATGGCGTCGAGGCCCTCGGCGGGCGCGACGGCCGTCAGGAGGCCGGCGCGCAGGGCGCGCTCGGCGTCGACTCGCTCCCCCGTGAGGAGCAGCTCCTGCGCATCGCGCCTGTGCATCACCTGCAGGCACACGACGGAGATCACCGCGGGGGCGACGCCGATGCGCACCTCGCTGAAGGCGAAGCGGGCGTCGACGGTCGCGACAGCGATGTCGCACGCGGCCACGAGGCCGTTGCCACCCCCGGCGACGTGCCCCTGCACCCGGGCGATGATCGGCTTGGGATGCTGGAGCATCGCCGTGAGGACGCGGACGAGGGCGTCCGGCCCGGAGCCGGCGAACCCGGCTGCGTCCCCGGAGACGGCGGCGGACAGGTCGGCGCCGGCGCAGAACGTCGAGCCCGTTCCGGTCAGGACGACCACCCGCACGGACTCGTCGGAGGCGGCTCGATCCAGCGCGTCGGCGAGCTCCGCCATGCCCGCCGCGTCGAGCCGGTTGCGGCTCTCGGGTCGGTCGAGCGTGATCGTCGCGACACCGCCACCGGACTCGTAGCGAACCGCGTCCTCGGTCACGCGCGACCCATGCCCTCGAGCATCGAGATGATGCGGAGCATGACCTCGTCGGCGCCGCCGCCGATGCTGCCCAGGCGGCAGTCGCGGAAGTAGCGGGCGACCCACATCTCCTCCGCGTAGCCCATGCCGCCGTGGAACTGGACGCAGGCATCGGCCACCTTGCGGCTGAGCCGGCCGCTCTGGAGCTTGGCCACCGTCGCGGCGCGCGTGACATCCTCGCCCGCGACGTAGCGCTCGGCGGTGTGGTGCAGGAAGCCGTGCAGGATGTCGATCTCGGCCACGAGCTCGGACAGCGTGTACTGGATGTACTGGTTCGCGAGAAGCGGCTTGCCGAACGCCTCCCGCACCTGCAGGTACTCGATCGTCCGATCGATGGCCCGGCGGGCACCCGTGACGGCCATGTAGCAGATCCACAGGCGCTCGTCCTGGAACTGCGCCATCTGCATCTGGAAGCCGCGGCCCTCCTCGCCGATCGTGTAGCGCACGGGCACGCGGACGTCGTCGAGCACGAGCTCGGCGGTGTCGGAGGAGTTGTTGCCCATCTTCTTGAGCTTGCGACCGACACTGAAGCCCGGCGTGCTCGTGGGCACGATGATCATGCTCATGCCCTGGTAGCCGCCCTCGTCGGACGTCCGCGCCAGCAGGCAGATCCAGTCCGACTGCGTACCGGACGTGATCCACATCTTGCGCCCGTTGATGACCCAGTCGTCGCCGTCGCGGCGGGCGCGAGTGGTGATGCCGGCCACGTCGGACCCGGCACCGGGCTCGCTCACGCCGATGGAGCAGACGAGTTCGCCGGCCAGGGTCGGGACGAGGAACTCGCGCTTGAGCTCGTCGCTGCCGAAGCGGGCCAGTGCGGGAGTAGCCATTCCGGCCTGGACCGCGATGGCCATCGGGACGCCGCCCATTGTCCGCCCGGCCCAGCTCCTCCGCGAGCACGACGGTGTAGGAGTGGTCGGCCCCGCCGCCACCGAACTCCTCCTCGTACTCGAGGCCGAACGCGCCGATCGCGCCGAGCTTCGGGAAGAGCTCGTGAGCCGGGAAGATCTCGGCGCTCCTCCCACTCGTCGGTGCAGGGGTTGATCTCCTCTTCGACGAGCTTGCGGACGCTCGCGCGGAACTGGTCGTGCTCGGGTGTGAACAGCATCAGGCACCTCTCGGTTCGATCAGGCCGAGGGCTCGTGCCCACAGCTCGGTCAGTGTTCGGACGGCACGGTCGTCAGGGGTCCCGGAGTCGGGGTGCTCGCCACCGCCGGTGAGCCAGTAGCGCGCGAAGCCCTCGACCATGGCGCACAGGGCTGCGGCCGAGACGCCGGCGTCCAGCGTGGCGACGGCGGCCCCCTCGCGCTGCATGCCGGTGATGGACTTCGTCACCCGGTCGACGTGCGTGCGACGTAGGCCGTCGAGCACCGCCCGGAAGGACTCGTCGTTGACGGCCGCCTGCGCCACCACCTCGAGGAGTCGGGACGTCTCGCGATGGACCTTCAGGTAGCGGGCGTTTGCCACCGAGATCCGCTCGATCGGGTCGCTGATGTCGGGCGTGCTGAGCACCGAGTACATCTCCTCGGTGATCGAGTCGACGGTGGCGTGCAGCGCGTCCTCCTTGGTCGGGAACCACGTGTAGACGGTGCCGTGGCTCACGCCCGCCGCGACCGCGATGTCGCCCATGCGGGTGGCGTCGAAGCCGCGCTCCTCGAACACGTGACGCGCCGCCACCACCAGGCGCTCGCGGGTGCGCCGACCACGCTCGGAGAGAGGGGCACGCCCGCCCTCGGCCACCGCGGTCATGTCGGATCCCCATCGAGGAGCGATAGCGGGATGTCGACGAGGCGCGCGCGCAGGTGCTCGCCCAGGCCCTTGGCCTGCGGGTCGACTCGCGTCGTCTCCGCGACGCCACGACCGAGCAGCCCGTGGATCACGACGTTCACCGCCCGCAGGTTCGGCAGCGGATGCACCTCGATCGCCAGGTCGCGGGCCTCGGGCAGCAGCGAGCGCACGCCGTCCTCGGTGAGCACCGTCAGCAGCCAGGCGTAACGGGCGTCCGCGAGTGCGACGGCGTCGGCCGTCACGTCAAGAGATGCGTCATCCCCGTGGGCGAGGGCCACCGCCGCCGCTTCAACCGGATCCACGATCCAGGCGCCGACGTTGGCGTCGCCGCCCTTGTCGCCGCTGCGGGCGCCGACGAACGTGCCCAGCGGAAGGCGTGCCGTCGTCATCGCGTCACCACGTCCATGCCGTCGACCGTCACCGAGACCGGCACCCGATCGCGCATGACGGTCGTCGGCCAGTAGACGCCGTAGGGGCTGGCCGGTCCTGGCGGCGTGGTCGGGAACAGCCCCGGGTACGAGGAGAGGGTCGCCTCGATCACGGGCGCCGTGAACGGCTTCCCGGCCTTCTTGCCATCCGGATCCTTGACCGTCAGCCGCAGGAATGACTGCGCGTCGGAGGGTAGTTCGGGATCGTCCTTGGCAGTCGCGTCGAGCGCGACGGACAGCTCGGCCACGTCGAGGGCGGAGGCCGTCGCGAGGTCGCTCGGATCACCCAGCCCTCGTGCCTGCTCCAGCCCGACGCCCGCGATCGTGCGCAGGGCGAGATCCGCCTTGGCCTCGACGTCGAGCCCCGTCAGGACGAGCGTCAAGGTGTTGCGGAAGCCACCCAGGTAGTTCATCGCGACCTTGAGGCGTTCGGGCGGCTCGAGTCCCCGCGTGCCGCTGATGCGCACCCGGTCGCGGCCGACCTGAGCCAGGGCGATGGACTCGAAGTCGGCCGTCACGTCCGGGTTGAGGTAGGCGGGCCCGCCGATCTCGTAGAGCAGCTGAGCCGTGACGGTTCCGACGGTGACCATGCCGCCCGTCCCGGGATGCTTGGTGATGACGCAGCTGCCGTCCGCCTCGATCTCCGCCACGGGGAAGCCGGGGTGCTCGAGTCCTGGCACGTCCCCGAAGAACGCGTAGTTGCCACCCGTGGCCTGGGCTCCGCACTCGATGACGTGACCCGCCACCAGCGCCCCCGCCAGCGCGTCGAGCGTCGCCTGGTCGCCGGCCCGGGCGGCGGCGTAGTCCCACCCGTGCCGCCAGGCGGCGGGGCCGATGACCAGGGCCGCGTCGGTGACGCGCCCGGTCACCACGATGTCGGCGCCGGCCGCGAGCGCGCGGGTGATCGGCTCGGCACCGAGGTAGGCGTTGGCCGTGATCGGCTGCACCCCCGCATCGCGCAGGCTCTCGCCGGTGTCGAGGTTGACGAACTGCTCACCCTGGTCCGCGAGGGTGGTCAGGCGGGGCATGAGGTCGTCGCCCGACACCACGCCGACCCGCACGGGCATGCCGAGCAGCTCGCCCAGCTCCGTGAGGCCCTGCCCCAGGGCCGCAGGGTCCAGCCCACCGGCATTGCTCACGACCGCGATCCCGCGATCGAGGCAGGTACCGAGGACCGACTCCATCTGCGTCAGGAACGTGCGCGCATAGCCATTGCCGTGCTTCATCTTCTGCCGCGCAAGGATCAGCATGGTCAGCTCGGCCAGCCAGTCGCCGGTGAGCACGTCGATCGGGCCCCCGTCGACCATCTCCTGCGCGGCGGACAGGCGGTCGCCGAAGAACCCGCTGCAGTTGGCGATCCGGATCGGCTCGCTCATTCCTCATCCCCTTCTGGCCGAGCGGCATCGTCCGCGAACTCCACGACCAGCGCGTGCGCGTCGACCGACTGGCCGACCTCGACGAGCACCTGCGCCACCACGCCGTCCTCGTCGGCCAGGATCCGGTGCTCCATCTTCATCGCCTCCAGCAGCACGAGCACCTGCCCTGCCGTCACCGACTGGCCCGCCTCGACGTGCACGGCGGTGATCGTCCCGGGAACGGGCGTCACCGCGCCATGGCCCGCAGCGTCCGCCGAATGATCGGGGAACCGCGGCGCGATCGTCCACGCGGTCGAGGCGAGGCCGTCGTCGACGAACAGCTCGCTCCCGTACCGCGTGACGCGGCACCGAGCCGTCACCCCGTCGACCGTCGCCGCGACGGTCACCGTATGTCCGTCCACCGCAACGACGCGCGCGCTGCTGCCGACCGCGACATCACGTGGCTCCGTTGTCCCACGAAGGACCAAGCCGACCGAGGGGAGGGGTCCGGGGACGTTGCGCCAGCCGATGGGCGCGAGCGCATCGGGCCGATCGAGCTCGAGCACGGCGGCAGCCGCACTCATCGAATGGCGCTCGAGATCGGCGATGTCGATGTGCGGGGCGAGGACGTCGGGGTGCTCGTCGAGGAAGGCTGTGGTGGTGTCACCGGCCAGGAACGCGGGAGATCGCAGTGTCGCGACGAGGGAGTCCCGGTTGGTGACGGGACCGTGCAGCTCCATGCGGGCCAGGCCGTCCGCGAGCATTCCCGCGGCCGCGTCTCGAGTGGCGCCATGGGCGATCACCTTCGCCAGCATGGGGTCGTAGTGCGGGGTGACGACGCTGCCGTCCGCGACGCCCGTGTCGACGCGCACCGGAACGGACGGCGTCGACCGCGAACCGGTGGATCAGCCCGGTGGCCGGCAGATAGCCGTGCGCAGGGTCCTCGGCGTACAGGCGGGCCTCGATGGCGTGCCCCGAGTGCTCGAGGTCCGCCTGCCGGAAGGGCAGCGGCTCGCCACGCGCCACGGTGATCTGCAGGGCGACGAGGTCCAGTCCGGTGATCGCCTCGGTGACCGGGTGCTCGACCTGGAGTCGCGTGTTCATCTCGAGGAAGAACGCCTCCTGGGCCTCGCCCTCCCCCGACACCATGAACTCCACCGTGCCGACGCCGACGTAGCCGATCTCCTTGGCCAGTGCCACCGCGGCCTCGTGCAGACGGCCGCGGACCGCAGGCGTCGACGCCGGGCGACGGTGCCTCCTCGATGATCTTCTGGTGCCGGCGCTGGATCGAGCACTCCCGCTCGAACAGGTGCACCACGTTCTTGTGCGAGTCGCCGACGACCTGGACCTCGACGTGCCGGGCACCCGCGAGGTACCGCTCGAGCGAACACGGTGTCGTCGCCGAACGCGCTGGCGGCCTCCCGCCGCGCCGCCTTGACGGCCTCGACCAGGTCCGTCGCAGACTCGACGACGCGCATGCCCTTGCCTCCGCCGCCCGCGCTGGCCTTGACGATCAGCGGATAGCCGACTCGGGCGCAGGCGTAGACGATCTGATCGTCGGTCATCGCGCGGGCCAGCTCGCAGCCGGGGGCCAGCGGCACTCCCGCCGCGGCGGCGATGCGCTTCGCCTCGACCTTGAGCGCCATCGACTCGATCGACTCCGGCGACGGTCCGATCCACGTGAGGCCCGCGTCGATGACGGCGCGGGCGAAGCCGGGGTTCTCCGACAGGAATCCGTAGCCCGGGTGGATGGCGTCGGCGCCCGCCGCCTTCGCGGCCGCGATCACCGCGCCTGCCGTCGAGGTACGTCTCCGTGCTCGAGACGCCGGGCAGCCGCACCGCGCGGTCCGCGAGGGCCACGTACGGTGCCGCGGCGTCGGCGTCCGAGTGAACCGCCACTGCCTGGATGCCCAGGTCGCGGCAGGTCCTGATCACGCGGGCGGCGATCTCGCCGCGGTTGGCGACGAGGACGCGGCGTATCGGGTTGTCGGTCACGCTCATCACATCCGGAAGACGCCGAAGGAGTCCGTGCCCTGGACGGGGCCGGAGTGCACGGCCGACAGGGCCATGGTCAGGACCGTGCGCGTGTCGCGCGGGTCGATGATGCCGTCGTCCCAGATGCGGCCGGTCGCGAACAGCGCGGTGGACTCGTCCTCCACCTGCTTCTCGAAGGCGTCGCGAATCGGCGCGAACGCCTCCTCGTCCCACTCCTGGCCCGCCGCCTCGGTCTTCTGCCGCGCGACGATGGTGAGCACCCCGGCCAGCTGCTTGGGTCCCATGACCGCGATGCGGTGGTTGGGCCAGCTGAAGATGAACCGCGGGTCGTAGGCGCGACCCGCCATGCCGTAGTTGCCGGCGCCGTACGAGGCCCCCATCATGAGCGTGATCATCGGCACGCCGCAGTTGCTGACCGCGTTGATCAGCTTCGCGCCGTCCTTGATGATGCCGCCCTGCTCGTAGCGGGTGCCGACCATGAAGCCCGTGATGTTCTGCAGGAACAGGATCGGCACGTCCATGCGGTTGCACAGCTGGATGAACTGGGCGCCCTTGTGGGCCTCCTCGCTGAAGAGGATGCCGTTGTTGGCGAGGATGCCCACCGGGTATCCGTTGACGTGACCCCAGCCCGTCACCAGCGTCGTGCCGTACAGCGGCTTGAACTCGTCGAACTCGCTCGCGTCGAGCACGCGCGCGAGCACCTCTCGGGCCTCGAACGGCACCTTGATGTCGGCGGAGGCGATCCCGAGGAGCTCCTCGGGGTCGTAGAGCGGCGGCTGCGGCGCACGGGCAGGTCCGGGTCCTGCCTTGCGCCAGTTGAGGTGTCCGACGATGTCGCGGCCGATGCGCAGCGCGTCCGGCTCGTCGACGGCGAGGTAGTCGGCCAGTCCGGACGTGCGCGCGTGCATCTCGGCGCCACCCAGGCTCTCGTCGTCGGCGTCCTCGTCGATCGCCATCTTCACGAGCGGCGGTCCGCCGAGGTAGACCCGCGCGGAATCCTTCTGCAGCACGACGTAGTCGCTCATGCCCGGCACGTACGCGCCGCCCGCCGTCGACGAGCCGAACACCAACGTGATCGTGGGGATGCCGGCGGCAGACAGCCGGGTGAGGTTCTTGAACGACGCCCCGCCCGGATTGAAGACGTCCACCTGCTTGGTGAGGTCCGCCCCACCGGACTCGGTCAAGGACACCAGGGGCAGGCGGTTCTCGCGGGCGATCTCCATTGCCCGCAGCGCCTTCGTCACGGTGATGGGCGACTGCGAGCCGCCCTTCACTGTCGGGTCGTTCGCGCTCACCATGCACTCGACGCCATTGATCCGGCCGATGCCGGTCACCAGACCAGCCCCGACCGCGTCGTCGGTGCCCCATCCCGCGAGCGGTGAGAGCTCGAGGAAGGCCGACCCCCGGTCGAGCAGCAGGCTGATGCGCTCGCGGGGCAGGAGCTTGCCCCGCGCCCGGTGCCGGGCGACGGTGCGCGCGTTCTTCTCCGGATCCGCGGTGCCGCCGCCGGACACCAGCTGGCCGTACAGCGCGTCGATCTCCGCCAGGGCGGCGAGCAGCGCCTGGCGGTTACCGGCGTACAGCTCCGAGCGGGGATCGACGTGCGTCCGCAGGATCGGGGCCATGAACCTGACGCTAACGTCAAGTTGATACGTGCGTCAATATCTCCGGCTAGGGTCCTTCCATGGACTCCTCGCCCGCTGGGACCCCGCTCGACTCGCTGCGACCCGGCTGCCTCGCCGACCGCGTGGCCCTCGTCACCGGAGGAGGCACCGGCATCGGGCGAGCCACGGCCCTGGCCCTCGCGGGGCTCGGGGCGCAGGTGGTCATCGTCGGCCGACGGCCCGAGAAGCTCGCGGAGACCCAGGCCCTCGCCGGCCCGAACGACCCGCCGATCACCGCGCACCCCCTCGACGTGCGCGAGTTCGAGCAGGTCGATGCCGTCCTCGACCGGGTGCTCGAGGAGCACGGCCGGATCGACCTGCTCGTGAACAACGCAGGCGGGCAGTTCCTGGCGCCCGCGGAGTCGGTCTCGCCCAACGGCTTCCGTGCGGTGACCCGGCTGAACCTCGATGCGATGTGGTACCTCACCACGCGCGTCGCCGCTCGATCCATGATCCCGCGCGGATACGGCAAGGTCGTGAGCGTGACCATGACACCGCAGCGCGGCATCCCCTACATGGCCCACTCCTCCGCAGCCCGCGCGGCCGTCGAGAGCCTCACGCAGACCCTCGCCGTCGAGTGGGGCCAGCACGGCATCCGGATCGTCGCGGTGGCGCCCGGCATCGTCCACACCGAGGCGTGGGAGGGGTACGGACTCGATCCCGGCACCGTCGCCGAGTCGATGCTCCTGAAGCGGCTCCAGAGCCCGGAGGAGGTGGCCGGGATCATCGCGTTCTGCCTCTCCCCCGCGGGCGACTACATCACGGGCACCACCCTGATCGCCGACGGGGGCTGGAACCTCGTGGGTCCGTTCCCGGCCATGTGACGTCCGACCCGTGGGCAGGGCGGCCTTCGCGCGCGCTCGGGCGAGAGCGATCCCGCGGTCATCAGCGATCCGGCGGCGGCGTCAGGATTCGCGTCGAATGCGGCGGCGCGCGTACATGTCCGCGTCAGCGGCACCGACGAGCGTGTCGAAGTCCACATCCGCCGCGGGCGCCGTGGCCGTGCCGACGCTCACCGACGCCGGCCACCTGTCGAGGTCGATGCCTGACACCCGCAGGCGGTCCCGGAGTCGGTCAGCAAGGATCTCGGGTGGGAGGGGGTTCCCCATTCCCACCACGATGAACTCGTCACCGCCCCAGCGCCCGACGAGGTCACTTGCCCGCATCGTCGACGCGAGTCCGTGGCCAACGGCCTGAATCACCTCGTCGCCGAAGTCATGCCCATGTCGATCATTGGCCGCCTTCAGGCCGTCGACGTCGACGAACATGGCGAAGACGATCTCCTCGCGTCGACGAGCGACCGCCACCAGGTCCGGCACCCGCTCCTCCGCGCCGCGACGGTTCAGCAGGCCGGTGAGCGCGTCGCGCGTGGCGAGTTCCCTCTGCCGATCAGTGGCGGCGCCGAGCGCATCGATGCCCCCCAGCCTGAGGCGGAGCAGGACGGCTCCGATGAGGAGCGCGGCCACGGCGGCGGCTATCCACCGAAGAAGGTCGTCAGGCACCCACCCCCGCATGGCGACGACGTAGCCGACCATCATCGGCACGGCTGCGGTAGCCATCACCCTCATGCTGAGTGTGAAGGGGCCGAAGGCCAGCATGGGCAGCAGGATGTACACGACTCCGAGCGCCGTGGCATCGACCCAGACCTCCCATTCGAAGGACAGGACCACGACGGTCGCGCACGCGGCCACGATCCATGGGATGGCGGCGGCCGGCACCTGGGGCCGGCTCACGAGTACGGCGCCAATTGCGAAGACCGCGGCCACGGCCACATGCAGCAGATCCGTGCCAGTGAATCCGGCGGGATTGATGGCCGGGTTGATGACGCTCAGGATCGCTATGGTCCCAGCCGTCCACCAGAGGGCCACCGGTGACTCGCGTCGGGCCTGGGCGAGTCGGAACTCGGATCGACGGTTCTGCGTACCGTCCACAGCCCACCCTCACCCACCTCGTCAGCACCCCAGAGGAAGCCTGCCACGCCGACGGCATCGAGGGGAGTCCTCGCCGACTCTGACGATGACCAGTCCCGCAGCAACCGAAGCGGGGGGCCAGCTACGGGGCGCTGGTGCCCGACCGTCCGTAGCGATCGGACAGCCGGACGACGTCGTCGCGCCAGCCCGGGCCCGCCGTCGACACCTCGACGAACACCGCGTCCGTGATCGCCGTCAGTCGATGCACGACCGACGGTGCCAGATGGACGGTGTGCCCCGGGCGCATGACGCGCGTGCGCAGGCGATCGGCCGACGGGCCGTGCTCGAGGGTGGCCTCTCCCGAGATCACGCGAATGGTCTCGTCCTTGCGATCGTGGTACTGAAGGCTCAGGGCGTGGCCCGCGGTCACCGTGATGATCTTCCCGACGTAGTCGTTCTCGCCGGTGGCGAAGACGACCTCGTTCCCCCACGGCTTGTCCTGGGTGGCCGACGTGATGATCTCGCCGTACTCGACGGTGGTGACGGTCATGGGGTCTCCTTGGTGGGGGGCGAGGACGTGAGCGCGTCGAGCAGCGGTGGCGAGGTCGACCACGGCGATGCGGGTGGCCGAGTCGCTCGAGCCGTACGGCAGCACCAGCGAGTCGCCGTGCAGCATCGCCCCGCACGAGTACACGACGTTGGGCACGTAGCCCGACCGCTCGGCCTCGGTGGGGCGCAGCAGCGGATAGGGCAGGCAGCCGAGGACGACCGTCGGGTCGTCGAGGTCCAGCAGCAGCGCGCCGATGCTGTACTCGCGCATCGGACCCGACGCCGTGCGTCAGCACGACCCAGCCCGCCTCGGTCTCGATGGGCGGCCCGCAGTTGCCCAGCTGGACGATCTCCCACGGCTCCTTCGGCACCTGGACCCGCACCGGCTCGTCCCAGTGCCGCAGGTCGGTCGACGTCGTGACGCCGTTGCTCTCCCGATCGGCGCGCGACATCGCCACGAAACGGCCGTCGATCTGCCGCGGGAACAGCGCCATGCCCTTGTTCTTCGACCCGGGACCGCTGAGCTGGGTGACGCCGAAGCGACCGGAAGTCGTCCGTCTCGACCAGCTGCGAGGTGACGTTGCGGCCGTTGAAGGCCGTGTACGTGCCGACGTACCCGGCGGCCGCACCGTCGCCGCCGAAGCGCACGATACGGACGTCCTCCATCCCCTGGCTCTCCGACTGGACCGATGGGCATCAGCACCCGCTCCTGCACGCGTCGATGCCGACCGGGAACTCCGCGGCGTAGTTGCACGACGGCGATCCACTCGAAGCGGTCGATCGTCCGGACCGCGGCGCCGCGGGTCAGGCTCTGGTCGCGGAGCTCGTCGAGGGCGAAGTCGAGGTCGCGACGGGTGAACGACTCCGACAGGGCATCGAGCACGAAGTCGGAGTTCGTGCGGTCGCCCGCCGAGATCGGCGAGCTGCTGCTCGAAGGACCGTCGCGAGTACTGGGCGGGCGTGCGTCGTCGGGAGGACGGCCACCTCGGCCGGCGGGTCGAGGACGATCGTGCCGGCGTGGTCGACGATGCCGGTGCGGAACTCGACACTGGAGATGTGCCCCTCGCCGATCGCCCGCACGGTCATGACGAAGCGCGTCGTGCCCGGCGGGCAGGCCGCTCTGGTCCGGGTGCGCCACCATCGACGGGTTGAACAGGGCCGCTCCCTCGATGGCGAACTCCGACGTGAAGTAGGCACCGATGAGCCGACGTCGGTTCGCCTGCAGGCGCCCGACCCCCACGAGCCGATGCTCCATGGCCATGAAGTGGGAGTCCCACGTGACCTCGAGATCCCGGTGCCGGTGTCCGAAGGAGTCCCGTACGGTCTCGAGCTCCGCGTCCACCTGAGCCTCCTCGAGGTCGAGGACGCGGCCGAGGATCACCGCGGAACGGGACTCCCCGGGCTGCCCCAGCTCCTGGCCGGGCAGGAAGATCCGGCTGACCACGCGGTCGTGATCGGCTCGCAGCACGTGCTCCGTCCGGCGCACCCACGGCAGCGCGGCGGCGCGCGTCACCGGCTGACCGCGAGCAGCGGCATCGCCGCCACCTGGGCGGTCGAGAGCCAGGCCAGCGTCGATTCGGCGCCCTGGTTCACGCTGACGTGACCTCGCTCGAGGCCGTCGAAGCCGCCTCCGGAGTCGGCATCGCGCATCACCAGTCCTTCGTCGTTGGCCCCGTCGAACCACGCGAGGCACATCTCGATGACCGTCGATCCAGCGCGGATGGCTCGTGGCCAGGTAGGCGGTGCGGCAGGCCTCGGCGAGGACGGCGGCCTCGATGGGCTGCTGCGCGTAGCCGGGACGGCGATCCCCGCTCGACCACCCGGTCGACGGCACGAGCGACAGGTGGCCGTCCAGGGTCTGCTGGTCGACCAGCCAGTCCAGGAGCAGCAGGCCGTCATCGCGAAGCGCCTCGTCCGCGAGCTCTCCGCCGATCACGATCATCGCCTCGGGCAGGACGGCGTTCGCGTACGTCAGGCGCTGCTCGGGCCACGGCCACCGGGCATCGGGCCGCGAGGGGTCGAGGACCCGCCGTGCATCGGCCAGCAGCCGCATGGCCGCGGCGTCCCCGGGCACGGATCGCAGGAACTGGGCCGCGCCGAGCGCGGCGTAGGCCATCGCCCGCGGCCACGGCGATCGCGACCGCATGGCGAGCGCCGCCCCGAGGCGCGCACGCTCGGCGAGCTCGACGTCGTCGATCTCGGCGGCCGCCGTGCCGAGCGCCCACAGGCCCCGTCCCCAGTGGTCGTTCGACGACGGCCGGTCGGTCCAGACCCGTCCGGTGTCGCGACGGTTGTGCATGAGCCCGTCCTCGCGCTGAGCGGCGAGGACGAAGTCGAGGTAGCCGTCGCGCAGGGCGCTCACCTCGGCCGACGGTGTCCGGCTCGCGGGCCGTGACGACGAGGGCGCGAGCGACGTCGTCGACGCAGAAGCCGTGCTCTCGACGCGGGGTCGGTCCCGAGCGCATGCTCGTACAGCCCGAGCGGCTCGGTCAGGTGGGTGAGGTGCCGGAACGACAGGTCGGGGCGCATCAGGCGACGACGCTCGACGGCGCGGCAACGAGCGACCTGCCGAGGGTGATGTAGCTCGCGGCGATGGCCGGCCACAGCTGCGAGACCGCCAGGTCGCGTGAGCGGCTCGCCATGCGGTCGGCGAGACCGTCCTCCGTCAGCACTCGCCGCAGCGCACGGGCCAGCGCCAGCGGGTCCCGCTGCGGCACCAGCAGTCCGGCGCCGCTCGACAGCAGCTCGACGGCGTGCGGGAAGGACGTCGAGATCGACCGGCTTGCCAGCCGCGACGGCCTCGGTGAGCACGCCTGAGGTGACCTGGTCGCGGGAGTCGTACGGCAGCAGGATCACGTCGGCGTCGCGCACGATCTGGCGCAGGGCCGGGCCGGAGAGGTACTGGCCGTCGAAGCGGACGAGCGACGTGAGGTCGAGCTCGTTGCGTCATCCCGACGAGCCGGTCGCGGTACGCCTCGCCGTCGTGCTCGAGCACGCGCGGGTGCGTCTGCCCGACGATGCGGTACAGCGGCACGGGAGTGATGTCGCGCAGCTCGGCCAGGGCCAGCAGCGCCCACTCGATGCCCTTGCCCTCGCCGAGCAGCCCCCAGGTGAGGACGGTCGGGCGCAGGCCGAGCGTCGGCCGGTTGTCGAGCGGATCGGCCCGGTTGTCCTCGGCACCGTGCGTGATGACGGTGACCCGGGAGGGGTGGATGCCCCAGCCGGCGATGAGCCGCTCGCGCGCGGTCTTGGTCATGGTCACGAGGGCAGTCGACGACGCGCACAGGGCGGCGAGCACGCGGTGCTGATTGACCGTGGGCTTCGTGAGCACGGTGTGCAGCACCGTGATGAGCGGGACGTTGAGGCGATCGACGACGGTCGAGGACGTCCTCGCCGTCCGGCCCGCCGAAGATGCCGTACTCGTGCTGCACCACGGCGATGTCGTACGAGTCGAGGATGTCGAGCCACGCGCGCCGCCGAGCGGGGATCGCTCGGTGAGCCACTGGTCGACGACTGGAAGCGGTCTGCGGCTGCCGGCTCGTCGACCATGCGGACGACGCCGACCTCGGCGCCGAGGCGCTCGAGATGCGTCGTCAGCGCCTCGGTGAAGGTGGCGATCCCGCACTGGGTCGGGGTGTACGTCGAGAGAATTCCGAATCGGACGCCCATGGGGGCCTGCTTCCGCATTTGCACTCCGCAGCCGAATGCTGCCGTTCATGACGGGGAGTGTTGTCATCCCGATGGATCCGACCGCTCAGGCGGGCCGCGCGCCAGGACCGAGCCTGACGTCGTGTTCCTTCAGGATACCAGTGTCTCGAGGGTCGAAATCCCGTGTACTTTCATGGGTAATCGCGAGTTGGGAGGACACCGTCAGGATCGCCGTGCTCGCCTCCATCGCCCACAGCGTGCCGCCACGCTCCTACGGCCCGTGGGAGCAGGTCGCATCGACGCTCACCGAGGGACTCGTCGCTCGGGGCCACGACGTCACGCTGTTCGCCACCGCCGACTCCGTCACGTCCGCGTCGCTGCACGCCGAGGCGCCTGCCGGCTACGAGGAGGATCGCATCCGTCGACGCGAAGGTGTACGAGGCGCTGCACATCGCCGCTGCCTTCGAGCGGGCGGACGAGTTCGACATCATCAGCAACCAGTTCGACTTCCTCCCGCTGGCGTTCAGCGCGCTGGTGACCACGCCGGTCGTCACCACGATCCACGGCTTCTCGTCGGAGCGCATCGTCCCCGTCTACCGGCGCGTACGACGCCATCGGCCACTACGTCGCGATCAGCGACGCCGACCGGCATCCCGACCTGACCTACGCGGCGACGATCCACCACGGCATCGACATCGACCAGTTCACCTTCGGCGCGGGCGACGGCGGCTACCTGCTCTTCCTCGGTCGCATCCATCCGCACAAGGGCACCCGCGAGGCGATCGAGGTCGCGCGGCGCTGCGGCATCCCGCTCGTCATCGCCGGCATCGTCCAGGACCAGGACTACTTCGACGCAGCACGTCGCCCCGCACGTCGACGGCGTGACCGTCTCCTACGTCGGCCCCGTCGGCCCGGCGCAGCGCGACCGAGCTCCTCGGCGGCGCGCTGGCCCTGCTGCACCTCATCAGCTTCGACGAGCCGTTCGGCCTCTCGGTGGTCGAGTCACTGGCGAGCGGGACACCCGTCATCGCGCTACCCCCGGGGATCGATGAACGAGATCGTGCGCACGGGCGTCACGGGCTTCCTCGTCGAGGGCACCGACGAGGCGGTCGACGCCGTCGGCATGCTCGGGACCATCGACCGTCGTGACTGCCGGGCCGACGCCGCGGAGCGCTTCTCCGCGGACCGGATGGTGGCGGACTACGAGCGGCTCTTCCAGTCGATCGTCGACCAGCAGCCGTAGGCCCGGAGGCCAGCGAGGTGCGTCAGGCTCGCTGGGCCGCGTGCCGTCCAGCGATGTACCCGAACGTCATCCCCGGGCCGAGCGTTCCACCGGCGCCGCCGTAGACGCCCGCCGTCGGCGAGGACATCGCGTTGCTGCACACGTACAGCCCCTCGATCGGCTTGTCGTCCCAGTCGATGACCTGGGCGTTGGCGTTGGGACGGGGGCCGCCGCACGTGCCGAGGACGCCGGATTCCATCCGGACCGCGTAGAACGGCGCCGTGTCGATGACGCCGAGGGTGCGGTAGGCACCCTCGAAGTCCCGGTCGCCCCAGAAGTTGTCGTACGTGTTGTCTCCACGCCCGAACTCGGTGTCGCGCCCGTTGCGCACGTCGGCGTTGAACTTCTCGACCGTCTGGTTCAGGACTGCGCCGTCGAGCCCGAGCTTGGTGCCGAGCTCCTCGACGCGTGTCGGCGCTGACCGCCCACGGCGGCGCGACGCCGGCCTGGGTCGTGTTGAAGAAGCGGTACTTGTCCACGTAGGCCTGGTCGACGACGATCCAGAACGGCAGGTTCACGTAGTCGTGCTTGTTCGCGTCCCAGTTGAACAGGACCGGGCCGATCGCGTTGTAGTTCGCCGCCTCGTTGACGAAGCGCTTCGCATCGCGGTTGACGAGGATCGAACGGGGGCGCGTGCGCTCGGAGTTGCCGATCAGGTAGTTGGCCTTGCCCTTGCCGTGGGCCGCGAGCTCCATGCTCGACTGCAGCCACCAGGACTTCCCCATGTTGCCCAGGCTGGCACCCACCTCCATGGCCATGAGCAGTCCGTCGCCCTCGCACTCGGGGACGCTCACCGGCCCGGTCATGGGGCCGCGGAGGAAGGAGTTGACCAGCTTCTCGTTCCATTCGAAGCCGCCCGTCGCGATGATGACGCCCTTGCGCGCCTTGATGCGCAGCGTCGTGCCGCCCTCCTCGGTCTCGACGCCGATGACCCGCTTGCCCTCAGTGATCAGGTGCCGGGCGCGCGACTCACGGTGGAGCGGGATGTTGCGGTCCAGCACGCCCTTGAGCAGCGACCCGATGAGCGCCTGCCCCTGGCCGCGGCAGTCGCGCGCCTCGCGGTCGGCCAGCTCCTCGTCCGTGAGCTTCGGGCCGTAGTAGTCCTCGATCATGCTGGTGCGTCGCGGCCAACCGGTCTTCGGCGGGTTGACCCACTTGGCCCAAGAACCCAGCTCGGCGAACGGGAACACGTCGTTGTCGAGCGAACGGCTGCCGTGCTCCTTGGCCCCCTCGGCCCACGACTGGTAGTCGGGGAAGCCCTCGAACAGCCGCAACGTGACGGGCGTCTTCTCGTCGAACCAGCGCAGCATCTCGGGGCCCTCCTCGAGGAAGGCGCCGAACGCCTCCGGGTCGAGGTGACCGTCGTCGGCGAGTCCGTCCACGTAGGCGACGACCTCCTCGAAGGAGTCCTCGACGCCCAGCTGCTCCTGCTGGTCGTTGAGCGGGATCCACAGCATTCCGCCCGACATCGCGCTGGTGCCGCCGATCATCCCGAACTTCTCCAGGATGAGGACCTCACCCGCCCCGAAGTCGTGTGCGGCGAGGGCGGCGGTCAGGCCACCTCCACCCGTCCCGAGGACGACGACGTCGACCTCCAGGTCGAAGGCGGTGTCGAGGGTCTGATCGGTCATGCCGAGTAACTGTACGCGGCATACGGAAAGTTGTGCAACACCTGTTATTAAAAAGCGCCACGGCGCCTCAGGCGGCAGGCGTCTCCAGGTCGGGCAGTTCCGCCTCGCGGTGCCCCGTGCGCTCCGCGGCCACGCCGGCCAGCACCACGCAGCAGATCCCCACGATCTGGGCAGCCGCGGGGATCTGGTGCAGGAGCACGAGGCCGATGACCAGGGCGATGGCCGGCTCGAGCGCCATGAGGGTGCCGAAGGCGGCCTTCGTGAGTCGCCGCAGGGCGTAGAGCTCGAGGGTCCACGGGATCAGCGGGAGCAGCACGGCAGCGGCTAGGCCAACGAGCAGCACCTGCAGGGTGAGGTGCCCCCACGCCTGCGGCAGCCCGACGACAGCCGTCACCACGGCCGCGACGGGCAGGGAGATCGCGAGGCCGTCGACGCCGCTGAAGCGGTCACCGACGTGCTGGGTGATCACGATGTACAGGCCCCAGCCCACGCCCGCGATGGCCGCGAACGCGATACCGGCCAGACTCGTGGCGCCCTGCCAGGGTTCGGTGAGGAGCACCACGCCGACGAGGGCGAGGGCGGGCCACGCGAGTGCTCGCCGGCTGTGGCTGTGGATCGCGGCGACCGTCAGGGGGCCGAGGAACTCGATCGCCACAACGGTGCCCAGCGGCAGCAGGTCGATCGCGGCCAGGAAGCTCAGGGTCATGAGCCGCCGAGACCACCCCCAGGAGGATGGGCGCCCGCAGCTCGCGCCACGTCCACCGCCAGTAGCGGGGACGGGCGATGAGGATGAAGCCGATCGCACCCAGGGTGAGCCGCAGCCAGGCCGTGCCCGCGACCCCGACCTCGTCGAACAGGCCGACCGAGATGGCGGCGCCGACCTGCACCGAGAACATGGCCACGACGGCGAGGGACCATGCCGGCGCACGGTCGATCGGGCTCGAGGTCATAGTGCACGATACTGCACTACTCTGTGCACCATGGACGAGACCGCACCCCCGCAGACCCCGGAGCAGGTCCCCGTCGCGGTGGGGCGGCGTGTGCGCGAGTCGCGTGCCCGCCTCGGCCTCACCCTCGACCAGCTGGCCGAGCGCAGCGGCGTGAGCCGTCGCATGATCGTCAACGTCGAGTCGGGAGCGAGCAACGCGAGCATCTCCACCCTGCTCCGTCTGGCGACGGCACTTCACGTGAGCCTCGCCGAGCTGGTCGCAGACCCGCCGGGCAACGCGCGGGTGGTGCGTGTCCGATGGCACGCGCCGCGAACCGCTGTGGCGCGGCGCGGCCGGCGGCTCCGCGGTCCTCGTCGCCGCGGCCGACACCCCGGACATGCTCGAGCTGTGGGACTGGACCCTCGGTCCCGGGCGACGCGTACGAGTCCGATCCGCATCGCCCCGGCACCCACGAGCTGCTCCACGTCCTCAGCGGGCAGCTGACCCTCACCGTCGGTGACGACGTCCACCGCCTGCGGGCCGGCGAGGCCGCCAGCATCGTCGCCGACGTCACCGCACTCGTACGGCAACGAGGACCGTCGTCCCGTCCGCTTCACCATGACCGTTCTGGAGCCGCTGGTCCGGGTTCGCCCCTGAGGCAGGTGCTGCCGACCTACGCGCGAATGCCCTCGACGATGAGCCACGCACCGAACAGGAAGAACAGCACGGCCGCGCCGATCCTGATGACCTTCTCCGGCAGGGCCTTTCCGAGCAGGGCACCGACGCCGATGGCGAGCGCGTCCGCGGCGACCATGCCCAGCGTCGAGCCCACCCAGGTGCCGAACCACTCCTCCGTTGTGGCGAGCGTGACGGTGGCCAGCATGGTCTTGTCGCCCAGCTCGGCCAGGAAGAAGGCGACCGCGACCGCGAAGAATGCCGACCGGGTCGACCGCGCGGCCTTGCCCTCCTCCTCCTCGGTGAGCTCGTCGCCGCGAAGCGTCCACAGGCCGAACGCCAGGAAGGCGATTCCCGCAATGATGTTGATCGGGCCGGTTGGCAGCGCCAGGCCGACGACGTTGCCCAAGGCGACCGAGAACAGGTGCACGACGGCGGTCGCGACCGTGATGGCGCCGATGACGGTCCAGAAGCGGTAGCGCGTGGCGAACGTCATGGCCATCAGCTGCGACTTGTCGCCGAGCTCGGCAACGAAGATGACGGCGAAGCTGAGCAGGAACGCGCTCATGCGGAGGTTCGGTCCTTCCGTTCGGCCCGGCCCGGCCCGGTGTCGGCTCTGCGGTTGTGGCCACGCCCGTTCGCCTGCTGGAGACTACCGACGGCGGATAGGCGGGGGTCCCTCGAGGGCGGTGCGCACCGCCGCGTCAACGAGCGCGATGCCGGACGGTCAGCCGTCCGAACACCATGGATCCCGAGATCCGGATCAGCGGGCCTGCCGCCGACGTGTGACGAGGCGGCGTGCATCGTGGCTTGCTTCCACTCCGACTGCAGCCCGTCGAGATCGATGACCGCACCGGCTGGGGCAGTGACCTTCGCCCAACCGAAGTGCAGTCGAAGCACGAGGTCGATGACGGGTGCCTCGAACACGGCATGGCGAGAAGTCGAGACGGACCTTCCCGAACTCTGACTCGATGTGCAGGACCCGCGGAACGCGCCAGGCTCCGCGCCGGTCGATCCTCCCGCTCGTCGCAGCGATGGTGACTTCCCGATCCTCTTGCGTGGGCAGCGAGTCGACGGCGGACAGCAGCTCTCCGGGAGAACGAGCCGTGAGGGCCCGATCCAAACGGGCATCGAGGTCCTGGTGTGAGATATCACCTTGGGCGAAGGCCTCGCGAATCCGAATCACGGCTTCGTCCCGAGCGTCGTCAATCCGGAGCGGCGGATCGACGAAGTCGCGTGTCACACGTTCACGGTACTCGGCGGCGTTCTCGCCGTGGTGCCGCTGCACATCATCGACGGTGCGCTGGCCGCCCATGCGAAAGCCCGCCAGCAGCTGGAGGACCAGCGCACAGGCGGGCAATCGTCACGACCTGCCAACAGCGCGTTAGCCGGTCGTCGTCGTGTCGTCGTGGAGGTGCCGGGAATCGAACCCGGGTCCGTACAGGCCTCTTCCGTACTTCTACGTGTGTAGCCGCGTTATCGCTGCTCGGCCCCCGCGCTTCGTGCGGCACTGCGCGGTGACGGCCCAGTCACTGTTTGGTTTTCCGCCTGCTCCCGTGACCGGAGCGATTGGTGAGTCCCCTAGCGACGTCAGACCCCAATTCGGGGACGCATTGGGCTGACGGCAGGTTCTAATCCTTACGCCGCGAGGGCGAAACGGACCTGCGACTGCTTAGTGTTGGCAGTTGTTGTTTTCCAAGGATTCTTAACGAGATCACCCTGGATTCTCGACACGCTTCTCCGGTCAAGACATCTGAACGTCGAAACCTGTCACCCCCATGTTGAGTTATCAATGTCCGAGCGCCAAACGCTCACCTTCGATGGTACGCCCGGGTCCGACCCCCGGACAAATGCCCTGTCCGCTGCGAGCACCGACGGGTTCCGTCGCGGGTCTAGGGTTCGAGCCATGGCCCAGTCGGTGCTGGTGGCGGATGACGATGACGACGTCCGCTCGCTCGTGGTCCTCCAGTTGACGATGTCGGGCTACGAGCCGATCGAGGCGGCAACGGTCGATGAAGCCCTCCGACTCCTAGCAGACGCGACTCCCCCGACCTCGTCCTCACAGACCTGAACTTCGGCACCGACACCGGGGAGCGGATCGTGGCGGCGTGCCGGTGCGATGGGCCAGCGGGTCATCCTGATGACGGCCTCGGTCGAGACCCGCGAGCTTCCCGAGTCGCTGCGGGAGGACGTACCGCTCCTCCGCAAGCCGTTCACCCTGGACGACCTCACGGCGGCCATCGCCGAGCAGCTGCAGACCATGACCGGCCCGTTCGCTCCGCCGGTGCTCGAGGCCCTGTGGACGGCGGTGGCGTGCGTCGATGCCGCGACACCGTCGTCGCCGCCAACGACTCCTACCTCACGATGCTCGGGCATGCCCGCTTCGGCGACGTCATCGGTCGACGTCTCACCGACCTCGCCGCGAGAGAGGCCAACGTGGCCTTCTTCGAGGGCCTGGACGCGACGCGGGCCGACGGCCAGCAGCGCAGGGTCCGCAACCACAGCCTCGACTACGACCGCGTCTACGACAACATCTTCAGTCGGGCCGGGGACTTCGTGGTCATCGAGGTGGCCGATGTCACCGACGAGGCCGGAGCACGACCGGCGCGTGCAGATCCAGAGCGCGCGCGACGTCATCTGGGAGCGGGTGGTCGAGTACTTCGTCATCGTCGACCTCGTGGACCGGCAGATCATCGCGAGTCCGGCCGTGTGGCAGCGGTGGCCGATCGCCCAGCTCGAGACCGCAGTCCACGATGGCACGATCGCGCATGCGCTCGACAACCCTCACCGCTGGTCCGACGACTGGGTGGACGAGTCGTCGCTCTTCGACGGCCGCGTCGAGCGGACGATCGCCGAGGTGTTCACCACGGGCGAGGAGCAGCGCCACCAGAGCGCCATCCCCATGCCCGGGGGCAGGAGCCGCTACTTCGACACCCAACTGGTCCCGTGGCGCGTCGACGACGAGATCCGCGGCGTCGTCATCATCTCCCACGACCAGACGAACATCCTGCGCTACCAGGACCAGCAGACGATGGCCGAGAAGGCCATGGCTCAACTCCTGGCCGACCTCCCCGTGTCGGTGTGGGAGATCGATGCCGACTCCCAGACCATCCGCCCGCTGTTCGCTGATCGACGCAAGCCGATCCTGCCGACCTGGGGGCAGCCGACTCCCCTCGCCGACTACCTCGAGCACGCTGGACGAGGACTCCCGCGATCCGCATGCGGAGCCTTCTCGAGGAACTCACGCCCGATCGCCGCGCGTCGCTGCGCGTGTCGAGCGCCGACCATGAACGGCACGCGCCAGATCAGCCTTCACCACGTGCCGCCGAGCGCGATCGACCATCGGCGTCGCATCCTCACCGTCGTCACCGACGTCACCCACGAGGTGAGCGAGGCCGAGGCCGAGAGCCGACGTCGACCACGCCACGCACGTGATGCGCTTCGCGCAGGGCGTCGCCCACGACTTCGGCAACGTCGCCCAGGTCGTCGGTGGCTACTCCGAGCTGCTCACCCGGAGCCAGGACCCGCGGATCGTGGAACAGGCGTCAGCGCACCTCGCCTCTGCGGCACGGCGAGCCGTCTCCGTGTCACGGCGCATCGCCACCATCGCCAAGGTCCAGCAGGTGACGAACGGCCCCCTCGACATCAGCGCCGTCATCCGCGACACCGTCACCGACCTGCGAGGGCAGCTCGGCGAACAGGTCGAGCTCGTCGCCGAGGTCGGGCTCGGACCTGTGGTGTATCGGGGAGCGAAACCAGATCGCCAGCGCGGTGGAGAACCTCTGCCAGAACGCCGCCCAGGCGATGAAAGGAGCCGGTCGCATCGTCATCTCGGTCGCCCGGGTGACGCGGCGCGGCCGCAACTTCGTCGAGCTGATGGTGGCGGACACCGGTCCGGGCATCCCGGCGGAGCTCCTCGATCACGTCTTCGACCCGTTCGTCACCGGTCGCCCCGACGCCGGCACCGGGCTGGGCCTGTACCTGATCCAGGAGTACCTCTACTCGGTGCGCGGCGAGATCGAGGTCGAGTCCACCGACGATGGTGCCACCTTCCACCTCCGGTTTCCCGTGGCGGCCTAATGCCTGCCGTGGCCAGCACCACCATCCTACGCTCGTTCCGGGGACACGAGAAGGGAGCACAACGAGAGCGTCCCGCAAGGTCCGCCTGAGAGGATCGCGCCTGGCTGGCACGCCGGCGCGTCGCCCACGCTGCCACACGGCGAACCTCCACTCACGCAACCCATCGAGGACGAAGCCTTGACGCCGGCGCCACTCCACCCAGACGAGGAGAACCGCCTCGCCGCGCTGCGCCGCCTCGACATCCTCGACACCGCTCCCGAGCCAGCCTTCGACCGGGTGACCCGGATCTCACAGCGCCATGTTCGAGGCACCCATCGCCCTCGTGTCCCTCGTGGACCGCGACCGGCAGTGGTTCAAGTCGAGGCGCGGCCTGGCGTCACCGAGACACCCCGTGATGTCGTCCTTCTGCGCCCACGCGATCCTCGGCGATGGGGTCATGGTCGTGCCCGATGCCGCGGCGGACCCACGATTCGCCGACAACCCACTCGTCGTGGGCGACCCGGACATCCGCTTCTACGCCGGCGCGCCGCTGCGCAATCCCGACGGCCTACGCCGTCGGCACGCTGTGCGTCATCGACACGAAGCCGCGGGACTGGTCTCCGAGGACTCGGCCGCCCTGCGCCGACCTCGCCAACGTCGTGGAGCACGAGCTCGTCCAGAGGCGGGCTGCAGAACGAGCACCGGGCGCTCCTCGCCCTGACCGCCGTCACCGCGCTCAGCGAGACCGACCAGCACGAGCTGCTGCGTCGCGCCCTCGCCGTCGGATGCGACTATCTCGGCCTGCCCGATCGGGCATCGTCAGCCGGGTCGCCGGGGACGAGCTACGAGGTTCTCGTCCAGGTCAGCCCGGCGAGCACGATCGCCGATGGCCAGGTCGTCGACCTGGCCATGACGTACTGCGAGATGGCACTCGAGGCCGGTGATCTCGTCGCCATCGCGCACATGGGCACGTCGAATCGGGCCGCCGAGTCCTGCTACCAGGAGACCGGGATCGAGGCCTACATCGGCGTGCCGCTCGCCGTGGGCGACGAGACCTTCGGCACCCTCAGCTTCTCGGGACCGGAACCGCATCGCTCCCCGACGTTCACCGCCGATGAGGTCGATTTCGTGCGGCTCCTCGGGAAGTGGCTCGAGGGCGCCCTCGCCCGGAAGCTGCAGTCCGACAGGCTCGCCGAGAAGCGCCGGCTCGCTGCGGGCGATCACGGTCGCGCAGTCCACGTTCATCCAGAATGACGACCGCAAGCGCGCCTTCGACGGCCTGCTCGAGGACGTGCTCGCGCTCACCGGCTGCGAGTACGGCTTCATCGGCGAGGTCCTCCACGACGAGGACGGTGCGCCCTACCTGAAGACCCACGCGCTCACCAACATCGCCTGGAACGAGGCGACCGCGAACTGTACGAGGAGCAGAACGAGGCGGGTCTCGAGTTCCGCAACCTCAACACCCTCTTCGGCCGGACCCTGACCACCGGCGAGCCCGTGCATCGCGAACGACCCCTACGAACGACCCCCGCCGGGGCGGACTGCCCGGCGAGCACCCGCCGCATGACCTCCTACCTCGGCCTGCCCGTCTTCACAGCGGCGATCGATTCGATCGGCATGGTCGGACTGGCCAACCACGAGGGTGGGTTCGACGAGTCCTGGGTCGAGTGCCTCGAGCCGCTCACTCGTACGATCGCGCAGCTGATCGAGGCGTACCGAGCCCAGACGGAGCGGCGCGAGGACCAGAAGCGATCACTCGGCTCTCCCTGGTGGCCAGCCAGATGACGAACGGCATCCTGATCACCGACCTCGACGGTCGAGTCGAGTGGACGAACGACGCCTTCACCCGAATCTTCGGCTACCGCCTCGAGGACCTCGCTGGGCCAGCGCCCTCGAGAGGTCCTGCTCGGCCCTGATGTCCGACCCCGAGACCTCGCTCTCGAGCTTCGAGGCGATGGAGCGGCAGGAGCCCTTCCAGATCGAGCAGATGGTCCTCGACAGCGGCGGGCAGCGCCAAGTGGGTCGAGCTGAACAGCAACCCTCTGCTGGATCCGGACGGCAGCCGTCGAGGGCTTCATGGTCATGGCCTCACCGACATCACCGAGCGCAAGCGCGTCGACCGGATGAAGACGCGAGTTCGTCTCGACGGTCAGCCACGAGCTGCGCACACCGCTGACCTCGATCAGCGGCTCCCTCGGCCTCGTCGCCAGCCGGCGTCGCCGGGCCGCTGCCCGAGCGGGCCAAGGCATGGTCGCATCGCGCAGAAGAACAGCCAGCGGCTGAGCCGCTCATCAACGACCTGCTCGACATGGAGAAGCCTGGTCGACGGCGGCTGCCGATCCTCGCCAGTCGCATCTGCCAGTCATGCCCATCATCGAGCGGGCCATCGAGGACAACCAGGCGTACGCCGACCACTACGGCGTTCGACATCGCCGTGCACGGCGCGGCCACGGCGACGCTCGCTGGTCGATGTCGACCCGCTCCGGCTGCATCCAGGTGCTCTCGAACCTGCTGTCGAACGCCGCGAAGTTCTCCGAGCCCGCACGGCGGTCGGAGGTCAGGATCGACATCGAAGCCGGCGAGGATGAGCGTCCGGGTCGCGGTGTCGGACCACGGCCGGGGATCCCGAGACGCCTTCCAGCGACCGGATCTTCGAGAAGTTCTCGCAGGCCGACGCCTCCGACGCCGTCGCGAGGCGGCACGGGCCTCGGCCTGGCCATCTCGAAGGAGCTCGTCGAGCGCATGGGCGGGACCATCGGCTTCACGTCCGACGAGGGCGCGGGATCGACGTTCTTCTTCGACGCTTCCCGCTGCTACTCCCGGTTGACTTCGACTGGGAGGCCGACGTCGATCATGGGTGAGCTGCGCACGATCCTGTACGTCGAGGACGACCCCGACATCCAGGCAGGTCGTGACCATGGCCCTCGAGGTCGTCGGCGGCTTCCAGGTGACCGTGGCGTCGTCGGGTCGCGAGGCCCTAACCGTCTCCATGGGTGCCGTCCCCGACCTGATCCTGCTCGACGTGATGATGCCTGGCATGGACGGTCCGACGACCCTCGGCCACCTGCGCGAACGCCCGGAGCTCACCGACATCCCCGTCGTCTTCATCACGGCCAAGGTGCAGGCCGACCGAGATCGAGTACTTCAAGTCGCTCGGGGCCGTCGACGTCATCGCGAAGCCCTTCGATCCCGTGACGCTGGCCGAGTCAGGTACAGGCGATCTGGGACGCGGCCACGGGGCTGCGCGGACTAGTCGGTGCCCTTGCTCCGGCGGCCGAGCGCCCGGTCGGTCTCCCGCTTGGACTCCCGCTCGGCGATCGCGTGCCGCTTGTCGTAGCTCTTGCGGCCGCGCGCCACGGCGATCTCCACCTTGGCGTAGCCGTCCTGGAAGTACAGGGCGAGCGGCACGAGCGTCAGGCCCGACTCGCGCAGCCGGTTCGCGATGCGGTTGACCTCGGTGCGGTTCAGCAGCAGCTTGCGCGGCCGGCGCGGCTCGTGGTTGGTCCAGGTGCCCTGCGTGTACTCGGGGATGTGGACGCCGCGGAGCCAGATCTCGCCGTCGTCGAGGGTGGCGTAGCCGTCGACGAGGCTCGCCCGGCCCGCCCGCAGCGACTTCACCTCGGTGCCGGTGAGCACCATGCCCGCCTCGTAGACGTCCTCGATCGAGTAGTCGTGCCGCGCCTTCTTGTTCTGCGCGACCAGCTTGCGCCCCTGCTCACGTGGCATGTCAGTCTCCCGTCACGTCGGCCGACGGCGCGCCCGGGATGCCCGGCACACCGCCGCCCGCAGCCGTCGGATCCTCGATCAGCAGCCGACCGGACTGCCGCACCCACGACCCGATCATGATGATGGCGGCCGCGATGGCACCGGCCATGACCCACAGGTAGACGTAGATGTCGATCGCCGCGCCGATCGGCGGGCTGTTCGGCATGAAGGTGCGCAGGGCCGGCAGCGCGAAGAGCAGGGCCGCCGTCCACGACATGAGGCCGATCTCCGCCCGCCTGCGCTGGCTCGCCACGAGGAAGCCGACGACCACGGTCGCCACGGCCAGCATGACGGCCAGTGCCAGCAGCATCAGCGCGAAGACCTGCGTCGAGAAGGCCCGGTTGAAGGTGAAGTCGACGTTCGACGGAGCCGGGCAGGCTCCTGCGATGTCGACCGAGGTCGCCCAGCCGCTGACGCCGCCCTTGGCGTCCACGGTGACGTAGACGGGCGCGACCGACTCCGGCGTGCCGTCCGCACCCTTCTGGAACGTGTCGGCCGACGACGGAGACGTCGCCGGCGTGGGAGTCGAACGGGTAGTAGGCGAGCTCCCCGTCCAGGCCGATCGTCAGCAGGGACTGCGGCGACACCACGGTGCCCACCGGGAAGCGGTACTCCTGGTCGACCGGCCGGCCGAGTGTCGACGTCCACGCGGACGTTCTGGGTGAGCCGGGTGCCGTCCGTGAGGTCGCCGCGTCGGTCACCTTGAACGTGCAGTCGGATCGTGGCCTGGTTCGTGACGGCATTGACCTCGGTCGGCTCCGCGGTGACCGCGAGGCCCGGCGTCGGCGTCGGCGCTCGAGTCGCTCGAGGACTGCAGGCTGCCCTGCGCGTCGTAGGCGTAGGCGACGAACGCGTAGAGGACCGCCACGATCGCGGCGACGACGCCGAGCCTGATCCACGTGCGATGCGACAGCGGGCCTCGGCCGGAACTCCAGGATCGGTTCGCTCATCAGACGCGCAGGTACTTGCGCAGCGTGAAGAAGGCGGCGATGCACGCCAGGCCCACGCCGGTGAGCAGCATGATCGGGGCGATCGTCGCCACCGCGTCCCAGCCGACGAACGCGGTGAACTGGAACGACGGCGCCAGCACCTGGTCGATCAGGACGGTCTTCATCAGGATCAGCGAGCCGATGGCCAGGACGGCGCCGAGCGCGGCAGCGAGCGCCGCCTCGAGCAGGAACGGCAGCTGGATGTAGAAGTTGGACGCGCCGACCAGCCGCATGATGCTGGTCTCCCGGCGTCGGCTGAACGCCGCGACGCGCATCGTGTTGACGATGAGCAGCACGGTGACGGTCAGCATGACCAGGGCGATGAGCAGGGCGATCAGCTGGAGGCCGCCGAGCAGCCGGAAGAACTTGTCGAGGATCTGCCGCTGGTCGTTGACCTGCTCGATGCCCGGACGGCCGGCGAAGGCGGAGGCCACGACGTCGTACTTCGTCGGGTCGGCGAGCTTGACGCGGAACGACTCCGGCAGCGCGTTCTCGTTGACGTTGTCGACGATGGGCGAGTTCTTGAACTGCTCCTTGAAGCGCTCGTAGGCCTCCGTGCTGCGACTCGTAGTAGATGTCCTGGACGAGCGGGCGCAGGCTCTCGAGGTCGGTCTTGATCTGGTCGCGCTGCGCGTCGGTGACCGCGCCGCCGGCGCAGGAGGGCGTGTCGCTGCCCTTGCTGCACAGGAAGATCGACACCTCGACCTTGTCGTACCAGAAGTCCTTCATCGTCGAGACCTGCGCGCGCACGAGCAGGGAGGCGCCGAACAGGCCGAGCGACACCGCCACCGTGATGATCACGGCGAGCGTCATGGTGAGGTTGCGCCGCAGGCCGATGCCGACCTCGCTGGCGACGAAGGTCGCCCTCATCGGGCGTACCCGTAGACGCCGCGCGACTGGTCGCGCACGACGTGCCCGGTGTCGAGCTCGATGACGCGCCGGCGCATCTGGTCGACGATCTGGGAGTCGTGGGTCGACATCACCACGGTGGTGCCGAGCTTGTTGATGCGGTCGAGCAGCTTCATGATGCCGATCGAGGTGCCGGGGTCGAGGTTGCCGGTCGGCTCGTCGGCGATGAGGAGCATCGGCCGGTTGACGAACGCGCGGGCGATGGCCACGCGCTGCTGCTCGCCGCCGGAGAGCTCGTCGGGGCGGCGGTCCTCCTTGCCCTCCAGGCCGACGACCTCGAGGACCTCGGGGACGACCTTCTTGATGTGGGACGGAGGGCTTGCCGATCACCTCGAGGGCGAAGGCGACGTTCTCGAAGACGGTCTTGTTCGGCAGCAGCCGGAAGTCCTGGAACACGGTGCCGATCTGGCGGCGCAGCGCCGGGATCTTCCAGTTCGACAGGCGGTTGAGCTCCTTGCCCAGCGACCTAGACCTGGCCCGTGGTGGGCCGCTCCTCCCGCAGGACCAGCCGCAGGAAGGTCGACTTGCCCGAGCCGGAGGGTCCGACGAGGAAGACGAACTCCCCCTTCTCGATCTCCAGGGACACGTCATCGAGAGCGGGTCGCTGCGCGGTGGCGTAGACCTTGGTCACGTGGTCGAAGAGGATCACGCCCGACAGTGTAAGCGTCGGGGACGAGCCCCGGTCAGGCGGGACGCGGGGAACGACGCGTCTAGGCGGGCATGGAGGCCACGGGGTACGCGGTGACGCCCGGTCAGCCGTCGTGACGTGCTCCTCGACGCGTGCCTGGGCCACGAGGAGCCGTCGACGGGTCGCGGGAGTCGCCAGCGCTACGAGGCGTTCTGCTTGCCGCCAGCGGATGCCGGCCTCGATGAACTCGTCGATCTCGCCGTCGAGCACCGCGGTCGGTGTTGCCGGTCTCCACCTCGGTGCGCAGGTCCTTGACCATCTGGTACGGGTGCAGGACGTACGAGCGCATCTGGTTGCCCCACGAGCCGGCGCGTGTCGCCCTTGAGGGCGTCCATCTTGGCCTGCTCCTCCTGGCGGCGGCGCTCGAGCAGCTTGGACTGCAGCACCGCCATCGCCGACGCCCGGTTCTGGATCTGGGAGCGCTCGTTCTGGCAGGACACGACGATGCCGGTCGGGAGGTGGGTGATGCGGACCGCGGAGTCGGTGGTGTTGACGCCCTGGCCGCCGGGGCCGCGACGAGCGGTAGACGTCGACGCGGAGCTCGTCGTCGGGGATCTCGATGTGGTCGGTCTGCTCGACGACCGGGATGCACCTCGACCTCGGCGAAGGAGGTCTGGCGGCGGCCCTGGTTGTCGAACGGCGAGATGCGCACGAGCCGGTGGGTGCCCTGCTCGACCGACAGCGTGCCGTAGGCGTACGGCGACCTTGACGTGGAAGGTGGCCGACTTGATGCCGGCCTCCTCGGCGTAGGAGGTGTCGTTGACCTCGAACGGGCCAGTTGTGGCGCTCGCAGTAGCGCGTGTACATGCGCAGCAGCATCTCGGCCCAGTCGGCGGCGTCGACGCCGCCGGCCCGGAGCGGATGGATGACGAACGCCTCGCGCGCGTCGTACTCCCCCGACAGCAGGGTGCGCACCTCGAGCTCGGCGACCGTGGCCTCGACCGCGTCGAGCTCCTTCAGCGCGTCGGCGAGCGCGGCCTCGTCGCCCTCGCTCTCGGCGAGCTCGAACAGGATCGGCAGGTCGTCGAGCCGGCTGCGCAGCGCCTCGACCTTGCGGATCTCGCCCTGCACGAACGACAGCTTCGACGTGACGGCCTGCGCGTTCTCCTGGTCGTCCCACAGGTTGGGCACGGAGGCCTCGGCCTCCAGCTCGGCCAGCTGGACCTTGAGGGCGGGCACGTCGAGGACGGTCTCGATGCTGCCCAGGGTGGTCTCGAGCGCGGACAGGCGCTCGCTGAGTTCGATGGCTGCCATGGTGGGTCAAGGGTACGGGCCGGGCTCCGGCACTCCTGCCCGGTAGGCGAGCTGGGCCCAGGACTCCACCCGGATCCGGTCGGTGACGAGCCCGGACAGGAAGGGCAGCCGCAGCGGGCTGCTCATCGCGACCAGCACCTGCCGGCCGTCCGACTCCACGAGGTCGACGCTCGAGCCCTGGGGCGCCCCCGCCCGAGCGACGTGGGCACGCACCCGTCCGGGCAGGCCCGCGACGTCGAGCCGGGTGGCAGCGGTGGCGCCGTCTGCGTAGTAGGCCGGCAGGTCGATCGACTGCGCCGCGGCCAGGGCCGCAGCGTCCGCCACGGCGAGCAGCTGCCGGCGCTGCAGGAAGGCCGCGGACGCGTCGACCAGGACCGACGAAGGCCAGCAGGCACACGGCTGCGAGCCCGACCCCGAGGAGCAGGACGCTGCCGCGGTCGTCGGCTGCGACCCTCATGACGTCTCGCCGCGGAAGTCGTCGACGGGCACCCGCTGCCGGGCCTCGACCGGGATCCGGGCCGGGACGTCGTCGGCGAGCGATCCGGGCAGCCACGGCAACGGCACCTCCCAGGCCAGGACGACCTCCACCGCGGAGCCCGGACTCAGGCAGGGCCCGTCCGTGCAGGAGATGCGCATCGCGCCGGTCGGCAGCTCGAGGCCCTGGTCGGCGAAGGCGAGTCGGGCCGCCGACTCGGCGAGCCGTCGTCCCTGCGCGACGGTGTCCGACGAGCTGAAGGCCCGACCCGCCTCCCGCACGGCCTGCGCGCTGGCGAACGTGGCCGCCTGGACCGACGCCGCCGCCGACGCGAGGTAGACCAGCGGGACGAGCAGGCCGACGCCGATGACGATGAACTCGATCGCGGCCGATCCGCCGTCGCCGGGGCGGACCCGCGGCCCGTCGTGTCATGACCATCCCTCCTGGAGGGCGTGGCCCTCGACCGTCAACGCGGTCGGCCCGAGGAGCCCGACCAGCGGCACCGCGGCGTCGACCCGCACGACCATGACGGGCAGGCCGTCGATCACGGACCGCGCGGCGCTGACGTGGCGGACGACGGATCCGGCGACGGTGTCGTCGAGCACCTCGCGCGCCCGCGCCACCCCGGCGGCGGGGTCGGCGCCCGCGAGTGCGGCTGCCCGGGCGCCCTCCGCGGCCGCGGCCGTCAGGGTGGCCCGCACGTGCAGGGCCAGGGCGACCTGCACCACCGCCACGGCGAGCAGCATCAGCATCGGTGCGACGAGGGCGAACTCCACTGCGGCGCTGCCGCGATCGTTCGATGCCCGGCGCGATGCCGCTGCGGGCGCCATGCCTACGGCTTGGTGACGGAGCTGATGGCCCTGCCGAGCACCGCGGTCAGCTGGTCGTCGGCCACCAGCCAGAGCGCCGTGACCAGGCCAGCCGTCATGACGGCCACCAGGACCCAGCCGGGCACGTCGCCGCGATCGCCCCCACGGGTCAGCAGCTGGCGCAGTCCGTTCATTCGGTTGCGCATGGGGCGTTCCTCTCTCGGGTGGATCAGGGGACGACGAGGCGCAGGGACTGCACCCCGGGGAAGAGGGCCACGAGGACGACGGTCGGCAGGACGAGGAACACCACCGGGATGAGCATCGCCACGTCCTTGCGGCCCGCCAGCTCCATGAGCCGGCGGCGCTCCTCGGTGCGCGCGTCCTCCGCCTGCGCACGCACGACAGCGGCAAGTGGGCGTGCCCCGTTCGAGCGCCACGAGGATTCCGTCGACGAACCGCTGGACCGCTCGCACTCCGCTGCGGGCCGACAGGTCGGTGAGCGCGGAGTCGACGGGCCGCCCACCCCGGATGTCGGCCACGACCACATCCACCTCCTCCGCCAGCGGGCCGCTCATCGTGCGGGCAGCTCGTTCGAGGGCGACGACGGGAGAGGCCCCTGCGGACACTCCGAGGGCCAGGAGGTCGGCCAAGGTGGGCAGCTGCCGCTCGAGGGCGCGCTGGCGCCGGCGAACGTCGCGGCGAAGGCGCAGGTCGCGCGCCATCCAGCCCGCTATCACGCCCCGTCCCGCCGAGAACGACCGAAGCAGCCGGTGACGACCCGGCGACGACGAGGACCAGTCCTGCTCCGAAGCCCAGCACGCCGCCGACAGCGGCCCAGACGACACGCTCGAGCCGGAAGTCGCCCGGGCCCAGGCCCGATCCGGACGTGCCGCAATCGCGCCGCCAGGTCGGTCGCCGCCCGGTCCGGGCGCGGGGCGCCGGATGACGACCGCGCGCCAAGTCGCCGACGGGCCGAACGTCGCGTCCGCGACGGCGCGCACCGTCGCGCCCGGCACCCCGAGGTAGGGACCGATCCGGAGACCCATGGGCAGCGGCCGGCGGACGCGGATCCAGGCGGCCACCAGCAGCAGCCCCGCGCCGAAGAGCAGTCCGACGCCGGCTCCGGCCGCCGCGCCGCTCATGACTGCGTCCGCTGGTCGTCGGGCAGTCGGCCGATGCGCATCATCACCGCATACGCGGCGACCGACAGCAGCGGCGGCCGCGATCAGGACGGCCGCCCCGGCCGCGGACGCGTACGCCGCGCGCGGCCTCGGGACGCGTGCACAGCAGTGCCAGCGTCAGCCAGGGCGCGACCACGGCCAGGCGCGCCGCGGCCACGGTCCAGCTCTGCCGGCCCAGGATCTCCGAACGCGTCCGGGCCTCGTCCCGCAGCATCGCGCTCAGCGTGCGCAGCAGGACCCCGAGATCGGAGCCGCCCACCTCGCGCGCCAACCGGAGCGCCGCGATCACGCGATCGGCCACGGGATCGGCCAGCCGGTCCTGGAGGATGTCGACCGACGTGGCGAACGACCCGGTCGCCCGGTACTCCGCGGCGAAGACGGCGAAGGCCGGGCGCGAGCGGCTCGGGACCGGTGCGGCCGAGGTCGCCCACGGCCTCGGGCAGCGACATCCCCGCGCGCACGGCCGACACGAGGCCGTCGACGGCATCGGGCCACGCGGCGCGCACCGACTGCCGACGCGCCGCCGCATGTCGCCGCAGCACGAACGACCGGTGCGAGCCCGCCGGCCAGGGCGGCCAGGCAGCGCCGCCAGCGGCAGGGCGGTGACCAGGAGCGCGAGGATCGCGGCCACCGAGCGCCGCGACCACGCACGCCGCGAGCACACGCGACGGGGTCAGCTCGCGGAATGTCCCGCGTCCGCGACCAGTCGCGCGAGCGCGCCTGGTGCGGCGGCGCGCGCGTGCGCGGAGCGCGGCCTGCCGCGAGCACGAGCAGCACCCCGCTCGCGCACGCCAGTCCGAGGAGTGCGCCGGCGCCCGCGGTCCCGCTCATCGTGGACCGCCGGCGGCAGGCGGGGAGTGCAGGAGGTCGGCGAGCCGGTAGCCGAGGCGCTCGAACCGGTGCTCGTGCGGCGGGAAGCCGCCACGGCGCACGAGCGACGATCCGTCGTACGTGAACAGGTCGGCCATCTCCACGACCCCCGACTCGCTGCGTCCGGGCAGCGCGCAGATCTCGCGGACGCGGCGCCCTTCCGGCTCCGAGGCCAGGTGAACCACCAGGTCCACGCAGCCCGCGACGGTCGGCACGACGAAGCCGGCGTCGATGTTCGGGCCGGCGAGCAGCGGCAGAGTGCACAGCTTGGTCACGGCCTCGCGCGCACTGTTGGCGTGCAGCGTCGCCATCGCCGGCATGCCGCTGTTCATCGCCACGAGCAGGTCGAGCGACTTCGGCCTGCCGCACCTCGCCCACCACCAGCCGCGTCGGGCGCATGCGCAGCGCCTCGCGCACCAGCCGTCGCAGCGGGCACGTCGCCCGTCCCCTCGAGGCTGGCATCCCGCGTCTGGAGGGCGATCCAGTCCGGGTGCTCGAGCCGGATCTCGAACACCTCCTCGCAGCTGACGATGCGCTCCGTCGACGGCACGCAGCCGAGAAGCGCGTTGAGGAACGTCGTCTTGCCCGCCTGCGTCCCGCCGGCCACGACGATGTTGAGTCCGGCGGCGACGGCCGCCTCGAGGAAGTCGGCCGCCTGGGTGGTGAGCATGCCGAGCCCGACGAGGTCGCCCACCGTGCGCGCCCGCACGACGAAGCGACGCACGTTGACGGCCCAGTGCTCGCGCGTGATGTCCGGGATGGCGACGTGCAGCCGGCTGCCGTCGGGCAGCATCGCGTCGACGAACGGGGTGCTGAGATCGATGCGGCGCCCGGACACGCGCAGCATGCGCTCGACGAGGTCGCGCACCTGCGTCGTCGTCCATGACGACCGTGGTCAGCTCGCTGCGTCCATCGCGCGCGACGAAGACGCGATCCGGGCGCGTTGATCCACACCTCCTCGACGGTGGGATCGTCGAAGAACCGCTGCAGCGGACCGAAGCCGGCGATCGCGTGGAACACCGACGTGCCCACCGAGGCGACGTCATCGACCGGGCCGTCCGCCGAGCGACTCCTGCGATCGCCGCGTCGACGAGTCGGCGGACGGCATCCGGGTCGCGCAGCGGGTCGATCCCCTGCGCACGGACCTCGTCGACGCACCCTGCTCTCGACCATCGCCCCCGTGTCCATGCCCGGACGGTACGTTCGCAACCCGCGTCATCGCCACGGTCGATCTGCGGCCTGTGGACAACCCGCGGGCGACGCGGGGTGAGGCTCAGCCCCAGTCCTCGAAGTCGTCCGTGCGGCCGGCGGACAGCCATGCGTCTCGCAGGTCGTCCGGCGGGATCTGGCGTGCGGGTCGTAAGGTCCAGCCACAGCCCGATGGAGTCGACCACCGCGCAGAGTACGTCTCTCGCCGGTGTGGAACGATTGCGGATCTTGAAGCGTCGCCCGTCCGCGTCGAGGCGGCGAGCTGCACGTCGACGGTGAAGACTCCAGCAGCCGGATCTCGCGCTGGTAGGTGAGCCGGTCCTCCAGGATCACCGGCCCGAACTGCAGCTCCGCGAAGCGCGCCACGGTGAAGCCACCGGCCGCCGAGAACAGGGTGCGGGTGTTACCGGCGTAGTCGAGGAACGCGGAGTTCGCCATGTGCTGGTTGAAGTCCATGTCGCGCCACTGCGCCTGGTACTCGTGGCGGAAGACGTCTCCCATGCGGCGATTGTGGCAGCACGCGGACCGCGAGTCACTAGAGGAGGAAGCGCTCCCACGCGGCCGCGACGAACTCCGGGTGCTCCATCTGGGCGACGTGCCCGCTGTCGGGCAGCACCACGACATGCGCGTCCCGGAAGTGCTTGGTCACGCGATGGGCGCTGCGCGGATCGACGAGCGGATCCTTGCGCCCGTAGACGACGAGGGTCGGGCAGGTGACGCGCGCGGCGAGCTTCCACGGCCGGTTGGGGCCGACGTCGACGAACGTCCTGCAGCAGGCCGCGCAGGCTGCGCAGGAACGCATCGGAGGCGTAGGGCAGGTGGTCGCGCTCCCGGACCTCCGCGACCGCCTCCGCCAGCCGCTCCGGGGCGACGCGCGACGGGTCGGCGAAGGTCACGTCGATCGTGCCGCGCACGCGTCCGCCCGGCATCGGACTCGAGGTACTTCGGCACGAGCCGCTCCCCCACGCCCGGCACCGCGATCACGGGGAGGTGGAAGTTCGACTTGGTGGCGAACAGCGACGGCAGCGCGGGCGACACCAGGGTCAGGGTGCGGACGAGGTCGGGTCGACGCGCGGCCAGCTGCAGCGCGACCGCTCCGCCGAGGGAGTTGCCGAACAGGTGGACCGGGCCGTTCCCGATGTGGTCGATGAGCTCGGCCACGCCCGCGCGCGTGACCGGCGGGCGTCATGTCGCCGTCGCGCGGCGGCGGTGAGGCGCCGAAGCCGCCGAGGTCCACCGCCCAGCCGTCGACGTACGGCTGCAGGCGGGCCATCAGGTCCGTCCAGTTGAGCGACGACCCGCCGAGGCCGTGCACGTACACCGCCGTCGGCAGCCCGGGCTCCCGGCCCGGAGCCCGGCGGACGGCGGTCGTGCGCCCGGGCAGCGAGACGTCCTCGGTCGGCCAGGCTGCCAGCGGGAGTGGTCACGCATGGCAGCGTACGACGCGCCGAGCGCGTGCGTGCGCGGGAGCCCCGCGCGGTAGTTACCGCTGAGTAGGATGTCGGGATGACTGCCACCGACGGCATCGCGGCCACCGAGGCCCCGGCGAGCACCCGCGCCACCCGGCTGCCCCGCGAGCAGCGCCGCCAGCAGGTGCTCGCGGCCGCGCTGGACGTCTTCTCCACCGCCGGCTACCACGCGGCCTCGATGGACGAGATCGCCGACCACGCCGGCGTCTCCAAGCCCGTCCTCTACCAGCACTTCCCCGGCAAGCTCGACCTCTACCTGGCGATCCTCGACGCCGGCATCGACGACCTGATGGCCGCCGCACGGCACGCCCTGACCGGCACGACCGACAACGCCACCCGCGTCACCGCCATGGTCAACGCCTACTTCACCTTCGTCGAGGAGCCCGGCGGCGCCTTCCGGCTCGTCTTCGAGAGCGACCTCGCCAACGAGCCCGCGGTGCGCGAGCGCGTCGACGCCGCCGACCTCGCGCTCGCCCGGCTCAGCGCCGCCGTCATCGCCGAGGACACCGGGCTCAGCGACGACGAGGCGCTGCTGCTGTCCTCGGGCATGCAGGGGATGGTCCAGGTGGCGGCCCGACGCTGGCTGCGCGGCGGCACCGACCAGGTCAGCCGGGAGGACGCCGCCGACCTGATCGCCTCGCTCGCCTGGCGGGGGATCAGCGGCTTCCCGCTCACCCATCCGCCGACGGCGTAATCCGCCGCACACCCTCCGCCAGCGGAATATCCCGGCGGCTGACACGATTGACCGACGCGGGATCGCCGGCTGGCGGTCCGCAGGACAGACCGGAAGGACGACGCAGTGGAGATCAAGATCGGCGTGCAGGACACCGTTCGCGAGGTTTCGCTGGACAGCAACGAGACCTCGGAGGAGGTCATCGCCGCCGTCGAGGCGGCGCTCGCCGAGCGGCGGGGTGCTGAAGCTCGTCGACGAGCGCGGCCGCACCGTGATCGTTCCCGGGCGCCAAGCTCGCCTACGTCGAGGTCGGCGCCAGCACCAAGGGCCGCGTCGGCTTCGGCTCCTGACGCGCTCAGGCGGCAAGCCCGCTCATGGGCAGCCGCTCAGGCGGCAAGCCCGCTCATGGGCAGCCGCTCAGGCGGCAAGCCCCAGCGCCGCCATCCGGCGCGCGTGGTTGTCGGTCAGCCGGGCCAGCATCCGGCCGATCTCGGCGAGGTCGGTGCCGGGCCGGTCGACGCCGCCGACCAGCAGCGTCGACAGCGCATCCCGCTCGGCCGCGACCCGCTGGGCCTGCGACAGCGCCTCCCCCACGAGCCGGCGGCCCCACAGGGCGAGCCGGCCGCCGTTGCGCGGATCCTCGTTGATGGCCGCGCGCACGCGCTCCACGATGAACTCCGACTGCCCCATGTCGTCGCACACGCTGACGACCAGCGCCCGGGTGTCCTCGTCGACGAAGTTGGCGATCTCGCGGTAGAAGTCGATGCCGATCCCGTCGCCGACGTAGGCCTTCACCAGGCCCTCGAGCCAGTCGCTGGGAGCCGTATGGAGGTGGAACTCCTCGTAGGCCCGCCGGAACGGCGCCATCGCGTCCTGCGGGTCCACGCCCGAGGCTCGCCAGCCGGTCGCGGAGCACCAGGAAGTGCCGGTACTCGGCGGTCGCCATCCCCGCGAGGGCGGCCTTGTCGTCGATCGTGGGCGCCATGGCAGCGTCGGCCGCGAGCCGCTCGAACGCGGTCAGCTCGCCGTAGGCGAGCACCGCGATGAGGTCGACGACGGCCGCGCGGTACTCGGGGTCGCTGTCGAGGGCCGATGCCGGGGGTCCCTGCTCAGTCATGGTGACGCAAGGCTACCCATCCGCCTCACGGTAGAGTTCGCACAACATCACAAGCGTGATGCTCGAGTAGCTGGAGTACCCCCTGAGCGACGCAACATCGAACGACACGGCCGTCATGGCACCCGAAACCTCCTCCGTGGATCCCACCACCGCCCCCACCTTCGTGGAGCTGGGCGCCGATCCCCAGATCGCCGAGGCGCTCGCCGCTGACGGCATCACCCACGCCTTCCCCATCCAGGAGCAGTGCATCCCGCTGGCCCTGCAGGGCACCGACCTCATCGGGCAGGCCAAGACCGGCACCGGCAAGACCCTCGGCTTCGGCATCCCGCTGCTGCAGCGCATGGTCGTCCCGGCCAACCCCGAGTACGCCGACCTCCCGGCCGACGCGCAGGGCAAGCCGCAGGCGCTCGTCGTCTGCCCGACGCGCGAGCTGGGCCTCCAGGTCGCCACCGACATCGAGCGCGCCGGCCGGCTCAAGGGCGTCCGCGTCCTGGCCATCTACGGCGGTCGCGCCTACGAGCCGCAGATCGAGGCGCTGCAGAACGGCATCGACGTCATCGTCGGCACGCCCGGGCGCATCATCGACCTCGCCAACCGGCGCGACCTCGACCTGTCGCACGTGCGCGTCCTCGTCCTCGACGAGGCCGACGAGATGCTCGACATGGGCTTCCTGCCCGACGTCGAGCGCATCGTCGCGATGATCCCGGACAAGCGGCAGACGATGCTGTTCTCCGCGACCATGCCCGGCCAGATCGTCAACCTCGCCCGGCGCTACATGACGCAGCCGATGCACCTGCGCGCGGCCGACATGGGCGACGAGAACGCCACGGTCGACGCCATCGAGCAGCACGTGTGGCGCACCCACCCGATGGACAAGGTCGAGCTGCTCGCCCGCATCCTCCAGGCCGAGGGCCGCGAGCTCGCCATGATCTTCACGCGCACCAAGCGCAAGGCGCAGCGGGTGTGCGACGACCTCACCGAGCGCGGCTTCGCGGTCGGCACCGTCCACGGCGACCTCGGCCAGGGCGCGCGCGAGCAGGCCCTGCGCGCCTTCCGCACCGGCAAGGTCGACGTCCTCGTCGCGACCGACGTCGCCGCGCGCGGCATCGACGTCGACAACGTCACCCACGTCATCAACTACGAGTGCCCCGACGACGAGAAGACCTACCTGCACCGCATCGGTCGCACCGGCCGCGCCGGCCACACCGGCACCGCCGTCACGTTCGTCGACTGGGAGGACGTCGCCCGCTGGCAGATGATCGACCGCGCCCTGAAGCTCCCGTTCAAGGACCCGATCGAGACCTACTCGACGAGCGACCACGTCTACACCGGCCTCAACATCCCGGCCGGCACCGGTGGCACGCTCCCGAAGGCGAATCGCACGCGCGAGGGCCTGTCGGCCGAGAAGGTCGAGGACCTCGGCGAGACGGGCAAGAAGAAGCGCCCGGACCACGACGATCGCAAGCGTCACGACGGCAAGCGCGACGACCATCGGCACGGCGACCGCAAGCAGCACGATCGCAAGGCCGGCGATCACAAGTCGAGCGACCACAAGCACGGCGAGAAGAAGCACGACGAGAAGGCCCCCGCGGTCGCCCGGGCCGAGGTCAACCCCGAGGACAAGCCCCGTCGCAACCGTCAGCGTCGCCGCACGCGCGGCGGCCAGACGGCCGCCCCGGAGTAGGCCCGCACCTCGCCGTTACGGAGGCGGGGATCGCGTCCGTCAGCTCGAGGGCGAGGGTGCGGTAGTCCTGCGCTCCGCGCGACGAGCCGGACGTCGCCAGGATGCTGCGCCCGGCCGCGGGCGCCTCGGCGAACCGGATCGACCGGCTGATCGGCGAGAACACCCGCACCCCGTACCGCGGCCCGAGGTCGGCGAGCACCGCCTTGGCGTGCGTGGTCCGGCCGTCGAACAGCGTCGGCAGCACGCCGACGATCCGCAGCTGCGGATTGGTCAGGCGCTGCACGTCGGCGATGGTCTCCATGAGCTGGCCCACGCCTCGGTGCGACAGCGTCTCGCACTGGAGCGGGATGAGCACCTCGTGCGCCGCCGTCAGCGCGTTGACCGTGATGATGCCCAGCGACGGCGAGCAGTCGAGCAGGATCCAGTCGTAGCGGTCGTGCAGCGGGACGAGCGCGTCCCGCACGACGTACTCCCGGCCCATCACGCCCGCCAGCGCCCGATCCGCCCCCGCCAGGTCGATGGAGGCGGGCAGCAGGTCGACGCCGTCGGGCGTCGTGGTGAGCAGGTCGCCGACGGAGCGCTGCGGCTCGCCGCGACATGAACACCGTGGCGCCGGTCTCGTCGAGGTCCTCCGGGTCGAGCCCCAGGGAGAAGGTCGCGCACGCCTGGGCGTCGAGGTCGACGACGAGGACGCGGTCGACCGCGCTCCACCAGGGCGGCGGCGAGGTTGACGACCGTGGTCGTCTTGGCGACGCCACCCTTCTGGTTCGCCACCGCGAGGATCCTCACCACGCGATCGACCCTAGGACCAGCGTGGTTCGGAATCCGCATCGGCCCTCGCCCTATCGTGGTTTGGAGCCGGCTGAGGGGGGTAGGACCGAAGCATGATCGTCGAATGGGTGCTGCCGGACGACCTCTCGGCGGCGCGCGCCGCCCGTGCGCACGTCGCCGACGACCTGGCGCGCCGTGGCGTCCCGGACTCCGTCGCGTCGACGACGTCCTGCTCGTCGCGTCAGAGCTCGCGGCCAACGCCGTGCGCCACGGCCAGTCCTCCGGTCGCTGCTGCGGCTCGACTACACGACCTCAGCGCATCCGCGTCACCGTGAGCAACCATGGCGGCGTCGGCCGACCCGGCGGTCCTCGATGCGGCGTCCGACGCGGGCCATGGCCGCGGCCTGGCGATGGTGCAGGCGCTGGCCGACGACGTCGGCTGGCAGCGCGATGGCGATCGTCTCGACGTGTGGGCCGAGTTCGCCGCTCAGCTGACCTCAGTTGCCACCGGGCCGTTCGACGATCTCGAGCGCGCCCGACGGGCAGCGCCCGACGACCGCGCGAAGCAGGTCCGCCTGCGTCAGGCGTCGTCGCGTTGCGCGGGTCGATCCACGGCCGTGCCGAGGTGTCGAAGACCGTGGGCATCCCGCGGATGCACTCAGCCGCGTGACGGCAGAGCTCGCCGTCGAAGGACACGTCCACCAGGGGGCCCGAGTAGGTCTTGCGTGCCATGCGTCACTCCCGTCAGGTGGGCGGGTTCCCGCCGTGGACGAGGTCAGCGTACGTCGGGTTCCGGTCGATCCACCCGCGGATGAACGGGCATCGCGGCACGACCGGAAGCTTCACGCGCTCCCGGACGTCGTCGAGGGCACCCGCCGCGATGGCCGACCCGACACCTTGGCCCTCGAACGACGGGTCGACCTCGGTGTGGGTGAAGATGATCCGCCCGCCCACGACGCGGTACGCCGCGAAGCCGGCGAGCGCCCCGTCGATCCGGCCTTCGTAGCGCCCGGCCTCCGGGTTGTCCGTCACGACGATCATGACGCCTCCCCCGGTGGTGCCGGGACCTCCGCACGGGGCAGGATCCCCCAGCCCTCGAGCGCCTCGACCAGGCCGGGACTCGTGTCGAGTGCGTCGAGATCGGCCGGCGTGAACCACGCCGCGTCTGCCGCGTCGTCGCCAGCGACGGGCGCGTCCGCGGCCTCGACATGCACGAGGAAGTCGCGGATGACGTACGTCCCGCCGCCCGGGGCGGCCCGCTCGACACTGCCCACCTCGCGCTGCACCGTGCCGCTGCAGGCCGGTCTCCTCGGCGAGCTCGCGCACGACGGCATCGTGCGCCGACTCGCCGGGCTCGACCCGTCCGCCGGGGATGGACCACAGCCCCTGCGCCGGCGGGTTCGCTCGACGCACGAGCAGGATCCGTCCAGCGGAGTCGCGGACGATCGCGCCGACGCAGTCGATCAGCGGCTCCGGGGCGCCGACGGTCATCCCCGGGACTTGTATTCCTCGAGGAGGCGGCGGCCGATGATCATGCGCTGGATGTCCGCGGTGCCCTCGCCGATGAGCAGCATGGGGGCCTCGCGGTAGAGGCGCTCGATCTCGTACTCCTTGGAGTAGCCGTAGCCGCCGTGGATGCGGAACGAGTCCTCCACGACCTCCTTGCAGTACTCGCTGGCGAGGTACTTCGCCATGCCGGCTTCCATGTCGTTGCGCTCGCCGGCGTCCTTCTTGCGCGCGGCCATCACCATCATCTGGTGGGCGGCCTCGACCTTGACCGCCATGTCGGCGAGCCGGAACGACACCGCCTGGTGCTCGATGATCGGCTTGCCGAACGTGACGCGCTGCTGCGCGTACTCGATGCCGAGCTCGAACGCCCGGATGCTCAGGCCGCAGGCGCGGGCGGCGACGTTGACGCGGCCGACCTCGACGCCGTCCATCATCTGGTAGAAGCCCTTGCCCGGCTCGCCGCCGAGGATGTCGTCGGTCGGACAGGCGCAGCCCGTCCATGACCAGCTCGGTGGTGTCGACGCCCTTGTAGCCCATCTTCTCGATCTTGCCCGGGATGGTCAGGCCCGGACGCACCTCGCCGAAGCCGGTGGGCTTCTCGACCAGGAACGTCGTCATCTTCTTGTAGACGCGACGCGCCCTCGGCGGCCTCGCCCGGGGTGAGCACGAGCACGGCGACGAGCGTGGACGAGCCGCCGTTCGTCAGCCACATCTTCTGCGCCGTTCAGCACGAACTCGTCGCCGTCGCGGACGGCCTTGCTCGTGATCGCCGACGACGTCCGACCCGCAGCCCGGCTCCGACATCGAGAACGCGCCGCGCACCTCGCCGGTCGCCATCCGCGGCAGGTAGTGCTGCTTCTGCTCCTCGGTGCCGTGCTGCATCAGCATGTAGGCCACGATGAAGTGCGTGTTGATGACGCCGCTGACCGGCATCCAGCCGCGGGCGATCTCCTCCACCACCAGCGCGTAGGTCAGCAGCGACTCCCCGAGGCCGCCGTACTCCTCCGGGATCATCAGCCCGAAGACGCCCATCTCCTTCAGCTGGTCGACGATCGCCTGCGGGTACTCGTCGGCATGCTCGAGCTCGTTCGCCACCGGGATGATCTCGTTGTCCACGAAGTCATGCACCGCCGCGAGGATGTCGCGCTGGTCGTCGGTCAGGCCCTCGGTCTGGGCAAGGCGCGGCATGTCAGGCCTCCGGCTTCTCGAACGTCTTGGTGCGGGTCATGCCGGCGGCGCGGCCCTTGGCGGAGACCACGAGCGCCATCTTGCGGCGAGGCCTCGTCGATCATCTCGTCGCCGAGCATGACCGCGCCCTTGGCACCGCCCTCCGCGGAGGTGTAGTAGTCGTACGCGTCGAGGATCAGCTCGGCGTGGTCGTAGTCGTCCTGCCGCGGGCGAGAACACCTCGTTGGCCGCCGCGACCTGGTCGGGGTGCAGCACCCACTTGCCGTCGAAGCCCAGCGCCGCGGAGCGGCCGGCGACGCGGCGGTAGCCGTCGAGGTCCTTGATCGCCAGGTACGGGCCGTCGATCGCCTGCTTGTCGTACGCCCGCGCCGCCATCAGGATCCGCATCAGGATGTAGTGGTACGCGTCGCCGACGTCGTAGCCCGGCGGCTGCTCGCCCACCACCAGCGACTTCATGTTGATGCTCGCCATGAAGTCGGCCGGCCCGAAGATCAGCGTCTCCACCCGCGGGCTCGCCTGCGCGATCGCGTCGATGTTGATCAGGCCCTTGGCGTTCTCGATCTGCGCCTCGATCCCGATCCGGCCGACCTCGAACCCGTTGGTCTTCTCGATCTGGGTCAGCAGCAGGTCCAGCGCCACGACCTGGTCGGCGGTCTGCACCTTGGGCAGCATGATGCAGTCCAGGTTCGGGCCCGCACCCTCGACGACCTCGATCACGTCCGCGTACGTCCACTGCGTCGTCCAGTCGTTGACGCGGACCACGCGGGTCTTGCCGTCGTAGCCGCCCTCGTTCAGCGCCGCCACGATGTTCTTGCGCGCATCCGGCTTCGCGATCGGCGCGACCGCGTCCTCGATGTCCATGAACACCTGGTCCGCCGCCAGCCCCTTCGCCTTCTCCAGCATCTTCGGGCTCGACCCCGGCACCGCCAGGTTCGACCGGCGGGCGCGCAACTGCTGAGACATGCATGACTCCTGTTCGTGGACGGACGTGGGTCAGACGGGCTGAAGATCCTTGCTCTCGCGGATGACGTCGAGAACGCGTGCCATGACGGTGGTGAGGTCGTAGTCCTTCGGGGTGAACACTGCCGCGATGCCGGCCTCCGTCAGCGCCCGCGCATCCTGCTCGGGGATGATGCCACCGAGGATCACCGGCACGTCCTCGAGCCCGGCCTCCCGCAGCCCGGCGAGCACCTCGGGCACGACCTGGAGGTGGGATCCGGAGAGGATCGACAGGCCGACGCAGTCCACGTCCTCCTGCGCCGCCGCGGCCACGATCTCCGCCGGCGTCAGCCGGATGCCCTGGTAGACGACCTCGAAGCCCGGCGTCGCGGGCGGCGACGGCGACCTGCTCGGCGCCGTTCGAATGGCCGTCGAGGCCGGGCTTGGCGACGAGGATGCGCAGGCGGTGGCCGAGCTCGTCGCCGGTGCCGGCGACGGCCGCGCGCAGCTCCGTCAGCCCGGCGCGCTCGCCGGCACCGACCGAGCCGGTGACACCGGTCGGGGCGCGGAACTCGCCGAACACGCCGCGCAGTGCGTTCGCCCACTCCCCCGTGGTGACGCCGGCACGCGCGCACTCCAGCGACGCCTCCATCAGGTTGGCGTCGGTCGGCGCCTCCGCGACGAGCCGAGCCAGCGCGAGCCTCGACGGCGCCGCTGGTCGCGTGCGGCCCGCCACTGCGTCGAGCGCCTCGATCGCGCGCGCCTCGACCGCCGGATCGACCCGCATGATGGCCGCGTCGAGGTTCTCGGTCAGCGGGCTCGGCTCGGTCGTCGTGTACTGGTTGACGCCGACGATGACCTCGTCGCCGGACTCGACCCGTCGACGACGGTCGGCGTGCGAGGCGACGAGCGCGCTCTTCAGGTAGCCGGACTCGACGGCCGCGACGGCGCCGCCCATCTCCTCGATGCGGGCCATCTCCTCGCGGGCCGCCGTCACGATCTCGCGCGACCTTCGCCTCGATGACCAGCGAGCCGTCGAAGATGTCCTCGTACTCGAGCAGGTCGGTCTCCAGCGCGAGCACCTGCTGCATCCGCAGGCTCCACTGCTGGTCCCACGGACGCGGCAGGCCGAGCGCCTCGTTCCAGGCGGGCAGCTGCACCGCACGGGCTCGCGCGTTCTTCGACAGCGTCACGCCGAGCATCTCCAGCACGATGCGCTGGATGTTGTTCTCGGGCTGCGCCTCGGTCAGGCCGAGCGAGTTGACCTGCACGCCGTAGCGGAAGCGGCGCGCCTTGTCGTCCGTGACGCCGTAGCGCTCGCGGGTGATCTCGTCCCAGAGCTGGACGAACGCGCGCATCTTGCACATCTCCTCGACGAAGCGCACGCCGGCGTTGACGAAGAACGAGATCCGGGCGACCACCTCGGTCATCGCCTCCGCCGGCACCTGACCGGAGTCGCGCACCGCGTCGAGCACGGCGATCGCCGTCGACATCGCGAACGCCACCTCCTGCACCGGCGTCGCCCCGGCCTCCTGCAGGTGGTACGAGCAGATGTTGATCGGGTTCCACTTCGGGGTGTTCTCGACGCTCCACGCGATCATGTCGGTGATCAGCCGCATCGACGGCTCCGGCGGGAAGACGTACGTGCCGCGCGACAGGTACTCCTTGATGATGTCGTTCTGCGTCGTGCCCGCTGAGCTCGCGGCGATCGGCGCCCTGCTCGTCGGCGACCGTCACGTACAGCGCCAGCAGCCACATGGCCGTGGCGTTGATCGTCATCGACGTGTTCATCCGGTCCAGCGGGATGCCGTCGAGCAGGGCGCGCATGTCGCCGAGGTCGACGACCGGAACGCCGACCTTGCCGACCTCGCCGCGGGCGAGCGGCGAGTCGGGGTCGTAGCCCGTCTGCGTGGGCAGGTCGAAGGCGATCGACAGGCCGGTCTGGCCCTTCGCCAGGTTCAGCCGGTACAGCTCGTTCGACGCACGTGCCGATGAGTGGCCCGCGTAGGTCCGCATGACCCACGGCTTGCTACGACTCATCGCACTCCGCTCCCTCGAGCCACCGGCTCTCAGTCTGCCCTCTTGGCGATCTCGTTGGTCAGTTGGGGGACGACCGTGAACAGGTCGCCGACGACGCCGTAGTCGGCGAGCTCGAAGATCGGCGCCTCGGGGTCCTTGTTCACCACGACGATGGTCTTCGACGTCTGCATCCCGGCGCGGTGCTGGATCGCCCCGGAGATCCCGTTCGCGATGTACAGCTGCGGGGACACCGTCTTGCCGGTCTGCCCGACCTGGTACTGGTGCGGGTACCAGCCCGCATCCGTCGCCGCACGGGACGCGCCCACCGCCGCGCCGAGGGAGTCCGCCAGCGCCTCGATCACGCCGAAGCCCTCCGCACCGCCGACGCCACGCCCGCCGGAGACCACGATCGCGGCCTCCGTCAGCTCCGGACGACCGCCCTTCGGCCGCGACGGTGCGTGCCGGTGATGCGCGCGAGCGTGGATGACGCCGACAGCGTCACGGGCAGGTCGCGCCTCTCGCACGCGGCCGGCGCCGCCTCGGGCGCGACCGAGTTGCCGCGCACCGTGATGACGGGGATGCCGGTCGTCACGGTGGAGTGCACGACGGTCGAGCCGCCGAACACCGACTGCGTGGCGACGATCGCCCCGGCCTCCGACTGCACGTCGACCGCGTCGGTGATGACACCGCTGCCGATCTTCAGCGCCAGCCGAGCGGCGGCCTCCTTGCCGTCCGCCGTGGACGGAAGCAGGACGGCGACTGCGCTCGTCGCGGCGACAGCCGCCGCCAGCGCGTCGGCCACGGGTGCCACCGGGTGCTCGGCAGGAACATCGGCCACGAGGACGGTCGTCGCACCGAACTCGCCGAGCGCGGCCAGGGCCGCGTCGTCGCAGCCGGCACCGACCCATACGGCCACGGGGGTGCCGAGGCGCCGGGCGAGGGTCAGCAGCTCGGACGTCGACTTCTTGACGGTGCCGTCGACCGCGTCGACCAGGACCAGGACATCACTCATCGCTCAGGCTCCCTAGATGAACTTCTGCTCGGACAGGTACGTGGCAACCTTCACGCCGCCGTCGCCCTCGTCGGTGACCACGACGCCGGCCGCCTTCGGCGGACGCGCCGCGAAATCCTTGACGGCCGACCACGCGGCGGCAGCGCCGACCTGCGCAGCGTCGACGCCGGTGTCGGCGATCGGCCAGCGTCTCGACCGGCTTCTTCTTCGCCGCCATGATCCCCTTGAAGGAGGGGTAGCGCGGCTCGTTGATCTTCTCCACGACCGACACGACCGCAGGCGTCGAGGCCGTCGACCGTGGCGAAGCCCGACTCCGTGACCCGCTCGATCGTCACGTCGCTGCCGGCTCACGTCGACCTGCTGCGCGAACGTCAGCTGGGCCCAGCCCAGCCGCTCGGCCACCATGGCCGGCACCACGCTCATGCGCGCGTCCGTCGACTCCGAGCCGAAGATCACGAGATCGAAGTCGCGACCGGCGATCGCGCCGGCGAGCACCGCGCTCGTCGCGATGGCGTCGGAGCCCCGCAGGCCGTCGTCGACGACGTGGATGCCGGCATCGGCGCCCATGCTCAGGGCCTTGCGGACCGTCTCCCCCGCACGGTCGGGGCCCATGGTCACGACGACGACCTCGCCGCCGTGCGCCTCGGTCAGCTTCAGCGCCTCCTCGACGGCGTACTCGTCGAGCTCGTTCATGACCCCGTCGGCGGACTCACGGTCGAGCGTGGAGTCCTCCGGGCGCAGGCGCTTCTCGGCCCACGTGTCCGGAACCTGCTTCACACACACGGCGATCTTCACTCGGACCCCTTCGGGACGATTTCGCGTCAACGGGTTACATCCTTGCGCATCCGACTATATGGTGTCCAAGTAAATCCGCAGAAGGGTGCCCTGTGCTCACCACCGAACTCGCCCGACGGTCCCGGATCAGCGCCCTCACGATGTGCTCGCGGTCCGGCGCGTCCCACATCGGCGCAGCCCTCTCCGTCATCGACATCCTCGCCGTCCTCTACGGGGACGTCGCGGACGTGTCCCCCCACCGCGTCGACGACCCGGCCCGGGACATCGTCCTGGTGTCGAAGGGCCACTCCGCGTCCGGCGTGTACGCCGTCCTCGCCCAAGCCGGCTACTTCCCCCTCAGCTGGCTCGACGACTACTACGAGGACGGGTCCCACATCGGCGGCCACGTGACCGCCCACGGGATCCCGGGCGTCGAGCTGTCCACCGGGGCGCTCGGCCATGCGCTGCCGTTCGGCGTCGGCCGGGCCCTCACGGACAAGCTCGACGGCATCGACCGCCGAGTCTTCGTCGTGCTGTCCGACGGCGAGTGCGCCGAGGGCAGCAACTGGGAGGCCGCGCTCATGGCCGCCCACCACGGCCTCGGCAACGTCACCGTCGTCATCGACCGCAACCGGCTGCAGATCCTCGGCCGCACGGAGGACGTCCTCGGCCTCGAGCCGTTCGCGGACAAGTGGCGTGCGTTCGGCTGGGAGGTCGTCGAGATCGACGGCCACGACCACGGCCAGCTCGAGGACGCGCTTCGGGCGCGCAGCAGCCGGCCGCGGGCCATCGTCGCGAACACCACCAAGGGCAAGGGCGTCGACTTCATGGAGGACAGGGTCGAGTGGCACACGCTCGTGCCGAACGCCGAGCATCTCGCCCTCGCCATCGCGCAGCTCGAGACGAACACGACGGAGGAGCCGGCATGAGGGACGCGTTCGTCAAGAAGCTCACCGAGAAGGCGGCGGACGACCCGAGCGTCATGCTGCTGGTCGGCGACCTCGGCTTCGGCGTCGTCGCCGACTTCGGCGAGGCGTACCCGAAGCAGTTCCTCAACTGCGGCGTGGCCGAGCAGTCGATGGTCGGCATCGCCGCCGGCATGGCGTCGGCCGGCCGACGTCCCTTCGTCTACTCCATCGCCAACTTCCCGACCCTGCGGCCGCTCGAGCAGATCCGCAACGACGTCTGCTACCACGGCCTCGGCGTGACCATCGTGTCCGTCGGTGCTGGGCTCGCGTACGGATCGCTCGGGCTACACGCACCACGCGGTCGAGGACATCTCCATCCTCCGGTCGCTGCCCGGGCATGCGCGTGTACTCGCCGGCCGATGCCATGGAGTGCCGGGCCGCCGTCGACGAGATCCTGGCCGACCCCTCGCCCGCCTACCTCCGCCTGGGCAAGAACAAGGAGCCGCTCATGCACGCGGAGCCGCCGGACCTGTCGAAGGGCGCACCCATCGTCGTCCGTGACGGGACGGACGTGACGGTGCTCGTGGCCGGTCCGATCATCGTGCAGGCCCTCGAGGTGGCCGACCTGCTGGCGGCGGATGGTCTGTCCGTGCGCGTCGTCAGCTGTCCCGTCATCAAGCCCCTCAACGCCGAGGCGGTCCGCGTCGGCCGCCGACGGCACCGTCGGCATCGTCACCCTCGAGGAGCACACCGTCATGGGCGGCTTCGGCAGCGCCGTGCTCGAGGCGTTCGCCGTCCGCGGCTGGCGCACGCCGATCCTCCCGTTGGGCCTGGAGGACAAGGCGACTCATATCATCGGCGGCCAGGAGTGGCTGCGCGAGCGCGCGGGGCTGGCGACTCCCTACGTGCAGAAGCGCGTGGCCGACTTCGCCCGAGGAGCCGCATGACCGACTACGAGACACTGCGCTACGAGGTGGCCGACGGGATCCTCACACTGTGGCTGAGCCGGCCGGAGAGTCTCAACGCCTTCACCGTGACGATGGCCGACGAGCTGGTGGCGGCCTTCGATCGCGCGAGCGCCGACGACGCCGTCGGCGCGATCGTCGTCACGGGCGACGGTCGGGCGTTCTGCGCGGGCATGGACCTCACGTCCGAGGGCAACGTCTTCGGCCTCGACGAGACCCAGCAGCCCACGATGGCAGACGTGACCGATCGCTTCGAGGACCCGGCCATCGTCGACGGTGTCCGCGACACCGGCGGGCGCGTCTCGCTGGCGATCTTCCGCTGCACGAAGCCCGTGATCGCCGCCATCAACGGGCGCGGCCGTCGGCATCGGCGCAACCATGACGCTGCCCATGGACGTGCGCATCGCATCGGAGAAGGCGCGCATCGGCTTCGTGTTCGGCCGCCTCGGGCATCGTGCCCGAGGCCTGCTCGACGTGGTTCCTGCCCCGCATCGTCGGGATCAGCCGCGCCCTCGAGCTCGTGTACTCGGCGGACATCCTCGACGCGACGCAGGCACTGGACGCGGGCCTGGTGCGCGAGGTCGTGCCGCCGGACGAGCTCCTCCCGACCGCCTACGCGCTCGCGCGGAGATTCGTCGAGGGCCGGTCGCAGGTGGCGACCGCCCTCATGCGCCAGATGATGTACCGCAACGCCGCGCAGCCCGATCCCGTCGTCGCGCACCAGATCGAGTCGCTGGCGATGTTCTACGCGAGCATCGGCGACGGCAAGGAGGGCGTCGCCGCCTTCCTGGAGAAGCGGCCGGCCGAGTTCGGCGCCCACGCATCGACCGACATGCCGCCCTTCTACCCCTGGTAGAGCGCCGCTCAGACACGCGCGAGGCCCCCGACGGGGTCAACTCTGCGTGCTCTCCGTTTACGCATCGCAGAGTTGATCCCCGCCGGGGGCCTCGCGCGTGTCGGCGCTCAGGGAGCAGGCGTGCTGAACAGGATCGCCTCGCCCTGGCCGCCGCCGCCGCACAGGGCGACCGCACCGAGCCCGCCACCGCGGTTCTTCAGCTCGTAGGCCGCGGTGAGCAGCACGCGCGCGCCGCTCATCCCGACCGGATGACCGAGCGCGATGGCGCCGCCGTGGACGTTGACGATCTCCGGGTCGACGCCGAGGTCGCGCATCGACGCGAGCCCGACGCTGGCGAAGGCCTCGTTGATCTCGACGATGTCGAGGTCGGCGACCGTGGCCTCGCCGTCGCGGCGCAGGGCGTCCTTGATGGCGTTGGCCGGCTGGAGCAGCAGCGACGGGTCGGGGCCGGCGACCTCGCCATGCGCGCGGATCTCCGCGATCCAGGTCAGTCCGTGCTCCTGCGCCCACTCCTTGCTGGTGATGACGAGCGCGGCGGCGCCGTCGGAGAGCTGCGACGCGTTGCCCGCCGTGATCATGCCGTCCTTGGCGAACGCCGCGCGGAGCGCACCGAGCGACTCTGCGGTGGTCTGCGGTCGGATGCCCTCGTCCTCCGTGACCGTGACGGAGCCCTTGCGGCCCTTGACCTCGACCGGGACGATCTCCTCGGCGAACCGGCCCGACGCGGTGGCCTCGGCGGCGAGCCGGTGCGACCGCGCGGCGAAGGCGTCCTGGTCCTCGCGGGTCAGTCCCATGGGCGCGCCGTACTTCTCGGTCGCCTCACCCATCGACATCTCGTCGAACGCGCAGACGAGCGCGTCCTGGTCGAGGATGTCGGCCGCCTGCACGTGTCCGTACTTGTAGCCCTGACGCGCACCCATCAGCACGTGCGGAGCCGAGGTCATCGACTCCATGCCGCCGGCGACGACCACCTGATGCTGGCCGCTGCGGATCATCTGGTCGGCCATCGCGACGGACACCAGGCCGGACAGGCAGAGCTTGTTGATCGTCACCGCGGGCACCGACATCGGCAGTCCCGCCGCCGCGGCCGCCTGGCGCGCCGGGTTCGGGACCGGCACCCGCCTGCAGCACCTGGCCGAAGACGACGGCATCGACCTGGTCCGGCGAGACGCCCGAGCGCTCGAGGGCCGCGCGGATCGCCACGGCGCCGAGATCGACGGCCGACAGCGAGGCGAATGCGCCGAGCAGCTTGCCGATGGGCGTGCGGGCACCGTCGATGACGACAGATGTGGTCACGAGAACTCCTCCGAAGTGGGTGGTGTCAGAGTAACGTGTCGTTGGTCGTCATGTATACGGACGTCCTAGTAAATCGAGCGCACGGAGGCCCGCGTGACCGCTACCCGCATCGCCGTGGTCTCGGGGGGCGGCACGGGCATCGGCGCCGCGGTGGCCGCGGCCCTGGCCGACTCCTGCACGCGACTGGTCCTGGTGGGCCGTCGCCCCGACCGCCTCGAGGCGGTGGCCGCCTCGCTGGCGCTCTCCCACCCCGGCGCTGTCGTCGACTGCCGATCGGTCGACCTCACCGACGTGACGGCCGTGAGCGAGTTCGTCGGGTGGGCGCACGAGGCGCTCCCCCAGGTCGACGTGATCGTGAACAACGCCGGCTCGCCGCAGCCGCGCATCGAGGGCGGGCTGGCGTCGGTGGCGTCGGCGTGGGAGAGCACCTGGCGGGCGAACACCCTCAGCGCCGTCCTCGTCACCGAGGGCCTGAAGGACCTGCTCGCGCGCCCCGGTGGCCGCGTCATCATGATCGGCTCGTTCGCCGCGCAGCTCGGCACCGGCAGCCCCGCCTACGCCGCCGCCAAGGGCGCGCTCGAGACCTACGCGATCACCCTGATGCGCGAGCTCGGCGCCGACGGCATCACCAGCAACGTCGTCTCTCCGGGATTCACCGACGGCACCGAGCTGCTCGGCCGGTCGCATCACGCCCGAGCGGCGCGAGCGGCTGCTGGCCGGCATCTCCGCCCGACGGCCCGGCACCCCGGACGAGATCGCGAGCCTGGTCGCCTACCTCGCGTCGCCGGCCGCGGGCTTCGTCAACGGCCAGGTCGTCACGGCCAACGGCGGCACCTACCTGTCCGGCTGATCCCCGTCGCCCGACCCACCGACCCGAGGAGTCCCATGAGCACGTTCGACGAGACCGACCTGGCCCGCATCGAGGTGGCCACGGCGCTGTTCGCCGCCTGGTCGAGCGGCGACGTCGACGCACCGCGTCAGCACCTGACCGACGAGCCGGTGCTGTGGGACAGCGTCGGCGGCCTCAAGGAGGGCTGGCCGGCGATCCGCGAGTACTTCGGCCACGGGCTCGAGCGCTACCCCGACCTCGTCCTGGCCCCGACCGGCGAGTTCTGGGCGCGCCCGGACGGCCTGGCCCTGCAGTGGGAGATGAGCGCCACCGTCATCGACGACTCCATGGGTCGCGGGCCACCTGGGGAGGAAGTGGAGCGTGCCGGGCCTGTCGTTCCTGGTCTTCGACGGCCTCAAGGTCGCGGCCGAGTACGACTACCACGACAAGGGTGCCCGCCAGCGCTCCCTCGAGCCCTAGCCCCGCTTCGCAGAGTTGACCCAGATGCTGGGCGAGATCTGCAGATGTGGCCCAGCATCCCCGCCCATCTGCGGATTCCACCCCGCTCGGGTCGCACGGACCCCGCCGACGATCCTGCGCCCGACGGGGCTGGGTCAACTCAACAGAATCCGGGCGATGCTGGGCCACTTCTGCAGAGTTCGCCCAGATGCTGGGTCAACTCGTCGGGGACCAGCGGTGGAGGAGGGCGGCGTGCAGGTCGTCGACCTGGCGCGACGTGATGCGCGACTGCGTGACGAGCCGGCGGTAGAGGAACGGCGCCACCAGGTCCTCGACGCACTGCTGCACGTCGAGCGCCTCGTCGATCACGCCGTCCGCCTGCGCCCGGCGGACGATCGCGCCGGCCCGCGACCGGGTCTGCGAGAACGCGCGGCCGATGCACCTCGCGCGAACGCCTCGTCGCGGGCCGAGCCCTCGATCAGCGCCACGAGGACCGCCGTGTAGGTCGGGTCGTTCAACCGCCTCGCGTAGTCCGCGAGGTAGTCGGTGCAGGGCAGCGCGAGGCTCGCCGCCCGAGGTCGATCGCCGTCGCGGTCGATCAGCTCCTCGAACACCTCGCAGGCCAGGGCCGCCATGTCCGGCCAGTTGCGGTAGATGGTGCTGCGTGACACTCCGGACTCGGCTGCGAGCCGGTCGACGCGCCAGGCCGCCGATGCCGTCGGCGACGAGCACGGACCGGACCGCCTCGTGCACCGCCGCACGGGAGCGCTCGTACCGTGCGTCCGTCATGCGCAGGTGATCTCCGACAGCTGCGACAGGGACCGCAGGTGCACGGCCACACCGATCGCGAGCTGGTCCGCCGTGCGGCGCGGGTCCGCGCTCGAAGACCGAGCGCGCGCTGAGGTTCACGCACGCACCGCGCAGGTGCATGAACGCCAGCCACGTGCGCCACTGCTCCGGCGCGTAGTCGATGCCCGCGACGGCCGTCAGCCGGGCCTTCCAGGCGTCGCCGTCCATGATCCGCCGTCCCCGGATGAGCGCGAGGTAGGCCCAGTCCTCGGCGGCATCGCCGACGTGCGCGAACTCCCAGTCGATCGTCGTCAGGCCGCGCTCCGGATCGAACAGCGCGTTGCCCGGTCCGGCGTCGCCGTGCACGATCACCGACGGCGCCGGTCGGCACGAGGTGCTCCTGCAGCCAGTCCGCGCCCTGCTCGATCAGTGGCTGCTCGGGCGAGTGAGCGCGGTACATCCGTCGCCAGCCCTCGATGTTGTCCGACACCACCTGCTCCGACGTGCGCCCGCTGGCGTCCAGCACCGTGACCGGCACCCGATGCAGGTCGGCGACGGACCGGATGATGTCGTCGAGTCCCTGGTCGTCCAGGCGCACGACGCCGGGCACCTCCTCCATGACGAAGAAGGGCTCGCCCAGCACCGACCCGGACTCCTCCACCGACTCGACCGCCGGCACGGAGAAGCCGGCCGCGTGCAGGGCGCGCATCGTGCGCACCTCCGTGATCGTGTCCGTCCCGAACATGCCGCCCTGCTCGATGCGGACGATCACCCGGCGCTCGACCCCGGCCTCGCGGAGAGTGGCCCGCCACATCCGTCGTGAGAACCCGCCACCGATCACGCTGGCGCTGACGACCTCGACCGGCTCCCCCGCCCGCTCGCTGAGCCACCGAGCGAGCACCTCCTGCTCGGCGGCCGGGACGAGGACCACGGCGTGGTCGATGCTCGTGTCATGGCTGGTGAACGCTCCCATCAGCGGCGCCGCGGTGGCGACGTCGTCGGAGAGCCAGCCGAGCAGCTCGGCCACGGGCACGCTCCCCGCGCCGAGGCGGGACCGCCGAGCGGGCCAGGGATCCGGGCCGCGCCCGTCGCAGGTACGCCTCGACCGCCGCCCACTGCTCAGCCGAGCCGAGCGACGGGTCGGCCAGCCCGGCAGCGATCGCCTCGCGGATCACCGTCTCGGGGACGCGGGCCTCCATCACCCGGCCCGCAGGGCGGCGGCCACCTCGGCCTCGAGGGCGAAGTCGTAGCCGGCTCCCCACATCGGATCCGACATCGCGTCAGGGGCGTCGACGAGCGGGCTCTCGCAGAACCACGCGTAGGTCTCCTCGTAGCCGCGACGGATGCCGCGCTCGACCGTCAGGCCCAGGTCCGCGGCCTTGGCGACGGACAGGATGCCGTGGTGCTTCACTCCGAACAGATGGCCGTAGACCGGCTTGGCGTCCGTGAAGCCGGTCGGCAGCACGCGGATGTCGGGCTCGACACCGGCGATGTCGGCGAGCAGCTCGGTGAAGGCCCGGGACGACGCACCCTCGCCCGTGACGTTGACGACCTCGCCCGCGGCCGCCGGACAGCGACGCCATCTCGAGGAGGTTGCGGCACAGGTCGTCGACGTGGCCGTAGCTGGTGGTCACGAGGCCCTCGTGCGGGAGCAGGATCGGCAGCCCGCGGCGCAGCCGCAGGAACATCGCCGTCTCCATGTCGTGGATGTTGTTCTCGGGCCCGTAGATGGCCGCCGGGCGAGCCACCGAGCCGGGGAATCCGGTGGCAGCGTGCAGGTCGAGGATCGCCCGCTCGGCATGGGCCTTGAAGCCGCCGTAGGTGGTGACCGGGTCCGACGTCGTCGGCGCGTCCTCCCGCCAGGGCATGATGCCGCTGGGCTCGAAGGCCATGATCGACGAGACGAAGACGTAGGCGCCGACCCGGCCGTCGAGCAGCCCGAGCAGCTCCTCGAACTCGCCGCCGCCGGCCGCCATCACGAACCCGGAGACGTCGATGACCGCGTCCCACTCCGTGCCGGCGAGGGCGGCCCGCATCGACTCCGTGCTGGTGCGGTCGCCCACGATGCGGCTCACGCCCGGCGGCAGGCTGGACGCCGTCTTCCCGCGGTTGAGCACGCTGACGTCGTGGCCCTCCCGGGCGAGGAGGTCGACCATGCGCCGACCGACGAACGTGCTGCCACCGAGGATGAGGGTCTTCATGAGCCGAACTCTATAGGACATTTTGTCTCATAACTAGCCGCAATGGCGGTAGGCTCCTGCCATGACCGACCCCGGACGCCTGACGCGCATGGACGAGTACCCGCGGCACCAGGTCGGGGGCACCTTCGACTCCGTCGTCAGCGATTCGGTGCACTGGAACGACGGCTTCTACTTCACTCTCGGAGACGAGGCCACCGGGGCCACCCTCTTCGCCGCCATCCGGCTGTACCCCAACACCGACGTCATCGACGGCTTCGCGTGCGTCACGGTCGACGGCCGGCAGCACAACCTGCGGCTGGTCCCGGCGGCTGCGTCCGCGCATCGACGACATCGAGGTCGGGCCGCTGCGCCTGGACATCGTCGAGCCGCTCACCCGACTGCGCCTGACCTGCGGCGACAACCCCTACGGCATCAGCTTCGACCTCGACTGGGTCGGGCTGCACGAGCCCTACCTCGAGGACCGCATCGTCCGGTTCTCCGCTGGCCGGAAGGTCTACGACAGGACCAACTTCGACCAGTGCTGCGCCGTCACCGGGTCGATCACGGTGGACGGCCGCACGCTCACCGTCACTCCCGACTCGTGGGTCGGCGTGCGCGATCACTCGTGGGGCATGGGTCGCACCGGAGGCGGGCCCTCGGCTGCGATCGCCCCGGACACGACGCGCGACCCGCGCCGGGGATTCGCCATGCGCCAGTGGACGATGATCCGGATGCCCGATCGCGTGATGTTCTGGCAGTTCCACCAGCAGGGGGACGGCTCGTTCGACGCCCCCGAGTCGATCGTCATCCCGCTCGACCCGACACAGCCGCGTTGGTCGTACGTCGATGTCAGCGCTGACGCCACCCGGGTCGACGGCCTCCCCCGCGCCACCAGCACCCGCGTCACCTTCACCCGCCCGGACGGCACCGTCGACCGGTACGAGCTGACGCCCGTCGGCTCCCCCGTCTACCTCCAGGGCGGCGGCTACCACGACGGGTTCACCGACCGGCAGGGCCGCGGGGTCTACCGCGGCGACGACCACCACGAAGGAGAGGTGTGGGACGTGTCCCATCCGGTCGACGTCGGCGATCCGGCCGGCTGGTTCCAGCAGCGGCCCGACGCCTGGGCCGAGAACTTCGCCATCTGCGTGAACCTCGACGATCCGTCGGACCGCGGCTTCGGCCACCTCGAATGCGTGCTGGCACCATGACCGATCCTGCGCTGCGACTCCTCCTCGACGAGAACGAGCTGCGTGGCCTCGCGGCGACCTACATGCGCGGACTCGACCGGCTGGATCCCGCCCTCGTCCGCTCCGTCTTCTCCGAGGACGCCACGACGCACTACGGCTCGTTCCGCGGCGGCGCCGACGAGATGCCGGACATGGCCATGCGGGCGCTCGGCGCATACCAGGCGACCCAGCACTTCCTCGGCCAGATCAACCTCGCCATCGACGGCGACACCGCCACCGGCGAGGTGTACTTCCAGGCCTTCCACCAGCACGCCACCGAGGGATTCGACCGCTTCATCTGCGGGCGGTACATCGATCGCTACGCTCGCCGCGGTGGTCGCTGGCTCATCACGCATCGGACCGAGGTCGTCGACTGGACGCGCACCGAGCCGACCGCCGAGGAGTACTTCGCCAAGCGCCCGCACACCGTGCGCGGCACGCGCGACCATTACTGACCTGAGCTACCGCCCGCACGAGGCATAGGGAGATCCGTGGACATCGATCGCTTCCAGTCGTTCCTCGACGTCGTCGAGCCCGAGCGTGGCGCCACCGTCCTCAGCGCCGATCCGATCCCCGGCGGCTACAGCCGTGACACCGTGCGCGCCGAGGTCCAGTGGGCCGACGGGACGCGGGAGGCCTTCGTCCTGCGTGGCGACCCGCCCGAGGACATGAGCGTCTTCCGGAGCGATCGCGATCAGGAGTGGGCGCTGCTGCAGGCGATCAAGGACCTCGACGACTTCCGCATCCCCCGGCCGCGGTGGTACGACGCCACGGGCGAGTACCTCGGCAGCAAGTGCATCGTGTCGGAGGCCATCGAGTCGACGTCGATGCAGAAGTACCTGGACGGCGGCCCGGACTTCGACCAGTCCCGCGAGGACTTCGTCAGCATCATCGCGTCGGCCCACACGACTCCCCTCGACAAGATCGATCCTGGGATCGAGCGGCCGGCGAGCTGGCGGGCGCACATCGACAGCGTGATCGCGATCTACGACCGGATCCTGGAGAACCTCGGCGAGCCGGATCCGATCCTCGCCTACACGGTCAAGAAGATCCGCATGAACATCCCGCCCGAGGTACCGCTTGCCCTCGTCCACGGGGACCTCCAGCCGGGCAACTTCCTGCTGTCCGAGGGTGTCGAACCGCACATCATCGACTGGGAGTTCGCCAAGATCGGCGATCCTCGCCTCGACCTCGGCTACTACCTGCAGATCCCCATGCCGCCTCACCTGTACTACCCGGATCCGGAGGCCTTCCTGGCCCTCTACCGGGAGAAGACCGGGCCTCACCGAGGAGCAGGTCAATCCCGCCATCACCGAGTACTTCCTCCTACTGGGCACGATCCACCTCGTGGAGGACATCCTGCGCGGCTTCGAGGACGTCGCCGAGGGCCAGCACCGCGGCGTGATGGGCCCGTTCCTGCTCCCGGCCGCCGCGCACTTCCACGACCTGTACCTGAACATCGCCCTGAAGCTCCCCTACGCACCGGAGGCGTCCCAGTGATCACGCGACCGTCGACCCCGCGCATCCTCGAGGACGTCTGCGAGCAGCTCATGCGCGACGTCATGCCCGGGATCACCGACCCCGCCGCCCAGATCCGCCTGCACATGCTCATCGCGACGCTCAACAGCGCCGCGAACGCCAGCGCGGCGGAGATCTCCCTGATGAAGCAGGAGATCGCGCTCTACGGGGAGTTCGCGCAGGAGGTCGCGACGGCGACCGGCGACGCCACCGTGCAGGCGAGGCTCGACGCCCTGCAGCCGACCGAGTCGCTCCTGCTGGCCGACGTGGCAGCCGAGTACGCCCGCGCGGGCTACGCCTTCACGGCCGCCATGGACCTGGTCATGGACCAGCGGAACGCCGCCCTCATCGAGAAGGGCGAGGCGCTGCTGCAGCGTGCGGCTGGCCAACGAGCGGCTGATCCTCAGCGGCAGCTCGACGATCGGCCGCTCCGCAAGTTGACCCGTTGAGTGTGCAGTTGTTGGGGTCGTCGACGATGTCGAGCCCCCAACAACTGCACACTCAACGAAATCCGAGTCAGGACTCGATCGGGTAGAACTTGGCGGCCCGGTCGGACAGGACCTCCTTGCCGGCGTCCATGATGATCACGGCGCCGTTCATGAACTTGCCCTCGTCGCTGCCCAGCCAGACGGCCGCATTGGCCATGTCCTCCGGGCGCGGCGCCTTGCCGCCCGGGTACTTCGACGACAGCCGCTCGTAGGCGGCGTCGAGGTTGTCCTTGTCGCCCGTGACCACAGCGGCCGTGAGCGACGACAGGGTCGCTCCCGGGCACAGGACGTTGACGCGGATGCCCCGCGGAGCGGCCTCCACCGCCACCGACTTCGACAGCCCGACCACTGCGTGCTTGGCCATCGTGTAGACGTGCGGGCCGAGGCCGCCCTGGACGCCGGCCGTGCTGGACGTGTTGATGATCGAGCCGTGCCCCTGCTCCTTCATGACGCGCATCGCGTGCTTGGTGCCGAGGAAGACGCTGGTCGTCAGGATCGCCATGGTGCGATCGAAGTCCGCGAGCTCGGTGTCCTGGATCGGCCCTGTGACGCCCGAGACGCCGGCGTTGTTGATCATGATGTCGAGCGCGCCGAACCGCTCGACGCACAGGTCGATCGCGGCGACGATGTCGTCCTCGCTCGTCACATCGCAGCGGATGAAGGCGACGTCGTCGCCGAGCTCGGCGGCCAGGCTCTCACCGGCCTCGACGTCGATGTCGGCGATCACGCAGCGCGCGCCCTCCGACACGTACCGACGGACGATGCCCTCGCCGATGCCGCGCGCGCCGCCGGTGACGACGGCAGCCAGGCCGAGCATCCGCTCCATCAGTGTCCGTCGCTCATGGTCAGGCGCTGCATCATCGTGAGCGTCGACTCGTCACGGCCCACGGCACCCGCCGCGACGATCTGACGGGTCTTCATCTTCCAGCCCTCGACGCCCTTGTACCAGGTGTCGACGTAGCGGCCGTGCAGCGTCCACTCCTTGCCCTGGGCATCGCGATGCCACGCCGTGATGAGGCTCTCCGCCTCGGCGTCGTCGGTGCCCGTGAAGGTGATGGAGATGTTCGTGACCGCGTGCGAGGTCTGCAGGTAGCGGGTGTAGGCGCTCTGCCAGGCGGCGCGGAGGTCGTCGTGGCCCTCCAGCCAGGTGTCGCCGCTGAAGTTCACGCGGCAGTCGTCGTGGAAGACCGTCAGCTGGGTCTCGATGTCGGCCATGTCGGCGGCCTTGGCGTACCGGTACATCAACTGCTCGATGTCGAAGCGATCCGGGAAGCGAAGCCCGTCGACGCGGTAGCTGGTCATGGTTCCTTCTCTCCTGTGTGGTCCGTCGGGGTCTAGGCGGCCCGACTGGCCGCGAGCACCGCGTCCAGCCCGGTGGCGATCTGGCGCGCGGAGAGTCCGGCGTCCTGCTGCACGCAGCGTGGGGTTGATGACCTCGATCGAGAACGTCGAGTCGGGGCGGTGGGCGTTGCGAGCTCGCACGAGTCCGACGAGGTCGAACTCGCCCCTCGCCGGGGACCCGCCGGTTCAGCAGGCAGTCCTCGCGTAGGTCGTCGGGGAACTCGCTCTCGACGGCACCGTCGTTGAACTGCACGGTCGAGATGTACGGCCACAGGCCGTCCAGGTGCGACAGCGGCAGCCCCATGCGGTACAGGTGCCACACGTCCATGCACATCGACAGGTTCGGCCGATCGGCGCGCATGATGATGGCCGCTGCGTCGGCCGGGGTCTGCATGTTGGTGAACGGCAGCGGCTCGAGCACGACGTCGACGCCCCAGGGGGCGAAGCGGTCGGCGACCCGGCCCGCGCGAGCCGCCGCGTCGTCGAGCGTGCCGTCGTACGGGCCGATCGCCTGCAGTCGCGCGGGCCGCAGACGTTCGGCCAATGCCGCGGCCAGGTCCTCGAGCGGATCCTGGTCCTCGCGCATCACGCGGATCGCCTCGAGCTCGGTGATTCGGATGCCCGCGTCCGCGATGAGCGAGTCGAGCTCGTCGAGGGTGTGCCCCTCCTCCAGCCATGCCTTCGTCCAGCGCACGCTGATGCCGACGTCGGTGAACCCGGCGGCACGTGCCGCGGCGAACCGCTCGGCGAGGGGGACCTCGCCGATGCAGTTGAACGAGAAGGTGAAGTCGGAGACCGTCGGGCGCCACGTCAGTTGCCGGCTGGTCACGCGCGACACCCTCCTCGATGATGCGGTTGACCTGGTTGTGGAAGAACGGGATCTTGCACTCCCGGTCGTTGAAGAAGTTCTCCTTGTAGTACGACGACCGCGATGCCGCAGCCACGTCCTCCCAGGTCCACACGTCCTCGCCCACGACGATCTTCAGGTGGTCCCAGTGCCGCTGCGTGCGCGCGATGTAGTCGGGATCGTCGGTCTTGTACCAGAGTTCCCAGGTCTCGAACCGCGTCTTGTTGTGCGCGACCGGCACCGACCGGAACAGCTGCAGGTGCTCGGGGTTGTTGTTGAACACGCTCGTCGGGAAGATCGTGTAGTGGCAGATCGCCACCGACTGGTGGTCGGGGTTCTCCTGCAGCTTGGGCAGCGCGCCCTTGAGCGGGACGACCATCATCGAGTGGCGGTCGAACTCGAAGATGCGCATCTCGCGGCCGTCCTTGACGTCCTGCGGCGGGATGTGGTGCAGCGCCGGCGCGTGGTAGAACTCGTTGAACGCGTCGACGACGACCTTCCAGTTGACGTCGACGTACCAGGTCAGCTTCTCCTTGAGGAACATGTCCTCCATGCGGTAGGCGCCGAGGTCCTTGAGGATGTCGTCGCCGAGCCAGTCCTGCAGCGACGGGGCGACGCCGGGGCCGTCGAGCACTCCCCACACCCAGCCGCCCCACTCGTCGAGCTCGACCTGGTGCGCCTTGAGGCCCTTGAGGATGTCCTGGTCGAAGTCCTCGCGGTCCGGCACGCCGACGACCTGGCCGTCGAAGTCGTAGACCCAGTCGTGCCAGGGGCACTTGAAGCGCCGGGCGCACTCGCCGGAGTCGCGCACGATGCGGGCGCCGCGGTGCAGGCACACGTTGTGGAAGCCGCCGAGGGAGCCGTCCTTCTTGCGGGTGATGACGATGGTCTCGCCATGGCCCTCCCAGACGACGTGGTCGCCGACGTTCTCCAGCTGCTCCGAGCGGCACATGATCTGCCAGCTGGGGTTGAGCACGTACTTGCGCTCGAGCTCGAAGCGCTCGGGATCGGTGTACCAGCTCGACGGGATCGTCTCGGACTGGCCCGGGCGTGTTCGGGATCTCCGGTGAGAAGCGCAGCGGGCCGTCACCGCGGGTGGGCGGCACGAAGGGCGTGGTGGTCATGGGGATCCTCTCGGCGGGGTGACGCAACCGTACAGTTGTCTAGACGACTTTTGCAAGGACTTCCCAGCAGTTTCCGTCATCCTCCCCCGCTCGGGGTCTCGAGGGAAGCCCTACATGTCCAGCACGAGCCGATCGCCCTTGCAGCGCGAGACGCAGGGCATCATGTAGACGCCCTCCTCGCGGTCCTCCTCGGACAGGAGCGAGTCGCGGTGGACGATCTCGCCGGAGATCACCTTGGTCTCGCAGGTGCCGCAGACGCCCTCGGCGCACGAGGTCATGACGCGCACGTCGTTGTCGAGCAGGACCTGGACGATGCTCTTGTCACGGGGCACGACGTACTCTGCGCCCGAGCTGTTGAGGACGACGGTGAACTCGTGGTCGCCGGGATCGCCCGTGGTGTCCACGGCCTTCGCGGCGAAGCGCTCGACATGCGGGGCCGGACCGGCCCAGCCGCTCGCAGGTCTCCTCCACCGCCGCGATCAGCGGCTCGGGACCGCAGCAGTAGACCGCCGTGTCGGGGTCGGCGTTGCCCAGGATCTCGTCGAGGGGCAGCAGGCCCTTCTCGTCCTGCGGCCACAGCACGACGCCGAGGGCCTCGAGCCGGTCGCGGAACGCCATCGACGCGCGGGTGCGCCCGCCGTAGTAGAACGTCCACGGCACGTTCTTGTCGAAGATGACCTCGCCGAGCATCGGCACCATGGGCGTCACGCCGATGCCGCCGCCGATGAACAGGTACGACGGTGCGTCCACGAGCGGGAAGTGGTTGCGCGGCCCGCGCGTGCGCACGGCGTCGCCGACCTGGATGTTCTCGTGGATGTACGACGAGCCCGCCACGGCTGTTCGGGCTCGCGGAGGACGGCGATGCGCCAGGTGTCGGCGTGGAAGTGGCTGCACAGCGAGTACTGGCGCTCGATGCCGTTGCCCAGCTCGACGTCGATGTGGGCGCCCGGCTCCCAGCCGGGCAGCTTCTCCCCCGTCGGGGCGCCGAGCCGGATCGTGACGACGCCCTCGGCCTCCTCGACGCGCTCGATGACGACCAGGTCCCGGTACTCCTCGTAGACGTACGACATGGCTAGACGGTAGTCGCAGCGACCGTGGACTCGACAGTGACCGTCCCCGCGGTGCCGTCGACCGTGACCTCCATGCCGTCGGCCAGCTGGCTGGTGGCGGTCTGCACCGACAGGACGCTCGGGATGCCCAGCTCCCGGCTGACCACGACGGCGTGGCTGTTCATGGCCCCGACGTCGACGACGACCGCCCCGGCGATGAGGAACAGGGGCGTCCAGGCGGCATCCGTGAACGGCGCCACGAGGACGTCGCCGGGCTCGAGCCGGGCCATGTCGGACGGATCGGTGAGGACGCAGACCCGGCCGGTGACGCGGCCCGCGCCGCCGCCGAGTCCGGTGAGGACGTCGCCGTCCTTGAGCAGCGGCATGCGGCGCTCGGTGCGGCGCGGCCACTGCGACAGCGGTGCCGGATCCGCGGCGATGATGAACGGCGGATCGAGCTCGAACAGCTCCTCGTAGTCGGCGAGCCGCGCGGCGATGACGTCGCGGAACGAGCGCCGGATCGGCCACGTACGCGTCGAGCTCGTCGTTCATCAGCATCATGACGTCCTCGGGCCTGGCGAACAGGCCCTGCTCGACGCCGCGGCGGCCGAGCTCGCGGATCGGCCATGCGCACCTCGTTGACCACGGCCACGCAGGTCGCCTTGGTGCGCTCGCGCGCCGGCACCGACAGCGACGTCGACGCGAGCGCCATCTCGAGGGTGCCGAGCGCCTCCTCGTTGCCTGCGAGGCCGGCACGCAGGCGGTCGGCAGCAGCGGCCCGACGGGCCGCGAGTCGCTCGTGCCGCGCCTGCGGGGAGTCGGCGTCGGACGCCTTGCGGATCCCGTTCACGAGCTTGAGCGGGGCCAGCGGGTCGGCCTCCCACGACAGTGCGTGGATGTCCCACTCGTTGGGACCGCGCGAGCCGGACTCGCGCATGAACGCGGCGAACGACTCGGCATAGCGCCGGGTGGCGTCCGTCTGCGGGTCGGTGATCGCCGCGAGCACCGCGTCGGGGCCCTCGTCGAAGAGCGCCGTGATCTCCGGCGACGCGTTCGCCTCCCGCGACAGCGCCCACAGGCCCCACGACGGCGAGGCCGAGTCGACGTCGCCGAGCCCGGAGATCAGCTCGAGCTGGAGGTCGGGCTCGCCGATCGACGCGCACAGCCCCGCGAGGATGCTCGGGCCGATGGTCGAGGCGAGGCTCGAGTAGTCGTGGCGCGCGAACCCGTTGTCGAGCTCGGGCGCGAACCAGCGAGCGCGGGCGACGAGCTCGGCGTCCGTCAGGGTCGTGAGGTCGGGTCGCTCGGCGGCGAACCGTGCGGTGCGACGGCGGTCCTCGTCGATCAGCGGGTACGACGTCGATCCGAGGATCTCCCCGATCGTCGCCGCCGCCTTGGCCGACAGCTCCGGGTTGACGTCGTCCGGATGCGGCTCGTAGGGCGGGGTGTCGGGGTGCGAGCCGAGCAGGCCCGCGTCGAACTCGTCGAGGTCGGCTCCGAGCCGGAGGCCGAGCAGGCGCATGTGCGAGAGGTTGAGGTAGAAGTAGCCGCCGAAGATGCCGACCATCGGGATCTTCGGCGGGGTGTTGAACTCGTCCGGCCCGTAGATGCCGAACTCGACGAAGCCGCGGTACCAGCCCGGCAGCAGGCCCTCCTCGAACACCAGGCTCCACCCGAGCGGGCTGGCCGGATCGGGCAGCACCTCGCCCGCGTTGGCGCGCGTGTAGTACGGCAGCCGCTCGTTGCGGGTCCAGTCGACGATCCAGGAGTCCACCATGGTTCGGTCCTCTCTCGATTCGGGTGCGGACATCCGTGCGCCGCCGGCACCCGAGGGTGACCGGCGGCGCAGGAGGGTTCGGCCTAGTAGGGGACGGTGCCCGCGTCGACGTTGTACAGCGTGCCCGTCATGCCGTTGCCCAGCGGGCCGGCGAGCAGGAGGGCCATGCCGGCGACCTGCTCGACGGTGTTGAGCTCCTTGGTCATGGTGTCCTGCGCGAACTCGTCGAGGAACTGCTCGTAGGTGATGCCGGCGGCCTGCGCGACCTGGGCGCCGGCCTCCTGCATCAGCTCGGTCTCGATGGGGCCGGGGCAGATCGCGTTGCAGCGGATGCCCTGGGTGGCGTACTCGGCGGCCGTCGCCTTCGTGAGGCCGTTCATGGCGTGCTTGCCCATGATGTAGTGGCTGACGGCCATCTTCGAGGCGTGCTTGCCCTCGATGGAGGAGATGTTGATGATGCGGCCGTAGCCCTTGGGCAGCATGGTCGCGAGCGCGCGACGGGTGGCCCAGAACGCCGAGCTGCAGTTCCAGTCGAAGGCCTTCTGCCAGGCCTCGTCACTGAGCGAGTCGATCATCGCCCAGCCGTCGGAGCCACCGGCGCAGTTCACGAGGATGTCGATGGTGCCGTAGTGCTCCACGGCGTAGTCGATGAGCGCGTCGACCTCGGCGCGGACCAGCGCGTCGGTCTTCTTGAAGACGGCGCGGTCGCCGACGTTGAGGCGCTCGAGGGCGTGGGCGCCCTTCTCCTCGGAGCGGTTGCCCAGCACCACGGAGGCACCCTCGGCGACGAACGCCTGGGCGATGCCGAAGCCGATGCCGGTGCTGCCTGCGGTGATGACGGCGACCTTGCCGTCGAGCGAACCTGCCATGAAGGACTCCTGCGACTCATGGGCGACCCGAGAGCGGTCACCGCCGTGGGGTCATCTCACACCAGTTACTGGAGTCCGTCAATGGAAACCAGAAAATTGGTCGTCCATGCTTCTGCGACGCTGTCGAGCGGTGACGGTCAGGCCTCGCGCGGCAGGGCGTAGCCCGTCCTGCGTGGTTCTCCTTCATGATCCGGTTGATCGTCTGGTGGACGTACTGCACGCCCGGCTCGTTGCGGCCGTAGAGCTGGGTGGTGCCCGGCACGGCCTTGACGCCCTTCTGCACGCCGTAGCCGGTGATGTAGTCCTCGCCGTAGGTGACGTCGTAGAAGAAGTCCCGGAAGACCTCGAGGTCGTGCGCGGTTCTCGTCGGTGACGGGCGTGCGGGTGAACACCCGCTGCTCGGTCATGGACGCGTCGACGCTGGTGGTCGGCAGGACGAGCGAGCAGGTCATGCGCTCGCGGAACGCGCCGGCGAAGGACATGCCCGGGAACAGCCAGATGATCGCGCCGACGTTGGCCGACGGGTCCAGGGACTCGACGTCCGCCCCGGCGTTGATGTTGTTCTCGAGGTTGCGCAGGGCGAAGCCGACGCGCTCGTGCGGCGCCGTAGCCGTCGAAGATCGCCGGTGTTGCGACAGGTTCGTCTTGAAGACGGTGTTCGGGTGCAGCGAGGCGAAGTGGTAGCCCTCGAGGTAGCCCTCGATCACGACCTTCCAGTTCGGGCCGGGCATCATCCGCGACGAGAACAGGTGCAGCTCGTCGAGCTTGAGGCCCTCGAGGACCGGCTTGAAGTCGCCGAGCCAGCCGTCGATGTCCATCTCCAGGCCCGGGGTGAGGCAGACGAAGATGAGCCCGGCGACCTCGACGACGGGCAGCTGGACCAGGTTGCGCTCGGACTTGTCGAAGTCGCCGAAGGTCGACTCGCCGTAGATGCCGCGCAGCTCGCCGTCCATGCCGTACGACCACGCGTGGTACGGGCAGGTCAGCGCCCGCGAGGTGCCGGTGCCCTCGGCGCAGATCAGCGCACCGCGGTGGCGGCACACGTTCAGCATCGCGTGCACCTCGCCCTTGGCGTCGCGCGTGATGACGACGGGCAGCCCGACGGCCTCGATGGCCTTGTAGGAGTTCTTCTCCGGGAGCTCGCAGGACAGCGCCAGCGGCAGCGGGATCCGCTTGAACATCGTCTCGACCTCGGCCCGGAAGAGCTCCTCGTCGGCGTAGTTCTCGACCGGCTCCTGCCAGTTGCCCTCGGCCTGGTCGGTCGTCTTGTTCCGCACGTGGTCGGCGAGCCGCAGCATCATGCGGACGGCCTCCTCGCGGGCCTCGCCGACGAGCACCGTCGCTCGGGACGTACTCCGGCAGGACCTCGGGATCGAGCTTCTCGGCGACGTCGGCCACGGGGGCACTCCTCACGCTAGGCAGGGCACGCCGATAGCCGGCGACCCAAGTTGTCTAGATAACTATGGAGCGCCGACTATCGGATGTCAATGCACCTCTGGGACTAGCCCGCGTCGATCGTCCGGGGCCGGGCGTAGCCCTCCTCGTGGTTCTCGTCGATGAGCCGGTTGATCGTCCGGTGGAGGTACTGCACGCCGATCTCGTTGCGGCCGAAGACCTGCGTGTGCCCGCCGGTGGCGCCGCACGCCCGTCTGCACGCCGTACTGGGTCAGGTAGTCCTCGTTGTAGACGACGTCGTAGAACCAGTCGCGCATGACCTCGAGGTCGTGCTGGACGGTGTCGTCGATGGCGTGCCGCACCACGATGCGATGCTCGGTCATCGACTCGTCCACCTTCGTCGTCGGCAGGCACAGGGCCACCGTCATCCGCTGCCGCCAGCCGCCGGCGATCGAGAAGCCCGGGAACGTCCAGAAGATCGGGCCCACGTGGTGCGACGGGTCCCACGCCTCCTCGGGCCCGTCGACCACGTCGTCGATCGTGCGGAGCGCGAAGCCCAGCCGCTCGTGCGGGCCGAACCCGTCGAACACCATCGTGTTGCCGTGGTTGACCTTGAACACGGTGTTCGGATGCGTGGCCGCGAAGTGGTACGCCTCGAGGTATCCCTCGATCGTGGCCTTCCAGTTCGGGCCCGGGCATCATCCGCGACGAGAACACGTGGCACTCGTCGAGCTTGAGCGAGGCGAGCTGCGGACCCCACTCGCCCAGCCACGAGTCGATGTCCATCTCCAGGCCGGGCGTCAGGCACACGAACACGACGCCGTGCCGCTCCACGCACGGCAGCTCGATCAGGCCGCGGTCCTTCTTGTCGAACTCGCCGAACGTCGACTCCCCGTACACGCCCTTGAGCTCGCCGCCGTCCATGCTGAACGACCAGGCGTGGTACGGGCAGGTCAGCGCCCGCGCCTGCCCGCGGCCCTCGCACAGCAGCGCGCCGCGGTGGCGGCACACGTTGAGCATGGCGTGCACCTCGCCCTTGGCGTCGCGTGTCATGACCACCGGGTACGCCGACCGCCTCGATCGCCTTGTACGAGTTCTTGTGCGGCAGCTCGGCCGAGAGCGCGAGCGGCAGCGGGATGCGCTTGAAGATGAGGTCGACCTCGGCCTTGAACACCTCGGGGTCGAGGTAGTTGTCGATGGGCTCCTCCATCGTGGAGTCGGCCTGTCGGTCGTCCTGTCGCGCAGGTGCACCGTCAGGCGGCGCATCATGGCCATGGCCTGCTCGCGTGCCTCGCCGTCGAGGACGTCGCTGCGCAGCCACTGCGGGACCTCCTCCTCGAGCTGGAGGTTCTGCTCCTCGGCGATCAGCTCGGTCATGGACGCACTCCGCTCAAGTTGTGTAGATGACTTGAGAGGAGGCTACGACGTCGCGGTCGCCGCGCGGTGGGGCCTTTGGTCCCGATCTGCCCTTGCCGAGCGGAAGGGCGCGGGGCGTCAGCCGATCGGCAGCAGGTCGGTGCCCCGGTCGCGCGGATGGGTCAGCTCGTTGATGCAGAGCAGGACGAACCGGCCGTCCGGCCAGACCTGCACCCGCGAGATCGACGCGTAGCCGGGGTTGAAGAAGAACCGTCGCGGGCTGTCGAGGACGGCGGCCAGGAAGGTGTTCGAGGCGCCGCCGTGGCTCGCCGCGACGACCTTCTGCCCCTGGTGGGCGAGTCCGATGCGACGCATGGTCGCCAGCATGCGTGGCCCGCAGCTCGTCGGCGTTGTGCGGCGGCATGAACTCGTCCTCGTACCGGCCCTCGAGGAAGGCCTTCGTCCGAGCGGTGTCGACCATGCCCTCGGTGCCCATGTAGGCCTTGGCGTTGGAGACCCACTCGCGCAGGCCCTCGTCGACGACGATGTCCAGCCCGCGCTCGGCGCGCCAGCGGCTCGACTGTCTGCACGGCGCGCTTCAGGTGGCTGGAGTAGAGGGCGTCGATGCGCTCGGGGCCCAGGTAGTCGACGAGCGACGCCGACTGGGCGAGGCCCTCGTCGCCCAGACCCGGATCCAGCGTGCCGTCCGGCTGCGGGCACGGCGTGCCGGACGAGCAGGATCTCGCACGGCTCCGCGATGCCGAGCTCCTCTGCCGTCGCCATCTAGACGGTCTGCCCGAACGAGCCCAGGTCGTCGGCCGACGGGAACTGCAGGCTCAGCAGCTCGAAGTACTCCATCAGGCCGTGGTGACCGAGCTCGCGCCCGACGCCCGACGTCTTGAAGCCGCCGAACGGCGCCTTGGCATTGAACCGACCGCCGTTGACGGCCACCTGGCCCGGTGCGCAGGCGCCGGGCGATGGCGACGGCCTCGGGGATGTCGGCGGCGAACACGGCGCCCGACAGCCCGAACTCGCTGTCGTTGGCGATCGCGATGCCCTGCTCGATGCCCTCGTCGTAGGCGACGATCGCGAGCACCGGCCCGAAGATCTCCTCCTGCACGACCTTCGCCGCCGGGGTCGAGTCGGCTGAACACCGTCGGCTTGACGAAGTAGCCGCGATCGAGGCCGTCCACCGGCCCGGGCCCGCCGGCGATGAGGGTGCCCTCGCTCATGCCGATCTCGATGTACTTGGACACCGTGCGGAACTGGCCCGCCGACGCCACCGGTCCGATCTCCGTGGCCGGCGTCGAGCGGATCGCCGACGACGTAGGCGTTCACCGCCGCGGCCACGCGCTCCTCGACCTCGGCCAGCAGCGAGCGCGGCACGATGAGGCGCGTGGTCGCCGAGCAGGTCTGGCCGTTGTTGACGAAGCAGCCGCGCACCGCGGCGGACATCGCCGCGTCCATGTCGGCGCCCTCGGCGAGCAGGAAGGCGGACTTGCCGCCGAGCTCGAGGGCCACCTTCTTGATGGTGCCCGCCGCGGAGCGGGCCACCTGCACGCCCGCCCCCGTGGAGCCGGTGAGGCTGACCATGTCGACCTCGGGATGCGACGACAGCAGGTCGCCGACGAGTGCGCCGCGCCCGGAGACGAGGTTGAACGCGCCGGCCGGCAGGCCGAGCCCGTCCACGATGTCCGCCAGCACGAACGTCGCGAGCGGCGCGACGCTGCTCGGCTTCACGACGACGGTGCAGCCGGCCGCCAGCGCCGGGCCGACCTTGGCGGCGAGCTGGTACAGCGGGTAGTTCCACGGCGTGATGGCGCCGACCACGCCCGCCGGCACGCGGAGGACCATCGAGTTGCCGATGCGCTCCTCCGCGGGCAGCTCGCGCGCGGCCTCCGCGATCGTCTCGAACACCGAGGCGGCCAGACCCACCTGCACGCGCACCGACGTCGCCAGCGGCGTGCCGACCTCCTGCGCCATGATCCGCGCCAGCTCGTCCTCGCGCTCGCGCAGGCCCGTCGCGATCGCCGTCACGACGTCGGCGCGCTCGGCGATCGGCACCTGCGCCCACTCGTCGAAGGAACGCCGGGCCGCGACGATGGCGCGCTCGCCGTCGACGACATCGCCTGCCGGCACCGTCCCGATGATCTCGCCGGTGGCGGCCTCGTCGACGGTGATGACGTCACCGCCGGCGGGCGTCACCCACTGGCCGTCGATGTACAGGTCGTTGCGCTCGATCACGATTCCTCCAGGGCGGGGTGGTGACGCGGGCTAGGCGAGGAGCCGGGCCCGCAGTGTGTCGATGGTCTCGGCCGGGACGTCGAGGGTGAGTACCCAGTCACGCAGGCTGCCGTGCTCCGCCGTGACGCGGGCGAGGAACAGCTCCATCGCGCCACGCGGCGCCCGCAGCAGGTCCTCGGACTGGTTCATCATCGGGTGCTGCTCGAAGTCCTCGCGGGTCTTCAGCCAGCGCACGAGGGCGACCACCTCGTCGCCGCTGAGCGCGAAGTCGTCGGCGATGTCCTCGTCGCTGACGCCCAGGAGCGAGAGCAGCACGGCCGCGACGAAGCCGGTGCGGTCCTTGCCGGCCATGCAGAAGAAGATCGCCGGCGTCGACTCGGTCTCGGCGAGCTGGCCGAGGATGCGGCGGATGGTGTCCTGACCGAGCTCGAGCATGACCTCGTACACCCAGGCCAGGTGCTCCGCGGCGTCGTCATCGCGGCGCAGGTCCTCGCGTCCGCGCTGCCAGCCCTCCAGCAGCACCGGCGCGTGCGTCGGATCCTCGATGAAGTCGGGCAGCGGGAAGGCGTCGATCTCCTTCTGGTAGCGCAGGTCGATGACCGTGGCCGCGCCGAACTCACGCCACGCCTCCTCGTCCGTCAGGCGATGCAGGCTCGAGGCACGGAAGAGCATGCCCGGCCGGACGACGTGCCCGTCCTGCGTGCGCACGCCGCCGAGGTCACGGACGTTGTAGACACCGCCGAGCTCGACGGAGCGGTCGAGAGTTGCACCGCTCATCCGGGGTACCCCGGGTAGCGACGCGTCGAAGTCCGGCAGCTCGGCCGGCCCGGCGGGGCGGCCGGGCCAGCGCTTGCGGTCCCGCACGCCCAGGCCGCCGGCAGCCAGCACCGACGACGGCATGCCGTAGAGGCTGAGGACGTGGCGCTTGGCGAATCGCCATGCGACCGTCCTCGCGGCGATAGTCGTCCTGGTACCGGATCGACGTGGTGATGGTCACCCCCGGCTGACCCAGCTCGGCGTAGCCGATCACCGTGCCACGGGCGTGGTCGTCATCGTCGAACTCCACCGCGATGCCGTGCGGGTCGTGCCACGTGGCAGGGAAGGGCGCGTGCTTGACCTTGAAGTTCTCGATGATCGCGGCGCGGCCGCTCGTCGTGCTGTTCGGCGACGCGAAGACGCCGTCGGTCGTGAACAGCTCCCCCAGCGCGTCCCACTGGGCGTCGTCGAGGAGGGTGGCGTAGGCGACCACCAGGTCGTTGATGGCGAAGCGGTCCTCCAGCCGGCGGACACGTCGTTCGAGGGATTCGGTCACCGGGGGATCGTACTGTAGTCCGTCTAAAGAAACTATCGCGCTGGCCTCCCGGCGCGCGACCGGGCGCCCGCGGCGCGCCGAGCCGTAGTGCTCCCTGTGCATGCATCGGCCACGGCGCCCCGATACGGTCCCGCCATGGGTGGAGTGCCGCTGTACGAGCGCGTGCGTCTGGCGATCGCGGCGTCGATCACGGACGGCACCTACGCGGCCGGGGACAAGCTGCCCAGCGAGTCCCGGCTCGCCGAGGACCTCGGCGTCAACCGCCTGACCGTGCGGCGGGCGATCGAGGAGCTCGCGCGCGCCGGTGCGGTCGAGTCGCGGCAGGGCTCCGGCACCTACGTGAGCGCCCCCATCGTCCGGCTGCCGCTCTCGCAGCGGCTGTCCACCGACTCTCTCGTCGCGGGGCTGACCGGGCAGATCGCCGAGCACGGCCTCACCTACGAGGACGTCCTGCTCCGGGCGGCCAAGGTGAGCTCGAACGGACTCAACGACACGCTCGAGCTGCCCCCGGGCCCACTGTGGCGGATCGACAACGCCCTCATGGTCAACGGGGCCGCGTGGATGTGGTCGAGCTCCTGGTTCCCGCGCACGCTGCTGGCGGACCCGGCCGGCGACTGGGACAACGTGACCGGCCTGTACGGCCAGCTGAACGTGGTGCTCGGTGAGCCGCGGCCCGTCTGGCGCACCATCTCGGCCGACGCGGCCACCCTCGACGATGCCGAGATCCTCGGCATCCGGGCCGGATCGCCCATCCTGGTCCGCGACGGACTGACCGCCGGTGCCACCGGCGAGCCGGTGCTGCGGGTGTGCCGGCGCGCCCGGATGGACCGCGTCAGCTACGTCCTGCGCTACGACCAGGACTGAGGTCCAGCTCTACCTCGCCAGCCACTCGTCCAGGATCTGGTGGTAGTGCCGGATCCGGTTCTCCTGGTACCGGGCCAGCTGCACGCCCGGGGTCCGCATCGACTTCAGCCCCTCCTGGATGAACGGCATGTTCGCCATGTCCTGGTCGAAGACCGGGCCGAGGAGGCCGATCTCCTTGATGTCGGAGAACGTCTCCCCCGGCTGCAGCCAGCGCGGCGCCGGCGGCTTCGGGTGGCGTGCCGTCGGCGGGCTGCTGCGCGAGGAGGAACACCTCGGCGATGCACTTGTCCGGATCGTTGCCCAGCGGACGGAAGCGGTAGATGGCGTTCGTGCGCGGCCCGGCGAACACGTAGAAGTTCGGGAACACGAAGTACTGGATGCCGTCGAGGAGCTCGGAGTCCGTCCAGTGGTCCTGGTCGTTGCCGAACTGCTCCGCGAGCGCCGACCGCATGGCAGCGGCGAGCTCGCGTCGCGCCGTCGAGTCCGACGGGACGCGCGGCGTGCCGTCGTCGCCCACGGCCAGGTCGCGGCCCTTGCCCTGCGTGTAGAAGGCGCGCGTCTCGTAGTACGAGTCGAGCACCTCCTGCTCGCTGATGTGGTTGGCGATCGTCGGGCTGGGCACGCCCTGCGGCACGATCTGGCGGCTCCAGTTCTCGCCCTTGATCACGTCGTACTGGGTGTTCTCGTCGCCGAGCCACTCCATCATCTGCGGATGGGTCGCCAGCGAGTGGAACCCCTCGATGAAGGCCTCTCCGGCCACCTTCCAGTTGCAGTTCACGACGCCGCCGAAGTGCGAGTACACGACCCGGTCGTCGTAGTTCCAGCGCTCCCAGTCGTTGAGCATCGAGCCGAGGAAGTCCTCGAGCGGCCCCGCGTCGGGATCCTGGTTGATGAAGACGAACCCGTTCCAGGTGGCGACCTTGGCCTCGGGGAGCGGGAAGTTGTCAGGGTCGATCTCCGGGAAGTCCCAGGCGCAGGGAACGGTTCTTCGAGGTGCCGTCGATGTTCCAGGAGAAGCCGTGGAACGGGCAGCGCAGCTCGCTCACCCGGCCGCCCTCCTGGCGAAGGGCGCGGCCGCGGTGCAGGCAGACGTTGTAGAGCGCCTTGATGCTGCCGTCGGGCTGGCGCATGATGATCAGCTTGTCGTCGGCGATGTCGTAGGTGACGTGGTCGCCGGGGTTGGGGATGTGGTCCTCGCGGCAGGCGAACTGCCAGACCTTGCGCCAGACCTTCTCGACCTCGCGGTCGTGGAACTCCCGGGAGATGTACCGCTCCACGTCGAGCGGCTGCGGTGCCGAGGCTCTCGTTGATGTCGTAGCGCAGCACCGCGGGCACCGGCCGGGCGTCGTTGTCGAGGTACTCCTGGACGCTCGTCCCGGGCGAGCGCGGCGACGGCGGCTCGGTGGACGGGCGCTGGGGGGAGGCGAGCTCGGTCATGGGTGACGTACTCCTCTTGACGGGGTGCGATGATTCTGCCCCGGATGTTACTGAACGTCAAGTAAAGATACTAAGGCAAACGCGAGGGCCCGGTCCGTGTGGACCGGGCCCTCGTCGTCAGTGCTGCTCGGGACCTACTTGATGCCCCACACGCGCTTGAACTGAGCCTGGAAGTCCTTGACGCCCAGGTAGTCACCCTTGGAGGTGAGCACCGCGGTGCCGATGTTCTTCTGGGTCAGGATCTGCGTGGGCAGGTCCGCCTTCGCGAAGGGGGTCTTCGAGAAGTAGCGGGCGAAGCTGTCGATCACGCTGTAGCCGACGATCGGCAGCGAGTACGCAGTCCAGGCGTTGGTGGTCTTGTTCTTCAGCGTCTGGATGGCGTCCTTGCCGGCCGTGAGGCCGCCGATCTGCGGAGCCGAGCCGGGCTTGGCGCCGACGTTGAACAGGCCCTGCGGAACGCCGATGAAGAAGTCACCGAGGTCCGAGGTCACGAAGTTCGTGCCCGGGTTGGCCTTGTAGACGTTGCCGACCTGCTGCGGCACGCCCGTGGCGAAGTCAAGCTCGTTGAACTTGGTCTTCGAGGCGGGGTTCAGCTTCTTGATGTACGCCGCGAATGCGGTGTCGAAGCGACGGAGGATCGGGTAGACCGAGATGCCGAACATCTGCACGTTCGGGGTGCCCTTGACGTTGGCCACCGCGTAGGCGGCGATCATCTGGCCCCACAGGTCCAGCATCTTCGGGCCCGCGATGTGCGAGTCGAGGAGGCCACTGCCCGGACGGCTCATGCACGCGGAGCAGATGATGGCGATGCCCTTGGACGCAGCCTGCTTGTACAGGTCGCCGTAGGAATCGGTCTCCATGCCCGAGACGGCGATGCCGTCCGGCTTCTTCGCGATTGCCTGCTGCAGCGTCTTGCGCTGGCCCTCGAGGGTGCTCTCGGCCTGAAGGGCCTCCATCTTCCAGCCGAGCAGCTTGCCGCCCTCGACGGTGTACTTGTTCAGCGTCACGGCCGCGTCAGTCGCGTTCGTGATGGTGATGACGTACTTGCCCTTGGGGATCGTGTTCGTGATGATCGGGAGGTTGCCGATCGAGGTGGGGGCCTTCGAGTACTTGGCGACGACCGCCTTGGCGACCTCGACGCCGTCGGCGGCCGAAGCTGCCGGCGCCAGGCCGACCACGGTCATGGAGGCGGCCGCCACAAGGGCGACAGCGGAGATGGACTTGCGCATGGATCTCTCTTCCGGTCGAGGGTCAGTTGAACCCGAGCCCCCTGAAAGTACATGCACGTCCTAGGAATGGGAAGGGTTTCTGGTCACTTTCTGGTCACTTTCCTGTCACGAATGCCGGGGTAGGTCGGGGGACAGGCGGATGTCCCCTCACGGAGAAACTGGAGTCCGGCTTTAGTTCGGCGCCAAATGGACGAGGGGTCCCGGCCGTCTGGCCGGGACCCCTCGTCGATGCGCTCGGACTACTGGACGCCCCACAGCGCCGTGAACTGCTCCTTGTAGTCGGCGATGCCGATGAAGTTGCCGTTCTCGTCCACGACGGCATCCGCCGCATTGGCCCCCGTCAGCAGCTGGCTGGGCAGCGGGGCCACCACCGGCTCGCCACCGCCGATGATGCCGGGCGAACTGGTCGACGACCCGCCAGGCCATGACTGGCTGCGGGATCGCGATCCAGGCCTGCAGGGCGGCCGCCTCCTCGGCGGTGCGTCCGACCGGGGCGGCCTCCTCACCCTCGGCAGCGACGTCGCCCTCGGCCGACGGCTCGGGGACGCCTCGGCAGACGCCTCGGCGGACGTCTCCCCCGCCGGGGCTGCGGCGCCCCCGAGCGACTGGAGCGACAGCGATGTCGGCAGCGGAGGCCCCGCGACCGGTGAGGACGACCGGCGCCAGCAGCGTGGGGTCAGTCGCCAGCGCGTCGGCCACCCCGCTGGAGAGCGCACCGCTGTCGAGGACGGCCCATGAGCCCAGCGCCGTGGACATCTCGCCCACGACGAAGGACGACACCGACGCCGGATCGGTCAGGTCGAGGAACGTCGGGTCGACGAAGGACTCGGTGGCCGAGCAGTTCCGGCACTGGTCGATGATCGTCGTGCTCAACTGCAGGTTGAAGTCGGTCATGGCGCCGCCGGGAAGCGCGAACACCTGGGCGCCTGCGTCCTCGCCCTCGTACTGGTTGGCGAGCACGTAGGACCCGAGGACGGCCCCCCAGGCGATGTTCTGCTCGGTGCCGTTGATGCTGGTGTCGGAGATGCCGCCGCCGGGCTCGCCCGAGCAGCCGGTGCAGATGACCGGGATGCCGGCCGTCTCGGCAGCGGGCAGGCTCGCCGACAGCGACGTCGTAGAAGCCGCCCGTGAAGTGGATGCCGGCCGGCTCCAGCCGCGAGGGCCGCGTCGAACGCGGTGGCGGCAGCGGTCGGATCGGCTGAATCGACGACCACGCTCTCGACCGTCCAGCCGAGGACGCCCGCCGCCTCGGCGAGCGCCGTCTCGAAGACGGCCTCGTACTCGGTGCCGTCGGTCAGGCTCACGATGACGCGCGCCCTCGGCGGGAGCGGCCGGCAACGGGGAGTCCACGCCGAGCGTGGTCGGGCGCGAGCATGGCCGTCCTCCATGGCGACCACGTCGGCGGCCGCTGCCGATGCCAGGGCGGCGTTCTCCTCGTTGTTGACACCCGCGTTGGGGTCGAAGTTCGGGTCGTCCGCCGGCATGGCGCAGGACGCGAGCAGGAGGGTCGAAGCCGTGAGCACCGCGGCGACAAGGGACTTGCGCATGGATCCGCCTTCCGAGCAGGGGTCAATGCCCGCAATCTACATGAACGTCCAACTTTATTGCTTCGTTGGAAGATCTCTCTTCGGTCACGACTCTTCCGCCGAAGCCGCCCCCACGGACTACACTTACTGTTCGTCCACTAAGGAAACCACCCCCGGAGCGCCATGAGCCACGAGTTGCCGTTGAGCACGCTCGACCGCGACGAGCAGCTCGAGCTGCGGCAGACGGTTCGTGAGGCGGCCTCGGCGGCCGGCTACCCGGCTGGCGGTCCGCGAGCTCGAGGGCTCCGACACCGGCATCGACCCCGGCCTGTGGACCCTGCTCTCCCAGGACATCGGCCTCGCCGCGGTCGGCCTGCCCGAGGACGTGGGCGGCCTCGGCGGCCTGGCCGAGCTGCTGGCCGTGGCGGAGGAGCTCGGAGCGACGCTCGCCCCGGTGCCCTTCGTGTCGAGCACGGTGCTCTGCGGTCAGGTGCTCGCGGGCTGTGACGACGCGGCCGCGCCCGTGCTCGAGCGGATCGCTGCCGGTGAGATCGCCGCGCCAGCCATCACCGAGGCCCGGGGCCTGTGGTCGGCCGAGGCGCGTCGCGTGCACGAGCGACGGCTCGTCGGTCACGGGCACCGTGCGGTTCGTGCCCTTCGGTGCCTCTGCGGCCCTCTTCGTCGTCGCGGCCCGCACCGATGACGGGATCGATGTCTTCGTCGTCGAGGCGGCTGATGCCCAGGTGACGTCGCTCGTCTCGCTGGACTTCTCCCGCCCATCGGCCACCGTGACCTTCGACAATGCCCCGGCCGTGCGGCTCACTGCCGGAGGCGGAGGAGCGTCGGCCATCGACCGGGGAGTCGATGTCGCACTGCTCGCGGTCGCGGCTGAGCAGCTCGGCGGCACCCAGGCCTGCTTCGACATGACCCTCGACTACGTGAAGGTGCGCCGTCAGTTCAACCGCGAGATCGGCAGCTTCCAGGCCATCAAGCACCGCATGGCCGACGCCCTCATGCTCGTCGAGATGGCGCGTTCAGGGCTCGAGAAGGTGACCTGGGGCGAGACGGAGAACCTCGCAGCCGAGGCTGCCCTCCTCAAGGCCTGGGGGTCCGACTCCTACATCGCGATGACGGCCGAGGCGATCCAGCTGCACGGCGGCATCGGCTTCACGTGGGAGCACGACGCGCACCTGTACTTCCGGCGAGCGCGCTACGACGCGGCCTTCCTCGGCGACAGCGCCTTCCATCGCGAGCGCATCGCCACCCTCCTCGCCTGGTAGCCCCCACCGATTTGACCCAGCATCTGGGCGAGTTCCGCCGAACTGACCCAGAACCCCCGGAATTCCGGCGATTTGGCCCAGCATCTGGGTCAACTCGGCACGGCTAGGACTTGGCGAGCTGCGAGAACGGCGCCTTGTCGGCGCGATGCTCCGCCGGCAGGCCGAGCACCCGCTCGGCGATGATGTTGCGCTGGATCTCGTCGGTGCCACCCGCGAGCCGGTAGCCGGGGGCGCCGAGCACGTGCTCGCCCCAGGCGAACTGACCCCACTCCCCCGTGTCCGCCACCAGCGCCGACCCGAGCATGTGCGACGCCGCGTTGCCGATGCGCACGAGGTTGTCGGACGCGAGCAGCTTGCCGAGCGAGCCCGCCGGTCCGGGCTTGTCGCCGGACGCGGTGGCGCGCGCGACCTTGGCGACCATCGCCGCGTGCAGGCGGGTGCGGATGTAGACGTCGGCCAGCTCCTGACGGGTCACCGGGTCCGAGCTCAGGCCGAGGTGCTGGGCGAGCGCGACGAGGTCGGCGGCGGTGCCGCCCTTGCGCCGGTGACCGGAGCCGGACGACGTCCGCTCGAAGCCGAGCGTCGCCTGCGCGACCTTCCAGCCGGCGTCGACGTCACCGATCCGCATGGAGTCCGGGATCGCGGGCGCCGTCGAACCACACCTCGTTGAACGAGGCCGGGCCGCTCATCTGGCGGATCGGACGGATCTCGACGCCCGGGGCGTCCATCGGCACGAGGAAGGCGGTGATGCCCGCCTGCTTGACGACGTCGGGGTTGGTGCGGGCCAGCACGAAGCCGTACTCGGAGAACTGGGCGTTCGAGCTCCAGATCTTCTGGCCGGTGAGCAGCCAGTCGTCGCCGTCGCGGACGGCCTTGGTCGACAGGCCCGCGAGGTCCGAGCCGGCACCCGGCTCGCTGAAGAGCTGGCAGCACAGCAGGTCCGTGCGCAGGAACGCCTTGGCGTACTTCTCGCGCTGCTCGTCGGTGCCGAACACGCTCACCGCCGCGCCGACGAGGCCGGTCGTGACCGAGATGATCTCGGACGACGGCGGGACGGCGAACTCGCGCTCCTCGTCGGCGAACGCCACCGAGTAGACGCTCGGCAGCCCGGCTCCGCCGAACTCCTCGGGCAGCGAGATCGCGCCGTAGCCCGCGTCGAAGCGCTGGCGGCGGTACTCGCGCACCCGGTCGAGGTAGGCGACCTCCTCGTCGTGGCTCATCGACAGGAAGATCTGCAGCCGCGGATCGCCCTCGCCCCAGACGAAGACCTCCTCCGCGCGCGGCGGGCGCGATCGAGGCCAGCCACGCGCGGACCTCGCCGCGCCACGCCTCGAGGTGCTCGTGATCGAGATCGCTCACGGGGTCGCTCCTTCGTTCATGAGAACCGTGCAGGCGCTGATGCCCGGGGCTCCGTAGACATGGGTGAATCCGATGCGCGGGCCGCCCGGCACCTGCTTGCCGTCGGCACGCCCCTGGAGCTGGCGGACGACCTCGTGCACCTGGCGCAGCCCCGAGGCGCCGACCGGCTCGCCGTTGGCGAGCAGCCCGCCGTCGGTGTTGACCGGAAGCCGGCCGTCGATCGCGAAGTCGCCGTTGCGGTACGCGGCCTCCTGCTCGCCGTGCGCGACCAGGCCGGTCTCGCCGAGGTGGATCACCTCCGCGCCGCTGTCGGTGTCCTGCAGCTGCGCCACCTGGACGTCGCGCGGGCGCGATGCCCGCCGCCGCGAAGGCCGCCGCCGCCGCGTCGATGGACGGGCTGGTGCGCTCGCCGGGCGCCAGCCAGGGCGAGAAGACCTCGAAGGAGCCGGGTCGGCGGCCGCGCAGCGCCACCGAGGCCAGCCGGATCGGTGTGTCGCACAGGTCGAAGGCGCGAGCGCCCGCGGGCGAGGACGAGCGAGACCGCACCGGCGTCGGGCGAGCAGAACATGAAGCGCGTCAGCGGGTCGTTGATCATGTCGGCGTCCATCGCGTCGTCCACCGACACCGGCTTGCGGCGCCAGGCGTACGGGTGCGCGGTGGCGTAGTCGAAGGCCTTCTCGGACGCATACCCGAGGGTGCGCTCGCTGATCCCGTGCTCGTGCAGGTACCGCTGGATCTTCAGCGCGAAGTACGACGTCGTCACCATCATGCCCGTGGCGCCGTACCACTCGCCGATCCCGTAGCGGGCCGGCGAGGCGTTGAACGCGCCGCGCGCGTGGTTGTCGTACCCGACGACGCAGGCGACGTCGAGATCCTCCGCGATGAGGCCGTTGCGCGCGGTCATGAGGGCCACCCCACCCGTCGCGCAGCCGTTCTTCACGGTGACGAAGGGCAGCCCGGTGAGGCCCAGCCGCGAGACCAGATTGTCGGGCTTGGTCTCGCCGTTGGTGCCGCCCACGGCGAACTGGACGTCGGTCCACGACAGGCCGCAGTCGGCAAGGGCGCCTCGCACTGCCTGCTCGGCGAGCTCGTTGTCCTCGCCGTCGTACCGCCCGAACTCGGTGCGGGCTGCGCCCACGATGTAGATCGCGTCCGTGCCCGCGCTCATGACGCCGCCTCGAAGCCGAAGGTGTGCACGACCTGTGTCACCGTCGGTCCACGCCTTGGTGAGCACCAGACGGACCGGCTCGCCGATGGTCCAGTGGGTGCGGCCCACCAGCCAGCCCTCGACGATCACCGGACCCAGATCGACGTAGCCGATGCTGAACGGCGCGAACTCGTCGGTGCGGAAGGGCGGCTTGGGCGCGAAGTGCTGCGTCGTCCATGACCAGACCGTGCCCGCGGTGGGCAGGGCCACGTCAGTCACATCGGTCCCGGAGCACATCGGGCATGAGCCCATCGCCGGGAACACGTGCGCGCCGCATCTGCCGCATGAGGACCCGCGCAGCGCGACGGGTTCCAGCGATGCGAACAGTGTCGCGTCGACGACGTCGATGGCCATGCGGTCTCCCTCAGTCCGACAGCCGGATCAGGGCCTTGCCGAGGTTCGCGCCGTTCAGCAGGCCCTCGAGCCCCGCCCCCGCGTTCTCGATGCCCTCGTAGATCGTCGCGCGGTCGACCAGCTCACCACTCGCCAGCCAGCCGCTCACGCGCTCCTCGAACTCCGGGCGCAACGCCTCGTAGTCGCGCACGATGAAGCCCTGGATGGTGATGCGCCGCAGCACGACCTCGATCAGCTCATTGAGCGAGGGCTGATCGGCGGTGCCGAAGTTCGACACAGCGCCGCACATGCTGATGCGTCCGTGGATCTTCATGTTGTGGAACGCGGCCACCATCTGCCAGCCGCCCACGTTGTCGAAGAACAGGTCGATGCCGTCGGGCGCCGCGACCGGGAGCTCCGCGCGAACGTCGCCGTTGCGGTAGTCGATGACGTGGTCGAAGCCGCACTCGTCCAGCAGCCACGCGCACTTCTCCGCACCGCCCGCGCTGCCGATGACGCGACCCGCACCGAGCAGGCGCGCGAACTGGCCGGCCATGCTGCCCACGGCACCGCCCGCGCCGGTGACGAACACGGTCTCGCCCTTCGCGATCCGTCCCACGGGCAGCAGGCCTGCGTAGGCAGTGAAACCCGTCTGGCCCATCGAGCTCAGCCAGGAGACGGCCGGCGCCTTCGCGAGGTCGCAGACGGTGGCGGTCGCGTCGTCGACGACGGCGAGCTCGCGCCAGCCGAGTCGGTGCCGCACCGTCGCACCGACCGGAAGCCTGTCGGAGGCGGACTCGACGACGACGCCGATCGCGGACCCGTCGAGGGGGCCGCCGATCTCGAAGTTGGTCGTGTACTGCTTCTCACCCGGATCCATGCGGCCGCGCGTTGACGGGTCCACGCTCATGTACTGGTTGCGGACGAGGGCCTGCCCCGGCGCGAGCGCGGGCAGGTCGATCGTCCCGAGCGTCAGCGCCGCCGCGACCGCGGTGCCCACGGGTCGGCGGTCGAGGAGGACGGCGGTCGTCTGCGTCACGAGTTGGCCTCGCGCAGGGCGCGGGCCTCGGGCGTGCGTCCGACCCAGCCCGCCGCCTGCAGGTCGACGTCGACGATCTCGCCCTCGGACCAGATGCCGTTGTCGTCGAAGATCCCGTAGCGACCGGTGGCGGGATCGTCCACCCGGACGAGGCCGACCTCGTTGACCGAGTAGGTGAACCCGGAGATGGGGTGCTTGTACACCTTGGCCATGACGACTCCTTGGACACGCGCACACATCGGGTGAGAACCAAAGACTACACAACTTGCATCGGAGTACAGTAACTTTCCCGCCCACCTCGTCTGAGGGAGATCGCATGCCGAATCCGGCCAACCCTGGGCAGTCCGCGCTGCCCGCGCGGCTCGTCCAGATCGCCTATCGCGTCGACGATCTCGAGGCTGCCTGCCACGAGTGGGCCCAGCGCGTCGGGGCCGGTCCCTTCCTCGTCCGTCGTCACCTTGCGGTGGTCGCCACCCACAACGGCGAGCCTGCGATCTACGACCACAGCGCCGCCTTCGGCCAGTGGGGCCCGGTGATGCTCGAGATCATCCAGCTGCACGAGTGCGAGCCGGCCAGCATGCGGGAGGTGCTCGAGCACGAGCAGCCTGGCCAGGTCAACCACTTCGCGTGCTTCGTCGACGACCTCGAGGCCGCCAGCGCCGCGCTCGTCGAGCAGGGCATGCCGCTGACGATGTCGCTCACGTCGTCCTCGGGCATGGAGGTGCACTTCCACGACGCCCGCCACGTCGTCGGTGGGATCCTCGAGCTCTACGTCGGCAGCGAGCACCTGCGCGGGTTCTACGACAAGGTGGCCGCCCTGGCCGACGGCTGGGACGGATCCGACGTCGTCCGCTACATCGACCAGTCCTGACGACGACCCCGAGGCCTTGACCGGGCCGGTCATCCGGTCGATCCTGCTGCCATGGCGGGGAATGCAGGGCCATCGGTCGCCGACATCATCGACTCGGCCGTCCGGCGCGAGCCGCTCACTGACCCGGTAGCCCCCGGCTACTCGGGTGCGGTGCTGGAGCGACTTCAGCTCGCCGACGGCAGCACCGTCATCCTCAAGTCGAGCACCCCTGCCAACGACCTGGCCATGGCCGCGACGGCGGACCCGGGACGCGCCTTCCTCTTCGCCCTCGACGGCGTCTACGACCGTCTTCCGGCGAGCATCGATCCCACTGTCATCGCCGTGGACAGGGACGGGGCCGCCTGGCGCATGGTCATGGCCGACGTCGCCGGTCACCTGGTCCCGGAGGGGCAACGGATCTCGAGGGACGACAGCCGCCGCGTGCTCGCGGCGATGCGCGATCTGCACTCGGCTTTCGTCGACTCCCTGCCAGGCGAGCTGTGCCCGCTGGAGACGCACCTGGCGCTGTTCTCGACTGCCTCGATGGAACCCTTCATCGGCGGCGCGAACCCGCTTCCGTCCTACGCCGTCGAGGCGTGGCCACGTTTCGACGAGGCCGCACCGCCCCGGGTTCGCGAGGCCGTGCAGTCCATCCACACCGCGCCCGCACACCTCGCCGCGGATCTCACGCAACGCGAGCGCACCATGACGCACGCCGATCTGTCCCTCGCCAACCTCGGACTCGCCGACGGTCGCGTCATCATGCTCGACTTCGCCATGGCTTGCGAAGCGCCCGGTGACTTCGACTTCGCCATCTACCTGATCCAGAACGACTGGCTCATCGGGGCGACGAACGACGAGATCGTCAGCGACTGGGCGGAACTGGCCGGCCGTACGGCCGACGACCGCACGGTCCGGCTCGCCCTCCTGGCCGCCTTCGCCGAGTACGCCTGCTGGAAGGCTCCGGACGCGTCGGATCCCTCGGACTACAGCGCCACCTTCGACTGGTGGGTGGAGACGACCGAGCGGACCCTTGACGGTCGACGGAGGTCACTTCGGGTGGTAGCCGCCAGGCGTTGGGCGTGGCTCAGCCCGCCGCGGCCATGTTGCGCTGGGCGACCTCCATGGTGCGCGCCAAGTCGTCGGTCGGACTGAACTCGACGATCTCGGAGCCGGCGTAGAGGAATGGCGTGTGCCCCGGGCCGACGTAGTACGCGTCGCCCTGCTCGAAGGTCTCCTCGCCGGATGCCGTGCGGAACGTCACCCTGCCACGGATGACGTACCCCCAGTGCGCGGCCTGGCACCGGTCGTCGGGCAGGCCCACCAGGAGCGGCGCCAGGTCGACGTCCGCGGTGTACTCCTCGAATGCGACGGTGTAGCCACCGTCCAGGTTCTCCAGATGCCCCTCGTAGCCCTCCACGACGACGGCTTCGCTCGCGGTGGCCTTAGATGACTTAGGCATGCCTAACCTCCTCGCTCGAGCCCATGGTGATACCGCCTGGGGCGATCGTCAAGACCTCGGCGCAGCCCGCTCGGCGCCGCACGACCGGCACCAACAGGCGCGGGTCAGCGGTTGGTGAGCAGCGACCGGTCGTCCAGCAGGTGGGCGTGGTCGTTGAAGGACACCAGCGACAGCCCCCGTGCCCCGGCCACCACCGTCGTGATCGACGCATTGACGCTCACCCGGTTCATCGCGATGACGCCCGCGGAGTCGGCTCCCAGCAGCCGTCCGGCGATCACCGCCGTGACGCCCGCCGATGTGGCCACCACCGCATCCGACCCTGACGGCAGCGACGCGGCGAGATCGGCCAGGGCGGCCACGGCGCCGTCAGTGAAGGCCCGCCACCGCTCCTCGCCCGAGTCCATCCACGTCGCCATCACGACGTCGAGGTGCACGCTGGAAGTCGGTCGACGACATCCCGTCCGTGGCGCCAGGACCACCAAGGTGGGCGTCGACCGCGGCATGTGCGTCGAACTCGTCGAAACGCGCGTCCACACCGGAGGGCTGCACGCCCAGCGCTTCAGCCGCTATCGCGGCCGTGTCCCGCTGCCGCCTCAGCCCTCCGCTGACAACCACGGGCCGCCGCAGGCCACGTCGTGCGAGCGCCGCGCCCGCGACCGCTGCCTGGCGCCGGCCGAGGTCGGACAGGACGTCGTAGTCGTCCGTACCGAAGCTCGCCTGGCCATGCCTCAGCAGGTAGATGGCCGGCATCGGCGCTACGAGACCAGGACGAGGGGCCGCGCGAGCAGCTCAGCGATCGTCTGGAGGTACTCCGCCGCGGGAGCACCGTCGACCGCGCGATGGTCGAACGTCAGGCTGAGCGTCAGCACCTGAGTGCGGACGAAGGCGTCGCCCTCCCACCGACCCGAGTCGCGCAGCCGCCCGACGCCGAGGATGCCGACGTTGCCGGGGTTGATCACGGGCGTGAAGAAGTCGACGCCGTACGTGCCCAGCGAGGTGACGGCGAACGAGGCTCCCTCGAGCTCGTCGAGCCCGATCGCCCCGTCGCGGCACCGCTCGGCCAGGTCGCGCGTGGTGCGGGCGAGCTCGGGGAGCGAGAGCCGGTCGGCGTCGCGGATGACGGGCACCATGAGCCCGCCCGGCACGGCGACTGCCAGGCCCATGTGGATGCGGCTGAGGAGGTGGATCTCCTTGTCGATGATGGTCGCGTTGAGGATCGGGTGCTGGCGCAGGGCCAGCGAAGCGGCGCGGACGATGAAGTCGTTGAGGCTCGGGACGGCGACGCCGAGGGCGGCGTACTGCTCCTTCATCTCCGCGCGCAGGGCGACGACGGCGTCCATGCACACCTCGAACCCGTGCGTCAGCTGGGCCATCTCGGTGAGGCTCTGCTGCATGCGGGCGGCGATCGTGCCGCGCATGCCCTTCATCGCGATGATCGATGCCGTCTCCTGGCCGACAGGCAGGACGACCGGCGCTGCGGTGGGCGCGACCGCTGCTGCGGCGCTCGTCTGCGGCGTCGATGCCGCCGCTGCCCGCACGTCACTACGCCGGACGACACCGTCGCCGGTGGTGATGGTGGACGGGTCGATGCCGGCATCGCGGGCGTCACGACGGGCGAGCGGCGAGACGACCCTCGCCGGGCTGGCCCGGGCCGGCTGCCTGCGCGCCTCGCGCCGCCGCCTCCTCGACGTCCTCGGAGACGATCCGGCCACCCGGGCCGGTGCCCGTGACCGAGGCCAGGTCCACATTCAGCTCGTGCGCCACCCGGCGGGCATTGGGGCTGATGAACACCCGTCCGCCGGCTGACGCGACCTCGAGATCGTCGGTCCCCTGCATCGTCGTGATGACGACGACCTCGTCGGCGGCCGCGGCAGTCGGAGCCGCCGCCGGTGACGCACCCGCGGGAGCCGCCTCGCCGGCGACGAGCAGCCAGCCGAGCACGGAGCCCGGTGCGAGGGTGGTGCCGTCCGGCACGGCGCGGGCCAGGATGCCCTCGCCCTCCGCCTCGACATCGACATCGATCTTGTCCGTGGCCAGGCGCAGCAGCGGCATGCCCATGGTGACGGCCGAGCCGTCGGCGACGAGCCACTCGTCGACCGTGCCCTCCTCCATGGTGAGGCCGAGCTTGGGCAGCAGGATCTCGATGGCCACGAACTACCTCCGCTCGAGCAGTCGGCGGACGGCGGCCTCGATGCGCGGGGCGTCCGGAACGTACGCGTTCTCCAGGATCGGAGCGTAGGGCACCGGCGCGAACGGGGCGGCGAGCCGCGCGACGGGTGCATCGAGGTAGTCGAATGCGGCCTCCTGGATCTGCGAGGAGATCTCCGCGCCGATGCCGCCGAACTCGACCGCCTCGTGCACGATCAGGACGCGGTTGGTCTTCTTGACGGACGCGACGATGGTCGCGGTGTCGAGCGGCTGCACGGTGCGCGGATCGATGATCTCCACCGAGATGCCCGACTCCTCGAGCTTGGCGGCCGCCTTGCTGGCCTCCGGGACCATGCGGCCGATCGCGACGATCGTGACGTCGCGTGCCCTCGCGGACGACGTTGGCCACGCCGAACGGGATCGCGTACAGCTCCTCGGGCACCTGGCCCTTGACGCCGAGCATGCGCTTGTTCAGCACCACGATGGTCGGGTTGTCGTCGCGGATGGCTCCGACGATCAGGCCCTTGGCGTCGTAGGCGCTCGCGGGCATCGCGACCTTCAGGCCGGGCACGTGCGCCAGCCACGCCTCCAGGCTCTGGCTGTGCTGCGCGGCGGCGGACATCCCCGCGCCGCCGGCGGTGGTGATCGTCAGCGGGACGGACACGTTGCCGCCGAACATGTACTTCATCTTCGCGGCCTGGTTGAAGATCTGGTCCATCGCGACGCCGATGAAGTCCATGAACATGAGGTCGCACACGGGGCGCAGGCCGCGAGCCGCGGCGCCCACGCCGAGGCCGATGATGGCCTGCTCGGCGATCGGGCGTGTCCTTCACGCGCGCGGTCGCCGAACTCGGTGAGGAGCCCGTCGAACATGTGGAAGACGCCGCCGTAGCCGGCGACGTCCTCGCCGATGAGGAAGACGTCGGGATCCTCGGCCATGATCTGGTGCATGCCCTCGTTGAAGGCCTTGACGTAGGTCAGCTCGCGCGTGGACGTCGCAGGAGTGGTCATCAGGGAGTCCCTTCGGGGTCAGACGGTGTAGACGTCGTCGAGGATGTCGGCCGGGTCGGGATCGGGGCTCGTTCCGGGCGAACTCGATGCCGTCCTCGATCTCGGCCTCCGTCTCCGCCCAGATGGCGGCGAACTCCTCGGCCGTGGCCAGGCCGCGCTCGACGCCGATGGCCTCGATCGAGCGTGATGGCGTCACGCGTCTTCCACGCCTCGACCTCGGCGGGATCGCGGTAGGGGATGCGCATGCCCTTGATGCCCTGGTGGTCGAAGTAGCGGTAGGTCTTGGCCTCGATGAAGGTCGGGCCCTCGCCGCGCTTGGCGCGGTCGACGGCCTCGATGCGTCGCCTCGCGCACGGCGAGCGCGTCCATGCCGTCGACGATGACGCCGGGCATGCCGTAGGAGGCGGCCCGCTCGGCGATGTCGGTCAGCGCATGTGCGTTCGACTGCGAGGTGAACTCGGCGTAGCCGTTGTTCTCGCAGACGAAGACGACGGGCAGGTCCCAGACCGCGGCCATGTTCACCGCCTCGTGGAAGGCGCCGATGTTGGTGGCGCCGTCGCCGAAGAAGGACACGGCGACCGTGCCGTCGTTGCGGTACTGCGAGGCGAAGGCCGCGCCGACGGCGATCGGGATGCCGCCGCCGACGATGGCGTTGGCGCCGAGCATCCCGCGGTTCATGTCGACGATGTGCATCGAGCCGCCGCGGCCCTTGCAGTAGCCGGTGGTCTTGCCGTACAGCTCGGCGAACATCGGCCGGAACTCGGCGCCCTTGGCGATCGCGTGGCCGTGGCCCGCGGTGCGTCGACGTGATCTGGTCGGCATCGGTCAGCGCCGAGCACGACGCCGGCGGCGACCGCCTCCTGGCCGACGTACAGGTGCAGGAAGCCGGGCATGTCCCCCGACTCGACGAGCTTGCCGGCCCGCTCCTCGAAGCGCCGGATGCGCACCATGCGGCGATGCAGGTCGAGGACCAGCTCGCGCGTGACGGGCATGACCTCGTCGAGGGCTTCCGTGGGTGTGGCCATCAGGGTCTCCCGGATCGGTGGAATGCACCTGCACTTATCGAACGCAGACTATAGTAACTAGGACGTCCAAGTAAATCGCATCGGGAGACTCCATGATCCGTCGCATCCTCGTCGTGACCGGTGGCCACCGGGTCGCGATGGACGAGTTCCTCGGCGCGATCGCCGACATCTGCACCGAGCGCGGCTGGGTGTGGGCGCACTGCCACGCAGCCCAGCGCCCAGCGCTGGCTGACCGACGAGCTCGCCGGCCAGTGGGACGCGATCCTGCTGCACGACATCCCCGGACTGACGGCTCAAGCGCGGCAGCGAGCCGGAGGTCGTGGGCCCGGACGCCCAGACGGCCCAGGACGTCGTCAACCTCCTCGACGCCGGGCCAGGGGCTCGTGGTCCTCCACCACGCCATCTCGGCGTGGCCGGGCTGGGAGGGCTGGGCCGAGGTCACCGGTGCGCGCTTCCTCTACCGTCCCGGACGCCTGCGCGGCGAGGACCTCCCGTCCTCCGGCTACCGCGTCGGCCCGCTACACGGTCCGGGTCACCGACCCGGGCCACCCGATCGCGCAGGGAGTCAGCGACTTCGCGGTCGACGACGAGCTCTACTTCGCGCCCTTCCTCACCGACCGGCTCACGCCCGTTCCTCGACAACGACGCGGACATGGACGGCGCGCTCTTCCAGGACACGTTCGACGAGGTCAGCAACGGCACGTCGACCGGGGTGACGTGCGCCGGACGCGGGCAGGACGGCGGCCTGCACGGCGGCAGCAGGCTCATGGGCTGGACGACGACGGCGGGCAGCAGTCCCGTCGCCACGCTCCTCATGGGCGACGGGCCGGCGACCTTCGCGAACCCGATGTTCCGGCGGCTGCTCGGCAACGCCCTCGAGTGGGCGAGCAGCGATGAGGCGCACGCGGCCGCGCAGGCGGACCCGTTCCCGATCCCGCTGCCCTAGACACCGACGCCGAGTGCGCGCGGTGCGCTGCGCGTCAGCCGCGGCGGCGCGGCGCGTGCCGTGCGCGCGGCCAGCGCCACCGCGACGATCAGCGCCGACGCCGTTGAACAGCTCGGTCACGTACGAGGGCGCACCGGCCAGCTGCAGGCCCGTGACGCCGGTGGCGAGCAGGAAGATCGCGACGAGCGTGCCGAGGACGTTGACGCGACCCGGCCGGATCTGCGTGGCGCCGAGGAACACCGCCGAGAAGGCCGGCAGCAGGTAGTCCGCTGCCGATGTCGGGGGTCGCCGTTGGCGATCGTGGACAGGTACACGATGCCGGCGAAGGCCGACGTCACCGCCGAGGAGATGAAGGACGAGCGTGATGATCGCGCCCGACCTGCACGCCCGCGAGGCGCGAGGCCACCGGGTTGCCGCCGACGGCGTAGAGGTAGCGGCCACCCGGGGTGTACTCGAGGATCCACCAGATCACGATGGCCGCGATCACCGCCGCGTAGTACACGGACCGCGGCAGTGCCGAACGACTCCTCGCGTGCGAACTCGAAGAACGGGTGCGTAGCCCGCCTCCGTGCTGAGCACGATCTGCGCGCTGTCGGTGATCATGTAGGCCACCGCGACGAGGATGCGAGCTCATGCCCAGGGTGCCGATGAACGAGTCGACCTTGAACTTGACCACGACCATCGAGTTCGCCAGGCCGATGACGACGCCGATCAGCAGGAGCGCACCGGCCGCGACGATCACGCCGTTGTGGTTGGTCAGCGCCCACGCCGTGAAGCACGCCGACACCGTGAGGGTGCCGGCGATCGTCAGGTCGAAGGCGCCGGCGGCCACGGGGAGGATCAGGCCGAGGGCCACGATCGTGCTGATGGCCTGGAAGGAGCAGCATCGTGCTTGAAGTTGCTCACCTGCAGGAACAGGTCCGGAATCCACAGCGAGAAGACGATGACGAGCAGCGCCCAGACGTACAGGCCGCTGTACTTGTCGAAGCCGAGGTTGATCCGGCGCGTGGGCGTCGCTGCTTGCACTTCAGACAGGGTTCGGCTCCGGGTCATCGGGTGTGCTCCGGTTCTCGTCGAGGCGCTGGGCAGTGGTGGTCAGTGGGCGGTCAGGCCGCGGGTTCGGCCGACCCGTGCTCGCGGCCGATCGTGGCGGCGGTGATGTTGTCGGCGGTGATCTCGTCGCCGCGCAGGATCTCGACCGCGCGACCTCGTCGCATGATCACCACGCGGTCGCAGACGCGGACCAGCTCCTCGTGGTCGGTCGAGCAGACGAGCACCGCGGCGCCCTGGGCGGCGGCCTCGTCGACGAGCGTGTGGATGTCCGCCTTGGCGCCGACGTCGACGCCCTGCGTCGGCTCGTCGAGGATGAGCACCTCCGGCTCCTGACGCAGCCAGCGGGCGAGGATGACCTTCTGCTGGTTGCCGCCGGACAGCTGCGTCATCGTGTACTCGGTCTGCCCACCGGGCTTGACCGTCAGCCGGTCGAGCCACACGCGCACGTCGGCGCGTCTCCGGGCGGCGGCGCAGGATCCCCATCGTCATGTGCCGACCCGGATCGACGAGGGTGATGTTCTCGCGCAGGGTCTGGTCGAGCAGCGACGCGTTCGCGTGGCGCTCGGCCGGCACCAGGGCGACGCCCCGCTCGATGGAGATGTCGGGCCGGTTCTGCGGCAGGACCTTGCCGTCGACGGTGATCTCGCCGGACCGCGCTCGTGGCCGCCGAAGACCAGCGATGCCACCTCCTCGCGTCCGGAGCCGGTGATGCCGGCCACGCCCGACGACCTCGCCGCGATGCACGGTGAGGTCCATGCCCGCACGTTGCGAGCCCCACACGTTCGCTGAGCGTGAGGATCTCCACCCGTGCTCGCGGGCCTCGGCGTCGCGCTTGTCGTGCTCCTCGAGCTTGCGGCCGACGACGAGCTCGATCAGCTCCTCCTCGGTGAGTCCCGCGACCGGGCCGCGTCGGTGATCAGCTTGCCGTCGCGCAGCACCGTCACGGACTCGGCCATCTCGAAGACCTCGTCGAAGTGATGCGAGACGAACAGCACGGCGACGCCGGAGTCGGCCACGCGACGGACGAGCTGGTAGAGGCGCTGCGCCTCGGCGCCGGGGAGGTTGGCCGTCGGCTCGTCGAGGATCAGCATCTTGCGGCGGCTGCCGCGCTCGGACATCGCGCGAGCGATGGCGACAGCCGTGCGCTCCGACATCTGCAGGCCAGCGACCGGCACCTTCACGTCGATGTCGTAGCCGAGTGCCGCCAGCGCCTCGCGGGCCGTGCGCGCGCTCCTTGCGCCACGGATCGTCTTGGTCGGCGTTGGTGATGTAGCCCTGGCCCATGGCCAGGTTGTCGACGGCGTCGAGGTTGCCGACCAGGCCGAGGTCCTGGTGCACGAAGCGCAGGCCGACGGCCTCGCTGGCGACCGGATTCGCGAACGGCAGGGTCTCGCCGCCGACCGATGGCCTCGGTGCCGGGCTCCGGCTCGTGGAATCCTGCGAGGATCTTGATCAGGGTGGACTTGCCGCAGCCGTTCTGGCCCACGAGCGCACGGACCTCGCCCGGCTCGACGTCGATGCTGACGTTGTCGAGCGCGACCTGCGCCCCGAAGATCTTCGTGGCATTGCGCACACTCAGCGCGGTCGTCATCGGGCCTCCCTCACGATCGCTCGAACACTACAGGCGAAAACCCGAGATGCAAGGTCTTCCAAGTATTTTCCGGTCACGATCCGGTACCAGCCAAGGCCGGTGACGCAGGCGAGCCGACGACGGCGTGCGCGGCCGCCAGTCGGGCGACCGGGATCGCGGGTCGGCGAGCAGGACACGTAGTCGAGGCCGAGCCGCTCGCAGATGGCGATGGACGACGGATCCCCGCCGTGCTCGCCGCAGATGCCGAGCTTGATGTCCGGCCGCACCTCGCGCGCCTTGTCCACCGCGTACGCCATCAGCGTCGCGACGCCGTCGTCGTCGAGCTCGGCGAACGGGCTCGCCGTCATGAGCCCCTTCTCCAGGTAGGTGCCCAGCATGCGGCGCTCGACGTCGTCGCGGGAGAAGCCGTAGGTCAGCTGGGTGAGGTCGTTCGTGCCGAACGACAGGAACTCCGCCCACTGCGCCAGCCGGTCAGCGAGCAGAGCCGCGCGCGGCGTCTCGACCATCGTGCCGATCTTGAAGGGGATGATCATCCCGGTCCGCGACGAGACCTCCTGGTTCACGCGGCGGATGAGCCGGAGCATCATCACGAGCTCCTCGGGGATGGACACCAGCGGGACCATCACCTCGAGCTCGGGCCGGGCCTCGTCGGCCGAGACGACGTCGACCCACGCGTTGAACAGTCCCTCGACCTGAGCGGGGTAGAGGCCCTCGTGCATGAGCGCGAGGCGCACTCCGCGCACGCCGAGCATGGGGTTCTCCTCGTGCAGGTGCTCGAGCATCCGCGCCTGGTGCTCGTCCTCGGCATCGGCCTCGCTCGCCGGCAGGAACTCGTGCATCGGCGCATCGAGCAGCCGCACCGTCACGGGCCGGTCGCCGACCGCACGCAGCAGGTCGCGGAAGTCCTCGCGCTGGGCGTCGGCGAGCGCGGCGAGCGCCGCCTCCTCCGCGTCGAAGTCGTGCGACAGGATCACCCGGCGCACCAGCGGCAGCCGGTCGCCCATGAACTGGTGCTCGGTGCGGCACAGGCCGATTCCCTCGGCGCCGTTGTCCATCGCGGCGGCCGCGTCGGCACCGTTGTCGGCGTTCGCGCGCACGCCCAGGCGACGGGAGTCGTCCGCCCAGCCGAGCAGCGTCGTCAGGCTCGGCGAGGGGCTGGGACGCTCGATCGTCGAGCTCGCCCACGTAGGCGATCCCGGTGGCCCCGTCGATCGAGATGACGTCCCCGCCGTGCAGGACGTGCTCCCCCGCGGTGATCGTGCCGGCCTCGTGGTCGATGCGCAGGCCGCCGGCTCCGCAGATCGCCGGCCGTCCCATGCCGCGCGCCACCACCGCGGCGTGCGACGCGGAGCCGCCGTTGACCGTGAGGATGCCCGTCGCGGCCATCATGCCGGGCAGGTCGCCGGGGGTCGTCTCGCTCATGACGAGCAGGACCGACTCGCCCGCCTCGGTCATCTCGACGGCGGTCTCGCTGGTCAGCGCGATGCGGCCGACGGCGGCGCCGGGCGACGCGCCGAGGCCCGGCGACCAGCGGCACCTCGGCGCCGGTCAGCTTCGGCTGCGGGTGCAGCAGCTCGAGCACATGAGTGGGGGCCGTGCGGCGCACGGCCTCGGCCTCGTCGGTGATGCCGCGGATGGCGAGGTCGACGGCCAGGCTGGTGGCGACGCGGGCGTTGGGCCGGCGCATCTGCTCGAGCCCCACCAGCGCGAGGCCGTCCGGGCCGTACTCGAAGTCGACGATCACCGCGCTGCGCAGCCGGCCCTCGAGCTCGGCGAGGACACCGGTGAGCATCTCGACGCCGTCCGGCAGCTCGCCGAGCGGATGGCCGGTCTGCTGGCGTTCACCGCTCCAGCGGAAGCCGTGCCGGAACGCGCCGTTGGGCGCGAACTGGCCCGACTCCATGTCGCGCGACACCGCGAAGCCGTGACCCTCGTCGTCGTGCTCGGTGACGACGACCGTCTCGAGGTGCAGGGCCAGCGGGAGGTCGGGCGGCAGGTTCTGCTTCCGGCGGGCCCGAGCGGCACGGGGCGAGTTCCAGCGCTCGATCATGGCCTTGGCGCCGGCTGCGACCTGCTCCGACCGCTTGGTGGGGAACGGCGCGGTGCCCTTCTCCGCGCACAGCAGCTTGAAGGGCTCGACCCGCTCGACCGGATCCGGGTAGTCGATGTCGAGGGAGCCGAGGTCCTCGACCGGCACGCCCAGGGCATGCTCGGCGATGAAGGCCGCCGTCTTCCACCACGCGTTGCCCAGGTCGCCGCGCGCCTTGGCGCCCAGGCCCTCCGGGATGACGCTGCGCTTGAGGCCGAGGCAGACGAGGTCCGGCGGGAGGCCCGGCGGCATCGACGGGTGCGCTCGCGCTCAGCCGCAGCAGGACCAGGCCGCCGTTCTCGGTGGTGCCGCTGATCTGCCGCCCGGAGATGCTCTCCAGCAGGTTCATCGCGGCCTTGGCCCGGTCGGGCGAGGTGAAGCCCGGGCACGTTGGGCACCGGGATCGTCAGGCCGGCACCGACCGGCAGCCCGAGGCCCGCGAGGGTCTCCAGCTGGATGCCGCGCGTGCACAGCGACCGCTCGTCGAGCCCTCGCTCGATGCCGCTGCCGAACGGGACGAGGCCGACGTCGTCGACCGGCTGCGTCCAGGACGCAGGGCTCACGCGTTCACCTGCTGGGCCGCTCCGGGGCTCGCTCCGCTCACTCCTCGCGTCCTCACGCGGCCCCACCCGACACGAGGCGCTCCTCGAGCTCCTCGTCCTCCTTGCGGGACATGCCGATGGTGAGGAGCAGTTCCTGGTGCAGGTGCATCCACACCGTGTGGTACGAGTCGATCAGCGGGCGACGCCAGCCACGCGTCGTCACCGTCGTCGAGCTTCGCCAGCGCCTCGGTGAGCTTCGCGCGATAGCCGGCCATCCGCGGGATGTCCTCCGCGAACCGCTTGAGCAGCGGCGCGACCGAGTCGTCGATGTCGTCGAGCCGGTCGCGGATGTCGGCGTCGTAGTTCTCGTCCGCGTGATCGTTCACGCTGCCGTCGGGGCGCACCTGCCACGCGGTGCACAGGTCGCGCAGCTGACGGTTGACCGGGAGGAAGCGGTGGAACGTGGCCATGATGCGCTCGCGCTCCGGCGCGTCGTCGGGCAGTCGCAGCTGCTCGGCCACCAGCGCGGTGCCGGCCGGCGTGGGCATCATCATCGGGCCCTTGATCAGGATCAGGCCGGCGTCGGCAAGAGCCTGCTGCTCGGGCGAGACCTCGCCGCGGGCCATGCCGCGCACCACCATGGTCACGAGGGCGTCGCGCTCCCCGTCCGCCAAGACCACGTCCGTCATCCGATCCTCCGCACCCCGGGGCCGCCGCCGGAGCGGCAGGCCAGTCACTAGGAAGTCCTACTATCGCAGAACTCGGGACCTATTTATAGAGGAAGGCTAAAGAAACCCGACCCCCGGCCCCATCTCCGCCGCTAGCATCCGGAATCGCCGCCTTCCTGCGGCGATCCGACACCCGGCGCCGAGGCGCCCGTCCGCTCGAGGGGACCGCATGAAGGCCGTACTGCTGCCCAGCTGGAAGTCCGATCCGCAGCTCGTCGAGGTCGACGTCCCGACGCCCGGCCCCGGCCAGGTCGTCCTGAAGATCGCGGGCGCGGGCCTGTGCCACAGCGACCTGCACCTGCTCCACGACTTCGAGGAGGGCATGCTGCCCTGGAAGGTGCCGTTCATCCTCGGCCACGAGAACTCCGGCTCACGTGCACGCGGTCGGCGACGGGCGTCGACACCGTCGCCCTCGGGCCAGGCCGTGGCGGTCTTCGGCCCCTGGGGCTGCGGCAGGTGCGCCGCCTGCGGGCGCGGCCAGGACACCTACTGCGTCGCCCCGCTCGACGGCTACGACAGCGCGTTCGGCGGCGGCCTCGGCACCGAACGGCGGCCAGGCCGAGTACATGCTCGTCCCGGACGCACGCTTCCTCGTGCCCATCCCCGACGCGCTCGACCCCGTCGCCGCGGCTCCGCTCACCGACGCGGGCCTGACGCCGTACCACGCGGTGAAGCTGTCCGTCGCGAAGATGGTGCCCGGGCTCCCGCGTCGTCGTCATCGGCGCGGGCGGCCTCGGCCACATGGGCATCCAGATCATCAAGGCGATGACGGCCGCCGACGTGGTGGCCGTCGACGTGAAGCCCGCGGCGCGCGAGCTCGCCGCCAAGTCCGGTGCCGACGTGGTCCTCGACGGCAGCGCCGAGGACATCGTCGCCCAGATCAAGGAGGCCACTCAGGGCGGCGCCGAGGTGGTGATCGACTTCGTCGGCACCGACGCCACGCTCGCCACGGCCGTCGGCTCCTGCAAGTACCAGAGCGACCTCACCCTCGTGGGCGTCGCCGGCGGCAGCTTCGCGTTCAACCTCTACGCCCCGCCGTACGAGACGGCGATGCGCTCCATCTACTGGGGCACCCGGTCCGAGCTGGGCGAGGTGCTGGCCCTCGCCGCCAGGGGACTGATCACGCCGGAGTACACGACGTACGCGCTCGACCAGGCACTCGACGCCTACGCCGACATGGACGCCGGGCGCCTCACCGGCCGCGCCGTCATCACCCCGTAGCGCGCATCGGCAGCACGCAGGAACGGGGAATTCGTCTAGACGAATTCCCCGTTTCTTTTGTCCCGCTCCAGTAACCCCGTGCCATAGTTTCCCGTGACCATCGCCCCCGCCACCCCGCTACGCGCCGCCCTCGAGCCGATCACCGTCGGCACCATGAGCCTGGACCACCGGCTGTTCGTGCCGACGCACGGCGGCGGGGCGGGCTCGCTGTCGGGCGACGACGCCCGGTTCGAGGCGATGGTCGACTACTGGCTGTCGCGCGTCGAGGACGGCTTCCAGTGGATCGGCGGACCGCCCTGCCACGTGCAGGCACCTCGCACGTCCCCGGCTTCGAGCCCACCGGCATCGGCGCCATGGGCAAGGGCGACGGCAACTTCCGGCACCCGCTCTTCCACGACCGCATGTCGCACTTCGTCGAGCGCGTGCACGACGCCGGCGGCTACATGGGGATCCAGCTGCTGCAGCAGGGCGGCATGCCCAGCGCGCCCTCCCCCACCTTCTCCGGCTTCCTCGACCATCGCGGCGTCCACGTCATGAGCCACGACGAGGTGCAGTGGGTCATCAACGAGTACATCGAGTCGGCGGTGATCGCCGCCCGCACGGGCCTCGACTCGATCGAGCTGCACTCCAACCACGACGACATCATCGAGTGGTTCCTGTCCCCGCTCACGAACACGCGGACGGACGAGTACGGCGGCTCGTACGAGAACCGTCGACGCTTCCTGCGGGAGATCACCGACGGCATCCGCGCCCGCGTCGACCGGCCGATCACCTTCGGCCTTCGGCTGGCCCTCGACCAGGACATGGACGGCGGCTACGGCCTCGACGAGTGCATGCGATTCATGCAGAGCTTCGAGGCCGACGGCACCGTCGACTACTTCAACCTCGACATGGGCGGCAACTGGGGCGCCATCACCTACCTGCAGCACGGCATGTACCCGGAGGCCGCCTGGGCGCAGATGTGCGGCGAGGCCAAGGCCGCCACGAGCCTGCCCGTCCTCTACGTGGGCCGCGTCGTGCACGCCGAGACCGCCGAGAAGGTCATCGCCGACGGCGAACGCCGACATGGTGGGGATGGTGCGCGCCCTCATCGCCGACCGCGAGTGGCTGCGCAAGACCCTCGACGGCCGCCCCGACGAGGTGCGGCCCGTGCATCGCCCTCAACGACTGCATCCACCGCTACACGCTCGAGGGCCTGTCGTTCGGGTGCGGCGTCAACCCGCACGCCGGGCGCGAGTCCCTCCCGCCCGTGGCGACGGCCGACCGGCCCGTGCGGCTCCTGGTCGTCGGCGGCGGCCCGGCCGGGATGGAGCTGGCCGCCAACGCCGCCGAGCGCGGCCACCAGGTCGAGCTGTGGGAGGCGAAGCCGGAGCTCGGCGGACGCTTCGCCATCGCCGCCCAGCTGCGCGCCAACCCCACGTACCGCGACTGGATCGACTGGTCGGCGGCACGCCTGCCGAGGCTGGGCGTCGACACCTACCTGGGCCGGCGGGCCGAGGTACGTGCCGTGCTCGACGGCGGCTTCGACGTGGTCGCCTTCGCGACCGGGGCGCGAGGTCGCCGTCCCGGCATCCCCGGCGAGTACCTGCCCCACGTCACCGGGGCCGACGCCGTGATCCTCGGCACCGCGCGCCCGCTGGGCCGCCGGGTGCTCGTCATCGCGGCCGACGACGGACCGGCCCCGCTGACCGTCTCCGACCACCTCGCCCACCTGGGCCACGAGGTCGTGCTCGCGTTCGAGACGCCGGGGCCGTCGCCGCTGGTGGGCAAGTACTCGGCCGGGCGCGATGTTCGAGAGCCTCGACGAGGCCGGCGTCGAGATCATGCAGATGGCCGTCGCGACGGAGATCCGCCCGACCGAGGTGGAGTTCGCCCACGCCTACAGTCGCCGTCGCTTCACGGTCGGCGGCATCGACTCCGTCGTGCTCGTCACCGGGGGCATCGGCAACGACGCCCTCTACCGGGCCGTGTCGTTCCACCATCCGCGCACGCACCTGCTGGGCGACGCCTGGGCGCCACGGCGCATGACCTTCGCGACGAAGCAGGCGTTCGAACTGGCGCAGCTGCTCTAGCGACAGCGCCGGGGCGTCACGCCGTCCAGCTCAGGCCCGCGATCTCCAGGGCCTCGTCCAGCATGCGCAGGCCCTTCGGTCCCATGCCGTGCAGCGTGGCGACCTCGGCACGCGGCCGCGCGGCGAGCTCGGGCAGGGAGCCGATGCCCGCCTGCGCCAGCGCCCGGACGGCCGGAGCCCCGATCCGCACGCCGCACCACTCCCGCTCGTCCGCCTGTGTCGATCATGACGCGAGCCTTCCACGGGACGGCAGGCGTGCAAAGGCCCCGGACCGATCGATGCGAGTGCTCGAGAGCATCCGCATCGACGGACCGGGGCCGTTGCTGTGCGCTAGACGGTCTCGAGCACCTCGATGGTGCCCTTGGCGCCGTCGACCCGGAGCAGGTCGCCGGACTTGAACATCGTGCGTCGCGCCGGGCAGGCCGGCGACGCACGGGATGCCGAGCTCGCGGGCGACGATCATCGCGTGCGAGCCCATCGAGCCGGTGTTGACGACGACCGCCGACGGCGACCATGAACAGCGGCGTCCAGGACGGGTCGGTCTGCGGGGCGACGAGGATCTCGCCCGGCTCGAACTCGCCGATCGCGTCGGTGCCGAGCACGACGCGCGCGCGACCCTCGACGACGCCCTGCGAGGCAGCGGCACCGTTGAACACGGCACCCACCGTCGCCCGCTCCGCGCTGGACGCGCCCTTGCGGGGCACGTCGGAGATCGGCGGGATCGGCTTGGAGCCGTCGAGGAAGGTCGGGACCTCGAGGTCCTTCAGGGCGTTCCAGTCCGTCTCGCGCTGGCGGATCGTCGGCAGCAGCGTGGTCTCGCCGAGGGCGAGGGCGTCCAGCTCGCTGTCGAGCGCGATGAAGATCTGTCGCGAGTGGTCCAGCACGCCCTGGGCCTCGAGCCGGCTGCCCAGCTCGATCAGCGCCATGCGGGCCTCGTTCATGACCTTGATGCACGACGACTTGCCGCTCTCGCGCCAGCCGGCGAAGCGACGGGCCGAGCCGATGGCGCCACGGAACATGGCCTCGGTGGCCGCGTCCATGCCCTCGGTCGCCTCGAGCATCGCCTTGTCGGTGGCCGCCGCGTGCGAGGCCTGCTTGGCCGACGGCGACTCGGAGTCGTCGAGCTGGCGCATCTTGTCGATGAGCGCCAGCGCGAGCGACGGCTTGGACTCCCAGGACTCGGTGCCGAGGTCCCACTCCGACGGGCCGCGGTAGCCGAACTCCGCGATGAACGCGGCGAACTCGCTCCAGAAGCCGCCGGTCGCGGTGGGCAGCTGCGCGACGACGTTGTCGACGCCGCTGTCGAACAGCGCCGTCATCTCCGGGCTGCCCTTGACCGTGCGGGACAGCGACCACAGCGCATAGGTCGGTGCGGCGGACTCGACGTCGCCCGCGTAGCCGAGGATCGTCACGAGCAGGTGCGCCTTCTCGGCGCCGAGCATCTGGCCGGCGACGGCCGGGCCGACGGCGGCGTTCGAGGAGCCGATCTGCTCCGAGCGCCAGGCGAGCCGCTCGTAGGGCATCACGGAGCGAGCGCGCGCGACGAGGGCGCGGTTGCTCATGGCCCTCAGGTTGGGACGGTTGCGGCGCAGGTCGTCCGCGATGGCCGCGTCCTCGTCGGCGCCCTCGAACTTCGAGGTGCTCAGCACCCAGCCGGCGCGCGCGGCGCCGAGCGCCGACAGCGCCTCGTTCTGGTCGCTCGGGGACGCGACGTGCGGCGGCGCACCCGGGGAGTTGAAGAAGATGGAGTCGATGATCTCCGCGGTCATGCCCTTGCGGATGCCCAGGACGCGCACCGAGCTCTGGTTGACGTACAGGTAGCCGTAGAAGAACCCGGCCACCGCGGACTCGTCGGTGAGCTCGTCGGCCGTGAAGCAGACGTCCTCGACGTAGCCGGAGGCCCAGCCGGGCAGCACGTTGGGGATCCAGCACATGGATGCGCCCAGCGGCGTGATCGGGTCGGCCATGACGTCTGCGGCGTTGAGCCGGGTGAAGACGGGGAACTTCGCGCTGGGCTCGGTGTCGGTGAGCCAGGCCTTCTCTGACATGTGGACGTCCATTCAGTGATGGGGGGCAGGACGCCCGAGAGTCTGCCATCCCCGTCGGGGGGATGACCACTCAGTTTGTGGAGATGGCCACCACTAACGCCTACCGAGGGCCGTGGACGGGCTCCCCCGCCAGCAGCCGCCGCGCCGTCTCGTGGGCGTGCTGGACGGCGATCTCGTTGCGTCCGATGATCATGTGCTTGTCCGCCAGCGAGGCGAGCCCGTTCTGGACGTCGGCCTGGGCCGTGTAGTCCTCGTCGCGGAAGGCCGCGAAGAACCACTCGGCCGTCTTCTCCGCCTCGAGCAGCTCCTCCGGGGTCTGCGGCGGCGTGCGCAGAAGCGTCGTCTGCCACGTCATCGACTCCCCCCACGAGTCGCCCGGCAGGATGATCGAGACGACCGTGCGCTCGCGCCAGCCGCCGGCGATCGACATGCCCGGGAAGATCCAGTACACGAGCCCCATGGCCGCAGCCGGATCCCACTCCTCGCGGGGCGTCTCCATCATCGCGTCGAGGGTCTTCAGGGCGAACACGTTGCGGACGTGCGGGCCGAAGCGGTCGAAGGTCATGCGGTTGGTGTGGTTGGTCAGCGCCACCGTGTTCGGGTGCAGCGCGCTGAAGTGGTAGCCCTCGAGGTAGCCGTCGAGCGTGACCTTCCAGTTGGGCCCGGGCAGCGTCTTCGTCGTGAAGTGCGTGCACTTGTCGAGCTCGAGGGCCTCGAGGTACGGCGCCACGTCGCCGAGCCAGGCGTCGATCCCGAGGTCCATCCCGGGGGTCAGTCCGACGAAGATGAAGCCGGCGCGCTCCTCGCACGGCAGCCGAACGAGGCTGTAGTCGTCCTTGTCGACGTCGCCGAAGGTGTCCTCGCCGGGGACGCCGGTCAGCCTGCCATCGGTGTCGTACGTCCAGGCGTGGTACGAGCAGGTGAAGCGGCGCGAGCTCCCGCAGCCGTCGGGAAGCAGCTTCATCGCCCGGTGACGACAGACGTTGAGCATCGCGTTCATGCGCCCGTCCTTGCCGCGCACGAGGATGATCTCCTTGCCCACCACCCGCATCGTCTTGTAGTCGCCGACGCCGGCGAGCTCCGCCGACGTGCCGACCGGCAGCGGGATGGCGTGGAAGATCTCCTTGATCTCGCGCTCCCACAGCTCCTGGTCGAGGTAGTAGGAGATCGGGATCTCCATCTGCTCGGGCGCCATGTCGGTCGTGCCGTTGCGCAGATGGCCCACCAGTCGGTCGAGGATCGAGAGGGCCTCCTCGCGGCTCATCGCGGTGTGCGCGCCGGCGCGGTACTGGGGAACGGTGTCGGTCATGCCCCAACGGTAGGGAGGTTGGACGGTCCGTCGCCACGGCCCGCGCAGTTCATGAACGGTCATACCCGGCGTTCGGCTAGGTTCGTGGCGTGCCGGACGAGCAGCCAGGGGTCGAGGGCCAGTTCTCCGACGGCGCCGCCGCGTTCCTGTCGTTCCTGTGCGCCAACCCGAGCGGCGACGACGTCGCGCTGGCCGTCGTGCACGGGCCGCTACGCGCGCTGGCGGCCACCGCATCCGCCGTCTACCAGGCACCCGTTCCGGAGGAGCTGGCCCTGATCGGCGCCTTCGGCATGCCCGACGTCACGTGGCAGAAGTACAGCTCGATCTCCGTCGCGGCGCCGCTCACCACGTGCCGCACCTTCCGGGAGAACCGGATCATCATGCGGTCCGGCGCGACCTCCGGCGGCTGGTTCGCCGACGAGGAGCGTCGCATCCTCCAGGAGGCCATCCGCACCCCGGCCGGCGAGCCGCCGTTCATCATCACCGTGCCGCTGGCGGTCAAGGGGCTGCCCATCGGGGTGCTGTGCGTGCACACCCCTCCCCGCGCCGAGCTGACGACTGCCGAGGACCGGCAGCTGCGGGGCACCGCGGCGGCGCTTGCGCTCTGGCTCTACATGCATCAGGTCTCGGAGCACTCCCGCGCCCGGCATCCGCTGCCCGAGCCGAGCCCGCACGTGCGCATCACCGATCGTCAGGTCCGCATCCTCGAGCTGGTGGCCCAGGGCCGCTCGGCGCGCGAGATCGGGGAGGCGCTGCAGTACTCCGAGTCCACCGTCAAGAAGGACCTCATGCGCCTGATGAGCTTCCTCAACGTGCGCGACCGCGAGGCGGCGGTCGTTCGCGCCCGCGAGATCGGCCTGCTCCCCTGATCGTGGTCAGTTCGTGAGGATGCCGACGTGCAGGTGCTGGCGCTCGTTGACGGAGTGCACCCGGCGCACGTCGCCCTTGATCCACACCGAGCTGATCGAGCAGTGGTTCGGCAGGAAGAACATGTCCTCCTCGATCCCGAGGATGGCGCCGATGACCGCGTTGATCACGCCACCGTGGCTCACCAGCACGATGTGCTGCCCGGAGTAGTCGGCCACGAGGCGGTCGACAGCGCCGACGGCACGCGCACGGAACTCGGCAGAGCCCTCGCTGAAGAACATGTGGTCCCACATCAGCCTGCCGGTAGAACGCCTGCTCGCGCGCGGCCCACTCCGCCGGGTCGACGAGGGTCTGCGGATCGACGCCCTCCTCGAGGTCGCGGTAGGACTGGATCTCCACCAGCTCGGGCCGGACGACGGGCGTCAGCGCCATGCGGCGAGGCGACGATCTCCGCCGTCTCGATGGCGCGGCGCATCGTGCTGCAGGCGACGACGTCGACGTCCTGCTCGCCGAGCACGGCCGACAGCGCCATCGCCTGGGTGCGACCCAGGCCGCTCAGCGGCGGGTCGGCCCAGGCCGCGTGGTCGAACTCGTCGTCCGTCGGATAGTCCTGCTGCGCGTGCCGCACGATCGTCAGCCGGGTGACCCCTTCCTCCTCGAGGAGGAGGAAGGGGTACCGGACGGAGAAGGGCGGCTCGGGCGGCGTGGGCGGTGGCTTGACCGTCACGCCGTCTCGACGACCCGTGACGGCGCCCGTCGATCCGTCGAGCTCGACCAGGGTGCCCGGTCGGGCAGCGATGCTGCTCGCGCCGGCCAGCGAGACGACGCACGGGACGCCGAGCTCGCGGCTGACGATCACCGCGTGGCTTGCCTGCGCGCCGATCTCGCAGATGACCGCGCTGGCGATCATGAACAGCGGCACCCACGACGGGTCCGTCGTGGTGCAGACGAGGATCTCGCCGGGCTCGAGGGAGTCGGCGTCGGCCAGGTCGAGGATGACCCGGGTGCGAGCGGTGACGGTGCCCTGCGAGCCGGGGATGCCCTTCATCTCGGTGCCCGACGGCGGCCGCCTCGCCCTCGGACGTACCGGCGGCGCTTCGGCCACTCGCTGATCGGCGGGATCGGCCGGTCGCGGATGACGAGGTACGGCGGCTCGAGCTCGGCGAGGGTGAGCCACTGCGGCGTGCCGCGAGGCGAGGGTGTCGGTGAAGGACGCCGGATCCGCGAGGAACGCCGTCCAGCTCGCTCTCGAGCAGCTGGAACACGTGCATCGGGTCGACGAGGTGGCCGCGCTCGTGCATCCGGCGGCCGAGCTCGCGGAACGCGAGCTTGGGCTCCTGCATGAGCATGACCGTGGCGTTCTTGCCCGCCTCGCGCAGCCGGTAGGACGACTGGCCGGACGGCGATGCCGGCGGCCAGCAGGCCGGCGGTGGCCTCGTCGCCCGCGACCGCGGCGGTGAGCTCCGCCACGGCGGCCTCCCGGCGCTGTGGCCGACTCGGCGGCACGCAGCGTCGGCGACGTTCGCGTCGTCCTGCCGGCGCACGCGGTCGATCATCTGGTACGCCAGCGTGGGGTTGATCAGCCAGGTGTCGGCGCTGATCTCCCACTCGTTGACGCCGCGATGCCCGAACGTCTCGAGCAGGTCGGCGAACGCGGCGTTGAACTCCGCCGCTGCCGGGCTCGGCGCGCGAGCCGGTCGGCCGAGACCCTCGACGCCGGCATCGAAGGCCGCGGTCAGCTCCGCGCGAGTCGCGGACCAGGCGCGACAGGTCCCAGACCCGCTCCGGACATGCCCGCCGAGGCGACGTCGCCGAGTGCCCCGAAGATCTGGATGGCCAGCTCCGGCTTGCCGACGGCCTCGGCGATCCCCTGCACGATCTGCGGACCGACGGTGGCGCCGATGACGACCTGGGCGTAGGCGTCCCAGCCCGGGCGCTGCCACCGCGCCGAGGTGCGGCCGTACTCGACGAGCTCGGCGTCGGTGATCGGCCGCGAGGTCCGGCCGGCTGGCCCGCCACTGCGGCTGCCTGCGCCAGGTAGTCGGCGGAGAGCGCCTCCTGAGCGCCCGCCGAGGATCGCGCCGAAGGACTCGCCCAGCTTCGCCGAGCACGCCTCGTTGTCGTCGCGCGGATCGTGGACGTACGGCGGGCACCGTGGGGTTCTGGCCGAAGAACGAGATGTCGATGGCGTCGGGCGTCGCCCCCGGCATGCGGTAGCCGAACACCCGGCCGAGGGACACCTGGTTGTAGAAGTAGCCGCCCCAGGAGCCGTAGGTCTCCGGCTTGGTCCAGAGGAACTCGTCCGGCTCGAACGTCCCGAGCGCGATCCACGCGTCGGCCGTTCCCGGGCACGATCCCCTGCTCCCAGGTGAGGGTCCAGTTCAGCGGCGTGAACGGGTCGGGGCCGACCTCGTCGGCGTTGGCGCGGGTGTAGATCGGGAAGCGCTCGCTCGGCTCGGTGTCGGCGATCCAGGTGTCCATGGTGCTCCTCATCTGGGCGTGCTGCAGTAGTTCGGTGGGGTGCGGGAGGACGGTAGCGCCTAGGTGGCCGAGATGACGGCCCGGTCGCCCTGCTTCCACATCCGGTCGAGGCGACGGAAGGCGATCCGCCAGCCGTCGGCGGTCCGGACGACGCGATCGAAGTACTCCCCGCCGAGGAAGTAGTGCTTGACGGGCCCGGGCGCCGACTCCCGGATGTGCTGGGAGATCAGGTAGGTGCGCACCTCGGCCGAGTTCCCGTCCTCGCCGAACTCGATGATGCTCTTGCCCACGAGGTGCTGGGTGGCGTCGAGGCCGCCGATCGTCCCCTCGATCATCGCCCGGATGGCGGCCGGACCGTGCGGATGGCCGAGACCTCCTGCGTCGAACTCGGCGTCGGGAGTGAAGATCCCTTCCAGCTCGTCGAAGTGCCGGAAGTCCAGGGCCCGCGAGTAGCGGGCGAGGAGCTCGTCGATCTCGATCCGGTCCGTGATCTGCTCGAGTGTCAAAGGCATGACAGAGAAACTAGACAGTCACTACAGTTATTGCAAGGATTTCCTACAATCCGATGCCCACGATCCACCTCCCGAAGGAGCCCCATGGCCGATCAGGCGAAGAACTGGGAGGACGTGACGTCCTACACCCTCGATTCCGCAGGACGAGCTGGAGCTCCTGGACGCCCAGACCGAGTGCACCCTCATCTGGGCCGGCAAGGAGGGCTGGCCGATGGGCGTGATCGTCAACTTCATCTACCGCGACGGTCGCTTCTGGCTGACCGCCAGCGAGGAGCGCCCCCGGATCGCGTCGATCCGCAAGGACCCGCGCGTGAGCATCGCGGTCACGTCGAAGGGCTCGTCCGTGAAGGAGCGCCGCTCCATCACCTACAAGTGCACCGCGGTCGTCCACCGTGATCGGGAGACGCTCGACTGGGTGCTCCCGGAGTTCGCCAACGCCATGCGCCCCGGCGAGCCCGAGAAGGCCGAGGCGTTCCGCACGATGCTCGACTCCCCGGACCGGGTCGTCCTGGAGCTGGTCCCCGTCACCCGCATCGGCTTCGACAGCGCCAAGATGTGGAAGGCGTCGGAGGGCGCACGCCCGAGCGACTCCCCCTCCGCGGGCCACTGACCCGGCCTGGACTCTCCCCACTCCGTCCCCACCATCGATAGGAAACCCATGCGCTTCGACAACACCGTCCTGTTCGTCACCGGCGGCGCCAGCGGCATCGGTCGTGCCACCGCCGAGAGGGTCGTCGCTGAGGGTGGGCGCGCTGCGCTCGTCGACCTGGACCTGTCCAAGGCACAGGACGTCGCGGCGGAGATCGGTGGCGGCTGCATCGGCCTGGGCGCCAACGTCGCGGACGAGGCGCAGGTCAAGGCGGCCGTCGACGCCACCGTCGAGCAGCTCGGCGGCATCGACCTCGTGCTGGCTGCGGCGGGCCATGCGGAGTTCGGCCCCCTGGCGGAGTGGGACTCGGCCCGCTTCAACAAGATGATGGAGGTCCACGTCGGCGGGACGTTCAACGTCTGCAAGTACGCCACCCCCGTGATGAAGGCTCGTGGCAAGGGCTCGATCGTCACGATCGCGTCGACCGCGGCCTTCATGGCGAACAACAACAACGTGCCGTACGGCGCCGCGAAGGCGGCCATCACCGGCATCACCCGGCAGTTCGCGCTCGAGGCCCTGCCGGAGGTGCGGATCAACTGCGTCGCCCCGGGCCGCACCATCACGGGTATGACGACCCCCCTCATGCTCGCCCGGGGTGGCGACATGGAGAAGGGGGAGGAGATCTTCGGGCAGGCCATCCCCATGAAGCGGATGGGCACCGCTCGAGGAGCTCGCCGCCGCCATCTGCTTCTTCCTCAGCGACGACGCCTCGTTCATCACCGGCCAGACCCTCCTCGTCGACGGCGGGGAGACGATCTCCTAGCTGCAGTCGCCCTGGCGTAGCCGCATGCTGCTCCGAGTGCGTAGTTGTGGCCGCTGTGGCCGGCCCGAAACGGGCCACAACTACGCACTCGCCAAGGTGGCAGCGCGGGAGATCAGGCGAGGAGGGTGTCGCGCAGGCGGGCGATGTCGTCGGGGCTCAGGCCATTCTGCGAGCGCCCACTGCTCGGCGCTGCCGTAGCGCTCGGTCATACGCGCGAGGAAGTCGCGCATCGTCTCCGGGTGCGACTCGAAGATCCACATCGGTGCGGCCGCCAGACCGTTGTCCTGGAACACCTGCGCGCTGCGGATGCGTTCCAGGATCGGCGCCATGTTGCCCGACGTGACGTGATAGTCGGCCACGATCACCTCGTGATCGACGCCCGAGGATGTCGAGCAGCATCGCCACCACGATCCCGGTGCGGTCCTTGCCCGCCGTGCAGTGGACGACGACCGGCCGGTTCGCCGGGTCCGCGACGAGGCGGAGCGCCTCGACGATCGATCCGGCGTTGACGTCGATCTGCCGCAGGTAGTCCTCGACGAGGTTGTCGGCGGCGCCGGCGTCGATCTGCTCCTGGTTCACGCCCGACTGCGGGAGCATCGGGAGGTTGACGACGCGCGCAGGGTCGTGTCCGATCGTGTAGCCCTCGCGCGCGACCTCCAACACCATGCGCAGGTCGACGATCGAGCGCGGGAGCCACCGACCTCGGAGAGGTCGACCTGGCCCTGGTCCGTCATGCCCTTGGGGTTGTCGCTGCGGATCACCTGGCGCGACAGGATCGTGCGACCGTCGCGGGTGCGCAGGCCGCCGAGGTCGCGGGCGTTGACCAGGCCGTCGATCTGCAACTCCTCGGCGCGGGAATCGGTCACGCCGCGGGCTCCCCGGCCGCGCGACGCGCCGAGGCGAGCATCGCGACGGCCAGCGCGAGCGGATCGGCCGGATCCGCCTGGCCGGCCAGCGGTGCCTCGACGCTCAGGATCGTCGTCGGGCGGCAGGGCGGCGATGAACTGCGCTCACCGGCAGGTCGCCCTCGTCCGGCATGAGCCGCGCCCTGACCCCCTCGGCCCGAGCGGCGTCGGGGTCGGCGGCCGGGCCAGCGCCCGTGGCACCGCAGATCTGCGCGTAGGGGAACAGGGTCGCCGGGTACCGGCGCAGGTCGTCGGGGTGGCCGCCCGACCGCTCGAGGTGGAGGGAGTCGGCCAGGACCGACCACGTTCGGCGGCGCCTGCCTCCTGCACGATCCCGACGCAGGTGCCGAGGTCACGCGCGGCCGAGAACAGCATGAACTCCACCGCGATGCCCGTGCCGTGCTCGGCGGCCAGCTCGGCCATGCGCGCCAGGGTCTCGACGCGGCGCACCGGGTCGTCGTCCTCGACGGTCGCGATCACGTACCGCGCGCCCAGCGCCTGGGCGGCCTCGAGCAGGGGCCGTGCCGCCTCGACGGCGGAGGGGTCCTTCATCCGGATCACCTCGACGTCGAGGATGGCGATGCCGGCGTCGTCGACGGCGCGACGCAGCGCCTCAAGCGCGCGATCGTTGCCGAGCACCCGGTGGTCGATGCCCGTCGACGGACTCGGGGTCAGCCGGAACCCCGTGTACTGGTAGCCCGCGTCGCGCGCGACCCCCGCGAGGCGTGCCGGTGGCACGGCGATCATCGACAGATGGGCGAGCTCGTACTCGTGCGTCATGTGCCCGGACAGCCTCTCGACGATGGGCAGGTACGCGTCCAGGTGCGCGTCGCCGACGGTGATGTACGAGAAGCCGTACTCCTCGCGACGCCTCACCAGCTCCTCGCAGACCTCGTCGACGCTGCCGACCGCCGCGTGCGGGAAGCGCTTGAGGTCGGCGATCGCCATCCCCGTGCGTGCGGAGACGGCCTCCGGCGTGATCTCGGACCGGCCCTCGATCGAGATGAAGTAGGTGGCGGTCTCCAGCTCCAGCTCGATCGAACCGGTCGCCGGCGCCTGCCCTGATCCACTCGATCTTCTTGTGCGTCTCGTCCTCGGTCGACGACGAGATGCTGCCCGCTCCGACGACGCCGCTGCTGTTGTTGAAGTTGACGCTGACGATGTCGGCGAGCTCGCCCGCCAGGCCCAGCACCTTCGGCGCGCCGCCGCCGATCATGAGCGGGGGACGCGGACGCTGCAGCGGCTGCGGGACAGCGACGTAGCCGGAGGACTGGATGAACTCGCCCTGGTAGTCGACCTCGCCCTCGCCCGCGTAGGCCATGCGCATGAACTCCGCCGTCTCGCGCAGCAGCTGGATGCGCCGGCCCGCGGACTCGAAGGGGATGCCCATGCCCTCGTACTCGTTGACGAGCCAGCCCGCGCCGAGCCCGATCTCGAGCCGGCCCTCGGACAGCACGTCGATGGAGGCCATCTCCTTGGTGAGCACCGTCGGCAGGTGGTAGCTGACGCACGCCATGCGCGAGCCGATGCGCAACGTCGACGTGGCCATCGCGGCCGACGTGAGGGCGGGGATGAGCGCGAGCGTCTGCACGCGGTGCCCCGTGCCCTCGATGCGGCTGCCCGGGCCCAGCAGATGGTCGGCCACGAAGAGGGTCGAGAACCCGCTGTCCTCCACCTTGCGGACGAGGTCGACCCACTCGGCCCGCGACGTGGCGCTGAAGGCCTGGATGGCGAAGCGGAACGGACGGGTCATCGAGGTGCCTTTCGTGCCGAGCGGAAGAACGAGCCGTGCGCGGCGGTGTAGCCGCCGTCGACGAAGAGCGTCTGACCGGTGATCCACGACGCCTCGTCGGAGCACAGGAAGCTGACGGCGTTCGCGATGTCCTCGGGCTGGCCCATGCGGTTGACGGGCAGGACACCGGCGATGGCGGCGCGCGTGCCCTCGTCGCCGTAGTGCCCGGCCGTGCCCTCCGTGATGACGGTGCCCGGCCCGACCGCGTTGCAGCGCACGCCCATCGGCGCGAACTCCACCGCCATCGCCTCGGTGAGCTGGTTCACCGCCGCCTTCGATGCCGGGTACAGCGAGGTCGCCGCCGCGTGCGCGCGTGACGTGATGGACGACAGGTTGATCGACGACGCCGCCACCGTTGGCCGCCATCACGGGCACCAGCGCCTGCGCCATCAGCACGGGGCCGATGACGTTGACGTCGAGCACGGTGCGCATCTCGTCGTGCGTGGTGTGCAGGAGGTCCTGGTAGCGCTGGATCGCGGCATTGTTGACCAGCACGCGGCACTCCGGTGCCTGGCCGGCCACTGCCGCCACGGCGCGCATCGTCGGTGACGTCGACGACGGCCGTCCGGCAGCCGAGGGCCGCACCCACGTCGGCGAGGGTCCCGGCGTCGACGTCGAGGGCGAGCACGTCGTACCCGTCCGCCACCAGCCGTTCCGCGATCGCCCGACCGATGCCCTGCCCCGCTCCCGTGACGACTGCGGTTCCCCTGCTGCTCATGCGCTCTCCTCCACCGGGCATTCCTGCCACCTCTCACCGTGCACTGCCCACGCCATGCACCGCCGCAGGACCTCGCGGTACTCCGGCGACTCCCACGCCACGCGGTCCACGACACCGAGGTCCGCGACCCCGAGGTCGGACGACGTCGAACCGTCCCCGGCAGTGGCCGAGCGTGAAGTACACGACCCGCCCGGCGCCCTCGTCGCGCGTGTAGAGGACGGGATGCCGGGTGCGGGGCCCGCTGTGGGAGACCTCGAACCCGGGGCACTCCCCGGCGAACTCGGTGTCGAGGAGGACGTCGAGATCGTCGCGAAGCGCCAGGACGTACACCTCGTCCGTCGTGACGAACGGCGGCACGCCGGCGACGAGCGGATGCTTGGGACGCACGACGTCGATGCGCGCCGGCGCGATCTTCGGGTGCGCGAGGAAGCGATTGCCGAGCAGCGCGGTGAACTCCGGCATCGCGTCCGGGGTGCGGAAGAGTCGCGGTCCGCCCGTCGGCGGGCGGGTCGATCGCCGAGTTGGTCGCGTGCAGCGCCAGCAGTCGCGTGCCGCTGCGGACGGCGTTCGGCGAGCGACGACCGCCTCCTCGGCGGACGGTCGGACGTCGCACGTGTACGCGATGACGGCGTCGGCGGCGGCCAGCACGTCGATCTCGGAGAAGTCCGAGTGCACCGTGCACCGCACGGCGTCGTGCTCGGCGAGCAGGTCGAGCAGCTCGAGCCGGGCGAAGTCCACGTCGTGCCAGCGCCCTCCGACGACGAGGGCGACGTCGATGCGCGAGGAGGCGCAGCGCGCCGGACGTGGCATGCGCTGCGCCTCCTCGGTCACGGCAGGATCGGGTGCGGATCAGTACTGGGTGCGGACCGTCATGCCGCCGTCGCACACCACGTTGGTGCCGACGCAGTAGCCGAACGCGGGGCTGGCGAGGCTGACGATGACCGCGGCCACCTCCTCCGGCTTGCCCATGCGGCCCAGCTTGATCGAGCCGAGGACCTTCTCGTAGACCTCGGGGCGACCGGCCTTGATCTTGCCCCAGTCGCCGTCCTCGAAGTAGACGGGACCGGGCGAGACGGTGTTGACGCGGATGCCCTTCGGCGCGAGCGCCTGGGCGGCCGCGGACGCGTGCCGGACGATGGCCGCCTTGAAGGCGCCGTAGGAGTTGGGCGAGCTCGGCCACACGTTGTCGAAGCCGAAGGTCGACGACAGCGCGATGATCGATCCGCCGCCGGCCGCCTCGAGGATCGGGGTGCCCTCGTCGATGAGGTGCACGAGCGGCAGCAGGTCGAGCTCCAGGCTCTGCTGCCACTGCTCCGGGCCCTTGAGCGAGCCGCCCGTGACGTTGTTCACGAGGATGTCCAGGCCACCGAGCGCCTCGGCCGCGTCGCGGATGAAGCCCTTGAGCTCGTCCTCCTTGCTCACGTCGATGGCGCGGGCGAACACCGTGACGCCCTGGCCGCGCAGCTCCTCGGCGAAGGCCTCGACGGCCTCGGCGTTGCGGGCGCAGAAGGCGACGGACGCCCCCTCGGCGGCCAGCAGCTCGACGGTCGCGCGGCCGATGCCGCGGGTGCCGCCGGTAACGAGGGCGCGCTTGCCCGAGAGACCAAGATCCATGGTGTTCCCATCTCGTGAGGTGTCGGGCACGACTCGTGCCGAAGTCAGGGTTGGCATGTTACTGCATTCGGACTACGGTAAGTAGCCCCTTCCCAAACTCTTCACGGAGGCGTGCATGAGCCAGGTCACCGTGCTCCCCCTGGGCCTCGAGCTCGAGGTGACCGAAGGGCAGACGGTCATGTCGGCCGCCCACGACGCGGGCTACGTGTGGCCCACCGAGTGCGAGATGGCCGCCTCCTGCGGCCTGTGCGTGAGCATCGTCCGCGAGGGGGCCGAGCACTGCGGCCCCATGCCCGACGAGGAGCGGGAGACGCTCGAGCGCACCATGGGGATGGTCGATCCGTCCCGGCGCCTGGCCTGCCGCCTCACCGTCACCGGGCCGGTGACCCTCACCAAGCGCGGGGTGCACCCCCGCGAGGAGGCCTGACCGATGACCGAACCGACGGACGTCCACGCACTGGCGGTGCGACTCGAGCGCCTGGAGACCAGCGAGGCCGCCCGCGCAGCTCTCTACCGCTACGCCGAGGGCGCCGACACCCGCGACTGGGCGCTGCTGGGCTCGGCGTTCGCCGACGACGCCGTCCTCGAGATGCCCGGAACGCAGGTGCACGGTCGCGAGGCGATCGTCACGTCCCTGCGCGACATGCTCCCGGACCCGTTCGTCACGCGGCACCTCCTCGTCAACCCGCAGGTGGCGATCGACGGCCCGGGGCGCGCGACCGTGCGGGCGACGGTCTACTACCTCCACGAGGGCAGCGGCTACGAGGCGACGGGCTGGGGCGACTACGTCGACGATGTCGTCGTGACGGACGGAGTCGGCGTCATCGTGCGCAAGGTCTTCACTCCTGCGCAGCACCTGCCGGGCAGCGTGGCCGCGCGTCGGCGGACCGGCTCGAGCAGCTCGAGACCGCCGAGCGGGCGCGCGAGGCGTCGTGGCGCTACGCGACCGCCGTCGACACTCCCGACCTCGACCTGCTCGCCAGGTGTTCACCGAGGATGCCGTGCTCACCACCCGCAAGGGTCCGCGGCAGGGGCGCGACGAGATCGTCGCCTACTACGCCACCGCGCTGGCCGACCCGGTGGCGCGCAAGCACTTCCTGGTCAACCAGACGGTCACCTGGATCGAGCCGGGCGTGCGCGGACATGGAGAGCTACTTCATCTACACGTACGCCGGCGACGACACGTCGATCCTCGGCTGGGGCACGTACACACGACCGCGTCCGCGTCATCGACGGCGTCGGCTACATCGCGCAGAAGCGCATCTCGATCGACGTCCACGCCGACACCCGCAGTCGGATGGGCCACCGCATGACCGACCAGCTGGCCGGCAAGCGCGTCCTCGTCACGGGTGCAGCGCAGGGCATGGGGCGCGCGATCGCGGTCATGTGCGCCCGGCAGGGCGCCGAGGCCGTCACCGTCGTCGACATCCAGCGCGACGGCGCCGAGGAGACGGCGCGCCAGGTGCGCGAGGCCGGTGCCAGCGGTGCTGGTCCTGAACACCGACCTGACCCGAGCCGACGAGATCGCGACCATGATCGAGTCGTCCGTGTCGCTTCGCCGGCGGCCTCGACACCCTCATCAACAACGCCGGCGTGATCGACACGTCGTTCCTGCAGCCGGCCGGGTTCGACACGCTGGACGAGGCCACGTGGGACATCGTCATGGACGTCAACCTGAAGGCCGTGTGGCTGGCGACTAGCGCCGCTGCCCCGCACCTGCGCGCGTCGGATCGGGGGCCGTCCATCGTCAACTCGGCCTCCGTCGCCGGGGTGCACGGCACCGTCAGCGCGATCGCGTACGGCGCCAGCAAGGCGGGCGTCATCCAGCTGACGAAGTCCTGCGCCGTCGCGCTCGGACCGCACATCCGCGTCAACGCCTACCTGCCCGGCAGCATCGACACCCCGATGGCTCAGGGCCACCTGGCGTCCGGTGCCGATCGCGCCCAGACCGAGCAGAGGATGACGGGCACCCAGGTGATCCCGCGCTTCGGCTCCGCCGACGAGGTCGCGCAGGTGGCGTGCTTCCTCGCCTCCGACGCCGCCTCGTTCGTCACGGGCGGCCTCTACCCCGTCGACGGCGGCACGCTCGCGTGGCGCGGCGTTCGCGCGTGACGGCTCCATACGACGTCGCCGTCTTCGACCTTGACGGCACGATCATCGACTCCGAACCGGGGGTCTACGAAGCCCTGCGGCACGCGCTGCATCGCGGCGTTCGACATCGTGCCGACGACGGCGCAGCTCGAGGAGTTCATGGGCCCGCCGCTGTCTGACGTGCTCCCCCGAGTGCTCGGCAAGGCCGACCCGGCGGACGAGCGGCGGTTCCACGAGGCCTACTGCGAGGCCTACTTCCACGGCACGGAGTACGACTTCGACGTGTACCCGGGCATCCTCGAGCTCCTGAAGGACCTGCACCAGGCGGGCACGCGACTCGTGCTGGGCACGGCGAAGCCGGATGTCAGCGCCGAGCGGATCCTGGAGCACGCCGGCGTGCGTGAGCTGTTCGAGTTCGTCGCCGGGTCGCACGCCGACGGGAGCCGTCAGGACAAGATCGACGTGCTCGCGCACGCCTTCGAGAACCATCCGCTCGACGGTCGATCCGCACGTGATGATCGGCGACCGGGCGCTGGACGTGCGCGCCGCGCGGGCGTTCGGCCTCGACAGCGTCGTCGTCGACTGGGGCTACGCGCCGCCGGGCGAGCTGGACGACTGCGGCGCCACCCATCGGGTGTCCGATGCGGCTGGTCTGCGAGCCCTCCTCCTTCGTCGAGTGGAGGCGCGTGGCCGGGTCCCGCGCCGTGTCAGCGGGGAGTGCAACGGCTCGCCTCCTCTCGCCGCTCGAGGCCGTCCTGGCCCGACCGCATGGCTCCGGTGGTCAACGGGCGTCGAGGGCCGCCTTCACCTCGGCGAGGTAGTCGATGTGCGCCGCGATCGTCGGCAGCCCGATCTTCTGAGTGAGCACGGACACCGCGTTGCCCCCCACCTCCCGCCACCGCTCGGCGGTCTCCACCACCTGCGCCGCGGTGCGCGCACGCGTGAGGATCAGCTCCAGTCCGAAGCCGTCCTCGCTGCGCCCCGCCGACCGCAGGTGCTCGCGCACGCGTTGCAGGCCGACCACCGCGTCGCCAGGATCGCCGGCGAACGTGAAGCCGTCGCCGACCGTCCCGCCCCTGCGGAAGGCCGCCTCGCTGAATCCACCGATCCAGATCGGGATCGGCCGGGTCGGGCGCGGGTTGATGCAGCAGCGCTCGAGCTGGTGGAAGCGGCCGTCGAAGGACACGAGCGGCTCCGCCCACAGCCGCCGCAGCAGCGCGATCTGCTCGTCGAGACGAGCTCCGCGCGTGGCGAAGTCCGTGCCGAGCGCGTCGTACTCGACCCAGTTCCAGCCCGTGCCCACGCCGATGCGCAGCCGGCCGCCCGAGAGCAGGTCGGCGTCCGCCGCCTGCTGCGCGGCGAGGACCGTCTGCCGCTGGGGCAGGATCAGCACGCCGGTCGCCAGTTCGATGCGCGACGTGATGGCCGCGAGGTAGCCGAAGGCGACGAACGGGTCGTGGAAGGAGTCGTGCTCCGTGTACGGCCCCCACAGCGGCGGCTCGCGGTCCGCATGCTCGGCGCCAACCACGTGGTCGTAGAACAGCAGGCTGTCGAAGCCCAGCGCCTCGACCGCGACGCCGATGTCGTGCACACCGGCCGGGTCGCCGTGCGTCTCGTTCTGCGGGTAGACGACCCCGACCCTCATCCCTTGGCCCGCCGGGGGTTCGGCACGCCACCCTCGCGACGCGGCTCGATGCCAGCCTCCGTGACGCGCCTCTCCGTGATGCGCCACGTGCCGTCGACGAGCCGCCACTCGTCGTGGTACTCGCCCCACAGCACCATGTCCGGCTTCGACTGGTCGCGATACCGGTGCCACGCACGCACGTAGCTCACTGCGGTGGCCGTGTCGTCGCCGGTGAACGTGATCGAGATGTTCCCGATGAGGTGCTGGGTCGCCTCGAACTGCGCGAGCACCCGCTCCATCCACTCGACCACGGCGTCGGGGCCGTGCATGTCACCGCTGTGCGGCGATGCGAACACGCAGTCGTCCGCGAAGACGAGTCGGTGGTTCTGCGGCTCGAGCCAGTCGGTCGCCCGGGCGTAGACGAACATCTGCTCGGTGATGGCGGCGCGGTCGTCCAGTCGGTCCATGGTCGGCTCCTGGGGGTGCTAACGGATCGCGGCGTCGAGCAGCGGGGACAGCCGGTCGGGCAGCGCCCGCCAGTCCTCGGACGAGGTGATGGACGGGTCGAAGTTCGCCTCGATCGAGACAGCGTCGACGCCGGCCGCCGCCGCCGCGGCCACCTGCTCGCACAGCTCGTCCACGGTCAGCGGCCGAAGGTTCGCGACGACGACCGGCGGGTCGGTGAACAGGTTCCAGCACATCTTCAGCGGCGCCAATCCGGCGGGTCGCATGGCGGCGAGCCTGCCCCATCGTCTCCAGGTGCTGCTCGAGCGTGCCCGAGGCCGGGTTCCACCAGTCGAACTGCTCGGCGGTCCGCTTCAGCCCGACCTCCGAGCGCATGCCCGACATGAGCGGCGGATGCGGCCGCTGCACCGGCTTGGGATCGACGTCGGCGACGGGGATCGAGAAGAACTCCCCCTCGTACGACACAGGATCCGGGCCCCAGCAGGCCTTCATCGCGTCGATGAGCTCGCCGGCCCGACGGCCGCGGGTGCGCGGGTCGACGTCGTACTGCGCGTGCTCCTCGTCCGACCAGCCGACGCTGAAGCCGAACACCGTGCGCCCGCCCGACAGCACGTCGAGCGTCGTGATCCGCTGCGCAAGGTCGACCGGCCGGTGGTATCCCGCCACGAGGATGCTGGTGCCGAGGATGACCTCGGACGTCCACCCGGCGACCACGGACAGCAGCTCGAGCGGCTGCAGCACCGAGCGGTACGCCTCCGGCACGGCGAGACCCGGACGCGCCGAGTACCCCGACACCACCTCCTGCGGGTAGAAGAGGTGCTGCTGCACGAACAGGTGGCCGAACCCGAGCTCCTCGGCGCGCTCGGCGAAGCCGCGCACCGCGGACGCGTCCACGTGCGGTCCGAGCTGCGGAAGCGCGAGTCCCACTCGCATCCGGTCGCTCACGGGTAGAGGCCGCCGCCCACGGTGACGACCTCGCCGTGCATGTAGGGCACCTCGTCGCTCAGCAGCCACGCCACCGTCGCGGCGATCTCGTCCGCCTCCGCGTAGCGCGCCAGAGGGATGGCCGTGCTGAGGGCGGCCTGGAAGGAGGCGGCGTCGAGGCCGGCCAGCGCGGCCAGTCCCTCCTCCAGCGGGCGCATCATCCGTGTCTCCACGGGCCCGGGAGCGACCACGTTCACCCGGATGCCGAGCGGCCCGGTCTCCTTCATCAGCGAACGCGCCAGTCCGATGACCGCGTGCTTGCTCGCCACGTAGACGGATACTCCGGGGTCGCCCTTGAGCCCGGCGATCGAGGCAGTGAAGACGATCTTCCCGCGATCCGGCTGCGTCATCATCTGGCGCACGGCGGCGGCCGAGCCGAGGAAGGCGCTGCGGACGTTGACGGCGAACACCTTCTCGAAGTCAGCGAGGTCGAACGCGGCGACCGGGCACGACGGTGCTCTCGACTCCCGCGTTCGCGTGGAACATGTCGACGGACTCGAACGTGTCGACGGCCGCCTTGAAGAAGCGCTCGGTGTCCTCAGCGCTCGTCACGTCGGCCGCCACCGGCAGCACGCGGCTGCCGAGGTCGCTCGCGAGGGCCTCGACGCCCGCCTGGTTCAGGTCGACGGCGACCACGTTCGCACCCTCGGCATGCAGCCGCCGCGCCGTCGCCGAGCCGATGCCGCCCGCGGCACCCGTCACGATGGCGGTGCGACCTGCGATTCCCTTGAGCATCCGTTCCTCCTGGTGGGAGCTATCCGCCGATGGTGCGATCGGAGTCCCAGTAGGGACGCCGCAGGGACTTCTTGTCGACCTTCTGCATCTCGTTGCGCGGCAGCTCCGAGATGAGCTCGTAGCGACGCGGGATCTTGTAGGCCGCGAGTCGCTCGCGACAGAACGCCTCGAGATCGGCGTCGGCCGGCGGGTTCGCCGGGTCCGACGGCACCACGAGGGCGAGCAGCTGCTCCCCGAGGTCGGCATGCGGGATGCCGATCACCGCGACGTCGGCGACGCCCGGATGGTCGCGCAGGGCCGCTTCGCTCTCCGACGGGTAGAGGTTGACCCCGCCGGACACCACCATGTCCGAGAGTCGGTCGGTGATGAAGATGAAGCCGTTCTCGTCGACGTGCCCCATGTCGCCGAGGGTGAACGCGCCCGGGCGCACGTAGGCCTTGGCGGTCTTCTCCGGGTCCTGGTGGTAGGTCGGCCCGAAGCCCTCAGGTGCCTCGAAGGCCAGGATGCCGGTCTCGCCGACGCCCAGGTCGTTGCCCTCCTCGTCGACGACGACGACGCGGAACGGCTCCACCGCGCGACCCGACGGAGCCGGGGTGCTCGAGCCAGTCCGCCGACGAGATGCGGCAGAGCGTGCCGGACTCGCTGCCGCCGTAGGACTCCAGCAGGACCGGGCCGAACCAGTCGATCATCGCCCGCTTGACGTCCGGCGGGCAGGCGGAGCCGGTGTGCGCGATGAGCTGCACGCTGCTGACGTCCGCCGCGGCGCGCACGTCCGGGTCGACGGCCAGCAGCCGCGAGAAGTGCGTCGGCACCATGACCGACGACGTGACGCGGTAGGTGTCGATGAGGCCCAGCACGGCTGCGGCGTCGAACTTGCCGACGATGACGACGGGCCGGCCGAGCAGGAGGTGGCGCACCGCCGTCAGCGGGCCGTTGTGCTGCAGGGGCCCGACGACGAGGTGGGCGCCCGTCGGGGAACTGCGCCCGCTCGCGCAGCTTGTCCAGGTACTGGCGATGGGTCTCGACCGGCGCGAGCACCCAGCGGGTCTGCGTGCCGCGCGCACGGCCGGTGGTGCCGGACGTGTAGACCATCGCCGGGCGCGCCGGGCGGTCGGGGAAGTCCTCGGTGGCGGGTGCAGCGGCCAGCCAGTCCTCCCAGGCGAGCAGGCCCGCGATGATCGGACGCCGACGTGGCCCCCGAGTGCAGCACGACGGTGGCCGACGAGCCCGGCCTCGAGGGCCGCCACCGCCGTGGCGGCCCCGCCCGGGCCGGCGATGAGGCCGACCATCGTGGAGTCCTCGACCTGGTCGCTCAGCTCCGGCAGCGTCAGCTGACGCGACACCGCGACGGTGCCGACACCGGCCAGGAGCCCGGCCGCGTGCGCGAGCAGCGTGGGCGACGCATTGTCGCCCGAGCACCCCCCACCGCTGGTCGGGATCGGGCGCACCCGCGAGCATGGCCGCGGCGGCCGCCCGCAGCTCGGCCGCGACGTCAGCCCATGTCCGGATCGAGGATGCCGTCGACGAGCGCGATCCCGGCGGGATCGGTCGCGGCGACGTCGGCGATGGGGCCCAGGGGCAGGTCAGCCACAGCACATCCTCGAGCTCGGGGTCACGACGGCGACCGGCAGTTGCATCCCGGCCAGCACAGGCGGGAGGATACTCCGGTTACTAAAGTGCGAGTCAAGAAACCCGTCGATCACCACGGAGTGAGCATGGACTTCCAGCCCAGCGCCAAGGCCGAAGAGCTCTCGGGCCTGATGTGGGACTTCCTCAACGAGCGCGTGCTGCCCGCGGAGGCCGAGTACGACGCCTACCGCGCGTCCGTGGGTCCCGACGACTGCACGCTGCCGCCCGTGGTCGAGGAGCTCAAGACCGAGGCCCGCGCGCGGGGCTGTGGAACCTGTTCCTGCCCGACGTCAGCGGGCTGACCAACGTGGAGTACGCGCAGCTCGCCGAGATCTCCGGCTGGAGCGTCGACATCTTCCCCGAGGCGATCAACTGCCAGGCGCCCGACACCGGCAACATGGAGACCCTCCACCTGTTCGGCACGACCGAGCAGAAGGAGCAGTGGCTCGAGCCGCTGCTCGAGGGCACGATCCGCTCCGGGTTCGCGATGACCGAGCCGTACGTCGCCAGCAGCGACGCCACCAACATCGAGTGCTCGATCACGCGCGACGGCGACGAGTACGTCATCAACGGCACCAAGTGGTGGACGTCCGGCGCCATGGACCCGCGCTGCCGGATCCTCATCGTCATGGGCAAGACCGACCCCGACGGCCCGGCCCACCGCCAGCAGTCGATGGTGCTCGTCCCGATCGACACCCCCGGCGTGCGCATCACCCGGTCGCATGACCGTGTTCGGCCGCCACGACCAGCACGGTCACGCCTGGATCGAGTTCGAGGACGTCCGGGTCCCCGTCAGCAACATCCTCGCCACCGAGGGCGACGGGTTCATGATCGCCCAGGCCCGCCTCGGCCCCGGTCGCATCCACCACTGCATGCGCTCCATCGGCCAGGCCGAGCGCGCCCTGCAGATGATGGTCGAGCGCGCCAACAGCCGCGTCGCCTTCGGCGGGCCGCTCGCCGACCAGGGCTCGATCCAGGAATGGGTCGCGGAGTCTCGCATCGAGATCGAGCAGGCGCGCCTGCTGACCCTGAAGGCCGCGTCGATGATCGACAGGGGCGGCGCCAAGTCCGCGAAGACCGAGATCGCCGCCATCAAGGTGATCGCGCCGCGGGTCGCCTGCAACGTCATCGACCGCGCCATCCAGGTCCACGGCGGCCTCGGGGTCTGCGACGACATCCCGCTGGCCAAGATGTACGGCTGGCAGCGCGCCCTGAAGATCTTCGACGGACCGGACCAGGTCCACCTGCGCTCGATCGCGCGGTGGGAGCTCAAGCGCCCTCGGGCTGTCCAGCTCCCCTCATGATCGGCACGAGGATGTCCGCCAGGGCAGCCTCGACCTTCGCCACCGGCAGCCTGCTCAGCGAGCCCTCGAGCCAGGCCGTCTGGGAGATGGGCAGCAGCGCGCCCAGGAAGTGGAACCCGAGCAGTCGCACCGCGTACTGCTCGCGCGCCTTGCGCGAGCTCCGCGGCGGCCGCTCGTCCTCGGCGAGGTAGTCGAAGGCGCGCTGGGCATGCCGCTCCTGCCACGCATCGTAGAGGCGGCGGGACTGGGGGGTCGCACCGTTCAGGTGCAGCGTGAGGAACCGTGCCTCGACGGGATGGGTCCGCCACCAGGCCCAGCCCGCGTAGATCACCTCGCGCAGCACGGCCTCGTCCAGCTTGTCGGCCGTGGCACGTACGGAGTCGACCATGGCGCTGAAGCCCGCGAGGCAGGACTCGAAGGCCTGGTCGAAGAGCTCCTCCTTGCCGCCGAAGTGGTAGTAGACGGCGGTGGGGGCGACCCCGCACTCGCTGGCGATGTCCTCGACGGTGGCCTCGGCGTAGGTGAGCCGGGAGAAGACGTTGGTGGCGGCGCGCACGATCTCGCTGCGGCGGGAGGGCCGATGGGCCGGGCGTCCGCTGGGGGCCGTCGGGGCACCGGCATCCGGTGCCGCGTCGGCGACGATCTCGGGTACCTCGGTCACGGTTCCCCCATCTGTGCCACTGGCGCCTGGTCGAGTCACCCTACCGGGACGCGCCCGTGTGGAAGGATGCCCGGATCATGGCAAAGCCGCGCTCACCCCGTCCGGCCAATCGGCCGTCCCGACGGCACGAGATCCTCGAGGCGGCCATCGACCTGCTCGCCGTGCAGCCCCCGGACGAGATCGCGGTGTCCGACATCGCGGCCCACTGCGGCATGACCCCGGCGGCGTTCTACTACCACTTCGCCTCGAAGGACGAGATCCTCGACGAGATCGTGGCCGAGTTCGCGGCACGGTGGTCGGAGACCGTGATCGGCGCCCTGGCGGAGATCACCTCCCAGGAGGACCTCCCCGACTGCGTCGACACGGTGCTCACCTGGGTCGAGGAGCACGAGCGCGCCGCGCGGGTCTACTTCGTCACGTCCGTGGGCGCCACCAGCTCCTGCGAGGCAGTCCGCCGCAAGACCCGCAACGACCTCGCGCGCCGGGCCGCCCGTACCTTCCGCGAGATCGCGCCCGAGCAGGACCGCATCCGGGTGGCGATCGCCGGACTCGGCCTCGTCACGCTCCTCGAGATCGTCTCTCGCAGCCGGCTCGACCTCGACGCCAGCTACCGCACCCTCGGCCCCGTACGCTTCCGCGCCACCGCGGGCCAGCTGGCCGAAGCCCTGCTGCACTAGTCGGCGCAGCGCCAATCCGGTCATTCCGACCACTCGACGGGCCCACCTGGGGATACCGCTGCGTAAAGAACATTGATATCCTAATATCTGTCATCCAAGGTACAGACCGGCCTGACGTCGGCGACCGAACGAGGGGAGCCCTGTGACCGAGGACCGCCTTCCGCGTCACCCCGTCCGGTTCGTGACCGCCGCCAGCCTGTTCGACGGGCATGACGCGTCGATCAACATCATGCGCCGGATCCTCCAGTCCCAGGGCTGCGAGGTCATCCACCTCGGGCACGACCGCAGCGTCGAGACGGTCGTGCGTGCCGCGATCCAGGAGGACGTACAGGGCATCGCGATCTCGTCGTACCAGGGCGGGCACGTCGAGTACTTCACCTACCTGCGAGACCTCCTCGAGCGCCGAGGCGCCGGGCACATCCGGATCTACGGCGGTGGCGGCGGCGTGATCGTCCCCGAGGAGATCGCCCTCCTCGCCGAGAAGCGGGTCCGCATCTTCTCCCCCGAGGACGGCCAGCGCCTCGGCCTCGTCGGGATGATCGCCTCGATGGTCGAGGAGTGCGACGTCGCCCTGACGGATGACGTGCCAGCGCTCGACGCCGTCCTCGCCGGCCAGGAGCGCGAGCTCGCGCGGGCCATCACACTGCTCGAAGCGGGCACGGCCCCGGCCGGCTGGCTGGACCAGATCCACGCAGCGGCCACGCATCGCGCCACCCCCGTCCTGGGCATCACCGGCACCGGCGGGTCAGGCAAGTCGACGCTGACCGACGAGCTCCTGCGCCGCTTCCGCGCCGACCAGGAGGGCAAGCTCCGCATCGCCGTGATCGCCGTCGATCCCACGCGACGCAAGGGCGGTGGCGCGCTCCTCGGTGACCGCATCCGCATGAACTCCATCGACCTCGGGTCGGTGACCTTCCGGTCACTGGCAACGCGTCGCGCCGGCTCGGAGATCCCCGAGAACCTCGGTGACGTCATCGCCGTGTGCAAGGCCACGCACGATCTCGTCATCGTCGAGACCCCCGGCATCGGCCAGGGCGACGCCGGCATCGTGCCCTTCGTCGACGCCTCCCTCTACGTCATGACTCCGGAGTTCGGCGCCGCGTCGCAGCTGGAGAAGATCGACATGCTCGACTTCGCCGACGCGGTCGCGATCAACAAGTTCGAGCGACGCGGGGCCGAGGACGCCCGTCGCGACGTCGCCCGGCAGCTCGTGCGCAACCGTCAGGCCTTCGGGGCCTCGTGGGAGGACATGCCGGTCTTCGGCACCTCCGCCGCCCGCTTCGCGGACGACGGCGTGACGCACCTCTACCACTACCTGTTCGACCTGCTCGCCACCAAGGGCCTCGCTGCCGGCCCTGGCGTGCTGGCCCGCCTCGAGGGCATGGAGCCGACCGGCCTGACCACGATCGTCCCGCCCGCGCGCGCCCGCTACCTCGCCGACATCGCCGAGACGGTTCGCGGCTATCACGCCACGACGGCCCAGCAGTCCGGGCGTCGCACGCCGGGTGCAGCACCTGCGCACGGCAGCCGCGATGCTGGCCGCCGAGGGCTCCGACGCGTCGCCCGTGGAGTCGCTGCTGGCCGCTCAGGAGGCCGAGCTGCGACCCGAGGTGGCCGCCCTGCTCGAGGCCTGGCCCACGGTCCGCGAGCAGTACGCGGCCGACGAGCTGGTCGTGCGCATCCGCGACAAGGAGCTGCACACCGAACTGTGGCGGCAGACGCTCTCGGGCTCGCGCTTCCCGCGCGTCGCGCTCCCGCGCACGGACGACGCCGGCGACCTGGTGCGCTACCTCCGCGAGGAGAACGTCCCCGGCAGCTACCCGTTCACGGCGGGCGTGTTCCCGTTCAAGCGCGAGGGCGAGGCGCCCGCGCGCATGTTCGCCGGCGAGGGCGATCCGTTCCGCACCAACCGCAGGTTCCATCTGCTCGCGTCCGGCCAGCCGGCCACCCGCCTGTCGACGGCCTTCGACTCCGTCACGCTCTACGGGCGCGATCCGAACGAGGAGCCCGACGTCTACGGCAAGGTGGGCACGTCCGGTGTCTCCATAGCCACGCTGGACGACATGAAGGTCCTGTACTCGGGCTTCGACCTCTGCGACCCGATGACCTCCGTGTCGATGACGATCAACGGCCCCGCGCCGACGATCCTCGCGATGTTCATGAACACCGCGATCGACCAGCGCATCGACACGTTCCGGGAGCTGGAGGGCCGCGAGCCCACGCCCGAGGAGGCCGCGGACATCCGCTCGTGGGTGCTCAGCAATGTGCGCGGCACGGTGCAGGCCGACATCCTCAAGGAGGACCAGGGCCAGAACACCTGCATCTTCTCCACGGAGTTCGCGCTGCGCTGCATGGGCGACGTGCAGTCGTGGTTCATCGACCACCAGGTCCGCAACTTCTACTCGGTGTCCATCTCCGGCTACCACATCGCCGAGGCGGGGGCGAACCCCATCTCGCAGCTGGCGTTCACGCTGGCCAACGGCTTCACGTACGTCGAGGCGTACCTCGCACGCGGGATGAAGGTCGAGGACTTCGCCCCCAACTTCTCCTTCTTCTTCAGCAACGGCATCGACGCCGAGTACACGGTCCTCGGCCGCGTCGCCCGCCGCATCTGGGCGATCGCCATGTGCGAGCGCTACGGCGCCGACGAGCGAGCCCAGAAGCTGAAGTACCACATCCAGACCTCCGGCCGGTCGCTCCATGCGCAGGAGATGGACTTCAACGACATCCGCACGACCCTGCAGGCCCTCTGCGCGATCAACGACAACTGCAACTCGCTGCACACGAACGCCTACGACGAGGCGGTCACCACGCCCAGCGCGCAGTCGGTGCGTCGCGCCCTGGCCATCCAGATGATCATCGACCAGGAGTGGGGGCTGTCGAAGAACGAGAACCCGCTGCAGGGCTCCTACATCGTCGACGAGCTCACCGACCTCGTCGAGGAGGCCGTCCTCACCGAGTTCGAGCGCATCTCCGACCGCGGCGGGGTCCTCGGGGCCATGGAGACCGGCTACCAGCGCGGTCGCATCCAGGACGAGTCGATGCTCTACGAGCACAAGAAGCACGACGGCTCGCTGCCCATCATCGGCGTCAACACCTTCCTCAATCCCGACGGCCCGGGCGACGTGACGTCGCTCGAGCTGGCGCGGGCCAGCGAGGAGGAGAAGCGCACGCAGGTCGAGCGCCTTGCCGCCTTCCACGAGGAGCACCGCGACGAGGCCGAGCCGGCCCTGACGAGACTCAAGGACGTCGCATCATCGGGAGGCAATACATTTGCCTCCCTAATGGAGGCCGTCCGAGTATGCTCGCTGGGTCAGATCACGTCGGCCTTCTTCGAAGTCGGCGGCCAGTACCGACGCAACGTCTGACCTGGCACTGATTCGCCGCAATGGGAGGGCTTCGTGACGATCGGCCGCACACTGGACAGCGACCCCATCGAGGAGGCGCGACGCCAGTGGGTCAACCACGGCTGGTCCGAGGCGGCCGACGGCATGGCCGCGGTGACCTCGATCGTCCGGGCCCAGCAGATCGTGCTCCAGCGCATCGACACCGTCCTGCGTCCGCTCGACCTGACGTTCGCACGCTACGAGATCCTCACCCTCCTCTCGTTCACGAAGCACGGCTCACTGCCGATGACGCGGATGGGCGCCCTGCTTCAGGTGCACCCCACCAGCGTCACGAGTGCGGTCGACCGGCTCGAGGGGCAGGGCTTCGTCGAGCGCCTGCCGCATCCGACCGACCGACGCGCCGTGCTGGCCTCCATCACGGAGGCCGGTCGGGCCCGCGCCCTGGCCGCGACGACAGCCCTCAACGGGCAGGTCTTCGAGCAGCTCGGGATCACCGAGCACCAGATCAACCAGCTCCGCACGGTGCTGCGCTCGCTGCGCGCCAACGCAGGCGACTTCTAGACCTCGCGTCCCCCCTTCGGGCGCGTCCATCCACCGGCGCTCCCGTCGGGCGCGCATGTCACACAACAAGGAAGAACACACGATGAATCGTCTGGGTGTTGTCGGCTGCGGCGTCATGGGTGCGGGGATCGCGGAGATCGGCGCGAAGGGCGGCTGCGACGTCATCGTGGTCGACGCCTTCCCGGAGGCGCTGGAGAACGCGCAGAAGCGCATGGCGGCATCACTGGCCAAGGCGGAGGCTGCCGGCAAGCTGTCCGAGAGCTGCGGACGCGATCCTCGCGCGCATCCGGTGGACCACCGACATCAGCGAGCTCGCCGATCGCGAGATCGTGACCGAGGCCATCCGCGAGACCGTCGAGGACAAGGTCGCGCTCATCACACAGCTCGACGCTGTCCTCGCCGCTGATGCGATCATCGCCACCAACACCTCGTCGATCCCTGTCGCGCAGATCGCCGCCGCCAGCCGCACCCCGAGCGCGTGCTGGGCACCCACTACTTCAACCCCGTGCCGGTCATGCCGCTGGTCGAGGTCGTCTCCTGCGCTGCAGACCGACCGGCCGTCGCCGACGCGACGCACGCCTTCTGCAGCCGAGGTGCTGGGCAAGAAGGTCATCCGCGCCAAGGACCGCTGCGGGCTTCCTCGTCAACGCGCTGCTCGTGCCCTACCTGCTCGATGCGATTCGTTCGCTCGAGAACGGGGTGGCCAGCAAGGAGGACATCGATCGAGGGCCTGATGGGCGGAGCGGCATGCCGATGGGTCCGCTGCGGCTGTGCGACATGATCGGCCTGGACACCATGCTGCTCGTGTCGGCCAGACCTCTACGCCGAGCACCTCGAGCCGCGTTTCGCTCCGCCCGGCCCTGCTCAAGCGGCACGTCGAGGCGGGCATGTTCGGGCGCAAGAGCGGCCGCGGCTTCTACGACTACGCGACGTAGTCCTAGCCTCGCGCGTCGAGTGGAGGCTCGTGGCCGGGTTCCGGCCGCCTGAACCGGCCACGAGCCTCCACTCGCCCGGTTCTGCGGCATCGGTAGGTTGGCCGCGGAGGTGCCGTCATGCCCAAGGTGGTCGACCACGACGAACGACGTCGCCAGGTGGCGGCCACCGCCGCCGCGCTCGTCGTCGCCGGGGGCGTGGAGGCGCTGACCACCCGCCATGTCGCCGAGGCAGCAGGCTTCAGCACCGCGGTCGTCAGCCACTACTTCGACGGCAAGGACGACCTGCTGCTCGCGACGTTCCAATGGGCCTCCGACCGGGCGCGCGACCGGTTCACCGCGGCGACGGCGGGCCCGGCACCGCGGCCGAGCGGCTCGAGTCAGGACTGCAGGCGCTCCTGGCCATCGATGAGGAACAGCGGTCCGACTGGCGCGTCTTCCTGGCGTTCTGGGGAACGGCAGCCACGCGGCCGGAACTGGCCGCCCAGCAGGCGGCGCGCGTGCGCTCGGCGTACGACCGGGTCGCCGCACTGCTCCGCGAGGATGACGACCTCCACCTGCGCGGTGACGCGCTTGCGCACGCGGCGCGCCGGCTCATCGTGATGGTTCAGGGCATCGCCACGTACTCGGCCTTCGATCCCGACGACTGGCCCGCGGCACGGCAGCGACGCGTCCTGGCCGACGAGCTGGCCGACGTGCGACGGCGCGCTCGCGAACGGCGTCAGCGCGACAGGTAGCCGCCGTCGACGGCCAGGGCGTGGCCGATGGTGAAGCCGGCAGCGCCGGAGCACAGCCACAGCGCCGCCGCCGCGATCTCGTCGACGGTCCCGAACCGGCCGATGAGCGAGAGCCGGTCGGCGACCTCCTGCGGATCGCGGCCGCGCTTGGCCATCGCGCCGCGGAGCATCGGGGTGTCGATGGATCCCGGGCAGATGGCATTGATGCGGATGCCCCGCGGCGCGTAGTCGACGGCCGCGGACTTCGTGAGCCCGAGCACACCGAACTTGCTCGCGGTGTACGCGGACTGGTGCGGCTGCGGGCGGTAGGAGTTGGTGGAGGCGATGTTGACGATGGCCGCGCCCTCGCCGGGGGTGGCCAGCATCGCGTTGATCTCGTGCTTCATGCACAGGAAGACGCTCTTGAGGTTCACGTCGAGCATGCGGTCCCAGTCCTCGTCGGCCAGGTCCGCGAGGTAGTCGACCTCGAACTCGATGGCTGCCGCGTTGACGGCGAAGTCGAGCCCGCCGTACGCGTCGACCGCCGCCTTCACCATCGCCTGGACGTCGGCGCTCTGCGAGACGTCGGCGTGCACGTACTGGGCTTCGCCCCCCGCCGCCCGCACGAGGGCGACGGTCTCCTCGCCGCCGGCATCCGCGACATCGCTGACGATGACGCGGCTGCCGGCGGCGGCGAAGGCCAGAGCGATCGCGCGGCCCATCCCTCCCGAACCTCCGGTGACGATCGCCGAGCGACCGTCGAACCACTGGTCAAGATTCCCGAGATGGGACACGCGTCCGCCTTTCCGTTCGATTGGCTGCGATGGGCTGTCCCGCCTAGTACGGCGAGGCGCCACCGTCGACGTTGAACGAGCCACCGGTCATGCCGGCGCCCTCGTGCGAGGCGAGCAGCGTGCACAGGGCCGCGACCTCCTCGACCGTGTTCGGCCGCTTGATGGCGGTCGGGTTGTACATGATCGCCGCGAGGGCGTCGAGGTCCGGCAGGCCCATGGCCTCGACGGTGGCCGGGCCGGTCTCGTAGAACATGTCGGTCGCCACGAAGCCCGGGCAGACCGCGTTCACGGTGACGCCCTGGACGCCGACCTCATGGGCGGCGGCCTTCGAGAAGCCGATGATGGCGTGCTTGTTCGTGATGTAGCCGGCAACGCCGGGCGTGGTGATCTTGCCGTACATCGAGGACATGTTGATGATCCGGCCGTACTGCTGCGGCAGCATGTACTTCAGCGCACGACGCGTGCCCCAGAAGCAGTGGTTGATGTTGAAGTCCAGCTCGTACTGCCACTCCTCGTCGCTGAAGTCCGCGACCATCGAGGTGTTGGCGACGCCACCGGCGTTGAAGACCGCGATGTCGATGCGACCGAAGTGCTCGACCGTGCCGTCGACGAGGGCCTCGACCTGGTCCTGCTTCGTCGCGTCGCACGGCGATGAAGTGGACGTTGGTGCCGCCCATCTCGGACACTGCGACCGCGCCCTTGTCGGCGTTGCGGCCGCTGACGACGACCTTGGCGCCCTCGGCGAGGAAGGCCTCGGCGATGCCGCGACCGATGCTGCGGGTGCCGGCCGTGACCACGGCGACCCTGCCGTCAAGCTTTCCCATCAGATGTGCTCCTTCGGTGGGGTGGCCCGGGCCTTTCGGCACCGGATCTCAAGTAAGACGACGCTAGTGCCGCCATCGGGAATTGTCTGGATATTCACGCATTCCCGCATCCGCTGCGGCCGACGAAATGGGTCACGATCCGATGAAGGTTGCCGGCCGCTTCTGCTGGAACGCCGCCATGCCCTCGGCGAAGTCCGCGCTGGCCAGCAGCGGAGCCTGCCCCTCCCGCTCGCCGTGCAGGATCGCCTCGAGCAGGGACAGTGTGCCGGCGTTCAGCACCCGCTTGGTGGCCGCGTAGGCCAGGGGCGGGCCGGCCGCCAGCTGGGTCGACCAGGCCGTCGACCCGAGCCGCGAAGTCGTCGTCGGCCACCACCTCGGCGATGAGGCCCCACTCGGCGGCGGTGGTGGCGCTCACCTTCTCCGCCAGCAGCGCCATCCGGGCGGCCCGGGCCCGCCCGATCGCCGCCGGGACGAGCATGGAGGCGCCACCGTCGGGCATGAGACCGATCTTGGTGAACGCCAGCATGAAGCCCGCCGACTCCTTGGCGATCGCAAGGTCGGCGGCCAGGGCGATCGAGCACCCGACGCCGGCCGCGATGCCGTTGACCGCCGCGACCACCACCACCGGCGACTTGACGATGGCGAGGACCAGCCGGTTGGCGGCGTCGAGGGTGTCGAGCCCCGGCGGCGAGCCGTCGGGGCTCACGTCGGCGCCCGAGCTGAAGGCCCGACCCGAGCCGGTCAGCACGATCACGCGAGCGCCCGAATCGTCCGCATTCTCGACGGCCTCTGCCGCCGCGTGCAGGATCTCGGCCGTGACGGAGTTCAGCCGCTCCGGGCGGTCGAAGGTGATGCGGAGGACGTCGCCCTGACGCTCGACAAGCAGACCTGCCACGGACACGGTCACCCCTCCTCGGAATCGTCGACGAGACGCCAACTCTAACGCTAGATTCTTTACATGGAGTCCAGTATCGAGAAAGACGTCGTCGTCCTCGGCAGCGGTGCGGCGGGCCTGACGGCCGCCCTCGCCGCCGTCCTCGCGGGCGCCGACGTGGGGCTGTACGAGAAGTCGGACGTGCTCGGCGGCTCGAGCGCCATCTCCGGGGGCGTGCCCGTGGGTCCCCCTGAACCACCATCAGGACGAGGCCGGCGTCACGGACAGCCGCGAGGACGCGCTGACCTACCTGCGCTCCCTGTCGCTCGGACGGATGGACCCGTCGCTGGCCGAGGCCTTCGTCGACAACGGCCGCGCCACCATCTCGTGGCTCGAGTCCACCACCGAGCTGCGCTTCACCCTCCTGCCCAGCTACCCCGACTACCACCCGGAGAACCCCGGCGGGAAGCCCGACGGCGGCCGGTCGCTCGATCCCGGCCTGTTCAGCTACGCGAGCCTCGGCCCCTGGCAGGACAAGGTCGCCCGCAGCCGGCGCAGTGCCCACCTCAAGATCACCGACACGACGCTCGGCGGCGGCACGGGCTTCCTCGACGAGGCGGAGATGCAGCGCCGGGTCGACAACGACCTGCGGGGCTGCGGCAACGCCCTCGTCGGGTCCGCTGATCAAGGCCCTGCTCGACGCCGGCGTCGAGCCCGTGCTCGAGGCCGACGGCCACGGATCTCGTCGTCGAGGATGGGCGGGTCACGGGAGTTCGACTGGTGATCGATGGCGTCGAGCAGGTCGTGCGAGCGAGGCGCGGCGTCGTCCTGGCGACCGGTGGCTTCGAGTGGAACGAGCAGCTCGTCACCGAGTTCCTGCGAGGTCCGATGACCGCACCCACGTCCGTGCCGACCAACACCGGCGACGGGCTGCTCATGGCGATGCGGGCCGGGGCGCGCCTCGGCAACATGGGCCAGGCGTGGTGGGTGCCGGCGGTGAAGATCCCCGGTGACGTCGCCTTCGGCGAGCAGCGGTCGAACCTCGTCAACCGCGAGCGCACCCTGCCGGGCTCGATCCTGGTCAACCGCTCGCGGTCAGCGCTTCACCAACGAGGCGACCAACTACAACGCCCTCGGCGGTGCGTTCCATCAGATGGACGCGCTGTCGTTCGGGTACGCCAACCTCCCGGCCTGGCTCGTCTTCGACGGGCGCAATGCCACGCGGTACGGCTCCTTCGGCACGCCCGCCGGCGAGCCGGTGGCGGAGTGGATCCCCCGCGCCGAGTCACTGCGCGCGCTTGCCGAGCAGGTCGGCATCGACCCCGACGGCCTCGAGGCGACGGTCGACCGCTGGAACGGCTTCGTCGACGCCGAGCAGGACGAGGACTTCCACCGCGGCGACAGCGCCTACGACCGCTGGAGCGGTGACGGCGACCACCGGTTCACCAAGGCCTCCACGATGGGGCGGATCGACGAGGCCCCGTTCTACGCCGTCCCCATCGAGTCGGGCACCCTCGGCACCAGCGGCGGCCCGCGCACGGACGCCCGGGGCCGCGTCCTCGACACCCGGTCGCAGCCCATCCCCGGGCTCTACGCGGCCGGCAACGTCGCTGCGGCACCGACGGCGATGGCCTACGGCGGCGCCGGCGGGACGCTGGGGCCGATCCTCGTGTTCGGCCGGCTTGCCGGGTTGTCAGCGGCCGACGGAGCCTGACCGGGTCGTCAGGTGCCGAGCGGGCGGTCTCCCCGCGGCCGGTCGGCCTCGCCTGTGCGGAAGCTCGACACGTCCCCCGCCATCGGCGCGTGCTCGATCGTCGTGGTCGCCTCGTGGACGCAGGTGCGGTGGCTGATCCGCCATTCGCCGTCGCGGCGCTCGTAGCGGTCGAGGTAGCGGCCCAGCCACACGGACCACGGCCCGCCGTCACGCGGCACCAGGTAGGTGACGTTGTAGATCTCGCCACGCGCGTGGTCGTCGTCGTCGAACTCGATCGCGTGCTGCATGTTGCAGTGCATCGTCGAGAGCCATCGGTCGTGGGTGCCGACCACCCGCTCGGCGAACTCCCACCCGTTGCCGACGAAGCGCCCATGGTCGTCGGTGGCGTCGGGCCAGTAGGCGGACTTCATCAGCTCGACGTCGAGCCGGTCGACGCCGCGGGCGTAGCGGTAGGCGGCCTCGCGGATGGCCTCGCGTGCGCTGCGGGTCGCCGACGTCAGCCGGCATGGGATGCCGCCGACTGGCCCGCCACGCGACCCATGGTCACGCAGTTGCCGTAGGAGTTGCCGCTGCCGACGTACCGCGGGCCGATGACGCCGCCGCAGACCTCGCCGGCCGCAAAGAGGCCAGGGATCACGCGGCCCGCCTCGTCGAGCACCTCGGCGTCCCGGTTGATGCGCAGCCCGCACGCGGTGAAGCAGCAGGTCGCCGGACGCACCTCGACGGCGTAGAACGGTCCGCTGGCGATCGGTTCGAGGAACTTCGGGTCCTTGAGGTAGTCCTGGTCCTCGTGCAGCTCGACCAGCTCGTTGACCCGGTCTACCGTCGCCATCAGGTTCTCCGCAGGGACGCCGATGGCCTCCGCCAGCTCGGCCAGCGAGTCGCGCTTGTGGACCTTTCCCTCCTTGAGCATCATCTCGATGATGTCGAGGTTCCAGTGCGGGCTCTGCTTCTTCGTCGATCCGGGGATCTGCTGCTTGTAGCGCGCCACGCCGAGCTCGGTCGCCTCGACGAGCCTCTGGTGGTCGAAGACGGCGAACGCGACGTCGCCCTGCTCGGACATGCAGGCCGTCCATGATCCCGTAGGGCGCGGTCTCGTTGCAGAAGCGACGGCCCGCGCGGTTGACCAGGGTCAGCCACCCGGGGATGTAGGCCTCGTACATCTTGTCGAAGTCGGTGTGCAGCAGGCGAAGTCCGCGGTTGTAGCCGGTCACCTGGGCATTGACCGAGCGCGTGAACTCGAGGGCATCGCCACGTGAGCCATCGGCCCCGATGTAGTACGACCAGCTCGGTGTCGTGGACAGACGGGAAGAGCTCGCGGCGCTTCTCCTCGTCGGCGCCGAACCCGCCCGTCGCGATGACGACGGAGCCCGCGGTGATCTCGTCGTCGCCCACAGCGACCCCGTCGACGGCGCCTGCGCCGTCCGTCAGCAGCCTGTCGACGCGCTGGCCCGAGCGCGAACTCGACCCCGGCCTCCCGGCAGCGCGCCGACAGCACGTCGACCACGGCCTGGCCGCGCCCGATCGGGCAGTGCACGCGGGGCACCGTCTCGTCGCCGCCGTAGACCATCTGGTCGTAGAACTCCACACCGAGGTCGCCGAGCCACTCGACCGCCTGCGCCGGCGCGCTGCGTCAGCCGCTCGACGACCGCCGTCTCGACCTTCCACTGGTTGAGCGTCATGTAGTCGTGGAACAGCGCATCAGGGCGGTCCTCGATGCCCTGCGCCCGCTGGTACCGCGTTCCCGCCCCCATCATCAGGCCGCCGGACAGCCGCGACGAGCCGCCGATGATGCCCTCGCCCTCGGCCACGAGCACCGTCGGCGCCGTCCTGGCGTGCCGCGAGCGCTGCCGCCAGCCCGGCCGCCCCCGACCCGACGACGAGGACGTCGAAGTCGAACTCGCTCACTGCTCCTCCTTCGACTCGGTCGGCGGACGAAGATGCCGGCGTTGGCGGTGACACCGCCGTCGCACATGAGCACGGCGCCCGTGATGAAGCTCGCGGCCGGCGAGGCGAGGAAGCAGATGGCCTCCGCCTGCTCCTCGGGCGTTCCCATCCGCTGGAGGGGGATGTTGCGCGTGAGCTCGGCGAGGTGCTCGGGGGTGAGCTTGCCGCCCTGGATGATCGAGGTCATCGTCGGCCCGGGGGCCATCACGTTGACGCGCACACCGCGTACGGCCCAGTCGAGGGCCGCCGCCCGTGCCAGGTTGATCGCCGCAGCCTTGGATGCGTTGTAGGCGAATCGCTCGGGATCGGCCCGGACCCCTGACGTCGATGCGATCACGACGATCGATCCGCCTCCGCTCTGCGCAATACGCGGGGCCGCGTGGCGGATCCCGAGCACCACGCCCCGGGCGTTCACCGCCATGATCCGGTCGTACGCGTCGACCGCGTCATCGGCCTCCCAGTGCGTGCGTCGGGCGATGCCCGCGTTGAGGACCAGCACGTCGAGCCTGCCGAACGCCTCGACGGCCGCGTTGACCATCGCCTCGTTGTCCGCCTCGACGCTGACATCGGCGACGACGCCCAGGAGACCCGTCGACACCGTCCGTCCACGCGAGGGCATCGGGGCTCACGTCCGCCACGACGACCGAGTGCCCCCGGTCGTGCAGCATCCGGGCGGCAGCCTGGCCGATGCCCGCACCCGCCCCCGTCACGATCGCGACTGGCGCGTTCGACATTGCCCGCCCCTCCTCGACGTCCGTCTTACTTTAGATCGGCAACAGTAACACCTGGATGGGGCCTGCAGCCGGCACACACCTGAAACACCAGCGCCTGCCAGCGTTAACGCCGCCCTCGTACCGTCGTGACCGAAGCGAGGCAAGGAGCTGCACATGGACTGGCGACACGAGGCGGCCTGCCTCGCGCACGACCCCGAGCTCTTCTTCCCCTCAGGGGCCACCGGGCCGGCCTGGCAGGAGCTCGAGCGGGCCAAGGCGATCTGCGGGCCCTGCCCCGTCCGAACGCACTGCCTGGAGTGGGCCCTCGACACCGGCCAGGTGTCGGGGGTGTGGGGCGGTCTCAGCGAGAACGAGCGCCGGCGGTGCAGGCGCCGCCACGGTGGTGACCCCCTCCGGGAGACCGGCTAGCGCTAGCGCACTTCGAACATCGAGTACACGATGTCGTCGCCGTCGGTGCGGCCCTGGCCCACGGCCTGGACCGCGTTGAGCCAGGCGTAGCGCTCGTCGTCGGTCTCGAACGTGGGAGCGACGGTGTACGTGCCCCGCTGGCGATCGCAGCGGCCCTGGTAGGTGACGTAGACCATGGCACCGTCGTCGGTGCGCACGAGCTGACGCACGTCGAGGAGCATGACGGTCCCGTCGCCGGACGGGATCGCCCAGTCGCCGCCGGGCGCGACGATCTCGCCGCTGAAGCGCTCTCCTTCCCAGCGACCGTGGGCGATGCCCCCGATGACGCGCTTGTGGAAGGCGGTCTGGCCGAGCCGGTAGACGTCGCCGCGGGTGACCCGCACGGTCGCGAGCGGCACCAGGGTCGAAGGGCGGCTGGTCGGTCATCGCACTCCGATCGACGAGGTCTTCGCTCGGACGCGCACCGGGTCGGTGACCCCGTCCCACCCGTCGTGAGCCGCACGGATCTCCGCGAACAGCTCGGCGACGTCGTCGTTGAGGCCGTGCAGCTCGACGAAGAAGCCCGAGGGTGCTGCGGCAGTCGAGGTAGGCCACCGGCACGTACGAGTGCAGGGTGGACGCCACCTCGTACCCGGCGTCCGTGAAGCGCGCCACCTCCGCCGGCATGTCCGCCGCCGGGACGAGGCAGGCGACGTGATGGAAGCCGCCCTCGCCGGGGGCGTACATGTCGCGGTACACGGACGGGCTGTCGTCCATGCACTGGATCAGCTGCACCTGCGCCGGGCCCGCCTGCCCGAACGCATACGAGAACACCGCGTCGTCGGGCGTGCCCCGGTAGGTGTGGTCGCGGCCGCGGTGGTTCGCGGCTGACGAAGAACGGTCCGGCGCCCATCACCTCGACCCAGTGCCGGATCGCCTCGTCGAGGTCGTCGACGACGTACGCGTACTGGACGATCGGGTACCGGATCAGCGGCTCACGCATGGGCCGACGCTACGGGACCGAGGTGCGCGGGCGGAATGCGGGCCTCGGGTGATCCGTCGCGAGCGCGCACGGGATCGGTGACCCCGTCCCACGACTCATGCGCCTCCCGCACCGTCGCGAAGAAGCGCTCCGTGCGCTCGGTGCGTCCGTACAGCTCGACGAAGTGGCCCAGGTCGCGCCGGCAGTCGAAGTACACCGCCGGGACGGTGGTCGTCAGCGACGACGCCAGCGCGTAGCCGGCACCCGTGAACCGGGCCACCTGGGCGTCCCACTCGTCCAGGGGGACGAGGGCGCACACGTGGTGGAAGCCGCCCTCTCCCGGTGCGTACATGTCGCGGTAGATCGACGGACCCGGATCGTCCTGCGCGATCAGCTGGACCTGTGCCGGGCCGCACTGCCCGAAGGCGTAGTGCACACGCGTCGAGCTGGCGGCGCCGCGGTACGTCAGGTCCGTGCCGAGGAAGTCGCGCATGACGAAGAAGGGCCCGGCACCCAGCGTCTCGACCCAGTGCCGGATGCCCTCGTCGAGATCCGCGACGACGTACGCGTACTGCAGAACCGGGTACGCCAGCAGCGGCTCGCGCACGTGCCCGTCAGGCCAGTGAGTCGATGGTGACCGTTCCGGCGGAGCCGTCGACCGTGACCATGGCGCCCTCGGGGATCTTCTGCGTGGCGCCCTCCAGACCGGCCACGCACGGGATGCCGAGCTCACGGCTGACGATCATCGCGTGGCTGTTGGGCGCACCCACCCCGACGACCACCGCGCTGGCCACGACGAACAGCGGCGTCCACGACGGATCGGTCTGCGGGGCGATGAGCACGTCACCGGGCTCGAAGGCGGTGATCTCCGACGTGTCGGTGATGACACGGGCCCGGCCGCTCGCCCGGCCGGCGGCGGCGCCGATGGCGGTCAGGGTGTCCCCCACCGACGCGGGTGCGAACGTGTCGCTCGACACCCGCTTGAGCTCGGCGATCGGGACGCGCGGTTCGCGCGCGTCCAGGAACAGCGGCACCTCGAGCCCGGCGTACTCCTTCCAGTCCAGCTCACGCCGCGCGATCGCACCGGCCACGAGATCGGGCTGGAGGACGAGGCGGTCGAGCTCGCCGTCGAGGGCCATGAAGATCTGCCGGGGATGCGCGATGTGACCCTCGTTGGCGAGACGCCGGCCCATCTCGAGGAGCGCGACGCGGGCCTCGTTGATCACCTTGATGCAGTTGCTCTTGCCGAGCTCGCGCCAGCCGGCGAACCGGCGCGCGGAGTCCAGGCCCATGCGCAGGGTGCCGAGCGCCTCGTCGTTGCCGGCGAGGCTGTCCATCACACTGGCGACCGCTCGCTCGGCGGCCAGCGTGGCCTCGGCCCGCCGTGCTGCTGGCGACTGTGCGTCGTCGAGGTGGCGCATGCGGTCGATCAGGGCGAGAGGCAGCTCCGGACGCGTCTCCCAGGAGTCTGCGCCGAGGTCCCACTCGGAGGGGCCGCGGTAGCCGAACTCGCGCAGGAACGCCGCGAACCTCTGGTGGAAGTCGGGGTGATGGTCCTTGAGCCACGGCACCATGCCCTCGACGCCGGCGTCGAACAGGTCGTTGAGCGCGGAGTCGTTGCGCACGATGCGGGACAGGTCCCACAGGGCGTACGACGGTGCGGCGGAGACGACGTCGCCGGCGGGACCGACCAGGTCGAACGGCGAGAGCCCGGCATCGGGGGGAAGCACCGACCCGATGACGGCCGGTCCGATCGCTGCCTGCGCCCCGCCGATGAGCTCCCCACGCCAGGTCATCCGCTCATACGGCGCCAGGCTGCGGGCGTACGCCACCAGGGCGGCGTTCGACATCTCGGAGAAGTCCGGGCGCTGCGAGCGCAGCCGGTCGGCGATGCGGGTGTCCTCCTCCAGCTCGGGGAAGGAGGAGGTCGTCAGCGTCCACCCGGTGCGGGCGGCCAGGCGCGCCGAGGTCTCGGGGTCGCCATCGGTGGGGTGGGTCTCGTGCGGCGGCGCGTCGGGATGGCTGCCGAAGAAGGATGCGTCGACCGCCTCCCAGCCCAGGCCGCTGCGGACGCCGGTCAGGCGCGCGGTCGTGACATTGACGTACATGTGCCCGTACCTGAAGCAGGCCGCCGGGAATGCCTCCGGATCGAGGTTCGCCTCGGCCACCGAGATGGCCCCCATCTCGGCGTAGGCGTTGGAGAAGCCCGGCAGGATGTGCGGCTGCCAGATCAGGTCAGCGCCCAGCGGGCGTGATCGGCTCGGGCAGGACGTCGTTGGCGTTGAATCGCGTGTAGATCGGGAAGCGCTCGCTGAGCTTGGCGCTGTCGATGCACCAGTCGTCGCTGAGCTGCCCACGTGCCGTCGTCTCCGTCATGTAGGTGAACCTAGGCCAACCACTGCTCCAGCACCATGTGAAAGTGACGAATCTTCGTCTCCTGGTACTCGGCGAACGTGACCTCGTCGAGTGAGCCGGACTCGAGCCCCTTCTGGACGAACGGGAGGTTCGCGTCGTCCTGGTCGAACACCCGCGCCAGCAGCCCCAGCTCCGGCACGGTGGTCCACGACGTGTCCATCTCGACCATCTTCAGCTCTGCGCCCTTCGGCGGAGTGTCCCCCTCGTACGGGCTGAGGATCATGCACTCCATGATCGACAGGCCGGGGTCGTTGCCGTAGGGCCGGAAGCGGTAGCACGTGCGGTTGTACGAGCCCCAGGGGTGGATGTTGGGGAAGAGCGTGTAGGGCATCGAGTCGCACATCTCGGCGTCCGACAGGCCGTCCGACACCTCCGCCCCGAGGTCCGTCGCGAGGTGGTTGCGCCGGTTGTCCGACATGACGCCGCGGGCCGTGCGGCCCTCCGGCACCACGACACGGATCGGCTCGTCGAGCGGACGGTCCGTCAGGGCGTCCATCATCTCCTGCTCGGAGGGCTGCCAGTTCAGGTGCGGGCTGGGCACCCCGTTGGGAGTGAGCGTGCGGGAGAAGTTGCCCCATGCGTCGTACTTGCTGATGGTGTCGCCGAGGCCGGGCAGCAGCTGGGCATGCGTCGCGACCACGTGCCACGACTCCATGAACGCCTCCTGCGCGAGCTTCCAGTTGCAGCGCAGCACCTTGCCGACGTGGACCTGCTTGTAGCGCTTCTCCAGCGGCCACCGCTCGAAGTGCTTCGGCAGGTCGCCGAGGTGCTCTGCCAGCGGGCCGGCCTCAGGGTCGAGGTTGATGAAGACGAATCCGCCCCAGGTGTCGACCTGCACGGGGATGAGCGGCCACTCGCCGTCGACCTGCGGGAAGTCCCACTTGCACGGCATGTGCTTCAGCGATCCGTCGAGGTCCCAGGTGATGCCGTGGAACGGGCACTGGAAGCTGTCGGCGATGCCGTCCTGCTCCTTGAGGGTGCGACCGCGGTGGAGGCAGATGTTCCGGTGGGCCTTGATGGACCCGTCTCGCTGCCGCACGACGAGGACCGATACCTCGCCGATGTCGTACTTGACGTAGCTGCCGGACTCGAGGATGTCCTCGACGCGGCACGCCACCTGCCAGACCTTCCGCCAGATCCGGTCCATCTCCTCGTCGTGGAACGCGCGGGACGTGTAGCGCTCGACGGGCACAGTGAGCGCCACGCCCGGCAGCGGGTTCGTCCACCGGTACACGTCGGGCACCTCGCGGGAGTCCGCGTCGAGCAGGTCGATGTAGGCGCGGACCTGGGCGTCCGCGTCGGGGGTCAGGCCCTCGATGGTGCCGATGATGCCCTCGCTGATCGCGGTCACTCGCCCTCCTTGGCGACAGGGAAGTCCTTGGGGTTGCCGGCGCTGCCCTCGGGCAGCTGCGGGCCCGGCCAGCCAGTTGCACAGGTGGATGTCGACGTTGTAGAGGTCGCCCTCCACGCGGACACCACGGTGGGTGAACACGCCGTGGCGCTCGCCGAGGGTGATGTCGAGGAGCCCGTCCTCGCGGACGTCGTAGATCGCCTTGCTCAACGGGTGCATCCGGGTCCGCATGCGGCTCCTCCTCGAGTCACGTTCAGATGTGTAGTGACTCTAAAGAAAGTAACCCGCATCTCCGCAGGGACTTTGGTCCCGAATGCGCAGCCTTAGGGCATCAGCGGACCGACGATCCCGTCCCGCGGTGCGTCCGGGGAGTCAGGACAGGCTGCCGCCGGCGAACCAGCGGTTCATCCGCTCCTCGTTCGCCTCGGCGACGGGCTCCAGCAGGAAGCCGGTGGGCGAGCGGACATAGGAGAACGAGCCGTAGCCCTCGTCCGGCGACACCTGGCTGCAGACGAGCGTCCAGCCGCGCGAGACGAGGTCCTCCGTGAGGCTCGGCACATCGGCGTACACGCCGGCGTGGTGCAGGTTCACGGGGTCTCCGGACCACCACGGGGTGCCCTCGATGCCCTCGAGCAGCTCGACGTGCTGCGGTCCCTCCGTCGAGTAGCAGAACTTCAGCGGCACGTGCCGCTGGCCGTGCTCGGGCGTCCAGATGCGCTGGTCGTCGCGCGCCACGACGGCCGTCCACGTCAGGCCCAGGCCGGGGCCGAGATCGGCCATGGCCGCCTCGATGTCGGGCACGAGGTGACCGACATGGAACATGCGGGACGTGTAGTCGTACATGAGGACCTCCGGGGCGCCCGAGCGGGGAAACTTGTGATGTACCCCAGAAAGTATCAGGCCTCGTGCCGGCGCACGTCCACGATCACGGGGATCCCGGCCGCCCGGGCAGCCGCAATGCCGGTGTGCGAGTCCTCGTAGGCCACGCACCGGGCCGGGTCGACCCCCAGCAGCTCGGCCGCGCGCAGGTACCCGTCCGGGGCCGGCTTGCCCGTGGGCACCTCGTCCAGCGTGATGACCACGTCGAACAGCCCAGTGATCCCGACGGCATCGAGCGACTCCCGCACCGCCGCCCCCAGGCCGCTGGAGACCACCGCCATCGGCATCCGCCCGTGGTGGGCACGTGCGATCGCCACCACGTGCTCGAGCGGCTCGAGCAGGTGCGTGGAGGCCATGAACAGCCCCATGCCCTCGTCGGTGATCGCCGCCCGCAGGTCCTCGGAGGACTCGGGGAACGCCTCCGCGACGAACGCGTGGACATGCTTGCCCGCCCGATCGGCGAACCAGTCGTCGGACATCTCGAAGCCGTGCCGGCCGAACACCTGACGCCAGCAGACCCGGTACAGGCTCAGCGTGTCGACGAGAGTTCCGTCGCAGTCGAAGAGGAGGGCCTCGGTGCCCGCCGGCGGCTCCAGGGGCACGGGAGTCGGGGCGCTCGTCACGGCGGTCACCCTGCCATAGGGTCGGCGCCATGACGGTGTCGGCTGACCTGCCTGGGCTCGACCTCGCCGCCGTGACCGGGTGGCTGGCGGCACAGGGCAGCCCGCTGGTCGAGCCCGTCACGGCCAGCCTCTTCACGGGGGGCCGCTCGAACGTCACCTACCGCCTCACCGGCGCCGACGGCACGAGCGTCGTGCTCCGCCGCCCGCCACTCGGCCATGTGCTGCCCAGCGCCCATGACATGTCGCGCGAGTACCGCGTCCTGCGGGGTCTCAACGCGGTCGGCTACCCGACGCCCCGCACGATCGCCCTGTGCGAGGACGCAGTCGGTCAACGGCAGTCCCTTCCTGGTCATGGCGTACGTCGACGGCCGCATCGTCGCCACGGCCGACGAGGCCGCGGGCCTGTCCGCCGGCCGAGCGCGACGCGCATCTCCGCGGCGCTCGTCCGCGGCGCTCGCTCGGCTGCATGCGGCCGACGTCGACGCCGCGGGCCTCGGCGGGCTGGGCCGGCCCGAGGGCTACCTCCCGCGCCAGCTGGACCGCTGGACGAAGCAGTGGGAGCTCACGAAGACGCGTGACCTGCCCGCGATGGACGACCTGCGCGGGCACATCGAGGTCGCGCTCGCCCCGCTTCCGCCGGACCTGCCCTGGGCGCTCGTGCACGGCGACTACCGGCTCGACAACGTGATCCTCGCCCCGGACGCGCCCGAGGTGCGCGCCGTCCTCGACTGGGAGATGTCCACTCTCGGCGACCCGCTCGCCGACCTTGCCCTGACCCTCGTCTACTGGACGCAGGCCGCCGACCGCCTTCGGCACCGCGTGCCGGTGGCCGACCACCTCACCGACGCGACGGGGTTCTGGAGCCGGGCGCAGATCATCGAGGCGTACGCGGCTGCGACGGGGAGCACCCTCGACCATCTGGACGCCTGCACCGCGCTGGCCTGCTTCAAGCTGGCCGTCATCACGGAGTCGATCCACGCCCGCACGCTCAGCGGCAAGCAGCTCGGCGCCGCTGCCAGCGATCTGCACGCCATGGGTGCCGCCACCGAGGCGCTGGCCGAGCTCGGGCTGCGCGTCTCGGAGAGCGGCACCGTCGACGGCCTCGCCTCGTAACCTCCACGTTTGTCCCGGAATCCGGGACCAATCGGCGATCGAGCCTCGGGCCCCCGGATCGCCGATTCCGGCGGCGCGTCGCTAGACGGAGGCGACTCCGACGGTACCGTCCGCGACCCGGCCCGGATGACCAGCACGATGCCCGCGAACATCAGCATCGACCGCGGGGATGATCCCCACGGGCGGCAGCTGCTGCAGCGCGACTGCGGCGATGAGCGTGGCGCCCGGCATCTCCAGCAGGATCGCGAGCGAGACGACCGTGGCCGACGTCGTCGCCAGCACCTTGTTGATCAGCGTGTGGCCCGAGCAGCTGGGCGCCGAGGGTCAGCGCAAGGATGTAGCCCCACGCCTGCAGCGAGAAGCCCGTGAGGGCCTGACCGCCGATGAGGCACATCCCCAGCAGGAGGACGGCCGCCGCCGCGTACAGCCCCGTCGTCAGGGTGGCCGTCGAGACGGTGCGGCGGGCGCTCTCGGACACCGTGACGTAGGCCGCCGCCAGCATGCCGCCCACGAGTGCCAGCACGTCGCCGATGAGGTGGCGCGGGTCGACCGAGACGTCGATGCCGGTGAGGATCACGACGCCCAGCAGCGAGATGGCGATGCCCACCCACGCCGACCGCGGGATGTGCGCGCCGCGCCAGCGGGCGATGAGGGCCGCCCACACCGGCTGGGTGGCGACGAGGGCGGTGGACGACGCCACCGTGGTGAACCGCAGCGACGGGATCCACGTCGCGAAGTGCAGTCCCGAGGAGAAGCCCGGCGGATCCGATGAGCCACCATTCGCGGCGGCTCAGCCGTCGCACCTCGGTGCGATGGCGCCACATCACCCACGGCGCGGTCGCGGCCGAGCCGAGGAAGCACCGCCAGAAGGCGATCGCGAGGGCCGGGGCCACCGTCGCGGCGATGATCGGCCCGGACGAGGAGATGAACAGGACGGCGACGCCCAGCCAGACCAGGTCGGCGAGCGGCGGCCGGCCGAGAGTGGGGGCGGAGTCCGTCGGCGCTGCCATGACCTGCCCCCTCCCGTGTCGGCGGTAGCCTTTCGACGTGACGACTGGTGCCGCGACCCGAGTATTCCTCGCGCGCCTGGCCGGCATCGGCGTCTTCGACCCCAATGGCGACCAGGTGGGCAAGGTACGCGACGCCATCGTCGTGCTGCGCATCGGCGCCAACCCGCCCCGGCTCACCGGCCTCGTGGTCGAGGTGCAGCCGCGCCGCAAGATCTTCGTTCCCGATGACCAAGGTCACCGCGATCGACGCCGGACAGGTCATCGTGACCGGCACCGTCAACCTGCGCCGCTTCGAGCAGCGCAGCAACGAGACCCTCGTCACCGCCGAGCTGCTCGACCGCACGGTCGACCTCCGCGAGACCGGCGAGCGCGTGTCGCTCATGGACGTCGCGGTCGAGAAGTCGCCGACCCGCGACTGGTTCGTCACCCAGCTGTTCGTCCGCAAGCCCGGCGGCGGCCTGCGGCGCCGCGGCGCGACCTTCGTCGTCGACTGGGAGGCCGTCACCGGCCTGTCGCTCCCGATCGCCGACCAGCCGGCCGAGCAGCTGCTCGCCCGGCTCGACACGATGCGCTCCGCCGACGTCGCCCACGTCCTGCAGGACCTCTCCCCGAAGCGCCGGCTCGAGGTGGCGCGCAGCCTCGACGACGAGCGGCTCGCCGACGTCCTCGAGGAGCTCCCCGACGACGACAGCGTCGAGATCATGCAGGCCCTCGAGGCCGAGCGCGCCGCCGACGTCCTCGAGGAGATGGATCCCGACGACGCCGCCGACCTGCTGTCCGAGCTGCCGCCCGACCAGGCCGAGGACCTGCTCGAGCGCATGGAGCCGGACGACGCCGAGGACATCCGCCGACTGCTCGCCTACGACGAGCTGTCCGCCGGCGGCATGATGACGACGGAGCCGATCGTCCTGCCCCCGGACGCGACCGTCGCCGACGCACTCGCCCGCATCCGCAACCCCGACCTCTCGCCCGCGCTGGCCTCGCAGGTCTACGTCTCGCGTCCCCCGACCGAGACGCCCGACCGGCCGCTACCTCGGCACCTGCCACTTCCAGCAGCTGCTGCGCGAGCCGCCGGGCACCCTCGTCTCGGCGCTGGTCGACATCAACCTGATGCCGGTCGGTCCGGAGACGCCGCTCGACGTCATCACCCGCTACTTCGCCGCCTACAACCTCGTCGCCCTGCCCGTCGTCGACGCGAACGGCCACCTGCTCGGCGCGGTCACCGTCGACGACGTCATCGACCACATGCTGCCCGAGGACTGGCGCGACAACGACGACGACGCGGCGGGGACCACCTGATGGCCGCCGAGCGCGCCCGCCGCGCCAACCGCATGGACCAGCCGCTCGACCGCGGCCGGTCGCTGCGGCCCAGCGTCGACACCGAGCGGTTCGGCCGGATGTCCGAGACCGTGGCGCGCCGGATCGGCTCGTGGGCGTTCATCGCCTGGATGACCGCGTTCATCATCGCCTGGGTCGCTGATCAACATCGTCATCGCCGACGGCGCGCCCGACCCGTTCCCGTTCATCTTCCTGACGCTGCTGCTCTCCCTGCAGGCGTCCTACGCCGCTCCCCTGATCCTGCTCGCGCAGAACCGGCAGTCCGACCGCGACCGGGTGCAGTTCCAGGAGGACCGGCAGCGCACCGAGCGCCTGCTGGCCGACTCCGACTACCTGGCCCGCGAGATCGCCGCGCTGCGCCTGGCCCTCGGCGACGTCGCCACCCGCGACTACGTGCGCAGCGAGCTGCGCGACCAGGTCGACGACCTCGATCACCGCCATGGACGAGCACGCCAAGGCCGCCGCCAAGGCGGCGGCGAAGGCCGTGGTCAAGGCCGAGCGGAAGGCCGAGCGCAAGGCGGACGGTCAGGAGCCCCAGCCCGGCGAATAGCATCGCTGTCATGCCCGCTCCCTCGATCGACGCGATCAACGCCGCCCTCGCCACGGTCAACGACCCCGAGATCAACCGGCCCGTCACCGAACTCGGCATGGTCAAGTCCGTCGCGCCGAGGCCGACGGCTCCGTCGCGGTCGGGATCTACCTGACCGTCTCCGGCTGTCCCATGCGCGGGGCCATCACCGAGCGGGTGACCGAGGCGGTGGCCGCCGTGCCGGGCGTCACGTCGGTCGAGCGTCGAGCTCGACGTCATGGGCGACGAGCAGCGCGCGGCCCTGCGCTCGATGCTCCGCGGCCACGACGAGCGCGAGATCCCGTTCGCCCAGCCCGGGCTCGCTCACCCGCGTCTACGCGATCGCCTCGGGCAAGGGCGGCGTCGGCAAGTCGTCGGTCACCGCCAACCTCGCCGTCGCGATGGCCCAGATGGGCCTGACCGTCGGCCTCGTCGACGCCGACGTCTACGGCCACTCCATCCCGCGGATGCTCAACGCCGTCGAGCCGCCCACGATGGTCGAGGGCATGATCATGCCGCCGCAGGCGTACGGCGTCCGCGTCATCTCGATGCTGCCGTTCAAGCCGGGCGGCGTCTCGCAGCCGGTCGCCTTCCGCGGCCCGATGCTGCACCGCGCCCTCAACCAGTTCCTCGCCGACGTGTGGTGGGGCGACCTCGACATCCTGCTGCTCGACCTGCCGCCGGGCACCGGCGACGTCGCCATCTCCACCGCCCAGCTGCTGCCGAACGCCGAGATCGTCGTGGTGACCACGCCGCAGCCCGCGGCGGCCGATGTCGCCGTGCGCGCCGGCACGCTCGCCGAGCAGACGCATCAGAAGGTGGCCGGCGTCGTCGAGAACATGAGCTCCTTCCCCTGCCCGCACTGCGGCGAGCCGATGGACCTGTTCGGCATGGGCGGCGGCGCGATCGTGGCCGAGACCCTCACGCGCCAGCTCGGCACCGACGTGCCCCTGCTCGGCCAGATCCCGTTCGACGTGGCCCTGCGCGAGGGCGGCGACACCGGGCAGCCCGCTCGTGCTGAGCACGCCCGACGCCCCCGCGTCGCAGGCGCTCCTGCACATCGCGGAGACGCTGGGCCGCCGCCCGCGCGGCCTGGCCGGGATGTCGCTCGGGATCACGCCCGCGAGTCGCGCCTGACGCGGTCGCGTGGCCTGGGTCAGGTCGCGTCCGGGTCGAAGGCGGGGCGCGGCGCCGCCGGCTTCTCCGCGCGCCTTCGGCGGCACGTCTCCGGCTCGTCCTTGAGGATGCTCGCGGCCAGTCGGCGCGGATGGAACTCCTGCAGCGACTTCACCGTGTCGACGGTCTCGCTCAGGTCGAGGCCGGCCGAGTCGGCGAGGTCCTGCCGGGCACCGCTGGCCATCGCCCGGATCTGCTTGAGCCACTTCGCGGCGTCGGCGGCCGCCCGCGGCAGCCGCTCAGGACCGAACACGAGCAGCCCCACCACCGCCGAGGATGATGATCTCGCCGATCCCGATGTCGAACATGCCCGCCGCCCAGCGCCCTCAGTTGGCCGAGCTGTCGTCGCCCAGGACGAGCGTCGTGGTGCGGTCCTGGCCGTCGCGCTCGTAGCCGACCTCGATCTCGTCGCCGGGCGCATAGCTGCGGATCGCGACCACGAGCTCCGTCGCGTCGTTGATGCTGCGCTCGTTGATCCGGACGATGACGTCGCCGGCCTGCAGGTCGGCGTCGTCTGCCGCGCTTCCGTTCGTCACGTCCGACACGCGTGCGCCGTTGTCGCTGTACGCGTTGTCCAGCGAGACCCCCAGCAGGGGCGTGCGCGAGCTGCCCGTCGCGATGAGCTCGTCGGCGATGCGCTTGGCGGAGTTGCTCGGGATCGAGAAGCCCAGGCCGATGCTGCCGGCCTCGCCACCGATCGCGAGTGTCGCGATGGCGGAGTTCACGCCGATGACCGAGCCCGCCGAGTTGAGCAGCGGGCCGCCGGAGTTGCCGGGGTTGATGGCCGCGTCCGTCTGGATGGCGTTGATGTAGGAGGCGTCCTCCTGGCTGTCGCCGGCGATGACGGGGCGGTCGAGTGCGCTGACGATGCCGGACGTGACCGTGCCGTCGAGGCCGAGCGGCGCCCCGATCGCGATCGCCACGTCACCCACGCGCACCCGCGAGGAGTCGCCGAGCGGCACCGTCGGCAGGCCGCGGCGATCGACCTTGACGACCGCGAGGTCGTAGGAGGGGTTGGTACCCACGACGGTGCCTTCCGCGCGTTCCCCGTCGCTGAAGACGACGGTCAGCTTGCCGCCATCGTCCGCGAGGTCGACGACGTGGTTGTTGGTGAGGATGTAGCCGTTCGGGCGGATGACGAAGCCCGAGCCGCTGCCCGACTCGACGTTGCCCTCCGCCAGGATCGACACCACGCTCGGCAGGGTGGCCGCGGCGATGGCTCCGATGGACCCCTCGACCATGGGAGCCGCCTGGCCCGCCGGCGCCAGCGGCGGTCGTGCCGACGGAGTCCGTGACGGAGGCCTGCGCGTTCGAGTCGACCGCCCGGCCGACCGCATAGCCGGCGAGGCCCGCGAACGCCCCCACGACCGCGGCAACCACGGCCGCGATGAGCACGGTGCCCACGATCCCGGGCCCGCGACGACGGTGGCTCGATGGGGCCGCGACCGGTGCCGGCACGGGCGCAGGAGCGGGCATCCGGGGACGTCGGTGGCGGGGCCGCGGGGTACGGACCGGAGCCCAGAGTCGGCTGCTGGTCGGACATGCGAACCTCCGGGGAAGCGGTCCGGATCCGGCTCGTCCCGGCGGACCTGGGAGCGGACCGGGTGGACCGCTCCTGCATACGGTAGTTCAGGCTAGGCTGCCCCACGAACGCTGCGGGTACGGTCACGACCGCCGCGCAGGGGAAAGCCGGTCGGGGGAATGCCCGGCTGCACATCTCGGAGGTGCATCATCGCCAGTCCCGCGAACGATCCCGACATCCCGACCCGGCTCTCGTGGGCCTACGTCGACGGATGGGAAGAGGACTCGGAGACCATCCGCGAAGCCCGTAACCGGGCGGCGGAGCTCGGCTGCCCGGCCGTCGGCCGCCCCGCCGCGGCCCTCCTGCGCCTGCTGGCCGCCAGCGTCAACGCCCAGGCCGTGGTCGAGGTCGGCACCGGCGCGGGCGTCTCCGGCGCGGCGCTGCTGTCCGGGATGACCCCGGCGGGCGTGCTCACCAGCATCGACGTCGAAGCCGAGCACCAGCGCGTGGCCCGCGAGACCTTCACGGCGCTCGGCTACGACCATGTCCGCACGCGGCTCATCGCCGGGCCGTGCCCTCGAGGTGCTCCCCCGCCTGTCCGACGCCGCGTACGACGTCATCTTCGTCGACGGTGACAAGACCGAGTACCCGACGATCCTGACGCCAGGCCAAGCGGCTCCTGCGCATCGGCGGCCTGGTGATCTTCGACAACGTGCTGTGGAGCGGGCGAGTGGCCGATCCCGGCGAGCGCGACCCCGAGACGGTGGCCCTGCGCGACACCGCGTCGGCGGTCCGGGCCGACGACGACTGGATGCCGGCTCTGCTCACCATCGGCGACGGCCTGCTCATCGCCTCCCTGCGCAACCGCAGCTGACCGGCGGCACTGCGGCGGTCGTGACCACCCCGGAGTTCTTCGCGACGGGTGCGGACTTCCGCGGCTGGCTGGCGGAGCACCACGACCGGGCCACGGAGCTGGTCGTCGGCTTCTGGAAGGTCGGATCCGGGCGTCCCTCCATGAGCTGGCCCGAGTCCGTCGACGCCGCGCTCTGCTTCGGGTGGATCGACGGGGTCCGCCGCCGCCGCGACGACCTCAGCTACACCATCCGGTTCACTCCCCGCCGGACCGGCAGCATCTGGTCGGCCGTCAACGTGGCCAAGGCCGAGGCGCTGGTCTCGGCCGGGCTGATGGCCCCCGCCGGGCCTGGCCGCCTTCGCCGCCCGCCGCGAGGACCGCACCGCCGTCTACTCCCACGAGCAGGGCGGGGACGAGGCACTCGCCTTCACGCCGGCGGAGCAGGACCACCTGCAGGCGGTCCCCGGAGCCTGGGAGTACGTGATCGCCCAGCCCGGCTCGTACCGGCGGGCCGTCGTGCACTGGGTGCACTCCGCCGCTCGCGAGGCAACCCGTGACCGACGGCTCGACCAGCTCATCACCGACAGCGCCGCGGGCCGTCAGGTGGCGCAGTTCCGACGCCGGTGACGCCATCCCGGACAGCACGAAGGCCCTGAACCGGGCGGTTCAGGGCCTTCACTGATCGGGTGCGGGAGCAGCTAGCCGAACAGGGCCAGCAACTTCTCCCCCAGGTCCTTGGCCTCATCGCCGTTCAGCTCGACGACGAGCCGGCCGCCTCCCTCGAGGGGAACGCGCATGACGTAGCCACGTCCCTCCTTGGTCACCTCGAGCGGGCCATCGCCCGTCCGCGGCTTCATCGCGGCCATGTGGATCCCCTTCCGTCAAGCGTGCGTTCGGAGCGATCCGGCTCCTTGCCCCCGCGCATGCGACGGCCACGACCATTATCCCGGATGAGCGACGGCGTCGTGCCATCGGGGCACCGCCGGCAGGACGGTGAACAGGTCGCGGAGGCGGTCAGGGCATCGTGGTGGGCGGCTGCTCAGCCACCGCGGAGGCCACCGCACCCGCCCCGCCACGCAGCTCGGCGATCTCGTCCTGCAACGTGGCGAGCTGGGCATCGACCTCGTCCATCCGGTACCCGCGCACGACCACGTCGAAGGAGGGCTCCCCATCACGCGTGTCGGGGCGCAGGTCCTGCTCGCTGGGCGGCAGGTCACCCAGGAGCCCGAGGATCGCCACGAAGCCGGCACCGAGGACGAGGATCACGACGATCACGAAGAGCCAGGTCACGGGGCCATTCCACCACGGACGAGGCCCGCCATCCCTTACCTGGCCCGAATCACGCCAAGACACCCCTCCAACGTCGGTCCTGCACTCTCGAGATGTCCAGACAGCGGCACCTGCCGACCACCCCTGAAGGAGTGCACATGTCCCGCACCAGAACGATCACCCTCACCCTCGGCTCCATCGCCGCCGGCGCGGTCCTCGCGACCGGTGTCACCGGGCTGGCCCTGGCCGACGACACGGCCACCCCCTCCCCCAACTCGTCGTCGTCGGCCTCGGGAAGCGACGACCACGACGGGCACGATCGGCCAGCGTGGCCCGGGACGGCATGCGCGGCGACCGCGGCGGCATGCACGGCATGCGCGGCGGCCCCATGGGCGAGGCGCTGCACGGCGAGTTCGTCGTCAAGGCCGTCGACGGGACCATCTCGACGGTGCGCCAGGTCCAGGGCACCGTCACAGCGGTGTCGGACACGTCGATCACCGTGAAGGCGGAGGACGGCTACACCGCGACCTTCGCGGTCAACGCCGACACCGAGGTCCACACCGGGCTCCCGTGCCGCGATCGCGACGGCCGCCGATGCGACGACCCAGTCGATCACCGACGTCGCGGTCGGTGACGTGGCCCGCGTCCACGGCACCGTGTCGGGCGACACCGCCACCGCCGAGCACCTGCACGCCATGACCGCGGAGCAGGCCGCCACGATGGAGGCCGAGCGTCAGCAGCACATGCAGGAGCACGCGGCTGACAGCGGCACGGACGCCGCGTCGTCCAGCACCGCGTCCTCCAGCGCGACGCAGGCCAGCTAGCCCACGGGCGGGTGGATGGCCCACGCCGCAGCGATCTCGTCGAGCGCCCCCTCGACATCGGTCGCCCAGCGGACGTGGGCCATCGCCGCCGGCTTCACGAAGCCCCGCTGCACCCAGTGGTCGAGCAGGGCGTGCAGGTGGTCGTAGTCGCCCCAGGGATCGAGGACGACGACCGGCTTGTGGTGCATGTTCAGCGAGCGAGCGGTCCAGACCTCCACCAGCTCCTCGAGGGTGCCGATGCCGCCCGGCAGGGCCAGGAAGGCGTCCGAGCGCTCGTCCATGATGCCCTTGCGCTGGCGCATGTCCCGGGTGACGATGAACTCGTCGGAGTCGTGGTCGGCGACCTCCATGGCGACCAGGGCGTCGGGGATCACTCCGATCGTGTGACCGCCGGCCGCGCGTGCGGCGCGGCCGACCTCGCCCATCATCGAGATCGACCCGGCACCCGACACCAGCCCCCACCCGCGCTCCGCGATCCTCGTCCCCGCCTCGCGGGCGAGGTCGAGGTAGCGCTGGTCGATGGTGAGGCTGGAGGCGCAGAAGACGCAGACCGCGGGCATGCCCCGACCCTAGATCGAGGGGCCGACTTGCGCTCCGCGGACTATTGGTTGTAGATTCAACTAAACAGTTGATCAGTCAACTACCCCCACGCCACCACAGGAGCAGACATGAGCAGCACCGCCACCGAGACCACCGGCCTCGCCGCCGCCACCGGCACCTGGGTCATCGACCCCACCCACACCAGCCTCGCCTTCAGCGCCCGTCACGCGATGGTCGCCAAGGTCCGCGGCAACTTCGGTGAGTTCACCGGCTCGTTCACGATCGACGGCGCCAACCCCGCCAACTCGACGGCCGAGCTCACCATCCAGGCCGCCAGCATCGACACCAAGACGCGCCGACCGCGACGCGCACCTGAAGTCGGCTGACTTCCTCGACGTCGAGACCTACCCGACGCTGACCTTCGTCTCCACCGCCGTCAAGGCCGACGGCAACGACATCGTCGTGACCGGCGACCTCACCATCCACGGCGTGACCAAGTCGGTCGACGTGACGTACGAGCTCGTCGGCATCAGCCAGGACCCGTGGGGCAACACCAAGATCGGCTTCGAGGGCTCGGCCAAGATCAGCCGCAAGGACTTCGGCCTGACCTGGAACGCCGCCCTCGAGACCGGTGGCGTGCTCGTCGGCGACGAGATCAAGCTGAACCTCGACGTCGAGGCCGCCAAGCAGGCCTGACGCTCGAGCTCGAAGCCCCCGGTGCCCACGAGGCGCCGGGGGCTTCGTCATGCCCGGGATGCGCGAGTCCGACTCCAGCCGTCATTCCCGGCCCGCCTTGTGACGGAAACGGTCGGACTCGGGACGCGGCGGCGGGGCTAGCCCACGAGCCAGGCGCGCAGGCGGTCCTCGCAGGACGCGATCTGGGCGAGCGGCACGTGCTCGTCGCGCGTGTGGGCCAGCGCCGGGTCACCGGGCCCGAAGTTGAGGGCCGGCACGCCCAGCGCGGAGAAGCGGGCCACGTCCGTCCAGCCGAACTTGGGCCGCGGCGTCTCCCCCACCGCCGCGACGAAGTCCGCGGCCGCCGGGCGATCGAGGCCCGGGCAGGGCACCGGGGGCGGCATCGGTGACGGTGACCTCGAACCCGTCGAACACCTCGCGCACGTGGGCAACCGCCTCGTCGACCGACCGATCCGGCGCGAAGCGGTAGTTGACCGTCACGACGCAGGCGTCGGGGATCACGTTGCCGGCCACCCCGCCGGTGATGCCGACGGCGTTCAGGCCCTCGCGGTACTCCAGCCCGTCGACGAGCGGCTGGCGGGGCACGTAGTCGCGGAGGCGGTCGAGGACCTCGCCCGCCGAGTGGATGGCGTTGGATCCGAGCCAGGACCGGGCGCTGTGCGCGCGGCTGCCCGGCGACGGCGACCTCGACTCGCAGCGTCCCCTGGCAGCCCGCCTCGATGCCGGCGTCGGACGGTTCCATGAGGATGGCAAGGTCGGCCTCGAGCAGGTCCGGGTGGTGGTCGGCCAGGCGCCTGGAGCCCGTTGAGGCTGGCCTCGACCTCCTCGCACTCGTAGAACACGTAGGTCACGTCGCGCGTGGGCTCGCGCGACCGTCGCCGCCAGCGACAGTGCCACCGCGACGCCGCCCTTCATGTCGCAGGCGCCGAGGCCGTAGAGCAGTCCGCCCTCGATGCGGTGCGGCAGGTTGCCGTGCTCCGGCACGGTGTCGAGATGGCCGCCGATGAGAACCCGCTCCGGTCGACCGAGCATGGTCCGCGCGACAATCGTGTTGCCGTGCCGCGTGACCGTCAGGTGCGGCACCGTGCGCAGCGCGTCCTCGACCGCATCGGCGAGGGGGCCCTCGTGCCGTGACTCGCTGGGCACGTCGACGAGTCGCGCCGTCAGGGCCACGGCTCCCGTGGAGAGGTCCAGGGCTGGGATCGGCATCACGTCGATACGGTAGCCGTATGACGACTGCAGCTGCGGAGGACCCGACCGTCACCGGCGGCGCATCCGGACTCGGACTGGCCACCTTCGCCGGTGACACCATCCTCGAGGTCTGGTACCCGGCACCCGCGCTCGGCACCACGCCGACCGACGTGCCGAACCTCGACGCCGGGATCGACTCCGACACCGCGCGCGACGTCAGCGTGCGATCGATCGTGACCGTCATCGACGACCTGCAGTCCCCGCCCGTCGACACGGCGGACGCCTACCTGCGCCTGCACCTGCTGTCGCACCGGCTGGTCCGGCCGCGTTCCATCAACCTCGACGGCATCTTCGGGGTGCTGCCGATCGTGGCCTGGACGAACGTCGGGCGCCGTCGCCGTCGACCGCGTCACCGCGACCCGCCTCCACCTGCGGCGCAAGGGCCAGCACCTGACCGTGCACGGGGTCGACCGCTTCCCGCGCATGGTCGACTACGTCGTCCCGTCCGGCGTGCGCATCGCCGACGCCGACCGGGTGCGGCTCGGCGCCTACCTGGCGCCGGGGACCGTCGTCATGCACGAGGGCTTCGTCAACTTCAACGCCGGGACGCTCGGCACGTCGATGGTCGAGGGCCGGATCTCGGCCGGGGTCGTCGTCGGCGACGGCTCCGACATCGGCGGCGGCGCCTCGATCATGGGCACGCTCTCGGGCGGCGGCACGGAGCAGATCAGCATCGGCAAGCGGCAGCCTCATCGGCGCCAACGCGGGCGTCGGGCTGAGCCTGGGCGACAACTGCGTCGTCGAGGCGGGCCTGTACGTGACGGCCGGCTCCAAGGTGCGGCTGCCGGACGGCAGCGTGGCCAAGGCCCGCGAGGTCTCCGGGCGCGACGACCTGCTGTTCCGCCGCAACTCGCAGACCGGCGCGATCGAGGTCGTCCAGCGCACCGGCACCTGGGGCGGCCTCAACGCCGCCCTGCACGCCACCGACTGAGCCCCCGCGCGTTCAGAGACCTCGCGCGAACGGCCAAAGTGCGCGCACAGCTGGCCACTCGGCGGTCGGTCAGACGCCGCGGCGCTGCGCCTTCAGGCCCTCGTCCATCCGGGCCCGCGCCTCCGCCACCTGCGGGCGCTCGCTGACCTCGGGCACCCCGACCTGCCAGAAGGCGCCGCCCTCGGTCCAGTCGCTCGCCCGCACCTTCGTCACGATGACGGTCGTGCGATCGGCGGCACGGGCCGTCTGCGAGCGCCTCCGCGAACTCCGCGAGGCTGCCGGCCTCGAGCGTCAGCGCACCCATCGACCGCGCGTGCGCGGCGAAGTCGACCCGCACGTCCGCTCCGGTGCCCGCGGAGTCCTTGAGCATGTTGTTGTACGACGCGCCGCCCTGGTCCGACCTGCAGCCGCTCGATCACGGCGTAGCCCTCGTTGTCGCACACGACGAGGATGAACTTCCGGCCGGAGAGCACCGAGGCGTAGATCTCGGAGTTCATCATCAGGTACGAGCCGTCGCCGACCATCGAGTACACCTGCCCGGTCGGCCGGCCGAAGGCCGCGCCCCACGCACCGGCGATCTCGTAGCCCATGCACGAGAACCCGTAGTCGCAGTCGAACGATGCGATCGCCTTGATCATCCAGTTGATGTTGAGCTCGCCGGGCAGGCCGCCTGCGGCCGTCATCACGTAGTCGTCCTCGGTCGCCGACTCGTGCACGAGGCCGACCAGCTGCGCGTAGCTCGGCGGCCAGACGCCGTCGTCCGCGGTGCGGCCGTCGACGAAGCGTCTGCAGCTCGATGCGCATCTCCATGCCGCGGAAGGTCCACTCGTCGTCCGCCGTCCAGCCGCGCAGCGCGTCGGTGAGATCGGCCAGGCGACTCGCGTGCGTCGCCGACGACCGGGATCGAGCGGTGCTTGATGGCGTCGAAGCGAGCGGCGTTGACGCCGACGAAGCTGCGCCGACGGGTCGAACACCGTCCACGAGCCGGTCGTGAAGTCCTCGAGGCGCGTGCCGATCGCGATGACGAGGTCGGCCTCGGTCACGACGACGTTGGCGGCACCCGCACCGGTGACGCCGACCGGTCCGGCGTAGCGCGGATGATCGGCGAGCAGGCAGGACTTGCCCGCGACCGTCTCGACGACGGGGATGCCGAACTCCTCGGCGAAGGCCGCGAGCTCCGCCTCGGCGCGCGAGTAGTGCACGCCGCCGCCGGCGATGATGACCGGGCGGCTCGGCGGCACGGATGGCGTCGGCCGCACGCACGACCTGCGCGAGGTCGGGGCGCGGCCGGGCGATCTCGTGCACCTGGACCGCGAAGAACTCCTCGGGATAGTCGTACGCCTCCGCCGCGATGTCCTGCGGCAGGCCGATGAACGCCGGGCCGCAGTCCGCCGGGTCGAGCAACGTGCTCACGGCCTGCGGCAGCGAGCTGAGCACCTGCGCCGGGTGCATGAGGCGGTCCCAGAAGCGCACGACCGGGCGGAAGCCGTCGTTCACCGTGGTCGACGGGGAGCCGAAGTGCTCGACCTGCTGCAGCACCGGATCGGGCAGCCGGCGACACGAAGGTGTCGCCGGAGATGAACAGCACCGGGAGCCGGTTGGCCATCGCGACGCCCGCGGCCGTGATCATGTTCGTCGCGCCCGGGCCGACCGACGAGGTCGCCACCATGACCTGCTGGCGCCGCACCGCCTTCGCGAACGCCGCCGCGGCGAGGCCCATGCCCTGCTCGTTCTGGCCGCGCCACACGGGGATCTCGTCGCGGTGCATCTCCAGCGAGTGGCCCAGGCTGGTGACGTTGCCGTGGCCGAAGATCCCGATGACGCCGGGGAACAGCGGCACCTCCTCGCCGTCGACCACGATGCGCTGGGCGACGAGGTAGCGGACGATCGCCTCAGCGGTGGTGATCCGGACGGTGCTCGTCATCACGAGGCTCCTTCTGCGAGGTCGTGGACGGACTCCCACGTGCGGGAGTCCCAGGAGTCGATGAGGGCCTGCTGCACGCTGACGACGTCGACGGCCTCGCGGAAGCCGGGCGAGAAGCGCGCGCCCGTCGCCAGTGCCTCGAGGAACGCGAAGTCCTCGATGGCGACGAGATCCTCGAAGCCGATGGCGTTGGCCTGACCCGGGCACGAACGCGCCGTGGAACGGGAAGCGGTCGCCGCCGAAGATGGTCGTGTACCCCGAGCTCGGGTCCGTCGTCTTGCGGTAGTACTGCAGCTCGTTGAGCCGCTCGAGGTTCCAGCGCGAGCGCACCCTTGGTGCCGTACACCTCGAACGCGTTCTGGCTCTCCGGGCCGACCGTCGTGCGGCTGACCTCGAAGGTGCCCGTCGCCCCGTTCTCGAAGCGGCAGAGCATCGAGGCGAAGTCCTCGTTCTCGACCTCGCCCTTCGGGTCGTCCGGACTGCCCGCGGCCGTAGTGGCTGGCGGCGCCGGTCGGCAGCGGGCGCAGCGGGATCGTGGTGTGGCGCATGCCGACGACCTCGGTGATCGCCGCCGACGAGGAACTGCGCCATGGACGACGGAGTGGCTGAGGATGTCGCTCGTGACGCCGTAGCCGGCCTGGTCGAGCATGAACCGCCACGTCAGCAGGCCGAGCTCGTCGCTGCCGTACATCGACAGGAATCGGCCGCGGTAGTGGGTGATCTCGCCGAGCTCGCCGGACGCGATCAGCTCGCGCGCGTGCAGCACGAGCGGCGCCCAGAGGTAGTTGTAGCCGACCCCGGTGTGCACGCCGGCCGCCTGCGCGGCGCGGTACGCGGCCACCGTCTGCTCCGGCTTGCCGCCGATCGGCTTCTCGCTGAAGACCGCCTTGCCCGGCGGCGCAGGCCGCCTCGATCATCGGCACGTGCAGCATGTTGGGCGCCGTCACCCACACGGCGTCCACGTCGGGTGCCGTGACGGCCTCGCGCCAGTCCTCGACCGCGCGCTGGAAGCCGAAGTCGTCCACCGCCCGATCGCGGCGGGACGGCTCGGTGTCCGCGCACACGACGAGCTCCGGCTGGAAGGAGCGGTCGGGGAACAGCGACGGGATGCGGAGGACGGAGCGGCTGTGCGCCTGGCCCATCCAGCCCGAGTCCGAGCACCGCGATGCCGATGCGCTGCGTCATGTCAGTCCCTTCCCACGCGGCCGTCGGCCGACGTCCATCGGCAGCCGCGGGTCCTGCGCCTGCGTCTCCCACGACTCCCGGATCCAGTGATGCGTCGGGGTCGTCGCAGAAGGCCATCGTCCTCTCCTCGCCGGGTCCGGCGAGGACGTTCAGGAAGTACATCGGGTACTCCGGCGGGCGCCACGGTGGGCCCGTGGTAGCCCTGCGGCGACGAGGTACACGTCGCGCATCGTGCAGCGTGACGGTCTCGTCGACGGAGCCGTCGACCGTGTACAGGTGGAAGAGCCCCTCGCCCACGGCGTCGCCGTGCGGCGGACTCGCCGCGCCCGATGCGGAAGTAGTAGATCTCCTCGTTGTTGACGACGCACTCGCCGATGCCGTCATGGCGATGCGGCGGCCATGACGACCAGTTGCCGCCGGGGGTGATGACCTCGCACACGTTGATCCTGTGCGCACCCGAGAAGGACCCGGGGGTGGCGATGTTGGTGACCTGGCGCGTCGCGCGACCGGAGCCGCGCACCTCGACCGGCACGTCGGCCGCCGGCGACATGGACGACCGGGTGGTGCTCAGTCGCACGCGCGGTGCACAGCGCGACCTCACCGCCGGCACCGGCCAGCGTCAGGACCGAGCCGAGCGGCACGTACATCCAGTCCGACACCGCGGCGAAGACACCGTCGCGCCCGGCCAGGCGGAACTGCTCGCCCGTCCACCGTCACGTCGACGTCACGAGCCGACAGCGGGACGAGCACGCCCTCGTCCTCAGAGCAGCGTGACGGTCACCGGGGCACCGGGCCGCAGGGCGAACACCTCGCAGGCCGCTGTAGGTCCACGGCGCGGTGTCGGGCGTGACGACGAGGTCGGCGTCGCCCGATGCGAGCGTCCCTGCGGGATGGAACCAGGTCATGACGGACCTCCGGTCTGGACGGACGGATGGACGATGGCGGCGGCGCGGCGCACGGCGGCCTCGGGCTGCTCGGAGTGCGGGTACAGCAGCGCGCGGCCGGCGACCAGGCCGCGGACGTTGGGCTCGCGCATGGCGGCCGCCCATCGGCCGAACGTGCGGTCGGCGTCGGCGCCGGGATCGCCGCCGAGCATGAGGACGGGCATCGACGTGGCCGCCGCCACCTCGCGCATCCGATCGCTGCCGGGGATCTTCAGCCAGGTGTATCCCGACGACGACCCGAGTCCGGAGGCGATCGCGACGACCTTGATGAGCCGCTCGTCGGACGGGTCCAGCACGGCCCGGCCCGACGGGCTCCTTGCGGTACGGCAGCGGCTCGACCATGCACATGATGCGGCGGTCGGCGAGCTGCGTGACCACCGACGCGACGGACTCGATCGTGCGTGCAACGCCCGGGTCGGTGTCGTCGATGCGCAGGAGGACCTTGCCGCCGTCGAGCCCGCAGGACTCGACGTGGTCCGCGTCGTAGGCCGTCATGCGGTCGTCGAGCTCCCAGTCGGCGCCGATGATGCCGCCGCGGTTCATCGTGCCGATGGCGAGCCGGCCATCGAGGGCGCCGAGCCACGCGAGCTCCTCGAGGATGTCGGCACTGGCCAGCACGCCGTCGACGCCGGGCTCGGCCAGCGAGCGGACGAGCCGGTCGAGGAGCGTGTAGCGATCGGCGACGGCGAGCGGATCGCCACTCGCGGCAAGCATCCCGCGGGCCGTGTGGTCGGCGGCGAGGATCAGCAGTCGGCCATCAGCGCCGGCGACGGCGCGACGCGGCCGGCCCACGAGCGCCGCCCGAAGGCTGTCGGGCTCGAACACCCGGGCCTCGATGAGCGCCTCGTACCGCGCGCGATCCAGGGCTGCACTCATGCCGACACCATCCCCTCGAGGTCGCCGACCGATGGCATCGCGTCGGCGCAGGTGAGCTGGGCCGACACGAACGCGCCGGCGGCGTTGGCGAACCTGCCGATGCGGGGCACGTCCCAGCCGCTCAGGAGGCCGTGCGAGAGCGCACCTCCGAAGGCATCGCCGGCACCGAGGCCGCAGACCACCTGGACAGGCACGGGCGCCACGCGCCACCGGCCACCGGACGTCGCCAGGAGGGAGCCGTCGGCGCCCAGCTTGACGATGGCCAGCTGCACACCGGCGGCCAGCAGGGCGTCGGCCGCCGCGTCGGGGTCGTCCGTACCCACCGCCATCTGGCACTCCTCGCGGTTGCCCACCACGACGGTCGACAGAGCGATCGCCGCCTGCGCCGCGGCCCGCGCCGTCAGCGAGGTCCGGCCACAGGGCAGGTCGGTAGTCGAGGTCGAGCACGGTGTGGCCAGTGCGTTCCCGGGCCCCGAGCCAGGCCATGCATGCATCAGCCGTCGAGCCGAGGGCGAGCGCGCCCTGGCTGATCCACAGCAGCCCGCACGAACGGATGACGTCGTCGGGGATGTCGTCTTCGATGAGGGTCGTGTCCGGCGCCGCGGGACCGCGGTAGAAGGCCACCCTCGGCGTCTCGGGCGGGTCGAGCGCTGCGAGCGCCAGCGGGGTCTGCCCGCCGGGCTCGCGTCGCGACGTAGTCCGTCATGACCCCCCAGCCGGCGAGGCGGCGGCGCACGTACTCCCCGAAGCCGTCATCGCCCACCTTGGTGGCGAGGGCCGCACGACGGCCGAGGCGAGCCGCGGCCACCGCGACGTTCGTGGGGCTGCCCCCCACCGACTTCGTGAAGGTCTGCTGGCCGTCGAATCCGACGCCCTGCTCGGCCGCGTAGAGGTCGACGCTGACGCGGCCGACGCTCAGCACGTCGATGGGAGCCACCTGCATGTCAGCGCGAGAGCGGGAGCGACGACGTCGGTGAGGTACTGCATGGACGTGCGCACCTGCGTGATCGGACCCTCGCCCTCGGCCGGGAGACCGTCGGTGATCGCCGTGTCCTGCTCGATGACGTACCAGCCGCGGTAGCCGGCGCGCCTCGAGGGTCTGCACCACGCCGAGGATGTCGACATCGCCCTGGCCGAGTGGCGTGAACAGGCCGGCCTGCGTGGCCGCCATGAGCGTGACCTCGCGGCGCAGGACCGGCGGCACCATGTCGAGGCGGACGTCCTTGAGGTGCACGTGGCCGACGCGCTCCATCGCCTCCTTGGCGAACGCGACAGGGTCCTGGCCGCCGATGGCCATGTGCCCGGTGTCGAGGCAGAAGTCGACGTCGCAGGTGTCGAGGACGCGGTTGATGTCGTCCTTGGTCTCGACAACGGTCTGCACGTGCGAGTGCAGCACCTGCTGCAGGCCGTGCGCGGCGCAGATCTCGTCGATGACGCCGAACATCTCGACCATGTGCTTCTGCTCGTCAACGCTCAGCGGTCGCGGGATCGACCAGTCCCAGTCCTGGACGACGGCCGAGATGAACTTGGTCGCCCCGGCGCGCTGGAAGAGCTTCGGCGGTGGCCGTGGCGCTGTCGATGGTGGCCTGACGCTGCGCCGGGTCGTGCAGCACGACGGGCGTGAAGCCGCCCATGAGGGTCATGCCGTACTCGGCCAGCTCGGCCTTGACCTCGTCGGGGTCGGTGGGCAGGAAGCCCGGCGCCCCGAGCTCGGTCGCCGTCATCCCCATGGCCGACATCTCCGCGAGGACCCGCGGGGTGGGGAGCATGGCGCCCCAGCCGGGCACCTCGCAGATCCCCCACGAGATCGGTGCCGACTGAACCCGGCCGAGGAAGTCCGACATGATTCCTGCCTTTCGTTGGAACGTTCCAACAATCGTGGCACACTGGGGGCGCGAACGCAACGCACTCCGGGAGGCAGCCATGCGGATCCTCGTTCTCGGCGCCGGCCGCATGGGCGCCATCCGGGTGGAGGACCTCGCCGCCGACCCCCGCGTCGACGAGGTGCTCGTCGCCAACCGCACCGAGTCGCGCGCCGCCGACCTCGCCGCCCGCTTCGGCGCGCGTGCACGTCCCCTGGTCAGACGCCGCTGCCTCGAATGCCGACGCCACGGTCGTCGCGGTCGGCACCGACGCCCACGGCGGCCTGCTCGACGCCGTCCTCCAGCAGGGTCGGCCGGTGCTGTGCGAGAAGCCGATCGCCCTCACCCTCGCGGGCACCCAGCACGCCATCGACCTCGCCGAACGCCACGGCACCGCCCTGCAGATCGGTTTCCAGCGCCGCTTCGACCCCGCGATCCGCGAGGTCCACGACCGCGATCCGCGACGGCCGGGTCGGCGTCCTCTACTCGATGACGATGACCGCGCACGACCACACGCCCTCGCCGCGGGAGTTCATCGCCGGCAGCGGCGGCATCTTCCGCGACATGCACGTGCACGACCTCGACCTCGTCCGCTGGCTGACCGGCGCGGAGGTCGAGACCGTCTACGCCACCAAGGCCGTGCGCGCCCAGCACCAGTACGCCGAGTTCGACGACGCCGACGTCAGCACGATCCTGGCCGTCACCGCGAACGGGGTCCAGGTCCTCATCACGGGCACCCGGCACGACGCACTCGGGCAGGACGTCCGGCTCGAGGTGCACGGCTCGATCGACTCCGTGTCGGCCGGGCTGAACGGCCGGACGCCGCTGCACGCGCTGGAGGGGGACCTCGCGATCGGCGTCGATCCGTACACCGGTTTCGTCGACCGGTTCCGTGACGCCTTTCGCGAGGAGACCGCCGCCTTCGTCTCCCTTGCACTGGGCGAGGCGGACAACGCGTGCCCGCCCGACTCGGCGCTGGAGAGCCTGCGCATCGCCATCGCGTGCGAGGAGTCGGTTGCCTCGCGGGGGCCCGGTCCGCGTCGCCGACATCGATCCGGCCCGGTACTGACCCATGCGCGAGCCCCGACCCACCATCCACGACGTCGCCTCGCGAGCCGGCGTCTCGAAGTCGCTGGTGTCGCTGGCGCTGCGCGGCTCCCCCAAGGTCAGCGAGGCGAGCCGCGACGCGATCCTCGCAGCCGCGGCCGAGCTCGGGTACCGAGCGAACGCGGCCGCGCGCAGCCTGGCCGACCGGCGCAGCCGGACCGTCGGCGTGCTCATCCTCGACCTGCACAACCCCGTCTTCGCCGAGATCCTCGACGGCGTCGAGAGCGAGGTGCGGACGCACGGCTACAGCACGATGCTGGTCACCGGCGGCGCCGACCCGGCACTCGAGCAGGTCGAGCTCGACAAGCTCCTCGAGTTCCAGGTGGAGGGCCTGATCCTCATCTCGCACCGCCTCGAGGCGCGCGCCCTCCGCGCGTTCGCGGACGAGGTTCCGACGGTCGTCGTCACGCGTCGGGACATGACGAGTCCACGCATGGACACGGTCAGCAACGACGACGTCGCGGGTGCGAGCCTCGCCGTCCAGCATCTCGTCGGTCTCGGGCACCGGCGCATCACCCACCTGTCGGGCGGCGACAACCCGATCTCGAAGGACCGTGAACGGGGGTACCTCGAGGCGATGGCAGCGGCCGGGCTCACCGCGCACGCGCGCGTCGTCGCCGGGTCGCTGACCGACGCGGGCGGCTACGCGGCCGCGCGGGCGGCCCTGGCGGCCGAGCCCCGTCCGACCGCGCTGGTCGTGGCCAATGACATCGCCGCCCTGGGGGCGATCGCCGCCGTGCAGGAGGCCGGGCTGCTCGTGCCGGCCGACGTGTCCGTCGTCGGCTACGACGGCATCGCCCTCGGGGCCCTGCGGACCCTGAACCTGACCACCGTCGCGCAGCCGCTGGCGGAGATGGGATCGGCGGCCGCCGCCCGGCTGTTCGACCGGATCGACAGTCCTCGCTCGCGGGCTCAGCACATCAGCGTCGACGCCGCACTCGTGGTGCGCGGCACGACCGCACCCGTCTAGCCGTTCTCCTTCGTCCAGGTCGCGAACCACTCGAGGCTGGACGCGTTGACCAGCGCGGACGTGTCCCGCACGGGCGGCCGTTCACCGTGTCGGCGACCGCGAGCTCGGCGATCTTGTTGCTGCGGGTGCGCGGGAGCTCCGGCGCTGCGGCGATGACCGCCGGCACGTGGCGAGGGCTCGCCTGCGCCCGCAGTTCCCGGCGGATGCGCGTGGCGAGGTCGTCGTCCAGCCGCCCGCCCGGAGCCATGGTCACGAACAGCACGATACGAGTGTCGCCGTCCCACGCCTGCCCCACGGCGAGCGCCTCCGCGACCTCGTCGAACCCCTCCACGATGCGGTAGATCTCGGCGGTCCCGATCCGCACCCCGTTGGCGTTCAGGGTGGCATCCGACCGACCGTGGATGACGAAGCCGCCGCTGGCGGTCCGCTCCGCGAAGTCCCCGTGCGCCCACACCCCGGGGAAGCGGTCGAAGTAGGCGGCCCGCAGGCGGACGCCGTCCTCGTCGCCCACGAAGCCCAGCGGCACGGACGGGAAGGGCGTCCGGCAGACGAGCTCGCCCAGCTCCCCGACAGCAGCGGCCGTTCCGTCGTCGCTCAGCACCATCACGTCGAGCCCGAGTGCCGGACCCTGGATCTCGCCGCGGCGGACCGGCTCGGTGGGCACGCCCGCGACGAAGCATCCGCAGATGTCCGTGCCACCGGAGATCGAGGCGAGGTGGGCGGACGAGGAGACGCCGCTCTGCACGAAGTCGAAGCCCGTCCGGGCTGAGCGGGGAGCCCGTCGAGGCGATCGTCCGCAACCGCGACAGGTCGTGCAGCTCCCCCGGGCGCATCCCGGACTTGCGCACGGTGTCGATGAACTTGGCCGACAGTCCCAGGAACGTGAGCTCCTCCGCCTCGGCGATCGCGAACAGCCGGTCGAGCGACGGATAGCCGGGGTTGCCGTCGTACAGGACGATCGTCGCGCGCCGGCCGAGTCCGCACAGCAGCCAGTTCCACATCATCCAGCCGCAGGTCGTGAAGTACAGGGCCCGGTCGCCGGCGCGGATGTCGAGGTGGAAGGCCTGCTCGGACAGCACCTTCAGCAGCACGCCTGCTGCGGAGTGGACGATGCACTTCGGCCGGCCCGTGGTGCCGCTCGAGAACAGGATGAACCCCGGGTGCGCGAACGACAGGGGCACCGGCTCGAGGGGCAGGCCCCGGTGCGGTGCGAGCCAGGCATCCCACGTGACGTGGCCGGCGTGCTCGTCCCCGACGACGACCACGGTGGTGACGGTGGGGAGGCCGGCGAGGATCTCGGGCAGCCGGCCCAGGCAGTCGATGGGTCGGCCCGCCGTACGTGTAGCCGGACGCGAGCATGAGGACTGTCGGCTCGACCTGCCCGAAGCGGTCGATGACGCCGACCGGCCCGAAGTCCGGCGACGCCGTGCTCACGACCGCGCCGATGCTCAGGGCGCCCAGCGCGAACAGTGCGGCCTCGATCGTGTTGGGCGTCCACGCGGCGACGCGGTCTCCCTCCCCCACCCCGGCCGCGCGCAGTGCTCCGGCCACGGCTGCGGCCTCGGCCCGCACCTGCGCCACGGTGAGCTCGCGCCGGCCCCCGTCCTCGTCGATCCCGACCATGGCGGTCGACGCCGGTCGGCCGGCGAGGAGGGTGTCGACGACGTTCAGCCGGGCGTGCGGGAAGAAGCGCGTCCCGAGGAAGCCCTCGCCCTCGACGGTGACGTCACCCGGATCGCCGACGATGCCCAGGTCGTCCCAGGCCTCGCGCCAGAACCGCCCCGGGTGCTCCACCGTCCAGGCGTGCAGCTCCGCGGAAGTCCGTCACGCCGTGCCGGGCGATCAGGCCGGCCAGCGCCGAGTCCGCCCCGAGTGTCCGTCATCCCCCGACCCAACCACGCCCATCACCCGTTTCTCCCGGAATCCGGGACCAATCGGCGATCCGGTGCCTCGAACAGCGCTTCTTCGCCGATCTCTCCCTGTGGACAGCCGGTTGCTCGAGAGCCGTGCACAGCTGCACCCTCGCGGGATGCCGAAGTACCGCGACGACGCGCTCCTGCCACTCCGAGACGACGTGCGCATGCGCGCTGCCCCGCTGGGACGGGTGTTCCGGCGCAGCGACCTCATCGCATGGGGTCTCCCCGGTGACACCGTCCTCCCGATGACCCGCCGCGGACTGGTGGATCCGGCTTCATCACGGGATCTATGCCGACAGCCGGGACGTCGGCACGGATCCGTCGGACCCCGGACAGCACGCCCTGCTGTGCGCCGCCAGCATCCGTGCTCTGCGCGAGCCCGCGTACGCCTTCGGACCCAGCGCCGCCTCGCTGCACGGACAGGCCCTGCCGCGTGGCCTGCTCGACACCGTCCATCTGGTCCGTCCTCTCGGACACGACGGCCGGTCACTGTCGCGACGCATCACCGCCACCGACCATGTTCCGCCCGCCATCGTACGAACTCAGCACCTCACCGCCGCCGACGTGACGGAGGTCGGCGGGGTCCCTGTCGTCGTGCCTGCACTGGCCGCGGTCTCCGCTGCTGTGTCGACCCATCCCGACTGGATGGTCGCCATCATGGACTCGGCGGCGTGGGGCGCTCCCGAGCGCCTTCCGCAGATGGAGGGGTACGCGCAGGGTCTACAGCACCTGGCCGGCATCGGCGACGTCCGCGCAGTGCTGCCGCTGGTGCGCTCCGGAGCCCAGACGCCACTTGAGTCGCTGTCGCGTGTTCGTCTGATGCGCTGTGGCCTGCCCGAGCCGAGGCTCCAGGTGCCCTTCTACGACGACGAGGGACTCATCGGGATCGTCGACATGTACTGGGACGACCTGGGCGTCATCGGCGAGGCGGACGGACGGCTGAAGTACCGCACCGGCGCCGACCTGATCGCCGAGAAGTACCGCGAGGACCGGCTGCGGCGGAAGAAGCCGGTCGTCCGATGGGACTGGGCCCAGGCGTGGAACGCGCCTCACATCATCGCGGAGTGGGTCTGGGCCGCCGCCGCTGTGCGCCGCTCGGCTTGACCGCGCCGCTCGGGCCGAGCGACCGGGAGAGATCGGCGATGAGACGCCCGTCCGAGGGGCCGGATCGCCGATTGGTCCCGGATACCGGGAGAAACGGGTGGGGGTCAGCGGGCGGTGATGGGCGTCGTAGTCGCGCAGCGGCTCGCCGATGTAGACCTGACGCGGCCGGCCGATCTTGGTGTCCGGGTCCGAGATCATCTCGCGCCACTGGGCGATCCAGCCCGGGAGCCGGCCGAGCGCGAACAGCACCGTGAACATCTCGCGTCGGGAAGCCCATCGCCTTGTAGATCAGGCCGGTGTAGAAGTCGACGTTCGGGTAGAGCTTGCGGGAGACGAAGAACTCGTCCGACAGCGCCACCTCCTCGAGGCGCAGCGCGATGTCGAGCAGCGGGTCGTGCACGCCGAGCTGCTCGAACACGTCGTGCGCGGTCTTCTTGACGATCGCCGCGCGCGGGTCGTAGTTCTTGTAGACGCGGTGCCCGAAGCCCATCAGCTTCACGCCGTCCTGGCGGTCCTTGACCTGCCGGATGAACGTGTTGACGCCGCCGCCCTGGGCCTGGATGCCCTCGAGCATCTCCATGACCGCCTGGTTCGCCCCGCCGTGCAGCGGGCCGAACAGCGCGTTGATGCCGGCCGACACCGACGCGAACAGGTTCGCGTGCGACGAGCCGACCAGGCGCACCGTCGAGGTCGAGCAGTTCTGCTCGTGGTCGGCGTGCAGCAGCAGCAGCTGGTTGAGCGCCTTCGACAGCACCGGGTTGACCTCGTACGGCTCCGCGGGCACCCCGAAGGTCATGCGCAGGAAGTTGTCGATGAAGCCGAGCGAGTTGTCCGGGTAGAGGTACGGCTGCCCCATCGACTTCTTGTGGGCGTAGGCCGCGATCGTGGGCACCTTCGCCAGCAGGCGGATCGTCGAGATCTCGACCTGGCGGTCGTCGAACGGGTCGAGCGAGTCCTGGTAGAACGTCGACAGCGCCGACACGGCGGACGACAGCACCGGCATCGGGTGCGCGTCGCGCGGGAAGCCGTCGAAGAACCGGCGCAGGTCCTCGTGCAGCATCGTGTGCATCCGGATCGGAGGACTTGAACTCGTCGAGCTGCGTCCGCGCTCGGCAGGGCGCCGTAGATCAGCAGGTACGACGTCTCGAGGAAGGTCGACTGCTGCGCCAGCTGCTCGATCGGGTACCCGCGGTAGCGCAGGATCCCCTTGTCCCCGTCGATGTAGGTGATCGACGACGAGCAGGCGGCGGTGTTCATGAAGCCGTGGTCGAGGGTCACGTGCCCCGTCTGCTTCAGCAGCGGCGCGATGTTCAGCCCGGACTCGCCGACGGTGGCGGGCACCTCGGGAAGGGGCAGCTCGCCACCGGGGTAGTTCAGTGCGTACTCAGACACGTCGACCTCCTGACGGGAGCGTACCGGGGCGGCTGCGAGGGTTTGTAGAGAGCGTGTCCAGTTTCACGATCGAGCCGCGCTCAGGCCGCGGCCAGCCTCGCCGCGGCCGCGGCGATCTGGTCGTCGGTGGCGGTGAGCGCGACGCGCACGTGCCGGGCGCCGGCGGGGCCGTAGAAGTCCCCCGGAGTGACGAGGACGCCGCGCTCGGCGCACCAGCGCACGGTGTCCCAGCACGGCTCGTCGCGGCGTGGCCCACAGGTACAGGCCGGCCTCGCTGTGGTCGATCCGGAAGCCCGCATCCTCGAGAGCCGACCGCAGCACCTGCCGACGGGCGCCGTACCGGCGCCTTCTGCACGGCCACGTGGGCGTCGTCGTCGAGGGCGGCGATCGCCGCTGCCTGGACGGGGGCCGGGACCATCATCCCGGCGTGCTTGCGCACCGCGAGCATCTCGCCGACGAGCGCGGGGTCACCCGCGGCGAACCCGAACCGGTAGCCGGCCAGGTTGGAGCGCTTGGACAGCGAGTGCAGGGCGAGGACCCCGTCGTGCGTGCCGCCCGACACGGACGGGTGCAGCAGGGACACCGGCTGCGCGTCCCAGCCGAGCTCGATGTAGCACTCGTCGCTCACGACGATCGCCCCCGTCGAACGAGCCCACCGCACGATCTCGGCCATCCGCTCGGGCGCGAGCACCGGCGCCCGTGGGGTTGCCCGGGGAGTTCAGCCAGACCAGCGCGGCGCCGTCGACGGTCTCGGGCTCGTCCGTGGCCACGAACTCGCACCCGGCGAGGACCGCCCCGACCGCGTAGGTCGGGTAGGCGATCGCGCGGGATGGCGACCCGGGCACCCGGAGCCAGGCCCAGCAGTCGCGGCAGCGACGCGACGAGCTCCTTGCTCCCGATGGCCGGGACGATCGCGTCCGGCGCCGACGTCGGCGCCCGAGGGTGCGCGCCAGCCAGCCGGAGCAGGCCGCGCGCAGCTCGGCCCGGCCGGCGGCAGTCGGGTAGCCCGGGGCGTCGGCGGCCGCGCGCAGGGCCTCCTGCGCGACGTCGGGGGTGGGGTCGACGGGAGTGCCGACCGACAGGTCGACGATGCCCTCGGGGTGCAGGCGCGCCAGCTCCCCGTAGGGCGCCAGGACGTCCCAGGGGAAGTCGGGCAGCGTGTCAGCGACCCGCGACCGAGCGGCAGCGCTCAGTGCTCGTGCTCCTGCGGCGGCACGCTCGCCAGCAGCGGGGCGTCGAAGTCCTGCGCGCCCAGCTTGGCCGCGCCGCCGGGCGACCCGAGGTCGACGAAGAACTCCGCGTTCGCTGCGGTGTAGTCCTTCCACTCCTCGGGGACGTCGTCCTCGTAGAAGATCGCCTCGACCGGGCACACCGGCTCGCAGGCGCCGCAGTCGACGCACTCGTCGGGCTGGATGTAGAGCATCCGGTCGCCCTCGTAGATGCAGTCGACGGGACATTCCTCGATGCAGGCCTTGTCCTTGAGGTCCACGCACGGGAACGTGATGACGTAGGTCACCTGAGCCTCCGGTTCGTCCGCCCTCAATCGAGGACAGGGATCATCCAACGGGCACAACTTACACAACCGCGTCGGCGTGAAGCCGCGCCCCCGTGGATGCGGGCGCTACTCGTTCGAGAAGACGTCGTCCCCGGCGGGTGCGTCGCTCGGCGCCGGGCGCCGGGTCGGCGCCGCCGTTCGGCGGCGTCGCCCTCGGCGCCCGCCGGCTGGTCGCCCGTCGTCGGGCTTCTCGTCCCGGGCTTCTTGTCCGGCTTGGGGCCGCAGGTCACGTCGGGGGCCGGCTTGTAGCGCGTGGTGATCGGCTCGCGCTCGACCTCCTCGCCGTCCTTGTAGAAGACGCGGTCGACGGTGATCGTGAAGCCGTCGACGCCGTTCTGGCCCAGGCAGTCCTCCGACTCGTCGTAGATCTTCTCGAAGGGAACGATGTTCGTGCGCTCGCCGAACTCCGCAGTGATCTCGTCGTACTCCTTCGTCCCCCACAAGGACACCGTGATCGACGTCGGTCGTCGTGCTCGAGGTGATGAACACCGCGTTCGGGGTGTCGTTGCGGAACTTCATGTCGAAGATCCCCCACGCGACCGTCGCCTCGAGGCCCGGCTGTGTAGCGCGAGATGTAGATCGAGTGAGCGACCGTCTGGACGCGCTCCATGCCCGCGTAGAAGGCGGCCGTCCACGCCGTCGTGGCCGACGTCGACACGCCGCCGCCCAGCGCCTCGTCGAACACTCCGCCCGCGCCGACGACGAAGCCCTCCGTGTAGCCGTTCTCCTCGGTGCGCTCCTTGATCGTGTCGTTCAGCGAGAACGTCTCGCCCGGGCAGGAGCAGCGTGCCGTTGATGCGCTCGGCCGCCTGGCCGATGTTCTGCGACACGGTAGGCCGCGTACGGGTAGGACTGCGTGAACGTCGACAGCCGCTCCTTGACGCCGAGGGCCTTGGCCTGCTCCGTGGTCAGCGACGGCTCGCGCGTGCCGACCGAGACGGTGACGGCGCGCTCGGCGGCGGGCAGGGCGAGGACGCCCTCGACGGCGGCGGCGAGCTCGTCGTCGGACACGCCCGTGCCGACCTTCGACTTCACGACCTTGGGCTTGCCGTTCTTGATGCGGAACGTCGCGTCGCGGCCCTCGACCTCGATCGGGCTGAGCTCCGCGGCGATGGCCTCGTGGAGGACGGCGCCGTCCATGCGTCGGGACCAGCCGGCCGTTCTCGACGGCGAACCCGAGCGCCCGGGCCACCGCCTTGGCCGGGATCTCCGCGGTCACCGTTCCCGCCGTGACCGTCACAGGGGCCGACTGCGCGTCGGACGACCAGCGCCAGTGCCTCGGCCGTCGCCTCGTCGCTGATGCTCGGCTCGACGGTCACGCACGATCGCCTCCACCGGCGCCCGCGGCAGCAGGAAGGCCGCCGTCATGGCCGCCGCCGTGGCCTCGCGGTCCAGGGCCCGGCCGTCGGCGCCGGGCGTGATGACGCCCTCGCCCTTCTCGACGGTCGACGCTCGGCTCGATCGGCCGGCTGGTCGATCGCCTCGGCCATGAGGTCGATCTGGGCGGCCAGCAGCGGCTCGTCGACGGCCGGCGACCGCGGGCAGCGTGGTCGAGCCGAACAGGCCCGCCGACCAGCGCGATCGGGTTCCAGGTGTGGCCGAACGCGGGCGCGACCGACGCCTCCGCGTCCAGCGAGAGGCCGGCCTCCTCCGGGCGCAGCGCGAACGTCTCGTCCAGGGCACGCACCCGGAGCCGCTTCTCGGCGATCGGGCCGAGGCCCGCCTCCACGGCGGCCGCTGCCTCGTCCTGGGACATGCCGGAGATGTCGACCCCCTGCACCGTCGTGCCGGGCCGGGCCGTGCTGCCCGAGGACATCACCAGGAGCAGGTAGCCGATGAGGAGGAGCGCGACCACGGCGCCGACGCCGATGAGGACGCGCTTCTGGACCACGGTCATCGTGTCGATGCCCCCATCCCGCGCTCCACGTCGTCCTCGTCTCCGGCAGCCCTGATGTGCCGCACTGAGGATCGTACGCAGCCCGGCGACGTTCAGACGACCGGCGACCGTCTCCGGTTCCGGGGACCGGGGCCGCGGCAGCGGGCAGGCTGGCGGCCGCCGAGGCGAGGATCACGCCCCCGACCAGGTACGTCATCTGCCGCCCGCCGCCGGACAGGGCCACGTCTCCCGAGGCCGACTCCGCGGACATCGCCACCGTGGCGACGAGCCAGCCGATCATCACCGCCCAGCCGCCCCACCGGGTGCCGACCGCCCACACGCCGCCCCGGATGGCCGCGACGAGGGCCACCCAGACCACCGCGACCCCCCACGGGACCGATGCGGTCCCCCACGGGGTGTCCACCAGCGCCCGCTGCGCCTGCACGAACGCGCCGGTGACGCCCGACGAGGACGCCGAGCAGGAGCAGCAGCGCGACGCCGAGCCAGCGCCAGGCGCGGCCGCCCGACGTCACTCCTCGATCCCCGCGAAGAGATCGGTCTCCTTCTCCGCCCCGGAGGCGACCACCAGAGGCCCCGGGCGAGTCGGTAGTACTCGGTGCCGAAAGCCTCGGATCCGACGTTGTCGGCCAGGGCGAAGAAGCCGCCGTCGACGCTCACCTGCGTGCCGTGCGCGCGCAGGGCGGCCATCTTGCTGGTCGAGGAACTCGACAGCCTCGATCTCGCGTGGTGACGAGTGCGTCGTCGCACGCGAACGGGATGTCGTCGGGATCCATCGCGGTGAACTCGTCGTCGACGCCCTGGGCCCGGAGGGCCTCGATGCCCGCGCGGACGATGCTGCGCGGGAAGGCCGTCCAGTAGACCTTCTGCACCTCCCACGCGGCCCCGAGGTCCGCGCGGAAGGTCGGGCTGGCGGCCAGCGCGATCGCGTAGTGCGTGACCCGATGCGCCTGGATGTGGTCGGGGTGCCCGTAGCCGCCGAAGTCGTCGTAGGTGACGACGACCTGCGGCCGCACCTCGCGGATGACGGGCACGAGCTCGGTCGCGGCCACGAGCAGGTCGGTCCGCCAGAAGCAGTCGGGTCGGTCGTTGGGCGGGGTGCCGATCATGCCCGAGTCCCGGAAGCGACCCGGGCCGCCCAGCAGGCGCCAGTCGGTGACCCCCAGCTCGGCCATGGCGGCGGCGAGCTCCTCGCGGCGATGCTGGCCGAGGGCGTCCTCCTGGTCGGAGGCCAGGTGCGACAGCTCGGGCAGGAGGACCTCGCCCTCCTCGCCGAGGGTGCAGGTCACGAGGGTGACCTGCGCGCCGTCGGCCACGTACTTGGCCATGGTCGCGCCGGTGCCGATGCACTCGTCGTCGGGGTGGGCGTGCACGAGCAGCAGGCGGCGGTCCATTGACGAAGGGTAGCGAGCCGGAGCCGCGACCACGGCGTCACGTCCGCCTGAGCTCCCGCCCTACGATGCGGCCATGACCAACGACGAGGCCATCAGCTTCCCCCGCCAGGAGGCGGTCACCCGCCGGTTCCGGCTCGGGCTGCCCCGCGCGTTCGCGCCGGCGCCCGACGGTCGTCGGGTGGCCTTCATCCGCAGTGCCGGGGGCCGCGACCCCGTCGGCAGCCTGTGGGTCGCCGAGGCGGACGGCGTCGGGCGGCCTGGTCGAGCGCTGGTCGTCGATGCCCGCGAGCTGGTCCGCGCGGACGCCGACCTGCCCGCCGAGGAGAAGGCCCGGCGCGAGCGGATGCGCGAGACCACCGCCGGCATCACCGCCTTCTCCGCCGACGACGACGTCCACGCGCGTCGTCTTCAGCCTCGACGGCGTCCCGTTCACCGTCGACCTGGCGGCCTCCGACGGGCCTGCGCCGCGAGCTGCCGCATCCGGGACCGGTCGTCGATCCGCGCATCTCCCCCGACGGCACCACCGTCGCCTTCGTCAGCGGCGCGGTCGCTGTACGTCGTGGCCACCGATGGCGCGCTCCGACGCCCGCCTCCTCGCCGAGGCCGGCGAGCGAGCTGGAGTCGTGGGGCCTCGCCGACTTCGTCGCCGCCGAGGAGCTCGACCGCGTGCGCGGACTGTGGTGGCTCGCCGGGAGCACCGCGCTGCTCGCCGAGCACGTCGACGAGTCCGCCGTCGCCATCCGGTGGATCGCCGACCCCGCCCAGCCCGAGCGCGAGCCGCACCCGCACCGCTACCCGGCCGCCGGCACGGCCAACCCGGTCGCCCGGCTCTTCCGCATCACCCTCGACGGCGACCGGACCGAGATCGACTGGGACCACGAGGCCTACCCGTACCTGGCCACGGTCCAGCCGGACGACGACGGCGGCGCCGTCATCAGCGTCCTGAGCCGCGACCAGCGCCGGCAGCTCATCCTCGACCTGTCGGCCGACGGCGACGTGCGGACCGCCGGCGAGCGCACGTGCGCGCCGTGGATCACGATGCAGGCCGGCGTCCCGTGCCGTGGCGCCGGACGGCGCAGCTGCTCGAGATCGTCGCGAACACCGACGACGACTGCTTCCAGCTCGTGGCCGACGGCGTCCCGCTCACCCCCGCCGACCTCAACGTCACCGGGCTCGTCCACGCGGCGCGCGGACCGGATCCTCGTCACCGCCCAGCCCGGACCCATGGACCAGGGGGTCTACGCCGTCGAGGCCGGCGTCGTCACGTCGCTGACACCGGCCGACGGCGTGCACAGCGCCGTCGCCGGCGCCGGTGGGATCGTCATCGCCTCGACCGACCCGGCCGTGCTGGGCACGCGGTACGAGGCGCGCCTGCCGGGCGGCACCGCCGAGATCGCCGTCCCTGGCGGAGACTCCCGGTGGTCGAGCCGGTCGTCACCTTCGTGCGGGTCACCGACCGCGAGCTCGCCTGCGCCGTCCTGTGGCCCACCGGGCACGTCCCCGGCTCACGCCGGCTGCCCGTCGTCATGGCGCCCTACGGCGGTCCGCACCACGCCCGCGTCGTGCACGCCGCAGGCGCGTTCGCCCCCGACCAGTGGCTGGCCGACCAGGGCTTCGCCGTCGTCGTCGTCGACGGCGCCGGCACGCCCGGCCGCGGACCGGCCTTCGAGTTCGAGGTGAGCCAGGACCTCGCGCAGCGCGTCCTCGACGACCAGGTCGCCGCCCTGCAGGCGCTCGGCGCGCAGTATCCCGACCTCGACCTGGGTCGCGTGGGCATCACCGGGCTGGTCGTTCGGCGGCTACCTCGCGGCGCTGGCCGTCCTCGACCGTCCGGACGTGTTCCATGCCGCGGTGGCCGGCGCGCCCGTCACCGACTGGGCGCTCTACGACACGGCCTACACCGAGCGCTACCTCGGCCTGCCGCAGGAGAACCCCGACGCCTACGCCGCGACGTCGCTGCTGACGCCGGGCGGCGAAGCTGCGAGCGACCGCTGCTGATCATCCACGGCCTCGCCGACGACAACGTGCTGGTGGCCAACTCGCTGCAGCTGTCCAGCGCCCTGCTCGCCGCGGGTCGGCCGCACTCGGTGCTGCCGCTCAGCGGCGTGACGCACATGACGCCGCAGGAGGTCGTGGCGGAGAACCTGCTGCGGCTCGAGGTCGGCTTCCTCGCCGAGCACCTGCAGTAGCCGACCTCGCCGCGGCGGGCGCGCTACCAGTCCTCGGGAGTGAACTCGCCGTCGTCGCCGACGTAGTCGGCGCCCATCGGGCGAGCCGAGCCGGCGGACTCCATGTCGGCGATGACCTCGCTCGGCGGCTGCACGACCGGGGCCTGCAGCTCGACCATGCCGGGATCCGGGCCGACGATCAGGTCGTGGCCGAGGCTGTCGGTGATCGGGAAGAAGCACGCGACCTGGTGGCCGGGGCTGAACTCCACGAGCGGCGGGGTCTCGACGCGGCAGCGGTCCTGCGCACGGAAGCAGCGCGTGTTGAACACGCAGCCGGTCGGCAGGTTGATCGGGCTGGGCAGGTCGCCCTGCAGCACGATGCGCTCGCGCGTCGCCTCGATCTGCGGATCGGGCACGGGCACCGCCGACATCAGCGCGTGCGTGTACGGGATGCAGCGGCTGCGCGTAGAGGCGTCTGGCGGTCGGTGATCTCGACGATGCTGCCGAGGTACATGACGGCGACCCGGTGGGACATCTGCCGCACGACCGACAGGTCGTGGGCGACGAAGACGTAGGCGATGCCGAACTCGTCCTGGAGGTCCTGGAGCAGGTTGATGACCTGCGCCTGGATCGACACGTCGAGCGCCGACACCGGCTCGTCGCACACGACGACCTTGGGCCGCAGGGTGACGGCGCGGGCGATGCCGATGCGCTGGCGCTGGCCGCCGGAGAACTCGTTGGGGTAGCGGTTGTAGTGCTCGGGGTTGAGCCCGACGCGCTCCATGGTCTCCTGGACGGCCTTCTTGACGCCGCCCTCGGGCTTGATGCCCTGCACCTCGTACGGCGCCGCGATGATCGACCCGACGGTGTGCCGCGGGTTCAGCGACGAGAACGGGTCCTGGAAGATCATCTGCAGCTCGCGGCGCAGCGGGACCATCTCGCGCTTGCTCAGCCCGGTGATGTCGCGGCCGTCGTACCAGACCGTGCCCGCGGTCGGCTCGATCAGCTTGAGCAGCGTGCGGCCGGCCGTCGACTTGCCGCAGCCGGACTCGCCGACCAGTCCGAGCGTCTCGCCCGGGCGAACGCCGATGGAGATGCCGTTGACGGCGCTGACCGTCCCGACCTGCCTTGCGCGCGGATGACGCCCTTGGTGATCGGGAAGTGCTTCACCAGGTTGTCGGTGCTGAGGATCATGTCGCCCTCGGGCGCGGTGCGACGTCATGCCGCACCTCCCGCCCGGCCGGCTGCCGCGGCAAGGCTCTCGGCAGCGAACTGGTCGCGCTGCGCTTCGTCGAGGTGGCACCGCACGGCGTGGGTGGAGCGTGACCTGGAGGAGCTCGGGTCGCTCGATCGCGCACCGGTCGCCCTCGACCCGCGGACGGGCCGCGCATCGGGGGTTGAACACGCAGCCCGCGGGCAGGTTGATCAGCGACGGCGGCTGCCCGGGGATCGGCGTGAGACGCTCGCTGACGGCGTCGAGTCGCGGCACCGAGGACGAGCAGGCCCACCGTGTAGGGCATCTCCGGCGAGTAGAAGATGTCGTTGAGGCTCCCGCGCTCGACGAGGCGGCCCGCGTACATGACGGCGACCTCGTCGGCGACGTCGGCGACGACGCCGAGGTCATGCGTGATGAGGATGATCGCGGTGTTGTACTGCTGCCTGCAGCTCCGCCGAGCAGCTCCATGATCTGCGCCTGCACGGTCACGTCGAGCGCCGTGGTCGGCTCGTCGGCGATGAGCAGGGCCGGGCCGTTGATGAGCGCCATGGCGATCATCACGCGCTGGCGCATGCCGCCGGACAGCTGGTGCGGGTAGTCGTCGACCCGCGCTCGGGGTTGGGGATGCCGACCCTCGCCAGCATGTCGATGACCTCGGTGCGCGCGTCGGCCTTGGACATCTTGCGGTGCACCCGCACGGCCTCGACGAGCTGCGCGCCGATCCGGTAGAACGGGTGCAGCGACGCGAACGGGTCCTGGAAGATCATGCTCATCACCGAGCCGCGCAGCCGGCGCAGGTCCTCGTCGCTCGCCGTCGATGAGCTCGTCGTCGCCGACCCAGGCGCGACCCTCGACGCGTGGCGTTGCGCTTGTTCACCAGGCCCATGATCGCCTGCGAGGTGACGCTCTTGCCGGAGCCGGACTCGCCCACGATGGCGAGGGTCTGGCCGCGGTCGACGCTGAAGGAGACGCCGTCGACGGCCCGGACGATGCCGTCCTCCGTCTGGAAGGACGACCTTCAGGTCCTCGACCCGGACGAATGCGTCGGTCATGCGACAGCCTCACTCGCGGATCGATGACGGCGTAGAGCAGGTCGACGATGATGTTCGCGATCGACGATGAACGAGCCGGCCACCAGCACCGTCGCGACGATGACCGGGCAGGTCGGAGTCGGTGACGGCGTTGACCGCCAGCCGCCCGAGGCCCGGGATGCGTGAACACGCTCTCGATGATGATGGCGCCGCCGAGCAGACCGGCGAGGTCGAGGCCGGCCGCGGTGACGATCGGCGTCAGGCCCGCGCGCAGGCCGTGCTTGCCGATGACGACTCTTGCTCCGGCAGGCCCTTCGCGCGGGCCGTGCGGATGTAGTCCTCGCTCAGGGTCTCGAGCATCTGGTTGCGCGTCAGGCGGATGTAGAAGGCCGCGAAGAGCAGGGCCAGCGTGATCCACGGCAGGATCATCGTCTGGAAGAACTGGACCGGGTTCTCGGTCGGTGGCACGTAGCTCGGGTACGGCAGCAGGCGCCACCGGATGACCACGAAGAACAGCAGCAGCAGGCCGATGAAGAACGACGGGAACGAGTAGCCGACGAGGGCGCCGCCCAGGGTCGACCTGCTCCTGCCAGCGGCCGCGGCGCAGGGCCGCGTAGATGCCGAGCAGGACGCCGACGACCATCCAGATGCACGAAGGCGCCGACGGCCAGGAAGATCGTCGGGGGCAGGGCGCTGACGATCAGCGGCGTGACCTCCTCGCCCCGGCGGAAGGAGTAGCCCAGGCACGGTGCGCGCACGCGAAGGTCGCGGTGCCGGAGCCGTAGGTGCGGCCGACGAACAGGCCCTTCACGAACTCCAGTACTGCTGCCACAGCGGCAGGTCCAGGCCGAGCCGGACGCGGTTGGCCTCGATGACCTGCGGGGTGCAGTTCTTGCCGCAGGTGAGTGCCGCCGGGTCGGCGGGCAGCACGCTGAACAGGACGAACGTGAGCATGCTGAGCAGGACCAGGATGAGCAGCCCGGTCAGCACTCGTCTGATGACGTACGCGGTCACGTTCGTCTTCCTCTTCGAGTGGAGGTGGGGTGGAGGCGGATCGCGTCGCGGACCCGACCGTGCGGGTGGCTCCGGGGATCCACGATCCCCGGAGCCACCCGGTCACGCGACTAGCTCTTGACGTACAGGTCGCCGAAGGCCAGCGAGCCGTACGGCGACCCAGAGGTAGCCGTTGCCGATCTTCGAGCCCCAGAGGGCCTGGGCCTTGCCGAACAGGTGCGGGATGACGTAGGCGTTCTGCATGGCCTCCTTGTTGAGCTCCTGCCAGGCCTTGCCCTGCTCGGTGCGGTCGAGGATCTTCAGTGCAGCCTGGATCTTGGCCTCGTAGGCGTCGTCCTTGACCTGGCTGAGGTTGAAGCCACCGGTCTGCCCGAACAGCTCGGGGATGACGGTCGAGGCGTTCTGCCAGTCCGGGGCCCAGCCGGAGCGCATGAGCTCCTTGGCCTGCTCCGGGTCGAAGACGATGCCGTAGTACTGGCCGGGCTCGATGGGCTCGAGCGTGACCGTGATGCCGGCGCCAGCGAGCGACGCCTGGATCGACGCGGCGACCTTCTCGTCGACCGGGTTGCTCGGGAACTGGTAGGTCAGCTCCGGCATCGGCTCGCCCGACTCGGCGATGAGCTTCTTCGCCAGCTCGACGTTGCCCTCGGCGGGGATCGCCTCGCCGTACATGTCGTCCCACAGGCCCGTCGGCGCGTAGTCGGCCGCGCAGGTTCGGCTTGATGACGCCGTCGGCGCGGTCACCGGCGAAGTCGCCACCGCGAGCGGCGATGATCTCGGCGTTGTTCGTGGCCGCGACGATCGCCTGACGGTGCTTGACGTTCGGCAGCTGCTGCGTGTTGATGGCCGTGTAGCGCACGTACGGGTCGTAGTCGTTGTACGTGCGACCCTCGAAGCGAGGATCGCCGCCGCTGAACACGGTCGCGAGGTTCTCCGGCTGGAGGTTGCCGTAGGCGATGGTCGCCTGGTCCTCAGGGGCGTCAGCGATGAGGCGCTGGTCGATGGCGGCCGGGTCCTGGGCGAACTCGACGATGACCTGGTCCGGGTATGCCGGGTGGTAGTCGTCCGAGGCCGGATCCCAGTTCTCGTTGCGCACGAGGACCATCTTCTGGCCCTTCGTGTACTCCGTGATCTTGTACGGACCGGTCGCCACGACGGCGTCGTCGTACGTCTCGCCGGTGTCCTTGGCCTGCGGCACCGGCGAGAAGGCCGGGAGGCGTCACCGTGTAGTTGAAGTCGGCGACCGACCGGTTCAGGTTGAACGTGATGGTCTTGCCGTCCTCGGAGCACTGAACAGCGGCGTCGAACGCGGCGGTGTCGCTGCCCTCGGTGACGAACGGGCCCTTGTAGACGGAGGTGCCGTCCTCATCCTTCGGCGATGTCGAGGTAGGAGATCGCGTACGACGGACCGTCGGTGATGATGTCGGTCGCGAAGGTGCGCGACACGCCGTACTTGACGTCGGCGCAGGTGACCGGAGTGCCGTCCTCGAACGAGACGCCGTCACGGAGGGTGAACGCCCACGACGTCGCGTCCTCGTTCGGCGTGCCGAGGTCGGTCGCCATGTCGGGCACGATCGTCGGTGCCTTCCGTGCCCGGCGCGTACTTGTACTGCGTCAGCGTGCGAGTGGTGAGCCCGGTGAAGAACGCGATGTCCGCACCGGTGTACATGCGCTGCGGATCGACGTGCTGCCACTGCTCGGCGTTGGTCAGCATGGTGATCGTGCCGCCCTTGGTGCCGCCGTCCTGCCGGCTGCGCCGCTGGCGGCCGCGTTGCCTTCGGAACTGCTGCTCCCGCCGCTGCAGGCGGCAAGCACGAGAGCGCCTGCCGAGACCACTGCCGCCAGGCGCAGGCCGTTGTTGATGGCCTTACCCATATGTTTCCTCCTTGTCGAGGACCGCAAGAGTGCGCAGTCCTGGCCCGGTCGGTTTGACCGGGGATTCCGCTCGGTCTGAGCGGAAGTCTGTGGTGGTGCGACGCCCGGCGATCACCGGACGTTCCGCCGGTGCGCGGGTCGAGTGCGTCGCGCACGGCGTCGCCGAACACGTTGAAGGCGTAGACGACGATGAACAGCGCCGTGCCGGGGATGAACAGGTACGTCGGAACGACCGCGAAGTAGCGCACCGAGTCCGCGAGCATCTTGCCCCAGGACGGGGTCGGCTCCACGATGCCGACGCCGAGGTAGGCGAGTGCTGCCTCCGCCGCGATGAGGGTCGGCAGCGAGATCGTCACGTAGACGATGATCGGCGCCCAGAGGTTCGGGCAGGATCTCCGTGAACAGGATGCGCCGCGTGGGCGCGCCGTTGGCGACGGCCGCCTCGACGAACTCGCGCTCGCGCAGGCTCAGCACCTGGCCGCGGATGAGACGGGCGAGGTAGGGCCAGCCGAAGAAGGCGAAGACGATGATCAGGTAGACGATCCGCGACAGTTCTCGGCGCTCAGGCCCATCGCCTCGAGGCGCTGCGTCAGGACCGGGCTGAGTGCGATGAGCATGAGGAGGAACGGGAACGCGAGGAGGAGGTCGGTCGAGCGGCCGATGACCGTGTCGAGCCAGCCGCCCTTGTAGCCGGCGACGATGCCGAAGACCGTCCCGACGACGGCGATGATCAGGACGGCGGTGCCGGCGATGAAGAGCGAGACGCGTGCACCGAAGAGCAGCCGGGCGAGCAGGTCGCGGCCCGTGAGGGGCTCCACGCCCAGGGGATGCTCGAGGGAGGCGCCGCCCCACGCTGCCTGCCGGCAGGCTGCCCTGGGCCGGGTCGAGCGCCGTGAGGTCGAAGTCGTATGGGCTCACGCCGAGAAGATTGGTGATCAGCGGGCGCCAGCAGTGCGGTGCACGAAGATCACGATGAGCAGTCACCATGGCGACCATGGCGCCCTTGTCGCGCTTCAGCCGTCGCCACGCGAGCTCGCCGCAGTGACAGGCCCACCGGAGCGCCCGCGGGCGCGACCACGTCGACGGGGACGGCGGGGGCCGGGTCGGTGATCACCGTGTCCTTCACCCCTTGTCGCGTGCTGCGTGTTTCGGTCGGCAGATTGCCGCGCAGCAGTGCTGCTGCCACCCGTCGCCTCGCGAAGGCTAGCGGCCTGAGGTTACGTCAGAGTGACTCGCGAGTAACAACGGGATCGGGGGGATCCGGGCATACGTCACCAAATCGTGACCTTCACATGCGAACAAGCACTCACGCGCCGGATGTTGTTCCACCACTGGGCACTATCACGACAACGTTGTCCTGCGATGCGGACGATCGCCGCACGAACGTGGACGCCCTACGACTTCTTGCGACCGGCCTTCGCGCGGTCGGTCTGCGACAGCAGCACCTTGCGGATGCGCACGAAGCCTGGCGTCACCTCGACGCACTCGTCCTCGCGGCAGAACTCGAGCGCCTGCTCCAGGGACAGCACCTTGTGCGGGATGAGCGGCACCAGGATGTCGCCGGACGACTGGCGCATGTTGGTGAGCTTCTTCTCCTTGGTCGGGTTGACGTCCATGTCGTCCGACCGTGAGTTCTCGCCGACGATCATGCCCTCGTACACGTCCGTGCCCGGCCCGACGAACATGGTGCCGCGCTCCTGGAGGTTGGCCAGGGCGAAGCCGGTCGTCGCGCCCGTGCGGTCGGCCACGAGCGAGCCGGTGGGTCGGGTGCGCAGCTCGCCGTGCCACGGCTCGTACCGGTCGAAGACGTGGTGCAGCAGCCCGGTGCCACGGGTCTCCGTCAGGAACTCGGTGCGGAAGCCGATCAGGCCGCGCGCCGGGACGAGGTACTCCATGCGCACCCAGCCGGTGCCGTGGTTGACCATCTGCTCCATGCGGCCCTTGCGCAGCGCCATGAGCTGCGTGACGACGCCGAGGTAGTCCTCGGGGATGTCGACGCTGAGGCGCTCCATCGGCTCGTGGACCTTGCCGTCGACGATGCGCGTGACGACCTGCGGCTTGCCGACGGTGAGCTCGAAGGCCTCGCGGCGCATGAGCTCGACGAGGATCGCGAGCTGCAGCTCGCCACGGCCCTGGATCTCCCAGGTGTCGGGGCGCTCGGTCGGCAGCATGCGGATCGACACGTTGCCGATCAGCTCCGCCTCGAGGCGCTGCTTGACCTGGTTGGCCGTGAGCTTGGTGCCGCTGCGGCCCGCCGAGCGGCGACGTGTTGATGCCGATGGTCATCGAGATCGACGGCTCGTCGACGGTGATGACCGGCAGCGCGACCGGGTTCTCGATGTCGGCGAGCGTCTCGCCGATCGTGATCTCGGGGATGCCGGCGACGGCGATGATGTCGCCGGGCCCGGCCTCCTGCACGGGAACGCGGTCGAGCGCCTCGGTCATCAGCAGCTCGACGACCTTCGCGCGCTCGACGGTGCCGTCGTGCTTGATCCAGGCGACCTGCTGGCCCTTGCGGATGGTGCCCTGGTGGACGCGGCAGAGCGCGAGACGGCCGAGGTACGGGCGACGCGTCGAGGTTGGTGACGTGCGCCTGCAGCGGCTTCTCCGGGTCGTACTGCGGCGGCGGCACCGTCGTGAGCAGCTGGCGGAAGAGCGGCTCGAGGTCCTCCTCCTCCGGCATCCCGCCGTCGGCGGGACGCGTCAGCGAGGCGCGACCGGCCTTGGCGCTCGTGTAGATGATGGGGAACTCGATCTGCTCCTCGGTGGCGTCGAGATCGAGGAACAGCTCGTAGGCCTCGTCGACGACCTCGCCGATGCGGGCGTCGGGCCGGTCGACCTTGTTGATGACGAGGACGACGGGGAGTCGCTTCTGCAGCGCCTTGCGCAGGACGAAGCGCGTCTGCGGCAGCGGTCCCTCGGACGCGTCGACGAGCAGCACGACGGCGTCGACCATCTCGAGGCCGCGCTCGACCTCGCCGCCGAAGTCGGCGTGGCCGGGGGTGTCGATGATGTTGAAGGTGACGCCGCCCTCGGGAGCCGACGGTCCCATGTACCGGACCGACGTGTTCTTCGCGAGGATCGTGATGCCCTTCTCGCGCTCGAGGTCCATGGAGTCCATCACGCGGTCGTTGACGTCCTGGTTGGCGCGGAAGGCCCCGGACTGCCAGAGCATGGCGTCGACGAGGGTGGTCTTGCCGTGGTCGACGTGGGCGATGATGGCGATATTGCGGAGGTCGTCTCGAGAATTCACCCCCTGACCCTATGGTTGCCCCTTCTCAATCGACGAATTCCGGCGGATACCCAGACAAATGCCCCACGGCCGTGCGCCGCGCCTCATCATGATCACCGTCCCGGCACGCGACGATCACCCCATGTGAAGCTCTACTCGGACATCCACGCCCGTCGCACCCGCCAGCTCATCGGCGACGTCTGGCTGGTCGTCTGGTCGGTCCTGTGGATCTGGGTCGCCGTGCGGCTCCACGAGCTGATCATGAACCTCGCCACCCCCGGGCTCGCGATCGCCGACGGCGCCACCGACCTCGCCGGCAGCATCACGTCGGCGGGCGAGTCGATCAGCAGCGTCCCGCTCGTGGGCGAGACGCTCGGCACGCCCTTCGAGGGCATGAGCGACGCGGCCACTGTCGATCGCCGCCGCGGGCCAGTCCACCGCCGACGCCGTGACGATCCTCGCGCGCTTCCTGTCCATCTCGCTCGCGTTCCTGGCGATCATGTCGTTCGCCGTGATCTGGGTGCCGATCCGCATCGGTTTCGTCCGTCGCGCGACCGCGGCCCAGCGGTTCGTCGACGCGAACGAGGACCTCGACCTGTTCGCCCTCCGGGCGATGGCGCGGCAGCCGCTGCATGTGCTCGCCCGCATCACCGACGACCCGGCCGGTGCCTGGCGGCGGCAGGACGATCAGCCGGTCATCAACGCCCTGGCGGCCCTCGAGCTCCGCGAGGAGGGTCTGAAACCGCCCGCTCTCTGAGTCCGACCGCTGGCGTCACACTGCCGCGCCGTTGTGACGCCAGCGGTCGGACTCGACGCACTAGCCTGCACAGATGCCGACAGACACCGACACCATCGTCATCGGGGCGAGTGCAGCCGGGCTCGCGGCCGCGGCCAGCCTGCGGCGGCGCGGCATCGCCGTCGAGCTCCTCGAAGCTACCGACGTCGTCGGATCCGCCTGGCGTCACCACTACGACCGGCTGCACCTTCACACGCCGAAGTCGAGCTCCGCACTGCCGGGACTGTCGATGCCGTCGTGGTGGCCCCGGTACCCGTCCCGCGACCAGGTCGTCCAGTACCTCGAGAAGTACGCCTCGGTCCACGGACTCGAGCCGCGCTTCGGCGAGCAGGTCTCGCGGATCGAGCGCCGTGACGACGGCTGGCTCGTGACCACAGGCAGTCGCGAATGGACGGCTCGCAGCGTCGTGGTCGCGACCGGGGCCACGCGGGTGCCGGTCCGTCCGACATGGCCCGGCATGGACGACTACCGGGGAACCGTCCTGCACTCGAGCGAGTACGCGAACGGTGAGCCGTGGCGGGGACGAACCGTGCTGGTCGTCGGCTTCGGCAACTCCGCCTGCGAGCAGGCCATCGATCTCGTCGAGCACGGTGCCCACCCCCACCTGTCGGTCCGCTCGGCCGTCAACGTCGTGCCGCGCGACATCCTGGGCCTCGTCCCGGTCCTGCAGCTCGGGATCCTCATGCGACACCTTCCGCCGACGTTCGCGGACGCGCTGGGGGCGCCTCTCGTGAGGCTCACCGTCGGCGACCTCACCGAGCTCGGCCTGCGCAAGCTTCCCTACGGGCCGAACACCCAGATCGCCCGCGACCGTCACATCCCGCTCCTCGACATCGGGACCGTCGACCAGATCCGGGCCGGCCGCATCGTCGTGCACGGCGACATCGCTCGGTTCACCGAGTCCGGGGTCGTCTTCGATGACGGCACGTCACTGGACGTGGACGCCGTCGTGCTCGCCACCGGCTACCGACCCGGTATCGCCGACTTCCTGCCCGAGTGGGCCGAGGTCTGCGACGACGACGGCCGTCCGCTCGTGTCTGGCGGGCCGACGGCGCTGCCGGGCCTCTACTTCTGCGGCATGTTCGTCGCGCCCTCCGGCATGCTGCGCGAGGCGGGCATCGAGGCCCAGCGCATCGCCCGGGACATCGCCGCTACGGGGTAGGCTTGAGCAGTCAGGACGCCCATTCGTAGATGAAGTGCAAGCGCGGACGGCCGTGTCGACCCGGCTGGCGACGTTGGTAGCGAAGCAGGGACCGTCGCCCGTGCTGGTGACACCGACGACCACATGGACGACCGCGCCTTGCGTCGAACGCTCGATGAGACTTGGCCCACCGGAGTCCCCGTAGCAGGCGCCGCGCCTGCATCGGGGTTCTTGCCGACGTTCTGGTCCTGGTGGATCCACTGCTTGTCGAGCGCGATCGTCGGCAGATCCGCGTAGCGCCGCTCGTTCGCTGTCGGGGAACGCAGGGAGCCGGTGTTGGCAGGGATCGCCTTCTGCCTCAGTGCCGTAGCCGACGACTGTCAGCGGCATGCCGCGCAGCGACTTGTCCGACTTCATGGATCGTCGAGGAGCCCGGGCGATCGGAAGCACTGCCAGGTCGATGCCGTCCACACCGGGCGAGCTCCTCCCCAAGGAGCTGAACTGTGCACGTCGTCGCGGTACGCCCTTCCGGTACGAGCGGGTTCGTCGACCACGCCGTCCCGCTTGGACATAGGCAAGCGCGGAGGGGAGCGGTAGCCAGCCATCGACGTCGGGCTCCCCGAGCGACGACTCGTTCGTAGCCGCCGAGCTTCCACCGCCTGTCGTGCCGCGTACGTCAGCAGTGCCGGCGTTGCAGTGGCTCGCCGTCAAGACCACCGTCGGTGCGATGAGCATTCCGCTGCAGTACGTCGAAGAGCCCGTCGCCCGCCTGGTTGACGTAGACCAGTGCCACGACCGCCGGGTGCGCGTCGCCGTCGAAGGTCGCGTTGTCCGTCATCGCCTGAGCTGGCGCCTGCGCCAGCAGGCCGAGCGATAGGGCGCAGACAGCGATGCCGGCAGCGAAGCGTGCGAACGCGCATGAGTCTCCGATGAGTGAGCGGCCCCGTGTGTGCAGGCTAACGGTCGTGTCAAAGACTCGTCAGCCCTTCGTGATGCCCCACTTCTTCGGCTTCTTCGGCCGGTGGATCTCGACTCCGCCGAAGATGGCAGCGCCCTTCACCACGAGCACCGGCGCATTCGGGTCGACCGAATCGCGTGGCACCTCCGTGCCGCCGAAGATCCCGACCACCTCGCTGCGGACGGCCATTCCCTCGGGCACGGTGATCTCGAGGCCGCCGAAGATGCAGACGGCGGTGATGACGGTCTCCGGCGCTCGTGAGCACGGCCTCCGTCAGGTCGAGCTCGCCACCGCCGAAGATGCACAGCGCCTCCACCTCGGGCGGCACCGTCCAGCCGCCCTTGCGCTCGAACCCGCCGAAGATGGCCACGAGCGAGCCGTCGCCCTGGCCGGCGAGGCCGCGGTTGATGACGATTCCGGCGTCGGTCCGCGAGGCCGGGACTGGCTGTCCGGGCTTCGACAGCTTCGAGTCCGTGCGCGGTCGGCACCGCCAGCGTGCCGGGGGGCACGGGCAGCTCACGCAGGACGGGGATCAGGTCGCCGTACGTCGTCGCCCGGTACACCTCGGCGAGGCGGTCCTCGTGCTCGACGGACGACAGCCGGCCCTCGACGTACGCGTCGCGCAGGACGGCGGCGACCTTCTCGCGATCGGCGTCGGACGCCCGCATGCGCAGCGCCTCGGCAACCGGGTCCGGCTGCTGCTCGGCGGGCACGTCGGCGCTCATGTCCCGAGGCTACCGACTCGGACCGTTGGGACGCCCGCCTCCCCGTGTTCACCTCGATGTTCACCTGCACGACATGCGGGCGCACGAGGCTTCCGGAACACCACGACGTCCTAGGAGGACATGCACATGCGAAGCCCCTTGCGCACCCTGGCCATCGCCGTTCCGGCCTGCCTCATCGCGGCCGCGGTGGCAGCGACACCCGCCACCGCTGCCGCACCCTTCAAGGTGACGAACGGGAACGACGCCGGTGCGGGTTCGTTGCGGCAGGCACTCGACACCGCGAGCGCCGCGGGCGGCGGCACCGTCGTCATCTCGAAGGGCGTTCAGATCGCCCTCGACGCGGAGGTGGCCTACACCGGCTCGGGACCGCTGACCCTGCAGGGCGGCGGCGCGACGGTGTCCGCCGGCGGGACCGGTGCCTTCCATCTCGTGCGCACCACTGGCGGAGGGGCGCTGACCATCAAGGACCTCACGATCACGGGTGCCGCTGGTGCGGGCCTGGTGGTCGAGGTGCCCGCCGCGGCGACGCCGACCAGGTCCTCCGGCTTCAGGCGGTCACCGTGTCAGCCAATGGCCTCAACGGCATCTACGTCGATGACTGCGCGACCACGCTCGATGCGGGCAATCCCGCACAGTGCGATGACGCTGGTACGGGCAGCGCGGCAGGTGTGGTGCTCGACATCAGTGGCAGCACGATCTCCAACAACGGGTTCCGCGACGCGCAGAAGGACTTCGACGGCATCCGCGTGAACGAGCGAGGCGAGGGCTCGATCACCGCCTCCATCTCGGGCTCCAGCGTCCTCGCCAACGCGGCTGACGGCATCGAACTGGACGAGGACGCCGGTGGAGGCGTCTCGCTGACTGTTCGTGGCGGGTCGTTCAGCGACAACGGAGCGCAGCCGCAGGACATCACGGACCCCGAGGACGCGATCGACATCGACGAGCGCGGCGAGGGTTCCGTTTCGACGGACGTGGCGGACGTCACGTCGTCCGGCAACTACGACGAGAACCTCGACTTCAACGAGAGCGATGGTGGCGACCTGGTCGCACGCCTCGTGTCGTCGACCGTCACCGGTGCGCTGGGCGGACGCGGCTACGACCTCGAGGAGGTCGGCCTCGGCAACGTCATCGCGACCGTGAACCAGGCGACCATCTCCGGCAATGACAGCGACGGCATGCGTGCCAACGAGGATGCCGACGGCGACCTCAGCGTCACGGTCACCGGCTCGACGTTCAGTGACAATGGATCTGATGGCATGGACCTGAAGCAGGTGAGCCCCGGGTCCGGTGAAGCCACCGTTCGCGACTCGGTGTTCTCCGGCAACGCGGGCAAGGGCATCAAGAAGTCAGGCGTGACGGTGACCGAGGTGAACAACACCCCAGCAGTCAATACCTGATCGATCACCGGTGATGGGGGTGGCGCCGGTTGGCGCCACCCCCATCACAGGTTCGGCAGCACCCTCGTCACGAGCAGCGGGGCGAGGTCGTCGCGGCCGGTCATGTCATCGGGGTGCAGCCACAGCAGATCCTCGATCTCCGCGCGCACGCTGAGCCCCGGCACCCATGGGTGCTCGAAGACGTGGCCGTGCACGACGTGATCGGGCTCGTTGGCCGCAGGAGCGGTCCACTCCCCCAGCAGCACCAGCGACCCGAGGTCAAGCTCGGCGCCGACTTCCTCGTGCAGCTCCCGCACGGCCGCCTGCTCAGGCGATTCACCCGACTCGATCTTCCCGCCGGGCAGCATGTAGCGGGACGTCCCGCGCTTCCGGACGACGAGCACGCGCCCCTGCCCGTCGCGGATCACGACGGCGGACACGACGAAGTCCGGAGCCTCACTCACCGGTGAGGTAGGCCTCGAGCGAGTCGAAGTAGCTCTCCATGCCTGCCTGCGCCTGGACCGCCTGGCCCTCGGGCAGGTCGCCGAACTGGCTGAACTTCACCCAGCTGCGGAAGTCCCGGCTCTCGAACTCGACGCGGACCAGTCCGTGGGGCGCCGACTCGTCGCGGGCGGCGAACTCCTCCGCCGACTGCGTGTACGCCATCGTGTGCTCCAGCCGGGCGTTCTCCACCACTGCCGTGTAGCGACCGTAGAAATAGGCGACGAAGTCGTGGTCAGGCACGTCGACCGCGACCGTCCAGAGCCCGCCCTCGACGGCGTCGGACTTCACGGAGCCAGGGACGACCGTCAGGTCCGTCGGGTGGTACCAGGCCTCGAGCGCGACGGGGTCGGTCCAGGCCGCCCACAGGATGTCGACCGGGATGTCGAACTCGCGCTCGACCGAGTAGAGGAAGTCGTCACTCATGGGCACTCCTGAGTTGTGCGGCGGGCGGACATGAACTCGATGCAGGGTCAGACGTTGAAGCGGAACTCGACCACGTCGCCATCGGCCATGACGTAGTCCTTGCCCTCGATGCGGACCTTGCCCTTGGCCTTCGCCTCCTGCCATGGACCCGGCGTCGACGAGATCGGCGAACGACACGACCTCCGCCTTGATGAAGCCCTTCTGGAAGTCGGTGTGGATCACCCCGGCCGCCTCGGGCGCGGTCGCCCCGCGGGAGATCGTCCAGGCCCGGGCCTCCTTCGGCCCGGCGGTCAGGTAGGTCTGCAGGCCCAGGGTCTCGAAGCCCACCCGCGCGAGCGCGTGCATGCCCGACTCCTCCTGGCCGACCGACTGCAGCAGCTCGAGGGCCTCGTCCTCGGGCAGCTCGACCAGCTCCGCCTCGAGCTTCGCGTCGAGGAACACCGCCTCCGCGGGAGCCACCATGGCCCGCATGCGCGACTTGAACTCCTCGTCGGCCAGCTCGTCCTCGTCGACGTTGACGACGTAGAGGAACGGCTTGGCCGTGAGGAGGAACAGCTCCTTCAGCGGGGCGGGATCGAGCCCGGACGCGAACACGGTGGTGCCGCCGTCGAGGATCTCGCGGGCCTTCTCCGCCGCCTCGAGCATGGGCGCGCGGCTCTTGTCGGTGCGCGCCTCCTTCTGCAGGCGCGGGATCGCCTTGTCGATCGTCTGGAGGTCGGCGAGGATCAGCTCGGTGTTGATCGTCTCCATGTCCTCCTCGGGCGAGACCCGGCCCTCCACGTGGACGACGTCGTCGTCGGTGAAGGCGCGGAGCACCTGGCAGATCGCATCGGACTCGCGGATGTTGGCGAGGAACTTGTTGCCGAGCCCCGCACCCTCGCTCGCGCCCTTGACGATGCCGGCGATGTCGACGAACTGCACCGTGGCCGGCAGGATCCGCTCGGAGCCGAAGATGCCGGCGAGCACCTGCGAGCCGCGGATCCGGCACTCCGACGACGCCGGTGTTCGGCTCGATCGTCGCGAACGGGTAGTTCGCCGCCAGCACGTCGTTCTTCGTGAGCGCGTTGAACAGGGTGGACTTGCCGACGTTGGGCAGTCCGACGATGCCGATGGTGAGTGCCACGATTCCGATCCTTTGGACAGGTGCCAGGAGCTCACGGACTGTCGCCGCGGACGGCTGCGAGCCACCGTGGCAAGGGTAGTCGGCCGCGTCCGTGAGTGACGCAGTCGCGATCGCGTGAGTACCGTCGACGCGGGAGCCCGGCCGGGCCGGCGTGACCGCGCGCCGGGGTGGGGGGCGATCGTGCTGAGCCGCTACGACGCCGTCCTCGCCGCGCTCAATGCCGGCGTCGTCATCCACGCTGCCGACACCGAGATCCTGGACGCCAACGACCGCGCCCGCGAGCTCCTCGGGCTCCAGGACCTCGAGGGCCGACTGGCCATCGGATCCCCAGTGGGTGTTCCTGGAGGCCGACCACTCGCCCGATGGCACTCGAGCGGTTCCCGGTCATGCAGGTGATCGCGTCACGGCAGCAGGTGCGCGGCCTGACCATGATCATCCAGTCGCCCGCGGGGACCGAGGTCGTGGTTCGAGGTGAACGCCGTCCCGGTCCTCGACGACTCGGGACAGCTCGATCAGGTCGTGGTGACCTTCATCGACGTCACCGACCGCCGGCTGGCCGAGGCAAGGCTCGCCGAGGCGGAGGAGGAGTCGCGGCTGGTCTTCGACCGCTCCAGGTCGCGACCTGCCTGGTGGCCAACGACGGGCGGCTCATCCGGGTGAACCCGGCGATGTGCGACCTGTTCGATCGCAGCGAGGCGGAGCTGCTGTCGATGACCTTCCTCGACGTCACCCACCCCGACGACCTCGAGCCTGGGCGTCCGATCTGGTCAGCGGACCTGCTCGCGGGGCGGCGGTCGAGCTTCCGGCTCACCAAGCGGTACGTGACGCGGCAGCGGCCGGGTGATCTGGGGTGACGTGACGGTGTCGGCCGTGCGCAACCCGGACGGCTCCCTGCGCCACCGGATCGCGCAGATCATCGACGTCACCCGCGAGCACGCCCTGCGCGACTCGCTGATGGAGGCGGAGCAGATCGCCCATCTCGGCGGCTGGCAGCTAGACCTGGCGACCGGACACGTGACCTGGTCGCCGGCGCTCTTCGCCCTCTTCGGCCTGGACCCGACCGGTCCGGCGCCGGACTTCGTCGACCAGGAGCGTCTCTTCACGCCCGAGAGCTGGGAGCGCCTGCGCGCGGCGGTCGCCCAGACGCAGGAGACCGGGGATCGCCTACGAGCTCGAGCTCGAGATCGTCCGCGCCGGACGGCTCGCACGGCTGGATGGAGGCGCGCGGCGAGGCGATCCGGGACGCGCAACGGGGCCATCGTCGAGCTCCACGGCGTCTCGCTGGACATCACCGACCGCAAGGCCGCCCGTGACGAGCTGCGGGCGCTGGCCACCCACGACCCGCTGACCGGGCTGGCGAACCGCGCCGAGCTGCTCGAGGAGGTCACCCGCGCGGTGAGCGCCGAGCCGGCGGTCGCCGCGCGTCCGACGGCGATCCTGATGATGGACCTCGACCGGTTCAAGGCGGTCAACGACACCCTGGGCCACGCGGCCGGCGACGAGCTGCTCGTCGCCGCCGCCGCCCGCCTCGAACGAGGTCGTCCGCGGCGGCGACCTGGTGGCCCGGCTGGGCGGGGACGAGTTCGTGGTCGTGATGCGCGACCTGCGGCGACCCGACGGAGGCCGTGCGCGCGGCCGGCCGGCTCGTCGATGCCTTCCGGGCCCCGTTCACGGTCGGCGGACCGCGAGCTGTTCGCCACCGCGAGCGTCGGGGTGGCGATCGCCTCACCCGACCTCCGAGGCCGGCGACCTGCTGCGGGAGGCCGACACCGCGATGTACGCGGCCAAGGAGGCGGGCCGCGACCGCGTGTCGCTGTTCAACGAGGACCTGCGCACGATCGATCGCGACGCGGATGACGATCGAGGCCGACCTACGGCACGCGCTCGACCGTGGCCAGCTCGCCGTCTGGTACCAGCCGGAGGTCGACCTGAGCAGCGGGCGCGGTCGATCGCGGTGGAGGCCCTGCTGCGCTGGCACCACCCCGACGGGTCGGTGTGGACGGCGGACCGGTTCGTCGACGTCGCCGAGGAGACCGGGCTCATCCTCGACATCGGCGACTGGGTGCTTCGGCAGGCCTGCCTCCAGGCTGCCGCCTGGGCGACGGCGCGACCCGATCGGCCCGTGACGGTCCGCGTCAACGTCTCCGCCCTGCAGCTCGCCGAGACCGGACTGCTCGAGGCGCATCGACGACGCCCTCGGCGCGAGCGGGCTGGACCCGGACCTGCTGTGCGTGGAGATCACCGAGACCGCGCTGCTGCGGCGCACGACGACCACGGCGGCGAACCTCGCTGCCATCCACGCCCGCGGCATCTCCCTCGCCATCGACGACTTCGGCACCGGCTACGCCTCGCTGACCTACCTCAGCCAGTACCCCGTCGACGTGATCAAGATCGACCGCAGCTTCATCAGCCGAGGCGGCCGGCCCGGACGACAGCCTCGTCGCCGGCATCATCGCCCTCGCCGCGACGCTCGACATCACCGTGACCGCGGAGGGCGTCGAGCACCCCGCCCAGGCGAGCCGCCTCCTGCAGATGGGCTGCCCGTCCGCGCAGGGCTGGCTCTACTCGGCAGCCGTGCCCCCCGAGGACGTCGCCGGACTCCTCGGCCACATCTACCCGCATCCGTGAGCCAGGGCGGGCCGCCTGAGTACGGTACGCAGGTGCCCTCGTTCGACAGCGGTTCCGGCCGGGATCCCATCGATCCCGACTTCGCCGGGCTGTTCCGCCCCGACGAGGACCTCGCGTCTCCCGCCGCCGACGACGACGAACCGCACTTCGAGCCGATCGTCGATCCGGTGATCGACCCGCGGGACGAGGCGGCCCAGCACGAAGCCGACGATGGACCTGAGCGCCGACCTGGCACCGACCTGAGCACGGACGAACCGTCGGCCATCGCCCCCCACGACCGTCGCGCCGCCGCCGGTCACCGTCCCGCCGGACCCGGTCGCCGACACCGGGCGCCTGTTCCGCAGCCAGGGTGTCGTCGACCACGACGAGGCGGTGCTCGCTCTCGCGTCCGATCGCGCCGGCCGGCTTCGCACCCTCGCGCGCCGCGACGAGACCGGTCTTCCCGACGCCGGACCGATCGACGCTGACGCCCCCGTCGACGCCCGAGGGGAGCAGGTGGTCGCCGTGGACGGCAATCGAGCCCGCCGTGACCGGCAGCACGCCGAAGGCGGCCGCCGGCGCCGGACCCCAGCCGGGTCATCGTGCGCGTGGCATCACCGGCGGCGCCGTCTACCTGATCGTCATCGGCGTGACGCTGCTCGTCGCCTTCGCGAACGTGCTCATCGCGGACGGCGACGATCGGCTGGCCGACCGGCCTGGCGCTGGTGATCAGCAGCGTCTACGCGGCGCTCACGGTCCGACGCGAGGACGACACCGTCGCGATCATCGTCCCGCCGGTCGCCTTCCTCGTGGCGGCGCTCACGGCGGGCCAGCTGTTCATCGGCTCGGCCGAGGGCTCCCTGCTGAACCGGGCCGTGGTCGCGTTCTTCACTCTGGCGGACAACTGGATCTGGATCATCGGCGCGACTGCGGCCGCCCTGGTGATCGTCCTCGTGCGACGACGTCGCGGCTGACCGCGGGCCGCTACTCGATCGGGTCGAACTCCAGGTCCTCGGCCGCCCTCGCCTTGATGTCGCGGCGCAGTTCGGGCGGCAGCGCGAACATCAGCGTCTCCTCGGCCGTGTGCACCTCCTCGACCCGGCCGCAGCCACGCTCGCGCAGCCACGTCGAGCACGTCGTCGACGAGGATCTCGGGCACCGACGCGCCGCTGGTGAGGCCCACGGTCTGGCAGTTCTCGAACCACGCCTCGTCGAGCTCGGCCGCCGAGTCGACCCGGTAGGCGGACGCGGCGCCCGCCTCCAGCGCAACCTCCACGAGTCGCACGGAGTTGGACGAGTTGCCGGAGCCGACGACGATCATGACGTCGCACTGCTCGGCGATGGCCTTGACCGCCGCCTGCCGGTTCTGCGTCGCGTAGCAGATGTCGTCGCTCGGCGGGCTGACGAGATGAGGGAAGCGCTCCTTGAGCGCACCGACGGTGGCGAGCGTCTCGTCGACGGAGAGCGTCGTCTGCGACAGCCAGACGAGCTTGTCGTTCTCGGGCACCGCCACCTGCTCGGCGTCCGCGGAGTCCTCGACGAGGATCATCGACGTCGGGTGCCTCGCCCATGGTCCCGACGACCTCCTCATGGCCCTCATGGCCGACGAGCAGGATCTGGTAGCCCTCGTTGGCGAACCGTCGCGCCTCCGCGTGCACCTTGGTGACCAGAGGGCAGGTGGCGTCGATGGTCTTCAGGTTCCGGGCCGCGGCCTCCTCGTGGACGACGGGAGCGACGCCGTGCGCTGAGAAGATGACCGTCGAGCCCTCGGGGATCTCCTCGACCTCGTCGACGAAGATGGCACCGCGCTCCTCGAGCGCGTGCACCACGAACTTGTTGTGCACGATCTGCTTGCGCACGTAGACGGGAGGCCCGTAGAGCGCCAGGGCCTTCTCCACCGTGACGACCGCGCGGTCGACTCCGGCGCAGTACCCGCGCGGCGCAGCGAGCAGGACTCTTCTTCCCTGGGGTCATGAGCCCATGCTAGGCGCTGTCCGCGCGGGCCGCTGTCCCGCTCCGGCTGCGCGACTGCCCCTTAGGCTGCCCCCATGGCCCTCGAGACCAGTCCCGAGTCCCCGGCGGCCGTCCGCACGATCTCCCGGATCCTCGGCGACTGGATCGGGCGGCTGGGCGCCGTGTGGATCGACGGGCAGGTGGCCGAGTACCGGCCGCGTCCGGGTGCGCGGCTGCACTACTTCGTCCTGCGCGACACCGACGTCGACATGTCCCTCACCGTCAAGGCCGACGCCCTGGTCATCGGCCGGCTCGACCCGCCGCTGGCCGAGGGGCAGCGGGTGCTCATCCACGCCAAGCCCGACTTCTACGCCGGTCGCGGATCACTGTCCATGTGGGCGAAGGAGATCCGCCCGATCGGCCTCGGCGCGCTGCTCGCCGAGCTGGCCCGGCTCAAGGACCTCCTTGCCGCCGAGGGCCTCTTCGCCCCCGAGCGCAAGAAGCCCCTGCCCTTCATCCCCACGAAGGTCGGACTCATCTGCGGGCGGGCGAGCGCGGCCATGGAGGACGTGCTGGCCAACGCGCGCGAGCGGTGGCCGGCGATCGAGTTCGAGATACGCGAGGTGCCGGTCCAGGGACCCCAGGCGGTGCCCGCGGTCACCGCCGCCCTCGTCGAGCTCGACGCCCTCGTCGACGTCGACGTGATCATCCTGACGCGAGGCGGCGGCAGCGTCGAGGACCTCCTCCCGTTCAGCAACGAGGCCCTGGTCCGCGCGGTCTCCGCCTGCCGCACCCCCGTCGTCAGCGCGATCGGCCACGAGCAGGACGCGCCCCTCGTCGACTTCGTCGCCGACCTGCGCGCCTCGACCCCGACCGACGCGGCCAAGCGGGTCGTGCCGTCGCTGAAGGAGCAGGTGGCCCTCGTCGACGGGCTGCGACGCCGGGGCACGATGGTGCTGCGCCACGTCATCGACCGCGAGCAGCAGGGGCTCGCACATCGGCGAGAGCGGGCGCGCACGGTCGTGCTCGGCAGGCTGGACGCGGCCGCGAGCGACGTCACCCACCTGACCGCACGGGTTCGTGCCCTGTCGCCGGCCGCCACGCTGGAGCGCGGCTACGCGATCGTCACGACGGACGACGGCGCCATCGTCCGGGATGCCGACCTGGTGACCCGCGGCACCGGGCTCGACGTGCGCGTGGCCCACGGACGGCTGCGTGCCGATCGCACCGACGAGCCGGCTGGCTAGGGTCGGGACATGGCCGACAAGGCGAAGGACCTCACCTACGAGCAGGCGCGCGACGAGCTCGCCACCGTCGTGGCCGCGCTCGAAGCGGGCGGCCTGACCCTGGAGCAGTCGCTCGCCCTCTGGGAACGGGGCGAGGAGCTCGCCCGGATCTGCTCCTCGTGGCTCGCCTCCGCACGCGAGCGAGTGACCGCCGCTGACGACGCGGACAGCTCCTCCTAGTCCAACCCCTCGAACACGCTCGCGAGCCGCGGGCCACCGGTCGGAACCACTGGCCAGGCGATGACATAGGTGCTCCCGCGAGGCCGATCGAGCCCACTCCTCGTCGCTGACACCGCTCTCGACGATCACGTGCTGCTGGCTGCGATGCTGTCGAAGCCCGGCGATCACGCGATCCGCCACCGATGACACGTCGACGGTGATCCCGATCCTGTCGTCGGGGACGCCCCTCAGGTGGTACGTGGTCGAAGGGTCCCAGACGGTGAGTCCCCGTCTCCGGCGCGCCGCGTTCCAGCGGTCGAAGACGGACTCGGGCATCGCGCCGTGCACCAGTCGCCGGAATCCGGGGCCGGCGCTCTCCCGGCATCGGTGGAAGGCGGCGTCCGTCGCCGCGCCGATGCGGATGTGGTCGGGATGGCCGGTGATGCCGTCCGATCCGAACGTCGCGACCACGTCTGGCCGCTCCTCCTCGAGGATCGCCGCCACTCGCGCCACCAGGTCGGTCAGGGGCACGTCCGAGAGGGCGCCGTCGTCGTACTCCAGCCACTCGTGCCGGTCGGGCTCACGTCCGAGCGCGCGCCACGCCTGCCGGTCCTCCTCACGTCGCACGGCGCCCAGCGTCTCGCGGGTGGCGGGGAATCCGGGCGCGATGTCGCCCTGCGCGCCATCGGTCGCGTGGACCAGCACGTATCGGAAGGCGGGGTCGTCGCGATGGAGGGCGACCGTCCCGGCCAGCCCGTATGCGTCGTCGTCGGGGTGCGCCACGACCACCGCAAGGACCCGACGCGTCGCCATCCCCCATTCTCAGCATCAGCGCCACGCTGTCCAGAGCCGCGGCGGGCCGTCAGCCAGGCGCAGCGACCGGCTCCAGCGACTCCGCCAGGGCGATGAGCTCGTCCCAGTCCGCACTCCCGGAGACCACGGTCGCCGTCGACCCGTCCACGAGCACGAGGCTCCGGCGGTCATCGGTCTCCCACCGCTGCCACGTCACGTCGCCCACGGCCTGGGTGCCGGTCGGAGCACCGTCGGCGGTCTGCTCGTCGAGATAGGCCTCGTCCGCAACCGGCCCGACCGACACCTGCGCGTACGCGTCGGCGGGAGTGACGTAGCCGATGTGCAGGACGCGCTCGGAGCGCGACTCCTCGGTGGGCTCCCAGCGCACGCTGGTCGGTCGCCACTCCTCGCCAAGGCCCGCCGGCGCGACGACGGGGAACTGCGCCTCGCGCGCGGCGAGCGCCACCGTCGGAGCCGTCTCGCACGACCTTGACGGCCTCGGGCTCGGGGCGCCAGGCCAGCAGCACGATGACGAACACCACGACGAGCACGACGGCCATCGACCGCACCATGTCCCAGGCGGTCTGGCGCAGGCGGGCGTTCGGGCGCCCGGTCGGCTGCACGTCGGGGCTGGTCACCCGCCAATCATGATCCATCGGTTCGGCTGCCGCCTCCCGGGTCGGTCTCCTCGAGCCGCTTCGGCTCCCTCCGCGTGGATACGCTGACGGCATGACCGACGACGACCGCTCGACAGAAGTCCCGGACCGCAACCTGGCCCTCGAGCTGGTACGGGTCACCGAGGCCGCCGCCATGGCCGCCGCCCGATGGGTGGGCCGCGGAGACAAGAACGGAGCCGACGGCGTGGCCGTCGACGCGATGCGCCAATTGATCGGGAGCGTCTCGATGAACGGCATCGTCGTGATCGGCGAGGGCGAGAAGGACGACGCCCCGATGCTGTTCAACGGCGAGCGCGTCGGCGACGGCAGCGGACCCGAGTGCGACGTCGCCGTCGATCCGATCGACGGCACGACGCTCGCCGCCAAGGGGATGCCGAACGCGATCGCGGTGCTCGCCGTCGCGGAGCGCGGGGCCATGTACGACCCCAGCGCGGTCTTCTACATGGAGAAGCTGGTCGTCGGGCCGGACTCCGCAGACGTCATCGACATCAACGCGCCGATCCGCACGAACCTGAACGCCATCGCGCGGGCCAAGGGCGAGAAGGTCGCCGACCTGACCGTCTGCATCCTCGACCGCCCGCGGCACGAGACGCTGGCCGACGAGGTCAGGGCGGCCGGCGCCCGGATCAAGTTCATCTCCGACGGCGACGTCGCGGGCGCGATCATGGCCGCCCGTGACGGCACCGGCGTCGACCTCCTGGCCGGCATCGGCGGGCACCCCCGAGGGCATCATCGCGGCCTGCGCCATCAGCTGCCTCGGCGGCATGATCCAGGGACGCCTGTGGCCGCGCGACGAGGCGGAGCGTCGCCGGGCCCTCGACGCCGGGCACGACCTCGACCGCGTCCTCACCACGACCGACCTCGTCACCGGCGAGAACATCTTCTTCTGCGCGACCGGCATCACCGACGGCGAGCTGATGGAGGGCGTGCGCTACACGCCCGCGGGCCCCACGACGCACTCCATCGTCATGCGCAGCAAGAGCGGCACGATCCGCGAGGTGCGCAGCGAGCACCGGCTCGCCAAGCTGTCCACGTACGCCAGCGTCGACTTCAGCAGCGCCGGGGGCGCCTGACACTTGCCGAGTGCCATCGCCAGCCTCCATGCTTGGCGATGGAATCGCTTACATGGGTCGGAGGGACGACAGATGGCTGGTCAGGGGGCGGCTGCGGCCGTGGCCGAGGGACGGGCGCGGCTCGCCGGGCACCTGGCCGACGATCCCGGCCGGATCGACGTCCTCACCCGCTACGACCGCTGGGCGGCCGACCTGTGGGACGGCCTCGACGCCGTCTACGACGCGGCCGCCGTCCTGCCGGCCGTCGTCGACGTCATCGCCGCCGTCCATGCCGCGCGCGCCGACGCGCTGCGCCAGCGCGACCGCGAACGGGTGCTCCGGCCGGACTGGTTCCAGTCGGCCGACGCGATCGGCTACGTCGCCTACGCGGACCTGTTCGCCGGCGACCTGCAGGGCATCCGACGCCGCATCGACTACCTGACCGACCTCGGCATCACGTACCTGCACCTGATGCCGCTGCTCACCCCGCGACCGGGCGCCAACGACGGCGGCTACGCGGTCATGGACTACCGGTCCGTGCGGTCCGACCTCGGCACGATGGACGACCTCGCCGGCCTCGCCGGGCGACCTGCACCGCGCCGGCATCTCCCTGACCCTCGACCTCGTGCTCAACCACGTCGCGCGCGAGCACGCCTGGGCCGAGAAGGCGAAGGCCGGCGACGCCCGGTACCGCGACTACTTCTTCGTGTACCCCGACCGCACCATCCCCGACCAGTACGAGGCGACGCTCCCGGAGGTCTTCCCGGCGTTCGCCCCCGGCAACTTCACCTGGGACGACGCGCTCGACGGCTGGGTGTGGACCACGTTCAACGAGTGGCAGTGGGACCTCAACTGGGCCAACCCCGACGTGTTCGTCGAGTTCGCCGACATCATCGGCTTCCTCGCGAACCAGGGCGCGGACTGCATCCGGCTCGATGCCATCGCCTTCACCTGGAAGCGGGTGGGCACCAACTGCCAGAACCAGCCGGAGGTGCACGCGCTCACGCAGGCGCTGCGCGCCGCCGCGCGCATCATGGCCCCGTCCCTCATCTTCAAGGCCGAGGCCATCGTCGGCCCGCAGGACGTCGTCGCCTACCTCGGCCAGGGCGACCATGCCGGCAAGGTGAGCGACCTCGCGTACCACAACTCGCTCATGGTCCAGATCTGGTCCGCGCTCGCCTCCCGCGACGGACGGCTGCTCGCGACCGCGCTCTCGCGCTTCGCCCCGATCCCCGTCACGAGCGCGTGGGCCACCTACCTGCGCTGCCACGACGACATCGGCTGGGCCATCGACGACGCCGACGCCGCCGACGTGGGCTGGAGCGGCTACGGCCACCGGTCGTTCCTCGCGGACTTCTACGCCGGCGACTTCCCCGGCAGCTTCGCCACGCGGCATGCACTTCCAGTCCAACCCCGAGACCGGCGACCGCCGCACCTCCGGCAGCGCCGCGAGCCTCGCCGGGCCTGGAGTCCGCCCTCGCCCTCGGCGAGCCCCTCGCGGTCGACCTCGCCATCGCCCGGCTGACCTGCGCCTACGCGATGGTGTTCGGCTTCGGCGGCCTGCCGCTCCTCTACATGGGCGACGAGCTGGGCATGCTCAACGACCCGTCCTACCTCGACGACCCCGCGAAGAGCGCCGACAACCGCTGGATCCACCGACCCGCCATGGACTGGTCGCTGGCGGAGGGCCACGCGCAGCGAGGGGGGCGTCGCGGACCGCGTCTTCGCGGCGATCGTCAACCTCATCCGCGCGCGCCGCTCGCTGCCCGCGCTGCACGCCTCCGTCGGGACCGAGGCGTTCACCACGGCGAACCCGGCCATCCTGGTCTTCCGCCGGCGCCACGCGGCGGGCACGATCGTGCAGGTCTACAACCTGTCGGAGTCGTACCAGGCGCTGCCCACGTCGGCGCTGTGGCCGCTCACCGGGCGAGCACGTCGAGGAGCACCTCACGCAGACCCTGGTGCCGACGTCGTTCCCGCCCGTGCTCCCGCCCTACGCCGCGTGGTGGCTGACCTCGACGCCGTGATTAGTCTGGGTGCGTGACGGACTTCCAGTACACCGAGATGCTTCCCCTGACCGAGGACGACACCCCGTACCGACTCATCACGACGGAGGGCGTCGGCGAGGTCACCCTCGGTGACCGCACCTTCCTCACCGTCGAGCCGGAGGCGCTCAGGAGTCTCGCCTTCGCTGCCGTGAAGGACATCCAGCACCTGCTGCGGCCCGGCCACCTTGCCCAGCTCAGGCGGATCCTCGACGACCCGGAGGCGAGCCCGAACGACCGGTTCGTCGCGCTCGACCTGCTGAAGAACGCCAACATCGCCGCCGGCGGCGTGCTGCCGATGTGCCAGGACACCGGCACGGCGATCGTCATGGGCAAGCGCGGACAGCACGTGCTGACGCAGGGGGACGACGAGCGCGACCTCTCGCACGGGATCTTCGACGCGTACCAGAAGCTCAACCTGCGCTACTCGCAGCTGTCGCCGCTGTCGATGTGGCAGGAGCGCAACACCGGCACGAACCTGCCCGCGCAGATCGAGCTGTACTCGAACACGCATCCCGGCCAGGAGGCGCAGTACGACTTCCTGTTCATGGCCAAGGGCGGCGGCAGCGCGAACAAGAGCTACCTGTACCAGGAGACGGCGGCGCTGCTGAACCCCGAGTCGTTCACTCGTTTCCTCGACGAGAAGCTCCGCGCGATCGGCACGGCGGCCTGCCCGCCGTACCACCTCGCCATCGTCATCGGCGGCACCAGCGCCGAGTACGCCCTCAAGACGGCGAAGTACGCCAGCGCGCGCTACTACGACACCCTGCCGGTGCACGGCTCCGACGAGGGACGCGGCTACCGCGACCTCGAGATGGAGCAGCAGGTGCTGGCCATGACGCAGGCGTTCGGCATCGGCGCGCAGTTCGGCGGCAAGTACTTCTGCCACGACGTGCGTGTCATCCGGCTGCCGCGGCACGGCGCCTCCTGCCCCGTCGCGATCGCCGTGTCGTGCTCGGCCGACCGGCAGGCGAAGGCCCGCATCACCCGCGAGGGCGTGTTCCTCGAGCAGCTCGAGACCGAGCCCGCGCACTACCTGCCCGACGTGACCGACGAGCACCTCGACGACGACGTGGTCCACATCGACCTCAACCGGCCGATGGACGAGATCCGCGAGCAGCTGTCGGCACTGCCCATCAAGACGCGCGTCTCACTCACCGGACCGATGGTGGTGGCCCGCGACCTCGCCCATGCGCGCATCAAGTCGATGCTGGAGCGGGGCGAGGAGATGCCGCAGTACCTGCGCGACCACTGCGTCTACTACGCCGGGCCGGCCAAGACGCCCGAGGGCTACGCCTCCGGCTCGTTCGGTCCGACGACGGCGGGCCGGATGGACTCGTACGTCGACACCTTCCAGAAGGCCGGCGGCTCGCTCGTGATGCTGGCGAAGGGCAACCGCAGCGCGGCCGTCACCAACGCGTGCCGGGACAACGGCGGCTTCTACCTCGGGTCGATCGGCGGGCCCGCGGCGCGGCTGGCCCAGGACAACATCCGCAAGGTCGAGGTGCTCGACTTCCCGGAGCTGGGCATGGAGGCGGTCTGGCGCATCGAGGTGGAGGACTTCCCGGCGTTCGTCGTCGTCGACGACAAGGGGAACGACTTCTTCGCGGAGACGCTGCGCCCGATCATCGCGACGATCCCGGTCGGCCCACCTGCATAGGTGAGGTCCCGACGGGCGACACCGCCCGTCGTCAGCCGGCTAGCAGCCGTGCGCGCCGCCGCCCCAGTGGCCGGCGCCGGCGCCGTCACGCCAGATCGTCCAGAACGCCCGGTCCTGCCAGTAGCGGTTCCAGTTGTTGGGAGTGGTCGAGCGAAGTGCCTCACGATCCGCACGCCCTCCTCGCCCATCTCCTTGCGCACTTCCTTCTGCATCATCCAGGTCGCGCCCCGCGCCAGCGCCGAGCTCATCTGGTACGCCCCGTGGTAGGTGCCGCTCGAGGCCCGGTAGTTGCCGTTGCTCTCCCGCATCATGATGCAGCGGCGAACGTCCTCGTTGCCGGGCATGAACCACTTGCCCTGGTAGAGGCTCGGCATGAAGCCCATCAGGTCGGCGGCCTGGCGACTGCCGCGCGCGAGCGAGGCCTCGCGGTCGTCGGCGCTGCCGGCATCGGTGGGCGCGGCGGGCTTCTCGGCCGGCGCGTCCTCGGCGGGATCCTCGCCCTCGGGGAAGAAGACGTCGTCGGCGGGGACGGTCGCGGGGGTGGTGGCCTGGGCCACGCCGGACAGGGCGGGGGTCAGCGCGAGCAGCGCGACGACGGCCAGAGCCGCAACGCCGATCTGTCGACGCATGCACGCACTCCTGACGGTCCGGGGAAGCCGGTCACAGCACAACAGCCTCCAACGTTGCCGAAGGATCACGGAGATGTCACGCCCAGAGGGGGTGGCCCATGTCACACCCCATGTCCGACATTGCGGACAATTGTTCGCAGGAACCACAAACCCATGAGGAGAAGCCGGACGCCACTGTGACCGGGGTCACAGTGGTGTCCACAGCCTTGTCCACAGGTTCAGAGGGTGATGTCCTCCAGCATCTCGGTGACCAGCGCAGCGATCGGCGAGCGCTCGGACCGGGTCAGCGTCACGTGCGCGAACAACGGATGCCCCTTGAGCTTCTCCACCACGGCCACCACGCCGTCGTGCCGTCCCACCCGCAGGTTGTCGCGCTGGGCGACGTCGTGGGTCAGGACGACGCGACTGTCGCGGCCGACCCGCGAGAGCACGGTGAGCAGGACGTTGCGCTCCAGCGACTGCGCCTCGTCGACGATGACGAACGCGTCGTGCAGTGAACGGCCGCGGATGTGCGTGAGCGGGAGCACCTCGAGCATGCCGCGATCGACGATCTCCTCGACGACCTCCTGCGTGGTGACCGCGCCCAGGGTGTCGAAGACCGCCTGGCCCCAGGGCGACATCTTCTCGGCCTCGTGACCCGGGCAGGTAGCCGAGCTCCTGGCCGCCGACGGCGAACAGGGGCCGGAACACGATGACCTTGCGGTGCTGGCGCCGTTCGAGCACCGCCTCGAGCCCGGCGCACAGCGCGAGTGCGCTCTTGCCGGTGCCCGCACGCCCGCCCAGCGACACGATGCCGATCTCGGGGTCGAGCAGGATGTCGAGCGCGATCCGCTGCTCCGCGCTGCGACCGTGCAGGCCGAACGCCTCGCGATCCCCGCGGACCAGGCGCACCCGCTTGTCGGACGTCACCCGGCCCAGCGCGCTGCCGCGATCGGAGAGCAGGACGAGCCCGGTGTGGCAGGGCAGGTCCGCCGCCGCCTCGAGCTCGATGACCTGCTCGTCGTACAGCCGGTCGACGTCCTCCGCTGCGACGTCGACCTCGGTCATGCCGGTGTAGCCCGGTCTCGACGACGAACTCGGCGCGGTACTCCTCGGCAGGCAGGCCCGACCGACGATGCCTTGACGCGCATCGGCAGGTCCTTGCTGACCAGCACGACGGCGCGGCCGTCGGCCTGCAGGTTGCGTGCCACGGCCAGGATGCGGGTGTCGTTGTCGCCGAGCTGAAGCCCGCTGGGCAGCACGCTCACGTCGGTGTGGTTCAGCTCCACGCGCACCGTTCCGCCGGTGTCGCCCACGGCCATCGGCTCGTCGAGCCGGCCGTTCTGGACGCGCAGGTCGTCGAGCAGCCTCAGTGCCTGCCGGGCGAAGTAGCCGAGCTCCGGATGGCTCCGCTTCGCCTCGAGTTCGGTCACGACCACGACCGGGATGACGACGTCGTGCTCGTCGAACCGGAACAGCGCTCGCGGATCGGACAGCAGGACGGAGGTGTCGAGGACGTAGGTGCGGCGGGTGTCCGGGTCTGCGTGCGCAACGGGCACGTGGGCCTCCTGAAGCGGGCCACCTGCCCGGCGACCCGGTGCGGTTTCAGGGCGGGCGGTTGCCCGCCGCTGTGCCTAAACCGTAGGCCGGGCGGACGGGTCCGCACCGCTGACACGCCGCGAGGACTAGGTCCCGAAGCGCCGCTGGCGGTCGGCGTAGGCCCGCAGGGCCCGAAGGAAGTCGACATGACGGAAGTCGGGCCAGTACGCCTCGCAGAAGTAGAACTCCGAGTGCGCGCTCTGCCACATGAGGAAGCCGGACAGCCGCTGCTCCCCCGAGGTGCGGATCACGAGGTCAGGATCGGGCTGGCCGCGGGTGTACAGGTGCTCGGCGATGTGCTCGGGCTCGAGCAGCTGCGCGAGCTCGTCGAGCGACGTGCCCTGGCTGGCATGGTCCTGCAGCAGCGAGCGCACGGCGTCCACCACCTCGCGTCGGCCGCCGTACCCGACCGCGACGTTGACGAGTGACCCGTCGATCCCGGCCGTCGCCTCCTCGGCCTCCTTCAGCAGGCGCGCGGTGTGCGCGGGCAGCAGGTCGAGCGCACCCACCGGATGAAGCCGCCAGCGGCCCTGCTCCACCAGGCCGGTGACGGTGTCCTCGATGATGCGCATGAGCGCCTCGAGCTCGGCCGGTGGGCGGTTGAGGTTGTCGGTCGACAGCAGCCACAGCGTGACCACCTCGACGCCCGCCTCGTCGCACCAGCCCAGGAACTCGACGATCTTCGCCGCACCGGCTCGATGTCCCGCGGAGGACGACGTGCCCTGCTCGCGTCGCCCACCGCCGATTGCCGTCGAGGATCACGCCGACGTGGCAGGGCCGTCGGTCGACGGGGATCTGTGCGTAGAGGCGCCTCTCGTAGACGCCGTACACGAGATCGCTCAGACCCACCGACACTCCGTTCGACCCGCCGCTCACGCGCTTCACGCGGCACCGCCGTCAGGCTACTCCCTGCCCCTGCCGCGGTGCGGGCGTTACGAGGCGGTCGGTCCCGCCCGAGGCGCGCCCACGCTGACAGCGAGCTGCTCGAGCGACGTGACGGGTGCATCGCAGACGAAGCCGCGGCACACGTAGGCGGTGGGCCGGCCGTCGATGGCCGGCCGGTCACGCAGCAGGGGCGCCTCCGACTCCGACTCGGCACCGATGGCCACGACCATGCCCGGCGAGGTGCCCATGAGCGCGACCCGGTGCCACGTCGCCGCGGACGCGTCGTCGTCGGGCGTCACGACGCGCCACCTCCAGCGGCCCGGCGAGCAGCGCCGTCGCGGCCACCAGTCCCCAGCCCGCGGCGCGCGGCGCCCGCGGCGCCAGGGTCGTGGCGATGCTCAGTGCCCGCTCCGCCACGACGCGGTACTCGGCGACCCCGGTGAGGGCCGCCTGCGTGATGCACGCGTTCGCGACCGCGAACCACCCCGACGGCTCCGCGTTGTCGGACGGGTCACGCGGACGCTGGATCAGGGCGGGTGCGTCGTCGGCGGTGTCGAAGAAGCCGCCGTCACCGTCGGCGAAGTGCTGGATCGCGATGTCGAGCAGGATCCCGGCGAGCACGAGCCACTCGTCGTCGCCGGTCACCTGGAAGAGCACCTGGAAGCCCTCGGCCACGCTGCCGTAGTCGTCGAGGACCGCGTCGTTCGATCCGGCCCGGCCGTCGCGCGAGGTCCGGCACAGCCGGTCGTCGCCGTGCGGCACCGAGGTGCACCGCCACGAGGAGGTCGGCGGCGGCGAGGGCGGCCTCCACCCAGGCCGGCTCGCCCAGCATCGCGCCGGCCTCCGCCATCGCGGCGATGGCCAGCCCGTTCCAGGAGGCGACCACCTTGTCGTCGCGGCCCGGACGCGGGCGCGCCTCGCGTGCGGCGAGCAGCCGGGACCGCAGTGCCTGCCAGCGCGGGGCATCGTCGGGATCCCGCGCGCAGCTGCAGCGTCGACAGCCCGTCCTCGAACGTCCCGCTCGGCCGTGACGTCGAGGAGGGCCGCAGCCCAGGCCCCGTCCTCCGCGCCGAGCACGTCGACGAGCTGCTCGGGCGACCACGCGTAGAACGCGCCCTCGCGTCCCTCGCTGTCGGCGTCGAGGGCGGCCGCGAACCCGCCCTCGGGCGTGCGCATCTCGCGGAGCAGGAACTCCGCCGTCTCGCGCACGACCCGCTCGGCCAGCGGCGAGCCGGTGGCGCGCCACCAGTGCAGGTAGACGCGCAGGAGCAGGGCGTTGTCGTACAGCATCTTCTCGAAGTGCGGGACCACCCAGTCGGCGTCGACGGAGTACCGGGCGAAGCCACCGCCGAGCTGGTCGTAGATGCCGCCCCGCGCCATCGCCTCGAGTGTCTCCTCCGCCATCCCGAGCGCACGCTCGTCCTCGGTGAGCGCGTGATGACGAAGGAGGAACTCGAGCACCATCGACGGCGGGAACTTCGGCGCACCGCCGAACCCGCCGCGGCGGTCGTCGAAGTCGCGGGTCAGCGAGGCCACCGCCAGCGCAAGGTCCATCAGCTCCGGCGGACCGGTGCCACTCGCCGGCAGGGTCCTCGTGGCCAGCGCCGACGTGATCCGCGCGCCCGCGGCCAGCACGTCATCGCGGCGCTCCTGCCACGTCTCGCTGATCGCCCCGAGCAGCTGCGTGAACGAGGGCAGCTGATGGCGCGGCTGCGGCGGGAAGTAGGTGCCCGTGTAGAACGGGCGACCCTCGTGGTCGAGGAACACCGACATCGGCCAGCCGCCGTGGCCGGTCATGCTCACCGTCGCCTGCATGTAGACGGAGTCGACGTCGGGGCGCTCCTCGCGGTCGACCTTGATGCTGACGAAGCGCTCGTTCATCACCGCGGCGACGGCCTCGTCCTCGAAGGACTCGTGCGCCATGACGTGGCACCAGTGGCAGGCCGAGTACCCGATGCGACAGGAAGACCGGCACGTCGCGGCGCCGGGCCTCGTCGAAGGCCTCCTCCGACCACTCCCACCAGTCGACCGGGTTCTCGGCGTGCTGCAGCAGGTAGGGGCTCGTCGAGTCGGCCAGGCGATTCGTCACGCCCCCATCCTCCCCCGGAACGCCACCCCCGCGAGTCCGCCGAGTCCGCTCCAGCGTCACGTGGTCCGCATCGTGCGACGCGCGGGTCGGACTCGACAGCGGCCGAGGGTCAGTACTCGCCCTTGATCACGAAGTAGGACCCGCGGATGGTGCCGGCCAGCTTGGACTTCTGTCGGGCGAACTTGAAGGTGGAGAGCTCCTCGGGCATGTCCATGCCGTCGGAGAGCTTGAAGCCGACGGCTCGCTTCGGACCCGTCGAGGGTCCACAGGACGTTGATCGACAGTCCGCTCTCGTAGAACACGTAGGCCCACCGGATGCCCTCGACCTCGAACTCGGTCGCCTCGAGGGCGGGCGAGGCGATCACGATGCCGCGCTCCTTCTCGAGGATGTCGCTCACCCACGCGATCGTCTTCTTGGCCTTGGCCGCCGGCAGCGACGACGAAGGCGTGGTCGTACTTGTTCCTGAAGTAGCGGGCCTCGTTGGCTCTCAGCCCGGCGAGCGCCTCGGCCACCGGCGAGGACTCGAGGCCTTCCGTCGACACGTGCGTGAAGTCCACCGGCTGTGACATCAGGGCTCCTTGTTGCCGTCGCTCCCCCGCATGGCGACTTTACCCACCCGGAGACGCGGGCGAGCGAGCGAGTGAGTCGCTCGGCCACGGCCGCGGCGATCAGTAGGGTGCGGCCATGGTCGAGCAGCCCGCGCCCCGGGAGGCCGCCGCCGACTCAGCGGGAATCATGCTGATCACAGGCGGCAGCCGGGGCATCGGCGCCGCGACCTCAACGCTGGCAGCGAGTCGTGGGTACTCGGTGTGCATCACCTACGCCAACGACGAGACAGCAGCGACCCACGTTCGTGCGCAGTGCGAGTCTTTCGGAGCCCGAGCGATGGCTGTCCGAGCCGACGTCAGCGTCGAAGATGACGTCGCTCGCGTCTTCGCAGCAGATCGATGCAGCGTGGGGTCCCGTCACCGCCGTAGTGAACAACGCGGGCATCCTCTTCGCGCAGTGCCGTGCGGACGAGGTCGATGCCGCCCGCCTCAGGCGGCTGTTCGACGTGAACGTCGTGGGCGCCTTCCTCGTCGCGAAGGAGGCGGTGCGCCGAATGTCGACCGTGTACGGCGGCAGCGGCGGGACGATCGTCAACGTGAGCTCCCGGGCTGCCGTCCTGGGTGCCGCCCATGAGTACGTCGACTATGCCGCGTCCAAGGGAGCCATCGACGCCTTCACCGTCGGCTTGTCGCGCGAAGTGGCACGGGAGGGCATCCGCGTGAACGGAGTGCGACCGGGGATCATCCGCACGGGCATCCATGCGTCGGGAGGTGACCCGGACCGGCCCGACCGACTCGCCGACACCATCCCCATGGGCCGCCCCGGTGAGCCGCACGAGGCCGCCGAGGCGATCCTCTGGCTGACGTCGGAGCAGTCCGCGTTCGTGACGGGCACCTTCATCGACGTGTCGGGCGGCCGCTAGCGGCCCGACCCGCCGTGCGCGTCAGGCGGTGCGGAGGACGAGCAGGAACTGCCCGCCGCCGGGTTCCACGTCGGCGGTCACGGCGAGGTCCGGAGCGAGCCGGGAGAGCCGGTCGACGAGCCACTCGGCCGCCGCGTCGGCGTCCGATCGGCTCGGGCAGCGGGCCACGACCTCTCGCCCGCCCTTGCGGGTGAGGCGCTCGACGGTCGGCACGATCGGAGCGGGATCGACGACGAACAGGTCCGGGGACCAGGCCACGACGGGTGCGATCTTCCCCTTGCGCGTGTTGCAGGCTCGGTGGGCGAGTCGCTCTACTCCCGCACCGCCCTTCTTGCCCTTGGCCGACGCCCGCGCTGTCGACGCTCGGCCCGCGATCGGCGTTGACCGACGCGTCCGGATCGACGGGCTCGTCGCACAGCCAGCAGCGCCACCCGTCGCGCTCGCCGACCTCGTTGAGATCGCTCACGGCCGCGCACCTACTCCGGCGAGGACCTGCTCACGCAGGATGTCACCGTGGCCTGCGTGACGAGCCAGCTCCTCGATCATGTGCGCGTAGATCCAGCGGACGGTCAGCGGTCCGCGACGGTTGTGCAGTGCCAGGTCGTCGAGCCCATATGCCATGACGATCGCATCCGACTCCCGGCAGGCCGCCCGGAATCCGGCCAGCAGGGAGGCGACGGTGTCCTCGTCCGTCAGTACCCAGCTCTCGGCGGCGTCCTCCGGGAGGCCGACGTCGGCGCGGGTCCGACCGCCCAGCGCGACCTGAAACCACGCCCGCTCGACGAACGCGCAGTGCTTGACGATCGACGCCAGGCTGGTGAGCGACGGGACCAACCGGCGGCGGGCCTGCTCCTCCGTGATGCCGTCCAGGAGACCGGCCACCTCGTCGCGGTTGCCGTCGAGGAACGCCTGCAGCTGGGTGCGCTCATCCCCCACCAGGGCCTGCTCCGTGCGCGGTTCGCTCATGCGCTGACCGTAGCGACGCGGCTCCCGGATCGCGCCCGGCGGATCATGCATGTGGTCGATCACCGCATCCCGCTCCGTCGGCTAAGGCCGTACCGCCCGGTATCCGCGGGTGACGTAGGGCACCGGCACGAGCCCTGTCTCTCGATCGGTGGCCTCGTCGGCGAGGACGCGGAGGCGTCCCACGAGCTCCGTCCGTCGCTCCGGTGGCAACGCGATGACATAGCTGCGCGAGGTGATCATGTCGATCGCGGCGGAGACGGAGACATGGTGTGTCCAGGCAACCTCGGCGGTGTCGAGCGGGCCGAACGGCGGGCCGACGATCGGCGTGTAGTCCGCGTCCGGGCTCGTCCCGTACTCGTGCAGGAGGGCGCTGAGCGCCCGGATCCACGGATCGCGCTCGTCACGGTCATTCCAGATCAGCCCCAGAACGCCTCCGGGGCGCAGGACTCGCGCCACCTCCGGCACCGCTCGAACGGGATCCACCCAGTGCCACGCCTGTCCCGCGACGATGGCATCCGCGTATCCGTCGCGCAGGGGGAGGTCCTCTCCGGTCCCCGCGAGCACCGAGGTGCCGGGGAGCAGTTCTGACAGCGCTCGGCGCATGCCCGGGTCGGGCTCCACGGCGACGACCGTCTCGGCTCGGTCCACAAGCGCGCGTGTCAGCTTGCCGGTGCCCGCCCCCAGGTCGACGACGCGCGCCGGCGAGTCGGCGAGCAGCCAGTCGACCATCTCCGCCGGGTACTCCGGCCGGCCACGTTCGTATGCGGCTGACGCCTCGCCGAAGCGGCGCCCCGTCAGGTCGTTGGCCGGCATCGACTACCGACCGAGCAGCAGTGTGTCGAGACCGCGCACGAGGCCGACCTGCTGGGCGACCGCTCGGACGGCGAGCAGCGTGCCGGCCACGTACGGCTCGGGGGTGCCGCCCGCGTCGTGCCGGATCGACAGCCGCTCGTCGGGCAGGGCGAACACCACCTCGGTGGAGACGACGAAGCTCGGCAGGCGCAGGGAGTGCACCTGGGTCCCTGCCACGGCGGCCCCACGGGCCTCGGGGAAGCCGATGGTGGCGGCGACCGGCACGCTGAGCTCGTTCGCCGCAACCTTCCCCAGTCGCTCGGCGAGCTCGCGTGCGGTGCCGCTCGGCGCGTCCGGCTTGGCGAGGGAGGCGTAGTCGATGATCTCGCGGTGCGGCAGGAAGGGAGCCACCAGCAACGCAGCCGCCTGGGCCATCGCCGCGGTGATCGAGAAGTTGCCTGCGGCGACCACGCCCACGCCGGCGAGTCGTGCCGCCTCGTCGATCTCGTCGAAGTCGTCGGATGACAGTCCTGACGTGCCGATGACGACGTGGACCCCGGCCTCCACGGCCGCGAGCGTGTTCGCCTTCACGGCGTCGGGCGCCGTGTAGTCGACAAGGACGTCGACGCCGGTGAGTGCCGACGGCACGTCGCTACTCACGATCACGCCGGTGACCGCACCGCCCCACGCCACACCGAGATCGACGCCCGAGGAGGACCGGGCGACAGCGCCGCCGAGCTCCAGGTCAGGGGAAGCCAGCACCGCTTCCGCGATCGCCCGTCCTGTCCAGCCCGTCGCCCCCGCGACGCAGACGACGATCACGCGCGAAGCGCCGCAGCCAGCTCGCTGAAGTCCTCGACCAGAGCACCCATGTCGGCCGGCGTGTGGGCCAGCGACACCAGCCACTGCTCGTCGAGCCCGGGCGGGGTGAGGATGCCGCGGTTGACGCCCCAGAGCCAGCTGAGCTCGGCCACGCCGAAGTCGGTGCGCTTGTAGTCGCGGTAGTTGCGCACCGGCGTGGTCGACCAGGTGACCGCACCCTTGACGCCGAAGCCGACCGTGTGCGCGGGCAGCTCGTAGCGGGCGATGACCTCGTCCATGCCGCGCAGGGCACCCTCGTTGACGGACTCGGCCGACGCGAGCGCCTCCTCCGTGCAGACCTCGTCGACGGCTGCGGCCGCGGCCATCACCAGCGGGTTGCCGTTGTAGGTGCCGAAGTGCGGCATGCGCCCGTCGGTCACGGCCGCCATGACCTCGGCCGTGCCGCCGAACGCCGCGAGCGGAAGTCCGCCGCCGATGCTCTTGGCCAGCGTCACGAGGTCGGGCGTCACGCCGAGCCGTGCGAGCCGCTCCGGCGTATCCCGGCCGTCAGTCCCGTCTTGACCTCGTCGAACACGAGCAGCACGCCGTGGCGTCGCAGGCCGCGCGGACGCCGGTCAGGTAGCCCGCGTCGGGCAGGACGATGCCGATGTTCTCGAGCACCGGCTCCATCACGACGGCAGGCGATCTCGTCCGCGTGCGCCGTCGAGGATGTCCTCGAGCCGGGGCGAGGTCGTTGTAGGGCACGACGTAGACGGTGCCCGCCTCGACCTCGAACGGGGTGACGGCGACTCGGGCAGTCCTCGGGCCCGGCCTCGGCGACGTCCGGCTTCACCGACACCGACAGCGCGTCGTAGCCGCCGTGGTAGCCGCCCTCGATCTTGACGATCGCCTTGCGACCCGTGAACGCGCGCGCCGTGCGCACGGCGTACATCGTCGACTCGGTGCCGGAGTTCGTGAAGCGCAGCCGGTCGAGGCCGAACCGCTGCTGGAAGCGCTCGGCGACCTCGGTCGCCGTCGGCGACGGCGTGACGAACAGCGTGCCGGTCTCCTCGAGGGCCTGCGTGACCTTCGCGACCATGACGGGGTTGAGGTGGCCGAGCAGCATGGCGCCGAAGCCCATCGACAGGTCGAGCAGCTGGCGTCCGTCGACGTCGGTCAGCCATGCGCCCGTGGCCGACGCGATCGAGATCGGGTACGGATCCCAGTGCTGGAAGGACGACGTGACGCCCAGCGGCAGGGACTTGCTGGCGCGGACGTTGTGCTCCGCGGACCCGGGCGTCGACGCGGTGAACCGGTCCCACTCGGCGGCGAGCAGGCTCGCGACCAGCTCGTGATCGATCGGCGTGGACGTCGCGGGGACGTTGCGCCAGGTCGCCGGATCGTGCGCGGGCCAGGTGGGCAGCGGATTCGTTCGGTCATGGGACACAGCTCCGGCGTCGTCTCGGGATGGTGCGGATGCGCTCGATGCGTATCCGGGGCGGGTGTCCTAGCGCCGCGAGCACGCGGGAAGTCGTCGACCGCATGCCGCACGGGGACTCCCGGCCTCCACGTGCGGTGGCCACCATGAGGTCCGAGCCGGTCGACGGGCCGGGCAGCCGCAGGACGGCGTCGCACTTGCGCGACGAGCCGCATGCCCAGCGGGTGCTGGATGCGCTCGTACGCCTCGTCGCCCACGCGCGTCGACCCGGATCGCTCGATGAGCGGGAAGGACAGCCACTCGCCGACGATCGGCAGGTGGCCCATCTCGAACAGCAGGGCCGCCGCCTCCTCCATGCGCGCCACGTTCGCGGCGATCAGGTCGGGGTCGTCGCCCGTGCCGCCGCGCAGCGGGCCGGCGACGAGGATCTGGAGCGGGCCCGTGGGCAGCGGTTCGGTCCATGGTCCGAACGTAGTGCCGCGATAGCGTTTGCGGATGCGCCGACTGATCGAGCTCTCCCGCTACGTCGTCGCCGTGCCGGCCATCGGATCCATCATCGGCGCCTTCATCCTCATGGTGATCGGGACCATCGAGATCCTCCGCTCGCTCGTCAAGCTGTTCGACACGGCGATTCCCGCTCAAGGAGAGCGTCGTCTCGATCCTCACCGCGGTCGACACCCTCCTGCTCGCCACCGTCCTGCTGGTGATCGGCTACGGGCTCTACGAGCTCTTCGTCGACGCCGACGTCCAGCTGCCGCCCTGGCTCGAGATCCGTTCCCTCGACGACCTCAAGGCGAAGCTCATCGGGGTGGTCGTGGCGATCATCGCCGTGGTGTTCCTCGGCGTGCTCGTCGACGCGACCGACGCGAACGACATCATGCTGATCGGCATCGGCGCCGGCGCGGTCGTCCTCGGGCTCGCGGCCTTCACCTACGCGACCCGCAAGGACCCCGGCGGCAAGCCCCAGCAGCCGTAGGTCAGGGGCGGCGGCCGGACAGGTCGAGCACGCGGAGCTGCAGCGGCGCGTCGGCGGGCACCGTGCCGCTGGGGCCGTCGCCGAACATCCCGGTCGCCGGGCAGGAACGGCGCCAGCGGCTCCATCAGCGCCCAGAGCGCCTGCGAGGACGTCGGGGTCGATCGCGTCGTCGGCACCGATGGCACGAGCGAGGTCCCAGCCGTGGAGCGCGTACTCGCCGATCCGGAAGCCGAGGAGCTGGCTGCCCGGCATGTCCATCGCGGGATGCGCGACCGTGCGGTCGAGCGCGCCCGGCTGCGGCGAAGGCGGCCGCCATGTCGCTGCTGGCCGCGGCGAAGGCCGCGACGGGGTCCACGTCCGCGGCCGACCGCGCGAACTCGGCGAGCCCGTCGCTGCGGGTTCCCCCGCCGAGGATCACCGTCGACATGCGGTCGCCGCCGATCACGTGGTCGAGCCAGCTGTCGGACCGTCCAGTCCCCGAGGCCGCTCGGTGCGTCCCACTGGTCATGGGCGACCTGGTCGAGCGTCGTCGCGAATCCGGCGGCACCGCGGGCGAGGACGTCGAGGGGATCCATGGGCGGAGCGTATGCGCCATGCGCGTCAGCAGTAGGGGCAATGGCGGCAGCCGTTGCCGCAGCAGGCTCCCCGGTGCGGCGAGGTAGGCGGCCGTCATCACGAAGAAGCCCGAGGCGGGATCCCGGTAGCCCGGCGCCCCCGCGGCCGAGGGCGCGGTCGTGCGCGGCCAGGATCTCCGCTCCGACGCGGATGATCGGGAGCCAGTCGGGACGGATCGCGGCTCGCCGAGGGCGCGCGTCGCCGTTCACCTGCTGCGCCGTCATCGCTGGCGGTCCTCCCGCATCCATTCCCCGGTCGTCCGTACCGGGCTAGGGTCCCAGCATGGCCGACCATCTGCACATCTGCCCGTTGTGCGAGGCCACGTGCGGCCTGCGCGTGACCATCGAGGACGGCGCAGGTCACCGCCGTCCGTGGCGACGACGAGGACGTCTTCAGCCGTGGCTTCATCTGCCCGAAGGGCACGGCGATCGGCCAGCTCCACCACGATCCGGACCGGCTGCGCACGCCCATGGTCAGGGATCCGGGCACCGGGCGCCTTGCGCCCCGCATCCTGGGACGAGGCGTTCGACGTCATCCGCACACGCCTGGCCGACGTCGTCGCCGCGCACGGACCGGACTCCGTCGCCCTGTTCCTCGGCAACCCCAACGTGCACAACATGTCGAGCGCGTTCTACCTGCCGGCGTTCATCAAGGCGCTCGGCACGACCAGCCGCTACACCGCCAGCACCGTCGACCAGTTCCCGAAGCAGGTGTCCTCGGCCCTGATGTTCGGCACGCCGCTGTCCGTGGCCATCCCCGACATCGACCGCACCGACTACCTGCTCATCCTCGGCGCCAACCCGCTGGTCTCCAACGGCTCGATGATGACGGCGCCGGACATGCCCGGGCCGCCTGCGCGCGCTCGCGCAGGCGCGGCGGACGGCTCGTCGTCGTCGACCCGGTCCGCACGCGGACCGCACGCGCCGCCGACGAGCACGTCGCGATCCGTCCGGGCGGCGACGCCTTCCTCCTCGCCGCGATCGCGAACGTCCTCGTCGAGGACGGGCTCGCCGACGCCGGACCGGCCGCCGCCCACCTCGCCGACGGCTCGCTCGACGCCGGTGGCCGCCGCGGTCGCGCCGTTCACGCCCGTCGGCGGTCGCCGGGATCACCGGCGTCGCCGGCCGACACGATCCGCCGTCTCGCCCGCGAGCTCGCCGCAGCCCCGTCGGCGGCCGTCTACGGCCGCATGGGCACCACCACCTCGGGACTGGCCACCGCTGACGGACGGACGATGCCGCTCGGCACGGTCGCCTCGTGGCTGGTCGACGTCGTCAACGTCCTGATCGGCTCGCTCGACGAGCCCGGCGGCGTCATGTGGCCGCTCCCGCCCGCCGGCAGCCCGAACACGCAGGGCCCGTCCGGGATCGGCCGCGGCGCGACCATCCCCGGCCGGCGCCGCACCCGCGTGCGCGGCCTGCCCAGCATCCTCGGCGAGTTCCCGGCGGCGGCGCTGGCCGAGGAGATCGACACCGAGGGCCCCGACGGCACCCGCATCCGCGCCCTCATCACCGTCGCCGGGCAACCCCGTGGTCTCCACTCCGGACAGCGACCGGCTCGAGCGCGCGCTCGGCACCCTCGACCTGATCGTCAGCCTCGACGCCTACGTGACCGAGACCTCGCGGCACGCCGACGTCATCCTGCCCGCACCCTCGCCGCTCGCGCGTCGGCACTTCGACGTCGTCTTCGCCACGCTCGCCGTCGCGAACACCGCGCGGTACTCGCCGGCCGCGATCCCGCTCGCAGACCGACGAGCGGGACGAGGCCGAGACGCTGATGCAGCTGACGGCGATCGCGTTCGCGATCACCTCCGGCCAGCCCGAGTCCTCGGTCGACGACGTCGACGACCTCGTCGCCTTCATGCTCGCCCAGCAGGCGGTCGCCGACGAGTCCTCGCGGGCCCACGGTCGCGACGCCGCCGAGCTGCTCGCCGCGGTCGCGCCACGGCGCGGGATCGAGCGCCTCCTCGACCTGCGCATCCGGTCAGGTCCCTACGGCGACGGGTTCGGCATCGCACCCCGACGGCCTGACCCTCAGCCGGCATCGAGGACGCCCCGCACGGCATCGACCTCGGACCGCTGCAGCCCCGGCTGCCCGAGGTGCTGCGCACGCCGAGCGGGCGCATCGAGCTCGCGCCCGGCGCAGGTGCTGGCCGCCTGGCCGATGCCGCGGCGCTGCTCGCCGATCCGCCTGCCGAGCCGGCCCTCGTGCTCGTCGGTCGACGGCAGCTGCGCAGCAACAACTCGTGGATGCACAACCTGCCGGTGCTCTCCGGCGGCTCGAACGCCTGCACCCTGCTCGTGCATCCCGAGGACGCCGCGCGGCTCGGCATCGCCGACGGCGGCGACGCGCGCGTCTCCACCGTCCACCGGGTCGGTCGTCGCGCCCGTCGTCGTCACGGACGACGTCCGTCCTGGCGTCGTGTGCATGCCGCACGGCTGGGGTCACACCGCCGCCGACGCGTGGGGTCGCGATCGCCCGCGAGCACGGCGGGGTGAACGTCAACACCGTGGTCGGCTCGGCCGACATCGACCTGCTGTCAGGCACGTCGGTGCTGGCCGGCATCCCGGTCGACGTCACTCCGGCCTGACGACTACAGCCACTTCCCGTACAGCAGGTCCTCCGGCTGGGCGATCTCGGCAGCGACCGGCACGCCCTTGAAGCGCGACATGATCGCCTGCGCCCACTGCGCAGCCTTGGGCACCAGCTCTCGGTCGGCGGTCTGCATGCGGTCGCGCAGGAGCAGGACCCCGAGGTCGGCTCCCGGGATAGCGGTACTCGTCGACGCCGTACACCCGCAGGTAGAACGCCTCGTCGCTGCCGGTCACGTTGTGCCAGTCGGTCTCCATGCGCACGAAGTGGATCTCGCCCTCCTGGTTCATCCGCCACAGCCCGCTCGCCGGCGCCTCGGTGATGATCTCGACCTCGTCCGTCGTCTGCTTCAGCACCAGCTGGCTCCAGCGGTCGAAGTCGCGCCAGCGCGACTGGATGCGCTCGAGGTCGCACTCCCAGTCGACGTCCATGAACTCCAGCAGGTGGAACAGGAAGAGCGGGACGCCGCCGTAGCGGGACGTGATCAGGTTCGTGAGCGGCGAGGCGCCGGAGATCCTCGGGTTGATCTCGCCGAGGTAGACGGTGTCGTCGTCGAGGTCGATGAGGTAGTCCATGCAGAAGACGCCGCGGTAGCCCTCCTCGTACAGGCGGTCGCCGAGCCGCTGGGCCATCGACCGGATCTGCTCCTGGCTGCCGGCCAGCGAGATGGGCGCGCAGTCGTTGCCGCACCAGCCGCCCTGGTAGGGGGTGAGCTCCTCGAAGCCCGTGAGGTCGACCTGCACCGGGCCCGACCAGGGTGCCGTGCCGCGTGGCGCACGCCTCGACCGTGCCGGGCAGGTGCCGGATGTTCTTCATGACCTTCAGGTCCTCGCCGACGAGGTGCTCGGAGCAGTCGTCCCACTCCTCCTCGCTGGCGATGAAGAACGTGGTGCGCCCGGAGTCGCCGTAGGGCAGCTGGACGACGAGCCGGTCGCCGAGTCCGGCCTCGGCTGCGCGCTCGAGCAGCTCCGCCGTAGGAGTCGGCGCGGGTCAGGACGTTGGGAGCGCTCGCGACGCCGGCCTCGTTGCCCAGCCGCGTCGTCTCGATCTTGGAGTCGATCCGCTCGCGCAGCTCGCGCGGGGGCAGCGCGATGGTCAGGCCCAGCTCGTCGGCCAGCCGCTCCGTCTCCTCGTCGAACATGACGAACAGCACGTAGGCGGGACCCTCGACGTTGGACACCCCCGCCGTCGTGGGGCCGCCGTTGAGGATCCGGTCGACGACCTCCTTGTGCCCGAGCAGGTAGGTGTTGACCGACTCGAAGGTCTCGAACTCGCGCGGCCCGGCGTGGGTCGGGACGAACACGTGGTCGTGCGCACCGTCGAAGGAGTCGAAGTAGCAGACGTACCGAAGCGCGCTCACCCAGTCGTCGATGCCGAGGATGTTGTAGGCCGTCGGCGAGACGAAGTAGATGGGCGCGGTCTGCTCGCGGAAGAAGCGGTAGATGTCCGACAGGCCCCTGAGCACGGGTCGATCGGGATCGGGACCGCCCTCGGGCGCCGTCGTCTGGCTCATGGCGGGCTCCTGCTCGTCGACCGGGTCGGGATGGGACTCGTTCCCGTCGCTGCGGGCCGATGTCAGTCGGCTCCACCACCCGCGCAACCACGTGAACACGGCCACACTGTAGGCGTTTGCGGGGCTGCACGTTGCCTAGATCACGACGGAGGCGCCGTGCGGAAGGCGCGCCTGGGACGTCAGCTCGACGGCCTCGGGGAGCAGCGCGAGCACCTGCCGCGGCCGTGATCCCGACCTCGTCGCCCGGCACGCTCAGCGCCCACTGGTCGTCTGGCCACAGCAGCGTCATCGCGCCGAGCATCGGCGCGTACGCCGCGGTGTACACGGTTCCCCACGTGCTCTCGACGAGCGACCGGTACAGCGGCGGCCGGAGGAACGCCGACACGAGGTCGTCCGGCTCGATCAGCGGGAACGTCACGAGCGACTCGAGCCGCTCCTCGCGCTCCTCGGTCGTGCAGTAGGCCGCGTGCTCGGGCCACTCGGTCGCTCCCTGGCGGTTGGCGCAGCTGAGCGCGTCGGACAGACAGCGGCTCGAGGTCGGGGCGCGTGCCGACGATGCGGTGGTCGCCCTGCGCGTCGATGATCGCGACGTTGTACGACATCTGCACCGGCAGGCGCGTCAGCTGCTCCACCGCCTCGCGACGTCGTCGTGCACACCTGCAGGAGGTATCGCACGACCAGTCCGATCCCGAAGCCGTGCCCCACCGCGCGACGGCCGCCGAAGGAGATGGCGATGGCCAGACCGGCATCGTTCATGCCGTCCATCAGGCCCCATCCGCAGTCGGCCATGCCGAGCACCGTGCGTCCCGACCAGTGCGTGCGCAGGGCGAGCGCATCGCACAGGCTCGGCGGGTAGTCGTAGTTGCGGATGAGCATCGGGTACGGCGTCGTCAGCATCGCGATCGAGCAGGCCGCGACCAGCGGAGGCGGACACCAGTGGCTCAGGAAGCGCGCCTCGCAGGTCGCCGCCGCCGACCTGGTCGACGAGCGCGTCGTAGTCGTCGCAGCAGTTCGGGCATGTGGGTGCGGATGGCCGCACGGCACTCGGCATAGGACGGGCGCTCCGCCTCGCCCTCGTGGAGGAACCAGCGACGGTAGGCGGGCCACGCCCGCTCGAACTCGGCGGCCACGGCCGCACCCGGCGCGGCGCCCGCGTCCACGCACCGGAAGGGCAGGTCGACGTCGGCGACGTGCACGGGGAACGGCTCCTGGTGCATCGACTCACCTCGCCTCGCTGCGGCCGCTCGTGCCGCGGCCTTCCGGCGGCCGGAACCCGCCGCTGCCCCTACCCTAGGATCACGCGGGTGCGTCTCGACGAATACTCGCGCTACGACGCGATCGGCCTGTCGGAACTGGTTGCCGCCGGCGAGGTGACGGCGGCCGAGCTCCAGGAGTGCGCCCTGGCCGCCCACGAGCAGGTCCACCCGCTCATCAACGCTGTCGTCGACGTCCATCCGCAGGACCCTGGCGCCCTCGCGACGACCGGGCCGCTCGCCGGTGTCCCCACGATGGTCAAGGACCTCTTCCACGGCCAGGCCGGCCTGCCCTGCGGCAACGGCAGCCGGCTCGCGCCCGACTGGATCGTCCCCCAGCGCACCCAGATCTACGCCCGCGCCGCCGCAGCGGGGATGACGAGCATCGGCCGCACCACGACCTCGGAGTTCGGCATCCTCGGCACCACGGAGACCCTCGCGCACGGCATCACCCGCTCGCCGTGGAGCCCGGGCCACATGGCGGGCGGGTCCAGCGGTGGTGCCGGGGCCGTGGTCGGCGCGGGCGTCGTGCCGGTCGCGCTCGCGAGCGACGGCGGCGGCTCGATCCGCATCCCGGCGGCGGCCTGCGGAGTCGTCGGGCTCAAGCCCGGTCGCGGACGCGTCCCGTGGGGGCTGCACCTGAAGGAGCCGCTGCTCGGGCTGGGCCGTGCAGTTCGCGATGACCCGGTCGGTGCGCGACGCCGCCCTGCTCCTCGACGTGCTCGGCGGGCCCGACGCCCGGCGACCACGAGGGCGTGGACCGCCCGCCGACTCCCTTCGCCGAGGCCGCCCGCGCGCCGGTGCGGCCCCTGCGGATCGCCTGGTGGTCGCATCCGTGGTCCGGCGACGAGCCCGATCCCGGTCGTCACCGAGGCGACCGCCGCGACCGCGGCACTGCTCGAGGACCTCGGCCACCACGTCGAGGTGGACACTCCGCGGTTCTCCTGGGAGTCGTACCTGCAGGCCATGACCGACGTGTGGGCGTCGACGAACGCCCACACGATCGACGGACTGGCCGCGCGCGCTGGGCCGCGAGGTCAGCGAGGACACCGTCGAGGGCGCCACCCTCGCCATGGTCGAGTACGGCCGCAGCGTGACCGCACTGCAGCTGCTCAACGCCATCGACGTCGAGACCGGGCTCACGTACCTGATGACCGAGTTCTTCTCCCGCTACGACGTGCTCCTCACCCCGACCCTCGGTGCGGTCCTGCCGCCCGTCGGGCACTACGACCCGCGGGCGCGCATCGAGCCGCGTGACATGTTCGCGATGTGGTCGCGGTGGGAGTCGTTCCTGCCGGTGTTCAACACCACCGGCCAGCCGGCCATCAGCCTGCCGCTGCACCAGACCGCGGACGGCCTGCCGATCGGCATGCAGCTCGTCGCCGGCGCCGGCCAGGAGGCGCTGCTGCTCGCCCTCGCCGCCCAGCTCGAGCAGGCGCTGCCCTGGAGCGGCCGTCGTCCGCCCGCCTACGCCGGCTAGCGCCCAGCCGCTCAGTGCTCGTCGAACCGGATGCGGTGACGGGCCTCGCGGAACCGCACCGCCTCGTAGGCGACGAGCGCGACGAGCACGACCGTGAGGATGACGAGGGACGTGAGCGACGGCAGGCGCATGCCCATCGGGATCAGCGCCAGCAGCACGACCGCGACCACCAGCCGCTGCACGTTGAGCGTGCCCATGTTCCGCAGGCGGAAGGCGATGTGCGCGAGCAGGTACAGGGCCATGCCGCCGAAGAGCGCCACCGAGACGACGGACTTCAGCGGTGCCTCGATGTCGAGCAGGGTCTTCTTGAGACCCAGGGCGACGAGCACGATGCCGAAGACCATGAACAGGTGGATGTAGCTGTACGAGTCCCGGGCCATGGCCGCCTGGGCGCGACCCGATGAGTGAGGTGAGCATGTGCTCGGCGGCGACGGCGACCACGTCGAAGTAGAGCCACCACATCGCACACACGACCACGACGCCGAGCGCGGCAGCCGTGACGACGCCCGCCGTGAGCTCCTCGCCGGACGCGCTCACGCCCAGCGCGATCAGCGACTCCCCCAGGGCGATGATGATGATCAGTCCGTGGCGCTCCGCGAAGTGCCCGGGATCGATCTTCCAGCCCGTCGTGCCGGCGAGCAGCGGCGCGGCGAAGTCGATGATGATCGCGACGGCCCACAGGGCTGCGCGCACCGGACCGGGCGGCACGAACCCGGCGATCAGGATCAGCGTCGCTCCGGTCAGCATCCCGGGCGCGAGCCGCAGCACGGCGCCGAACACCTCGCGGATCGCTGCGCGTCGTGACCGCGTACAGCAGGACGTGCAGGATCGCGCACGACGAAGTAGGCGACGCCGAACAGCACGGCGTACTCGCCGAAGGCAGCCGGTGCGGCCAGCCCGGCCACGAGCATGGCCGCCATCGCCAGCATGATGACCAGGCGCGACGCGATGTCGTCGTCGATCCGGATCGAGTTGGTCAGCCACGAGTACCCGACCCACGCCCACCACACCACCGCCAGCACGGCGAAGCCGCGCAGCATGCCCACCCACGTCAGGTCGTCCGCGAGCAGCGTCGTCACCTGCGTGAGCGCGAACACGAAGACGAGGTCGAAGAACAGCTCGAGCGGCGTGACCGAGTGGTCCTCCCCGACCACGCGTTCGTGTTGGTGGCTCGTCTGGGTCGAGCTCATGACGGGATTGTGCCGTCTTCGGCGACGATCAGGCCACGTTCACGGCCTCGCGCTGCACCACGGCCTCCCAGCGGATGCGCCGCGTGCGCCTCGTGAAGATCCCGAGCTTGACGACCTCCTCGAGGATGCGGGCGACGAAGATCCCGATCAGCCCCAGCGGCGTGAACAGCCCGAGGACGATCGCGAGCGGCAGCCCGACGAGGAACGCGCCCACGCCGTCGCCGAGGATCACTCCCCTGACGTCGCCGCCGCTGGGCATGACGCCAGCGCCGAGGATCATGTTGCGCACCTTGACGACCTGGAAGGCCGCGTTCATGAGGATGCCGACGACGGCGAGGGTCACCACCTCGCGACCCGGCGTTGGAGAACAGCACGCGGCACGGCCAGGGCGCTGGCGGCGAAGAGCACGCCGAAGGCGACGCCCGTGAACATCCCGGCTCGGGTGAGCCTGCGCCACCCAGTGCGCGGCGCCGGGTGCGTCGTGCTCGCCGACGCTGCGTCCGACCAGGGCCGTCGTCGCGCTCATGAGCCCGATGCTGCCGACCATGAAGACGCCCTCCAGCGTCGTCACGATCTGCGCCGCGGCCAGCTCGTCGTCACCCAGTTGCTGCGCGACGACGTTGTACAGGAACGTCCCCGCCGACCAGAGCAGCTCGGTGATGGCGAGTGGCAGCGCGAGCACGATCAGCGGCGTCACGATCGAACGCCACTGCACGAGGCTCTCGGGCAGGGACCAGTCGAAGATCCGGTGCACGACGAACGCCAGCACCAGCAGGATCAGCAGCTTGATGGTGCTGGTGGCGAGCACGGCCCAGCCGGCGCCGGCCACTCCGAGCTCCGGTGCCGGACCGAGCACCGAGCACGAGGACGTACGCCAGGACGACGTTGAGGGGCACCGTCACGATCGTCGCGATCATCGGGCTGCGCGCGTAGCCGGTGGACCGCATCGCGCCGCTCAGGATGGAGACGAGCACGAGCGGCAGCATGCTGATCGCGCTCAGTCGCAGGTACTCGGCACCGGCGGCCGCGACACTGGGCGAGGCGCCCGACCGCCGTGAGCAGCTGGCTCGGCGCAAGCAGCGGGCACGAGCATCCCGAGCAGCGTCAGCACGCCCGCGATGACGAGGGCAGCGGTGACGGTGTGGCTCATCTCGCTGCGCCGCTGCCCGCCGAAGGCACGTGCCACGAGGATGCTGACGGACACGCCCATGGCGCCGAACGTGACCACGAGGATGAACACCAGGCTGTTGGCGAAGCCGACCGCGGCGATCGCGGTGGCGCCGAGCACACCCACGATGACCTGGCTGACGAAGTTCAGGACCAGGATGAGGATGAACTCCAGGCTCACGGGGATCGCGATGCCCGCGATCATGCGCCGCTCGGTGGCCTTGGTCGTCACGTGATGCCACGGTAGTCCACCGCGCATGCCGGGCGAAATGCCGTCAGGCGCCGCCCGAGCACCGACACCGCCGCCGCCGATCGCGAGGAGGACGACGGCTGCCCGCGGCGACCAGCGACGGTGGCCCGGCTCGATGCCCGCCGAGTGCTGCGGTCCCAGCGCCAGGGATCGCCGGACGGCAACCGTGACGAAGGCCGCGGCCGGTGCGAGCGCGGCGAGCCCGAGAACCAGGGGCGACCCGCGCAGGGCCAGCCCCCGCTCGATCAGGACGGTGACCGCGACCATGCCGAGAGCCGATCGCAGCCACGCCTGCCGGGTGCGGCTGCCCGGCTCGTCGTACTGGCGCTCGCTCATGAGATGAGCGAGCGACGCCGGCGACCACGAGCGCGAGCAGCGCGAGCAGCGCGCCGACGACCACGAGCGTCCGGGAACGGGCGACCGGCGTGCCGGCGCGCATCGCCGTGTCGGTGCGCGACCAGCGGACGGTGCCGACGATCGCGAGCAGCGCGCCCGTGGCGATGATCGCCAGTGCCACGACGACGACGGCAGCTCGAGCCGGCCTCGGGCGGACGAACTGGTCCAGCGCGACGCCGCCGGCGATGAGGCCGAGGGCCGTGCGCATCCAGGCGAGGAAGGTGCGCTCGTTGGCCAGCAGGAACCGGTAGTCGACGTGGACGTCGGGCTCGGCCATGTCCGCGACGCTACCCGCTGCCAGAATCCCGCCATGACCACATCCGGCAGATCCGTCCTCGTCACCGGCGCCTCCCGCGGGATCGGTGCCGCGATCGCGCGCGCCTTCGCTGACAACGGCGACCGGGTCGCCGTGCACTACAGCTCGTCCGCGGACGCCGCCGCAGGAGGTGCTCGCGACGCTGGCGGGCGAGGGGCACGTGCTGGCGCACGCCGACCTGCGCGACGCCGAGGCGATCCGGACGATGGTCGACGCGGTGGCGGATCAGCTCGGTGGCATCGACGTCCTGGTCAACAACGCCGGCATCTTCGTCGCCCACCCGATCGAGGTGGTCGACTACGAGACCTGGCAGCAGGCGTGGGCGGACACGCTCGCCGTCAACCTCGTCGGGTGCCTCGAACGTCACCTGGTGCGCGCTGCAGCACATGCCGCGGCACGGGTCCTCGCGCATCGTCAACGTCGGCTCGCGCGGGGCGTTCCGCGGGGAGCCGCGCAACCCCTCCTACGGCGCGAGCAAGGCCGGCATCGCCGCCTTCGGCCAGTCGATCGCGAAGTCCCTCGGGCGCCCTCGGCATCGCGGTGACGACCATCGCGCCGGGGTTCGTCGAGACCGACATGGCGACGGCGGAGCTCGAGAGGCGGGGGGACGAGATCCGCGGGCAGAGCCCCTTCAACCGCGTGCCGTCCGCGGAGGAGGTCGCCAGCGCCGTCCTGTTCCTGGCCTCCCCCGAGGCGGAGTGGGCGAGCGGCACCGTCCTCGACTTCAACGGCGCCAGCTACTTCCGCCTCTGACGAGGTGACCCAGTGCGGGCGCAACTCGTCAGCGGCTGGTGGCGCGCTGGTACCGGCGCACGGCGAGGCCGCCGAACACGATGATGAGGATCGAGCACGACAGCAGCGAGTACAGGACCGGGTTGTTGAGCGGCCAGTAGTCGGGCTGGATGCCGGTCGGGTTGCCGAACAGCTCGCGGCACGACAGCACCACGGCCGAGATCGGGTTCCACGCGGCGAACGTCTGCAGCGCACCGGGCAGCGTGTTGATCGGCACGAAGCAGTTCGACAGGAACGTCAGCGGGAACAGCCAGATCAGGCCGGCCGTGTTCGCCGTCTCCGGGTTGGGCATGTAGAGGCCGACCCACGAGCCGATCCACGCGACGGTGTAGGCGAACAGCAGCAGCAGCGCGTACGCCAGGAGCGCGTTGAGCAGGCCGTTGTTGATGCGCCAGCCGACGAGCAGGCCGGTGATGCTCAGCACGACGAGGACGAGGACCTGCCGGGCGGCGTCGGCGAAGGTGCGTCCGAGCAGCACGGCCGGCGGCGACATGGGCAGCGACCGGAACCGGTCGATGATGCCCTTGTGCAGGTCCTCGGCGAGGCCGACGGTGCTCGACGCGGCCGCGAACGCCACCGTCTGGCCGAAGATGCCCGGCATGAGGTACTCGCGGTAGGCGTTCGCGCCGGCGTCGCCCGGGATGGGGATGGCGCCGCCGAAGACGTAGGCGAACAGCAGCACGAAGATGACCGGCTGCACGAGCGAGAAGAACAGCAGCTCGGGCACCCGCACGGTCTGGATGAGGTTGCGGCGCGCGACGACGAGGCCGTCGTGCAGCGGTCCAGCCCCACAGCGGCCGCGTGCGCATCTGAGGCGTGCTGCTGACGAGCGTGCTCATGCCGACTTCTCCTTCCGTCCGCGGCCGCGGCCTTTCGGCGCGGGCGCGACCTCCTCCTCGGCCACGTGGCCGGTCAGCGACAGGAACACGTCGTCGAGCGTGGGCCGGCGCAGGACGATGTCGGAGACCTCGATGCCCTCGGCGTCGAGCACGCGCACGGCGTCGACGAGGACGGTCGACCCGCCCGAGACGGGCATGAGGATGCGGGCCTCCTCGAGCAGCGGCTCGCCGGTGCCGATCGGCCGCAGCAGCTCCGCCGCGCGTCCGGCCCGGGACGCGTCGGTGACCGCCACCTCGATGCGGTCGCCGCCGATCTGGTCCTTCAGCACGTCGGCGGTGCCGTGCGCGATGACGCGTCCGTGGTCGATGACCACGATGTCCTGCGCGAGCTGGTCGGCCTCCTCGAGGTACTGCGTGGTGAGCAGCACCGTCGTGCCCTCGTCGACGAGCGCCTGGATGACGCCCCACATGCCGAGCCGCGAGCGCGGATCGAGGCCGGTCGTCGGCTCGTCGAGGAACAGGATCGACGGCTTGGCGACCAGGCTGGACGCGAGGTCGAGGCGTCGCCGCATGCCGCCGGAGTACGTCTTCGCGGGCCGGTCGGCCGCGTCGGTCAGCTCGAACCACTCGAGCAGCTCCGCCGTGCGCTCCTTCACGTACTTCGGCGACAGGTGGTAGAGCTCGCCGAACATGCGCAGGTTCTCGCGGCCGGTCAGGTACTCGTCGACCGCGGCGTACTGGCCGGTGAGGCCGATCGCGTGCCGCACCGCATCGGGGTCCTTCACGACGTCGTGGCCGTCGACGAACGCGCCGGCCCGCCGTGGGCTGCGAGCAGCGTGGCGAGGATGCGGACGGTCGTGGTCTTGCCCGCGCCGTTGGGGCCGAGCAGCCCGACGACCTGGCCGCGCTCGACGGTGAGGTCGATGCCGTCGAGGGCGACCACGTCGCCGAAGTGCCTGACCAGGCCCTCCGCATGGACCGCTGCGTCACTCGTCATGCGTGCACCTTATGCGTCGTTTGTCACATGCGGAACACCCGCCGCTGGGCGAACGGCGCGGGAGGGCCGCACTTGCCGCTCTGCGCGCAATTGGCCGCTCGCGGATGGCGGGCTACGCCGCGACGGCCTGCGCGCCCCGGTAGTGGGCGACCATCCCGGCGAGCACGTCGGCCCACGGGGTCGGCTCGAGCCCGAAGGTCGCCCGCGCGGCGGAGTCGTCGAGCAGGTACGGCCGCTCGCGCTGGTAGTCGGTCTCCTTCAGCTCGCGGATCATCGGCTGGAAGAGCCCGAGCGCCCAGAGCAGCGCGCCGGGCACGGACGACGCCTTCACCGGCGGCACGCCGGCCGCGGCGGCCAGGTCGGCCACCGCCTCGCGCTGCGAGCGCGGCGGGTTGCTCGGCACGTGCCAGGCGCGGCCCCAGCCCCGCTCGTCGGCGGCGGCGGTGATGATCGTCCGCGCGACGTCGATCGGGCGCGGTCCAGGAGTGCGGCTGGTCGATGTCGCCGATCAGCTGCACGTTCTTGCCCGCCAGGATCCGCGGCATGACGCGGTCGCCGAGCATGCTCTGCGCACCGGGGCAGATGTAGTCCGAGCCGCGCACCTCGGTGGCCCGGATGCGGCCGGCGTCGTTCGCCGCCTTGGCGTCCTGCCACATCCGCACGCGCACGCGGGCCTTCTCCCCCGCCGCCGCCAGCGGCAGATCCTCGGTCATCGGCACGTCGACGGGGCCGTAGCCGTAGAGGTTCGACACGGTGGCGAGCACGGCGCCCGTGCGCTCGGCGTAGTCGAGGAAGGCCTTCGCCATGGGCGGCCAGTCCGTCGTCCAGCTCGGTGTACTCCGGGTTGACGCAGTTGTAGATCACGGCCGCGGTCGGGCGCGACGGCGAGCAGGGCGTCGAGGCTGGACGCGTCGACCGCGCACGCGGGTGATGCGGGCGTCGGCGGGTCCCGCGGCCGCTGCGGCTGGCGAGGACGACGTCCGCGCCGGCGTCGGCGAGCACCAGGGCGACGGCCGAGCCGACCTCGCCGGCGCCGACGACGAGATGGGTACCAGCGGCGGGGGCGATCGGCAGTGCGGTCATGACGACTCCTTCGTGAGTGATGCTCTGGTATGTGAGCAGTGCTCACGTTAGCCGTCCCGAACGCGCCGTCGTCAAGAGCGGTGCTCTCGTTTGTTGCCACCGCTCTCACCGTGCGGCAGACTGGCCCCATGACCGTGATCCCGGACGTGCCTCGAACCGCCCGCGAGCGCGCCCGGGCCGAGATCACCGGCGAGATCCTCGCCACCGCCCGGCAGCACCTGGCCCGCGACGGCGCCGCCGCGCTGTCGCTGCGGGCGATCGCCCGCGACCTGGGGATGGTCTCGTCCGCCGTCTACCGCTACGTGCCCAACCGCGACGCCCTGCTGACGATGCTCATCATCGACGCGTACGACACGGTGGGCGCCGCGGTCGAGGCGGCGGCCGCCGCCTGCCCTCGCGACGACTACACCGGCCGGTTCCTGGCGACCTGCCGGGCGCTGCGGGCGTGGGCGCTGGCGAACCCGCACGAGTACGCCCTCATCTACGGCTCCCCCGTCCCGGGGTACGCGGCGCCGGTGGACACCATCGCGTCCCGCGAGCCGCGTCCCGATCGTCCTGCTGTCGATCCTGTTCGACCAGACCGCCGACGGCGCGGTGAGCCCGGCAGCGCCGCTGCCGCCCGCCGTCGCCGCGAGCATCGCCCCCTTCCGCGACTTCGCCGGCGGGCAGGCGTCCGACGACCTCCTCGTGCGCGGGCTCGCGTCGTGGGGAACGCTCCTGGGCACGGTCTCCCTCGAGCTGTTCGGCCACCTGCACAACGTCGTCGAGGAGGACCCGGACGCCCGGTCGGCGTTCTTCGACCACCAGATGCGGCAGGTGGCGATCGGCCTCGGACTGGCGGCCGAGCTGATGGGCCAGACGATGCCGAGCAGGTCGAGTTCGCGTCCCGCCGGGAATGGCGCGACTGGCTGACGCGCAACCACGAGTCGTCGACCGGGTGTCTTCGTCGTCTACTTCAAGAAGTCGGCACGCACGTCGACCGGGTCCGCTGTACGAGGACCTGATCGAGGAGGCGCTCTGCTTCGGCTGGATCGACGGGACGGCTGCGGCCCGTCGACGACAGCCGCACGAGCCTGTACTTCTGCCCGCGACGCAAGGGCAGCATGTGGGCCGCGAGCAACAAGGCGCGCGTCGAGCGGCTGCGCGCCGCCGGCCTCATGACGCCGGCCGGCGAGGCGGTCATCGCCCGGGCGGTCGCCGACGGCTCGTGGACGATCCTCGACCGCAGCGAGGCACTCGAGCTCCCGGACGAGCTGGCTGCGGCCCTCGCCGGCGCCCTGGCGGCGCCGCGACGCCTTCGACGCCCTCGTCGCCCAGCGCTGCGCAAGCAGCTCATCTACCAGGTGGACTCCGCCAAGCGGCCCGACACCCGGGAGCGTCGTGCCGAGGACATCGCGCGACGGTCTGCGGGCTCATGACCGCACCCGACGCCTGGGTCGAGGCGACCGTCGCGGCGCTGGCGCCGCTGGCCTGCGCTCCGGATGCGCGCCGGCGATGCAGGCGTACATGAAGGACGTCGCGCCGTTCCTCGGCGTGACGACCCCCGACCGCCGTCGCGCGCTGCGGGCCGCGTGGGCCGCCGCTGCCCGCGCCCGTCGAGCCGACGACCTCGTCGCGGCGTGCCGAGCGCTCTGGGCGCTGCCCGAGCGCGAGTACCAGTACGCCGCCTGCGACCTGATCGGCCGGCACGCCAGCGACCTCGACGGCGACTTCCTGGCCGATCCCGTCGAGGACCTGCTCACCACGCCGGCCGTGGTGGGACACCGTGGACACGCCTCGGCAGCGTCGGCGGTCACGCCGCTCGTCGACCGGCACCCCGCGACAGGTGGACCTCATGTGGGCGTGGCTCGACTCCGGCGACCGCTGGCTCGATCCGGGCGGCGATCCAGCACCAGCGCGGGCTCAAGGAGCGCACCGATCTCGACCGGCTGTTCGCCATGTGCGACCGGTTCGCCGCCGACCGCGAGTTCTTCATCGCCAAGGCGATCGGCTGGGCCCTGCGCGACGTGACGGCGCTGGGACGCCCCCGCCGTGCAGCGGTTCGTCGACGAGCACCCGGCGCTGAGCCCGGTGGCGCGCCGCGAGGCCGTCAGGGGGTTGGCCCGCTCATCCCGTCCTTGATCCGCGCGATCGCCCCGCTCAGCTCGGCCGGGATCACCCACACCTTGTTCGCGTCGCCCTTGGCCACCTCGGGCAGCGCCTGCAGGTAGCGGTGCGCCAGCTCGTTCGGCTGCGGATCGGCGGTGCGCAGGCCCTGGTAGATCTGGATCGACCGCATTCGCCTCGGCCTCGGCGGCGATGACCCGTGCCTTCGCCTCGCCCTCGGCCCGCAGGACGGCGGCCTGCGCCTCGCCCTCCGCGCTGAGGATCGCGGACTGCCTGGCACCCTCCGCCGTCAGGATCGCCGCCTGCTTCTGCCCCTCGGCCGTGAGGATCGCCGCCCGGCGCTCGCGCTCGGCCTTGAGCTGCTTCTCCATCGCCTCCTGCACGGACTTCGGCGGATCGATCGCCTTGAGCTCGACGCGGTTGACGCGGATCCCCCACTTGCCGGTCGCCTCGTCGAGCACCCCGCGCAGCTGCCCGTTGATCTGGTCGCGCGACGTCAGCGCCTCCTCCAGGTCCATCGAGCCGATCACGTTGCGCAGCGTGGTGACGGTGAGCTGCTCGATGCCGAGGATGAAGCTGCTGATCTCGTAGGTGGCGGCCTTCGGGTCGGTGACCTGGAAGTAGATGACGGTGTCGATGGACACGACCAGGTTGTCCTCGGTGATCACCGGCTGCGGCGGGAAGGACGCCACCTGCTCGCGCATGTCGACGCGCTCGCGGATGCGGTCGATGACCGGGACGAGGATGCTCAGGCCCGGGCTGAGGGTGCGCTGGTAGCGACCGAGACGCTCGACGATGGCCGTGCTGGCCTGCTTGACGATCACGACCGTGCGCGTCAGGAGCAGCAGGGCGAACAGCACGGCGAGGAAGATCACGCCCACGGGAAGCAGGACGTCCATGGTGGCTCCTTGTTCGGTTGTCGGGCTCGGTCAGCGGGGGTCGACGGGATAGACCAGCGCCGTTGCGCCGTCGATGCGGGTGACGACGACGTCGGTGCCGTCGGGAACCGGCTCGGACGTGACGTCGAGATCGAGGCGCGCCGACCAGATCTCGCCCTTGAGGGAGATGCGGCCGTCGTCGCGCGTGACCTCGCTCAGCGCGCGCGCGCGGGACCCGGGCAGGGCGTCGACGCCCGGTGCGCGTCAGCGCGGTCGACTTGCGCAGGTGGCGCAGCGCGACGGGCCGGACGAACGCGATGCCGGCCACGGAGACGCCCACCCCGATGACGGCCTGGGCCCACAGCGGGGCGCCGGCGGCAGCGGCGATGGCGGCCGAGCCGGCGCCGACGGCGATGAGCCCGAAGGTGAGGTCGACGGTGAAGATCTCCACGCCGACGGCGACGAGGGCCGCGATCATCCACAGCAGCGCCGGTGACATGCCTACCTCCGTCAATCACTGTAGCCCGATAATCGCCGACCGCACCTGCCAGTGTTGGCCGATGAGCAATCGAAACCCCGGTGCCTTCTGGGTCTACCTCGCCGTCGCGGCGATCGGACTGGTCGGCACGGCCTGGTTCAACGTCCGCAGCGTCCTCGAGCCCAGCGGCGAGACGTTCTTCGCCGCCTGGTTCGCGAACCCGTCGGTCAGCTCGCTGGCCTGGGACCTGCTGGCCGTCGGCCAGCGCCGCGTCGATCTTCATCGTCCTCGAGGGACGCCGGCTCGGGATCCGCTGGTACTGGCTCTACGTGGTGGCCTCGTTCGTCACCGCGGTCGGCTTCACCTTCCCGCTGTTCCTCGCCGTCCGCGAGCGGCACCTCGACCGCATCGCGCTCGCCGTCCGACCCCGCAGCACGTCGTGAACGTCACCGGGTTCCACCGCCTCACGCGAGTGGTCGATTCGCGTTGCGGAGTATTCTTCGCGCTTATGACGCAGATGCGGATCTCGGAGGCGGCTGATCTCCTCGGCGTGAGCGACGACACCGTTCGGCGCTGGATCGAGTCGGGCCGGCTCGTCGCCGGACCCGACGAGGCGGGCCCGCGCACCGTCGACGCCGCGAGCGTCGCGGCCGTCATGGTCGACCAGGCGCCCGCGGCACCGCGCCGTCGTGCACCAGTCGGCGCGCAACCGCTTCCCCGGCATCGTCACCCGCGTCGAGAAGGACGGGGTGATGGCCCTGGTCGAGATCCAGGCCGGACCGCACCGGATCGTGTCGCTGATGAGCCGCGAGGCGGCCGACGAGCTGGGGCTCGCGCCCGGGTGTCCCTGCCGCGGCGAGCATCAAGGCGACGAACGTCGTCGTGGACATCGAGCGGTGAAGGCCGCCGGGGTCGTCGGCGCTGGCCGTCGTGGCCGTCGTCGCGCGCGGGGTGCTCCGCCGGACTCGTCCACGCGCGGACGACACGACGCTCACCGTCTCGGCGGCGTCGTCGCTGACCGAGGCCTTCACGTCGCTGGCCGCGGAGTTCGAGGCCGAGCCACCCCGGCGTCGACGTCGCCCTCAACTTCGCCGGCAGCAGTGCGCTCGCCGAGCAGGTCAACGCGGGCGCGCCCGTCGACGTCCTGGCCACCGCATCGCGGGCGACGATGGAGTCGGTCGTCGACGCCGGCAACGCCGACGATCCCGTGACGTTCGCGCGCAACGAGCTCGCCGTCGTCGTGCCCGCCGCCAACGAGGCCGGCGTCGCGTCGCTGGCCGACCTGGAGCGGCCCGACGTGCTGACGGCGATCTGCGCGCCCGACGTCCCGTGCGGTGCCGCCACCGCCACGCTGCTCGCAGGAGAACGATCTCGCCATCACCGCCGGCGACCCTCGACCCCGACGTGAAGTCCGTCCTTGCCCGCGTCATCACGGACGAGGTCGATGCCGGCATCGTCTACGTCACCGATGCGCGGGCAGCCGGCGACGACGTCACGACCATCCCGATCCCGGCGGGCTCGAACGTGTCCACCGACTACCAGGTGGCCGTCGTCACGGACGCCGCGCAGGCCGAGCTCGCCGACGAGTTCGTCGCCCTCGTGAGCGGCGACGCCGGCCGGGACACGCTCGCGGATCTGGGCTTCCTCGCACCATGACGCGAGCGCCGCCACGGAGCGCGCACCCTGGTACTTCGTCGTGCCGGGGGCGGTCGCCCTCGCCTTCCTCGCCCTCCCCGTGATCGCGCTGCTCGCGCAGGCGCCCTGGGGCGACTTCACCACGCTGCTGACGTCCGAGGCCGCCCTCGTCGCCCTCCGGCTCTCGCTGGTGACCTCGCTGGCGGCGACCGCGATCTCCGCTCGTGCTCGGGATACCGCTCGCCTGGCTGATGTGCCGCAGCCGGGCGTTCGGCGGCACGTGGGTGCGCGCCCTCGTCACGCTCCCGCTCGTCCTGCCGCCGGTCGTCGGGGGCGTCGCCCTGCTGCTCGCGTTCGGTCGCCGCGGGCTGGCCGGCCAGGTCCTCTACGACGCGTTCGGCATCCAGATCCCGTTCACCACCGCGGCCGTCGTGATCGCCGAGGCCTTCGTCGCCATGCCCTTCCTCGATCATCACCGTCGAGGGGGCGCTGCGATCGAGCAACCGTCGGCTCGAGCAGGCGGCCGCCACGCTGGGCGCCGACCGCTGGACGGTGTTCCGCAGGGTCACCCTGCCGCTCGTGCTGCCCGTCCATCGTCGCGGGCGCCGTGCTGTGCTGGGCCCGCGCGCTCGGCGAGTTCGGGGCGACGCTGACCTTCGCCGGCAGCTTCCCCGGCGTGACCCGCACCATGCCGCTCGCGGTCTACGCGGCCCTCGACGTCGACCGGTCGGAGGCGATCGCCCTCAGCGTCGTCCTCCTGCTGGTGTCGGTGGCGATCCTCGTCTCGCTGCGCGGGCAGTTCCTCCAGGGCCTGCGCCGATGACGGGACTTCAGGCGCGCATCGCGGCGCGTCACGACGAGTTCGTCCTCGACGTCGACATCGACGCAGCACCGGGCCGGATCACCGCGATCCTCGGCCCGAACGGCTCCGGCAAGACGACGCTGCTCAACGCCCTGGCCGGCCTGCGCCCGATCGACCACGGTCGGATCGTCATCGGCGACACCGTCGTGGACGACGGCGACGCAGTGGGTCCCTCCGGAGCAGCGCCGCGTGGGCGTCGTGTTCCAGGACTTCCTGCTGTTCCCGCACCTGAGCGTCCTCGACAACGTCGCGTTCGGACCGCGCAGTCGCGGGATGACGGACCCGCGTCGACGAGCCGCCGGACTGGCTCGACCGGCTCGGCGTCGGCGACCTCGCCGATCGCCGTCCGTCGTCGCTGTCGGGCGGCCAGGCGCAGCGCGTGGCCATGGCGCGGGCCCTGGCGGTGGAGCCCGAGCTGCTGCTCCTCGACGAGCCGCTCGCCGCCCTCGACGTCGCGACCCGCCTCGACGTGCGGCGCGAGCTGCGGGCGCACCTCAGCACCTTTCGACGGGGTGACGCTGATGGTCACGCATGACCCGCTCGACGCCGTCGTGCTCGCCGACGACATCGTCGTGCTGGAGGGCGGCCGCGTGACGCAGCGCGGCTCCGTCGACGAGGTCGTCGAGCCGCCCGGCCTCCGCCTACGCGGCAGCGCTCATGGGTGCCAACCTGCTGCACGGCGACGCGACCGACGGCATCGTCCGCATCGTCGGCGGCGGGTCCGTCGCGATCGCCGATCACGCGCTCCAGCGGCGAGGTCGTGATCGTCATCCGGCCCGAGGCGATCTCGCTGCACCGCACCGGCCCGAGGGCAGCCCGCGCAACGTCTGGCAGGTGACGGTGCGCGAGCTCGAGCCGCGACTGGACCGCACCCTCGTCCACGTCAGCGGGCCGCCGGACCTCGTCGCCGCGGTGACGCCGGCGGTGGTGGCCGAGCTGGGCATCGAGCCGGGAGCCGAGCTGTGGGCCAGCGCCAAGGCGCTCGATCTCGACGCCTACGCCCGCACGACCGCCGCGCCCGTCGGGACTCCGAGCGCCTGACTAGGGTCGCGTCGTGGCCACCCCCATCACCGAGCTCGTGCACCCGACGTGGGCACCGGCACTGGCACCGCTGCAGGACGCGTTCACCGGGATCGGCGAGTACCTCCGCGCCGAGGTGGCCGCGGGCAGGCCGTGGGCGCCGGCCGGAGCGAACATCCTGCGTGCGTTCCAGCAGCCGCTCGACGACGTGCGCGTCCTGATCGTCGGGCAGGACCCCTACCCCACCCCCGGTCACGCGGTCGGCCTCTCGTTCTCCGTGGCCCCCGACGTGCGCCCGCTGCCGCGCAGCCTCCAGAACATCTTCCGCGAGCTGCACGACGACCTCGGCCTGCCCGCCCCACGCACGGGCGACCTCACCCCGTGGACCGAGAACGGCGTCATGCTGCTCAACCGGGTGCTGACCGTCCGGCTCGGCGAGCCGGGCAGCCATCGCGGCATCGGCTGGGAGGCGATCACCGCTGCGGCGATCACCGCGCTCGTCGACCGGCTCGACCAGCCGCTCGTGGCGATCCTGTGGGGCCGGGACGCGCAGTCGCTCGAGCCGGACCTGCCCGACGTGCCCGTGATCGCGTCCGCGCATCCGAGCCCGATGTCGGCGGACCGCGGCTTCTTCGGGTCGCGCCCGTTCAGCCGCGCGAACGAGCTGCTCGACGAGCTCGGCGCGGACCCGGTCGACTGGTCGCTCGCCTGACGTCCGCAGCGGCTAGATGAGCTCGCGCCTCACCAGGTCCTTGTGGACGGCGGCCTCGGCGAAGAACGAGGCGAACGGCACGGTGCCGGCGATCAGGATGCCCAGGGTCTTGGGCACGCTGTAGCGCACGCGGAACGCCAGGTCGACGCCCACCACGAGGTAGATCACGTAGAGCCAGCCGTGTGCCATCCACAGCAGGCGGTAGAGCTCCGGCTTGGACTCGGTGTTCGCGTAGTCGAGGAACCCGTAGCCCGACCACGAGCCAGATCGTCAGGCTCGCCAGCACGACGCCGGTGACCCACGCCATGACCCGGTAGCGCATGAACGCGCCGCGCATGCCGCTCATGCCCATCCTCCGGGCACGTCGGCCGCGTGCGGCGGGTCCGCCCCCGGCCGCTGGCACGTGACGCCGGCGACCGCGATGCCGAAGCGTGCCGCGGCCACGACCTTGTCGACGTCGTCGAGATCGCCCCGGCCGAGGCCCTCGTGCATCCACCACGCGAGGAAGCCGCCGCTGAAGGAGTCGCCCGCTCCGACGGTGTCGACGACGGGCACCCGAGGAACGTCGAGGACGACGTCGACCGCGGGCTCGCGTCGACCCGACGTGATGACGTGCACAGCGTTCGCGCCGTCGGTGAACAGCACGAGTGAGTCGGACTCGGAGGCGAGCTGCAGGGCGGCCGGCAGTGCGCTGGCGCCCGGATACATGTACTCGAGGTCGTCGCCGCTGACCTTGACGATGTCGGCTCGCCCGATCACCGCATCGAGGGAGGAGCGGAAGAGCGGCATGCGGTCGACGCTGGGCCGGCAGTTCGGGTCGATCATCACGATCTGGTCGTCGGTGGCAGCGTCCACGACAGCGACGAGCGCGTCGGCGAGCGGCTGCATCACCAGCGCCAGGGTGCCGGCGTGGATCGCCCGCGCGGCGGCGTCGACGTGGGCGAGCGCCATCTCCGGTGTGACGGTCGCCGCCGAGGTGCCGTCGAGCAGGAACCGGTAGGTCGCCGCACCGGACGCGTCGATCTGCGCGATCGCGAGCGTGGTGGGCTCGGGCACCTGGGTTCCGAGCCCCAGCCGCACACCGTCCTGGTCGAGCAGCGCGCATGATCCGCGAGCCGAACGGATCGGTCGACACTCCGCCGAGGAAGGTGGACGGAACGCCGAGGCGGGCGACCGTTCGCGCAGTGTTCAGCGGACCGCCGCCGACGACGGATGTCACCTCACCCTGCGCGTCGACGATGATGTCGACGAGGGCCTCGCCGATGACGGTGATCACAAGGGGCAAGGCTAGTCGACGGTCGTGGTCGCGGCTCGTCCGCGCATGAGCCGCGCGCACCGGGCATCCTGAGGCCATGGGAGCGGCCCGGCGTCCGCCATCGTCATCCGCCGAGGCGGAGGATTTCTTCGCGACGTCGGCACTCGGACTGTGCGCCTACCGCCGGGTTCAGGGCCTGCTTGACGCGCTCGGCCCGTGCGAGCTGCGCGTCGCGCGCACGCAGGTGGGCTGGGCTCGACGGCGCGGCTTCGCGTTCCTGTGGATGCCGGGCCGATGGCTTCGCGCGCCGGCCGCCGAGATCGTCCTGACGATCTCGGCCGACCGTCGCTTCGACTCACCGCGATGGAAGGAGGTCGTCGAGGTCCGGCCGGGACTGTTCACGCACCATCTGGAGCTGCGATCCGTCGACGACATCGACGACGAGGTCGCCGGGTGGCTGGCCGAGGCGTACCGTGCGGCGAAGTGACGGCTGCGTCGTCCCGCTCGACCATCGTCGCAGCTCCCCGCACGGCACGCCGAAGGGACCACGTCGCCATGACCGTCTTCACCGAGGCCGAGACGGCCTACCTCACGTCGCAGCGCATGGCCCGCCTGGCGACGGCGTCGCCGACCGGCCAGCCCGACGTCGCAGCCGTCACCTTCGGCCTCGACGGCGACACGATCGTCAGCGGCGGCTTCGACATCACCAAGACCGTCCGCTACGGCTACCTGCAGCGGAACCCGCGCGCCGTCATCGTCATCGACGACCTCGCCTCCGTCGACCCGTGGTCGCCGCGCGGGGTCAAGGTCCGCGGTGCCGCCACCCTCGAGCAGGCAGTCGGCGGCATGCGCATCCGCATCGTGCCTGAGGTCATCTGGAGCTGGGGCATCAACGCCGACGCGGAGAAGCGCTTCCGCAGTGTCGAGCGGCGCGACGTCGCGCGCTACGTGACGGCGGCGTCCTCGTCGACGCGGCGCGACTCGAACCACAGCCAGCGCAGGTACACGGCGACGCCGAACGCCGGCGAAGATCCACCACTGGAACGCGTAGAAGAAGTTCTGCAGCGGGAAGGGCACGTCCGAGGTCTGGACCGTCGGCGGCACCGGGCATCGGGCGCGGGAGCGACGGCCGGCTCCTCGCTCGCGAGGACGACGAAGCCCGGCAGCACCGTGGCCTGCCACTGCTCCGCGAGCCGCTCGTGCGCGATCGAGGCCGCCGTGCCCGGCTCGGTCACGGCGTCCGCGTAGAACGTCTCGTCCGGGTGCAGGATCCCGGTGACGGTCACCGGACCGGTGGGCGGCTCGCGCCCGGGCTCGTGCCGTCCGGCAGCCAGCCGCGCAGGACCGCCGACACCGTGCCGTCGCCGAGGTCCACGCCGTCGACCACCCACACGCCCGGCTTCCCGTCGAGCTCGCGGCTCGTCACGAGGGTCTGCATCCCGACGGCGTACTCGCCCGTCACCGTCACCGGGCGGCCGATGCCCTCGGCGGGACCTCCGTGGCAGGGGCGTCGGCGTCGGCGAAGACGTCCTGGACGGGGATCGGCTGCGGCGACCGCCGCCCGCTCGGCGGCGAGGATCGTCTGGGTGCGCTCCCACTGCCACCGCCCGAGCAGGACTGCTCCCGCGATGAGGACGAGCAGGACGAGCGCGGCCACCAGCCAGCGCGGCGTCAGCGCCAGCCGCAGCATCGCCCTACCGTGCGACGTCATCCGGATCGGCCGCCTCGCCACGCTCGACGGCCTCCCGCGTGATGGCGCGGTCGCGTGCCTGCTCGCGGTCGTCCGGCCCGTCCGGGCAGCGAGGGATCGATCTTCTTCATCTGCTTCGACATCGACCGCCACAGGAAGAACATGGCGACGAGGAGCACGAGCACGAAGAGCCCGGCGATCGGCAGGGCGTTGTCGATCAGCGACTCCCGCGAGTCGGGGTCGATGTCCTCGGCGACGACGGCAGCGGAGACGAGGGCCTGGGTGACGGTGATCATCGTGCGTCCTCTCGGATGCCGGCGAACAGGTCGTCCTCCGGCAGGTTCGTGTCGACGAGCGAGCGGGCGAGCTGGAAGTCCTCGGTCGGCCACACCTCGCGCTGGAACTGCAGCGGCACGGCGAACCAGAGTCCGTCGGGATCGATCTGCGTGCGGTGCTCGATGAGCGCCCGGTCGCGGACCTCGAACCAGTCGGACGCGTCGATGCGCGTGGTGATCCGGTCGGCGTCGTCCGGCCGGTCCTCCCAGTTCTTCAGCCAGTCGTGGTACGGCGAGTCGAGGTCGGCGTCGATCATCGCCAGGTGGAGCGCCTCGACGCGCGCCTTCGTGAACTGCTGGTTGTAGTAGACCTTCTGGACGACCCAGGCCTCGCCGCCGAGGCCGGGGAACCGGGTCGGGGTCGGCGGCCGCGTCGATCGCCGCCATCGTCGTCTCGTGCGTGCGGATGTGGTCGGGGTGCGGGTAGCCGCCGTTCTCGTCGTACGTCGTGACGACCTGCGGGCGGAACTCCCGGATCAGCCGCACCAGCGGCTCGATCGTCTCCTCGACCGTCAGGTCGGCGAAGCACCCCGCCGGCAGCGGCGGCAGCGGGTCGCCCTCGGGATAGCCGGAGTCCTCGAAGCCCAGCCAGGCGTGACGCACGCCCAGCACGGCCGCCGCGGCCGCCATCTCGTCGCGGCGGACGGCCAGCAGGCCGCGCTCGTCGACCGCGGCCTGGGCCGACGGCGTTGAGCACGTCGCCGCGCTCGCCGCCCGTGCAGGTGACGACCATCACGTCGACACCCTCGGCCACGTACTTGGCCGTCGTCGCCGCGCCCTTGCTGGACTCGTCGTCGGGGTGGGCGTGCACCGCCATGAGGCGAAGGGGGCTCGTCACGGGGACTAGTGTCCACCACGTGCCCACGCCGTTCACCCGGGACCAGCTCAGCCCCGCCATGCAGGAGCGCTACGGGCTGACGCGCAAGCCGCTCGGCCGTCGGATCGCGGTCGACCGCTGATCCTCGTCGCCTTCGTCGGGGCGCTGGTCTACGTGACCTTCGGCCTCACCGGCAACCCGGTGCAGTCGCGCCTGATCGCCTGGGACGACGTCGCGGCCGATCGCGTCGACATGACGATCCAGGTGCGCCGCCCGGAGGCCGACGACGTGACGTGCGTGCTGCGCGCCCAGGACGTGAACCGCATCGACGTGGGCTACGCCGAGGTGGTCATCCCCGCGGGCGAGCCGCAGGTGCTGCTCGACTACTCGCTGCGCACGATCGCCCCGGCGTACACGGCCGAGCTGCTCGGGCTGCGCCGTCGGCGGGCCGCCCGTCGGTCCCGCCGCCGCAGTTCCCGCCGGGCGTCGTCCCGCCCGCCCAGCCCTACTGACCCGCCGCTTCCGTTCCGCCGAGCGCGTAGTCGCGGCCCGTTTCGGAGCCTCCAGACGGGCCGCGCTACGCACTCGACGGGTGGGCTCGGGGTTCGCCGGGGCTGATCCCCTCGCGCGGATCGCGGGTTGGACGTAGCGTCAGCCCGTGACCTCCCTCGCCCCGCCCGTCCCCGCCCACCTCGCCCACCGACCTGGGCACCCTGCGCGACTCGGGGTACGAGGCGCGCAGCGTCAAGGCGGAGATCCGCGCCAACCTCATCGATCGGCTGCGCTCCCGGCAGCCCGCCTTCCCCGGGCATCGTCGGGTTCGAGGACACCGTCGGCCCGCAGCTCGAGCGCGCCCTCCTCGCCGGCCACGACGTCGTGCTGCTCGGCGAGCGCGGCCAGGGCAAGACCCGGCTCATCCGCTCCCTGACCGCCCTGCTCGACGAGTGGGTGCCCGTCGTCGAGGGCTGCGAGATCAACGACGACCCGACCGCGCCCATCTGCGCCCGCTGCCGCCGCCTCGCCGGCGAGCTCGGCGACCTGCTGCCCGTCACCTGGCGGCACCGCAGCGAGCGCTTCGGCGAGAAGCTCGCCACCCCCGACACCTCGGTCGGCGACCTCGTCGGCGACGTCGACCCGGTCAAGGTCGCCGAGGGCCGCAGCCTCGGCGACAGCGAGACCATCCACTACGGCCTGGTGCCGCGCACCAACCGCGGCATCTTCGCCATCAACGAGCTGCCCGACCTGGCCGAGCGCATCCAGGTCGCCCTGCTCAACGTGCTCGAGGAGCGCGACATCCAGGTGCGCGGCTACCAGCTCCGGCTGCCGCTCGACCTGCTCGTCGTGGCGAGCGCGAACCCGGAGGACTACACCAACCGCGGTCGGATCATCACGCCGCTGAAGGACCGCTTCGGCGCGGAGATCCGCACCCACTACCCCGTCAGCCTCGAGGCCGAGACCGAGCTGATCCTGCAGGAGGCGCAGCATCGACGCGGTCGTCCCGCGGCCACCTGCTCGACGTCGTCGCCCGCTTCACCCGCGAGGTGCGCGAGTCGCCGGCCGTCGACCAGCGCAGCGGCGTCTCCGCGCGATTCGCCATCGCCTGCGTCGAGGCGCTGTCCGGCGCAGCCGTCCGGCGGGCCGCGATCGCGGGCGACGACGACCCGGTGGCGCGGATCGGCGACCTCGCCGGCGTCGTGCCGACGCTGCGCGGGCAAGGTCGAGTTCGACGTCAGCGAGGAGGGCCAGGAGGAGGAGACGCTGCAGCTCCTCGCCCGCCGGGCCACGGCGGACGCCTGGCGCGCGCACCTCGGCGGCGGCGACGTCCGGCCGGTCCTCACCGGCCTCGTCGAGTGGTTCGACGAGGGCAACTCCCTGCTCGCCGGCGACGCGATGCCCGCCTCGACGATGCTCGACGAGCTCGGCCCGCTCGACGGTCTCGGCCGGCTCGTCGGCACCCTGGAGCCGACGATGGCCGAGTCGCCCGGGCTCGTCGCCGCCTGCGTCGAGTTCGCGGTCGAGGGACTCTGGCTGACCCGCCGGATCGACAAGGACTCCCTCGGCAGCGTGAGCCGCTACGGACGAGCTCATGACGCCGCCGGCACGGCCGAGCGTGACCGGCTACCGGTACGGCGCGTTCCACGGCGGCCCCGATCCGCTGGCCGCTCCGCCCGACGCCGCCGCCGGGCGTGGACGATCTCGCGCAGCGCATCCTGGGCGGCCAGTCGCTGTCCGAGGCGCTGCGCGACCTCATGCGCGAGGGCACCCAGGGTCGCCAGGGCCTGCAGGACATGGCGCAGCGCATCCGTGAGCGCCGCCGGCAGCTCGAGCAGTCCGGTCGGATGGACGGACTGCTCGAGGACCTGCGCGACCTGCTCGACACCGCGCTCGGAGGCCGAGCGGGCGGAGCTGTTCCCCGACCCGTCCGACGACGCGCGGTTCCGCGAGGCCGTCCTCGACAACGTGCCCGACGACGTCGGCCGCGCCGTCCAGGAGCTCTCCTCGTACGACTGGCGGTCGGACGAGGCACGCGCCGCCTTCGACCAGATCCGCGAACGGCTCCAGCGCGACGTCGTCGACCAGCAGTTCCGCGACCTGACCCGCGGGATCGACAGCATGTCCTCCCCGGAGAGCCGTCAGGCCCTCAAGGAGATGATGGCCGACCTCAACGAGCTGCTCGAGAAGCACCAGCGCGGCGAGGACGTCAGCGACGACTACCGCGACTTCATCGACAAGCACCGCGACTTCTTCCCCGACGCCCCCGACACGATCGAGGAGTTCATCGACGAGCTCGCCCGACGGTCCGCGGCGATGCAGCGCATGCTGGACTCGATGAGCCCGGAGCAGCGGGCCGAGCTCCAGTCGGCGATGGAGCAGGCGCTTGCCGACCTCGACCTGCAGTCGGAGATGGCGGCGCTGCAGCAGAACCTGCAGCAACCTGCGACCGGAGTTCGGCGGCGGCGGTCGCGCGTCGATGGACGGCGAGCGCCGGATGGGCCTGCCCGAGGCCACCGACGCGCTCGCCGAGCTCGCCGATCTCGAGGGCCTTGCGGATGCCCTGGGCGACGGGTTCGCCCGCGCCGATCTCGACGCGATCGACGAGGACGCTGTCGAACGGGCGCTCGGCCGACAGGCCCGTGACGACCTCGAGGCGCTGCGCACCCTGCAGCGCGAGCTCGAGCGGCAGGGCTACCTGGTCAACGGGACCGACGGCCTGGAGCTGACGCCGAAGGCGATCCGGCGCATCGGGAGGTCTGCCCTTCGCGCCGTCTTCGACTCCCTCGACGGCAGCACGCGCGGCACGCACGAGATCCGGCGGTCCGGTGCGGCGGGCGAGCTGACGGGCACGACGCGCGCATGGTCCTTCGGCGACGAGCAGCCGGTCGACGTGGTGCGCACCCTGCGCAACGCGGTGTCACGCCGGATCATCTCCGGGTCCGACGAGACACGGCTCTGCCGCCGACGACTTCGAGGTGCACGAGACCGAGACGATGACGCGCGCCGCCGTCGCCCTGCTGATCGACCAGTCGTTCTCCATGGTGGTCAACGACACCTGGCGCGACGCCAAGACGATGGCGCTGGCACTGCACACGCTGGCGTCCACCGCCTACCCGCTCGACGCGCTGCAGATCATCTCGTTCGCCAACGTCGCCCGGGTCGTGCACCCGCACGAGCTGCCCAACCTCGAGGCGAGCTACGTCCAGGGCACGAACCTGCAGCACGCGCTGCTGCTGGCCGGGCAGTTCCTCGACCGGCACCCCGGCTCGCAGCGCATCGTGATGGTGGTCACCGACGGCGAGCCGACCGCGCACCTGCTGCCGAACGGCGAGGGCTGGTTCACGTGGCCGCCGTCGCACGAGACGATCAGCGGAGACGGTCGCGCAGGTCGATCGCATGACGCGCCGCCGGGTGCCCATCTCCTGGTTCCGGCTGGGCGACGACCCGGGCCTGGCGCGCTTCCTCGACGGCATGGCCCGGCGCAACGGCGGACGCGTGCTGGCGGTGTCCGGTGACCGGCTCGGCGACTACGTGGTCACCGACTACGTGCGCGCGCGCCGCGGGTAGCCTTTCCTCCCATGAGCGAGCAACCCATCACCTGGCTGACCCAGGAGGCCCACGACCGCCTCGTGGCCGAGCTCGCCGACCGTGAGGGTCCGACGCGCGAGCAGATCAAGAACCGCATCGCGGCCGCCCGCGACGAGGGTGACCTCAAGGAGAACGGCGGGTACCACGCCGCCCGCGAGGAGCAGGGCAAGAACGAGGCCCGCGTGCGCCAGCTCAAGCACCTGCTCGAGCACTCGAAGATCGGCGCCCCAGACGCCGAGCACGACGAGGTGGCGGCGGGCAAGGTCGTGACCGTGCGCTTCCCCGCCTGGGACGAGGAGGAGACGTTCCTCCTCGGGTCCCGCGAGGAGGCGGCGCATGCGTCGATCGAGGTCTACTCCCCCACGTCGCCGCTCGGCGCGGCGGTCAACGGCACCCGCGTCGGAGACTCGGCCACGTACATCCTCGCCAACGGCAAGGAGATGACCGTCGAGGTCCTCAAGGTGGAGACGTACGGCGGCTGACCACGAGGGTCGCGTCAGGGATCGGTGCGGTCCAGCAGGCGGTATCCGCGGTCGGCCAGGTCGGTCAGCAGGCTCGCGCAGTGCTCGGGTCCACGAGCCTCGACGTGCACCACGATGTCGACCTCGTCGACACGCAGCCCGGCATCCACCCGGTTGTGCTCGATGTCGACGACGTTGGCGTGCATGGCCTGGATGTCGTTCAGCAGCCGCGCCAGCGAGCCGGGCCGGTCCGGCATGCGCACCGCGAGGGTCAGGTAGCGTCCGGCCGAGGCCAGCCCGAACCGGATGATGCGGAGCAGCACCAGCGAGTCGACGTTGCCGCCGGACAGGATCGACGGCGACCGGCGGCTCGAACGCCTCGGGGTTCGCGAGGACGGCCGCGGCCGCCGCCGCGCCGGCCGGCTCGACCACGAGCTTGGCCCGCTCGAGCAGCAGCAGCACCGCCCGCGAGATCTGCTCCTCCGTGACGGTCACGATGTCGTCGACGTACTCCTGCACGAGCGCGAAGGGCGCGTCGCCGGGGCGCCCCACCGCGATCCCGTCGGCCATGGTCGCCATCGACTCGAGCCGGATCGGGTGGCCCGCGGCCAGCGAGGGCGGGTACGCCGCCGCGGACTCCGCCTGCACACCGACGACGCGGACCGATGGGTCCACCGACTTGACCGCCAGCGCGACGCCCGCCAGCAGGCCGCCACCCCCGGTGCACACCACCACGGTGCGAACCTCGGGCATCTTGGCCATGATCTCCAGGCCGACGGTGCCCTGGCCGGCGATGACGTCGGGATGGTCGAACGGATGGATGAGCACCGCGCCGGTCTCCTGCGAGAACTCCTGCGCGGCCTCCAGCGCCTGGTCGATGGACGTCCCGTGGAAGCGCACGTCGGCGCCGTAGCCGAGGGTCGCCTGCACCTTGGGGATCGTGGCGCCCTCGGGCATGAAGACGGTGGCCCGCACGCCGAGCAGCTGCGCGGCGACCGCCACCCCCTGCGCGTGGTTGCCCGCACTGGCCGCGACCACGCCGCGCGCGCGCTCCTCCTCCGACAGCCGGGAGATGCGGTGGTAGGCGCCCCGGATCTTGAAGGACCCGGCGCGCTGGAGGTTCTCGGTGACCAGGCGGACCTCGCCGCCCACGAGCCGCTCGAGCCACTGGGCGCCCGCCAGGGGCAGCTCGCGGATGACGCCGTCGAGGTTCGCCGCAGCAGCCTCGATGTCGGCGAGCGTCACGGAGTCGGGAGCCACGCGCGCCATCCTGTCACCCGGCGTGCGCCTCAGCCCCGGATTCCGGGGCCCTTGCCGGGCAGTTCGGCCTGCTTGGTCAGGCGGGCGCGCGAGGCCGCCCCGCGACCTGCCTCGGCCGCCGTGCCGCTGGCCCGGCGCACGGCCCCGGAGTAGCCGGACCACGAGCCGCGCGCTCGCGACTGCTGGGCATGGAAGGACCGCACCTCGGCTGCCTTCTGCCGCAGGACCAGCACGCCGCCCGACATCTCGTCGCCCGTGCGCGGCGGCCGGTCACGGGCCACCTGCACCAGTGCCTCCTGCCGCGCGACGGCGAGTCGCTCGGCGATCCGCTCGACGTAGGCCCGGTAGAACGCCGCCCGGGCGGTCTGGGCCGTGTGCGGCCGGCGCTGCCCGCGTCGGCCACGGGCGGCCGCGGCGACGTACGTCTCCCCCACCCAGGTGCGCCCCGTCACGTACGCCTGGCTCGTGTGCACCATGTGCACGGCCAGGGCAGCCGAAGATCGTCTCGACGACGTCGAGGTCGGCCGGCATGCCGTAGCCGATGACGTAGGTCGCTGTTCGACGCCACGTCGACCTGCGCGTCGTTGGCGTGCGCGATGGCCACGAACAGCGAGATGAGGTGCGGATTCGCCCGCGGCCCTTCTCGCCGATCGTCGTGGTGCGCGACTCGGGCTGCTGCCGGGCCTCGCGCCGCGCGATGCGTGCTCGGGCGACCGCCAGGTCGACGCTGGCGAGCGTGGCCAGCTGCTGCGCCTTCATCAGGTAGGCGTCGGCCTCGGCCTCGTTGTCGGTGCGCTCGGCCTTGGCCAGCAGCGCGGAGATGCGGTCGAGCGTGGCGCTCATGGCCGCACCCCCGCCGCGTCGTACCCGGCCCTGAGCAGCAGCGCGGCCTGCTCGCCGAGCACCTCGGTCACGAGGTCGCACATGGCGGCCTGGAACTCCGCGCCGTGCCATCGCCGCCCCGACGGACGACGCCGGAACCCCGGCACTGCAGGCGAGGTGGTGCGCGAGCTCGTGCAGCACGACCGCCTCGCGGCCGGCCCACAGGTCGCGCATCGGGATCGCGATGGTGGCCGTCGCCGGCTCGTAGTGCGCCCGGCGCTGGCCGGCCCGCTCGCGCACGCGCACCGGACCCGCGCGGCCGGGTACGCGGAGCGCACGGCCGGCAGCGCGAGGACCCGGTCGACGTACGCCCTGCACGGACGCGATGTCGCCGAACCTGCGCTGCATCGGGACGTCGATCCGCGAGCCGAAGAAGTCGACCTGGCCGCCACGGTCGAGCACCGCGGACCACTGGTCCTCGGCGGCGTACAGCGCGGATGGCGGCATGCACCGGAGGATAGGGTGACGCGGTGACAGGCCTCCCGCTCCGGTGCTCCTCGGCGGTGAGCCCTACCCGGCGCATCGGCCGCGCCGTCCGTCGCACGCCGCTGCTGAAGGGGCTGCCCCGCGAGGTCGCCGTCCTCACGGGCGTGGCCTTCTGCGTCGCCCTCGGCTTCGGCATCCTCATCCCGGTCCTGCCCGTCTTCGCCCGCACCTTCGACGTGACGGCGCTGCAGGCCAGCGCGGTCATCTCCGCCTTCGCCCTCGTCCGCTTCATCACCTCGCCGCTCGCCGGCGTGCTGGTCGACCGCCTCGGCGAGCGATGGGTGATGTCGTCGGGTCTGCTCATCGTCGCCGCCTCGAGCGCGGCCGCCGGCTTCTCCCAGACCTACTTGCAGCTGATCGTCCTGCGCAGCGTCGGCGGCCTCGGCTCCAGCATGTTCACCGTCTCGGCACTCGCCCTGCTGCTGCGCGTCGTCGACACCGACCAGCGCGGCCGCGCCAGCGGCGCCTTCCAGGGCGGCTTCCTGCTGGGCGGCGTCGCCGGTCCCGCCGTGGGCGGGCTCGTCGTGGCCTGGTCGATCCGCGCGCCGTTCTTCGTCTACGCCGCCACCCTGCTCATGGCCGCGATCGTCGCCCTCGCCTTCCTCGCCAAGAGCCGGCTCAACGAGCTGGAGCACGCCGTCGCGCAAGGGCGAGGAGGGGCGCCTCGAGCAGCTGCGCGAGGCGCTGAAGGACCGGGCGTACCAGGCGGCCATCACGGTCAACCTGGTCACCGGCTTCGTCGTCTTCGGTCTGCGGTCCTCGGCCGTCCCCCTCTTCGTGACCGAAGGCCTGGGGCGCACCGCCTCGCTCGCCGGCATCGGCTTCCTCGTCGCGGCCGGCCTGCAGGCCGTGCTGCTGCTGCCCGCGGGCCGGATGGCCGACACGCAGGGCCGCCGCAAGGCCCTGCTCTACGGCACCATCGGCACCGCCGTCGGCATGCTCGTCCTCACCGCGGCCGACGTCGCCTCGAACGGCTGGGGCACCCAGGCCGTCGCCGGGACCGTGCTGTTCCTGCTCGCGATGGCCATCCAGGGGGCGGCGGGCGCCTTCCTCGGTTCGGCCCCCGCCGCCGTGGTCGGCGACATCATGGGCGGTCGGCGCGGCGGCATCGTCGTCGCGACCTTCCAGATGATGTCCGATGTGGGGGCAATTGTCGGGCCGCTGATGGCCGGACTCCTCGTCGACATGCTCGATTTCGACTGGGCGTTCGCGGCGGGTGCGGCTCTGAGCCTGGTAGCGGTTACATTTGTAGTCCTGATGCCCGAGACACTCAACCGGACGAGGAAGCCCGCCGACGCATGAACCAGACCGACAAGCCTGGTCGTCGGCGTGCCCTCGTGACGGCCACCGCCGCCCTCACGGCGATCGCGACGATCGCCGGCCTCGGCTTCCTCGGACTCACCACGACCCCGTCGCGTCGCGTCCGCCGCATCACCCCGACGGCCGGTGCCGCCGTCAACGCGACCCCGCTCGACCTGCCGCCCAGCGCCACGAGCGCCGCGAGCGCCGACCGCCACCCCACGACCGCAGCCCACGGCTCCAGCCGTCCGCGGTCAGCCGAGCACCACGCCGGCCGCGACGGCACGCTCGCCGGCATCAGGAACGTCGTCTTCGTCCTCGCCGACGACCTCGACTGGAACCTGTTCGAGCAGGTGCCGCGGCTCGCGGCCCTGCAGGACAAGGGCATGACCTTCACGCACCACACCGTCACCGACTCGCTGTGCTGCCCGTCGCGCACGTCGATCCTGCGCGGCCAGTACATCCACAACCACGACGTCGTCTCGAACCTGAGCACGGACGGGCGGCGGCTGGCCCACCTTCCGCGACAAGGGCTGGCACACCGACTGCCTGCCGACCTGGCTGCAGTCGGCCGGCGTCGAGACCGCGCTGTTCGGCAAGTACCTCAACGAGTACCCGGCCACCCAGCGGCCCGTGAGCGCGCGCTACGTGCCTCCGGGCTGGGACAGCTGGGGCGTGCCCACGTCCCGCGGTGACTCCTACACGGGGTACGACTACGTGCTGAACTCCAACGGCCGTCTCGTGCGCTACGGCAACAAGCCGACGGACTTCCTGAACGACGTCATCACGACGAAGGCGACCGACTTCATCCGCACCGCTCGCGACGGCTTCTTCGTCACCCTCTCCACCTACAACCCGCACAAGCCGGCCCCCGTCGCCACGCGCAACAAGGAGACGCACCTGGCCACCGTCGCGCCGCGCACCCCCAACTACAACCAGTTCGGCACCAACGAGCCGTCGTGGCTGCGTGCCGTTCCCGCCGATCCCGGCCTGGAAGCAGACCCGCCTCGACAACCTGTGGCGCCAGCGCGCGCAGTCGGCCGAGTCCGTCGCCGACTCCGTCGATGCGGTGCTCGCCACCCTGGCGGAGACCGGCCGCGCCGACGACACCCTCGTCGTCGTCACCTCCGACAACGGCTACCACGTCGGGCACGCACCGCCTCACCAAGGGCAAGCGCACGGCCTTCCGCGAGGACACCGTCGTGCCGATGGTCGTCATCGGGCCGGGCGTGACCCCGGGCACCCGCATCGACGCCATGACGTCGACCATCGACCTCGCGCCGACCTTCACCAGCATCCTGGGCGCGCAGGCCCCCACCTGGGTCGACGGCCGCTCGCTCACCGACATCATCGCCACGGGCCAGGTGCCCGCCACCTGGCGTCAGGCCACCGTCTCGGAGAGCCTCGGCACGTCCGGGTCCCGGCGACCCGGACTACCAGCCGCAGGCGCCGCCGCAGTACACCTCGCTGCGCACGCCGGACTGGCTCTTCGTCGTGTACCGCGACGGCGAGCGCGAGCTCTACGACCTCAAGGCCGATCCGTACGAGATGAACAACATCATCGACACCGCCGACACCCGGCTCGTGGCGAGCCTGTACTCGCAGCTCCAGGCGCTGCGGGTGTGCGAGGGCGACTCCTGCCGCACGGCCGATGCCATCGTCATGCCCGGCCCGACCAGCTGACCTCAGCCCCGCAGTCGCCGGTAGGCGCCCGGCGTCACCCCCAGCACCGCGCGGAACTGCTTCGTGAACGAGCTCTGGTCGTAGAAGCCGCATTCGGCTGAGATCTCGCCCAGGGAGGCTTCCGTGCTGACGATGGCGTGCACGGCATGCTCCAGGCGCAGCCGCTGCACCAGGCGCTGCGGGCTGAGGCCGAGCGTTCGTTTCGCCATCCGCTCGAACTGCTTGGACGACAGGCCCGCCAGTGCGGCCAGGTCGCCGACCCGCCACGGCCGCCCGACGTCGGCGCGGATCGCCTCGATCGCGGCAGCCAGGCCGGAGTGCCCGCTCTCGAGCTGGGCATCCAGGTCCACCGACAGCACCGCGAGACCCCACGCCCGCCCGCGGTCGTCGAGCAGCCGGGACTTCGACGTCACGAACCAGCCGATCCGCCCGTCGGCACGGACGATCAGCTCGACCTGCCGCTGGAGGGGGCGCCCCGTGCCGAGCACCATCGCGTCCTGGGCGGAGTAGGAGCGCGCGAACTCGAGCGGGAACAGCTCGTCGACGGTGCGGCCCGACGATCTCCTCGGCGGGCCGGCCGAGCCGATCGGCGAAGCCGTCGTTGGCCCACACATAGCGCCCGTCCGCCGCCTTCAGGCAGCCGAGCACCTGCGGAACGCCGTCGACCAGCTCCGCGAACGCGACGGCCGACGCGGGCAGGCGGGTCTCGCCCCGTTGTACTAATCGGACAGCCACGAGGCGACTTTCGCACAAGACACGCGTGGTGCGATAGGAGCATGACGACACCGCCGCTGGTTCTCCCCGACGACGACACGCTCATCGCGCGCGCCGAGTCCCGCGCGCTGTCGATGCTCGAACGCGCAGAGGTCCTCACCACGAGGACCGAGCGGCGCCGGTCCCGCCGTCTGGCCGCCCTGCTCGGCGACGACGACGCCCGCGACCTGCTGCTCGACCTCACCGACCAGGTGCTGCGCATCCGCGACCCGAGGCGCGCGGCGCGCCGGCTGCACGACCTCACCAGCGGCGGAGTGCCCGCGGCCCTCGGCAGCACCGACCGGCTGGGCCTCGCACTGCTCGGCCGCGTCGCCCCGGCGATCCCGTCCGTCGCCGATCGGGCCGTCGACTGGCGGATCGACCGCGACACCGCCGGGGTCATCCTGCCGGCGGACGACCCCGCATTCGCCGACTACGTCTCCCGTCGTCGCGCTGACGGCTTCCAGCTCAACGTGAACGTGCTCGGCGAGTCCATCCTCGGCGACGACGAGGCCGAGCAGCGCTGTCGCATGGTGCTGACGAGGATCGCCCGCCCCGACGTCGACTACGTGTCGGTCAAGATCTCCGCGCTGTGCGCCAACCTCGACGTCCTCGCGGAGGACGACTCGCTGGCCCGCATCGCCGACCGGCTGCGGCGCCTGTACCGCGCGGCCATGGCCAGCACTCCGCCCACGTTCGTCAATCTGGACATGGAGGAGTACCGGGACCTCGAGCTGTCCCTGCGCAGCTTCATGGCCGTGCTGGACGAGCCGGAGTTCGTCGGCCTGAGGGCCGGCATCGTCCTGCAGGCCTACATCCCCGACTCGCACGATGCGCTTGCCCGCCTGTGCGCCTGGGCCAACGAGCGCGTCGACCGCGGCGGAGCCGGCATCAAGATCCGGCTGGTGAAGGGCGCCAACCTCGCGATGGAGCAGGTCGAGGCGGAGCTCCACGACTGGCCGCAGGCCCCCTACGACGACAAGGGCGACGTGGACGCCTCCTTCAAGCGGATGCTCGAGGATGCCCTGCGACTCGGGCGACCGGGCGCCGTGCGCATCGGCGTCGCCAGCCACAACCTGTTCGAGATCGCGTACGCCATGACCGTGGCCGAGGCAACGGCGTCCGTGGAGCGGATCGACCTCGAGATGCTCGAGGGCATGGCCCCGCCCCAGGCTCGCGCCGTGCGGGAGATGGCCGGTTCCCTCCTGCTCTACGCGCCCGTGGTGGAGAAGTCCGACCGAGACGCCTCGATCGCCTACCTGTCCCGTCGGCTGGACGAGAACTCCTCGCCCGAGAACTTCCTGCGATCGCTGTTCGACATCACCCCGGGCTCGCCCGCATGGCATCGGGAATCCGAGCGCTTCCGCTCGTCGGTCAAGGCGCGGCACGCGGTGTCGACCGCCTCGCGACGCAGCCGGCCGCGTGCCGTCGATCCGCAGGCCACCCCGGCCGACGCGCCGTTCACCACCTGCGCCGACACGGACCTCACGCAAGCCGCCAATCGAGCCCGGATCGCCGACGCGCTCGCGGCCTGTGTCGTGACCGAGCCGCCGCTGGTCACGGCGCTCACTGACGTGGACGCCCTCGTGGCGTGCGGCATCGACGCGCAGGCGCGCTGGGCCGCGACCACCTGGGCGGAGCGGCGGGAGGTGCTGGGCAAGGCGGCCGACCTCATGGAGGCGGAACGGGCCGCGACGATCGCCCTCATGGCGCACACGGCCGGCAAGACGGTCGGCGAGGGCGACCCGGAGGTGTCCGAGGCGATCGACTTCGCGCGCTACGCCGCCCACCTCACGCACCAGCACGAGGACATCGCCCGCGGGGACGGCACGCCGGGTCCCGCATGGCTCCCGTCGCGCCTCGTCGTCGTCGCGGGACCCTGGAACTTCCCCTACGCGATCCCGGCGAGCGGGCTGGTGCACGCGATCGCCGCGGGCTGCAGCGTCGTCATGAAGCCGGCGCCCGAGACGCGGGCGGTCGCCGCCCACCTGGTCGACCAGCTGCGGCGGGCGGGAGTCCCGGACGGCGTCGTCCAGCTCGCCTGCACCCCCGACGACGAGGTCGGACAGCGGCTGATCACCCATCCGGACGTCGACCTCGTCATGCTGACCGGCAGCTACGAGACCGCCTCGCTGTTCCTGGACTGGAAGCCCGACCTGCGCGTGCACGCGGAGACGAGCGGGAAGAACGCACTCGTCATCACGGCGGCCGCCGACCTCGATCAGGCGATCAAGGACCTCGTGCGCTCCGCCTTCGGCCACTCGGGGCAGAAGTGCTCCGCGGCCAGCCTCGCCATCGTCGAGGCGTCCGTCTACGACGACCCGTCCTTCCACCGTCGGCTGGCCGACGCCGTCCGCAGCCTGCGGGTCGGCTCACCCCTGGATCCGGCGACGAAGGCCGGTCCGCTCATCGCGCCGCCCACCGGCACCCTCCTGCGGGCGCTGACCACGCTCGAGCCCGGTGAGCGCTGGCTCGTCGAGCCGCGCGCACTCGACGACGAGGGTCGGCGTGTGGTCGCCCGGCGTGCGCGCCGACGTGCGGCCCGGGTCGTGGTTCCACCTGACGGAGTGCTTCGGACCCGTGCTCGGGCTCATGCGGGCGGCCGACCTCGACGACGCGATCGCGCTGCAGAACGCCCCGGCCTACGGTCTCACCGGCGGCCTGCACAGCCTCGACCCGCGGGAGATCGACCACTGGCTGGCGCGCGTGCATGTCGGCAACGCGTACGTCAACCGCCACATCACGGGGGCCATCGTCGAGCGCCAGCCCTTCGGCGGCTGGAAGGCCTCGTCCATCGGTCCGGGCAGCAAGCCGGGCGGACCCAACCACCTGCACGGCTACGGGCGCTGGGAACCGGCCGGCACCGATCCGGTGCAGGCAAGCGCGTCGTTCCGACGGGCATGGGTCGAGCACTTCGGTCGCGACAACGACCCCGCTGGACTCGCCTGCGAGGCGAACATCCTTCGCTACCGGCCGCTGGACCGCGTGATCGCGCTCATCCCGGCCGAGCATGCGGACGACCGCGCTCTCGCCGACCTCGCCGGAGGCGTGTGCGGCGTCGCCGCTGACGGTCGTGGAGTCCGAGGAGCAGGTGCTGTCGCTCATCGGGACGCTGCCGATGCCGTGGGCCACCCGCATCCGCGCGCCGTACGGGGCGTCCGTCACCCTGCTCGCGGCCGCCCACGATCGAGGAGTGGTCGTCGACACGAGCCCGTTCGTCGGCGACGGTCGCGTCGAGCTGCCGCGCTGGCTGCTCGAGCAGTCGGTGTCGCGCACCATGCATCGATACGGCCGGCTGCTGCGCCGATCAGCCTGACGCGGGCTGCGGCCGCCTCTCGAAGGCCGCATAGGCATCGACGAGGTTGCCGAAGATGTGATCCGGCGCGATGCGCTTGTCCATGCCGTAGCTCGTGAGGGTGGCCAGCAGCCCCGCATCGACGCGGGCCAGGCAGGCCGTGATCCCCTTCGCCTCGAGGTAGTCGAGGAGGCCATCGAGGGACTTGTGAGCCGAGTAGTCGATGTCGTCGAGGCCGCCGGCATCCAGGATCAGCCATTCGACCGGCGTCGGCGCGGCCTCGATCAGTCGCTCGACGTCATCGACGAACCTGTTGGCGTTCGCGTAGAACAGTGCCGCGTCGTAGCTGAAGATGATCAGGCCCGGCGCGCTCTGGACGCCGGAGACGGCGGACTGGTACGTGGGCTCACCGTCAGCATCCACGCCGACGACGAAGTCCTTCGGCTTGTACTGCCGACGGATGATGTTCAGGATCGACACGACGATCGCCAGGATGATGCCCTGCTCGACGCCGACCGCGCAGACCACGACCGCCGTCACGATCGCGATGACGAACTCGTCCTTGCGGACGCGCCCGATCTCCCGCAAGCCCTTGATGTCGACGAGGCTCACGCCGATGAGGAACACGATCCCGGCGAGCACCGCCTTGGGCATGTTCGTGAGGACCGCGGTGAAGAACAGCACCACGAGCAGCACGATCAGGGACATCGTGAGATTGGACAGCTGGGTGCGGCCCTTCTGATCGTCGAGGATCTGCGTCTTCGTCGGGCTGCCGTTGACCACGAAGGTCCCGCTCAGGCCGGCCGCGAAGCTGGCGCCGGACAGGCCGACGATGTCCCGGTTCACGTCGACCGACTGACCGTGCTTCATCGCGAAGCTGCGGGACGTGGCGGCGCTCTGCGCGATGATGAGGACGAAGCACGAGAACGCGATGGCGCTGAGCGTGGCGAAGTTCGTCTCGACGTCCGCCAGCGTGATCCCCTGTGGCAGGCCGATGGGCGGGAAGCCGCCCTGCACGGCCCCGACCACGGCCACGCCGTTGCCGGCCGAGTCGAGGGCGTTGGAGAGGGCGATGAACAGCAGCACGGCGACGATCGCCCCCGGCACCGCCGGGATGAACCGCTTGAAGCCTCGGATGATCGACGATCGTCCCGATCGCGTAGGCGAAGGTCGGCCAGTTCAGGTCAGGGATGGACGTGATCATCGTCCACTGCTGCTCGAACCAGGTGCCCGTGCCCTTCGGCACTCCGAGCATGTCGGGGATCTGGCCGGACAGCACCTGCACGCCCACGCCGGTGAGGAACCCGATGAGGACGGACGCACTGAGGAAGTCACCGAGGAAGCCCAGCCGGAAGATCCGCGCGACGATCAGCAGGAAGCCGCACATCAGGGCGATGACGCTGCAGTAGGCGAGCCACTCCTGCGATCCGGGGGTCACCCCCGGGATCGCCGCCGCCCCCAGCCCGGCGGCCAGCAGCGCAGCGGTGGCGGAGTCGGCCCCGACAACGAGCAGGCGTGAGGAACCGAGGAGCACGAAGAGCATCGTCGGGAAGATGACGGTGTACAGGCCCGTGACCACCGGCGTCTGCGCGATGGACGTGTAGCCCATGCACTCGGGGATGGCGACGGCCGCGAGAGTCGCGCCCGCCACGATGTCACGGGTGAGCCACTCCCGCTTGTAGCCGCGCATCCATGGCGGAACGATCCGTGCAGCGGCGCTCGGCACGATGGCCTCCCTGGGGTCCGTCGATGTCCGCACGCTACTGCCGCGTCACCGTCGCGCGTCCTCACCTTGATCGGGAGGAGCCTGGGTCACGTCAGGATGTTGATGGCCCGCGCGATGACCAGCGTGGCCAGCGAGAGCGACAGCAGCGACTCCACCACGACCAGCACCTTGGCCCACGGCTTCACCGCCGAGACGTCGGTCGGGCTGAACGCGGTGGCCGTCGCGAACGAGAACGCCAGGTAGTCGACGAACGTCGGGTACCAGTCCGGCCGGACGTGGGCCGTGTGCTGCATCTCCGGGAACACGAAGGCGGGCATGCGGCTCGTGCCCCTGGCTCGCTCGGCCGCGCCGCCGCGGTCGAGGTCCCAGAACCACAGCGCGAAGGCGATCACGTTCGTGACCCACACGAGCGCCGCCGGCGAACAGCAGCTCGTCCGGGGTCTCGAAGGACGCGTTGTCGACGATGCCGACGACGAGCATGACCGCGGCATACGAGTTGGCCAGCGTGATGAACCCGATCAGGACGTCGGTCAGCACCCGCGTCCAGGTGCGCACCCGGTTGATGCGGCCCGGGTCGCCGATGATGAGCACCGCGAGGATGCCGGACGCCACCCACGGCAGCCACGGCGACGGACTGGAGCCGCAGCTCCTCGGGCAGCAGCGCGTGCAGGATCGCCGCCGCGAGGACGGCGACCGCCATCGGCCAGCGGTGCTCGCCCCGCGCCTCAGGTGCGTCGTCCGGCTCGTCGGGCACCCCTAGCCCGCCAGCGCCCGGTCCAGGTCGGTCAGCAGGTCGTCGACCGTCTCGATTCCCACCGACAGCCGCACCAGGTCGCCCGGGACCTCGAGCGGGCTGCCGGCCGCGGACGCGTGCGTCATCCGCGCGGGGTGCTCGATCAGCGACTCCACTCCGCCGAGCGACTCCCCGAGCGTGAACACCTCGGTGCGCCCGCACACGTCGACGGCCGCCTGCTCGCCGGCCGCGACGTGGAAGGACACCATGCCGCCGAAGTCGCTCATCTGCCTGGCCGCCACGTCGTGGCCCGGGTGCTCGGGCAGGCCCGGGCCAGCGCACCTGGGACACGGCCGGATGCCCGACTGAGGAACTCGGCGACGGCACGGGCGTTGGCGCTGTGCCGGTCCATCCGCACGCCGAGCGTCTTGATGCCGCGCAGCACCAGCCAGGAGTCGAACGGCCCGGGCACGGAGCCCATCGCGTTCTGGTGGTACGTGAGGCGCTCGGCGAGATCGGCGTCGGCCGTGACGAGCGCGCCCCCGACGACGTCGCTGTGGCCGCCGAGGTACTTCGTGGTGCTGTGCGCGACGACGTCCGCGCCGAGCAGCAGCGGCTGCTGCAGGTACGGCGACGCGAAGGTGTTGTCGACGACGAGGATGGCGCCCGCCGCGTGCGCGACGTCGGCGAGCGCCGCGATGTCGGCGATGCTGAGCAGCGGGTTGGTGGGCGTCTCGACCCAGACGAGCTTCGTGCGTCCGGGGACGATGGCCGCCGCGACGGCGTCCGGATCGGTCAGTGCCGCGGGGGTGTACTCGAGTCCCCACGGCGCCGCGACCTTGGCGAACAGCCGGTACGTGCCGCCGTAGGCGTCGTCCGGGATGACCGCGTGGTCGCCCGGCCGGCACACCGTGCGCAGCAGCGTGTCCTCGGCGGCGAGCCCGGACGCGAACGCCAGCCCGGTGGCGCCCGGCAGGTCCGGCGCCTCCAGAGCGGCCAGGCACTCCTGGAGGGCGGTGCGCGTCGGGTTGGCGCTGCGCGAGTACTCGTAGCCGCCGCGCAGCCCGCCGACGCCGTCCTGCGCGTAGGTGGACACCTGGTAGATCGGCGGCACCACGGCCCCGGTGAGGGGGTCGGGCTCCTGGCCGGCGTGGATCGCCCGAGTTTCGAATCCGTCCATGTTCCGTACCCTAGGGGGATGAGCATCTTCGGCAGCAGCAAGTCCCGCATGGTCGCCGCCCGAGGGAGCCCTCGCCGGCCGGTCGAACCCGGTCCTGCCCGATCCGGCCCCGCATGCGGTGCTCGGCACGTCGCTCACCGGTCCGTGGCCCGAGGGCACCAAGGTCATCTACCTGGCCATGGGCTGCTTCTGGGGGGCCGAGGAGATCTTCTGGCGGCTGCCCGGCGTCGTCAGCACGAGCGTCGGCTACATGGGCGGCTTCACGCCCAACCCGACGTACGAGGAGGTCTGCTCCGGGCAGACCGGGCCAGACCGAGACCGCGATGGTGGCCTACGACCCGCTCGTCATCTCCACGTACGACATCCTCAAGGAGTTCTGGGAGAAGCACGACCCGACGCAGGGCTACCGGCAGGGCAACGACCACGGCACGCAGTACCGCAGCGCGGTGTACTTCACCACCGAGGAGCAGCGCGAGCTGCATCGAGCAGACGCGTGACGCGTACGCGAAGGTGATCGCCGAGCGCGGCTACCCGGCCATCACCACGGAGGTCGCGCCGGCCGACTCGTCGACCTACTTCCTGGCCGAGGACTACCACCAGCAGTACCTCTACAAGAACCCCAACGGGTACCGCTGCCACGCCAACACCGGCCTGCCCCTCCCCCCACTCTCCAGTCAGATTTGACCCAGCATCCGGGTCAGTTCTGCAGATTCGGCCCAGCATCCGCCGGTGAATGCGGATCTGACCCAGCTGCTGACGTCAGCGTGAACCCGAACTCCGTTCCCTCGCCCGGCCGGCTCTCGACGTAGACCGCTCCTCCGTGCGCCTCGACGATGGAGCGAACGATCGCCAGCCCGAGGCCAGCCCCCCCGTGGACACGACTCCGGGCCTCGTCCGTCCGGTACAGCCGGTCGAACACCCGCGCCGTCTCCTCCGGCGAGAGGCCGGGGCCTCGGTCGATCACCCGGACACGAACGACGTCCCCGGCCTTCCCCTGCCCTGGGGCCTCGATCACCACGTCGATGGCCGACGGATCCGGGGAGTAGCGGATCGCGTTGGACAGCAGGTTGTCCATCACCTGACGCAGCCGGTCCTCGTCCCCCTGGACGGTGACCGGATCCTCCGCCGACCGGAACGTGATGGGCCGCGTGGGCGAGCTCGCCCGGACCCCCTCAATGGATGCGGCGCACACGCCGACCAGGTCGATCGGCACCAGGTGAAGGGGCCGCTGCTCGTCCAGCCGCGCGAGCAGCTGGAGGTCGTCGACGAGCCCGCCCATCCGATCCGCCTCGTCCTGGATGCGTGCGACGGCGACGCCGTGATCGGCAGCGGCTCCCTGCTCGAGCAGCTCCGCGTACCCCCGGATGCTCGTCAACGGCGTGCGCAGCTCGTGCCCTGCATCCGCCACGAACCTCCGCATCCGCTCCTCGGACTGCACGCGCCTCTGCCTCGGACGCCCGCTGGGCGTCGAACGACTGCTCGATGCGCGTGACCATCACGTTGAACGACTCGGCGAGTTGACCGACCTCGGTCGTCGGCGGTGCCTCCGGCACGCGGAGACTCAGGTCCCCCTCGGCGATCGCGTGGGCGGTCCCCGCCATCTCGTCCAGCGGCCGAAGGCTTCGGCGTACCAGCACGTACCCGATGACGCCGGCGATCACGACCACGAGGATGCCCACGATGCCCTGGAGCAGCACGAGTCGCCCCACGGTCGCCGTCACGTCGCCGAGCGGGTACGCGCCGACCGCCCAGCCGTCCTGCCCGGACAACGGGGTGACCACCATCCGCCACTGTCCGTCCCCGTCGACGGCATCGACCGTGAAGGGCGACCTCGCCGCGCCCGCCAGGTCCCCGGGCGCAGGGAGGGCCGGCGCCGACTCGGGCACGTCAGTGGGGTTGAACAGGACCCGCGTTCCGTTCGCGTCGATGACCGCCAGGTAGAAGCGGGTTGGGGGACGCGGGTCCGCGGGGTCCTCCGTTGCGGGCGGAGAGATCCGCTCGGGGAAGGCGCCGAACGGGCGCGCGCCCGCCGTGAGCTGCTCGTCGACCCGGTCGATGCAGGTAGCCGCGCAGTGCCGCGGTGGCGAGAAGGCTCGAGACGACGAGGCCAGCACCCAGGAGCAGCACGACCAGCGCCGTGAGACGCACGCGTAGGGACAGGCCCGACAGGCGCGTCATGACTTGGCCTCGCGCAGGACGTAGCCGACACCACGAACGGTGTGGATGAGCGGCGGGCGACCGGCGTCCACCTTGCGCCTGAGGTAGGAGATGTAGGACTCGACCACGTTCATCTCGCCGCCGAAGTCGTAGTGCCACACGTGGTCGAGGATCTGTGCCTTGCTCACCACGGTCTGGGCGTTCTCCATGAGGTAGCACAGCAGCCGGAACTCGGTCGGGGACAGGGCGAGATCGTCACCGCCGCGCCGCACCTCGTGCGCCTGCTCGTCCACCTCGAGATCGGAGTAGGCCAGCAGGGCGTGCGGCGCCTGCTGCTGCGCCGTGCCGGTGCGCTTGAGCACGGCGCGGATCCGGGCCACCACCTCGCTGAGGCTGAACGGCTTGACGATGTAGTCGTCGCCGCCGATCGTGAGTCCGGTCACCCGGTCGTCCACCGACTCCCTGGCCGTGAGGAAGAGCACGGGGAAGTGGTACCCGTCGGCCCGCAGGCTGCGCACGAGATCGAACCCGTTCAGCCCCGGCATCATGACGTCGGTGACCATCAGGTCCGGCGGAACCTCCTTCGCCACACGCAAGGCAGTGGCTCCGTCGAGGCACGTCGTCACGGCGAACCCGTGGAAGCGCAGGCTCGCCTCCAGCAGCTCGACGATGTTCTGCTCGTCGTCGACCACGAGGAGACGGGCCTCGGGCTGCGCATCACGGCTCACCACCCCAGTGTGGTCACGACACTGTGCGGATTCCTGTGCAGTTCCTGTCAGGATCCTGTGAATCCTGCCGAGCGTCATTCACAGCAGCCCTCCACCGTCCTCACAGGCCCCTCACAGGATCCGCGCGCATGGTGGCCCCATGAAGCGACGGATCGTGTGGATCAACGCAGGGCTCGCCCTGCTGCTCGTGGCCGTGGGCGTCGGTGCCTACCTGTGGCTCTTCGCGCCGGAGGAGGTCGTGGCCACGGGCCGAACCGTGGCCGTGCAGTCGGGGACGATCAGCGAGACGGTGACCGCGACCGGGACGGTGGAGACCGCGGGCACGCTCGAGCTGTCGTTCGCGACGGTCGGCACCGTCGACTCCGTTCGTGTCTCCGAAGGCGATCGCGTCCGGTCGGGCAGGGTGCTCGCCCGACTGGACGACACCGCGGCTCGGCAGGACGTGACCAGCTCGCGGAGCAGTTACGTGCAGGCGGTCGGGAACTCTGACCAGAGCAGGCTCTCGCTCGAGTCCGCACAGCAGGCCGTCCGGGATGCGCAGGCCACCGCGGACCTGAACGCGCAGGAGTATGCCGAGGCCCTGCGCCGAGCCCGCGCCGATCTCGCGGACGCCAAGGCCACGTGGGCGGACTCCTGCCTCGACCCGAACGGCACCTGCCCCGATGCGGATGCGTGGTCGCAGCTGAGGGCTGCCGAGGCGGACGTGGTCAATGCGAAGACCGCCTATGACCAGGCGGTGCAGACCGCAACGGCTTCCGAGACCACCAGCAACATCAAGCTCAACCAGGCCCAGATGGATGTGTCGTATGCCAAGGCGGACCAGGATTCCGCGTGCAACACCTACGGGTCATCGTCCAACCAGTGCACGTCGGCGGTGACTGCCACCAGGAACGCCCAGCAGCAGTACGAGCTCCAAGCAGACGCGAGCCAGACGTCCTCCGTGCAGTCGCAGCAGAGCCTGGCGAACGCCGACACGAAGATCACCCAGGCGAACATCGCGCTGAAGAAGCTGCAGAACGCCCTGCTGAACCAGTCGGCGGACGCGGTCGAGAACGCCCAGGATGCCGTCGACTCAGCCCTGCGATCCCAGGAGAAGGGCCTTGCCTCCGACGCTCAGTCCATTGCGAACGCACAGGAAACGCTCGCTGCCCAGCGAGTCTCGGGCAGGTCAGTGGCAACACTTGCCGGGAGCACCACGGCAAGCCAGGCTGCAGTAGACGTGGCCGAGGCGGGGCTCGCGTCGGCCCTCGACGCACTGGGCGACACCGTCCTCCGTTCGCCGGTGGCTGGGACCGTCGCCTCCGTGGACATCGCGGAGGGTGACCCGGCTACGGCCGGCGCGCCGGTGATCACCCTGCTCCCGAAGGCGGCCCTCCAGGTCGTGGCGAGCTTCTCCGAGGCCGACGCCCTGAAGGTGGAGGTCGGTCAGGTCGCGGTAGTGACCTTCGACGCCCTTCCCGACGTGACGTCCACGGGCACGGTGACAGCCGTCGACATCCTGCCTTCCACCGGAACCAGCGGTGTGACGACCTACAGCGCGACCGTCACGCTCGACGACGAGCCCGAGGGCGTCCGGCAGGGCATGAGTGCGTCAGTCGTCGTCACGACCAGCGAGGTCGCCGACGTCCTCTGGGCGCCGACCGCGGCGATCACGACCGCGGGCGGAGTCAGCACCGTCACCGTGCGCGTGAACGGGGTCGACTCCACCGTCACCGTGACCACCGGCCTTGCCGGCGACACGGGCACGGAGATCACCAGCGGCGTCGCGGTGGGAGACGAGCTCGTGGTGAGCACGACCGACGGGAGCGGCGGGTTCACCTTCCCTGTCGGCGGTATCCCGGGCGGGCTCTCCGGCGGAGGCGGCCCGCCGGCCGGAGGGCCGCCGGCCGGCGTCGGGGGCGCATCGTGACCCCGGTCATCGACCTTCGCGGCATCACCAAGGTGTACGGCGTCGGCGAGAGCACGGTCCACGCGCTGCGCGGCGTCGACCTGAGGTCGAGCGCGGCGACTACGTCGCCATCATGGGCACCTCCGGATCGGGCAAGTCGACGCTGATGAACATCATCGGCGCCTCGACGTCGCGTCGGCGGGCCACTACCAGCTCGACGGCATCAACATCGACGCCCTCGACGAGTCCGCGCTGTCGATCGTGCGCAACCGCAAGATCGGCTTCATCTTCCAGTCCTTCAACCTCATCCCCCGCACCTCGGCGCTCGCCAACGTCGAGCTGCCCCTGCTCTACCGGGGGGTCAAGCGCCGCGACCGGCTGGCCCGTGCCCGCGAGGCCCTCGCCGCCGTCGGCCTGTCGGATCGGATGGACCACGATCCCAACGAGCTGTCCGGCGGTCAGCAGCAGCGGGTCGCCGTGGCCCGGGCCCTCGTTGCGGAGCCGTCACTCCTGCTCGCCGACGAGCCCACCGGCAACCTCGACAGCCGGTCCACGACCGATGTGCTCGACCTGATGGACCGGGTGCATCTCGACGGCCGCACCATCGTCATGATCACGCACGAGGACGACGTCGCCGCGCGGGCCGACCGCGTGATCACCCTGGTGGACGGCACGATCTCCGACGACCGCTGGAACCGCCCTCGCGGTGGCAGCCGGGCCACCGAGGTGCAGACGTGAGCCTGATCGAGACCATCCGGATCGGCATGCGCGGCATCACCGCCAACCGACTCCGGTCCGGGCTGACGGTGCTCGGCATCCTCATCGGGGTGGCCGCGGTGATCATCCTCGTCGCCGTCGGGCAACGGCTCGTCCCAGGCCATCACCGACCGGCTCGAGAGCCTGGGCACCAACACGCTGACGGTCCGCCACGGCACGTTCGGTCCGCCCGACTCAGGCACGCGGACCCAGTTCAAGGACCTCACCCTCGACGACGCCGAGGCGCTCGCCGACGCGACGCTGGCCCCTGACGTCTACAGCGCCTCCCCCGTCGTCAGCGCGCAGGCCAGCTGCACCTTCGAGGGCGCGAGCTACGACACGTCGATCACCGGGACCTGGCCGTCGTACTTCGAGGCGTCGAACTCGCCCGTCGCCGACGGCACCTACTTCGTCAACGACGACGTCACCAACTCGAGACGTACCGTCGTCGTCGGGCAGACGGTGGTGGACGAGCTGTTCGGCTCGGCGGAACCGGTCGGCGCCGAGATCGAGTGCGGTGGCACGCCCTTCACCGTGGTCGGCGTCCTCGAGCCGAAGGGCAGCACGGGCTTCGAGGACGGCGACGACGTCATCATCGCTCCCATCACCACGGTCCGGAACCATCTCACGGGTTACGGGAGCCTGGACTCGATCCTCGTGCAGGCGGACTCGTCCGACGGTGATGGATGCCACGGAGTCAGAGGTCTACGCGATCCTGGACGACCGGCACGCCATCACCGACACCTCCGCCCGCGACTACCAGGTGCTCAACCAGGCAAGCCTGCTGTCGACCGTCGAGGACACCAACCAGGTCTTCACCGTGCTGCTCGGCGCCGTCGCCGCGATCAGCCTGCTCGTCGGCGGCATCGGCATCACCAACATCATGCTGGTGACAGTCACCGAGCGGACCCGCGAGATCGGCATCCGCAAGGCGATCGGAGCCAGCAGGGGCGCCATCCTCGGCCAGTTCCTGGTCGAGGCCACCGTCCTGTCGATGATCGGCGGCCTGGCCGGCGTCGCTGTCGCCCTCGTCGGTGACACGCGTCGACATCGTCGGCGTCACGCCGGTCATCGTCCCGCTCTCCGTCATCGGTGCCTTCGGGGTCTCCGTGGCGCTCGGGCTGTTCTTCGGCAGCTACCCGGCGAACCGGGCGGCATCCCTGCGACCGATCGAGGCGCTGCGCCATGAGTGATCAGACGAACCTGGACGTGGACGGGCTCGACGAGGCCGATCCATTGGGCATGGTGGATGACGACCTGCCGACCTTGCTCCGCCGGCGCGAGCACGCCCGGCCCAACCGGGTCACGTGGGTCCTGCTCGCGCTGCTGCTCGTCAGCGTCGGCTTCATCGGGGGTGCCTACGCGAACGAGCGTTTCGGTGCGACGACGAGCGACCTGCCCAGCGGGTTCCCTGCGGCACTGCCCGGAGGCTTCTCTGGGGCACTGCCCGGAGCGGGGTACGCCGGGGCAGGGCGCTGCCGCATCCTTCGGGGACATGACCGTCGGGACCGTGAAACTGGTGGACAAGCGGAACGTCTACGTCACCACGCCGGATGGTGAGACGGTCAAGGTGAGCGTTCCCGACACCGCAAGCGTCACGACCCAGCTGGACGTGAGCCTCGCCGATCTCGAGGCCGGCAGCACGGTCCTCATCCGGGGCACGACGTCCGCCGACGGCACCGTCACGGCCACCTCCGTGTCCGAGGGCTCCCTCCCCGGCGCCCCCACCACTCCCACCACCCAAGGAGAGAACTGATGCGCACACGCCCGACGACCACGGCCGCCCTGTCCATTGCCGGCGGCCTAGCGGCACTGCTGACCCTCACCGGATGCGGTGGCGACTCCTCTGCCGAAGCGACGGTCGAGTCGACGGCTGCCGCGGCGCCCTCCGGCGCCCCCGACATCACCGCCTACCGGGACTGCATGGCCGAGAACGGCGTCACGCTGCCCGACATGGGCGCTCCGCCGACCGCGATGCCCAGCGCCGAATCCAGTGCCATGCCACCGGGCGGGCCCGGAGCCTTCGCCGGAGGACTCCCTGACGGCGTGGACCAGGCCACCTTTGACGCGGCGCAGGCCGCGTGCGCGGACCTGGCCCCGGTGGCAGGGCCGGGAGGTGCCGGCGGTCCCGTCCAGATCGACGAGTCAGCCGTGGCCGCATTCCGGTCCTGCCTCGCGGACAACGGCGTCGAGGTGGCCGACGGTCAGGATCCGATGCGCGACCTCGACCGCGGCGATCCCACGGTCAAGGCCGCGCTCGACACCTGCTCGCCGCTGCTGCCCATGCCCGCCCCGGGGCAGAGCGGCTGAGGTCAGCGCCCGAGGTGCCACGGCTCGGCGGGCGGCCCGTCAGCGAGGATGCTGCGCACCCGCGCCGCGAGATCGTTCGGCGTGAGCTCGACGGGCGCGGCGTCGCAGCTCCTCGAGGGTCCACCACCGGTGCGCGCCCATGTCGATCCGCTCGTCGTCGGTCCATGACGACGTGTCGACGTCGAGCGCGTCCACGCGTGCGAGGAACCACCGCTCGGCGCAGTCGTAGGTGACGCCGTCGTTCCACGTCACGACGTGACGGCGATGGCCGATGACCGGGCCGAGGACCGGGCGCGGCCCACCCCGTCTCCTCGCGCACCTCCCGGACTGCGGCCTCCTCGTGCGTCTCGCCCGACTCCAGGCCGCCGCCCGGGGGGCACCAGAACACGCGGCCGTCCGCCGTGTGCATCTCGAACAGCAGCACCCGTTCGAGCCCGTCGATCAGGAGCACGCGTGCCGTCGGCCGGGCCACGGCGCCAGCGACGGCGGGATCGTCCACTAGCGCGACAGGTAGCCGAGCACGTCCTGGCGGGTGACGACGCCGGTCGGCTTGCCGTCATCGACGACGACGACCGCGTCGAAGGACTGGAGGGCGTCGACGGCCACCTGCACGAGCTCGCCGGCGCCCACCATGGGCAGGGCGCCGGACATGTGGGCGTCGACCTTGTCGGCGAGCTGCGCCCGCCCGTTGAACAGGTCGTCGAGGAGGTCGCGCTCGACGACCGAGCCCACGACCTCTGCCGCCATGACGGGTGGCTCGGCGCGCACGACGGGCATCTGCGAGACGCCGTACTCGCGCAGGATGTCGATGGCGTCGCGGACCGTCTCGGTCGGGATGGGTGTGGACGAAGGGCGGGAGCTCGCCCGACTTGCCGCGCAGCACGTCGCCGACGGTCGCTCCGCTGTCCGCCTGCAGGAAGCCGTACTTGCTGAGCCACTCGTCGTTGAACACCTTCGAGAGATAGCCGCGGCCGCCGTCCGGCAGCAGCACGACGATGACGTCGTCCGGGCCCGCCGTCGCGGCGACCCGCAGCGCGGCGACCACCGCCATGCCGCACGAGCCGCCGACCAGCAGGCCCTCCTCGCGGGCCAGGCGCCGGGTCATCGCGAAGGAGTCCTTGTCGGACACCGCGATGACCTCGTCGGGGATGCTCGCGTCGTAGGTCGTCGGCCAGAAGTCCTCGCCCACGCCCTCGACCAGGTAGGGGCGCCCGGTGCCGCCGGAGTAGACCGAGCCCTCGGGATCCGCCGCGATCACGCGCACGCGGCCGTCGCTCTTCTCCTTGAGGTACCGGCCCACGCCGGAGATGGTGCCGCCGGTCCCTGCGCCAGCCACGAAGTGCGTCACGCGTCCGTCCGTCTGCGCCCACACCTCCGGTCCGGTCGTCTCGTAGTGCGACAGCGGGTTGTTCGGGTTGGCGTACTGGTCGGGCTTCCAGGCGCCGGGGATCTCGCGGGCGAGCCGGTCGCTCACGCTGTAGTACGACCGCGGGTCCTCGGGGTCGACCGCCGTCGGGCAGACCACCACCTCGGCTCCGTAGGCCTTGAGCACGTTGCGCTTGTCCTCGCTGACCTTGTCGGGGCACACGAAGACCGTCGAGTAGCCGCGCTGCTGGGCGACCAGGGCGAGCCCGATGCCGGTGTTGCCACTGGTCGGCTCGACGATGGTGCCGCCTGGCTTCAGCAGGCCGTCACGCTCGGCCGCGTCGACCATCCGCACCGCGATGCGGTCCTTCACCGAGCCGCCGGGGTTCAGGTACTCGACCTTGGCCAGCACCAGCGGGCCAGGTTCGGAGACGATGCCCTCGGTCACGCGTCGCAGCCGGACGAGCGGCGTGTTGCCGATGAGATCGAGGACGGAGTCGTGTGCCTGCATCCGGCGACACTACCGCCGTAGGCTGGCAGCGTGGCAGCGCCCGTGGTAACCCTCGCTCCGGGCGTCTACCGGATCCCGACGTTCGGCGACTTCATCAACTCGTTCGCCTTCCTGGACGCAGACGGCCAGGTCACCCTGGTGGACTGCGGCCTCGCCCGGGCCCCGCGCAGGATCGTCGAGGCGCTCGCCGGCATCGGCAGGACGCCTGCCGACGTCACCCGCATCGTGCTCACCCACGCGCACTCCGACCATGCTGGCGGCGCCCACGAGATGGTCCAGCGCACCAGCGTCTCGGGGGTCGAGATCCATGAGGACGACGTCGCGTACGCACTCGCCGGCCGGAGTGCGCCGACGGCCGAGTCGACGATGGGGCGCCTCATGAGCCGCGGCCCTGCCACTCGGTTCACGCCCTTCCCCGTCGTCACGGAGCTCGTCGACGGCCAGGTGATCGACGTCGGCGGCGGCCTGCGCGTGGTCCACACCCCCGGGCACACGCCCGGCCACGTCTCGCTTCTCCACCAGGAGTCGGGGGTGCTCATCACCGGCGATGCGATCTTCAACATGGCGTCCCGCATGCGCTGGCCGGTCGCAGCGGTCTGCACCTCGTCCCGCCAGAACCAGCAGTCCGCTCACGTGCTCGGCGAGCTCGAGTACGACGTCGCCGCGTTCACCCATGGGCCCGAGATCCGCGACAACGCCCGCGAGCAGGTCCGCGGCTTCCTGAGGCGCAAGGGCGCATGACCGATCCCGACGCACTGCGCGACCTCGAGCGCGAACTCGACCGTGTCGTCGACCGGCTGAACAGCCTCCCTCTCCAGCGCGCGAAAGGTGCCTCTGCCGACTGCCGGCGCGCTGCTCTCGTCATCGTCGAGCAGACGCGGGCTCTGACCGACGAGATCCCGGCCGACGCCACCGTCCCCGAACTCGGGCCGCACGGACTCGGGGCGATGCTGGCCGTCCTCGGCGGCGACTACCTGCGTGCTGCTCGGCAGTCCGCGCATGCGGATGTCTCAGTCGTGACCGCGGCGCTCGTCGTCTGTCAGGCGGGCGCTGCCCTAGCCGAATCCGCGCACTCCCGCCACCAGCGGCAAGGACGCCGAAGAGGATGAGCACGCCACCGGAGACCCGGTTCACGATGACCATCGCGCGGTCGCTGACGGCATGCCGCACCGCCCAGACGCCGGTCGACAGCGCCAGCCACCAGGCGAGCGATCCGAGCGCGACGCCGAGGGTGACCACGAGCGCGCTTCCGGTGCCCGCCTGCGTCACGAGCCCTGCCCCGGCGAAGATCGCGGCGAAGGCCATGATCGTCATCGGGTTGGTGAGCGTGAGGCCGACGGCACTCGTGTAGAGACGCGAGCGTCGCGGAGAGTCGACTGGCGTTGGCGGCCTCGTGGGCTGGTGGCGTCCGGACCGCCCGCCAGCCGAGCCAGATCAGCCCAGCCCGCCGATGATCCTCAGCGGTGCCTGGAAGTCGACCATCCACTGCGACACCGCCGCTCACGCCGAATGCCGCGAGTGCCGCATAGCCAGCGTCCGCCGTGGCGATCCCTGCGCCGGTGGCCATCCCGGCCCGCCAGCCGTGGGCCAGCGTCCGCTGGATGCACAGGACGCCCATGGCGCCCACGGGAGCGGCCACCACGACGCCGATGACGAGCATGCGCGCGAACAGCTCGACCTGCGACCCCATGGTGGTCAGCCTCTCAGGAATGCGGAAGGGCACCGGTGCAACGCACCGGTGCCCTTCCGTGGCCGCGACAGCGCCGGGGCGCTGACGGACGGGTCGCTAGTTGCGGCTGAGGATCGCGAACAGGCGCAGGAACTCCAGGTACAGCCAGATGAGCGTCACGAGCAGGCCGAACGCCATCCGCCACGACTCGCGCTCGGGGGCGCCGAGCTTGATGCCCTGGCTGATCGCCTCGAAGTCGAGCATCAGGAAGAACGCCGCGATGAGCACGCCGAGGACGGCCACGATCGGGCCGAAGCCCGTGCCGTAGATGCCCCAGCCCTCGCCGCCGCCGAACATCGCCCAGATGAAGGAGCCGATGCCGAGCACCATGTAGGAGACCGCGGCCACGATCAGGATGCTGACGAACTTCTTGTTCACCTTGACGATGCCGGTCACGTACAGCGCCAGCATGACGCCGAAGGTGGTCATGGTGGCCACCACGGCCTGCAGGACGATGTCGTTCCAGCCGTTGCCTGCGGCGTAGTCGCTGTACCAGTGGCTGACGCCGCCGAGCATGACGCCCTGGAACACGCCGTAGAGCAGGATCAGCGGCGGCGACGGCACCTTCTTGAAGGCGTTGACCAGGCCCAGGGCCAGGCCGCCGAGCAGGCCGACCATAGGAGCCACGGCATCGTGTCGTAGGTGTTCCAGCCCACGACCGCGAAGACCACGGTGATCGCGAAGACCGCGAAGGTCTTGACGATGACGTCGTTGATCGTCAGTCGGGCGCCGCCGCCAGCAGTGACCTGCTGGAAGGCCGCGTCGACGTCGGCCGCACCGGCACCGCCGGCCGCCGCCTGGGTGTAGGCGGAGACGCCCTCGTCGTAGGCGAAGCCCGACTTGTCGGTCTTCTCGTAACGGGACAGGACAGGGTTGTTTGACTGCATGAAAACACGTTAACCGACGCAGCCCGTTTCGCCAATCAGGACCCTCCCCTCAGGCCGAGTGCGTGGGTGCGGCCCGTTGAGGCGCGTCAGACGGGCCGCACCTACGCGCTCGGCGAGGTGGGCGGGCCCTCAGGGACGTCGATCACCAGGATCCCGTCCTCGAGCAGGCGGTCGCCGGGCGAGGGGGTGGGCAGCACGAGCTCGTGCTGGCGGTCGATCTCCTCACGGGCCCGGGCCGCGCCCGGGCTGAAGAACTGGTCCAGGGCGGTGGCCGCGCCGGCCGCCGCGCCGTTCTTCCCGCGCAGTCGGGTGAGGAACTCCATGCGCTGCCTCCTCGGCGTGCCCAGTGCCCCCAGAGGGGATCGAACCCTCACTGTGCCGGGTTTAAGCCGGGTGTCTCTGCCAGTTGGACTACAGGGGCCCGCCTCAACGATACGGCTCGCGTCGCAGGCGAGGTCCGCCCGGGCTGCTCAGAGGCCGGCGCGCCCGCGCCCGATCGAGCACGTCGTCCAGCATCGGCTCGGTCAGGCGGCCGGTGAAGGTGTTCTGCTGGCTCGGGTGGTACGAGGCGAGCAGCAGGACGGGCCGTCCGGACGGAGACGTGGCCGCGGTGGAGGCGCCGTGCCCGAACGGCACCCGCTCGACGGTCCAGCCGGCCTGACGCACGGCCGCCAGCAGCGCCGTCCAGGCGATCCCGCCCAGGGCCAGCATGCAGCGCACCGTCGGCTCGACCAGGCCGAGCTCGAGGTCGAGCCAGCGCGCGCACTCGTGCCGCTCGGCCGTCGTCGGCTTGTTGTCCGGGCGGCGCGCAGTGGACGGCAGCGGTGATGCGCACGTGCTCCAGCCGCTGGCCGTCGCCCGCGTGCGTCGGACGTCGGGCAGAGCGGCGAGTCCGACCCGGTGCAGCGAGCCGAACAGCCAGTCGCCGCTGCGGTCGCCGGTGAACATCCGGCCCGGTGCGGTTGGCGCCGTGGGCCGCCGGGCGCGAGGCCGACGATCCAGACCGAGCGGCGCGGTCGAGCCGAAGCCCGGCACCGGGCGTCCCCAGTACTCCTCGTCGGCGTAGGCCGCCCGCTTCGTCGCCGCCACGTCCTCGCGCCAGGCGACGAGCCGCGGGCACCGGCGGCAGGCGCAGATCGCCGCGTCGAGCGCGGCGAGGTCAGCCGGTGCAGGCACGGAAGGCGTCGAGCGTGCGCTGCCACGCCAGTGCCGCGTTCTCCGGCTGGAACACCTCGGGGCGGGCGTCGTTGAAGAACGCGTGCACGCTGTCGGGGTAGTCGAACACCTCGACCGTCTCCGCCGGCGGCTGCGGATCGCCTCGGCGTACTCCGCGATCGACCGGGCCGTTGCCGGGCTCGTCGGACAGCGCCTTGTGCACGACCGCCGACTTGCCCGCGTACCGGGACCAGTCGGGCGCGTACTGCGGCCACGGCATCGCCGGGTAGAACGCGACGGTGCAGCAGATGTCGTCCGACACCGTCGGGGCCAGCAGGGCGAGGCCGCCGCCCATGCAGAAGCCGACGACGCGGACCGCATCGCCCTCGACCTCGTCGCGGGCCACGAGCGCGGCGGCCGCCGCCGCGAGATCATCGGCCACCTGGCCGATGTTGAGGCCGATCATCAGCTTCTGCGCCTCGTCCGGCTCGGTCGTCTCGGCCCCGCGGTAGTGATCGACGGCCAGCGCCACGAACCCCTCGGCCGCGAGTCGGTCGCACGACGTCGACGATGTGCGGCACCAGGCCCCACCACTCCTGGATGACGATCACGGCTGGGCCGGAGCCGGACGTCGGGATCGCGATGTAGCCGGGGACGTCCTCGCCGGCGATGCTGATGGTCGTGTTTCGCATGGCGCCAGTCTGCCCGACGCCGATCGCTCGCGGAGGCTGAGCGATCTAGTCGCGCGACGGCCAGCACGGCGCGGTACCAGCGAGCGCTGTCCTTGGGCGTCCGGGTGCCCGTCGCCGGGTCGACGCGGATGAGGCCGAACTTCTTCGTCCAGCCTGATGCCCACTCGAGGTTGTCCAGGAGGCTCCACGCGTAGTAGCCGCGGACGTCGAACCCGCGCTCGATCGAGCGGGTGAGGGCGCGCAGGTGGTCGCCGATGTACGCCGTGCGGATCGGATCGTGGATGCCCGTGTCGTCGGTGACCTCGTCGACCGCGGCACCGTTCTCGCAGATCCACAGCGGCACGCCCGGCAGGTGGTCGGTCGCCTTGCGCAGCGCGAGCTCGATGCCCTCGGGGAGGATCTCCCAGCCCATGTCGGTGAACGGCGGCCGCGGGGCGAAGCGCAGCGGCGGGCAGGCGGGGATCGCGGCCGTGTCCTGGCCGATCGCGTCGGTGTTCTCCATGTCCGGCTCCGCGACGCGCATGACGGAGTAGTAGTTCTCGCCGAGCCAGTCGATCGGCGTCCGAGAGGATCGCGTTGTCGTCCTCGCGCACGAACGCCCAGTCGGTGACGGACGCGCACGACTCGACGAGATCGGCCGGGAACGCCGTTGCCGGCCAGCAGGTCGAGGAAGAGGCGGTTCTGGGTGCCGTCGACGTGCTGCGTGGCCGCGTCCATGGACGCGGTGCTCGCTGATCACCGGGATGAGGTTCAGGACGATGCCGAGGTTGCGGGCACCGGCTGCGCGCAGCCGCTCGATCGCCAGGCCGTGCCCGAGGATCAGGTGGTACGCGGCGGCGAGCGACGCGCCCGGCTCGGTGCGACCCGGGGCGAAGTACCCCGAGCAGTAGCCGAGGAAGGCCGAGCACCACGGCTCGTTGAGCGTCGCCCAGCGATCGACCCGGTCGGCGTAGCGCTCGCCCATGACCTGGGCGTAGTCGGCGAACCGGTACGCGGTGTCGCGGTTCGGCCAGCCCCCTGCGTCCTCGAGCGGCGTGGGCAGGTCCCAGTGGAAGAGCGTCGCCACCGGCTTGATGCCGCGGGCGATGCAGTCCGTCGATGAGGCGGTCGTAGAAGTCCAGGCCCTCGGCCGACAGCTCGCCCGTGCCGGTCGGCATGACGCGCGCCCAGCTGATCGAGAACCGGTAGGCGTCGACGCCCAGCCACGGCGAGCAGGTCCAGGTCCTCGTCGAGCCGATGGACGTGGTCGCAGGCCGGCTCCCCCGTCGACGCCGTCGACGATCGCACCGGGGATCTCGGCGAAGTCGTCCCAGTTGCAGCGGCCGCGACCCGCGACGTCGCCCTCGATCTGCCACGCCGAGGTAGCCACGCCCAGTTCGAAACCGGGCGGGAACTCGAGATCCATGAATGAAGCTACCCCTTGACTGAGCCGGCCAGCAGGCCGCGCACGAAGAACCGCTGGAGCGAGAAGAAGACGATCAGCGGGACGATGATGGCGACGAACGCACCTGCGGTGATGAGGTGGATCTGTGCACCGTAGGAGCCCTTGATACCCGCGAGATACGCCGTGATCGGAGCCACGTCCGGTGTTCCTCCCGCGAATGTCAACGCCACCAGCAGGTCGTTCCAGACCCACAGGAACTGGAAGATCGCGAAGGACGCGATCGCCGGCACGGTGAGCGGGCAGCACCAGCTTGCGGAAGATGAGGAAGTGGCTCGCACCGTCGACGCGTGCGGCCTCGAACAGCTCGCGGGGCAGCTGCTGGATGAAGTTGTGCAGCAGGAAGATCGCGAGCGGCAGGGCGAACATCGTGTGCGCGACCCACAGCGGTATGTACGTCCCCACGAAGAGCGACTGCTCGGTCCCCGGCTTGTTGAGATCCGGGAACAAGGTGATGGGGCCGAGGCTCCAGCCCTTGTTGAACATCGTCAGGAGCGGCAGCAGCGACATCTGCAGCGGGATGACCTGGAGCGCGAAGATCGTGAAGAACACGAACGTCGAGCCCCGGAACGGGATCCAGGCGATGCGCGTACGCCGCCATGCACGCGATGCACGAGCGGGAAGATCGCCGCCGGGATCGCGATCGCGAACGAGTTGAAGAAGTACGGGGCGATGCCGTTCGGGATGACGGAGCCGCCGCTGATCACCTGGCTGTAGTTGTCCAGGGTCAGCGTCGGGTTGGTGAAGATCGTCCACCAGCCCGTGGTCTGCGCCTCCGCGGACGGGCGCAGCGAGGTGACGAGCAGGCCGAACGTGGGGATGGTCCACAGGATCGTGATGAGGATGACGAGGCCGGTGGCCCACGGGCTGCTCAGCTTGCGGCGAGCGGCCTCGGGGATCGACTCCTCGCGGGGCATCGGGATGGGGATGATCTCGTGCGCTTCGACGCTCATCGGATCGTCCGCTCCTTCCGCAGCTGAATGACGTTGTAGGCGATCAACGGGATGACGGCGACGAACAGCACGACGGCCAGCGCGCTGCCTCGGCCGACGTCGAAGGCCACGAACGCCTGGGCGTACATCTCGTTCGCGACGACCTGGGTGCCGAAGTTGCCGTTCGTCATGACGCGGACGATGTCGAAGACCTTGAGGACCGCGATGACGATCGTGGTGAGGACGACGATGAGCGTTCCGCGGATCATCGGGATGGTGACGCGGCTGAAGAGCTTCCAGCCCGGTGGCGCCGTCGAGCTCGGCGGCCTCGACGACGTCACCCGGGATGGCCTTGATGGCGGCGGAGAGCACGACCATCGCGAAGCCGACCTGGATCCAGATCATGATCACCATGAGCAGGAAGCTGTTGAGGGGCTGCGTCAGCAGCCAGTTCGGCGGATCGTCCACGCCGAGCCAGATGGCGACCTGGCTGAGCAGGCCGATCTGCGGCCCGGCCGGGTCGCGGTACTCGTAGACGAGGCCCCAGATGATGCCGGCGCCGACGAAGGAGATCGCCATCGGCATGAAGATCAGGGACTTCGAGATCGACTCGCGACGCATGCGGTCGAGGAGCAGGGCGAGCATGAGCCCGATGCCGGTCGAGAAGAGCGGCGCGATGATGATCCACGCGATCGTGTTGATCAGGAAGGTGCGGTTGTCCGGCGTGGTGAAGATCCAGCCGTAGTTCGCCAGGCCGACGAACTCCTTGCCGTTCGCATCCTGGAAGCTGCCCAGGGTGGTGAGGAAGGCCGGCGCGATCAGGCCGTACGCCAGCAGGAGCACCGCTGGCCCGAGGAAGACGATCATCGCGGCGGGGAACTGCAGCTTGCCCTTCGCCCTTGCCCCGATGAAGAAGATGATCAGCAGCAGGCCCGAGGAATATCGCGACGGCCGCCAGCCCCGTGGCCACCTTCCCCAGCCCGGTGGTTACTTCCTCCACCGCACCTCCTCCGTCTCCTGCATCGATTGGTCGCCCGAATGCCGGCGGATCCGCGGACCCACGTCATCGATTCACTGCACCGAACATGAGGCCGGGGCCTGAGAGTGTGTCTACACCCTGCAGGCCCCGGCGCTCAGTCATTCAACCCAACTGATTGCCATCAGGTCAGGACGCGGGCCACGCAGCGTCGATCGCCGCGAGCACTTCCTGGGTGGGCTTGTCCTCGCCGAACCATGCGGTCATCTGCTTCCACTCTTCACCCGCACCGACAGCAGCCGGCATGAGGTCGGAGGCGTCGAAGCGGAAGACGCCGGTCGGGTCGGTCAGGTACTTCGCCGACAGGGCCGCGATCGCGTCCGTGTAGGTGTCGAGCGGCACTGCGTTGTTGGCCGAGACCCATCCACCGGGCTGGGCAACGCGAGCGGTCGCGTACTCAGGGGAGGACATGTAGGTCTGGACGGCCTGCACCTCGGCGCGATCCGAGAACGCGACGGTGAACTCGCCGCCACCGACGACCGGGTTGGCCGCAACGGCCTCGTCGATCTGGGGCAGGAAGAAGGCGAACACGTCGCCGTCCTCAGCCACGACCGCGCCCGGCTTGAAGGACTCCCACTGGGCCGCGTAGAACGACGCCTGCTGGAGCATGCCGCAGGTGGCGGGCTCGGCGATGATGCCCTTGCCGGCCTCCTGGAACGCGGTGGTCGCGATCGTCTGGACGTTGCCGATGCCGCCATTGACGTAGTCGGCGTTCTTCATCCAGCCAGCGATGGTGTCCATCGCCTGGGTGATCTCGGGCGAGTCGAACTTGACCTCGTGGGAGACCCACTGGTCGTAGACGTCGCCGCCCTGCTGACGGAGCACGATCTGCTCGAGCCAGTCAGTGGCCGGCCAACCGGTGGCGCCACCGGACTCGATGCCGCCGCACCACGGCTTGATGCCGTCGGCGACCATCTGGTCGCTGAGCGCGAACATCTCGTCCCACGTGGTGGGAACGGTGTAGCCCTTCTCCGCGAAGACCTTCGGCGAGTACCACACGAAGGACTTCATGTTGGAGCTGTTCGGCGCGCCGTAGAACGTGCCGTCGACGGAGCCGTAGGCCTTCCACGCCGGGTTGAAGTACTGGTCGACGTTGTCCGAGACGGACTGCGGAGCGGCGACCGGGCCACCGGCCTCGAACGAGCTTGGCCAGCAGGCCGGGCTGCGGGATCCACGCGAGGTCGGGGGCGTTGCCACCGGCGATGCGGGTCGGGAGCTGCGCCTCGAACTGGTCGCTGCCTTCGTAGACGATGTCGATGCCGGTGCAGTCCTCGAAGGGCTTCCAGGCGTCCTCGTAACGCTGCTGCTCGGGCGGCAGCACGGAGGTGAACAGGGTCACGCTGGTGCCCTCGTTGCCGGTGTAGGCCGCGTAGGCCTCGCAGCCAGCGGCGACAGCGCCTTCGCTGGCGGCCGCGCTGGCCTCGGTGGTTGCAGCGGCCTCGCTGCTGCTCTCGCTCGAGGTGCTGCTCCCGCCACAGGCGGCGAGCAGCATGGTCGCTGCGACACCACCGATGACGAGCGTGGCCCCACGGCGCCGCATGGATGCGGTCATGGATTCTCCTTGCCCTCACGGAATCGACGGGGAGTCTCCCCGACCGATGAACGTCGAACGGACTCAGCCGTTCGACGTAAACGCTGTCATCTTGTCTCGCTTGCAGGTGCCGTTGCAACCCCTGTCGGGCTTTCGAAGTCCTGCAATTCATCACAATTTGATATACGGGGACGCCCTATCACTATGTAACGCGTTGCATGCCGCCGCATTCTCGCGTGAGCCCCGCGGTCGGGGCTCGACCTCGGCTAATCTGTGCACCGCGTCCCTTCGGGGCGCACCGCTCCTTCCACTCGGATCGTCCGGCACGTTCCTGCCGGTAGAAGGGATTCACCATGACCAAGCAGGTCAAGTACGACGACGTCTCGCTCATCTACCCCGGCGGCACCAAGCCGGCCGTCGCCCACCTCGATCTCGACATCGCCGAGGGCGAGTTCCTCGTCCTCGTCGGCCCCTCCGGCTGCGGCAAGTCCACCAGCCTGCGCATGCTCGCCGGCCTCGAGCCGATCAGCTCCGGCAAGATCTTCATCGGTGACCGCGACGTCACGCACGTGCCCGCCAAGGACCGCGACATCGCGATGGTCTTCCAGAACTACGCCCTCTACCCCCACATGAGCGTGGCGGAGAACATGGCGTTCGCGCTGAAGATCCAGAAGGTGTCCAAGGACGAGATCACCCGCCGCGTCAAGGACGCCGCCGCGCTGCTGGACCTGACCGAGTACCTCGAGCGCAAGCCGAAGGCGCTGTCCGGCGGCCAGCGGCAGCGCGTGGCCATGGGCCGCGCGATCGTGCGCGAGCCCGAGGTGTTCCTCATGGACGAGCCGCTGTCCAACCTCGACGCCAAGCTCCGCGTGCAGACCCGCACCCAGATCGCCGCGCTCCAGCGCCGCCTGGGCACCACCACCCTCTACGTCACGCACGACCAGGTCGAGGCCATGACCATGGGCGACCGCGTCGCGGTGCTCAAGGACGGCATCCTGCAGCAGTGCGCCAGCCCGCGTGAGCTGTACGACAACCCGGCCAACGCCTTCGTCGGCACCTTCATCGGGTCCCCGTCCATGAACGTCATCCCGTCGCTCATCACCGACGGCGGCGTCGACATGAACGGGCACCTCGTACCCATCGAGCGCGACGTCCTCGCCAAGGCCAGCGGCACCAAGGTCATCCTCGGCGTTCGTCCCGAGGACCTGTCCCTCGCGACGGAGGGCGCCGACATGACCGTCACCCTCGTCGAGGAGCTCGGCGCCGACACCTACGTCTACGGCACCTACGCCGGCCCCGACGGCCCGGTCGACCTCGTGGCCCGCGGACAGGGCATGGCCGCCCCCAAGATCGGCACCGTCGTCAAGGTCAGCCCCACCCGCATCTACGTGTTCGACAGCGAGGGCGCGCAGCTGCGCCTGTCCTAGTGTCTGGATGCCCGGTCAGGCCCCGTGCCTGACCGGGCATTCGCATGTGGCGGGGCTTCTCGGGAGGCCGTCACGTCGGCGTACCCTGACTCTCAGCTGAGGCCCCTCCATCAGCATCGGAGCACCATGTCGAAGCGAATCTCGATCCTTGCCGCCGTGACGGCGGCCGCGATCCGTCGCTGGCCGCGGCGCCCGCCCTCGCTGCCGCGGGCCCAGCCGCGCCCAGCAGCGATCGCGGCCAGCCTCGTACATCGTGCCAGTTCACGCCCGGCTCGCGACCGCGGCCTCCGAGGTGTCCAAGGCCAAGGCCCTCGGCATGACGGTGCACCTACGAGTACACCAACGTCGCTCGAACGGCATCGGCCGTCGCGCGCCGAACGCCGGTCAGCTCACTGGCCCTTCGAGGCAGAACCCGAACGTCGCGCTACGTCGAGGCGGACGCCATCGGCCACGATCACCGACGACGACCCGATTCAGAGCCCCGCCACCTGGGGGCATCGACCGCATCGACCAGGCCTCGACAGTCCCGCAGCAACTCGTACGCCGTACTCGCACGAGCGCGGGTGCAGGCGTCACCGCGTACATCATCGACACCGGCATCCACGCTCGCGCCACGCTCGAGTTCGACGGTCGACGTCAACGCTGTCGCCGGCTTCGACGGCATCGCGAGACGACAACGGGTACTGCAGCAGACTGCAACGGTCACGGCACCCACGTCGCCGGCACGGTCGGCGGGCACGACACCTACGGGGTCGCCAAGAAGGCTGACGATCGTCCCGGTCCGCGTCCTCGGCTGCGCCGGCAGTCGGCTCGAGCGACGCGGTGTCATCGCCGGGATCGACCACGGTCGTCAAGAACGCACGGACTGGACCTGCGGTCGCCAACATGAGCCTCGGCTCGGCGGCATCGTCGTCCACGCCGTCGACACCGCGGTGCCAACGCTCGGTGGCGGACGGACGTGACCTGTCGCCGTCGGCCGCGGCAACAGCGCGAACGAGACGCGTGCCACGTACACGTCACCGCGCGCGCAGCCGCTCCGGCGATCACCGTGGGCGCGCACGCACGCAGCGCGGACGCGACCGGGCGTCCTTCTCGAACTACGGCACCTGCCTCGACATCTTCGCGCCCGGCAGTCAGCATCACGCTCGGCCTGGTACTCGCCGCAACATCCGCGACCAACACGCATCTCGGCACGTCGATGGCCACGCCCCACGTCGGCGGGGCCGCGGCGCTGTACCTCGCCGATCACGCCCACCGCGATCGCCCTGCACGGTCGCGACGCGCGCTCGACGACCAGCACCGCGACCGTCGGCAACGGTCGACCAGCGCCGGAACGGCTCGCCAAACCTGCTGCTGTACGCCGACTGGCGGGTCGACGACCCCGCCGCCGACTCCGCACCGTCGAGGCAGTGGCACTCAGCCCCGACAAGCGCCGTCGGGCACGACTGTGACCATCACGGGCGCGAATTCACCGACGCGAGCGTCGTGCGGTTCAACGGTGTCAGCCGCGACGCGTCACCTTCGGCTCGACGCGACGCATCACCGCGACGGTCCCGGCGGGTGCCGCGACCGGGCCTGATCACCGTACGACCCGGAGGTGCCGCGCACGGCGTGGCCTCGCGGTTCACAGTCCGCCGTGGTCGCCCGGCCGCACGCGCCTACCGCGGTCATCGGCAACAGCCGCGGTCCAAGTCGGCACGCTGTCACTGGACCAGCCTCGCCAACAACGGAGCGGCTGCCATCACCGCGTACGCGTCACCGCGTACACCAACGACGAGGCGACTGAAGCCGGTCACCGCCGGACCACGTCGGTGACGGTCATGGCCTGAGGGCGACACCGTACACGTCCGGGTGCGCGCAGCGAACGCAGCCGGCTGGCGATCTCTCCGCTCAGCAACACGGTCAGCGTCGCGCTAGGCCTGGATCCAGGCTCCGGTGGAGGGCGGCAGGGTGATCCTGCCGCCCTCTTCCATGACGTCGGGGTCGCTGGCCACGAGGATGTCCCCCACCACGGGGGCCTCGATGGACTCGGTGGACGCGTTCACGACGCAGAAGAACCCGGCACCGCGGTCGATGACGAGCACGTCCGGGCCCGCGTCGCGGATCGCGAAGCCCTGCCCCTGGAGGAGCGGGCAGCTCATGGCGCAGGCGCAGCATCGACCGGTACTGCCACAGGGTGCTGTCGGGGTCGGTCTCCTCGGCCGCGACGGTGACGTCCGCCCAGCCGTCCGGCATGGGCAGCCACGTGTCCGCGGTCGCGCCGAACCCGTACGGGGGTCGCGTCGCCCGACCACGGGATCGGCACCCGCGCCGCGTCGCGGCCCTTCTGCTCGCCGTTCGTGCGGAAGAACACCGGGTCCTGCCGCACCTCGTCGGGCAGGTCGACGTCGGCGAGGCCGAGCTCCTCGCCCTGGTAGACGTACACGGCGCCCGGCAGCGCATGCGCGACAAGGGCGAGCGCGCGCGCCCGGCGCCGTCCCTCGTCACCTCCGCCGAGGCGGGTGGGCACGCGCGGACTGTCGTGGTTCGACAGGGCCCACGTGGCTGGGGCACCGGTGATCGTGAGGCTCGTCCATGGTCTTCTCGATGACGGCCCGCAGGCGGCCGGCATCCCACGGGCAGGCCATGAAGTCGAAGTTGAAGATCTGGTGCAGCGTGTCGGGCGCGACGTAGCGGGCCGCACGCTCCGGCGGGCACCCAGGCCTCGGCCACGGCCATCACGTCGCGGTCGTACTCGTCCATGACCCGGCGCCAGCCGCGGTAGATGTCCTGCACCTCGTCGCGATCGAGCACCGCGGAGTTGGCGACGCGGGCGCGACGGTCCATCGCCTCCTGCGAGCCGTCGTCGAGGTCCATGCGCATCGCGAGGATCAGGCTCTCGGGGTCGTCGATGTCGGGGTAGGTCATGTCCTTGGCGAGGCCGAGCGCGACGTCGACGCGGAAGCCGTCGGCGCCGCGGTCGAGCCAGAAGCGCAGGGTCTCGAGACCGTCGGCCACCACCTCGGGGTTGGCCCAGTTGAGGTCCGGCTGCGAGGAGTCGAACTGGTGCAGGTACCACTGGCCCGGTGAGCCGTCGGCCTCGGTGATCCGCGTCCACGCGCGTCCGCCGAACCAGCTCACCCAGTTGGTGGGGGGCTCGTCGCCGTTCGGACCGCGCCCGTCGCGGAAGTGGTAGCGGGCGCGAGCGGCGCTGCCCGGAGGCGAGGCCAGCGCCTCCTGGAACCAGGCGCGATCGCTCGAGCTGTGGTTGGGCACGACGTCGACGATGATCCGCAGGCCGCGCTCGTGCGCGGACGCGATCAGCTCCTCCGCGTCGGCGAGCGTCCCGTACATCGGGTCGACGTCACGCGGGTCGGCGACGTCGTAGCCGGAGTCGCGCTGCGGCGAGGGGTAGAAGGGCGACAGCCAGACGGCGTCGACGCCGAGGGACGCCAGGTACGGCAGGCCGTCGATCACGCCGCGCAGGTCGCCGGTGCCGTCGCCGTCGCTGTCCCGGAAGGACCGCGGATAGACCTGGTAGACGGCGGCGTGGTGCCACCACGGCGCGCGACGTCAGAGCCGCCGGGACGGGTCATCCCTTGAAGGGGCTCGTCGATCCGCGGACGATGAGCTGGGTGGGAAGCCGGATCGAATCGGTCGACACCTCGACGCCGGGCGAGCGCAGCTGGAGCACGAGCGCCTCCGCCGCGATGCGACCGAGGTCCTGCACCGGCTGCACCACCGTGGTGAGGTCGAGGAACTCGGACATGTCATGGCCGTCGACGCCCACGAGCGAGATGTCCCTGCCCGGCTGGAGCCCGTGGCTGCGCATCGCCTTCATCGCGCCGAACGCCATCTCGTCGGACATCGCGAACACCGCCGTCGGCGGGTTCTTCTGCGTGAGCAGCGCCGTCATCGCCTGCTCGCCGCCCGGGATGGTGAAGTACCCGTACGCCTCGAGCATCGGGATCGACGGGCAGCCCGGCGTCCTTCATCGCGTTCTCGAAGCCGCGGTAGCGGTCGTTCTCGGCGGTGTAGGGGGAGATGATCGGCGCGCCGTTGATGACGCCGATGCGCTCGTGGCCGAGGTTGATCAGGTGCTGCGTGGCGATCTGGCCGGCGAGGACGTCGTCGATCGTGACGCTCGGGCACCGCCGGCATCGTCAGGCCGATGAGGCTCGTCGGCATGTGCAGGCCGAGCACCTCGTGGAGCTGGGCGTCCTGCGGCGGCAGCGCGATGACGAGCACGCCGTCGACGCGGCGGCGCAGTCGCGGTGCTGGCGGCAGGCGATGCTGGCCGTCGGGGGTGCTGACGCTCATGAGCAGGAGGTCCATGCCCGCGTTCTGCAGGACCGACTCGACGCCGGACAGGACGGTGCTGAAGTACCACCGCGCGATGTACGGGGTGATCACCGCGATGCTGCCGGTGCGTCCGCTCGCCAGCCGAGAGGCGCTCGGCGAGATGACGTAGTCGAGCTCGGTCGCGATCCGCTGGATCCGGTCGCGCGTCGCCGAGTCGACGTTCGGCAGCCCGCGAAGGGCGCGCGAGACCGTAGCCGTCGAAACGCCAGCGGCGTCTGCGACGTCCTTGATGGTGATGGCCACGGGGTCCTCCTGACTCGCGAGTCTAGGGAAGTACGTCACCGCGAACACAACCGGTTACATGAAAGGTTGCAGCGTCAATGACCGCTAAATCGGCGGTCAGGCTGTAAACGATGCCATCCAGAATGTCCGTTTCGGACACGACCACGCGCTCGGCCCCGGCGGCCCGCATGGCGGCCTGCAGGACCATGGCGCCGCCGGCGATGATGTCGACGCGTCCGGGGTGCATGAAGGGCAGCGCGCGCACGCTCCGCACGGGTCATCGCGAGCAGGCGCGCGGTCACGTCGGCGACCTCGTCGGCCGACACGACCGAGCCGTGCAGCACGCTCGCGTCGTACTCGGGCAGGTCCATCGCCATCGCCGCCACCGTCGTCACCGAGCCGGCCAGTCCCACGAGGCAGCCCGCCTCGGCGAACGGGACCCGCCTGCCCGCAGCCGCCACCGCGGCCTCGATGTCGTTCCAGGCGGCCGCGATCTGGTCGTCGGTCGGCGGATCGTCGTGGAGGTGCCGCTCGGTCATGCGCACGCAGCCCACGTCGACGCTGGCCGAGAACTCCGGCTCGCGGTCGACCCAGCACGAACTCGGTCGATCCCCCGCCGATGTCGACCACGAGCGCCGGCGCCGTGACCCGGCCCGGCGGCAGGCCGCGAACCGCGCCCGCGAACGACAGGGCGGCCTCCTCCGTGCCGGTGATGACCTCGGGGTCGACGCCGAGGCGACGCCGCACGCCGGCGGTGAACTCGTCCCGGTTCGACGCGTCGCGGCTGGCCGACGTCGCCACGAACCGCGTGCGCGTCGCACCGAGCTCCCTGATGACGTCGGCGTACTCGTCGATGGCGGCGAACGTGCGACTCAGGGCCTCCGGCGCGAACTCGCCGGTGCGGTCGATCCCCTCCCCCAGGCGCACGATCTGCATCAGGCGCACGTGCTCGTGGAGCGTGCCGTCGGCGTCGACGTCGGCGACCAGCAGCCGGATGGCGTTGGTGCCGCAGTCGATCGCGGCGACCGCGCGACTCACGCGCCCTCGCCCTCGGCGCGACAGGACGCGCCCGTCCACCACTCCCCCAGCGCCGCGACGCGCCTCGTCGCCGAGCGGGTTGACGCCCGGGCCGGCAGCCAGTGCATGGGCGACGAGCACGTGCAGGCACTTGACCCGCGTGGGCATCCCGCCCGCGCTGATGCCGTCGAGCTCGGCAACCGGATCGATGGCGTTCCGCTCGGCGAGGTAGGCGTCGTGCGCCGACGCGTACTGCGCCGCGAGCTCCGGATCGGCGGCCAGCCGCGCCTCCATGTCGCGCATGAGGCCGCTGCTCTCCAGCGTCCCGATGAGCGCGGCCGCCTTCGGGCAGGTCAGGTAGTAGAGCGTCGGGAACGGCGTGCCGTCCGGCAGGCGCGGCCGCGTCATGACGACGTCCGGCTCGCCGCACGGGCATCGGTGGGCGACGCGGACCACTCCCCTGGGCGCACGGCCGAGCTGGCGGGTGACCGCCGCAGCGTCGTCCGGCTCCAGCGGGCTACTTGTCGGCGGGACCGGCATTGTCATCGGCGGCCTGCAGCGCGCCCCAGAGCGACGAGTACCACGGCGCCTGCGGGCCGTCGCCGACGGCGGCGGCATCGGTCGCGCCCTCGGCCCCGAGGGTCACGAAGCCGACCTCGCCCGGCAGCACGAAGTGGAGTCGGCGGCGAGCCTCGGCGGCGACGAACGCCGGATCGTCCCAGCGCTGCTTCTGCACCTCGAGCGCGGCGACGCGGTCGCGGGCGGCGTCGACGTCGGCCCGCAGCCCCGCGATCTCCGAACGCTGCGCGAACCACGCCCGGACGGGCACGGCCAGCGACAGCAGCAGGGTCGCCGCGACCAGCGCAAGGATCAGCGCACGACCCGTGAACGAGCCCGCGGAGGGACGACGGCCCGGCGGCGGTGCACTGGGCGGAGGCGTGCGAACCTCAGTGCCGGGCGATGTCACGACCTGATCGTGTCACGAAATGCGAACGGGGCTAGCGAGCGAAACGCGGCGAACGACGTCAGGAAGTCGCCGAGAAGCGCGGGAAGGCGACGCACCGGCGTAGCGGGCGGCCTCGGCGAGCTCCTCCTCGATGCGCAGCAGCTGGTTGTACTTGGCGACGCGCTCGGACCGGGCCGGGGCGCCGGTCTTGATCTGGCCGCAGTCGGTGGCCACGGCGAGGTCGGCGATGGTGGTGTCCTCGGTCTCGCCGGAGCGGTGCGACATCATGCTGCGGTAGCCGTTGCGGGTCGCCAGCGCGACCGCGTCCAGGGTCTCGGTGAGCGTGCCGATCTGGTTGACCTTGACGAGCAGGGCGTTGGCCGCGCCCTCGTCGATGCCGCGCTGGAGCCGCTCGGGGTTGGTGACGAAGAGGTCGTCGCCGACGATCTGCACGCGGTCGCCGAGCGTCTCGGTGAGGTGCACCCAGCCGGCCCAGTCGTCCTCGGACAGCGGGTCCTCGATGGACACGAGCGGGAAGTCCGCGACGAGCGACTCGTAGTAGGCGGTGAGCCACTCGGCGGAGCGCTCGGCGCCCTCGAAGGTGTAGGAGCCGTTGGAGTGGAACTCGGTGGCGGCGACGTCGAGCGCGACCGCGATGTCGCGGCCGAACGCTCATGCCGGTCGACTCGACGGCCGTGGCGATGAGCTCCAGCGCGGCGCGGTTGCTCGGCAGCGACGGTGCGAAGCCGCCCTCGTCGCCCAGGCCGGTCGCGTACCCGGACGACTTCAGGACGCTCTTGAGCGCGTGGTAGACCTCGGCGCCCTGCGCGCATGGCCTCGGCGAACGTGGTCGCGCCGATCGGCGCGATCATGAACTCCTGGATGTCGACGTTCGAGTCGGCATGCGCGCCACCGTTGAGGATGTTCATCATCGGCACGGGCAGCACGTGGGCGTTGGGACCGCCCACGTAGCGGAACAGCGGCAGCTCGGCCGACAGCGCGGCCGCCTTCGCGACGGCGAGCGAGACGCCGAGGATCGCGTTGGCGCCCAGGCGCGACTTGTTCGGGGTGCCGTCGAGGTCGATCATCATCTGGTCGAGCAGGCGCTGCTCGGTCGCGTCGAGGCCGATCACCTCGGCCGCGATCTCCTCCTCGGCCGCCTTCACGGCCTCGAGGACGCCCTTGCCGCCGTAGCGACTGCCGCCGTCACGTCGCTCCGAGGCCTCGAACGCGCCGGTGGAGGCACCGGACGGCACGGCCGCGCGGGCCACGGTGTCGTCGTCGAGCATGACCTCCACTTCGACCGTGGGATTGCCACGGGAGTCGAGGATTTCGCGGGCGATGATCACGTCGATGGCAGCCATGGCGCCAGTCTATGGGGACTGCCGGGGGGCGATGCAATCGCTTGCGGGCCCTCAGGGCGGTCAGGTTGTCGCGGCGTCGAGGGCCTCCGTCGGCGGTCACCTGCGTCGCCGGCTTCAGCACGCCGCGCATCCCGATCGTGAACAGGATCGGCGACGCGATGGCGAACAGGCTGCCGAGCGCGAGGGTGAGGTGCGGGCTGACGGACTCGGCGATCGATGCCCGCCGACCGCGTTGCCGATGGCCATGCCGGCGCCCTCGATCATCCACAGGGTGCCCAGGGCGGCCACGGCCGTGCCGCGCGGCCGGACGATGTCGATGACCTCGAGGTAGAACACGTTCGCCGGGCCGATGAACGCCCAGGCGACCAGCACCACGGCCATCATCCACGGGCCCGATCGGCACGAACGCCAGCGGCAGCAGCGCGATCGCGAACAGCAGCGTCGACGCGCGCAGCCCGTTGGCCGGCGCGATGTCCTTGGCCTTGGCGCCTGCCCACAGCGTGCCGATGATCGCCCCGACGCCCATCGCCGACATGACCGGACCGGCCATGCCCTCCTCGCCGGAGAGCGTGGCCAGGGCCGGGATGCCGATGGTGATGAACCCGGCCGACAGCCCCATGAGCGCGCCCTCGACGGCGAGGAAGCGGATCGCAGGCGAGCGCAGGAGCCCCGCCTCGCCGTGCTCGCGCTCCTCCGGCACCCACGCCCGCGAGTGCGAGTTGAAGGCGAGCAGGAGTCCGCCGACGAGCATGCTGACGCCGACGATCGGCGATGCCCAGCTTCGGCGACGACGTTCAGCGCGACCAGCGTCGCGATGACGGGACCGAGCAGCATCACGAGGTTGTGGTACGCCGTGTCCACGCTGTAGGCCATGCGCACGCGGTCCTGGCCCGACGATGTCGAGCCATAGCGGACGGATGCTGATGTTGATCGGCGGCGCGGTCAGGCCGATGAGCCCGCTCAGCAGGACGGCGCTGAGGGCGTCCTGGGCGACGAAGGCGAGCAGCAGGCAGCTGACCGCATAGGCGGGGACGAACGCGAAGAGCGGGCGGGTCTGCGCGAACCGGTCGACGATGAGGCCGCGCGGACCGGCCGTCATGGCGCCGAGTCCGCTCGACAGACCGACCGCCAGCCCGGCCGTGCCGACGCTGCCGGTGATGGTCTGCACCTGGAAGAAGATCGCCAGGCTGACCATCGCGTACGACAGTCGGCCGAACGTCGACGCGAAGAGCAGCGGCTTGACGCCCGGGATCCTCAGGTACTCCCGGTACTCACCCACTCGTCATGATCCTACGTCGCGCCGCCGGCAGCCGGACCAGCCGATCGACGGCCGCCTCTGGCTCAGCGGCCCCGTCAGTTGGCGTCCATGGACATCCGCCAGTGGCCGTCGAACCACTGCGGCTCGCCGTCGAGCATCGGCATGACCGTCTCGCGCCACCACTCGTCCTGGGCCGGGTCGTCGGACAGCGCGCGGTAGTCCGCCTCGCTGTCGAACTTCACGGTCATCACGACGGTGACCCCGTCGTCGCAGAGCATGACGTCCTCATGCCGGAATCCCGGGACGCCGCGCTCCTGAACCCACCAGCGGATGCTGGCCTCGACGTCCTCCGGGGCTGCGGCCAGCCGGGCGATCATCACCGTGCCGTACTGCTGTTCCATGGTGCCTCCTACGGTCACCCCCAGCAGGGGAAGTCTGCTCCTCCCCGCGGGGCGGGACAAGGGGTGCGAGCGGCCGACGTCGGCGTCCAACGGACGCAGTCGTCAGCACCTCGTAATGTCCGCGGGCCCGTTCGGCGCCCATCGCGCTGCCATCCTCGAGTCATGCTCACCACACTGCGCAGGCCCGTCGTGCTCGTCCCCGTCGTCCTCCTCGGCATCGCCGTCATCACGGCGGGGCTGCTCGCGTTCCAGCCGTGGCGGCTGTTCACGAACGTCACCGTCGACGAGGCGCTGCCCACGGTGAGCAGTGCCCCGGTCGGCCGCTCGGCGTCCTCGTCCGACGCTCCGGCGAGCCAGGCCGAGCCGACCACGCTGGCGACCGGGGAGTTCATCTCCCACGAGCACGGCACCGCGGGCAGCGTCCGCATCCTCGAGCTCCCCGACGGGTCGCGCGTGCTGAGGATCGAGAACCTCGACACGGACAACGGTCCCGACCTCAAGGTGTGGCTCACCGACGCACCCGTGATCGACGGCCCGACCGGCTGGTTCGTGTTCGACGACGGGGAGTACGTCGACCTGGGTTCCCTGAAGGGCAACAAGGGCAGCCAGAACTACGCGATCCCGGCCGATGTCGACCTCACGGACCTCACGAGCGTGGCGATCTGGTGCGACCGGTTCTCGGTCTCCTTCGGCGCAGCCGAGCTCACCCCCGCCTGACGGTCAGCTGCCGAGCACGCGCGCCAGGTAGGCGTTCGCGAACATCCGCTCCGGGGTCGACGCGGTCGCGCACCGCGACGAAGTCGTCGAAGCGCTGCGTAGGCCGGCTCGAGGTCGTCGCGCGAGCGACCGTGGAGCTTGCCCCAGTGCGGCCGGCCGCCGACCTCGCGCGCCATCGCCTCGAACGCGTCGAAGTAGGCCTGGTGCTCCATGCGGTGGTACTGGTGCACCGCGATGTAGGCCGACGTCCCGGCCGTGCGCCGTCGACAGCCACACATCGTCGGCCGCCGTGAAGCGGACCTCGACGGGGAAGGGCAGCGCCAGTCCGGCGCGGTCGGTGAACTCCTTGAGCGCGACGAGCAGACCGGCCGCGGCGGGCCGCGGCACCGCGTACTCCATCTCCCGGAACCGGACGTCGCGCTGCGACGCGAACACGCGATGGGAGGCGGTGGTGAACTCACGCGACGACAGCACCCGGCTCGTGATGCGGTTGATGCGCGGCACCCACTGCGGCCGCGCGGTGCTGACGCGGTTGACCGCCTCGAACACGCGGTTCGACAGGAGGTCGTCGTCGAGCCACGCCCGCCAGCCCGGGCAGCGGATGCTCGCCGGCCTCGACGGGCAGTCGCGTGTTCCGCTTGGTCAGGACGCGATCGGTGTGCGGGAACCAGTAGAACTCGAAGTGATCCGTGCCGTCGACCAGGTCGTCGAGGTCCGCCAGCGTGCCGGAGAGGGTGCCCGGATCCTCGCGCGCCTGCAGCAGGAAGGCCGGGACGCACTGCAAGGTCAGCTCGGTGATGATGCCGAGGGCGCCGAGGCCGACCCGGGCCGCCTCGAACAGGTCCGGCTCGTTGCCGGCGTCGCAGTCGTGGACGGATCCGTCGGCGAGGACGATGCGCACGCCGCGCACCGCGTCGGCGAGCCCGCGGAAGCGCGCCCCGGTGCCATGGGTGCCCGTGCCGATGGCCCCGCTGATGGTCTGCCGGTCGATGTCACCCGAGGTTCGGCAGCGCGAGGCCCAGTGCGGCGAGCGCGTCGTTGAGCTGGTGCAGCGGGGTGCCCGCGCGGACGCGGACGATCCCGGTCGGCACGTCGGCCTGACGATGCCGCGCAGCCGGTCGAGCTCGACGAGGACGCCGTCGGTCACGGCCACCGGCGTGAACGAGTGCCCGCTGCCGACGGCCTTGACCCTCAGGCCGCGTCTCGCGGGCCTCGACGACGAGCGCGGCGACCTCCTCCGTGCTCGCCGGGTGCGCGATCGCGGCCGGCGTCGCCGTCGCGGTGCCGGCCCAGTTGACCCATGTGCCGCCGCTGCCTAGCCGAAGCACTGGCCCTCCCCGCGGTACGTCGGAACGGGCGTCGACCGTCGCGTCCTCGCCGGGCGCCACCAGGTGGAGGGTGGCGAATCGCTCGCAGATCTCGCCCGCCTTGGCGTGCCGCCACCACACCCGGTCGCCGATGGCGAGGGCGGCCGCCGCGGAGCCCGTGACCGGCGTCTGCACCTCGCCGACGCCCTCGGTGCCCACGAGGCCGCAGCCCGGCGGGGAGGAACGGCGTGGGCACGCGCGAGGCACCCGGCCGGCCCCGAGGCGACGTAGCCGCCGCCGAAGAGCGTGCGGACATCGGGCGCGGGCCGGCGGGTGACCGGGAGCGCGTAGGCGAGCGCCGGGCGGGGCGTGAAGTCGCGGTAGCCGTCGAACAGGGTCGGTCCGTACAGGCCCGGAGCCCGCGGCGACCTCGGTCAGGCAGTCGTCGTCGGCAACGAGGTGGAGGCTGCCGGTGCCGCCGCCGTTGACCAGCTCGATCGGCGCGATCGCCCGCACGGCCTCGACGATGCGCGGACGGCGCCGCGCGAGCTCCTGCGCCGACCGGGCCTTCATCGCGCGCACGGCGGGTGACCGGTCGGGCACTCCCGCGAGCTGGGCGTCGTAGAACATGATGCCCGACCAGTCGCACGGCCGGCTCGCGGACGATCCCGCGAGCGGCGCTGACCGCCTGCTCGACGCTGTGGATCGGGGAACGGCGCACGCCCAGGTGCAGCGGCCCGATGCGCAGGGACGCATCGACGTCGAGGCAGACGCGCACCGGGTGGGCGCCCGGCTCGACCGCGTCCGGCGATCAGCGCGAGGTGCTGCGGGATCGTCGATCATCACGGTGATCTCGCGCGCGAGGCTGCTCGTCCGCACCGATGCGGCGGAAGGACTCCCGGTCGACGCTCGGGTAGGCGACGAGCACGTCGGAGGCGCCCTGCTCGACCAGCCACACGGCCTCGGCGAGGGAGTACGCCATCAGCCCTGCGAAGCCGGGACGCGCGAGCGTGCCGGCTGCAGCACGTCGCGGCATCGGACCGACTTCGTGGCGATGCGGATCGGCACGCCGCGCGCTCGGCGCACGAGGTCGTCGGCGTTCGCGTCGAGCGCCTGCAGGTCGACCGCGGCGAGCGGCGCACGGCAGGTCACGCGTCGCCGCGTCGATCCGAGTCCACATCCCGCGAGCCTAGATGCCGAGCAGGGTGCGCAGGTGCCGTGGCGCCGGGGAACCGTGCGACAGCACCAGGTCGTGCACCTGGCGTTCGCTCCACTCCGAGTGCATGACCCGCAGGTCGTCGACGATGCCGGACACCGCGCGGTACCCGGCGAAGTAGGTCGGCAGCTGCGCCGACGTGAGCAGCGCCCGTCGCCACTTGCCGGCGACCTCGCCCTCCTCCTGGAAGCCGAGGTCGCGCATGAGCCAGCGCGCCTCGGCCTCGGGCATCGCCGTGCGCATGGACGCCGACGTCGAGGATGGCGTTGATGGTCATGCGCGCCTGCATCTTCAGCTGCTGCAGCCGCAGGGCGAGGCCCGGACCGATGGTCGGCATCGGGACGGTAGCCGCGCGTCGACCATGAGCTCCTCGGCGTACACCGCCCATCCCTCGACGAACACGCCGCTGCGCCCGAAGCGGCGCACGCGCGTGGGCGACTCGCAGCCGCTGCGCGTGGGCCAGCTGGAGCACGTGCCCCGGCATGGCCTCGTGGATCGACAGGTCGTGCAGCTGCACGCCGTTGTACTCGCGGTAGAACGACGCCGTCCGTTCCGCATCCCAGTCGGCCGGGGTCGGGGCGACGGCCACGAACGTCGGGACAGCCGCCTGCTCGAGCGGTCCCGGGCGCATCGCAGTAGGCGACCGCGACCCCGCGATGGATCTCCGGCATGTCGATGAGCCGGACGTCGAGGTCGGGCACGCGTGACCAGGTCGTACGCCCGCACGAACGCCGTCGTGCGGTCGAGGGCCGCCTGCATCAGGGGCAGGACCGTGGAGTCGTCGACGCACGCACGGGCAGCGACCTCGGCGAAGGCCGCGCGGATGACGTCGTCGCCTCGGCCTCGGCGCCGCGCGCCCAGGTACTCGCGAGCCGCCTCGTACAGCTGCGTCGCCGATCAGCTCGAGGTGCACCTGCGCGTCCCGCATCAGCGCGTCGGGCGTGACGTCGTCGTCCATGCGCGTGCCAGAGCGCGCCCGCGTACAGCCGCTCGCCGAGGCGCGGACTCCGGGTCGCGTCGGGCAGTCGGTCGCGGAGCCACGCGACGAAGTCGTCGACGTGGGCCACGACCTGGTCCACGAGCGCGTCGGCGCCGGCGAGCGGCACGGGCGTCGCTGTCGAGCAGGCTGCCGGGTCCCGTCGAACTGGGCGATCGCCGTCTCGACGTGGATGGCCGACATCTCCCCCAGCTGGGCGCGCGCATCGGCCAGCGCGTCGGGGATCGCCTCGATGCGGCGCCTCAGCGACTCCGCCCGATCCGCAGCGGGCGCGAACTCCCGGGACAGCAGCAGGTGCAGCGCGGTGCCCGGGGTTCCACACCATCGGGTCCCACTCCTGGCGGCGGATGTCGGCGAGCTCGAACCGCGAGCGCAGCAGCCGGGCGCGGAGGATCTCGAGGTCGACGGCATCGGTCACGTCCAGCTCGACGTCGTCGACGGCGTCCAGGGCGGTGATGTGGTCGTCGATGAGCCGCAGCTGCGCGGCGACGCCGTCGCCCGACAGGTCGGGCAGCCGGTCGTCGAAGCGGTGGTCGCCGAGCCAGGTGGCCGAGACGGGGTCGGCCTCGAGCAGGTCGTCGACGATCCGCTCGGCGAGCGCGCGGAAGTCGTCGGTGACGCTCACGCGAGGCCCTCGGCGCTCGCGGATCGCCGCGATCCTGCGTCGCGAGGCGATCGCGGACGCGCGGTCTCGGCGTCGAACCCGCGGGCCCGGCCCTCGGCGACGAGGGCGACGAGCAGGTCGCCGAACGCCTCCTCGTCCGTCGACCGTCGGCCATGGCGGCCGCGGCCGCTCGCGGCCGCGGGCAGCGCCGGGCAGGCGGTCGCCGAGGGCAGCACTGCGCGACAGCACCTTGCCGGCGTGGACGAGCGCGGGCAGCGCGGCGGGGATGCCGTCGGTGACCGACTCGCGGCCCTTCTCCTTGGCCTTGAGCGCGTGCCAGTTCGCCTCGACCTCCTCCGCCGTCTCGGCGGTGGCGGCACCGAAGACGTGCGGATGACGGGCGACGAGCTTGGCGACGATGCCGTCGGCCACGTCGTCGATCGTCCAGGGATCGTCGGGGTCCTCAGCGGCGATCCGGGCGTGGAACACCACCTGCAGCAGCAGGTCGCCGAGCTCCTCGCGCAGCCCGTCGCGGTCGGACTCCTCGATCGTCTCGACGGTCTCGTACGCCTCCTCGATCAGGTACTCCACCAGCGAGGCGTGCGTCTGCCGGGCGTCCCACGGGCATCCGCCGGGCGAGCGCAGCCGGTCCATCACCGCGACCAGGTCGAGCAGCCGCGCGCCCGGCGTCGTCATCAGCCGATGGCGGGAGGAGCGGAGAGGTCGTCCGGGGTGGGGCCCACGGAGATCGAGGCCGCGTCCCACGTGCCGAAGCGAGGGCTGACCGTCGTGTCGAGCTCCTCGCTCGAGCGCGACGACGGCCTCGACCACGGCCTGGCCCTGCTCCTCGGCCGAGCCGTTGGGGGCGAGCGCGATGCCCAACGCCTGCGCCTGGATGTTCAGCTTCACGATCGACTCGATCTGGGAGGGCGCCACGCCCTGCTCGATGAACAGCTTCTCGACCGCGGCCCGGTCGCCGGCCTGGCCCTCGTAGTTGGCGAGCTGCTCGTCGATCTGGCCCCTGGGTGACGACGACGCCCTCGCGGGCGGCGAGCTCGTCGACGAGCTCGATGGTGATCAGGCGGCTGAGCATCTCCGGGGGCAGGGCCTCGTCGACCGAGGTCGTCGGCTGGCCCTTCGCGGCGAGCACGGCCTGGACCTCGCTGCTCAGGGTCTGCTCGCTGATCCGGGTGTCCCCGAAGCGTGGCGGCCGCACCGGCCTGCTGGTTGCCGCAGGCGCTGAGGAGTGCCGCGACCGCGGCCACGGAGGCGGCGGCGAGGATGAGGCGCGGACGGCGGGCTGCGGTCATGACGTGGGCTCCATCGGTGGTGCGGGCGTGAGGACGGCCGCTGACGAGATCGGCCGCCCAGGACAGCAGGTCGGTGTCGCGCAGCGGCTGGCCGCCCATGAGGGCGGTGGCCGGACGCGGCACGACGATCGTACGGACCGCTGGCTTGAGGATGGTGCGCGGGTAGAGGCGCGTCAAGCGCATCTGTCCCGACTCCGGCAGCTCCACCGGGTGGAACCGGATCCCGGTGCCCTGCAGGACCACCTCGGTCGAGGCCGGCCCGGCGCGCCAGCACGCGGAATCGTGCCACGTCGAGCAGTCGCTCCACCGTCACCGGCAGAGGGCCGTAGCGGTCCATCAGCTCGGCCGCCACCTCGTCGACGGCAGCGTCCGTCGAGGCGTCGGCGAGCCGCTTGTACGCCTCGAGCCGCAGCCGCTCGTGCGGCACGTACTCCGCGGGGATGTGCGCGTCGATGGGCAGCTCGACCCGCACCTCGCCCGGCGTGGTCGTGGACTCCTCGCGGTACTCGGCCAGGGCCTCGCCCACGAGCCGGATGTAGAGGTCGAAGCCGACGTCGGCGATGTGCCCGCTCTGCTCGCCGCCGAGCAGGTTGCCGGCTCCGCGGATCTCGAGGTCCTTCAGCGCGATGTGCATGCCGGAGCCGAGGTCGGTGTGCTGCGCGATCGTGGCGAGCCGCTCGTGCGCGGTCTCGGTGAGCGGCTTGTCCGGGGCGTAGAGGAAGTACGCGTAGGCGCGCTCGCGGCCTCGGCCGACGCGACCGCGCAGCTGGTGCAGCTGCGACAGCCCGAACGTGTCCGCCCGGTCGACGATGAGCGTGTTGGCGTTGGCGATGTCGATGCCGGACTCGACGATCGTGGTGCAGACGAGGACGTCGATCTGCTTGTCCCAGAAGTCGACGATGACCTGCTCCAGCGCGGTCTCGTTCATCTGCCCGTGGGCGACGGCGATGCGGGCGTCGGGCACGAGCTCGCCGATGCGCCGCGCGACCCGGTCGATGGACTCGACCCGGTTGTGCACGAAGAACACCTGGCCCTCGCGCATGAGCTCGCGGTTGATGGCTGCCGCGATCTGCTTGTCGTCGTAGGGGCCGACGAAGGTGAGAACGGGATGCCGCTCCTCCGGGGGCGTCTGGATGACCGACATCTCGCGGATCCCGGTGACCGCCATCTCGAGGGTGCGCGGGATCGGCGTCGCCGACATCGCCAGGACGTCGACGTTCGTCCGCAGCGCCTTGAGATGCTCCTTGTGCTCGACGCCGAAGCGCTGCTCCTCGTCGATGATGACGAGGCCGAGGTCCTTGAATCGCACGCCGGACGTGAGCAGGCGGTGCGTGCCGATGACGACGTCGACGGTGCCGGCACCGATGCCCTCGACCGCCGCCTTCGCGTCCGCGTCGCTGCTGAAGCGCGACAGCGCGGCCACCTTCACCGGGAAGGAGGCGTAGCGCTCGGCGAACGTGGAGAGGTGCTGCTGCACCAGGAGCGTCGTGGGCACGAGCACGGCCACCTGCTTGCCGTCCTGCACCGCCTTGAACGCTGCCCGCACCGCGATCTCGGTCTTGCCGTAACCGACGTCGCCGCAGATGAGCCGGTCCATCGGGATCGTCCGCTCCATGTCGGCCTTGACCTCGTCGATGCACGCCTGCTGGTCGGGCGTCTCGACGTACGGGAAGGCGTCCTCGAGCTCGCGCTGCCACGGGGTGTCCGCCGCGAAGGCGTAGCCCTTGCTGGCCTGCCGGGCCGCGTACAGCCGGATGAGCTCCGCGGCGATCTGCTTGACCGCCTTGCGCGCGCGGCCCTTGGCCTTCTGCCAGTCCGCACCGCCGAGCCGGTGCACCGCCGGCGCCTCGCCGCCGACGTACTTCGTCACGAGGTCGAGCTGGTCGGTCGGCACGAACAGCCGGTCCGCCGGCTGCCCCCGCTTGCTCGCGGCGTACTCGAGCACGAGGTACTCGCGCTCGGCTCCGGCGACCGCGCGCTGCACCATGTCGACGTAGCGCCCCACGCCGTGCTGCTCGTGCACGACGTAGTCGCCGGGCTTGAGGCTGAGCGGATCGATCGTGCGTCGGCGGCGCGACGGCAGACGCCGCATGTCCTTGGTCGACGACCGCTGGCCCACGATGTCGGTCTCCGTGACCACCGTCAGCCCGCACGACTCGATGGCGAAGCCGTGCAGCAGTCGACCCCGGGTGACCGTCACCAGCCCGGCGTCGGGCATGGCGGAGAGGTCGGGCGTCTCGACCACGGGGACCCCGGCATCGGCCAGCTCCTCGACCATGCGGCTCACCGAGCCGTGGCCCTCCGCGAGCAGGGCGACCCGGCCACCGGCGGCGGCCCATGCGCGCAGGTCCGCGATGGCGCGCTCGGAGTCGCCCCGGTAGGACTCGAGCTCGTGCCCGGGGATGCGGATGGCGCTGTCGCGCGGCTCCTCGAGCTCTGCGTCGGACGACAGCGACGTCAGACGCCACCACCCGTCGCCTCGCACCTGCGCGATGGCTCGCACCTCGTCGAGCTCGCGGTAGCTGGCGGCGGCGAGATCGATGGGGGCGGCGTTGCCCACGGTGGCGTTGTGCCACGACGCCATCAGGAACTCCTGTGCCGTCCGCACGACATCGTGGGCACGACGACGGATGCGCTCGGGCTCGAGCAGCACCACGTGGGCCGAGCCAGCGATGAGTTCCAGCGGGGTCGTCATGCCATCGGCCAGCACGGGAGCCAGCGACTCCATGCCCTCGACGGGGATGCCCTCCGCGAGCTTGTCGCAGATCTCCGCGAGGTGCGGTGACGCCAGCGACAGGGCGGCCGCCCGCTCACGGACCTGCGGAGTGAGCAGAAGCTCGCGCACGGCCGGAGCCCGCAGTCCGTGGGGGGCCAGCTCGAGCGACCGCTGGTCGGCCACGGAGAAGGTGCGCACCTCCTCGACGGTGTCGCCCCAGAACTCGACGCGCAGCGGATGCTCCTCCGTGGGCGGGAAGACGTCGAGGATGCCGCCGCGCACGGCGACCTGCCCGCGACGCTCGATCAGGTCGTTGCGCTCGTACCCGAGTGCCACGAGGGTCTCGACGAGCTCGTCGAGGTCGGCCTCGTCGCCGACGTTCAGGCGCACGGGCGGCACGTCGGCGATCGCCGTGACGACGGGCTGCAGGAACGCACGCACCGAGGTGACCAGCACGTCGATCGGCTGCGTCACCGCATCGGCGGCGTCGGGATGGGCGAGCCGGTGCATCACGGCGACGCGTCGGCCCACGGTGTCCGACGACGGCGAGAGCCGCTCGTGCGGCAGCGTCTCCCACGACGGGAAGACGACGACCTCCGCAGACGGGACGAGATCGGGAATCGCCGCGGCGACGTCCTCGGCCTCGCGCCCGGTGGCGGTCACCACGATCACCGGGGTCGAGCGATCGCGCGCCGCGGTGATCTGCGCGACCACGAGCGGGTGCAGCGCCGAGGTGACCTCGACCGTGGTGCCGGACCCGGCGCGGGCGAGGTCGCGGACGCCGACGAAGCCCGGGTCGTCCGACAGGCAGGCCAGCAGCCCGGTCAGGTTCACGATGAGGTCGACTCCCGCAGCGCGGTGCGCAGCGGCCCGGCGAGCGCGGGCCGGCTCACCAGCAGGTCGGTGACGTAGGGCGGCATGTGGTTGAAGGTCACCGCCGAGCCGTCGAGGTGCGACGGCACCAGCCCGTAGTGGCAGGCGACGCCGTAGGGCGCCGCGACGTCCCACTCGTAGAAGCCGGTGTCGTGGACGTAGGCGTCCGCGCGAGCCCGAGCAGGATCTCGTTGACCTTGGCGCCGACCGAGCCCACGTCGATGACCTCGACGCCCTGGTGGGCGATGCCCGGCCTCGTCCAGGAGGGCCGCGAGCCGCTCGACGGTCGCGCCGAGCGTCGCCGGCGGACGGCTGCGCGAGGCGACGATGCGGATCGGGTCGGTCGACGGGGAGGCCCGCCGGGCTCGTCGACCGCGTCGAGGACCGAGCGGGTCAGCCCCTGCGCGGGCAGGTCGACCGTGCAGGCCGACAGGATCCCGCCCGCGGGCTGCCACAGCGCCACGTGCACGGCGAAGTCGGCGCGGCCCTGGCCGTACTCGTAGGTGCCGTCGAGCGGGTCGACGATCCACACCCGCTCGGCGTCGAGCCGGGAGGCGTCGTCCTTGCCCTCCTCGCTGAGGATGGCGTCGTCGGGACGGGCCGCGGTGAGGAGCTCCATGATGCGCACGTGCGAGGCCTGATCGGCCTGCTTGCGCAGGGCGTTGGCCGCGTCCTTGTCGTCGACCGGGCCGAACGACGCGCGCAGGTCGAGCAGCAGGCGGCCCGCCTCCTGCGCCACGTCGCGGGAGAGCTCGGCATCGGTGCGGTGCATGGCATCCATCCGTTTCTCCCGGAAACCGGGACGAATCCTCGATCCGGGCCCTCAGCAGGCCCATCTTCGCCCGTTTGTCCCGGAATCCGGGAGAAACGGAAGTCAGGTGTTGTAGCGGTTCTGCGTGAGCTCGAGCCCGTCGGTGACCAGCGACTCGACGGCGTCCGCCGCGCGCTGGACCACCTCGGGCAGCTCCGTGCGCTCGGCGGACGGGAACGGCTTCAGCACGAAGTCGGCCGGGTCCTGCCGCCCGGGCGGGCGCCCGATGCCGACCCGGATCCGGTAGAAGTCGCCGGTCCCCAGCGCCTTGCGGATGCTCTTCAGCCCGTTGTGGCCGTTGTCCCCGCCGCCGTGCTTCACCCGGATCGACGTGAACGGGATGTCGAGCTCGTCATGCACGACGACCAGCCGCTCGGGTCCGACGCCGTAGAACGACATCAGCGCCTTGACGGGACCGCCGGACTCGTTCATGAACGACAGCGGCTCGACGAGCACGAGGTGCGTCATGGACCCCGGCATCCCGAGCTTGCCCTCGGCCGCCAGCGCATGCCCGCGCTTGTGCCGGGCGAGCCTGGCGCCGACCTGCCCGGAGAGCAGGTCGGCGACCAGGAAGCCCACGTTGTGCCGGGTGGCGGCGTACTCCGGACCCGGATTGCCGAGCCCGACGACCAGCCACGGGCTGCTGGACAGGACTACTCCGCGGGAGTCTCGGTGGCGGTCTCGGCCGTCTCGGCCGCCTCGGCCGCCGCCTCGACGTCAGCCTCGTGAGCAGCGGCGTCCGCGTACTCCTCGGCCTTGTGCTCGGCGTCGGACGACGGCGTGCTTGGCAGCCTCGCCGGCGTCCTCGCCGCTGGCGACGGCGGCCTCGAGGGCCTGGACGACGGAGGCCGCATCCATGCCGGCCTCCTCGGCGGCGGCGGTGGCGGCCTTGATCGCGTCGGCCATGTCGGAGCGGTCCTGCGCCTCGTCCTTCGTGATGATCACGAGGTCGATGTGCTCGAGGTTGCGCTTGACCGGGTCGCGCTGGATGTCGCGCGGCTTCACGAGCAGGGTGCCGCCGTCGAAGCTCACGGACAGCACGACGCGCGGCTTGCGCAGGGCGAGGTTGAGGTCGTGCTCCGGCAGGGCCACGTGGACCAGCTCGGTGCCCGAGCCGTAGATCACGGCGGGGATGTTGCCCTCGCGACGGATCCGGCGGGCGGCGCCCTTGCCGAAGTCGGAACGGGGCACAGCGGTCATGGCAACGGTGGTCACTTCTCAGAACTCCTCGGTCATCGTCGGTCACCTCGGCAACGCTGGTAGGCGCCGACCACGTCGATCACGGTGGGCATGCGTGGCTCACGATCAGTGACCCGGCTGCCCACCCTCGCCGAGGGTTGCGCGACAGTCTACCCCCGGGCAGTGCCCGCACCCGGTCGGCGCCGGGCTGCGCGCGCCACCGGCTCAGTGCGAGGACGCCTCGGACTCGAGCGAGTCGTCGTCGAACATGCTCGTCACGGATCCGTCGGTGAAGACCTCGGTGATCGCCTTGGCGAGGATCGGGGCGATCGACAGGACCGTGAGCTTCGGGAAGCGGCGGTCGTCGGGGATCGGCAGCGTGTTGGTGACGACGACCTCGCGAGATGCGCGACTCCTGGAGCCGCTCGCGGGCGGGATCGCTGAGGATGCCGTGGGTCGCGGCCACGATGACGTCCTTGGCGCCGTTCTCGAACAGGGTCTCGGCCGCCTTCACGATGGTGCCGCCGGTGTCGATCATGTCGTCGACGAGGACGCAGACGCGGCCGCGGACGTCGCCGACGACCTCGAACACCCGGACCTGGTTCGGGCACGTCGGGGTCGCGGCGCTTGTGGATGATCGCCAGCGGGGCGCCGAGCACGTCGGTCCAGCGCTCGGCCACGCGCACGCGGCCGGCGTCGGGCGAGACGACGGTGATGTCCTCGCGGGGCACGCGGGACGGCGACGTGCTTCGCCAGCAGCGGCATCGCGAAGAGGTGGTCGACGGGGCCGTCGAAGAAGCCCTGGATCTGCGAGGTGTGCAGGTCGACCGTCATGAGCCGGTCGGCGCCGGCGGTCTTGAACAGGTCGGCGATCAGGCGGGCGGAGATGGGCTCGCGGCCGCGGTGCTTCTTGTCCTGCCGGGCGTAGCCGTAGAACGGCACGATCACGGTGATGCGCTTGGCCGACGCGCGCTTGAGCGCGTCGACCATGATGCAGCTGCTCCATGATCCACTTGTTGATCGGCGTCGTGTGGCTCTGCAGCACGAACGCGTCGCAGCCGCGCACCGACTCCTGGAACCGCACGAAGATCTCGCCGTTCGCGAAGTCGTAGGCGAGCGTCGGCGACAGCGGCACGCCCAGGTCCTCGGCCACCTCCTGCGCCAGCTCGGGGTACGAACGTCCGGCGAGGAGCACCAGTCGCTTCTGGTTGGGTACCGAAAGGTGTGGACACCGGCGCTCCTACGCTGAATCGGACGGGTGGTCGCTGGCTGAATCCTGCCCGGCCCGCGCCGCTGCCTCGGCGGCGGGTGACCCGGGACGCTTGCGCTGGACCCAGCCCTCGATGTTGCGCTGGCGTGCCCGGCCGACGGCCATGGCGCCCGGCGGGACGTCGTCGGTGATGACCGAACCGGCTGCCGTGTAGGCGCCGTCCCCGACGGTCACCGGTGCGACGAGCATCGTGTCGCTGCCGATCCGCACGTGGTCGCCGACGACCGTGCGGTGCTTGTCGACGCCGTCGTAGTTGACGACGATCGTGGCGGCGCCGATGTTGGTGCCGGTGCCGATCTCGCGCGTCGCCGACGTAGGACAGGTGCGGCACCTTCGCCCCGTCGCCGATCGTCGAGTTCTTGATCTCGACGTAGGCGCCGGCGCGGGTGTCGCTGCCGAGGACCGTGCCGGGCCGCAGGAACGTGAACGGGCCGACGCGGGCGCCGTCGCCGATCACGGCGAGCTCGGCCCACGTGTGGATCGACCTCGGCGCCCGCGCCGACCTCGCAGGAGACGAGCGTCGTGCCCGGGCCGACGACGGCGCCGGTGGCGACCGACGTCGGCCCGCGCATCGTGACCTGCGGCCGGATCACGACGTCGGCCTGCGAGGTCGACGTCGACGTCGAGCCACGTGGAGGCCGGATCGAGGATCGCGACGCCCTGACGCATCCACGACTCGTTGATGCGGTCGCGCATGAGCGCTGCCGCCTGCGGCGAGCTGCACGCGGTCGTTGACCCCGAGGATCTCGTCCGCGTCGGCGCACAGCGACGCGGAGACGACGTCGCCGTCCGCGCGCAGCAGACCGATGACGTCGGTGAGGTACTCCTCGCCCTGCGCGTTGTCGGTGGTGATGCGGCCGAGGCAGGCGACCAGGCGATCGGCGGCGAAGGCGTACATCCCGGAGTTGATCTCGTCGATGCGGCGCTGGTCCTCGGTCGGCGTCCTTGTCCTCGACGATCGCCGCGACGGAGCCGCCGGCCTCGCGCACCACGCGGCCGTAGCCGGTGGGGTCGGACAGCCGCGCGGTGAGCACGGTGGCGGAGGCCGCCGTCGACTCGTGCTCGAGCAGCATCGACACGAGCGTGCGCCCGGTCAGCAGCGGGGTGTCGCCGGTCAGGACGACGACCGGCCCGTCGGTGGTGGAGATGCCCTTGGCCGCGAGGTCCTCGAGCGCGACGCGCACGGCGTGACCGGTGCCGTTCTGCTCCTCCTGCACGATGGTGACGCGCCCAGGGCGCGACCTCCGCGACGTGGGCGCTCACCGCGTCGCGCCCGTGGCCGACGACCACGACGAGGTGGTGCGGCTCGAGCGTGGAGGCGGCCTCGATGACGTGGCCGAGCAGCGAGCGGCCGGCCACGGCGTGCAGGACCTTGGGCGTCGCGGACTTCATCCGCTTGCCTTCTCCCGCAGCGAGGATGACGACGACGGACGGGCGACTGCTGGTCACTTCGGTTCCTCAGTCGGGTCGGGGCGGCCGGGGAAGGCAGGCCAACCCTATCCCCTCCCTCCCTTCGTTGAGTGTGCAGTTGTTGGGGCCGTCTGACGGCCGCCAGACGGCCCACAACTGCACACTCAACGAAGCGGAGGGGTTGCCGGGGAATAGTTGAGGGTGAAACTATCCTCATGACGGACGTCGAGGTCACCGACAGCCACGAGGCCCAGGTCGGCGCGTTCACCGTGCGGCGGGCGCTGCCGCGTCGCGGACGACGCACCGTCGGCGCCTGGTGCTTCGCCGACCACATGGGTCCGGCCGACGTCACCGAGGGCAGCGGCCTCGACGTCGGCCCGCACCCGCACATGGGCCTGCAGACCGTCACCTGGCTGCTCGACGGCGAGGCGCTGCACAAGGACACGCCTCGGGTCCGAGCAGGTGATCACGCCCGGACAGCTCAACCTCATGACCGCCGGGCACGCGGTCGCGCACGCCGAGGAGGCCACCGGCCACTACCGCGGCACGCTCGAGGGCATCCAGCTCTGGATCGCCCAGCCCGACGCGCACCCGCGCACGGCGACGCCGGCTTCGAGCACCACGCCGAGCTGCCCCGGCGTCGACCTCGACGGCGCCGTGGCCACCGTGCTCGTCGGCGAGCTCGACGGCGTCCGCAGCCCGGCCCGCCACGACACCCCGCTCGTCGGCGTCGACCTCGACCTGCGCGCGCGCCACCACCGTGCCGCTGCGCGCCGGACTTCGAGCACGCGCTCGTCGTGCTGCGCGGGTCGGTCGCCGTCGACGGGACGCAGGTCGTCGCCCGGGACAGCTCGCCTACCTCGGCCTCGGCCGCGACGAGCTGCGACCTCGACGTCGGCGGAGCCGACCCGGGTGATCCTGCTCGGCGGCGTGCCGTTCGCCGAGCCCGCTGATGATGTGGTGGAACTTCGTCGCCCGGACCCGCGACGAGATCGACGCCGCCTACGCGTCGTGGCGTGACCAGGACGACCGCTTCGGGCGGGTGCGCATCGTCGCTGCCCGTCATCCCCGCTGCCGCGCCGTTCTGGCAGTAGCCGCGGCGAACGTCCTGAGGGATCATCTCCCCATGGCCCCTATTGCGCGCATGGCGTGGACCTGCATCGACTGCCCAGACCCTGACGAGCTGGCGGCCTTCTACTCAGCGGTGCTCGACTGGCCGGTCGTCGACCGCGACGCCGACTGGGTGTCCCTGCGCGCAGAGGACGGTCAGATGCTGTGCTTCCAGCGCGTCGACGGATACCGGGCGCCCGGATGGCCGGGGCAGGAGCACCCGCAGCAGGAGCACGTGGACCTCTGGGTCGATGAGCTCGACTCGGCGGAGGCGGCGGTGCTGGCCCTCGGGGCCGTCAAGCATGACGTGCAGCCCGGTCAGTCCTTCCGCGTGTTCCTCGATCCGGCGGGGCACCCGTTCTGCCTGTGTCGAACGGATCACTGACGGGGGCCAGGGCGTGAGCGCCGCCGGCGTCGGCACCGGTCCCCCAGCTCCCGCCCACGGGTCGCTCGGCTGACGCCTCGCTCCCGGGGGTGGGGTCGAACCACCGTTGACGGATTCAAAGTCCGCTGTCCTGCCGCTAGACGACCCGGGACCAGCCGGTTGCCCGGCAGCAGGAGAACTGTAGACGCGCCGATCGTCGTGGAATCCCGGCGGCGCATACCTTTGTTCCCGTGAACCTCACTCGTTCGACACTGGTCAGCCTCCTCGTCGCCACGCTGGCCGTTGGCACCGTCAGCGCCGTTGCCTCCGCGGCACCGCTGACGATCCGCACCGTGGACCCCGTGACCTGCGCCGACGTCCTGTTCCTCGGCGCCCGCGGGTCGGGCCAGCCCCAGGGAGGGTCTGCCGGCCGACGGGGGCACCGGTCTCGGTCCGCAGGTGTACGCGGTGTCGCAGCAGCTCGCGCGACAGCTGCCCGGACGCACGGTGTCGACGCAGGCGGTCGTCTACCCCGCGCAGGGCGTCGAGCTACTGGTGACGAACCCCGACGCGTACTTCACCAGCCTCGAGCTGGGTGCTCAGGGCGTCCAGGCAACGCTGCGGGCGCGGGCCGTCACCTGCCCGCAGGAGCGGATCGTCCTGGCCGGCTACTCCCAGGGGGCGATGGCCGTGCACCGTGCGGTGCAGGACCTCGACCGGGCCGGCGACCCGGTCGCGCGCCAGATCCTCGCCCGCACCGACGGGGCCGTGCTCATCTCCGACGGCGACCGGCGCCGTCGCGACCGGGTCACCGACTACGGGACGGCCGGGCGCAGCCAGGGCGTCGGCTACGCCCTGCGCCCCGACTCGGGAGCACGTGGCACCAAGCTGCCGCGCGGCATGAAGGAGCGCATCCACAGCATCTGCCTGGACCTGGACGTCGTCTGCGACTACCAGCCCGACGTCCACGTCGGGGCCGGTCTCCTGGCGGGTGCGGCCATCCACTCCGACGGCTACACCGCGTCTCGTCCGGTGGCCCGCGCCACCGATGCGGTGGCGGCGCGCGTACGCCGATCTTGACTCCCCTACCTACGGTGTCGTAACCTACGGAAGCGTAGGTTCGGCTCGATGCCGGACGAGAGGAGCCCGATGACCGCCACCCCCGACACCGTCAGCGCCCGCGAGCAGGCCGCCCTTCAGGAGCCGCTCCAGCTGAACTCGCGCGGGATGCGCATCACCATCGGGTTCTTCGTCGCCATCCCGCTGCTCGCCGTCGTCGCGGCGATCCCCGTGGCCTGGGGCGGCTGGCTCTCCTGGGTCGACATCGCCCTGATGGTCGTGTTCTACGCCATCACGGCGATCGGCATCACGGTCGGCTACCACCGCTACTTCACGCACGGGTCGTTCAAGGTCGGTCGCGGCATGAAGATCGTCCTCGGCGTCATCGGGTCGATGGCCCTTCAGGGCTCCCTCGACCAGTGGGTCGCGGACCATCGCAAGCACCACAAGTACTCCGACGAGGTCGGCGACCCGCACTCCCCGTGGCGGTTCGGCAGCTCGAAGCGAGCGGTCGCCAAGGGCCTCTACTACGCGCATGTCGGCTGGCTCTTCGACGCGTCCAACACCCCGATCGCCAAGTACGCCCCCGACATCGCCGCCGACAAGGACCTGCGGACGATCTCGCGCTGGTTCCCCGCTGTCGTCGTCACGACCCTGCTGCTGCCGGCACTCCTGGGCGGCCTCATCACCTGGTCGTGGGCGGGAGCGCTGACCGCCTTCTTCTGGGCAACCCTCGTCCGGGTCGCCCTCGTGCATCACATCACGTGGTCGATCAACTCGATCTGCCATGTGTTCGGCAGCCGCCCGTTCGAGTCGCGCGACCTGTCCACCAACGTGTGGTGGCTGGCGATCCCGGCCCTCGGCGAGTCCTGGCACAGCCTGCACCACGCGGAGCCGACGGCCGCGCGGCACGGCGTGCTGACCCGCCAGCTCGACCTGAGCGCCCTCCTCATCCGCGGCATGGAGCGCACCGGCCTGGCGCACGACGTCCGCTGGCCCAAGCCCGAGCGCGTCGTCGCGAAGCTCAAGGACCCGGCGATGGCCCGCCGCGTCCGCGGCTACCACGCTCCGGCCGACGCCCGGTCCTAGGCTGACGACGCCATGACCTCCCCCCTCGAGCCCGTCCTCGACAACGTCACCGACATCTCCGACGTCGTCGGCCGCCCGGAGCCACGCCGCACCCCGCCGCGCGAGCGCGTGCGGATGAGCGGCCAGGAGCGGCGCGAGCAGCTGCTCGACGTGGGCCGGCGCCTGTTCGCGGAGAAGGGCTTCGAGGCCGTCAGCGTCGAGGAGATCGCGGCCAAGGCCGGCGTCTCCAAGCCCGTGGTCTACGAGCACTTCGGCGGCAAGGAGGGCCTCTACGCCGTCGTCGTCGATCGCGAGATGACGTACCTGCTCGTCGCCATCACCGACGCCCTCGACGATCCCGCGGGCGCCGAGCCGATGAACGCCCGCACCCTGCTCGAGCGCGCCGGCATGGCGCTGTTCGACTACATCGACAGGTACCCGGACGGCTTCCGCATCCTGGTCCGCGACACCCCGGTGATCCGTGATCCCGAGGCGCCGTCCGTGGTCGCCGGCGGCACCTTCGCGGGGCTGCTCGTCGACGTCGCGGCGCGGGTCGACGACCTGCTCGCGAGCCAGTTCAAGGCCCACAAGCTCAACCCGAAGTGGGCGCCGCTGTACTCGCAGATGCTCGTCGGCATGGTGGCCCAGACCGGGCAGTGGTGGCTCGACGTGCGCAAGCCGAAGAAGGAGGAGGTCGTGGCCCACCTGGTCAACCTCGCCTGGAACGGCCTGCAGAACCTCGAGCCCAAGCCGCGCGCGGTCGTCCAGCCGCAAGTCCTGACGACGTCGAGAGTCTCGTCGGCAAGGAATCTTGACGTCAAGAATCTTGACGTAGCATGGCGCCATGGCAGGCACCCCGACCGACGAGGTCGACCGCATCACCGCGGCCTGGCAGCGTGAGCGACCCGACCTCGACGTCACCCCCCTGCAGGTCCTGTCCCGGGTGACGCGGCTCGCGCGGCACCTCGACCTCGCCCGGCGGCAGGCCTTCGCCACCCACTCCCTCGAGACATGGGAGTTCGACGTCCTCGCCGCCCTGCGCCGTGCCGGCTCCCCCTACTCGCTGTCCCCCGGGCAGCTGGGCACCGAGACCCTCGTCACCAGCGGGACGATGACCAACCGCATCGACCGCCTCGAAGGACGCGGCCTGGTCCGCCGGGAGCCCGATCCGTCCGACCGACGAGGCGTGCGCGTCGTCCTCACCGACACGGGTCGCCAGGCCGTCGACGACGCCCTGTTCGACCTCGTCGCGCGCGAGCACGACCTGCTGGCGACGCTTCCGGACGAGAGCCAGGCCGAGCTGGCGCTGCTGCTGCGCACCCTCGTCCGCGAGTTCGGCGACTGACCCCGTTCACTGGAGGCGGGTGGCCGGTTTCCGCGCGGCAGACCCGGCCACGGGCCTCCGCTCAACGGGAGAAGAACCGCTCGATGCCTGCGTAGAGCCAGTCCGCGTACTGGCGCTGGCCCGCCTTCGAGCTCATGCGACGCGCCTCCTCGGCATTGCGCATGTTCCCGACCTCGATGGTCGTGGTCGGGACGTTGCTGAAGTTCAGGGACGTGGTGTCGCGGGAGACGAGAAGCTGATTGCCGATGTAGTTCGACGGGGTCGCCCCCGCCGCCGCCATGCCGGCGATCATCGCCCGCGCAAGGCGCCGGTCGACCTTCACCACGTCGTCGGTCCACCCTGGGATCAGGGCGGGGGCGATCGCGAAGAAGCCCTTGCTCCGTGACGGGGCCCCGTCGGCGTGGATGCTGATCATGGCGTCGGCGTCGAGCTCGTTGGCGATGCCGGCACGGTCCCAGACGCACGGACCCCACGCGTCGCGCGAGTTCGTCGAGCGCGTGAGCTCGACGCGGGCGCCGGCCGCCTCCAGCCGTCGCTTGAGGTGCTGGGCCACCTTCCAGGTGAAGGTCGCCTCGGGCAGCCCGGCGTTCGTCGCGGTTCCGGTGGTGTTGCAGCCCTTGACGATCGAGCCGTTGAACTTCGTCTGCGCCATCTGCTTGGCGAACCGGGGGTTCGAGTTGCCGAGCTGGTGGCCGGGGTCGAGCAGGATCACCTTGCCCGCCAGCGGACCGTCAGGCGCTGCGGGTGCGACAGCGGCCGGCGGGCGCCGTCGCCAGCCCCGCCGCAAGCGGCGACGGCCACGACGGACAGGAGCAGGCGTCTCACAGCACGGCCAGCATCCGGTGGTTGCCCAGCGTGTTCGGCTTCACGCGCTCGAGGCCGAGGAACTCCGCGACGCCCTCGTCGTAGGACTGCAGCAGCTGCTCGTAGACGTCGTGCTCCACCGGGGAGTCGTCGATCTCCGTGAAGCCGTGCCGCTCGAAGAAGGGCACCGCGAACGTCAGGCAGAACACCTTGGCGACACCCACCTCGCGTGCCCGCTGGATCAGCGCGGAGAGCAGCAGCGATCCGATGCCCTGCCCGGCGAGCGCCGGATCGACGGCGACGGTGCGCACCTCGGCGAGGTCCTCCCACATCACGTGCAGGGCACCGCAGCCGACGACCTCGCCGTCGCGCTCGGCGACGAGGAACTCCTGGATGTCCTCGAACAGCGTGACCGTCGCCTTCGACAGCAGCCGGCCGTCCGGGGAGTAGAAGTCGACGAGCTCGCGGATCGCGCGCACGTCGCTGCGTGCCGCGCCGGCCGTCGCATCGCTGCTCGGTCATGGCGCGCTCGTGACCTCGCTGCTCGGGCTCTGGACGCGCTCGTGACCTCGCTGCTCGGGCTTCACCAAGCGGGAACAGGATCGTCTCCCGGATGCCCAGTCCCGTCAGCGCCATCAGCACGCGGTCGATGCCCACGCCGACGCCGCCCATGGGCGGCATGCCCGTGCTCCATCGCGCGCAGGAAGTCCTCGTCGAGGTGCATCGCCTCGACGTCGCCCCGCGCGCCGAGCGCGGCCTGCTCGACGAGTCGCTCGCGCTGGATGACCGGGTCGACGAGCTCGGAGTACCCGGTGCCGGACTCGGCGCCGTTGATGTACAGGTCCCACTTCTCGACGACGCCCGGCTTCGTCCGGTGCCCGCGCACGAGCGGCGACGTGTCGACCGGGTAGTCCATGACGAAGGTCGGGCCGGTGAACGTCGGCACCACGTGGTGCTCGAACAGCTCCTCGGCCAGCTTGCCCGGCACCGCCGTGGGGTGGAACTCGATCCCGTCCTTCTCGCACAGCGCCACGAGGTGGTCACGCGACGTGGCCGGGGTGATCTGCTCGCCGAGCGCGGCGGACAGCGACTCGTACAGGTCCACCTGCGGCCACACGCCGGAGAGGTCGTGGATCGACCCGTCGTGGTGCGTCACGGTGAGCGACCCGCACGCCGCGATGGCCGACTCCTGGATGAGCTCGCGCGTGATCGTCGCCATGACCTGGTAGTCCGCGTAGGCCTGGTAGAACTCGAGCATCGTGAACTCGGGCGAGTGCGTGCGATCGGCGCCCTCGTTGCGGAAGTTGCGGTTCATCTCGAACACCCGCTCGAGGCCGCCGACGACGGCGCGCTTGAGGAACAGCTCGGGCGCGATGCGCAGGTAGAGGTCGATGTCGAACGCGTTCGAGTGCGTGACGAACGGCCGCGCGGCCGCGCCACCGGGCATCGTCTGGAGCATCGGGCGTCTCGATCTCGAGGTAGCCCCGACGCGACAGGCTCTGCCGGATCGACGCGACGACGGCCACCCTGGCTCGTGCCGCCTGCTGCGCCTCGGGGCGCACGACCAGGTCGACGTAGCGCTGCCGCACCCGTGTCTCCTCGCCGAGCGGCTTGTGCGCCACCGGCAGGGGCCGCAGCGCCTTGGCCGCCATGCGCCACTCGTCGGCGAGCACCGACAGCTCGCCGCGCTTCGACGTGATGACCTCGCCCGCGACGAACACGTGGTCGCCGATGTCGACGAGGTCCTTCCAGGCGGCCAGCTGGTCCTCCCCGACGTTGGCGAGCGAGAGCATCGCCTGGATCTCGGTGCCGTCGCCGGCGCGAAGCGTCGCGAAGCACAGCTTGCCGGTGTTGCGCGAGAAGATGACGCGTCCGGCGATGCCGACCCGATCGCCCGTCGCCGTGTCCAGCGGCAGGTCGGGGAAGCGCGAGCGCACGTCGGCGATGGTCGCCGTGATCGGCAGGCCGATGCCGTAGGGCTCCATGCCCCGCGCCGCGAGCTGCTCGCGCTTCTCGCGCCGGATCCGCATCTGCTCGGGCAGGTCGTCGTCCGGGTCGGCGTGCTCCTCGAAGGAGCCGGGGGCGTCGGTCGTCACAACGCCCAAGGCTATTCCTCGTAGGCTGCCCGCATGACCAACGGTCCCGCCAGCACCGACGGATGGCCCGCCCCCGGACCGATCCGCGGAGTGATCTTCGACATCCACTCGACCCTCGTCGACCAGGGTGACGCCGAGCACTGGCTGCGACGCCGCCCTGGCGGTGGCCCCGCACCCGCTGAACGCCGACGAGCGAGCGGTGCTCGTCGCCTTCCTCGACCGGATCTGGGAGGGCGCCCGGATCAGCGATCCGCTGAGCAGCCGCGACCTGTCCTTCGAGGACCACTCCCGTGTGTTCCACGAGCTGATCGCGGCCGGTCCCGGCGTCGATCGCGGCCTCGCCAACGCGCTCTACGACGTCATGCTCGACACCTGGCAGGCGTACGACGACACCCTGCCCACGCTCCAGGCGCTGCGGGAGCTCGGCGTGCGCACCTGCCTGCTGTCGAACGCCGGCGTGCCCATCCGCACCGTGCTCGACCGCGACGGCCTGACGCCCTGGTACGACGAGATCGTGCTGTCGTACGAGGTCGGCTTCGTGAAGCCCGACCCGCGGATCTTCGAGGCGGCCCTCGAGCGGCTCGCCCTGCCCGCGTCCGACGTCCTCATGGTCGGCGACAACGCGAACGACGACGGCGGGGGCACGCACCTGGGCCTTCGCACGCTCATCCTGCCGCGCACGAGCGGACGGGTGCACGGGCTCGCCGCCGTCACCGCCCTGGTGAGCGGCCTGAACGCCGCGCGCGCCTAGCCGACCTCGGCGTTCTTCTCGAACACCAGACGCAGGCCGACCAGCGTGAGGTCGGGCTCGTGGTGCGTGATGGTCTGGCTCTCCAGCACGACGATGGGTGCCAGGCCGCCGGTGGCGACCACCGCGGTGACGTCGCCGAGCTCCTCGACGATGCGGTCGACGAGGCCGTCGACCTGCCCGGCGAACCCGTAGAGGGCGCCGGACTGCAGGGCCTCGACGGTGTTCTTGCCGATGACCGACCGCGGCCGGACGAGCTCGACCTTGCGCAGCTGGGCGGCGCGCGACGCGAGCGCGTCCAGCGAGATCTCGATCCCCGGGGCGAGTGCGCCGCCGAGGAACTCGCCCTTGGCCGACACGACGTCGAGGTTGGTCGACGTGCCGAAGTCGACGACGATGCACGGGCCCGCCGAAGAGGTGATGGGCCGCGATCGTGTTGACGATGCGGTCGGCGCCGACCTCCTTGGGGTTGTCGGTGAGCACCGGGACGCCGGTCTTGGTGCCGGGCTCGACGATGACGGTCGGAACGCCGGCGAAGTAGCGGTCGAGCATCACCCGCATCTCGCGCAGCACCGCCGGGACCGTGCTGCACAGCGCGATCCCGCCGATGTCGCCGGCATCGGCGAGCAGCCCCCGGTAGGTCAGCGCCATCTCGTCGGCCGTCGTGCGCGCATCGGTCTTGATGCGCCACGACGACGCCAGCTCGTCGTCCTCGAACATGCCGAGGACGGTGTTCGTGTTGCCGACGTCGATGGCGAGCAGCACTACGACTCCTGACGCAGGTCGGCGCCGATGTCGAGCACGGGTGCCGAGTGGGTGAGAGCTCCGACCGCAAGGTAGTCCACGCCGGTGGCAGCGACCTCGGCAGCCACCGGCAGCGACAGCCCGCCCGAGGCCTCGAGCCGGGCGCGACCCGCGGTGACGCGCACCGCCTCGCCGCATCTGCTCGGGAGTGAAGTTGTCGAGGAGCACCAGGTCGGCGCCGGCCGCCAGCACCTCGTCGAGCTGGTCGAGCGAGTCGACCTCGACCTCGACGTCGATCCCGGGGAACTCGCGGCGGACGGCCTCGAACGCAGCGGCCACCCCGCCCGCCGCGACCACATGGTTGTCCTTGACCAGCGCGGCATCCGACAGGGACATGCGGTGGTTGACGCCACCCCCGCACCGGACGGCGTACTTCTCCAGGCGGCGCATGCCGGGCGTGGTCTTGCGGGTGTCGCGGATGGCGGCGCCGGTACCGGCGATCGTGTCCACCCACGCGCGCGTCAGCGGTGGCGATGCCGCTCAGGTGCCCGAGCAGGTTGAGGGCGGGGCGCTCGGCCCGCAGCAGGTCGTGCGTGCGCCCGGTGACGCTGAGGATCGCGGTGCCCTCGCCCACCGCGGTGCCGTCGGGCACGAGCATGCGGATGGACGCCCCGTCGCCGCAGACGTACGAGAACACCGCGGCAGCCACCGGGACCCCGGCCACCACGCCGGCGCGCCGAGCCACCAGGTCGAGTGTCGCGCGCTGGCCGGCGGGCACGGTCGCCACCGTCGTGACGTCGACGCCGCCGTCGAGATCCTCCTCGACGGCCCGGCGGATGAGCACCTCGAGGTCGTCCGGGTCGAGGCCCGCTGCCACCAGCTGGCCGCGGACGTCGTCCCCGACTCGCGGCCGCGCGCCCGTGCTGTCCGTCATGTGGTCTCTCCCGTCACCGGTTCCTCATGCGTCGTGCAACGGCCCGTCGTCGTCGAGGCGGGTGACCAGGCGCACCCGCCATCGCGCGTCGTCCCGCTCGGGGTGATCCTCGCGCCAGTGCGACCCGCGGGTCTCGGTGCGCAGCAGCGCGTGGTGCACGAGCACGCTGGCGATCTGGTGAAGGTTGGTCGTCTCCCAGTCCTCGGTCGACGGAGACGCGCCGCCCGCCTCGCCGAGCCCGCGCAGGCTCTCCACCGCGTTCGCGAGCGAGTCGGCGCTGCGCAGGACGCCGGACTCGGTGTCCATGACCTGCTGCAGCGGTCGGCGGATGCTGTGCGGGAGCAGGCCCGAGTCGGGTGGCAGCGGTACCGGCTCGCGCACGACCACGGCGTCCTCCGCCAGAGCGGCGACGATCCGCCGGGCGAACACCAGTCCCTCCAGGAGCGAGTTCGACGCCAGCCGGTTGGCGCCGTGCACGCCAGTGCAGGCGACCTCGCCGCAGGCGTAGAGCCCGGGGATGCTGGCGCGGCCCCACAGGTCGGTGCGCACGCCGCCGGACACGTAGTGCTGGGCCGGGGCCACCGGGATGAGGTCGGTGACCGGATCGATGCCGTGCGAGCGGCACGACTCGAGGATGGTCGGGAAGCGCTGCAGCCAGGTGTCGCCGCCGAGCATGCGGCCGTCGAGCCAGACGTGCGAGGTGCCCTCCTCCCGCATGCGCCGCATGATCGCCTTGGCCACGACGTCGCGCGGCGCGAGGTCGGCGAGCGGATGCTGGTCGGCCATGAAGCGGACGCCGCTGCCGTCGAGGAGCACGGCTCCCTCGCCGCGCACCGCCTCCGACACGAGCGGCTGCTGGCCCTGGGCGAGCGGGCCGAGCCACATGACGGTCGGATGGAACTGCACGAACTCCATGTCGGCGACGTGCGCACCGGCGCGCAGCGCCAGCGCGACGCCGTCGCCGGTCGACACGTAGGGGTTGGTGGTCTGGCCGAACACCTGGCCGAAGCCGCCCGTCGCGAGGATCACGACCGGGGCGAGGGCGGCGCCGATGCCGTCGCGCTGCCCCGAGCCCATGACGTGCAGGGTGATCCCCTGGGTGGCTCCCGTGGCGTCGCGCAGCAGGTCGAGCGCCAGCGCGTTCTCGACGACCTCGATGCCCGGATCGAGCTGCACGGCCGCGACGAGCGCCCGCGAGATCTCCGCGCCCGTGGCGTCGCCGCCCGCGTGGGCGATGCGATCGCGCAGGTGGCCGCCCTCGCGGGTGAGGGCGATCTCGCCGCTGGCATCGACGTCGAAGTGGGCGCCGAGGGCGATCAGGTCGCGGACGGCAGCGGGCCCCTCGGTGACGAGGATCCGGACGGCCTCGTCGTCGCAGAGACCCACTCCCGCGACGAGGGTGTCGTGCAGGTGCTCGTCCGGCGAGTCCTCGTCCGACAGTGCGGCGGCGATGCCGCCCTGCGCCCAGCGCGTGGAGCCCTCGTTGACCTGGGCCTTGGTCACGATGAGGACGGTCCGGCCGATCGCCCGCGCCCGCAGCGCCGCCGTGAGCCCGGCGATGCCCGAGCCGACCACGACGACGTCCGCGCGGGCGGTCCACCCCGGGTCGGCGGCGGTCAGCCGGCGCTGCACGCGGACCGGATCGAGCGTCATGCGCCAACCGTCGCAGCACGGTTGTCGATCAGGCGCGTCGCCCCCACCTTCGCGGCGACGAGGATGCGTGCCTCGCCGCGTGCGGGAGCCGGCCCGAGCTCGGGGTCCGTGACGACGAGGTAGTCGAGGTCGATGCCCCCGCCGGCGGCGATCACGGCAGTGCCCGCAGCGACGGCGGCCTCCGCGCCATGCGTGCGCCGCGGCGACGGCCGCGGCCAGCGCCGCGGGAAGCGCCTGCGCCGCCGCCCGTTCCGTCTCGGAGAGATACCGGTTGCGACTGCTCCGGGCGAAGCCGTCCGGCTCGCGCACGGTGGGCACGCCGACGATCTCGACGGGCAGGCTCAGATCGCGGACCATGCGCCGGATGAGGACGAGCTGCTGGTAGTCCTTCTCCCCGTACAGCGCGACGTCCGGCCGGGTCAGTCCCATGAGCTTGGCCACGACGGTCAGCACGCCGCGGAAGTGCCCGGGCCGCGCAGCACCCTCGAGGATCTCGCCCAGCGGTCCCGCGTCGACGGTGACGCTGTCGGACGTGAAGCCGCGCGCGGGACCGTAGACGTCCACGGCATCGGGGGCGAACACGACGTCGACACCCGCGGCGCCGGCGAGATCGATGTCCGCCTGCAGCGTGCGTGGATACCGCTCGAAGTCCTCCCCCGCAGCGAACTGCGTCGGGTTGACGAAGACCGTCGCGATGACCACGCCTGCCTCGCCCACCTGGCGCCGTGCCTCGCGCATCAGCTCGGCGTGACCCTCGTGGAGGGCGCCCATGGTCATGACGACGGCCCGACGGCCGGTGCGACGACGCGCATCCGCCCGCAGTCCCTCGGCGGTCGTCACCAGCTGCGCGGTCACGACGCGCCGCCCCTGGCCGACAGCACGTCGAGCAGCTCCTCCGCGGACGCAGGATCGATGAGCCCGGCCGCCAGGGCACGATCGGCGGTGAGCCGGGCCATCGACCGGTAGGCGTCGCCGACCACCGGTGACACGTCCGACAGCCGGTGAAGATGGTCCGCCACGGTGCGCGCGTCCCCTCGCGCCACGGGCCCGGTCAGGGCCGTGTCGCCGTGCCGCAGCGCGTTGTCGAGCGACGCGCTCAGCAGCGGCGCCATGAGCCGCTGCGGGTCGGCGATGCCGGCCTCGCGGAGCAGCTCGAGGGACTGCAGCACCACGGTCATCAGGTAGTTGGCGCCGAAGACGACAGCCGCGTGGTACAGCGCCCGTGCCTCCTCCGGCACCCAGACCGGCTCGCCGCCCATCTCGACGACGAGGGCCTCCGCGACGGGTCGCACGGCCTCGGCCGACGTGACGCCGAACGGGCAGTCCGCCAGCCGCGCGAGGTCCACGCTGGTGCCGGTGAACGTCATCACGGGATGGATCGCCAGCGGCAGCGCCCCGACGCGCCGTGCCGGATCGAGGACCTCCGTGCCGTACCGGCCGGACGGATGCGCCACGAACTGGCCCGCGTGGATGGCGCCGGTGTCGACGAGGCCCGCGACCAGTCCGGGGAGGACGTCGTCCGGAACGGCCAGCAGCACCAGGTCGGCATCCGTGACGACCTCCGGCACCGGCAGCACGGGCACGCCCGGCAGCAGCGCCTCGGCCCGCAGGCGCGACACGTCGGACACCGCGGACACGCCGACGATCTCGTGACCGGCCCGTCGCAGCGCGGCACCGAGGACCGCGCCCACCCGACCGGACCCCACGATCCCGACGCGCAGTCGCGGCGGCCCCGATGTGCTCACGTCACGGAGCGTAGACCGCTCCCCTTCGGTGGTGACAGGACGTCGCCGCCGCCCGCGGGCCGACGGCGGCCTCGGCTCTGGCAGCATGACGGCGTGGCCACTGACGTCCTGATCGGAATCGGCGCGGCGGCCTTCCTCCCCTGCGACGAGCGGCTCCCGCTGCTCGAGCACCACCCCGTGGCCAATCCCGGGTTCCAGCTCCAGGTGACGGTCGACGACGGGGTCGTGACCGCCGCCGATCCTCGCGTCGGCCTGATGCACCGCAGCGCCGAGAAGCTGTTCGAGTCGCGCGACCTGCGGCAGGCCATGGCCCTCGCCGATCGTCACGACTGGCTGTCGGCCTTCACGTCCGAGGTCGGCGTCGCCCTCACGCTCGAAGCGGCGCTGGGCATCACACCGCCGGAGCGCGCCACCTGGATCCGCACCCTCCTGGCGGAGGCGAACCGCATCAGCGCGTCGCTCGCCTTCCTCGCCCCGGTGGCCGGCAGCGTCCGTGGCGAGCTCGAGGCACTGCGCGAGCGGTTCGTCACGCTCCAGGAGCAGGTGACCGGTGGGCGGGTGCATCCCGGGTTCGCCCGCATCGGCGGCGTCGCCGCACCGGTCGACGGCGGGCAGCCTCGACGACTACGCCGACGCGCTCACGACACTGCGCGACCTCCAGTCAGCGCTGGCCGACGCGGTGCAGCGCGTACGTCGAGCCGCTCGCCGGGGTCGCGGTGCTCTCGCGTGAGGCGGCCATCGACCTCGGCACGAGCGGCGTCGTGGCCCGGGCGAGCGGCTTCGACATGGACCTGCGTCGCGACGACCCGTACCTGTCCTACGCCGCCCTGGCCGACCATCTCGTCGTCGTCACGCGGACGGAAGGGGACTGCCGCGGCCCGCTACGCCGTGCTGGTCGACCAGCTGCCGGTCTCCGCCGCGCTTGATGAGCGCGTGCATCGACGAGCTCCGCCGGCTCGGGTCCGGGCCGACCGACGTGACGCTGCCCAAGGTCGTGCGGCTGCCCGAGGGCACGTTCTACACGTGGATCGAGGGCCCGCTCGGGATCAGCGGGTGCCTCGTGACGGGAGCGGGCGAGAAGACGCCGTGGCGCATGAAGATCCGGTCGGCGTCCTTCGCGACGATGCAGGCGATGGGACCGTGCCTGGTCGGCACCCGCCACGAGCAGCTGGCGGACGCGGTGATGTCGTTCCCGATGGTCATGGGCGACGTCGACCGCTGACCTCAGACTTGACCCAGATGCTGGGCCAGTTCCGCGGAACTCACCCCGCATCGCCCTTCTTCCGTGGATCTCACCCAGATGCTGGGTGAAGTCCGCTGCGCTCACTCCTCGCCGTGCTCGCGCGCTCCCGGCAGCACCGCTGCGGGGCTCGCTGCGCTCACTCCTCGCCGTGCTCGCGCGCTCCCGGCAGCACCGCTGCGGGGCTCGCTGCGCTCACTCCTCGCCGTGCTCGCGGAGATACGTGACGAAGCGGGCCCGCAGCAGCGTCTCCGTCGTCTCGTCGAGCGTGCTTGTCGCCCACCATCTCGCGCCAGGCGCGCACGCTCTCGATGATCGTGCCGCCGACGGCGCCGAGGTCGCCGCCCTCGCCCTCGATGGCCACCATCCCGGGCATGTGCGAGAACAGGTCGGTGAAGAAGCCGACGTCGGCATGGTGCTCGGCGCGCTTGAAGGCGCGCTGGCGCAGCTCGTCGAACGGGAGGTCCTCGAGGGCGACGTCGGTCATGAGCGGAACCCTATCCCTCGGCGCGGGTCACGGACGGGCCCCGTCGTCCGGCCCGACCGGCAGGCGGCACAGGTGCTCGAGCCACAGGCCGGCGGCCACCAGCGCGAACGCGCCGAGCGCGGCCGCCGAGGCCGCCCAGAAGGTCTGCATGCCGGACGGAGTCGACGAGGCTCGGCGCCATGCCCACCGCGATGCCGGCGTAGAACCCCAGCACGAGTGCGCCGATACGGGAGGCCGCCATCGCGAGCGCGGCCGTGCGCGCCGCCACGAGCGGTGGCATCGGCTTGGAGCCGGGCTGGTGCCGCAGCCGCGGCCGGCTGGTGAGCGCCCAGTACGCGACGGCACCCGCGAGCAGCCACAGCGCGCCGGCAGCAGCCCACGGCACCGGCACGAGCCGGCCGAACCACGCATCGACGACCTGCACCACGCCCCAGCCGAGGGCTCGCCGCGATCACCGCCGACCCCGACCAGCAGTCGCACCCGCGTGGGCTGCATGGCGTTCATGCCTCACTCCACGGATCGGCGTGACGCAGGACCACCGATGCCGGCCGCACCCCCGAGCAGTCCACCTGGTCGCGCAGGTCGCTCACGCGCCCATGTCCCGGGATCTGCGCGTCGGGCGCGACGTCGGCCCAGGGGACCAGGACGAAACCGCGCTCATGCGCACGCGGATGCGGAATGACGAGGTCGTCGCTGTCCACGGTCTCCACGTCGATCGCCAGGATGTCGATGTCGAGCGTGCGAGGGCCCCAGCGCACCTCGCGCACCCGGTGCCAGTGCCCCTCGATCGACTGGGTGACGGCCAGCAGCGCCCACGGGTCCAGGTCCGTGACCACCAGGGCGACCGCGTTCAGGTAGGCGTCCTGCTCGGGCCCGCCCACCGGATCGGTCTCGTACGCCGGCGACACCGCGATGACACTGATGCCGTCCACCGACGCGAGGTCGTCGAGGGCCCCCTGCAGGATCGCGGCGGAGTCGCCGATGTTCGAGCCGAGGGCGAGGGCGACCTCATGCACGACGCGACCGCACGATGCGCAGCTGGACGTCGTCGAACGGCACCTCGATCGGCGCCTGGGGCTTGTGCACGGTGACCTGGACCCGCTCGACGCCCGGGAAGGCGAGGCACGCCGCGGCGATGCGCTCGGCCAGCGTCTCGATCAGGTCGACGGGCTCGCCGACGATGAGCGCGTGCACGGCGTTGGCCACCTGCCCGTAGTCGACGGTGTCGGCGAGGTCGTCCGAGCCGGCCGCGGCCGACGTGCGCACGTCGAGCGTCACGTCGACGGAGAACTCCTGGCCGTCGACCCGCTCGTGCGCGAACACGCCGTGATGCCCGACTGCCGCGGATGCCGCGGATGCGGATCTGGTCAGCCACGCTCGCTCCCCCGTCGCCATGCGGCCGCGACCTCGACCGCGTCGCGGCTCCGCGCGACATCGTGGACGCGCACGGCCCACACGCCCATCGTCGCCGCGATCGCGGTGATCGCGTCGGTGGCCGCGTCCCGCTGGTCGACCGGACGCGGCTCGCCCTGCGTCGTCCGCGAGCAGCGAGCCGAGGAACCGCTTGCGCGAGGCCCCGACGAGAACCGGGTAGCCCTGGTGCAGCAGCGTCGTGAGCTTCAGCAGGATCTGCCAGTTGTGGTCGGCGTCCTTGGCGAAGCCCAGTCCCGGATCGACGACGATGGCGGCCGGGTCGACTCCCGCGGCCGTCGCGGCGTCGACCCGGTCGCGCAGCTCGCGCATGACGTCGAGGGCGACGTCGTCGTATCGGGCCAGCTCGTTCATGTGGTCGCTGTGGCCGCGCCAGTGCATCGCGACGTACGGGACGCCGAGCTCGGCGACTGCGGCGTACATGCTCGGGTCGGCGAGTCCGCCGCTGACGTCGTTGACGATGCACGCGCCCTCGTCGACGGCCGCCCGGGCGCACGCGGCACGCATGGTGTCGATGCTGACCGGCACGCCGGCGGCGGTGAGCCCGGCGATGACCGGAAGGACCCGGCGGAGCTCCTCCTCGAGCGGCACCCGCTGCGCCCCCGGCCGCGTCGACTCGCCGCCGACGTCGACGAGGTCGGCGCCGGCCTCGTGCAGGCGTCGGCCGTGGTCGATGGCGCGCTGGGAGTCGAGGAACTCGCCGCCGTCGGAGAACGAGTCCGGGGTGACGTTGAGGACGCCCATGACGACCGTGCGGTCGAGCGACGCGAGCGTCGGCGGCAGCCCCCGCGGTCGACGGATCATCGACCCAGGATCAGGGACATGGCCTCCGCGCGCGTGGCCGGCTCGCGCAGGCTGCCACGCACGGCGCTCGTGACCGTCTTGGCGCCCGGCTTGCGCACGCCGCGCATCGACATGCACAGGTGCTCGGCCTCCATCACGACGATGGCGCCACGCGGCTCGAGGATGCGGACGAGCGAGTCCGCGACCTGCGTCGTCAGCCGCTCCTGGACCTGCGGTCGCTTCGCGAAGACGTCGACGAGGCGCGCCAGCTTGGACAGCCCGGTGATGCGACCGCTCTCGTTGGGGATGTAGCCGATGTGGGCGACGCCGTGGAACGGCACGAGGTGGTGCTCGCAGGTGCTGTACAGCTCGATGTCCTTGACCAGGACCATCTCGTCGTGGCCCGAGGTCGAACGTCGTGGCGAGCACGTCGTCGGCGGTCTGGTGCAGGCCGCGGAACATCTCCGCGTACGCGCGCGCGACGCGGGCCGGCGTGTCCAGGAGGCCGTCGCGCGTCGGGGTCCTCGCCGATCGCGACCAGCAGGTCGCGCACGGCCTGCTCCGCCGCAACGGCGTCGAAGGGCTGCACGGTCGTCTCGCCCGGAAGGGTGACCGGACCGATGCCGGTCATGCCGGGCCACTCACCTCTGCGGAGTCACCGGCCGGCACCGGCCCGTCTGGCCGAGCCGTCACCGTTCGGCCGAGCCGTGGCCGTTCGCGGCGCCGTGGCCGTTGCCCGCGATCTCCGCCGGCGTGAGCACGGGGCCGCGCTCGTCGGGCCGGCGGCGTGCCGAGCCGGTCCACGCCGGCCGCGGCTGGCGCAGCTGCAGCTCCGCGAAGACCTCCTCGATCTCGGCCTTGTCGAGGGTCTCGCGCTCGAGCAGGGCGAGCACCATCGCGTCGAGGACGTCGCGGTTGGCCACGAGCACGTCGTAGGCCTCCTGGTGCGCGGTCTCGATGAACGCCCGCACCTCCTCGTCGATCGCCGCGGCGACCTCCTCGGAGTAGTCCCGGATGTGGCCCATGTCGCGGCCGAGGAACACCTCGTTCTGCTCCTGGCCGTAGCGGATGGCGCCCAGCCGCTCGGTCATGCCGTACTGCGTGACCATCGCGCGGGCGACGGCGGTGGCCTTCTCGATGTCGTTGGACGCACCCGTCGTCGGGTCGTGGAAGATCAGCTCCTCGGCCGCGCGGCCGCCGAGCATGTAGGCCAGCTGGTTGAGCATCTGGCTGCGCGTCGTGGAGTACTTGTCCTGGTCGGGAAGCACCATCGTGTAGCCGAGGGCACGACCGCGCGGCATGATCGTGATCTTGTGCACCGGGTCGTTGCCCGGCAGCGCCGCGGCGACGAGCGCGTGGCCGGCCTCGTGGTACGCCGTGATCTTCTTCTCGAGGTCGTCCATCAGGCGGGTGCGCTTCTGCGGCCCGGCGATGACGCGGTCGATGGCCTCGTCGAGCGCCTCGTCGTCGATGCTGCTGCCCGGAGTTGCGCGCGGTGAGCAGGGCGGCCTCGTTGAGCACGTTGGCCAGGTCGGCGCCGGTGAAGCCCGGGCGTGCGGCGGGCCACGGCCATGAGGTCGACCTCGGGCGCCATCGGCTTGCCCTTGGCGTGCACCGTGAGGATCTGCGAAGCGGCCGTTGAGGTCGGGGCGCTCGACGGCGATCTGCCGGTCGAAGCGGCCCGGGCGCAGCAGGGCCGGGTCGAGGATGTCGGGGCGGTTGGTGGCGGCGATGAGGATGACGTTCGCGTTGACGTCGAACCCGTCCATCTCGACCAGCATCTGGTTGAGCGTCTGCTCGCGCTCGTCGTGGCCGCCGCCCAGACCGGCACCGCGGTGACGGCCGACGGCGTCGATCTCGTCGACGAAGATGATCGCGGGGGCGTTCTCCTTCGCCTGGTTGAACAGGTCGCGCACGCGGCTCGCGCCGACGCCGACGAACATCTCGACGAAGTCCGAGCCCGAGATCGAGAAGAAGGGGACGCCGGCCTCGCCGGCGACCGCGCGCGCCAGCAGCGTCTTGCCGGTGCCGGGCGGGCCGTAGAGCAGCACGCCCTTGGGGATCTTCGCGCCGACGGCCTGGAACTTGGCCGGGTCGGCGAGGAAGTCCTTGATCTCCTGCAGCTCCTCGACGGCCTCGTCGGCGCCCGCGACGTCGGCGAACGTGGTCTGCGGCATGTCCTTGGTGATCATCTTCGCCTTGGACTTGCCGAACTGCATGACCTTGGAGCCGCCGCCCTGCATCTGGCTCATCAGGAAGAAGAAGAGGAGGACGATCAGCGCGATCGGCAGGAGCGAGATCAGCAGCGTGACCAGGACGCTCTCGGTCGGGACGACGATGTTGTAGCCGCCGGGCAGCTGGCCGGCGTCGGCCTTGGCCTGGAGCAGCTCCTGGAGCTTGACGCCCTGGCCGTCGACGTACTGGGCGCGCGACTTCGTGCCGTCCTTGAGCGTGAGCTCGAGGAGCTGGTCGCGATCGACGATGGTGGCGGTGTCGACGTTGTTGGTCTGGATGTCGGTGATGGCCACGCTGGTGTCGACCTGCTCCGGGGCACCGATGCCCGAGATGAAGCTCGAGCCGATGAGCACGAACAGCACGGCCATGGCGATCCAGAAGATCGGGCCGCGCAGGAGCTTCTTCACATCCACCGCCTCACGGTACTACGCCGCCCCAGGAGGCCACGAATGCGCGCAGTGGCCAACGGATTACGCCCATCGCGGACGCGGACCGCTATCCGCCGTAGACGTGCGGGGCGAGCGTGCCCACGCACCGCAGGTTGCGGTAGCGCTCGGCGTAGTCGAGCCCGTACCCGACGACGAACTCGTTGGGGATGTCGAAGCCGATGTAGCGGGGCGACACGTTGACCTTCTGGGCGTCCGGCTTGCGCAGGAGCGTGAAGACCTCGACCGAGGCCGGACCGCGCGAGGTGAGGTTCTTCAGCAGCCAGGAGAGGGTCAGCCCCGAGTCGAGGATGTCCTCGACGACCAGCACGTTGCGGCCGTTCAGGTCGGCGTCGAGGTCCTTCATGATCCGGACGACGCCCGACGACGTGGTGCCCGACCCGTAGGACGAGACCGCCATCCAGTCCATGTCGACCGAGTGGCTCAGCGACCGGGCCAGGTCGGCCATGACCATGACCGCGCCCTTGAGGACACCGACGAGGAGGAGGTCCTTGCCCGCGTAGTCGGCGTCGATCTGGGCCGCCAGCTCGAGCAGCCGCTCGCGGATCTGGTCCTCGGTGAGCAGCACGTGCTCGAGCTCCGACGAGATGTCCTCTGGCTCCACGCGCTACTCCCTCAGGGGTTGTCCGCTCCCACGCAGGCTCAGCCTTCCATACGCGCGAGCCGCGGTGACACCGCCCGGCAGCGCGACGTCGCCCTGACCCTTCCAGTCCGATGACGAGGGCGTCGACCCGGCGCACGTGGTCCAGGCCCGAGCGCCTCGGCCGGGCTGCCGCGCTGCAGGCACATCAGCCGGATGACGCGGGTCCGGACGGCCGACGGCATGGCCGCCAACGCCTCGCAGTCGGCAGCTGACGCCTGCCTCGTCGTCGAGCGACGACGACTCGCGCGTGCTCGGCCGCGGCGAGCTCGTCCAGGAGATCGGCGTCGTCGCGCAGCAGCTCCGCCGACCGGGCCAGGCCGAGCACGACCCCGGGCCCGAGGTCGGCCGTCAGGCCGCCGAGCAGCGCGCGCACCCGCACCCGGGCGAAGTCGGGATCGTCGTTGTGCGGGTCCGTCCACGGCTGTCGGCCCAAGGGCTCGAGCACCTCCCGTGCTGCGGCGTGGACGGTCGCGCGCGGCAGGTCGAGGAAGGGCCGGCGCCACAGGCCGGTGCGGGCCGCCATGGCCGACAGGGAACGGGCGCCGGAGCCTCGGGCCAGCCGGAGCAGCACGGTCTCGGCCTGGTCGTCGAGGGTGTGGCCGAGCAGGACCGCAGCCGCGCCTGACGTCGGCCGCAGCGGCCTCGAGCGCCTGCGTACCGGGCGGCGCGGGCGGCGGCCTCGGGTCCGCCGGCCCGACCCACCTCGACCCGGACGACCTCGGCCGCAAGGCCGAGGGCACCGCAGGCATCGGCCGCATCGTGCCGCCACGCGGTCGGAGCCGGGCTGGAGCCCGTGATCGACGACGACCGCAGCACGCCGAGACCCTGTCGCTCGCCCACCCACGCGGCGGCGGCCGCGAGGGCCAGCGAGTCCGGCCCGCCGGAGCAGGCGACGATCACGCGGGCCCCGGGCTGCGAGGTCCGCGACGGACGCGGTCACCGCGGTCCGCGTCGCCATCACGTCGGCGGACACCGCCCGACGGCTCATGCCGAGCCGGGCACCCGGTCGAGCCACAGCGTCCGGCTCGTGGATCTCCGCGCGGGACGGCAGCGAGGCGGGCGACGTCCACACCCGGTTGAAGCCGTCCATCCCCACGCGGTCGACGACATGGCGGACGAAGGCCGCGCCGTCGCTGTACTGCCGCATCTTGGCGTCCATCCCGAGCGCCTTGCGAGCGAAGCTGTCGAGCGCGCCCGGCTGCTGGCGGCGCGCGCTGAAGCGCTCGCGGATCAGCGCCACCGACGGGATCACCGACGGGCCCGACGTCGTCCATGACGACGTCGGCGTGCCCCTCGAGCAGCGACATCAGCGCCGTCAGCTCGTCGAAGATCACCTTCTGCTCCGGCGTCTGGATGGTCTCGACGATGCTGACGTCGCTGTCCGACCGCATCGACCGGATGAGCGCGTAGCCGAAGGCGACGAGGCGCTGCAGCGACTCGCGGGCGCCGAGGTCCGACGCCTCCAGCAGGGCAGCGAGCCGATCGGAGAGGTGGTCGGCGAGCCACGGCACCGCCCCGAACTGCACCCGATGGGTCTCCTCGTGCAGGCACACCCAGAACCGGAAGTCCCGCTCGGGCACCTCCAGCTGCTGCTCGACATGCACGATGGTCGGCGCGACGAGCAGCAGCCTGCGCGGCTCGCCCGGATCGGTGAACGTCTCGAACTGGCCCAGGACCTTGCCCGACATCCACGCGAGCACGGCACCGAGCTGCAGCGCCGTCCCGCGGGATCCGAGGCTGCGCACGACGGCCGGCGCGGCCTCGGTCTTCTCGGCGAAGTCCTCCCACGAGTTCAGCACGACCCGCATGCCGCTGACGTTGGACGCGATCCAGCCCGAGCGGTCGACGACCACGGCGGGCGAGTCGTCCGGTGCGACCAGGCCCGTGACGCCCCGCACCGGCTCGACGGCGGCCCGGGCGAGATCGCGCAGCATCGCCACCGCGGCGCGGGTCTCGTCCGGCGGCAGGTCCGGACCCTTGGGGGCGAGCCGCCGCGCGGTCGCGACCGCGAGGTCCCAGTCGATGGGCTCCGGTCGTGCGGAATCGGGCATCAGCGCGCGTCTGCAGGTGCGTCCGGGGCCGGTGGCCGGCACACGACCCCGACGAGCGGAGCCGGATGCCCGTCCGCATGCAGCGTGTAGTCGCCGCAGGCGAAGGGCACGAGCACGACGTCGCCCTTGCGTCACCTCGAGCGATCCGCCGGGGCTGGACAGGATCCCCGTGCCCGACAGGACGAGGACGATCGCGAAGCCGGCCTCGACGCTGACCGGGCCGTCGGACGAGTCGAACCGGTGCGCGCGGAAGTAGGCGTCGGCGGCCACCGGCATCGTCGACACGAGTCCGGCCCGCTCGATCGACTCGCGCGGCAGCACGAGACGGTCGAGATCGGAGTCGGACACCGCCGCGAGGTCGACGGCCTGCAGCGCGGTGTCGAAGCCGAGGTCGAGGTGGCCGTCGCGGAACCCGTCGACGGCGAAGCCCTGCCACTCCAGCAGGATCGACAGGTCGGTCGGCTCCTGCAGCTCGAGCACGAACACGCCCGGCCTGAACGGTGTGCGGGCAGCCCGGCCGGGACGAGCATCGCGTCGCCGGGACGCACGACACGGGTGCGCAGCGACGCCAGCAGCGCGTCGGAGTCCTCGCCGGCGACCCACCCGGACACCTCGGCGAGGGACATCTGCTCCTTGAAGCCGACGCCGACCTCTGCGCCCTCCGGGGCGTCGAGGACGTACCAGGCCTCCGTCTTCCCGTGGGCGAGCCCGAGGTGGGTGCGCGAGAACGCACGGTTCGGGTGGAGGTGGACGGGCAGCCGCTGGTTGAGGTCGAGCAGCTTGACGAGGACCTCGGTGCTGGCGCCGTAGCGGGCGAGGTGCTCGGCGCCGAGCCAGGCCTGCGGATCCGACTCGATGGCCTCGATCAGCAGCCGGCCGTCGAGCAGCTGGCTGAAGCCCTGCGGGGCCTGCCCGAAGCGCGCCGTGGTCGAGCCGATCCACTCCTCGGGACGCTGGGGGCCGCCCGGACCGTGCCGCAGCGCGCCGATGCGGTCACCACCGCGGTAGAAGTGGTCGAACTGGTTCACCGGCAGCAGCGTCGGCATCATGGCGCGAGTCCCATCCCTCGAGAGCTGGTCACCGGCAGCCGCACGTCGCGAGCCGGCTGGCGATGAGGTCCATTGTCTCCCGCGCCTGCGCCAGCGAGGTGACCCTGTTCGCGATCATCGCGAAGACGAGGACCCGCCCGTCGGCGTCCAGCACCGTGCCGGCGAGGCTGCTCACCCCCGTGAGGGTGCCGGTCTTGGCGTGGACGAAGCCGCGTCCGGGTCGGGTGGCCGCCGAGGCGTAGCGATCGGCGAGCGTCCCGGTGAGGCCGGCGACTGCCAGACCCGGGGCGATGGGCGCGAGCTCGGGGTCGGTGCCCCGCACGACGTCGCCGAGCACCTCGGCCAGCACCCGCACTGGCACCTCGTTGCGTCCGGAGAGCCCGCTGCCGTCGGCCAGGTCGAGGCCGGTCGTGTCGATGCCCAGCTCGCCGAGGGCCTGCTCCGTCGCCGCCGCCCCGCCGGCGAAGGTGGGCTTGTTCAGCGAGCCTGCCGCCCGTCAGGTGCGCGAGGGCCTCGGCGTAGTTGTTCTCGGAGTCGGTCAGCATCGTCTCGACGATGTCGCCGACCGGCGCCGACTCGACCCGCGCCACCTCCGCGGCAGTCGCACTGAGCCGGCCCTTGTCGACCGAGGTGACGTCCAGCGCCCTGCCCGCGCAGGAAGCCCGGCGAACACCGTGGCTGCCTGTCGTGCCGGATCCCCGACGCGCGCGTTGGCGCCCGCGCTCACCCGTCCGCCGTCGACCACGAGTGCGGTGACGGGAGCCGCCACGCCGGCTGCCGGGAAGGACGAGGGCCAGCCGGGGCCGAGCTCCGGGCCCCGGAACGCCGACGCGTCATAGACGAGGTCGACCTGGAGTCTGGGTCGTGAACGCCTCAGCCACGGTGCGGGCGAGATCGCGCAGGGAGGGGCGGCCGCCGGCGAGCGGGTTGCCGCCCTTCGCCCGGACGAGGGTGGGATCGCCGCCGCCGACGAGGTACACCGTGCTCCCCTCGCGGTAGGCGATCGTGGGGAGTCGGGTCTCCGGCCCCGAGCACATGCAGGGCCGCCGCGGCCGTCGCGCAGCTTGGTCGTCGAGGCGGGGATCCGCGGCGTGTCGGCGGCGCGCGAGTACAGGACGGTGTCGGTCCCGGGGTCGACGACGAGGATGGATCCGTCGTAGAGGCCGCGGCGCGCGAGGGCGCCGATCTGCTCCGTGATCCCCGCCGCCGTCGGCGGCAGAGCGCCTGGCGTGGTCGCGTCGACAGGCTCGAGCACGAGGGGCGCGGGAGCCGGGGGCACCGTGTCGCTCGCGGCCGCCGGAGCAGGACCGGACACGGTGACGGCGAGCAACGCCAGCGCCATCCCGCAGATCGCCAGCGGACGGAGAGCGCCGGATGCCTGGCCTCGAGGGCCGATTCCGCGCACCGATCACTCCTCACGCCGGGTCCTAGGGAACACTAAGGCACGACGGGCCGCGGCCCGGACGTTCACAGCGGGCAGCGCGACCAGCGCAGCCGACGAGGAGGAACCCGTGATACCGCTCGACTTCGACGTGACCATCGAGATCCCGGCCGGCAGCCGCAACAAGTACGAGATGGACCACGTCACCGGACGGATCCGGCTCGACCGCATGCTGTTCACCTCGACGCGGTACCCGCACGACTACGGGTTCATCGAGAACACCCTCGGCCAGGACGGCGACCCGCTCGACGCCCTGGTCATGACCGCCGAGCCGACGTTCCCCGGCGTGCTCATCCGCTGCCGCGCGGTGGGCATGTTCCGCATGACCGACGAGGCGGGCGGCGACGACAAGGTGCTGTGCGTACCGGCCGGCGATCCCCGGCTCGAGCACCTGCGCGACATCCACCACGTCGGCGAGTTCGACCGGCTGGAGATCCAGCACTTCTTCGAGGTCTACAAGGACCTCGAGCCGGGCAAGAGCGTCGAGGGTGCGACCTGGGTCGGCCGCACCGAGGCCGAGGCGGAGATCCACGCGTCGTGGAGGCGCTTCGACGAGTCGGGCGCGCACCCGCACCACTGATGCTGTCGGCGCGATTGACACGCCGGAGCACGGGTAGATGAGCGGACCCGTCTAGTAGTAGACGGTCTAGTGCTAGACTGTCTAGCACTAGACGAAAGGAGGAGCCATGAACCTGCCATTCCGCCGCGACCGGCACCTCACCGAGCTGCACCCGCCGATGCACGAGCGCACCCACGTGGTCACCTCCGGCTTCAGCAACGCCCTGTGCCGGTTCGTGCTCGAGTGCTCCTGCGGAGCCCACTTCGACACGCCCTACATCGACGAGGCCCTCGAGTACCGCGAGCTGCACGAGCAGCTCGCGCCGCTGGCCGACCAGCTCGCCAGCTGATCCGTGGCCAAGTCCGGACCACGCACCGCCGGGGAAGCGTCCGCAGCGGTCGAGAAGGCCGCCAAGCAGTGGAAGGCCGCGAAGAAGGACGAACGCGCGGCCCGTGATGCGCTGGCTGCGCTCGTGGCCGAGACCGTCGCCAGCGGCCAGCTGAACGAGAGCAAGGTCGCGAAGCTCACCGAGATCCCCCGCATGACCATCCGCAAGATGCTCGGCAAGTCGTGAGCACGGTGCCCGCTACCCGACCATGACTCCCAGCTGGGCGAGCAACCGCTCGACGCGGCTCCTGATCTCGTCGCGGATCGGACGCACCGAGTCGACGTCCGAGGCCGTTCGGGTCCGTCAGCTCCCAGTCCTCGTAGCGCTTGCCGGGGAACACCGGGCACGCGTCGCCGCAGCCCATCGTGACGACGACGTCGGCCGCGCGCACGATCTCGTCGGTCCACGGCTTCGGGTACTCGCCGGAGATGTCGATGCCGACCTCCGCCATCGCCGCGATGGCCGAGGGGTTGACCTCATTGCCCGGCTCGGAGCCGCCCGACCAGGCGATCGCGCGGTCGCCGGCCAGCTCGCGGAAGTAGCCGAGGGCCATCTGCGAGCGACCGGCGTTGTGGGTGCACAGGAAGAGCACGACGGGGCGATGGTCGTCGCTCTTGCCCTCCACGCGGGCGAGGGCCGTCAGCCGCTCGCGGGCGAAGCGCTCCGCGAACGTGGTGAGGTACTTGTCGTTGCTGATCCGACGTCCGAAGTCGTCGTAGGACGAGTGCAGGAACCGCTCGATCGTCTCCGCCCCGAAGGTTCCCTCGAACTCCTTCTGGAGGAGCGCCGCCGAGGATCGGAGCACGAGCTGGTGCTCCAAGGTGATGTCAGGGCGAAGGTGGGACTCGGTCATCTCGGTGCCTTTCGGGTTGGGGCGTGACGCCGGTAGCGGATGCGGGGCGCGAGGTGGGTGACGCGGTCGCTCAGGTCCGCCACGGCCGAGCGCGAAGGCGGCGTCGGTGTCGAGCCGCGACGGGTCAGGCACGGACCAGTGGACGCGCCGGTTCGGCAGTGCACCGAGCTCCTCGTTGACCGCGTCGCACACCGAGACGACGACATCGTCGGCAAGCACGACGTCCTCGATCCGCCGAGGCCCGGCTCGTCCTGCACCGACGAGCCCTGCCCGCCGGGCAGCCGAGCGTGCCCTCGGGTTGATGCGAGCGGCCGGCTGCGTGCCTGCCGACGCGCTGGGCACGTCGCTGACGGACCGCCAGAGCGCCTCGGCCAGCACCGACCGGGCGGAGTTGTGCGTGCAGACGAACACCACGCGTGGCGCCTCGATCGGTGTCCGGCGGATGCACGAAGACCCTCCAGCGAGGAGTCCACGAGGTGGACGTAGGTCCGGCGGCGGTCGTTCTGGGAGCTGCTGCGGGTGACGACTCCGGCCGCCTCGAGCACCTTGAGGTGGTGGGCCAGCAGGTTCCCGGGCACCTCCAGTGCAGACGCCAGCGCGTCCAGGCGACACGTCCCGGCCCCGGAGCAGGTCCACGACTCCCAGCCGGAGCGGATCGCCGAGGGCGTGGAACACCCCCGCCCGTCGATCACGGTCGATGGTTGCGGCCGCGACTTGATCACGTTTCATTGAGTCAATAGTCTTTGAACTACTTGATCCTGTCAACCCGACGGACCAGCCCACCAGGAGCCCGTGATGGCATCGCCTCTTGTTCGTCGAGCCGTCGCCGAGTTCCTCGGCACGGGCCTGCTCGTCGCCACCGTCGTGGGGTCGGGAGTCATGGGCACGCTGCTCACCGACGACCTGGCGGTCGTGCTGCTCATCAACGCCGTGGCCACGGTGGCCGCCCTCGGCGTACTCATCTGGATGCTGGGGCCGATCTCGGGCGCCCACTTCAATCCCGTGGTCACCGGGGTGGAGGTCGTTCGTCGCGAGATGCCCATCGGCGAGGCCGTCCTGTACGTGACCGCCCAGGTGCTGGGTGCCCTCGGCGGCGTGGCGCTCGCCAATCTGATGTTCGAGCCTGCCGGCGTGGCAGGCCTCGACCCACGAGCGCACGGGTTGGCCGATCTGGCTCGGCGAGGTCGTGGCCACGGCAGGACTTCTCTTGGTGATCGGCGCGCTGACCCGCACCGGGCGCGGGCACCTCGGCCCGGCACTCGTCCCGGCCTGGATCGGGGCTGCCTACTTCTTCACCTCGTCCACGTCGTTCGCGAACCCCGCCGTCACCATCGGACGGAGCCTGACGGACACGTTCTCGGGGATCGCGCCGGCCAGCGTCCCGATGTTCATCGTGTTCCAGATCGTCGGCGCCACGGTCGGCGCACTCCTCACCGAGTACCTCTACCCGCGTCCAGGTGCGGCGGAGCCGCTGGACCTGCCCGACCCCGTGCACCACGGTCCCCGGTCGGACTAGAAGGCGAACGGGTAGAGCGTTCCCAGCCCGGACGACCACTCCGGCTCGTCACCGCCACCAAGCACCCGCCAGCCGTTCGTTCGCGCGATCGCCGCGAGTTCGGGATCGGCGTGAGTGGCCACGGGGTTTCCGACCAGGGTCAGCAGGGGCAGGTCGTTGACGGAGTCGCTGAAGGCCCATGAGCGACGGGCATCGAGGCCATGCTCGGCCAGGAGAGCCCGCACCCGCTGCGCCTTCACCGGGCCATGGGCCACCGGTCCGCAGAGGCGCCCCGTGTACACGCCGTCCTCCACCTCCGAGACGGTCCCGATTGCTGCAGACATCCCGAGGGCCGCGGCCACGGCGCCGGCCAGTTCCTGCGGGCTCGCCGTTGCCAGCACCGTGGTGAATCCGGCTCGCCTGAACTGGAGCACCTGCCGGTACACATGGGCAGACAGGTGGCGGTGCATGCGCGTCTCGGCGAACTCCACCGCGAGGTCCAGCAGGTCGTCCTGGCGCATGCCCGCCACGAGAGCGAGCGTCCGGTCGGCGACCGTGGACGCAATCCCGGCCGGCTCGCCTCGACGGAGCACGTATCTGGCCTCCGCACCTGCGAACCGGATGACGTGGCGGGCTCGCAGCCGGCGTCGGCGGACCATCTCCTTGCCGAAGTGGAACAGGCTCGAGCCGCGCACCAGGGTGTTGTCGAGGTCGAACACGGCTGCGGCGCGCGCGTCGGACGCGATCACGGGACGCACCTCGTGGGGTCCGTGGCAGTGCGCAGGAAGGGCGGGACCACCCGTCGGTAGTCGCCCGCGAACAGCGGCGAGGTGATGATCATGTCCGCCGTGGCTCGATTGCTCGCAACGGGGATGTTCCAGAGCGTCGCGATCCGCAGGAGCGCCTTCACATCCGTGTCGTGCGGCTGCGGCTGCAGCGGGTCCCAGAAGAAGATCAGGGCATCGATGGTCCCCTGCGCGATGCAGGCGCCGATCTGCTGGTCGCCGCCGAGCGGACCACTGAGGAACCGGCGGACCGGGAGTCCGAGCTGGTCGGCCAGGATCCGGCCTGTCGACCCCGTGGCGTAGACGACGTGTCCCGCGAGCACGTCCCGGTTGTGGGTGGCCCACTCCGCCAGCTCCGACTTCATGTGGTCGTGGCCCACGAGGGCGATGCTCCGGCGACCGCGGTCGGCCGGTTCGTTGGCCCAGCCGCTCTCGTAGGTGACGGTCTCCGCTGCCATGTCTCCAGACTGCGGCGGCGCACTGGATTTCCGGTATCCAGCACCGCACGTCCGAGCGGCAGCCGGATGAACAGGCGGTGCCGCCTCCTCGGAAGGATCGGGACCTTCGACCCTGCGATTCGCGCACTTCGGCCCTCCCATGCGCCGGGATGGCCCCGCATACCGTGGGGGGTATGAAAAAGATCCTGATCCTCGGTGGGGGCACAGCCGGCACGATGACCGCCAACAAGCTGCGCAAGGCGCTGCCTGCGAGCGAGTGGTCCGTGACCGTCGTCGACGCCGACGACAACCATCGCTACCAGCCCGGCTACCTGTTCATGCCCTTCGGCACCTACACCCCAGGACAGGTGACCAAGAGCCGTCGCAAGTACCTCAGCAAGGGCGTGTCCCTCGTCTACGGCGAGATCGACGCCGTCAAGGCCGACGAGAACGCCGTCCTGCTGACCGACGGCCAGCGCCTCACCTACGACTACCTCATCATCGCCACCGGCGTCTCGCCGCGCCCGGACCAGACCCCGGGCATGGAGGACGACATGGGCGGCAGCGTCCACGAGTTCTACTCCTACAAGGGCTCGACCGCGCTGGCGGAGAAGCTGAAGACCTGGCCGGGCGGCAAGCTCGTCGTCCACATCACGGAGATGCCGATCAAGTGCCCCGTGGCGCCACTCGAGTTCGCGTTCCTCGCGGATGCCTTCTTCAAGGACAAGGGCATGCGCGACAAGGTCGAGCTCACCTACGTGACGCCGCTCGACGCCGCCTTCACCAAGCCCATCGCCGCCGAGGCCTTCGGCAACACGCTGGAGGAGAAGGGCATCACCGTCGTCCCCGACTTCATGATCGAGAGCGTCGACACCGAGGCCAAGAAGATCGTCGCCTTCGACGAGACCGAGGTCCCCTACGACCTGCTCGTCACGATTCCGCTGAACATGGGCGCGGACTACGTCGCCCGTTCGGGACTCGGCAACGACCTCAACCTGGTGCCGGTGGACAAGTTCACGCAGCAGGCCAAGGCCCACGCGAACATCTTCGCCCTGGGCGACGCCAACGACATCCCGGCGTCGAAGGCCGGCTCGGTGGCGCACTTCGAGGTCGACATCTTCATGGACAACTTCCTGCAGCTGCTCGCCGGCAAGGAGATGACCCACAAGTTCGACGGGCACGCCAACTGCTTCATCGAGACCGGTGGCGGCAAGGCCATGCTCATCGACTTCAACTACGACACCGAGCCCCTGCCGGGCAAGTTCCCCTACGGCGGCGTGGGCCCCATGGGCCTGCTCAAGGAGGGCCGCCTCAACCACATCGGCAAGCTCGGCTTCCGCTGGGTGTACTGGAACATGCTGATGCCCGGCCGCCCGCTGCCGATCCCCAGCCTGATGTCGCTCTCAGGCAAGCGCACCGACCTCATCGATTCCAAGTAGGGAGAGCACGACATGCCAACCACCACCATCAACGGTCGCGACGTCGCGGTCGACGACGAGGGCTTCATGACCGAGTACGACCAGTGGGACGAGGACATGGGCACCGCCCTGGCATCGGCCATCGGCGTCGACATGACCGACGACCACTGGAAGGTCATCCGCTTCCTGCGCGACGACTTCAAGGCGCAGGGCGAGACCCCCACCATCCGTCGCGTCTCCACCGCCGGTGGCGTCGACACCAAGCAGCTGTTCGTGCTGTTCCCCAAGAAGCCGGCCAAGAAGATGGCCTACATCGCGGGCCTACCCAAGCCTCACGGCTGCGTCTGAGGAGACGACTGACATGACCGCAACACAAGACATGATCGTGCCCGTCCTTCGACGACGACGTCGAGACCGGCCGCAAGCTGGCCATCATCTGCTCCAAGGGCACCCTCGACATGGCCTACCCGGGCCTCATCCTCGGCAACGCCGCCCTCGGCGAGGGCGTCGAGCTGCACCTGTTCTTCACCTTCTGGGGCTTCGACATGATCACGAAGGGCCGGATGGAGCACCTCAAGTTCTCCCCGGTCGGCAACACCGCCACGCACATCCCGGCCGCACTCGCACCCTTCCCGGGCATGACGTCGATGGCGACGCACATGATGCAGAAGTCGATGGACGCGCTGGAGATCCCGGCCGTCCCCGAGTTCCTCGAGCTGATCAAGGCGTCCGGCGGCCACATCTGGGCCTGCCGGCTCAGCGCCGACATGAACCACCTGACGAAGGACGATCTCTGGGACGGTGTCGACGACATCATCAACGCGAGCGACTTCATCGAGATGACGGACGGCGCGCAGCTGCTGTTCATCTGACCTCCCCACAGAGGAACGAGGGGCCCCCACCGCATGGTGGGGGCCCCTCGTCTGTGCCGAGCGGTGAGCTGGCTGCGCTACCTCGGCCGGTCGAGGGGACGCGCTACGCTCGGCAGGAGCTCGGGGCGGCGGACGCGCTCGGCGCGGATCGGCGACGCTCGCCGGATGCGGCGCTCGCGGAGGACTCGCACGATCCGCGTTCAGCTCCACCGTCACCTTGAGCGGGGCGAAGGTCTGGATCCGGATCGGCTCCGGCATCGGCGTCACGCCGTAGGTCTCCAGCGCGCCCTGGCCGGCGAGACGCACGAGGTACTGGGCGAACGACAGGCCGAGCGGATCGGCCGGGTCGTCGCAGACGAGGAGGTGCGCGTAGCCGAGGACCGGCCAGCCGACCAGCGGAGCGCCCTCGCCCAGCACGATCTTGGACGACGCGAGGTCGAAGTTGCCCTCGACGGGCACGCCGCCGGTCGCCGGGCTGGCGAAGATGCTGCCGGTCGCCTCGTCCGTGGTGATCGTCGGTGGCGCCGGAGCCCGACCTTGTACAGCTGGACGTCGTCGGCGGTGATGACCAGCTCGGAGCCGTCCTCGAGCGTGACGGGGAGGTTGGCCATCGGCAGCACGTTGTTGAAGGCCTGGTACACCGGCAGGACGGCGATCGAGCTCTCGATCGCGGTCATCTCGGCGATCATGTCCGTCGCGGTCGGGAAGGTCTGGGTGCCGTCGAGGGTGCCGACCGTGCCCGCGGTCCAGGCCTCCGGGGCCTCCTGCGGTCAGCCACGCGGTCATGGCCTCGACCGAGCCCTGGGGCGTGTCGACGCTCATGACGCGTGAACGGCGGCAGGGCGGTGAAGTCGAAGCCCTCGTTGGCCGCCAGGATCGCCGGGTCCTCCCACGACGTGATCGTCCCGTTGAGGATGCCGGCGACGATCTCGGGAGTCATGACGACGCCCTCGAGGCCGATGACGTTGTAGGCGATGGTCACCGGGTAGGCGAACGCCGGGATGACGATGGTCTCGCCGGCCGGGCAGCTGGTCGCCTCGAAGGCGTCGATGTCCGCCTGGCGTCGGCGTCTTGTCGACGAGCGCGACCGGGGCGGCCTCGCCCGGCCGGCACCTCGAGCACGGTCTGCTCGGGGCACACCCCGCCGAGGCCGAGGCCCGACCGCGTCCATGGACCCGGTGAGGGTCTCGGGCACCGAGACCTGGGTCTCGCCCGTCTGGCACACGATCTGCGCCTCGGCCTGGGCCGCCAGCACGTCCGGCGGCAGGGGCGGCGTGCAGGCCGACAGGGCCAGCACCGCCGCACCGACGAACGAGGTGAGGACGATGCCTCGGACCTTGACGGAGCGCCGAGACATCGTCCTCACCTTCACTTCTCAGTTCTGCAGTGTCGTACTCGAGCGCTGGTGCTACTTGATGCTGCTGGACCAGCTGGCGGGCCTTGGCCAGCACCTTGCCGGCCACCGGGACGTAGCCCAGCGAGGCGGCGCGGGACGGGCCGCACTTGGCCAGCGTGTAGTCCCAGAACTGACGGACGCCGAGGCCGTTCGGGCCCTTGCCGTCCGTGCGGGCCAGGCCGTAGCTGAAGATCGAGATCGGGTAGGCACCCGAGACCGCGAGCTTGTAGTTCAGCTTGACGAGGCCGTTGGCCGCGACGTTGGTCTGGTTGGCGAGGTTCTTCGCCGCCGAGGCCGACGAGGGAGCGATGAACTCGCCCTTGGCGTTCTGGATGCGAGCCGACGGGTAGCCCTTGGCATCGCCGAGGTCGACGTAGCCGATGGTGCCCTCCTTGGCGAGCACGTTGGCCATGACGCCCGAGTTGCCCTTGCCCGCGACCGAGTTGGCCGGCGGCTTGCCACCCGGGAACGCCGTGCCCATGTCGTCCTGGACCTTCGGGAAGATCGTCGGCGCCCACGCGTTCAGGTACTGGAGGAAGTTGTTCGTCGTGCCCGACGCATCAGACCGGTACGAGATCGTGATCGGCGGTGGCAGGAAGCGCCGTGGCGATGCGCGGGTTGTCCTTCTTGATCTCGGGGTGGTTCCAGTTCTTGATGTTGCCCGAGAAGATCTTCGCCAGCGTGACCTGCTTGAGCTGGATGGACGAGCCCAGGGTGCGGCCGGTCTTGGCGTTCTTCAGGTTGATCGGCGTGGTGATCGCGCCGCCGATGGCCGGGATGTACTCCCAGTCCCAGCTGGGCTCGCCCGACGTGTAGGCGCTGTCCGTCATGGCAGTGACGAACGTGCCCTTGGCGAAGTTGCCCTTGCCGGTGCCGGAGCCGGTCGAGGTGTAGGTGATGCTGAAGTTGCTCTGCGACGCGTTGAAGTCAGCGGCGCACTGGGAGATGAAGACGAATGGGAACGAGGCTCCGCCGGCCGGGATCTTCTCCTCGGCTCGAGCGGGGGCCGCCAGGGCGACCGTGGACACTGGCCACGGCGGCGGAGGCGAGGATCGCGAGAGTGCGACGCACGGGGATCTCCTTCATGGTTTCGATGTGCTTACGGTCCTGACGCTAGGCAGGCCGGGTGACGCGCTGCACTCCGGTCGAACGACCTGACGGGGGTCACTGAGGTGAACAGTCCGTGAACCGGTGAACGGTGGGTTAACCGAATCGGCCGTTGACGTAGTCGAGGGTGCGCTGGTCCTGCGGGTTGCCGAAGATCTCCGTCGTCGGACCCTGCTCGACCACGTGCCCCGGCTCGTTCTCCGCGGCGAGGAAGAAGGCGGTGTTGTCCGAGACGCGCACGGCCTGCTGCATGTTGTGGGTGACGATGATGATCGTGATGTCCTTGGACAGCTCGCGGATGGTCTCCTCGATCTTCAGCGTCGAGGCCGGGTCGAGCGCCGAGCAGGGCTCGTCCATGAGCAGGACGTGCGGCTCGACCGCGAGGGACCGGGCGATCACGAGGCGCTGCTGCTGGCCGCCGGAGAGGTCGCCCGCCGCGTTGTTGAGCCGGTCCTTGACCTCGTTCCACAGGCCCGCCGCGGTGAGCGTCTGCTCGACGATGTCGTCGTGGTTGTCGCGCTTCATCCCCGAGAGCTTGAGCCCGGAGAGCACGTTGCCGCGGATGGTCATGCTCGGGAACGGGTTGGGCTTCTGGAACACCATGCCGATCTTCAGGCGGATCTGCACCGGATCGACATCGCGCTCGTAGATGTCCTTGCCCTCGTACAGCACCGATCCCGCGAGCGCCGCGCCGGGGATGAGCTCGTGGAGCCGGTTCAGCGTGCGGATGAAGGTCGACTTGCCGCAGCCGGACGGGCCGATGAGCGCCGTCACCGTGTTCTTGGGGAACTCGATGTTGACGCCCTCGAGGACCTTGCGCTTCCCGAACCACACGCTGACGTCGCGTGCGGCCATCTCGGACGGTGCGCGTCTCGACGGGAGTCTTGACCAGCTCGGCTTCCATCAGCGACACATCCTCATACTCGGCGGTTGACACGATTCTCCCTACTTCTTGAATCCGACGCGACCGCGCCCGATGAGGCGGGCAGCCGTGAAGAGGATGGCGACCAGGATGATCAGGACGAGCGCCGAGGCCCATGCGCGGGCGACGGCGTCCGGGTACGGCAGGGCGACGTTGTTGAAGATGTACGTGGGGATCGCGGCGATCGGCCCGCCGAACGGGTTCACGTTCGTCGAGTCCGCGTATCCGGCTGCCAGCAGCAGCGGCGCGGTCTCGCCGATGACGCGGGCGATGCCGAGGATCACCGCGGTGATGATGCCGGTCTTGGCGGCCGGGAGCACGACTCGGTAGACGGTGCGCGCCCGGGTCGAGCCGAGCGCGAGGGCCCCGGTGCGCAGGTCCTCGGGGACCAGCTTGAGGACCTCCTCGGCGGTGCGAGCCACGGTGGGCAGCATGAGGATCGCGTAAGCCAGACCGCCGGCGAAGGCGCCCTGCTCGAAGGCTCCGGTCGCGACGATGATCGTGAGGATGAACAGGCCGGCGACCACGGACGGGACGCCGGACATGGCCTGGACGAAGAAGCGCACGTACGGCACGGCGCGGCCGCGCACCTCCGTGATGTAGACGGCGGTCGCGATGCCGATCGGCACCGCGATGAGCGCCGAGATCGTGACGATGAGGACGGTGCCGAGGATCGCGTGGCCGATGCCGCCGTACTCCAGCGGAGTGCTCGGGCTGATGTACACGCTGTTCTGGTAGAGGAAGTGCGCGCTCAAGGCGGCGAAGCCGCGGACCACCAGCGAGCCGAGCACCGAGACCAGGACCACGAGGCTGAAGATCGTCGCGCCGATGGCGTTGACGATGATCACCGAGTCGAGGATGCCGCGCTTGCCGCGCGTGACGACGGCGGCGATCGCCGGACGAGATCAGCTGCAGCGGGAAGTAGACGACCGTCATGAGCAGGGCGCCGGGGATGTCGGTCGTGAAGAAGAGCGCGCCGACGATGACGAACGGGACGACGGACGCGATGACGACCGACGCCGTGAACGTCGGCGTCTTGCGACGCCAGGGGCGCTGGACCTTCTGCTGCTGGAGCTCGGGCAGCGTCTGCGGGTCGAAGACGACGGTGCTCACTTCTGGAGCCTTCCGGTGCGGGCGACGATGAGGTTCGCGATGACGTTGACCACGAGGGTCATGACGAACAGGAAGAAGCCCGCGGCGAGCAGCAGGCTGAGCTCGAACTCGCCGGAGACCTCGCCGAACCGCGAGACGATCAGGGTCGCGACGGACCCGCCGCCGGACTCGATGATGTGGTACCAGTTGACCTCGAAGACGATCTTGAGGACGAAGAAGACCGCGATGGTCTCGCCGAGCGCACGGCCGAGGCCCAGCATGATGCCGCCGACGATGCCGCCGCGCCCGTAGGGCAGCGCCACGAACCGCAGCATCGTCCACAGCGAGCAGCCGAGCGCCTCGGAGGCGTTGATGAGATCCGGTGGCGTGCGCGCCAGGACCTCACGCGTGACCGACGTGATGATCGGGATCATCATGATGGCGAGCACGAACCCCGCGATGAACGGCGTGCCGAGGAAGTTGCCCGAGGTGTTCTCGAAGATCGGGATCCAGCCGAGGTACTGGTTGAGCAGCTGCTGCCACTCCTCCGCCGTCGGATTGAGGATGTAGAAGGCCCACAGGCCGAGGATCACCGACGGGATGGCCGCCATCAGGTCGATGAGGTTGGTCATCACGGTGGCCAGTCGCGTCGGGGCGATGAAGACCATGAAGATCGACATCAGGATCGACACCGGCACGGCGATGACGAGCCCGATGACCGCGAGGAGCACCGAGCCGTACAGCATGCCGAGGATGCCGGCGGTGGGCGGATCGGTGTTGATGTCCCAGGCCGTCGTCGTCAGGAAGGACAGGCCCTGCGACTGGAACGCCGTGATGGTCTGAAGCCCGAGGAAGATGGCGATGCCGGCGAGCACGAGAAGCGCCGAGAAGGCGGCCGCGGTCACTACTCGGTTGAAGACCCGGTCACCGCGATGCGACGTGGCCGCCGCCTGCAGGTCACGGAACTCGGTCTCGGTCGACGACATGAGGCCAACCGTGGTGGGCGCAGGTATACGGAGGCTCACAGGTCCCCCAACGGCGGGCCACCCGCACATGAACAGCGGGTGAACGCGCCGTCGAGCTACTCGACCGGGCCGTGGCCCTCCAGGTGCGGATGCATCGGGAGCGGCTCGGCGAGCTCCTCCTCGGCGGGGATCTCGGCCTCGACGTCGTCGGCGTGGATGGTGTGGAGCATCGCCCAGACCGCCCAGATGCCGAACAGGACGACGACGATGCTCACGGCGATCCAGGCGGCGACCGTCGGCAGCTGCGTGAGCTTGAACATGACGAAGGCGACCGTCGCGGCGGCCGGGATCGTGATCACCCAGGCGAGCACCATCTCGCCGACGACCTTCCAGTTGGCGCCCCTGCCCGGACCCGACGCCCGCGCCCACGATGGACGAGGCGGCGGCGTGGGTGGTCGAGATCGGCATGCCGACGGCGGTGGCGCCGAAGATGGCCGTGGTGGCACCGACGTTGGCGGCGAGGCCCGGAGTTCGCGTGCAGCGTCGTGATCTTCAGGCCCATCGTCTCGATGATCTTCCAGCCGCCCCACAGGGTGCCGAGGGCGATGGCGCCGTAGGCGGACAGCGCCGCCCACTCGGGCACCTCGACGGTCTTGCCGTCGGCGCCGATCTCGGTGTAGCCGGCGCTGAGCAGCAGGGCCGCGATGACGCCCATCGTCTTCTGCGCGTCGTTGGCGCCGTGCCCGAAGGAGACGCCGGCGGCCGCCACCAGCTGGAGGCCCTTGAAGACCGGGTGGTCGTCGTGCCACTTCGACAGCTTCTGGATCCCGAAGACGAGGTACATGGCCGACGAAGGCGATGGCGAACGCCACCGCCGGCGACAGCACGATGCCGATGGCGGCCTTCTCGACGCTCGACCAGTCGATGGCGTCGAGGCCGCCGGCCGCGAGTCCGGCGCCGACGAGACCGCCGATGATGGCGTGGCTGGAGGAGGACGGCATGCCGAAGCGCCAGGTCACGTAGTTCCAGGCGATGGCCGCGAACAGGGCGGCGAACACCAGCGCTACTCCGCCGTACTCGCTCTTGACCGTCTTGGCGACGGTGTTGGCGACGGCCGTGCCGACGACGAAGTACGCGAGGAAGTTGAAGGCGGCCGAGAAGGCCGGGGCCCACTTCGCGGGCAGCGCACGGGTCGCCACGACCGTGGCCACGGAGTTCGCGGCGTCGTGGAAGCCGTTGGTGAAGTCGAAGATGAGCGCGATCGCGATGACCGCGATCACGGTGATGAGAAGAAGGTCCACGACCCTCGCGCCTCCCTGAGCCGAGTTCCGGTGCCACGGTAGCCGTTCACACGCGCTGAAGATGACGCGAAAGTGAACGACTGGCGACGCAATCCCTCGCCGACCGGATTCTGCGGCCCATCAGTGGCCCATCAGGGCGATATGGGCGTCCAGCAGCCGAACAGAAGGTGAACGGCAGATGAACGAGCCTCAGCTGCGTGCGGAGCCGTCACCTGGTGCCGGGCGGCCATGCGCCGGCGCAGCCACAGCGACACGTAGACCAGCCCCACGAGGGCGGGCACCTCGATGAGCGGTCCGATCACACCGGTCAGCGCCTGCCCCGAGGTCACGCCCCACACGCCGATGCTGACCGCGATGGCCAGTTCGAAGTTGTTCCCAGCCGCGGTGAAGGCGAGCGTGGCCGTCTTCGGGTAGCCGAGACGCGAGCGCACTCCCGAGGAAGAAGGAGACGCTCCACATCACCGCGAAGTAGACGAGCAGGGGGATGGCGATCTGCACCACCGAGGCGGGGTCGCTCAGGATCGCGTCGCCCTGGAGGGCGAACATCACGACGATGGTGAAGAGCAGGCCGTACAGCGCGAACGGCCCGATGCGCGGGAAGGAACGTGCCCTCGTACCAGGCCTTGCCCTTCGTGCGCAGGCCGATGCGCCGGGTGAGGTAGCCGGCCGCCAGCGGGATGCCGAGGAAGAACAGGACGGCCTTGGTGATGTCCCACGTGGAGAACTGGACGTCCTGCGTGTCCAGTCCCAGCCAGCCCGGGAGGATCGCCAGGTAGAAGGTGCCCAGCAGCGCGTAGGCGACGATCTGGAAGAGCGAGTTGATCGCCACGAGCAGGGCCGCGGCCTCGCCGTCGCCGCAGGCGAGGTCGTTCCAGATGAGCACCATCGCGATGCAGCGGGCCAGCCCGATCACGATCAGGCCGGTCCGGAAGGCCGGCTCGTCGGCGAGGAACACCCACGCGAGGACGAACATGAGGAACGGGCCGATCACCCAGTTGAGGAGCAGCGACAGCCACAGCAGCCGGCGATCGCCGGTGACGTGCCCCATCTCCTCGTACCGGACCTTGGCGAGCACCGGGTACATCATCAGCAGCAGCCCGAGGGCGATCGGCAGTGACGTCTCGCCGACCTTGACCGAGTCGAGCGCGCCCTGCACGCCGGGCACGAGCCGGCCGAGGAGCAGCCCGCCAGCCATGGCGAGCAGGATCCACACCGGCAGGAACCGGTCCAGCAGGGAGAGTCGCTGCAGGACGGCCTCCTCGGCGGGATCCTCCGTCGTCGGTGCCTGGGTCATCGTCAGGCTCCCATGCGGCGCGATCTCGGCGATGAGGGCCTCGATCCGGCCGCGGATCTCGTCGCGGATCGGCCGCACGGCCTCGACTCCCTGTCCGGCGGGATCCTCGAGCACCCAGTCCTCGTAGCGCTTGCCGGGGAACACCGGGCAGACGTCGCCGCAGCCCATCGTGATGACGACGTCGGACTCCTGCACGGCCTCGACGGTGAGGACCTTCGGTACCTCGGCGGAGATGTCGATGCCCTCCTCCGCCAGCGCGGCGACGACGGCAGGGTTCACGGAGTCAGCGGGCGCCGAACCGGCCGAACGGACCTCGACGCGATCGCCGGCCAGGTGGGTGAGGTAGGCCGCAGCCATCTGGGAGCGTCCCGCGTTGTGGACGCAGACGAACAGGACGGACGGGATGCGAGTCATGACGTCAGCAGCACGCCGGCTCGGATTCCGGGATGCCTGAGGACGCTGGTGAGCAGCATGCTGCGCCGTCCATCTCTCCGTCCAGGAGCGTCAGGGATGCCGAGGCCCGCTGGGCGTTCGCCGGGTCGTCGTCCTTGATCGTGTAGATCTCCCACGGCGCACCGGCCGGGTCGTGCACCCACACCTTGTCCTGCAGCGCGTAGCAGCACGTGGTGTCCTTCTCATCGAACGCCGCCAGCCCCACCTCACGCAGGCGGCGGGCCTGCGCCTCGACCTGCTCGACGGCCTCGACCTCGACGCCAAGGTGGTTGAGGGCGCCGGATACTCCCGTTCCGCGCTGCTCGGCCGGCACCTCGATCAGCACCAGCTTCAGCGGCGGCTCGGCGATGGCGAAGTTCGCGTACCCGGGGCGCCGCTTGTGCGGCTCGGTGGCGAAGAGGCGCGAGTAGAACTCGACCGACGCGTCGAGGTCGGAGACGTTCAGGGCCAGCTGGACACGAGACATGATCACTCCTTGTGCATCGATGACTATCAATGCATACTGTCATCCATAGATCGATGATTGTCAATGCATCCGGGAGGACGCCATGGCCGCCAGCCCCGCGCGCCTGCTGCCGATCCTCGATGAGCCCTGCTGCCCGACCGGCCTGTCAACGCCGCTCGACCGTCCGACCGCCGAGACGGCTGGCGCGACTCCTGAAGGCGGTCGCGGACCCGGCCCGCCTCCAGTTGCTCGCCCTGATCAAGTCGAACCCGACCGGGGAGTCGTGCGTGTGCGACCTCACCGTCCCACTCGCGCTGTCGCAGCCCACCGTGAGTCACCACCTGCGCATCCTCACCGACGCCGGACTGCTGCGGCGGGAGAGCCGCGGTACCTGGGCCTGGTACTCGGTCAACGAGGATCGACTGCGGGAACTCTCAGACCTGCTGCGCTGACCATCTGGCCCACCAGCGGGTCGAGGACCTCCCAGGTGGGCCCGGCCTCTCCCGACGAGCGCCCCCCGCATCATGATCGCGCTGTGCAGGTGCCGCACCTGACGGGACACGGAGATGCCGCCGGCCAGCGGCGCACCGAACCCCACCACTGCGGCGGGGATCTCCCAGAATCCGTGCGCGGCGTCGCCGTGGCGGCGTCCGGACCGCTCGTGGACGGTGCCGGCGAGCCAGGCGACGACGTTGCGGTGGGCGAGGAGGATCGAGGCCAGCTCGGCCCCGAGCACCCGGGGCTCGGTCGGCGCCGGAGCGGTGGCGCTGGTCATCGTGCGGGAGCCGTCGTGGCTCGCCACGACGACGTAGCGGTCGTGGGCAGCACCGAGCTCGCGTACCAGCCACGCGCACTGGTCGGAGTCGAGAGAGCCGCCCACTCCCCCGAACGGGTTGGCAGAGTCGAGCGCCAGGATGCGGACGGCTCCGACGTCGAAAGACGCCCTCCGCGGGCCGTGGGTATGCAGCCCGGGCCGGTCCTGCGGAGCGATGATCCGGATGCGGAAGCGGGCCAGCTCCGTGGTGAGTGAGTCGACGGCCGCCTCCCGCATCGGCAGCGGCATGACTCGCACGATCCACTCGTTCACGAATCCCCCTCAGCAGTTCCTCGCGGCAGCCGTCACGGGTGGCCTGTGCTACGGGGCCGAGGGAGCGCCGCAATCCATGCAGGCGCCGTCGATGGCGCCGCCACCCACGCAGCCGCACTCGAGCCGGTCGAGGACTCCGGCGATTCGGTGGCGCAGGCGCGAGATACCGGGGTGAGCGGCAGTCAGGTAGCTGGTCATGACGAGATGATCGGCCCTCCACGCGAAGGCGCGAGGGCGTGCAGAGGTCGCTGCGGTGAACTCAGCGCGAAGAGGTGGCTCAGCCGGCTTCGTCGAGCTGCCGGATCCGCTCCGCCAGCGACTGCATGACCTGCAGGGCGAACATCGGCGTCTCCTGAACCATGAACAGGAAGGTCCGCTCGTCGATCACGGCGATCTCCGACTTCTCGGCCGCGACGGCCGTGAGGCTCCTCGGCGCCTTGCTGATGATGCCCATCTCGCCGAACGTCGCGCCAGGACCGATGACCACCACGGGCTCACCGTCCTTGCGCAGCTCGACGGCCCCCGAGACGACGCCGAACATCTCGGCACTCACGTCGCCCTGGGCGAAGACGACCTCGCCCGGCGCATACGCGCGAATCTCGTTGGCTCGGACGAAGACACCCTTGACGCTCACGGACACTCCTCGGTTCGCTGACAGCGCCCTGAGCGCTGACATGCCAACGTACCGACGCGCGTCGTCCAGCCGACTGGATCCAGGTGTCGTTCCGGTGAACAGTGCGCGAACGGGACAGCCTCGACGCCCGCTGCCGATCAGGTGGCAGGCGCCTCGGCCGACGCCGCCGCCGGAGCGGGGGGACGCCACGACGGCACCGTCACCCCGCGCTCCTGGAAGGCGTAGGCGACGTCGATCCAGCCCGTGACCCGCTGAGCCGCGGTCACGTCGGGGTTCTCGGCCTCCCAGGCGCGGATCCAGGTCAGCAGGTCGACGCGCTCCTCGACCGTGAACACCTCACCGAACATGCTGTCGACCAGCACGGCCACGTCGAGCTGCGCTCGGGGCCGGCTCCTCATGGCGAGATACTCCCACGCCGGCGGCCGGGAGGTAAGTCGAAGGTGCAACCGATTGCACCCGGCAGTCAGAGCCGCGCAGCCGCCGTATGGATCTCGCTCCACAGGTCGGTCAGGAGCTCCTCGGCCGCGCCGGACGCGGCGGCGTCGAAGTGGCCCGGGCCGACGGCGTGCACGTACACCCACAGGGTCTCGTCATCGACGGTGGCCATCCCCCGGAGGCGCACCGGCCCGTGGCTGCGGGCGACCGGCGGCATCTGCGCGGCTGCGGTCTCGAACGCCGCGAGCTCGCGCGGCTCCAGGTCGCGCTCGACGCTGCCCTCGGCCGAGAACCCCTCGACGTCGGAGACCACGTCCCACGCATAGCCGCCGATGGCGGGAAGCACGGTGCTCATACCCGTGACGCTAGCCACGACACTGCGGCCTTCGCCACCCGCGCAAACGGAGTTCACCGAACGTTCACGCTCGGCGACCCGCGAGACGAAAGCGGTTGTGCGGGCGCCTAGGCGTTGACGCCCTCGCCGCCCTTGAAGAACCGGTCGCGCCAGCGGTCGGCCTTGGCGCGCAGCGACGCCAGCTCGACCATCTCGTCCTTCTCGACGACGGGCACGCCGTCGCCGTCCATGAAGGGCGCCACCAGCTCGGCATAGCGGGCCTCGAAATGACGCCACCGCTCCAGCGGATCGGCGTCCTTGCCTGACTTGGCCACGGTCGGACCCTAGCGGCCCGGGATGAACAGGGCCCCAGACAACGGGAATCCTGGCTACCGGAGGTCCATCACCGTGACGACCGCACCGGCGGAGATCGCGGTCACGTCCTCGGGGATGACGATCAGCGCGTCGGCGCCGGCGAGACCGCCCATCACGTGCGACCCCTGTCCCGCGCCGACCGGCATCACGGCGCCGGACTCCAGGAACCGGGCCCGCGCGAACTGGCGCTTGCCGGACGGGCGAGGTCAGGGCGGCCACCGTCGTCGTGCCGACCATCGGGCGAAGGATGTCGGTGAACCCCCGCATCCGTCGGATCACGGGGCGCACGAAGTTCTCGAACGAGACGTAGCTGCTCACCGGGTTGCCCGGCAGCGTGATGATCGGCACCTCCTCCTCGCCGACGAACCCGTGGCCCTGCGGCATGCCCGGGTTCATCGCCACCTTGGTGAACTCGACGGTGCCCAGCGTGCTGAGCACCGCCTTCACGGTGTCGTAGGCGCCCATGCTGACGCCGCCACTGGTGAGAATGAGGTCGCATCGGTGCAGCTGGTCCTCCACCGCCTCGAGGAACGCGCGGTCGTCGTCGACGATCGGGCCCGATCCGATAGGCGTCGGCGCCGGCCTCCTTGCACGCGGCGACGAGGAGATAGCTGTTGCTGTCGCTGATGAGGCCGTGCCGCAGCGGCAGCCCCGGCTCGACCAGCTCCGACCCGGTCGAGATGACGGCGATGCGCGGGACGCGGATGCACGAGGACGACCCCGCAGCCCACAGCCGCCAGGATGGCGACCTGCCGGGCCCCGATGAGGGTGCCCGCCGTGAGGACCACCTCACCGGCGACGACGTCCTCGGCCGCACGACGGATGTAGGCGCCGACCTCGACCGGCGACGTGACGCGGACGGTCTCGGTGCCGGCGTCCGTGCGCTCCACCGGCACGACGGCGTCGGCCCCGTCCGGCATCGGTGCGCCGGTCATGATGCGCACGGCGGTCCCGGGCCGGACCGACTCGGTGGCGCGGTAGCCGGCCGGGACGTCGTCGATGACCGTCAGCTCGACCGGGCGCAGCCTCGCTCGCCCCGGCGACGTCGGCGGCGAGAACGGCGTACCCGTCCATCGACGAGTTGTCGAACGACGGCAGCGGCCAGGGGGCGGCGACGTCGGACGCGAGGACGCAGCCGTGAGCGGAGGACAGCGGGCAGCTCGAGCGGCGCCAGAATGGTGATCCCAGCGAGGATCCCGTTGCGGTACTCGTCGACGCTCAGCACGCGTGCGACTCTAGACCGACCCGGTGGGCCCGGCAGCGTCAGGGAGCGCGCTCGACCGTGTTCTTGGCCCCCTCGGCGCCCATGTAGACGGTGAGGATCCGCACCGCGTCCTCGCCCGTGTTGGTGGCGTTGTGCCAGATGTCCTCCGCCTCCATGAAGGCGCTGCCCGGCGGGGTAGTCCTTGACGACCCCGGCGTCGTACTCGACGCTCACGGAGCCCTCGAGCACGTAGACGAACGACGGCACCCGATGCCGGTGCCACCCGGTCTCCTGGCCCGGCTCGAGGGTGGTGATGTAGCTGGTCACCTGGGCCGGCGTCTTCTTCGGATAGGCGATCGGCTGGTCGAGCGTGGTGAGCTCCTGCGCCTCGAGGAGCACCTCGCGGCCCTCGACGACCGCAGCGGCGCTGGCCGAGCCCGTGGCCGAGGCGGCCGGCTCGTCCGCGTCCCCGCCGCAGGCGGCCAGCAGGGCGGTGACGGCGACGGCCGAGGCGAGGAGGCCGGTGATCCGAAGCCGCGACGATGACGATTTCGTAACCATTTCCGCACTCTATTGGGGGGATCGGCTGCAGGCGCCGTCATTCGCCGCCACACTTGCGCGGTGACCGACGCGGTGGACTTCGACGCGGCCCTGTGGCGCCCCGACGCGCGAGGTGCGGCCACCTTCATCACCCTCCCGTTCGACGTCAAGGCGATCTTCGGACGGGCCCGCTGCCCGGTGCGCGTCACCATCAACGACCACACCTGGCGCACGACGACCCAGGTCGTACGGCGACGGCTACCACATCGTCGTCAACGCGGACGCCCGCACGGCGGCGTCCGTGGACGGCCGGCGACAGCGTGCGGGTCCAGGTCAAGAAGGACGACACGGTCCGCACCACCGAGGTGCCGCCCGAGCTCGCCGTGCGGCTGCGCACCGACGCCGAGGCGAAGGACGCCTTCGAGGCGCTGGCCCCGTCCCATCGTCGCGAGTACGCGCGCTGGGTCGGCGAGGCGAAGCTGCCGCAGACCCGCGTCCGTCGCGCCGAGGTCGCGATCGAGCGGCTCAAGACCGGCGTGCGCCGACCCCAGTCCGCCTAGCCGCACCCCTGCCGACCCGACGGGCCGCACGCCCTCCGACAGACTGCGCGCGTGCGCGAACGCCTGGGCTTCCTGCGTCCGTCGCACACCGTCCCGGTCACCCGCTGGCGATCCGCCTCGCGCTGGCGCACCCGGCCCGACCACCTTCGCCCTCCTGCATCGTCGGGCTCTGGATCTTCGGCACGGGCGAGGCGCTGCTCGTCTCGTCGACCCTCGGGAACGCGCCGTGGACGGTGCTCGCCCAGGGCCTCAGCACCCGCCTGCCGGTCTCGATCGGCGTCGCGACCTTCCTCGTCAGCGTCGATCGTGCTGCTGCTGTGGATCCCGCTGCGCGAACGTCCCGGGCCTGGGCACCATCAGCAACGCGGTCGTCATCGCGCTCGCCCTGCAGGTGATGGTGACGGTCCTGCCGACGCCGGACAGCACGCATCGTCCGGCTGGCCTTCGTCCTCGGCGGGATCGCCATCATCGGCATCGGCAGCGGCCTCTACCTGACGACGAACCTCGGCCCCGGGCCGCGCGACGGCTGGATGACGGGCGTGCACGTGCGCACCGGCTGGCCGATCAGCGCCGTGCGGCTCGGCATCGAGGTGACCGTGGTCGTGCTCGGCTGGCTGCTCGGCGGCACGGTCGGGATCGGCACGGTGCTGTTCGCCCTGCTCGTCGGACCGGCGGTCGGCTACGGCCTACGCCTGGCGAACGCCGTCGGCGGGGTGGGTGCCGAGGTCATCGACGACGACAGCCACCCCGAGCTCGAGGCCTGAGCCGACTACTGGCCCGCCGGCCGCGCGTCGGGCGCCACCGGTGCGGCCGCGGCTGGCGTCCGCGGCGACCCGGCACCGTTCGAACGACCGGCACCCGGGTGCCGGCCGCCACTGCCGGACGCGGGGTCCACGCTTGCGCGGCGCCGACTTCTCGCGGGGGGCGATCCACGGCACGCCGGACGGCTCCTGCGCGCCGGTGATGTCGGAGAGCGTCTGGTCGCCGGGGCGCACCCGCGCCACGTAGGGGTCGACGCCCGCGCGCTTGGTCAGCGACGACACCATGCGCTGCTGCTTGGGCGACGCCAGCGTCACGACCGTGCCGGTCTCGCCGGCACGAGCCGTGCGGCCGGCGCGGTGCAGGTAGTCCTTGGGATCCGTGGGCGAGTCGACGTGCACGACGAGGCTGATGCCGTCGACGTGGATGCCGCGAGCCGCGACGTCCGTGGCGACCAGCGCCGGGGTGATCCCGTTGCGGAAGGCATCGAGCGTGCGCGTGCGCACGGCCTGCGACTTGCCGCCGTGGAGCGCGCCCACCGGGACGCCCTGCAGCGCAAGGTGGTCGGCGAGGCGGTCGACGCCGGCCTGCGTGCGGACGAAGAAGATCGTGCGGCCGTCGCGCGCGGCGATCTGCGCCGTGACGAGGTCCTTGTCGGCGGGGTGGACGAGCAGGACGTGGTGGTCCATGCCCTCCACCTGCGCGTGCACGGGCGCCGTGGAGTGCTCGGCCGGGTTGCGCAGGTACTTGCGTCGCAGCGTGTCGACGTCACCGTCGAGCGTCGCGCTGAACAGCAGCCGCTGCCCGTTGGGCTTCGTCATGTCGAGGATCTCCTTGACGATCGGCAGGAAGCCCATGTCCGCCATCTGGTCGGCCTCGTCGAGCACGGTGATCTCGACGTTCGAGAGGTCGACGTCGCCGCGGTTGACCAGGTCGACGAGCCGGCCCGGGGTGGCGACGAGGATCGTGACGCCGCGCTCGAGGCTGCGGATCTGCTTGGAGTACGGCATGCCGCCGACGATGAGGCGGACGCTCAGCTGCGCGGTGTGCGCGAGCGGGGTGAGCGTGTCGCTGACCTGCATGGCGAGCTCGCGCGTCGGGACGAGCACGAGGCCGAGCGGGCGCTTGACCTCGGCCCTGCGGCCGCTCAGGCGGGTGAGCATCGCCAGGCCGAAGGCGAGGGTCTTGCCCGAGCCCGTCTGGCCGCGGCCGAGGATGTCGCGGCCGGCGATGGCGTCAGGGAGCGTGGCGACCTGGATGGGGAAGGGCGACTCGATGCCCGCACGCTGAAGCGCGGGAACGAGGGGCTGGGAGACGCCGAGCTCGGCGAAGGTGGGCACAGCAGACATGAGTAATGCATCCATTCGTGACGACAAGCGCGTCTCGAATGTGAGGTCCGGAATCGACCACGAGCAAGACTCGCGAGCGGCGCTGACGCGCCCGAGGTGAAGCCGCTACGGCGTAGCGATGCCCCAAGGGTACGGGCTTGTGACGGCTTTCACGAAATCCCCGAGGCCCGGCACGCCCCGCGCCCTACGCTGGCGCCGTGGCGCGGATCTGGCTCATCAGGCACGGCGAGACCGAGTGGAGCCGCGCGGGCCGGCACACGGGCAGCACCGACCTCCCCCTCACCGCCAAGGGCGAGGCCGGAGGCGGATGCGGTGCGCGACGAGCTCGCCGACGTCGTCCCCCGGCCTCGTCCTGTGCAGCCCGATGCAGCGGGCCCGCGACACCGCGCGCCGCGCCGGCCTGGTGCCCGACGAGATCGTCGACGACCTCCGCGAGTGGGACTACGGCGCGTGGGAGGGGCGCACGACGCGCGCAGATCCGCGACGAGCTCGGCGACCCGGCGTGGCTGGTCTGGGACCACCCGGTGCCGCCCGGGCCAGACTCCGGGCGAGCAGCTCGACCAGGTCGGCCGAACGGGTCGATCGCGTGATCGCCCGCTGCCGGCCCGTCCTCGACGACGGCGGCGACGTCGTGCTCGTCGCCCACGGCCACGTCCTGCGGATCCTCACGGCGCGCTGGCTCGGCCTGGCCCCGGTGGCGGGCCGGCTGTTCGCGCTCGACCCGGCGCGGATCTCGGCCCTGGGCTTCGAGCACGAGCAGCACGTCATCCGCTCGTGGAACGCGACCGCCGCCCACGCCTGACCGCCGGCCGCACGCCTCGACGTCGCCAGCGGCCCGCTCTGCAACGATGATCCGGATGCTCGATGACGCCGCCCGCCGCCAGCTGCGCTTCTCCCTCTTCCTGCAGGGCTTCGCCCTGCTGATGATGAGCGTCGCGCTCGTGGTGCGCGTCAGCGCGCTCGGCTGGGACGCCGTGGCCGCCGTCCTCGCCGTGGCCGTCGTCATCATCGTCGTCGCCGGCGTCTTCACCCTGCGCACGGCTGCGCGCGGGCTGACCCGCTCGACGGCGGTCCGATTCAGGGACGATTACCCACTGCTCGGCGGTCTTTGCCGGAAATTCTCCCGACTGCTAGCCTCTGCGACACGAAATGTCCGTCATTTCGTCCTCGATCACCCACCGGAGTCCTCATGCGTCCTCTCGCCCGCGTCCTCATCGACGAGTCGCACCGCCAGGCCTGGTCGACGCGGCCCGAGGTGGCCGCCGTCATGAACCCCGTCAACCCGGCCGACGCGTCGTACGCCGTGGCCGCCGGCGCCGCCGAGCGCGCCGGCCTCGAGGTCACCGTGCACGTCGAGGGCGCCCTCGACGACGATCGCCCTGGCGGGGATCGACGTCCTCGTCCTGCCGCACGCCGCCGACGATGCCTGGGAGCACACGACCGGCGTCGGCTCACCGCGGCTGACCGCCGACGAGCTCGACGCGATCGACCGCTTCGTGCACGCCGGTGGCGGCCTCGTCATCCTGGCCGAGACCGAGCAGGCCAAGTACGGCAACAACTTCGCCGACCTCGCCGCCCGCTTCGGCATCGCCATCGACAGCACGACGGTGCAGGACCCGTCCCATGCGTTCAAGGACGTGCCGACCTGGGTTCTCGCCGACCTCGTGCGCGGACCGAAGCACGACCTGACCGCCCAGGTCGTCGCAGGCCTGCTTCTACCGCGCGGGCACGCTGCACGGCGTCGCCGCCAGCGACGTCCTCGCGCTCGAGACCGTGGCACGCACGAGCCGCAGCGCCGATCCGTCGGCCGCCGGGCTGGTCATGTCGTCGACCCTCACTGCGGGCCGGGTCGTCGTCGACCTCCGACTCCGACCTGTTCGGCGACGACTCGATCACCGACCTCGACCACCGGCAGCTCTGGCTCAACCTCGTCACCTGGGCCGCCGGCAGCCGCGCCGCCCTCGTCGCAGCAGGCCTCCGCGCGAGCCGACCTGGGTCGCCGACGACGCCGCGTGGGCCGACCTCGTCGACGCCGTCGAGTCGCTCCGGCCGCTGCAGGCCAAGGACGGATCGGTCGACCTGACGGTGACCGACGCCGCTACCGTGACCGCGCTCGTCGAGCGCATGTGCGCAGCCGTCGAGGCCCTCGCCCCCCGCTTCCCGCACCAGTCCGACCACCTCGCCGCCACGGTCGCCGACCTCACGTCGTGGGCCGACGGCGGCTTCGGCGTCCCCGACTTCGTCGACTCGCTCGCCCTGTTCCGCCCCGACCTGCGAGCGCGTCGACGGCGTCGAGCACCTCGCGGTGTTCCCGATGTACACGCAGAACGGCAACCCGAACCGCAACTTCGAGGCCGTCGTGACGCGCACCTTCTGGCCGGACTGGCTGGCCGAGCAGGAGCGCACCTACGACAACGCCGCGTTCGTGCCGATCGAGTTCGTCGGCTTCACCAAGGGCTACGACACGCACTCGGCGGTCTTCTTCCCCGAGACCGTCGCCACCGGCAAGACCATCGACTTCCACTGGGGCGGCATCTTCTGCGATCGCGAGGCGGCCCGCTTCCGGCTCGTCGCCCGGACCGCCAGCGACACCCTGCGCCTCAGCCTGCCGCCGGACGTCGACCTGCTGCTCAACGACCAGCAGCTCGCGCAGGAGACCTTCGTCCTGTGGGACCTCATCCACGACCGCACGCACAGCCGTGGCGACCTGCCGTTCGACCCGTTCATGATCAAGCAGCGCATGCCCTACTGGATGTACGCGCTCGAGGAGCTCAGGTGCGACCTCGCCACGTTCCGCGAGACGCTGACCCTCGACGAGCAGGGCGTCTACCTCGGCCGCTTCATCCGGCACGCGATCGTGTTCGACCGCCTGTTCCGCTTCACCATCACCGGCGACCGGGTCCGCAACTACGACGGCCTGGGCGGCCAGGTGATCTTCGCCTGGCTCCACCGCGACGACGTGCTGCGCTGGACGCGACAACACGCTCACCATCGACTGGAGCCGGCTCACCGACTCGATGGTGGCCCTGTGCGACGAGGTCGAGGGCCTCTACCGCGGCGGCATCGACCGCTCGCGGCTCGCCCAGTGGATGGCGGCGCACGAGTTCGTCAGCGGACTCGTCGAGCCTCACCCCGCGTCCGCGTGGGCGAAGGGCGCATCGGCCCTGCCGCTCGACGGCGAGCCCAAGGAGCTCGTCGACGTCGTGCTGCCGGACGAGTTCCCCCTCAACGTCTTCTACGACGCGCTGCGCCGCAAGCTGACGCCGACCATCGACTCCACCGCCGGGATCACCGCGTGAGCGCCACGCCTGTCGCCATCGTCGCCGGCACGGGGGGCGCCGGCACGGCCGTCGCGCTCGAGCTGAGCGCCGCCGGCCACCACGTCGTGCTGCTCGACGCTCGCCCCGAGGCTGCCGAGGCGGCACGCGATGCGGTGGTGGCCGCGGGCGGCGCCGCCGAGGCGCACGGCATCGACCTCCTCGACGCGGATGCCGTGACGGCCCTCCGCGGAGACCTGCTGGCGCGCCTCGGTCGCGTCGACGTCCTCGTGCACCTCGTGGGCGGGTGGCGGGGCTCGAAGACGCTCGAACGGGCGTCGGTCGACAACTGGCTCGCCCTGAACCCGCCGATCGTCGGCACGCTCGCGGTCCTGACCGCCGTGTTCGCCGACGACATCCGGCAGAGCGACTCGGGCCGTGTCGTCATGGTGACGAGCACCACGGCGGCGACTCCCACCGCCGGCAACATCGCCTACGCCGCGGCCAAGTCCGCCGCCGAGGCCTGGATGGCAGGGGTCGCCCACTTCCTGCGCGACTCGCAGGCGGCGAGCGTCGTCGTTGCCGTCAAGGCGCTGCTCACCGACCAGATGATCGCCGCGGAGCCGGACAAGGAGTGGCCCGGCTACACGCACGTCCGCGTCCTCGGGTCCGCGATCGCCGCCGCGTGCCGGACTCACCGGGGAACGGGTCGCGGCTGGATCTCACGGCTGGGGAATACTCCGCCTCATGACCTCGACCCCGTGGCGCGGCTTCGCCAGCGACAACTACGCCGGCATCCATCCCGAGATCCTGGCGGCCATCGCGCGCGTCAACGAGGGCCATCAGGTCGCCTACGGCGACGACGACACCACCGCGGAGCTGACCGAGGCGATGAAGGCGCACTTCGGCCCGGCGGCCGAGGTCTTCCCCGTGTTCAACGGCACCGGTGCCAACGTCGTCGCGCTGCAGGCGATGACCAAGCGCTGGGAGGCGGTCGTCTGCGCCGCGTCGGCGCATGTCAACGTCGACGAGGGCGGCGCGCCCGAGAAGGGCGCCGGCCTGAAGCTGTGGACCATCCCCACCGCACGACGGCAAGCTGACGCCCAGCCTCATCGACACCCAGGCCTGGGGCTTCGGCGACGTGCACCGCGCGCAGCCCGGCGTCGTCACCATCACCCAGTCGACCGAGCTGGGCACGCTCTACTCCGTCGACGAGATCGCGGCGATCACCGAGCACGCCCACGGGCTCGGCGTGCCCGTGCACCTCGACGGCGCCCGCATCGCCAACGCCGCGGCGTCGCTCGGCGTCTCCTTCCGCGAGTTCACGACCGACGTCGGCGTCGACGTCGTCTCGTTCGGCGGCACCAAGAACGGCGCGATGCTGAGCGAGGCGATCGTCGTCCTCAACCCCGAGGCCGCGCCGGGCGTGGACTTCCTGCGCAAGTCGTCGATGCAGCTCGCCAGCAAGATGCGGTTCGTGTCGGCGCAGCTGCTGGCCCTGCTGACCGACGACCTGTGGCTGCGCAACGCCCAGCACTCCAACGCCATGGCCCGCGAGCTCGACGCGCGCGTGCGCGAGATCGAGGGCGTCACCGTCGTGCGCCCGGTGCAGGCGAACGCCGTGTTCGCGATCCTGCCCGCCGGACGTCACCGAGCGCCTGCAGAAGCGGTTCCGCTTCTACACGTGGGACCAGGTCACGGGCGAGGTGCGCTGGATGTGCTCGTGGGACACCACCCTCGACGACGTCACCGCGTTCGCGGCGGCCATCGCCGAGGAGATGGCGGCCACGCGTCTGAGCGGGCCCTACTACTGATCGGCCGCCCACCGCGTCGACCGGTCGCTCGACCGGCCCTGCCCCGCCCGCAGCGACCTGCTCGTCCACGACGCGGCGCGCGGTCAGCGCGTCGAGGTGACGGCCCGTCACCTTCACCGGCCCGGGCGTCGAGTCGACGTGCACGCTGGCCAGGTCGAGAGCGCGCTCCCATGGACCCTGGGTGAGCCGCACGGACTGCGTCCGCGCATGCGGGATGACCGACAGCCGACGGGTGATGCGGCCGCTGCGTGCCGCGAACACCGTGCCGTCCCACGCGACCGCGAGTCGCCCCCACTGGATGGGTGACCTGCGTCGGCTGCGCGCCGGCGCCGTCTCCCAGGGCATCGTCGCGAGCGACAGCCCGGGGAGCACCCGCTGGATCAGGTCCTGCGCCACCTCGTGCGACGCGACGGGGATGAGCAGCGTCTCCTCCTTGTTCCCGCTGGAGTCGGCGCCGCCCACGCCGGCGATGTTCACCCGCACCCGCACCCACCCCTGCCGCCTCCACAGCAGCGGCTCGACGATCTCGATCGCCTGCACGCGTCCCGGCGGGACCGTGCGGGTCTCCGTCTTCGCGAGGCCGAACTTCAGGCGCAGGCCGTCAGGTGACTGGCTCACCGTGAAGTTGAAGTACTTGATGAACTCGGCGAAGACGATGATGATCGGCAGGCCGCCGGTCACCAGCGCCGAGCCCGAGGCCGCCCCAGCCGCTGCTGAGCACCGTGACGACGACGATCGCCGCCGTGAGCAGCAGCAGGCCGGCCGTCACGGTCCGCATCATCAGCGACAGCGCGAGATCGCGAGGGGTGACGGACGTGATCGGGACCTCCGGCGCCTCGCCGACGTCGTGGCGGAGCCCGGCCGCGCGGGCGAGCACCTCGCTGCGCAGGGCGCGCGCCTCGTCGAGCGGCAGGAACTGGAGCTTGACGCGTGAGTCGCCGGCACCGGCGACCTCGACGGTGACCTCGGCCATCGAGAAGAACCGCGCGAACAGCGGCTGGGCGACGTCGACCGACTGGAGTCGGCTCAGCTGGAGACGGCGCTGCTGCTTGGTGATGACGCCGGAGTCCACCCGGAAGTCGCCGTCGTCGTCGAACCAGAACCACAGGTTGCGCCACGCCAGGTACTGCCAGGCCGATGACGAGCGCCGTCAGCACGACGACGGCCCCGACGGCGGCCAGCGTCCCCCTGAGCCCGATCGCCGACAGCGCGCCCGTGCCGAACGCGAACACGGCGACTGCCGCGATGGGCAGCGCGGTGACGCCGTGAACGACGGGCGAGATCGGGTGCACCTGGCGACGGCCCGCCTCGTCGACCCGACCACTGCCCGGCAGGTGGAGGCCGAGTCCGAGGTCGTCACCGACGTTCGACGGTGCCGGCGGCCGATCGGCAGGATCGGGCTGGGCTCACAGCCCGGCCGATCGCTGCTCGCCGCGCTTGGCAAGTCGGTCGCGAAGCGCGGCAGCGACGTCGGGCTCGAGCCCTGGGATGCTCGCGTCGGTCGTGGCAGCGGCCGTGTGCAGCTGGACCGTGGTGATGCCCAGCCGCCGATCGATCGGCCCGGCCTTCACGTCGACCAGCTGCATGCGGCCGTACGGCACGATGACGAGGCGACGGAACATGATCCCGCTCGTCACGAGCAGGTCGTCGTCCCGCTCGGCGTAGCCGAACGACCGGACGCGACGGCCGATGAGCCACCAGAGCCAGACGAAGACGACGACGGCGACACCCGAGCCCGATCCAGGCGACGATCCGTGGCACGCTCTGCGACGACGAAGAGCGCCACGATCGCGCCGACGACCAGCACGTACACGAGCAGCGAGGGTGAGGCGCCTGGCGCTGGTCAGCCGGGGCGACACGGGATTCCATCCCTCGTTCCAGGAGAACGCGGCTTCCGTCCGGTCGGGCATGCTCACGCTCCTCGAGAGATCAGGGGATGGACGGCGGACGGTTCTCGAACGCGGTCGACAGCACGATGGTCGTGCGGGTCGAGACGTTCGCCGCGGTCCGGATGCGCCCGAGCAGGTTCTCGAGATCGGCCGGCTCGGGCACCCGCACCTTCAGCACATAGGCCTGCGAGCCCGCGACGGACCAGCACGACTCGATCTCGCCGATGTCGCGCAGGCGGTCCGGCACGTCGTCGGGCGCCGCGGGATCGATGGGCGTCAGGGAGACGAACGCCGTGAGCGGCAGGCCGACTGATCGGTAGTCCACCTCGGCCCGGTAGCCGGTGATCAGGCCCCGCTGCTCGAGCCGACGCACCCGCTGGTGCAGGGCCGACGTCGACAGGCCCGTCTCACGCGCGATGTCCGCCAGCGACATGCGGCCGTCCGTGCACAGCAGGCCGATGATCTGTCGGTCGGTGTCCTCCATGAGGACAGCCTCTCAGAGGCGTCGCCATGACGGGCTATCGTGTTCACATCCGGGGAGCTCGCGAGATCGGCGGGCTGAGAGGGCGGTCGCTGCCGCCGACCCATGAACCTGATCTGGGTAATGCCAGCGGAGGGAAGAGGTGGAACGAATGCGTATTCGACCTGTGGGAATCGCCGTGGCGATCGCCGCACTGGCACTGACTGACCGCCTGCGGCGGCAGCGGCACTGCAAGGCGACGCGCCAGCGGCGTCGGCGGTCCGGCTCGGTCCGCCTGCTCGCCCATGACTCCTTCGTGCTCAGCGAGTCGGTGCTCGCCGGGTTCACGGAGCAGACCGGCCTGACCGTCGAGGTGGTGACGGGCGGCGACGCCGGCACCATGGTCGCCGGCGCCGTCCTGGCTGCGGGCTCACCGACCGCCGACGTGATGTTCGGCGTCGACAACACGCTGCTGTCCCGCGCCCTGGACGCGGGAGTCTTCGAGCCCTACACGCCGGCCGACATCGATGCGGTGGATCCGGCACTCCGCGAGGGCACGGCTGACGGCGCAGTGACGCCGATCGACTACGGCGACGTCTGCATCAACATCGACGACGCGACGCTCGCGGATCTGGGCGTGGCCGCACCCGTCGACGCTCGAGGACCTCGTCAAGCCGGAGTACCGCGACCTGCTCGTCGTGCAGGACCCCGGCACGTCATCACCCGGCCTCGCGTTCCTGCTCGCGACCATCGCCCGCTTCGGTGACGGCTGGCCGGACTACTGGCAGCGGCTCTCCGACAACGGCGTGAAGGTCGCGTCGTCGTGGACCGACGCGTACGTCGGCGACTTCAGCGGCGGCGGCGACGGCGACCGGCCGCTGGTCGTGTCGTACGCCACCAGCCCGCCAGCCGAGATCGTCTACGCGGCCGAGCCGAAGCCCACCGAGCCGTCGACGTCGGTCATGACGGACGGCTGCTACCGCCAGGTCGAGTACGCCGGCGTGCTGGCCGGGCGCCGCCAACCCGGAGGGGGCGCGGGCGCTCGTCGACTGGCTGCTCACCGAGCCGGTCCAGGCCGACGTGCCGCTGTCGATGTTCGTCTTCCCCGCGCGCACCGGCACTCCGCTCCCCGCGGTCTTCACCGACTTCGCCGCCGTCGTCGACGCACCCGCTCGAGCTGCCGTCCGACGAGGTTGCGGCCAACCTCACGGCGTGGCTGACCGAGTGGGGCGCGGTGATGGGTCGCTGACGATGCCCCGCTGGCTGCCGTGGGTCTGGGTCGCTCCCGCCGCCTTCCTGGTGGTGTTCCTCGCCTACCCGCTGGTCGTCCTGCTGACGACGGTGGCCAGGGCGACTCGGCCGCCGCCGCGTGGTCCCGGCTCGGCTCGGCGAGCCTCTGGCAGGTGACGGCCCTCGCCGTCGTGCAGGCGCTCGCCAGCACCGCGCTGGCCCTGCTCGTCGGGCTGCCCATCGCCAACGTCGTCACCCGCTACCGCTACCGCGGGCGCGCCCTCGCCCAGGCGCTCGTGACCGTGCCCTTCGTCCTCCCCACGGTCGTCGTTGCCCTCGCCTTCCGCAGCCTGGTCGGCGACGGCGTCGCGCAGGGCTTCGTGCTCGTCGTCATCGCGCACGCCTACGTGAACATCGCCGTCGTGGCGCGCATCGTCGGCGCCAGCTGGGCGCAGCACGATCCGGACTTCGAGAACGTCGCCCGCACCCTGGGCGCGACGCGATGGCGCGCCTTCCTCGACGTCACCCTGCCCAGCCTGCGGCCGGCGATCGTCTCCAGCGCGGCCGTGGTGTTCGTCTTCTCCTTCACGTCGCTCGGCATCGTGCTGCTGCTCGGCGACGCGAGCACGCGCACGCTCGAGTCGCAGATCCTCCGGCAGACGTCGGTCCTGCTGGACTTCCCGGGCGCCGCGGCGACAGCGGTCGTGCAGCTGGTGCTGGTGTCCGCCGTCCTGCATCGGCGGCGCGGCCGTCGCCCGACGCTCCCCCGCGCGGCGCATGCGTCCCGTCGAGCTGCGCGTTCTCCCACGGGACCCGCTCGCGCGCCTCGCCGTGCTCGGGATCGCCGTCGCCACCTACGTGATCGTCCTTGCGCCCGTCGGCGCCCTCGTCGCCTCGTCCCTGCGGGCGAACGGCGCCTGGAGCCTCGCCTGGTGGCAGTCGCTGGGCGCCGTCGACGCGGGCACCACCCGGATCGGCTCACCCGCATCCGCGCTGGCCACCTCGCTCGGCTTCGCCCTCATCACCGCGGTCGTGGCCGCCGTGATCGGCGGGCTCGCCGCGGTCGCCGTGCTGGTGCCCGGGCGCGCGCGCGTCGTCGCCCTGCTCGCGATGATCCCCCTCGGGGTGTCCGTCGGCGACGCTCGGGCTCGGCACGCTGCTCGCCTTCGGCCGCCCGCCCCTCGACCTGCGCGCCACCGGGCTCCTGATCCCCATCGCCCACGCCCTCGTGGCCGTGCCCCTCGTCGTCGCCGTGGTCGCGCCCGCGCTGCGCAGCACCGACGGACGCAGCGTGGCCGTCGCGGCGTCGCTCGGCGCCCGGCCGACGCGCGCGTTCATGACCGCGTACGGGCCCGTCCTGCGCGTCGTGATGCTCGCCTCGGCGGGGCTCGCGGGAGCCGTCTCCCTCGGCGAGTTCGGCGCGGCCTCCTTCCTCACCCGCGCGGGTGCGCCGACCGTGCCCGTGCAGATCGTGCGGCTCCTGAGCCGGCCGGGCGAGCAGTCCTTCGGCGTGGCGGCGGCCCTCGCCGTGCTGCTCGTCGTCGTCACCCTCACGGTGGTCCTCCTCGTCGACCGCGCCGGTGCGACCTGGACGAGGAGGCCCGCATGACGACGCCGCGACTGGAGACGCGCGACCTCGCCCTCGGGTACGACGGCGCGACCTTCGCCACCGGCATCGACCTCGTCCTCGCCCCCGCGGAGATCGTGGCGATCCTCGGCCCGAGCGGCAGCGGCAAGTCGACGCTGCTCGCGACCATCGCCGGCGTCGTGCCCGCCGTCGGCGGGCACGCGTCCTCGTCGACGGCGTCGACGTGACCGATCTGCCGATCCACCGCCGCGGCATCGGCATGATCTTCCAGGAGCCGCTGCTCTTCCCCCACCTGTCCGTCGCCGACAACGTCGCCTACGGACTGCGCCGGCAGGGACGCCCCCGCGACCAGGCGCGCGAACGGGCGGCCGAGCTGCTCGACTGGGCTCGGGCTCGCCGGGTACGAGGCGAGGAGCGTGGACGAGCTCAGCGGCGGGCAGGCCCAGCGCGTGGCCCTCGCCAGGGCACTCGCCCCGCAGCCGGCCGTCCTCCTGCTCGACGAGCCGTTCAGCGCGCTCGACCTCGACCTGCGGCAGCGGCTGGCGGTCGACGTGGCGGCGATGCTCCGGCACGAGGGCGTGGCCGCCCTGCACGTCACGCACGACCCGGGCGAGGCGGAGACCGTGTCCGATCGGGTCGTGGCCCTCACGGACGCTCTTCGGCTGACCTGACCGCCGCAGTCGCTCCGCTACCGTCAGACCGGACTGGGGGGTCCGAACCGCATCGACGGAGGACCAGATGACTGCACGCAGAGGCCTTGTCCGCATCGCTGCCGGCGCGACACTGAGTGCAGCACTCGTCGCCGGAACGGCGCCCGCTGCACTCGCCGGTCCCGGCGACTGGTCGCAGCTCTCGCAGACCTCGTCCGCCACCTCCTACCCCGAGGTCGGCAACATCGACGAGCCGACGGCGGCCTGGTTCGGCTCCGCCCTGCAGGTGCTCTGGCCCCAGCGCCAGTCACCGGGCAGCCAGGCGTACTTCACGTCGATCCTCGACGCGAACGGGGCGGTCACCACCCCCGCGCGAGAGGTCTTCCCCGCCTGGGACACCGTCACCAAGAACCCTGCGCTCATCTCGCTGGGCGGCCAGCGCTTCCTGTCGTTCAGCGGTCTCAACGACGGCCGGTCAGGGGCGCAGTACTTCGCGACCTCCGGTGACGGCCTGTCGTGGTCGGTGTCGAACGGCTCCATGTCCGAGACCCAGAGCGCCTACGCCGCCTACGGATCCGACGCCGTCGACAACGCCGGAACCCCCGTGTGGGTGGGCAACGCGGGCAGCACCAGCGGCATCCGCTGGCATGTCGGCACCTCCGACGCCAACCCGGCGCCCGCCGGATCCGACCAGAGCTACACCCTGTCGGGCTGCTGCGCCTACAACGCCGCAGCGGCGCGGGATGCGGCGACGGGCTCGGTCTACGCCGCCTTCTACAGCAACAGCGACGCCACGAGCGAGAACGGGATGCAGGTCGGCCAGATCCTCCCGGGCGCAGCGGGATGGCGGCAGGCACCCGGGTCGACGATCATCCGGGACGGCAGCGCGGACTCCTCCGATCCCGGCCAGAAGGTCGCCATGGTGGGCCGCCCCGGAGGAGGCGTCTACGTCGCGTACGGCGTCGGCTACCCGACGACGAAGCTCATCCGCGTGCTACAACGTCGTGACCGGCGCGACGCTCGACGTCCCAGGCTCCTCGGGCGCCGAGGCCGTGTCGATGTCGGCCGAGCCGGACGGCCGCCTGTGGATCACGTGGTCCAAGAACGACAAGGTCAAGGCGATCCACACCAACGCGGCTGCCACGCGGTTCGGCTCGATCGGCAACTGGGGAGCGCCTCGGGGCACCGACACCCTGTGGAAGTCGACCATCGCCGGCACGTCGGGCGGCGCTGCGCTCGTCTACACCGCGACGACGCAGAACGCCATCAACGTGTGGCACACCAACATCGCCCGCACGCTGACCGTCAAGGCAGACCCGCCCTCCGTGCGCCGGGGCTCGGGCGTGACGTTCACGGTCACCGACGCCGGTGACGCCGTGCCGGGTGCGACGGTGAAGTTCGGAAGCCGCTCGGCCACCACGAATGCCGCCGGCAAGGCGACGATCTCCGCGCCGGGGTCCTCGGGTCGGGTCACGGCGACCGCGAAGAAGGGCGTCTACAACCCGGGCAGCACGACCGTGCGCGTGCGCTGACGAGGCTTACCCGGACTTAACCCTCGCCGGGGGCGCATTTCACCTGCGCCTCGTTAGCGTCAGCGGCACCTGAGGAGACGCCTCAGCAACTCGAGGAGGAGCCATGAGGCGCACCACCGCACTCTCCGCCGTCCGCATCGCATCCGTGTCCGCCGTTGTCGCCGCCATGCTCTCCGTCGGCGTGCCCCAGGCGATGGCCGACGGCAGCGATGACACCACCGCATCGGTCGTCGCCGAGATCGATGACGACGGCATGGACTCCCCCAGCGACCTCGACGACTCCGACGAGGACGGCGATGACGACCAGGACGATGACTCCGACGACGAGCAGCGACGACTCCGGCCTGGACTCGCCCGGCGACTCTCGACGACACCGCCGACGACAGCGACGACTCCGACGATGACGACCAAGGCGAGGACGCGGACGACGACGACGACCGTGACGACGACGGCATCTCGGACCGCGACGACGACGACGTCGACGGCGACCGCCTCCTCAACCGCAGCGCCCTAGAGAACGACATCGACGGCGACGGCCTCGACGACGACAGCGTCAACGAGCTCGACATCGACGGCGACGACCTGCTCAACCCGAGCGACCGCGACATCGACGGCGACGACCGGGTGAACCGGCGGGACCGCGACATGGACGGCGACGGGATCCGCAACTTCTCTGACGACAGCCCGAGGGGCAGCAAGTAGCGACAACGCGCTGACCCCGCCGTGGGCCGTGATCCCTTCCCCCGAGGGTCGCGGCCCACGGCCATTCCCGGTGTGCTTGCTAGGGTTCCGCGGTGACCACGACCGCTGACCGCGCCGCCCGTTCCCGCGTCCTGACCGGCCGCTGGCGCCTGATGGCGGCCAGCGCCCTCATGCTCTTCGTCCAGCTGGCCCTGATCCGCTGGAGCGGCGCGAACCTGGTCCACCTCTCCTACTTCTCGAACCTGATCCTGCTGGCCTCGTTCCTCGGCATCGGCCTGGGCTTCCTGCGCTCGCGGATGCCCAACGACATCGGCGCGCTACGTGCCGGTCGGCCTGCTGGTCCTCGTCGCCTTCATCATGCTGTTCCCGGCGAAGATCGAGGGCTCGTCGAGCGACCTCATCTTCTTCACCGAGGTGCGCCCCACGGGCCTGCCGACGTGGGTCTCGCTCCCGCTCGTCTTCATCGTCATCGCCGTCACCATGACGATGCTCGGCGAGATCACCGGCCGGGCCTTCCGCGAGTTCACGGCCCTCAACGCCTACCGCTGGGACATCATCGGCTCGATCCTCGGCACCCTGGCCTTCACCTTCATCTCCTTCCTGCGCGCCCCGTCGTGGGTGTGGCCGGTCGTCACCCTCGTCATCCTCTGGGCCCTCTACGGCCTGGCCCTGCCCTGGATCTCCCGGATCGCGATGGTCCTGGTCGTCGGTGTGCTCGTGTTCGAGTCGCTGATGTCCGGCGTCTCGTGGTCGCCGTACTACAAGGTCAACACGGAGACGTTCAACGTGGGGACGCCCCAGGAGTTCACTCGCATCCAGGTCAACGGCATCCCGCACCAGAACGTCCTGGACATCGAGGAGCGCCTGAAGATCGAGCCGGTCTACGGCCGTCCGTACGAGCGGGCCGTCGACAACCCGCTCGACCGCGTGCTCATCGTGGGCGCCGGCACCGGCTCCGACATCGCCCTCGCCCTGTCCAAGGGCGCGAAGCACGTCGACGCGGTGGAGATCGACCCGCGGATCCAGCAGATCGGCAGCGAGATCAACCCGAACAAGCCCTACGACGACCCGCGCGTCAGCGTCCACATCGACGACGGTCGCGCCTTCCTGTCGCGCAACGACGAGAAGTACGACCTCATCCTCTTCGCCCTGCCCGACTCGCTGACCCTCGTCTCGGGCGCCAGCCAGCTCCGGCTCGAGTCGTACCTGTTCACCGAGGAGTCCATCGCCGAGGCGCGCAACCACCTCACCGAGGACGGCGTCTTCGCGATGTACAACTACTACCGCGAGCCGTGGCTGATCAACCGGCTCGCCGGCACCGTCGACCAGGTCTTCGGCCACCAGCCGTGCCTCGACGAGTTCACCGCCTACCAGTCGCTCGCGGCCATCACCGTCGGCAAGAACGCCGACAACGCCGTGTGCGCCGAGGGCGCCGTGTGGGACCGGGCCGCCGTGGCGAGCGCCGGTCGGCGAGATCCCGTCGCCGGCCAACGACGACCGCCCGTTCCTGTACCTCAAGGAGCGGACGATCCCGAACCTGTACCTGATCGTCATCGCGCTGATCCTCGGGGTCTCGCTGCTCGGCATCCGCATCTTCGGCGGGCCGTTCCGCACGATGCGGGGCTACGGCGACCTGTTCTTCATGGGCGCCGCGTTCCTGCTGCTGGAGACGCGGTCGATCACGACGTTCGCCCTGCTGTTCGGCACGACCTGGCTGGTCAACGCCCTGGTGTTCACCGGGGTGCTCCTGGCCGTGCTGCTTGCCATCGAGGTCACCCAACGGGTCAAACGCGACATCCCACGGCCGCTGATCATCACGGCCCTGTTCGTGTCGCTCGGCATCGCGTTCCTCATCCCGAACTCGTCGCTGCTCGGCCTGCCCGTCCCGGTGCGACTGCTGGCGGCCGTCGTGCTCGCGTTCGCGCCGATCTTCTTCGCCAACCTGCTGTTCACGTCCCGCTTCAAGGACTCCGCGAACCCGACGGCGGCGTTCGCGGCGAACCTGTTCGGCGCCATGGTCGGCGGCTGCCTCGAGTACCTGTCGCTCGTGCTCGGCTACCAGTACCTGCTCGTGGTGGCGGCCCTGCTCTACCTGGCCGCCGTCCTCATCGGGCAGCGTCAACTGTCGAAGAAGGCATCAGGGGCTGTCGTCTCCTGACGGCGCGACCGCAGGGCGTTGCGCCGCCTCGCGATCGCCCGCCTGCGCCGTCGGCCGCGGCGGAGCCGGTGCGCTTCATCCGGTTCAGGACGCGTCTCGGCCCAGGCGAACTCGCTGGCGAGCACCGCGACGCCGAGCGCGATGAGGACGAGCCCGGGGCCGGGCAGCACGAGCAGGATCACGCCCACCACGATCAGCGTGGTGCCGACCGCTGCCGACGCCGAACCACCGGACCGGGTGCGGAAGGCGGCGCCACTGGGCGAGAACGGACTCCCTGCTCATGGGACACCTCCCGTTCCGGCTCGTCCGCGGTCGGTCGCGTACGTGCGGGCCGTACTGCCGATCAGCGGCGTAGGGGTACTCCCCTTGCTCGTTTCACGATGCCAGCGGCCTCCCATCGCGTCAAATCGACCCCGCTGCGGCGCCGGGGGCAGACAATGCGCTCATGGGTGAGGGCGGGACAGTGGCGATCCGGTCGGGGCCGTGGTCGGAGGCCGAGATCCGCAGCTTCCTCGTCGCCACCGCGATCCCGGTACGGCTCGCCTCGATGGGCACCTTCCCGCTGGTGCAGTCGTTGTGGTTCCTCCCCGAGGACCTCGACCTGTGGTGCGCCACCCAGGCGGACTCGATCCTGGCGCGGCGGCTGCGGGCCGACGCGCGCTGCGGGTTCGAGGTCTCCGGCGACGATCCTCCCTACCGCGGCGTTCGGGGCTCCGGCCACGCCGCGCTCGTCCCCGAGGCGGCGGCAGGCATCCTGCCCCGGCTTCTCGAGCGGTACGACGTGGCAGCCGAATCACCGCTGGCCGCCGTGGCTCCTCTCCCGGATGGACACCGAGGTGGCCGTGCGCATCCGCCCGCGAACGATGTCGTCGTGGGACTACTCCCCCCGGATGTGAGGACTGGCCATGGACGAGTCGACCTACGCGGACGCCATGCTCTGGGTGGCCCGCGCCTTCGAGATGGCCGCCGCTGTGGTGCTCGTGCTCGGGCTGCTCCTCGCATTCGCGCTGGCGGCCCGCACGTACCGCCGCACCGGCGACGGCGGTGCGGCCTACCGGATGCTGCGCCAGTCGTTCGGCGGCGTGATCCTCCTCGGGCTCGAGATCCTCGTCGCGGGCGACCTCATCCGAACGGTCGCCGTGGAGCCGACGCTCGAGAACGTCCTGGTGCTGGGCCTCATCGTCCTGATCCGCACCTTCCTCAGCTTCAGCCTCGAGATCGAGATCAACGGCGTGCCGCCCTGGCGGCGCGCACTCGTCAGCGGGGCCACCGTCATCAAGAGGGCCGCGATCCCGATGGCCAGTAGCCTGCAACGAACACGGATCGGAGCACCATGACCGACAACGACAACACCCGATCGCTGGAGGCGGGCGTCCGCCGCGACTTCCGGCAGGCGATGTCCTACGGCGACTACCTTCGCCTCGACCTCGTCCTGTCGGCCCAGCAGCCGCTGAGCGATCCACCGCGGCACGACGAGCTGCTGTTCATCATCCAGCACCAGACGTCGGAGCTGTGGCTCAAGCTGATGCTGCACGAGCTGCGGGCGGTGCGCGACCAGCTGCGGGCCGACGAGCTCAACCCGGCGCTGAAGGGACTCGCCCGCGTCAAGCACATCCAGCACACGCTCATCGAGCAGTGGGGAGTGCTGACGACGCTGACCCCGAGCGAGTACGCGCAGTTCCGCTCCTACCTGCAGAGCTCCTCGGGCTTCCAGTCGTGGCAGTACCGGTCCATCGAGTTCATCCTCGGCAACAAGAACCCCGAGATGCTCCAGGTGTTCGATCACGACCCCGGCATCCACGCGCTGCTGACGGACCTCTACGAGGAGCCGACGATCTACGACGAGTTCCTCGCGCTTCCTGTCGCGACGAGGCCACGACATCCCGGCGGACGTGCTCGACCGGGACGTCCGGGTCGCCTGGCACCTGCATCCGGGCCTGGTGCCGGTGTTCAGCCGCATCTACGAGCACTCGCTCGAGTTCTGGCAGGAGTACGAGGCGTGCGAGGCCCTCGTCGACGTCGAGGACAACTTCCAGCTGTGGCGGTTCCGGCACCTGAAGACGGTCGAGCGGATCATCGGGTCCAAGACCGGCAGTGGCGGCTCCAGCGGCGTGCCGTTCCTGCGCAAGGCGCTGGAACTGACCTTCTTCCCCGAGCTCTACGCGGTGCGGGCCGAGATCCGGGACTAGGCACCTCCGCCTGAGTGCTCCGTCGTGCCCGAAATAGGCCGAAAAGAGCCCCGCCGCACCGCTGTCACCTAACGGACGAACCGGATAGCCGCTTGTAGCCTTGCAGAAACGCGGGAGCCGAGCAGCGAGGAGGGCCGCGGATGATCGGTGCGCGCCTTGGCTCGCTCCGGGACGGGCGAGACGGTGGTCCGGGTTCTCGGGGCGATCGGCTGGGCCATCATCCTGGTCGGCGGGATCGCCGGGTTCATCGCCAACCCCACCGCCGACAGCCAGGCCGACGAGTCCATCCTCGTCGTCGGGCTCGCGGCCGTTCGTCGTCGTCCTGGTCGTGCGGCTCGTCGTCGCCACGTTCGTGTGGCCGAACCGCCGGGCCGCCCTGATCCCCCTGACGATCGGCATCGTCCTGTGGTTCGCCGGTTCCGCCATGCTCAACGCCGCCGTCCCGGCCTCGGCGACCACGTTCCCCGCCCCGGGCGAGTGGCTCTTCCTGGCCTCCTACGTGGCGCTGCGCCGCGTTCCTCGTCCTCGACGCCAGCAGCCGGAGCACCCGAACGGGATCCGCCTGGCTCGACGCCGCGATCCTGTGCGGTGCCGTGGCCGCGATCGGTGGCGGCCTGCTGCTGACCCCGTTCGTCACCAGCTTCCCCGAGGGCGGCATTCCGCTGCTCGTCGCGCTCATCTTCCCCCTGATCGACGTGACCCTCGCCCTTGTCGTGGTCGGCCAGTGGGCGCTGTCCTCGCGCTCCTGGAACCGGTCGCACGGTCAAGCTGATCCTGGGCTTCCTCGCCCTGGCCGTCGCCGACTCGAGCCTGGTCCTCAACCTCTCCGTGGGCACCTACGCCTTCTCGACCCTGCTGACGCTCCTCTGGGGCGCGGCCTTCATGCTCATCGTCGGCTCCGCGGTGACGCCGAGGCCGCCGCAGGTGAGCGTGGGCCGGGCGCTGCCTGGCGGATTCCTCATCGCGTCCTTCATCACGGCCATCGCCCTGCTGCTGATCCGGCCCGAGGGCCTCCTGGGCTGGGCGATCGGCATCCCCGCGGCCATCACCCTGCTGGCCACCGGCGCACGCCTGGCCATCGCGCTCCGCGAGTCGCGCGAGGCTGGCGAGGCCTTCCAGCTCGCCCAGACCGACGACCTGACGGGCCTGCCCAACCGTCGAGCCGTGCTCAAGTCGCTCGACGACGGAATCGCCGCGCAGCGGCCGATGGGGCTGATGCTGCTCGACCTCGACGGCTTCAAGGAGGTCAACGACACCCTCGGTCACAGCGCCGGCGACACGCTCCTCGAGCTCGTGGCCCTGCGCATGCGCGACTCCCTGCCCGCGGAGATCCTGCTCGCCCGGATCGGCGGCGACGAGTTCGCCATCCTCGTCTACGAGGACGACGAGCTCGACCTCCTCGAGCGCGCCCAGACGATCCGGCAGACGCTGCTGGCTCCGGCCAAGGTCGACGGGATGGACCTGGCCATGCACGCCTCGCTCGGCATCACCGATCCGCGAGCCCGGCGACGCACGCGCCGCGGACATGCTCCGTCGCGCCGACGTCGCCATGTACGAGGCCAAGGTCACCCGCTCCGGCGCGCAGCTCTACGACGCCCAGCGCGACGAGTTCTCCCGCCAGCGCCTGCGCATGGGAGAGGAGCTGCGTCGGGCGCTGCGCAAGGGGCACGTCGTCACCTGGTACCAGCCCAAGGTCGACGCCGTCACGCAGATGGCCGTCGGCATGGAGGCCCTGGTCCGCTGGGAGCACCCCGAGCGCGGCATGATCCCGCCGATGGCCTTCCTCTCGGTCGCCCGACGCTCGGGACTGATGCAGGAGCTCTCCGAGGTCGTGGCCCGCAAGGCCGTGGCCGACGCCGCACGCTGGCAGCGTGCCGGCCTGGACCTGAACGTCGCCATCAACCTCGCGCCGTCCGAGCTCCTCAGCGGCAACCTGCTGCCGATCCTCTACGAGGCGATCGAGGCGGCAGGCATCCCCGCGCACGTCATCACGGTCGAGGTCACCGAGGACACCTTCCTCGCCGACCCCGAGCGCGCCCGCGAGATCCTCCTCGACGTGCGCCGTCACGGCCTCAAGACGTCCATCGACGACTACGGCACGGGCTTCTCATCCCTCGCCTACCTGCGCGACCTGCCGGTGACGGAGCTGAAGATGGACCGCTCCTTCGTCGCCACGGTCTGCACGGACGACCGCAGCCGGCTCATCGTCGCCTCCACGATCGACATGGCCCATGCCCTCGACCTGCGCGTCGTCGCCGAGGGCGTCGAGAGCGCCGCCGTCACCGCCGAGGTCGTCGCCATGGGCGTCGACCTCCTGCAGGGCTACCACCAGTCGCCGCCCGATGCCCGCCGACCAGGTCGAGGCGTGGGTGCAGCAGTGGAACGAGCGCTCGGTGATCGCCCGGCAGTCCGGCCGGCCGAGCGGCTGGCGCGACTCCTCCGCCTCGTGACCGACGGCCGCTCGGGGGCTCGGTGAACGCTACGCGGCCGTCTCCGCTGGCGAAGGCCGGCTGAGCGCCGGCCGGCACGGAGCGCCAGCCGCGGGCGCAGCTCGAACGCCGCTCCGCCGGCATCGGAGATGCCGTCGAGACCGATGCCGAGGGTGACCAGGCGGTACGCGTCCGGGTTCGTCCGGCGCTGCGCGTCCGCGAGCCCGGCCCAGTGCCCGAACACCGGGATGCTCGACTCCGAGCCAAGGTAGGGCGCCGGTTCGGGTGCCGGGCAGCGTCGAGAACGAGGTAGCCGGCCCCCGACAGGACGCGATGGGCGTGCTCGTCCATGATCGCCGTCGCGGTGGCCGACCTCGTTGATCCGGGTGGACTTCATGATCGCGTGGTACATCGCGAGGCCGACCATGAGCGTGCCGCCGCGGTAGTCCGGGTCGCACGCCGAGGGTGGCGATGTCCCAGGTGCGGCTGACGTCGATCTGCGCCGCGCGTGGCCGCGCGGAGTCCGTCGACCCCCCACGGCTCGCGGCCGACGTCGTTGAGCGTCTTGAGCCCGGCAGGACCCGGCGTGATCAGCCGGCAGGCGCCCGACGACGTGCCCTGCGTCGTCCGAGACGGCGACGAACACGGACTGGTCGTCGTACGGGCCGTACTCCTCGTCGAGCTGGGTCCGGGTGTTGCCGAAGGCCTGGAGGAAGACGTCCTCCTCGCACTGGCGAGCCGACTCGAGCAGATCGCCCTGGACATCGAAGTGCAGGTTCAGCAGCGCGGTCATCGCAGATCCTCCTCGTGAGCTGGCCGACGAAAGGCGGCCCAAGACGCACGATAAATCTCAGAGGAAGTTGTGAGAATAGGGAGTTCGACGGCTGATGTTCGATCAAATTAGCCGGCGGAAAATGACATCAATGTAAGTAACGGCGTGTGGCGCAGAGGTCTTAGGGGACCTCAGAACTCCCGGTACGCCACTTCCGATGCGCCGAAGAACCGCTGCGTGAAGTCCACCGCGTCCCGGGCCGAGAAGGCCTTGCAGGTGTAGATGTCGACGCTGAAGAACAGTCGCGGCTGGTCCCATCCGTAGAAGTGCGCGCCCGACGTCTCCCAGTGGATCCAGCCCGCCCACCCGTAGGTGTCGGACTGGTGGGTGACCGGCTGGAGCAGCGTGACCATGTCGAGAACGCCCGACAGCTCGGACAGGTAGGCCTCGATCTGTGAGGCGGAGATGGGCGCGCTCACCAGTCCCTCGACGACCAGGCGCTGCCGGTAGATCTCCGGGGCGAGGTCGACCATCCCGTTCGCGTGCAGGACCGGCACGTCAGCGGTCATGAGGGGAACTCCGTTCGGCGACTGGTGCCTGCCGAGGCAGTCACGGGGGGAAGTAGCCTGGTCGTGCGATGCCAGAGTAGGTGCGGAAGTGACAGATGGGGCGCACGTTTCTCGGCGTGTCGCAAGTTTCTCACGGCGCGGGGGGTTTTTCTCACCGAAAGACCCTCGGCTACGGCCCGTTTATCCCTGGTTCCTTCATGAATGACCGAAAATCCTGACCGGTCATTACCTCCAGATGACCATTCTCACCTCGGTCAGCTCCCGCTTTCCGATGAGAATCGAGCGCTCGGCCCCGTCCGGGGTCAGTCCGCAGGCCCGGTAGAAGTGCCGGGCGCGGTCGTTGTCCCGCAGCACCCACAGGCACACGCCGGCCACGTCGGCACCCCAGCCCGCGTCCACATCCCGCCACAGGGCCGTCGCCGACGCCCTCTCGCCAGTGATCCGGATCGACGTACAGCGCGTAGACCTCTGCCCAGCCCTGCTGGTCGCGGATCGAGGTCCTCGTCGCGGGGCGGGCCGACGCTGCGCGAAGCCCACGACCGCCGAGCCAGAGGTCGCCGCACGGGTGCGCCCACCCGGCTGCCCGCCCGTGAGCCGGTCCTGCCACCGGCCGGTGAACGGTCGCCGACGTCCAGACCCGCGAGGTGCTCGTCGTCGACGATCCCGGCGTAGGCCGCCCGCCAGCTGCGGACCTGCACCGACGCCAGCGCGTCCGCATCCGCGACGTCGGCGGTCCGGACGAGCACGGCCGGGGCGAGCCGCATCCGGACGTCGGGCTCCTTCTCCTCGTTCCCCGCTCCGTCGGTCCGCTCCACCACCTCGAAGCCGCGCCGTCGCGTAGAACGCCAGGGCCGGCTCGTTGCGTGCGAAGGCCCAGAGGTCGACGGGTCCAGTCGACTGCGCGACCACGCGCGACAGGAGAGCCGAGCCCACGCCGCTCCCCCGCCACTCCGGCGCGACATAGAGGTGGTTGAGCCAGCCGTCCCTCAGAAGGGCGAAGCCGAGCAGCCGTCCGTCCTCGGTCGCGCCCCAGCCGTACGACGACTCGATCTCCGACGCGAAGAACGCAACGTCCTCGTCGGGCGTGTGCAGGACCGGGAGCCAGGGCATCGCCGCGCCGCGGCTCGCGGCGAACACAGCCGCGACCTCCGCGGCGTCGCCCTTCTCCAGTGAGCGGACGGACCACTGCATGCAGCGAGCATAGGAGGCCGCCGCCTACGTCGAGGCGGCGCTGAGGCCGCGGTCGCACCCGTGAGGTGCCGGCACTTTGTGACCTGTGCAAGCGTGCGCACATGAGTGAGACCCACATCGACGGAGTCGGCGACGTCTCCATCCGGACGGTCGACGACGACCACCCGCGGCCCTCGTCCGCGAGCACCTGGGACGACTGGGGCGACATGGACCCGGCGGCGAAGGGCATGGAGCTCCTGCGGTGGGTCATCGAGGTGACCGACGACTCCGGGACCGTCATCACGGTGGGCGACCTGTCGGCGCATGCCGTCTGGTACGGCCCCACGCCCGGCTCCCGTGCTCTCAACATCGGCATCAGCCTGCTCGAGGAGCACCAAGGACTCGGCATCGGCGCGATCGCGCAACGCCTGCTGGCCGAGGAGCTGCACGCGACCGGCACAGTGCGGGTGGAGGCCTCGACCGACGTGGAGAACGTCGCCGAGCAGCGCGCACTTGCGAAGGCGGGCTACCAGTTCGAAGGCACGCTCCGGCTCGCCCAGGCCCGCCGGGACGGACTGCACGATCTTCAGGTCTGGGCCCACGTACGAGGTCCGCAGGCGACCTGAATCCGCCCCGCCTCCAGCCCGCATGGCGCTAGCCTTCGACGAACATCGGCCGGGGGCTGGGGAAGATCGGGAGAGCACCATGCGTCGTGCCGTCGCCCTCGTCGCCTCCGCCGCGTGCGCAGGCGGCACTCACCCTCGCCGCAGCGCCCGTGCACGCGGGCGACGTCGGTCCCACCGACGACCTTTCCGGCCGATGGCAGTCAGCCGTCGTTGAAGATGGACGGGCTCGGCTGGGCGCTGACCATCCGACCGACAGCTGGCCGGTCGGGCTACGCGGCGGTGTTCCAGTTCCAGGATCAGGACGGCAGCCCCGGCGCGCGGGTCCGAGCGCGGATCACGGCCGACGGGAGCCGCGTCGTGCTCGTCTGGAACGGCGAGCCGGGCCAGCGCACGGTTCTCAAGGGCACCCTGGGCATGGACGGCTCGCTCTTCTTCCCGACCTGCTACCGGCTCTTCACCCTCACCTCGAAGTCGATGGCCGATGAGAACTGCCTGTTCCAGGAGCTGCCCCAGCTGATTCAGCCCGACCCCTGCCGCGTGTAGATGAGCACCTCCTGCTCGTCCGGTGAACAGTGACAGCACGGCGTCGGTCACCGCGTATCCCGTGACGGTCCCGAGAACGGCTAGGTAGGCTGCGTCGGCGCGCATGGCGTCGTCGGGACCGGCCATCTCCGTGACGGCGAGCGGGCCGAGAGCCATGGCCCCTCGGGGCTCGAGGTGAACGTCCCCGCGTACCGGTTGACCCCCGACGAACCGCTCACTTCGGTGTCCGTGAACGCGATCGTGATGCCGAAGTCGGCGAGGTCCGACGAGTCCACTGCGGCCGCGGTGAGATGTCCACTCCGGCCCCACGAGCCCGGCACCGCCTACCGGTCCTGTCGGTGCTGACGTCGAAGGACCGTCGACGGGTGAGCCGCCACACGCCGCCAGCAGGGGGCCAACAGAAGCATCGACACGACCACGGCGATCGTCCGGGTGATGCGCATGACGGACCCCCTGCAATGACGGACTTCCGCCAGTATCACCCGCGCGTGCACCGGATAGCGTCAGCCATGACCATCGTCCGTCACGACTCCGCCGCCGAGTTCCTGGCGGCGACCGAGGCCTTCCGGTCGGCGAATCCGCTGCTCACCAACATCATGGGATCGGTGGCCTCGGGAGTCGTCGGACGGCCGGGCCTACGACTCCGAGCTGTGGCTCACGGTGCACGACGACGGCAGGCGCTCGTCGGCATGGCGATGCGGACGGCACCGTGGAACCTGGCGGTCTCGGCGATGCCAACGCCTGCGGCCGAGGAGCTCGGTCGCTACGTCGCCGACGTGGATCCCGACGTCCCCGGCGTCAGCGGTCCGCAGGAGACCGTCGACGCCGTCATCACCGGGATCGCACCCGCTGAGGGTCGCCGGCCGAGAGTCGACATGATCGACGTCCTGCGCGTCCTCACGACACTGCGACCACCGCACGGCGTGACCGGTGCCGCGCGGGTTGCGGGGTCCTCGGACACCGCCCTGCTGGTCGACTGGCATCGTGCCTTCGGCGAGGAAGCCGGGCTGCCGACGCACAGCATCGAGGAGTCCACTCGGCAGCAGGTGTCGGCTGGCGCACTGTGGATCTGGGAGGACGACGGAGCTCCCGTGTCGATGGCCGGTCATGCTCCGCTCGTCACGACGCCGTCCGGTGCGGTCGCCCGCATCGGGCCGGTCTACACCCCGCCACACCTGCGTGGCCGGGGGTACGGATCCGCGGTGACGGCGGCGGTCGCAGCCTCGCTCGTGCCGCGATGCGACGACCGTCATGCTGTTCGCCGACGCGGCGAAACCGGAGGTCAACCGGATCTACGAGCGGCTCGGCTTCGAGGAGTCGGCACGCATCGTCGAGATGGCCCTCGACGCCTGATCAGCCGTTGGTGAAGACCTCGCCGGCGATGTCCGCGTCGACCGGCTCGGGCGCGGGCTCCGGGTCGGGCTTGGGTGCGGGCTCCGCCGGCGGCTTCGGGGCGACGTCCTGGCTGTCGCCCTTGCCGTCCTTGCCGACCCTGCACACCGTCATGATGAGCTCCTCGGGATCGACGGCCGCCGACTCCCCGCCGCTGCGCCAGTACTCGAAGTGCAGGTGCACCGAGCCCGGTGAGCCGGTGTCGCCCATCAGGCCGATCACCTCGCCGGCCTCGACCCGCTGGCCGCCCTTGATGAGCACCTTGTCCATGTGGCCGTAGTAGAACTTCGAGCCGCTGCGCCCGCGCATGACGATCTGCAGCGCGCCGTTGCTCTGGAGCTTCGTGCGGTCGATGACGCCGTCCTCGATCGCGTAGATCGGCGTGCCCCGCTTGCCGCCGAGGTCGATGCCCAGGTGCTGGCGCTTGCCGCGGTCGGCTCCCCAGCCCGCGCCCACCCAGAAGTCCTCGGTGGGGCATACCCGCTGACGCCCGGGTCGGGTGCGGCCTGGGCGGTGGCGGCGCGATCGCCCCGGTCGCGAGCAGGCCGGCGGCGGTGACGAGCGCGAGGAACGAGCGGGTCATGCAACCTCCGTGGCACGGCCACGCGAGGGCGGCTGGGACTTTGGTCCCGCCGACGTTACCCGAATGTTATGGAAGGGTCCACCCGGGACAGCGGGCTACTTGCGGGCCTTCTGGCGGTCCCGGCGCCTCGAGAGCGCGGAGGACGAGCGGCTCCGGCATGAGGTCCAGGAAGCGCTCGATTCCGTGCACCACATGACTCACGCCTGATTTCAACATGCGGCAAGGGTACGTCGCCGAGCTCGAAAATGTCCAGTCTGCTTGACATGGCGTGTCGAAAACGTCACGTATCTCACTCACATGCCGTCGTGCAGCCACACCTTCCGGGTCGACCCGACCGCCTTGGCCACGCTGCGGCCGTGCTTCCAGACCGCCTTGGGCTGCTGGCCGGAGCCGGCCGCGACCGCGCGCACGATGGCCAGGATCGCCGGTTCGGGGGTGTCGTCGAGCAGGCTGCGCAGGGCCGGCTCGGAGCCCGCCGGCGCCCTGCCCGTGGCCAGCGCCTCGACCACGACCTTGCGCGGCAGCTTCTTGCCACCCACCGCGCGTGCGGCCTGCTCGAGTAGCTCGTCGTCGTGCTCCCGGTCGACTCCCGGCGGCACCGAGAACGGGACGGCGAGCAGGTCGAGCAGGGCCAGCAGCTTGCCGGCGCCGATCTCGATGTCGCGGCCGCTCTCCAGGTAGTTGAGGGTGGCGCGCGAGATGCCGACCATGCCGGCGAGGTCCTTCTGGCTGACCCCCGACGCCCTGCGGTAGGCGCGGATGACGCTGCCCACCGCTGCCACCTTCATGGCGGCAGGCTAGCGCGACGGCCCGGGGATGCCACCGGGATCCTCGCGCCGACGACCCTCACCGAGGGGTGAGCGAGTCGACGAACTCGACGCTGTTCCGGCCGATCTGCGCGCGGGCGTCGTCCTGGGTGATCGTCGGGGTGCCGTCGCCCGGCTGCGGGCCGTAGTCCCCGAAGAACGCGTGCACGGCTCCGTCGATCTCGATGAACGCTGACTCCGGCGGCAGCAGGGCCCTCGACTCCTCGATGTCCGCCGGGGTGGCGAGCCCGTCCTCGCTGCCGCTGATGGACATGGCATCGCTCGTGAACGTCGTGCTCATGTCCGACGCCGGGTAGGACGCGTAGAGCAGCAGGCCCGCCACCGGCGCCGTCCGCGTCAGCGTCGTGCTCCTCCGCATCCATCGCCGCCACGGTGCCGCCGAGGGAGTGCCCGCCGACGACCCATCGCTCGATGTCGGGGCAGGGCGTCCCGCGCCGACTCGAAGGCGCCCATCGACAGGAAGCCGATCCCCAGCGGCTGCTTCGGGATGACCACCGTGAAGCCGGCATCGACGAGGGGACGGAGGATCGCGGCGTACGCGCGGGCCTCGACCTTGGCGCCCGGCTGGAAGACGACACCCGTCGTGCGCGGATCCAGCCCCGGCTCCATGACGATCTGCGTCGGCGTCTCGGTGACCTTGACGGTGGCCGTCGACTCCATGGCCGTCAATGCCGGCTCGACCGCCGTGAACGGACGCAGCCACGCCATCGCCGCGAGCCACGCTGCCGCCAGCACGGCGAGGACGATCGCCCCGACGCAGCCGCCAGCCGCGGACGGGACGGCCGCGGGCCGGAACGAGCAGAGCCCCGGCCAGCGATCGAGACGACGCAGGGTGAGCGCGAGGAGCACCGCGTACAGCGGGTGGCCGTGCACGACGGCGCCCCAGGACGTGACGCACGCCCACACCACCACGCCGATGCCGGCGAGCGCGAGCAGCCGCTGGACGATCCTCACTCGCGCCGCCGACCCCGTCGGCTACCGGACGACGCGGCGAGTCGGGCTGAAGCTGGGCTCGTAGCCGCCACCGGCCTGCGAGGCCTGCAGGTACACGCGCCAGCGGGTCGTGCCCGACGGAGCCCTGACGGAGAAGGTCGAGGTCGAGAACTGGCCGAGCCGCACCGTGCGGATCGTGGTCCAGCCGCCCTGGCTGTTGCGACGCTGGACGAGCACGGGCTTGCCGGCGTACGACACCGTCGAGACCACGCCGGTGCGCAGCTTGGCCGTGCTCCCGGAGACCGACTTCACCGCGAGCGTCACCCTGGGCCGCACGAGCACCGTCACCACAGGGCTCTCGGCCTTGGCCGCACCGTCGACGAACTGGGTCCGGTACTCCGTGCGCAGCTGCGGCGGAAGCGAGAAGGCGTAGCTTCCGTCGCCCTGGCGTCGTCGTCGTGGAGACCTTCGCGAAGGCCGTCTCCGGGTAGGGCCGCGCCCACAGGTCGACAATCGACCGAGCCCTTGACGGGATTCACCTTGCCGGTCAGCGACACCTTCGTGCCGTAGACGACGAGCGGCCTGGACGTCGCCAGGGTGACGGCAGCGGCCTGCCCGGGCGGGGCCGTCACGGTCACGGTCCCGCGGTAGGTGTTGCCCTTCTTGTTCGGATCCGAGTAGGCGAAGTTCCCGGCCACGGTGAACGTGCAGGCGCCGGACGCTCCCGGCTGCAGGACGAAGGGGTTTGCGGGGCACGTCACCCCGGCGCCCTTGAACTCGACCTGGTGCGCGGCCGCGTCCGCGTTCGAGAAGGTCACGGTCTCACCCACCTGCACGGTGACGTCGCGTGGCACGAAGCCCGACGACGTGATGGTCACCGTCTGGGGCGCCGCCATCGCAGCCGGCGACGTGACCACCGGCAGGCCGACGACGAGCACGCCGCCGCAGCGACCATCGCCGAGAGCCCGGTGCGTCGCACCCTGCGCAGAATGCTCCATGGTCACGCCTCCTGATCCGACCCGATCGACCTCGATCCCGATGGTAGTTGTCGCGGTTCGTGCATGGCCGGACATCGCGCTAGGCCAGAATCGTGCGCCATGGCGTTCCTGAGGCGAGCCGAGTGGCTGACCCGATGGGCCACCGACTCGACGACGCAGGCGGGCATCGCCGGCGCGTCCTGGTCCGTGGCGGGGACGTTCGCGCGCGGCCTGCTCCCCCGCGACCCCGTCCAGCAGGCGGTGGCCACCGGCGTCGTCGCGGCCACGCACTACCAGCTCACCGCCACGGCATGGGCGACCCTGCAGGCGGCCGGCGCGGTGCCGGGACAGCGGCCGGGCACGCGGGCCAACCTCGTCATCGCCGGCGCCGGCATCACCGCGGGACTCGCCATGGCGTCGATCGCCGGACCACGGGCGAACGAGTCGCTGCCCGCTGCCGCCGTCGCCACCGCCGGACGCATCACCGCCTTCGCCGCCCTCGCCGGCGGGGCGGCATCCGCGTGGGACACGCTCCTGCACCGCCGCCTCGGGCTGAAGCCGGGCCTCGACACCACCCTGCTGCCGGCCGTCGTCACCGGCGGGACCGTGGTCGCGGTCAGCATCCTGAACCGCAGCCGCCGGGCCGCCAAGTACGGCATCGTCGCGCCCGAGCGGCACGCCGTCGCCGGCGTGGGACTCAAGGCGTCCGCCATCGCCGTCGGCATCGGTGCCGCGTCGGGGCTCGGCTTCGCCGCCGCCACCACCGGCGAGCAGTTCGCCGCACGAGCCCTCGAGCGCGGGCTCGAGCGCGTCATCGGCCGCGAGGCCGGCGCCCTCGGCACGCTGCTCTCCCACGGCGTGATCCTCGGCGCCCTCGCCGTCGGCGGCGTCGCCGCCGTGCGCACGGTGACCGCCCGCCTCCAGCGCCGCGACGACATCGTCGAGCCCGCCTACCCCGAGCCGCCGACCTCGCGCGCACGTGTCCGCCGGTCCGGCCAGCGCGATGGGCTTCGACACCCTCGGCAAGGAGGGTCGCCGCTTCGTGCTGATGGCCCTCACCGCCGACGACATCACCGCCGTCATGGGCGAGCCCGCCATCGACCCCGTCCGCGTCGTCGGCGGCTACGAGTCCGCCGACGGGATCGACGAGCGTGCCCGCCTGACGCTGCAGGACATGGACGACTGCGGCGCCTTCGACCGCGGCCTCATCGTCGTCGGCTCCCCCACCGGCGTCGGCTACTTCAACTACTCCCTCGCCGAGGCCCTGGAGTACCTGACGCGCGGCGACTGCGCGATCGTCGTGCCGCAGTACGCGCTGGTGCCGTCCGCGCTCGCCCTCACCCGCACGACGGAGGCCGAGGAGCTGACCCGGCTCGTCCTCGAGGGGATCCGTGATCGCCTCGCGTCCGATCCCGCCCATGACCGGCCCCGCGTCGTGCTCATCGGCGAGAGCCTCGGCGCCAACATCGCCCTCGACATCGCGCGCGACGCGCGAGGGCACGCGCCTCCCTCGACGTCGCTCGACGACGCTCGGTGTCGACGGCGGCCTCTACCTCGGCGTGCCGTTCCGCACGCGGCTGTGGAACGCCTGGCGGCACGCACCGCACGAGGTCGATCCCCGCGGCGACCTGCGTGCTCGTCAGCCAGCCCGACGAGGCACCGCCGCTCGCGCCCGGGCGCATGCGCCACCTGATGGTCGTCCACCACGACGACCCGGTGAACAAGTACTCCTTCGAGATGGTCCTGCAGCCGCCCTGGTGGCTCGGGCCGCCCGCGACCCGGCCGCCGCTCGTGCCGCGGGAGACGAAGTTCCGACCCGATCACCAGCTTCGTCCTGGCCACGATCGACCTGCTCAACGGCATGCAGTCCAAGCCGGGCACCTTCGTCCGTCGCGGTCACGACTACCGCATCGACCTGCGCGAGGGCGCGCAGCAGGCCTTCGGGCTGACGTGCATCGCCGAGCAGGCCGACGCGATCGAGATCGCGCTGCGGGAGCGCGAGACCGGAGTGGGCCACCCGCCGGATGGTGGCGCGCAAGATCGACACGGCCCGCCGGGCGATCCAGCGCCAGCTGGCCGAGTGGGGCTCGCCGTCGCTCGACCTCGCCGACCTCGATCCCGAAGTCGATCCTCGAGCCCGAGTCGACCGGGCCGGTTCAGCCGGCTGACCGCGCTGAGCGGACCGCCCGGGGTCTGACCCGGGTCCTCTGGAGTGTCGAGTCGCTACGCCCTGATGCGGGCGTTCTCCGGGTCGTACATCGGCCGCAGCGACGTGGCGGCCGGAATCGCTTGCCCTGCGACGTCGATCTGCCAGTCACCCGTCGCGAGCCAGTCGGCCGTCAGCGGTCCGTCGGCGTCGAGCATCGCCAGCCCGACCGCACCGCCGAGCGTGTGCCCGTAGCTGGCCGCGCGCACGTAGCCCGACGGCGACGCCGTCGCGATGGACGACCTCGGCGTGGTGCATCAGCGGCTCGGGTCGAGCAGCCGCACCTGCACGAGTCGGCGGGTGAGCGGGCCGGCGCCTTCTGCGCCAGCACCGCGTCCCGGCCGATGAAGCCGCCGGGCTTGTCGAGCGCGACGGCGAAGCCCGAGGCCCGCCTCGAGCACGGTGTCGGTGTTGTCGATGTCGTGCCCGTAGTCGCGGTAGCCCTTCTCCATGCGCAGGCTGGCCAGCGCCTTCAGGCCCGTCGTGACGCAGGCCGTACGCCGCACCGGCCGCGACCACCTGCTCGTAGACGTGCATCGCCTGCTCGGCCGGCACGTACAGCTCGTAGCCGAGCTCGCCGAGGTAGGTGATGCGCACGCACAGCGCACGGGCGAAGCCGATGTCGATGCGTGCGGGCGGCGCGGAACGGGAACGCCTCGTTCGACAGGTCGGCCGACGTGATCGACTGGAGCAGCTCGCGCGAGCGCGGACCCTGCACGTTGAGCTGCGCGAGCGCCGACGTGACGTCGGTGGCGAACGCGCGGTCGTCGCCGAGGTGCCGACGCATCCACGCCTGCACATGGCCGTGCGCGTTGTCGGACGCGACGACGATGAAGCGGTCGTCCTCGAGCTTGGTCACCGTGAGGTCGGCCTCGAGAGTGCCGCCCTCGTTGAGCCACTGGGTGTAGGTGATGACGCCCGGCTCGCCGTCGACCGCGTTCGCGGAGAGGCGGTCGAGGAAGCGGCCGGCGTCCGGCCCCTGCACCTGGAACTTCGACATGAACGACATGTCCATGAGGCCGACGCCCTCGCGCACCGCGCGATGCTCCGTCCGCCCAGTACGGGAACCAGTTCTGCCGCCCCCACGTGAGCTCGTCGACGCGCGGCTCCACGCCCGGGGGCGCGTACCAGTCCGCGCCCTCCCAGCCGCTCACGTCGCGGAAGTAGGCGCGCTGCTCGACGAGCCGGTCGTGGACCGGCGATCGCTTCACGCCGCGCGCCGTCTCCATGGACCGGCCCGGGAAGTGGGTCTGGTAGACCATGCCGAGCGTCTCGACCGTGCGCTCGGCGCGGTAGCGCGGGTTGAGCTGGTAGTCCTGCATGCGGTCGATGTTGAAGCCGGTGACGTCGACGTCCGGGCGCCCGTCGACGATCCACTGCGCGACGATGCGGCCCATGCCGCCGCCGGTGAGGATGCCCACCGAGTTCATGCCGGCGGCCACGAAGTAGTTGTCGAGGCCGGGCGCCTCGCCGACGATGGGCGCGAGATCGGGCGTGAACGACTCGGGTCCGCAGAAGAACGTGCGGATGCCCGACTCCAGGGTGATCGGCACCCGCTGCATCGCGCGCTCGACGTAGGGACCCATGCGGTCCCAGTCGGGCGTGATCTCGCCGAAGGAGAAGTCCGACGGGATGCCGTCGACGTTCCACGGCGCGCACACGGGCTCGAAGAGCCCGACCATGAGGCCGCCGCCCTCCTCGCGGTAGTAGCCGTGCCGCGACGGGTCCTCGAACACCGGCCACGCCGGGTCGACACCGTCGATCGGCTCGGTGATCAGGTAGTAGTGCTCGGCCGCCTGCAGCGGGATGACGACGCCGTTGCGCTCGCCGAGCTGGCGCGCCCACATGCCGGCGCAGTTGACGACGTACTCGCACTCGATGTCGCCCTCGGACGTGGCGACGCCCGTCACCCGCCGGTCCTTGGTGAGCACCTGCTCGACCGCGACGCCCTCGACGATGCGTGACGCCCTGCATCCGCGCGCCCTTGGCGAGCGACATGGTCGCGTCGACGGGGTTGACCCGCCCGTCCTGCGGGACGTAGAAGCCGGCGAGCAGGTCCGACGGTCTCGGCGAACGGGAACAGGTCGGCGATCTCCCGTGGCGTGATCTCCTGCACGTCGAGGCCCGACGTGCCGGTTGAACGACGCGACCCGGCGGTACTCCTCGAGTCGGCCCTCGTCGGCCGCGGCCTCGATGAAGCCCACCGGCTTGAACCCGGTGGAGAGGCCGGTCTCCGCCTCGAGGCGCTTGTAGAGCTCGCGGGTGTACTGGCGCATCGACATCGACGTCTCCGACATCGAGCCGAAGCAGGTCATCAGCCCGGCCGCGTGCCACGTCGTGCCGGACGTGAGCCGGTCGCGCTCGAGCAGCACGACGTCGGACCAGCCGAGGTGGCCGAGGTGGTAGGCGATCGACGTGCCGATCACGCCGCCGCCGATGATGACGACGCGGGCTCGGGCCGGGAGGACGCTCATGGAGCCTGAGCGTAGACGTGCGCCTCCCGGGATTCCGGTCCGCGCTGCGACGAGGATGGCGCCATGTCCAGCGACGCCGCGATCGACGCCGCGGAGGAGCGCGCAGGCCTGAAGAACCCCGGCTACGAGATCTTCATCGCGGCGCTGTCGGTCCTGTCGATCGTGAACCTGGTCCTGGTCTTCGTCATCCAGGACCAGGACCTCGACTACGTGCTCGCGATCATGAACGTCCCGATCACGATCATCTTCCTCATCGACTTCCTCTACCGACTGAAGTCGGCGCCCTCGAAGTCGAACTACTTCTGGCGCAACTGGGGATGGGCCGACCTGCTCGCCTCGCTGCCCTTCCAGCAGACGAAGATCCTGCGCCTGTTCCGGCTGGTCAAGGTGTACCGGCTGCTCCAGGACTACGGCACCCGCAACATCATCCGCAGCCTGATCAAGGACAAGGCCGGCAGCGCGCTGCTGTCGCTGCTGTTCATCGCGATCCTCGTGCTGGAGTTCGGCAGCCTGCTCATGCTGCGGCTCGAGGCCAACGTCGAGGGCGCGAACATCACCACCGCCTCGGACGCGATCTGGTACATCATCGTGACGATGTCGACCGTCGGCTACGGCGACCAGTTCCCCATCACGAACCCCGGGCGGGTCCTCGGCACCGTCATCATCGTCGTCGGCGTCGGCATCTTCGGCACCCTGACCGGCTACCTGGCCAACCTGTTCCTCAGCCCCCGGGCGCAAGGAGAAGGTGCCCACCGACGCTCGAGGTCGAAGCTGCAGGAGCTGAAGGACCTCACGGCGCGGCAGCAGGCGGCCATCGACGAGCTCGAGGGCCTCATCGACCGCAAGTAGTGACCGCTACACGTACTCGTGCCGGCGCAGCCAGCGCATGGCGACCGAGCCCCACAGCGGCGGCAGGTAGAACGTCACCAGCCGGAACGCGATCGCCGACGCCGACGGCGATCGGCGCCGGGATGCCGATGGCCTGCAGCCCGGCGGTGTAGCCGGCCTCGGCGACTCCCATGCCGCCAGGCACCGGCATGAGTCCGGCGAACAGGCTCACCGCCGGTGTTGATGAGGATCAGCTGCGACAGGGCGGCGGACTCCCCGAAGGCCGCGAGGCAGATGCCCAGCACGATCGCCTGGAGCACCTGGGCCATCAGGTTGCCGCCGACCATCGTGAGGATCTTGCGTGGGGTGGCGCAGCACGAGCAGGGAGTCGCCGGCGTTGCGTCGCTGCTCGGAGATCTGCGCGCGGATCCGCGGGATGTTCCCGAGCATCCGGTGGCGCAGCCGCGGAACGAGCAGGGTCACGATGAGCGCGATGAGCGCCAGCGCGAGGACGATCGCGATCAGCGACGGGCTCGAGTCCGTGCTGGACGAGTCGGACGAGTCCGAGGACCCCCGCAGCGAGGACGTGAGGCCCGGCAGGCCGCTGACGAGGATCAGCACGATCAGCACGATCTGGACGATGAAGCCGCTGAAGCTGTCGATCATCCCCATGCCGATGGCCGAGGCCGGCGGCACTCCGAACCGCTCGAAGAAGCGCACCTCGAGCGCCAGTCGGGCGGCCGTGGACGGCAGGCACAGGGCGATGAACTGGATCGCGTACTGCAGCATCAGCACCGGCATGTACGTCAGCTTCTTCAGCGTCGCGCCGAAGGTCGAGAACGCGAAGCCGGTCTGGATGAACGGGGAGACGAGGAGCGCGACCAGCAGGATGTAGACGTTCGCCGAGGCGAGCGCGTCGACGACGCTCTGGAAGTCGACGCCCGAGAAGGCGCTGATCAGCGTGTACGCCATGATCGCGACGATCGCGACGATCGACGACCGACTTCAGCGTCACCCGCCGGATCTGCTGGAGCGGCGGCGCGGGAACGCCCAGGATCGTGACCGCGGCCGAGCGGAGGTCCTTGAGGGTCCACTCCACCTCCTGCAGCTCCTGCCGCGTCAGGCGTCCGAGGGCGGCCGGCTGGAGGTAGGGCAGCATGTCGACGACGCCGTCGTCGCCCATCACCCGCTGCGCCGACGCCAACGCCCGCTCGTGGCCGACCTTCAGTGCCAGCGTCACCAGCAGCCGTGATCCGTCGACCAGCTGGTCGCCGAGGCTCGCGTTGAGCTCGCCGTCGGCGAAGTCCGCGAGCGCGGCGCTGCCGTCGGTGCGGATCACCACGTGCCGGCTGTCGATGCGCCCGTGCGCCATGCCCGCGCTGCGTGGAGGACGCGTCAGGGCACGCCATGCCTCGTCGAGCAGTGTCGTCGGTGACGTCAGCCGGCGTCCATGGCGCCGCAGGCTCATGCGCGGCGCCTCCGTGGCGATGATGGCGTCGCCCTGATCGGAGCGCCCGGCCTTGACGAGCGGGGTGACCGAGACCCCGGCCCGCTGCGGCCATCAGCGTCACGAGGGCCTCGTGCTCGACACGTGACTCACGACCCCCGCCCAGGCTCGGCATCTCCCCGCGCCGGGTGAGCGACGCCCACACGGAACCGACGAACTGGCTGTCCCAGGCATCCCGCCCGTAGACCTTCACCCGGAGGTCCGCGCCGCCGGCGACGTGCGCGCGCCAGAGCGCCTCGCCCGGCAGCTGGTCCTCGGCCGCGACCACCGAGTCGGCCTCGATCCCGAGGTCGGCGAGCCCGATGTCGACCTGCTCGGCGGTGAGCAGGCCCTGGGGCGAGCCGAGCAGCAGGTGGGTCACCGCGGCGGCACCGATGCCGACGAGGATCCCCGCGAGCGCGCCGATGGGCCACGCGGCGCCGAACGCGACCGCCGCGACGGCCCCGAGGAGCACGACGATGCGCCCCCAGTAGCGCAGCGGGCGGCTGAGGTGCGGCGAGGCGGTGACGATGATCGCCGTCGCGACCGCGACCCGGACGGCGACGTAGACCGGGGAGTCCGGCACGCCCAGGAGCGCGTCCACGGTGTCGCCCGGTCGGGGTACCGGCAGCGCTGCCTGCGACGACGGCCCCGCCGACGGCGACGGCCGCGGCCAGCAGGAGGTCGAGGGTCAGCCGCCGTCGCTGCCGGAACGCGAGCGGGAGGACGAGCAGCACGAGCGCCCAGAGCGTCAGGATCGTGTACGACAGCCCCCAGAGCAGGTCCATGACGGACGGGCAGGGCGTCGAGGACGGACGCGAGGGCCGTGTCGGCGTTCGTCGGGCCGGGGGCGACGAGCGCGAGTGCCGCCAGGAGCAGCACCGACGTGATGAGCAGCAGCACGTCGGTGGGGCGCCGCATGCGCTGGGCGCCGGGGGCCGACGACCACACCCGGACGAGGTCACGCCACCCGAACCGTGCCGCGCCTGCCACGTGCTCTCGCTCTCCGCCTCGTGCCCGCCTGCGCGGCGGAGTAGGTCAGAACCTAGTCGGAATGGCGAGCTGGGTCAGGTCAAGGGTGGGCCGCGCGTCGGAGACGTGCCGCTTGGGGAGCGTCACCGTCGGAATCTTCTGCGGCTCGTACGGCACCTGGCTGAGCAGGTGCGCGACCACGTTCAGGCGCCCGCGCTTCTGGTCGTCCGTGTACACGACGTTCCACGGTGCCCAGGGGGAGCTGGTCGCCTCGAGCATCGCGTCGCGGGCGACGGTGTACTCGTCCCACTTCACGTACGACTTCAGGTCCATGTCCGTCAGCTTCCACGTCTTGCGCGGATCGTCGATGCGGCCTCGAGCCGACGGGTCTGCTCCTCCGGGCCGACCTCGAGCCAGTACTTGATCAGGATGATCCCGGAGTGGACCATCTCCCTCTCGATGGACGGGCGCGAGCAGGAGGAAGCGCTCCGTCTGCTCCGGCGTGCAGAAGCCCATGACGCGCTCGACCCCGGCGCGGTTGTACCAGCTGCGGTCGAAGATGACGACCTCGCCGGCCGCCGGGAAGTGCGCGAGGTAGCGCTGGATGTACATCTGCGACTTCTCGCGCTCGGTCGGCGCGGGCAGCGCCACCACCCGGAACACCCGCGGGCTGACGCGCTCGGTGATCGCCTTGATCGTGCCGCCCTTGCCGGCGGTGTCACGGCCCTCGAAGACGATGCAGACCTTCGCGCCGGTGGCCTTCACCCACTCCTGCAGGGCGACCAGCTCGCCGTGCAGCGGCTTGAGGAGCTCGTCGTACTCCTTGGTCTTCATCCTGGACGACTTCGGCGCTGCCGATTCGCCCGATGAGGGTGCTGCCTTCGGCGACGAGGCGTCGCCCTTGCCCGACTTCTTGCCCTTGGAGCCCATCTCGACCGTCCTCTCGCGCCCTCGGCGTACGCGTCTCCAGTATTGCCGCGATGCGGTCACGAGGTCCTGAATACGGCAACCCGCACTACAGTGCTGGCAACCAGACGAAGGGGCAGGTGAGCGATGAAGAAGTGGTGGCCGCTCGTCGCACTCGCGACAGCGCAGTTCGTCATGGTCCTCGACCAGTCCGTCATGAACGTCTCGATCAGCACCCTGGTGGACGACTTCGACACGACCGTCACGACCATCCAGGCCGTCATCACGCTCTACTGCCTGACCATGGCGATGTTCATGCTGACCGGCGGCAAGATCGGCGACATCATCGGCCGCCGGAAGGCCTTCGTCATCGGCCTGGTGCATCTACGCCTGCGGGTCGGCCCTCACCGCCGTGGCGCCCACGGTCGCCGTGCTCACGCTCGGCTGGTCGATCCTCGAAGGCCTCGGTGCCGCCCTGGTCATGCCGGCCCTCGTCGCGCTGATCGCCGGCAACTACGAGGGCAAGGACCGCAACGTCGCCTACGCGGTCATCGGGGGCGTGGCCGGCGCCGGCATCGCGATCGGCCCGATCCTCGGCGGCTGGGCCACCACGGAACTCTCCTGGCGCATCGTCTTCGTCGGCGAGGTCGTGCTGGTCCTGGCGATCCTCGCCATGTCGGGACTCATCCACGACGCCGCTCGACCCACGCCCATCCCGCGCCTGGACATCGTCGGCACGATCCTCTCGGCGTCTGGCCTCGGCCTGATCGTGCTCGGCGTGCTGCAGTCCAGCACGTGGGGCTGGGTCAAGCCCATCGACTCGCCCATCGAGCCGTTCGGGTTCTCCCTGACCCTCTTCGTCATCGCCTTCGGAGGCGTCCTGCATCTGGGCCTTCGTGGCCTGGCAGCGGCGCCGCGAGGCCCACGGCCTCGATCCGCTGGTGCACCTGAGCCTGCTGCGGATCCCGCCCCTGCGCGCCGGCCTCTACGGCCTGCTTCAGCCAGAACCTCATCCTCATGGGCATCTTCTTCACGGTGCCGCTCTACCTGCAGCTCGTCCTCGGCCTCGACGCCCTGGAGACCGGCATCAAGATGCTGCCCGTCTCCATCACCATGTTCGTCGCCTCCGCGCTCGGCGCGCGCCTGGCGAGCCGCTTCTCGGTGCGGGCCATCGTGCGCTCGGGCCTGTGGATCACGCTCGCGGCCATCATCGTGCTCCTCGGGACGATCCAGCCGACCCTCAACGACGCGGCCTTCGCGCTGTCGATGGCGCTGCTGGGCGTCGGCATGGGCTTCCTCGCCTCCCAGCTCGGCAAGGTCGTGCAGGCCTCGGTCGACGTCTCGGGCCGCGGCGAGGCCGGCGGCCTCCAGTTCACCGGCCAGCAGCTCGGCTCGTCGCTCGGCGTCGCGCTCATCGGCGCCGTGGTCCTGTCGGGGCTGACCAGCAACTTCGTCTCGAACATCCAGGAGAGCCCGGAGATCAGCGCGCAGGTGTCCGACCAGGTGAGCACCTCCGTCCAGAGCGGCATCGACTTCGTCTCGTCGGAGCAGATCGCGGCCGCGGCCACGGAGGCCGGTCTCGACGAGGCGACGACCACCGCGCTCGTCGATGACTACGAGGCGGCCCAGCTGCACGGCGCTCAAGGCGGGCCTCCTCGGGTGCAGCGCTCCTGGCCCTCATCTCGCTGCCCTTCACGCGCGACCTCCCGCACGGCGCCGAGACCCTCGCGCGCAAGCCCGAGGAGGAGAGTGCCGACGCCTGACGGCCGGTCGCCCCTGACGGACACCTGGGCGATCGTCCGGGGCGAGCCGATGTTCCTGCGGGTCGCCGAGCCGGCACCCGAGGCGCCCGTCATCCTGCACCTGCACGGCTTCGCGATCTCCGGCAGCTACATGATCCCCGACGGCCGCGCTGCTGGCCGACGACTTCCGCACGTACGTCCCCGATCTCCCCGGATTCGGCAAGAGCCTGCCGCCCTCCCATCCGCTCACCATCCCGGAGCTCGCCGACTCGGCGGCCGACGTGCTCGACACGCTGGGCGTCGAGCGGGCGACGGTGCTCGGCAACTCGCTCGGCTGCGCCGTCCTCGGCGCCTTCGCCCAGCGCCATCCCGACCGGCTCGAGCGCGCGATCATGGTCTCGCCGGCCGGGGGCATCCACAACCGTCCGCTGCTGCGCGCGATCGGCCAGCTCGCCCTCGACGCTCCGCGCGAGCCGATGTCCATGGCCACGGTCGCCGTTCCCGACTACCTGCACTTCGGGGTCGTCGACGCGCTGCGCCTGTTCGTCGCGATGACCCGGTTCCCGGCACTCGAGGCGCTGCTCGGCCTCGACGTGCCGCTGCTCGCCGTGCTCGGTGCGCGAGACCCGCTGCTTCCCCCGTGGAGTCGCATCCGCCAGGTCATGGGTCAGCTGACCGATCAGACCCGCGTGGCGGTGCTGAAGGACGCGGCGCACGCCATCAACTACAGCCATCCCGTCGAGCTCGCGGCGATCGTCCGCCAGTTCATGGCCGACGAGCCGATCACCGGTCCGCCGCCGGGAGACGACCTGAGCCCCATGCGGGCCTTCCGCGCCGGCGGGTGACCTCCGCCCCTGCCGTGCGCGGTTGGCGCAGCTGACGACGCGAACGGTCCGGCCGCCCGCTGTTCACGCTGACGTCGACGCCGCGCCGCGGCGAGTCCTCCTTGCCTCCATAGCGTCGCAGCATCCGGGACCACCCGGAACTCGACAAGGAAGGCTCTCCCCCTATGAGCAACTCCCGCTCCTTCCGCCGGGCGACAGCGGCACTCGCCGCCACTGCCGCCGGCGCTCTCGTCCTCGTCCCTGCCGCCGCCATTGCGGCCCCCATCACGCGACCAGCCAACCGGACCCTCGACCAAGACGGCCCCCTACCTCGTCCCGGTCGCGAGTGGCGTCTCCATCCAGTCGCTGCTCACCGTGGGCGACAGCAGCGCTGGCTACCAGATGGCCGGTATCCCTGACGGCCTCGGCGCGTACGCCGGCAACGGTGCCAACGTCGAGGTCCTGATGAACCACGAGATCGCGGCCGGCCTTGGCGCCACGCGTGCGCACGGCCGCATGGGTGCCTTCGTCTCTCAAGTGGACTGTCAACCCGCGCTCCGGCGCCGTGACCGGCGGTTCGGACCTGATCCGGCAGGTCATCGACTGGGACTACAGCGCCGGCGCATACGACGCGGATACAACCCCCGACAGCGACTTCTCGCGGTTCTGCTCAGGGGCACTCACCGATCCGGGCCAGCTGCGCAACGCAGCCAGCGGCAAGGGCTACGACGGGCAGACTCTACTTCGCGCAACGAGGAGTCGGGGACCAGCGGCCGTGCGTTCGGGGTCACGATGGACGGTGTCGCGACACAGCTCCCCCGCCTCGGCCTGTTCTCCTGGGAGAACACCCTGGCGGCACCTACCACTGGTCGACACCACTGTCGTGCTCGGCAACGAGGACGCCGCGGAGGGCCAGATCCGCGTCTACGTCGGCACCAAGCAGGCGAACGGCACTCCCGCCGACCAGGCCGGGCCTGACCAACGGAAAGCTTCACGTGCTGACCGTCTCGGGCTACGCCACGGATGCGCTCTTCCGCTCCGGTCCACGCAAGAACGCCCCGACGCCCGCGACGTTCACCGAGGTCGACTGGACGAAGTCTGGCGATGACCAGCAGGTGGAGGCGAAGGCCGACGGCATCACCCTGAATCGCATCGAGGACGGTGCCTTCGACCCGAGGAACCCGAACGACTACTACTTCCTCACCACCGAGGGCGGTAACACGACGCCCGCTGCCGGAGGGCCGTCCCGCAACGGCGGAGGCCTGTGGCGACTGCGCTTTGTCGATGTGAACGACCCCTCCAAGGGTGCCTCCCTCACGCTCCTGCTCGATGGGTCGGAGGCTCCGCTGCTCAACAAGCCGGACAACATGACGATCGACGGACAGGGCAACCTCCTGATCCAGGAGGATCCGGGCGGCAATGCGCACCTCGCCCGGGTCGTGGCCTACCGGATCTCGGACGGCAAGCTCGGCGTCGTCGCCACGTTCGACCCGGCGCAGTTCACAGCGCCGGCACCGGCAACGGATCCGCTCTTCATCACCCAGGACGAGGAGTCGAGCGGCATCATCGACGTCTCCGGCCTGTGGAAGCGACCGAACACCTTCCTGATCGACGCTCAGGTGCACGCACCGGCCGGCGATCCCACCCTCGTCGAGAAGGGCCAGCTCCTGACCCTCACGGTGGGCGACTGGAGCACTGTCTACGGCGGCTAGCACGCCTGCTGGAGAAGCGGCCGGGTTCTCGGACCCGGCCGCTTCCTCGTCTGCGTCGCCGAGTGGCCACTCGCGTAGCCTGTGCGCCCATGACGCAGGTGCAGGATCCACCGCAGATCGAGGCTCCCACCTACGCGCCCGTGTTCTTCTGGATCAACGCCGTCGTGGCCTGGTGCGCGGTGGGCCTGTCCTTCGTGCTGAGCATCAGCGGCTACTACGTCGACGCCGCTCGACCCGTCGAAGCCGTCGATCCTCGGCAACACTCCTGACGGCATCGACACGCCGTGGGAGCGCTTCTTCGACTGGATCACCTACTTCACGATCCTCAGCAACATCGTCGTCGCCATCGTGCTCACGATGCTGATCGTGCGACCAGCGGCCTTCGCCCGACCGGATGCCACCGGCGCCATGTGGCGAGCCCTGCGACTCGACAGCGTCCTGATGATCACCATCACGGGCCTCGTCTACAACCTGCTCCTCGCCGAGGCGGGCAAGACCGGCTGGGACCTGCTCAGCAACACCTTGCTGCACTGGGTGGTCCCGCTGCTCACTCCCATCGTGTGGATCATCGCGGGGCCGCGGGGCCTCATCTCCGTGCGGACCATCGCCCTGGCGATGGTGCTGCCCCTGCTGTGGGCGGCGTTCGCCCTGGTGCGCGGCGCCGCGGTGGGGGCCTACCCCTACCCGTTCCTCGACGTCCAGGCGAACGGGTGCGGCGTCAGTCGTCGATCTTCGTCGCGGTGATCCTGGTGGTCGCCGTGATCCTCGGCCTGCTCCTCATGGCCGTCGACTCGGGCCTGCGCTGGACCGCTTCGCGGGGGCCGCCGGATCGACTGACACGCCCACGCGCCGACTTCGGCACGCGGCAGACTGTCACCCGTGAGCCCCGAGACCCCCGCCATCGCCGTCATCACCGGTGCCGCCCGCGGCATCGGTGCCGCCACCGCCCGCCGCCTCGCCCGTGACGGCCTCGCCGTCGCCGTCCTGGACCTCGACGAGGCGTCCTGCGCCGCCGGTCGTCGACGAGATCACGGCCGCGGGGGGCACGGCCCTCGCCGTCGGCGCCGACGTCTCCTCCGAGGATGCCGTCACCGCCGCGATGGCACGGATCGTCGACGGAGCTCGGCTCGCCCACGGTGCTGGTGAACAACGCCGGCATCCTCCGCGACAACCTGCTGTTCAAGATGACCCTCGACGACTGGGACGCGGTGATGTCGGTCCACCTGCGCGGGGCCTTCCTGATGTCGCGCGCCGTGCAGAGCCACATGGTCAGCGCCCGATGGGGTCGCATCGTCAACCTCTCGAGCATCTCCGCACTCGGCAACCGGGGCCAGGTGAACTACTCCGCCGCGAAGGCCGGCCTGCAGGGGTTCACCAAGACGCTGGCCCTCGAGCTCGGCCCGTTCGGCGTGACGGCGAACGCCATCGCCCCCGGCTTCATCGTCTCCGACATGACGACGGCCACCGCCGAGCGGATGGGCGTCACGTTCGACGACTTCACTGAGGCCATCGCCAAGGAGACCGCGGTCCGGCGCGTGGGCGTGCCCGAGGACATCGCGAACACCGTCTCCTTCCTCGTCTCGGACGACGCCTCGTTCATCTCCGGCCAGGTCATCTACGTCACCGGCGGACCCAGCATCTAGGAGGAGCGATGGATCCGCGCTCATGACCTGCGGGAGTGATCGCGTCAGGTGCGCGGACGCCAGCGCTTCCACAGGGCCGACGCCTCGGCGCGCGGCTTGCCGTCCCACACGAGCTGCACGTCCACCGTGATGACGGACTCGTCCGCAGCGGCGATGACGGCCCGCAGCTCGACCGGCTCGTCCAGCGGTGCTGGTCGCAGGTAGCGCAGGTCGAGTCCGGCGGTGACGAACGGGAAGGCCGAGCCGGGAGCCGCCTTCCAGCCCTGCCGATCGGCCTCGTGGAAGACAGCGGCGCCGCTGTGGCAGTCGAGCAGCGTCGCGATGATGCCCCCGTTGAGGTAGCCGAGGCCGTTGTCGTGCTCCGGCCACGGCGTGAACGTCGCGACGACGACGTCGTCCTGCGCGTAGCTGCGCAGGTGCAGCCCCTTCGGGTTGGCCTGGCCGCAGCCGAAGCAGGTCGCGTCCGGGTACAGGCGCTCCTGGATGCTCGTCGCCGGTTCCATCGCGCCGGTAGCGTCCATGTCGCTCTCCTGTCATGACGCGCCTCGTGGCTCGGGCAGGTGCGCAGCCGGTTGACCAGCGCGCCGAGAGCGAGCGACAGGCCGACGAACACGACGGCTCCGAGCGGGACGGAGACGAAGACCACCGGGATGGCGATCACCGCGGCGGCCACGGGTGTCAGCGATCCCAGCACCTCGAACCGCCGCTGGCCGGCGGTGAGCGGCACCTCGAGCAGCCCGTCCCGGTCGGCGACGACGAGCAGCACGACCTCGAGCGCGCTGACCGCTGGCCATGAAGGCGAGGAAGAAGGACAGCGCGACGGCGTTGTAGTACTCCCCCAGCGTCGCCGCCGGGAACGGCAGGAGGGCGATGAAGGCGAGGTACAGCGAGCACGGCGCCGACGTAGCGCCCGCTCATCGCCTTGAGCCGCGCCGTGAACACGTGGTTGGCCCGCCAGTAGAAGGCCACCCAGAAGAACGTGAAGGCGTAGGCGACGAGGGCCGGGATCTTCTCGACGAGCGCCGCCCAGAGCTCCTCGTTGGACCCGTCGCCGGTCACCACGGGAATGCCGATCTCGACGGCGACCAGGGTCAGGGCGATGGCGAACACCGCATCGGAGAAGAACACGACCCGGTCGAACGCCGCGGTGCCCCGCGGATACGGGCCCTTCGGCGTCCGACGACGACGGTTCGCGCTCGTCGGCCACGCCTAGATCCCGAGCGTCGAGCGCGGGTAGGCCGCGTCGCGGTCCGTCATCACGTTGACGAGGTACGGGATGCCCGATGCCATCGCCCGGTCGATCGCCGGGCCCGACCTGCGCCGGGTCCGTGACCGTCTCCCCGCCGCCGCCCAGCGCGACGACGATCTCGTCGTAGTGCGTCGGCGCCAGGTCGGTGATGACGTCGTACCCGTAGAGCAGCCGCATCGGCTGCTTCTCGAGCGCCCAGCCCGCGTTGTTGCCGACGATCATGACGGCCGGGATCCGATGCCGGACGAGCGAGTCGACGTCCATGAGCGAGAAGCCGGCCGCCCCGTCGCCCATCAGCAGGAACAGCGGCGACTGCGGGTGGACGAGGCCCGCGGCCAGCGCGAAGCCCGGTCCCGTGCCGAGGCAGCCGTACGGTCCCGGGTCCAGCCAGCGGCCGGGCTGCTCCGGCTCGATGTACCGGCCGGCGAACGAGACGAAGTCGCCGCCGTCGCCGATGACGACCGAGTCCGGCGTCAGCCTCGGCAGCAGCTCGCCGTAGATCCGCGCGGGATGGATCGGGGCTGCTGTCGCTCGCCAGGTCGGCGCCGTCGGCCGCCACCGCCGCGGCGGCCGCAGCCGCGAAGCGACTCGACCCAGGCGCCGTCCGCGGCGGGCCCGTCCGCCAGCGCCAGCAGGCTCGTCGTCAGGTCGCCCGACGAGCGCGCACGCCACCGATGGCCGCGCCCGACCGCTCGCTCTCGGCGTCCACCACGTGGATGACCCGCGCGGGCGGGTCGCCGAAGGTGCCGTAGCCGAGCCGGAAGTCGAGTGGCGTGCCCACGACGATGACGAGGTCCGCGCCCTTGAAGGCCGCCGAGCGCGCGCGGGTCACCAGGTGCGGATCGCTCGGCGGGATGACGCCGCGGCCCATCCCGTTCGCGATGACCGGCAGGTTCCGCGACGACACGAGCGCGCGTGCCGCGTCGACGGCGTCGCTCATCCACACGCCGCTGCCGAGGATCACCACGGGATGACGGGCCTCGTCCAGCAGGGCGCGCGCGCGCGCGACCGCATCGGGATCCGGCTCGGCGGCGCGAGCGACGCGACGTACGGCGCCGCTCCTCGCGCGGGGCCGGGCGCGAAGATCACGTCGATCGGGATGTCCCAGAACACCGGGCCGCTGTGCACCTCCGGCCGCGAGCGCGAACGCCCGGTCGCCGTCGCTGCGGATCTCGTTGACGTCGTGCGTCGTCCAGGCGCCCTTCGTGATGGGCGCGAGGATCGGCGGCTGGTCCAGCTCCTGCAGGGCGCCCTCGCCCCAGCGCGAGTCCGGCGAGCGTCCGCCGAGGACGACCATGGGCGTGCCGTTGAAGTGCGCCGTGGCGATGCCGCTGACCGCGTTCGTGACCCCGGGCCCCGCCGTCACGGCCGCGAAGCCCGGGCGTGCGGGTCAGTCGGCCGGTCGCCTCGGCGGCGAACACCGCCGTCTGCTCGTGCCGGGTGTCGACGAGTCGCAGCGGTCCGCCTCGCTCGGCGGCGATGCGGTCCGGGGCCGCCTCGACGCGCTCCTTGCCGCCCACCGCCGCGTCGTACACCGGGAAGATGTGCGCGCCGGACAGGGAGAAGACCGTGGAGACGCCGGCCGCGCGTGCCGCGTCGATGATGTGCTCGCCACCGTGAACGGGATCCATTCCCGCACCGTACTGACGTACGCGGCCCTTGGCCCCCCGGTCGGCCGACCTGGTCGGGAGCATTCCGCTCCCGACCAGGTCGCTGCTACGCCAGCGGCTTGTCGAAGCCCTGCGCCCACGAGCGCGGTGCCGGTGCGCCCCTGACTCGTGCTGAGGCGCCCACGCGACGTGACCGCCGCGTCGTCCGCCTGTCGTCGGCGACCGGGGTTGCGTCCACGGCCGCCAGTCGAGCGCCTGCGGTCACGACCGCGCGCACTCCGGCGACGGCCAGTGCCATCACCGCTGCACGCCTCGGGCGCGAACGCCGGGACGTGTCGAGGTCCGGTGGGACTCTCGTGTTTCCATGACATCTCCATTCAGGCAACGAGTGATCGACCCGTGCCGGGATGAGGTTCACCAGATGTCGACGGCACCACTGCCCGGGTAGGGGCGATGGGTGCGTCGTGTGCAGTTGCGAGAGGTGCAACGTGAGCGGTCGAGCGGTGGGCTCGACCGGGGCGCTAGTCCGAGAACGGATGCGCGCAGCAGGGGTCTAGGACGTGAAGTCCTTGCGAATCAACATGAATGGCCCCTGTCTGCTGACAACGCGAACACTGTGGTGATCGCGAGAACGCGACATTAGCGACAACCGGAGGCGACGCGCAAGTCGCGACGGTCGCCGCAACCACATCGTTATACGACGGCACGTGCGCGACGGAACTACTGCCGGTGAACATCCTGCGCAGCCGTGAGGATGCCGGGACGCAGCCCTCGGCGCCGTCGGACGGTCGGCTCGGGGTCGGTCGTGCGACGTGCCGCGAGCATGCCCACCCATGCCCGCGACGATGGCCTCGTACGTGCTCCGCGGCATCACCGCGCCCTCGCGTCGGACCGCGTCGCGCGTGCACCGCGAGGACGCGATCGCGACGGACCCAGCTCTCCCGGCCCTCCTTGTCCCAGGGGCCGGTGCCGATGGAGATCCAGTCGCGATCGCCGTCGTGCTCCTTGCTCGACAGCATCAGCGCGACGAGCCGGCCGTCGTCTGCTCGCCCGACGACGGCCACGGGCCGGTCCTTGCCCACGTGGGCGTTCTCCTCGAACGCGACCCAGGTCCAGACGATCTCCCCGGGTCCGCGTCACGGTCGAGCTCGGGGCTGTACTCCCAGCTGATCGGGCCGGTGTACGTGTAGGCGCCACCGCGCTCGGGTGCAGGCTCGCCGGACGGGTCGGAGTAGGACATGGCGGGACGCTAGCAGCGGCCGTCGCGGCCGCGAGCAGGATCTCGTCCACCGCCGGCCGGCCCGGGTGCGTACCGGTTGACGGGATGGTCGCTGGCGTAGCCGAGGGAGACGCCGCAGAGCAGCCGGTAGTGGTCGGGCACCTCGAACTCGGCTCGCACCGGCCCGGCCCACATCGCGAGTGCCCCCTGGGCGCAGGTGCCGAGCCCGCGCGCATGCGCGCTCAGCAGCAGCGTCTGCAGCATGAAGCCCGCGTCGAGGACCGAGTACGCGCCGAGGCCCTCGTGCACGAAGACGAAGACCGCCGTGGGAGCGCCGAAGAACTCGAAGTTGCGCCGCATCTGGCGATCGCGCGCCTGCGGCATCCGCGCGCTCGATGCCGAGCACGCCGTACAGCCCGAAGCCGGTCGCGCGCCGACGCTCCTGCAGATCCTCGGATAGGCCAGCGGGATCTCGAAGTCGCTGTCGGGCATGCCCGTCGCGTCAGCCAGCACGCGCCCGCCGCTCGCCCGCCACGCGCAGCGGCGCGGACTCGTCGTACCGGCGGCCGAGCGCGTCGCGGATCCGGTCGCGCCCGCTCGCCCGAGGCGACAGCCAGTCGGTACGGCTGCGTGTTCGACCAGCTCGGCGCTGCGAGGGCATCGTCGATGACCGCGCGCAGGACGTCGTCCGGGACCGGATCGGGACGGAAGTCGCGGACGCTTCGCCGGGATCGGACGAACTCGGACCACTCGCTCGGATCCACCATGACGTGATGCTACTGAGCCGCTGCAGCGCCCTCGGGTCAGCGCAGGAGGTGCCCCGCCTGCTCGACGAGCGCCCGGCCGGCCTGCCGACCCGACTCCACCATGCGGTCGAGCTGGTGGAACTCCAGGAGGCCCACCCCCACCGACGACGGCGACACGACGATCGCCCCGGCGTCCTGCGCCTCCTTCACCGCGCCGCCGCTGCCGATGAACATCGAGCGCATCAGCGTCTCGCCCAGCGCGGGAATGCGGACCCTCGGTGGTGCTGCATCCGCCGCATCCGCCGACCGCGGCCTGGCCTCGCCGCCCAGGCCGATGTTCACGGCGACGATCGGTCCCTCGTCACGTTCGGTCAGCACGTGGACCGGGAGGTTGTCGAGAACGCCACCGTCGACGAGGAGGCGCTGCCCGTCGCGGCGCGGCGGGAAGAGGCCGGGAATGCTGATGGACGACATCACCGCCGAGGTGAGGTCCCCGGTCCGGTGGACGTAGGGAGCCCGTGTCTGGAGGTCGGTGCTCACGCAGCGGAACGTGCGCGGCAGCTCCTCGATGTGGATCCCGGTGAGTCGTCGGCGAAGTGCCCGCTCGGTCTTGCGGCCCTTGACCATCGACACGGTCGGTATCCCGTAGTCGTTGTAGGGGTTGTTGCGGACGAACTCCTCGTAGCAGAGGTCGACGCAGGTCTGGGCATCGAACCCGCGTGCGTAGACGGCCGCGATGATGGCCCCCTGGCTCGTTCCGGCCACGCGGTCGACCACGATCCCCGCGGCCTCGAGCTCCATGAGCACTCCGAGATGGGCGAACGCGCGAGCACCGCCGCCGCCCATGACGACCCCGACCGAGCGTCCGGCGATGCGGGCCGCGACGGGGCGCAGCGCAGCGGGGAGCGGACCCGTGGCCTGGGTGATGCGGTACGCGTCGAGCGCGCGCTGCCAGTCCTGGACGCGTCTCACCCGGGGCCGCCGGCCCGACGAGCACGAGGTCCACCTGGGTGCGCCCGAGGGGCGGAGCGTCGGGCACCGGAGCGTCGGACGCCGCCACCACGACGAGCAGGTCGGCCTGTCGCACGCACATCGCCCACCACTCGTCGGACGGATCGTCCGCCACCAGCAGCACGCACTCGCTCTCGCGCTCAGCGCGCTCGAGTCCGTCCGGCCCCACCCGCCCGGGCGCACGAGCCTGAGCATCTGCCGCCAGGTGGTCGCCGAGCGCCTCGGCCACCGCCTCCGCCGGTGCGCCCGCGTGCAGGGCGGCGACCGCCACCACGCGAGGCCTCGGCGGGCGCCCGGGGGCGGCGGGTGCGGCATCCTGCAGCTGCCGGGCGAGGACCTCCGTCAGCGCCTCGAGGGCCCGCACATCGTCGGAGACCACTCGATCGAAGGTCTCGTGCGTCACCCGCAGCAGGTGGCTGTCGCGTCGCGCCCGGATCGACGCCGAGCGGCGTGCCGCCGGTGAGCAGCGCCAGCTCACCGAGCACGGCGCCGGCACCGAGCTGACGGATCACCTCGCCGCCCTGCTCGACGTCGAGCAGGCCCGCCGTGACGACGTAGACGTCGTCGGCCGGGTCGCCGGCCGAGAACAGCAGCGCGCCGGCGGGCAGCGCCACTGGATCGGCCTCCGCCTCGAGCCGGGTGCGGACGTCGTCCGGCAGTCGCGACAGCAGCGGCGCCTGCGCGAGAGCCGACGACGACGGTGCGCGCGCGGTGCTCGGCTCGGGTACCGAGATGGCCGGTGGCCGGATCGAGTCGTCGTCCCCGGCTGCCTCCTGGTGCGCCCGCACCCTGCCGATGAAGACGGCGACCACGGCGGTGACGGCGAAGCACGCCGCGCTGAAGACCCAGCCTGCGCGCAGGCTGTCCACGGTGGTGGTGGCCGACGGCGTCCCGATGATGACGACCAGGACCGCGATGCCCAGGACGCCGCCGATCTGGCGGGCGCTCGAGTTGACCGCCGAGGCCGTGGCGAACCGACCGCCCGGGACGGCCCCGAGCGCCGCGCTGCCGAGAACCGGCAGCGTCGCCCCGACGCCGATGCCCGAGAGGATCTGCCCGGGGAGCCAGGCCCCCCAGAAGTCCGGAGTGACGTCGACCCGGAGGACGTACCAGAGGTAGGCGAGCGCCCAGATGATCGCGCCCGGCACGATGACCTTGCGGTAGCCGTGCTTCTGCGCGATCGGGCCCAGTCGCGATGCCAGGATCGCCGCGACGAGCGCCCCCGGCACGACGGCGAGGCCCGACAGGATGATCGAGTAGCCCCAGACGTACTGGAGCCACAGGATGTTGGTCAGCAGGTACGCGTAGAAGCCGACCCCGGCGACGATCGTCGCGACGTTGCCGACCACGAACGGCCGGACGCGCAGCAGCGCTGGGTCGATCAGGGGCGAGCGATGCCGACGTGAGCTGACGACGAAGACGGCCAGGAGCACGGCCGCCGCGACGAAGCAGGCGATCGTCGCGGGACTGGTCCATCCCCAGTCGCCCCCCTTGATGATGCCGAGGGTGAGCGCGCCCAGCATGAGCGCCGACACCGTCGCACCCAGCAGGTCGGGCAGTCGACGGTGCCCGGGTGCACGACTCTCGACGAGCAGCCTGCGGCCGGCCCACAGCGCCGCCAGCCCGAAGGGGAGGTTGACCAGGAAGGCCCACCGCCAGTCGCCCCACTCGACAAGCGCTCCGCCGATCGGCGGTCCGAGTCCGGCCGCGAGTGCTGCAGCGGCGCCCCACAGTCCCACCGCATGCGATCGCTTCTCGGCGGGGAAGGCCTCGACCACGAGGGCGAGCGACGCCGGCACCAGCAGCGCGGCGCCGAGCGCCTGCAGCAGGCGGAAGGCGATGAGGACCTCGACGCTCGGGCGCGACCGCGCACAGCACCGAGGCGATGGTGAAGATGAGGACGCCGTTGGTGAACGTCCGTCGGCGTCCCACCAGATCGGCCAGTCGGCCCGACACGACGAGGAACGCCGCGAAGACGATGCTGTAGGCGTTGAGGATCCAGGACAGCGACGAGATCGTCGAGTCGGGGAACGACTCCCGGATGTTCGGGAAGGCGACGTTGACGATGGTCGCGTCGAGGAACGCCAGGAAGGCTCCGAAGGACGCGACGAGAAGAACGGTCCTCTCCGGTATGCGTCCTCGCGTCTTCGCCTCTGGCGGCGTCCCTGTCGCCGTCGCGTGCACGCACGCTCCTTCGCCTTCGTCGTCGTCGCCCGAGTCTGTCATCACCGGGCGGCCACGACAGGGGAACGGGAAGCGACCTCCGAGAGCGGATCGATGCGGCCGCTAGGACGGTCGCGTCACCCGGACGGGGTCGCCGACCCGGATCACGCCGCCGCGCAGCACGCGCGTGTTGATGCCGCGCAGGCGCAGCGCACGGCCCTCAGGCGTCGCCGTCAGGCGCAGCGCATCGACCCCGAAGCGCGCGGAGAACTTCGCGCAGCCGGTGTGCGGCGCAGCGGTCACCTCGAGCGCGGCCTCGCCGAAGTCGAGCACGGTTCCCGTGGGCAGGTTGTCGACGCTGAGGTCGAGGTCGACGTACACCTGGTCGCCCGGCGAGCGGCATGCGCGCAGGAGTCGTCGCGACGAGCAGCGCGGCGCGCGAGTTCATCACCGTCACCTGCGCCTCGGGGTCCGCCGATCCGTCGGGCCGGCGCCGGTTGCCGCGCTCCCGCCAGGTGTCGCCGACCAGTCCCGCGTCGACGTCCACGACGACCTCGGTCGGGGTCTCCCGCTCGTCGACTGCGGGGCGGAGGACGAGCAGCTCGACCACTCCCTCGTCGCGCGGCGACGATCGGACGGACTCGAGTCCGGCGGCAAGCGCGTCGGCACCTCGATGGTGGGCGGCGTGCTCCTCGTCGGCGGTGTCGGTGGTCATCCGGCTAGCCCAGCGACATGGCGTCGAGGCACACCGCGATCGCCAGCAGCAGCACCACGTCCTGGCCCGGCTCGATCTCGATGCCGTAGCTCTCGCGCACCCGGAACCACTTCTTGGACACCTTCGCGATGGTCTCGCCGTGCCGCTCGATCTTGTACTCGTGGTCGAGCACCTTGCCGTGCGCCTCGAGCTCCGGGCCGTTCTCGACGTCGATCTTGAAGTGGTCGCGGATGCCGAGGAGCTTCTTCTGCACGGTGGCCGTGCCCTGCGGCCGCTCGATGATCATCTTGTCGCGGATCGTGAAGGCCTTCTCCTGGATCTTCGCGAGCTCGTTGCCGTGCGCGTCCTCGAGGATGAACGTGTCGCGCATGCGCATGGCCTTGCCGTCCACCTTGTAGGCGCGGTGGCCGCTGCTGTCCTCGATCCAGTAGTCGTCGCCGATGGACATGAGCTTCTCGCGCATCTGGAAGCGCTGCGGTGCCCTGGCCGTCGTCGTCCTTGTCGCGTCCGAACAGTCCCATGACCCGCCCTTCCCTGTCGCCGCATGCCGGTGCGCCCGAGGGTAACGGCACTCTTCCGCAGCCGTGGGCCCACGCTACGGTCGAGTGCACGACACGTCGGCCGGGAGGCTGTCATGGAGCTGGGTGCGTTCTCGGTCAGCCTCTCGGTCCGCGACCTGGCCGTGTCGAAGGAGTTCTACGAGAAGCTGGGGTTCACCCAGTTCGGGGGCGACGCCGCGCGAGAACTGGCTCATCATGAAGAACGGCCCCCACGTGATCGGGCTGTTCCAGGGCATGTTCGAGGGCACCATGCTCACCTTCAACCCGGGGTGGGACCAGGACGCCCAGCCGCTGGAGTCCTTCACCGACATCCGCGACGTGCAGCGTGCCCTCAAGGACGCCGGGGTGGCCGCTGCTCCAGGAGGCGGACGAGAGCGGCTCGGGCCCGGCCAGCGTCGTCCTCACCGATCCCGACGGCAACACCATCCTCATCGACCAGCACGTGTGACGGGATTGGCGCCATGCCGTAACCTACGGTACCGTAGGTTACGGATGAGTAACTTTCCGGACGGAGCCTGATGGACCACCCCACCGTGCCGCACCTGCGGGGCGTGCTCCACCTCGCGACCGTGCCGGTCGCCGTCGATCGGCGGGCTCGTGCTGCTCCTGGCCACCGACTCCCCCGCCGTGCGCTTGGCCGTGGCCATCTTCGTGGTGAGCAGCGTGGCCCTGTTCGCGACGTCGGCGATCTACCACATGGGCTCGTGGCTGCCCCGGACCAAGGCGATGCTGCGTCGGGCCGACCACTCGAACATCTTCCTGATCATCGCCGGCACCTACACGCCGCTGTCACTGATCCTCCTGCCGCCCGACGACGCACGCACGCTGCTCATCGTCGTGTGGACCGGCGCCCTCGCCGGCGTCCTCATCCGCAACTTCTGGCTCACGCGCACCACGATGGGTGTACGTGCCCATCTACGTGTCCCTGGGCTGGGCCGCGGTGTTCTACATCCCCGAGTTCGCCGACGCCGGGTGGCTCATCCTCACGCCTCATCGTCTCCGGCGGACTGCTCTACACGATCGGCGCGGTCATCTACGCGACGAAGTGGCCGCAGCTCAGCGAGAAGTGGTTCGGCTTCCACGAGATGTTCCACTCGTTCACGATCGCCGGCTTCCTGGCGCACTTCGCCGCGATCGCGCTCGCCATCGTCGCCTTCGCCTGACGCGCTCGCCTTCGCCTACTCCGCGAGGATGGCGTCGATCTGGCCCATGGCGCCCCTGAGGCCCTCCTCCATCCCCATCGCGAGCATCTCCTCGAGTGCCTCCAGCGACGGGAACGTCGACAGGATCGTCACCAGGACCCCGCCGCCCTCGCGATCGTCGATGCCCACGCGCATGACCGTCGTCGGCAGGTCGAAGTTCGGGTTTCCGTCCGCGTCCGCGAAGCCGTCCTTCACCACGAGGTGACGAGGCGGCTGCACCTCCAGCACCTGCCACCAGCCGCGGTACTTCTCCCCCTCGGGGCTGGTCATGTAGTAGGCCACCGTCCCGCCGGGCGTGAGGTCGTGCTGCTCGACCGTCGCCGGGAACATCGGCGGACCCCACCAGCGCTCGAGCTGCCGCGGATCCCCCCACAGCTGCCAGGCCCGCTCGGCCGGCACGTCGTACTCGGCGGTGACCGTCATCGTCAGCGCCTCGAGGTCCTTCTCGACACCCGTCACACTCATCCCTGATCTCCCTGGTCCGGCTCGGCGAGCAGGTCGCCGATGCGTTCGAAGCGGTCGCGCCACAGGCGCTCGTACTCGTCCAGCAGGCGCTGTGCCTGCTGGAGGCCCTCCAACCGGCCGACGACGCGCTGCTCGCGCCCGTGCCGGCGCTTGATCACCAGGCCCGCCCCCTCCAGCACCAGGACGTGCTTCTGCACGGCCGTCATGCTCATGGGGTAGTCGCGGGCCAGGTCGCTGATCGACTGCTCGGCGTCGAGGACCCGGCGGACGATGTCCCGCCGCGTGGCATCCGCCAGCGCGTGGAACAGCCGGTCCACCTCGTCGTCCGACACCTGATCTACAACCATTTGGTTGTATTTAACCGGCCAGCCTCGCGAGACGTCAACCCCCTGGTCTGGTCGGTCACGTGACTCGACACCCTTCCTCCGTGTCGTGAAACCGTAGTCCACGAGAGATGACCAGCGAGACATCGTCACGATGCCGACATAGTGATTGAGTCGCGTTGGTGGTCCAAGCGAGGAAGTCGAGCGATGCTCGACCGACTCAAGAGCGCCTCCCGCATTGAGACGCTCGTCACCCGCTCTTCCCCGCCGACGATGTCATGTGATCGTGATCGTTCCGTGCCCGAGTCGACCCATCGCCGACGACTCCTCGCCGATGATGACGGCGAGCGCGCTGCGGTGTGGCCAGGCACGACAGTGACAAGGCGAATCGACCGCGGATCGATGACGAATCCGCGTGGTCGATCTTCCTCCTCGGGGAGCCGCAGTTCGGTTCCCCGAGTGATAGTGCCGGTTCTTCGGCGGCCACATAGGCCGACCCGCCTGTGTCCGACGCAACCCACACCTAGCCGTAGTGGCCGGCCCGATCAGGCCGGCCAGATCCGGCGGCCGCCGCCCGGCGGCACGATGCCGCCGATCGCGTCGAGCTCGGCGGCGGTGAGCAGCGGGGCCAGGCCGGCCGCGGCGTTCCGCTCCGCCTGCGCGCGGTTGCGCGCGCCCGGGATCACCGTGCTGACCGCCGGATGGCTGCGCACGAAGCGCAGGGCGAACTCGGACATCGACTCGCCGTCCGGCACCACCGCGCGCAGTCGCTCGACCGCGTCGAGATCCTGCAGGAACTGCGCGTTCTGCTCGGGGTCGTCGATCCACGCATGGCGGAAGTCATGGTCAGGGAAGGTGTCGGCCGCGGTGAACTTGCCCGCCAGCAGGCCCATGGCGAGGGGGCCGCGGACGATGACGCCGATGCCGTTCTCCAGGCAGTACGGCAGGATCTCCGCCTCGGGCGTGCGGTTGAGGATCGAGTAGTCGACCTGGATGACGTCGCAGTCGCCACCGGCGTTGAACCGCCGGAGCAGGTCGATGTCGCTCGTGCTGACGCCCCAGGCCCGCACCTTGCCGGACTCGCGCAGGTGCCGGAAGCCCTCGACGAACACGTCGGTGTTCGGCTCCGGCACGTTGATGTGGCACTGGATGACGTCGACGTGGTCGGTGCCGAGCCTGCTGAGGGAGCCCTCGACGCCGGCCACGAGCTTCTCGACGGTGTCGTACTGCGATCGATCCGCCTCGCGGTCGTAGTCGATCCAGCCGATCTTGGTGGCGACGATGAACCGCTCGCGCCGCCCCTTCATGGCCTGCCCGAGCAGCTCCTCCGAGTGGCCGGCACCGTAGACGTCGGCGGTGTCGAAGAACGTGACGCCCGCCTCGAGGGAGGCGTCGACCGCCTCGAGCGTCGCCTGGTCGTCGACGTCGCCCCACTCGCTGCCGGCGACCGCCCACATCCCCAGGCCCACGTCGGAGACCATGATCCCCGAGCGGCTGCCGAGCGGGTTGAGCCTCAACTGCGTCATCTCGTCCTCACACCTCCTGCGGCACCGCGGCGAGGATCGTCGCGGCAAGGTCACGCGGCCGGGTGAACTGCGGCCAATGGCCGGTCGGCAGGTCGACGAGCTCGACGTCCCTGATCCTGGCGAGCTCGGCGACGTACGGAACGCCGGCGGCCATCCATTCCCGCAGCATGTCGGACGAGAACTCGCACGCGATGACCGTCACCGGAACGTCGTAGCGTCGTTCGTCGCTGAGCACCTGCCGATCCCGGGCTACTCCTAGCGGCTCGGGGACAGCGATGGACGCGAACCTCGCGCGAAGAGTGTCGTCGAGGTCGACGAGGTCCTCCGTCTCGAACACCGACCAGTCGGGCAGGGGCACCTCGCCGTCCACCTCCGGCAGCTGGTCGTTGATGCAGTCACCGTGGGCGAGGGGTCCCGCATCGACGTAGACCACGCGCGCGATGCGATCCGGACGAGCGTCGGCTACCGCGTGGGCGATCGCACCGCCGCCGCTGTGGCCCACCAGCACCACAGGCGCGTCGATCGAGTCGACGACTGCGACCACCGCGTCGACGTGATCACGCAGGCCGATCCCCGACCGGTCGGCGTCGCGGGACTCCTTGCCCGGGAGGGTCAGGGCGTGCACGCGGTGACCCGCCGCGCGCAGCGGTTCGGCCACCTCGTCCCACGATGCCGCGTCGAGCCAGAATCCGGGAATGAGAACGAGGTCCATGCCCCGAGGGTATGACGCCGGACCCGCCCCTGACCATGGCGACGTCAGGCAGGGGCACCCTGGTAGCGCTGCTGCGCATTCCGGCCGAAGTAGCTCGCGAGATCGAGCAGGAAGGCGAGGCCTACGAACAGCCAGCCGAGCGTCGACACGCCCTGGCCCGGCGCCCAGGCGAACACGTACACCAAAGCCGTCCACGGCAGGAAGAGCAGCCCCAGCAGCGGCAGCCAGAAGTTGCCGCTGAAGGCGATCTCCACGCGGGCGGTGGCGAGCCACACCCAGAGGAAGGCGAAGCGGGGACCGAGGAATCCGAGCACGAGCACGAAGCAGCACATGACTGCAGACTAGGGGTCAGGCCTTCCTGACGACGCTCGACTTGAGCATCATCGGCCCGAACCCGTCGACCTTGCAGTCGATGTCGTGGTCGCCGTTCCCGTGGACCAGCCGGATGTTGCGCACCTTGGTGCCGACCTTGATGTCGCTCGGATTCCCCTTGACCTTGAGCGTCTTGACGATCGTCACGGTGTCGCCGTCGGCGAGCACGTTGCCGACCGAGTCCGTGATGACGGGCACATCGTCGATCTCGGGGCCGGCGCCGTCGGCGTCCCCGGCGTCCACTCGTGCGCGCACATCGAGCACACCAGGAGGTCGCCCATCTCGTAGGTGAACTCGCTGGCGCATTCCGGGCACACGGGCGACTCGCTCATGCCGTCAGGCTAGCCAACGGTCGCTGGGCGTCCACGACGGTCAGCTGGTGATGTCCTTCTGGGTGAAGCGGGCCCACGCCAGGCTGAGGAACAGCACGACGTAGGCGAGCGCGACGAGCAGGCCCTGCTGCATCTGCTCGAAGAAGATCGGGTCGCGGAAGGCATCGGAGAACGCCGGCCAGTAGTGCACGAGCAGCCACGGCTGCAGCCAGGCGAGCTGCGGGATGCCGTCGAGGATCCACATCGCCGTCGAGATCACCGTCACCGCGATCATCGCCCCGATCGGCTGCTCGGTCAGCGTCGAGACGAACAGGCCGATCGCCGCGAGCGCCGCGAGCGCGACGGTGAGGTACGCGACCGCGATCCCCAGCCGGCCGCAGCGCCGTCCGCGAGCCCCACCTCCGTGCCGGACAGCAGGGTCGTCGGGCCGAGCCCGAACAGCGCGCCGCCGATCGCGAGACCGGTGCCCGCCACCACCACGATGCCGATCGCGCCGCCGATGACGAGGGAGACGTACTTCACCAGCAGCAGGCGCGTGCGGCCGACCGGCACGGTCAGCAGGTAGCGCAGCGTGCCGATGTTGGCCTCGCCGGCGATGGTGTCGCCCGACAGCGCCGCCACGGCGAGCGGCAGGAAGAGCGCGAGCTCGATGCTCAGCGCGGCGAGCGCGACGAAGATCCCGTTCGACGTGGCCGACGAGATGAAGTCCGGTCCGCGCCCCTCGCGCGGGGCGGACACCTTCAGCGCGACGGCCAGCAGGATCGGCACCGACGCGAGCACCAGCAGGCCGGCCTGGTTGCGACGACGGCCGAAGATGAGACGGAGCTCGGAGCGCAGCAGCCGCAGCGAGGCGCCCGGACGCTCGGCCGAGGCCCGGTCGGCGCGGCCGCAGCGCGTCAACGGCTGACATCGAAGCCCTCCCCGGTGAGCGCCACGAACAGGTCCTCGAGGCTCGGGCTCTGGACGGTGAAGCCCGCACACCGACGCCGGCGTCCACGAGGGCTGGCGACGATCTGCTCCGGATCGACCCGTTCGGCACCGCCCGCACCCCGGCCTCGGTGACCGAGACGTCGGTCAGCCCGAGGGCCCGCAGCACCTCGCGCCGCCGCTCGGGGGTGCCCGGTCTCGACCTCGGCGACCGGCCGCGAGCCGGCCCGGACGTCGCCGATCGCCCCCTGCGCCACCAGCCGGCCCTGCGCGCATCACGCCGAGGTGGCGAGCAGATCTGCTCGACCTCCGACAGCAGGTGGCTGGAGACGAGACGGTGGCGCCGTCGGCGGCCAGCGACGGCGACCAGCGAGCGCACCTCCCGGGTGCCCTGGGGGTCGAGGCCGTTGGTCGGCTCGTCGAGCAGCAGCAGGTCGCGCGGCGTCAGCAGCGCCGCCGCGATCGCCAGTCGCTGGCGCATGCCGAGCGAGTAGGCGCGGTAGCGCTTGCGGGCGGCGGCGAGCAGCCCGACCCGCTCGAGCGCCGCGTCGATCCGCACCCGGGCGGTCGACGGGTCGGCGTAGCGGTCGGCCGCGTCGAGCCGGGCGAGGTTGGCGCGGCCGGACAGGTACGGGTGGAAGGCCGGCCCCTCGACCAGCGAGCCGACCCGGGGCAGGACGCGGCCGCGACCGGTCGGGGATGGGCTCGCCGAGCACCTCGATCGACCCTCCGTCGGATGCACCAGCCCGAGCAGCATGCGGATCGTCGTCGTCTTGCCCGACCCGTTCGGTCCGAGGAAGCCGTACACCGCGCCCTGGGGAACGTCGAGATCGATGCCGTCGACCGCCGCCTGGCTCCCGAAGCGCTTCGTGAGGCCGACCGTGGCGATGGCCGCCGAGGTCACTGAGCGGCCAGGGCCGCGCCCAGGGTCTCCGGGGTCACGGCACCGATCGCGACCCGGCCGTCGTCCGTGAGGATCGCCGAGACGAGCGTGCCGCTGAGCACCCGGCCGGTCCCCCACTCGCCGGAGACTCGCGGCAGCGACTCGAGCAGCGCCGCGGCATCGAGCCCCGCCATGGGGGACTCGCCGTCGCGTCGCCCAGCGTGGACGTCGCTGCGCCCGATGCGAGGTCTGCCGGCAGGTTGGCGATGACGACCTGGCTCCATCCGGACCCGACGACGGTCGGCTCCGGGAACGCATCGGGCTCGCCGTCGCCCGAGCCGGCCGACGCCTTGCTGTCCTCGGCGGCATGCTCGGTGACGGTCGCCCCAGCCGGCGGCGTGAAGGCGAACAGCGCGGCGTCCGGCGTGCTGAAGTCGACCGACGTGAAGCCGACCTCGTAGGCGGGGCCGGGCAGCTCAGTCGAGAAGACCTGCACGCGCAGCGGGATCCTCATCTCGGCATCCATGGCGATGACCACGCGGGACACGAGGGTGTCGGACTGCCTCGGGGTCAGGACGAGCTCGTAGGCGTCACGGCCCGCGACGCGCGCAGCACCGGAGGTCGTGACCGCGGTGCTCTCGTCGAGGGCCTGGAGCACGAGGGTCGCAGCCTCCTGCGGTGTGCTCGGCAGCTCGGGGAGCCGATCCGTCGAGGTCGGCCTCCTGCGTCGCGTCCCGCTCCGGGAGCACGTAGTGCTCGACGGTGTCGCCGTCGCTCGCCCACACCCACACGTCACGGCCGTTGCGGACGACGTCGGTCTCCTCCGACGTGCCGATCATCGCGAGCCGCGACCGGTCCGGCCCGTCGGACCAGACCCGGAGGGTGTGGGAGCCGCTCACCAGCGAGGTGAGCTCCGCGCTCGAGCCCATGCCCGTCGGCAGGGCCGGCAGGCCGAGGTCCGCCGTGGCGACGACGGTGCCGGACAGCGCGTCCGTCTGGGGGTCCTGCAGGTCGACCAGCAGCTCCTGCGCGGTGCGCGGCGGCAGGCCCGCGTCGGCGGACGCGATCACGGTGCCGGCGGAGGCACCCGCGAGGATCAGGGCGCCAGCGGCGGCCGGGACGGCCCAGCGCAGGCGGGGGCGACGGTCGAAGATGCTCACCGCACCATCATGCGCCTGACGTCCCGGCTTTGCGAAACCGGTCGGCTACGAGCCGAACACCTTGGGTCCGTAGGTCAGGCACACCCCGGCCGCGGTGGCGATCAGGAACACGGCGATCACGACGACCGCCGTGACGCGCGCGAACCGCGAGTGCGAACCGGGCATCGATGGGGGCATGTAGGTCGGCGGGAGGACCGCGGCCCCGCGCAGGTCGAGCCAGTGCGGGTCGATCTGGGCGCCGGGATCAGCACTCGGAACGTGCGCGTACTCGTCCTCGGTCATGAGACAAGTATGCGGGGCACCGAGCGAGCCGGGATCCGACTCACGCGGTGCCCCGCAGTTCAGAGATCAGGCCAGGTCGAAGCGATCCAGCATCATCACCTTGTCCCACGCCGCGACGAAGTCACGGACGAACTTCTCCTGAGCGTCGCTGCCCGCGTAGACCTCGGCGAGGCCCCGCAGCTGCGAGTTGGAGCCGATGGCCAGGTCGACCCGGCTGGCGGTCCACTTGACCGCGCCCGTGGCCCGGTCGCGACCCTCGAAGACGTTCGCGTCCTCGTCGACCGGCTTCCACACCGTGCCCATGTCGAGCAGGTTGACAAGGACGTCGTTCGTGAGCACGCCCGGACGTGAGGTGAGGACACCGAGGGCCGACTGGCCGCTGTTCGCGTCGAGGGCACGCATGCCCGCCACGAGAACGGTGGTCTCCGGGGCGCTCAGCGTCAGCAGCGCTGCGCGCTCGACGAGGAGGTGCTCCGCCGTGATGGTGTGACCCTTCGCCACGTAGTTGCGGAACCCGTCGAACGTCGGCTCGAGCACGGCGAACGACTCGACGTCGGTCTGCTCGGCCGACGCATCGGTGCGGCCCGGGGTGAACGGCACCGAGACGGAGACGCCGGCATCCTGCGCCGCCTTCTCCACCGCGGCACAGCCGCCGAGGACGATCAGGTCGGCCAGGGAGATCCGCTTGCCGCCGGTGGCGCTGGCGTTGAACTCGGCCTGGACGGCCTCGAGGGTGCGCAGGACGGCCGCGAGCCCAGCCGGGTCGTTGACCTCCCAGCCCGTCTGCGGCTCGAGGCGGATGCGAGCGCCGTTGGCGCCGCCCCGCTTGTCGGTTCCGCGGAAGGTGGCTGCCGAGGCCCAGGCGGTCGACACCAGCTGCGACACGGTCAGGCCGGAGGCGAGCAGCTTCTCCTTGAGGGAGGCCACGTCCTGCGCATCGACCAGCGCGTGATCGACGGCCGGAACCGGGTCCTGCCAGATGAGCTCCTCCGCCGGCACCTCGGGGCCGAGGTAGCGCGCCTTCGGGCCCATGTCGCGGTGCAGCAGCTTGAACCAGGCCCGCGCGAACGCGTCGGCGAACTCGGCCGGGTGGTCCTTGAAGTGCCGGGCGATCGGCTCGTAGATCGGGTCGGTGCGCAGTGCGAGGTCGGCCGTCGTCATGACCGGCGCGTGACGCTTCGAGGCATCGTGCGCGTCCGGGACGAGGTCCGCCGCCGCCGGGTCGGTGGGCTTCCACTGGATGGCGCCGGCCGGCGTCGTCATCTGCTCCCACTCGAAGGCGAAGAGCGTCTCGAGGTAGCTGTTGTCCCAGGTGATCGGCGTGGGCGTCCAGGCACCCTCGAAGCCGCTGGTGATGGACCAGTAGCCGTCGCCCGACTCGAGGGAGTTCTTCCAGCCGAGGCCCATCTGCTCGAGGGGCGCGCCCTCCGGCTCCGGGCCGACGTAGGCCACGGCGTCGCCGTTGCCGTGCATCTTGCCGAAGGTGTGGCCACCGGCGACGAGCGCGACGGTCTCCTCGTCGTTCATCGCCATGCGCGCGAAAGTCTCGCGGATGTCGCGCGCCGAGGCCATCGGGTCCGGGGTGCCATTGGGGCCTTGCGGGTTGACGTAGATCAGGCCCATCTGAACCGCGGCCAGCGGGTTCTCCAGGTCGCGCTCACCGCTGTAGCGGTTGTCGGCGAGCCACTCGGCCTCGGTGCCCCAGTAGGTGGCGTCGGGCTCGTAGACGTCGGCGCGACCGCCGCCGAACCCGAAGGTCTGAAAGCCCATCGACTCGAGGGCGACGTTGCCAGTGAGGATGAGCAGGTCGGCCCACGACAGCTTCTTGCCGTACTTCTGCTTGATCGGCCACAGCAGGCGACGGGCCTTGTCGAGGTTGGCGTTGTCAGGCCAGCTGTTGAGCGGCGCGAAGCGCTGCATGCCGGTGCCGCCGCCACCACGACCGTCGATCGTGCGGTAGGTGCCCGCGGCATGCCACGTCATGCGGATGAACAGCGGGCCGTAATGGCCGTAGTCCGCCGGCCACCAGTCCTGCGAGTCGGTCATGAGCGCATGAAGGTCCTGCTTCACCGCGGCGAGGTCGAGGGTCGCGAACTCCTGGGCGTAGTCGAAGTCCGCATCCATCGGATCAGTTGCCGGCGGGTTCGGGTGCAGGATCCCAAGGTTCAGCTGGTTGGGCCACCAGTCCTCGTTCTGGGTCCCGCCTGCTGCCGGTCCGTGATTGACCGGGCACTTGCTGTCGCTGTCCATGTTGACCTTTCCTGTGGTTGCGGCCCGATAGTCAGGCACGTGAATTCTCGTCACACCGTTCGGGTGTTGCCAGTCGTGCTGTCATGCGGGTGTCCCGTGGCCCGGCAGTCCGGGCACCGACCCCAGTAGGCCACTTCGGCCTCGTCGATCTCGTAGCCCTGCGCGTCGGCGGCGGTGAGGCAGGGCGCGGCACCCACGGCGCAGTCGACGTCGACAACGCGGCCGCACACGCGGCAGACGATGTGGTGATGGTTGTCGCTCACGCGGTCCTCGTAGAGCGCCGGCGAGCCGATCGGCTGGATCCGTCGGATCAGGCCGGTGTCCGCGAGCACTCCGAGTGCGTCGTACACCGACTGTCGGGAGATGGCCCCGATCTCGGCGCGGGCGATCTCGGCCACGCCATCGGCGGTGATGTGCGGATGGGCGGACACTGCGCGCAACACGGCCAGGCGCTGCGCCGTGACCTGGATGCCCTGCGCGCGCAGGAGGTCCGCATGGCTTCCTGACACCACGTCAGGATAGGTCCCGTTCTTGGACTGTGTCAAAAGATGGATCTATCCAGTTCGACGGCTACCCGCCGGCCACCGACGGGATCACGTAGACCACCGTGCCGGGCGGCACGGTGGTGTCGAGGCCGTCGAGCGTGCGGCACTCGTTCTCGTCGACGAAGACGTTCACGTAGCGCCGGATCGTCCCCTTCTCGTCCTGGACCCGGCGCTGGACGGCCGGGGCCACGCGTCCGAGCGCATCAAGGACCTCGCGAAGGCTCGTCGACGACCCCACCTCGAGCGTCAGCTCGCGGCTGCCGCCGGCGTCCTGCGCCAGCGCCTGCGGCAGTCGGACGGTCACGGTTCCCGGCTCGCCGACGCCCTCCGCGCGAGTGGCCGCTGCCATGTCAGGGGCTGATCCGCACCGACAGCACGTCGGGCAGGCCGGACACGACCTCGGTGAAGCTCGCGCCACCGTCGAGGCTCGCGAAGACGCGGCCGTTGCGGGTGCCGAAGGCGATGGCGGCATCGCCGTCGTGCGCGATCACGTGCGCGGCGTCGCGAAGCACCGACGCGTAGTGGTTGTCCGGCAGCCCCTCGCCGGTCTCGCTCCACGTCTCCCCCGCGTCGTCGGTGCGCCACAGTCGCAGGCGGCCGTCCGGCGGGAACATGGTCTCGGAGTCGATCGGGATCACCCATGCGGTGTCGCCCTGCGTCGGGTGCGCGAGCACGACGAAGCCGAAGTCCTTCGGCAGTCCGGGAGTGATGGGCTTCCAGCTGTCGCCCGAGTCGTCCGACCGGTAGACGCCACCATGGTTCTGCGCATACACGCGACTGTGGTCGTCGCCGTCCAGGGCGATGCGGTGCACGCACTGGTTGAACTCCGGGTACTCCTCGGGCTGGAAGTCCACCCTGATGCCGCGGTTCGCCGGCACCCAGTCGGTACCGCTGTCGGGAGACCGGTACACGCCCCCGGTGCTCATCGCCACGAGCATCGACCCGTCCGCGCGCGGGACGATCGTGTGGATCGCTGCGCCTCCCGCCCCGGGCATCCACTGGGGTCGATGCGGGTGCTCCCAGAGCGCCGAGTTCAGCTCGAAGTGATGGCCGCCGTCCGCAGACCGCCACAGGGAGTGCGGCTCGCAGCCCGCCCAGACGACGTCATCCTCGCGTGGATCGGGTGTCAGGTTCCAGATCCGCTCGACCGCCGCGTCGGCCTCCTTCGGGAAGGCGACGGCGCCCGATGCCGGCTCCGACCACGTGGCGCCGTCGTCATCGCTGGTGAGGACCGACGGACCCCAGAACCAGCTGCGCGCCCCGGCGAGCAGCCGCGGCGGCTTCCCTTCACCACGTGGCATCCACGCCACGCTCGCGAACTCAGCCATGTCGCGCATCGGCTGGCTCACCACCCACCCGTCGGCGTCCCCCGACGCCGTCCACAGTCCCTTTCGCGTACCTATCGCTATCCGCATCCCCAGAGGCTAAGCAGTCTCGGCGCCCAGCGGAAGGTTTCGTACGAGATAGCCCTCGCTGTCGGTCGACTCGTAGCCTTGACCCATGGCGCCGCGGGCCCGTCCTCACATGCGTGCGACCGTCGTGCTGATCCTGGGGACGGGCGTCGTCCTCGCCGCCTGCACGTCGACCTCGGGCACGCGCACCGCGGAGTCCGGCACCCGCGCTTCGATCACCGCGCCGTCGCGCGAGGCTCCCTCATCCCAGGCTTCGTCGACGCCCGCGCCGACGCCCGCGCCGACCCCTCCGCCGTCCGCTTCGCCCACTCCCATCGAGCCGATGCCCGGCACGTCCGCCGACCCCGCCGTCGCGCGTATCGGTGACCGCCAGTGGGCGCGCATCGAGGCCACCGGCACGTGGCGGCCCGGATGCCCCGTCGGCCGGGCCGACCTCCGGCGCCTCGACGTGAACTACGTCGACTTCGACGGAACCGTCCAGCGTGGTCGGCTGGTCGCGCACCGCGACAGTGTCGACGACCTGGCCGCCATCCTCAGCGGCCTGTTCAAGGCGGGCTTCCCGATCCATCGCATGGATCCCGTCGAGGAGTACGGCGGCGACGTGGTGCGCAGCCTCGAGGCCAACAACACGTCGGCGTTCAACTGCCGCAGGCCCGATCAGATCAACGCACCCGTCCTGGAGTCGCCGCACGCCAACGGCCGCGCGATCGACATCAATCCCTACCAGAACCCGTGGACGGATCCGCGTTGCGACTGCTGGGTCCCGTCCGCGGACTTCGCCACCGATCGGCGTGGGCCCGGCGTGATCACCGAGGACAGCCTCCCCTGGCAGCTGTTCACCGAGCGTGGCTGGATCTGGCAGGACATCAAGGTGCCCGACTACATGCACTTCGACACTGGCTACCCCTCCCGGCCGCGGTAGCCGCGCGACGTGGCTCGTCTGCCAGAACTCGGGAGCCTCCTGACGTACCGTGGCGGCATGACCATCGCGCGACTCTCGACGATCCTGCTGGCTCCGGCGATCCTCATGGCCGGCATCCTCACGTTGAGCGCGTGCGGCTCGACGTCGACCGCCGGCTCCCCCGCCGCCTCGGGTGGCGAGCCGGCCGAGCTGGGCGGCACCGCGTGGAACCTGGACTCGTATGCGGGCCCCGACGGCGCACCGGTAGCCGGCGTCGCCTCGGGCGAGATGGCCACCCTGGCCCTGGCCGACGACGGAACCTTCGCCGGATCGACCGGCTGCAACCGCATCGCCGGCACCTACGCGCAGGACGGCACCGCCCTGACGATGACGCCAGGGCCGATGACGCGAAAGGCATGCGCCGGCCCGGTCGCGGCGCAGGAGGCAGCGATCGTCGCTGCCCTGCCCCTCGTCGCGTCCTTCACCGTCGAGACGAACCTGGTCCTGCTCGACTCCAGCGGCACCGCGCTGCTGACGTACGCACCGGGCATGTCCACCCTGGCCGGCAGCTCCTGGCAGGCGACCGGCATCAACAACGGCAAGGAGGCCGTCGTCAGCCAGGAGGGCACCGAGAACGTCACGCTGACGTTCGGCACCGACGGCACCGTCAGCGGCACCGGCGGCTGCAACACGTACAGCGGCCCATTCACGACGTCCGGTGCGGACCAGATCACCATCGGGCCACTGGCCGCGACGGAGATGGCCTGCCCCGAGCCGGCCATGGAGATCGAGCAGATGTACTTCGCCGCGCTCGACAACGTCGCGACCTACCAGATCGACGGCACCACCCTGACCCTTCGGGACGCGGACGGCGCCACGCAGGCCGCCTTCACCCTGCTGTCGTAGGACTACGCGGTGCCGTCGGTCTAGGCGGGCACGCCGGAACCCGAGAGCCAGCCGATGACGTCGGTCGCCGTCCACCCGTCGGGGAACTGCTCGCTCAGCCGTGTCGGCCCGTCGAGGTCGGTGCCGAGCGTCACCAGCGCGGGCTCGTCGTAGCCGTCGCGACGGTGCTGGCCGATGCCGGCGGTGGCGGTCAGCCCGTTGCACAGGCACACCCGCCCGTCGGTCTCCTCGGCCGAGCCGCCCTTGATGACGTACGTCCGCTCGGCCTCGGCCGGGCAGCGGTAGCCGACCGAGCCGTCGTCCTTGGCGTACGGCGACCGAAGGAACCCCAGGTCGCACTGCCGTGACCGCGCCGCGTAGGCGTCGGGCTCGGTGATCGTGCCGGGCAGGTCGACCACCTTGAACGGGAAGCCAGTGGGCGACGCGAGCGCGCTCGTGCGCACCGTCACCCCGTCCGTGACCAGCGATGCGCGCACCGCCCGACGCAGGTCGTCGCGCAGTCCCGACTCCTCGGCGAGCGCGAAGACGGTTCCGGCCTGGATGCCGCGCGCCCCAGCGGCCTGCGCGGCGATCAGTCCCTCCGGGGTGCCGTAGGCGCCCGCCAGCCAGAACGGCAGGCCGAGGGCAGCGATCTTCGCGGCATCCGGCTCGTCGCGCGGGCCGAAGTGGACGTTCCCGTCCTCGTCGAGCTCGGGCCTGCGCGGCGGGGCGTTGTGGCCGCCCGCGGCCGACGCCTCGACGACGAAGCCGTCGGGACGGATCGACTCGTCCCGGGCGAGGTAGGCGGCCAGGACGTGCGACGAGACGATGGCGAGGAACAGCGGGCGCCGCAGTGGCGGCAGCGCGGGGCCGAGGAGGGCCGCCGGATCGAGGCGGACCGCCTCGGTGGACTCGTCCGACCCGTGCACGTCCACCACGTAGTCGACCGCATTCCCGGAGGCCAGGCCGTCGAGGAGGGCCGGAAGCTGCCGCGGCACGCCCGCGCCGACGAGCACGGCGTCGACGCCCGCCAGCATCGCGCCGAACGTGATGCTCGGGATCGCCATCTGGATCTTCTCCAGCAGGTTGATCCCGACGATGCCGTCGTGCCCGTCCTTGGCCAGCCAGACCTCAGTGAACGCGGCGAGCACCGCGAGCTCGACGGAGGGCGCTTGCGGGTGGATCACCAGCCGCGGCACCGGCCGGTAGGGAGCGGCCTCGCCTCGCCCGCCCGGGACGAGGTAGCGGGCCAGGACGCGTTCGACCATCGCCTGGTCGGGGAAGTGGGCGAGCGCGCGGCGGTAGTGCCCGTCGAGATCGCCGTCCTGCAGATGACGGGCCAGCGCAAGGTCCAGCGCCGTGCCCGAGACGACGCCGAGCTGGCCGGACCGCGCCACGGCGGCGGCGAGCTGCCACGAGGAGATCTGCATGCCCATGCCGCCCTGGATGATCGGCGGCAGCTGCTCGATGGTGGCCATCGGGACTCCTCTTCGTGCGCACGCGTCACGGGCTACGGTGTCGTAACCTACGCCACCGTAGGTTGATCCGAACCCGCCATCCGGCCCGTTGACTCGGGACGTTCGTCACTGGCCTCGCGCCACGGCGCGGGCGATGCTGACCGGATGTTCGTGGCAGACGAGGTGGCGGTGCCCCTGCCCTTCGAGGTGGCCCGAGCGCGCCTGCTGGCCCATCTCAGCATCGACGGTCTCCAGGAGCCCGCCGAGGACGCCTCACGAGGTCGGCCGCGACCTCCTTCTGCGCGCCGGCGTCGGCTCGTTCTCGAAGCAGATGCTCGTGCAACTGCTGCGTCCCTACCAGCACGACGCCGTCCTCGTCGTCCCCGTCCGCTGGGTGGCGACGGGCGCGACCGGCGCGATGTTCCCGCAGCTGGACGGCAACCTCGAGCTGGCGGCCGCGGACGCGGACCGCTCGATGCTCCGGCTCAACGGCGCCTACCGGCCGCCCCTGGCCGCCGTGGGCGGCGGACTCGACCGGCTCCTGCTCCATCGGGTGGCGGACGCCACCATCCGGCGGTTCCTCCAGGACGTCGCAGCAGGGCTCGTGTCAGCGCCCGATGCCGACGCCGATGCGCACCCGTACGAACCGATCTGGGCGGAGCACTGACTCAGCGCGGGGCGCATCGCTGTTCCATTACCTCACTCAGGCGTCGTCGAGCTCGCGCAGCATGCGGGCCGATGCCACGACGCGGTAGGCGGACTCGAGGAGCTCCCCCACCTCGTCCCAGTCGACATCGGCGGCATCGAGGTCGATGGCGAGGCGGTCGGGGTAGTACGGAGGGACGAAGAAGCGGGCATCGGCGCGCAGTCCCGCGTCCTCGGCCGGATCGACACGGACGATGAGGGCGTGCGGATGATCCTGTCCAGCCCCGTACACAGCGAAGACGCGCCTCGACCCCGCTCGGAAGTTGGGCCGCCCATGCGACTCGAACTCGACCGACTCGGGCAGCCTCGCGCAGCCCGTTCGCACACGTGCCAGCACCGGGTCCCCGTCGTCGTACATCCTGGGGTGCGCCACCGGGCGATCATCCTGCCGAGTCATTCCCGGGGCAAGAGCCTGGGCGGGGACTAACGTCGCTCCGGTGCCTCGCCCAGGGCGCTCATCACGACGGAGACGCATGCCTCCGGGCCCTGCAGGCCGGTGTCCACCAGCACGTCGTACTCGCAGAAGGCGTGCACCACGTCGACGAGTCCCCTGGCCCGACCGAGCACCCGGTCTCCTCGCTCCCTCTCCCGCTCCTCGAGGATCGCGATGTCGCAGGTCACGCCCACCATGACGACGTCGAGCCCCGCGAGGCTGGACCGAAGGCTGAGCGCCATCTCCTCGTCGTGCAGCACGTGGTCGAGGATGACGCCGTTGCCCGCGTCGACGAGCGCCCGGACCGCCGGCGCCATGCCGTCGAGAAGCCGGCGGAACACAGGGCCGAAGTGGGCCGTCACCGTCAGGGGCTCACGCGATGTGACCACCATCTGGACTCCCTCGGCGGTGAAGTCGTCAGCGACGGTCTGCGTCGCCGTGTCCGCTCCCGCGTAGTAGCGCGGCGCTGACATGAACACGAAGTCGTCGAAGCCCACGCAGAGGTAGGGATGGCTCATCGCCGCCTGCAGTCCCCGGCACAGCGTGGTCTTGCCAGCACTCGACGGCCCGTTGACCACGATCACGTCGGGGCGGGCCTGGAACACCGTGCCTCAGCCCTCGCCAGTCGGCGCGCGTGAAGAACTCCAGCCCGACGGACTCGGCGATGATCTCCGCGAGCTCCTCCTGATGGGCGAGCACGTAGGCAGTGTTCAGCACGGCCAGTGATGCCGGGATGGTGCGGTGCGACAGCGAGTCGACGTGCGCCTGGCTGTCGGGCAGCCCGGCCAGCCGGTGCATAGTGCCGCGGGTGTCGGCGTAGGCCACGGACTCCGCGAAGCCTCGGCCGATGTCCGTGCCGTCGGGAGCCGTCAGCACCACGGCACCCTCGGCGTACTGCGCTCCGTTCGCGAAGAACCCCACCTGCGCGACCTGGACTATCGGGCGTCATCGTCACCAGGCGGATGTCCTCGGGAACGACGTCGTCGAACTCGAACTCCCAGCGATTCGGGTACCACGTGTCGGTGACCGCATACCGCACTGGATTCGGCGAGCTCACCGCCTTGATCCAGTCCGTGATGCGCAGCGTTCCCCACGTCAGCGCCTGATCGCGGTTGGCGTCCATGTACGTCCCGCCAACGCGCACGGTCATCGTGCCGGGCTGCTGCGGTCCGGTCTGCTCGTAGTACTCCGCACGCTCGGTGGCATGCGGAGCGAACACGGTGATCTGCCGGTCGTCGGTGAACTGGGCCATGAACCAGTCCCATCCGGCGGGGTTCGGGTTCGTGCTGAAGGAGGCAGCGCGCATCACCTTGGAGCGTGAGACGCCCGAGATGTAGCCCCACTGGCGGTCGAACCAGAACTGACCGCGTACGAGGCGCACGGTGCGGCCGTCGAGGGTGAGGGTGCTGCACGTCGGGTCGAGGGCGATGTTCGGGATCGAGTAGTAGAGCGAGCCCACCCCGTCCACCGCCGGCATGCAGCCGTCCGCCCCCTGGAACAGGTACTGCTTACCGGTCGTGAAGGTGATGTCGACGGACAGCTCGCGCGAAGGCTCCGCGCCCCGGTCGACGCCCCACGCCTTGATCGTGATGGGGAAGAACTCATCCACGTCGTGGCAGACCATGCTGCTGCGACCCACGTGGTAGCTGAACGGGTTCGCCGTGTGCGTGACGAGTCCGCTGGTACCACCGAGGCAGACCGGGTCTGCCTGCCAGTGCGCATCGCCCGCCTTGCTCACCGCGAACTGCACCTCGACGACCTGGTTCTCGTCCTCGGTGAGGCCGAAGCCGGCTGCCAGGGGCGGCGGGAAGATCCCGGCCTGGAAGAACATCAGTTCCACGCCGTACTCGGCGCCATCCTCGTCCCAGCAGCTGCCGACGAAGAAGTGCCATCCGACAGCACTACGCGGCTTCGTGCCGAAGTCGCGCGGAAACTCGAAGTTCGCCTTGGCGGGAACCATGTCGTAGCCGATCGACGCGGGAGGGCCGAGAAGGTTCACCGCGATCGCATAGGCCTGCTGAGGGGAGAGCCGGGAGCAGAACGGAAGAAGGTGCTCGTAGGTCTTCTCGTAGCTCGGCGTGTGATCGACCGGGTGCTCGATGAGGTACTTGAGGAACGCCCGCATCCGGTGGCCGTAGGCCTCAGGGCTGTTCGCCTCGCTCCCCAGCGCGGCCAGGACATCGGCGGGAATCGTGGACGGGTCCAGCTGTGCCTGCCACAACGCGTCGGCAACGCTGCGGAGAGTGTCGGCATCAAGGCCGTCGAGCGGTCCGGGCGTACTGGTCGACTCACTCACGGTTGCTCCTCGCAGACGACGGGTCGGCGCCTGAGCATCGCATAGGCCCGACCGCCGACCTTGAGGTTCCGGACACTTTCGGCGCCGAAATTCGCGCGGAACCTCAAGGTCGGCGGCGCTTCGCGTCGGCGCGGCGTACCAGTCGCGCACGCCCGTCGCGTCCCGTCCGCTGCGCAGCAGATCGCGCATCACCCTCATGGGCTCGTCGACGTGGCGGAAGAACGCCTGGTAGCCCTCGCACAGGTAGTGCAGCCCGGGCTCCCCGTCGGGTGTGGTCAGGAACCGGTCCTTCGGGCAGCCACCGTTGCAGGCGAAGCGCACGTCGCAGGAGCGGCAGTAGGCGGGAAGGGTGTCCTCCTTCGCCTGCCCGAAGGCGCGCTGCTGCGGCGACTCGACGAGCTGCAGCAGCGTGCGCCCCTGCGGTGATGTTGCCGAGCAGGTAGTCAGGGTCGACGTAGTGGTCGCACGAGTAGAGGTCGCCGTTGTGCTCGAGCGCCACGGCATCCCCGCAGGTGCGGGCGTGCACGCACATCCCCGCCTGGTCCATGCCCATCCAGTGCGCGAGCGCGGTGTCGAACATCTGGACGAAGACGTCGCCGACGTCGTGCCGCGCCCACTCCTCGAACACGTCGATGAGGAACCGGCCGTACTGGCGGCCGCTGACCGACCGGGCGCTCGCGCTCTCGCCTTCCTCGTGCTCGACGATCGGGATCAGCTGCATGAACGTGGCCCCGAGGTCGTCGCGCAGGAACGTGTAGACCTCCCGGCCATGGTCGCCGTTCACGGAGTTGACGGTGACCAGAGCGTTCCACTCCACGCCGTGCCTCTTCAGGGCGTCCAGCCCGGCGATCACCCGGTCGAAGGTGGGCTTGCCGCCCTTGTCGACGCGGTACACGTCGTGCATCGCCCGCGGACCGTCGATGGAGACGCCCACCAGGAAGCCGTGCTCGGCGAGGAATGCCGCCCACTCGTCGTCGATCAGCGTGGCGTTGGTCTGCAGAGTGTTGAGGATGACCTGCCCCGGGGCCGCGTACCGGGCCTCGAGCTCCAGGGTGCGCCGGAAGAAGTCGATTCCCATGAGGGTGGGCTCGCCGCCCTGGAACGCGACGACGACCTCGTCGGCTCCGCGCTGGGCCGCCAGCAGCTGCGAGATGTAGGCCTCGTGCACGTCCTCCGGCATCCGGAAGCCGCTGCCCGGGTACAGCTCCTCCTTCGACAGGAAGAAGCAGTACTCGCAGTCCAGGTTGCAGATCGCACCCGTCGGCTTCGACATCACGTGGAAGACGCGCGACGCCGTGGCCATGCGCTCAGTCAAGCAGGAACCATCCCGCGCACCGTCGCCTCGTGGTCGACGTACCGCTCGCCGGAGAGGTCGACGACGACCTTGTCGATCATGCCGCCGGTGAAGGGGAACGGCGCCTGGTACTCGGGCGTCACCGCGGAGCCGCTGTCGCGGCCCACGGAGATGCCGTCGCCGGTGAGGCAGAAGTAGCCCGGCTGCGTGGTGATCTCGGCTGAGCCGACCGCGTCGCCGTCGACGTAGAGCGTCAGCGTGCCCTGTCGCGCCGGGCATCTGCGGGTTCGTCGCTCTTGCCGGTCGCGACGAACTCCGCCACGCACAGGTGCTCGCCGGGCGTCAGGTCGCGATCGGCGACGACGTCCTGCAGGAAGGTGCCGACCCAGTTGAACGTGTAGCGCAGGCGCCGATCCTTGACGTACAGGCTGTGGCCACCTGCCACGCCGCCGGCCGCCCACAGGACGCCCTCGGCATCCGCCTCGTCGACCGCGACACCGGCAGCGATCGTGTAGGACCGCCCCGGGATCATCGGGCCTGCCGACTCGGGCACGTCGGCGCAGTCCGGGTAGAAGGTGAACTGGTCACGCGGACCGCCGGCCGCGGACGCTCGGCCAGCACCTGCTCGAGGGCCGAGCGGTCGTCCAGCGGCAGGCCGTTGTACCTGTCCGCGCACTCGAACCACAGCGCCTTCATGGCCTCGAGCCGCTCCGGCTCGGACTCGGCGAGATTGGTCGACTGCGAGCGATCCACCTCGAGGTGGAACAGCTCCCACTCGTCCTGCTCGAAGTGGCCCCAGCTCGACAGCGGCGGGTGGACCGTGCACGCGAGCCAGCCCTCGTGGTAGATCGCGCGCTGGCCGAGCATGGTGAAGAACTGCGTCGACTTCGCCGGTGCCCCAGGATCGGTGAGGGCCGCAGCGAAGCTCTCCCCCTCGATCGGCAGCTGCTCGTACCCGTTGATCACCTCGGGCGGCGTGACGCCGAGCAGGTCGTAGATCGTCGGGACGACGTCGACCGCGTGGATGTACTGGTGACGCACCTCGGCGCTGGCAGGGATGCCCGCCGGCCAGGAGACGAGGCACATGTCCGCGGTGCCGCCCTCGTAGCCGGCCCACCGCTTCCAGTACGGGAACGGGGTGTCCAGCGCCCAGGCCCAGCCGGTGTTGTAGTGGTTGTTCGACGCGGGAGTGCCGAGCTCGTCGATGTGCTCGAGGACCAGCTCGGTCGTGTCGGCGATGCCGTTGAAGAACCGCCACTCGTTGAACGTGCCGTTCGGCCCGCCCTCGCCGCTGGAGCCGTTGTCCGACACCACCACGATGAGGGTGTTGTCCAGCTCCCCGGCCTGCTCGAGGAAGTCGATGATGCGGCCGAGCCGGTCGTCGTAGTAGGAGATGTAGCCGGCGAACACCTCGGCCATCCGCACGAACAGGCGCTTCTCGTCGTCGCTCAGCGAGTCCCAGGGGCGCACGGTGTCGAGCAGCGGCCAGGGCTCGCCGTTCGGACCGGTGCGGTCCGGCTCGCCGTGCGGGTTGATGCCCGACAGCTCCGTGCCCTCGGGGAGCAGGCCGAGCTCGATCTGCCGGGCGAGGATCTCCGGGCGCATCGCCTCGTAGCCGGCGTCGAAGACGCCCTTGTAGCGGTCGGCCCACTCCAGCGGCACCAGGTGCGGGGCGTGGCCGGCCTGGGGCGCGAAGTACATGAAGAACGGCTTGTCCGGGTCGATCGTCTTGGCGTCCTGGATGAACTGGATGGCCCGGTTGGAGAGGTCGTCCGCCAGGTGGTAGCCGTCCTCGGGACGCGCCGGCGGCTCGATCGGGTGGTTGTCGTGGACCAGGTCCGGGTAGTACGAGTTCGTCTCGCCGCCGAGCCACCCGTAGTAGCGCTCGAAGCCGCGGCCCAGCGGCCAGCGCCCCTTGTAGGCGGCCACGTTGCACTCCTCGCCGGGAGTCAGGTGCCACTTGCCCACGCAGTAGGTGTTGTAGCCCCGCGCGGCAAGCACCTCGGAGATGAAGCCACTCTCGAAGGGGATGCGGGTCGAGATGCCCGGGAAGCCGGAGGCGAACTCGGCGATCGTCGCCATCCCGTTCGTGGTCGCGTTGCGCCCGGTCAGCAGCGACGACCGCGTCGGCGAGCACAGCGCGGTCGTGTGGAAGTTGCCGAACCGCACGCCACGGTTGGCGATGCGCTGCATCGTCGGGGTCTGGATCGGGCCGCCGAAGACGTCCATGGCGCCGTAGCCCACGTCGTCCCACGCGATCATCAGGACGTTCGGGGAGCCCTTCTCCGCCTTCGGGGCGAGGTAGGGCTCCCAGTCGGGCACGGAGTCGCGGACGTCGAGCTCGATCTTGCCGGCGAACTCCCTGCTCACGGCGTCTCCCTCATGCTCGTCGGCGCCTCCGCGCCTGTGGGCGTGCCGAACTCCTGCAGTCTCGCAGGGCGAAGTGCTGCTGTCAGGAGGCCAGTGCCTTGGCCTTGAGCGCCTCGAACTCGGCCTGCGTGATGGCGCCGCTGTCGAGCAGCGCCTTCGCCGAGCTGATCTGGCCGGCCGCGTCGCTGGCGGAGCTGCCGGCGACGGACTTGATGTACTCCGTCTGCGCGGCCTGCATCTCGCGTGCCTGCTCGAGCTGGCGCTCCTGCATGCCCTTGCCGCGGGCGATGAGGTACACGAGGATGCCGAGCCACGGGATGAGGATCACGAAGATCACCCAGATGGTCTTGCCACCGCCACCGAGATCCTTGCTGCGGAAGATGTCGCCCAGCACCCAGAACAGGCACATGAACCAGGCGAAGAAGAGGAAGAACTCGAACAGGGCCAGCAGGAACGATCCGTTGTCGTTGAACATGATCTCGTCTCTCGTGTCGGGGGCTCAGGGCCATTCTGGCCCCACCCGATCTGGTCGGATCACCCACCCCGGGTGAACATCGCCGGGGCTCCGGCTAGGCCCGCACCCACGCGTGGATGACCGGGAGCAACTGGGGCAGGAGCGCATCCAGGTCGCTGCCGTCCGCGATCACGACGACGCCGCGATCCTGGGTTGCCCAGCGGATGAGCCGCGACGGGTCGTCGAACGCGAAGGAGTCGACGTCGTCACGCTTGCGCACACCCCGATGCAGCACCAGTTCGACACGATCGCCGGGCTGGAGACGGAACGTGACGCGATCCTCCCCCGCGAAGGCGAAGTTCGGGGCGTTCCACTTGATGGTCTCCGTCAACTCGGGGTCCGAGTCAAGGATCGCCGAGCGGAGCCGCTCGACCTCCGCCTTGCGCGCGTGCGTGAGGCTCGCCAGGTACTCGGAGACGTCCATCGAGGCGACAGTACTAAGCCTGGCTCACCACGTCGGCGTACTGCGCCCGCAACTCCCTCTTGAGGATCTTGCCGCTCGGGTTCTTCGGCAGCCGGTCGGCGATGACGACGACCTTGGGTGTCTTGAACCCGGCAAGGACCGACCTCGCGTGCGCGATCACCATGTCCGGGGTGATCGTCGCGTCGGCCCTTGGCACGACGACGGCTGTCACGGCCTCGACCCACACGGGATGCGGGACGCTGAACACGGCCACCTCGGCGACGCCGTCGAGAAGGTAGATCGCCTCCTCGACCTCGCGGCTGGCGACGTTCTCGCCACCGGTCTTGATCATGTCCTTCTTGCGATCGACGACGTACAGGCGGCCATCCTCGTCGAAGTAGCCGAGGTCACCGGTGTGGAACCAGCCATGCCTGAACGAGTCTGCGGTCTTCTCGTCGTCCTTGTAGTAGCCGAGGGTCGCCTGCGGACTGCGATGGACGATCTCACCGACGGTGCGCGCCGGCACGCGGACGTCGTCGTCATCGACGATCATCGTCTCGACGTTGCACGCGGGCCGACCGGCGGATCCAGCGTGGCTCATCTGCTCGCCGGGCCCCAGGATCGTCGCGAGCGGTGCCATCTCGGTCTGGCCGTAGAAGTTCCACAGCTGCAGGTGCGGGAGCGACGCCTGGATCTCGCGCAGCACCTCGACCGGCATCGCCGACGCGCCGTAGTAGCCCTTCGCGAGGGCACCGAGGTGAGTGGCATCGAAGTCGGGGCTGCGCAGCAGCGAGATCCAGACGGTCGGCGGGGCGAAGAACTTCGTGACCCCCTCGGAGGCCATGGTGCGCAGGATGTCGGCCGGTGCCGGACCCGGCAGGATCACGCTCGTCGCGCCCAGGTAGACGTCCGGACCGAGGAAGCAGTCAAGCTGCGCGCAGTGGTAGAGGGGCAGCGTGTGCAGGTCGACGTCGTCGCCGCTCATGCCGCCGTCGATGATGCAGCTGACGTACTGCCACATGAGGGATCGGCTCGACAGTAGGGCGCCCTTGGGACGCGACTCCGTTCCCGAGGTGTACATCAGGCGCAGCGGGTCATCGTCGGCCACCTGGACAGCCGGCGGAGTGCCGCCGGACTGGGCCCATGCGTCGACATCGAGCCAGCCCTCGGGAACCGTGGCCGCACTCGTCGGAACAGCCGCGCGGATCCTCACGGGCGCGGTGAGCCCGGCCAGCGCACGCTCGGCCGTCGGGACTAGGGCAGCCTCCACCACGAAGGCCGACGCCTCGCTGTGCTCGAGGATGAAGGCCATCTCGTCTGGACCGAGCATGAAGTTGATCGGTACCAGGATCACCCCGAGGCGCGCAGTGGCGAAGGACAGCACCGGGTACTGCCAGCAGTTGTGGGACAGGACGGCGAGTCGGTCGCCCTTGATCATTCCCAGCTCGGCCAGGGCCGCTGCCGTGGAGTCGATCGCGCGATCGAGCTCGGCGAACGTCAGCCGGACGTCTCCGTTGACGATCGCCGTCTTGTGCGGCACGCGGGCGGCCGTGCGACGCGGGATATCACCGACCCCGTGCGATCGCGCCGCAGCAACCAGATCAGGCGTCTCGGTCACGAAACTCCGGCAGTGGTGTGCATATTGATGAAGTTGCGCACCACGGGGTAGATCTCCGCCTCCCAGCGTGAGCCGCTGAACACGCCGTAGTGGCCCACACCCGGCTGAAGGTGCTCGGCGCGCATGTGCGCAGGGATGCTGGTGCACAGGTCGTGGGCCGCGCGATTCTGTCCGGGCGAGCAGATGTCGTCCTGTTCACCCTCCACGGTCAGCAGCGCCGTGCGTCGGATCGCGCTCGGATCGACTCGCTCGCCGCGCCACGTCATCTCCCCCTTGGGCAGCAGGTGCCGCTGGAAGATCTGGTCCACCGTGTCGAGGTAGAACTCGGCGTAGACGTCCATGATGGCGCCGTACTCGTCGTAGAAGTCCCGGACGGTCTGGGCCTGCCGCATGTCGCCGCCCACCATCGCCTTGAACAGCTCGCGGTGCTTGCTCACGTGACGGCCGACGTTCATCGACATGAATGCGCCCAGCTGGATGAATCCCGGGTAGACCGGGCGGCCAGCACCTGGGTAGCCACCCGGCACGGCGTGGATCAGCCGCTTCTCGAAGTAGCTCAACGGCTTGTTCATGGCGAACTCGTTGACCTGGTTCGGGTTGATGCGGGTGTCGATCGGGCCCGCGATGAGCGTCATCGACAGCGGCTGCGCCGGATCATCCTGCTGCGCGAGAAGGGACACGGCCGCCAGCACGGGGGCAGCGGGCTGGCACACGGCCAGCACATGGGTGTCGGGACCAAGCTCGCGCAGCTCCATCATCACGTGCGCGATGTAGTCCTCGAGGCCGAAGCTGCCCTTCTCCACCGGAACGTCGCGGGCGTTGTTCCAGGAGATCACGTGCACGTCGAAGTCAGACAGGAGGGACGTGACCGTGGGCCGGATCAGCGTGGCGAAGTGACCGGACAGCGGGCCGACCACCAGAACCTTGGGCTGGTGCAGCTCGACCGACTTCCTGAAGTGGATACGCGAGGCGAACGGGCTGAACGAGGTCTCGCGCTCGGTCACCTCGTACTGCTGTGCATCGACCCACACGGAGTCGATCCGGAAGTGCGGCCGGTCGTGGGTGGCACGCATCGACGAGATGATCTCGGTCGCCGCCCACGCATGGCTGATGCCGGGCTTGCTGCGCAAGGACCGGGGCAGTCCGCGCAGTGTCCTGGCCACAGCGCCCGACGCGGACAGGGCCGGCTGCCCGGCCCAGCGGCTGATCTCGTACCCGGCGTAGAGCATCGTCATCCATTCGGCCGAAGCAGTAGAGCGTCTGAAGGGATCATAGGGCTATTGCCAAGAGAAGTAAGGTTTTCCTAGTATTGGAAGTCATACAAAGTCTGGGGATGCCATGACCGAGCCGAAGGCCGTCGATCCCGGTCCGCGCGCAGGCGGGCTTCCCGCCTCGGGAATCACCTCCCTCGTGGGGCTGGCCAAGGGGGTCGGACGCGCCGTGGCGCAGCCGGGGCCCCTGACCCGCCAGGTCCAGCAGCTGACGATGAACCTGTCCACCGTTCTGCTCGGCACCGAGGGGTTCGACCCAGGCCCCAAGGACCGCAGGTTCAGCGACCCCGCCTGGCGAGGCAACCCCCTCTACCGGCGCTGGATGCAGGGGTACGTAGCCCTGGCCGAGTCCCTCGACGCCCTCGTCGACGATCTCGAGGAGACCGACACGGACTGGCGCGACGTCGAGCGCGCTCGCTTCGCCGTCGGCGTCGTGACGAGCGGCATGTCGCCCACCAACTTCCTGCCCGGCAACCCGGCCGCGCTCAAGACCGCCTTCGACACGATGGGGGCCAGCGTCGTCCGCGGTGCGCGCAACTTCGTCGGCGACGTCCGCCACAACCGAGGGTTCCCGTCGCAGACAGATCGCTCGGCCTTCGTCCTCGGCACCGACCTCGCCATCACGCCGGGCTCGGTCGTGTACCGCAACGACGTGCTCGAGCTCATCCACTACGCCCCCAGCACCGACGAGGTGCACGAGCGTCCGCTCCTCATCATTCCGCCGCCCATCGGCCGCTACTACTTCCTCGACCTGCGGCCCGGGCGCTCGTTCGTCGAGTACGCGGTGTCGCGTGGGCAACAGGCGTTCATGATCAGCTGGCGCAATCCCACGCCTGAGCAGCGGGACTGGAACGTGGACACCTACGCCGGGGCCGCCAAGGAATGCGTGTCCGTCGTGAAGGACATCACCGGAAGTGCCGACCTCAACTCGCTGGGCTTCTGCGCCGGCGGCATCCTGCAGACGTTGCTCCTCAACCACCTGACCGCCGAGGGCGACGACTCCATCCACAGCGCCTCGTTCGCCGTGACCCTGCTCGACTTCGACGAGCGGGCGCCACTCGGTGCCTTCTCCGCGACGCGCCTGCTCGAGATGGCCGGCGGGCGCTCAGGGCGTGAGGGCATCCTCTCGGCGGAGGCGCTCGCGACGATCTTCAATCTGATGCGTCCGAACGACCTGGTGTTCAACTACGTGGTCAGCAACTGGCTGATGGGCCAGGACCCGCCCGTGTTCGACATCCTCGCGTGGAGCGTCGACGGCACCAACCTTCCGGCCGCCCTGCACAGCCAGCTGCTCGACGTGTTCCGCGAGAACCTCATGTGCCGCGACGGCGAGATGACGGTGCTCGGCAGCCCGGTGCGCATCAAGCAGATCACGGTGCCGACCTTCGTCACGGGAGCCGTCACGGATCACCTCACCCCCTGGACGGGCTGCTACCGCACCGTGCGCCTGCTGTCGGGCCCGACGACCTTCGTCCTCAGCAACGCCGGTCACATCGCGAGCCTCGTGAATCCTCCGGGCAATCCGAAGGCGTCCTACTACCTCGGCGGCTCCGTCGAGGGCGAACCGCAGGAGTGGCTCGACACCGCCACCAAGCACGCCGGCTCGTGGTGGGAAGCATGGGCTGACTGGATCAACGACAGATCCGGTCCCCTCGTCGACGCCCCGACGGCCGTCGGCAGCGTCGAGCACCCGCCGCTGGCGCCTGCTCCCGGCCTCTACGTGCGCGATCTGCTCCCGTAGCCGGTCGCTCCGGGGTCGGGCACTACTCGAAGCACATGACGACCATCTCGGCCACGCACACCGGCCGATCGGAGCCCTCCCTCTCCACGGTCACCTTCGACACGACCTGCGCGCCCTTGGCTCCCCGCTCGACGGAGACAATCTCGACGCCGCCCCGGATCCTGGCGTTCACCGGAGTCGGGGCGGGGAAGCGCACCTTGTTGAAGCCGTAGTTCAGCACCAACGACAGACCGTCGATGGCGTAGACCTCGGAGATGAAGACGGGCACGTGGGCCAGCGTCAGCAGTCCGTGCGCGATGGTCGACCCGAACGGGCCCTCCGCCGCCTTCACCGGATCGGTGTGGATCCAGTAGTGGTCATGCGTGGCGTCCGCGAACATCGAGATCTCCTGCTGGGTGACCTCGTGCCACTCGCTGTATCCGAGCGCCTCGCCGACGCACGCCTCGGCGCCGGCCAACCCCGCGATTCTGCGCATCCCGACCACCCTCCTCCCGCCCCCGGTAGGGCGGTGCCACGACCGTAACCACGGTCGGGCACCACCGCCACCACGTTCGGGGTTCTTGGCGCCGCCCGGAGGCTGCTTCACATGGGCATCGCCTCGTAGACCCGTGCCACGCTGCTCGGGCAGCCGACGAGCAGCTTCTCCGCCTCGTCGATGCTGTCCGCATTGACGATGGTGTAGCCGGAGGCGGGTGCCATGGCGGGGGTGAGGTCCACGCCCGTGCCCGACGTGATCTCACGACCCGCCCCGAAGGGGTTGCCGCTGTCGACGATGTGACTGCCGATGCTCTCGAACCACTCGTGCCATGACGCCATGACGTCGTCGGTGGGCTCGGACATCTCCTGGTACAGGAACACGAACTTGCTCATCTGCTACTCCTTGGGTGAATGGCGGGATTCCTTCAGATGGCTCTCGTAGTTCTCGAGGGTCTCCTGACCCGTGCCCCAGTAGGCGTGGAACTCCGAGAGCCAGAACTGCAGTGCGCGCAGGGACTGGCGTTCGAGCGCGAGGTGGGTGGTGCGCCCGGCCTTGCGCCGGGTCACGAGCCCGGCGTCCTCCAGGATGGTGATGTGCTTGTGGATCGCGGGCAGCGACAGGCCTCGCAGGGCCGCCAGCTGACTGATGGTGTGGGGTTGAAGCGCAAGCGCGTGGATGATCTCGCGCCGGTGCCGACTGGCGAGCGCGGAGAAGAGGACATCGAGCGCGTCCGACTCCTCCATCACTACCTCGCCTCCTGGAGTGCGATGCCGGGGACGCCGCCCCGACGGCTATACTTAACCATATAGTTAAGTGTTTGGCAATGGTCTCGCTGCAGCTCTTGACGCGGCACTTGCTTTTTGCAAGTGTGGGGCACACACCGACCACTCAGGGAGCACTCATGACCGCCATGTTCGTCAGCCTGCCCGTCACGGACCTGGACCGGGCCAAGGACTTCTACCTGGCCCTCGGCTACACCATCAACCCCTTGTTCACCGACCACAACGCGGCCTGCGTCGTCATCGAGGAGGACCACAGCGCGCTGATGATCCTGACCCGCGAGTTCTTCCAGACCTTCACGGATCTGCCGCTCGGCGATCCGAAGGTCAGCCCCACCTCCGCGGTCGCGATCTTCGTCGACAGCCGCGAGGCAGTGGATACGGCCGCGGCCGCCGCTCTCGCCGCGGGCGGCGCCGAGCCGCGGCCCGCCGCCGACTACGGCTTCATGTACCAGCGCGGGATCACAGATCCGGACGGCAACGGCCTGGAGTTCGGGTGGATGGATCCCGCCGCAGCGCAGCAGGGTCCCGAGGCAGTGGTCAGTCAGCAGGCCTGAGGTCGATGGCGGCACGCGACTACGGGCAGTACTGCGGCGTCACACGGGCCCTCGAGCTGATCGGCGAGCGGTGGGCACTGCTCATCATCCGCGACCTGCTCGTCGGGCCTCGTCGCTACGGCGAGCTGGCCGGCGGTCTCCCCCGGATCCCGAGCAACATCCTGGCTGCGCGACTGAAGGAGCTGCAGGCCGCAGGCGTCATCCGACGGGTGCCGCGCTCGCGAGTCATCATCTACGAGCTGACGCCCTACGGCCGTGAGCTCGAACCGGTGGTCCTCGCCCTGGGGGCCTGGGGATTCAAGGCGATGGGCGACCCACGGCAGGAGCAGGTCATCACTCCTGACTCGATGACGATGGCCCTGCGAACGGCCTTCCGTCCGGCGGTCGCGCTGGCACTGCCGGCGACCGCCTACGCGGCGCACGTCGGTCCCGCGGACCTGCTGATCCGTGTCGATGGGCAGGCACTCGACGTGACCCGTGGTGACGGTCCCGCGGACCTCGCCTTCGCCGCGGGTCCCGGCATCCGCCTTCTCATCTCCGGCGAGCTCGCGCCGGAGCGCGCGATCTCCACCGGCGTCGTCGAGATCCTGCACGGGCAAGCGGATCTTCTCGGCCGGTTCGCGAGCACGTTCCACCTGGCCGCCTGAGACACGCGTCAGCCTGACGGCTCCTGGCTGGGTGGGTGCGTCAGCGACGCCGAACGCGACCGCGCCTGGAAGCGCATCCTCGCTGCCGCCAAGGAGCACGACGTGGAGGTCTCCGAGTCGGGGTGGCGGGACCTCGTCACGTAGCGTCGCGGTCGAACCGAACGGTCACCTTCCGACCCCTGATCTTCGCGTGCTGCATGCTCTTGACGACCTTGCGCGCCACGGGCGAGGGAACCTCCACGACGGAGAACATCTCGTGGATGGCGATCGCCCCGATGCTCCCGGCCCTTCAGCCCGGCCTCGCCCGTGATGGCGCCGACCAGGTCGCCCGGGGTGATGCCGGCCTTGCGGCCCAGCGAGACGAAGAGCCTCGTCATCGGTCCGGACGGTGCTTCCCGCTTCTTCTTGCTGGGGGCGCCTGACGACTCGGGCGCCAGCGACGCGGTGAGATCGTGGTCGGGCTCCTCGGTGGCAGCTGCCCGACCGTCGCCTCGTGCACGAGGGTGAACGCGGCCAGCGCGATCTCGGCCGCATCCCGGCCGAGCAGCATCTCGTCCAGGATCTCGCGGTGCGGAGTCGAGGCGCGATCTGCGCGTCAGGATCGTCGAGCAGGGCCTCGACCGCATCGCGCGTGCGCTGCTGCCGCATCTGCCGGACGTCGGTGACGGTGGGGACCTGCTCGACGGGGATCCGCCCTCCGACCAGCTTCTCGATCGCCGTCAGCATCCGCCGCTCACGCGGCTCGACCAGGCTCAGCGCCACTCCCTCGCGCCCGGCCCGGCCGACGCGGCCGATGCGATGCACGTACGACTCCGGGCTCATCGGCAGGTCGTAGTTGACGACGTGCGACAGCAGGTCGATGTCCAGGCCGCGGGCGGCGACATCGGTCGCCACGAGGAGTTCGGTGGCCCCCGACCGCAGGCGACCGAGCACGCGGGTGCGCTGCTCCTGCGTGAGGCCGCCGTGGAGCGCCTCCGCCTGGTAGCCGCGAGCGGTCAGGAGGTCGCTCAGGTCGTCGACGCCGCCGCGCGTGCGGCAGAACACGATGGCCGCGGTCGGATCCTCGGCATCGAGGACCCGGCCGAGCGCCGCCGCCTTGTTCTGCCGGGTCACGACGTAGGCGACCTGGCGCACGCGCGGCACCTCGTCGTGCGCCGCCTCGCGCGACCGGATCGAGATCCGCTGCGGGTCGCGCAGGTGCCGTTCAGCCAGCTTGTCGATGCGCTTGGGCATCGTGGCGGAGAACAGGACGGTCTGACGGCTCTCGGGCGTCATCGCGATGATCGACTCGATGTCCTCGATGAAGCCCATCTCGAGCATCTCGTCCGCCTCGTCGAGGACCAGGGTGCGGATGCTGCCGAGAACGAGGTCCCCGCGACTGCACAGGTCGAGCGCACGTCCCGGGGTCGCCACGACGACGTCGACTCCGCGCCGGAGGGCATCGACCTGATGCCGCGCGGGTGCCCCGCCGTAGATGGCGACGAGTCGTGCGCCGATACCGCGCCCGTAGCCGTGGAACGCCTGCGACACCTGCAGGGCCAGTTCGCGGGTGGGTACCAGGACCAGCGAGGACGGTGCCTTGCCGCGATCACCGTCGGCGAGTCGCTCGAGGATGGGCAGCGCGAAGGCGGCGGTCTTGCCCGTGCCGGTCGCGGCCTGTCCGAGCAGGTCGCGGCCGGTGATCAGCACCGGGATGGCCGCCGACTGGATCGGGGTCGCCTCCTCGTACCCGAGGGCAGACAGCGTCGCCAGCAGTTCGGTGCGGATCCCCAGATCGGCGAAGGAGGAGTCGGCACTTTCGGTCTGGGAGGTCACCACGGAACGGTACCCAACATCCGCGCGTCACCTGGCGCCCGCGTGGGTACCCGTCGTCGATGAGGCTCCCTGTTCCCCGTTGTGCGCTCACGGCTGACCTGTTCGAGGCGCTGAGCTCAGGCGACGCCTCCCGCCTACCGGTCGGCGCGAGCGTCCCGACCTACGACGATCCCGTGAGCGATGACGGTGCCCAACTGGCGTTGTGGGTCTGCTACGAGCTCCACTATCGCGGATTCGAGCAGGTGTCGGACTCATGGGAGTGGCATCCCAGCGTTCTGGCGCTCCGCTCGGCGCTCGAGCACCAGTTCCTGCACGCCCTCACGTCGCACGTGAGCATCCCCGCCGGCGAGGGATCGGTGACGGAGCGGCTGTGGGAGCTTGTGCAGAACGACGCAGGGGCTTCCCCCTCCGCGTACCTGCTTCGCGATGGCACCCGTGGTCAATTCCGCGAGTTCGTTCAGCACCGATCGGTCTACCAGCTGAAGGAGGCCGATCCGCACACCTGGGCGATCCCCCGACTCGCGGGTCGGAGCAAGGCCGCCCTCGTGGAGATCCAGATGGACGAGTACGGCAACGGGGATCCCGCACGAATGCACTCCACTCTCTTCGCCCGCGTCCTCCGCTACTTCGATGTGGACGACGACTACGGCGCGCATGTCGACGTCGCTCCGGGCGTCACGCTGGCGCTGACGAACCTCATCTCGATGTTCGGACTGCACCGCAGATGGCGGGGGGCCCTCGCAGGGCACCTCGCCGCGTTCGAGATGAACTCCTCTGAGCCGTCACGACGGCTCGCCCGGGCACTGCGGAACCTCGGGGGCGACGACGAGGCCTGCAGCTTCTATGACGTGCACGTCACGGCTGATGCGCTCCACGAGCAGGTGGCTGCCTACGACCTCTGCGGGACTCTGGCGAAGGACGAGCCGGCGCTGGCCGACGACATCCTCTTCGGAGCGGCCGCCGGCCTCCACGTCGAGTCGCTGTTCGCCGAGCATGTGCTCAGCCGATGGGAGTCGGGACTGTCGTCGCTGCGTGCACGCGACCGGATGCCCTTGCGGTGCTAGGTGCTCGGGCACTCACTCGCACCCAGATTCCCTCGCTTGTGGCTTCCGTCGCAGAACGGCTTCACGGCCGAGCGACCGCACCGGCACAGCGCCACCACCTCGCCGGAGGACAACTCCACCCCGTCCACGTCCGTCACGGTCACCCCACCGCGCACCACGAGGGGGCCATTGGGATACATGACAATGCGAGGGTCCCCCCTGTTCTCGGTCACGTGCGGCTAGGTACCCGTCCGCCGTCGAGTCACCCGAACCGGACAATGGACCCATGACCACCGATGACTCGATCGATGAGGCGGCGACGATCCGCCATGTCGTCCACATGCGTCTCGATCCGTCCCTCGACGACGACCGCCGCCACTCGCTTGAAAGCGACCTGCGCGCGCTCGTCGACGAGCATCCCCACGCCGTGCGGGCAACCATGCATCGCGACCTCGACCGCAAGCCGGCGGCGCCCGTGTCCGCCACGTGGATGGTGTGCCTCGATTTCGTGTCCATGGCCGATTTCGAGGCCTACCTCGCCAGCCCGCCGCATCGGGATTTCCTCGACGCACATCAATCGTCACTCGCCTTCATCACAGCGATCCAGGTGCCCTTGGAGGGGTTCGCCACTTCAGGCTGAGGCGCACTGACGCAGTCTGGTGCCGCGTCCGCCTTCCGCCGTAGCATCGTGAAGTGGAACCCGTCGAGGCCTTACGCCAGGTGGCGTTCGTCCTGGAGCAGCAGAATGCCGAGTCGTACCGCGTACGGGCGTTCCGGACAGCGGCGGCGGCGCTCGAGTCGGCCGGGCCCGACGAGGTTCGCCGGCGCATCACTTCCGGCACGCTGGGCGAACTGCCGGGCGTGGGGCCCCGCACTGCCTCCGTGGCCACCGACGCCGTGGCCAGCGAGGTGCCGCGGTATCTCGCCGAGCTCATGACACAACCTGCACCTGCGGACCTCCTCGACGACGAGGGTCAGGAGTTCCTGGCGGCATTGCGCGGTGACTGCCACACGCACAGCGACTGGAGCGACGGCGGCAGCCCGCCCCTCGAGATGGCGAAGTCCTGCGTCGAACTCGGCCATGAATGGGCGGTGCTCACCGACCACAGTCCACGCCTGAAGGTCGCTCGGGGCCTGTCGCGGGAGCGGCTGGAGCAGCAGCTCGACGTGGTGGCGTCCATCAACGCCGAACTCGCGCCGTTCCGCTACCTGACCGGCATCGAGGTGGACATCAACGAGGACGGCAGCATCGACCAGGACGACGACCTGCTCGCACGGCTGGACGTCGTCGTGGCGAGCGTCCACTCGAAGCTGCGCATGACCGCCGACGTCGATGACCCTTCGCATGGTCACGGCCATCGCGAACCCCCATGTAGACGTACTGGGCCACTGCACGGGCCGCTTGGTCGCCGGCGGCAAGTCCCGCCCCGAGTCGGAGTTCGACGCCGACATCGTCATCGAGGCATGTCGGCGGTTCGGCGTGGCACTGGAGATCAACAGCCGCCCCGAACGTCTCGACCCGCCGAGGCGCCTCCTGCGACAGGCGGTGGAGGCTGACGTCCTCTTCGCCATCGACACCGATGCACACGCGCCCGGCCAGCTGGCGTGGCAGCCCTACGGGGTCGAACGAGCAGTGCAGTGCGGGGTGCCGGCTGAACGCGTGGTCACGACCTGGCGCGTAGACGACCTGCTGGCCTGGACGGCACGGAACGCCTAGGGCCCGCGCTGGCCAGCCGTCAGTCCGTCGACAGTGTGCAGGTGCTCCCGCCTGGGGGACAGGTCGCGGTGCCCCCGAGGACCAGGCGAACGAGGAGACCGGCGTCCGCGAGGCCGTTCTCGTTGAACGTCTGCCGCAGCTGGTTGACGTCGGCATCGGGCGGCGACCCCAGCGCGGTGACGACCACCTGGCCGTCTGACGCGGACAGGGTGGTGACAGCCCACCGGTTGCTGCTGGCCCAGGCGTCCGCGAGCGGCTGGGCCCGCGACGCGAGCCGCTCGTCCAGCGCCACGGAGACGGTGCCGTAGCCGAGCGGGATGGCCACCACGAGCACCAGTCCGCCGACGATGACGAGCGTGCGGCCGCGCAGCCGCCCCACCGGATAGTCGGCGCCCCGGGCTGCATCCCTGACGCGGTAGCCGATCAGCACCGCGGCCCCGGTGGCGATGATCGCTGCGACGTTCGTCCCGAACAGGAGCAGCGCCCCACCGGCATCGGCATACCGCTGCACCGACAGCAGGAGCCCCACGACGGCCAGCGGCGGCACGAGCGAGATGGCGATCGCGACGCCCGGGAGGGTGTCGGAGATGTCGCTGCGCACCAGGGCGAAGGCGCCCACCGTGCCCGTGGCGAGCGCGGCGAGCAGGTCGATGAGGCGTGGGCTGATCCGTCCCGCCACCTGCGTGTTGGCGGCGAAGCCGTCGAGCGGAGCGTCGACCAGCCCGATGAGCAGGCCGATGGCGATCACGACCAGGGCACCGCCGATCACGAGGGAGACGCTGCGGAGCACGTGGTGCCGGTCGGCGAGCACCACCGCCAGGGCGGTGCCGAGGATCGGGGTCATCAGCGGCGCGACGATCATCGCGCCGATCACCGTCGCCGTGGAGTCGGCCACCACCCCGGCCGTCGCGATCACGGCCGACAGCAGCAGCAGGATCCAGAACTTGGACTGCATGCGGCCACGGACCGGGCCGTCGATGTAGAGAGCGTCCACCATGCGGCGGACATCAGTAGACGTGACTGTGGCCATGTGAGCAGCTCCTGAGCCGAGGGGCAACGGGACGGTACGAAGAATGTCGGAGACACGACGGTTCGCAGGGCGGTAGCGTGCTCGACCATGAGCGTCGCGGTGATCGTGCATCCCGGGCAAGGTCGGCGACGTGTCCCGCGCACGGGGCCTCGTCGAGCGCGTCGCCGCCGCCGTCGGCCAGCCGATGCCCGCCTGGTTCGAGACGTCCCCCGACGATCCCGGTCCGGGCCAGACGCTCAGGGCAATCGAGCAGGGGGCCACGACCGTCCTGGCGTGGGGCGGCGACGGCACAGTCATGGGCGTGGCGGCGACGCTGGTGAACTCGGAGGTGAGCCTGGGCATCGTGCCCGGCGGAACGGGCAACCTGCTCGCGCGCAATCTCGGGATCCCGCTCGATGCGCGTTCGGCGATCGAGGTTGCCCTGACGGGACAGGACCGCCGGATCGACCTTCTCGACGTCTACCTCGGCCGGGGCCGGCACGCCATGAGCGCAGTCATGTGCGGGATGGGCTGGGACGCCGACATGATGGGCGCGCCCGAGAACCTCAAGAAGCGGGTCGGCTGGGGCGCCTACGCGGTCGAGGGCGCACGGCACATCGTCAAGCCGCCGATGCGCCTGCGCCTGTCCGTCGACGGCGGGCCAGAGCAGCACCTCTACGGGCGCACCGTGCTGATCGCGAATGTCGGGATGCTGGTGGCCGGGCTGAACCTCATACCGGAGGCGCTGGGTGACGACGGCCTGCTGGATGTCCTCGTGATCGACCCGACCTCGCCGCTCGACTGGGCCAGGACGACGACAGGGATCCTGCGCGGTCAGGGCGCGGAAGACGATCCGTCGCGGACGCACCTGCGCGGGCGCGAGGTGGTCGTGTCGACAGGGCACTCGCGGGGCCGCCAGATCGACGGTGAGAGGGTCGAGGACGGACACGGATTCCGCGTGACGGTGCTGGAGAAGGCCCTCGCCGTGCGCGTGCCCCTTGGCTGAGCCGCCCCGCAGGCCGCACGACGCGGCCAGTCGCAGCCGGCGACACCTCTAGACGGCCGTCAGCTCCCCGACGAGCCGCATGACATCAGACGCATCGTTATACGGCGCCAGCGAGACCCTGATGCGCCCACCTCGTGCCCCGCACACGATGCCTGCGGCGCTCAGTCGCTCGACTACCGACGCACGACTACGGGCGCGCGAGTGGCCGCCGACCCGGCAGTCGACCGACGAGTCGGCCCGTCGCGTACTGCACGTAGCTCACCGCTACCACCGCCGTGAGCGGGTCAACGGCCTCGCACAACGAATCCGTCAGGTCGCGACGAGCGTCGTCCTGGACGAACCTGATGCGACAACCGCCGCGCTGCTGCATCCCCAGCCACGACCGGGTGACGGCGGGGAAGTCCGACGACACAAGCACCACGTTCTGTTCGGGACGGATCGGCAGCAGGTAGGGCAACTGGCCGAGAAGCTCGCTTACTCCGCCCGTGATCGCCACGTGTGGCGAGGTCGTCCCGAGAACCGCGGCTCCCGCTCGGCGAAGCCGGTCGAAGTACGAGACCTCGTCGGCATCGCTCATGAACAGGTTCCCGTGCCGTCCGACATCGGCGATGAAACTGTGGAAGGCGGTGACGGCCGGCTGCCCCATCATCCCCAATGAAGCCTGGTTGAGATACGCGATGGTCGCCAGGGCCGGGTAGTCGGAACGTGGAAGCACCGAGCCCAGCACCGCGAACGGTGGCGATTGCTGCCGCACCCACACTCGCACGCATTCAGATGCGGTGCATGTGCCCATCGTGCGACTTCACGTACTCATACGACGCCCGCAAAACACCTTCAAGGATGGCAACTTCCACATCGCTGAGGCGCTTGATGTAGACGCACACTCGGCTGGTCGTGTGCTTTCCCAGCGCGCCAAGCGCCTCGGCATGGCGAGCAGTGCCGTCCATCAGGTAGACGGTGATCTTCCCCCGCCGGGGATAGAAGGCGATGGCATGGTTATCGCCCTCGCGACCGCTGTCGTACGTGAAGTGGTACGTATCGAAGCCGATGGTCCCGACATTCCACAACTGCGGACCGTGACCACTGATCCTGGACATCATCGAGATGAGCACGCGGCTGTCATCGGCGGTCGACTCATCCAGTGACGCGACGTACTGCGTCACCGCGTCGTCGATGCGCTCCGGTGAACCCGTCATCTGTCCATCAGCCCTAGTCGACATGGCGGCGGCGGAGGTGCCCTCTGTAGTGCGCGGGCGAGCGCTTCCCGTGGCGCTCGCCCGACGTCACGTTCCGGCGAGGAGGGTCAGCCTGCGAGCGCCTTCGCCTTCAGGGCAGTGAACTCGTCTTGCGTGATGGCACCAGAGTCCAGGAGCGACTTCGCCGAGGCGATCTGCTCAGTGGCACTGGTGCCGCCCGCCACGGACTTGATGTACTCCGTCTGCGCAGCCTGCATCTGGCTGGCCTGCTCGAGCTGACGCTGCTGCATGCCACCACCACGAGCGATCACGTAGACGAGGATGCCGAGCCACGGGATGAGAATCACGAAGATGATCCAGAAGGTCTTCGCGGCACCTCCGAGGTCCTTGCTTCGGAAGATGTCGCCCAGCACCCAGAACAGGCACATGAACCAGGCGAAGAAGAGGAAGAACTCGAACAGGGCCAGCAGGAACGATCCATTGTCGTTGAACATCGAGGCGATTCTCCTTGGGTGAAGGGCGTGCTCTGCGTTGTGGCTCTATCGGGCCTGCGCGGGGTGGGCCTGCGCGCCTACTGAGCGCTCGCGCTGGCTGCCGGGCTCGCCGAACCCGCGCCGGCGATCGCGTCGGCGACCTTCGCCTTCAGTGCGTCGACGGCAGCGCGAGCCGCATCGACACGACCCTGGGCCGCGGTGATGGCCTCGTCGCGGGCGTCCTCTGCCGCCGCCTTCGCCTCGTCGAGGCCCGCCTGCGCATCCGCCACTGCGGTCTGCGCGGCAGTGAGCTCAGCCGCGACAGCATCGGCGACGTCGGCTGCCTGCGCCTGCGAGTCGTTCAGCTCCTGCTGCAGGCCCTTGATGCGTGCCTCCAGATCGGCGATCTGCGCGGCCGGGTCGGCGATGATCGCCTGTCCGACGATGGACTCCAGTCCCGCGACCTGTGACTCGAGGGTGGTCACCCGGGCGTCGAGTGCTGCGATCTCGTCGCTCGAGGCGCTCTCCGTCGAGCTGCATCCGGCCAGGCCCGCCACCGCGATGGCACCGGCGGCCGCGACGACCGCGATTCTCGTGCGATTCATTCTGTCTCCTAGGTGAGGGGCTCAGTCGACCAAGCAAGCGCTTCCAATGGGCGACGCTCGCAATATATACGTGCGATCACGGCTTTCGTGCGTGGCGGCGCCTGATCCACTTGCTTGCCTCGATGACGATCGGAAGCGCCAGCGCGAGGGCGACGGCCTGTGTCCACTGCTGCCCGGTGAGCGACGTCGTCATGAGGCCCTTCTGGAGCCCCGGCAGCTCGGTGGCCAGGTAGATCAGCGTCACGGGCACCAGCGAGATGAGGAGAGCGGTGAGGATGGGGGCGGTCAGGCCGCTCGTGGGGTCGCGACGATTGGTCAGGGCGTTGAAGACCGTGCCCAGGCCCATCACGATGAACGTCATCGTCATGGCGACACTGGGCTCGTCGATGCTCGGTGCGTCGGGTCCCGCGACAAGCGGGACCAGTGCCGCCAGGAAGAGCACCACTCCGTAGAGGACCCAGTACGTGATGGCAGCCCGGTTGGTGATCGGGATCTTGGGGTCCCGCGGCGGTCGGCTCATGACGTCCGGATCACCGGGGTCGACCGTGATGACGATGACGCCTGACGACGTGACGAAGATGAGCAGGAACAGCACCATGGTGGGCGTCAGGGCCATGCCCTGATTGATGTTGAACGCGGTCGCCGCGACGAAGAGCATGATCAGCGACAGCAGCTGGGTCATCTGGTAGCGGACGTAAGACACGATCTTCGCGTACACGCGACGGCCGAGTTCGACGGCGTGGACGAGAGTGCCGAAGTTGTCGTCGGTGAGGATCATTCGCGCGGCCTGCTTGGTGACCTCGCTGCCGCTGCCCATCGCGACCCCGATGTCGGCCTGCTTGAGAGCAGCGGCGTCGTTGACCGCGTCGCCGGTCATGGCGACGATGAGGCCGTCCTCCTGCATGACCCGGGCCAGCCGCAGCTTGTCCTCCGGCGACACGCGCCCGAAGACGTGAAGGTCGGGAAGCTGCCTCTTCAGCTCGTCGTCGGACAGGGCTTGCAGTTCTGGCCCGCTGATCGCGCCTGGCCCGAGCCCCAGCGTCTCCCCGATGGCCTGAGCGGTCACAGCGTGGTCACCCGTGATCATCCGTACGTCTATTCCGGCCTTGAGCGCAACCTGGACGGCCGCCTTGGACTCCGCTCGGAGGGGGTCGATGATCCCCACCATTCCCACGAAGGACAGGTTCTCGGCCATGGCCATGGGGTCGTCAGCAAGAGCGGTCATGTCGTTGTCGTCGACGACGCGGGCGGCGAACGCCAGCACCCGCAAGCCCTTCTCGCCCATGCGCGCGTTCGCGGCCTCTATCTCGGCGCGGACGTCGTCGATGGGCAGCTGGGATCCGCTGAGCGGGCCACCGGCCTGCGTGCAGCGGGCGAGCACGACATCGGGCCCGCCCTTGACGAGGCCCATCACTCGGTCGCTGCCCCCCACGGGGAAGCTGTGGAAGGTGGCCATGAACTTGTAGTCCGAATCGAAGGGCACCTCGGCAACGCGGGGATACGCCCGTCGCGTCTCCTCGGCGTCGATCTGCGAGCTTGGCGGCCAGGACGACAAGGGCCGCCTCGGTGGGATCGCCGACGACGTCGCCGTCGTCGGCCACGGTCGCGTCACTGCAGAGCGACAGGCCGAGCGCGAGCCTGGTGAAATCCGGCACCGGCGCGCCGGCGACCGACAGGATCGCTCCGGACTTCCGGTAGCCCTCGCCCTCGACGGTGAACCACTGCTCGCCCAGGTAGATGGTCGAGACCATCATCTGGTTCATGGTGAGGGTGCCGGTCTTGTCGGTGTTGATGGCGCTGGTGGCGCCGAGCGTCTCCACGTCGGTGAGGTTCTTCACGACGGCCTTGGCGGCGGCGAGCTGCTTCGCTCCGTAGGAGAGCATCCCGGAGACGAAGGCCGGCAGGCCGGTGGGGATGGCGGAGATCGCCATCGCCGTGCCCAGCAGCAGCAACTGGGTGACCTCCATGCCGCGGAGCGCGCCCACGATGACGATGAACGCCACCGCGGTCCAGGCGATGATCCCCAGCACCTTGGTCAGGGCATCGAGCTCCTTCTGCAGCGGTGACCGCGTGCGAGTCACCGAGGTGAGCATCGTGGCGATCTGGCCCATCTGCGTGCCCATGCCCGTCTCGGTCACGACCATCGTCGCGGTGCCGCGTGTGACGGAGGTGTTCTGGAACAGCATGTTCGAACGATCACCCAGCGCGACGCTGTCGCCTTCGAGGATGTGGGCGTCCTTCGACACCGGGGCGCTCTCGCCCGTGAGGGCGGCCTCCTGCGCCTCCAGGGTCGCCGAACGGACGATCCGTCCGTCCGCGGGAAGGATGTCGCCCGCTTCGAGCTGGACGATGTCACCCGGGACGATGTCGGCCGCCGGCACCAGGACCAGGGTGCGGTCGCGCAGCACCTTTGCCTGCGGCACCTGGAGGTTCGAGAGCGCGTCGACACTGGCCCGGGCCTTGAGCTCCTGCCGGGACCCCAGCACGACGTTGAGCACGATGAGGAGACCCACCATGATGGCAGTGGAGACCTGACCGATGAGCAGGCTCACGATCGTCACGGCAACGAGCATGAGGTTCATCGGGTCACGCAGCTGCCCGAGCGCCACCCGCCACACGGACGGGGGCTTCTCTCCGGTGATCTCGTTCGGTCCGAACGTCGCCAGGCGGGCGGCAGCCTCGGCGGACGTGAGGCCCGTGTCAGCGTCGGAGTCGAGCCCCGCGATGACCTCCAATGCCTCCTGGCTGTACGGCTGTCGCGCGACCTGATCCTGGACCGTCATGCGCTCACCGTAGCCCGGCGGTGGTGGTCTGCATCCGGACCATTCCGTGCCGTGTCCGACTCCGCAGACGGTCCCCGGGTACGCCATCAACCCATGGCGTGGGTTCCGCATCTCGGTGACGGGCCGCTAGGCCCGGCGGAGAACCGTGGCAACCGCCCATGAGTGCGGCGTACCGTCGGGGACACAGCCAGACCTGGGAGACGAGATGAAGTTCGACGAGATGATCACCAATGCCAAGGACGCCATTGCCGTCAGCAAGGTGTTCGGCGAGCCGTTCGAGAAGGATGGCATCACGTTCATCCCGGCGGCCCGAGTGATGGGCGGAGGCGGTGGAGGGACCGGCCAGGACGACGAGGGCCAGCAGGGCGAGGGCGGCGGGTTCGGGATGAACGGTCGCCCGGCCGGCGCATTCGTCATCCGGGACGGCAACGTCACCTGGCGGCCGGCCGTCGATCCGAACACCGTCATCGTCGGGCTCGTGATCGTCACGGTCGCGGTGCTCGTGACACGGGCGTGGGCGCGAAGGCGCGGGTGAGGGTCAGCAAGCGACCTCGAGCGGCAAGCCATCGCCCCGCACAAGCCATGACCGTCGACTACGACGCGGTGATCATCGGCGCGGGCCTGTCCGGCCTGTCGCTGGCGAACCGACTGGCCGAGGGTTCCGGGGCGGATCGACGCATCCTGGTCGTCGACGACGGACGTCACGACATCCGCGGGCGAGCCTGGGCCTACTGGACCCGAGAGCCCAACGGGCTGTCGTCTGCCGCGACGTCCACGTGGGACTTCGTCGCCGTCCACTCATCCGGCTCGTCCTCCGTCCTGCCGCTTCGTCCGTACCGGTACCTGGCGATCAGAGGCGAGAAGCTGCACGACTTCCTCCACATGCGGACGTCGGAGTCGGCGCAGGTGACGTTCGTGACCAGCACCGCCGACTCAGTTCGTGATGCCGGCGACCACGCCGTCATCACCCTCGACGGGGGCGTGGTCACCGCCCGCTGGGCGTTCGACAGCCGCCCCCTGACGCGAAGCCCCGTCGGGTCCGCGCATGGACTTCCTTGGCTGGGAGATCGACACCGGTACCGACGCCTTCGATCCGACGGTGGCGACGTTCATGGACTTCCGCGGTCGGGAGCCGGGCACCGTGAGCTTCTGCTACCTGCTGCCCTCATCCGCACGACACGCGCTGGTCGAGATCGCCGCATTCCAATGGCGTCAACCGGGGCCCGACCTGGCCCGCGCCCTGGCTGACTACCTGCGGCAGGTCTGCGGTGTCGCCACCTGGGCGGTGACGCGCACCGAGGCCGGCAGCCTCCCCCTGGGCCAGCCACCCACCCGTTCCCCGCGAGGTCGAGTGATCCCGATCGGCGTGCGCGGCGGGATGCTGAAGTCATCGACCGGCTTCGCCGTTGAGCGGATCCAGCGCCACAGTGCTGCCATCGCCGATTCCCTCGACCGCCACGGGCATCCTCACGCCGTCGACGCCCGTCACCGGCGGCACGCCTGGCTGGACCGCGTGTTCCTTGAGGCCCTCCGGCGCGACCCCGACATGGTGGAGGACGTCATGGTCAGGCTGTTCACCCGAAACAGCGTGCCGGCTGTCCTGCGGTTCCTCGACGAGGACTCCGACCTCCTCCAGGAGGCACGCCTCGTAGCGACGCTTCCCTTCTCACCCTTCCTGAGTGCCGCGCTCCGTCTGGCGTCGTAGGCAACCCGTCAGCAAGCAGCGACCGTCGACAGGACGATCGGTCATGCGTGGTGCCATCCTTGACGAGTGGTGAAACGGATGCGCCACGACTCAACGCGCCGAACCCTGCTCTGCCTGGCCCTCGCAACGTGCGCGGGACTGTTGGCAGGGTGCGGGTCATCGCCGCACGCCATCGCCACCGTCTCGGCAACACCTCGTCCGTCGGGCTCTGGCCGCGACTGCATCCGACGAGATTGCCGCGGAGTACCTCCCCGGCCTATCTGCCCACCTACGGTTCCCCGCCGCTGACGAACCAGCACCCCTGATCGTGCTGGTTCCCGGTGGGGGCTGGTCGAGCGCCGACCCCACCGGGCTCATCCCGCTCGCGAGACTGCTCACCGATGCAGGCTCGACCACCGCCCTGATCACGTACTCCACGACTGGTGACGGCACCACGTTCCCCACAGCGGTCGATGACGTCGCCTGCGCGGTGCGATGGTCCGCAAACCAAGCCAGCTTCCCACGGCCACGCGCCGACCCGCGTCATCGTCCTCGGGCACTCGGCCGGCGGTCACCTGGCCGCACTCGTCACGCTTTCCGGCGAGGAGTTCGGACGCGACTGCCCGAGCCCTCCCGTCGACATCGATGGACTCATAGGCCTCGCCGGCATCTACGACACCGACCCGTTCCGAGCATTCATGTCCCCGTGGATGGGCATCAGTCCGACAGAGAACCCGGAAACGTGGCAGCGAGCCGACCCACTCGAATGGCTACGTCGACGGCGTCGACATACCGAGGGACCTCCGGGCGCTGCTCATCCACGGTGACGAGGACCAGAGCGTGCCGCTGGCCCAAACCACAGCGCTGTGGGAGGCCCTCACCACCGCCGGAATCGAGACCGACAGCACCGTCCTACCGGGACTCGACCACCTCGAGGTCTTCGAGGCCCCGCATGCCGGACCACCGATCCTTTCGTGGATGGCCGCGTGGCCGAAGCCCTAGACGTCCAATTGCGTCACGCGGGACGCCGATCCCCCTCGTGTGCGGCGGCATCGCTGCCGGGAGGCAGGCCGATCGACCACAGCCCGATCAGGGCGACAACCTCGGCAACCACGAGGGCAACGCCCCAGGCGGCATGACCGCTCCACACGAGCCCCCAGGTCGCCAACGCGAAGAGCAGCAACTCAATGGCGACCCTCACCCACAAAGGCAGGTCGACTCGACGTCGCGGGGACAGCAGCACGCCCCAGACGACGATCGCCAGCCCGGTCAGCAGGACGGCAAGCGTCCACGTCACCAGAGCAGTCGCGGACAACTGCGTACCAACGAAGAAGATCGATGCGAATAGCGCAATCTCGACGAAGAAGCGAAGAGCCAGCAGAGTGACGGACACGTCGCTAGGTTGCCACAGCCCCTGTATATGCGGCGCGCATTGTGGCTCGTACGACACCCAAGCGGGCACGTCAAATGAGAGGGTGATCCGAGGGCAGTCGAGCCGCGACTGGCGGAGGGCGAGGAGTCCACGTGGACGAGGACCAGACGGCAGGGACGACCCGCGCCCGGCCAGGCCCGGCCGATCGCACCCCGGTGCGCAAGGTGACTCACCTGACACCTGAGCAGAGGACCGCGCGGGGAAGGGCTGCACGCAACGACGTTCCCCGCAGCAGTCACGGACGATGGGTGCCGGCCGACAACCGTGCGGATCCGATCGCACTGCTGGAGGAGCAGGCCGCCACCCGCGTCCCCGAGCTCGTGCCCGATCCGCTACGGGCGGATGCTGGTGTCGCCGTTCACGTTCTACCGCGGAGCGGCCCTGATCATGGCCGCCGACCTGGCAGCGACGCCACGGTCTGGCCTCAAGGCCCAACTCTGCGGCGATGCGCACCTGTCGAATTTCGGGGTCTTCGCCTCCCCGGAGCGTCAGCTGCTGTTCGACATCAACGACTTCGACGAGACCCTCCCGGGGCCGTGGGAGTGGGACCTCAAGCGCCTGACGGCCTCGCTTCGAGGTCGCCGGACGCGACCGAGGGTTCACCGCCGAGCAGCGACGCGGCATCGTGCTCGATTGCGTGGACGAGTACCGCACCCGGATGACCGCATCGGGCGAGGCCCGGAACCTCGACGTGTGGTACCAGCACATCAGCGTCTCCGAGATCGTCGACCAGCTGTCCAAGGTCGCCAAGAGCAAGACGACCAAGCGCGCGCAGGGGGCGATCGACAAGGCCCGCACCCGTGACAGCCTGCAGGCGTTCGCCAAGCTCACCCACGTCGTCGACGGGCGGCGTCGGATCATCGCCGACCCCCCTCTCATTACGCCGATCGGCGACCTTGTCCCCGACGGTGCCTGGCAGGACGAGGTGGAGGAGGGACTGCGAGATCTGATCCGCTCCTACCGCAAGACGCTCTCCTCGGACCGTCGGCACCTGCTGGAGGATTTCGAGTTCGTCGACGCCGCCCGCAAGGTCGTCGGGGTCGGCAGCGTCGGGACCCGCGCGTGGATCCTGCTCATGACCGGGCGAGACGAGCAGGACCCCCTGTTCCTGCAGGCCAAGGAGGCTCAGGAGTCGGTTCTCGAGCGGTTCGCCGGCAAGAGCGCCTACGCGAACTCCGGCCAACGCGTGGTCGCCGGACAGCGACTCATGCAGGCCGCCAGCGACATCTTCCTCGGCTGGCAGCGCGTCAACGGGTTGGATGGCATCACCCGCGACTTCTACATCCGGCAGCTGCGCGACTGGAAGGGCTCCGCCGACATCGACGTGATGGAGGCGTCCACCATGTCGATGTATGCGCGGATCTGTGGCGCCACCCTGTCCCGCGCCCATGCCCGCTCCGGGGACCGAATTGCGATCGCCGCGTACCTGGGCAAGTCCGACTCGTTCGACCGGGCGATGGCAGACTTCGCCACCTCCTACGCCGACCAGAACGAGCGTGACTACCAGGCCCTCGTCGACGCAGTGAACTCCGGACGCCTCGACGCCTTGACCGGACTGTGACCGGGGAGGCCGTCGGGGAATCAGCCGATCGCCGACGCGCAGGCGAAGATCGCTGGCACTCGAAGCGATCCGGACTAGTCACCCTGCCGGGTATCCGTTACATCGCGCAGCCCTTGCCATCAGTCGCGCCTCCGACGGTGGGATCGCTCCGCACACGAGAATGCCACCATGTCGCACCCCGTGAACGAGGCAGCCAAGGCGGGCGCCGCCGCCGAGCCGAGCGGCCTCAAGAATCCCGGGTACGAGATCTTCATCGCCGCCCTCTCGGTCTTGTCCATCCTCAACCTTGTCCTGCTGTACGTGCTGCAGGACCCGACCCTCGACACTGTCCTGGCGGTGATGAACGTGCCCATCACGGTCATCTTCATCGTCGACTTCCTCTACCGGCTCAAGACCGCTCCTAGTCGCAGCGACTACTTCTGGCGCAACTTCGGTTGGGCCGACCTGCTCGCCTCCCTGCCGTTTCAGCAGACCAAGATCCTGCGGGTCTTCCGCCTCGTGAAGGTCTACCGCTTGCTCAAGGAGTATGGGGCAAGGAACATCGCCCGGGCGGTCTTCAAGGACCGAGCCGGCAGCGCCCTGCTGATGCTCCTGTTCATCGCCATCCTGGTCCTGGAGTTCGGCAGCCTGGAGATGCTCCGACTCGAGCAGAACGTCGCGGGCGCGAACATCACCACGGCGTCCGACGCCATCTGGTACATCATCGTCACCATGTCGACCGTCGGCTACGGCGATCAGTTCCCGATCACGAATCCGGGACGCGCCCTGGGCACGTTCATCATCATCGTCGGCGTCGGCATCTTCGGCACCCTGACCGGCTACCTCGCCAACCTGTTCCTCAGCCCCGCCAAGAGCGCCGAGCCCGCCGAGGCACCAGACGTTCGGCAGAAGCTCACCGAACTGAAGGACCTCGTGGTGCAGCAGCAGAACGCCATCGCCGAACTCGAGTCGCTCGTCGGGGACGACAAGGCGTAGCCGGGTACCCGCGCATTCGCCGATAGGCCGGACGAGGCCGCTTTCGGACCGGACCATTTCCGGGGCATAGCCCGCGATGGCCTTGGAAACGGGCGAATCGAACCTCCAGGCTGAGGCTCGAGATTCCCGAAATACGTCGCCGCGCAACGGCCCTGGGTCGGGGGCCGCCTCGGGGATTTGAACGCCCGGCCCTACGCCGGAGCTTGACCGCCATCCTCGTCAGAGCGACCTCGATGTCTTGTGCCGCCTACGCGCGCAACCCGTACGCATCCGACAGCCCGAAGAACCGGCACAGGCGATGCAGGGTGTCGTGCCGACTAGCGCGAGCCGGCCGCGAGGCCCGCTGCCCAGCCCGGGGCCCGCCCTTCGCTCGGCGGTCGGATGGAGGTCATGTCGAGTCCGGCCCTGACCAGAAGCCAGGCGATGAGGGAGTTCGAGTTCCACATGTCTCCGAGGCGCTGCTCGTCTCGCCCCCACGTGGCAGCGGGAAACGCATCCACGGAGCCCAGGACAAGCTGACTGGTCAGGGCGTCCGACGAGAGGCGCTGGGCGCCGCCGACGGCATACCGACGGTCGGGGATGACGCCGTCGCGCCACCGCCTGACCTCGTACCGGAAGTAGCGCGATCGGCCCAGCCACCGCGCACCGACGGGGCCCTGCACGACGGCACCGCGGTCATCGGTGCCGCCCCTCCATGCGGGAGCCATCTCGATGACGTACCGCAGCTCGTTCGCGACGACCTCGAGTGCGGCGTGGTAGAGCGCGCAGCGCTGCCGGTGGTGACGGCGGGCATCGACCGCCTCGTACAGCCGCCCGTTCCACCGGACGATCGGCAACGGGTCTCCGGCGCCTAGCGGGATCCAGTAGAGATCGAGGCTGGCGGGCAACGATCGCTCGTCCATGCCTCCATCCCACCACGCCCAGCGCAGTGGGCACGATCGGTCAGATCACCCTTGACACCTAGTATCACTAGGCTTAGTGTTCCGAGGCATGAAGGGACAGACGCTCAAGGGACACCTCGAACTCCTGGTCCTCTCCGTCCTCGCGACCGGTCCCCAGCACGGGTATGCCGTCATCGAGCAACTGCGCACGCGCAGCGGAGACGCGTTCGACCTGCCGGAGGGAACGGTCTATCCGGTGCTGCACCGACTCGAGCGGGCCGGCCTGCTGGACAGCGAGTGGAGTGACGAGTCCGGCCGTCGCAGGCGCACCTACCGGTTGAGTGAGAGCGGGCGCGCGGCGCTCGTCGAGGAGCGGTCGGCGTGGGAGGAGTTCACCGCTGCGGTCGGATCGGTGCTGAAGGGTGCGCCATGGCCGACTCCGACCTGATATCCGGGTACGTCACCGCGCTGCGCACCTCACTGCGCTCGCGGCCCGATGTCGACGACCTCGTGTGCGAGGTGGACGACCACCTTCGGTGCGCAGCCGTTGGACTACAGGCACGGGGCGTCGACCACGCCACCGCGCAACGGCAAGTGCTTGACCGCTTCGGTGACGCGGCGCTCGTCGCGAACGCCTTCGCCACCACTGCCTCAGGAGGTACCGCCATGCCCACCAGACTGACGCGCACCGCTGGGACCTTCGCACTGGTGGCATCCGTCGCCTGGGTCGCCGTCGCGCCCGCCGCACTGATCGGAGCGGGAGCCGATGACTGGGAGGCGCACTACTACACCCTGGCCGTCACGGCCTTCGTGGCCTCGACGTGCGCGACCGTCGCGCTCTTCGGGATGCTGCGCCGAGTCGGCAGCGTCGGGCTCATCGCCGCGATCGCCATGACCCTCGCGATCCTTGGCACCCTCGCGCTGGGCATCGTCACGTGGGCGTGGCTCCTGGGCGTCGGGTTCCTGACGATCGCCTCCGTCCTCACGGTCCGGGAGATGTCCCGGGCGCGCGTCGGCAGCACGCTCGGGAACGTCCTGCTCGTGGTGGCCTGGCCGATCGGGGTGGCAGTGGCCATCGCACTGCAGGAGCTCCGGATCGGGCCGATCGACTCCTACGGTGACCACTACCTCGCGCAGCTGATCGGGCTCGCCGCTGGCGGCATCCTCTACGCAGCAGGACTCTTCGCCTGCGGCCGATGGTTGCGCGGCGAAGGCGCCGTCGACGACTCCGACGTCATGGCCACGGCATGACTGCTACTCGGTGGCTCGTGTTGGGAGCGGCCGCCGTCGCTGTCGCCATCCTCATCCCGGCCATCGACGGCGGCGAGCTGTCCGAGGCCTGGTGGACGGTGATGGCGGGCTTCTTCCTTGCGGGCACAGCCCTGCTCATCACCGGTGTCGTGAAGCTCGCGTCCGGGAGTGGCCACCGCGACGACACGTGACGAAGCGACGTCCGACAGTCCTGTCCATTGCGGGCGAGCCGTCACCCGCCTAGCCTCGAGCATGTGACCCTCGACGACGGTCGACCGCTCGCCGGCGCACTCGCGGCCATCGGCAACACGCCCCTGGTCGAGTTGACGCGGGTCGTTCCGGACGGATCCGCGCGGGTCGTCGTGAAGCTGGAGTGGGCAAATCCCACCGGAAGCATGAAGGATCGGATGGCCTACGCAGCCATCACCGGGGCGCAGAAGTCGGGTGCGCTCAAGCCCGGTGACACCGTCGTCGAGTACACCGCCGGCACGACGGGGATCTCGCTCGCGTTCGTCTGCGCCGCCCTCGGCTACGGACTGCACATCGTCTTCTCCGACGCGTTCAGCGACGAGAAGCGACGCACGATGAAGGCCTACGGCGCTACGGTCGAGGACATCCCGAGTGATAAGGGACGCATCACCGAGGCCCTCATCAAGTCCCTCATCGCCCGAGCGGCCGACGTTGCCGACCAGCCCGGTCACTGGTGGTGCGACCAGCTCAACAACCGGGCCGGCGCCTTGGGTTACCTGCCCATGGGTGAGGAGATCTGGCAGCAGACCAACGGACGTGTCGATGCGTTCGTGCATTCAGTGGGGACTGCCCATTCGATACACGCAGTCGGCCGTGTCCTTCGAGCGCACAACCCGGAGATCCAGGTGACAGCCGTGGAGCCTGCCGAATCGGCAGTGCTGTCCGGCAGCCCCACGGGATCCCACCACATCGAGGGGATCGGGATCGGTTTCGTCCCGCCCCTGTGGGAGCCGGATCAGGTCAACGACATTGAGATGGTCACGTCGAACGACGCCATGGCGATGTCCCGGCGCCTCGCCAGGGAGGAAGGCCTGTTCGCCGGCACCTCGTCGGGAGCCAACGTGGTCGCCGCCCTCCGCGTGGCCGAGCGACTCGGTCCCGAAGCGACCGTCGCCACGATTCTCTGCGACTCCGGCCTCCGCTACCTGTCGACCGACCTGTACGCATCCTGAATTACGCGACCGACGTCGCGGCTACCCAAACCCTGGCCATTGCCTTCGGTGCCGGCTATAGCCGGTCAGATTGAATCAGGCTGGCTTGGCGTAGGCGGCGACACCGGTGTCGTACAGCACGCACGCTTCGCCGCCGACGGTCCATGCGTCGTGGCCGGGGTCGATAGTGAAGACGTCGCCCGGACTCACGGTCGACTCCGAACCGTCGTCCATACGAACCGTCATGGAGCCGGCCACGCAGATGCCCGCATGCCGCGCCTGGCACGAATCCGTGCCGGCGATCGGCTTGACGTCCACTGACCACTTCCAACCCGGCTCGAAGACCCCCCGACCAAGGGTGAAATCGCCCAAAGTCACGACATCGACATGTCCATGGGCCTTGAACGGACGAGTCTCGTGCGGTGAATCAATGCTTACCTTGCTCGCACTTGCCATCGGGACCTCCTGAGGATGGTTCCCCCCACCCGGAAAGGTTGGCACGCCGTGCGCGAGGAGGGAAGAGCCCACCTCCGTCGTTGCTCCCACGTCCCTGGACGTGGGGCTCGTACCCCGGCTGTCAGACTCGCGTGCCGCCGTCCCTGCGCGCGAGCAGGTATCCGACAACGGCGAGCGCCGCGAGGACGGCGAGGGTGCCTAACGTGAATGCCTCGACGCGTATCTGGTCCAGGCCCCAGATCTCCTGGAAGTCGTACTCGATGCCCAGCAGGGCCTCGAGTGTCCCGGGTGCCACGGCCACGATCGTGCCGAGGCCGAACCAGAACATCACGACGGTCGTGATCAGCCACAGACCCGGGGTCCCGAAGGGCACGCGGTAGGGCCGCACCAACTCCGGGTAGCGGTGGCGCAGGGCGATCACGGTGGGGACGATGATCAGGTAGGAGATGAGCAGGGTCGTCGTGGCGATCAACAGCACCACCATGAACAGGCTCCCGGCGTCACCTCCGTCATTCGTCAGCAGTACGAGGGCGGCAGACATGAACGCGGTCGCGATGACGCCGGAGGCGATGTTGACCCGCAAGGGGGTGCCGAAGCGGGGGCTGAACCTTCCGAAGTACGCGGGGAAGGCTCCGTCCGCGCCGGCGACTGCCTGCATGCGGTCGGTGGCCACCATCCACGCCGCCCCCTGGGTCAGCAGGACGACGATGAGTGTTGCGGCGGCCAGAGAGGTCATCACGCCACTGGCTGGTCCGTAGACGCTGAAGACCTGGCTGACGGCGGTCATGAAGCCGTCGATGCCGGTGATCTGCTCGGCGGGGATCACCGCGAACACGGCAAGCACGGGCAGCAGGTAGACGGCCGCCGCGACGAGGCCCGAGCGCACGATCGACACCGGCATGTCGCGGGTCGGGTTGCGCATCTCCTCCGCCGCTCCGGAGGCGGCTTCGAAACCGGACAGGGCGAAGAGCAGGATGGGCGCAACCGCGAGGAAGCCGGCCAACGTCGGGCTGAAGAAGCCGGGCGCCAGCGACTGGACGCCGTTCTGCAGCGCGTAGGCAACCGTGGTCGCAGTGAACAGGGCGACCAGCGCGAGCTTGGCGATCGCGCCGGCAGTGATGACGTACTTTCCGCGACGCAGGCTCATGATCGCGACGGCGATCGCCGCCCAGATGAAGGTCGCCTGCACCAGCCACATCGCCGCGAGATTGCCCCCGAGGTCGAGTAGGAACGCGGAGAACGTCGCCGTGGCGAGGGCAGCCAGGGTCCCCCCGAGCCAGATGGGGTTGGTCACCCAGTAGAAGAACACCGCGACCCCACCCGCAAGCCGGCCGAACGCCAGCCGCACCCACATGTAGGGGCCGCCCTCCTCGGGGAAGGTCGGACGTCAGCTCAGCGAAGACCATCCCGTAGGGGACGAGGAACAGCACCACCAGCGCGAGCATCGCGACGAACGCTGTTCCGCCCCCGGCGGCGACCGTGCCGATGGTGTCCACCGAGATCACAGCCGCGATCGTCATCATGACCAGGTCGAAGCGGCCCAGCGAACGACGCAGCACCACGTTGAGACGCGCGCCATGGGGACCGTCGGAAAGCGTCTCCGTCGAGGAGTCGACGTCGACGGCCACGCTTCCTCCTGCAGGTAGGTGGCAACAGGATCTCAAATCGAGACGTCGCACGCGCGCCGAGAACAGCGCCCCGGGTCAGGGGCCGAGCAGATCGCGCACGATCACAGCGGCTGTCCGCAGGTCCGCGGCACATCCCTCGGCGTAGGCAGCCGCGAAGGCCTCGGCACCGAGGGCCTCGCGCACGCCGGCGTGCACGACCGTGCTCATCTCCTCAAGCAGGGCCCAGACGCGGGCCCCGATCAGCTCGCGCAGTGCCCGCGCCTGCCCCAGCGCCCGAGCGGCTCCGGCAGCGTTGCCGAAGCCGAGCGCGTACGACGCCGCCACCTCCAGGCAGTAGGCGTTGCCCTCGTAGAAGGGCTGCTGCTCGACCAGGTCGCTGGCGTCGAGCAGCAGCCTCCGCGCCTCGTCCGTGCGGCCGGCGAAGAGTGCCAGCCCGGCGATGAAGACGAGCGCCTGCATGAGGGCGCCGACGTTGCCGGACCCCTCCGCCATCCTCCGCGACATCTCGAACTCGACGACGGCGCCGTCCGGATCCCCACGCACGACCCTGAGCGAGCCGAGACCGTTGTGCGCGAAGGCCTCGATCCAGCGGGCGCTGTCGTCGTGCTCCGACTGGAGCCGGATCACGGACTCCCGCAGGAGGCGCTCCGACGCGTCGAGGTCCCCACGGTCCGCCGCGAGGTAGCCCTGCAGGATCGCGATCCCACCGAGCCCGTCCGTGCTCTGCGGCATCGGCACGTCGGCATCGACGCGGGCCAGCAGCTGGCCGACTCGCTCGTAGTCGCCGAGGTAGAACGCCGCGTGGGCTGCGAGCACGACCAGCTCCCCGTGGCCCGACGGTCGAGTGGCATCTCCCACCCGCACGGATGCGTCCACCAGGTCGACGACCTCGTTGGTGCGGCCGTCCAGCCACAGCGGGATGACCAGCTGCGCCGCGATGGCGGTGCTCTCGCCATCCTCGCGCTCGACCGACCGCTCCCACGCCAGGCGCAGGTCGGGCCAGACCAGGCGGAACTCCGCTCGCCACCGCGCCTGCGCACGCGATCGGCTGCCCGCCGCGAAAGCCGGCACCTGCGCGATCATCCGCGCACGGAACGCCTCCTCGGCGCGCTCGCCGGCCCCGTGGGCGGTGAGCTGCTCGGCGGCGTACGCCCTGACGGTGTTGTACATCAGGAACCGCGGCTCTCCGGGCGCCGTGGGTGCGGGCGCGACCAGGCTGTGCTCCACCAGCGTGGCCACGTCATCCAGCGGATCCACCACCTCGGCGGGCGCGACGCTCTCGGCGTCGGTGAGCGTCCACGGCGCCGAGAACACCGACAGGGCCGCGAGCAACGCGCGCTGCTGGGGCTCGAGCAGCTGCTCGCTCCACGCCAGCGTGTTGCGCAGGGTCCGCTGGCGGGGCGGCAGGTCGGCGGCACCGGTGCCGATGTCGAGGGCGGAACCGAGCCGTTCCAGCAGTGCGCGCGGCGGAAGCAGGCGGCTGCGCCCGGCCGCGAGCTCCAGAGCGAGCGGGTTGCCGTCCAGGCGACGGCACAGCTCGGCCACCGCGGCCGCGTCCTCGGGATCGTCCAGTGAGAACCCGGGGCGCACGGCCGTCGCGCGCTCCACGAACAGCGTCACGGCGGCGGACTCGCCCATCACCATGCCGTCCGACGGGAGGGAGAGCGGACCCAGCGGCAGCAGCGACTCTCCACGGATGCGCAGCGCCGCCCGGCTGGTGGCGATCACGGTGACCCGCGGGCAGCGGCTGAGCAACTCGGCCACCTGGGGCGCTGCGGCCAGCACCTGCTCGAAGTTGTCGAGGACCAGGACGAACTCCCGGTCCCCGAACGCACCGGCCAGCGCCGCCAGCGCGGGCACGCCGCCGTCCAGGCCCAAGCCGATGGCGGTCGCGACGGCTGGCAGGACGCCGGCCGGGTCGTCGACCGACTCGAGCGGCACGAACGCCACTCGGTCCGGATGGCGTGCGGCCGCCCTGCCTGCGGCCTCGAGCGCGAGCCGGGACTTCCCTATCCCGCCAGGTCCCACGACGGTGACCATCCGGCTGCCCGCCGCGATGGCGCGCTCGATCTCGGCGAGCTCGTCCGTCCGACCGACGAGGTGGTTGACCGGGGTCGGGATCGGGTGCCGCGGGGCCGACGCCTCCACGCTCTCCTCCGCTCGCGGGACCTCCGGCTCGCCGAGGAGGAAGCGCTCGGCCAGCAGCACGGCCAGGTCCTCGGCCAGCAGGCGCCCGAGCTCGTCGGGGGTCCCGAAGGACTTGTACGACACCGTGTCGTCCGAACGGACCGTGTCGAGCAGCTCCGCGAGCCGGGGCTCGCGGTCGGGTGCCGGTGACTTCAGGTACACCAGCCGCGGCAGGCCTCCGGAGAGCCGGTACTCGTCCTCCAGCCCAGATATCTCCTCGCCCGGTGCCACCCAGCCGTACTTCTGGAAGTAGACGGCGACGAACACATGGCTCTGCTCGAGGTACGCGCGGTAGAGGGAGCGGGCCGGATGCGGTCGTGCGCCGAGCTCGAAGAGCACCGGGATGAGGCGCAGCCGCTCGACGGCGGCCCGTGCCGCGGCGCGCTCCGGCGCGAGCTCCTGCAGCGTCGAGCTGATGAAGACCCGAGGTCGCTGGTCCGGAGTGAGGATGCGCGGCCCGGGTGAAGTCGCACCCGTACTCACGTTGCGAATACTGCCGCGTCGGTTGGGCGTCGGCAACGGCCACACCGAAGAGTGAGCCGTCCTCGTGACGATCCGCGCCACCGAACCTGCGCCGCCCTCCGTCGCGCGTCGTAGGCACACCCCCGGCAAGGAGTTGGCCCAATGAGCCACCACCTCGGCCACGGCCTCGCGCACCATTGAAGTGCCGTCCAGCCGTCAATACGCTCAGGCCAACGGGCATGGAGGTGTCGTATGACGACTATGGGAGTCTTTCCGGTAACCATCCACGCGACACCCGAGCACGTGTGGCAATGGGTAGGCGATCTGTCGAGGCACGCGGAATGGTCGCCCCATCACTACACGGTCGAGTGCGTGGCGGGCCAGCCCAACCAGGTCGGAAGCCGCTACCGGTCCATCGGATGGATCCCCGGGGACAAGGTCCACCCCAACGACGTCGAGATCCTCGAGGTCGTGCCCAGTTCCAGGCTGGTCCTGCGCGCCGACGACAAGCAGGGGTCCTTCATGAACACCTACGCACTGCAAGCGGTGAATGGCGGCACCGAGGTCTCTACGAATACTGCCGCGCGATGCCGTGCCGGTCACCCGATTCGGGCGAAGTGGACCATACGGGCGTCCCCATTAGCCCGTTGTCCGCACCAAGGCTTGGCACATGGTCGCTCTTGCCGCGGGGGTCTGAAGGGACGGAAGCGGTTCCGCACCAACGGGGATGCATTGCCGGCTTCGCGGACAATGCGGCGGAGTAGGGCCCGATGCTCCTGGTGATGGCCTACACGCGAGTCCCGTTCGATGAGGCCATAGCGCTGCAGGCACGCGACGAGGACGTACCGGTTGCCCGTCAACGTCAGTTCTTGCGCATTCCGGCGAACCCCAGAAAGAACGTCACACCCGGCGCTAACGTGCCACTGACCCGTCCGGCGTCCAAGCCAAGGAGCTCGACTTGACTTCTCCGCACAATCTGCCCCCGGTGGTGTCCCGAATGGAGTGGCTCGCGGCCCGCAAGGAGCTGCTCGCGAAGGAGAAGGAGGTGACCCGGGCCCGCGACCGAGTCAACGCCGGCCGCCGTCGGCTTCCGATGGTGCTCGTGGACAAGCCGTACGAGTTCGACGGCCCGGCAGGGCAGGTGTCCCTGCCGACCTCTTCGAGGGTCGCCCGCAACTGGTGATGCACCACTTCATGTTCGATCCCACGTGGGACGAGGCGTGTCGCAGCTGCTCCTCCGCCGCCGACGGCATCGGCGGGCCTTCGTCAGCTGCACGTGCGCGACACGACGCTGGTCGCGGTGTCGCGGGCGCCGTACGCGAAGATTTCCGCGTTCCGAGAACGGATGGGCTGGACGTTCCCCTGGTACTCCTCGTACGGCAGCGATTTCAACTACGACTTCCACGCCACCCTCGACGATCGCGTCGCCCCGGTCCTGCTGCACTTCCGCGACGAGGACGAGCTCGCCGACGTCGGCACGCCCTGGACCCGGGGACCGTGGGAACCAGCATGCGCGGCGTCGAGACTGCCCGGCATCAGCGCCTTCCTGCGCGTCGGCGACGACGTCTTCCACACCTACTCCACGTACGGCCGCGGCATCGAGGAGTTCCACAACGGCTATCCCTACCTCGACCTCACCGCGCTCGGCCGGCAGGAGGCGTGGGAGGAGCCGCCGGGCGCGCGAGCCGCTGGGCCTGCAGGTGGGGGGGCCTAACCTGCGCCTACCCGACCAATACCTCTAGCGTTCCCCGCGATGCGTCCGGCAGGTCAATCACGCTCCCCGGGCCTCACGAGGCCGAGCTCGTAGGCCGCGATGGCCGCCTGAACCCGGTCCCGGACGGAGAGCTTGCGCAGGATGGACGCTACGTGCGTCTTCACGGTCCCCTCGCTGACGAATAGCGTGTCGGCGATCTCGAGATTGGATCGGCCCACCGCGATAAGGCGCAGGACGTCGGTCTCCCTGGCGGTGAGGCCGTCGATCATCGGTGATGTCGGCACGCGGCCGTGGATGTGCTGCGCGAGCAGCCGAGCGATCAGCGCGGGGGCCAGCACCTGTCTGTCCCCGGGCGGCGCGCGACGACGCCTGCGACGATGTCCTCCTGAGGCATCGACTTGAGCAGGTATCCATCGGCCCCCGCCTGTGTCGCTCGAATCAGGTAGTCGTCTTCGGCAAATGTCGTCAGGACCACGACGCGCGTGTCACCGAGGTTCGGGTCGTGGCGGATCACGCGGGTGAGTTCGATTCCGTCCATGCGCGGCATGCGCAGATCGGCCAGCAGTACGCGCGGACGGTGGCGACGGGTGAGCTCCAGGGCATCGATGCCATCGGCGGCCTCCGCAACGACCTCGATGGCCGGAGTATCGAGAATCAGTCGCAATCCGCTGCGCACCAGCGGTTCATCATCGGCGATCACCACCCGCACCCCGGCGACGCCCACGTCATTCATGGCCGGCCCTCGCCGTACGGAATGCGGGCCGCCACCCGCCAGACGGCGCCGTCTCTGCGAGCCTCGAGGGTCCCTCCGAAGACGGCTACACGCCGGCGAAGTCCCCTAAGACCCCTTCCACCACCATCCGGTGAAGGAGCAGCTGACTCGCCGACCGCGGGGCTCGTGACGCTCAGGTCGAGCGCATCGGCACCCGCCGCAACTGTGACGTTCATTGGCCCCGGTGTCGCGTACTTGAGTGCGTTTGTCAGTGCTTCCTGGACGATCCGATAGGCGGTCGCACCGACGCTGACCGGCACCTGGTCGACTCGCCCCGAAACGGTGACGTCGACGTCCGCTCCGGCGGCCCGAGTCCCGTCGATGACCTCGATGATGTCGCCCAGGCCGGGTGCCTCGCTCAACGCCTCGACGTCCGAGCCCAGGACACCCAGGAACCGATTCATATCGGCGAGCGCCTGCCGGCCCGAGGACTCGACGATCAAGAGCGCGTCCTCCACGACAGGGTCAGAGGATTTCCGCCTCGCCCCGCCGGCCTGCAACGTCATGATCGTGATCGCGTGAGCAACCGAGTCGTGCAGGTCCCGCGCGATGCGAGAGCGCTCGACGGCCACGGCCTCCTGTGCTACCCGCTCGTGCATCAGTTCCGCGGCAATCCGGCGATCGATGCTTCGGTGGATGAGGTACGCACCCGACCAAGTTCCGATGATGACGACGGCGTTCACGAGCAGGTCCGCGAACGCCATCCCCCCACGGAGTCCGGGGACGGCGCCAGCCACCAGCAGCATCGCGACGGCTATCGCACCGCGACGCAAAGTCGCGTAGAAGCCAAGGGAGCCCAGCAGAACCAGCAGGGCCAGAAAGCCACTCGCGATCGGGGCATCTCCCAGAGCCCCCTGCATTGCGAAGCCCACGGCAGCGATCGCAGCGGCGGCCAACGGTGCCGCACGCCGCGCGCACAGCGAAGCCGTTATCAACAGGAAGGCCACACGCTGCCCGATCAGCGGCCCTTGGACGCCTGTCGACTGCACCGTGAGCTCGACTTGAGCGGCAAGTGTGAACACACCTGCGATCACCACATCCTGGGTGAGCGCTCTTCGTCGAGCGGCGAAGGCCATGGCTCGCAGCGTAGGCGCTGTACTCGCACTGGGCCTCCTCCTTGAGACAGAGGTGAACTGGCCATGCGACCGATTCCATGACCTTGTCGCCGCTCCTAGCGTCCTGACCACCGGGTACCGACCCGGTTTGACGTGAGGAGCGACCATGACCACGGAAGTGCGCAACATCCAGCGGGCACCGCGAGCCAGTTCTAGCCGGGCGGAGACGCTCGGGCGAGTCGTCAGCGGACTCGGCGCGGTCCTTGCTGCCGCCGCAGTCCTCGCCCTCGGTGACCGGATCACGGCTACCGATGGCGTCGGTCTAGCCCAGCAGCTGTCCGACCAGGCTGGACCGATCACGCTCGCCGCGATCCTGGCCACCTATGCCGCGACAGCGCTGCCTGTCGCGGTCGCGAGGGTCTCGCGAGCAGTCGAGGGGGAGGCGGGAGCGGTGGTCGCCTATGCCGGCGCGGCAACCGCCCTGCTGCTTGCGCTGTACTACGGATCGTTCGCGGCCGGCTCCATCGTCGGCACGGAGTTGCTCGCCGTTCCCAGCGCTGCCACCGGCGAGGCCGCCCTCGTTGTCGCCAACATGATCGAGTTCGGCCGGTACGCCGCGGGACTCGCCCTGGCGCTCGGCGTCACGGTTGCCTACCGTCGCGTCCCCAAGTCACTCGCCATCAGCGCCATCGCCATGGCGGTCCTCGCGGCGACGCCCTTCACCGCCTGGGTCGCCGCGATACTCATCCCGATCTGGCTCGGAATCGCCGGTGCCCTCGTGCGTCCGGACCGAAGCGCCGCCTGACCGGCTCCCTCGACCTACGCAATCCCTGCGTAGGTCGAGCACCGCGCACTCGTCCCACACGAACGCCGCCGCGGGAGCCCAGGGGTCGCCTAGGTAGTCGTCGCCTTCTTCGAGGGCTTGGGCTTCTTCGGGGGGAGCGTCGCGACCTCGAGCATGGCGCGTTCGATCCACGGGGTTGACTCCTGGGGTGTCGTGGCCCAGGACGGGGGCAGGGCAATGTAGCCCCCCATGGGGCGCTCCTCGGGACCGTAGGGACCGGTGCCGGGCATCGCCGCCAACTCGGCGCGACTGCTCTCCTCGATGAGCTTGACTCCTACTGCCGATCCGAACAGGCCAGCGAACATGTTCCCGTTCACGAAGGCACCGAGATTGCCGAACATCGCTTTCACCTCGACGTTCGGCGCCTGCGGGATGAGCGCTCGGAAACGAGCCTTGTCCTCGTCGGATGGCTTGGGAACGTTCATGTCCCACCCTTCGTGACGACGGAAGCGGGATGTCGTGTCGTGCTGGTCAGTCTCCCACGATGGCGGCTCGCCGTCTGGCCATGAGAAAGCCCCAGGCGCACTCGATTCAGTTCGCGTTATCGCGTTGCAGTGAGTGGACGGATCATGTCGCCTCGAGCGCCTCTCAGGCCCACGGTGGCGGCGTGGGCCCCTCACCCGTGGCGGCCAGTGTGGTGAGACTGCTCCCGAGGAAGAACGTCCAGGCGTATGCGCAGTCCTCGAAGCACTCAAGGTCTGGCACCAGACCGACGTGGGTGAACTGCACGCGTGTGCCGTTCTCCGTGGCCGCGAGGTCAAACACGATATGAGTGCCGATCCACTCGTCGGGAGTCCTGCGCCCCGACAACTCAGCGTCCGTCACTTCCCAGACGATTCTGCGGCCAGCAACCAGTTCGGTGACCCGCTGACGGGAGTCGTGGAGGTCACCGAACCGGTACCTGAACTCGTCACCGACCTGATCGGCTCGTCCCTCGATCGCGCCAGTCCACCACCCACCGACGTTCATGATTGCCGCGTAGACCACCTCCGGACTACGGTCGACCACGCACATTGTGGTGAAGTCGCCATCACAAGTGAAGGTGCTCATCTACGGCTTCCCGTTCTTTGCGATGGCCTCGGCGAGGCGCTTGATTCGGCTGAGGCGCGCATCCCACGCTGCTTGGACCCTGGCCAGTTCGGCGATGGCCCTGGCCAATTGCTCCTGATTCACGTCGTACCGCCGTTCACGCCCCACTGCCGAGCCCGTGACGAGACCGACGCGGTCAAGCACCGACATGTGCTTGGCGATCGCCTGCCGAGACACGGGCATGTCCTGGCTGAGGCTCGTAGCCGTGCGGGCTCCGCCAGCCAGCAGCAGGTCGAGGATCCGGCGACGGGTGGGGTCTCCGATTGCCGACCACAGGTCATCGTCGGTGGCGACGCTCATCGCGCAGCGGCCACTTCTGCGGCGTACGCCCCCAGACGCGGGATGAACAGGTCCCATCCGCGCACGTGGTCTGCGTACGCCTCCTCCAGGACGGCAGCCTCCCAGCCCTTCTCACGGAATCCTGACTCCGTCATCCGCAGGAGGGTTCCCGCCCCATGCTGTGTCAGCTCGAAGGTGACGAGGAGCGAGTTCCCGGCAGTGGCCACGTCAGCGCCGTCGGCCACCCAACGAAATGAGAACAGCCGGGGGGCATCCACCTCAACCACGGTCAAGCGCTCGATGTGCGGATCGCTCGAATCCCTGCCCCACGCAATCTCCGATACCCCACCTTCCTGCGGCACCACGTCCGTCTCGGCGCCACCCCACCACTCTCGGATATGCGCGGGCTTCGTGACGACTTCGAAGACGATCTCCCGCGCCGCGTCAATGTGGATCTCGCGCTCGATGCTTCCCATTTCCATGTCATTCCCTTTCGCAACCGTTTGTTGCACTAAGGTAGTTGACCATCGAGCAATGCGCAACCATTGTTTGCGAAAGCCCGCTTCGGCGGCGGCCATGCATGCGACGGGTTCCCGCCGTGCGGCCTCAACTCCGGAACTCGTGGAGATGCTCGGCGACGTGCCTGCCCTGGTCGTGACCGGCGCGGGCAGCAGCCCGCCGCAGGGACGGGTCCATTGTGTTGGCGCCGAACAGGTCCTCGAATCGCTGTCGGCGAAAGGGGGCCCGAACCACCCGTCGCGATCCCCCCGGCCTCAGTTCCTCTCGTACGGATGTCGAAAGCCATCTCCGGCGCGCGCACCTGACCGTGTGCAGCACCCCATCCCTACCCACGTTCGGTCGAAGGTCATCCCACTGCGGACAGGTCACGTGCACGGCGAACGGCCTCCAGTCGGGACGATGCGCCCAGCTTGGCGAGGATCGCACTCACGTGATTGCCGACGGTCTTGCTCGATAGGTGCAGGCGCTCGGCGATGTCGGCGTTGCGCAGCCCCTCGTCGAGGAGATCGAGCACGTCCAGCTCGCGGTCCGTGAGTCCTCCCACGTTTCGCCGGGTGGCAGGGCGGGCCCCCCTGGGAACGCGCGCACCCAAGGAGCGCAGGCGATCATCCGTGCGCTCGACGAGCGCACGAGCGCCCAGCTGGGCGAACGCCTCCCGCGCGCGGCGCAGTTCACCCTCGTCATCGCCGTCCAGTCGACCCCAGGCGGCGGCATACACAAGTCCCTCGTCATCCCAGGCTTCGGCGGCCTCACGATGACGTCCCGTGATGGCCAGGCGTGCTGGACCCTCGATGAGTTCCGGCACGTCTGGGAGCGCACCACAGCGCCACAGCCAGAGGGCTAGTTCCGAGGCGTGGTCGGCGGAACCGAGCCTCAGGGCCTCCTCGTAGGGTCCAGCAAGAACGGCCACGGCCGCAGCTGGGTCGCCGTCGAGAACGTGCACCTCGGCGCAGGCGATCGCGAACGGTGCCTCGTACTGGATCTGGCCGACGTGCGCCAGATGTCCACGTACCTCGTCGAGCAGGTGCCACACGTTGTCGGCGTCTCCCCGCCTCGCCGCGACAAGGGCAAGGACCGTGAGCGGCTGAGCGCGACTGAGCCGCTCGGTCATGCGGACGTAGAGCAGGTTCTCGGCCTCTTGACGGGCTCCGTCCCAGTCACCTCGCTCGAGGCACATCCTCACGTGGTCGGCCATCATGCACAGCAGCGCGCCATGGACGTCGTGCTCCTCGGCGTACGCCATCCCGTCCTCGAGCACCGCCATCGCCTCGTCACGCAAGGCGAGGTGCTCCAGCAGGCAGGCGAGGTTCGTGTAGGCGCGGCCCGCCTCGTACTCCTGGCCCGCAGCCTGCGCCCTCGCCAGGCTCTCCCGCAAGGACAGCTCGCCGGTCCGATCGCCCTGGAATCCACGGCAGAGGCCGAGGGTGTTGAGTGCGTAGATGGCGGCGACTTCGGCGCCACAGGCATCCGCGAGCTCGAGCGCTCGGCGTGCCCACTCTTCCCCCTCGGCGAACCGATCGGCGACCATCAGGGTGCCCGAGCGATAGGCGTAGGCGAGAGCGAGCTCGGGACCCGGCTCTCCGCCTTCGAGGAGTCCGATCGCCTCGGCCCAGAGTTCCTCGGACCGCGGCGCGTTGCCGATGTTCGCGTAGGTGCGTTCGAGCTGGAGCAGGGAACGGGCGAGCTCGGTCTCGCGCGACTGCGCACGCAGCAGGTCGACGAGTCGCTCCGAGGCTGCGATGGAGTCGTGGAGGCGGTCTGACCAGTCGCACTCCCGGGCCCAGTTGAACAGGAGGGTGATCCGAGCATCGGCATCCAGCAGGTCGGCGAACACCGCAGCGCGCCCGTACTGGACGGCAGCCTCGCGATGGGACCCCAACCGCGCAGCCTGATCCCCGGCAGCGGT
>CAVPPK010000001.1:0-171041 GCA_963707385.1 uncultured bacterium | reverse complement strand
ACACACTCCACAGAACGTTTAGCCGTTCCTCTGGCCGCAGCCTTCGAGCTTCATGGATTCGGGCGTATCGAGCCTCCGTCAACTGCGTGTCACTCACTTCGCATTGCGATCAATGGACCAGCCCGTCACGGATAGGCCCTCGGGCTCGCGGTCCCGCTGCAGCCCACGTGGACGGCATATGACTTTGGTGGTCGCTACCCGACCTTGAGTTGTTCGTCACCGAAGGTCGCGACAAGGCCGAGCTGTCCGCCGAGGGCCTGGATGTAGCGGTCGAGGACGTCGAGCCCGGACAAGTCACCGTGCTCGATCTGGGATACCCGTCCGGTGCTGACGCCGATGGAGTCGGCGACCCCGTCGTCGACATTAGTCGTTCATTTCGGATGTCTTCTAGGGTGCGGCGCCTCGAGCAGATCTAGGGCACCTTCCCGATGTGCGCCCCTACCTCAGACGGCGAACCTCGTCTCACCACCGAAAGCCGGTGAGACACCTGAGGAGGCCACCATCATGTACAACTCAGAATTCTTGGCGGCGGAGATCGAGTACCGCAGCAGTCGGATCAAGGAGGGCATAGGGGCGAGCCGGCGTCGCCAGCGCACACGGAACCCACTCGTCCGCTGGCTGGCGGACACCGTCACGTCGTCACGTCGTGAGTTGCCAACCAACGCCGTTCCGGGAGACCGCCAACGAGTGGGGTCACCGACCATACGACCGGGAACTGGCAGCGGAAACGCAGTTACCCAGAGGCTGATCGACGACCTGGCTGAGGGCGTGGTGACCGCCGGCCTTGCCAGCCACGAGGCGGAGATCGCTGCTGTAGCAGACCAGGCCATCGTCATGGGCATCTCGATGACGCTCGTCGACGTCCTGCTCGACCGAGCGGCCCCGGAGGTTGTCCGGCTGCGCGCGTTCGGCGCCGTGACCAGGCAGCTGGCGACCCTGCTCGGCAGCGCTCAAGTCAGCACGCAGAACTCTGCGACCGCAAGCACCCAAACCGTTCCTGTCGCAGTACCTGCCTGACCGGCGGTCATCCGCGATACCGGATGACCGCCGAAAGTCCGAGCAATCCGACCAAGGAGTTTGACATGACGCTTAGCCATCTCACCGCCGACGATCCTTTCATCGCCGACGGCGGCCTGGAAACCGTGCTCGACTACCTCGACGGCATCGAACTGCCCGACTTCGCATCGTTCCCACTGCTAGACACCGAGCAGGGCCGGGCCAGCCTGGTCGGCTACTACACGACCTACGTCCAACTCGCGCAGCGTCTGAACAGAGGCCTCGTGCTCGACACACCAACGTGGCGGGCCAGTCTCGACTGGGGGTCCGTCGCGGGTACGACGCCGACCAACTCGCGCGCATCAACCGCCGCGCCGTTGCCCTGGTACGCGACGTCGCCCTCGACCACCCCCAGGTCCCGTTCGTCGTCAACGGCGCCGTCGGACCACGTGGTGACGTCGTCGAATCAGCCATGTCGACCAGCGAAGCCAGCTGCTTCCACGCCCTGCAGGCCCGGGCGTTTGCCGACGCCGGCGCAGACCTGATGACCGGGGGTCACCATGACTTACGCCGAAGTGGCGATCGGCGTCACCCGCTCCGCGGTCGCGGTCGGGCTACCGGTGGCCGTGTCGTTCACCGTCGAGACCGACGGCCGACTCCCATCAGGTCAAACCCTCGGGACGCAATCGCGCAAGTTGACGACGCCACCCAGGCAGCACCTGCCTACTACCTGATCAACTGCGCTCACCCCATCCACTTCCTTCATGTGCTCGACACCGAGGCGTCGTGGATCGGTCGGGTCAAGGGCGTGCGGGCCAATGCCTCGACGCTGAGCCACGCCGAACTGGACAGCGCGACCGAGCTCGACCGCGGCGACATCCCCGACCTCGCCCAGTGCTACCGCACCCTGCACGACCACCTCGACCAGCACGTCGTCGGCGGCTGCTGCGGCACCGACCACGAGCACATCGAGGCCATCGCCAACGCCACAGCCCGAGTGAGTGCGTGCGCGACGATCGTGGACATCTGACGAACACGACGTCGAACATGACGACTCTCGCGCTGCCCAACTCCGAGATGACAGCAGCCGGGACAACTGAACATGGGATCATGGTCGTCGTGGCACAGCCCAGTCGAACCTTGACCGGCCCCTTGGTGGGGAGGGATGCCGAGGTGACGGAGATCGTTTCGCTACTCGGCATCCGGTCGTCCTCTGATGAGTCCGCTGGCGAGCGCCACCACGTCGTGCTGTCCGGCGACGCCGGCGTCGGGAAGACCCGCTTACTCATGGAGCTCCGCGAGCTGGCGCTGGCCGAGGACTGGCGGGTCGTCGCCGGCCACTGCCTCGACTTCGGGGACAGCGCGCTGCCGTACCTCCCGTTCTCCGAGGTGCTCGGTCGCCTCGAGGCGGAGCTGCCCGAGCTCGTCGCCAAGGTCACCCACGAGAACCCCGCGTTGTCCCGGCTCCGCCCGGGACGCCGGGTCCTCAACGCTGGGGACAACAGCGCCGAGCGCGGTGAGTCGTCGGAGAGCGTAGACCGCGCCGATCTGTTCAGCGCCATGCACTCCCTTCTCGACGCTGCTGGCGCGCTCGGCCCGCTGCTCGTCGTCGTCGAGGACTGCCACTGGGCCGACCAGTCGACCCGTGACCTGCTGAGTTTCCTCTTCTCGCGACCCTTCGGCAGCCCGGTCGCCGTCATCGCGTCCTACCGCGCCGACGACCTGCACCGCCGACATCCACTTCGCCGCCAGGTCGCGGAGTGGACCCGTCTGCATGGTGTCGCGCGCCTCCAGCTCAGCCCGCTACTTGACGACGACGTTCGCGCCCTGGTCACGATTCTGGTGCCGTCTGGTCTGTCCGCCGCTGAGCTCGAGACCATCGTCGGCCGCGCAGAGGGCAACGCCTTCTTCGTGGAGGAGCTGGTCGGCGCTGCGGGGATGTCGGAGGGATGCGAGGCGCTGCCGGACGATCTGGCTGACGTCCTCCTCGTCCGGCTCGACCGGCTCGACGCCGACGCGCGGCAAGTCACGCGGGTCGCCAGTGTCGCTGGCCGCCAGGTCTCCCATGAGCTGCTCGCTGCGACGTCCGGTCTCGGCGCGCGCCAGCTCGAGGAAGCAGTGCGACATGCGGTCGAGATGAACGTCCTGGTCGCCGGCGAGGGCCGCTACGGCTTCCGCCACGCCCTGCTCGGCGAGGCTGTCTACGATGACCTGCTCCCCGGCGAGCGGGTCCGGCTGCACGCTGCGTACGCCGCCGTGCTCGCCGACGGCCGGGCGCCGGGGACCGCGGCCGAGCTGGCGCGTCACGCCCGCCTCGCCAACGACCTCGACGGGGCGCTCTCCGCGGCGATCCGGGCTGGCGATGAGGCTGCCGCCGTGGGCGGTCCGGACGAGGCAGCCCAGCACTACCAACAGGCCCTTGAGCTGCTGTCCGACCCCGCCCGACGTGAGCGGTACGCCGGTGATGTGTCCAAGCTCGCGGTCGCGGCGGCGGCGGCTGTGACCAACGCCGGCCAGCCAGAGCGGGCGGCGAAGCTGCTCGCCGAGCAGCTGGTCCAGCTCCCCGACGATGCCCCCGCCGGACAGCGGGCCAGGTTGCTCGCCGCGCGCGCCGACGCGCTCATCGTCTTCGAGCCCCACGACGAGTACACGCTCAGCGTGTCCCAGCAAGCCGTCGACGAGCTCCCCGAGGGCGCCGGTGGATTGCGCGCCAAGGTGTTGGCGATCCATGCCCGACTCCTGGCCGACAATGAGAAGTACGACGAGGCACAGTCGGTCGGGCTCGACGCCCTGGCGATCGCCGAGCGACTGGACCTGCACGAGCTCGTTGCCGACATCGTCACGACGCTCTCCGGGCTCAAGAAGGCCGGGCCCAAGGAGGGTCTGCGCAACGCGCTCGCCGACGCGGTTGAGCGCGCCGTCGCCACGGGCGCCGTACATGCGGAGATGCGGGCCCGATACTTCATGGGCCGCTCCTACCAGGACTGGGCGGAGTTTGACGACGCCGAGCGCTGGTTCCGCGGTGCTCTGAAGGCCGCGGTCGATGCTGGCGTCCCGTGGGCGCCGTACGGCTTCGAGGCTCGGTGGCAGCTCGCGTGGGTGCTGTACGTCAACGGCGACTGGGACGAGGTCCTCGTGCTCACCGACGTCACCGGTGAGCACGCGCCGCCGATCTTAGGTGCCCTCCTAGAGAGCGTCCGCCTGCTGGTGCTCGCAGCCCGCGGCGAGCACGTGGCCGACCGAGCCCAAGGGCTGCGCCGGTTCTGGGAGAGAGGGGAGATCGCGATCCACTCCATCGTCGCCGAGCTCACCGACGCCGCGCGCGCCGAGGACCCTCGTGCGGTCCTCGGCGTCTACCGGGACGTAGTCGAGGTGCTGGGCAACATCTGGCGCGAGTGGTTCAGCGCCCGCATCCGACTGGCAGCCACGACCGCAGGGGCCCTTGCGCACCGGATGCCAAAGCTGAGCGCGGCCGAACGAACGGCGCTCCTTGCGGAGGTCGAGGGGCTCCTCGAAGACGGGCAGACCGTGCTCCAGGAGTACGCCGACCCGTCCGGGCAGTGGGGACCCGAGGGACAAGCCTGGATGAGGCGGCTCGAAGCGGAGACGTTGCGTGCTCGCTGGCTGACCGGCACGGACGCACCGTCGCAGGAGGTCCTAGTCGAATCGTGGCGAGAGACCGAGCAGCTCTTCGCCGACTTCGGGCACGTCCACGAACTGGCTGCCGTGCGGGTGACCATGGCCGGCATCCTGCGCGCCATCGGCGATCAAGCCGGCGCTCGTGAGGTTGCGGACCTGGCGCGCGCGAGCGCCCACCGGCTGGGCGCCCGGCCGCTGCTGCAGGAGCTGCAGGCGATCGGGTCGGCGCCCGGTCGCGCCGAGAGACGCTCGGATGCCCTGACCGCTCGGGAGACCGAGATCCTCGCGCTCGTCGCCGAGGGTCGGTCCAACGGCGAGATCGCCAAGCAGCTGTTCATCAGCGTCAAGACCGTCTCGGTCCATGTCTCCAACATCCTGGGCAAGCTCAATGCAGCGGGGCGCACCGAGGCGGCCGCGATCGCCCGCCGACGGGGACTGATCGACCAGGCGACCTAGCGAATCCAGCCCCACGCCGCCGTGAGCATGCGTTTGCGCTGGCGTAGGGCTCCTGCAGGCCAGAGCACACAAGGTTCCGACACTCCTATATCAAATTTGCAAGGTCCGCGATGAGGATCGGGAACAGTCCGGGGGCGAGGTAGCGCTTGATGCAGCGCACGATCTCGCGGTGTGAGAGTCCTTCTTCGGTGCGGCGTTTGGGTAGGCGACGGTGGCCGGGTCGCGGGTCAGGCGGACCCTGGCGATGGTCCAGAGGGCGTTGTTCGCCTGGCGATCACCGGACCTGTTGAGCCGGTGTCGACTGGTCTTTCCCGAGGATGCCGAAATCGGGTTCACGCCGCAGAGGGCGGCGAAGCCGGCCTCGGTGCGGATCCGCTGTTGGGTGTCGCCCGTAGCGATGACGAGATTCGCGGCGAAGACGCTTCCGACGCCGAGCTGGTCGAGCAGTCCCGGTGCGGCGAGGTGGACGAGTTCGTCGAGGTCACTGGTGACCGCACTGATCTGCGCCGGGCGGCACGTCGGGATCGAGGTTGATCAGGAGCCGGCACTGCGCCGTTCGAGGGTCGTTGCGGATGAGGTCCTCGACGACAGCGCCACCGACGCTTTCAACAACGCCCATCGCCAGTCCTCGGTGGAGCTCGCACACGGAGTCGGGGGCAACGAGCGCCGTCGACGCGTACGGGCAGGTGCGCAGAACGACATCGACGCCGTCGTGCCTCCCCTCGACGGTCGGGTCGAATCCGCTCGCTGCCATCACCTGGAGGACAGCGGCCACCGCGTCTTCTCGGTGGTCGGCCGCCTCGCGCCGTCCGGCCCGCCGACCGATCTCGACGGGAGTCTCTCCGGTGCTGATGACCTCCGTCAGCAGGAACGCCAGTCGCTCATATGGTCCGGTGGCTCCCCATCGGCTCTCGACCGTCGGAGCGGGCATGTATGCGAGCCGAGGACGGCCGGGGCCGCCCGTGGGCACGCGTCCCTCGAGCAGCAGATCGGCCGCGACCAGCTTCGTCAGGTGCTGCCGGATCGCGTTGTGGTTGAGCCCAAGATGGTCGGTGAGCTCACCGACGCCGACCGGCACACCAGCGTCGATGACGTAGCGAAAGATGGCATGCCGCGTCGGGTCACCGAGCGCTTTCGCCTGTTCCTGAACCGTGCCCATCTGGACTCCTCACAATTTGTCTATTAATCAGTATAAGTATCGTACAAACTCTTGACAATATTTCTACCCTCTACTAGAACTACTGCGCATGCGGGGAGTGTCCCCGCCGGACCGCTACCCGGAGGAGTCCCTATGGACCGTCAGCTGACTCGTATGTCGCCCGTCCGCCGCAGGACCGCGGGACGGTCGTGGTTCGCCGCGGGCGTCCTGGCACTCACCGCGTGCGCCACAGCCGCGTGCTCCGCGACCACATCGGCAATCAGCACGGCGACGACGGGCCCGGCTGCATCCGAGTCGGCCGCCTCGCCCGGCGCGGGAGGCGATTTCGCCGGCCTCGTCGACATCGGCGGGCGCCGCATCTACGTCCAGTGCCGCGGGACCGGATCGCCGACCGTGATGCTGATCTCGGGCAACCCGATCGCGGCCGACCTGTGGGACAGCCCGCTCGGGGCGCAGCCGACCGTGTACGACACGATCTCGAAGGACACGCGGGTGTGCGCGTATGACCGCCCGGGCACCACCCGTGCGATCGAGGGTGGGGGCCTCAGCCGCAGCGATGCCGTCCCGCAGCCCAGCACCCCCACGGACTCCGCCACCGAGCTCCACGACCTGCTCGCGGCTTTGGGTGAGACCGGACCGGTCGTCCTCGCTGGCCACTCGTACGGCGGCGCTGTCGCGCGACTCTTCGCGCACACGTATAGCGATGCCGTGAGCGGGCTCGTCCTCGTCGACAGCTTCACCCCCGAGCTCCGAGACAACTTCCCGGCCGACCTCTGGCAGGCGTGGAAGGCGCAGAACACGATGTCCGAAGCGGCGATCGCCGACTACCCAGACGTCGAGCGCTTCGACTTCGACGATGCGATAGACATCCTCGGCGCCGGCGGGACCATCCCAAACATCCCCCTGGTGGTCCTCACGGCCGACGCTCCCATCAACGACGCGCCCAAGCCCGGAGTGCCGGATATCGGCTCGGCGACCCAGGCGGCCCACCACGCGGCGCAAGACCAACTCGCCGCGCTCGTGCCGGGCGCCATGCATGTCACCGAGACCCACTCCGGCCACAACATGATGCTCGACAATCCGGCCGTCGTCAGCGCGGCGATCGACGACGTCGTCGAGGCCGTTCGCGCAGGACGATCGACCTCGGACGCCACCGGCGTCCCATCACCGGTGGCCAGCGAGCTCAACGGGATCGTCGACATCGGCGGCGGACGCCAGGTATTCGTCGAATGCACGGGTACGGGATCACCGACCGTGCTCCTCATGGCCGGGCGGGGCAACGGCGCAGTCGACTGGACGCAGGCGATCGACGACGGCGATCCCGTCCTGACGGCTCCGGGCGACGACGTCGCCGCGGGCAAGGGGCGGTACGCCACGAGCGAGACCGCTGTCCTCCCGCAAGTCGGTCGGTTCACGCGGGTGTGCGCCTACGACCGGCCAGACGTCCGGTTCGACGGACAGGGCACGACCCCACGGCCACAGCCGCACACGGCCGACCTCGACGTGCAGGACCTGCAAGCGCTCACGAGCGCCATCGGAGAGCCCGGTCCGTTCGTCCTCGTCGCCCACTCGTACTCGGGTCTTGTCGCGTCACTCTTCGCACGCACGTATCCCGACGAGGTCGCCGGCCTCGTGATGGTCGACGCGGTGTCCCCGGAGATGGCCGACGTCGCCACCGACAGAGCGTTGCGCGCATGGGATCGTGACAACGCGACGACCTCGCCCCAGGTCCGCGAGGGCGTCGAGGTCCTGGACGCGTTCGACCGTATCGCCGCGGCGCCCGACCTGCCGAAGGTGCCGGCCGTCGTCCTCGTCGCCGACAAGCCGTGGCGCACCGACCTGATCCCCGCGGATGTGAGGGCGCGGGACAACATCACGTTCGCCGACTGGCAGGAGCACGCACGGCTGCAGGCGAAGGCGCTGGGCGCCGAGCTCGTCACCGATACCCACAGCGGCCACGACATCTACCTGTACGACCCCGCCCTCGTCGTCTCGGCGATCCGTCGCGTCGTCGACGAGAGCCGACCGGGAGCCGCCGACCCGGTCGAGCCGGACGCGGCATTCGACGATCCGGACGCGGCAAAGCTCGCGTCCGCGTTCGAGGCCGGATTCGCGAAGTCCGGCGCTGCGGGGGCCACCGCCGGGGTCTGGATCCCCGGCCACGGGTCGTTCGTCTCCTCGCTGGGCGTCGCCGACCGAGCGACCGGTGCGCCGATGACCCCACACATGCAGGCCCCGATCGGGAGCATCACCAAGACATACACCGTGCTGGTCGCGCTGCAGATGGTGCGCGAAGGGCTCATCAGCCTCGACGACCGTGTCGCCGAGTGGTACCCGGACTACCCGCAGGCCGGCCGCATCACCATTCGCATGCTGGCGAACCATTCGAGCGGGATCCCCGACATCAGCACCGCACAGATCGACCTCAAGTGCGCGAACCCGGGCGCCCAGATGTCACCGGACGAGGTCATCGCGATGAGCGAAGCCATTCCCCGCGAGCCGTTCGCGCCCGGGGCCGGCTCCCGGTACTCCAGCGCCAACACGATCCTGCTCGGTCGCATCCTTGAGAAGGTGACGGGCAGGACCTACACGGAGCTGATCACCGAGCGCCTCTTCGAGCCGTTGGGCATCGAGCACACCCGGCTTCTCGACGACGGCGCGCTCGAGCCTCCGTTCGCGCATGGCTACACGGACTTCTGCATGCCGCACCGGCCCGCCGGCCTCGACACGTCCACAATGCCGCTCATTGCATTCTCCGGCGGGGCGTTGGCAGCCACGATCGATGACCTGCACACCTACGGGGTGGCCTTCGGAGAGGGCTACGGCCTCGATGACGCCTTGCGAACTGCCCGGATCGAGGACTCCGCCCCCGGAGACACCGCCAGCGGACTGGGCCTGGTCGTCGACCGTGACCCCAGCACCGGTGCCGTCCGGACGATCGGTCACGCCGGTTCGGTGATGGGTTACGGCGCGAACCTGCTGTACTACCCCTGCACCGGCACGGTCTTCGCGCTCATGGCCAACGCCGACTTCAGCCCGGCGATGGTCGACATCCTCACCGAGCTCCAGCCCGTCGTTCAGGAGATCGAGGCGAGCGCTTGCGTCTCCGCCATGCAGACCGGCCCGCAGGTACGGGACGATGATGCGCGATGAAGACGGTCCAGGAGCAGGCACGGGCGTTGGGCGATCCGACCCGTCACGCGCTGACCGCCCAAGGCAAGAACTAGGGAAGCGGCAATCAGGCAGCCGGCGACAAGGAAACCATGCCGGTCCCTGTGATCTCCAACTTCACAGCAGTCTCGGCAGACGCTCTCATCGACGGAGTCGCGCCCGACTAGCGGCTGTTGCGGCTCAGCCGGTGAGCGGGCATGACCTGGACGACGGCCGGGAATTGGAGTCAGTTCCCGCTTGTGGGGCTGTGAAAGCCCCACAAACAACCAGGGTGTCCGATTTGCGATATCGAACGCGGCGCGCGCTTTGGGGCTTTCTGGGGCCAACTGTGGGGCTTAAGCCCAAGAAGTGCCCGACGGGCTGGTAGTCGAAATCTATTGCGCTGCAACAACTTTCGTCGGGGCCGCCTCGGGGATTTGAACCCCGGACCTACGCATTACGAGACATCTTCCCGCCCTCACGGCTATAGGGGAATTCCAGCCCTACCAACGGTCTTCGTCCCATCCAGACCACTCCAGACCACTCCAGTTGACTGGAGTGGGGGCTAGCCATGGGGCTAGCTTTCCGCTCCCTCGACGCAGATTTCGGGTCTTGGACCTACGCACCACACATGCGTTCGTATCCACGAATGCGCTCGAGACTGAGGTGTGGACTTCCCAGTGAGGAGCCGACGAATCGGGGCGGACAAGGGGAATCACGATGGCGGTGCGGTGGCCGCTACTGGATATGTCGATAGTTGACAGAGTGCGTCGTAGTCCGTCATAGTTCGCGGGTGGACAAGCGTGTGTTGAAAGGCGTCGAGGATTACCTTCCGTTGCCGGCTTCGGTCATGCACATCCTCGTGGCGCTCGCCGATGGCGAGAAGCATGGCTACGCGATCATGCGAGACGTTGCCGAGGTGAGCGGCGGGGCGGTCCGAATGGGCTCGGGCACGTTGTACGGCTCGATCAAGCGAATGCTCGAGCAGGGGCTGATCGAAGAGGCCGACGAGCGACCCGATCCGGCTCTTGACGACCAGCGTCGCCGCTACTACCGGGTCAGCGCCCTCGGCCAGCGTGTCGGTGCCGCCGAGCATGCACGCCTTGTCGCGTTGGTCGACGCAGCCCGACTCCGCCGGCTCGGCTTGCGGGGTGCCTGGTGAGCCCCGTGTCGCTTCGCCTCTACCGCGCGTCTCTTCACGCCTACCCACCGGAATTCAGGCGTGAGTATGGCCCAGCCCTGCTGCAATGCCTGATGGATCAGCATCGAGCCGACGGTACTGCGCTGTGGCGCGTTGCCGCCCGAGAGATCGCCGACGTGGCCGTCACTGCGCCACGAATGAGAGGGGAGTCACCCATGACACGTTTCGTCCTCGCGGTGGGAACACTCACGGTCTGCGTCGCCGCCGCCCTTGCCGCTGGTCCCATCGCGGTGATCGCGGTGCTATGCGCCAGCACCGCGATCTGGTTCGGCTTCGCCAGATCGACGTCGACTGTCGACCGTGTGGCCCACACGGGTGGATCGCTCTGGTGGCTCGTCGGTGGGGTCGTCGCGCTGGTAGCTGGGTTCATCATCCCGGCCGTGGATGGCGGCGAGCTCTCAGAGGCCTGGTGGTCGGTGATGGCGGGTCTCGTCCTCGCCGGTATTGCCCTCCTCGTCACCGGTGTCGTCCTGCTTGCGGCGCGCAGCACCGATCGGGCCGCTCCATGAGGCACGTTGCCCGTCGGGAGGGTGTTCGTTGTCGTGTGGACGGCGGCACGCAGCAAGCGGCGTGGACTGGTGACGAACTGGCGCCGTTCGGGCTTGCGGTCCAGGCAGTAGTCGCACGAGCACGTGTCCTATCGCAGCGCCGCGAACGTCGTGAAGCAGGTGACCCTCGGACGGCGCAACCGCGCCTTCGAAGCCGTGGCCTTTTCGAGGCATTCACCGGATTCGAGCGAGTCCTCGCGAGCCCCGACGCCGACACTCACGTCTCGCCTCCGACCCGGCCAGTGCCCGCAGGCCCATAGACGCGCAAAGGAAGCAGCTCGTTGGTCGCGGGCGTCGACGATGCAGACAGAGCGATAACGGCACTTCTGCACCCCTTGACGGTGGACCAAGGCGAGTGCACGGTGGAAACATCCCTTCGTCGTAGTCGCAATGAGGTGACATGGAGCGTGACGACCCCGCCTACGAGGGCCAGCGTGAGTACACCCCGCTCTTCCTCAAGATCTACGACCCCCTGATCCTTGGCTTCTTCACGCCAGTCGTGTGGCGGTGCCCGACGACTCGCCTCGTGGAGGGGTACCGGCGGCACCTCGGTCACCGGCACCTCGACGTGGGTCCCGGTACTGGCTACTTCCTGGAACGAGCCGGCATGCCTGACGGCAGCCCTGTCACCCTCCTCGACCCCAACGTGCACGTCCTCGATCATGCATCCCGGCGGTTGCAGCGCCTGGACATCACGACCATCGAGGCCGACGTCTGCAAGCCACTTCCCGTCCACGGGCCGTTCGACTCCGCCGCGCTCAATGGCGTGCTCCATTGCCTGCCGGGACCGCTCCCGCGCAAGGCTGCTGCCGTCGCCAACGTGGCCGCCGTCCTCGCTCCGACGGGCGTCCTCTTCGGTGCATCGATCCTCGGGCCCTCCGGGCGACATACCTGGTTGTCGCGGAGCATCCTCGAGGCCAACAACCGGCGGGGCACCTTCGACAACCTCGGCGACACCCAGGAGGGCCTCGGCGAGATCCTCGAGGCATCGTTCGAGCGGGTGGAGCTGGAGACGGTCGGCTCGATGGCCATCTTCGCGGCCACGAATCCGCGCACGAAGCCGTCGACTGGCATGACACCCTGACGTCCTCGCGCGACGACCGAGCCCGCGCGGACCGGCGGAGACTGGCCAGTCAGACTGCCGGTTCAACACCCAGGAAGGCGAGTGAGAACGGCACATCGGCGCGCGAATGCAACGACCCGCCCGGGGAGCATGGCGTCTCAGGGCCGCAGCTGAGCAACTACTTGGGCCGCCGTCTGATCGCCCGGTTACGTCCCGCCGAGTGGACGGCCAGTCGGTGCCACTCATCGAGAACTGGTCGCCAAGGCGGAGATGCCACCCGCCAATCCACGGAGCAAATGCAGGTTCAGGTTCAAAGCTCGACCTCAGACGCCATCCTGTGCGTAGGTCGAGCGAAAATGAGGTTCAGGCCGGGGCATTTCCGGGGCATTCCGTCCCAGGTTGTGTCACAGCCGCCAATCGAAACGCGTTATCTGGGTAGGAGCACAACAACAGCCCTGTCTCGACACCAGAAAGGGCGAGGAAAGGGCGACGGACCGCAAAAGCGACATATCGGACAGTTCATGAATCCAAAATCATAAAGAACCCGTTGCAGCGCAACGTATTTCACGTGGGGCCGCCTCGGGGATTTGAACCCCGGACCTACGCATTACGAGTGCGTTGCTCTACCACTGAGCTAAGGCGGCGCGCGCTTCCCACGTGGTTCCTTGCGGCCTACGCCGGAAGCCTGCACATGCTACTAGAGCAGCGGGCTGCCCCCGAACCGCCCTGACACCCCGCTAAGCCGCCCTGTAGCTCAAAACCTGGTCCGCTGCGCCGACGAGGGTGAGGGTGCCATCCGCGATGGTGTAGCCGAAGATCGACTGCAGTGCCGCGAGGTACTCCTGCTCGAGCGCCATCGCGGCCTCGTCGCCGGCCATGGCGGTGCTGCCCAGTGTGCTGATCTGCAGGGACCCGTCGGTGGACGAGGTGTAGCCGCCGAAGTACGTGTTGACTCCGGCGCTGCCCGAGAGCTCGGAGTCGGCGAACTCGAGGGTGATCCCGCTCTCGGCGAGATCCTCAGACGTCAGCGGGCCACTCGACGAGCACCCACGAGGTGCCGGCCAGGGGGGCGCCGCCAGTGGGCTGCGCTCCGATCGGTGCACCCGACGGACTGGCGCTCGTCGGCGGGGCCGCACTCCCTCCGCAGGCGGCGATCAGCGGCAGCAGCAGGGCTGCCACTGCGACGACGATGAGACGGCTCAACTTCACGGCTCCTCCTTGGCTATCAGTCGGTGGGCGACTCGCGTCTCTGACGGCGGCAGTCTGCACCCGGTTCCTTCCCCGGTAGGTTCGCTGGGTGACCGAGCCGCTGGACATCACCGCGTTCATCGCGGGCCTGCCCAAGGCCGAGCTGCACGTGCACATGCAGGGGGCCGCCTCCGTCGAGACCGTGCTCGGGCTCTCGCGACGGTACCCGGAGGTGGGGCTGCCCCAGGACGAGCAGGCGATGCGGGACTTCTACCGTTTCACCGACTTCGCCCACTTCATCCGCGTCTATCTCGCCGTGGCGCGGCTCGTGCGCACCGCGGACGACGTGTACGACCTTGCCGTGGGTCTCGGTCGCGACCTCGCCGCCGTCAACGTGCGCTACGCGGAGGCGACTGTCACGGCCGACAGTCACCTGTCGTTGGGCATCGAGCCGGACGCGCTGTCCGACGCGCTCACGCGAGGCCGAGCGGATGCGTTGTCGCTCCACGGCGTCGAGCTCGGCTGGGTGTTCGACATCGACGGGGAGTTCGGGCTGCCGTCCGGCGAGCGGCTGCTGTCCTGGTGCTCGGACTTCCTCCCCGAGGGCAGCGTGGGCTTCGGCATCGGCGGTCCCGAAGCCGACGTGCCTCGCGGCGAGTTCGCCGGCATCTTCCGCCGTGCGAGGGATCTTGGGCTCCACAGCGTCCCGCATGCGGGAGAGACGGTGGGACCCCAGGACGTCTGGGCCAGCATCGACCTGCTCGGTGCCGAGCGCATCGGGCATGGCATCGCGGCTGCCCGGGATCGAGCGCTGATGTCCGCGCTGGTCGATCGCGGCATCACCCTCGAGGTCTGTCCCACGTCCAACGTCTGCACAGGCGCCGTCGCCAGCATGGACGAGCATCCGTTCCCGGTACTGCGCGACGCCGGGGTCCGCGTCACCCTCAACACCGACGATCCGGGGATGTTCGGCACCGACCTCAACCGGGAGTACGTCGTCGGCCACGAGGTGTTCGGCCTCGACACGAGCGCCCTCACCGAGCTGGCCCGCGAGTCCATCCGGGCGTCGTTCGCGCCAGATGACACCCGTACGCGCGTGCTCGCCGAAATCGACGCGTACGAGAGCTCGACGAGGCCCTAGCCGACGTGCGCGGTCGGCGAGTCGTTGGCGGCCATGTCCTTCTTGGACATGTTCACCAGGACGATCCAGATGAGGCCGGCCACCACGAGGATGGCGGCACCCCAGGCGAAGCCGCGCGTGAATCCCTCGACGAGGGCCTCCGGCGTCGGGCCCTCCAGGTTGTTGGCGACGATGTAGGCGGTCGTCGCCGACGCGGCCACCGTGTTGAGGAAGGCGATGCCGATCGAGCCGCCGATCTGCTGGCTCGTGTTCAGGACAGCAGACGCCACGCCCGCGTCGTGGTTGCCGATCGCGAACAGCGACACCGCCGACAGCGGCACGAAGACGAGGCCCATGCCGAGGCTGATGATGACCAGTGACGGCAGGATGCCGCTGACGTAGGCGCTGCTCGGCGACATGGTCGTGAGCAGGACCATGCCGACGATGGCGAGCAGGAAGCCCGCTCCGGTCACCCATCGGGGACCGAAGCGCGGCAGCAGCTGGCTGGCCAGTCCGGCGCTCAGGATGACGCCTGCGGAGAACGGGAGGAAGAGCAGACCCGACTGCAGAGGCGTGTAGCCGAGGACCGCCTGGAAGAAGTACGTCAGGAACAGGAACATCGCGAACAGGCCGATGCCGACGAAGAACGAGGCCAGATAGGCGCCGCCACGGTTGCGGTTGGCCAGGATGCGCAGCGGCAGCAGCGGGTGCGACGTGCGCGTCTCGATGAACAGGAAGATCGCGAGGAGCAGCAGGCCCAGGCCGATGAACGACAGCGTGGTCGTGCCGTTCCAGCCGGCAGTGTTGGCCTGCGTGATCCCGTACACGAGCGACACGAGGCCGGCTGTGGCGAAGATGGCGCCGGGCACGTCGTACTTCGTGTCACCGGTCGCGCGCGACTCCTTCACGTACGGGACGGCGAGGGCGACGGCGACGATGGCGATCGGGACGTTGACAAGAAGCGTCCAGTGCCAGGAGAAGAACTCGGTGAGGATGCCGCCCGCGACCAGGCCGATGGCGGCGCCGCCGCCCGAGATGGCACCGAACACGCCGAAGGCCTTCGCCCGCTCCTTGGAGTCGGTGAAGGTCACGGAGATGAGCGAGAGGGCAGCAGGCGCGAGGAGGGCAGCGAAGACACCCTGGAGGGCGCGCGCCGCGTAGAGCATCTCGGCGGTCTGCGAGATGCCGCCGAGGAAGGAGGCGAAGGCGAAGCCGATCAGGCCCACGATGAACATGCGCTTGCGCCCCTGGAAGTCCGCGATGCGCCCGCCGAGGAGGAGCAGGCCGCCGAACGCGAGCGTGTAGGCCGTGATGACCCACTGGCGGTCGGCATCGCTGATGCCGAGGTCCTCCTGGATCGAGGGCAGCGCGATGTTCACGATGGACGCATCGAGCACGACCATCAACTGGGCGATGGCGATGACCAGCAGGGCCTTCCAGCGCCGCGGATCGGGCTCGACGGAAGAGTCAGTGGGCTCAGCGGCGGTGGCGGACATTCAGGCAACGTAGTGTGCCCTTAGTTGAATACGCAAACATCATTTGCGGAATTCGCTGTGAGCGGACATCACTCCCGCAGCGTGAACCGGTCGACCCGCACGCCGCCCGCGGACCAGAACTCGCCCGTCAGGGTCCGGTCGGTAGCGGTCAGGAACAGCGCACCGAAGTCGTCATCGAACCGCACCCGCGATCCCGCGACCGCGTCGTCGAAGCCGTACAGGTCCTTGCCGCCGGTGCCGTCCACGACGTAGGTCGAGCCATCGACCACGATCCGCTCGTACACGTGGTCGTGACCGGCGAGCACCAGGTCCGCTCCCCACTCCCCGAAGGGCCACTGGAACTCGGGCGTCGACCCGTGCACGTCTCCCGACGAGTAGGGCGGGTGGTGCAACACCACCACCTTCCAGCGTGCACGGCTCGCCAGCAGGGAGCGCTTCAGCCACTCCCGCTGCCGCTTCATCGACAGGTCCGAGTCGAGCGCCGTGGTGCTGTCGAGCACGAAGAATCGCATGCCAGCGCGGCCGGCGGAGTAGACGTGCCGGCCGTCGAGGTAGGAGAAGTACGCGTCGAACGCCCCGATCCCCTCCTCATGGTCGTGGTTGCCGACGGCTGGGAGCATGCTCGCCGAGGACACCCACCGCCCGTAGTAGTCGCCGACCAGCGCCTCGTAGCCGCGGTCGTCGTACACGTTGTCCCCGACGGAGACCACGGCTCGCGGACGGGCGCGCGCGACAAGGTCGGCGACGGCCCGCTGTCCGTCACTCCCGGCACCGAAGTCACCGATCACGGCCACCGATCCCGGCAGCGGGCCGGCATCGATGGCGCTCGCTGACGGGACCGCCGGCGATGCGGCGACCGCAGCCACGGCCGCCACGGCCGCAGCTGCGAGGGCCATGCCCCGGGAGAGCGTCACGAGCAGACGAGGTCCTTCTTGGGCAGCGTGCCCTTGAGCAGGTAGCGGTCCACAGCGTCGTCGACGCACGACGAGCCTTCGCCGTAGGCCGTGTGCCCGACGCCCTCGTACGTCACGAGGGTCGCGTTGTCGAGCTCGTCGGCGACGAGCTCGCCCCACTGGTAGGGCGTCGCAGGGTCCTTGCGGGTGGACAGCACGAGGATCGGGTTGGAGCCTTCGGCGACCGTCTGCGTGACCTGCTCCGTCGACGCGGGCCAGTCCTTGCACGGCAGCAGTCCCCACGCCAGAGCCGGGCCGAAGGTCGGCGCCGTCGCCTTCCATTCCTCTGCCAGGGCCTTCACGTCGTCGACGGTGCCGGTGTAGGGCCGGTCGAGACAGGTCACGGCGTAGAAGGCCTCCGTGGAGTTGTCGAGGTAGCGCCCGTCGGGTCCGCGGCTGATGCGAGCGTCGAGGATGTCGAACATCTGCGTGGGGTCGTCACGCTCGATGGCCGCGGCCAGCGCCGAGCGCAGTCGCGGGTAGTCGTATCCCGGGAAGTACAGGTTGGCGAGGACCGAATATGCGGCCAGCGGCTCGTTCAGGTCGCGGTCGCCGCCGGGAATCGGATCGGCGTCGAGACCGGCCAGCCACTCCTGCAGCTGCCCGACGGCGTCCGCCGGCGAGCCCGAGAACGGGCAGTCCGAGTGCGTGAGGCAGTCGCGCGCGAAGTCGCGCACGGCCACCTCGAAGGCGTCCGCCTGGCCCTTCGTGACCTCGACGAGGTCGAGGCTGGCGGGCAGGACCCCATCGAGGACCATGCGTCCTACGTGGTCGGGGAAGAGCTCGGCGTACGTCGCGCCCAGCATCGTGCCGTAGGACTTGCCGAGGTAGGTGAGCGTCTCGTCCTTGACCAGCGCGCGGGCCAGGTCGAGGTCGCGTGCCGCGTCGGCCGTCCCCACGTGCGCATAGCGAGGGTCGGACTTGCGTGCGCAGCCCTCGCCGGGGAGAGCGGAGAGGTCGATGATCTCCTGCTCCTCGGCGGCGCTGTCGGGCGTGCCGTCGGCGGCACCCAGCTCGTCGAGCTGGGCGTCGGTCAGGCACTCGACGGGGTCGCTGAGGGCCACGCCCCGGGGATCCAGGCCGACGATGTCGAAGTACTCACGCACCGCGGGACTGACGATGAAGTCAGCCGCCTTCGCGTAGTCGACCGCACTGCCTCCCGGTCCGCCCGGGTCCACGAACAGCGAGCCGATCTTGTCGCCCTTGGCCTTGACCCGGGCGATGGCCAGGTCGATCGTGCCGCCCTCGGGGTCGGCGTAGTCCAGCGGCGCGACGATGGTCGCGCAGTCCGCGGCACCGCAGTTGGTCCACTTCACCTTCTGGTCGTAGAAGCGCGACAGGTCGGGGGTGGCCACGGGGGACGCCGCCGGCGAGGGCGACGTGGACGGGGAGGGAGCCGTCGACGACGGTTCCGCCGACTCCACCGCGGCGGACGGGCGGGTGGGTGGGACAGCCTCAGGCTCGCCGCCGCCCAGCAGCCCGCACGAGGAGAGCACCGCCACGGAGGCCAGAAGGACCGCGAACTGACGTGGAGGCCTCATGGGTCGTACCGTAATACGGTGACCAAGGCCCGCCGCGACCCAGCAGAGCTGGCCGCCCTCATCGAGCAGCGCGTCTCACGTGGCATCGACCTGGTCGACTCCTTCCTCGCCGTGACCGGCAAGGGCAGCCGCGCCTCGAGCAAGACCCTGGCGCTCGAGCACCACAAGGCCGTGGCCGCGAACCGTCGGGAGGTGGCCCGGCACCGCACCCGCGTGAGCACGCTGCGGACCGAGGTCACGGGGGGCGCCGTCGTCGCGGGCGTGGGAGGCTCCATCGGGTTCATAGACGCACTGACCGGGGCTCCCAGTTCCCTCTGGCTGTGGTTCGGTGCGGCCGGGGTGGGCCTCTTCGTCTCGATCCGTGCTCGAGGACGCCTGCGCAAGGTCGGGCCAGCACCCCGCGAGCTCGCACTCGTCGGGCCTCCCCCGGCAATCCCTCGTAGCGCGGTGGGCTCGGCGGAGATCACCCGGTTCACGTCTGTCCGGGTGCAGATCATGAACATGGCACCCTCGCTCGAGCGCCTCTACCCCGGCGCCGGCGACGAGCTGCGGCGAGCCGACAACGAGGCGGCCGGTCCGCTGACCGCCCTGGCCGAGCGGCTCGTCGTCCTCGACCAGCTCCAGCGCGAGCTGCCCGGTACGACCGCCGCAGTCTCCGCGGCGCGGTCAGCCGAACTCGTGCGCGGCCGGCTCGCCGACGGCTGCGCCACCTACGACGAGCTGCTGGCGGCCGCGGCCCGGCTGCTCGCGGCCCCCGATGCCACGCGCAGCACCGCGCAGATCCTCTCGCCGGCGGTCGACGCGATGCTGGCCTACGCCCACGGCCTGCAGAAGGCCGCCGACCTCTAGCCGGTCGGGGACGTGCTCGAGCGTCGCTGATCCATGGTCACGTCCGGCTAGCCGCGGGCGCGCCACTCATCCTCGGTGATGGCGAACACCGCCTCGTCCGTCCACTCGCCCTTGACGAACTCGTTCTCTCGCAGGTGGCCCTCGCGCCGCATGCCCAGACGGGTCAGCACACCCGCCGACGCGTCGTTGCGGGCATCCAGGCGCCCGAACACCCGGTGCGCGTCGAGCTCCGTGAACGCCAGCTGCACCATCGCCTCCGTCGACTCCGTCGCGTACCCCTGTCCAGCGGCCTCGGGCAGGAAGACGTAGCCGATCTCGCACTGTCGGTGCGCGCGGCTCACGAGGCACAGCCCCACTTCACCCACGTAGCGCCCCTCGTGCTCGACGGCGAGGTTGAGCCACTCACCCTCGTCGGGCAAGCGGGCCGCCAGACGCTTCTGCAGATGCTCATCGGCAGCGACGGAGTCCAGTGGCTCCTCGTACAGGTACCTCACCACTCGAGGATCCCCGTACAGGCGCCGATGGTCGTCGATGTCATCGGCGGTGAGGGCACGGAGAGTCAGCCTGTCGGTGCGGATGGGCAGGTGCATGTGCCGATGGTAGGCAGGTCGGCTACGGCGCGTCGGGAAGCCGACCCGCCTCGCGGATCTCCTCGGCCAGCGCCCGGGTGTCGTCGTCGGCGTACGTGAACTCCCACGAGCGGATCCGCTGCGCGATCTGCGGAGTGTCGTCGTTGACGCGCCCGAGGGCAGTGAAGAGTCGGCAGTCGTAGACCCGGCACGTGCGCGGACGGTGCGCGTAGATGCTGCAGCCACCGTCGACGAACATCGGGCAGTTGCCGTCCTGGTCGTACCCCATCAGCACGTGCCCGTGCGGTCGGCCGGGCGCGGGGAAGAGCAGCTCAGCCGGGATGAACGCGAGGGTCGAGATCTCGTCCGGCTCGATGTGCACGAACTGCGACGACGTGCAGCACGCGGTGCACGTGCCGCAGGGAACGTCGGAGTCGGACTCGCCCCGAAGCGCCGCTTGCATCCCGTCGAGCCACTGCCCGAACTCACCGGCGGGCTGCGTCATGCCGAGACCCGGATCCACGGATCCTTGAGCTCCACCATCAGCGATTCCAGGGCCAGCAGCGGCGTGACGTTCGCCTCGACCTGATGCCGACAGTAGGAGATCGCCTGCAGTCGACGGCCGGTGTCGTTCTGCGTGCTGCGCGATGCGAGCTGGGCGAGCTGCGGGCGCATCTCCTCGTTGATCAGCGGGACATCGCCGTCGAGCTGGACGACGAGGACGTCGCGGTACAGCCCCAGCAGGTCGATCAGCGCCCGGTCGACCTGGTCGCGGACGGTGCGCGTGCGCCGGGTCTTCTGCCGCTTGTCCAGCTCGCTGAGGGTGGACGTCGACAGCCGCTTCACCCGGCTCCTCATCGCCGCATCGGGCGCATCGCCGAACTGGGCCATGACATTGGCCTTCTCCAGCTCGTCGAGCGGATCGGTGATAGCGCGCGCGTCGTCGGTGGCGGCGGAGAGCAGGTTCGCCGCCGCCGTGAAGCACGACGCGACGTCCTGCAGGCCGAAGGGGATGCGCAGCACCTCCTGGCGACGCATGCGCGCGTGCTCGTCGCGGGCGAGGGCGCGGGCCCGGCCGATATGGCCCTGCGACGCACGTGCCGCGAACGACGCCATCGCCACGTCGACGCCGTACGCCTCCACGAGCAGTTCGGCGACGTCGGAGGCCGTCGGGGTGCGCAGCGGGACGTGGCGCGTGCGCGACTGGATCGTCGGCAGGACGTCCTCGACGCTCGGGGCGCAGAGGATCCACACGGTATGCGGGGGCGGCTCCTCGATGGCCTTGAGCAGCATGTTCACCGCGGTGTCCGTCAGCCGGTCCGAGTCCTCCAGCACGATGACGTGCCACGGGCTCTTCACCGGCGACATGCCCGCCTTGTGGATCAGCTCGAGGGCCTCCTTCGCCGTGTAGGACAGCCCCTCCGTGGTGACGACCTCGACATCCGCGTGACCGCCGAGCGGTGCCGTGCGGCACGCCTCGCAGACCCCGCACCCGTCCTCGGGGCACACGAGCGCGGCAGCGAAGCAGGTCGCTGCCGTCGAGCGACCCGAGCCCGGCGGTCCGGTGATCAGCCACGCGTGCGTCATGCCGGGCCCGGGCTCGCCCCGACGGATGTGCTCGGCGTCCGCGACCGCCCTCGACAGCTCCTCGACCACGGCGTCCTGGCCGACGAGGCGCTCCCAGATCGGATGCATCACTCGATCCCCAGTCCGGACTCCACCCGCGTGAGGATGGCAGCGGCGATGGCGTCGAGATCTCCGCGGGCGTCGAGCACGAGGTAGCGGTCGGGCTCGGCCTCGGCGAGCGAGAGGAACGCCTCGCGCACGGCGTGGTGGTACTCCACCGGTTCGGCCTCGAGCCGGTCGCGCTGCGCGAACCTGGCCAAGCCGATCTCGGGGGCGACGTCGAGGACGACGGTGAGGTCGGGCAGCAGCGCGCCCGTGGCCCACAGGCTCAGGTCGCGCACGCGCTCCGGGCCGAGCTCGCGCCCGTAGCCCTGGTAGGCCACCGACGAGTCGATGTAGCGGTCGCAGATCACGACGTCGCCCCGGTCGAGCGCCGGGCGGATGACGCGCGCCACGTGCTCGCCGCGGGCCGCGGCGAACAGCAGTGCCTCGGCCCGGGGGTCGAGGCCCTCGAACTCGGGGCTGAGCACGACGTGCCGGATCTGCTCCGCCGCCGGCGTGCCACCCGGCTCACGCGTGCGCACGACCGTGTGGCCACGGGCCAGCAGGCTCGCCGCGAGCAGGCCCTCCTGCGTCGACTTGCCCGCTCCCTCGCCGCCCTCGAAGGCGATGAAGTAGCCCGGCATGGTCAGCGCGATCCCGCAGCGGCCGTCTTCTTGGCCGTCGTCTTCTTCGCGGCGGTCTTCTTCGCCGTCGTCCTCTTCGCCGTCGACTTCTTCACGACGCGCTTGGTCGTCTTCTTCGGCGCGAGGCCCTCGAGCGCCTCCTTCGACCGGCGCTCGGACAGCAGGTCGCTGGCCCGCTCGACCGTGATGGTGGCCGGGTCGTCCGCCGTGCGGAGCGAGGCGTTTGTCGCGCCGTCGGTGACGTAGGGGCCGAAGCGGCCGTCCTTGATCACCATGGGCAGCCCGGTCGTCGGGTCGTTGCCGACCTCGCGCAGCGGCGGCTTGACGGCGCCACGACCACGCTGCTTGGGCTGGGCGAACAGCGCGAGCGCCTGCTCCAGCGTGACCGTGAAGATCTCCTCCTCGCCGCCCAGCGAGCGGGAGTCCTTGTCCTTCGTCAGGTACGCCCCGTAGCGGCCGTTCTGCGCGAGGATCTCCACGCCGTCGGACGGATCGGTGCCCACGACGCGAGGCAGGCTGAGCAGGCGCAGCGCCTCCTCGAGCGTGACGGTCGACAGGCTCATGCTGGCGAACAGCGACGCCGTGCGCGGCTTGGCCGACTTGGGCGAGCCCTCCGGCAGGACCTCCGTCACGTACGGTCCGTAGCGGCCTGACTTCGCGACGATGGCCAGGCCGGTGTCGGGATCGGTGCCCAGCTCGTGGTCGCCGGACGGCTCGGCCAGCAGCTGCTCGGCCTTCTCGGCGGTCAGCTCGTCAGGCGCAAGGTCGACCGGCACGTTCGCGCGCTCGTCCTCGCCCCGCTCCACATAGGCGCCGTAGCGGCCGACGCGCAGGACGGCGTCGGTGCCGTCGATCGGGAAGGTCGCGATACCGCGGGCGTCGATGGCGCCGAGGTCCTCGGTGAGCGGCTTCACGCCCGGGAAGTCCCCGCTGACGCTGTGACCGCCGCGCCAGAACGCCTCGAGCTGCGCGACGCGGTCGGTCTCTCCCGTCGCCACGAGGTCGAGGACGTTCTCCATGTTGGCCGTGAACTGGTAGTCGATGAGCGCGGTGAAGTGCTCCTCGAGCAGCCGCACGACCGAGAAGGCGGTGAAGCTCGGCACGAGGGCCGAGCCCTTCTTCCACACGTATCCCCGGTCGATGATCGTCGACATGATCGACGCGTACGTCGACGGGCGGCCGATGCCGAGCTCCTCGAGCTTGGCGACCAGCTTCGCCTCGGTGTAGCGCGCCGGCGGGCTGGTGGTGTGCCCCAGCGGCTCGAGGCGCTCGGCGGTGAGCGCGTCGCCCTCGGCGAGGTTGGGCAGCTCGCGCTCGCGGTCGTCGTCGCTCGGCATCCTCGACGACGTCCTTCAGCGCGGCGTAGAAGCCGGGGAAGACGACGACGGTGCCCGACGCGGTGAACTCCGCATCCGTGCCCTCACCGGTGATCGCACCGAGCTTGACGGTGGTGGTCGCCACCTGGGCGTTGGCCATCTGGGACGCGACGGTGCGCTTCCAGACGAGGTCGTAGAGAGCGAACTCATCGGCGTTGAGCTCTCGCGAGAGCTCACCCGGCGTCTTGAACGTGTCGCCGGCGGGCCGGATGGCCTCGTGCGCCTCCTGGGCGTTCTTGACCTTGCTCGCGTAGGTGCGGGGCTTGTCGGCGACGTACTCGGGGCCGTAGAGCTCGCGGGCCTGAGCACGGGCGGCCGAGATGGCCTGCTCCGACAGGCTCACCGAGTCGGTGCGCATGTAGGTGATGTAGCCGTTCTCGTACAGCGACTGGGCGACCCGCATGGTGCGCTGGCTGCCCCAGCGCAGTCGGTTCGAGGCCTCCTGCTGAAGGGTCGAGGTGATGAACGGCGCCTTGGGCTGGCGCTGGCCGGGCTTCTGCACCACGGAGCGCACGGTGAAGGGTGCGCCCGACAGGGACTGCACGAGCGACGTCGCACGGGCCTCATCGAGCACGGTGACGGTGTCCTTGCGCAGGGCGCCCTGCTGGTCGAAGTCCGTGCCGGACGCGACGCGGACCCCGTCGACCGTCGTGAGCCGGGCGTCGAAGGACCCTGCCGAGGCCGTCGCTGACCCGAGCCCGAACACGCCCTCCACGTCCCAGTAGCCAGCGGACCGGAACGCGATTCGCTCCCGCTCCCGGTCGACGACGATGCGGACGGCGATGGACTGCACCCGGCCGGCCGACTTGGCCTCCCGGCCGATCTTCTTCCAGAGCACCTCGGACACGGGGTAGCCGTACAGCCGGTCGACGATGCGACGGGTCTCCTGGGCCTCCACCAGCTGCATGTCGAGATCACGGGTGTTCGTGACGGCGGCACGGATCGCCTCGGGGGTGATCTCGTTGAACACCATGCGCTGCACGGGGACCTTGGGGCGCAGCACCTCGAGCAGGTGCCACGCGATGGCCTCGCCCTCGCGGTCCTCGTCAGTGGCGAGCAGCAGGGCGTCGGCGTCCTTGAGGGCGCGCTTGAGGTCCGCGATCGTCTTCTTCTTGGACTCATGAACCACGTAGAAGGCCTGGAACTGGTCGTCCACGTCGACGGCGAGCTTGGCCCACGGCTGCTTGCGCAGCGCCTCGGGCAGCTCGGAGGCCTTGGAGGCGAGGTCGCGGACGTGACCGACCGAGGCCATGACCGTGTAGTCAGGCCCCAGGTAGCCGGCGATCTTCTTCGCCTTGGCGGGCGACTCCACGATCACCAGGGTCTTGTCTGCCACGCCCGTCCTTCCTGTCGTCTCCCCGGCGGCGGTGCCGGGGCAATGGGCCGGAGTCTGACGCTATGCCAGCGGTGTCTGTCAACTTCACCGGCCCCCATCGGGGGGTCGATGCGCCCTCGGTCCCCTACGGGGACCGACCGCAAGGACCCCGCGTCCCGCAGAGCGGAACACGGGGTCCTTGACGGGTGGATCAGGCCGACGTCTCGACCGGGACCTCGCCCACCGCGATCGGACGGCGCTTCGAGATCACCGTCGAGACCACGACGATCGCGACGGCGCCGAGGGCGATCGCCCATCGCAGGGTCGTGTTGGCGCTCTCGCCGATGCTCAGCGCCACGACGGCCGGCGCGATGAGCAGGGCGACGAGGTTCATCACCTTGATCAGCGGGTTGATCGCCGGGCCGGCGGTGTCCTTGAACGGGTCGCCGACGGTGTCGCCGATGACCGTCGCGGAGTGCGCCTCTGAGCCCTTGCCGCCGAAGTTGCCGTCCTCGACGAACTTCTTGGCGTTGTCCCAGGCCCCACCGGAGTTGGACAGGAACACGGCCATGAGCACGCCCGTGGCGATCGTGCCCGCAAGGTAGGCGCCGAGAGCGCCCACGCCGAGGCCGAAGCCGACCGCGATCGGGGTGAGCACCGCGAGCAGGCCCGGAGTGATGAGCTCGCGCAGCGAGTCCTTCGTCACGATGTCGACGACCTTGCCGTACTCCGGCTTCTCGGTGCCCTCCATGATCCCGGGGTGCTCGCGGAACTGGCGGCGCACCTCGAAGATGACGGCGCCGGCAGCGCGGGACACCGCGTTGATCGCCAGGCCGGAGAAGAAGAACACGACAGCCGCGCCGATGATCAGGCCGACGAGGTTCGACGGATTCGCGATGTCGAGGACGCCCACGTACTGCAGCGACTCCTGGACGCTCTTCACGATGTCGGTGCCGCCCGCGGATGCGGTCGCCTCGATGATCGTGTCGCGGAACGCGCCGAACAGCGCGGTCGCCGCGAGCACGGCCGTGGCGATCGCGATGCCCTTGGTGATGGCCTTCGTCGAGTTGCCGACCGCGTCGAGACGGGTGAGCACCGCAGCGCCCTCGCCGTGCACATCGCCCGACATCTCCGCGATGCCCTGCGCGTTGTCCGACACCGGGCCGAACGTGTCCATGGACACGATGACGCCGACCGTGGTGAGCAGGCCGGTACCGGCGAGCGCGATGGCGAACAGCGACAGGATGACCGAGCCACCGCCGAGCAGGAACGCGCCGTACACGGCAGCACCGATGAGCAGGGCCGAGTAGACCGCCGACTCCAGGCCGATCGAGACGCCGGCGAGGATGACGGTGGCCGGGCCGGTCAGCGAGCTCTTGGCGACGTCGTCGACCGGGCGACGGTTGGTCTCCGTGAAGTACGCCGTCAGCTGCTGGATGACCGCCGCCAGCACGATGCCGATCAGCACCGCGCCGATCGCGTAGACCCGCGGATTGAAGGTGTCGATCTCGACGCCCAGGCCGAGGTCCTCGACCACGACGCCCGTGAAGTCGACCATCTTGGCCGGCAGCAGCCAGAACGTGGCAGCCGCGACGAGCACGGCGGAGATGACCGCCGAGATGAAGAAGCCGCGGTTGATGGCGGACATGCCCGAGCGGTCTGTAGCGCGGGGCGAGACCGCGAAGATGCCGATGACCGCGGTGACGACACCGATCGCCGGGACGACCAGCGGGTAGACCAGGCCGATCTCGCCGAAGGCCGCCTTGCCCAGGATCAGCGCTGCGACCAGCGTGACCGCGTAGGACTCGAAGAGGTCGGCAGCCATGCCGGCGCAGTCGCCGACGTTGTCGCCGACGTTGTCCGCGATCGTGGCGGCGTTGCGCGGGTCGTCCTCGGGGATGCCCTTCTCGACCTTGCCGACGAGGTCGGCGCCGACGTCGGCAGCCTTGGTGAAGATGCCGCCGCCGACTCGCATGAACATGGCGAGCAGGGCGGCGCCGAAGCCGAAGCCCTCGAGGACCTTGGGGGCGTCGCCCTGGTAGACGAGGACGACGAGGGCCGCGCCGAACAGGCCGAGACCCACCGTGAACATGCCGGCCACGCCACCGGTGCGGAAGGCGATCTTCATGGCCTTCTGCTCGCTGCCGTCGCGGGCCGCCGCCGCCACGCGGACGTTGCCGCGCACGGCCAGCCACATGCCGGTGTAGCCCGTGACGCCGGAGAACACCGCGCCGACGACGAAGAAGATGCTGCGGCCGATGCGCTCGCTCGTGGTGTCCGCCGGCAGCAGGAAGAGCACGAAGAAGACGATGACGGCGAAGACCGACAGGGTCTTGAACTGCCGGGTCAGGTAGGCGGATGCGCCCTCCTGGACCGCGCCCGCGATCTCCTTCATGCGGTCGGTGCCCTCGCTCGCGGCAAGGACCTCGCGCACCAGGATGGCCGCAACGCCGAGGGCGGCGAGCCCGATGACAGCAACGATGACGACGATCGTCAGGTTGCTCCCGGTCAACTCGATCATGGGTCTCCTCGATATGGGCCCGAGCGAGGACGAACCCCGTTCAGGCAGGTGACGATGTCGCCTCTGCGCCCAGTGGGCGCCGCAGTTGCGCGGAGTCTACGGGCGGGCGGGAACGGACCCCAGACGGGCCCGGAATGGAAGGGCTTACATGAGCGTGACGTTGGTCACCGATCGGTTCGACCGTCGCCGCGCCCGTCGCTCAGCCGGCCGCGAAGGCCTCGTCCAGAGTCGCGTGCAGGGGGATCACGACGTCCAGTCCGGTGAGCGCGAAGACCTTGAGCACCCGCGTCGACGTGACGACGACATCGAGGGAACCGCCGACCTCGCGCACGTGCTTGAGCGTCGTGACCAGGACGCCGAGCCCGGTCGAGTCGATGAACCCCACGTCGGTCAGGTCGACGACGAGGGCCGCGTTCGGCTGCTGGGAGCGCGGGCCCAGCTCGGCCTGCAGGATCGGGGCGGTGTGGACGTCCAGCTCCCCGGCCGCCGTGACGACGGTGCGGCCGTCACGCTCCGATGCGAGCACGGTGAACTCCACGCGCCTACTGTGGCACAGGGCGTCACCCGGCCGCCCCACAATGGGGGGATGACCGACCCCGACCGACGAGGCTCGACGGTCCGGCCGGCCGACGACAGCCTGCTCGGCCGGCTCGCCCACGGGCGACCCGATCGCCTCGTCCACGTCCACGCGATCGACCCGCGCCCCGCCGGCACCGGTCACTGGCCGTCGTGGGTGCCGGCGTCGGTGACGTCGCGCCTACCGTGAGCTGGGCATCAGCGATCCCTGGCGCCACCAGGTCGACGCGGCCGAGGCCGCGCACGCAGGAGGGCACGTCGCCCTGGCCACCGGCACGGCCTCGGGCAAGAGCGTGGCCTTCGGGATGGTGGCACTGACCGGGATCGAGGCGGGCACCCGGGCGCCGGACGGGCGCGGCTCGACGGTGCTGTACCTCTCGCCGACGAAGGCACTCGCGAACGACCAACTGCGCGCGTTGCAGCGACTGGATCTGCCGTGGCTGCGCGCCGCCACCTACGACGGCGACACGCCATCCGAGGAGCGCACGTGGGTGCGCCAGCATGCCAACTACGTGCTGACCAACCCCGACCTCCTCCACCACTCGCTGCTTCCGGGGCACGCGTCGTGGGCATCGTTCCTGCGGCGGCTCGACCTCATCGTGATCGACGAGGCGCACGCCTACCGCGGCGTGCTCGGATCGCACGTGTCCGCCGTCGTCCGCCGCCTGCGCCGACTCTGCGAGCACTACGGCTCCGCATCCCGTCGTCTTCACCGCCTCGGCCACGATGGCCAACGCCGCCGAGGCCACCGGGCGCCTGATCGGCTCCCCCGCCCTCGCCGTTCAGCGACGATGCGTCACCGCGGCCCGGGCATGACGGTCGCCTTCTGGGAGCCGCCGCTCCTGCAGGCGCCGCCCGACGGACGCGAGCCCGTGCGTCGCAGTGCGCTCGCCGAGACGGCCGACCTGCTCGTCGACTGCGTGGTCGAGGGGCGCCAGTCCCTCGCATTCATCCGGAGCCGTCGGGGCGCCGAGACCACCGCCCTGATGGCCCGCGACCTGCTGATCGACGTCGATCCCGCGCTGGCCGACGAGGTCGCGGCCTACCGGGGCGGCTACCTGCCGGAGGAGCGGCGCGAGCTCGAGGCCCGGCTGCGCGACGGCCGGCTGCGCGCGCTCGCGACCACCAACGCCCTCGAGATGGGCATCGACGTGAGCGGGCTCGACGTGGTGATCACGGCCGGCTGGCCCGGCACGCGCGCGAGCCTGTGGCAGCAGTTCGGCCGGGCCGGTCGCGCCGGCTGCGAGGCGCTCGGCATCTTCGTCGCGCGCGACGATCCGCTGGACTCCTACATCGCCCACCACCCGCGGATGGTGCTCGATCGCGACGTCGAGGCCAGCGTCTTCGATCCGGGCAATCCGTACGTGCTCGCACCCCACCTGTGTGCCGCGGCCGCCGAGCTCCCGCTCGCCGAGGACGGCCTGCTCGAGTGGTTCGGCCCGACGGCACGGTCGGTCGTCGACGACCTCGTCGAGCAGGGAATGCTCCGACGCCGTCCCGGCGGCTGGTTCTGGACGCGGCGCGAGCGTGCCTCCGACCTCACCGACCTGCGCGGCAGCGGCGGTGCACCGGTGCGCGTCGTCGAGGACGGGACGGGCCGGCTGCTCGGCACCGTCGATCGGGCTGCGGCACCCGGCGTCGTGCACCGCGGCGCGGTCTACGTCCACCAGGGGGTGACCCACGTGGTCACCGCACTCGACCTCGACGACGCGGTGGCCACGGTGGTCGAGCAGGAGGTCGACTACTCGACGCTCTCGCGCTCGGTCAGCGACATCCGCATCGTCGAGACGATCGAGTCCCACCCCTCAGGTGCCCTGCACCGCGGCACCGTCGACGTCACCTCGCAGGTGGTGTCCTTCCAGCGCCGGCGCCCCAACGGCGAGAACCTCGGCGAGGAGCTGCTCGACATGCCGGTGCAGCAGCTGCGGACGCACAGCGTGTGGTGGACGCTTCCCGAGGCCGTCGTCCTCGACGCGGGCATCGACGCGCCCGACATCCCCGGTGCCGCGCATGCCGCCGAGCACGCGTCCATCGGGCTGCTGCCGCTGTTCGCGACCTGCGACCGCTGGGATCTCGGCGGCGTGTCGACCGCGTGCCATCCGGACACCGGCCAGCCCACGGTCTTCGTGTACGACGGCTACCCCGGCGGGGCCGGCTTCACCGAGCACGGCTTCCGCATCGCCACGGAGTGGCTGGCCGCGACTCGCGAGGCGATCCACTCCTGCGGCTGCGAGAGCGGCTGCCCGTCGTGCGTGCAGTCACCCAAGTGCGGCAACGGCAACAACCCGCTGGACAAGGGACTGGCGGTGGTCCTCCTCGACGCCGCTCTCGCCGCTATGGCGGGCCCGCTCGCGCCGACGCCCTGACCTCCGGGGCGCCTGCGTCCGAGGAGCCCGAGCAGGCGGCTCACGACCGGCGGCGGCGCGGTGCTGACATCGACGACCACGTCGTCGCCGTCGAGCTGGCACTGCACCGTCAGCATCCCGTTCGCCGCAACCACTGCTGCCGCCTCATCGCAGGGCTCCGCCACGGCCTGGGCGCCCGCGACAGCCGCCACGTCCGCGACGGTCGCGGCACGCTGCCGGGTCACGGCGAGAGCCCCGACGGCGCCCGAGGCGAGCCCGACCAGCAGAAGCACGTTGACCAGCGCGAGCGACCACACCGTGGCCGCGCCGCGATCGCGCCGGGTCACGTCCACTCCCGCGGGATGGCCACCCGCTGGCTCAGCGTGACGCTGATCCCGCTCAGGATCGGCACCGGCGCGGACACCTCCTTGTCGGCGACGACCACGACCGACGACCCCTCGCCGACGACCTGGATCGTCGCGCCTGGAGCCGCCGCCTGCGCCGCCGCGACGGCCGCCGGCACCGCCACCCCGCGCGCTACGTCCCGCGCCACCTGCCGGGCCGCATCACCGAGTCGCCATGGTGGTGGCGGTCAGCGAGACTCCCCAGGCCAGCGCGATCGCGACGGCGGCCAGCAGCGGGATGGCCAGGGCCGTCTCCAGCAGGACCATTCCCCGGTCCGTCGGCATCAGCCACGTGACGTGCGCCAGGCACTCGTGACGGGGCGGCGACCGCCCCATCACGAGTGCCGGCACGAGCTGCCGACGGCTCATCGTCAGCCGAACATCGAGCCGAAGGCCTTGCTCAGCACGGTCCAGATGAGGTCACGGACCTCGTTGCTGGTCAGCAGCTTGATGAGCACTCCTCCGAGACCCGCCGCGGCAACCGTGCCCACGGCGTACTCGGCCGTCGAGAGCCCGTCCTCCTCCTTGACGAATCGTGCGACGAACTGGCGCATGTCTGTCCCCCTTCCCACCGCCTGAGCGGCTGTGCCGACTCTCGGCACCGACGGCCATGCCGTCGTGTCGCACACGTTCCTGCGATCGCGCCGCCGCCCGACAGATCCGTCGGCCGCGGTGGGGATGTCCGCCACGCGCTACGGCTGGCTGTGGACGATGCGTGGGCCCATCAGGGAAGGTCGTGTCGCGCGCGTGGATCCGTCATCCGGCGAGCAGGTCGCCAGCGAGCGAGGCCACGACGGGCACGACGCCGGTCAGCAGGAAGGCCGGCAGGAAGCACGCCGCGAGCGGCGCCACCGCCCGCACGCCGGCGGACCGGGCGGCCACCTCCACCGCGCTCTGCCGGTCCCTGCGCATGTCCTCGGCGATGCGTGTCAGCACCGTCGAGATCGGCGCGCCCGACTCCGCGGACCGGACGACGGCCGTCGCCACCGGTTCGAGGGCGGGCACGCCCGACAGCGAGCCCCATGCGGTCGCCGGGTCCGCGCCGAGGTCGATCGCCGCCACCACCGGCCGGATCGCCTCGGTCATCGGAGCACCGATCGCCTCCCCCGCGGCCACCAGTGCGAAGCGCATGGGCGCACCCGAGGCGAGGATCGCCGCCATCAGGTCCGCGAGCAGCGGCGCCTGCCGCTCGAGCTCCTCGCGACGCGCGCGCGCGGAGCGCGGCTCGAGCCGGCTGCGCCGCCCGCGGGATGACGACGGCGCATCCCGACTCCGAGCAGAGCGCCCGCCGGCCCGCCGACGACTGCCCACACGCCCAGGCCGGCGACCAGCGCCGCCAGCAGGACGGGACCGTCGTGCGCCCGGTCTCCGACGGGAGGGACCGGCACGCCCGGCCAGGAGGCGCGACAGACGTCGGTCGGGTGGCGGCGCCGCCAGCAGCCACGCCGCCCACGCGACCAGCACGGCGCTGACGAGGATCACAGCAGGCGCTCGACGCGTGCTGCGATCCGTCCGGTCCAGATGGTCCCGATCGCGGTCAGCATCAGCCCGGCGAGGAGGCACAGCCGTCCGGGAGTCGGTGCCGAGCAGCCAGGCCAGCGGATCGGAGCCGAGCATCATGCCGAAGCCGATGCCCACCAGCGGAAGCAGCGCCAGCATGCGCGCCGTCGCCCGCGGCCCGGCGAGCTGCCCCTCGAGATCGACCCTGACGTCCTCCGCGGCGCGGGCGGTCGCGGCGAGGCGGCCCACCGACGACCGCTAGGCCGGCCCCGGTGTCGGCACCCACCTGCCAGCAGGCCGCGAGCTGGCGTGAGCACGTCGTGCCGGCGGGCATCGACGGCGAGTGCCGCCACCACGTCACCGGCCATCTGCGCCGCCGCCTGCGCCGTCGGCCAGACGCGACGGCTCCCCGCCGGCCCGGCCCAGTGCCGTGACCGGAGGCTGACCGGCCTCGAGCTCGGCGGCGAGGGCTCCCAAGCGCCTGGATGACGCGCATGCGTTCTCGGGCCCGGCGCCGCCGCGAGGCCGGGCCGACGCCGACGCGTCCCATGACGTTCCGCGCCCCGTGACGAAGTCGCTCCACGAGCAGGGTTCGCGACAGCGCGGCAGCCGCCGTAGCCCGAGCCGTCGTCCTGGCGTCGGGCCACGGTGGCACCGCAATCCACGCGGCCGCAGCGGCAAGGACCGCCGCCACCACCGGCGCCAGCACCGGACTAGCCACGGTCGAGCAGCGCCTCGAGGCGCGGCATGCCCTCCGCCGGCACCAGTGTGCCCGTCGTGCCGGACGAGCGCCGGCACCGTGCACACATAGCCCGACGTCTCGCGTTCCAGCACATGGACGCCCTGCAGCACGCGCCTGCCAGCGTCGTCCCGGCCCAGATGCAGGACCGCGTCGATGCCGGCCGCCATCAGCGCGTGCACCGCCAGCCGGTCGAGCCCGGCGGTGAGCCCGAGGGCCTCGAGCCGCGCCGGGACGTCCGCCGCCGAGTTCGCGTGCACGGTGCCGGCACCGCCCTCGTGACCGGTGTTCATGGCCGCGAGCAGGTCGACCACCTCGGCTCCCCGCACCTCGCCGAGGACGAGGCGGTCGGGCCGCATCCGCAGCGCCTGACGGACCAGGTCGCGCAGCGTGACCACGCCCGCGCCCTCCACGTTCGCCGTCCGCGCCTGCATGCGCACGACGTGGGGATGGTCCGGGTCGAGCTCGGTCGAGTCCTCGACGATGACCAGCCGCTCGTGGTGCGGCATCAGGCCGAGCAGCGAGGACAGGACGGTCGTCTTGCCCGAGCCCGTGCCTCCGCTGACCAGGAAGGCCAGCCGCGCGGCGATCATGGCCCGCAGGAGCGTCGGCGCACCGGCTCGTCGATCGTGCCGCGCTCGACGAGGTCGTCGAGCGTGAACGCCGACCGATGCGGGATCCGCAGCGAGATCAGGGTTCCGCCAGCCGAGATCGGCGGAATGACGCAGTGCAGGCGCGCGCCGCTCGGCAGCCGCGCATCGACGAACGGCGCCGCGTCGTCGAGCCGGCGGCCCGCGGTGGCGGCGAGCCGCTGGGCGAGTCGCCGCACGTCCGACTCGGCTGCGAACTCGACGTCCGTCAGCTCGAGGCCGTGGCCGCGGTCGACCCACACCTCGCGCGGTCCGTTGACGATGACGTCGGTCGTCCCCGGCACCTGCATCAGCGGCTCGAGAGGACCGGCGCCGACGAGATCCTGTCGCAGGGTCCGCACCAGGTCGAGGATCGCGTCATCGCCCAGCACCAGCCCCTCGGCCCGCAGCGCCGCGGCCACCCGGGCGGGCGTCGCGTCGCCCTCGTGGGCGACGAGCCGGGAGCGCACCCGGTCCAGCAGCGTGCTGCTCATGCGACGCGAGCGAGAGTGGTCGCCATGGTCGCGCAGCGCGGCGTGACAGGCGCGACCGTACGAATCGCGCAGCGACGGCGGCTCGCCGTTGTCAGCGCGCGTCGCGAGGGCCGGAGCGTGCGGGAGGCTCGCACGGATCGGGCAGCGACAGTGCCGTGCGCACGGCGTCCTCGCTGACGCCCTTGGCATCCGTCCGCAGCACGAGCCCGACGAGCTGCGCACCTCGTCTGGAGCATGGCCGCCACGCGAGCCGCCGCCGCGGTCGAGCGCACCCGGTTCAGGCAGACGAGCAGCGCCTCGTCGGCTCGGGCGAGGGCGATCTCGCCAGCCTGGTCCAGCTGACGGGGCAGGTCGATCACCACGAGATCGAAGCCCCGCTCCCCCGCGTCGAGCACCGCGGTGAGCGCCTCCGGCGCGAGCGTCGTCGGCTCCGTCCCGCGCGAAGGACAGGACCGCCACGCCACCGACCTGCGGCAGCGCCTGGTCGAGCGACGCGGCACTGAGCCGCCCACGGGTGTCGGCGAGGTCGGGCCACCGCACGCCCGGTGGCGTCCTCGATGCCCAGCAGCACGTCGAGGCCTCCCCCGACGGGGTCCGCGTCGACGAGCAGGACGCGCAGCGACCGTGCCGCCGCCGCCAAGCGCCAGTCCCGCCGCGAACGTGGAGGCCCCGGCGCCGCCACCTGCCCCGACGACCGCGACGACGGCACCGTCGCGCGGGGTGCCCTCCCCGCTGTCGGCGAGCCGGTCGATCAGCCATCGCTCGGCGTCCGGCAGGCAGACGACGTGCTCGGCGCCCAGGGCACCGCCCGCTGCCAGTCCTCCGGGGTCGGCGATTGGCTGACGAGCACGACGTCGCGACGACGCGGGAGCTGCGCGCTCGCCACTCGGGCGGCCGCATCGGATCCGACGAGGACCATCGGTGCCAGCGCCCAGTGACTGCGGGCGGCCTCCGCGTCCGTCGCCAGGTGCACCTCGACGCCGTTGGCAGCGGCCAGCCGCAGGACGTCGTCGATGAGGTCCGGGTCGCCGCTCACGAGCAGCGGACGCGTTGCGTTCATGGTGCCTCCTCGTGCTTCCGTGGTGCTTCCCGTGCCGCGAGCGTGGCCCGTCACGCGAGGCAGTGGCGGGAGCAGTCGGCGCCTGTGGACAGGCGCGCGACACGCGGCAGGGTGTGGACGGACGCGGGGTACCGTCTGTCCATGACCGACACGAAGGCCGCGGCCTTCTTCGACCTCGACAAGACGATCCTCGCCAAGTCGAGCTCGTTCGCGTTCGCGCGTCCCTTCTACAAGGAGGGGCTCATCGGGCGCAGCGACGTCATCCGCAGCGCCTACGCGCAGTTCGTCTACCTCGCCTCCGGCGCCGACCACGACCAGATGGAGACGATGCGGGAGTACATGTCGAAGCTGGTCACCGGCTGGGACGCCGACAAGGTGCAGGCCATCGTCGGCGAGACGCTCGACGAGATCGTCGATCCGATGGTCTACGAGGAGGCGGTGCAGCTCATCGCCGAGCACAAGGCTGCCGGTCGCGACGTCATCATCATCTCGTCGTCGGGCACCGACATCGTCGAGCCGATCGGCGTGCGACTCGGCGTCGACCTTGCGATCGGCACGCAGGTGGCCATCGAGGACGGCGAGTACACCGGCGAGATCGTGTTCTACGCGTACGGCGAGGGCAAGGCCGAGGCGATGCGGACGCTCGCCGAGGAGCGCGGCTACGACCTCGCCGAGTCGTACTCCTACAGCGACTCGCACACCGACCTGCCGATGCTCGACATCGTCGGGCATCCGTTCGCGGTCAACCCCGACACCGAGCTGCGACGCATCGCGATCGAGCGCGGCTGGCCGATCCTCGACTTCGCCAAGCCGGTCGCGATGCGCGAGCAGGCGACCAAGCGGCAGGCGGTGGCCGCCGGCGCCGGCGTCGCGATCGGGGCCGTCGCGCTCGGGACTGACCTGGTACGCGCGCCGTCGCGGCGCCCGCGCCTGACCCTGCACGCCGACGTCCTCACGGAGTCCGGCGCGACGCCACCTGCAGCATCGCGCAGCCGTGGAGGCAGTCGCGGAGCCGGCGCGGCGAGCCGCCGTCGACCGCAGGTCCGCCGCCCCCCACCGGACGACGCCGTAGCCCTCGGCACGGCAGCTCGTCCTCGCCGGACCTTCTCGGCGTCCACGCACGTCGCCGCGGTCGGCGTACTTCGAGGACGCCGTCGCGCTCGCCGACGAGCCACGCGCGTCACGGTGTCCCAGCAGGAAGTCGACGCGCGCGACGGAACCGGCCGTCAGCGCCTGCGGATCTCCACCTGCACTGCGGGCAGCGGGATGCCGGTGTCGACGAAGTAGCGCACGACGCAGACTCCAGGGCGTCTCCCATCGGGTTCCGTCGCCGAGCGTGTCCGCATCGGCCACGCCGACGTGAACCTTGGCGCCTGCCCGACGACCTCGACTTCGTCGCCGGCCGCCGCGCGTCGGCTGCCGGTTCGCAACGGCATCCCGCGCCGTGCAGGCTCACGGTCAGGTGCAGCCCGGGCAGTGGGTCGCCGTGCACGGGTGCGGCGCGCGTCGGCCATGTCCGCGGTGATGATCGCGACGGCGCTCGGCGCTCGCGGTCGTCGCGGTCGACGTGTCCGAAGCGGCCACTCACGCTGGCGAGCGAGGTGGCGGCCGTCGCGACGGTCGGCACCCGCGAGCGTGACCGACATCGGCGCCCGACGAGCGGCGAGCTGACGGACAGCGCAGCGCACGTCGCATCGCGATCGCCGTCGCCGGGGTTGCGGCGCGGCCGCCAGCGACGGCGCGGTGGACGTGCTCGACCCGGAGGCCGCGCGTACTCGTCGAGGCGCGTGCCGGCCCCGCGTGCCCTGACGGGTGGTAGGCGCCACGCGCGATGCCGGCTCCACGAGCCTGACCGCACCCGCTGACGGCACCTGATCGGGCGTCAGACCCGCGGCCGCAGCATCCGGCTGCAGGACCAGGATCGGCAGGACGGAGTCGGGATCGGCGCGAGCGCGGCATGACCGCGCACCCTGCCGCGCTGCGGCCGCGCGTGCCACCGGCTGTCCACAGGCCACGCGGATCCTGCACGTCGCGTCGCACCCGGGGCCCGTTGCGACGCGCAGGTCTCGGGACTCAGGGGACGACGACGGCCTTCGCGCCCATCGCCACCGCGGTCGCCTGCCACACGATGAACTCCGAGACGCCCTCGCGCGTGCCGCTCGCGTAGCCGCGCAGCGCCTTCACGTACGTCGGGCCGGCCCAGCTCGAGCATCCCGTGCTCCGGGATGCTGAAGAGCGACGGATCGACGCCGCGACTCGCCAGCACCAGGCGCACGCTCGCCCGGGCCAGCAGTCCGGACCCCCACGCGAACGGTCGGACCGTCGCGAGCTCCGCATGGGCGATCGCGGCGACGACGATCGCGGGCGCCTCGGTCGGCGACGTGAGGGTCTGCGCCAGCATCGCCAGCCGCTCGGCGGCCGGCGGTGGCGGGCACGACCGCACCGAGGTTGAGCGGATCGTCCACCGTCGTGGCCGACCGCGGCCGGCCCAGCTCCTCCGTCCGGCACGAAGCCATGGGCGGTCAGCGCGTGCAGGTGCGCCCACGCCTGCAGCGGCGCGCCGGCGAAGACGTCCACCTGGGTCGGCACGGCCGCCGTCAGCCGGAGCGCCGCCTCGAGCACCCGGCCCATCGGCGACTCGTCCGGCACGGCCACGTCCGCCCCGTCCATCGCCGCGGTGTCGCGCGCGCCCCGCTGGATCGACGCGGCAGCCACCTCGGCGGCGGCCGCCCGCACGTCGCGGCGCCACAGGAGGGCGTCGACCTCCTCACGGGCGGCGAGCACGGCGGCCGACACCCTCTCGTCAGCGGCGAGCACGGCCAGGGGATCGGTACGAGTCGGGAACACAGCCCCATCTAACCCAGCGGTTTGGTTCACTTGGCCCGTGACCAGCCAGAACCCGTCGAGCGACGCCCTGTCCAACCTCTCCCACGAGGACCGCGCTGTTCCCGCCGAGCGCGGAGTTCGCGGCGCAGGCGAACGCCCAGCCCGACATGTACGAGCGTGCTGCGGCGGATCGGCTGGGGTTCTGGGCGGAGCAGGCGGGGCACCTGTCGTGGGCGAGCCGTTCACCGAGGTGCTCGACTGGTCGGGCGCGCCGTTCGCCAAGTGGTTCGTCGGCGGGCAAGCTCAACGTCGCCTACAACTGCGTCGACCGGCACGTCGAGTCCGGCCACGGCGACCAGGTCGCGATCCGGTTCGAGGGCGAGCCCGGCGACCGGCTCGACATCACCTACGCGCAGCTGCAGGTCGAGGTCGTCCAAGGCCGCGCACGCGCTGACGGAGCTCGGCGTGCAGGCGGGCGACCGCGTCGCGATCTACCTGCCGATGATCCCCGAGGCCGTGGTCGCGATGCTGGCGTGCGCGCGGCTCGGCGCCCCGCACTCGGTCGTGTTCGGCGGGTTCTCGGCCGAGGCGCTGCGCAGCCGGATCGACGACGCGACGGCGAAGGTCGTCATCACCGCCGACGGGCAGAACCGGCGCGGGTCGCAGATGGCGCTCAAGCCGGCCGTCGACGAGGCGGTCGAGGCGTGCCCGTCGGTCGAGCACGTCCTCGTCGTCCGGCGCACCGGGCAGGACGTCGACTGGACCGCGGGCCGCGACGTGTGGTGGCACGACATCGTCGGCCGCCAGCCCGCCGAGCACACGCCCGAGGCGTTCGACAGCGAGCACCCGCTGTTCATCCTCTACACGTCGGGCACGACCGGGAAGCCGAAGGGCATCCTGCACACCACCGGCGGCTACCTGACGCAGACGTCGTTCACGCACCGCGCGGTGTTCGACCTCAAGCCCGACACCGACGTCTACTGGTGCACCGCCGACATCGGCTGGGTCACCGGGCACTCGCTACATCGTCTACGGCCCGCTGGCGAACCGCGTGACGCAGGTGATCTACGAGGGCACGCCGGACACCCCGGACAAGGACCGCTTCTGGGACATCGTCGAGCGGTACCGCGTCTCGATCCTCTACACCGCGCCGACGGCGATCCGCACCTTCATGAAGTGGGGCGACGACTACCCGCTGAGCACAGACCTGTCGAGCCTGCGGCTGCTCGGGTCGGTGGGCGAGCCCATCAACCCCGAGGCGTGGATGTGGTACCGCACGGTCATCGGCGGCAGCCGCTGCCCGATCGTCGACACCTGGTGGCAGACCGAGACCGGCGCCATCATGATCAGCCCGCTGCCCGGCGTCACCGCCACCAAGCCCGGCTCGGCGATGGGCCCGCTGCCCGGCATCGGCGCGGCGGTCGTCGACGACGACGCCACCCCGTGGGCAACGGCCACGGCGGCTACCTCGTCCTGACCGAGCCGTGGCCGTCGATGCTGCGCGGCATCTGGGGCGACAACGACCGCTACGTCGACACCTACTGGTCGCGCTGGCCGCAGTACTACTTCGCCGGCGACGGCGCCAAGTGGGACGAGGACGGCGACATCTGGCTGCTCGGCCGCGTCGACGACGTCATGAACATCTCCGGCCACCGCATCTCCACCACCGAGGTCGAGTCGGCGCTCGTCTCGCACCCGAAGGTCGCCGAGGCCGCGGTCGTCGGTGCCGCCGACGAGACCACCGGCCAGGGCATCGTCGCCTTCGTCATCCTGCGCGGCGGAGTGCCGACCGAGGAGGCCGAGGGCACCGCGATCATCACCGAGCTGCGCAACCACGTCGCCCACGAGATCGGCCCGATCGCCAAGCCGCGCCAGATCATGGTCGTGCCCGAGCTGCCCAAGACCCGCTCCGGCAAGATCATGCGCCGCCTGCTGCGCGACGTCGCCGAGAACCGCGCCCTCGGCGACGCGACGACCCTCGCCGACCCCGCCGTCATGGACCTCATCTCCACCGGGCTGGCGTCCGCGGCATCGGAGGACTGACGTCCCGTAGGCTGTCGCCGAACGCTTTGGTGCGCCGGGAAGCCTGGTCGGCAGTGCATGCCCGCATGTCCGCTGACCGGAAGGCCGAGTGATGAGCACCTCCAACGAGTTCCTGCGGCGACCGTCGCTCCTCGAGCTCGGCTACCTGCGCGAGCGCCTGCGCGACGAGACCGTCGGCGGCATGCTGCTGCTCATCGCAGCGGCGATCGCCCTGGTGTGGGCCAACTCCCCGTGGGCGCGACTCGTACTTCGACCTCGTCGACCTCAAGGTCGGCCCGGTCTCCCTCCACCTGGACCTCCCGCTGGGCGTCTGGGCGGCCGACGGCCTGCTCGCGGTCTTCTTCTTCGTCGTCGGGCTGGAGCTGAAGCACGAGCTCGTCCTCGGCTCGCTCTCGAAGGTGCGCGAGGCCGTCGTCCCGGCGGCCGCGGCCACTCGGCGGCATGATCGTGCCGGCCGGCATCTTCGTGGTCGTCAACTGCGTCATGGCCGGCGGCTCGCTGACCGGCTGGGGCATCCCCATGGCGACCGACATCGCCTTCGCCCTCGCCGTGCTCGCCGTCGTCGGACGCCGCCTGCCCGTCGCCCTGCGCGCGTTCCTGCTGACGCTCGCCGTCGTCGACGACCTCGGCGCCATCACCGTCATCGCGATCTTCTACACCGACAGCATCTCGTTCGCTCTGGCTCGCCGCTGCGGGCGCCACCTTCGTCGCGTACGCGCTCGCCATGCGCTTCCGCATCACGACGCCGTTCCTCTACATCCCGCTCGTCCTCGTCGGCTGGTACTTCACGCACGAGAGCGGGGTCCACGCCACGATCGCCGGCGTCGTCTTCGGCTTCCTCACCCGCGTGCGGCCCGACCCGGGCGAGGACGAGGCGCCGGCCGACCGGCATGACGCACCTGATCGGCCCGATCAGCGCCGGGATCTGCGTGCCCCTGTTCGCCTTCTTCGCCGCGGGCGTCGACTTCCGCAGCGTCGGCTTCCTCGAGTCCATCAGCACGCCGGTCGCGATCGGCATCATCGTCGGCCTGGTCGTGGGCAAGCCCATCGGCGTCCTCGGCGGCGCCTGGCTGACGGCACGGTTCACCCGTGCCAGCCTCAGCCCCGACCTCGCGCTGGCGCGACGTGGGCGCGATCGGCGTCATCGCCGGCATCGGCTTCACCGTCGCCCTGCTCATCACCGAGCTGGCCTACGAGACCGACCCGTCGCTGCTGGAGTCGGCCAAGGTCGCGGTGCTGACGGCCTCGGTCATCGCCGCCCTCCTGGCCGGCGTCGCGATCCGCGCCGCGGAACCGCCACTACTCCGAGGTGTACGCCCGTGAGTCCGCCGACGAGGACGGCGACGGAATCCCGGACGTGTACGAGCCACCGGACGCCCGATAGCCTTCAGGCACCTGCCCGACCGGAGGAAGCCATGCCGCCCCAGCCACAGCACCAGCCGAGCATCAAGGACCTGGTCACCAAGACGGTCGCCGACGCCCAGCGACTGGCGAAGGCGCAGGCCGCGCTGCTGCAGACCGAGATCTCCGCCACCGGCGGCAAGGTCGGCAAGGGCGCCGGCCTCGGCATCGCGACCGCCGGCATCGCGATCTTCGCGATCCTGTTCCTCCTGCTGACCCTCGCGTTCGTCCTCGTCGCCCTGGGCCTGCCGATCTGGGCGGGCATGCTGATCGTCGGCATCCTCCTCATCATCGCCGGCACGATCACGGGCCTGCTCGCGAAGAAGTCCATCGAGGAGGCCAAGCCGCCGAACCTCGCCATCGCGGAGTTCGAGAAGACCAAGGCCGCCCTCTCCGGCAAGCCCGCCGACACGCTGTCCCGCGCCCATCGCGGCCGTGGCCGACGCCCTGCCTGAGACCCCGGGCACCTAGCGCGTGCCCCTGCCCGAGCCCGACGCGGCCATCCGGGCGGCGGGCCCGTGGACGCATCGGGACGTCGCCGCCAACGGCGCGCGCTTCCACGTCGTCGACATCGGCGACGGGCCCGGCCGTCCTGCTTCTCCACGGCTTCCCCACGTTCTGGTGGACGTGGCGCCGGCAGCTGACCGCCCTCGCCGACGCCGGCTACCGGGCGATCGCCATGGACCTGCGCGGCTACGGCGGCTCCGACCACCCGCCCGAGGGCTACGACCCGCGCACGATGGCGGCCGACGTGGCCGGCGTCATCCGCTGCCTCGGCGAGCCGGAGGCCGTGATCGTGGGCCACGGCTGGGGCGGCGTCGCCGCGTGGTCGACCGCCGTGCTCGAGCCGGAGGTCGTGCGCGCCATCGTGCCGGTGTCGATGCCGCACCCGCGCCAGCTGCGCGCCGCCCTGGCCCGCGAGGGCCGGCAGCGCGCGGCGATGCGGTACGCGCTGGGCTTCCAGCTGCCCGTTCTCGCCCGAGCGCTCGCTCACCGCGCGCGACGGCGCGCGCGTGCGCGACCTGATCGCGTCGTGGTCGCATGACGACTGCGTGGCTCGACGACGCGACCGCGGAGACGTTACCGGTCGGCCTTCCTGCGCTGGCCGACGGCGCACACGGCCGTGGAGTACCACCGCTGGGCCGTGCGCTCGGCGTTCCGCCCCGACGGGCTGACGTACATGTCGCTCATGGAGGCGCCGATCCAGCGTGCCGTGCTGCAGGTGCACGGCATCGCACGACCCGATGGTCCTGCCCGAGTCGGTTGACGGCAGCGAGGCCTACGTGCGCGCGCCCTACGAGCGCGTCGACCTCGACGTGGGGCACTTCCCGCACGAGGAGGACCCGACCGCCTTCACCGCCGCGCTGACCGCCTGGCTCTCGGCGCTCGACCGGCCGTGACGCCCGAGCGCCCGCGCGACAGCCTGGGCCGGCCGCTGCCCTGGGACGTCGATCCGGCGCTGGTCGGCGCCACCGGTCCCCGACGTCGGCGGCCTGACGGACGACGAGGTCTGGGAGCTCGCCCTCGACTTCCTCGAGCGCGGGCATGCCGTTCCACGCCCACGAGGTGTTCGAGCAGCGCTGGCGCACCTGCCCGGCCGACGAGCGCGCGGCCTGGCGGGCCGCGGCGCAGTGGGGCGCCGCCGAGACGCATGCCGCCCGGGGCAACGCCGTCGGTGCGGCGCGCCTGGCCGAGCGCGCGCTGGAGACGCTGGCGTCGGCGCGCGTCGATCCCGGACGGCTTCGACGCCGAGCGACCTCACGCGGGCATGCGACGCGCTCTCGCCGGGCCTGCGCACGAGGCGAGACTCCCTAGGGTCGCGCCAGTCCCGGCGAGCATCGCGTCGAGCATCGACGCGAACGTGCGCTCGGGGTCGGCGGAGAAGGTGACGCCGGCGAGCTCGAGGCCGACGGCGCCGTGCATGGCGTTCCAGATCTGCTGCGCGACGTCCACCTGGTCGCCGCTCGCCAGCAGCCCCGCGGCCATGGCGTCCGCGACGCGGCCACGAGCTCGGCGAAGGTCTGCTCGGCGCGTTCCAGCGACTCGGCGGACAGCTCGAGCTCGAGCATCTGACGGAACATCAGCTCGTACAGGTGCGGGTGGGCGAGGGCGAACGAGCGGTAGGCCGCGCATCCCGTGCGCAGGCGCGCGAGCGCATCCGCGCCGCTTGCGCCCGTGATCGCCGCGTGCAGGCCGTCGAAGCCCTGCACGAACAGCGCCTCGAGCAGGCCGTCCTTGTTGCCGAAGCGCGAGTACACGCCCATCGGGGCGACGCCGGCCCGCGTGGCGACGGCCCTGCACCGTGATGGCGTGGCTGCCGCCCTCCTCGATCAGCTCGAGGGCCGCGTCCAGCAGGGAGTCGGTCACGTCGGCACTCGGCGTTCGCGTGCGTCCTTGCGTATCCATCATTTCTCTAGTATAACGTACCACTATTATAGAACAACGTTATATAGGAGCCCCGATGACCCGACGCCCACGACGCTCCCGCACTGCGGGGGCTGTCCACTCCCGACGGTGGCTGATCCTCGCCGTCCTCTGCCTGAGCCTCCTGATGGTCGTCATCGACAACACGATCGTGAACGTGGCGCTGCCCACCCTGAGCACCGAGCTGGACGCCTCCACGACCGAGCTCCAGTGGATCGTCGACGCCTACACGCTCGTGTTCAGCGCGCTGCTGCTCGCCTTCGGCCACTTCGGCGACCGCTTCGGGCGCAAGCTGGCCCTGCAGCTCGGGCTCGTGATCTTCGCGGCCGACCTCCGCGCTGGCGGCCATGGCCACCACGTCGACGCAGCTGATCGGGGCCCGCGCCCTGATGGGCATCGGGGCCGCCTTCGTCTTCCCGGCGACGCTCGCGATCCTGGTCAACGTCTTCACTGACCGCAAGGAGCGCGCAGCCGCCATCGGCATCTGGTCGGCGTGCACGGGCATCGCCGTCGCGCTCGGCCCCGTGACCGGCGGCTACCTGCTCGAGCACTTCGCGTGGGGCTCGATCTTCCTGGTGAACCTCCCGCTCGCCGCGCTCGCCATCGTCGCCGGCTGGTTCCTCGTCCCGACCTCGCGTGATCCCGATCACCGGCGGCATGGACCACCTCGGCCTCGCTCCTGTCCGCCGCCGGAGTCGCCCTCGTCGTCTGGGCCATCATCGAGGCCCCCCACCGCGGCTGGACCGACTCCCTCGTCCTCGCGGGCGGCGTCCTCGGCATCGGGCTGCTCGCCGTCTTCGTGGCGTGGGAGCGTCGCGTGCGGCATCCGCTCCTCGACGTCGGACTGTTCCGGAACGCGCGGTTCACCGCTGCGAGCCTGTCCGTGACGGCTGCCTTCTTCGCGCTGTTCGGCTTCATCTTCCTCATCACGCAGTACCTGCAGCTGGTCCAGGGCTACTCGCCCCTCGAGGCGGGCCTGCGCACCCTGCCCTTCGCGATCGCCACCGGGCGCCACGTCTCCGCTGGCCATCGTCGCCATGCACCGCTGGGGGTCGAAGCTCGTCGTGGCCGGCGGGCTCGCCGTCATGTCGCTGCGGGCTTCGTCATCGCGTCCCGGATCGAGGTCGACACTCCCTACCTCGGGCTGACCGTCGATCAGCATGGTCACCATCGCCATCGGCCTGGGCCTGACGACCGGCCCGGCCACCGAGTCGATCATGGGCGTCCTGCCCGAGGAGAAGGCCGGCGTGGGCTCCGCCGTCAACGACACCACCCGCGAGCTCGGCGGCACCCTGGGCGTCGCCGTCGTCGGCTCCGTCTTCGCGAGCGTCTACGGCGCGGCGCTCGTCGACGCCCTGCAGCCACTGGGGCTGCCCGACGCGCTTCTCGACACCGCCGGCGAGTCGATGGCCGCAGCGCTGACGATCGCCCAGTCGCTGCCCGGCGACGTCGCCGCCGACGTGGTGAGCGCCGCGCAGGACGCGTTCATCGACGGGCTGTCGACCGGATCGCTCGTGGCAGCGGCGTGTCGCCGCGGCCGGTGCCGTCGTCGCCCTGGCGTTCCTGCCGGCTCGTCAGTCCCTGATGCGGCAGGTGCCCGTGTCGACGGCTCTCGGCGACGAGAACGCCGCCTCCACCGCGGGGCGCAGCTCGTCGGCCGTCAAGGCGTAGCCGGTCGCCTCGGCCTCGTCGTCGGCGCCGAACACCATGCCCAGCACGAAGCCGTCCGGGCGCAGCAGCGGGCCGCCGGAGTTGCCCGGCAGCACGGTGCCGCGCACCGCGTACACCTGGCGCTCGACCCCGGCGTCCCCGTAGATGTCGTCGCCCAGGGCCGTCACCTCCGCGCGCACCCGGGCCGGCTCGGCCCGGAACGGCCCGGACTCGGGGAAGCCGGCGATCACGGCGGGATCGCCCGACCGGGCGGGCTCCTTCGCCAGCACGAGCGGTCGGGCGCTCGAGGCCGGGCACCGCAAGGACGGCGACGTCGGTGGCCGGATCGAAGTAGACGACGGTGGCCGCCAGGCCCGGGTCGTCCAGCCGGACGCGGACGACGCGGCTCGGCCACGCCCGGCGACGACGTGCGCGTTGGTCAGCACCAGGTCGGGCGAGATCGCGAAGCCCGAGCCGGTGACCGTCGCAGCCGCACTCGGGCGTCTCGCCCGACACCTGCACGACCGACTCGCGGGCCTGGTCGACCTCCAGCGGTGACGAACGCGGGATCCGGCGGATCGACGTCGGGACCGGTGATCTGGGCGAGCCCGGAGAAGATCCGCGGCACCGACGTCGTGCCGACGAGGTCGCGCAGGTCTCCGAACGCGTTCCGTGCGGGCACGGGAACGATGCGAGTCCAGCGCCACGAGCACGCGCGACTCCGTGACCTGCTGCGACACCAGGGACAGCGGCACGTAGGCCAGGGCGCTGGCCACGATCCACGTGACGACCGCGAGGGCGAGGACGTTGAGGCCAGCGCCCGCGACGTTGTCGACGAGGCGCGCCGGCCGCCAGGTGATGCCGCCGCGCAGCCGGTCGCCGAGGACGGACGCCGCGAACTGACCGAGCAGGGCGCTCACGAGCACGCCGAGTCCGAGGGCCACCGCCCGCAGCCACTCGGTGTCGATGACCGCATCGACGACGCTGGGCAGGAGGAAGGCCGCCGCGAGCCCGCCGCCGAGGAAGCCCACGAACGAGAGCAGCCCGGCCACGAAGCCGCGGTGCCATCCGGCGAGGGCGAAGACGACGACGGCGCCGACGAGCACCCAGTCGACGAGGTTCACGTCTCGGGATCCTCGGCGAGCGGGACGACCCGCGACTCGTCCCAGGGCTCGGCCCAGCCGAGCCGGTCGAGCAGGCCGGAGATCAGCCCGGCGGTGAAGCCCCAGACGAGCAGTCCGTCGACCTCGAATGCCGGGCCGACGAAGCCGGACGGGTGCAGGACGCGGCAGCGGTTCGCCGGGTCGACGAGATCGCTGATCGGCACGCGGTGGACGCTCTCCACCTCGGCGGCGTCCAGGGCCCAGACGGGCGACATCGTGTGCCACCAGCCGAGCACCGGCGTCACGACGTAGTTGGTCACCGGTACCCACAGGTCGGGCAGGGCGCCGAACACGAGCACTCCCGACGGGTCGATGCCGGTCTCCTCCTGGGCCTCGCGCAGGGCCGCGGCCGCCGCGTCCTCGTCATCGTCGTCGACGGCTCCGCCGGGAAAGGCCGGCTGACCGGCGTGCGACCGCATCGTGCTGGCCCGCTGGATGAGCAGCAGGTCGTGGTCGTCGCCGAACAGGATGAGGACGGCCGAGTGCCGTGCCCTCGCCGTGCGGCGGCACGAACCGCGTGAGCTCCTCGGCCGTGACGGTCGTCGCGATCGCCGCGACGGGCCGCAGCCAGTCGGGGATGCGACCGACCGCCGCGGGGTCGACCGCTGCCGGTGCGGGACCACTCCACCGTCAGCCTCGCCCCGAGTCCCGGACCAGCCTGGCGGCCTCGACCGGATCGGTCGGACCCTCGCCGAACGCCGGGCACCAGCGGGCCACCGGGCAGGCACCGCACGCCGGGCGGCGGGCGTGGCACCGTCGGCGGCCGTGCCAGATGACCCGGTGCGACATCAGCGTCCAGTCCTTCTTCGGCACGAGCACCATCAGCTCGGCCTCGACCTTCTCCGGGTCGGTCTGCTCCGTCCAGCCGAACCGGCGCGCGAGCCGGCCGAGGTGGGTGTCGACGGTGATCCCCGGCACGCCGAACGCGTCACCGAGCACGACGTTCGCCGTCTTGCGGCCGACGCCCGGCAGGGTCACCAGGTCCTCGAGCCGGCCGGGCACCTCGCCCCCGAACCGGTCGCAGAGCTTCTGGCCCGAGGGCCTGCAGCGTCTTGGCCTTCTGCCGGAAGAACCCGGTCGGGGCGATCAGCGCCTCGAGCTCCAGCCGGTCCGCGCCCGCGTAGGCCGCCGCGTCGGGATAGCGGCGGAAGAGGGCGGGCGTCACCGAGTTGACCCGCTGGTCGGTGCACTGGGCGCTGAGGACCGTCGCGACGAGCAGCTCGAGCGGCGTCGTGAAGTCGAGCTCGCAGTGGGCGTCGGGGTAGGTCTCGCCCAGCGCGGTGAGGATGCGACGGGCCCGGCGCTTGCGCGCGGCGAGGTCCTCGTCCGCAGTCGCCACCGATGCCCTCGCCATGCCGCTAGCGTATGTCGGACCGGAGAGAGCACTGCGGTGGCGCCGCGCGGCCGGCGGTGCGACAGAATACGTCTAGACAGCCCGGGCATGCCCGGGCCGCCCTCGTCACGGGGCCGGACCGGAAGGAGGAGCCGTGGACACGTTCATGCAGTCCCCGCTCTTCGCAGCCCTGGACGCCGAGGGTGCCGCCGCCCTGCATGCCTCCCTCGCGGAGACCGACGTGCCCAAGGGCGACGTCCTCTTCCACGAGGGCGAGCCGGGCGACCACATGTACGTCATCGTCGACGGCAAGGTGAAGCTCGGCCAGACCTCGAACGACGGCCGCGAGACCCTCCTCGCCGTGCTCGGGCCAGGCGAGATGTTCGGCGAGCTGAGCCTGTTCGATCCCGGCATGCGCACCTCCACCGCCACGGCCCTCACCGACGCCGTCGTCCTCGGGCTCGGCCACGACCAGCTGAAGCCGTGGCTGGCCGGCCGCCCCGAGGTGGCCGCCGCCCTGCTTCAGGCCCTGGCCCGCCGCCTGCGCCGCACGAACGAGGCGATGGCCGACCTCGTCTTCTCGGACGTCCCCGGTCGTGTCGCCAAGGCGCTCATGGACCTCGGCGAGAAGTTCGGCACGATCACCCCCGACGGACTGATGGTCACGCACGACATGACGCAGGAGGAGCTCGCGCAGCTCGTCGGCGCCTCCCGCGAGACGGTCAACAAGGCGCTCGCCGACTTCGCCCAGCGCGGCTGGATCCGGCTGGAGTCCCGGCAGGTGCTGATCCTGGACGTCGAGCGACTGGGCCGCCGAGCCCGCTAGCGAGGAGTGAGCGCAGCGAGCCCCGCAGCGCGGGCGCATGCGAGCCCGAGCGCCGCTAGCCGAGCCCGCTAGCCCTCCTCGAGGTACGCGAGCTGCGCGCGCACGGTCAGCTCCGCCGCCGGCCAGACCTCGCGCGGCACGTCCGCATAGACGATCGCCGACGATCTCGGCCGCGTCCGTGACACCCGAAGCGACGACCGCCCGCACCTCCGCCAGCCGCGCACGCCGATGCTCGAGGTAGGCGTCGATGACGCTTCCCGGTGACGACAGCACCGGACCGTGGCCCGGCAGCAGGCGCTCGACGCCGTACGCATCGGCGAGGTCGCGCAGCCGGCGCAGGCTGTCGAGGTAGTCCCCCAGCCGGCCGTCGGGCCACGCCACCAGGGACGTGCCGCGACCGAGGACGGTGTCGCCCGTGAGGATCGATGCGTCGTGCGGCAGCAGGAACGACACGCTGTCGTGACTGTGACCCGGAGTGCCCACGACGTGCACGCCCAGTCGCCGACGTCGACGACGTCGCCGTCGACCGAGCCCCTCGTCGCCCAGCCGATGGTCCGGATCGAGTGCCCGCACTCCCACGCCGAGGCCCTCGGCGAGGGCGCGGGCGCCTTCGGCGTGGTCGACGTGGCCGTGCGTGAGCAGCACCTGGACGATGCGCACGTCGCGCTCGTCGGCGGTGCGACGGATCTGCGCCAGGTGGCCCGCATGGTCGGGACCCGGGATCGACGACGACGGCCCGGTCGCTGCCCGGCGCCGTCAGCAGCCACGTGTTGGTGCCGTCGAGCGTCCACGGCGACGGATTGGGGGCGAGCACGCAGGTGGCCGACGACGTGACCTCTCCGCCCGCCCACGGCTCGCTCGAGCCGGCCAGCGGGAGGACGTGACCGCTCATGCGTCGTCCGCGGTCGGTCGGCAGGCCGTCGGTCTCGCGCGTGTGCGGCATGGCGATGCCGTCGACGAGCACCTCGCCCGTGCGGTCGTGCGCCAGCACCCAGCGTGTGGTCCCGTCATCGCCGACCAGCTGTCGCGGGATGAGCGGGACGACGACGCGACTCGGCGCATCGGCGATGACCTCGCGCGCTGTCGTCGAATCCGGCGAGGCGACGCAGGACCGACTCCGTCGGCGGCAGCATCGCCATGCGCCCCGCCTCGAACTCGGCGAGCGCGCGCGTCGGGCGAGATCCACTCGGCGACGTCCGCCTCCGTCGTCGTGAGCCGCGCCTGCCCGTCATGGATCTCGCGCGGCGAAGAACCGCACGTCGTAGCGGTGGCCCTCCATCTCGGGCGTCACCCAGTGGTCGATGATCGGCAGGACCGACGGGTCCACCAGCAGCCGGCCCTCGTCGTCGCGCACGGCGATGTCGATGCCCGCCTCCTCCGCCGTCTCGCGGATCGCGCACGAGTAGAGGGCCGCGATGCCGATCGCGTCGGTGCTGCCCGCGCGCGGCGAGTGCGTCGACGTCACCGGTGACGAAGTGGACGTCCTCGCGCAGGTCGATGTCGTCGACGCGCCCGCCCGGGAAGACGTGCATGCGCGGAGCGAACGCCATCGTCGTGGCACGCCGCATGACGAACGTCTCGAGTCCCTCGTCGCCGTCGCGCAGCAGCACGACGGTGGCGGCGGGCCGAACGGGCGCGCTCACCTAGTCGGCGAGCTCGACGATCAGCTCCACCTCGACGGGGGCGTCGAGCGGGAGCACGGCGACACCGACGGCCGAGCGCGCGTGCGCGCCCAGGTCGCCGAACGCCTCGAGCAGCAGGTTGCTCGCCCCGTTGGCGACAGCGGGCTGCCCGGTGAAGCCGGGTGCGCTGGCGACGAAGCAGGTGACCTTGACGACGCGGACGACGGACTCCAGCAGCGCCACGGACTTCACCGCGGCGATGGCGTTGAGGGCGCAGATGGCGGCGAGCTCGGCGGCACGCTCGGGCGTGACCTCGGCGCCGACCTTGCCGGTGTCCGGCAGCACGCCGTCGACGAACGGGAGCTGGCCCGACGTGTAGACGTAGCTGCCGGAGACGACGGCCGGAACGTAGGCGGCGACCGGTGGCACGACCTCGTGCACGGTCAGGCCCATGGCGGCCAGGCGCTCTTCGACGGTAGGCATCAGTTCCCCTTCGGACGCTTCAGGTAGGCGACCATGTTCTCCGGGTTGGGCCCGGGCACGACCTGCACGAGCTCCCAGCCGTCCTGGCCCCAGGTGTCGAGGATCTGCTTGGTGGCATGCACGAGAAGCGGCACGGTGACGTACTCCCATGTGGTCATGGCCCGACAGTAGTCCGTACGGCTTGTCCTCGGATATCGGAATAGGCTGGCTGGGTGAGCGACCGCCTGTGGCCCGACGTCGCTCTGCACGTCGTGTCCGGCAAGGGCGGCACGGGCAAGACGACCGTCGCCGCAGCCATGGCACTGGCCCTCGCGCGCGACGGCCGCCGCACCCTGCTCGTCGAGGTCGAGGGCCGGCAGGGCATCGCCCAGCTGTTCGACACCCCGCCGCTGCCCTACGAGGAGCGCAAGGTGGCCGTCGCTCCCGGCGGCGGTGAGGTCTGGGCCCTGGCCGATCGACGCGCAGGAGGCGCTCCTCGACTACCTCGAGAGCTTCTACAACCTCAAGCGTGCCGGCTCCGCGCTCAAGCGCATGGGTGCCGTCGACTTCGCCACGACGATCGCCCCGGGGCTGCGCGACGTGCTGCTCACCGGCAAGGCCGTCGAGGTCGTGCGCCGCCGGGACAAGAACGCGTCCGACATGTACGACGCCGTGGTCCTCGACGCGCCGCCCACCGGACGCATCGCGAAGTTCCTCAACGTCAACTCCGAGATCTCCGGCCTCGCGAAGGTGGGCCCGATCCGCAACCACGCCGACCTGGTGATGGGCGTCATCGCCTCGCCGCGAACGGCCGTGCACCTGGTGACCCTGCTCGAGGAGATGCCGGTCCAGGAGACCATCGACGGCGTGGCCGAGCTGCGCGCCGACGGCCTCCCCGTCGGTGGCGTCATCGTCAACATGACGCGGCCGCCCGTCCTCACCGAGCCGCAGTTCGCGCTCGCCAGTGCCGGGACGCTGCCCGCGGACGCGATCCGTCGATCGCTCGAGCGCGCGGGCCTCGGCGCCCACGAGGCCGAGATCGTGCCTGCCCTCCTGCGCGAGGCCAGCGACCACGCGCAGCGCGTGGCCCTCGAGGAGCGCGAGATGGCCCGCATCGAGGAGATGGACCTGCCGACGTTCGTCCTGCCGCTCCTCGCGAGCGGCATCGACCTCGGCGGCCTGTACGAGCTGGCCGACCTGCTCGCCGACGGCGGCGTCGGATGACGAGCCCGAGCTTCGCGAAGGCCCCCCGCCTGTCGCTCGACGACATCCTGGACGACGAGTCCATCCACATCATCGTCTGCACCGGGGCCGGCGGCGTGGGCAAGACCACGACCGCTGCCGCCCTCGGCCTGCGCGCCGCCGAGATGGGCCGCGACGTCTGCGTGCTCACGATCGACCCGGCCAAGCGCCTGGCTCAGGCCATGGGGCTGTCGTCGCTGGACAACACCCCGCGTCAGGTGCCCGGAGTGTGCGCTCCGGACGGCTCCGGCTCGCTCTTCGCGATGATGCTCGACATGAAGCGGACCTTCGACGAGGTCGTCGAGAGCCATGCCGATCCGGCCCGGGCCCAGCAGATCCTGACGAACCCCTTCTACCAGGCGCTCTCGTCCTCCTTCGCCGGCACGCAGGAGTACATGGCGATGGAGAAGCTCGGCCAGCTGCGCGTGCGCGCGGAGGCCGAGGGGACGTGGGACCTCATCATCGTCGACACCCCGCCGTCGCGCAGCGCCCTCGACTTCCTCGACGCACCGGCCCGGCTCGGCTCGTTCCTCGACGGTCGCTTCATCCGCATCCTCACGGCCCCGGCGCGCGGAGCCGGAAAGGGCCTCGGCCGGCTTGCGGCGATGGGCTTCGGCATCTTCACCAACGTGCTCAACAAGATCCTCGGTGCGCAGGTGCTCGCCGACCTCGGCACCTTCGTCGCCGCGATCGACACGACGTTCGGCGGATTCCGCGAGCGGGCCGACGCGACCTACGCGCTGCTCAAGGACCCCGGCACCTCGTTCGTCGTCGTGGCCGCTCCGGAACGCGACGCCCTGCGCGAGGCCGCCTACTTCGTGGAGCGACTGCGCACCGATCAGATGCCGCTCGCGGGCCTCGTCCTCAACCGCGTGCAGGACGTCATCGATCCGGAGTTCACCAGCGAGCAGGCCGCCGCGGGCGCACAGCTGCTGACCGAGCTGGCCGGCGACGACGAGGGCCAGGAGGCGCAGGACGCGCGACTCACGGCGGCGCTGCTGCGGCTGCACGCCCAGCGGATGAACCTGTCGGCACGCCAGCGCCACCTCGCCGACCGGTTCACGGCGGCGCATCCGGGGGTTCCCGTCAGCGCGGTACCGGCACTGGCCGAGGACGTGCACGACCTCGACGGGCTGCGGACGATCGGTGGACTGCTGGCGAACGGCCTCTGACTCGCTCTAGGAGCGCGTGTTCTGGGCGCCCTAGCTGGCGCGTGTCCTTGGCGCCGTAGCTGCGGGGCTCGGCTGACGCCTCACTCCTCGCTAGCTGGCGCGCTCGGTGCCCGTCAGGATCCGCTGGCGCTCGTACTCGTCCTGCGCGGTCTGCAGCAGGTGCCGCCACGAGGTGACGTTGGGCCGGCGGCGCAGCAGGGCCCGGCGCTCGCGCTCGGTCATCCCGCCCCAGACCCCGAACTCGACGCGGTTGTCGAGGGCGTCGGCGAGGCACTCCGTGCGCACGGTGCATCCCACGCAGATGGCCTTTGCCCGGTTCTGTGCCGCGCCCTGCACGAAGAGGGAGTCCGGATCGGTGGTGCGGCAGGCCGCCTGGGCGGCCCAATCGGTGTCAAAGGTCATGCTGGAAATGCACCCCTGTCCTCGTCACGTGTCGGCGGACGTTACGCGCTCCGGACACGTCCCAGAAAGGCTATATATAACTACTTCGATATAACTCGATTTAACTATATCGAGCCGACGCGCCGCCCGTTCCCCGATTTCCGGGTGAGCCACTGACGACAGGCAGGAACCCAGCCGCCTACCCTGAACGTCTGATGAGCATGCACCAGCCCCCCGGTCGCCGCCCCGGGCCGCTAGGAATACTGGCCCGGATCGGCGGTCTCGTCGCGGCCGCCACCGTGGGCGGGCTGCTGGTCGCGTTCATGCTGGTGCCCTTCGTCGGCGGGGCCGGGGTGCTCACCCGCGACGTCGTCAAGAACTTCGAGAGCCTGCCCGACGCCCTCAGCACCCCGCCCCTTCCGCAGCGCTCGCTCATCCTCGCGTCCGACGGTTCGGTGCTCGCCACGCTGTACTACCAGAACCGCGTCGAGGTGCCGATCGACAGCATCTCGCCGTACATGCGGCAGGCGACGGTCGCCATCGAGGACTCGCGGTTCCTGGACCACAACGGGGTCGACTTCCGCGGCGTCGTGCGCTCCATCGCCACCAACGTCGAGTCCGGGGCCATCGAGCAGGGCAGCTCGACCCTCACCATGCAGTACGTCAAGAACGTGCTGGTCAACCAGGCGGCCACCGCCGACGAGCTCGACGCCGCGCGCGGCGACAGCGCCACGCGCAAGCTGCGCGAGGTGCGCTACGCACTCGGCCTGGAGAAGATCTTCACCAAGGCGGAGATCCTCGAGCGCTACCTGAACATCGCCTACTTCGGTGCCGGCGCATACGGCGTCGAGGCTGCTGCGCGCCGGTACTTCTCGAAGCCGGCCGCCGACCTCGACCTCGCCGAGGCCGCCACCCTCGCGGGCATCGTCCAGCAGCCCACGGCCTACGACCCGCTGCGCAACCCGGAGCTGAGCACCACCCGGCGCAACGTCGTCCTGCGACGCATGGCCGAGCTGGGCTACGTGTCCCAGGACGAGGCCGACCGCGCGGCGCTGACCCCGATGACACGCCTGCTGCGTCCGTCCCTCACCACGAACGGCTGCACGTCGTCGTATGCGCCGTACTTCTGCGACTACGTCGTGCAGACCATCCGCAAGGACCCCGCGTTCGGCGCCAGCCCTGAGGAGCGCGAGGCCTTCCTCCGCCGTGGCGGCTACACGATCCGCACGACCCTCGACCCCAAGGCCAGAAGGGCGCGACCGACACCGTCACGAAGTACATCCCGGTCAAGGACGACAGCAAGCGGGCCACCGCGATCAGCATGGTGCAGCCGGGCACCGGGCACGTCCTCGCGATGGCGCAGAACCGCGAGTGGGGCACGTCCGGCCGCGGCAAGACCACGTACAACTACAACGTGGGCCGGGACATGGGCGGCACCATCGGCATGCAGGCCGGATCGACGTTCAAGATCTTCCAGCTCGCGGCGGCGCTCGACTCGGGCATCTCGCCGTTCGAGTACATCCCGGCCTACAGCCCGACCACGTTCACCGACTTCAAGAACTGCACCACGGGCAAGAAGTACAAGCCCGTGACGATCAACAACTCGACGACCTCCGGCACCCTCGACATGGCGCGTGCCACCGCCTACTCCACCAACACCTACTTCATGAGGATCGAGGAGCGCACCGGCATCTGCCGCACCGCGGAGATCGCCGAGTCCATGGGCGTGACGCTCGGCAACGGCGATCCGCTGCTGCGCGTGCCGACTCTCACGCTCGGGACCATGGAGGTGACGCCGCTGGCGATGGCCAACGCGTACGCCACCTTCGCCGCGCACGGCATCTACTGCAAGCCCGTCGTCATCCTCGACATCGTCGACCGCGAGGGCAACCCGCTGCCGGTGCCGGACGGTGACTGCACGCGGGTGCTCAAGCGCGACGTCGCCGACACCGTCACCGTCATGCTCAACGGAGTCGTCAACGGCACCATCCCCGGACGCACCGGGGCCGACATGGCGCTCGAGGAGCAGCAGGTCGCCGGCAAGACCGGTACCACCAACGAGTCCGCCGCCGTGTGGTTCGCGGGCTACACCCCGCAGCTGGCCGCAGCCGTCTGGGTCGGCGACCCGCGCGGCGGCTACGCCTTCCCGATGAAGCAGGTCACGATCAACGGCACCTACTACGACCAGGTGTTCGGCGGCACGCTGCCCGGCCCGATCTGGCGTGACGCGATGGAGATCGCCCTGAAGGGGACCGAGCCGACCGACTTCGAGATCAAGAACAAGTACGGACTGACGACGAAGGACCCGTACGTCGCCCCGACGTACACCTACGTGGCGCCCACGGACGACGAGCCCGCGGACACCGCGCCGGAGCCGCAGACCTTCGAGAACGCCGCCCCGGCCGACTCCCGCAGGCTGAGCCGCTCGGCAGGTCGCTACATGCCGAGGGACGCCTTCACCAGGGCGGCGACCTTGCCGCCGTCGGCGCGCCCCTTCACCTGCGGCTGCACGAGCTTCATGACCGCGCCCATCGCGGCCCCGCCGGACGCGCCTGAGGCGCTCACCTCGGCCACCGCGGCGGCGACGATCGCCTCCACATCTGCGTCGCTCATGGGCTGCGGAAGGTAGCGCGCGATCACGTCGAGCTCGGCGCGCTCACGGTCGGCCAGCTCCGGACGCGCGGCCGCGTCGTAGGCCTCCGCGGACTCGCGGCGCTTCTTCGCCTCGCGGCCGAGAACGGTCAGCACGTCGTCGTCCGAGAGGGTGCGCGACTCCTTGCCGGCCACCTCCTCGTTCGTGATCGCGGTGAGCGCCATCCGGATCGTCGCCGACGTCACCTCGTCGCGGGCCTTGATGGCGGTGGTGAGGTCCGACTGCAGCTGGTCCTTGAGGGCGCTCATGACCGCATTCTCTCACCGCTGATCGCGCCCGCCCTCGCTCCGTGGGACCATGGGTCATGCGCACCGCGACCAGGGCACTCATCGGCACCGCAGCCGTCGGTGCCGCCGGACTCGCCTACGCGCGCTGGGAGTCCGAGGCGTTCACGCTGCGCCGCGCGACCACACCGGTGCTCGCCGCAGGGCCAGCCCCCGATCCGCCTGCTGCACCTGTCCGACCTTCATCTCGTTCCCGGGCAGCGCAAGAAGCAGGCGTGGGTGCGCTCGCTGCGGGAGCTTCGCCCCGACGCCGTCATCGTCACCGGCGACTTCCTGTCGCACATGGACGCCGTGCCGCACGTCCTCGACACCCTGGATCCGCTGTTCGACGTGCCGGGTGCGTTCGTCCTCGGCAGCAACGACTACTACGCCCCGCGGCCGATCAACTGGGCGCGCTACCTGAAGGGCCCGTCGCAGCTCGAGCCGAAGCGCCCGATGCTCCCGTGGGGCGACCTGGTCGACGGCCTCACCACGAACGGCTGGCTCGATCTCGGCAATGCGCGAGCCACGATGAAGATCGACGGCCGCGAGGTCGACGTGCGCGGCGTCGACGACCCGCACATCAGCCGTGACCGCTACGACGAGGTGGCCGGGACCGTTCGACCCGGCGGCCGACCTCGACCCTCGGCGTGACGCACGCTCCCTACCTGCGCGTGCTCGACGCGATGGCGGCCGACGGCGCCGACCTGGTGCTCGCCGGCCACACGCACGGCGGTCAGCTGTGCGTGCCGGGCGTCGGGGCGCTCGTGACCAACTGCGACCTGCCGCGCAGCCAGGCCAAGGGCCTGTCGGCGCACGACGGGTCCGTGCTGCACGTCTCCGCCGGGCTCGGCACCTCGCCGTACGCCCCGGTGCGCTTCGCCTGCCGCCCCGAGGCGACGCTGCTGACCCTGACCGCCCGCGACTAGCCCCCACAGAGTTGACCCAGCATCTGGGCCGAATCCACGGAATCCGCCCGGTTCCGGGCCAGTTCCGGCGAACTGACCCAGATGCTGGGTCAACTCTGGCTACGCGCGGAAGAGGGCCGAGTACGCGTTGATCGCGGGCTGTCCGCCGAGGTGCGCGTACAGCACCGTCGACTCCTTGCCGATCTCGCCGGTGCGCACCAGATCGATGAGCCCGGCCATCGACTTCCCCTCGTACACCGGATCGATGATCATGCCCTCGAGGCTGCCGGTGAGCCGGATCGCGTCGAGCGTCGACTGCACGGGGATGCCGTAGTAGTCGCCCGCCCAGCCCTCGAGCACGGTGATCTCGTCGTCGCGCAGGTCGCGACCGAGCTCGATCAGCTCCGCGGTGTTGCGCGCGATGCGCGCCACCTGCTCGCGCGTCGGCTCGATCTTCGCGGAGGCGTCGATGCCGATGACGCGACGCGGACGGTCCTGGCCCGCGAACCCGGCGATCATGCCGGCGTGGGTGCTGCCCGTCACGGAGCAGACGATGATCGTGTCGAAGAAGACCCCCATCTCCTGCTCCTGCTGCTGGACCTCGTAGGCCCAGTTGGCGAAGCCGAGGCCGCCGAGCCGGTGGTCGGACGCGCCCGCCGGGATGCCGTACGGCTTGCCGCCACGCGCGCGGACGTCGTCGAGGGCCTGGTTCCAGCTGTCGCGGAAGCCGATGTCGAAGCCGGACGGATCCAGGCGGACCTCGGCACCCATGATCCGCGACAGCAGGATGTTGCCGACGCGGTCATTGACGGAGTCGGGCCAGTCGACCCACGCCTCCTGCACCAGCACGGCCTTCAGCCCGAGCTTGGCGGCGACCGCCGCCACCTGACGCGTGTGGTTGGACTGCACCCCGCCGATGGACACCAGCGTGTCGGCCCCCTCGGCGAGCGCGTCGGGGACGATGTACTCGAGCTTGCGGGTCTTGTTCCCGCCGAACGCCAGGCCGCTGTTGACGTCCTCGCGCTTGGCCCAGATCTGCGGGCCGCCGAGGTGCTCGCTCAGGCGGGGCAGCGGGTGCACCGGGCTGGGCCCGAACATCAGCGGATAGCGCGGGAAGTCCTCGAGGGCCACGGTCACTCCTTGGTCGGTCGGCTCGGTCCCGGACCCTACTCAACCGGCGGGCGCTCCCCCGCCGTCCCCCGCCGACGGAGCCACGCTCAGGCCTCGGTTAGACTCCGCAAGCACTTCGGGGTGTGGCGCAGCTTGGTAGCGCGCTACGTTCGGGACGTAGAGGCCGTGGGTTCGAATCCCGCCACCCCGACCATGAGGTGGGAGCGGAAGCAGCATTCCGCTCCCACCCAATCTCCTCCTCAGCCGCGTTCGTGCTCCTAGGCTGGCCGGGTGCTGCTGACCATCGAGCGTGTCGCGTTCCTGCGCCGCGTCGATCTCTTCGCCACCACCCCTGATCGAGTCCTCGCTGGTGTGGCGCAGGCGCTCGAGGAGGTCGAGTTCCCGGCCGGCGCGTCCGTCATCGAGGCCGGAGCGATCGAAGACTGGCTGTTCATCGTCGTCGACGGCGAGCTCGAGGTCCTCAGGGAGGATCGGCGCATCGTCATCCCGGTGGGCGGCGTCGTCGGGGAGCTGTCCGTCCTCGACCCGGAGCCGCGGACCGCCACGGTGGTGGCCCGCACGCCGGCCCTGCTCTTCCGGCTGCGCAAGCCCGCCTTCGACGAGGTGATGGCCACGCGCCCGGAGATCGCGAGAGGTGTCGTCCGCGAGCTGGTCCGCCGGCTCCGCGAGGGGCCCACGGACCTCGCCACCGTCGAGAAGGGCTAGACCGTGAGATCGCGTCTGGTCCTGCTCGGTGGCCAGACGATCGCCCTCGGCCTCATGATGGCGTTCCTCGTCGTTCCCGCCAGTTCGGTCTTCCTGGCGGTGTACGGCGCCGCGCTCCTGCCGTACACGTACCTGTGCGTAGCGGTCGCCGGCGTAGCGCTGTCCGCGTTGATGTCCCGAGCGCAGCGGCGGTGGTCCCTCGCGCACGTGGCCGTCATGGTGCTGGCCGCCTATGCGGTCATCGTGGCCGCGGCCTGGGCGGCGCTCGAGTTCGCTGACGCCACCTGGGTCACCTTCCCCCTCGTCGTGCTCTTCCCGTTGTCCATCCCCGTCGGCTTCGTGCTGGTGGGAACGCAGGCCGGGCGGCTCCTGGACGTTCGTCAGATGAAGGCCCACTTCCCACGGGTGGTCGCCGGCTTCTCGGTCGGCTTCGCCGTGGGCGGCCTCATCGCCGCTCGGCTCGTCGGCGTGTTCGGCGGCCCAGCTGGCCTGCTGGTCGATCGACGCGCTGACCGCGGTCGCCTTCCTGACCCTGGTCATCCTCACCGCACGCCGCTTCCCCGACGCGCTGGCGGCGCCTCCGCCCCCGCCCGAGGCGCGCGAGCCGGGGACGTCCCCGGAACAGCACCCCACCCTGCGGGTCCTGCTCCGCAACCGGCTCGTCGTCATGATCTTCGGCTATCAGCTGCTGTCGGCAGCCGTCACGCAGCTGCTCGACTTCATGGTCTGGGAACGCGCTGCGGCTCGCTACCCGGATCCGTCCGACCTGGCTCGCTTCCTCGGCATCTACGGGGCCGTGCATCAACATCGTCAGCATCGCCTTCGTCGCGCTCCTCGCCGGACGACTGCTGAGCCGCTACGGCATCCGACTCGGCCTGGCCGCGAATCCTGCTGGGGTCCTGGTGCTGCTGGTCATCGGAGCAGCGACCGGATACGCCGGAGGCCCGGCTTCCACAGCGTTCTTCCTTGTCGTGTGCGCCCAGCAGATCACGGACATCGCACTGACAGACGGGACGACGCGCACGTCGGTGAACGCGACGTACCAGGCGCTTCCTGCGTCGCAGCGGGTCGCCGCGCAGACCTGGGTGGAGGGGGTCGGCTTTCCGCTCGCGCTGGGATTCGTCGGCCTGCTTCTGATCATCGGAAATGCGCTCGGCGCCGGGATCGTGACACTCGTCGTGGTGACCGCTGGTCTGACCGTGGCCTGGCTGGTCTTCGGCTTCGCTCGCCTACACGGACTACGGCACGAACCTGCGACGCACGCTCACGCGGCGCGACTGGGATCCCGTGGCGCTCCGTCTGGATGACGAGTCTCGCGACGTGGTCGACCGGCTCGTGGCTGGGGACGATGTCAGCGGGCTCGTGCTGGGACTCGATCTGCTGGCCGACACCGACGACCCGAGCCTGGCGCCGCGGCTGCGCGAACTCCTCAACGACCCCGACACGGCGCGGAGACGTGCGGCCGTCTCGGTCTGCACCCGCGCCCTGCGCACCTCCATCGACACCTCGTGGCTTGCCGCCTCGCTCCGTCCACTGCTCGACGATCCGGACGAGGAGGTGCGCTCGGCAGCGGCCATCGCCCTCGCTGCAGTTCGGCAGCGGCGCGGAGCAGGAGCACGCCAGGCATGCATGGGCCGATGCACTCGTCGGGGATGACGTGGCGGCGCAGCGAACCGCCCTCGTCGCAGCCAGCGCGGGACCCGATGCCAGGTCTATGCCCCCGCACTGCTGGTCCTGTCCCGGGACCCGTCGGCACCGCAGGGTCTGGCCGACGCACTTGCGGCCAACGCCGTGTTCCTCGCCCTCGAGCTTGATGTCGCCCTGGCAGCGGGCCAGTCGGACGCGACGCCCTCGATCCGGCGGCTGGTGAGCGCCATGGGCGAGTCCGGCGCCGCGGAGGCGCGGGCAGTCCTCGCGGCGCACCTCGACCACCCGGACCTCGAGACCGCCGACGCGATCCTCGACGCCCTCCTTGTCGGCGGCCCGGTGAGCGCCGACCAACGACCCGCAGTGAACGCGGCCCTCGCTCACGAGGCAGATCGACTGGCCGAGATCCTGGCCGCCGTCGACTCGGTGGGCAGCCTCGTCGAGGCCCGTCATCTGCGTCGGGCGCTCGCCGACGAGGCCGCCCGATCGCGACACCGGGCGATCGGCCTGCTCGGACTGCTCCACGATCCGACCACACTCGCCCGCACGGTCGGAATGCTGGAGTCGTCGAACGGCGATCGTCCACTCGCGCTCGAGACGCTCGAGGTCACCGTGGGGCGCGCCGCCTTCCCGCTCGCCGTGGCCCTCATCGACCCCATCGTGCTGGACGCCGATCGCCGGGATCGCCTGCGCGCTCTCGGATTCGCGACGGCCCATCGGGAGCCCGTCGACGCCCTGATCGACCTGATCGAGGATCCGCGACGGCTCTGGCGCGACGCCTGGCTTCGGGCCTGCGCCCTGCATGCGCTCGCCTCCTGCGAACCGGACGATAGCGCGGCGTGCGGCCGCCGGCGCTGACCACCGGTACCGACCGCGTCACTGCGGAGACTGCCGAGTGGGTCCTGCAGTCGGCTGCGTCAGCCACCTAGCCGGTCGGTAACCTGCACTACGTGATGGTTCCCGACAGACGGCCCAGCCGCGGCGAGCTCGGACCGGTCACGCGGGCCTACGTCCGGTCCATGGGCTGGCGATCGGTCAACATGCACACCCACATCTCGCTGGTGAGCCGCTACGTCTACGTCGAGGTTCCCAAGGCCGGCTGCGGGACGATGAAGGCGACCCTGGGGGGCATGGAGGCGGCCCGCATGAACCCCGGCATGGTGCAGCGGGTTCAGGACGATCCGCACAACCGCTTCAACGCGACGCCGTTCGTCAAGCCGTTCCAGCTTCCCCCCAGCTTGCTGGAGGAGGTCTTCACGTCCTCGGAGTACCGCCGCTTCACCGTCGTGCGCGAACCCGCGTCGCGCCTGCTCTCGGGGTACATCGAGAAGATCGGCCAGGGCCTCAAGCAGAGCCGCCCCATCGTCGAGGCCCTCGAGGCGGCGACCGGCGCGGTGGTGCGGCCGGAGGACGTCACGCTCGATCAACTGCTCGACGTCATCGGGGCGCAGGACTCGCGCGACCAGGATCCGCACTGGCGCCGTCAGGCCGATCACCTCGGCCTGGGCATCGTCGACTACGACGCCATCATCCACCTGGAGGACCTCGACGCGTCGTGGCCGCGCATCGGCGACCTCACCTCGACTCCGGGACTTCAGGAGCAGTTCTTCTGCCGCTACTCCACCGGCGCGCGCAACCGGATGCAGGACTACTTCACCCCCGACCTCCTTGGGCGAGTGGCGGAGATCTATGCCCGCGACTACTCGGAGCTGGCCTACTCGCACCCCTCGGTCTGAGAGGCGTACCGTCGGTCGCATGACGCCGCCCCGCTGGTTCACCGACACCGACGAAGGCCACTCGCAGTGGTACATCCAACGGTTCCGCGACATGGCCGCACAGGGCGTCGACCTGGCGGGTGAGGCCCGGCTCATCGACGCCATGGTGCCCCCGCATTCGCGGATCCTCGATGCGGGCTGCGGACCCGGACGCACCGGAGCCGAGCTGCACGCGCGCGGGCATGACGTGATCGGAGTCGATGCCGACGCCGAACTCATCGAGGCGGCGCGCGAGGACCATCCCGGACCGCGCTGGTACGTGGCCGATCTCGCCACCCTCGACCTCCCGGCGCTCGGTGAACCCGAGCCGTTCGACGCTGCCATCCTGGCGGGCAACGTGATGGCCTTCGTGGCGCCCGACACCGAGACCGCCGTCCTGCGGCACGTGCGTGCGCACCTGAAGCCCGACGCCTTCGCGGTGATCGGCTTCCACACCGACCGCTACGACATGGCGCGCCTTCGACCAGCACCTGGTCGACGCGGGCTTCACGCTCGAGCACCGGTTCGCCACGTGGGACCTGCGGCCATGGCGCACCGACGCCGACTTCGCCGTCAGCGTGCTCCGCACACCTGCCGCAACCGAAGGAGACGCGAACGATGAGTGACGACGTGAACCTGGCGATGACGGACCTTGCCCGACGTGGCGTCGCTGGTGGAGGTCGCCCCCGACAGCACGGTGTCCCGCACCGTCCTGAAGGCCGAGGGCGCGCGGCTGGTGCTGTTCGCCTTCGACGAGGGCCAGGAGCTGACCGAGCACACCGCCGCGGTTCCGGTGCTTCTCCAGGCGCTCGACGGCCACTTCGAGATCACCGCTGCAGGCCGGACGGTCGACCTTCGCCCCGGCGACGTCATCCACCTCGGCACCCGCACGCCGCACGCCGTCGTCGCCAAGGCCCCGAGCCGACTTCTGCTGACGATGCTCGATCCCCGCCAGTCCTGACCGTGCGGACCCTCACCCCGGCCGAGGTCCGAGGCCACCGACTGCGAAGCCTCCTCCTGACCGAGCACCCGCACGGCGTCAGCAGCCGAGATCGTCAGCTGGTTCGGGGCCATGCAGGCCCAGGACCTCGCCAGCGCCTATGGTCCCTCGGCCTCCGCCTGCCCGGGTTCCACGGAGACCGGCATGCTCCACGCCCTCGAGGAGGGCAGGATCCTGCGGACGTGGCCGATGCGCGGCACGATCCACCTCGTCCCGTCGACCGATGCGGCGTGGATGCTCACCCTCATGGCGGGTCGCGCGCTCTCGGCCGCGGCTGGGCGCTGGGAGCGACTCGGCCTGTCCCGCGCGGACGCGGAGCGCGCAACGTCAGCGATGGTCCAGGCACTGGCCGGCGGCCGGCGGCTCACGCGCGCCGAGGCCCTCGCGGTCATCAACGACGCCGGCATCTCAACCGAGGGCCAGCGGGGGTATCACCTGCTCTGGTACGCGGCGCAGACGGGCGTCATCTGCATCGGTCCTCAGGCAGACGGCGCCCAGACGTTCGTCCTGCTGGACGAGTGGGCTCCGACCCCACGCCGCCTGGAGGGAGCCGAGGCGGCCGCGGAGCTCGCCTTCCGCTACTTCCGCAGCCACGGGCCGACCACTGTCCAGGACTTCGCGGGCTGGACCGGGCTGGGCCTGACGGTCTCGCGGCGGGCGGTCGCCGACAACGACGGTCGCCTCACCCCTGCCGCTCATGGGCGACGCGACGGTCTGGGCGGCGGCCGATGCCACGGACGCTGGGGTGCGCGGCGCACCCTCGAGACGCGTGCGGGTCCTCCCCGGCTTCGACGAGCTCATGCTCGGCTACAAGGACCGCTCGCTGCACGTGCCGGCCGGCCGCTTCGACGCGGTCGTCCCGGGCGGCAACGGGATCTTCCGCTCGACGGTCGTCACCGGCGGAGTCGTCCGGGGCACGTGGGGACGCACGATCAACGCCAGCACGGTGAAGGTCGCCCTCGACCCGTTCGAGCCGATGACCACGCCGCGGACCGCTGCCGTCGAGCGGGCGTTCGGGGAGTACGCGGCCTACCTCGGCCGACGCCTCGTCCTCACGATCAACGACCCCGCTCCGAATCTTGCCGAGTGCGTAGTTGTGGCCCGTTTCGGTGACGTGAAACGGGCCGCGACTACGCACTCGGCGAGAGGGACTACAGGGTGGCGGCGACCAGCTCGGCGATCTGCACGGCGTTCAGCGCCGCGCCCTTGCGCAGGTTGTCGTTGCTGACGAACAGCGCCAGCCCGCGGTTGTCGGCCACCGACTGGTCCTGACGGATGCGGCCGACGAACGACGGATCGGCGCCCGCGGCCTGCAGCGGGGTCGGCACGTCGGACAGCTCGACGCCGAGGGCCGACGACAGGATCTCCGTCGCGCGCGCTGCCGGGATCGGGCGGTCGAACTCGGCGTTGATCGACAGCGAGTGGCCGGTGAACACGGGCACGCGCACGCACGTGCCGGAGACGAGCAGCTCGGGGATCTCCAGGATCTTGCGGCTCTCGTTGCGGAGCTTCTGCTCCTCGTCGGTCTCGAGCGAACCGTCGTCGACGATGCTGCCGGCCAGCGGCACGACGTCGAACGCGATGGTGCGCACGTACTTCTGCGGTGCCGGGAAGGTGACGGACGAGCCGTCGTGCGTCAGCTGCGCGATGTCCTGGCGTCACGGCCGCACGCACCTGGGAGTCGAGCTCCTCGACGCCGGAGAGTCCGCTGCCGGACACGGCCTGGTAGGTGCTGACCACCAGCCGACGCAGGCCGGCCTCGACGTGCAGCGGCTTCAGCACCGGCATCGCGGCCATCGTCGTGCAGTTCGGGTTGGCGATGATGCCCTTGCGCATCTCGGAGATCGCGTGCGGGTTGACCTCGCTGACGACGAGCGGGACGTCGGGGTCCATGCGCCAGGCGGACGAGTTGTCGATGACGACGGCCCCGGCCGCGGCGTACTTCGCGGCGATCGCCTTGGACGTGGCCCCGCCCGCGGAGAACAGGGCGATGTCGACGTCGGAGATGTCGGCCTCGGCGGCGTCCTCCACGACGATCTCGGCGCCGCGCCACGGGAGCGTGGTGCCGGCCGAGCGCGCGGAGGCGAGGAAGCGCACGCGCTCCATCGGGAAGTCCCGCTCGTCGAGCAGGCGGCGCATGACGGCGCCGACCTGGCCGGTGGCGCCGACGACGGCGACGACGGGGCTCATCGGCCCGACCCGCCGTAGACGACGGCCTCGCCGTCGGCGTCGAGCCCGAACGCGGTGTGCAGGGCCTGCACGGCGCGCTGGGCGTCGTCGACGCGCGTGACCACCGAGATGCGGATCTCCGACGTGGAGATCATCTCGACGTTGATGCTCGCGTCCGCGAGCGCCTCGAAGAAGGTCGCCGAGACGCCCGGGTGCGAGCGCATGCCGGCGCCGACGAGCGACACCTTGGCGATCTGGTCGTCGACGCGCAGCGACTCGAAGCCGATCGAGTCGCGCTGCGCGTCCAGGGCCTTCATCGCCGTCGGCGCCGAGCCCTGCGGGCAGGTGAACGTGACGTCGGTGCGGCCGGTGGAGGCGGCCGACACGTTCTGCACGATCATGTCGACGTTGATGCTGGCGCAGCGCGAGGGCCTTGAAGATGGCCGCAGCCTCACCCGGCTTGTCGGGCACGCCCGACCACCGTGATCTTGGCGTCGTTCACGTCCGCGGCGACGCCGGAGATGATCGGCTGTTCCATGGCACTTCCTTCGGCGATAGCGGCTTCGATGGCTTCGGGGGACATGACCATCGTTCCCGTGCGCTGGGAGAACGACGACCGCACGTGGATCGGCAGGTTGAATCGGCGGGCGTACTCGACGCAGCGCAGGTGCAGCACCTTGGCGCCGACGGCAGCGAGCTCGAGCATCTCCTCGTACGTGATGTACGGGCACCTGCCGGGCAGCCGGGACGACGCGCGGATCGGCGCTGAACACGCCGTCGACGTCGGTGTAGATCTCGCAGACCTCGGCGTCGAGCGCGGCGGCGAGCGCGACGGCGGTGGTGTCGGAGCCGCCGCGGCCGAGCGTGGTGATGTCCTTGGTGTCCTGCGCGACGCCCTGGAAGCCGGCGACGATGGGGATGGCGCCCTCGTCGATCGCCTGCCGGATGCGGCCGGGGGTCACGTCGATGATGCGCGCGGCGCCGTGCGCCGAGTCGGTGATCAGGCCGGCCTGCGAGCCGGTGTACGAGCGTGCCTCGGCGCCGAGGTCGGAGATCGCCATGGCGACGAGAGCCATGGAGATGCGCTCGCCCGCGGTGAGGAGCATGTCGAGCTCGCGAGCCGGAGGCAGCGGCGAGACCTGCTCGGCGAGGTCGAGGAGCTCGTCGGTGGTGTCGCCCATGGCCGACACCACGACGACGACGTCGTGGCCGGCCTTCTTGGTGTCGACGATGCGCCGCGCGACGCGCTTGATGCTCGCCGCGTCAGCGACGCTGGATCCGCCGTACTTCTGGACGATGAGAGACACAGGACAGGATTCTACCGACCCCCGAAGAACGCGCTTACACGGCCGATTAGCCCAGTTGCCCCATCCCGCCGAGTGGCCAGCGTCAGACGCGGCGACGGCCCTCGAAGGCCCGGCCCAGGGTGACCTCGTCGGCGTACTCGAGGTCGCCGCCGACGGGCAGCCCGCTGGCCAGTCGGGACACCGCGACGCCGAGGGGGCCGATCATGCGGGCCAGGTAGGTGGCGGTCGCCTCGCCCTCGAGGTTCGGGTCGGTGGCGAGGATGACCTCGGTGATCGCCCCGTCGGAGAGCCGCGCGATCAGCTCGCGGATGCGCAGGTCGTCGGGTCCGATGCCGTCGATGGGGCTGATCGCTCCGCCGAGCACGTGGTAGCGGCCGCGGAACTCCCGCGTCTTCTCGATCGCGACGACGTCCTTGGGCTCCTCGACGACGCAGAGCACCGTGAGGTCGCGGCGCGAGTCGAGGCAGATGCGGCACTGCTCCTGCTCGGCGACGTTGCCGCAGATGCTGCAGAAGCGCACCTTCTCCTTGACCTCGCGCATGCACGTTGGCCAGCCGCAGCACGTCGGCCGGCTCGGCGGCGAGGATGTGGAAGGCGATGCGCTGGGCGCTCTTCGGGCCGATGCCGGGCAGCCGGCCGAGCTCGTCGATGAGGTCCTGGACGATTCCCTCATACATCAGCAGTCGTCGCCCTCGTCATCAGTGATCGATCTCCCCGATCTGGGTGGCGCCGAGCTCGCGCAGGGCGAGGTCGACCCCGACGGCGCTGTCGGCGTTGTCGTCGTCGAGGCTGGGAGCGTCGGCCTCCGCAGGCGGCGGGGCGGGCGTCTTCGCGGCCGGGCGACTCGACGCGCTCGCGGTGGCTGGCCGCGCGCCGGCTGCCGCTCGCTCGGGGTCGAGGCACGACGTCGATCCGCACATCGGTGCGCATGACGTCGAGGATCGCCTGCCGCAACCGCTCGTCATGGCCGCTGGCCTTGATGTTGTTGACCTTGCCGATGTCGGACACCGCGACGGCGAGCGTGCCGGTCGCGATGGACACGGGGCTCGACGCGCTCGAACAGCAGCCACGCGACCCGGCCGAGTAGGACTTGACAGCGCATCGAGAACGGCCGGCCACATGGACACGAACTGGTCGAGCCCGACGCCGGGCTCGGCGGCGGCGCTCGGAGCATCGACGGGTGCGGGTGCGGGCACCGCGGCCGGGGCGGCCGCGGCGCGCGGGCTGGCTGGGCGGTGCCGCGGCAGCGGGAGCCGCCGGTGGTCGGCGCTGCCGACGGAGCCGCCGTGGTCGGTGCCACCTCGGACAGTCGCTTGGGCGGGGCGGGCACTGCGGGTGCCTCCGCGGCAGGAGCCGGCGCAGGTGACGCCGGACGCGGGGGCTGCTGACGGCGCCGAGGGCGCATGCACGGGCGCGGCGGCCATGCGGCGCTCGATCTGGTCGAGCCGTGCACGGGTGGCGGCCTCGTCGGCATCCGACGCGGGCAGCAGAAGGCGCGCTGCCATCAGCTCCAGGTGCAGCCGCGGCGCCGTGGCCCCCCGCAGCTCGCTCAGCGCCGAGCTCGTGACGTCGGCCGCGCGCGTGAGCTCGGCCGGGCCGAACAGGCTCGCCTGCTCGATCTCGCGGGCGACCTGGTCCTCGGGGGCGTCGATGAGCCCGAGGTCGGCGGCGTTCGGGACGTTGTGCAGCACGATCAGGTCGCGGAACCGCTCGAGCAGGTCGGTGACGAACCGGCGCGGGTCGTGGCCGGCGTCGATCACCTGGTCGATGACGGTGAACAGGCCGGCGCCGTCGTGCGCGGCGAGGGCGTCGATCGTGGCGTCGAGCAGGGTGGCGTCCGTCATGCCCAGCTGGGCGACGGCCTCGGCGTACGTGACGCCGTCGGGTCCGGAGCCCGAGATGACCTGTCCCAGGACCGACAGCGAGTCGCGGACGCTGCCGGCACCCGCCCGCGCCACGAGCGCCAGCGCAGCAGGCTCGGCCGCGACGCCCTCCTCCTCGCACACGTGGGCCAGGTGCGCTGCAGCGTCTTGGACGGCACCAGTCGGAACGTGTAGTTGTGCGTGCGGGAGCGGATGGTCGGCAGGACCTTCTCCGCCTCGGTCGTGGCGAACACGAAGCGCACGTGCTCCGGCGGCTCCTCGACGAGCTTGAGCAGCGCGTTGAAGCCCGCCGTCGTGACCATGTGGGCCTCGTCGATGATGTAGACCTTGTAGCGCGACGAGGCCGGCGCGAACATGGCCCGCTCGCGCAGGTCGCGGGTGTCCTCGACGCCGCCATGGCTCGCGGCGTCGAGCTCGATGACGTCGAGCGAGCCCGGGCCGTTGGCCGCGAGGTCGGTGCAGCTCTGGCAGACCCCGCACGGATCCGGAGTGGGGCCCTGCTCGCAGTTCAGCGACCGGGCGAGGATGCGGGCAGTGGACGTCTTGCCGCAGCCGCGCGGGCCGGAGAACAGGTAGGCGTGGTGCACTCGGTCGTTCTCCAGGGCACGGCGCAGCGGGCCGGTCACATGGTCCTGGCCGACGACGTCGTCGAGCTTCGCCGGGCGGTAGGTGCGGTACAGGGCCATGGACACAGATGCACCCTAATGCGGGTGACGGACGGCCGGACCCGCGCCCGCGAAGCCGCCCCCGCACGAAGGGACCCCCCGCACACCCGCCAGAGCACGCTTATCCTTGCTGCCTTCCGGCCCTGGGGAGGTTCACGCGATGACGCCGCACGAGGGGTCGGCGCCAATCGTACGGGGTGACCGCTGCCCGCCCGACGAGGGCGGCTCACCGCTGCGGGAATCCGCCGTATAGCCTCCTCCACGGAGGATTCGCATAGTGGCCTAGTGCGCACGCTTGGAAAGCGTGTTGGGAGCAATCCCTCAGGGGTTCAAATCCCCTATCCTCCGCGCTCCCGCTCGAGGCGGGCTGACGGGACCACGCCGACGGGCGGGGTCCCGTTCTCGTTTGCCACCCGGTCGAGCATCCGGTGCTGCGATAGTCCGCAGGTGACCGACGCCGATCCCGCTGCCCGGCGGGCCGGGGCGGTCGCCTACGCCGCGCAGGGGCTGTGCTTCGCCGCCCTCGTCACCCGGATCCCGACGATCCAGTCGACGTTCTCCCTGGACGAGGGTCACCTCGCGCTGCTGCTCGGGCTCGTCCCGATCGTCGCGGGCGTGGGCAGCATCGCGGCGGGCGCTGCGGTGGCGCGCGTCGGCAGCGGACCGGTCCTGCGGGTCCTCGGCCCGCTGACCCCAATCGCGCTCGTCTGCGTCGGCCTGAGCTCGTCCATGCCCGCCCTCGTCGCCTCGCTCATCCTCGTCGGCTTCGCCCTCGGTGCCGTCGACGCGTCGATGAACGGCCACGCCGCGGCCGTCGAGCTCACCTACCGCCGCAGCCTGATGGGGTCCTTCTTCGCGGTCTTCAGCCTCGCCGGGATCCTCGGCGCGGCGCTCGCTGCCGTCGCGGCGGGCACCGACATCTCACTGGCGATCTTCTTCCTGCCTGCTCGCGGTCGCCATCATCCCGGTGCAGCTCGTCGTCGGTCCTCGCCTGCTCAGGGGTCGCGTCGAGGTGACAGGCCAGGTCGATGACGTGTCCCCCGAGCATCCGAGCCGCGAGAAGCCAGTGCGTCCCGTGGCGGCCCATCATCGTCATCGGCGTAGCGCTCGCCTGCGTCTACATCGCCGACTCGGCAGCCTCCAACTGGAGCGCCGTCTACCTGACCGACGCCCTGGGGTCGAGCGAGTCGATCGCCGCTCTGGCCTACGCCTGCTACGCGCTGACGACACTGATCGCGCGCGTCTTCGTCGATCGCGGGGTCATGGCGCGCGGACCCGTCCGCCTCGTCCGGATGGGGGCGCTGGTGGCCGCAGCCGCCGCCCTGGTCATCGCCCTCGCGCCGTCGCCCGCCTGGGGACTCCTCGCGTTCGCCGATCCTCGGCTTCGGCGCCGCCCCCATCATCCCGCTGGCGTTCACCGCCGCGGCCCAGCACGACCGGCTCGGCAGCGGCGTCGCCATCGCCCGAGTCAACGTCTTCAACTACGTCGGCTTCGTGCTGGGCGCACCCCTCATCGGCCTGGTCGCCGAGGTGTCGTCGCTGCGCTGGGCGTTCGCCCTGCTCATCCCGATCCTGCTGGCGGTGGTCGCCCTTGCTCCCGCCTTCCGCGTGGAGTCCTACGCCCGAGGGTGAGGCATCGCGCTGCGGGCCTGTAACCTCTTCCGCGGTGGCGTGTCCGAGCGGCCAAAGGAGCACGCCTCGAAAGCGTGTGTGGGGGCAACCTCACCGTGGGTTCAAATCCCACCGCCACCGCCAGGGGGTCCTGACGAAACTCAGGGCCGAGGTCACGAAACCCCCTGTGGGGGCGCCACCGGCGCTCATGCAGGGGGTTTCGCCGTCTTCCGGAGTGCCCCGAACCGGCTCGTCGCCATCGCCGCGGGCCTGACCGGCAGCCTTCTGTACGTCGTCCACAGCAGCTATCTCGGGCCAGACCCGTCGACTAATGCACCGCCAGCTCCTTCTTGACGCCTAGGCGAGGAGGACGGCGGTGCCGTACGCGAGGATCTCCGCCATCCCTTGGGTCGAACCCATGTCGGTGGAGTCGAAGCGAAGGCCGACGACAGCGTCGGCACCCTGCGCGAGGGCATGATCCACAAGGCGCTCCAGCGCGACGTGACGGGCCTCCTCCAAGGAGGCGCTGAACTCGACGACCTCGCCCTGCTTGAAGCCCTTGAACGTGCCTTTGAGGTTTCCGCCCGCGCCCGTAGACCGCACGATAGGCCGAACGCGGGCCCAACGTAGGACGCGAGCGTGCGCCCCGGGATCTCGGGCGTCGTCGACACCGGAATGGCGAGGGCAGTCTGCAAGTCGGTCACGGTTGCTCCAAGATCGCGCTGGTAGGTGGCTGGAACGGTACATGCCGCCGCTGCATGTGCCACCTCGGGCGACGACGCCCGTCGCACCGCGACGACTAACGCCTCCCGCCGACTCGCGGAGTCGGGCGGAGACGGCCTAGCCTGCAGGCAGGGGCTTTGCGCGACCTACGCACCAACAGCCGGAGGCGGACATGCGACTCGGAGTGCACATCGTCAACTTCGAACTCCCGGGAGGCACGGATGCCATCGGCTCAACCCTGGCCCGCGTCGGCCGGGCAGTGGACGAGGCGGGCATCGAGAACCTCTCGGTCATGGACCACTACTTCCAGATGGAGATGGCCGGCGGTCCCGAGAAGCCGATGCTCGAGGGCTACACGACCCTCGGGTTCCTCGCCGGTCACACGACCAGCGCGGAGCTGCAGCTCCTCGTGACCGGGGTGACCTACCGCCACCCCGGCCTGCTCGCGAAGATCGTGACCACGCTCGACGTGCTGTCGGGCGGTCGCGCGATGCTCGGCATCGGGGCCGCGTGGTACGACCGGGAGCACGAGGGCCTCGGCGTGCCGTTCCCACCCGTGGCCGAGCGCTTCGAGCGCCTCGAGGAGACGCTGCAGATCGTGCTGCAGATGTGGAGCGACGACGACGGGCCCTACAACGGTCGCCACTACGCGCTCGCCGAGACGATCAACGTCCCGCAGTCGATCAGGAGGCCGCACCCGCCGATCATGATCGGCGGCAGCGGTAGAGAAGAAGACCCTCCGGCTCGTGGCGCAGTACGCCGACGCGTGCAACCTGTTCGCGGCCCCGCAGGCCGGTCCGGATGCCGTCAGGCCAAGCTCGACGTCCTGCGCGCAGCACTGCGATGAGCCTGGGCACCGACTTCGCCGCATCCGCAAGACGATTCTGTGGACCGGGCCGGTGGGCGCGGATACTGCGGGCGGGCGTGAGTTCGTCGAGCAGATGCGCGGCGTTCGCGGACGTGGGCATCGTCGAGGTCCACGTGATGCCGTTCGCGGGCGACCCCGTCGCCTACGTGCAGGGTCTCGGCGACAACGTGATGGGGCCTGCTCGGCTCCGTCTGACTACCGCTTCAGGCGCAGTCGCATCGGTGCGGCCGTCAGGAGCGCGCCGCCCTTGGTCTCGGCCACGATCGTGATCGTGTGCGTCGGTCCGGCGTGGGCGATGCGCCCCTGATCACGCCGGTCCGGGTATTGAGGCGCAGTCCCTTCGGCAGCTTCCCCTTCCACATCCGGATCACCGCGATGTCGCCAACGCCGGCGATCGTCGGGCGGATGACGACCCGCTTGCCCGCACGCACGTGGGGATGCGCCGGGTAGCTGAGGGTGGTCGTACCTGCCTTGTTGACCACGAAGATGAACGACGCTGCGGCTGTTCCAGCGGGCGACGTCTCGGCGACACGCAGTGGCGTCGGCAGCGACACCACGTCCGTTGGCTTGCCCGTGATCGCCCCCGTACGCGAATCGAAGCGCGTGCCGGCGGGAAGCTTCCCGCACACGAGCGCGTACGTCGTTCCCGTGACCGGCGCGTTCGTTGTCGGCGCGATGACGATGCCTGCGCCGACCGAGCCGATGTTCTGCGCGGCGTACTGCAGCGTCTGCGGATCGCGCATCCACGCGGGTGGTGAACTGGCTCGTCTTCGTCGAGCCGTCGGCGAACGTCGCCTTGATCGTCGTCACCCACGATCCCGGCTGGGACGTGACTCCGAAGAGCACGCCGAAGGTGCGGTCGAGCTGCATGCCCGGGGGGAGCGCGCCCGCCACGACGGTGAAGGCCTTGGCCTTGCCCATCCCATGAGTGTTGGGCGCCATTGTCAGTTGCGACCCGACGGTGGAGTACTGGTTCGGGTACAGGGTGCCGTCCTGCGCGAGGCAGGGGGCGTCGATCCCGGCGTCACCCGTGGACGCCGCGAGCGCGCCGTTCGTGCCGGTACCCGCGCCGTTGCTCGTGCCGGTCACCGTCGACGTCGGAACGGCCGGCGGCGCCGCGACGGGCGTCGACGGGGTCGAGCCGATCACGGCGGCCACGTTGCCCGGCTCGGTACGTCGAACGTCTGCCGACGACGGACCCTCGACCGTCGCCGGGCTGGGCACCCGGCGAAGCCCACGGAGCGGAGGACGACGGTGTGCCGTCCTTCGATCGTGAGGGGGCTGATGACGAACGCGCCCCCGACGCCACCGGTCGGGCGCTGCGCCGCCCGGGCCGACGTCCACGTCGACCACCGTCGAGGCTGTACTCGATGCCCTGCACGGTGATGGGATCAGGCAACGTCGTAGTTGACGGTTGCCTGCACCCGACGGCCGGCAGCGGGCCGCCGACGATCGCCGGCCTGCCGGGCGCGGGCGAAGGGTGCGTGCCGGCGCGCACGGAAGATGAGCAGGTCGTTCGCGTCGCCGTTGACCTACGATCGCGAATTCCCGGGTCCCGGGCGTCTCGGATCCAACCGGCACGGTCGCGGTGCGTCACGTCCCCGCCACGGGCACGGTCGGCGCCGCCGTTCACCACGCCGACGTCGAAGCCGGTGACGGGCCGCCCTGCGTCGTCCACGTCACGGTCGCCGACCGAGCGGCCTTGTCGATGTGCACGTCGCACGCCGTGATCTGCGGCGCCGCTGGTTGCTCGCCTGGGCCGTGCCGACGGGGCCGCCGAAGGGCAGGTAGTCGAGATCTTCGAACGCCGACGAGACCGTGAGCGCTCCCGCCGAGTCCACCGCGAAGGAGACGGTTCCGTCGCACGCCTCGTACGAGCCGACGGTGAAGGTCGCGCTCAGACCCGAGAAGCCTCGACGTCGAGCACGACCAGTTGCCGGCCGACGCCCGGACGGTCCCCGTGGCGGACGATCCATCGATCCGCAGGTTCTGGTACGAGATCGTCGCCGTGTCCCCGAGACCGTTGTCCGACCGTGAAGGACGCGTCCGGGAAGGTCCAGACGATCGACGCCGCCGAGGCCGGAGGAGGACGGAAGTCAGCCCCCCGGCCAGCAACGCGGCGCCCGCGATCAGCAGCAGCAGTCTCTTCATCGGTGCTCCCCAGCCTTGACGATGCGGAAAGCCTACGCTGTGTAAGGCTTGATGCGGTGCTGGAGCAATCGCCCCTTCCGCTGTGTAAGGTCACGACCACATCCTGTAAGGAGGCGAGGGACCGCGATGACCGACGAGCGTCTCGGCGTCACGTCGCGCATCCGTCCCGCGCCCGGCCGCAAGCGCCGCTGGCGGATCTCGGAGCAGATGTCCTTCCCGCTGCCCGTCATCGTCGACCACATGTTCGTCGACCCCGACACCGGCGAGCTGGGCTGGCTGATCGAGGCCACCATCGACCTGGTCGCCGGCGAGCCTGCCCTCGTCCGGATGAACGCCCACGTCCCGGCTGGCCTGGACCCGTACCGGATGCAGCGCGAGTTCCGGTGGGCATCCCCTCTCGAAGTCGTGCGCGACGGCGTGCCCGTCCTCCTCGAGCGGCGGATCGACCCGTTCGACTACGACCTCCCGCTCACCGGCTTCCCGGAAGCGGCCGCCCTCTCCCGCCCCCGCAACGAGCCGCTGTCCGACCAGTTCCTCGAGGTCATCGCGCGCGAGTACCTGGCCATCGGCCGCGGATACGCCCGCGCGATCGCGGCCGAGCGTCACGTGTCGGAGCGCACAGTGGTCAGCTGGGTCGAGAAGGCCAGGAAGCAGGGCATCCTCACCCGTGTCCGCCCCGGCAGCTACGGCGGCGAGATCGTCCCCAAGTCGAAGCGCCGCCCCGCCTGACTGACCAACCATCCACGGTGTGAGGTGCGTATCCTCAGGCCGTGACCGATCAGCGGCTGACGAACCGGGCGACGAGGGAGCGCCCGGCTTCTTCCGCCGCAATCGCATGCCGCGCCTGGTCGCCGGCGTCGTCATCTCGGTGCTGCTCGTCGCGGCCTACCTGTTCGGGATCCAGTCCTACCGTGCCGGACTCGCGCAGGCGCTTCCGGCCCAGGATCCGGCCGCCGGCGGGGTGTCGGTGGTGATCGTTCCCGAGCAGGTCTCCGCGATCGAGCAGGAGCTCCCCGCGCAGGTGCTCCTGTTCCCTCGCCCGAGCTCCTCGACTCGGCCGGACTGCTCACGCAGGAGCTCGAAGTGCGCATCCAGCCGGCGCTGTCCGGCCAGACGCTGCTCTTCCCGGCCGGGGAGGCGACGGCCCCGCAGATCGGTGGTCCTGCCAGCGGCCGGCACCGTGCAGGAGTATCCGTTCGACGCCTACGCCGTCGAGACCAGCGTGCAGGTGCACTCGCTGTTCGCCGACGGGTACGAGCCCGTCGCAACGTCAGGCCTCGGTGTTCTTCCGCGTGCCCGGGTGGAGCGCGCAGGTCACCGCCGAGCGCAGCCAGCGCACCGGCGCGCCACCCTGATCGCACCGAGATCACCCGCGACGGGTCCACGAAGTCGATCGCCCTGCTGCTCCTCCTCCTGATGGTCATCCTGGCGACCATCGCGATCCTCGTCACAGGATCCGCCACCCGCGGGCGCATGAAGCTCGAGCTGTCCGTCGCGAGCTGGATGACGGCGCTCCTGTTCGCGCTCATCCCCCTGCGCGGGTTCTTCCCGGCGATCCCTCCGCTGGGCTCGTGGATGGACGTGCTCGTCTTCTTCTGGGTGGAGCTCATCCTCATGCTGTCCGTCGCCGCCGTCGTGACGACGATCCTGATGCGCGCGAACGATGCGCGCCATCACCCAGGGGAGAGCGCATGAACGGTCGACTCGCACGACTCGTCGCCGGCATCGGGACTGGCCGCCCTGGCCACCGTCGCCGTCGGTGCGCCCGCCGTCGCCGGCCCGCAACCGGCGCCCATCGACCGCTCGCAGACGATGTCTGCCGCTGATCGAGCCTCGATCGACGCCGAGGCGAAGGCGTTCCTCGCGAACTCCCTCGACCACACCCCCGGGCTGTGGCTCGCCGTGTGGGATCCGAAGCGCGGCTACTACGAGCAGGCGTACGGCGAGGCCGTCGCTCGACGGCGCGCGGGCGAGCGTGAAGGACCACTTCCTCATCGGCTCGATCACGAAGACCGTGTTCGCCACCGCGGTCCTCGAGCAGGTGGCGGCCGGCCGCCTGAAGCTGACCGACACCGTCCGGCAGCTCGATCCCGCCCTCGCTCGCAGGTACCCGATCGCCGCGAAGAAGACGGTCGCCCAGCTACTCGGCATGACCAGCCGCATCCCCGACTATGCGGATCCTGCCGTCGGCAAGATGTTCGCCGATCCGCAGCAGACCTTCACCCGCGACCAGGCCATCGCGCTCGGCATCGCGGAGGGCAAGGCGATTCCCGCGCCGGGCGGGTACTCCACCACCAACTACCTGCTCCTCGGCAAGATCATGAAGACAGCTGACGGGCAAGAGCCCCGAGCGGCTCGTGAACGCGGTGCTGCGCCAGGCCGGCATGACGTCGTCGAGACTGATGACGGGCAACGTGCGCCTGCCCTCGCCTCGCGCGCATGGCTACATCGGCGAGGTCTACGGCTCCCAGGCCGCACAGGTGAATCCGAGCCTGTCCGCCACGAGTGACGTCACCGACTGGACGATGGAATGGGGCAAGGAGGGCGGCGGCGCCTACTCCACGATCGGCGACCTCGCCACCTGGGGCGGCACGTGTCTGGGCACGAACCTGCTGCCAGCCAAGGTCGCCGCCGACCGGCTGAAGACCACCCACGATCGACGCCGGCAAGTACGGTCTCGGCATCATCCGCGAGGGCGCCTGGCTCGCCCACAGCGGCCAGGCCATCGGCTACACCGCGAACGTCGCCTGCAACCCGAAGACCGGCGCCGTCGTCGCCTACGCGCTCAACTCCACCTCCGGTCCGTTCGACCTAGGCAGCTACCTCGGAACGAAGGCCTGGCCTGACTATCTGGAGGCCCGGACCCCCTAGGGAGGCACCTTCCGCTGCCCGAGTCCCTGGAACTCGCCGGCGCGACGGTCAGAACGCGACGCTGGTCAGACCCGGGTCCGTCGGCGGGCTACGGCGACGTAGATCCAGACGAAGATCGCCGCGACCACGACCTCGACCACCAGTCGGATCCAGTCGATCCCGGACGTGTCCCCGCCACCAAGCGCCTCGTAGAGGAGGCTGCCGACGATTGCTCCGGCGATTCCCAGGAGGATCGTCACGATGATGCTGATTCCCTTGGTGCCGGGAACGATCAGGCGGGCCAGCGCGCCGACGATGAGTCCCGTGACGATGGCCGAGAGGATGGCCCAGAGGATGTCCATCAGTGTTCCCCACCTGTTCGTAGCCTGCTGCGGTCGAGAGTCGCTTTACCCCGATTGCCTGTCGGTGAACCGTCACCGCCTCGACGAATTATGCGCATTCGCTATGAAATCGCCCTCCCGCTCTGACCCTTTCGTGTGCAACTCTTAGACGTCGGCGCGGCTCGGGACCGCGCCCGACGCGGGATGGTGACAGTGCACGAACCGAACGGACCACGCCACGTGCGCGTGCTCGTGAGCATCGATGGGGACGAGCTGCCGGAGGAGCGCGGCGCCGTCTACTCCGTGCTCGAAGCCCTGCGCATGCGGGTGACCGACGGACTGCACAGCGACTTCGACGTGTTCGTCGGCGTCTACGGCTCCCGGTACGGCGCCATCGATCCGACCCTGGGACTGTCCCGGCTCGAGCACGACTACCTGGCGGCGGGCCGGCGGCCGCGACTGGTGTACGTCATGCCCGAGGGGCAGGGTCGCGACGACCACCTGAGGCTTCTGCTGTCGCGCATCCAGGTGGATGACCTCACCTCGTACCGCCGGGTGGGCAGCGCGACGGAACTCGGCGCTCTTCTCGCAGACGACCTCGCGGTCCTCCTGACCGAGGCGTTCACTGGGGAGGCCGCGGCCGCCACCGCCCGTCGTGGAGACGGCGACAGCCACCCCGCGCCATCCGGCCGCGCGCGCTCGAATCCCGGCGCCGTGGCACCGGCTCGTCGGCCGCGAGGTCGAGGTCTCGGCCGTCTGCGGCATGATCGAGGCAGGCTGCCGCCTCCTCACCCTGACGGGTCCCGGTCGGCATCGGGAAGAGCCGCTTGGCCATCGAGGTGGCTGCGGTCGCCCAGCACCGACAGCCGCGACGGCGCATGGTTCGTCGACCTCGCCGGCGTCAGCGATCCGGCGCTGCTGGCGCCCACCATCGCGCAGGCGTTCGGGATTCGTGAGAGCGCCGCGGTGAATCCCATCGAGAGCCTCAAGTCGTACCTGTCGACGATGCAGACCCTGCTCCTCCTCGACAGCTTCGAGACCATCACCGCCGCGGCGCCCGTCCTGGTCGACCTGCTGTCGGCGGCGCCCGGAATCCAGGTGCTCGTGACGAGTCGCAGCGTCCTGCGGGTCCGCGGCGAGCAGGAGTACACCGCTGCCGCCGCTCGCCGTACCTGAGTCGGGGACGCGGGTCTGCGCCGATGACGGTCCTGCGCTCGAGCTCTTCCTGGAGCGCGCGCAGGCGGCCAACCCCAACCGCTCACTGGACGAGCGCGAACTGGCCGCAGCCGCCGAGATCTGCCGCAGGCTCGACGGAGTGCCGCTCGCCCTGGAGCTCGCCGCCGCGCGGACCAGGCTGCTGCCGCCCTCCGTGCTGCTGGGCAGGCTGGAGCACGCGCTTGAAGTCCTGACCGATGGGCCGCTCGATCTGCCGGCCCGGCAGCGGACCATGCGTACGACGATCGACTGGGACCACGACCTGCTGGGTCTCGAGGAGCAGGTGCTCTTCCGACGACTGTCGGTGTTCCCCCGCCAGTTCACCCTGGCTGCCGCCGAGGCGGTCACGGGTGACGACGGCATCGACGTCATGGACGGAGTCGACAGCCTCCTCGGCAAGAGCCTCCTGCGCGCTCGCGACCCGGGCGGGCAGGGCGAGCCGGTGCTCGTCATGCTGCAGGCGGTGCATGACTACGCCTACGAACGCCTCGAGGAGAGCGGCGAGCTGGGCGACGATCCGTGAGAGGCACGCGCTGTACGTGCTGTCCCGAGCCGAGCGCGCCGGCTCCGCCCCGCCGTCCGAGGCGGAACGGTGGCTGGCCACCCTCGAGCGCGAGCACGCCGACATCCGCGCCGCCCTCAACTGGGCCGACCAGAACCTCGCCGTGGACGTGCTCCTGCGCCTGACCGCCGCCCTCGGCGCCTTCTGGCGGGCGCACTGCCACTTCAGCGAGGGGCGCCGGTGGCTCGACCGCGCCCTCAGCCTCTCCGCTGGTCAGCGCACCGAGACGCGGGTGGACCTGCTCAATGCGGCGGGCTTCCTGTCCCGGGCACGGGGCGACTACGACACCGCGGAGGCCCAGTACCGCGAAGCGCTGTCCATCCGCGAGGAGCTGGGTGCCCCGAACAAGGTGGCCGGCTCCCAGCGCTTCATGGGCAACGTGGCCTACGACCGCGGTGACCTGGACGAGGCGGAGCGGTGGTGGCGGCTGAGCCTGGAGACCCTCGCGGACACTGGTGATGAGAGCCGCCGCATGAGCGTCCTCAACAACCTGGGCATCGTCGCGCACCACCGGGGTGACGACGAGGCCGCCATCGCGCTGTACGACCAGACCTTCGAGTACGCGCAACGGCTGGGGGCATCCGAGCACAAGGCCCGGGCCCAGATGAACAAGGCGATGGCGCTGTCGGTGCTCGACCGGCTCGACGAGGCCAAGGAATCGGCTCGCGCTGCCGTGGTCATCTACGCCGGCCTGGACGACACCTGGGATCTCGTCGACGCCATCGACGTGCTCGCGGGCGCGATCGGACGCGCCGGCGACGCGGCCACGGCGGGGTGGCTGTTCGGCGGGGCGAGCGGGCTGCGCTCGGCCCTCGACGTGCGACGCCCGGCCTCGGAGCAGGCCGACTACGACCTCGCCGTCGACTGGTCGCGCAAGCACGATCCCGACGTCTTCGACGCGGCGTTCGACGAGGGCGCGATGGCGACCCTCAGCTCGATCATCGAGCGAGCCACGGGCCGAGGAGGCTGCGTCGTGATCCTCACCCCCGACCAGCGGCTGCGCATCTTCGTGAGCTCGACGCTGGTCGAGCTGGGCCCCGAGCGGGTTGCTGTGCGCAAGGTCATCGAGTCGATGCGCCTGGCCCCGGTGATGTTCGAGATGGGCGCGCGCCCCCACCCGCCGCGCGCCCTGTATCGCGCGTATCTCGAGCAGTCGCACGTCTTCGTCGGCATCTACGGCGACTCCTACGGCTGGGTCGCGCCGACGATGGACATCTCCGGGCTCGAGGACGAGTACCGTCTCAGCGGCGACCGGCCCAAGCTCGCGTACGTCAAGGACCCCGCCCCCGACCGCGATGCGCGGCTCACCGCCCTGCTCGAGGACATCGCGCTCGACCCGAGGGTGACACTGCGCCTCTTCGGCTCGCCCGACGAGCTGGCGAGCATCGTGGCTGACGACCTCGCGCACCTGCTTGCGGACGCCTTCGCCCCGCTGACCCCCCGCGGAGACGGCGCCGCGGACGGGCCCGCCGAGCCTCCCCCGCCACCGGTCACGTGGACGCTGCCCACCCCGCCCACCGACCTCGTCGGTCGCGTGGCCGAGCTCGACGACGTGACGCGGCCTGCTCCGGCGACCCGACGTCCGGCTCGTGACGATCACCGGGATGGGCGGCATCGGCAAGTCGCGCCTCGCGCTGGAGGCGGCGCGACTGTGCGCGGACCACTTCCCGGGTGGCGCCGTCGTCGTCGCGCTCGCCGAGGTTCCCGAGTCCGGGCTGGTGCTCACCAGCATCGCCGCTGAGCTCGGAATCCATCTCGACAGCACCAGGCCCTCGCTCACCGCGGTGGCCGACGCGCTCGTCGAGCGGGGGGAGATCCTCGTCCTGCTGGACAACGCGGAGCACGTGAGCGACGCGGCCGACGACCTGGCCGCCCTCATCGGGACGTGCCCAGGCCTGACGCTGCTGGTCACCAGCCGGAAGCGGCTTCGGCTGGTGTCCGAGCACGACTACCCGCTGCAGGCTCTGGATCTGGGATTCCCGGCCGACGTGGACCGGTTCAGCGTCGGCAACGAGGGGGCCGACATCGATCCGTGCGCGGTGGAGTCGGACGCGATGCGGCTGTTCGTGGAACGGGCACGAGCAGCGCGGCCCGACCTCGACCTCGAGAACAACGTCGACGAGCGCCGAGCCGCCCTCCTGCTGTGCCGCAGGCTCGACGGGATTCCGCTGGCGATCGAGCTCGCGGCCGCGCGCGTGCGCCTGCTGCCGCCCACGCAGCTCCTCGAGCGATTCCAGCACCCCCTCGACCTTGCGTCAGCGCGGCTGGCCGACCTCCCCCCACGGCAGCGCACGCTGCGCGCCACCCTCGACTGGAGCCTCGACCTGCTCGATCCGCCCGCGAAGGACCTCTTCGCCCAGCTGTCCACCTTCGTGGGCGGCGCGTCGCTGGACGCCGCCGAGCAGGTGTGCCGCATCGAGGGCGACATGCTCGAGTGCCTCGCGGTGCTCGCCGATCACAGCCTGCTGGAGGTCCAGCTCCCGGCCGTCGACGCGCCGCGCTTCCGGATGCTGGCGCCGGTGAGTGAGTACGCCCGCGACCTGCTGTGCGCGAGCGGTCGCACGGAGGAGATCGACGCCTCGCACCGCGCGTGGGTGCGCGACCTCGCCGCCCGCGCCCACGACGGCCTGCCCGGGCGCGACCACTCGACGTGGATCGAGCGGCTGGAGATGGAGGCCGCCAACATCCGCACGGCCGGGTCCAGGGCGTACGCAGACGGAGACCCGACGACGCTCGCCGAGGTGGGCTTCCAGCTGTGGCTGTGGCTGTGGAGCCGACACCACACGCGCGAGGCCCGGCTGTGGCTGGAGCGCGCCCTCGATCCTCCGGACCAGCTCGCCCCGCTCACCTGCGCCCGACTGCTGTGGTCGATCGCCGGGGCGGCCCTCGAACAGGGTGACAACGACGTCGCCCATGCCCGGCTGTCCGAGGCGCGAGCGACTGTTCCGCGAGCTGGACGACGCCGAGGGACTGGCCCTGTGCCTGTTCCTGCGGGCGTCCCTGGCACCGCTCGACGGAGACAACGAGTCGGCCATCGCGCTGTTCGCCGAGTCGCATGGAGGTGCACAAGGAGCGAGGCAACGTCTTCCTCGCGTCGGTGTGCGCCAGCATCGGCGGGATGATCCTGTCGCAGGAGGGCAGGTTCGACGAGAGCGAGGAGCGACCTCGACGAGGGGCTGGCACTGGCCGAGTCGATCGCCAACGACATGCTGCTCGCCCAGGCTCACGTGGCGCGCGGCTTCGCCCGACTCGGGCGAGGCGCCCTCGATGACGCGCAGGTCGACCTGCAGGCGGGCGCCACGCCACGCGCAAGCCTGCCGGAACCCGGAGATCCTGTCGTTCGCCTGCGACGGGCTCGCCGCCGTGCACCTGATGCGCGGCGACCTGGACGAGGAAGCCGCCGCACTGGCGGGAGCCTCGCACGGCCTTCGCGAACGGGCGGGCATCGTCCCCTGGCCGCTGCTGCGCCCCGTGATCACGGCGATCGTCGACGGGATCCGTGACGGCCTGCCCGCCGACACCTTCGAGCGCGGCTGGCGACGGGGACGTCGTCTGGACCTCGATCGTGCGGCCGCCCTGACCCAGCGGGCGTTGGCGCCGCAGTAGTCGACGCCCGGCGGCACAGATCCGCGGCGGGGCCTCGCCTACCCTCAAGGCATGCCAGTCGTGAAGATCAATGCCATCTCCGTGCCACCGCAGGCCGGACCCGAGCTCGAGCGTCGGTTCGCCGAACGAGCGCACACGGTCGAGTCCGCGCCCGGTTTCCTCGGCTTCCAGCTGCTGCGTCCCGTGCAGGGCGAGGATCGCTACTTCGTCGTCACCGAATGGGCCGACGAGGAGTCGTTCGCCGCATGGCGCGACGGCGACGCGCGCAGCGCGCACGCCGGCCAGCACGGCAAGCCCGTGTCGAGCGGCGCCAGCCTGCTGGAGTTCGAGGTCGTGCTCGACGTGCGCCCCGCTCCTAGGAGAGCTTCTCCTTGACGGAGTCGATGACGCCCTCGGCGGCGTCCGCGACGCCTTCACCGCGTCCTTCGCCTTGTCGGCGACATCGTCCAGGGCCTGCTGGGCCTTCGCCGAGGCCTGCTCCGCCTGGCCCTCGGCCTTGAGGTCCTCGTCCCCGTCAGCGCACCGGCGGCTTCCTTGACTCGACCGGTGGCCTCTTCGATCTTCGGATCCATGGCGCTCTCCTTGTCGTGGATCGACCCTCCACCGGAACGCACGGACCGGCGCGCCTCGAGGGTTGCCCTCGTGTGCGCCGGCCCATCCCTGAGGCACAGCTGCCGCGTCAGACCCTCCCGGCATCGGCAAGGCGCTGGTCGGAGCGCCGCTGGGCCACCATGGCGCCCGCCAGTCCGGCGAGCCCCAGCCCCACGAGGGCGAGCGGCAGCGCCAGCCGGGCGTCGAGCCGCAGGTCGGTGTAGGCGCCGACGATGTAGGCGACGGCGAATCCGGTGAACAGCAGTCCGGAGATCAGCGAGAACAGGTCGATCGGATGCTTACGCACGGGACACCTCCAGGTCTCCGACGTCTGTGCGGACGGTCAGCTCGATGGTCGGGCCGGTCGTCGGCCCGTCTGGCAGTTCTGCGACGACGACTCACGTCGTCGCCTTCCTCCCGGGGGAGGCCGTCGACCGTCGAGGCTGCCGAGGCCGACCTCAGCGTCGACGAGCACGCGCACGTCGTCGGGCACGGTCACGATCAGCTCGCCCAGGCCGACGGACGCGTCGACCGCGATCGTCGTCGTGCCCGGCCGGGATCACCAGTCGGGTGAGGTCCAGCTCCGCGGAGCCGACGCTCAGCTCGAACGGAGTGGACGCCTGCGCCGGCGTCCGCGGAACCCAGGACCGGTCGCCGATGCCGGCATCGATCCGCTGCCCGAAGTCGGCCGGGATCATGGCGATCGGGGCGGTCACCAGCAGCAGCGGTACGGCCAGCGCGACCAGCCAGCGGGCGCGGCCCACGAAGGCCCCGACCAGCAGTCCGAGGCCGAGGATCGGCCGAGCGCCGAGGCCAGGATCACGACGAACGGGACGTCGGCGACACCGGTCGCGTCCAGTGACACCAGCACGCCCGTGACGATCACGGCGAGGCTGACGGTGGCCAGTCCGAGGTAGGAGCGCGGCCGGGGCGTCGGCGGCACCGGAGTCGGCTGCGGCGCGCACGTAGCCGGGGTACTCCCCCGAGCCGCCGTAGGCGTACGGCACCGGCGCCGGCGGCGGCGCCGCGTGCGGTCGCGGTCGTCATGGGGGTCCCGACCGCGCGGGCCCGTCGGCACCGCACTCGCGGTAGACCGCGCTCGCCGGGGGACGGTTGGCGAGGTACAGGACGAGGGCACCGACGGCCAGCAGCAGCAGGAACGGAGCCACCGCCACCCCAGCCGCCGAACATCGCGTCGACGAGGCCGGCGAAGATGATGATGCCGATGACGATCCCCACCACGATCAGCACGGTGCGTGCGGTGGAGTTCGGCCGGCGAGAATCGTCGATGAACCTCTCCGCCTGGCTCGACGGGGCGCCCTCCTCCGGGATGAACAGCCATCCGATCAGGTAGAGGAGCAGGCCGCTGCCGCCGAAGACGGCGAGGACGACGAGGACGACCCGGACGATGACCGGGTCGATGCCGAGCCAGCGGGCGAAGCCGGCGGCGACGCCGCCGATGACGCGGTCGGACTGGCTCCGGCGCAGGGGTGGACGAGGGGCGGGGGGCGGCGGCACGTAGGCCGGGAACTCGGTGTTCTGTGTCATGGCTCCAGCCTGCTCCGCCGCCGCGTCCCCACATCGGGGAGCAACCCTGATCCGACCCTGATCTTGCCCGGAGAAAGCTCAGGGGTCGACCCTGATGCCATCGGCAGGCTCGGACGGGGATGATCGGGGGGTGAGCATGACCGACGCCACCCCTCGGGTGACCCGTCCCACCGAGGCCGGGTGGTGTCGGGCGTCTCGATCGGGCTGGCGCGGCACCTGGGCATCCCCACCTGGCTCGTGCGCCTGTCGTTCGTCATCCTCGCGTTCTCCGGCGGCATCGGCGTCGTCCTGTACGCCGCGTTCTGGGCCGTGCTGCCCCTGAGCACGGAGGATCCGGACGTCGATCCCTCCGCCGCGCGGGCCGCGGACACGACCAGGCTGCTCGCCCTGGCGGCCGTCGCCATCGGGGTCGCCCTGCTCCTGACCGCGGCCGGCGTGAACATCGTCGCCGGGGCGATCGTGCCGGTCTTCCTGGCCGTCGTGGGCGCCGCGCTCATCTGGCGCCAGGCGGACGAGGAGCAGCGCGACTCGTGGTCCGCGGCGGCGAGCCGCGCGGCGCGCCAGACCGCCGGCACGACCGCCGGCGCCGGACGGTGGCGCATCGCGATCGGCGTCGGGCTCGTGGTCCTCGGCCTGGTCGCGCTCCTCGCGAGCCGCACCGGTCCCGCCGAGGCGCTCCAGGCGCTGGCCACCGCGCTCCTGCTGATCGGCGGCGTCGCCGTCGTCGTCTTCCCCTGGGTCTACCGCCGCCTGCGCGAGCAGGGCGACCAGCGACGAGCCCTCATCCGATCCGAGGAGCGCGCCGAGATCGCGGCACACGTCCACGACTCGGTTCTGCAGACGCTCACCCTCATCCAGCGCCACGCCGACGACCCCGCCGAGGTCGCGCGACTCGCTCGCACCGAGGAGCGAGCGCTGCGCTCCTGGCTGTACACCCCGACGGGCGACCCCGACCGCACGTTCGCGGCAGCGCTGCGCCGCGACGCGGCGGACGTCGAAGCCGACCTACGGCGCGACGATCGACGTCGTCGCCGTCGGTGACGCGCCGCTCGACCCGGCGGTGTCGGCGCTGCTGGCGGCGGCGCGCGAGGCGATGGTGAACGCCGCACGGCACGGCGGCGGCCAGGTGTCGGTGTACGCCGAGGTCTCCGACGAGACCGCCGAGGTGTTCGTCCGCGACCGTGGTCCGGGCTTCGACGTCGACGTCCGTCCCGGACGACCGTCACGGGCTGCGCGAGTCCGTCCGTCGGACGGATGGAGCGCAACGGCGGCTCGGCGACGGTGCGCAGCACGCCCGGGGCCGGCACCGAGGTCGGGCTCCGGCTCCCCCGGCATGCGGAGGTGACCCCATGACGCAGGACCGCCTTCGCGTCGTTCTCGTGGACGACCACGCGATGGTGCGTGCCGGAGTGCGCAGCGAGCTCGGCGACGCGTTCGACATCGTCGGGTGAGGCCGCCGACGTCGACGAGGCCGTGCGGGTGATCGTCGAGACCGCACCGGACGTCGTGCTGCTCGACGTCCACCTGCCCGGTGGCGACGGCCGCGCGGTGCTCGACGCGTGCCTGCCGCAGGTGCCGGGCACGCGCTTCCTCGCGCTGTCCGTCAGCGACGCGCCGGAGGACGTCGTCTCCGTCGTCCGGGGCGGTGCCCGGGGCTACGTCACGAAGGCGATCTCCGGCGCCGAGCTGCGCGAGTCCGTGCAGCGGATCGCGGACGGCGACGCGGTCTTCTCCCCGCGCCTGGCCGGCTTCGTCCTCGACGCGTTCGCCGGCGGGGCCGCGGAGCAGGACGACGAGATCGACCGGCTCACGCCGCGGGAGCGCGAGGTCATGCGCCTCATCGCGCGCGGGTACACGTACCGCGAGGTGGCCAGCGAGCTCGTGCTGTCGATCAAGACCGTCGAGACCCACGTCTCGGCGGTCCTGCGCAAGCTGCAGCTGTCCGACCGCCGCGAGCTCGCGAAGTGGGCGTCGGCTCGCCGGCTGATCTGACGAGGGCTACGCGCCGGCGGCGATGCGCTCGACGTCCTCGCGCGTGACGTCACGACCGGTCCACGTCGACGACGCTGTCGATGCACCTTCTGCTCCGCCGCTGCGCGCTCGGGGGTTGCGGCCGCCTGCGCCTTGTCCCAGCGACGGCGCACCTCCCACTCGAGCTCGCGCGCGCGCAGGGCGGCCTGCACCCGCTTCATCTGCTCGCGGCTCGCCTCGAGGCCGAACACCTGGCGAAGCGTGTCCGGGATGACGAGCCGGTAGTCGTGTCCGCCCTCCTGGAAGACGCCGGGAGTCGGGACGAGGGCGTTCTGCAGGTCGACGAAGGTCGTGACGAAGCGTGACCACCGGGCAGCCAGCGCGTGCCGCAGCGGCGAGCCGGGCGGGCGGGTGTGCGTCGGGTCCGAGCCAGTCGGGTCGCTTCCACACGAGCGGTGCGCGCGAACTTCGGCATGGGGTCGTCGCCGTTCTGCAGCAGGAGGAAGTCGACCGTGTCCTTCTCCTCCTGCCGGCAGGGCGTCCCAGTCGCGGATCGCGCGCGGCAGGTAGAACGGCGCCCGGACCGACCTCCGGCGGCTCGGACACCGTGCGCGTGCCCCACATCTCCTGCCGGAACACCGTCGACGCCGGCGTGCCGATCCAGAAGGCCGCGTCGAGGCCGATGCCCGACCGGCCCGCTCGTGCCGGTGCCGCGGAACATCTCCTCGCTCACCTGCGAGCCGAGGCTCTCGCCGAAGAGGTAGAACTTCGGGCGCTTCTCCGCCGGCATCGCCATGAGCCGCGCGACGATGCCGTTCACCAGGATGCGCGTCTGGTGCGTGGCGTAGTCGACCTTGGTCAGGGACAGCGCCGACGGCAGCACCGAGTACTGGATCGACGCCGAGGCGCAGTTGCCGCGGGTGAGGTACTCGAAGGTCTCCGTCGCCACGTAGTTGACGTAGCCGGAGCCCGTCGGGGAGAACAGCGCGAACGCCGGGCGCTCGAGGGCCCCGGTGCGGTCGATCTCGGCGAGCAGCAGGTCGGCGCGCTCCTCCGGCGTCGTCGCCGCCTGCAGGGGCGCGTAGACGCGGATGGGCTGCGTCGCCGGCTCGCCCATGACGGCGCTCGATCTCGTCGGGCCGCAGCGTCATGGTCAGCCAGCGGCGGGACTCGCGCGTCTGGTCGGTCCACGGCACCACGGAGCCGGGACCGCCGGTGACCTCGGGCACGGTCGGCGGCTCCTCGTGCGCGACGTCGGCGCCCACGCCCGCCTTGCCGAGGATCGTGTTCGCCGCCGCCACCGCGCCCCAGCCCGACGCCGGCGAGCGCGGCGCGTGGCCGCGAACCGACCGATCGTGCGGTGATCGTCCGGGTGACCCGCCGAGGACCTTGGCGGCGCCGCGTGCGACGGTCCCGGAGAGCTTGGACTCGCCCTTGGCGACGGCGAACAGCACCGCGGTGACGGCGAGGCTGGAGCCCAGGGCCTTGGGGATGGACACCTCGCGCACGACGTTCTCGCGCGCCTCGGTCTCCCCCGGCGCGAGCGCTCCGCGCGTGGCCGTTCCCGGGCCGGGTGAGCAGGTACGCGCCGACCGTGGTGGCCAGTGCGGTCGCCACCCCGGCGGCGTGGAAGCCGGGCTTGCCGCGCGTCGGCTCGAGGCTGTCGGCGCCGACGCCGGCCAGCCCCGCCGCCGTCGAGCCCGACGCCGCCGAGACGGATCAGCGCTCGCTTGGAGCTCTCGTGCTCGCGCGGGTGGCACGGCCTTCATCATCGCCGCGCCGACGACTGCCGCCGCCGCGTCGACGATGAGCCCGGACGCGGCGTGACCCGCCGTCGAACGGGAGGACATCGGCATCCGGTCGGCAGTCGAGCGCAGGAAGGAGTGCGCCGACGAGCCCCAGGCGTAGCCGACTGACGCGGCGACCCCGCTGATGATCGCCTGGTCGCGGGTGCCGCGGGAGAGCAGGTTCGGCTGGAACGACAGGCCCGTGTAGAAGGCGCCGAGCAGGAAGCCGGCGCGTGAGGAGACGTCGAGCCCTGCGCTGTAGTAGCGGGTCCGCCGATCCTCGCGCCCGAGCGCGGCCATGGCGGCTACGTCCGGCATCTCAGTGCTGGTCATTGCGCGTCCTTTCCCTGGGGTCCGAGCGGATCCCGATCCGAGGCTGCCACCCCGGACGTCACTGAAGTATCCCCCGCCGGAGGTGAGTCAGCGATCGACGATCGGTCACGTCGCCGGCATCTCCGCCCGGCGGGCCGCCGCACCCGTGAGCAAGAACAGGCTCAGCACGAGCACCCACGCGGGGAACAGGAACTGCATGAACGACGGCAGCGGCGGGGTGAGCAGCATGATGAGGGCCACCGCGTAGCCGCTGAACGCGAGCCACTTCGGGAACGCTCCGCGACCGGCGTCCCGTCGTCGCCACCGTCGCGACGAAGACCGCCGCCATGCGCGTGCCGAACGTGCCGAGCAGGGCGGCGGCGAGCGCCCACCCGAACGCTCGCCCCTCGGCGGGCAGCTCGATCCCCGCATCCTGGAGGGTGAGCACCGCCTTGAGCGCCGCGGCCGCGGCGAACAGCAGGGCGACGAAGATCAGCCCCGAGCCCAGGAACACCGTCCCGACGAAGCGGTCCTCGGTCGCGCCGACCTGCGCGCGGATGACGGCGATGAACCACAGGAAGGCGATGCCGGCGAACGGCATCAGGTTGAGCGCGAGGCCGACGGCGTCGCGTCGCCCGGCATCCTCCGACCACTGCCCGAGGTCGGACGTCGACCTCCGGGACGGCGTTGCGGAGCAGGATGATCACCGTCCCGAGGATGACGGCGAAGACGATCCCCGCCACCGCCGCCGACGCGGGTCGGCGGACCGCCTGCATCACCGCTGCCCGATCGACCATGCCTGCCTCCTGGGTGACGCGCTAGAGGACGTTGACCGCACGGGCAACGACGAGACCGATGAGCGCCAGGGAGATGGCGGACTCGGTGATGAGCCACAGCTTGGACCAGTGCCGCACGGCCGAGACGTCGGTCGGGCTGAAGGCCGTGGCGGTGTTGAACGACAGGGCCAGGTAGTCGACGAACTGCGGGTACCAGGCGTCGTAGGCGGGCGAGTCGAGGTCCTGCTCGGGGAAGCGGAAGGCCGGCAGGATCCCTCGCTGCTCGAAGGTGCCGTTGGCTCGCGCCGCCGGCCCGCCGCAGTCGAGGTGCCAGTACCAGAGCGAGTACGAGATCACCATCGTCACCCACACCACCGCGCCGATCGTCAGGAGCTCGGCCGCATCGCCGAACTCGGCGCCCTGCAGGATCCCCACGACCAGTCGCGCCAGCGGAGATGGCCGTGACGACCGTGATCGAGGCCACCATGACGCCCGTCACGACCCGCAGCCACCGGCTCTCCCGGTCGATGCGACCGGGATCGCCCACGACCAGGATCACGACGAGCACGAGCAGGAACACCGGGTAGACGTAGTGCGTCGCCTCGCTGACGCGGAACTGCTCCGGGATGAACAGGTAGAGCCCGGCGGCCACGAGGACCGCGAGCGCCATGGGCAGGCGGCGCTCGCCCCGTCGGCGCGGCTCGGCACGCCGGAATCCCGTCGCTCACCTACGACCGCGCCCGGCCGGCGTCGATCGGGTCCGTTCCCGTGGCGACGCGGGCCAGTCGTCGCAGCGGCATCGCGCAGTCCCGTCGGGCTGGGCCGCCGACGGCGACGCGCCCGGGTGGTGCCTGCGCGATGCGGACGCGGAGGACGCCCGGCCGGGTCCGGAACACGAGCGGCGACGGCAGGACCAGCGCCTCGCCGTCGACGCCGACCGGGACGTCGCCGTCGGACTCGACGACGAACTCCGTGCGTGGCCCACTCGCTCTTGACGCTCCGGTGGTTCGCGCCCGGGACGACAGCGCCGACGACCGTCACGCCGAGCACGCCGGCGTCCATGCGCGGCCGAGTGCCGGAGCCGAGCAGACCGGCCGAGCCGGTAGACGTTGTTCGACACGAGGATGACGGCGGCGGACCTCTCCGCACGCCCGTCCGGGCCGGTCCAGCGCAGCTCCCGCGTCGACTCGTGCGCGGAATCATGGGCGAGCATCGTCGGCACGGTGTCGAGGATGGTCCGGATCTTCGCGTCGCGGTAGCCGTCGCTCTGCACCGCCTCCGCGTACAGGCCGAGCGAGACGTTGTTGACGAACGTGCGACCGCTCACCTCGCCGAGGTCGACGCGCTTCTCGCCCCCGTCGACGAACGCATCCAGCGCCCCGACGACGTCGTTGCGATCGACGCCGAGATCGAGGGCGAAGTGGTTGCGCGTACCGGCGGGGATGCAGGCGAACGGGAGGTCGTGCTCGGCCGCGATCGTGGCGACCAGAGCCTGGGTCCCGTCACCGCCCGCGGCCATCAGCCCGTCGGCGCCGCGTGCCGACCGCGTCCTGCACGAGCGCGACGAGGTCATCCCCGGGCTTCAGCTCGATCGGCTCGATGCCGCGCTTGCGGGCCTCGTCGGCCAGATTGCTCTTGAGCGCCTTGCCGCCGCCCGACTTCGGGTTCCAGACCACGACCGGCGCGCGTCGGCGCTGGAGCGGGCGGCAGGTGCAGGTGCACCGAGAAGGCGCGTCTGCCCAGCGGGATGCTCACACCGAGCAGGACGATGCCCGACGACGCCCTCGATCAGGATCCCGTCGACGACGAGGTAGCCGAGGGCACCGACGACGAGGATGCGCCGCCACGATCCAGGACACCACGCGCGCACGTCCGCGACGGATCAGCCCCTGCCACGCCACGAGACAGTGCCAGCACCACCAGGGCCAGGGCGATCAGGCCGCGGGGAATGCCGCGCAGCCCGGCGACGACCACGAGAAGCAGGCCGAGGACCAGGCAGGCGAGGCGTGAGCGCGGCGGCGATGCGGCGGGACACGTGAACCACTCCCCTCTCATCGGGCAGGCTAGGACCATTGTCATGGATGCTCCTCACCCGTTGCGGATGATCCTCCGATCGACTCGCCGCATGCGGGCTGAATCGACGCGGCGACGACGGGCGATACTGGCGCGGTGACCGATCCCGACTCGCCCAGACAGCCCTTCCGCGGGCATCCGCGCGGAACTCGTCCGAGCTCGATGCGCGCCTGTACGCGGCCGTGGCAGGCGCGCACACGCCGACGCTCGACGCGTTCTTCCGCCGCCTGTCCCGCACGGCCGACAAGTCCGTGCTGTGGCTGGGCGTCGCCGGTGTCATGGCGGCCGTGGGCGGGCGCACGGGGCGCCGGGCCGCCGTCAACGGGCTGGCGTCCATCGCGATCGCCTCGGCCACCGCGAATCTCGTCGGCAAGCGCGTGACGAACCGCCGCCGTCCCGACCGCGTCTGGCACGACGTGCCCGAGGTGCGTCACGTGCCGATGCCCACCTCGACGTCGTTCCCCTCGGGACACTCGGCGTCGGCGTTCGCCTTCGCCGAGGGGGTGGGAGCCGCGGCGCCGGCCCTCGGGGTCCCCGTCCGGATGCTCGCCGTGGCCGTGTCCTACTCGCGCGTGCACACCGGCGTCCACTACCCGGGCGACGTCGTTGCCGGCGCTCTCATCGGGGTGACGTCCGGCGAGATCGCCTGCCGCAGCCTCGCCTTCGCACGTCGCCGCTGGGACATCCCGTGAACCTCCGCGGCTGGGTGCTGCCCTCGCTCGCGGGCTACCAGGGCCGCTGGCTGTCGCGCGACATCGTCGCCGGCCTCGTCCTCTCAGCGCTCCTCGTCCCCCAGGGCATGGCGTACGCCGAGCTCGCCGGGCTGCCGGCCGTCACCGGCCTCTACACCTCGATCCTGTGCCTGGTCGGCTACGCCCTGGTCGGCCCGTCGCGCATCCTCGTCCTCGGACCCGGACTCGTCGCTGGGCCCGATGATCGCGGCCACGATCCTCCCGCTGGTCGGTGCGGACGGCGACCCCGCCAAGGCGGTCGTCCTGGCCTCGGCGCTGGCGATCCTGACCGGCGCTGATGATGATCGCCGCGGGCGCCGGCCGCCTCGGCTTCGTCGCCGACCTGCTGTCCAAGCCGACGATCCTCGGCTACATGAACGGCCTCGCCCTGACCATCCTCGTGGGCCAGCTGCCCAAGCTGCTCGGCTTCTCCGTCGACGCCGACGGCTTCATCGGCGAGGTCGTCGGCGTCGTCGCAGGGCATCGTCGACGGCGAGGTCGTCGCTCGCGTCGGCCGCCATCGGCCTGCTGTCCCTGGCCATCATGCTCGTCCTCGGGCGGCTGCTGCCGAAGGTGCCCGCCGTCCTCGTGGCGGTCGTGGTCGCCATCATCCTGAGCGTCGCCTTCTCGCTGGCCGAGCGCGGTGTCGCGGTCGTCGGTCCGCTCGACCAGGGCCTGCCGCAGTTCACCATCCCGACGGTCGGCTTCGAGCGACCTGTCCCTGCTGCGTCCTCGGCGCCCTCGGCATCTCCCTCGTCGCCCTCGCCGACACCATCTCCACCGCGACCTCGTTCGCCGAGCGCCAGGGAGTGCAGGTCGACGGCAACCGGGAGATGATCGGCATCGGCACCGCCAACGTCGCGGCCGGCCTGTTCCAGGGCTTCCCGGTGAGCACGAGCGGGTCGCGCACCGCCGTGGCGGAGAAGGCCGGATCCCGCACGCAGCTCACCGGGCTGGTCGGCGCCGGCATGATCGCGCTGATGCTCGTCGCGTTCCCCGTCGCTCCTCGCCGACCTGCCGCAGCCCACCCTGGCTGCCGTCGTCATCACCGCGTCGATCTCGCTCGCCGACCTGCCCGCGACGCGGCGCCTGTACGCGCAGCGGCGCACCGACTTCCTGCTGTCCCTCGCGGCCTTCCTCGGAGTGGTCCTGCTCGGCGTGCTGCCCGGCATCGTCGTGGCGATCGTCCTGTCGGTGGCGAACGTGTTCCGCCGGATCTGGTGGCCGTACCGGACGACCCTGGGTCGGGTCGACGGGATCGCCGGCCTGCACGACGTGACCAGCTACCCGCAGGCCGACCTGCTGGACGGCTGCACCGTGGTCCGCTTCGACGCGCCGCTGATCTTCGCCAACGCGGGCACCTTCCGCGAGTACATCCTCGACGCTCGCCGCCGCGATCCGCGGCCGACCTGGATCATCGTCGCCGCGGAGCCGATCACCGATGTCGACACCACCGCCTGCGACATGCTCGAGGAGCTCGTCGCAGAAGCTCGACCAGCAGGGCGTGCGCCTGGTCTTCGCCGAGATGAAGGACCCGGCGCGGCGCAAGATCGACCGCTACGGACTCGAGCACGTGCTCGCCGGCGATCGCTACTACCCCACGATCACCACGGCCACCACGCGCGTTCGTCGCGGCGACGGGTGCCGAGTGGCGATCGCCGACCTGAGCGTGCTGATCCTGCAGTAGCGCAGCCACCTGCACAGGTTTCGCAGGTGTCGAAGGGGTGAATCGGCGGTCGGGGAATCGTCGATAGCGTCCTGCCGAACCGATCCGATTCGAGACAAGGACCACGACATGACGCTCCGACTGGGCGACGAGGCCCCGGACTTCACCGCAGAGACCACCGACGGCATCCTCACCTTCCACGAGTGGAAGGACGGATCCTGGGCGGTGCTCTTCAGCCACCCGGCCGACTACACCCCGGTGTGCACCACGGAACTGGGGCGGACCGCGTCGCTCAAGGGCGAGTTCGAGGCACGCGGCGTGAAGGCCATCGCCATCTCGGTCGACCCGATCGAGGATCACCGCGGCTGGGCGGGCGACATCGGAGCCGTCGGCGGCGTCGACCTGAACTTCCCGATCATCGCCGATCCCGACCGCACGGTCTCGAACCTCTACGACATGATCCACCCGGGCGAGGGCGACACCTCGACCGTGCGCTCGGTGTTCATCGTCGACCCGAAGAACAAGGTGCGGCTGACGCTGACCTACCCGAAGTCGGTCGGGCGCAACTTCGACGAGATCCTGCGCGTCATCGACGCCCTGCAGCTCACCGACCGGGCGTCGGTCTCCACCCCGGTCGACTGGACCCCCGGCGACCGGGTGATCGTCTCCCCGCTGCTGTCGACCGCTGACGCGATCGAGCGCTTCGGCGAGGTCGAGGAGGTCACGCCCTACCTGCGCTGGACGGCCCAGCCGGCCGTCTGACCCACGCACGGCGAAGGCCGCGGAGCACCAGGTGCTCCGCGGCCTTCGTATGTCCGGTCCGAGCGCCTGACCTAGCGCGTGCGGCGACGACGGCGGTTGGGCTGACCGGCCGGACGTGCGGTGCGCGGTGCCTGCACGACGGCGGTGCCACGGGCACGGGGGCGACGTGCGCCGCCTGCTCGCCGCGGAGCTTCGCCACCTCGACGCTGCCCGGCACGACGCGCGTGAAGGTCGGGCTGATGCCGGCCTGGCGCGTCAGCGTCGTGACGTCGCGGGACTGGTCCGGCGTCGCGATCGTCACGACGATGCCCGCGGCCCCCGCGCGTGCGGTCCGACCCGAGCGGTGCAGGTAGGCCTTGTGCTCCGCCGGCGGGTCGACGTGCACGACGAGCGCGACCTCGTCCACGTGGATGCCGCGCGCAGCGATGTCGGTGGCCACGAGGACGCGGCTGCTGCCCTCGGTGAACGCCGCGAGGTTGCGCTCGCGCGCGCTCTGGCTGAGGTTGCCGTGCAGGTCGACCGCCGGGATGCCGGACTCGGTCAGCTGCTTGGCGAGCTTCTTGGCCTGGTGCTTCGTCCGCGTGAACAGCACGGACCGGCCGCGTCCCGCAGCGAGGTCACGGACGATGGCGGCCTTGTCGCCGGAGGCGACGGTGAACACGTGATGGACCATGTCGGTCGATCGCGTCTCGACCGGGTCGACCTGGTGCGTGACCGGGTTGGACAGGTAGCGCTTGACGAGCACGTCGACACCACGGTCGAGCGTCGCGGAGAACAGCAGTCGCTGGCCGACCTTGGGGGTGCGGTCCATCAGGCGGCGAACGCCGGGCAGGAAGCCGAGGTCGGCCATGTGGTCGGCCTCGTCGAGCACGGTGATCTCGACGCTGCCGAGGTCGCAGTGACCCTGGCCCACGAGATCCTCGAGCCGGCCGGGGCAGGCGATGACGATGTCGGTGCCGGCACGAAGCGCTCGCACCTGCGGGTTCTGGCCCACGCCGCCGAAGATCGTCATGACGGTGAGGCCCGCCGTGCGGGCCAGCGGCTCGACGACGGCGAGCACCTGGTTGGCCAGCTCGCGGGTCGGGACGAGGACGAGGCCGCGAGGCTTCATCGGTCGCGTCGACGTGCCTGACGAGGCGAGCCGCGAGCACGAGGGGCAGCGCGAACGCCAGGGTCTTGCCGGAGCCGGTGCGGCCGCGGCCGAGCACGTCACGGCCCGCAAGGCTGTCGGGCAGCGTGGCGGTCTGGATCGGGAACGGATCGGTGATCCCCTCGCGGCCGAGCAGGTCGGCCATGGAGGCGGGAACGCCGAGATCGGTGAAGGACATGGTGGACGGGGACGTGCTGGTTGGTGCAGATGACACGAAGGGATCCTCAGATCAGGGAAGCGAGATCCACCTGGACCTCGCACGCGAAGACGCTCTTCACGCAAGATGCTCGCGTGGCCGCGGGATTGCGGCTGGAGCGGAACGACGCACACGCTCAAGCGGTGCAGTCGAGACACCCGAGTATGGCACGGGTGACGTCGGATCCCGCAATCCGCGGACCGTCGACCCGTGCTGCTCCTTGCCAGACTGGCGCTCAGAAGTCCTTGAGTCGCTCCGCGTACGCGGCGTAGACCGGCCGGCCGAACTGCTCGAAGCCCTCGCGCGCCTCCACCGGCATGCCGCTGAGGATCGCCTCGCCGCGCGCGGCAGAGGTGTTCGCGAGGATGAGACCGAGCCCGACCGCCAGCTGCTCAGGGCTCAGGCGATGCGCGGGCGTGCGCGCCAACGGCCGCGAACTCGTCGGGCGTGAGGTCGCGGGAGATGAGCGGAACGACCTCCTGCTCCTCCATCGCGAGATGGTGCAGGAGCTCCTTCTCCAGCTTGATGAGAGTGGTGTGCAGGGACGACCGCTCGAGCACACCCGGGCTGGCGATCCACGCCTGGGCCTGCGCCTGGGCGGCCGCCACCGACACCATCATGGCTTCGTGCTGTCCGACCATCTCGGTGACGAGCGCCGCATGCTCGGGCGCCCGCTCCTCGAGGAGTGGCCAGACCAGCTCGTCCTCGCCCTCGTGATGAGCGTGCAGCATCGAGGTCATCATCATCACGTGGCCGCCGATGACTGCCGCGCGAGCCGCATCACCCTCCGGGACCGCCTTGACGGTCAGGGGCAGCCTGGCGAACTCATGGCGCAGGCAGTCGTGGATGGCGTACATCTCGGTCATGTCGGTCTGGTGGTCGACGGTCATCGGGACTCCTCCGGCAGCGGCGTGTATCTGCGATTGTGCAGGTTATGCGCCCGTCGGAGTCGACGAACCGCCGGAAGTTCACCTGCCGCGTCCCGTCAGGTGCGCTTGAGCCTCGCCTGCCGCGGCACCGGGCCGAACCTGCCCGCGTGGAAGTCCTGGTAGGCCCTCTCGATCTCGGCGCGCGAGTTCATGACGAACGGCCCGCCCATGACGACCGGCTCCCTCAAGCGGCGCGCCGCTGTAGGACAGGACGCGAGCCGGCTGCTCACCGTCGGGCGCGCTGATGCGCAGCGTGCTCGCCCCGCCGGGAACCGGATCGGACCACGCGATCTGGCCCTCGCGCACGCGCCGCTTCCCGATCATGACGTCGCCTTCCAGCACGTACAGGAATGCCCGATGGGCGGCCGGGATCGCGTAGTCGACGGACGCGCCCGGCTCCACGGTGAGGATCGCGCCCTGGATCGGATGCTGGTTGCTCGCCGGTCCCGTGACACCGGCGACGGTTCCGGACACGACGTCGACCTGCGCGCCCGGCGACGTCGTTCGCGGCCGGGATGCGGCCCGAAGGTCCTGGTAGCCGGTATCGACCATCTTCCGCCGGGACGGCAGGTTGACCCACAGCTGCAGCGTGTGCGCGTGCTCGTTGCGGAAGGCGAGCTCGCGATGGATGATGCCGCGGCCCGCCGTCATCCACTGGACGTCACCCGGCATCAGCGCACCGGCGTTGCCCGCGTTGTCGCCGTGCTCGAGCACGCCGTCGAGCACCATGGTCACGGTCTCGATGCCCCGGTGCGGATGCCACTCGAAGCCCGGCTCCGAGAACCAGTCCTCAGCGAGCGCGAGGAACGGATCCGTGGCGCGCGGGTCCCGCGGCATGATGATGATCGCCTTGTCGTCGACCTGGGCGTCCGGCCCGAGGCGGACCTTGTCCTCGATGCGAGTGATCGACCGCGCGGCGCTCATGGGCTTGCCGACGGCGAGGGGGATCGCTCACCGTCATCCGTGGGGCTCGGGCAGCCCGGCCCGCTCGCGACCGGCGACGGCGCGGCCAGCGCGGCGGCCACCTCGGGCTGGGGGGCGAGCCCGGTGAATCCCGTTCCCATGGCGAGGTCCACATTTCGACCCTTGCGGTCGAGCTCGACCAGCTCCGCACCGGGGACGTAGAGCAGGACGAGCTGGGCATTCTGAGCGCCCTTGGGCCCGTACCGGATCTCCGCGACGCCTGGGATCGGCCTGCCCACCGGATCGTTGGCCACCTTGCCCACCGGGAATCCGCGATCCTCCAGCTCGTTGGCCGTCTTGCTGGCCAGTCCGGACGTGGCCGTGGCGTTGTAGACGTTCAGCGTGACCTTGGCCGGCTTGGGCAGCACCTCGGCTGCGGTCACGATCGTCGTGACGCACGGGCTCGGAGCGGCTTGGGCCTCTTCCACGGCGCGAGTCGGACGACCCCCGCACCAGGCTCAGCACGCCGTAGCCGACCCCGACCAGCACGAGCACACCGACGACGACGAGCAGGGCCACGAGCCACGTCGGGCGGCCGGGCTGCTGCCGGCGGATGGGGCTCTCCCGCAGTGACGTCATCGTTCCTCCGGCACGGGCCGCTGGGCGGACATGAACTCGGTCACCATCGCACCACACTCATCGGCCCGCAGCCCGCCGATCACCTCGGCGCGGTGGTTGAGTCGCCGGTCACGGACCAGGTCCCATCGCGACCCCGCAGCCCCGTACTCGTCGTTCCAGGCACCGAAGACCAGACGTCGCAGCCGGGCCATCACGACTGCGCCGGCGCACATCGGGCACGGCTCCATCGTCACGACCAGCGTGCAGTCGTCCAGTCGCCACCGGCCCAGCGTCCGGGCGGCCTCCCGGAGCACCAGCACCTCCGCGTGCGCCGTCGGGTCGTGGTCGCCCTCGCGCCGGTTGTGGGCACGGGCGACGACGCGGCCTTCGCCGTCGAGGACCACAGCACCGATCGGAATCTCCCCGGCGGCCGCGCCCGCACGTGCCTCGTCGAGCGCGACGTCCATCGCGGCCCCGTCGGTGAGGCTCATCGCCCGCGAAGCGTCGCCGCGAGCTCCTTCGCGAACCCCAGGCGCTTGGCTATGGCGCGCACCTGGTCGTCGGGGTAGAGCTCCTCGTCCTGGCAGATCATGATGAGCTCGGCCCCGTCGAGACCGAAGTCGACGCACAGGGACACGTCGCCCGCCGCCTCGAACTCCTCGATGTCGTCCTCGTCCCACTCCAGCCCGATCATCTCGGCGGCCTCCTGGGCGAGCGACCAGTCGAGCAGCGCGGCCGCATCGCTGATCATCAGCCGGACGCCGTCACGCACGGTGTGGGCGAGGATGAAGAACTCGTCGGCGATGCTCACGATGCCGAAGACGCCACCCTCTCCGGGCAGCTGGCCGCAGCGAGGCGACGAATCCCTCGGCGGTGACGACGGCGTGCGGCGGCAGCGAGACGACCGTCCAGCGGCCCTCCTCGCGGTAGGCAGCGATCGCGAAGTCGACGACATCCGCTGTTACCTCTTCACCGCTCACACGTGCATCGTGTCATGCACCGCGCCTCGACGTACGCCCGACCACTACTCTCGGCGCCATGCGCACCCTCGTGATCGATCATCCCCTCGTGGCCCACAAGCTCACCCGGCTGCGTCGCGAGGAGACCTCCTCGGCCACCTTCCGCCTCCTCGCCGAGGAGCTGGTGACGCTGCTCGCCTACGAGGCGACCGACGCCCTGCGCGTCCAGCCCGTCGAGATCCAGACCCCCGTCGCGACCACGATGGGCGTCGAGCTCGCCAAGCCCAAGCCGATCGTGGTCCCCATCCTGCGGGCCGGCCTCGGCATGCTGAACGGGATGATGAAGCTGATGCCCACGGCCGAGGTCGGGTTCCTCGGCATGGTGCGCGACGAGACGTCGCTGCTCGCCACCACGTACGCCGACCGGCTGCCGCACAACCTCGACGATCGCCAGGTGTTCGTGCTCGATCCGATGCTGGCCACGGGCGGCACCCTCGTCGCGGCCATCAACCTGCTGCTCGAGCGGGGGGCACGCGACGTCACCGCCATCTGCCTGCTCGCCGCGCCGGAGGGCCTCAAGCACATGGAGGAGGCGTTCGCGGGACGGGACGCGGAGGTCACCGTCGTGACGGCCGCCCTCGACGAGCGGCTGAACGAGAAGGGCTACATCGTCCCCGGACTCGGGGATGCCGGCGATCGCCTCTACGGCGTCGCCGAGTAACCCGCCGCCTGCAGAGTTGACCCAGCATCCGGGTCACTTCCGCAGAGTTGACCCAGCATCGCCGTCGATTCTGCCGAGGTGACCCTGCTCGGTTCAGCGCCCCAGCCGACCGGCCAACTGCGATCGCCGAGCGCCGTCAGAGGGCCTTGAGGATGTCCTCGACCCGGGCCTTGGCGTCGCCGAACAGCATCGAGCTGTTGTCGCGGAAGAACAGCGGGTTCTGCACGCCGGCGTAGCCCACGGCCATCGACCGCTTGAACACGATGACGTTCCTGGCCTCCCACACGCGCAGCACCGGCATGCCTGCGATCGGCGACGTCGGGTCGTCCTCCGCAGCGGGGTTGACGGTGTCGTTGGCGCCGATGACGAGCACCACGTCCGTGCTGGGGAAGTCGTCGTTGATCTCGTCCATCTCGAGCACGATGTCGTACGGCACCTTGGCCTCGGCCAGGAGGACGTTCATGTGACCGGGGAGCCGCCCGGCGACGGGATGGATACCGAAGCGGACGTTGACGCCCTTCTCGCGCAGCTGCCGGGTGAGCTCGGCCACCGGGTACTGCGCCTGCGCCACGGCCATGCCGTAGCCCGGCGTGATGATCACCGATGAGGCCTCGCGCAGCAGCTCCGCCGTCTCCTCGGCGCTGATCTCGTGATGCTCGCCGTAGTCGACGTCACCGGTCGCCGGCGCCTCGATGCCGAACCCGCCCGCGATCACCGAGATGAACGAGCGGTTCATCGCCTCGCACATGATGTAGCTCAGGTACGCACCGGACGAGCCGACGAGGGCGCCCGTGACGATGAGCAGGTTGTTGCCGAGCAGGAAGCCCGACGCCGCCGCCGCCCAGCCGGAGTAGCTGTTGAGCATCGACACGACGACGGGCATGTCGCCGCCACCGATGGATGCCACCAGGTGCCAGCCGAGCAGGAGCGCGAGGACGGTGCCGGCGATGAGGATCCCGAGGTTGGGCGTGATGACGAACCACACGGTCAGCGCGACGAAGACGACAAGCGCGCCGATGTTCAGGGCGTTCTTGCCCGGCAGCATCATGGGCTTGGAGTCGATCCGGGCCGACAGCTTGAGGAAGGCCACGATCGAGCCCGTGAAGGTCACTGCGCCGATGAAGACGCCGACGATCACCTCGCCGTGGTGAATGCCGAGCAGGTCCGTCGAGATCTCCGTCTGGGCGCTGCCCTTGGCCTCGACGGTGTAGTACGCCGCCCAGCCGACGAGCACGGCGGCCAGGCCGACGAAGCTGTGGAGGAGGGCGATGAGCTCGGGCATGCCCGTCATCTGCACGACGCGCGCCCGCCACAGCCCGATGACCGCGCCGGCCACCAGAGCCACCACCATCAGGACGATGCCGATGGTGGTCATGCCCTCGCTGCCCTCGCCGCCGGACACGGCGAGCGCGATGGTCGCCACGAGAGCGATCGCCATGCCGGAGATGCCGAACCAGATGCCCTGCTTGGCCGTCTCGTGCTTGGAGAGCCCGGCGAGGCTCATGATGAAGAGGAGGGCCGCGACGAGGTAGGCCGCGATCGCGATCGAGTCGATGGTCATCGCTGGAACATCTCCAGCATCCGGCGGGTGACGGCGAAGCCGCCGAAGATGTTGATGCTCGCCAGCAGGATCGCCACGAAGGCGAGCACGGTCACGACCGTGTCACCCGTGCCGATCTGCAGCAGTGCACCGACCACGATGATGCCCGAGATCGCGTTCGTGATCGACATCAGCGGCGTGTGCAGGGCGTGGTGCACCTGCCCGATCACGTAGTAGCCGATGACGATCGCCAGCACGAAGACGGTGATGTTGCCGGTCAGTTCGGGAGGCGCCGCGGCCGTCACCAGGAAGAGCATCAGCGCGCCGATCGCCGTGATCGCGTACTTGCGCCTCGGGTGACGTGCCCTTCTTCTCCTCCTTCACCGCCACCGCTGCCGCCGGCTTCGGGGCGGCGGGCGCGGCCGACACGGCGACCGGAGGCGGCGGCCACGTCTTCTCCCCGTCGCGGGAGACCGTCATCGTGCGGAGCACGACGTCGTCCCAGTCCATGACGAGCTGGCCGTCCTTGCCGGGCGTCATGAGCTTCATCAGGTTCACCAGGTTGGTGCCGTACAGCTGCGAGGCCTGGGCGGGCAGGCGGCCCGCGAGGTCGGTGTGGCCGATGATCGTCACCCGGTTGGGCGTGACGACGACCTCGTCGGGCTCGGAGCCCTCGACGTTGCCGCCGTTGGACGCCGCGAGATCGACGATGACGGAGCCGGGCTTCATGGACGCCACCATCTCCGCCGTGATCAGCCGCGGAGCGGGCCGACCGGGGATGAGGGCCGTCGTGATGATGATGTCGACGTCCTTGGCCTGCTCCGCGTAGCAGCTTGGTCTCGCGCGCCTTGTAGTCGTCGCCCATCTCCTTGGCGTAGCCGGTGGCGCTGACCTCGACCTCGGGCGACTCGACCGGCGAGGTACTCCCCGCCCATCGACTTCACCTGGTCGGCCACCTCGGGGCGGGGATCGGTCGCGCGCACGATCGCGCCGAGCGAGCCGGCCGCGCCGATGGCCGCAAGGCCGGCCACGCCCGCACCGGCCACGAGGACCTTCGCCGGCGGCATCTTGCCGGCGGCCGTGATCTGGCCGGTGAAGAAGCGGCCGAACACGTTCGCTGCCTCGATGACCGCCCGGTAGCCGGCGATGTTGGCCATCGAGCTCAGGACGTCGAGGGACTGCGCTCGCGAGATGCGCGGCACCATGTCCATGGCCATGCCGGTGACCCCGCGCTCGGCCAGCTTGTCGACCAGCTCGGGCTGCAGGGCCGGGCTCATGAGGCTGACGAGGGTGGCTCCGGGCCGCAGCAGGGCGATCTCGTCGTCCGAGGGCGGGTTGACGTGGAAGACGATGTCGGCGGCCCAGGCCGTCGGTGCCCGTGCCGATCGTCGCGCCGGCCGCCTCGTAGGTCGCGTCCGTGAACGCCGACGACACGCCTGCGCCCGACTCCACCACGACGTCGTAGCCGAGCCCGATCAGCTGGCCGACCGTCTTGGGCGTGGCGGCGACGCGGGTCTCGCCGAGCCGCTGCTCGCGGGGAACTCCGATCAGCAACGCGATCTCCTACCTCTCGTGTTCGGCCGGCGGTCGCGGGACCGCGGGCCGCTGGGCCTGCGACAGCCTAGGTGGAAGCACCCCCGGGGTTTCCCGTCGTGACCGCCCCGCACGTGCCATTGTCGTGTGCAACGCTCCCGAAACACGGGCTGTCTAGGGTGCGCTAGGTCACACGGAGCCGAGGAAGGGGGATCATGGACACCGCACCACGCCGCCGGCCACGGAGGTCGTCCCCTTCGACGAGATGCTGCTGCCCGACGGGACCCCCCGCCCCGCGCACTCGGCCATGTTCGAGACGCTGTCGAGCCTGGGCTCCGACGGTCTGGCCGAGCGGGCCCGGCAGCGCGACGGCTACCTGGATCGGCACGGCATCACCTTCACCCTCGGCGAGCGCGAGCGCCCGCTGCCCATGGACCTGGTGCCGCGCGTGCTCACCCCGCCCGAGTGGAAGCAGATCGAGGCCGGCGTCATCCAGCGCCTGCGCGCGCTCGAGGCCTTCCTCTCCGACGTCTACGGGCCGGGCCAGGTCCTCAAGGACGGGCTGATCCCGCGCAGTCTCGTGACGACGTCGACGCACTTCCACCGCCAGGCGTGGGGCATCGAGACGCCCAACAACGTCCGCATCCACGTGTCGGGCATCGACCTCATCCGCGACGAGGCCGGCGAGTTCCGGGTGCTCGAGGACAACCTGCGCAACCCCTCGGGCGTCTCCTACGTCCTGGAGAACCGACGGACCCTCGCCCACGTGCTGCCCGAGATCTTCACCCACCATCGCGTGCGCTCGGTGAACGAGTACCCGGAGCGACTCCTCGACGCGCTCAAGGCGGCCGCGCCCCCGGACATCAAGGACCCGACCGTCGTCGTGCTCACGCCCGGCGTGCACAACTCCGCGCACTACGAGCACGCGTTCCTCGCGCGGCACATGGGCATCGAGCTCGTCGAGGGTCGCGACCTGTACTGCCGCGACTCGACGGTGTGGATGCGCACGACGTCCGGCCCCGAGCCCGTCCACGTCATCTACCGCCGCATCGACGACGACTTCCTCGATCCGGTGCACCTGCTCCCCGACAGCGTCCTCGGGATCCCGGGGGTCGTGAACGCCGCGCGTGCGGGGCGGGTCACGATCGCCAACGCGATCGGCAACGGCGTGGCCGACGACAAGGCCATCTACCCGTACGTCCCGGCGTTCATCCGCTACTACCTCGACGAGGAGCCGATCCTCCCCAACGTCGACACCTTCGACCTCTCCGACCCCGACCAGCGGGAGTGGGTGCTCGACCGCCTCGACCGCATGGTGGTCAAGCCCAGCGACGCCTCGGGCGGGTACGGGCTGATGATGGGCCCCTGGGCGACCGACGAGCAGCTCGCGCTGACCCGCGCCGCGGTGCTCGACAACCCCCGCGGCTGGATCGCCCAGCCCGTCGTGACGTTCTCGACCTGCCCCACCGTGGTCGAGGACGGGCGCATCTCGCCCGCGGCACGTGGACCTGCGGCCGTTCGCCGTCAACGACGGCACCAACGTGTTCGTGCTCCCGGGCGGGCTCAGTCGCGTCGCCCTGCCCGAGGGCAGCCTGGTGGTGAACTCGAGCCAGGGCGGCGGCTCGAAGGACACGTGGGTCATCGACGACGGAACCCTGGACGAGGCCCCCGCCGAGTCGGTGTCGCCCGAGGCGTCCGAGCGCTCGCTCTCGGACGCCGTCGCCGCCAACTTCTCCAAGCGCTACAACTCCCCCACCAGCCACGAGGACCGGCTGGTGCAGCAGCAGCGCCAGCAGCAGCAGTCCCGCTGGCCCGAGCCGGCCATCGCCGACGAGGCGCCATGCTGAGCCGCATCGCCGAGTCCTTCTTCTGGCTCGGGCGCTACGTGGAGCGGGCCGAGGCCACCGCCCGGCTGCTGTCCGAGCACCATCAGCTGCTCGTCGAGGACCGCTCGGTCCCGGAGGACCTGGGGTGCGGCCTCCTGCTCGACGCGCTCACGATGCCCACCGCCGGCGTCGAGACCGCTCAGGACCTCGTCCGCGTCGTGGTGGGCAGCGAGCTCGAGTCGTCGACGATCGCCGGAGCCGTCTCGGCCGCCCGCACCAACGCGCGCGCCGTGCGCGACTCCCTCTCCCAGGACACGTTCGAGGCGCTCAACTCGGCCCACCTGGCGCTGTCGCGCGGGCATGGCCTTCACGGCCAGCCCGGGCGTCGCGCTGCACCGGGTGCTCGAGCGCCTGCTCGTCGTCAACGGCGTCGTCGACTGGACGATGCCGCGCGACGAGGCCTACCAGTTCATGGTCCTGGGCCGCGAGCTCGAGCGCATCGACATGGTCGGGCGGCTCCTGTCGATCCGGCACGACGAGATGTGGCCCTCGTCGGGCCCCGCCGCCGCGCTGCGCGCCGCGGGTGCCCTCTCGCCCTACCTGCGCACCGGCAAGCCCCTGAACGCGACCGACGTCCGGCGCTTCCTCGTGCTCGACGCGACGTTCCCCCGGTCGATGCGGTCCTGCGCGGCCGACGCGGAGGAGGCCGTCCGCGGCCTGCAGCGCCTGGGCGTCAGCGACAGCGGCTCGCTGCTGCGCGAGGTGGGCATGCTGCGCTCGGAGCTCGAGTACGCGCGCGTCCCGTCGGCCAACGACATCGAGAAGTTCATCGACGAGGCCCGCGAGGCATCGCTACGCGCGTCCGAAGAGGTCAACCGCGCATTCTTCCGTCAGCACGGAACCATCGTGTGGAGCCACTGATGCAGACCGGAACGGGACGTCGCCTCCACATCGCCCACCGCACGGGCTACCGATACGCCGACGTCGTCGACGCGTCGTTCAACGAGGTCCGCATGACGCCGCTGAGCGTCGACGGCCAGCTGCTGCTGAACCACACCCTCAGCGTGCACCCGGCCTCGTCGGTGCAGACCTACGAGGACTACTGGGGTGCGCACGTCGAGGCGTTCGACGTCCACGGCCCCCATCGCGTGCTGGAGATCGTCGCCCTCAGCACCGTCGACACCCCGCCGATGAGGCCTCCGGTCCCGGGCATGTCGTGGGAGGTCGTCCTCGACGGCAACGTGCAGGACATGTACTCCGAGTTCCTCGCTCCGACGGAGTACGTCGACGACGCCCTCGCCGACGAGTACCGGGCCGAGATCGTCGCCGAGATGATCGCGAGCCCCACCCCGTGGTACGCCGGCACGCTGGCGGTCGCCGCCGTGCGCGATCGCCTCACCTACTCGGCCGGGATCACCAACGTGTCGACGACCGCCGCCCAGGCATGGGAGTCCCGGCACGGCGTCTGCCAGGACTTCACCCACGCCACCCTGTCGCTCCTGCGCGCCGCCCGCGTGCCCGGCACGGTACGTCAGCGGCTACCTCCACACCGAGGAACGGGCCGCCCCCGGCGCAGACGGTGACCGGCGAGTCGCACGCGTGGGTCGAGTACTGGGACGGGCAGTGGCAGGCCGTCGACCCGACCAACGACCGGGCGGTCGGTTCCGCGCACGTGATCGTGGCCCGCGGGCGCGACTACGCCGACGTGCCGCCCCTCAAGGGGATCTACGCCGGAGGCCAGAGCGAGGGCCTCGGCGTGAGCGTGGAGATCACCCAACTCTGACGCGTGGGTTATCGTCATGCGGTTCCCGACGATCTAGGAGTCCCATGCCCTCGCTGCGTACCGGCCTGACGATCGTGGCGTGCAGCGCCACCGTCGTGCTCGGCGGCCTCGTCGCACCCTCGCCCGCCAGCGCCGCCCCCCAGGTCGGGGCCTGCTACGCCTACAAGGCCGCCGTCCTGACCGACGCCTCGACGCCTGCCCCGGCCGTGGACTGCGCTGCGCAGCACACCGCCGAGACCTACTTCGTCGGGACGGTGCCCGCGTCCTTCGGCCTGCCCGTCGAAGGCCTCGAAGGCGAAGGTCCTCGTCGGCCGGCCGGCCCTGCACCGTCCGGGCCATGAACGCCTACCTGGGGCTGCAGGACCGCGAGCTGCCCAGCCGGTTCCGCACCGTCGTGCTCTTCCCGACCGACGACCAGTGGGCCGCCGGCGAGCGCTGGGTGCGCTGCGACGTCGTGCTCCAGGGCGGGCTCGCAGCTGAAGGCCTTCGCCGGCACGGCCGCGGCCCTCGTCGCCGCGACGCCCGCTGACCAGTTCAACTTCTGCACGCCCCAGGAGCCCAACGCCCGGGCGACCGCGGCCTACCCGTGCCTCAGCCCGAGGAAGAACTGGATCAAGGTCCTCGACCAGGAGCTGGGCGGGCCGGGCTCGTCGTTCCCCGGCACCAGCACCGTCGAGCGCAAGACCCGCGCCCTGTGCGCGAAGCAGGGCAAGAAGTGGGACGGCAAGGAGAAGTACCCCGGCTGGTGGGCCATCTGGCCGACGCAGGCCGGCTGGAAGGAGGGCAAGCGCTCCGCGCAGTGCTTCGTGCCCTTCAAGCAGTACCTGAAGGAGGTCGCGTCGCAGGTGCCCGCCCCGACGCCCACGCCCGTCCCGACCCCGGTGCCGGAGCCGACGCCCGTCCCGACGGTCGATCCCCAGCCGCCGGCCGTCTGACGGAACGCGTCAGTCGATGACAGTGCGACGGCCGCCGGAGCCCCAGGCAAGGTAGTTCCAGCCCCAGTCGGCGATGACGCTCACGCGCTGCCGGCCGCCGGCGAGGTAGAACACGTGCAGTGCCAGCCACGACAGCCATGCCGGTGTGCCGTGCAGTTTCAGGCCGTTGGGCAGCTCCACGACCGCCCGCCGGCGGCCGATGGTCGCCATCTGGCCCTTGTCCTTGTACACGAACGGTGTGAGCGGCTCGCCGTCATGCCGACGCACGATCGCGTCGGCCACGTAGCGGCCCATCTGCATCGCCACCGAGGCCACCATCGGCAGCGGGCGACCGTCGTCGTCGAGGCACCGGGCGATGTCCCCGATCACCCACATGTCCTCGCCCAGCTGCAGGGTCGGCGACACCTCGAGCCGGTGCGCCCGATCCGTGACCCCGAGGTCGCTCCACTGGGCAGGGGCAGCCACCCCCGCCGCCCACACGATCGTGCCCGCGTGCAGGACCTCACCGGACGCCAGGTGCACGTCCGCCGGGTACATGCGGTCGACCGCGGTGGCGAGCTTCACGACGACGCCCAGCTGCTCGAGCTCCCGCTTCGCGTGCGCGCTGGACTTCTCCGAGAAGGAGGGCAGGAGCCGAGGACCCGCCTCCACCAGCGTGACCGAGGCAAGCGGCTGGAGGGAGGGGAACTCGTGTCGCATCGCGCGCTGCAGCTCGGCGACCGCACCCGACACCTCGACGCCCGTGGGGCCACCGCCCACGACGACGACACGCAGGGCGTCCTTCGGCCGGCGGCCCATCTCGACGTCCTCGTAGTTCTGCAGGAGGCGGTGCCGGATCGCCCGTGCCTCCTGGATCGTCTTCATCTGCAGCGCGTTCTCCTCAACCCCCGGGATGCCGAACGTCGTACCGGTGCTGCCTACGGCCAGGACGAGCTCATCCCACGGGATGACGGTTCCGTCGGCCAGCCGCACCGTCTTCGCAGTGGGGCTGATGCGCACGACGTCACCCCGCATGAATGTCGAGTCGGGGATCGCGGCCCGGACGGGGTAGGCGATGTCGTCCTCCGGCAGCCCTCCGGTGGCGACCTGGTACAGCAGCGGCGCGAACACCTGGTACGGATTGCGGTCGATCAGGGTGACCTCGAGCCAGTCGTGCCCGGCGAGCTTGCGCGCGCAGGTGAGCCCGCCGAAGCCAGCACCGACGATGACGATCCGCCGGCGCTCGTCGCTCTGCGCTGCCATCGCCGTCAGCCCAGCGGACTGCGCGGCAGGTCGTCGGGGTACATCGACTCCATCTCCGCCTGCGTCGCATCGAGCCGGGCGCGCTGGTCGTCGGTGAGCACGATCGACAGCGATCGCACGATGGAGTCGACGGTCGCCGGGCGCGTCGCCCCGGGGATCGGGATCATGACGGGCGTCGTCGCCAGCAGCCAGGCCAGCACGGTCTCCTGCGGGCTCGCGCCGACCTCGTCGCCGACGGCGGCGAACTCGGCGTAGTGCGAGCCGACCTCCCGCGCCTGAGTCGACCCGCCGAGCGGTGACCACGGCAGGAAGGCGATGCCGAGGTCGGTGCACCGCTCGAGCACGTCGGCATCGCCGCGGAAGCGCGGCGACCACTCGTTCTGCACGGACACGACGCCGCCGTCGGCCGGGACCGCCCAGCACGTCCAGTGCGACCTCGAGCTCGGCGAGGTTCGACGTTCGACAGCCCGAGACGGCGCACCAGCCCGTCATCGACCAGCGCGCGCAGCGCGATCATCTGGTCGCGGTAGGTGAACACGGGATCGTGGCGATGGTGCTGGTACAGCTCGATGACGTCGACGCTCGAGCGCCGACCAGGCTCGCCTCGCAGGCGGCGCGCAGGCCGCGCGGACTCGAGTCGCGCCCCCACGACTCTCCCGGGCCGCGGGTCAGGCCGCCCTTCGTCGTGACGAGGACCCGATCGAGGTCCGCGGGGCCGGTGTAGGTGCGGAGCGCCTCGGCGACGAGGGCCTCGTTGTGGCCCACGGTGTCCCACGTGGGTGCGTAGATGTTCGCGGTGTCGAGGAGCGTGATGCCCAGGTCGAGGGCGCGATGCACCGTGCGCGAGCGCGCGCTCGCGGTGATCGACCATGTCCTCGAAGGACATCGGCATGCAGCCGAGGCCGACGGCGGAGACCTCGAGGTCGCCGATGCGTCGGGTGGGGAGCGTCATCCCCGGATTCTAGTGACGCTCGAGCCGCACCGCCTAGGTCGCGAGTTCGAGCCACTGCTCCTCGAGCGACGCCCGCTCCGACTCGACGGCGCGAAGCTTCTCGTGCAGCTGCGTGACCTTCTCGAAGTCAGTCGCGTGCGCGGCGAGCTCGGCGTGCAGGACGTCCTCGCGGGCACGCAGCTTCTCGATCTGCCGCTCGAGCCGCGCCAGCGCCTTCTGCTGATCGCGGTCCTGCGCCGACGCCGACTTGGCCGGCTGCGTCGACTGACGACGCTGGCCGCGGCCGCCGCGTCCTCCACGACCCGACGGCGGGCGAGGTAGTCCTCCACTCCCCCGGTGAGCTGTCGCACGTGCCCGTCGCCGAGGAGCGCGACGAAGTCGTCGCACACCCGCTCGAGGAAGTAGCGGTCGTGCGACACGACGATCAGGGTGCCGGCGAAGCCGTCGAGCAGGTCCTCCAGGGCGGTGAGCGTCTCGACGTCGAAGTCGTTGGTCGGCTCGTCCAGCACGAGGACGTTGGGCGCGCCCATGAGCAGCCGGGTCAGCTGGAGCCGGCGCCGCTCGCCTCCGGACAGGTCGCCGACCGGGGTCCACTGCCCGTCGGCACCGAACCCGAGCCGTTCGCACAGCTGCGAGGCGGTCAGCTCCCGGCCCTTGCCGAGGTCGACGCGCTGGGCGACGTGCTCGACGGACTCGAGCACCCGCCACGTGGGATCGAGCTCCTCGAGATGCTGCGACAGGTAGGCGGGCTTGACGGTCTGGCCGGTGACGACCCTCCCGTGAGTGGGCGGCAGCCTCGCCGAGGACCATGCGCATCAGCGAGGTCTTGCCGGCGCCGTTGGGTCCGAGCACGCCGATGCGGTCGCCCGGCCCGATGTTCCACGTCAGGTGGTCGAAGAGCACCTTGTCGCCCATCGCGAGCGACGTGTCGCGCAGCTCGACCACCGACTTGCCGAGACGCGCGTTCGCGAAGGACAGCAGCTCGACGGAGTCGCGGGGCGGCGGCTCGTTGGTGATGAGCTCGTTGGCCGCGTCGACGCGGAACTTCGGCTTCGACGTGCGGGCAGGCGCCCCCCGGCGCAGCCAGGCCAGCTCCTTGCGGATCAGGTTGTTGCGGCGTGCCTCGGCTGCTGCGCCCTGCCGGGTGCGCTCGGCCTTCGACAGCACGTAGGCGGAGTAGCCGCCGTCGTACTCCTCGACGTTCCCGTCGACGACCTCCCAGGTGCGGTCGCAGACCTCGTCGAGGAACCAGCGATCGTGGGTGACGACCACGATCGCGAGGCTCGAACGGCCCTTCAGGTACGCGGCGAGCCACGCCACGATCTCGACGTCGAGGTGGTTGGTCGGCTCGTCGAGGAGCAGCAGGTCGAGGTCGGCCACGAGCAGGCGCGCCAGCTCGACCCGTGCGACGCTCCCCGCCGGAGAGGTCGCCCAGCCGGCGATCGAGGAGGGCGTCGTCGAATCCGCCGAGGAGCCCGACCAGCACCTCGCGCACGCGAGCCTCGACCGCCCACTCGTGCGTTGCCCGGCTGCCGACGACGGCCTCGAGGATCGTCATGGCCGGGTCGAACGGCGGATTCTGCCGGAGCATGCCCAGGTGCGCGTCGGAGGTGAGGCTCACCCGTCCGGCGTCGACCGGCTCGAGGCCCGCCATCACGCTCAGCAGGGTGCTCTTGCCGGCCCCGTTCCGGCCGACGACCCCGATCCGCTCACCGGCACCGACGCCGGTGGACACGGCGGCCAGGAGCGGACGGTCCCCGTAGGACTTGCTGACGGACTCGAGGTTGACGAGGTTGCGGACGGGAGGCACCGGGCCATTGTGTCTGGCGCGCGTTGCCGCGAATCAGGCGCTATCGTCTGCGCCCACGGGGCCCCTTGTTCCGCTATGGAGGTCCCGATGCGACTGTCGCTCGGCAGTCGCGCACGCGCGGGAGACACGTCCGCCTCAGCGCTCCCGCCGACGGTGCCCAGCCTGGGCAACGGGCTGGACCGTCCCGATCCGTCCGGAGGACTACCCCGGGCTGCTGGAGTCGCTGCGCGCCGACGCTCTTCCGCCCGCCAGCCCGGACTTCTACGTCGACTGGGACGGCATCCGCACCCGCGTCGCCATGCTGCCCTTCGCCCCGCCGGAGCTGGCCGGCCGCGTCAACACGACCCTGCCCATCCCCGACGACGGCTACCGCAGCGAGGACGTCGAGTACGCAGTCGCTCGCCGCACGCCCTCGACTCGGCGCGCGACACGTTCCGGATCGTCGAGATCGGTGCCGGCTGGGCGCCCTGGTCGGTAGCGGGCATCGTCCAGGCACGCCGACGCGGCCTGCGCGCCTCGGGCATCGCCGTCGAGGCGGACGAGACGCGCAGCTCCTGGGCCATGCAGCACGCGGCCGACAACGACGTCCGCGCCGAGCTGATCGAGGGATCCGCCGAGCGAGATCGTGCGCAGGCTCGCAGGAGCCGCCGGGCGAGGTCGAGCTGCGGGTGGTGCGCGGCGGCAGGGTGGCACACGAGTCCACGACGCTGCAGTTCCCCGACCTCGACGCCGGCTGACATGGGCGGAGCCGTGTGGACGCTCCCCGGCACCGACGTCGACTACCGCGGCGCCCACCTGCACCCATCACGACGTGCCTGCCGTCGCCGTCGCGGCACTGCTGGACGCGCCCGACGGTCACCGACCTGCTGCACATCGACGTCCAGGGCGTGGAGTTCGATCTCCTGCTGCCGGCGAGCGACGCGATCCAGCGGTCGGTCCGCCTGATGGCGGTCGGCACGACCGACCGGATGACCGAGGGGCACGCTGCAGCAGCACCTGCCTGCCTCGGGGCTGGGGCCTGGCGATCGACAACCCCTGCACCGCCGTCTTCACGATGACGCATCCGACGCTGGCGGGCTTCACCGTCCAGGACGGCATCCAGCTCTGGGAGAACCCGTTCCTGCGCGAGGACTTCCATGGCTGAGGGCGACGCGAGCGCGACACTCCCTGCCGGCAACGCGCACACGGGTGCCTGACGTAGGACAATCGGCACCGGGTGGGGGCCCACGCGCGCAGCAGAGGGGAATCATGGACAACTCGGGCACCTGCCCGCGGGGGCACGCCGTCGCACCGGATGCCGTGCTGTGCACGGTGTGCTGGGTGCGGCTGGACGGCGAGGACCCGGTGAGCAAGCGAGCCCGGATCCTCAACCTGGTGTCGCAACCCCTGGCCGCCATGGTCATCGGCGGCGTCGTCCTCGCGGCCGGCGTGGGAGCAGCACTCGTCCTCGCCAACCCCACCGCACCCGCTGCCGTCGTCGCCGGCGAGGCGACGCGCAGCCGGCCCCGACCGCAGCCTCACCGTCCGCCAGCCCGTCCGCGACGGCCGAGACGCGCCGACGGTGACCTCCGTCCCACTGGCCGCGACCATCGTCACCCCGGTCGACACTGGCCCCGACGGTGCCTGCCTGCTGACCGCGCTCGACCAGCAGATCACCTGCCTGACCGAGGGCGAGCTGGTGCGGTTCGAGGTCTGCGTTCCGGCCGGCACGTCGACGGTCGACCTGCGCACCCGACCGTCGGCCGACGGCACGTGGTCGGACGCGCCTGCCGATGTCGTGCTGCTGCCCGGAGGCGGCTGCGCTGCCGATGCCCAGCGCGCCGACGTCGCGCTGGCCGCAGCGACCTTCACGCCCACCGAGTCTCGCTGGCGCCTCGTCGGACGCGACAGCAGCGGCGAGAAGCTCTGGAAGTCGAAGGTGCGCCCGGCGGCCCTCGCGCAGTAGCGGCCGAATCAGCCCTCCGCGTCAGGCCGCCCACGGGAGACGAATCGTGAATGGGCCTCGTTGAGCCCACGCGACACTGCGCGGTCCCGAGCCGTCCCGGCCTCGTCGTGACGCCCAAGGCGCGTCAGAAGCTCGCTGCGCGCGGCATGCCACCACGCATGATCGTCGAGGCCGGGTATGTCGTCGACGGCCGCGAGGCCGACGGCGGGACCGTCCCTCTCCGCCAGGGCAGATGCGCGTCCCAGCCGGGCCGCCGGCGAATCGTGCACGGACAGCAGCACGTCGTACCAGGAGATGACGGCATCCCAGTCGGTGTCCGCGTAGGTGGGGGCCAGGGCATGGCAGGCCGCGATGGCTGCCTGCACCACATAGGGGTCGGGCACCTCGGGCGTCCGGCGGAGCGCCTCGCCCACCAGCTCGACCCCCTCGCGGATGGCCGTCGCGTCCCACAGGCCGCGATCCTGCTCCGAGAGCAGGACCACTGAGCCGTCGGCGTCGACACGGGCCTCCCGCCGCGAGTCCTGGATCAGCATCAGCGCCAGCAGACCGGACACCGAGGCCTCGTCCGGCATCAGCTCGTGCAGCAGCCGGCCGAGCCGGATCGCCTCCTCGACCAGCGGGATCCGCAGCGCCGCGTCCCCTGATCCCGCGGCGTAGCCCTCGTTGAAGATCAGGTACACGGTGGACAGGACACCCGCGAGCCGTGCAGGCAGCTCCTCGTCGGGCGGCACCCGGTAGGGGATCCGCGCCTGCCGGATCTTCTGCTTGGCCCGGGTGAGCCGCTTGGCCATCGTCGCCTCCGGCACCATGAGCGCGCGGGCGACCTCGAGCGTGGTCAGACCGCCCAGGGTGCGCAGGCTGAGCGCCACCTGCGCCTCGACCGCCAGGCTCGGGTGGCAGCACGTGAAGACGAGACGCAGGAGGTCGTCCCGCACCACCGAGTCGACCGGCTCGGGCGCCTCGCTGTCGATGAACGACACGGCCGCAGCCTCCTTGGAGTGACGCACGGTGTCTCGACGGATGCGGTCGACCGCGCAGCGACGCGCGACGACGGTGAGCCACGCTCGCGGCTCTGCCGGGACGCCGTCGCGGGGCCAGGTGGACAGGGCCCGCACGACGGCGTCCTGGAGAGAGTCCTGGGCCAGGTCGACATCGCCGGTGACACGGATCAGAGTTGCGAGGATGCGCGGGTACTCCCCGCGGACCACGTGCTCGGCCGCGGCCTCCGGCGATGTCGGTGCCGTCACCGGGTCACATGATCGGCAGGACGGGGCGCACCTCGACGGCGCCGTTCCAGGCTGCGGGAATCTGGGCCGCGGTCGCGATGGCCTCGTCGAGATCCGCGCACTCGAGGATGAAGAAGCCGGTGAGTGCCTCCTTCGTCTCCGCGTAGGGGCCGTCGCTCGCCACGACGTCGCCTCCCTTGCCACCCGAGACCCGTACGGTCGTCGCCGTGGCCGTCGGGTAGAGCGCGGCGCCGCCGCGGATGACGGCCTCCGCCGCGGCGTTGAAGGCGCCGTACTCGGCCATCGCCTCTGCCTGCTCGGGCAGCGACCAGTCAACATCCTCCGTGTAGATGATTGCGACGTACTGGGGCATCACGACCTCCTCGGTCACCGGCGCCGATCGCCGGGTTCATGCAAAGGACGAACAGCGACGCCCCAGAAGGACACGTCGACCCCGCGAGATCCGAGGATAGGCGGAGGAGCCTGCTACGGCAGGTCCGCTCGGTCCACGTGCCCGCCGCGCGTCGGCGTGACGTCGTCGGATCACGTTGGTTGGATAGCGGTCAGATCCAGCGTGCGTGGGGGCACGCCTCGCTCGCGAGGGAGGCTCCATGCCAGGCGTCACACACGCCGTCGTCATCGTGTCCGGTGGCGACGCGATCAGCCCGTTCACCACGCCGACGCACGGGTGCGGCGGGGGCAGGCCGCCGGCAGCACCGACACCGCGCTGCGCGACGGCACTCCTCCACGCGGGCATCCCGGTGTTCACGTCACCCGCCAATGCCGGACCGGGTCCCGCGTCGGGCGACCCCGGGTTCGCCGGGTTCGCCGACCCGCCCGCCGCTGCTGCCCGAGGAGATGACCGTCAACGCGGTCGGTCCGATCGACGAGGCAGGCGGCTGCCTCGCGACCTTCCTCGCCTGGCTCTCCCGCGAGCATGGCGTCATGAGCGTCGACCTCGTCGGCCACTCGATGGGCGGCCTGTTCAGTCGGGCCGCGATCCGCGAGCTTGCCGCGGACAACGCCGCTCCGTTCGTCCGCCGGCTGGTGACGCTGGGCACCCCGTGGCAGGGCGGGTTCACTGCCGACTACGTCGCCGGGGCCCTCGGACTCGACGCTGCGGCCGGTGACGCCGGGACCGAACGGATCATGACCGAGTTCGCCGACGCTGGCCGCGTCGGCCTCGACGGGAGCGAGCGAGCAGATCACGCAGCGGTTCCTCGCCAGCCCTGGCGGATGGAACGACCAGCAGGCAGGCGTGCTCGACTCGATCCCCGTGACGCTGATCGCCGGTGACTACTTCCGGCGTGACGGCGGCGATCCGGCCGTGTGGCCGCACGACGGACTCGTCGCCCTGCCCAGCGGCACCGCAGCCGACGTGCCGGCGTCAGTGCTTCCTGACCGGACGGTCCACACCTTCCCCGATGTGCACAGCATCTACTTCGCGGACCGGTTCGGGCTGCCGTGGGAGAGCGCGCTCACCTGGGACCCTGACGTGCTCGACGTCGTGGTGGCCGCCGTCACTGCCCCCTGACCGGCGAACGGCCAATATGCGCGCACGTCCGGCCACTAGCGTCGGCAACGCCGGGGCCTCGGGAAGCTCGGGTCGCATTCAGTGCGACCGGACGGATGGGTGCGCCCGGCAAGATTCGAACTTGCAACCTTCTGATCCGTAGTCAGATGCTCTATCCGTTGAGCTACGGGCGCATGGCCGCGAGCGACCGACGGGGAGTCTATCCGGCCCGTCCGTTCGCGGGGAAACCACCCTTGACGTAGCCTCGAAGCCCGAGCCGAGGAGCCCCATGCCGACCCGTCGAGACTTCCTCAAGACCGTGTGCGGCGCCGCCGCCCTGGCGCTGGGCCCGGTCCTGCTTGCCGACGAGGCGATGGCGGCGGACGGCATCCGCCGCAAGGCCAACGGCCAGGTCGTCGTGACCGTCGCCCAGGTGCCCGGGCTGGCGCGCGTCGGCGGCACGGTCGCCCTCGGCACCGTCCGCGGCGTGCCGGTCGCGGTGGTGCGCACGGGGCGCCGGACCTACCGCGCCATCGACCTGCGGTGCACCCACAAGGGCACGACGGTCGGGAAGTCGGGGAGCACCTGGCTGTGTCCCGCCCACGGCTCGCGCTACGACGCCGACGGCACCGTGACCGGCGGTCCCGCGGAGCGCTCGCTCAGCACGGTCAGGAGCACCTTCGCGGACGGCCGGCTCACCGTCGGCTGACCCGCGGAGGCGAGGAACCGTCGCTTCGCTCCTCCACGCCGCACACGTCAAGAACGACGATGGGGCGCCCCGCGGGGACCCCATCAGTCGTTGGCGGAGGCGGAGGGATTTGAACCCTCGATGGGCTTGAAGGCCCAAACCGCATTAGCAGTGCGGCGCCATAGACCGGACTAGGCGACGCCTCCCCGCGCCGGGTCTCCCCGGCAGCCACAGAAGAATACCTGCCCCCCACACGGCAGAATGCAGCGCATGACGACTCTGGCGATCGACTGCGGGGGCGGCGGCATCAAGGGCTCCGTCCTCGACGAGGCCGGCACGATGCGCGCGCATCCGATCCGCGTGCCCACTCCCTACCCGCTGCCGACGAGCCTGTTCGTCAAGACCCTCGTCGATCTCGCCGGGCAGCTGCCCAAGGCCGAGCGCGCGACGATCGGCCTGCCCGGCATGATCCGCCACGGCGTCGTCGTCACGACCCCGCACTACGTCACCAAGTCCGGCCCCCGCACCCGCGTCCTCCCCGAGCTGGTGGAGCAGTGGGAGGGCTTCGACGTGCAGACCGCCATGGCGGAGGCGCTCGGCATGCCGACCCGGGTCCTGAACGATGCCGAGGTGCACGGCGCCGGTGTCATCGCCGGTGCCGGCCTCGAGCTCGTCATGACGCTCGGCACCGGGCTGGGCTTCGCCCTGTTCGACGGCAGCAGGCTCGCACCGCACATGGAGATGTCGCAGGCGCCCGTGCGCTGGGGACTGTCGTACGACACCTACATCGGCGAGCACGAGCGACGCCGCCTCGGCGACGCCCTGTGGTCCCGCCGGGTCGGACGCATGGTCGAGGGCCTGCGCCCGGTGTTCATGTGGGACCGGCTCTACATCGGCGGCGGCAACTCCCGGCACATCACGCCGAACGTCCTCACCAGGATGGGCGACGACGTCGTCATCGTGCCGAACTCCGCCGCGATGATCGGCGGGGCCCGCGTGTGGCACCTGCTCATCGACTGAGCGGCCGGTGGGGGGCACTGCCGGCGTGGGGCGCCGGAACGACGTCATCGGCGTGGCCATGTACCTGGTCGCGGCATTCCTCTTCGCACTCAACGGCGTCATCGCCAAGGCCGCGCTCAACGCCGGCTTCGATCCCGTCCACCTGACCCAGCTCCGCAACGCGGGCGCGATGGTCGTCCTCGTCGCCTACATCGCCATCCGGCACCGCGACCGGTTCCGCGTCAGCCGCCGCGAGCTGCCGTTCCTGATCGCCTACGGCGTGATCGCCTTCACGCTCGTGCAGTACCTGTACTTCCTGACGATCTCGAGGCTGAACGTCGGCATCGGCACGCTGCTGGTGTTCCTCGCGCCCGTGCTCGTCGCCCTGTGGTTCCGGTTCGGCCGCAGGCACGCCGTCAGCAACCGCATCTGGCTGGCCATCGCCCTCACCGTGATCGGCCTGGCCATGGTGGCGCAGGTCTGGCAGGGCATGACCCTCGACGCGGTCGGCCTCGCTGGCCGGCCTGCTGTGCGCGGTGGCGCTCGCCGTGTACTGGCTGCTCGGGGAGTCCGGGCCAGGAGCATCGCGACGCCGTGTCCCTGACCATGTGGGGCTTCGTGTTCGCCTCCATCGCATGGGCCGTGATCGCGCCGTGGTGGACCTTCCCCTGGTCGACCCTGACGGTGGCCACGCGAGCCGCTGCTCGCCGGCGCCCCGGCCTTCCCCGTGTGGGCGCTCATGGTGTGGGGAGTGCTGCTCGGCACGGTGGTCCCGTTCCTGCTCGTCCTCGGGCTCGCTGCGCCGGATCGGTGCGCAGCGCGCCGGCATCGTGGGGACGACGGAACCGCTGTGGGCCGCCGTCATCGGCCTGCTCCTGCTGAACGAGACGTTCACCGGGGTCCAGGCGATCGGCGGGCTCATCGTCCTGGCCGGCGTGATCGTGGCCGAGACGTCGCGGTCGTCGGGCGTCGCCGTCACTCCGGGCGAATTTCCCCAGATCCGCGAGTGACGAGGGTGCACGGCACGACATGCGTCGTCGTCCCGAGTTCGGAGTCCTCCATGCGCCGGAAGAGCAGCTCGCCCGCGAGGTGACCGATCGCCCGGGCATCCTGCGCGACGACGGTGATGGCCGGGTCCAGCAGGTCGGCCAGCTGGAAGTCGTCGAATCCGACCAGTGCCACGCGATGCTGCAGGCCGAGCTCGCGCAGGGCGCGCACGGTTCCCATCGTGATGAGGTTCTGGCCGCTGAAGATGGCCGAGGGCGGGTCCGGCTGCCGCAGGAGGCGCAGGACGATCTCGCGCGCCTGGTCGCTGTCCTGAGCGTCGTGGCGGACCCACTCAGGCCGGACGGCCGCGCCCGCCGTGGCCATCGCATCGACGTAGCCGGAGTAACCGGGCCTGCTCGGTCAGCAGCGTCGACTGCCCGCCGATGAACGCGATACGCGTGTGTCCGTGCGCGATGAGGTGGGCCACGCCCGCCGCCGACGCCTCACGGTTGTCGGTCACCACGGCATCGATGTCGACGCCGCGCGGCTGTCGATCGATGCAGACCATCGGCCAGCCGCTGCGCAGCTCGTTCGTGAGATAGCCCTGCTCGTTCGCCGTGGGCGCCAGGATGAGGCCGTCGACCCGCCTCGAGGCGAACGCGGCGACCAGGTCGCGCTCGAGGGCGGGGTCGCGGTCCAGGCTCGCGGCGATGACGGCCACGCCGCGCTCGCGGGCCACCTCCTCCACCCCGCGATGGATCGAGGCGAAGAACTCGTTGGCGACGTCCTCGACGAGCAGCCCGATCGTGCCGGTGCGCTGGTCGGCGCGTCGCAGGTTCGATGCCGTGAGGTTCGGCCGGTAGTCGAGCTGCTCGGCCGCCCGCGAGACCCGGACCGCCAGCTCCTCGCTCACGCCCGCCTCGCGGTTGACCACCCGGGACACCGTCTTCAGGCTCACGCCGGCCAGGGCCGCCACGTCCTTCATGGTGGCCCGGGACCGAACGCCGCCGGCGCCCTCGATCGGGCTAGATAACGTTGTCATTACGAAGCGGGAGTATTACAGCAATTGCTCTTGACGGTAAGTCCTCTGAGCCACTAGAAATCGAGACAACGTTGTCAGGGCGGTTGGCGCAGGCCGCCGCCCTGACGACGGCGAGGTTCGTCCGTGGTGCCTGTTCCTGCCGCCCGGCACGGTCGCGTGACCGTAACGGTTCGGTATCAAGGTCCGGTCTCGGCTCGCCGAGGCTGGGCCGGCAGGAATAGACATGGCAGGCGACCCTCGGGTCACACCCACCCACCCTTCGAAGGGACACCACATGATCAACCGCTTGACACGCGGACGGGCCTTCACTGCGATCGCAGTGGCCGGCCTCGCTTCCGTGACCCTTGCGGCCTGTAGCTCGGGCTCGTCCTCCGAGGAGTCGGCTGCGGCATCGGAGGCCCCCGCGGCGTCCGAGGCGCCCGCATCCGAGGCTCCCGCCTCCGAGGCCCCGGCCGAGGGCGGCACGTTGCCGTCTCGCTCATCACCAAGGACTCGACCAACCCGTTCTTCGTCGCGATGCAGGAGGGCGCCAAGGAGGCGGCCGCTGCGTCCGGTGTCGACCTGACCGTCGGCTCGGGCAAGGAAGAGGGCGACGACGCCGGCCAGATCGAGCTGATCGAGAACGCGATCGCTCAGGGCCAGGCAGGCATCCTCATCACGCCGATGTCGGTCAACGTCAACGACGCCATCGGCAAGGCGCGTGAGGCCGGCCTCTACGTCATCGCACTCGACACCCCGACCGATCCGCCGGACGTCGTCGACATCACCTTCGCGACCGACAACTGCCTCGCGGGCGAGGCCATCGGCCAGTGGGCCGCCGGCAAGCTCAACGGTGACAAGGCGATCATCGCCGAGCTGGTCATCTTCAACGACCGCGTCGTGTCCGTCGACTACTGCCGTGCGAACGGCTTCCTCAAGGGCATGGGCATCGAGGTGCCGACGCTTGAGGACATGACGAGCCCCGCTCCGACCGGTCAGTACACCACCGGTGCGGGCGGCGACTACGAGATCGTCTGCCTCGAGGCCACTGGCGCCAACGAGGCCGGCGGCAAGACGGGCATGGAGAACTGCCTGGCCAAGAACCCCGACATCAACGTGGTCTACACGATCAACGAGCCCACCGCCTTCGGTGCCATCCCGGCCCTCGAGGCTGCTGGCAAGACCGTGGGTGAGGACGTGTTCGTGGTGTCCGTCGACGGCGGCCTCGCCGGCGTCGAGGGTGTCAAGGCCGGCCAGATCCAGGCCACCTCGCAGCAGTACCCGCTGAAGATGGCGTCGCTCGGCGTCGAGGCGATCAAGACGATCGCCGATGGCGGCGCACCGCCGGAGAACACCTCGGCCAACGGCCAGTTCTTCGACACCGGCGTGACCCTGTGCACCGACGACCCGCAGGAGACGGTCACCGCCGCTCCGCAGGAGTCCGCGCAGTACTGCATCGACAACGCCTGGGGCTAAGCCTCCAGCGTTGAGTTAGCGATGACGCGGGGCGGCAATCACCTGATTGCCGCCCCGCGTCACGCCTGAAGGTCTAGCGTCACATCCGTCACATCGATCGTCCGCCACCGTCGGGAGGCCCTAGAAGTGAGCACCCCATCCGCCAGCCCCGTGGACCTCGCTGAGGAGTTCATGGAGCGCCGCACGCCCCTCCAGCGCGTCCAGGGCGTGCTGCACAAGTACCCGTACCTCAGCCCGCTGATCGTCCTGGTCATCTGCGTCGTCGTCTTCTACGCGCTGAACGACCGCTTCCTGCTCCCGCAGAACATCTCGTTCGTCACGCAGCAGACCGTCGTCGTCGGCACGCTCGCGATCGCCCAGACGCTGGTCATCCTGACCGCGGGCATCGACCTGAGCATCGGTGCCGCGACGACCCTCGCCCAGATGATGATGGCGAACCTCGCCGTCTTCGCGACCGCCTCGAACGTCCTGCCCGATCGCCGGGCAGAACCCCTACCTGGCGATCGTCGCTGGGCATCGGCGTCGGCGTGCTGACCGGCGTCATCAACGGCTTCCTGATCGTCCGGCTGAACCTGCCGCCCTTCATCGTCACCCTGGGCACGCTGTCGATCTTCACGGCCCTGACGCTCATCCTGTTCAAGGCGCGGACGATCCAGAACAAGGAGATGCCCGATGCCATGAAGTGGCTGGGCGAGACCTTCCAGATCGGCGAGTTCCAGCTGCTGTACGGCGTCGTCGTCATGCTGATCATGTACGTCGTCTTCGGCTACATCCTGAAGAACACCGCATGGGGCCTCCACGTGTACGCCGTCGGCGACGACCCCAACGCTGCCGAGCTCTCCGGCATCTCGACCAAGCGCGTCATCTTCAGCGTGTACGTCGTCTCCGGACTCATCATCGGCATCGCGGCCTGGCTGACCATCGGCCGCGTCGGCTCGGCGAGCCCCAACCCCGACCCGCTGCTCAACCTCGACACCATCACCGCAGTCGTCATCGGCGGCACGTCGCTGTTCGGCGGGCGCGGCACCCTGCTCGGCACCCTGATCGGCGCGTTCATCATCACGGTGGTCCAGAACGGACTGTCCCTCGCCGGACTCGACCAGGCCTACCGCGTCCTCGCCGTCGGCATCCTCGTCATCGTCGCCGTCGCAATCGACCAGTGGATCAGGAAGGTGAAGGCATGACCGCCACCACGACAGTCACCCCCGTCGTCCAGGGCGTCAACCTCGTCAAGACCTTCGGTCGCGTCGTCGCGCTCGACGGAATCAACCTCGAGCTGTACCCCGGCGAGGTGCTCGCCGTGGTCGGCGACAACGGCGCCGGCAAGTCGAGCCTGATCAAGTGCTTCTCCGGCGCCCACACCCCCGATGCCGGCGAGATGTACGTCCAGGGCGAGCAGGTGGAGTTCAAGAGCACGAGCGAGGCTCGTCGCCACGGCGTCGAGACGGTGTTCCAGACCCTCGCCGTGTCGCCTGCGCTCGACATCGCCAGCAACCTGTACCTCGGCCGCGAGGTGCGCAAGCCCGGCTTCGTGGGCACGGTGTTCCGCACCCTGGACAAGAAGCGCATGCGCACGGAGTCGTCCGCCCACCTGAAGAACCTCGGCATCAGCACCCTGCAGAACATCACGCAGGCGGTCGAGACGCTCTCCGGCGGCCAGCGGCAGGCAGTGGCCGTCGCGAGAGCGGCCGCGTTCGGCAGCCAGGTCATCATCCTCGACGAGCCCACCGCCGCCCTCGGCGTCAACGAGTCGGCACGCGTGCTCAAGATGATCCAGGACCTCCGCGACCGCGGGCTCTCGGTCATCCTCATCTCGCACAACATGCCGCAGGTGTTCGAGGTGGCCGACCGGATCCACGTCGCCCGGCTCGGCAAGCGCGCGGCCGTCGTCACGCCGCAGACGGCATCGATGAACGACGTGGTCGCGATCATGACCGGCGCCATGACGGTGCCGGAGGACGCAGCAGCAGCTCACCCCCGTCCGCTAGCCGCGAGCGCGAGTCGCGGCCCCTTCCCACCCGGGAATGGGGCCGACTCGGCTGCGGGGTCAGGCGTAGAGGGCGGGGCGCTCGGGCAGGGTGATGTCGACCCGGCTCACCGGAGCGCAGCGAGGCGATCGCCGCGTTCGCGGTGATGGTGTCGACGTAGCCGTCCCAGACCGAGGCGCCCGGCATCGGACTCCCGGTGACCAGGTGGGTGATCCACCCCTGCAGCTGCAGGCGGTAGGCCTCCTGGAACCGACCGAGCCACTGCGCCGGCAGGGCAGTGCCCCCGGTGCCGCGCCTGCATCGTGGTCACGAACGCACCGTCGCTCATCTCGGCCACGCCGTGTCCGGCCGTGACGTGGCACGACACCTCGTAGCCGAGCTGGGACTGCACGAACATCTCGATCTCCACGATGGTGCCCTGCGTCGTCTGCAGGAGCACGAAGAGCGGGTCGTGCTGCCCCTGCGGCGTCAGCGGTCCGGATCGGCCGGTGAGCACCTGCACCCACGCGTACTCGTCGTCGGTCAGCCACCGGTTGATGTCGATCTCATGGATGGCCGCGTTGGTCAGGCTGAGCGCGCTGTCGAGGCCGTAGGGCGCGATCTCGTTGCGGTGCGTGTTGCGCACGATCAGCGGATCGCCGACGCCGTCCGGGCCGAGCTGGGACTTGAGCTCGAGGTAGCCCGGATCGAACCGGCGCATGAAGCCCATCATGATCAGCTGGCGCCCCCCTGCCACCTCGGCGTCGAGGACCGCCCGGGCATCCGCCTCGATCGGCGCCAGCGGCTTCTCGCACAGGGTGGGCTTCCCTGCCGACAGGCACGCAAGCGCCTGCTCCGCGTGGAACTGGTCGGGCGAGGCGATGAGGACGGCGTCGACGTCATCCGAGGCGATGACGGCCTCGTACGTCGCGAGGGCACTGCGCCCCCAGCTCGCTCGCCAGCTGCCCGGCCCGGTCGCCGTCGAAGTCGTAGAGGGCCGTCACCTGCGAGCCCGCGACCCGCGACGCGAGGTCGCGTGCGTGCGACGTGCCGATGTTGCCCGTGCCGATCACTCCCACGCGGATTGTCATGCCCGCATTCTCGTGCACGCGGGGTGGGCGTCGCCCTCCGAGGGATACGCTCGGGCTCCCCGCCGAGCAGTGGAGACCCGCATGTCCGACCTGTCCTTCCTGAGCACGCTGACCGGCTCGTTCGCGACGTCCGCTGCGCAGAACCCGACAGTCGCGATCATGGAGGCGGCCTTCGCCGACGCCGGGCTCGACCTGCGCTACATCAACTGCGAGGTGCCGGCCGAGAACCTCGCGGGCGCGGTCCGTGGTGCCCAGGCCATGGGATGGATCGGCTTCAACTGCTCGATCCCGCACAAGGTCGCCGTGCTCGACCTGCTCGACGAGCTGGCGCCCTCGGCGGCCATCATCGGGGCCGTCAACACGGTGGTCATCCGCGACGGCCGGCTCGATCGGCGAGAACACGGACGGGCAGGGCTTCGTGGCCTCGCTTCGCACGGTGGCCGATCCCGCCGGGCAGCACGTCGTCGTGCTCGGGCGCCGGCGGTGCCGCTCGCGCCATCGCGGTCGAGACAGCGCTCGCCGGCGCGCAGGAGCATCACCATCGTCAACCGCACACCCGAGCGGGGTCAGGCGCTCGCCGACCTGATCGACGAGCGCACGCCCGCCGCTGCCCGCTACCTGCCCTGGGAGCCCGCCCTGCACGTGCCGCACGGCACCGGCGTCCTCATCAACGCCACGTCGATCGGCTTCCACCCCGACGAGGCGCACATGCCCGACGTCGACGTCGACACCCTCACGCCCGGGCATGGTCGTGGCCGACGTCGTCGCCAACCCGCCCCGCACGCGATTCCTGGCGGCAGCCGAGGAGCGCGGCTGCACGACGCTCGACGGGCTCGGCATGCTGGTCAACCAGGCCCTGATCGCGGTACGCCTGTGGACCGGCCAGGACGTCAGCGGTCCGGTCATGCGCGGCGTGCTCGAGGAGCTGTTCCGCGCCTGAGCGCCGCTCGTCCGCCAGTGGTTGGATGGGGCGTTCACCACCGACGTGAGGATTCGCATGGACGTCCCCGGCTACGCCGCCCCATCCGCCAAGGCCCCCCTCGAGCCGTTCATGGTTCCTCGACGGGACCTGGGGCCGCACGACGTGGGCATCGACATCGCGTACTCGGGGATCTGCCACTCCGACATCCACCAGGCCCGCGAGGAGTGGTTCACCTCGATCTTCCCGATGGTGCCCGGGCACGAGATCGCCGGCATCGTCAGCGGCGTCGGCTCCGAGGTGACGAAGTACCAGGTCGGTGATCGCGTCGGGGTCGGGCTGCAACGTCGGCTCGTGCGGCACGTGCGCCAACTGCCGGCGCGGCGAGCAGTCGTACTGCACGGCCGGGGCCGCGCCCACGTACAACGGCTACGAGATGGACGGCGTGACCCCCACGTACGGCGGCTACTCCTCCTACATCGTCACCAACGAGGACTTCGTCCTGCGCATCCCGGACAGCATCGGGCTCGACGTCGCTGCTCCCCTGCTGTGCGCCGGCATCACCTGCTACCAGCCGCTGGCGCGAGTGGAAGGCCGGTCCGGGGGTGCGCGTCGGCATCGTCGGGCCTCGGCGGCCTCGGCCACATGGGCGTGAAGCTCGCCGCCGCCATGGGCGCCGAGGTCACGCTGATCAGCCACTCCCCGCACAAGGAGGAGGACGGCTACCGGCTCGGGGCCACGACGTTCCTCCTGTCGAGCGACAAGGCGGCCATGAAGGCGGCCAACGGCTCCCTCGACCTGATCATCAACACCGCCAGCGCCGCCACCAAGGTCGACACCTACATGCGGCTGCTGGACTTCGACGGCACCATGGCGATGGTCGGCCTGCCCGAGAACGACCTGTCCATCAGTGCCTTCACCCTCGTGGGACAGCGCCGGCGCCTGACCGGCACCAACAACGGCGGCATCCCGCAGACGCAGGAGATGCTCGACTTCTGCGGCGAGCACGGGCTCGGCGCCGACATCGAGGTCATCGGGTTCGACCAGGTCAACGAGGCCTGGGACCGCGTGGTGGCCAGCGACGTCAAGTACCGCTTCGTCATCGACACGGCGTCACTGACCGGCTGACGCAACCGACCCGCGGTCGGCCCGCCAGCGCACCCACGTCGTGACGATCAGCGGGGCGACGACGTAGACGAGCACGCCCACGAGGATGTAGGTGAACAGCGCGAACGTGACTCCGATCGGGCCGTACTGATCCGCCTGGCTCGACAGCGACCTCGGCATGTACAGGTACGCCCATACCGCGATGCCGGCCCGTCCGAGGCTGGAGACGACAGCCGACGCGACCACCATCCGCACCGGCGCAGCTGGGCACCAGCAGCCGTGAGTCCCGCGACGTCCGCGAGCGAACCACAGCACGAGCAGGCCCACTATCGCGGTGGTAGCCAGGATGACGCCGCTTCCCGACCGAAGGTCGCGAAGCAGCGAGGCGCCCACGAAGAGCGTCACCTGAAGGACGATCCACACGAGTCCATGCCAGCTCTTGCCCCGCGGCAGTGGAGCCACCTCGAAGATCACTGCGTACGTCCGTGCCAGCCGACGCGAGAGCGAGAACGCCGAGAGCAGCGAGATCAGGATGGCGAGCCAGGAGATTGCTGCTGTTCCGGGGTGGTCGAACAGCACGCGCAGGGCCGTACGGGCGGCCTCGTCGAGGCCGAACCGGTCGCCGATCGAGTTCGCGATCGACGTCGGCGCTGTCCGCCACGAAGGCGGACACGACGACGATGACAAGCGGGAGCAGCGCGACGAAGGCCTGTGCGGCGAGGGCGAAGGACCGGTCGAGCAGCTCGAGGGCGAAGAACCGCCGCAGCACGTGCAGCCGGGTAGCTCGCGTCGAACCAGCGTCGCACCCGCGCGCCTACCCCCGAAGGATCGGCCTGGTCAGGCATGTCGGACCACCCTCGCCCTTGTTGATCTCGCTCGCCTCATACGTGTGCACCTCGACCCCGTGGTCGCGCAGAGCCTTCGCCGTCGCGTCATTGCCGGCCGCGATGACGACCACCCCTGGCGCGACGGCGAGGACGTTGCAGCCCAGCGAGACGTAGTCCTCCTCAGGAACGGGGATGCGCTCGATGCCGCGGGCCGCGAGCGCCTGCAGGAGGGCGACGGGCGCGAGGCGCTCGTACACGACCGCGAGGTTCTCGCGGACCGGGGACACGACCGACATCAGGTGCAGGCAGTACTCCGGTCCGAGGTCATGCGGCATGTCGAATGACTCGACCGTGACGCCGCCCGGCTCGAGGATGGCGCGCAGCTGGTCGTGCGCCTCGGCGTTCGTCCGGTAGGTGCGACCGACGGCGAGCGTCGTCTCGTCGAGCCAGAACATGTCGCCGCCATCGGCCGTCGCCGGCGCCGTCAGGCGGCCGACGATCGGGACGCCGAGGTCCGCCAGCTGCACGGCGAGCAGTGGCGGCTCGCCGGCGCGCACGACCTTGGCTCCCCGCAGCTCGATGACTCCGTCTCCCACGACGAATGCCGGGTCGTACACGAAGCAGGCATCGGGCATGTCGTCCGCAGGCTCGAGCACCTCGACCTGGCAGCCCAGGCGTTCGAGGAGGGCGACGAACGCGGCGTGCTGCTGGGCGAGCCGGTCGAGGTCGAGCGGCTGCGCCCAGTGCGCGGCGGGGTAGTCGCCACGCGCGGCAGGCGGGCGCACGGCGACCCGGCGCAGCGGGGCCACCATCGACCGCACTCCGTACGCACGCTCGTCAGTCGATGAGGTCATCGTCCACCGTCCTTGTCGATGATGCGGGTGATCCGTGCTCGATTGTTTCGCAGCACGAGGATGAAGGGGAGGTTTCCCGCGGTGACCGCGATCACGAAGGCGAGAGCCAGCCACCAGGGGTTGAAGGCGAACAGGACGAAGGCGCCGGCGACGGAGGCCCAGTGCACCCACTCGGCGCGACGGACCTCGCAGCAGGTAGGCCCGCAGGTGGTCGCGCGTGCTCCCCGGCAGCTGCGACTTGCTCTCGCCGCCGAACGTGTCGCCGAGCTCGGGCAGCCGACGCGCCAGCCGGGGGATCCCGAGCCGGCGGTAGAACGCGGGCGTCTCCCAGCGTCCCAGCGCGAGCGGGATCGGGTCACGCTGCAGCCAGGAGTCCGGCCAGCGCGGCGCCACCGCGCCGACGCCGATGGAGATCGCCAGGACGACGAGGATGTCGATGACGATGAGCAGGACCTGCGCAATCATCGTCACCGCCAACCACGAGCGTCACCGCTAACGCGGCGAGGGAGGGAGCCGTCGCCTTCGGCTCCTCCCAAACCCGCAGCGTCACCGCTAACGCGGCGAGGGAGGGATTTGAACCCCCGGAGGGTTTCCCCTCGGGCGCTTTCAAGGCGCCTGCAATCGGCCGCTCTGCCACCTCGCCTCAGGAGCACAACCGTAGTGTCATCCGGTCGCTGCGGGAGCGGTCGGGTAGGACTGGTCGACGAACTGCACGTAGGGCTCGTCGACGGCGAGGAGCGACCAGCGGCTCCCGTCCTCGCCGGCGAGCACGTAGGACGGCAGCATGAGCATGCCGCCGTCGGGCTGCCAGTACTGCGCGAGGCCGAGGGTGGCCTCGGTGACGGTCACCTCCGACACCGGGATGGTGATGCCCGGGCGGGCGAGCGGCGACGAGCGGTGAGGCCGAGGGGCTGGGCGCCGCCTCAGGGGCCTGGGCGGGTGAGGGTCCGACGAGGGACCACGGTTGAGTCGCCGAGCGCGCGATCGCGCTGGCCGCCCCGAGGACGGGGTACCCGGTGACCTCCTCAAGACCGGCGGAGAAGCCCGACGCCTCGACGACGGCACCGCTCGGGTCGTACGCCACCGTCCAGCCGAGCTCCGTGCGCTGCCCGCTCACCAGCTGCCATGCGGTCACCTCCGTGCGGCCGAAGTAGCGGTCGACCTGCCAGTCCACCGAGGACACATCGATGCCGATGCTGCCCGAGCAACGCAGAGGTCAGTTCGATCGCCGTCGCCGGCTCGAGCTGCTCACCGGGCGCCGGCGAGGCGCGGACGCCCGTGTCCTCGAACGTCCAGGTGAACAGCGGGTCGTCGTTCACGGTGAGCATCGGTGCGCCGGGGGTGCCGACGACCCAGGAGCCGTCCTCCTCGACGGGCCGACCGCTGGCCCCCAGCGCGGCAGCCAGCACGCCGGCCACCTGGGCACCGCTGATGCCGGCGTTGACGAGGCGGTAGCCGCTGGCCACCGTCGCGGTGTCCGGCAGGTCCGGGGCCGCCGTCAGGATGGCGGGCGGCACGGCAGGCGTTCCCGGTCGGTCCGCCTGCGCACCCCCGGCCGGCGAGGACGGCGGGATCGGCAGTGTGCCGACGGGCATGGGCTCGATTGCTGCCGACTCCTCGACGACGGGCTCCGGGGTCACGATGATGTCCGGTCCGGGCGCCGACGCGCGGCCGTAGAGCACTCCGCCGACGGCAGCGCCGCAGACGATGACGATGACGCCGACCACGGCGAGGGCGATCTTCCAGCCCGACCGCCGGGGCGCCGCTGCGTGGGTCGCGACCACGTGGGGAGCCGTCTCCTCCGCCAGCGCGTCGGCGGTCGGCTCAGCCGGTTCCGGCGTCGCCGACGGCGCTCCTGCGTCCGTCTCGTCCGCCACTCACGCCTCCCATGCACCTCAGTACGGTTCCACCATGCGGCTCCATCGAACCATCTCATCCGACCTGCCCCTGCTCGTCGTCGCCCTCGAGGAGGAGGCCACGCACCTCCATGTGAGCGAGCTTCCCGTGCTGGTGACAGGCGCCGGCAAGGTGAATGCTGCCATCGCGGTGGCCAGCATCCTGGCCGAGACCTCTCCGACACGCGTGGTGAACCTCGGCACGGCGGGTGCGCTGCACGACGGCATGACCGGCACGCACGTGATCGGCACGCGTGCTGCAGCACGACCTCGACGATGCCGCGCTGTTCAGCCTCTCGGGCCTGCACTTCGGCGAGGCCGTGCACCTCGGCGGAGTCCGGGCCCCGGCTGGCGACCGGCGACGTCTTCGTGTCGGACGAGGCGACGCGAGCACGCCTCGCGCGAGCACGCCGACCTCGTCGACATGGAGGGCTACGCCATCGCGCGGGCATCGATCGCCGCCGGAGTGCCGGTGACGCTCGTCAAGCAGGTGAGCGACAGTGCCGGCGAGGGGGCCGGACGGTCGTGGCGTGAGAGCGTCGACGACTGCGCCGAGGTGCTGGGCGCCTGGGCCCGCGAGCACCTACTCGGCTGACTCCATCGGGATCGGGACCTCGGGCGACTGCCGCCGGTCCATGATCAGGCCCGACGACCGTCAGGACGAGCGACACGGCGACCACGGTGGTGACGATCTCGACCAGGCTGTCGTGCCGCCACAGCGAGATGATCGCCACCTGCGCGACGAGCGCCACCCACACGGCGATGACCGCCTTGCGGTCCTGCGTGGCCAGGCGTGCGTAGAGCAGCACCTGCACCAGCGCGAAGGCCGAGCCCTCGAGGGCGAACAGCCAGGCCTCCGAGCCCAGCTCGGTGTACTGCGCGCCGCCGAGGATCCGGATGACGAGGTCGCCGAACAGGAAGCTGAATCCGGTGATGCACAGGCCGACGATGGCGGTCAGTCCGGTGGCGAGGTAGACGGTGCGGTTCGACCGGCCGCCGGTCATCTTCGGGAACAGCACGATGATGATGGCGTTCGGGCAGGAAGAACGCGATCTTGGCCAGCTGGACGCCCACGGAGTACTCACCCGACTGCGAGCCGTCGAGGAAGAGCCGCGCGAGCAGCACGTCGACGTTGGTCAGCGTGAACAGGACGGCCAGCGCGTGCACGATGTGCAGGAACTCGGTCGCCACCCCGCGGGAGACGCCGGTGCCCCAGGCGCCCGGGCACGCGATCCGGTAGGCCACGAACGCGCCGACCGCGCACCCGACGAGGATGCCGACGCCGACGCCCGACGACGCTCTGCAGGACGAGCACCCCGACGACTCCGCCGAGCGCACGGCCGATCTGGTTGGCGAGGAACGACCAGGACAGGCGGAGCGTGCTCCTCGCGGCCCTGCGCGATGCCCATGGCTGCCGAGCCGACGACGACGAAGCCGAGCGAAGCGATGCCGGCGGCCACGGCGACCGGCGGGATGGTGAAGATCGTGCCGAGCGGCCAGGCGAGCAGCGAGGCCGCTGAGTCCGATGACGATGCCGACGAGCACGGACAGCCGGATCGCCTCACCCTCGACGGCGTCGCGGGCCGGGCCGGTGCTCACGGCCACCCGGCGTGCGGTCAGCGCCTGTGTCGCGATGCTGATCGTGGAGATGATGACGAGCATGCCCAGAAGCGCGCCGAGGGCGCCGAACTCGTCGGGCGTGAGCACGCGAGCGGCGATCATGGTGAGCAGGAAGGCTGCGCCGTTGCCGATCATCGTGGCGGCACCGACGAAGACGAGGCCCTTCGCCAGCGCAGCCCGGGGCGTCGGCGTGCTCACGCGCCCACCCTACTGACGGGAGCCCGCTCCCGAACCTCGAACGGCCACGTCGAGCGAGCGCCGACGTGGCCGTTCGGACGTGGCGTGGCTAGGCGTTGACCGTCGGCAGCGTGGCGAGCGCCTCGGCGAACCGGGCGTCGCTGACCTCCTCGTCGACCATCGCGCCGTTGAGGTAGGCGTCGTACGCGGCGAGGTCGAAGTGCCCGTGCCCGCAGAGCGCGGTCAGGATGACGGTCTCCTCGCCCGTCTCCTTGGCCTCGAGCGCCTTGCGCACCGCCATGGCGAGCGCGTGAGTGGGCTCCGGCGCCGGGACGATGCCCTCGGTGCGCGCGAACTGCACGGCCGCCGCGAAGCACTCCGTCTGCGGGACGGCGATGGCGTCGAGCAGTCCGAGCTCGTACACGTGCGAGATCAGCGGCGCCATGCCGTGGTAGCGCAGGCCGCCGGCGTGGATCGGGTCGGGGATGAAGTCGTGCCCGAGGGTGTGCATCTTCATGAGGGGCGTCATCCCCGCCGTGTCGCCGAAGTCGTACGCGTAGACGCCCTTCGTCAGCGAGGGGCAGGAGGCAGGCTCCACCGCGAGGATCTCGGGATTGATCTTGCCGGCCATCTTCTCCCGCATGAACGGGAACGACAGGCCCGCGAAGTTCGAGCCGCCGCCGGTGCAGCCGATGATGTGCGTCGGGGTGTCCCCGGCCATCTCCATCTGCAGCAGCGCCTCCTCGCCGATGATCGTCTGGTGCAGCAGCACGTGGTTGAGCACTGATCCCAGGGCGTACCGCGTGTTCGGATCCTTGGCCGCGACCTCGACCGCCTCGGAGATCGCGATGCCCAGCGAGCCCGACCAGTTCTTCGGGTCCGCCGCGAGCGCGCGACCGACCTCGGTGAGGTCGGACGGCGAGCGGTGGACGCGTCCGCCGAACGCCTCGATCATGAGGCGCCGGTAGGGCTTCGCGTCGTACGACGCACCGACCTGCCACACCTCGCAGTCGATGTCGTACAGCGCGCACGCGAAGGCCAGGGCCGTTCCCCACTGGCCGGCACCGGTCTCGGTGGTCAGCTTGGTCGTCCCCTCCTTCTTGTTGTAGTAGGCCTGCGGCACCGACGTGTTCGTCTTGTGCGATCCGGCCGGCGAGACGCCCTCGTACTTGTAGTAGATGCGTGCCGGCGTGCCGAGCGCCTTCTCCAGGCGGTGGGCGCGGAACAGCGGCGACGGACGCCACTGGCGGTAGACGTCGAGGACGCCACCGGGAATCTCGATGTACCGCTCCGTCGAGACCTCTTGCATGATCAGGTCCATCGGGAACAGCGGGGCGAGGTCGTCCGGACCGACCGGATCCAGGCGTCCGGGGTGCAGCGGCGGCGGCGGCGGCACCGGCAGATCGGCCATGATGTTGTACCAGGTCGTCGGCATCTGGTCCTCGCTGAGGACGTACTTGTGCTGCTGAATGCTGTCGTCCATGGGATCCGCCCTTCGCAGTTGTCTGGAGTCGCTCGGACGCTAGCGCCGCGCATCGGGAGCCCGCAGCGGAATGCGCAAACCGTGGTGCCCATGTGACGAATGTGACTCAGTGGGATCTGATGTGACGGTTCCCACAGGCCCGCTCAGCACCGTCCGCATTGTGGACGTACGTGGTTCAGCACCAGGGCGCTCCCGCTTACCGTCGATACCGCTGCCGGTACCGCCACGACAACCGTCGTGCGCCGGCAGCCTGTCGAATCGGGGCAGCGCCGGCATCCGCCTGGCGCCGCCCGTACCGGGGACCCATCGGTCCCGGCCCTCGCACCACGCGATCGGCCGAGCCACGGGGCGAATCCGAGGACGTCACGGCCACCGCCGGGACGCGATCGGTAGGGCGACCTTCACGCCCGAGCCCGTCAGCTCACCTGGGAGGCAGGAATCGAAGGAGTTCCGCCATGCGCTCTGCCGTGCGCGCCTACGGCCGCCTCACCGTCGTCGTCCTCGTCCTCGTCACCGCTCTGGTGGCGGGGCTCGCCGTCCTCACGCCGCCTCCCGCCGCCAGCGCGCAGCCGCCGGTCGTGACCATCGACCCGGTCGTCAATGCGGCACCGCTCGCGGCAGTCGAGGGGTCCGCTCTGCTCGCCGCCCCCACCGAGGCGGCGTTGCGCAGGCAGGCGGCTGCTGCGCGGCAGCGTGCGCTCGCCGCGCGCGAGGCGAAGGCGGCCAGGATCCAGCAGGTGCGCGCCCGCATCGTGCAGGTCGCCAGGAAGCAGGTGGGCGACCGCTACTCGGCCGGATCATCCGGTCCGAGCGCCTTCGACTGCTCGGGCCTGACCCGCTACGTGTACAAGGTCGTCACCGGCAAGGAGCTCCCCCACCAGTCCCGGTCGCAGTACGCCAAGGTGAAGCGGGTCTCCCGCAAGAACGCCAGGCCCGGCGATCTCGTCTTCTTCTTCGGCGGCGGGGCGCACCACGTGGGCATCTACATCGGCAACGGGAAGATGGTCGATGCGGCCGGCTACGGCAAGGGCGTGCGCGTCAGCCCGATCTCCGGGTCCTGGTGGTCTCGGACGTACAGCGGCATGGGACGGATCCTGCCGCGCCTAGGTCACCGGTCGGGAACCGTACGACCACGCTCAGGCCGCCCCAGCGCGACTCCTGCGCGCGGGCACTGCCGCCGAGCCCCGCGATCGACTCGCGCACGAGTGCCAGTCCCAGCCCGCTGCCGCCCGCAACGGACGACGAGCCGCGCACGAAGCGCTGGAACACCACCTCGCGTTCGTCGGGCGCCAGGCCGGGTCCGTCGTCCGACACGGTGAGCACCGCGCCCGCATCTACTGGCGTGCAGGTCCACGTGGACCCGCGTGCGCGCGTACTGGAGGGCGTTGCCGAGCAGTTCGTCGACGACGCGCGCGACGACGCCCGTCGGAGCGGCCACGTGGACATCGGCCGTGAGTGAGCGACGTGAGCTCGATGCCGGCCTCGACGAACATCGCCGAGGCAGCGTCGATCCGGTCCTGCACGATCGCCGAGGCGTCCTGTCCGGCGATCGGAGCGGCACCCGCATCGCTGCGCGCGAGCGCGAGCACCTGCTCGATCCGCCGGGTCAGCCGATCGACCTCCGAGGTGGCGGCCTGAGCCTCTGCCTTGACCTGGTCCTGGTCGGAGATGTCCTCGATCGCCTCGAGCCGCAGGCGAACGCCCGTCAACGGGGTCCGCAGATGGTGCGACGCATCCGCCGCGACCCGCTGCTGCCGCTGGAGGATGCCGGACAGTCGCTCGGCCGTCGAGTTGAGCGCCACCGCCACCGCGCGGACCTCGTGCGGTCCGTCCGCCTCGTTGGCGCGCAGGTCCAGATCGTCAGGCAGGTCCTCGGCGACCTTCGCGACCTGGCGCAGCGGCGAGGAGATGGACCGCGCCAGCAGCCACGCCACCAGCGCCGCCGCGACCACGACCGTGAGGACGAAGACGATCAGCCATCGCTGGGTCTCCTGCACCTCCTCGGTCACGATCGACTCCGGCAGCGACAGCCGCACGGCCGCCACCACGCCGAGGTTCTGGATGACGGGAGCGGCGACGTACCGCAGGTCCTCGCCCAGCGTCACCGACGTGCGCACGTCGGAGGTGAGCGAGCCGGCCAGCGCCGCAGTTGACCTCCGGGCGGTCGAAGAGCCGGTCGAGGGAGGAGTTGTCGCTGTCCGCGAGGAGTCCCGCGATCGAGCCCGACGACCACCACGCGCGCGCCCGTGCGCGCCGCCGTGGCCTCCGCGGTCTCCTGCCAGTCGACGTCCGGCTGGGACGACATCGTCGCCGCCGTCGTCAGGGTGTCGACCTCGAGGTTGGAGACGAACGCAGCCCGCTGGTCGTTCGACACCACGACGGCCATGGGAATGGCCAGCGCGGCCGCGACCACGGCCACGAGCACCGCCATGGCGATGACGAGCCGTCGGGTCACGCCTTGTCCACGGCGAGGCGGTAGCCCACTCCCCGCACGGTCTCGATGAGCTCGGAGTCACCCAGCTTCTTGCGCAGCGAGGCAACGTGCACGTCCAGCGTCTTGCCGGTGCCGATCCACACCGGGATCCCACACGCGCGCGAACAGCTCCTGACGCGGCACAGCGCGGCCGGGCTCCTCGGCGAGCACGGCCAGCAGGTCGAACTCCTTCGCCGTCAGCTCCACCGGCTGCGCCGTCGACGAGCACCCGGTGCTGCGTGCGATCGACGACGAGTCGGCCGGTCTCCAGGCTCGTGTCGATCCGTCGCCGACGCGCGACCGCGCGCACCCGTGCGGCCAGCTCGCGCACCGAGAACGGCTTCACCACGTAGTCGTCCGCGCCGAGCTCCAGGCCGACGATGCGGTCGGTCTCGTCCCCGCGAGCGGTGGCGATGATCACGGGCACGTCGGAGGTCCTGCGGAGCTCGCGGAGCACGTCGATGCCGTCGCCGTCCGGCAGCCCGAGATCGAGCAGCACCACGTCGACGTTCTGCGCTGCCAGGACCACCTGGCTGGCGTAGGCGACGTGCTCCGTCTCGATGCCGTTGCGCTGGAGGCCGGCGAGGAGCGGCTCGGAGACGGCAGGATCGTCCTCGACCACCAGCACCTTCATGGGCACATCGTGGCACGTCGCGCGCGCGATGGACGCTCGTCCGCCTCCGATCCGGCAGGCGGCCGCAGACCTTACTCCGGCTTAACCTCGCCGAGAGCCGCCCTTGAAGCGCCAGCCCTACCGTCGTATCCATCGCACCGGCGACCTTGACGATCGGACACGGACATGACCACCTCGCGCCATCTGGCCGCCCCCCTGCGGGCCCGCCGCCACTGGACGTCGGACCGGATCATCTCCGCGGGCCTCGCCGTCACCGCCTGCGCAGGCATCGTCGGAGTCATCGGGGTGCGCAGCATCGAGGACAGCGCAGCCGCTCAGCAGAGCGCCCCGGTCGATGCTGCGGCTTCCGATCACCGCGGTGCTGTCGTCCACCGGACTGACCGAGGCCCAGCTCGACGACTACGCCGCACAGCTGCAGGGCCGAGGCCGCCCAGCTCGACGCCTACCGGGCCACGCTCGTCGAAGGCGGCCAAGGCCATGGCGCTCCGCCACCGCCGCCACGCCGGCGCCCGCGAGCCGCGTCGCGAAGCCGGCGCCCAAGCCCGTCTCGAAGCCGGCCCCCAAGCCCGCCGCGAAGCCGGCACCCAAGCCGCAGTCCACCACGAAGAGCAGCTGACCATGGCACCGGGGGAACGGCGCTTCCGCGCGATGGGCACGGACTGCCACGTGCTCGTCTACGCGCCGTCGGCGGCTCGAGGAGCTGGCCGACCTGGCCCTCGAGCGCGTCGAGCTGCTCGAGCAGTCCTGGAGCCGCTTTCGGCCCGCGCAGCGAGCTCAACCGCCTCAACTCGCCTTGCCGGCCACGGTCCCCAGCCCGTGTCCGCCGACCTCCTTCTCCTGGCCCGGTCGATGCAGCAGGCCTGGCTCGCCACCGACGGACTCTTCGACCCGACGGTCCTGACGTCGATGCGCGCGCTCGGCTACGACGCCGACTTCGTGGACGGTGGCGGCCCGGCCGGCCGGCGCACTGGACGACGTCCTGCTGGCCGCGGCTCCGGGAATGAGCGCGGTGATGATCGACGTGGCGGCGTCCACGATCTCCCTGCCGTCGGGCGTGGGGCTCGATCCGGGCGCCATCGGCAAGGGACTGGCCGCCGACATCGTCGCCGAGGAGCTGTCCGAGGCCGGTGCCCACGGCGTTCTCGTCAACCTGGGCGGCGACATCTCCCTCGTCGGCGCGCCTGATGACGGGGAGCCAGTGGTCGATCGGCGTCGAGGACGAGCGCCGGTCCGTCGGCCACGGCGATCGGGTGCTGCGGACGATCACGATCGACCGTGATCGGGCAGGCATCGCCACGTCGACCACCCTCAAGCGACGCTGGGCCCAAGGCCGCCGCCATCACGTCATCGATCCCCGCACGGGAGCGATGAGCGCGAGCGACCTGGTGCAGGTCACCGTCGTCGCGCCGTCCGCCTGCATCGCCGAGTGGTCGGCGACCGCCGCCCTGCTGCAGACCGCTGACGACGCCGCCACCTGGCTGGATCAGCAGGGCCGTCGGGCGATCCTGCTGACCGATGACCGCACCCTGACCATCGACGAGAAGGAGCACGACGCGTGGCTGACATCCCGTGGACCTGGCTGGCGATCCGCGGCAGCGGCGTCACCGCCTGGGGCCTGCTCACCGCCGTGGTGCTGTGGGGGATCCTGCTGCGCACGCAGGTGCTGGGCCGACTCGCGGCTCCGATGCGCCTGCTCGACCTGCACCGCTGGCTGGGCGCAGTGGCCCTCGGCTTCCTGCTGCTGCACATGGGCCTGCTGCTGATCGATCCCGCGGTGTCCTTCACGCTGGCGCAGATCCTCGTGCCGGGCATGGCGCCGTGGCAGACGCTCGCCGTCGCGCTCGGCAGTCTCGCCTTCTGGCTGCTCGTCCCGGTGTCGTTCCTCGGTCGCACTGCGGGCCAAGATGGGACTCGTCGGCAACCGCTGGTTCAAGCGCACGCACCTGCTGGCGTACGCCGCCTGGCCGCTGGCGACCGCGCACTACGTGCTCGCCGGCACCGACGCCCTCGCCGAGTGGTCCCTGGGCATCCTGTTCGCCGGCACCGGCCTGATCGTCATGGCACTGCTGGCCCGCGGCTTCGTCCCCGCGCCCGGACCCGCGCGGCCCGTCCGCGGCGACCTCGCCGCACCCCTTACCTCGGCTTAACCTCCGGCTGGTGCGCCTCTGGGGCGCCCCCGCCTACCGTGAACCACGAAGCGCAGCACCCGACATCAAGGAGCAGGACCCATGCAGCGATCCAGCATCATCGCCACGGTCATCGCCGCCGGTGGCATCCTCATCGCCGGATCGGTCGCGAGCGTCGCCGTCATCAACGCCGCGTCCAGCAGCCAGCCCGACTCCGAGACCATCCAGCTCGTCGCCGCCGGGAGCACCGACACCGCCTCCCCCGAGGCCACCGAGACCGCGGCGGCCGAGGCCACGAGCCGCGCCACAGTCGTCCGCGGCTGCGGCCCTCCCGATCCGTCGAGGCATCGGCGCTGCCTGCCCTGCCCGAGGTGTCGGACGCACCCGCCCCGCAGGCCGCTGCCGCGCAGGCCAGCGCCGCCGACGAAGCCGGCGAAGAGCGCCGCCAGCGCCCACGAAGTCCGGCGGCGACTCAGCACGTCGGCACCGTCACGCCGAGGAGGCCAGCACGGTGTCGGCCGATGCAGGCGCGCAGCATCGTGCTGAAGCAGGGCGACGGCGTCGTCGGTCGTCAGCACGTCCAAGGGAACTCGCATCAGGGCTACAGCACCTGGGCCGTGCGGATCACCCGCTCCAACGGCGAGGTCCTGACCGGGTACGTCGACCGGGCGAGCGGCGTGGTCGTCGACTGGACCGTCAACCAGAAGGCCCCGGCGCCGACGCCCTCGTCCTCCGCCAGCGAGGACGATGACGACGACAGTTCCGAGTCGGACGACGACAACTCGGGCAGCGGGAGCGACCACTCGGGCGAGGACGAGTCGGGCGAAGACGACCATGACTCCGACGATGACTGACCGTCGCCGGCACCGGCGCGCCTCGCTGCGCCGTTCGTCCACGCCCGAACGGATCCTGTCCGCCGGACTGGCCACCGCCACCTGCGTCGGCGTCGTCGGACTGCTCGGTGCGCGCACGATCGAGGCCAACGCGTCCTCGGCAGGCGAGCTCGCCACCGAGCAGGTCGAGACCACGCAGGTCGCTGACAGCACGCCCGCCGATGCGCCGGCCGAGCCCACCACCGCGAGCGGCCTGACCGCAGGCCGATCTCGACGCCTACGCCGCGGACCTGGCGAAGGAGAAGGAGCGTCTCGACGCCTACCGGGCGAAGCTCGTCAGGACGGCGAAGAAGCTCAAGCGCCAGATCGCCGCGAGCAACGCAGCGGTCGCAGCTGCCGTGCCCGCCCGGCCGGCATCGTCCGGCTCCGCCATCCGGCACGTCCGGCTCGGCCAGCACGACCCGCCGCCGGCCAAGCCCGCCGCCAAGCCGCAGGCCCAGGCCGCACGCAGCCCCGCGGCCAAGCCCGCTGCCCCAGCCCGCCGCGGCTCCCGCAGCCCGCACCCGCACCCGAAGCCGCAGTCGAACACCAAGAGCAGCTGACGCCGCACCGCTCGCGCCCGCGTGCGAGCATGAGCCCGTGAGCACCTACGGCCTCGACGGGGTCCTGCCCTGGCAGCAGGCCCGGCACGTCGCCACCACGGCCGGTCGCCCACTGCCTGCCACCGCGGCTCGGCTCGACGAGGCGGCGGGCGGCGTCCTGGCCCGCGACCTCGTCACGGTGCAGGACGATCCGCCGGCCGACAGCGCCGCGTACGCGGGCTACGCCGTCTGCGGCGAGGGCCCCTGGCTGCTCGACGACCTCGACGTCCTCACCCCCGGCTGGGCCAGCGCCCTGCGAGGCCCGGATGCCCGTGCCGCGCCACACCGATGCCGTGATCGCCCGCGACGACGCCTCGGTGCGGCAGCGACCGGACGGCCGCCACGAGGTGACCTGCCACGACCCGCTGACCGGGATCCCGGACGAGCGCGTCCGGCCCGACCTCGGCGACGGGCATCGTGCGTCAGGGGACCGTGTCGCGTCGAGGGCCACGCCCTCGTGCGCGCGGGCGCCGTCGTCACCCCGGGGGTGCTCGCCCTGGCCGCCGCGCGGGGCCATGACGACGTCGACGTCGTACGCACCCCGGTGGTGGGCACGCTGGTCCTCGGTGCGGCACCTGCTCGATCGCGGCCTGCCCCGTCACGGCCGCGTCCGCGACGCCCTCGGTCACGCCGTCCCGGCCTTCGCGGGCGCCCTCGGCGCCCGCGGCAACCCGGCCGTCCGAGCGCCCGACACCGACGAGCTGCTGCTCCGGGAGATCGAGGATGCCGCGGTCGACGTCCTCGTCACCACGGGCTCGACGGCCCCCGGCCCCGACAACCACCTGCGCAGCGTCCTGCGCGACCTCAACGCCCGATGGCTGGTCGACGGTGTCAGCGTCACGCCCGGAGCGCAGATGCTCCTCGCCCGCCTGCCTGACGGCCGCTTCCTCGTGGGCCTGCCCGGGCGATCCGGTGGCCGCCCTTGCCGGCCTCGTCACGCTCGCCAGCCCCCTCATCCGTGCCCTGCGCGACGACTCCGATCGTCGGCCACCGGCGCTCAGCGGTGCTCATGGACGACACCCCGCCCGCCGACTACGCCGACGACACCGCCCTCGTGCCCGTGCTCGTCGAGGTGTCCGCCGCGGCCACGCAGGCGCGACCGCTGCCGGCGACGGGACCCGACCGGCCTCGACGGCTGGGCGCGGGCGCACGCCATCGCCGTCGTACCGCCCGGGGCCGGGCTGCGCGGCGACGTCGTCGAGCTGCTCGACCCCTACGGCCGCGAGCTGTGGACGTGACGGCACCCCGCACCTCGCGGCCACGGCGCCTTTCCTGCCTGCTAGGTCGGGAAAGCCGCGCATCGCTAGGGTGCCCGGGTGAGCATCGGCGACATCGACTTCGCGCTCTCGCTTGGCGGCCTCGTTCGCCGGCCTGATGGTGGGACTGACGGGCATGGGTGGCGCGGCCCTCGTCACCCCGATGCTCGTGCTGCTCTTCGGGGTCTCGCCAGCGGCCGCCGTCTCCAGCGACGTGGTCGCGTCCGCGATCATGAAGCCCGTCGGCGTCGTACGTCCACATCCGGGCCCGCACGGTGCACTGGGGCCTGGTGGGCTGGCTCTCCGCCGGATCCATCCCCGGGGTCATCCTCGGCACCGTCATCTTCGCGCGCGTCCTCAACACCGACGAGGCGAGCGAGACGATCCGCACCTGGATCGGGTACGTCCTGCTGCATCGCGCTCGCCGCGATGATCGCGAAGATCTGGGTCGGGCGACGTGCCTCCGGACCTGCGCGCCGAGCGGCGTCCCGATGGGCACCGAGATGCCGGTCCGCACCCTGCCGACCCTGCTGCTCGGACTCGTCGTCGGCGTCCTCGTCGGGATGACGAGCGTCGGCTCCGGCTCGCTCGTCGTGACGACGCTGCTGCTGCTCTACCCGCTGCTGCGGCCGTCGATCCTCGTCGGCACCGACCTGACGCAGGCCGTGCCGATGCTCATCGCCGGCGCCATCGCCCACGCCGGCTTCGGCGACATCAGCATCGCGATCGTCGTCTCCCTGCTGATCGGCCAGATCCCCGGCGTCTGGATCGGCGCGCGGATGTCCTCGCGCTACGACGGCCACGCGCTGCGCTGGCTGCTCATGGTCGTCCTCGCCGCGACCGCCCTGAAGCTTCTCGGGGTATCGAGCCTCATTGCTGGCATGATCGCCATCGTGGGCGTGATCATCGTGACCGTCCTGTATGTCAGGGAACGGATCCATGCCAAGCGCGTAAGCACCGGTTCGGCGCAGCTCAACGATCCGGCAGCGCCTCCGCCGCTCAAGTTCCCCGAGCGCCGGTTCAGCCCGATCCGCAACATCGGCGTGCGCGTCGCCATCGCCGTCGGCGCGCTCGTCGTCACCACGGTCCTCGTCTAGTCGGAGCGCGACTGCTACCGCGACCTCGACGAGATGGGCGCCCTGACCTGGATCGACGCGCTCTACTACGCGGCCGTCACGCTCTCGACCACCGGCTACGGCGACATCACTCCGGTCTGCGAGTCGGCCCGGCTCGCCAACGTGCTCATCATCACGCCGCTGCGCTTCCTCTTCCTCATCGTCCTGGTCGGCACCACCATCGAGGTCCTGACCCAGCGCACCCGCGAGCAGGTGCGGTCCAACCGCTGGAGGTCCAACGTGAACGACCACACCGTGATCATCGGCTACGGCGTCAAGGGCCGCGCCGCGGCACGAGTCGCTCGTCGACGCGGGCACGTCGCCGACCCAGGTCGTCGTCGTCGCGAAGGATCGCGAGACCGTCGACGAGGCGACGCGCGACGGCTTCGTCGGCGTCGTCGGCGACGGACGACGCGAGGACGTGCTCCGCGACGCCGCGATCGAGCGGGCGAAGCCGCATCGTCGTCGCCACCGACGAGGACGACACCTCGATCCTCGTCACGCTCACGGCCCGCCGGCTGTCACCGAACGCCACCATCGTCGCCGCAGTGCGCGAGGCGCAGAACACCGAGATCCTGCGGCAGTCCGGCGCGAACAACGTCATCCCGACGGCCGAGTCCGCGGGACGCCTCATGGGCCTGTCGCTGCTGTCGAGCACGGCGGGCGAGCTCATGGAGGACCTCCTCGACTCGGGTCGCGGACTCGAGGTCGTCGAGCGCGACATCACCCGCGAGGAGCTCGGCCGGTCGCCCGCGGACCTCGACGCGCCAGGGCCAGATCGTGCTCGCGGTGATCCGTAAAGGCATCGCACACCGCTTCGATACCAATACGATCAACAGGCTCGACTCGGGAGACCGACTCGTGGTGATCAGGCACAACCCCACCGAGAGGTAGGCCGGGATGCACGCCATCACCTTCGCGGCGCCCGGTGGACCCGAGGTCCTCGAGTGGACGAAGGTGCCCGATCCCACTCCCGGCCCCGGCGAGGTGATCGTCGACGTCGCCGCCACCGCCGTCAACCGCGCAGACCTCCTGCAGCGGCAGGGCCTGTACCCGCCACCACCCGGTGCATCCGACATCCTCGGCCTCGAGTGCTCCGGGACGATCAGCTCCGTGGGCGCGGCCATCAGCCTCGACCACATCGGCGAGAAGGTCGTGGCGCTGCTCGCGGGCGGCGGCTACGCCCAGAAGGTGGCCGTGCCCATCGGGCAGATCATGAGCGTTCCCACCGGCATCAGCCTCGTCGAGGCGGCGGCGCTGCCCGAGGTGGTCTGCACGGTGTGGAGCAACCTCGACATGGTGGCCAACCTCAGCGAGGGCGAATGGCTGCTCGTGCACGGCGGCGGCTCGGGGATCGGCACCATGGCCATCCAGCTCGGTCGCGCCCTGGGCGCGCGGGTGGCCGTGACGGCCGGCAGTCAGGACAAGCTCGACCGCTGCGCAGGCGCTCGGCGCCGAGGTGCTCATCAACTACAACGAGCAGGACTTCGTCGAGGTCATGATGGCTGAGACAGGTGGTCGTGGCGCGAGCGTCATCCTCGACAACATGGGCGCTGCCTACCTCGACCGCAACGTCACCGCCCTCGCCCGCGACGGCCGCCTCGTCATCATCGGCATGCAGGGCGGCGTGAAGGCCGACCTCAACATCGGCACGCTCCTGCGCAAGAACGCGTCCGTGCACGCGACGTCACTGCGCGGCCGACCCGAGTCGGAGAAGGCCGCCATCTGCTCGCAGGTCGAGCGCACCGTGTGGCCGTGGATCCATGCCGGCGTGGTGCAGCCGGTGATCGACCGCGTGCTGCCCCTGCGCGACGCGGCCTACGCGCACACCCTCATCGCCGACGGCGCCGCGACCGGCAAGGTCGTCCTACGACGTGAGCGGGTAGCACCACACGTCGATGACCTGCCTGCGTCTCGAAGCCCACCGACTCGTACAGAGCGGTCGCCCCAGTGGTGTTCTCACCGTCGACGGCGAGCGCGAGCCCGGTCCGTCCGCGCGTGACCGCGTCGGCGGCGGCGCACTCCAGCAGCCATCGGCCGATCCCCCGGCCACGCGCGTCCGCGACCACCCCGAGCGTGCGCACGTATCCCTCGCCGAACTCCGCCTTCGAGTCGTCGAGGATGCACAAGCCGACGTCCGTACCGTCGAGGCTCGCGATCCACCAGCGCTCGGGATCGACGCCCGGCAGCGCCTCGACGCTCGCGATCCACTCCTCGAAGGAACGCTCATGCGTGCGCCGAAGTGCTCAGCGAAGGACTCCGTCGAACAGGGCGTGCAGCGCTCTCCGGTCGTCGTCGCCGGACACGACCCGCCGGCTCACTCCCGCCGGCGCTGGCGGTTCCGCGGCGGGCGCGCCGCGAGGTCGAGCAGCATGCGCCAGAACCGTCGGATCGTGCGGAACCCCAGGCCGGACAGCACGTCGGCGTAGGCAGTGGTCCGCGGCGAAACTGGCGCTCACCGCCTGCCAGACGTCCGGCGACAGGCGCGTAGGGGTCAGCAGGCAGCAGGCCAGGCGGGAGCCGGATGGGCGCCGGCGAGCTCACGTGCCGCCGTCAGGCCCGCGCTCGAGCAGTGCACGCTGCACGGCGGACGCCGCTGCTCCCACCGCGTAGGCGTCCAGGAACACCTCGCGGCCGGCGACGTCGCGCTCGGCCACGAGCAGGCCGACCGGCTGCGCCCGCACTGGAAGGCCAGCAGGTGCTGCTCGGGCCAGGCGTCCGGGGACGTGAGGCTCGCCCGGACGGACTCGCGGGTGGAGTCCGTCCAGCCCGACGGCGTCCCGTTCGCACTGCGACGCGACGAGATAGGCGGCCTCGACCTGGGCGTCGTCGTCGGGACGGTGCAGGGGACGTCCGGCGGATCGTCATGCGTGGATGCTCCCGGCGGAGCGGACGTCACAGCGGTCGGCAGGGCGGCGATGCGCTTGAGCAGGTACGGCGAGAACCAGCCGTCGTACTTGGCCTGCAGGACCGGGTCACGCCAGTCGGCCCCGGTGACGATCTGGCGGCAGGTCGGCACGCCGCACATGCACGAGAACTCGTCGTAGTCGCTGGCGTCGCACATGGCGTAGTCGAAGGTGATCTCCTCGCCCACCGCGATGTCGCGCATCGCGACGAGGAGGGCCGAGCCCTTGAGCCCGGCGTTGGGCTCGCAGGAGTGGTTCAGCATGTCGCCCGGCTCGGGCATCTCGTCGGAGACGAGGTACAGGTCGTCGTCGACCTGGATCGAGCGCGACTGCCGGTCGTGCGACATCGTCGCCAGCGTGGCGCGGTCGACGACCCACCCGCCGAACGCCGCGACCGTCTCCCCCGCGGAGATGGACTCGGTCGCGAAGGACCCCCAGCCCTTCTCGCCCGCCGGGCGCGCCTGCGCCTTCGGCGTCAGCCAGTTGTAGTCCACTCGTGCCGGTCCTCTCCCGTGCGCCCGCCGGAGGCGGGCAAAGCGACCGAAAGTGTGCCACACGAAGGTGAACGCGAGCGACGCGAACCCTGCGCCTAGGCTGGCACCGTGATCGATCCCACCATCCTGCGCACCGACCCCGACCGGCTCCGCGAGTCCCAGCGACGTCGCGGGCGAGAGCGTCGAGCTCATCGACGAGCTCGTGTCGGCCGACGTCGCCAAGCGCCAGGCGCAGACCGCCTTCGACGAGCTGCGCAACCAGCAGAAGCTGCTGGGCAAGCAGATCGGTCCGCTGCAGGGCGCCCTGAAGAAGGCGACCGACGACGCGACGCGCACCGACGCGCAGGCGCGCCTCGACGAGCTGATGGCGACGGCGCAGGCGCTCGCCGAGCAGGTCAAGGACGCCGAGCGGGCGGCCAACGCCGCCGGCGACATCGTCGACGAGCTCTGGCTGCAGGTGTCGAACCTCGTCAACCTCGAGTCCCCCGTGGGCGGCGAGGAGGACTTCACCGTCCTCGAGGAGGTCGGCACGCCGCGCGACTTCGCGGCCGAGGGCTTCGAGCCGCGCGACCACCTCGAGCTGGGCGAGCTGCTCGGCGCCATCGACGTCGAGCGCGGTGCCAAGGTGTCGGGCTCCCGCTTCTTCTACCTCAAGGGCGACGGTGCCCTGCTCGAGTTCGCGCTGCTCAACCTCGCGATGCAGCAGGCCGTCCAGCACGGCCTCACCCCGATGATCACGCCGAGCCTCGTGCTGCCGAGCGCGATGGAGGGCACCGGCTTCCTGGGCCAGGCGGCGGAGAACGTCTACCGCGTCGAGGCCGACGACATGTACCTCGTCGGCACGTCCGAGGTGCCGCTCGCCGGCGTACCACGCCGACGAGATCATCGACGCGAGCCAGCTCCCGCTCCGCTACGCGGGCTGGTCCAGCTGCTACCGGCGCGAGGCCGGCTCCTACGGCAAGGACACCCGCGGCATCATCCGCGTCCACCAGTTCGACAAGGTCGAGATGTTCGTCTACTGCCGGCCCGAGGATGCCGAGGAGGAGCACGCGCGCCTGCTGTCCTGGGAGCGGGAGTTCGTCGACGCCCTCGAGATCCCGTACCGCGTGATCGACGTGGCCACCGGCGACCTCGGCTCGAGCGCCGCCCGCAAGTTCGACATGGAGGCGTGGATCCCGACGCAGGGCACCTACCGCGAGATCACGTCGACGTCCAACACCACCGAGTTCCAGGCCCGGCGGCTGCGCATCCGCATGCGCGACGGCGACCAGACCCGACCGCTGGCGACCCTCAACGGCACCCTGTGCGCCATGCCCCGGGTCATCGTCGCGATCCTCGAGAACCACCAGCAGGCCGACGGCAGCATCCGTATCCCGCAGGCCCTCCGGCCGTTCCTCGGCGGTCGTTCGGAGTTCACCCCCGTCCGATAGCGTCAGGAGCATCATGGAACTGCCCGACGGGTTCATCCCGCAGCTCATCGCCCTCGACATCGACGACACCCTGATCCAGCACGACGGGCCCGTCCACGAGCGCGTCGTCGACTCGATCGCCCGCGTGCAGGACATGGGCATCATGGTCGTCGCCTCCACCGGCCGATCGATGTCGACGACGACGCCGGTCTGCCGAGCGGCCGGCATGCTCGACTGGGCCGTCTGCAGCAACGGCGCACTGCTGGCCAGCGTCGCAGCCGGAGGAGATCGTCGAGTCGATCACCTTCGACCCCACCGAGCTGCTGCTCGAGATCGAGAAGCGCGTGCCCAACGGCTCCTACGGCGTCGAGAGCGTCAGCGGGCTGTTCCGCACGAACCGCGCGTTCAGCCACGCCGCGCTGACCGAGGAGGTGCGCGAGGTGCCCGTTCGAGCACCTGATGAGCGAGCCGGTGATCCGCCTCGTCGTGCGCAGCGACGAGCACCTCGACGAGGGTCTCGGGTTCCTCGCGGAGGAGCTCGGCCTGCACTCGGTGGTGTTCGGCACCGGTGACGTGGCCTGGCTCGACATCGGGCCCAAGGGCGTGAGCAAGGCGACGATGCTCGCGCGGCTGTGCGACCGGCTCGGCTTCGACCCCGCCCTGACCATGGCGGTCGGCGACTCGATGAACGACATCGAGATGCTCAAGTGGGCCGGCGTCGGGCGTGCTCATGGGGCATGCCGTCCCGGAGATGCACCAGTACGCCGACGTGGTCACCGGGCGCGAGCCCGGGCATGGGCGTCGCCGAGGCACTGGACGCCATCAGGGCCTAGTCGCACCGGTATACGCTGCGTATACTTCGCGCATGGCCGCCACCACCATCAAGGTCTCCACCGAGCTGCGCGACCGGCTCAACGCCGTCGCCGAGGAGCAGGGGCTCACCGCCGGCAGCATGGTCGAGAAGCTCCTCGAGGACTGGCTCTGGCGCCAGCAGGTCGAGCTGGCGATCAGGCAGATGCGCAGCATGACGCCGGAGGAGAAGGCCGAGTACCTGCCGAGGTCGAGGCGATGGGACGTCACCCTCAGCGACGGGCTCGAGGACGAGCCTGGGAGGATGGACGCTCATTCGCCGGCATCGGTCGTGTGGTGCGACTTCGACCCGGCCATCGGGCGAGAGCAGGGCTGGACGACGCCCGCTGTCGTCATGTCCTCCGTCCGGCCCACCTCAAGGCTGCTACCACGATCTGGTCATCGCCGTCCCGTGCACCACCCGCGATCGTGGCTGGGCCGAACCACGTCCGCCTGTCCGGGCCGACGGGCTTGTCGCGCACCGACGTTCGCCATGACCGAGCAGATCGCGCACGGTGAGTCGTCGACCGCGTCCACGGCACAGCGCGGACACGTGAGCGAGGACTGCCTCGCCCTGATCATGCGGTGGGCGCACGTCTGGCAGCTGCCCGCCGCCTGACCAGCCGGCCGCTCAGCCCGCGGTGATCCCGTCCGCGAAGGCGGCGGCCAGCGCCTCCTGCCACGGTCGCATCGGCGGCGATCCCCGAGCCCTCCCACCGGTCGTGCCCCAGCACCGAGTACGACGGACGCGGCGCCGCACGGACGAACTCCGCCGACGTCGTCGGCAGCACCCGCGCGGGATCAGCGCCGGCGAGCCGGAAGATCTCCTGGGTGAAGCCGAACCACGTCACCTCGCCGCTGTTGGTGCCGTGGTACGTGCCCGCCGCCGGATGCTTCTCGAACAGCCTGCACGATCTGCCGGGCGAGGTCGCGCGAGTAGGTCGGCTGGCCGCGCTGGTCGTCGACGACCGACACGGTGTCGCGCTCGCCCTCCAGCCGCAGCATCGTCCTGACGAAGTTGCTGCCGTGGCAGCCGTACAGCCAGGCCGTGCGGATGATGTAGTGCGAGTCCGGCAGGAGCTCGCGCACGGCCTCCTCGCCCGCGAGCTTGGTCCGTCCGTAGGCGGAGCGCGGGTCCGGGATCGCGTCCTCCGCGTACGGCGCGGTCGCCTCGCCGTCGAACACGTAGTCGGTCGACACGTGCACCAGCCACGCCGACGCCTTGCGGCACTCCTGCGCGATGAGCCGCGGGCCCGAGCCCGTTCACCCGCAGGGCGAGCTCCTCGTTCGGCCTCCGCAGTCGTCGACCGCCGTGTAGGCGGCGCAGTTGATGACGAAGTCCGGATCGAAGCCGCCGAAGACGAGCTCGACCGACTCCGGGTCGGTGATGTCGATCTCGGGCAGGTCGATGCCGAGCACCGCGAGGCTGCTGTTCTGCGGAGAGCACGTCGACGACGTCCCGTGCCGAGCTGGCCGGCCGCACCGACGACGAGTACGCGCATGTCCCACTCCAGCCCTTGTCAGGCGAGACGTCGGCCGTCAGACGGGTCAGCCGATCGCGGCCTTCGCCTTCAGCGGGCGCCACCAGGCCTCGTTGTCCTTGTACCACTGCACCGTCTCGGCGAGGCCGTCCTCGAACCGGTGCTGCGGCGCGTAGCCGAGCGCGCGCAGCTTGCCGTCGTTGACGGAGTAGCGGCGGTCGTGGCCCTTGCGGTCCTCGACCGGCAGCACCGACGACCAGTCGGCGCCCATCGCCGCCAGCACCCGCTCGGTCAGCTCCTTGTTGTTCAGCTCGAGTCCGCCGCCGATGTTGTACGACTCCCCCGGCTCGCCCTTCTCGACGACCAGCGCGATGCCGCGGCAGTGGTCGTCGACGTGCAGCCAGTCGCGCACGTTGAGGCCGTCGCCGTACAGCGGGACCTTGCCGCCGTCGATCAGGTTGGTGACGAACAGCGGGATGACCTTCTCCGGGAACTGGTACGGCCCGTAGTTGTTCGAGCAGCGGGTGCTCGACACGTTGAGCCCGTAGGTGACGAAGTAGGCGCGCACGAGCAGCTCGGCGGCTGCCTTCGCCGCCGAGTACGGGCGAGTTCGGCTTCAGCGGCTCGTTCTCGTCCCAGGAGCCCTCGTCGATCGAGCCGTACACCTCGTCGGTGCCGATGTGGACGGTCCGCGGGATGCCGTGCCGCAGGCAGGCGTCGAGCAGCGTCTGCGTCCCGACGACGTTGGTGACCACGAAGTCCTGGGGCCCGTGGATCGACCGGTCGACGTGGGTCTCGGCCGCGAAGTTGACGACGACGTCGTGCCCGGGCAGGACCTCGTCGAGCAGCGGGCCGTCGCAGATGTCGCCCTGCACGAACGTGAAGCGCGGGTCACCGGCCACCGACGCGAGGTTCTCGAGGTTGCCGGCGTACGTCAGCTTGTCGTAGACGGTCACGCCGGTGGGCTCCACGCCGTAGGCGCCCGACATGAGCTCGCGCACGAAGTGCGATCCGATGAAGCCCGCGGCTCCCGTGACGAAGTACCTCACTGGCTGGTCCCCTTCAGTTTGTCGAGCCACTGCTGAGCGTCGGCGAAGTCGGTGTCGGTCACGCCCGGCCGCAGGACCGGCTGCTTGCCGTCGTGCCGTGGGTACGAGCCGAGGAAGCGCACGTCGAGGCACACCCGGTGCAGGCCCATCAGCGCCTCGGACACCCGGGCGTCCGCGACGTGGCCCTCGACGTCGACGCTGAAGTAGTAGTCGCCGAGCGCCTTGCGCGTCGGGCGCGACTCGATGCGCGTCATGTTGACGCCGCGCACGGCGAACTCGGTGAGGATCGCGAGCAGTGCGCCGGGCTCGTCCTGGCGCATGTACAGGCTGAGCGTCGTCTTGTCGGCGCCCGACGGCTCGGGGATCTCGCCCGGCAGGCGCACGAGCACGAACCGCGTGGTGGCGTCCTCGGTGTCCTGGATGTCGTCGGCCAGCACGTCGAGGCCGTAGATCTCGGCGGCGATGCGCTGCGACACCGCCGCGTCGAAGGGCGCGGGCTCCTCCGTCAGCGCCTGCGGCGGCGGCCGCCGTGGACATCGCCGGGATGACGGATGCGCCGGGCAGGTTCGTCGGCGAGCCAGTGGCGCACCTGCGCCTGCGCGTGCGGGTGCGTGGCGACGCGGCGCGACGTCGGCCAGCGTGACGCCCGGCCGCGACGAGCAGGGCGAACCGCACGGCGATGACCACCTCGTCGATGATGACCAGCCGCTTGCCCGTCGGCGAGCTCGTCGAGGGTGACCGACACCGAGCCCTCGACCGAGTTCTCGATCGGGACGAGGGCGCGAGTCGACCGAGCCGTCCGCGCGCCGGCGTCGAGCGCCGCCTGCACGGACGACGCCGGCACGAGCTCGACGTCCTGCCCATCGGTGAGGCGTCGCGGACGGCGGCCTCGGCGAACGAGCCGCGCGGACCGAGGTAGGCGATGCGCCGGGCGTCATGTCTCGAGCCCCCGCGCGATGCGCACGGCCTGCTGCTCCTCGGGCGACAGGGTGATGTCGCTGTCGCCGGCCGCCAGGCCCTTCAGGTAGGTGCGGGTCTCGCTGCGCGCGTGGATCGAGGTGATGACCAGTCCGTCGCCCGCGTCGTCGAGCAGCGCGGCCGAGAACGAGAACCGGCCGCCCATGTCGCCGAAGGCGTCGTACCGGACGACCGAGACGTGCCGGAGGGCCATCGCGAGGTCGCGCCGGGTCGTCGCCAGGGCCGACGTCCAGGCGAACGACCTCGTCGCGCAGGTCGTGGAACTCGTCGATCGTGCGACCCATGACGTCGACGATCGTCTCGCGGCCCTCCCCCGCCTGCAGGAGGGCGTACGAGCGGTGCAGGCGCGCCAGCCGGGTGAGAGTGCCACCGCCCCCAGAACCACGCCCACGACGCCGACGATGATGCCGACGAGCGCCACGAGCAGCGCGGACTGGGGATCCGAAGTCACGCCCCGAGCGTAGTCGCCCGATGTGGGAGCATCAGCGGGTGTCGCAACTGATGGCGGACATCCTGTCCCGAGGTGCAGCCACCCTCGCCGGGCTGTTCCTGCTGGTCGTCACGACCCTGAGCCTGATGCGCACGGTGGTCATCCCGCGAGCCCTTCGTTCGATCATCAGCGACGCGGTCAGCGCGGTCGTCGTCGGAATCGCGACGGGGGTGTCTCGGCTGCGGCGGTCCTACCCGAAGCGCGACGGCACGCTCGCCTGGACCGGGCCCACCATCATCATCGCCCAGCTCGTCACCTGGCTGGTGATGTACCTGCTCGCCTACGGCCTCCTCATCTACGGGGCCAGCGGCAGCGACCTCGGAGAGTCCGTGCGCCAGGCCGGCTCCAGCCTGTTCACCCTGGGCTTCGCGTCGGTGAACACCGAGGACCAGACGATCATCGACTTCATGGCCGCCGCGACCGGGCCGATCGTCATCGCGCTGCTGATCGGCTTCCTGCCCACCATCTACTCGACGTACCTCGAGCGCGAGGTCGACGTCACCATGCTCAGCGCCATGGGCGGCGAGCCGGCATGGGGACCCGAGCTGCTGTCGCGCATGGCCATGGGCGGCACCATCACCGAGCTCCCCCAGGCGTTCATGGAGTGGGCTCGGTGGTCGACCCGCCTCCGCCTGACGCACGTGACCTACCCGGTGCTCGTCTACGTCCGTTCCGCGCGGGCGATGCGTCACTACGTCATCTCCCTGCTCGCCGTCATGGACGCCGCCGCGCTCAAGCTGCCGCTCACCACGAAGCTGCCGCGCAAGGAGGCGTTCACCCTGCTGCTCGAGGGCGGCCAGACCTTCGAGGTCCTCTACGTCTTCCTCTTCCAGAAGCGCTCGTGGAGCACCCGCATGCCGTTCTCCGGCCAGTTCACCGGCCAGTCGACCGCAGCGCGGGCTCGTCGACCAAGCCGGCTGCCCGGGTGGAACGACCGGATGATCGCCATCCACGTCGCCTCGGACATGGACGCGGTGCAGAGCCTCGACGGTGACGCCGTGCGCGCGCTCGAGCGCGGCGAGCAGCAGCCACTGACCATCACGCGCGCGGACTTCGACCACGCCGTCGACGTGATGACGCGCTCCGGCTTCCCCATCGACCGCGACCTCGACGAGGCGTGGGATCTCTTCCGGGTGGCCCGGGCCCGCTACGAGTTCGCCGCCCTGGAGATCTGCCGCAGGCTCGACGTCACCCCGGCTCCGTGGTCCGGGCACACGGTCGATCGCGACGCCCACGGTGTGGCCCACGCTCGCCTGCGACGTGCTTCCCCGAATCTCCGCCGAGAAGGACGACGCGGATCCAGGCAGTGACGCAGCAGATATCCCACCGGGGTGGATGCCGCCATCCTCCTAACGCTTCGCGTGGACTTTCCGGGCTGAGCGACGGACTCGAGTCGGGCAGGATCCTGACTCCTCACTCAATCTGGAGTCTCCTGGGGTTCGTACGCGACCAAGTCCCGCGACGCGTCACTGGCGCGCAACCAAGCCGCGCTGGCAGCTACGCCGAGGAGCAAGACGGTGTTTGTCGTTGAGACCGCGCCCCAGGTGAACACCCGTTCAGAAATTCCAATCACGGACATAGCGACGAGGAGCGCCATTCCAGCAGCGAAACCCCGCATAGTGGCTCTCCCGTTGATCCACGCGGCCGTTCCGAGGACGCCCAAGGCGAGGACAAGCCCTATCAGCCCGGTTCGCACAAGCGTGTCCAACAGCGCGTTGTGAGCATGAATTGCGGCATACGCGGGAATCTCACCGGCCTCCACGCGCTGATTCAGGACAGATTGTGGAACTCCCACGAATGGCGATCCACTCCACATCTCGATGAGTCGGGGCCACACGTCGGTGCGCCCACTCAAGGTGGGATTGCTGAGGACGAAGACAACGACGGCCGCGACTGCTGCCGTAAGCGCTCCTGCGACGATGAGGCCGCGCCGCCGTCCTGGCTGGCGCATCACTACGGGCACCGCGAGGGCCGCAACACCGGCGACCAGCGCGAGCATCGCGGTCTCCGAGGCGGATATGGCAAGGAAGAAGAGTCCCGAGCCGACGAGCATCCATCGCAACCGCCGAGTCTGGGCGGCACCGGCGAGCACGATGTAGACGCCGACTTGGCCCAAGACGTTAGGGCTGCCGAAAGGACCGCCCCATGCGTACGCCCGGGCGGACAATGGGTCTATCCAGGAGTCTGTCATGTCCGGTGGAAGCGCCGTCAGGAGTCCCATCCACTCGCCCGGCCCGACGCGAAATGTCATCACTGCGTACGCGATCCACGTTCCTGCGGCGAGCACGACGGCGGTCGCGGCGAGCGCGCGTCGGGTATCCCCGAAACTGGTCGGCTTCAGCGCAACCATCGCCAGCACAAGAGGCAGCAGGAGCACTATCGGGGATATCCCGTCGCCCTTGATTCCTGCCGCCACCAGCGACCAGAGCCACACGAGTCCCAGCAGGAGGACGAATATGCCGAGTCTTCGGTCTCGAACGGCACGATTCCCTTGCGCGAACCACAGGATCGCCGCCCAGGCCATCAGCACTACGAACAGGAGGACGCTGAGGGGCGGGCCCCCCGCCGGCAGTCTCTCGGGCGAGAACCATGCCACCACGCGTGGCAACGTCCCCGCGAGGGCAAGAACCGGAAGGTACGAAGGTTCACGGACCCAGATGCGCGGGTTGCCCGTCCCCGATGGCATGGAAGTCCTGGCCGCTAGCGCAGCGTGACCTGCCGGGTCGTCAGGCCCGCCCGCGCACGACGCTGCTCGCTCGTCAGCGGGCTCGTGTCGGCCAGCGCCGCGTCGAGCCGCGCGCCGAACGCCTTCGCCGGCTCCTCGATCGCGGCCGCACCCGTGCCCAGCGGCAGGTCCCACACCGGGCACACGAGGCCCTGCGTGCGGAACATGCCGACGAAGCGGGTGCCCTCGCCGAGCGAGTCCTCGCCGGCGGCGTGCAGCCGGGCGAGCGCGTTGAGCAGTGTCTCCTCGTCGTGCGGCATGACCCAGCGCAGGTGCTCCTTCTCGCCCATCTGGGTCCAGTAGGCCGACGGGACGCTCTCCAGCTTCACGGTCGGGTGCGCGTACGAGTTGGCGCGCTCGAGCGACGCCCGCACGTCGTCGGTGATCTCCGCGGCTCCGTCGACCCAGAACTCGAAGTTGTCGTGCACCGCGATGTCGAGCGGCACGGTCGGATCGACGAGGTCCTGCAGGCGCGGGGACTCCGTCGTCACCCGGCCCAGCGCGACGGGCTCGCCCGGCTCGGCGTCGAGGGCAGCGAGCAGCGCGTCCGCGAGGTCGCGGCTGGCGTCGCCGGACCCGACGTTGATCTGCAGGCCCAGCAGGATCGAGCCGTCGGCCCGGACGAGAGCGGGCCAGGCCATCGGCAGCACGGTCACGAGGGTCACGACGCGGTCCGCGTGCTCGCCCACCAGCGCGAGCCGGGTCGACGCCGCCGGGACGATCTCGCGCATGGCGACGATGTCGCACTCGGACGCCAGGCCCTCGAAGGGCCGGGCCGGGCCGACGAACACCGCCGTCGCGGACTTGCCGTGGCACGCCTTGTAGCGACGGCCGGAGCCGCAGGGGCAGGGCTCCCGCATGCCGACGACGGGGACGTCGGCGCCGTCGATCTCGACCGCAGGGCCCGCGTCAGTGCCGGTGTTCCGCTTGGTGGCGCTCTTCTTTCCCATGGCGGCAACCTATCTGCCGAGCATCCTCAGCACCCGGCCCGGGCGGTTGGTGATGATGGCGTCCACGCCGAGGGACCGGCACAGGTCGACGTCGGCCTGCTCGTCCACCGTCCAGACGTGCACCCGGCCTCCCCGCCGCATGCACGCGCTCGACGTAGTGGGGGTGCGCGCGCACGATCTCGATGGACGGGCCCGCGATGGCGACGCCCTCCGGCAGCGATCCGTCCCGGTACCGCCGCGGCACCTCGTCCATCAGGAACACCGTCGGGTTGCCGGGCAGCAGCTCGTGCACGCGCCGGACCGCGGCCCGGCTGAACGACATGACGCGGGCCCGCGGCTCGCCGCCGTTCGCGTGGGCGAGGCCCGAAGTAGCGCAGCATCTCCGCGAGCGAGTCCTCCACGTAGCGCCCGTACCGGGTGGGGTGCTTCGTCTCGATCGCGAACCGCACGGTCGTCGACGCCTCGAGCATCGTCGCGAGGAGCGTCTGGAGCGTGAGCACCGTCGTGCGGGTCTCGTCCGGCGGCGGATCCTCGTAGTCGATCCAGGTCTCGTTGTTGCGGCTGTAGTCGTAGGCGGCGAGCTCCTCGAGCGTCATCGCGCTGACGGTGCCCCGGCCGGTGCTCGTCCGGTCGATCCGTCGGTCGTGCACGCAGACGAGCGTGCCGTCGGCCGTGAGCCGCACGTCGCACTCGATCGCGTCGGCCCCCTGCTCGACGGCCTTCAGGTAGGCGGCCAGGGAGTGCTCGGGCTCCTCGTCGTTGGCACCGCGGTGGGCCACGACCTCGATGGACGCCCCACTGGTCACGCCGGCAAGCGTAGGGCTGCGACCCGTCCACGACGTGACCTGCGTATGACATATTCGCGCCATGTCGATGACGACGCGGACGGGCCGTCCTCCTCGACCTCGACGGGACCCTCACCGACTCGGCTCCCGGCATCGTCAACTGCCTGCGCTACGCGCTCGACGCGATGGGCGTCGACCATCCCGACGACGCGACGATCCGCACGTTCCTCGGCCCGCCGCTGGCCGTCACGTTCCGCGAGCACTTCGCGATGTCGGATGCCGACGTCGACGTGGCCATCGCGAAGTACCGCGAGAGGTACCACGACATCGGCCTGTTCGAGAACGAGGTCTACGACGGCATCCCGGAGCTGCTGACCGGCCCTGGGCGAGGCGGGCCTGCCGCTCGCCGTCGCGACGTCGAAGCCGACCTACTCGGCCACCCGCATCCTCGAGCACTTCGGCCTGGCCCGGCACTTCGCGTTCATCGGCGGCTCGGACCTCGAGGGCATGCGGCACGACAAGGCCGCGGTCATCGAGCACACGATGACGGAGCTGGCGCTCCTCGGCCTGCCGTCGACGCCCGATGCCCTCGTCATGGTCGGTGACCGTGAGCACGACGTGCTCGGTGCCCGCGCGCACGGCATCGACACGATCGGCGTGCTGTGGGGGTACGGCGACGCCGACGAGCTCCTCGGGGCCGGGGCCGTCGCGCTCGCGGACTCACCCGTTGAGCTGCTCGAGCTCCTGGAGTCGGACGACCTCTAGGCCGGGCACGCTCGGCATCCGCTGGTCGTTGGTGACCAGTACCGTGCAGCCGGCATTGAGCGCCGTCGCGACGTGCAGGGCGTCGATCAGCGGAAGACCGCGGCGCCGCTCGGATCCGCGCCGCGAGGTCGAAGTCCGGCTCGCCGTGCCCGACCATCGTGACTGCAGCCAGAAGCCCTGAAGAACGCCCTCGACCCGCTCGATGACGTCGGGAGTCGCCGCGCGCGATAGGGACCCACCATGAACTCGGCGACGGCGATCGTCACCCGTGACCGCTTCGATCTCCCGATTGCGCAGGCCATCGAGAAGAGCCGCGGTCACGACGCCCGACATCGGCGGGTACCGCTCGAGGAAGTAGATGAAGACGTTGGCATCGAGGTAGGCACGCCGACCGGCAAGGCGCCGCATCAGGGCAGCTCGCGGTCGAACGAGTCGCGCAGTCTCCCGGATGTTCCGGTCGATCTCCTCCGGCGTGCTCGCCCCATAGGCCCCGGCCGACTGCCGGCGTACTGCATGATGTCGATGGGTGGGCGGTGCTCGGGGCAGCCGGATCGTGATGACCCCGTTGGCGTACTGCATGTCGCACACCGTCCCCTCGGCGATCCCGGCCGCCTCGGCGATGGCCTTGGGGATCGTGACCTGGTTGCGCTGGCGGACCGTGATCTCGGTCATGGCGACCCTCGTCTCTGATTTCTGTCTGACTGACAGAAATCCTACGCCCATCCCGGCTCAGGCGAAGATCACGCCCGGGTTCATCAGCCCCTGCGGGTCCCAGGCGGCCTTCAGGGCCCGCATGGCCGCGATCTCGGCCTCCGAGCGGCACAGGTGCAGGTCGCGCGCCTTGGCCCGTCCGACGCCGTGCTCGGCCGAGATGGAGCCGCCGTAGCGCGCGACGCAGCCCAGCACGGCCTGGTCGACGGCCGGGTCGTCGGCATCCGGTCCGAACGCCTCGACGTGGATGTTGCCGTCGGCCAGGTGCCCGAACACCCCGAACGTGCGCATCCCCGGCACGGCCGCCACCACGGAGCGCAGCTCGTCGGCGCAGGCCGCCAGCACCGGCAGCGGCACGGACACGTCGAGCTTGTGGCAGACCCCGAGGGCCGAGAACGCCTCGCCCTGCCCCTCCCGGAACGCCCACAGCCGCGCCTGCTCGACGGCGTCGAGCCCGACGGCCACGTCGGCATCGTCGAGCCCGACGAGGCCGGACGCGTCACCGCCGTCGACCACCTCGAGCAGGGTCACCACCGGATGGCGCTCGGCGAGCGGCCAGGCCACCCCGCGGAGGGCGGCCGCGAGCTCGAGCCCGGTCTCGTCGACGACCTCGGCGGCGAGCAGGCGGATCCCGGGGGCCACGGCGGACGACATCAGGCCGATGGCCTCGGCGTAGGACGCGCAGCCGATCAGCGCCACCGTGGTGCGGCCGACCGGCCGGTGCAGCCGCAGCCGCACGGCCGTGATGACGCCGAGGGTGCCCTCGGAGCCGCACAGCAGGGCCCCGAGGTCGTAGCCGGTGTTGTCCTTGAGCATGCCCGACAGGTGGGACACGACGCTGCCGTCGGGCAGCACGGCCTCGATGCCGACCACCTGCGCCCGCGTCATGCCGTACGCCACCACGTGGATGCCGCCGGCGTTCGTGGCCACGGTGCCGCCGATGGTGGCCGAGTCGCGGGCAGCGAGGTCGACGCCGTAGGACCAGCCCGCACCGTGCCGCGTGGCGGCGCACGTCGCCGAGCGTGGCTCCCGCGCCGACGGTCACCTGCCCCGAGAGGTCGTCGACGTCGCCGAGCGCGTCGAGCCGGCGCGTCGACAGCACGATCGGAAGGGGCCCGTCAGGCGACGGCCGCCGGCACCGATCCGCCGACGAGGCCGGTGTTGCCGCCCTGGGGGACGACGGGCACGCCGGCATCGCTGCACACGCGCAGGACCCGCGCGACCTCCTCGGTCGTTGCGGGGCGGACGACGAGCGCCGCTGTCGCCACGCCAGCGACGCGACCAGTCGGTCACGTACTGCTCCATGAGCGCGGGCTCGGTGAGGACGTGCTCCGCGCCCACGATGTCGCGCAGCGCAGCCGCCAGCGATCGCGCGTCGATCGCCGAGTGTCGGTCACGGGGTTATCCTTGCTGAACAGCGGGGGCTGGACCATCGGAGGTCGCAATGCGTCGACGCATCATCGCCGCCGCGTGCACCCTTGGGCTCGCCCTCGTGGCCGCTGGCTCCGGCCCAGGCCGCCGAGACCCTGCCCGCGTCCGGGACCTTCTCCTTCTCCACGGCGAACGGCATCCTGCCGACCTGGTCCGCGGAGGACATCGTCCTCATCGGCGATCAGCCCCGGCTCGGTCGTCACGACGTCGACCGGCACCACCGCCCGCGTGTCGCTGCCGATCGTCGCCAAGACCGGCACGGCCAACGCGGCGGCCGGCGGCTTCCGGCTCTCGAACACCGTGACCGGCGAGAGCGTCCGGTGCTCCAACCCGGTCATCGACACCCGGGCCCGCCTCGTCGACTGCGTCCTCGCCGACGGCACCAACGCCGACGCTGTTCACCATCACCGCCATCAGCTCGCGGTCGCGCGTGGCCGGCTCGTCCACCATCACCACGATCTTCCGCGGCGTGCGGCTGCGCATCAACGGCCAGGAGATGGCCGACATGCTGAACGAGGCCCTCAGCACCTACGCCTTCAGCCCCTCCGTCACCATCGGCACCGGCGACCTCATCGTCACCCGCGACCGCTGATCCCCAGGCCCCCGGCACGGGGGCGGTTGTCCACAGGTTCCGCAACTCGGGGTTACGCCAACCCTGTCGCCGGGCATCACCCTCGTATCACCGCCCCATCCCGGGGCGCACGAGGGGAAGCATCATGATCACCACGTACCTGTCCCGTATCACCGCACTCACCGTCACGGCCGCACTTGCCGCCGCGCTCGCCATCGGCACGGCCGCCCCGGCACTGGCCAACGACGTCATCGCCGTGGACTCCACCACCGTTGCCTCGGTCGCCGCCGCAGCGGTCCCGACGGCCGTCGCCAGCCGACCCGGCACCATCGTCGTCACCCACCACGGCGGCCGCTCGGTCACCCTGTTCGCCAAGGGGGAGCGCATCAGGCGCATCCTGGCGCCGGGCAGCAAGCCCGCCACCTTCACCGGACTCACCGCCGGACGCGTCTACACCGTCGCCATCGGCGGCCAGCCCATCGGCGCGGTCGTCGCCCTCGACGCACCGACCGCGGCCAGCGGGCTGACCGTGCGCACGACGGACAGCCCTGGAACGGTCGCGCTGACCTGGCGCTACCGGACCACGACGGCCACGGGCGGTCGATCCATCCGGTTCGACGTGCGAGCGACGAGCAGGACGTCGCCGCCCGTCACCACCACGGTCACCGGCGCGCTCACGACCGCCCTTACCGGACTCGACACCGACGCGGTCTACACGTTCCGGGTCACCCCGCGGAACAACGCCGGCGCCGGCAGGTCGACGACGGCCGCGATGAGCCGCACCCTGGCCCAGGTCAGCGGCCGTCCGGCGAGCACACCCGTGGCCGCAGGCCCCGACTCCCGCGCCCACCACCGTGGCCGCGACGCCGACGATCGCGCCCGCTCCCGCGCCCGCTCCCGCACCTGCACCTGCACCGGCACCCGCACCTGCACCCGCGCCGACGACCAAGACGATCTGGGTCTGCCCGGACGGCTTCACCGAGACGGACGGGCAGTGCCGCAAGACGATGGCCTACACGTTCCACGAGGAGGTCGAGACCTCGCCGTACACGTACCACTCCGAGCAGCAGCTGAACACGCTCTCGGTCGCAGCCACCTTCAACGGCAGCGTGTGGACATGGTCCTGCCCGTCCGGGTACTCCGACGGCGGGGGCCAGTGGGGCGTGGGGATCTGCAAGGGCACCGTCACGGCATCCGTGAAGGACGCCCCGCCCGCCGGCTGGTACGACACCGGCAGTGCCTACGGCCACGACGTGGACGTCAAGGACGACCTGCCGGCCGGCTACCTCGACGACGGCACGCAGTGGGTCATGACCGCCGCCAAGATCTCGAAGGTGGTGCCCGCCTAGCTCTCCGTCGATCCTGAGCACCCGCGCGGGCTCGGTGTAGGTTCACGGCGTGACCGTGGCCTGGCACCGAGCCCGCGAGCCGTTGACAGTGCTGGCCATCGCCCTGTTCACCGGCCTGCTGTCGACGTCGCAGCGCTGGGCCGGCCTCGACACCCCGGACTCGTCGTTCTACGCCAGCCTCGCGCTCTTCGGCGACGAGGTCACCGACCGCGCGCCCATCGACAGCTACTACTGGACCCGACTCGGCTACATCGTCCCGGTGCGAGGGCTGACGGAACTGCTCGGCGCCTGGCCCGGCTTCGCCGTCTACCGGATGCTGCTCGTGCTGCTGCTCGTCGCGGGCATCTACATCACCGTGCGCCGGTTCACGGGGATCGCGTCCGCGGCCTTCCTCACCATCATGGCGTCCCTCAGCACCGTCGTCCTCAGCTACCTGGGCAACACCTACCTCACCGGGTCGGTGCTCGCCGGTACCGCGGTCCTGATCGCCTGCGCGATGTTCGACGGGCGCCGGGCCGCGGCCATCGCCGGAATCACGATGGGCTGGCTGGCGATGGTGAATCCGCCGGGCGTGCTCCTCGCCGGCACCCTGTGGCTGGTGCTGCGCCTGCAGGCGCGCACAAGGGTCGTGCCGCTGCTCGTGGCCGCCGGCACCACGGCAGTCACGTTCGCGGTGTTCTGGGTGGTCGGGCGATTCATGTTCCCGGGCATGGACTGGCTCGGGGCCTCCATCGAGTCTGATGCGCGCCAGCGGCTCTCGGACTTCGCCAGCCCCGATGCGGTGTGGCTGAACGACATCTCACTGATCGTCCCGGTCGCCGTCCTCGTCACCGTGGTCGTCGCCTGGATCACCCACCGTGACGAGGTCCCCGCACAGCGCGCCCTCGTCCTCAGCCTCACGAGCGTCACCTTCATGCTCGTGTTCTCGCCGCTGATGGGCGGCATCGCTCTCGAGGCGCCGATGTACCAGGCGATGCTGTGGCCACCGGCGCTGATCTCCCTGGCGCTCATCACCACCCTCGCGATGCCGGACCGCCGCTGGACCAGGCTTCAGACGGGGGCGGGGGTGCTGGCCGTCGTGGTCGTCATCGCCACCGGTCACGTCGCTCCCGGCCTGACGCTGACTGGCCGGCTGGCTCATCGCCATCGTGGTCGTCGCGGTGTTCCTGCTCGCGTCCTACAAGGGCACTATCGGCGCGATCGCCGGACTTGCCCTGCTCCTGTCGGCGGCGCAGCTGCTGCAGAACTCCCGCGGCGACCTCGGCCTGTACTACCTGAGCCCCTACAACTGGGCCTTCAGCGCCAACCCCATCGAGGACCGCATCCGCACGGCTGTGAACACGCAGGAGTGGCTGCTGGCGCAGACCACCCGCGACGACCGGATCCTGTCGTGGGTCGACGGCCAGTGGGCGGACGGCGACCGCGAGCTGTACGTCGTCGCTGGCATGCAACTGTGGGGCGAGAACCGCGTCACCCTCGAGCCGACGTTGTCGCCCGATGACGTCAGCCGGCTCGACGCGATCCGGCCGACGACCATCGCGATGTACGGGCAGTCGATGGACGCCGTCCGGCGGTTCTGGTCGAGCATCCCCGCCGAGAACCTGCCCACGGTCCCCGAGTGCTACGACTTCGCCTGGACCCCGGACCCGTCGAGCGACTTCACTGTCACCGAGGGTCACGCCTGCCTGACCCAGCTGACCTGGTCGAGCTGAGCGGGCGACGGACAATGCGCCCGGGCACCCGCATCGCCCTCGAGGCATCGATCTCCGCTGCCCTCGCGTTCCTGCTGTCCCTGATCGTCTTCGCGCCGCTTCTGGGCAGCCTCGACGTCGCGTGGGCGGGCGGCGACATGCTGAGCACCTATGTGAACTCCGCTTCCTGGGGCGGCTTCTCGTACGCGGAGACGACGCAGTTCGGCTTCCCTCTGGGCATGGACCTCGACTACTTCCCCGGGATCGACATCACCGAGAACACGTTCGCGTGGATCGTCAACGGGGCATTGGGCACGACCTTCATGGGCATCAACCTGCTCGTGATCCTGTCGTTCCCGCTGGTGGCGGCACTCGCGTACCTCGTGATCCGGATGACGGGTCTGCAGGGTCCGCTGGCGATCGCACTGGCCGTCGCATTCACTTTCATCCCGTACCACTGGGGACGCGCCCTCGGCCACACCTACCTGTCGACCCTCTACTCGGCGGTGGTGGGCCTCGCCCTGGTACTGCTCGTCGCGAGCGGCCACTACGCGCATCTGTGGCGTCGGGTCATCGGGCTGGCGGCGCGTCGGCCTCATCGCCCTGGTCACGGCGATGTGCGTCGTCATCGCGTGGACCGGCGTCTACTACGTCGCCTTCACCCTCATCCTCGGCGTCTTCGCGCTGCTCTGGCGCTTCGCCCAGCGGGCACGGTGGAGCGAGCTCGGGCTCGATGCCATCCCGTTCGTCGGCACCGCCGTCCTCGCCCTCATCGGCTTCCTTCCGGCGTGGGCCACCCTCCGCAACGACCCGCCCATGGCCCCTCTCGGCGAGCGCATGGTGAGCGAGTCGTTCACGAACGCAGGCTCCCTCGTCATGGCGATCCTGCCCGCACCCGAGAGCTCGCTGCCGCGCATGGGCTACTACAACGAGGCGGTGCTGGCCGCCTTCGCCGACGCCCCCTTCGGGGAGAGCACGGCCATCACCAACTTCGGCTCCTGGGTGACGGCCCTCGCCCTGCTCGTCTTCGTCGTGGCCCTCCTGCTGCGGTCTCGCCGCCCGGCCGCCTCACCGGAGGCCGGCGCATCCGTGGGCCTCGGGCTCGATCGCCTACCTGACGGTCGTGGTCGTGCTGTTCTTCGTGCCCTGGGGGCTGAACTACCTGTTCGCCGACCTCGTCACCACGCAGATCCGCGCCTGGAACCGGCTGCTGCCCTTCCTGCTCCTGCTGTTCCTCCTCGGCGCGGCTGCCGCCCTGCACCGCACGAGGCTCGCGACCTCCTGGGCGTTTGCCCTGCCCATCGCCCTCGTCCTGCTCGGCCTGACCGCGATCGACTCCGTCTACCCCTACCGGGCGGCCTACGCCGGCAGCGTCGCCGAGGCCCGAGAGGCCACCGAGGCCGGGCGCGACTACGCGGCCGCCGTCAACGCCGCGATCCCCGAGGACTGCGGCGTCCTGCAGCTGCCCGCACATGGTCTACCCCGAGAACGGACCGCGGCAGGGCGTCAACGACTACGACCACTACTTCCCGTCCATCACGAACGACGGCAAGGAGTGGAGCTACGGCTCCGTCAAGAGCACCGACGCCGGGGTGTGGGCGGCGCAGCTGCCGCAGGTGCCGACGGCCGAGCAGGTGGAACTGCTCCGCGGGGCGGGGTTCTGCGCCATCCACGTCGACGCGCGCGGATTCTCCGACGACGAGCTGCCGAGCGTGACCAAGGAACTCACGGATCGCTACGGCGCGCCGGTCGCCACCGGGTTCGACGGCGAGTGGCTGCTGTACTCGATCGGCGACCCGGGCCCATGACCGCGGAGGCCGCCGCGCTGATCCACCAGCCGTTCATCGAGGTCGACTTCGCCACGGTCACGCCGCCGGAGTCCACCCTCGACTCGACCTGGTGGTGGACCCGCGCGGAGTCGGCCGACTTCACGCTCACGCCGATCGACGCGGAGCACCCGATGCACGTCGCTGACCGGCGCCGTGGCCGCACCCGCGTGCGGACCCGTGCCGGTGACCCTCACCCTCGACGCCGGCGGCGAGCAGCAGGTGGTCGAGGTGGTGGCCAAGGCGAAGCAGCCGACCCCGTTCGCCTTCACGCTCGATTCCCCCACCACGTCGGAGGCGGTGCTCACCGTCGCGACGGCCGGCGAGGGCTGCCCGGTCGGACGGGTCCGACCCGGCCGCGCCGGGCGGCGAGCGGCGGTTCGCGCAGGTGCTCGACCTCACCCCGCGCTGACGCGCCCCGAGGGCGTCAGCGCCGCACCCCGCGGGTCGGCGACAGCCACTCGGCGCAGCCCGGGTTGTCGTACGAGAACGCGATGCGTCCCGGCACGACGAACGGGCACTGCGAGAACGAGCTGACCTCGGTCGACAGGCCCGCCTTCGCGTTCGCCGCGATCAGGCCGTCGGACAGCGACAGCGCCTGCGAGTCGCCGAGCAGGAGGGCCGTCCCGGTCGACGCCGGGTGCCTCCCATCGGCACCCGTCCAGGCCCGGCTCCGTGTCGTGGCAGCCCCGCACGTACGACGCGGAGTCCTGGTACGCGTACGAGGTCGGCCACTGCATCCACCACGTGCTGCGCGCGCCCAGCGCCAGCAGGCCGGCGAGCGCGAGCGGGATCCCGAAGCACGCGGCGGCCAGCAGGCCGAGCCGCCGTCGCGGCATCCGCGAGGCGAGCCGGATCGGCTGCTCGACGAAGCGGTACGAGAGCACGGCCGGCACGACCGACAGCGCCACGGCACCAGCGGGCGCCAGGAACGGCCGACTCGGCCAGAGGACGAGGGCGAAGACGACCATCGGCCAGTGCCACAGGTACCAGGAGTAGGAGATGTCGCCGGCCCACGTCATCGGACGCACGCGACAGCAGCCGGGAGACCGCTGGTCCGCTCCGGCCACGCCCGACGCGATCAGCGCCAGCGTGCCGCACACCGGCAGCAGCGCCCACCAGCCGGGGTAGGGCATGTCCTCGCGCAGGAGCACCAGCGAGCCGGCGATGAGCGCGACGCCCACCCAGGCCAGCACCTCGGCGCTCCACCGCTGCATCCCCGCCAGCCGACCCGCGACGAGGGCGAGCAGCGCGCCGGCCGCGAACTCCCACGCCCGGCCCACGGCCCCGAAGTAGCCGAAGAAGGCCGTCATGCGGCCAGTCGAGGGCCGGTCCCGAGGTCAGCACCGCCAGCGCGAACGAGACGGCGGCAAGGACGCAGCACGACGACGAGCGGGACCGCGCAGGGTCGTGCTCCCGCGACGTCGCGCGAGCAGCCAGCCGAGGATGAGCACCGCCGGGAAGACCAGGTAGAACTGCTCCTCCACCGACAGCGACCAGACGAGCAGCATCGCGCCCACCGCCGTCGCGGCCGTGATCTGCTGGGCGCCGAACGGCGACTGCAGGAAGATCGACCACCACGGTGAGCGCCAGCGCCGAGCGTGAGCCGCGGAAGGATCTACTCCAGCCACGTCCAGACCACCAGGCACGGCAGGTCGGGGTGGGTGGGCTCGGCGAGGGCATCGCCCCAGTTCGGGGGCCAGTAGGGGCTGAAGATGATGCGCTCCTGCTTCGCCGGATCGGCCTGGCAGGACGCCTCGACGCGGGCGACCTCCGCGGACCAGGCCGGCGCCGGCATCGTCCGGAACCAGCTCGCCGGGAACGACGGCCACCACACCGCGACGACTCCGGCGATGACGAGCGCCACGACCCACGGCCGGGACCGGCGGATGACCGAGTCGAGGCTGACGAGGGCGGCCGCCCCCCACAGCAGGACGGGGACGACGAAGTAGCGGTTGTTCGCGCCGCCGATGATCGTCGGCACCGCGCCGACCACGATGCCGGTCAGCAGGAGCAGGCCCGACGCCGACGCGCTCGTCGCCGCCCCGGATGACGAGGAGGAGTCCGCCCACCACGATCCCCGCGGCCACGATCGCGCCGGTGATCGACAGCGGCGTGACCGGGAAGACGCCGAAGAAGTCGTACGACGTCAGCCGCAGCCCCGGCCAGTAGGTGAGGATCGTGTCCGGGACGCTGCCGACCCAGCCGTCGAACGCCTCGCGGCTCACCTCGACGACGCGAGGCTTCGCCGCGTTCGCCGCCGTCCACCACTGGGCAGCGAGCCCGACAAGCAGCACGCCGATCCAGAGCCCGGCCGCCTTCCACGACACCGACCGACGCACCGCCTGCACGACGATCAGCGCCAGGAAGACGCCCGCTGTCGGGATGGTCAGGGCCGTGACGAGCAGCAGCACGGCGATCGCGATGGTCGAGGGCCATCGCATCGACTCCGACCTCATCGGGAACGCCAGCGCGAGGGTCGAGAGGTACAGCAGCAGCATGTACGAACTGCCGAGCGCGTTGACCGCCTCCAGCCCGACGACCGGGCGCGATTACCGGGAGCAGGCCGATGATGATGCTGCTGACCCAGCCGAGGCCGAAGCGTCGCACGATCGCGAACGAGAGCCCGGCCACGACGGCGGCGATCAGTGCCGCGAGCAGGTTGGTGGCGATGGCCCACTGCTCGACCGGCAGGGCTGCGACCACGCCGGCGACGAGCGCGCGGCAGGAAGAGCAGGTAGCCGGCGAACGGATCGGTGAGGCAGGTCGAGGAAGTCGGCCTTCTCGATGCAGAGCGGGAAGACCCCATCCTCGGCCCAGATCACCTCGGTCAGGGCATCGCGGTTCCCGAGCCACAGCCGCAGAAGTGACACCGTTCCCGCGACCGCGCCGACGCCGATCGCCGGGAGCGCCGTGGAGTCCAGCAGCCGACGGCGCGGCGGGGATGACGTCGGTCACGCCGCCCTCCGCAGGGCGGGGGCGACGAAGCGCACCAGCAGGACAGCCGACAGGCCGAGGCAGAAGCTGGCCACGATGACGCCGGCCAGCGTGACGAGCACGGTGTTCCAGACGACGACCGCCGTGATGGCGAGCAGGATGAGGATGGCCGCACTCGACGAGACGACGACCGACCGCCTGTCGCGGGTGAGCGCCGCGACCAGCGGGACGCCCAGCAGCAGGAACGTCGCCTTGTAGCCGTAGCCGAAGCCCGCCACCAGGACGCTGGCCAGGAACATCGCCGACCCCGCACCGGCGAGCATCGCCGGGTGGACCAGCCGCTTGCCGGTGGACAGCGCCACCGCAACGCCCCAGCCGAAGGCGGCCAGCGCCAGCAGGAACATGATGACGTCGCCCGCCTGCATCCCCTCGGCGCCCACGACCGTCCCGAGCATGCGCGCCACGACCGGCACGCGGCCCAGCACGACGAAGTCGCCGAAGTCGATCATGTTCTCGTTCGACTGCGTGCTGAAGCGGAAGTTGTCCCACGTCAGCACCATGAACGCGATCACGGCGACCGCGTATCCCGCGATCACCGTCCAGCCGCGGCGCAGGCGCAGCACCGGCAGCAGCATCAGGCCCATCGCGAACGGGTAGTACTTCCACGTGCCGAGCAGCCAGAAGACCGCCGCGGCCAGCGCCCACGCCCACAGCGCGTTCCAGCGGCGCACGACGATGACGGCCGCCACCGCCGCCCACAGCAGCGTCGCGTCGAGGTTGCCGCGCTCGAGCAGGAGCAGCCACGGACCGCCGACCGCGGCCACCAGCAGCACGACCTGGCCGATGCCCTCCGAGTTCCGCGCGAGCCACAGCAGCGCGAGGCTCGACACGAGCATCGCCGCGACCCCGAGCCCGGTGACGTACTTCTCGGAGAAGAGGTCGAACGGCACGTACTGGAGCCACAGCACGCCCGGTCCGTAGATCGACGGGTCGGCGAGGCAGCCGTTGTTCTCGGCGTACACGTCGAAGCCCCACGACGCGCAGTCGATGCTCTGCAGCGGCAGGACGAGGTCCCAGAACTGGACGATGCCCTGCGGCACGCGGATGCCGCGGTAGATCGTCGCCCCGAGGTCCGCCGAGCCCGTCCAGACCGCCCACCAGGGCACGAGGCTGACGACCGCCGACACGGCGCCCACGAGCCAGGGGAACGCCCGTCCGAGGGTGAGGTCGACGCGCCGGATGAAGGCGGCCACCACGAAGACGGCCAGGAGCACGGCGGTGGCGGCGTAGGCGAGGGGCAGGTAGCCGGGAGCGGAGGTGTTCGCGGGGTCGGTCCCGCTGCGCAGCACCTGCAGCAGGGCGATCGCCAGCAGGAGGGCGGTGAGGGCGTATCCGACGAGCACGGCGCGCCGGGCCGTGACCCGCGTCGTGCTCGGCCCGCTCACACGCGGATACTAGCCGCCGTGAGCGCCTTGGCCTCGGTCGTCGTACCCGTCTTCAACGGGATGCCGCACCTGCCTGCCCTCGTCGAGTCGCTGCTCGCGCAGACCCACCCCGACCTGGAGATCGTGTTCTCCGAGGGCGGCTCCACCGACGGGTCGGTCGACTACCTCGGCACCATCGACGACCCGCGGGTCCGGGTCATCACTCCCGAGGATGCGAAGGGGGCTGCGGCGAACTGGACCGCCGCCAGCCGCGCCG